>OZ241989.1:0-2624990 GCA_965204495.1 Candidatus Hopanoidivoransaceae bacterium
ACCGAACGCCCCGGCACCACCTTTGAAGACATCGCAGGCTATGAAGGCGTGAAGAAAGATGTCACGGAGATCGTGGATTTTCTCAAAGAGCCTGCCAAGTTCGTGAAAGTCGGGGCGAAAGTGCCCAAGGGCGTGCTGCTGGTAGGCCCGCCCGGCACCGGCAAGACCCTCATAGCCAGAGCGGTGGCAGGCGAAGCGGGCGTGCCGTTTTTGTCGGTTACGGGTTCTGATTTCATGGAGATGTTCGTGGGCGTGGGCGCCAGCCGAGTGCGCGACCTGTTCCAGTCGGCCCGCAAGATGGGCAAAGCCATCATCTTCGTGGACGAGATAGACTCCATCGGCCGCAAACGAGGCGCAGGCTTAGGCGGCGGCCACGACGAACGCGAACAGACCCTCAACCAGATGCTCTCCGAGATGGACGGCTTTGAACCCACAGAAGGCATAGTGGTGATGGCCGCCACGAACCGCCCCGACATCTTGGATCCCGCTCTGCTGCGCCCCGGCCGCTTTGATCGCCAAGTGGTGGTGCCTCTGCCAGAGCTTTCCGACAGGGTGAAGATTCTGGAAGTCCATGCCAAGAACAAGCAGCTCGCAGAAGATGTAGATTTGGAGGTGCTCTCTCGCGGCACCCCCGGCATGAGCGGCGCCGACCTAGCCAACCTCATCAACGAGGCAGCCCTCTTCACCGTGCGCGCCGATGAAGAAGAAATCTCCATGGAGCATTTCGAGCAGGCACGAGATCGTGTCGTCATGGGCCAAAAACGCGAGACGATGATGCTTTCCAGCCAAGAGAAAGAAGTCATCGCCTATCACGAAGCCGGCCACGCCGTCTGCGCCGCCACGATGCCCACAGCCGATCCTCTCCACAAAGTCACGATCATCCCCAGCGGCATGGCCCTAGGCGTGACCATGCAGCTTCCCGACGAAGAGCGTCACATCTACCGCCAGGATTACATTGAAGACTCCCTAGTGGTGCGCATGGGCGGACGGGTGGCCGAAGAGCTGGTGTTCAATGTCATCTCCACAGGCGCCAACAACGACCTCGTGGGCTCCACCGAGCTGGCCCGCAAGATGGTGCGGGAATGGGGCATGAGCCCCGAAGTCGGCCCGATGGCCTGGGGTTCGCAAGGCGAGGTGTTTCTGGGCGACGACATAGTGAGCACCCGCGAATACAGCGACAACACCGCCAGAGTCATAGACAAAGAAGTAGAAAGAATCCTCCGCAAGCAAGAAGCCCGCTGCCGAGAAACTCTGAAAACCCATCGCAAAGCTCTGGACTTCGTGGCGAAAGCCCTGCTGGAATACGAGACTGTCGCCGGAGACGACATCTTGCGCCTCGTTGAAGCCAGCAAAAACGGCAGCGATCCCGCTGAAATACTGGCTTCTATCGGGAGTGCTTCTGCTGCGCTAACTGCAAATTCTTCCGAGGATTCCTCAAGCTCCTGACCCTAGAGCGTTTTCTAATCGTCGCCGCCGTAGCAGCGGCAGGAGCAGGCATCTGGGCAGTGCTCCGCTTTCGCCAAAAAGGCACCTCGCTCGGAGCACCCAAGCCTTTCGCTTTCGCAGCACCCACCTTGCTAGTGCGCACCGACTTCCCCGAACCCGACAAGCCCTGGCTGCTAACCGTCTTCACAGCAAACAAATGCCAAAGCTGTGCGGAAGTATGGGACGAAGCTCAAAAGCTAGTAGCCGCAGAACCCGCTGCCAGCCGTGTCTCACTGGCAAAAATAGAATCCCCAAGCCACAAAAAGCTACACCGCCGCTACGGAATAGAAGCCGTCCCCCTAACCGTAGCAGCCGACAAAGACGGCGAAGTGCAAGCCTGTCACCTAGGACTGCTAACCCCCGCGGCTATCAGCGAGCTAACTGGCTTATTTGAAAGCGAAGTCGTCAGCGATTGAATGCTTCAGGCACTGCTCTGAAGGCCGGGTTGGAATGGCAGGCGACGGCGATAGTAAGCTTATCTGTTTAAGACTCAAAAATACCTCCTGCCCAAATAGATGTCCACATAGACAGTCCAGCAGTGTCTGGCATCTACATTGTTATCTATACTCAAGAAATAATCATGTCCGTAGTCTCTGTAGTTGCTAGAGGCGTACCATAACCAACACAGAACATCTGGAAGTCGTCCGCTTAGGTCGTTATTGACTAGATTCAAGTATCTTAAATCCCGACTTAGGGGAGGGATTGTGCCTGTGAGACGGTTGTCGCTGAGATCTAGTATACGGATTCTTAAATTCGCAAATTGTGATGGAATTTGTCCTGTGAGACGGTTATTGCTGAGATCGAGCGTGTAGATCCTTCTGAGATTTGCTAGTTGTGGGGGAATTCGCCCTGTGAGACGGTTGTTGCTGAGATAGATCTTGCTGAGGTTTGAGTTTCCAAGACTAGGTGGAATACTGCCGCTTAGCATGTTGTTCTCTAGGTAAAGCTCATAGATAGAATTTTTGCTACCTAGTTCTATCGGTATCTCGCCTGTGAGCATATTGCCACCTAGATCTAGTGCTGTCAGTCTAGGAAGCTCACTAAGATCTGTTGGTATTTCTCCGCTCAAACTATTTCCTGCAAGATGTAGAGAAATGAGATTATATAGGTTGTCTATCCATATGGGTATCTGTCCGGTAATTCCCGATGACATAGCATTTCGAGAAGTTCTGCGGTTAAATGAAAGATTAAGATAGTTGAGATCTACTAGATGCCTGAAAGAACTTGGTATCTGCCCTGAAAGAGAATTGCTGCTGAGATCCAAATATTTTAGATTTCTCAAATTTCCCATGCTGGTGGGTATCGCACCTGATATTCCTGGATGAGTGCTTCGCGATGGCAGAGTTAGTCTTCTTGGAAAATCAAATAATTTATGTATATGTAATGTCGATTTACTGGATATATCTAGGTGTTCTAGTTTCGACAGAGACCCAATTTGAGAAGGGATTTCCCCACTTAGCAAATTTTCACTGAGATCTAGATGGGTGAGATTTTGCAAGTTACCAATTTGCGCAGGAATACTGCCTGACAATCTGTTGCGGCTGAGATCAAGATGTGTAAGCTTTCGCAGTTGACCTATTTGTGCAGGAATACTACCTGACAATTCGTTAAAATTAAAATCGAGATGTGTAAGCTTTCGCAAATTACCAATTTGCGCAGGAATGCTACCTGATAATGTGTTGCGGCTGATATTTAGATAGGTAAGCTTTGTCGAGCCAATTTTGCCAATTATGCTTGACAGATTTTCAGCCCATCGGATATTATAAAATCCTAAGCGTTGCAAATTCTTGAGCTTAACAAAACTCTCAGGCAGTGAAAGATACAAATCATATCTAAATTTTCCGCCTAGAAAAAACTCTTTAAGTTTTGTCAGCATCCCTATTTCCTCAGGTATGCTGCCCGAAAATTCATTCAATGTTAGATAAAGATACTCAAGATTTATTAATCTGCTTATCTCAGACGGAATTCCACCGGAAAAATCATTACCTTCGAGATCCAAATGAATTAAACCGGTTAGTCTGTTGAGTGTGGGTGTCGCACCAGGCACAGGAGTGGTGCCTACTGGTATGCTTCCAGTGAATTTATTGCTCGATAAATCCAGCCATTTCAGTGAAGTAAGATTACCAAGAAAACTAGGAATATAGCCTTCAATACTATTGGCAGACATATCCAATTTGATAAGCGATCTTATATTTCCTATCCCGCTTGGAATCCCTTCACCAGAACTGGCATAGCCGCTACCGTAGCCGTTGCCAGCAAGACTTAGACTCTGCAACTTCACGAGATTTGAAAAAGAAGCAGGAATAGCACCCGAAAGCTTCGCACCGCCTGAGGACCTTTCAAATTTAAAATTATGAGAGAGGTCCAGTATCTGCAGATTTGTCAAGTGGCCTATTCCATTAGGAATTCTTGTTAGATCGTTTTCAGCCAGATTAAGAGAAGCAAGTTTAGAAAGACTTCCACTGCTAGCTGAGAACATGACAATATCATTGCGATGTAAATCAAGACTAACAAGGGAGCCAAAGTCGCCGTCAGAGAAAGACACCGAGGCAATACTATTCCAAGACAGATCTAGACTAGTCAGAGACTCCAGCTTGCCCATAGACGCTGGCAATGCAACAATGCGATTGTTTGCCAAATTCAGATAAGAGAGATTTGTGAGTTTATTGATATTCGCAGGCAGTGCTGGTATCTTGTTATTCGCTAGGTTTAGGGTTGCCAGTTTGCGGAATTCTAGCGCAGAAGAGGGGAAACTAGTAAAGTCGTTGTTGGAGAGATTGAGTCTGGTGAGTTCTGAGAGGTTCGCTAGTTCCGTGGGTGCTGGGCTGGTTAGAGCGTGGCCGGAAAGATCTAGACCCGTTACTCTGTTGTCCTCAATGGTGACTCCTTGCCATTTGTCGATGCCGTTTTGTTCGCCGCTGTCTTGGCTACTGCCCCATGTTGTCATTGCCGATCCCTCAGGCAGCATCGTCTGTGCGGCCCATTTATCGCGGATTTCTAGCAGTGTTACGCAGTCTCGAACAAGTAGCGTGTTAGTGTTCGGATTAGGAACGCTGTCACGGCAGGTCTGGCCGCAGGATTTGTTCTCGCTCACAGTGTTGTCGAAGAGGTTGTTCTGCGTCCTGATCGCAGGCAAACTGGTGGGGCCTCCTGAGAGGGTTATATAATACGCGAAAGCGATTCTTAGAGCTGGGGCGGGGTCCTGTCCTGTGAGGCAGTTGTTCTGTAGATACAGATACCGGAGGTTTATCATTCGCTCCAGCCTTTTGGGTGCTGGTCCTGTCAGTTTGTTATCGTTTAAGCGCAGATCGGAAAGAAGCCTAAGCGTGACTATTGAAGGGGGTATGGGCCCGTGGAGATTGTTGTTGCTCAAGTGCAGAGTTTTGAGGTTCGCGTGGGAAGTGATCTGCGGCAGTATTATACCTTCGAACTCGTTGTCGTTCAGATACAAGCCTTCTAGGTTCTGCGGACGCACGAGGGTGGGAATGCTGCTTGCGTTTGTGCGTGTCGCAACAGATGGCAGTTGTCCTGTGAGCCGATTGTGGGAAAGATCTAATGACAGCAGACTCGCCAGCAAGCCGAACGATTCGGGCACAGGCCCGGACAGGAGGTTTCTTGAAAGGTTGAGCGTCATCAACCTGCCTAATCGATGAAGCCCAGCGGGTATCTCCCCAGAAAGCCTGTTGCCTGACAGGTTCAGAATTTCTAGTGTTGATAGGTCTCCTAGCACGGCGGGCACTGTGCCGCGCAGCTGCCGGCTTCGAGGTGTGCCTGCTGAGACAGACATATCTATTTCCCTGACTCTGTTCTCTTTGACTATTACTCCTGGCCAGGTCTTGATGTTTTGGTAGGCCGATGTGCCCCACTGCTGCGGACTGGTCTTGGCAGTGGGGGCTGCAGTGTTCCAGTGTTTGCGCGCAGCCCACAGCGCGCGGCAGTCGGCAACGAGCGGCGGAGCCGCTGCACCTGCAACCTCTACAGATGAAAAAGACACGAAAGTGCCGTCCGAGCACGGATCGCCGCAGTTGGGATTGTCATTTGCTGTTCCGAATAGATTGCCCCTAGCTACAGTGACTCCGGCCAGCCCGGTCGGGACAGGCCCTAGCAGGCAGTTCATGCTCAGATTCACTGTCTCTATCTTGGGGAGACTAGAAGTGTCGGCGAGCTGTTCAGGGATCGCGCCTGTGAGCTTGTTGTGCTGAAGCTTCAGCGATTTCAGATTCGTGAGCCTTCCCAGCTCAGCGGGAATGCTGCCGGTGAGCTGGTTTTTGTGCAAGTCCAGCGTCCGCAGCGATGCCAGATCGCTTAGTTCCTCTGGTATGGGCCCTGAGAGGCTGTTGTCGGAGAGATTCAGTGTCTGCAGGCTGGCTAGGTATCTCAGCGATTCGGGTATTTCTTCTGTGAGGGTGTTGCCGGACAGATCCAGTGTATGCAGATGCGAGAGTCTGCCTATGCGTTCAGGTATGTTTCCTGAAAGTTCCTCGACCGACAAATCTAGCTTGGTAACGCGCTTGTCTGTGATGGTCACGCCTTTCCAGCTATTAATGTTCTCGGCACTGTCTGTGCCCCAACTCTCAACAGCAGCAGAGCTAGACCAGTGCTCGCTCAGTTCCAGCAGCACCTCGCAATCGGACACCAGACCGGCGTTACTGCTCGGGTTTTCCACTAGCTCGCCCGTGGAGCATCCGACTGAGATGCATCTTTTTCTCGCTGTTCCCCCAGCGCCTCTCCAGCCTGTGTAGTCAAGATCGTTGTTGGAAATATCTATTTCTGGTTGATCTAGCAACTCTGTTGAGGTTGGTATTATCCAGTAGTCGAGATCGTTGTTGGAAATATCTTCTTCCGGCCCTAAAAGCTCCTTGATTGCCCACGAGATAGTACCTGTGAGGCAATTGTCGTTCAGTTTCAGCACTGAACCTTCTAGCTTCAAGAATCCGACTCGATCCACGGATTCGATGAGAGGCCCAGTAAAGAAATTATGGCTCAAATCCAAATATCTAACCATCAGAAGATTTGACAAGCCAGCCGAATCTCCAGACGAAGGAATCCAGGGGGGCGTGTTGGCGGGAAGAGGTTGCGGCAGATTTCCGCTGAGCTTGTTATAGCTCAAATCCAGCCTAACGATACTAGAGAACTTCAGAGCGCCGCCCACAGGAATCTCGCCTGAAAGCATGTTATGGGACAGATCCAGATCAGTCAAATGCGCAATGTCTCCCAAACTATCAGGAATCTCGCCTGAGAGCATGTTGTTTGACAAGTCCAAAGTCTCCAAATCGTCAAGCTCGCTCAACGCTAGCGGGATCCCGCCGGTCAACCGGTTGCGGTCCAGCCGCAAAGATGTGAGACTATCCAAGCCTGCTAGGCTGTCGGGCACAGTCCCGGAGAGGCCCAAGCCGGAAAGCTCCAACCCAGCGACACGATTCCCCGACAGGCTAACGCCTCGCCAGGACGACATTTCCTTCTGCCCTGCCTCGCCCCAGCGGTAAGGAAAAGAGGCTCCCCAGTGATTCTTCAAGCCCAAAAGCGTGGCGCAGTCCTCTTTCAGGTCTTTCTTAGCATTAGCTGGCAGATATGTGCCGTCAAAGCACGGAGCGCAAGCAGCGCTGGTCAGCATGGTGTTAGAAGCAAGCTGATTATCAAGCAGGTTGTAGCCGTACTCCAGCGAAAGATCCTCTGATGTGCTTTTGTCCAAGAGTTTCCCAGGCACATCCCCCACGAAGCAGTTGTGCCGCAAATCCAGCGAATCCAGAATGGGGAGATTGCCGAGATTGTCTGGTATCTCCCCGTGGAACAGATTACCGCTGATGTCTATATCCCAGAGCTGATCAGTAGCGATCTTCTCAGAACCCGTACAGGCATCCAGCTGATCCAGCAGCCAACTCAGCGGACTCAACCAATTCAGACTCTCACCCCACCGCCATGGCCAACGGTCCCTAAGAAATTGACACAAAAGATTGTCGGTATCGTAGATTTCGCCTATCCTTGATGGCACTGTCCCCGACAAGTTGTTGTCGTTCAAGTACAGAACCCCCAGATAGTTCATACCCGCGATAAAAGTGGGCAACTCGCCGGAAAGCCCGGTGCTGCTCAGATCAAGATGCTCAAGCCCGAACAGCAGCACCCAGCTAGGCGGCACGGAACCTCCGAGCTCGTTGCCGCTGAAATCCACCACCCGCAACCGCGTGGACAACAAAGGCGGAACCCCGCCGACGAAGTCGTTATTGCTGGCATCAAAATAAACAAGCCTGTCATGCACAGGTCTAGCCCCCCTGCCAGCATTGCCAGGGATAGCGCCAGTCAGTTCATTGTCGCTCAGATCCAAATACTCCAAACTGTCAAGATTGCCTATCTCAACAGGCACAGGGCCGCTCAGTTTATTTCCGGGATTATTTCCGGGAAGATCATTGTTGCCGGAAAGATCCAAGAACTGCAACTGGCTGCGATCAAGATGCAAGAACTCCAACTCGGCAGTCTTGAACAAACCGCTCACGATATCTATCACATCCGACAAAGCCCCGACATAGCCAGCAGCCCTGGCAGCACCCTGGATGAGGCCAGCCCTTACCTTTCTCACCTTGCCGCTCACTTTTATCTCAATCAATTCGTCACTGTCAACACCGGCCAAAGCAACACCAGCACCCCCGACACCCAAAAGCACACCAGAAAACATAGCCCTTCCGTCCTCGCCACGCTGACGGCCTGCCAACTCAACGCCGCTATACCCACGCGGGAACCTCGCCCGATCAAACGAAACCTCGCCCCCGCCGCCTCCTCCGCTCTCTACGGAACCAGCCCGACGAGACAGCGCCCCAGAAGGAACCCGGCACCCGAACAAATACTCGCCCAGCGAAATATCCACATCCACAAAAAGCCCCACCGCGCCAGCGGTAAGACCAAGACTCCCCAAAGTCACACCCACGCTCGCCCCAGCAGTAAACGGAACAGCAAGCAAACCCAGAACGAACAAAACCACAGTAATAGAAGAAATAAGATCCAACTCAGGCGTAGCAACATCCTTACCGCAAGGAGCCGCGCTCACATTGCCCAACTGCCAAGGAATGCCCCCGCTCAAAGCATTCCCACGCAAATCCAATATCCGCAAAGCCCCCAAACCGCAGCCAACACCCGCAAATCCGGAATCCGACACGGGCCCGACCATCGCGCAATCGCCGCTACCCGCATTCCCGACACCCCCCAACTCCACAGGAATGCCACCCACAATCCGACCGCCATCGCGAACAGGCAAACGCACACCCAACACACGCCTAGGACACTCAGGCTTTACATCCTTATCACAGTTGTCCTTGAACTGGGCCTCGGTCATGTGAAACTCGCCGACCTCAACACCTTCCCAGCCTTCAATATCGCCCGAACCCCACGACCGCAACGTATGCTTGCTCTTCAACGAATGCCTGTTCTCGGGATGCTCATCCAGCCAATGATGCTTCACAGCCAACAACGCCTCGCAATCCGCAACTAGCAAAGGCTCTTTGTTACCTGTTTCGATGCCGTATTCGCCGTTTGAGCATCCTTCGTCGCTCCAGGCAGCAGCGATGCTCACCTGAGCAGCAGAAGCCGTAGCCTCAGCCCATCCAGACGCGCTGTTCCCGAAATCCAAATCGCACCGCCAGCGAGCGGCACCCGAGTCTTTGTACGCGAACACACGCTGATTATCGCAATCAGCCGTGAAATGCCCATCCCCAGACTGAAGCACGATATGGTTGAACGAGAACGCGAACACTCTGCCTGGCTTGCCCGCGTAGCTAGCAGGAACGCGGACATTGAAAATATCGCCGAGCAGATAATGGCTGCCGACGACCTCCCTATCCTCACTAGTGTCGCTGGCACCACTTGCTCCGCTCGCGCCACTGATGCCTGATGGCGGGTCGATGTCGTGGTCGGTGTCGAACCTCTCGAACTCCCCAGAACGGCGATACATCACAGAACCCACAAGATCGGACTCCGACAGAGGCAAATCCATAGGCACAGCAGCCACACCCGCACCGCCAGTATCAGACACAGCCTCTGCTGCTACAGCATCAGCTGGGCTACCCGTATCGTCCGTCTGCGCAGAAGCAGAACCCCCAGCGGCGATCAGCCCAGCAGCAAGCAACGCAGCCATCAAAAAGACCGCAGATACTTTAGTCGGCATTTCTAGTTTCATTGCGAATCTCCTGTAGTGTCTTGTTCGCAAGGGCTGCCGAGCCTAGGATTATCCTGAATAAAAAAATCACTCACTCTATACAATTCTTCGGGAACAACACCGCAAAGATCGTTATCTCTCAAATTCAGCCAGTTAACCATAGTTAGATTTGTCAATTCCTCAGGTATAGAGCCAGTGAGCCTGTTGTTGTGCAGGCTAAAGCCTGTTACCTTAGTAATATTCCCCAACTCTGCTGGAATAGATCCAGTCAGGTTGTTGTCATACAAGCCGAGGCTTTCAAGATTAGAAAGATCGCCGAGTTCTGGCGGTATCTCGCCTGACAACTCGTTCCTGCTGATATACAACCGCTCCAGATTCGCCAGATTTCCCAGGCTTGCTGGTATGGGCCCTGTGAGCATGTTGCCGTCCAAATCCAGATACTCGAGTTTTGCGAGGTTTCCTATCTCTGGGGGTATTGGCCCTGTGAGTTTGTTGTCACCGCCGTCTGATCCTGGGCCGTTGGAGAGTTCCAGCCATTCCAGGTTTGTGAGGTTGCCTATCTCTGGGGGTATTGGCCCTGTAAGCTTGTTATCCTCCAATGAGAGTGTTCTGAGTTTGGTGAGGTTGCCTATCTCAGCGGGTATCTCACCGGTTATGTCACTCTCAAGGATAAACAACCCTTCTAGCTCTGTGAGGTTGCCTATCTCCGGTGGTATCTCACCAGACAAGAGAGTATCTCCTAGTACTAGAGATTTCAATTTCGCTAGGTTGCCTATCTCTGGGGGTATCTCACCTGAAATGCCAGTTGAGCTCAAGTTCAGCTCTTCTAGCTGTGCGAGGTTGCCTATTTCTGGGGGTATGTGCCCTTCGATAGCCCAATTGCCTCTCATGTCCAGTTTCCGCAGAGCGTCCATCTGGCCTATCTCAGGGGGTATTTGCCCTGAAAGACTCTCGACCTGGGTTCTCAGGTCGATGGATGTGACTCTGCCGTCTTGTATCTCTATGCGCTCCCAGTACGAAATATCGCCGTCGCCCCAGTTGGGATCGAACCTGAATTCAGGCAGATCGCTAATAACATGCTGCAGCATAAGAGAGTTGCGGAAAGCCACCAGAGCCTCGCAATCACCGACCAGGCTCTGGCGAGAGCTCAGGTTCTTCACGAAGTCCCCATTCGAGCACCCCACCGGATCCAGCAAATCCTCCCCAACATCGCCTCCGCCCTCGCCCTCAGACCCCCCGCCAGAACCCACGCTGCTCGTGCTAGCAGAACCATCTCCTTCTATACCGCCGCCGTCTCCTTCAGAGGAACCCCCGCTACTGCAGCCAGCCACCAGCAGCACCACCGCACAGACTACAGCCAACATCCCAGCCAAACATCTCCTGCGCCGCCGCATCACATAAGCTCTGCTCTCTGCCATGACCACTACAATACAACAAAACCCGCACCGCTTGTGCTTCTTGCGCTTTGCGGAGGGTCTATGTCGTGATCGGTGTCAAATCTCTCGAACTCCCCAGAGCGGTGATACATCACAGAACCAACCAGATCAGACTCCCCTAATGGCAACTCCATGGGTATAGCAGCCACGCCCTCTCCACTACTACCAGGCACAGCCTCTGCTCTAAATGCGTCAACCGAGCTGCTCGGATCGCCCGGCTGTGCAGAAGCAGCATCTCCAGCAGCGATAAGACCAGCGGCCAGCACCGCTGCCAGCACAAAAACCGCCAGCACTTTAGCCGGTATCTCCTGTTTCATTGTGAGTCTCCTAGTATGTCTTGCCCGCAAGGGCTGCCGAGCCTTGGATTATCCTGAATAAAGAAATCACTCAATCTATACAGCACTTCGGGCACAATACCGCACAAATCGTTATTCTCAACATCAAAAGACGACAAACCAGCAATCTTAACAATACCTTCAGGGATACGTCCAGAAAATCGATTCCCGCTGAAGCTCACCCTGCGAAGACTTTCCAATCCAGCCAACTCAGACGGTATCTCACCTTCAATGTTATTACTGCTAAGATAAAATTCCTCAACCTTGACAAGACTACCGAGCTCAGGCGGCACAGAACCAGACAAACTATTCCTTCCTAAATTCAAAAACACAAGTTCTCCAAGCATGCCTATCTCCGCTGGTATTGACCCTGTGAGCCTGTTGCCGCTCAAATTGAGTATTTCGAGTTTTGTGAGGTTGCCTATTTCTGGGGGGATGAGCCCTGTGAGCTTGTTGTCGTCGCCGAAGGGATAAGTGTCTCCGAGATGTATGTTTACAAGTTCTGTGAGGTTGCCTATTTCTGGGGGGATGGGCCCTGTGAGCTTGTTGTCCCGCAGTACCAATACCTCGAGTTTGGTGAGGTTTCCTATTTCTGGGGGTATCTCACCGGTTATGTCGGTTTCAAGAATATACAGCCTTTCGAGTTCTGTGAGATTTCCTATCTCTGGGGGTATCTCACCAGACATAAGAGTGTCTGCTACACTAAAAGACTTCATTTTCGTGAGGTTTCCTATCTCTGGGGGTATCTCACCGGACAGGCTTGTAGAACTCAAATACAACACTTCTAGTTGTTGAAGGTCGCCTATCTCTGGGGGTATGGGCCCTTCAAGAGCCCAATTGCCTCTCAGGTCCAGTTTCCTAAGAGCGTCCAGCTGTCCTATCTCAGGGGGTATGGGCCCTGAAAGACTGACGAACTGGGTCCTCAGGTCAATGGACACGACTCTGCCGTCTTGTATTTCTATGTTTTGCCAGTCGGATATGTCGCTGTCGCCCCAGTCGGGATCGAATCTTGTCTCAGGTGCATCAATATCTGCCTGCTGCAGCATCAAAGAGTTCCGAAAAGCCACCAGAGCCTCGCAATCCTCGACCAAATCTCGGTGGGAGCTGCGGTCTTTCACGAAGTCCCCGTTGGAGCACCCGACCGGATCCAGCAAATCCTCCTCGGCCGCCTCTTCGCCCTCGCCCGCAGACCCCTCGCCAGAATCCACGATGCTAGTGCCAGCAGAACCCCCTCCATCACCTCCGCTGCCGTCCCCCTCAGACGAGCCCCTGCTGCTGCAGCCAGCCGTCAGCAGCACCACCGCGCAGACCACAGCCAGCAGCCCAGCTAAACATCTCCTGCGCCGCCGCATCACATAAGACCCGCTTTCTGCCATGACCACTACATTACAACAAAACCACGAGTCTTGCCCGCATAGCTCGCAGGAACACGAACATTGAAAGTATTGCCGATAATATAGTGGCTGCCAATAATCTCCCTATCCTCATTAGCGCCGCTAGCCCCACTCGCGCCTGCAGCACCGCTTGTGCTTCTTGCGCTCGGCGGCGGGTCAATGTCGTGATCAGTATCAAATCTCTCGAATTCCCCAGATCGGCGATACATCACAGAACCCACCAGATCAGACTCCCCCAAAGGCAGATCCATAGGCACAGCAGCCACACCCTCACCGCCAGCATAAGACACAGCCTCTGCTCCAACAGCACTATCTAGGCTGCTCGGATCGCCCGCCTGTGCTGCAACAGAACCCCCAGTAGCTATAAGACCAGATGCAAGCAACGCAGCCAGAACGAAAACAGTAAACGCTTTAGCCGGCATTTCAAGTTTCATTGCGAATCTCCTCCAGTGTCTTGCTCGCACGGACTTCCAAGCCTGGGATTATCACTAGGATTATCCTGAATAAAAAAATTACTCACGCTATAAAATTCTTCGGGAACAGCACCGCAAAGATCGTTGCCTCGCAAATTGAGCCAAATCATCTCAGTTAGATCCGTCAACTCTGAAGGTATCTCGCCGGTAAGGTGATTCGATCCCAATGATAGAGTGGCAAGATCGGAGAGATTCCCTAACTCAGATGGAATTTCTCCGTGTAAATCATTGTGATCCATATTAAGATGAGTGAGATTCGAAAGATTGCCGAGCTCGGTTGGGATCTGGCCCGATAACTCGTTCCTGGTCATGCTCACCCACTCCAAACTTGCCAGATTCCCCAAACTTGCCGGTATCGGCCCTGTGAGCCTGTTCCCGGTCAGATCTAGATACTTGAGTTTGGCAAGGTTGCCCATTTCTGGGGGTATGGGGCCTGTGAGCTGGTTGTCGCCACTGTGGTTGTCAAAGTCTCCGAGATGTATGGTTCTGAGTTCTGTGAGGTTGCCTATCTCTGGGGGAATGGTCCCTGTGAGCTTGTTGTCCCGTAGGACCAATACCGTGAGCTTGGTGAGGTTGCCTATCTCTGGAGGTATCTCCCCGGCTATGTCGCTCTCGTATATGCCCAGCTCTTGGAGTTCTGCGAGGTCGCCTATCTCTGGGGGTATCTCACCAGAAAGGCGAGTGTCCCCCAAGTGAAGATCCCACAGCTTCGCCAAATTGCCTATCTCTGGGGGTATCTCCCCTGAAATGCCAGTAGATCTCAAGTTCAGCTCTTCTAGCTGCGCGAGGTTGCCTATCTCTGGGGGTATGGTCCCTTCAAGAGCCCAGTTGCCAGACATGTCAAGTTTCCTAAGAGCGTCCAACTGGCCTATCTCAGGAGGTATGGGCCCTGAAAGACTGACGAACTGGGTCCTCAGGTCAATAGATGTGACTCTGCCGTCTTGTATCTCTATGTTTTGCCAGCCGGATATGTCGCTGTCGCCCCAGTCCGGATCGAATCTTGTCTCAGGTGCATCAATATCTGCCTGCTGCAGCATAAGAGAGTTCCGAAAAGCCACCAAAGCCTCGCAATCCTCGACCAAATCTCGGTGGGAGCTGCGGTCTTTCACGAAGTCCCCGTTGGAGCACCCGACCGGATCCAGCAAATCCTCCTCGGCCGCCTCTTCGCCCTCGCCCGCAGACCCCTCGCCAGAATCCACGATGCTAGTGCCAGCAGAACCCCCTCCATCACCTCCGCTGCCGTCCCCCTCAGACGAACCCCCGCTGCTGCAGCCAGCCGCCAGCAGCACCACCGCGCAGACCACAGCCAGCAGCCCAGCTAAACATCTCCTGCGCCGCCGCATCACATAAGACCCGCTTTCTGCCATGACCACTACATTACAACAACCCAGACGGCCCAGAGTGAGAAAACCGAACCGCCCGTCTGTCCTTCAACAGGCTTGTCAAAACCTCTTAAAAGCGAAAACTCCAGACTAGTCCTAGACCAGTGCCTGAATGCCGGATCGGGGTAGTCTGGGGCGGCAGGTTAGGTCATGGTGCGTATTTGTATTGTTCGGCGTGGTATTGGACAATAACGGGCAAAAGGGTGCGGTAGTAGATGTAGATGGTGTCGCCTGGGTTGATCTGCGTGATGGGCCCCAAATTCATAGGTCGGCGTTGCGGGTGGCAGGTGAGCGTGGCTGTTAGCTCGCTGGTTTGGGTGTCGTATCTGAGCACTGCTATGGCGCCTTGTTCAGCGGCGCAGTCTATGAGACTGTTGTCCAGCAGAAACTTGTCGTGGGGGGCTGTGAGGATGTTCCAGCCGTTATAGAGGCGTATGGTCTGGTCGGTGGGGCCTATGCCCGCTTCGGTTTGGGCTTGGGCGCTGGTGTAGCCGCCTTTGTAAGCGATTGCTATGCCCGCTGGGAGAGAGTTAGTGGCATCTGGAGGGTGCGATCTCCATACTTGGTTCTCTGTGTTCCATTCCCAAACAGGCCGGCCCTCGGGCAAGTCTAAAGCCGTAGCGATGCGCTGCGGCGTGGTCGTGGAGTCGTGGACTGTGGCTGTGGCCCAGCCCAGTCTGCGCTGCCCGCTGTCTGGCGGCAGATCGGGCTGGTCAGGATCTGGGCTGTCTGGGTCGGGCTGGTCTGGGTCGATCGGCGGAGGTTTCGGCCGGGAGTCCGGCGTCTCGCAGCGGCCTATCTCAGGGCTGTAGGCTACCTCGCAGTCGCCCGGGTCTTCAGCCTGAGCAGGAGTGTCAGCCAATATCATCCACACAGCTAGAGCAGCGATAGCTATGCCAGCAGTCAGCACCCTCGTTCGGTTCTGCGGTCTCAAGAGTGCCTTGTCCATGGCTTCAGTGTTTTCGTTTTCTGTGTTCTTCATCGTCTTCGCCGCCAGATGACTCGTATAGGAGTGTTAGTGCGCATTTCTACATATAGGGGATCGTATAGCCGAATTTGATCTATTTCTTTGCCGGCGACTATGTTTAAGCCTTTGGGCGGGGAGCACGGCTTGTTTTGGCAATTCAGCACAGGGTTCGTGGTTGATTCCAGAATTCGTGAACCGCCCAACAGCCTCACGAGTCGACCACCCTTATATAACATATCGATTACACTACCACACCCCCAAATCAGTCTGATGCGATGAAGCCGTGCTGATTCAACTCCTTGAACAGGTCAGGTATATCATTCTTCAAGGTAGAGAAGAGATCATTGATGTGAAGACACTCGGTGTCTGACATGCTACGCGTTTCCATAGACTTCCTTCACCTCCGAGAGGATGTTCTCACGCACGGACGGGCTGACTCTCCAGCCCTCTAAGCCTTCTCGGATCACTATCTCAGCGCGATGCCCCAAGATAGCAGAAAGTTCGTCCTCAGCGACGCTGCGCTGCGTCAGAGACGGCCACCTGTCGGGCTGGAACGACACCAAGACATCGACATCGCTGTCTGAAGTGAAATCGTCCCTCAACACTGACCCGAAAACACCAAGCCTTGATATTCCCCACTTGTCGCAAAAAGCTTCCAGCGAAGCCATGTCCACTTCCAAATGCGGTGAAACTCTCGTGCTCATATCTTTTATCCTATACCATCAGGTATCGTATCTGGCGTTTCGCACTCTCCAGTCACGGGACTATACGCAACCTCGCAACCCAACGGATCCTCAATCGGCAACAACTCACCAGTCACACACGACCTACCAAGCCGAGGATTATCCCAAAAAGTGAAATTATCCATGCGATATAGCCTCTCAGGAATCGTACCGCACAAATCATTCTCCCACACAGTCAACCACTCAAGACCACCTTCTTCGCCTTCCAGCACAAGATTTGCCAACTCCGACGGAATCCTGCCTACGAGGTGATTGCGGCTCAAACTCAGACTCTCAAGGCTCACAAGATTCCCCAGCTCGCTAGGAATAGAACCTTCCAATAAATTTTCGTTAAGGTCCAAATCCTCAAGATTTCCAAGACTACCCAACTCCACAGGAATCTCACCAGACAAACGGTTTCCAAAAAGCCGCAACTCCTCAAGCTCCCCAAGACCACCCAACTCAGCGGGAATCTCACCAGAAAGCTGATTCTCGCTCAAATCCAGCCTTTTGAGCTTTACCAGATTACCTATCTCTGGTGGTATAGGGCCTGTGAGTTGGTTGTCACCATCATAATATCTGTCAGTAGAAAGATCCAGCCTTTCAAGATTTACCAGATTTCCTATCTCGGCAGGAATAGAACCAGACAAAAAGTTGCTTCTCAAATTCAAACTTTCAAGATTCACAAGATTGCCTATTTCAGCAGGAATACGCTCCAGCATATTGCCAACAAAATACAACTCCTTCAGACTCTTTATTTCAAATACCTCAGACGGAATCTCAATGAATTCATTACTAGATAAAGACAATTCCTCTAATTTGGGAAATCTCCCAAACCCTTCGGGCAACGATCCGGAAAGCCCGTTACTGGACAAATCCAGCTCCCTGAGCTCCGGCAATTCTCCCAACCACCCAGGCAGAGGCTCGGAAAACCTATTCCAAGATAAATCCAAAACCCTGAGCTCCGACAATTCCGCTATCTCTTCAGGCACCGACACTGCACCAGAGCCCAACCACAAAGTCAACTCCACAACCCTGCCTTCCTCGCTCAACTCCACGCCATCCCACCTCTCAATGCCTCTGTTGCCCCACATCCAGAACTTATCTTCATCATAGCTGCCGAACGCTCCCGAACTTCTGCCGAACATGCCCGATAGCTCAGACCTCACCCGCCCCCCGGCAACCCTATTGTGCAACTTAATCAAAGCCTCGCAGTCGGAAACCAACCCTGGGTTGGCATTAGGATCCTCAATCCACCAACCCGCACCACACCCCACAGGATCGAGTACAGGCTCTATTCCGTCTTCTCTAGAACCGCCCAGAGGGACAAAATTCTCGCCATCCCAGCCCCTGCCATCACTGGCTGCGACTTGGCAGTTGTCCAAATTAAGATCAGTTCCTGGACAAAAGAGAATCTCATAGCCCAGCACGATCAGATTATTCCCAGAAACGCTGCCCGCCAACAGCAGCCCGCCGCCCGCCAAAACCCCCAGCCAAACCAGAAGCTTCATACCCAACCTTTTAAAGCTATTCATTTTCATAACCTTATCTCCGAACACAACTCCGCTGCCCGCAACCACGAACTAGGCCACTCTGTGCTTAGCTGCTTAGCGATTGAACACCTCGGGCACTGTTCTGAAGGCGGGGTTGGGGTAGCCGGGGCTTACTACTACTGGGGTGGATGCCTGCAGTTCGAAAGCTCCTTGGCCTGGCATTCCGTATCTGGGCACTTCTACCATGACTCGTCTTCTGGGGGCTAGCTCGTAGAACTCTCCGTTTATTTGCACTCTGCTGATGGTGGCTGAAGACGGGTTGGCTATAGCCACTGCTAGTTCTTGATCTGGCGGACAGGCTGCATCAGCGCAGACAATCGCGCCGAACACGGCATGGACTGTGGCGGCCTCGGCGATGCCCAGCTCGGCACGAGCAGCCGTGCGCCGCTCTAGGGGAACGGCACCCAACTCGTCTAGGACGCTGGCGGTGCCGTCTTCGCCGCTGTCTTCAGCTTCGCCCGCCCCGGTCTCCCCGCCTTCACCAGCCCCAGCCTCGCCCGCTTCTGTCTCTCCGTCTCCAAGCTCGCCACTGGCATCCGATACTGCAGACGAAAGCTCCGCTCCCCCGCCTCTTAGCTGCTCGGCCACCACGCCCACTTCTGTCAAAGTCCTCACCACAGCCCAATGTCTGGAGTTCAAGCTCACATCCACGGGTATTATTTCTTCAGAGAGCAGGAAAGACAGATCTTCCTCCGTGCCCGCGTTCACCCTCACTGCAGTCTGCTGACCCGCAGGCACCAGAAGCTCCACTGGCGGCGCGCTGCCGAAATCCAGCCTGAAGTCTATTTCCACACGGGCTTCTTCTCGGCCCGGATTGTAAACCAGATAGGCAGTCGGCTCGTCTTGGTCTGAACCGAACGGGAACAGCCATTGATTGGAAACCGCAGGCGCGCCAGCCCCCATGCCCACTCCTTGAATGCCTTGGGAGCCGTCGAAAATCTGCAGCTTGGCTGCCACCAGCTGCCCCGAGCGAGTCTGCACAGTCGTGGCGAGCTGTCGCCAGCGTGTGGCTTCCACGCCCACATCCAGATACAAGGCGCTTCTGGCAGCCACGATGAGCCCTTCATATCTTGTGGGGGTTCGTCTGCCGTTGTCGGTTGCGAAGAACACATCCGCCACAGCAGCTTCGGGGAATGGATTGAAAAGCCCCAGCATGAACCGAGCGTCAGCCGTGGTGGTGCCAGCAGCGAAATACCACGAAGACGACACATCCTCGGCGCAAGGCAG
The DNA here is from genome assembly GCA_965204495.1 of Candidatus Hopanoidivoransaceae bacterium. Classification (GTDB taxonomy): domain Bacteria; phylum Actinomycetota; class Acidimicrobiia; order Acidimicrobiales; family Hopanoidiivorantaceae; genus Hopanoidiivorans. The sequence continues at coordinate 19,118 of OZ241989.1, forward strand.
AAGAGCGCGCTCGGTTATGCCGTCTATTTCCGTGCTCATCGCCTGGGCCACTGTCGCTCCCGGACGATCCAGCTCCACCAGCACCGACAAGAACAGCTCCGACCCGTCTTGTGGGATCAACCCGTCTGGCACTGCTATTTCCAAGCTGGTCTGCGGCTCCACCACCACGCGCTGCACGCTGCCTTGATCGGCATAAGTGCGCCATGCTTCTGCGCCTTCCCTGAAAGAACTCGGAAAGTAAGTCACCCACATGCCAGCCTGCTCAGTGCTCGGATTGACCACCACAGTAGAAGACACAGTGGAAGCAGAAGATGCCGCAGAAGACGACGCATCCTGCGAGATCAACCCCGCTGGACAATACCAAGTCACAGCTCCCCCCGAAGCCGAGGCGGCCACAACAGCGTCTTCGCTTGCTGAATTGTCGGCTCTGTCTGCGATGTCTACCACTCCCAGAAGCGCCAGCAGCACGCCGATGACGCTCAGCACGGGCCAGCGTCTCGCTCCGCTGCGCCTCCCGCCCGGCCTAGGCCCCAGAAGCTGGTTCAGGGTTTCTTCAAGTCTTCTGCGTTTCACAACAGCTCCCTCCCTGATGCTTTGACGCTCGCCCGCCGCACAACCGCCAAGAATGCCAAGGCCAAGATCCAGACCGCCAGCTGCAAAACGATCGCCGCTCTGTTGCCGGCAGTCGTGGAATGCGAAACGGTCGCGACTCCGCCTCGGTCGCCAGCCGTTCCGAACACTTGAGCCCAGCCGAACGCTTCAGAGCGATCCGCCTGCGTGCCAGCTGCCTCACTGCCGGCTACCCCTATGCCGGCTGCCTCACCGGTGTCTGTCTCCGCCCGCCACCTAGCCGATCCGCTGGCTACATAAACATCGCTTCTGGGGCCGATGCTGCCGACAGCGCGCCTCAAGCTCACATCGCAGCCCAAGAAATCTGCATCTGCCGTTTCGCAGATTCCAGACGCAGCCACCTCGGGCAAAGGCGTGGATACGATGTCGTTGAATTCGGCTGCGCTGTCCAGCGAACCTTCCGCTACGCCCAGCACCAGAGGAGCAGCCGCCAGATTTTCATAGACGACTATGCCTTCGCGCAGATCCACCCTTCGCATGTCGAGCTGCTCGTTCAGCACGACTCTCACCCAAACGGGCACCGGGCGCGTCAAGGTCGGATGGGGCGAAGGCGTCAGGCTGTCTGCGACCAGCACATAGCGGATTCCCATTTGCGAAAGAAGCCGCCCCATGCGGTTGGTGAGGCCAGCACGGGCGTAAGCCACGGCTTCTCTCAGGGGCTTGTCGCTGGGGCTGGCGTTCCAGAGGTCGCTCGTCTGCGCGCTCACGCCTATGGTGAGGGCATAGCCGAGATCGTCCGTCAGCTTCTGCCCTTTCCCCGGCAGCACATCCGGATGACCTAGCCAAAGCATTCTGTAGTTGTCTTCGCTGAGGGCCGACAGAGGAGCGGCGTAGTCGCCTTTGGCTGTGTTCCAGCGTCCGTCAAGCGATGCACTCAAAACAGGCACGGCCATGATGAGCAAGGCGGCGACCCCGGCGAATGGCACGAGCTGCCGCCAGCCGAAGCGAAAGCTAGGCAAGTCGGATTCCAAAGCTGCCATCCCCATTGCCACGGCTATGGCGAATCCCACGCCGGCCGGCACCAGCAGAAGCTCTGGGTCGGGCAGGTTCAGCCAGCCTCGCTCGCCCAGCCAAGCCACGCTGACCGAAACGCACACCAGAGCCCAGCCTCGAATCACCCACACGAAACGAGTGCCGCGCACCACCAGCAGCGGCAAAGCAGCAGCCAGCAGCAGCCCCCACCCCAGCCAGCTCTCGTTTATCGGGCCAGTCGCAAAGCGAATGAGCTCCCAAACGGTATAAGGCGAAGCTCCCCCCGAACCGAGGTCTGCCCCGACCAGAGCCGACCAAGAAAAGTAGCCGCTCGCAAAAGGCATGGCCAGCACCACCCCAGCCGCAGCCCCTGCCGCGCCGATGCCGACGAGCCGCCCTGCCCGTGCTCCCACGAACAGCGTCCCCACCGCAAGAGCAGCCACGCATCCCAGCAGCAGCAAGATCGCAAACGGCACGAACGAGGCAGCCAGAGCCGTCAAAATGCCTAGAGCTATCACCCTGCGCCAAGTCCCGAGCTTGTCGCTCGGCAATCGCATGGCAGCCAGAGAGATGATCCACGGCAAAAGCCCATAGAGCACGAGCGCGCTCCATGCTCCCTTGGCCACAGCATTGTAGGGAAGCGGCAAAGCGACATAGACCACAGCCCCCACCCAGCCGACTCTTCTAGAGCCGAAGCCTCTCAGCAGCCTCACGATTCCGAAAGCCCCGAGAGGGATCATCCCCAAAATCATCAAAGTGCGCGCCAGACCCATCGCCCCGAACAGCAGAGAAGAAAGAATCCCCAGCACTCCCAAGGCGATGGAGCTGAAGCCGTCTCTTCCCAGACCGCCCGTCTGCAGCGAAGAGAACCACTGCGAAAACAGCTCTCCGGCCTGCGAGGGCAGCGCGACCAGCTCGCCTATCTCCGGTATGCCGCGAGTCAGCAGATGCCGGCTGCCGAAACCGAAGACTGCCAGCAGCAGAACCCACATCAGCACAGCCTGTTTCGTGACCGATCTGTTGCCCCATTCCCGCAGACGGCGAACCGACTGCTTGATGCCGCCCTCAGCCGTATGCGCCCGCATGAACTGCTTGAGCTCTTCCAGGCTGCTGTCTTGCAGCTGGCGCATTTTTTCGTCTCCGACCAAGCGGTAGGGCTTGATCTGCTGGCGGCTTTGCCAGATTTTCCAGGGTCGCGCCAAGCTCCAAGCCCATGCTCCCGCGAGGTTGAACATCGCCCGTGATCGGCCGAAAATCACAGCCGCCAACGACTCCAAAAGATGCACTGCCATGGCTTTGGGCACGACGAGCAGCGAAGCCGAAGCCGCAGTGCAGGTGAGTAGCGAGAACACCTGATGGCGCATCCGCAAGCGGACTTCATCGGCAGTAGCGGGCTGCGGGAGCATCCTGGCTCTGGCATTGACCGCCACGACCACCTGAGCTTGAGCCAGATGCGCCCGCCAGCAGATGTCCATGTCTTCGCCGCATGAGGCTGTCTCCGTGCTGAACTGCCCCAGAGCGAAGAAGAGATCAGAGCGTATCAGCATGCATGCAGACGAAACGCCGAAGACCCGTTCTACGCTGTCTCTCTGGCCTTGGTCTAATTCGCCGGGCACAGCTTTGGGGAGACGCCCGCCCAATCTGCTCACCCCGAAGCCCATGTCCAGCAGCCGTCTGCTATCGCGGCGATCCAGCAGCTTCGGGGCCACGATCCCTGCGTTGATCTTTTCCAGCTCTGCCACGAGTTCGCTCACTGCGTCTTCTTGCAGCACCACATCTTGGCGGCAGAACAAGAAGAGCATCTTGCGGTCTGCTTCGGGGGTGTCGGCGATAGCGGCATTCGCGGCAGCTCCGAAGCTGTCGGCGAAGACACGGCAGACATGGGCTTCGGGCAAAATGGCTGCTATGCGTCTTGCCGTCTCTGCTGCGCTCGCTGCTTGCCTTTCTCTTCTCATGTCTTCAGGCGAGGCATCTCTCGGCAATGCCACTGCCACCGAGAGGTTGGGGTAATCTTGAGCGGCCAGGGCTGTCAGCGTTTCGTCTAGCTGGGCAGACGGGTCGCTCACCACCAGCACGACCTGCACAGAAAAAGCCGGCACTGCGGCAGGGGCGCGCTGCGATCCGCGTGGCGATCCCTGCGGCGATCCTTGCTGCGAGCCCCGCTGCGAGGCGGTTTCTTCAGCGGCAGGCTGGGGGGAGACTTCCTCCGAAGCCAACGCTGCGTAGGCAGCCGTGTCGCTGAAATCAGCAGGCGTGTCGCTCATGCTGGCAAAATAATCTTCATGGTCGCCCTCCGTGAGCATCCCCAAATCGCTCTGTTTCCTAATTTCTATATCTACTATGAGCGGATGGCTCATTCGCGGCAATCATCGCTGCAAACCTCGCAGAGCCAAACCGAGGCGATAGGCGGCAAAGCATGATAGCGGTGCTCTGCGGAGGCGTGGGGGCGGCCAAATTTCTGAAGGGTCTGCTGATGGTTCGCAGCCCCGCCGATGTTGCGGCCATAGTCAACACGGGCGACGATGCCGTAATGCACGGCCTGCATGTGAGCCCCGACATAGACACGATCATCTACACCCTCTCAGGCGAGGTGAATCCCGAAACAGGCTGGGGCCGACGCAGCGAGACTTGGGAAGCGATGAGCACACTGCGCCAGCTTGAACGCCAGCCGGGCGACCTAGCTTGGTTCAACTTGGGCGACAAAGACATCGGCACTCATCTCTACCGCACTTCTCGGTTGCGAGAGGGGGCGGCTTTGAGCGAGATCACAGCCGAGATAGCCGCAGGATACGGCGTGGAGATCAAGATTCTGCCGATGACAGACAACAGAGTGGCCACGATGATGAGGCTGGCTGGGGGAGCAGCGAAGCACGAGAAGGCAAATGCCACAGAAAACGCGGGCGCAGGAACAGCAGGCGAAGAAATCGGCTTTCAAGAGTATTTCGTGAAGCTCCGCCACGATGTGGAAGTGGCTGGCGTGCGTTTTGACGGGGCCGAGGCTGCGCTGCCTGCGCCTGGGGTCGCAGAAGCCATAGCAGAAGCTGAAATCCTGGTGCTGGCCCCTTCCAACCCGGTGGTGTCGCTCGGCCCGCCTCTAGCCATTGACGGAATCCGTTCTGCCATTGCCGAGCGTGTCGTCGACAGCAAGCCGACAATTGCGATATCTCCCCTGATCGGCGGACAAGCCCTGAAAGGCCCCGCCGACCGGCTGCTTACAGAGATGGGCAGCGAAGCTTCGTCAGCAGGAATCGCCCGCTGGTATCAGGGGTTGATAGACACTTTGGTGATAGACGAAGCCGATGCCGCCGACAGAGCCTCCGTAGAAGCCTGCGGCGTGCGCTGCGTGGTGACGAAGACGGTGATGGACACCCCAGAAATATCCCGAAGTCTCGCCCAGACCGTGCTTGGGCTGGATAGCCAATGAAGCTGGAAATTTTCGGAATTGAGGGGCTAGGAGAGATAGCCCCAGGCGATGACATAGCCTTAGCCATCCACGAAGCCTTGAAAGCTGGCGATGCCCGATTGCTAAACGGCGATGTCGTGGTAGTGACCCAGAAAATAGTCTCCAAAGCCGAGGGCAGAATTGTGGATGTGAAACCTGATGCCGCAGCAGAGAATTCAGGCACCAGCAACGACCCCGCCGATTATCCAAAAGATCCCCAAGCCCCGAGAGACCCTATCTCCGCGAAACTCCCCACTCCCAGCGAAGTAGTAGCCCGAGAATCAGTGAGAATTCTGAGACGCCGAGGCGATCTGGTGATCTCAGAAACCTCTCACGGCTTCGTCTGCGCGAATGCCGGCGTAGATTTCTCAAATGTCCCTGCTGGCAAAGCAGCCCTGCTCCCCCGCCACCCCGACCGCTCCGCCCAGCGCATAAGAGAAGGTCTCCGCCAGCACGCAGGCGTGGAAGCAGCAGTTGTAGTCTCCGACACCTTCGGCCGCCCCTGGCGCAGAGGTCTCACCGATGTAGCCATAGGCTGTTCCGGAATCCTGCCTATCCTAGACCTGCGAGGCCACCAAGACGCCTTGGGGCGAGAACTAGCAGTAACAGAGGTGGCGATAGTAGACGAAATCGCATCAGCCGCCGAGCTGGTAATGGGCAAATCCGCCAACATCCCCGTAGCGATAATCCGAGGCGCGCCGACAGAATGGCTGACTGCCACCTCCGAAGGCGTAATCCCCGACCTGCTCCGCCACCCCAGCGAAGACCTCTTCCGCTAGCTCAAGGGTTCCGCTAGCTCTCAGATCTTTGGTATTCCCAGTTTTCGTCTGACATCACTAGGCGGTGGCGGGGGCCGGGGAGGTCGGCATCACCAGCCTCGTAGCCTGCGTCTCCTGCCCAGAGCGACACTGCTTGGTCGCCTGACATGGCTATCTTGGTGGCATACAAGGGCGGTTTGCGGGCTTTTGCGAACTCCAAAAGCTCGGCTGCGGTTTCTTTGGCTGCCAGCTCGGCCAAAGTCACATAGGTGGGGGGCAGCATGTCGTCTTCTTCGCCGGAATTTCTCATGCGCATTTTGTCTTGCGGCCTTATCCAGACATGGTCGGTTATCTCTCCGCCGTCTACCACCACTTCTTGGTCTTGCGGAGCAGCCACCACGAAAAACCAAGTGGCAAATCGCTTCGGCGCGATGGGGGGAGGAATCCAGTGCGAGAAGCACACCATGTCGTCGATGCTCACAACCAGACCTGTCTCTTCAAGCGTCTCTCTCACAGCAGCCTGCCGAGCCGCAGCGAACTTCTCAGGCGAAGCCTCCACATCCGCAACAGCCGAATTCACATCCAAGTGGGTCGCTTCGGCCACATCTGCATAAGCTGCTGGCACATCCGGCGGAATCGCGGGCGGCTGTTGACTGCTTGCTCTCGCATAATCCGCGTCGTCCACCCGTCCTCCCGGGAAGACCCACGAACCCCCTCCGAACTTCAGATTCTTATGGCGAAGCACCATCAGCACTTCCAGCCCGTCATCGCCGTCTCTCACCACCACGACTGTGGCAGCCAGGAGCAGAGGCTTATCGGGGTCGAGGTCGGCTTGCCATTCCTCGTATCGCTGTTTTTCCTTGCTCACTCATAACTACCCTAGACACGCCAAACGCGCAAACCCCACCAAACTCCTAAAACAGCTGTCGCCTCTGCTAGATTTCAGGGCATGACAGACAGCTTGAATACTGGCCGCTGGACTGGCCGCTGGAGCGAAGACCACCCTGCCTTTCGGATCGCCGCCGCACGCAGGATGCTCGCCAATGAAGGGTGCGAGAGCCGAGTGGCGGGGCATGTCTCGCTGCGCGACGGCGAGGATGCCTTCTGGGTTTCTACCTTCGGCTACTTTGACGAGACCCTGCCCGAGCAGGTCATCAAAGTGAATTTTCAGATGGAGCGTCTGGAGGGCGATTGGACGCCTTCGCCCGCTGTGGCTTTTCACGCTTCGCTGCTGCGGGATCGGCCGCAGGCGCAGTCGGTCGTCCATCTTCATTCACGCTGGGTGGAGGTGCTTTCCACCACGGGCTGCGACTTGGGGATGTATTCCACCGATGCCGTCTTGTTCTATGATGACCAAGCCCACTACTACGATGACGGCGTTCAGACTCCGGTGGACGGCGAAAGAATGTCAAAGCTGCTGAGCGGCAAGCGGCTGTTGATAATGGACAATCACGGCGCGCTCGTGGTAGAAGACACGCTGGAGGCTGCCACAGTCAAAGCCATCGCCTTGGAAAGCTCGGCTCGTGCGCATGTGATGGCGCAGCTCGTCGGCGGCAAGGAGATGCCCGAAGCCGAGGCTGCCCGCTCCAAAGCCGACTATCACACCTATTTCATCCCCATGATGTGGGAAGCCTGCTACCGCCGCCTGCGCAAAACCGACCCTGATTTGTTTGAATGCCTGGCAGCAGAAGGCTGAACGCACCCGCTGTTTTGAATAGAAAACCCACTCGCGTCCGCTTTTCAAATCTCATGGGAGCCAGCACCAGAGGCTCTGCGAGAAGCCACAGAAGGCACGGCAGAAGGCATGTTTGGAACATTCTCAAGGCGGCGGCTGCCATTCTCATCACTTTTTTTCTGCTAGCGGCCAGCTGCGGGCCGACCCGTGAGCCTGTTGTGGGACAGTCTGTTGCCGAGCCGCCTGCCGTTTCGGTCTCCGGAGTTACCTCCAGCCCTACTGCTACTTCCGTCTCCCTCGGCGCTAATCCCGGCTCGCCGTCTTCCACTAGCTCGTCACCGAGCAATTCTGGCGAGACCTCTTCCCTGCCCGGCAGCAATCCCCCTGGCAACGATTCCCCCGGCAGCAACCCTCCCAATTCGTCATCCGCCTCCCCCGACCCCGCTAATCCCCCCACCTCCGCTTCCCAGCCACCCTCCACCTCCCTTTCGCCCGAACAGCAAAGGCTTGCTGACATTGAAGCTCGCGTCTCAACCGAGCTGGCGGCACTGGAGAGACGGGCTACCGAATGGCTGCCTCATGCGACTTTCGGAATCGCCGTTCAGCCGTTGGAACCTGCAGGGAACCTGCTGGGACTAAACGAAAACGAGGGTTTCGTATCGGCCAGTGCCGCCAAGCCCTTTTGGATGGTCAGCACGATTGCCGCCGAGGGCATAGCAGCCGTCGAACCATACGCCTCGGCGATACTTTGCCTCTCCGACAACGCAGCAACGGCAGCGGTGATTGATGCTACAGGCATAGACCCCGTCAACGAATTCCTTCACAACACCGCCGGTATGAGCAACACCTTCCTTCTGAGCTGGAGCTTCGGCTCGTCTCCGCCAGCTTCGGAGCAATGGATGCGGCTCGGCAGACGAGCCTTCAACACCACCACAGCCAGAGACGGAGCAGCTTTCTATCGGGGGCTCTATTCTGGCGAGCTGCTAGATGCCGAAGACACCGAAGCCATGCTCGGCTGGATGGCAGAAAGCTCCGACTGCGGGCAAGAATTCACCAAACCGCTCGCCAGCCGGCTGCCCGACAACACCCGAATCTGGCACAAGTCTGGCTGGCTGCCGCCAAGCTGCTGCTCGGTTGAGACGGCCACCTTGAACGATTTCGGCATCGTGCGCGCTCCTGCTTCCGTCACTGGTGCTCAATCAGGCATTGCGGCGGATGCTGCGGCGGATGCTGGAGCTACTACAGCAGACACCGCGCCGGACATCACTTATGCCATAGCTATAGCCACAAGCGGCGGGGCCGTGTCTTACACCAGCTATCTCCAGCAGTCCAACTTCATGGCGTATGCCTCGTGTCGGATCTATGCGGCCATCACCCAAGAACCGTCCGAATGCGACCGTCCTGAAGACCGTGAAGTCACCGACCCCGGCTCGCCGCCCACCACACTGCCGCCCACGACTTCCTCCAGCACAACTTCTGTTCCCGCCACTTCCAGCCCCCCGACTTCTGAGCCCGCTCTGTTAGAACCCCAGTCAAACTCTGCAACGCCTGCTTCTGAAGAAGTCCCGCTTTCCCCGACTTCCTCGCCCTCGGCAACAATTACTCAGCAAACAGCTCCGCCAGCATCGCCTGAAACTTCTCAGACGACACCTTGACCGCTACATCCGCATTCGGCGGCTGACCTCCGACACCCCAAACATCTACCACTGTCTGACCTCTGGCAGGGCCGTCTCCCGCAATCACATCCACCCTCTTGCGCTCCAGAGCGGTGATGCTGGGATCCAACGCCACAGCCATAGCCAAGGGATCGGGCAAGTCGTAGCCGATCATGCCAGTGTTCTTTTCCAAGTAATCAATGAGCGTGCTCTGGATGCCCACAGCGAACTCGGAGTATTTGCTGCCTATGGCTTCCAGCTTGGCCGACTCTTCCATGGTGATGAAGCCGGAGGTGATGCTTTCTTCCCAGCCCACCAGCACCAGCGGCATACCCGATTCAAACACGATCTTCGCCGCCTCGGGATCCACATAGATGTTGAACTCTGCCAACGGAGTGACATTGCCAGGCAGCACGCAGCATCCTCCCATCACCACGCATTCCTTCACGCACTCGGCCAGACGAGGCTCCTTCAGCAGAGCCACCGCCACATTGGAGAGCGGCCCTAGCGTCACCAAAGTGATCTCGCCGGGCGAAGAGCATATCGTGTCTATTATCACATCCACAGCGTGGCCTTCTGCTGGGGTGCGGCCTGTGAGGTCTAAGCCGATGTCGCCCATGCCGTCATAGCCGTGCACATGGCGGCCGTCTTCCAGCGGGCGCAGAATGGGCTTTGCCAGCCCAGCATGCACGGGGGTGTCTTTCTCGCAGAGTTCAACGGTGTAGAGGGCGTTCTGCACCGCAGGCTCCAGCGGCACATTCCCCGCCACTACGGTTATGGCTTCCACATGCACATCCGGCGAGCGCAGGGCCATCAGCAGGGCGACCGCATCGTCTGAGGCGGTGTCGGTGTCTATCAAAAATCGGCGCATTTTGGTTCCTCCCGTGTGCTTGTCATACCCTCCTGTATGATTTTAGTTATAGCTATCGCTTAGCATCTAGCCAGCATCGCTTAGCACCCCGCCAGCATTGCTCAGCACCCCGTCAACCTTGGAGAAGCAAATGTATGACTTGACTATTCGCAACGGCACCGTGATAGACGGTACAGGCAGCCCGCCTCGCCCCGCAGATGTGGCCATCGCCGATGGCAAAATCGCAGCCGTGGAGCCTGAGATAACAGCAGCAGCCGCCCGAACGATAGACGCCGAAGGCCGTGTGGTGACCCCGGGCTTCGTGGACTGCCACACCCACTACGACGGCCAAGCCACTTGGGATCCAGTGCTGGAGCCTTCCGCTTCGCACGGCGCCACCACGGTGGTGATGGGCAACTGCGGAGTGGGTTTCGCCCCCGTGCGCCCTGGCTCAGAAGAGTGGCTGGTGCAGCTCATGGAAGGCGTGGAAGACATCCCTGGCGCAGCCCTCACCGAAGGCATTGAATGGCAGTGGGAGAGCTTCCCCGAATATCTGGACTGCTTAGGCTCGCGCAGCTATTCCATGGATATCGGCGCGCAGATAGCGCACGGTGCCGTGCGAGGCTATGTGATGGGCGACCGGGGAGCGCGCAACGAGCCAGCCACCACAGAAGACATTGCCCAGATGCGCCAGATTGTACGAGAAGCTCTGGAAGCCGGCGCGATGGGCGTCTCCACTTCGCGCACCATAGCCCACCGAGCCATAGACGGCGAACCCGTGCCGGGCACATACGCCGCCGAAGACGAGCTGTTCGGCTTGGGCGGTGCCCTGCGCGACGCTGGCGTGGGCATCTTTGAGCTGGCTCCCAACGGCGTGATGGGCGAAGACTTGGCCGCTCCCCACAAAGAGATCGACTGGATGTGCCGTCTGTCGGCTGCCACAGGCAGGCCTGTGAGCTTTGCTTTGGTGCAGGTGGATGCCGCCCCCGACCTCTACAAAGAGATACTGGAGATTTCCGAACAAGCTAACCGCGAGGGGGCGCAAGTGTATCCGCAGGTGGCTAACCGCCCCACCGGGGTGCTGCTGGGGCTTCAGACCAGCCACGCCTTTGTCGGCCGCCCCAGCTATGACGCTCTGGCGCATCTGCCGCTGCCCGAGCGGGTGGCACGCCTGAGAAATCCAGAGGTGAAGGCTGCCATTTTGAGAGAGACGGTGGAGTTTGACAACCAGTTCGCCGAATACATGGGCACGCAGCTGCATCGCATCTTCGTGCTCGGCGACCCGCCCGACTACGAGCCCGGCCCCGAGCGCAGCGTGGCGTATCTGGCTGAGGCAGAGGGTGCTGATATCCAGTCCAAGCTTTATGACTTGCTCTTGGAAGACGAAGGCAAGGCTCTGCTGATGTTTCCCATCGTCAACTACAGCAACGGCGATTTGGAAGCAGTGCGGTCTATGCTGCTGCATTCCGCAGGAGTTTTCGGGCTATCAGACGGCGGCGCCCACTGCGGCTCCATCTGCGATGCCTCCATGACCACTTGGGCCCTCACCCACTGGACACGAGACCGCACTCGTGGAGAGAAGCTTCCCTTGGAACTAATAGTCAAGAAGCAGACCCACGACACCGCCAGGCTGTTCGGCATGGCTGACCGAGGCACCTTGGCTGCGGGCCAGCGGGCCGATGTGAATGTGATCGATTACGAGAACCTGACGCTGTGCCCGCCCGAGCTGGTGACTGATCTGCCCGGCCAGAGCCGCCGTCTGCTGCAAGGGGCGAAAGGCTACGACTACACGATCTGCGCTGGCGAGGTAACCCGCGAGCAAGACGAAGACACAGGCGCAAGGCCCGGGCGGCTGGTGCGGGCCGGCAGGTAGTTATTCACTCTCATCATCTCGAAGCGAAGCTCGCAGGGGGATTTCTTTCAGGAACCAGCACACTAGGAAACCCAAAACCGCTACGCCCATCCCTGCCCAGAAGATGACCTTCACCGACTCTATGACCGTCTCTATGATGCCGTCCAGCACTTCTGGATTCTGAATCCTCTCGCGCATCTGCTCGGGCCTCCCTATCAGCCCGCGAACCTGCTCGGTGCTCAAGCCAGTGCTAGCTGGAATGTTCTCTTCCAGCCCGCTGGAGATCCGAGCGGCGAACAGCGCGCCGAAAACTGCCGCCCCCACAGCCGAGCCGACCGAGCGGATGAAGTTCATCGTGGTGGAGGCTATGCCTAAGTCTTTGTAGGCCACGGCGTTTTGAATCACCAGCGAGTAGGTGGGCATCGTGGCTCCGATGCCGAAGCCCAGCACGGTCAGATACACCGTCACCAGCAGCTCCGGCGAGTTGCGTGTGAGCGTGCCGAGCAGAAACAGGCCCAGCACGATGAACACCATTCCGATCACCACGAAGCCCTTGTATTTCTGCCATCGGGTGATGAGCCTGCCCGAAGTGAAAGCCGCAAAGCTCATCCCCACAGACATGGTGATGGTGAGAAATCCCGAAACCGTGGCAGACGCCCCCTTCACGATCTGCAGATATATAGGCACGAACAGCCCCGAAGCGAACAAAGCCATCCCCAGCACGAACATGTTGGCGAGCGACACCGAAACCACGCTGTTGCTGAAGAAATGAAGTGGCAGCAAGGGCTCTTCTGGTCGCCGTTCCCAGAGCACGAAAGCCGCCAGCAAAAGCCCGCTTATCGCCAGCATTCCTATGAACCGCCAGTCCGACCAGCCGTATTCCTCTCCGCCCACCACCAGAGCCACCAGCCCCGGCCCGAGAGCCGCCGTCAGCAGGAACACCCCCCATCCGTCTATGGAGCGAGACATCTTGGGCATCTTGATGTTGAACTTGTAATGCACCATGAGCATGGAAGCCACCCCGAATGGCACATTGATGAAAAAGATGAGCCGCCAGCTGACTTGGTCGGTCAAGACTCCGCCCAGCAGCGGCCCCGCCACCGAAGAGAGCACCACCGACATAGACAGATACCCCATGTAGCGCCCGCGCACTCTCGGCGGTATCAAGTCGCCCATGATCACCATCGGCAGAGCGATCAGCCCGCCTGCTCCCACTCCTTGGAAAGCTCGCAGCAGCACGAGCTGCCACATCTCGGTCACGAAGCCCGCCAGCCCTGAAAACACGATGAAGATGATTGCCGCCACTTGGTAGGTGAGCTTGCGGCCGTAGATGTCGCTGAGCTTGCCGTAGATAGGCGTGACCACCGTGAGCGTCACCAGATACGATGCCACGATCCATGTAACCTGATCCACTCCTCCGAGGTCGCCCACGATAGCCGGGATCGCCACATTCAAGATGCTCGTGTCCAGCGTGGCGAGGAACATGCCCGAAATGACCGCCACCAAGATGACAGTAAGCTCACGCTGAGTGAGACCGACTTCCTCAAGCCCTTCCTTTACGAGCTGAGCTTCGGGCGTAGGAGATTTTGGCTTGCGGGAAGTCATGCGGTAGCTTAAATGAAGATAGCAGAAGAAAGCGGCTGAACCAAGCAGCATTAACAAGCAGCATTAATATGACACCCGATTCAAAAATATGTCTCTGAACTCAAAAATCCCCGACAAGCCCACTCTGGAAGGGCTTGAGACGCACTGGATCAAGGCGTGGCTGGCCGACGGCGCCTACAGCTTTGACGCTTCCGCGCCCGCCGAGCGGGTTTTCTCCATAGACACTCCCCCGCCGACCGTGAGCGGCTCTTTGCATGTGGGCCATGTGTTCAGCTACACCCACACCGACACAATTGCCCGCTACAAGCGAATGAGCGGCTGGGAAGTGTTCTACCCGATGGGCTGGGACGACAACGGACTGCCTACCGAACGCCGTGTGCAGAACTATTTCGGCATACGCTGCGACCCGACGCTCACCGAGGAGGTGCCTCTGGGCGACAGCGGAGGCGGCGGGGGCGACAGCAGCGGGGGCGGCAAGAAGAAATCCTCCAGCCGAGCCACCTCCGTGCCTCGCTCGCAGTTCATAGACCTGTGCGAACAGCTCTGCGCCGAAGACGAAGTGGCGTTTGAGAACCTGTTTCAGCATCTGGGTCTGTCGGTGGATTGGGCGCACGGCTACACCACCATCGGCGAACGCAGCCGACGAGTCTCCCAGCGGGCCTTTTTGCGAAACCTGGCTCGCGGCGAGGCATACCAGTCTGAAGCTCCGTGCCTGTGGGATGTCTCATTCCAGACGGCGGTGGCTCAAGCCGAGCTTGAAGACAGAGAAATGCCCGGCACCTACCACCGCCTAGCGTTCAAGCGGGATGCCGAGAGCCATGTTTTCATTGAAACCACCCGCCCGGAGCTGCTGGCCGCGTGCGTGGCTTTGGTGGCTCATCCCGACGACACCCGCTATCAGCCGCTTTTCGGCAGCACTGTGCGCACCGCGCTGTTCGATGTTGAAGTGCCGGTGATGTCGCACCCTCTGGCCGACCCTGAAAAAGGCTCGGGCATCGCCATGATCTGCACTTTCGGCGACACGGCGGATGTCACCTGGTGGCGAGAGCTGCAGCTGGATGTGCGCCCCATTGTCGGCCACGACGGTCGCATCCTCCCTGAGCCGCCGCACGGAGTCGCGACCGAACGGGCTCTGCGAGCCTATGAGGAGATCGCAGGTCTGCGAATAAACCAAGCCCGCGAGAAAGTCGCCGAGCTAGCAGCCGCATCGGGCGAGCTGGTCGGCGAACCCAAGGCGATTTCGCACGCCGTGAAGTTCTTTGAAAAAGGCGACCGCCCCTTGGAGATAGTCACCACTCGCCAGTGGTATCTCCGCAACGGCGGGCGAGACGCCGACCTCCGCCAGCAGCTGCTGGGGCGAGGCGCAGAGCTGCATTGGGTGCCGCCCCACATGGAGACCCGCTACGAAAACTGGGTGATGGGTCTCACTGGCGACTGGCTGTTGAGCCGCCAGCGTTTCTTCGGCGTGCCCATCCCCGTGTGGTACGAGGTGGGCGAAGACGGCTCGGTTGATTACGAGGCTCTGCTGCTGCCTTCGGAAAGCCAGCTTCCCGTAGACCCTGCCACCGAAACCCCCGACGGCTACACGCCCGACCAGCGCGGCAAGCCCGGCGGCTTCATAGGCGACCCCGATGTGCTGGACACCTGGGCCACTTCTTCGCTCACCCCTCAAATAGCCTGCGGCTGGGAAGAAAATCCAGAGCTGTTCGAGCGCACCTTCCCGATGTCCATCCGCCCCCAAGCCCACGAAATCATCCGCACTTGGCTGTTCTCCACCACTGTCCGCGCCCATCTGGAGCACGATTCTCTGCCTTGGAAAAACGCTCTGATCTCAGGCTGGGTGCTAGACCCCGACCGCAAGAAAATGTCCAAGTCCAAGGGCAATGTGGTGGTGCCCATAGACCTGCTAGACCGCTACGGGGCCGATGCCGTCCGCTACTGGGCCGCCAGCGGCCGCCCCGGAGCCGACACAGCTTTTGAGGAAGACCAGATAAAAGTAGGCCGCCGCTTGGCTGTGAAACTGCTGAACGCCAGCAAGTTCGTGCTGAGCTTTGCGGGCGGGCACGGGGAGGCGAGCGGCGATTTGGCTAGCGAAAACCCCAGCAGCAATCCCGATATTTCAGTTGTCAACGCTAAAAGCTCAGCCGCCAGCCCCGCAAACCACGCCGCCCAAGCAGATTCGCCCGAATTGGAACCCTTGGACAAGGCTCTCTTAGCCCGACTAGCCGAAACAATAGCCGCTGCCACCGAAGCCTTTGAAGCCTACGACTACGCCCGCGCCCTAGAGCGAACCGAGGCTTTCTTCTGGGATTTCACCGACAACTACCTAGAACTAGTCAAACACCGCGCCTACGGCGAACACGGCGAAACCCGCGCCGATGCTGCCCATCAAACTCTCGCCATAACTCTGTCGGCAGTTCTCCGGCTTTTCGCCCCGATCCTGCCCTTCGTCGCGGAAGAAATCTGGTCGTGGTGGCAAGAAGGCTCAATCCACCGCTCCAGTTGGCCGAGCACAGAAGAGTTAGAACCAACAGCAGCAGACGGCAACCCCGAAGCCTACCAAGTAGCTTCCGATGTGCTGGCCCAAATCCGCAAAGCCAAAAGCCAAGCCAAACGCCGCCTCAACAGCGAAGTTGCGCTAGCCAAAATTCACGACACAGCCGCCCGCCTAGATTTGCTAGCAGAAGTCCAATCCGATGTCTGCGACGCAGGCAGAATCCAAGAAATCCAAACACAAAACGCCCCCCAATTTGATGTGCAGACAACCCTAGCCCCCGACCCAGAACCCCAAAACGCCTAACGGTCCGCTCCCTGCCAATATCCAAGCTTCTCCCCCAGCTAGCCCCACCAATCGCCCCAAGACTCCCGACCCGATCAAAGAAATGCCCGACGGCTGGCTAAAAGCCAACTCCAACCCTAAGCCAGGCGAAATCCACGCCGCAGGCGAAAACGAAGAAATAGTAATCTGGCGCTCCGCCTCCGGCAAACTCTGCGCCATGGATTCCCGCTGCCCCCACCAATGGTCCCACCTAGCCTACGAAGGCGCAGTCTCAGGCGAAGAGCTAATCTGCCAATCCCACTTTTGGTGCTTCACCCAATCCGGCCAAGGCTACAAACAAACCCTCTCCGGCCGCCAAGACCCCAAATCCGACATCCCCACCTACGAAACCCAAGAAACCAACGGCCAAATCTGGATCAAGCTGACTTAACTGTCTTTCTTTTCTTCTGTTTTAGATTCACCTGCGGCACCCCCCTTCTTCTTACTCTTTGTCGCCATCCTCGTCCTCTACCTCTTCCAGATCGGGCTTGTGGCCTGTTACATAGCGGGGGATTTCGGCTATGGGGATGGCGGTTTGTTCGGGTTTTGGCGAGGGGGGGCGGTCGCCTTCGTTTCTCAGCCAGATGGTGCGCTGCGGGAAGGGGATTTCAATGCCTGCTTCGTCAAAGGCTTCTTTTATGCGCAGGCGCAGCTCTCGTTCTACGGCCCATTGCATCGCGGGGGAGGTCTTCACCGACAGGCGGATGGCTATGCCGTCTGCGCCTAGGTTCTGTATGCCTGCCACCTCTGGCGACTCCATCAGCTCGTCTCCGCCCCATTCGGGGTCTTGCCACATCTCGTTCGCCACCCGCTGGATAACCCCCTCGGCGAAGCGCAGGTCGGTGTCGTATGACACCTCAATGTTCAGTATCGCCTTAGACCAAAGCTGCGAGAGGTTGCCGATGCGAGAAATCTGGCCGTTGGGAACATGCCAGACTGTTCCCTGATAGTCCCGCAGTGTCGTGGTGCGCAGCGACACTTTTTCTACTGTGCCTTGCACTTCGCCTACATTCACGATGTCGCCCACGCCGAACTGGTCTTCCACCACCATGAACACCCCGGATAGGAAATCGCGCACGATGGTCTGCGAACCGAAACCCAACGCCACGCCCACGATGCCTGCGCTGGCCAGCAGCGGAGCGATATTGATGCCCAGCTGACCCAGAATCATCAAAAGAGCGATGCCCCAGACAGTGGCTGTCGTTACGCTGGAGAGCACCGAGCCGATAGTGGCTGCCCGCTCCTCGGCCCGCAGCGACTCTTCTTCGGGGTCGAATAGACGGCGGCCGGGGCCGGTTTGGCGGAGCTTCTGAAGACTTGAACTGGATCTTCTTTCGGAGAGGCGTGCCACAGCCCTGCGGATAAAACGCTTGATCATCTTGCTGGCGATGAACGCGACAACGGCGATGATGATGATCCGAAGCGGGCGGTTGATCGCCCATTGCAGCGTGTCGGCGAGGAACGAGTTGCCAGTCCATTCATATATCTGCCTGCAGACCGACCCCGGGTTCTCGCCGCAAGCTTCTTGCAGCTTCTGGAGGCTGTTGAGTTCTTCTTGACCGGTGTTCGTTTCTGCTTGGGCCAGCTCAAACATGTCGTCTCCTTTATGTGTGCTTTGGGCGCGTGCCTTATGCGCTCGGTTTGTTGCGGTTCAGGTATTTTAGTCGGCTACGGCCTTTGGCCGCGCCTCGGCCCGTCTCTCTCGGCGCGACAGAAACAGCATCGCTACCGTGCACGAGACAGCCGAAATAGCAAAAGCCGTTCTGAACGAGCCGGCTGCCAAGGCTGCGCCGATGATGGAGACAGCCACGGCCACGCCGATGCTGCTGCCGATGCGCATGAGCGTCTGGGTGATGGCTGTGCCGAGAGCCACCGAACGCTCTGGCAGGTCTATCACCACGGCCGAGAACACTCCACCCCACATCAGCCCCGACCCCACTCCCCCGACGCCTACCCCGTATAGCCAGAGTGCCAAATCTCTCGTGTCGCCCGCCAGTAGCGCGAGCCAGCCGATGCCGATGAGCCAGAGCGCGCCGCCCGGCAGCACCACTTTGGCTGCGCCGAACCTGTCGGTCAGCCGCCCCGCCAGCCACGAGCCGATGGCGGTGCATGCGAAAATCGGGGTGGAGAGCAGCCCGGCGTCTCGCACTTCATAATCCCAGACCTCGGTGAGAAACTGGATGCTGGAGAACTGGAAGGCGAAAAATCCGAACGCCAGCAGCGTCATGGAGATGTTGCCGAAGGCGAAGCTGTGGAACGAGAACAGGCGCAAGTCCAAAATCGGGCTGGGGTGGCTGGCGGAGCGGCGCACCAGCCAGGCTGTGGCAGCCAGCCCTGCTATGGCGATGGAGATCGTGCGATAGTCCAGCCACTGCCATTCGCCCGTCTGCACGATAGCGAACACCAGAGCCGACACGCCCAATGCCAAGATCGCCGAGCCGAACGGGTCGGGCAGCAATTCTTTTGACTTGATGCGATATTCGGGGATGACGAAAAACCCCCAAGCGATGGCGAGCGCGCCCATCGGCACATTTATCCAAAAAGCCCACTGCCAGCCGCCTGCGTCTATCAGCAGTCCGCCGAAGAACGGCCCCATCGCGGCCGCCACGCCCCCGACCGCCGACCATGTGCCGATAGCCGCCCCTCGCCGCTCTTTCGGAAACGCCGCCAAAATCGTGGCAGCCCCGGCCGGCAGAGTGAGCGAAGACGCCAATGCCTGGGCGACACGGGCGATGATGAGCACGGTGGTGTTGGGCGCCAGCGCAGCCGCCGCCGAAGCCAGCGAAAACGCCGCCGTGCCCCAGAGGATAGACCGCCTCCGCCCGAACCTGTCGCCTATCGCCCCCGCCAGCACCAGAGCGGCTGCCCCCACGATGCTGAAAGCCGTGATCACCCAAGAAAGCTCGGCATCGGAGGCATCTGGGAAAGCGTCGGTCAGTTCGGGATAGACCACGAAGATGACAGACAGCGAGAGCGCGGTCTGGAAACTGCTCAGCCCTACAACTCCTAAAATCAGCCAAGCTCGCTTAGACGAAACGGGTGGCGTGGCTTCGGGGGTGTCTTGGTCTGCAGTGTCTTGGGTTGCTGCGTCTTGGGTTGCTGCGTCTTGCTCTGCTATGTCGGTCGGCTCGCTCACACTCTTCTCCACGCTAGCAGCTTGGGAGCAACCTCATTTTCAAAAAAATATATTGCCAAGATTATTCTAGCATTTCATAGTTTATTTCAGATTTATTCTGATAAACTCTAGCTTTATGACGCAATTTAGACTAGGACGGGCGGCAGAACTGGTGGGCGTCTCGGTGGATCGCATCCGCCGATGGGCCGACGCAGGCGAGCTTCCCACCAGCCGCACCGAAGGCGGACATCGCATGATTGACGGAGCCGACTTGGCCCGATTCTGCCAAGAACGAGCGCACGACCTAGCCACCGAAGGCCAAGCCCAGCTTTCGGCCCGCAACCGCTTCACAGGGCTGGTCACGAAAGTAACCGCCGACAAGGTGGTGGCGCAAGTGGAAATCCAAGCCGGCCCGCATCGCATAGTCTCGCTGATGACCAGAGAAGCAGTAGAAGACTTGGGGCTGCAGCCGGGCGTGGTGGCGGTAGCCGCTGTGAAATCCACCAATGTCGTGGTTGAACTGCCCAGTGGCTGATGCGACATGCGGATAGTCTCATTGCTGACACTCGCAGCCTTTGCCATCCTCAGCGGCTGCTCAAGCAACAACGATAGCGAGACGCTTTGGGTGTTTGCGGCATCTTCGCTGACCGATGCTTTCACGGAAATCGCCGATGCTTTTGAGAATGCCAATCCCGACATTGAAGTTCAGACTCAGTTTGCAGGCAGCTCGCAGTTGGCGGCACAGATCGCTTCGGGCGCACCCGCCGATGTGTTCGCCTCCGCAAATGAAGCAGTGATGGAGACTCTTCTGCCCGGCGGCGAACTTGCTAGAACCGAATTTTCCCAGCCTGCAACCTTCGCCCGAAATGAGCTAGTAATAGCCGTGCCAGCCGGCAATCCGAAAGGAATCTCCAGCATCGCCGACCTCACCGGCAACAATCTGCTTCTAGCAATATGCGACAGAGGCGTGCCCTGCGGAACGCTGTCTCACGAGGCGGCCGCGTCTGCAGGCATCGAACTCCGCCCCGACACAGAAGAAGCCAATGTGCGAGCAGTGCTAGCGAAACTGCTGCTAGGTGAAGTAGACGCAGGCTTGGTCTACAGAAGCGATGTGGTTGCCACCCCGCTCCTAGCCATACCTATCTCACCCACCCACACAAACAACTACCCCATCGCATCTGTCGCCAAAAATCCCGACGCTGCCGCGTTCGTGGAATTCGCAGTATCGCAAGAAGCCCAGCAAATCCTCGCCGACCACGGTTTCGCCCCGATTGACAGCCCCCCAGCATCATGACCACATCAAAAGTCTTGAGACGCAGAAAACCAACCACACCCCTCCCCCTAGTCGCGCTCGCCGCCATCGCCTTGGCTTTCGCGGCCGTCCCCATCCTCAGCTTGGCGTGGCGTGTGCCTTGGAGCTCGCTCGGCAGCATCTTGGGCCGCAGCCAAGTCTTGGACGCTCTCGGTCTCTCCGCCGTCACCAGCTTCGCAGCGGCAGGGGTGTGCCTGCTCATAGGCCTGCCGCTGGCTCAGGTGATGGCAGCCGCTGCGCCCCAAGCTCGCCGGGTGCTGCGGGTGCTGGTGCTGCTGCCGATGGTGCTGCCGCCAGTGGTGGGAGGAGCGGCACTGCTTTTCGCCCTCGGGCGCAACGGACTGGTCGGCCAGTGGATTGAGAGATGGTGGGGCGTGTCGCTGCCGTTCACAACTGCAGGGGCTGTGGTGGCTGCCGCTTTCGTGGCTTTGCCGTTCTTCGTCGTCAGCGTTGAGACCGGCATCCGCCAGAGCGACCCGAAGCTCGCCGAAGTCGCACGCACGCTGGGCGCAAGCAATTGGCGAGTGTTCGGCAGCATCACCTTGCCGCTGGCTCGCCCCGCCGTCTTGTCGGGCTTGGCGCTCTCGTGGGCACGGGCGCTGGGCGAGTTCGGAGCCACCATCACCTTCGCCGGCAACCTCCCCGGCCGCACCCAGACCCTGCCCCTCGCCACCTTCCTGGCTTTGGAGTCGGGCCGCATAGAAGAAACCCTCGCCCTCAGCCTGCTGCTGCTGGGCACATCCGCTGCCGTGCTGATTGCCCTGCGCAGCCGCTGGCTGGCTGTTTGACCAGAAACCTTAAGAAAATGCCAAACCGCCTCTCAATGCGCTATTATTGAAAAACTGAATGCAAACTACACAGATGTAATTCCCAGCGCAAATTTCCGATAACTTGCCGTAGCGGCACGATAATTTTTCAGATAGAGAGAGGAGCCAGTGGCATGACAACCACATTAGTCCGTCCCCAAGAAGCAAACGAAACCTCTCTCTTCCCTTTACCAGGCGACCTAGCCGACGACAGATCGGCAGATGACATCAGCACCAGCGACATCGCCGCTCACGGAATCGACCTTGACGATTTCGAGGAGAACGAGCACCATGGCTCAGTCGTAGTCGACTACAAGCCAGGCGACTACCCGCCCGAACCAGAGGCCGCCGAAGCGCAAGCCGACCCGCCGACAGCAACATCTTCTCCCGAGGCTTCCGTCCCGCCGTCTCCCCCCGCTCCCCAGTCTGCGCCGACCACATCTTCCATGAAGGTGCGCAAGCGCAACGGGCAGCTGGAGCCTGTGGATGTCACCAAGATCATCCGTGCCGTTGAGCTTTCGTGCGAAGGGCTGGAGGGCGTAGACCCTCTGCGGGTCGCCACCCAGACCATCAGCAGCCTCTGCGACGGCGCCACCACCACCGAGCTGGACGAGCTCTCCATCCGTACAGCCGCCGGTCTCATCGCCGACGAGCCCAACTATTCCCGTCTCGCCGCCCGCATCCTCACCACCTACATAGACAAGGAAGTTCAAAACCAGAACATCCACTCGTTCTCGCAGTCCGTTGAGGTGGCCTACGAGGCGGGGCTGATCGGCGAGAGCACGGCGGAGTTCATCCGAGGCAACGCCCGCAAGCTCAACGACGCCATCGCCCCCGAGCGCAACGACCTGTTTGAGTTCTTCGGTCTGCGCATCGTGTATGACCGCTACCTTCTGCGCCATCCCGAGCTGCGCACCGTGATTGAGACGCCTCAGCATTTCATGCTGCGGGTGGCGTGCGGCTTGGCGACCTCGGCCAACGATGCCATCGCCTTCTACGATCTCATGTCTTCGCTCGCCTACCTGCCCTCCAGCCCGACCTTGTTCAACTCGGGCACGACCCACCCGCAGATGTCGTCTTGCTACCTGCTGGATTCGCCCGAGGACGACCTCAAAGCCATCTACGACCGCTACACCGACATCGCCCTGCTCTCCAAGCACGCCGGCGGCATCGGACTTTCGTATTCCAGAGTGCGCTCATCGGGGTCGCTCATTCGGGGCACCAACGGCGTCTCCAACGGCATCGTGCCGTGGCTGAAGACTTTGGACAGCTCGGTCTGCGCTGTGAATCAGGGCGGCAGGCGCAAGGGGGCGGCGTGCGTGTATCTGGAGTCGTGGCACGCCGACATTGAAGAGTTCTTGGAGCTGAAAGACAACACCGGCGACGAGTCCCGCCGCACGCACAACTTGAACTTGGCGAACTGGGTGCCCGATTTGTTCATGGAGCGGGTGGAGAAAGACTGGCAATGGTCGCTGTTCGACCCGAAGAAGGTGCCTCATCTAATAGACCTCTACGGCGAGGAATTTGAGCGGGCGTATCTGGCGGCCGAAGAGAAGGGGCTGTATGAGAAGCAAGTCTCGGCGCAGGGCTTGTATCGCCGCATGATGCGCACGCTGGCACAGACCGGCAATGGCTGGATGACATTCAAGGATGCGTCTAATTTGAAGTCGAACCAGACGGGCGGCGGTGTCGCTTCTGGTGCTGAAGCCGGCGCAGCTGCGAACGGCGGCGGCTCTAGCGAAAGCACATCAAACGAAAGCAGCCCAGGCGAATCCGCCTCGCACGAACCGGCGAAGGTAATCCACCTCTCCAACCTCTGCACCGAAATCTTGGAGGTCACCAACTCCGATGAGACAGCAGTCTGCAATCTCGGCTCGGTGAATGTAGGGCGGCTGGTGGTGGGCGAAGGCGCAGACGGCTGGTTTGACTTTGATCGCCTAGGCGAGATAGTCCGCACGGCCGTGCCGTTCCTAGACAGGGTGATAGACATCAACTTCTACCCCATCCCCGAAGCCGAAGCCTCCAATTCTGTCTGGCGCCCTGTGGGGCTAGGACTGATGGGTCTCCAAGATGTGTTCTTCCAGCTGGAAATGCCCTTTGACTCGCCCGAGGCACGGGAGCTTTCCAAGCGGATTTCCGAAGAAATCTACTACTGGGCGCTGTCCACTTCCTGCGACCTAGCCGCCGAGCACGGCCCCCACGAGGCATACAGCCAAACCCGTGCCGCCGCCGGCGATTTGCAGTTCGACCTCTGGGGATTGGACGAGTCCGACCTCGCCGACCCCGCCAGATGGCAAGAGCTAAAAGCCCGCATCGCCGAGCACGGCCTGCGCAACTCGCTGCTTATCGCCATCGCCCCGACAGCCACGATTGCATCCATAGCCGGCTGCTACGAGTGCATAGAGCCGCAAGTCTCCAACCTGTTCAAACGCGAAACCCTATCGGGCGAGTTCCTGCAAATCAACACCTACCTAGTGCGCGACCTCCAACAGCGAGGCCTCTGGAACGACGAGATGCTAGCCGCCCTGAAGCAGAGCGACGGCTCCGTCCAAGAAATCGCCGCCATCCCCGAAGATTTGCGCTTGCTCTACCGCACAGCCTGGGAACTCCCGATGCGCTCCCTGATAGACATGGCCGCCGACCGAGGAGCCTTCATAGACCAAAGCCAGTCCCTGAACCTCTTCATGCAAAACCCCACCATCCCCAAGCTCTCCTCCATGTACCTATACGCCTGGAAGAGCGGCCTCAAAACCACCTACTACCTACGCTCAAGAGCCGCCACCAGAATAAACCAAACCACCACCGGCGCCAACGGCAACGGCGCAATGAATGGCAATGGCATCAATGGCAACGGCGCAATGAATGGCGGTGTCGGCAGTGCCAACAACGGAATCAACGGCAGCATCGCTAACAGCGCAGTCGGCACTGGCAATCTCAGCACTGGCACACTAAACGGCAGCAGCACCGCGAGCCACAGCTTCGACCCACCCCACCAAGCCCCCGCCACTCAAGGCCGCACCCCACAAGATGCCGCCGCCATAGCCTGCGCCCTAGAAAACCCCGAAACCTGCGAAGCCTGCCAGTAAGTCCCCAACTTGCCTATCCCCTCCCCAGTCTGCTGAATTTCCTGTAGAATTTTTATCTATGGCACTAGCGATTCACCCAGACACAACAGAGATGCCCAGCGTGGAAGGGCTGGGGCAAATTCTGAAAGACACGCTCCAAGAATGCGGGGCGAAGGCTGCCTATCTTGGAGGCGAATATGTCCGCGCCGACATGTTCGGTCAGGCTCGCCGATCCGATGAGATAACGCTTGCGGTGGAGGCAGCCAAGCTCTCAGATGTCAGAAGGGACCGCATCGTGCAGTTTCGCCCTGTCCTGCGATTGGCAGAACAGCATCAAGTATTCATGTATCTCCAAGCCTTCACAACAGCAGAAATCGCACAATGCGGCGGCATAGAAAAATGCCTCCGCAGCCTCCAAGAAGACTGGGAGCAAATCCTTTGACAGAACTCCGAAAGGACGGAGTAGAGAAGGGCTTCGCATGGGTGAATAACGCCCGGGAAGACCTCATATCGGCAAATAACAACTACAACAGCGGCGACTACGCATGGTCGGCGTTTATATCATTCACGGGTGCCGAAAAAGGTTTGAAAGCAGTCATCTTCATGTTTGAAGAGAACCCGGAAGGAATGCTCAGTCACCCTCTGCGCGACTATTACGAAAGAGCACTTGCCCATGTCCCCGAACTCGCCTATATCTCAGAAGCGGTAGATGTGTTCGAAGAATACGACTCTTTCATCAGATACCCGCTAGACAGAGACAGACACTCAGCACCCTCAGAACGATATGACCAAAAAGATGCCGATGAAGCCTCCGAAGCCGCATCTGCCATAATCTCAGCTGCGACAGATGTAGTAGACGCAGTCTTTGAGATAATCAACGAAGCATACTCAGAAATCTGATCTCGTTCGACCGCCAGCATCGCCTGCGCCCTAGAAAACCCCGAAACCTGCGAAGCCTGCCAGTAAGTCCTCTCCTGCTAGGGGAGCTTCTATTACACCTCCTGCTAGACTTGTATGCAGGTCGCAGCAATTCGGAGGTTTCAGCGGAGAATACTTCTTATTTCTTGAATTCCAATATTTGAAATTCCACTTTCGAAATTTGTGTCAAATTTTATCAGGAATATCTTGTTTTTTCGTTTTACTAACCGCTACTGCTATGGCTACGCCAAGGCATGCTAAGCCCAGCGCGAAAAAAACATAAACACCTCCCCAAACTCCTTTAAAAATTCCATCTTGCAGCCCGTATGATTTAGATACTAGCCACTGCGTCAGAGATGCAGAAAGAATTGCAGAGCTTAAAACTACAAGAAAAACAAAAGCAACGACGGGACCTGGTTCTTTATAAAACCCGCTTTCAATTCTTGAAATATCCGTATTTGCATTACTACTTTCCTCATCTTCAGTCTGAGCAGTGTTATTTAACATACTTGAAGCATACTCAGATTCTTTAATTGTGCTGCCAATTACTAGCACTGCTGTCGCCAAAAAAGCAATACCCAAGATCAAAAAAACCCAAACTCCTACCCACAAGTCTGCAATTGTAATACCCAAATCATCGTCTTCAAAAACGATAGTAATCCAGCGGTCGTTAAAAAAGACGGATGCTGATGCACAAAGCAAAGCTATAGCAAATTGAAGGAAGGTTATAACTGCAACTAGTGCCCATGGCCTTTCAGCAAAACCTCTTCCCTTGGCTAATTTTATAACTTTCCTTGGAATAATTGGAGTTGTCATTATGCCTGTCCTTTCTTGCATCATTTATTGTGCTATTAATATGAAATATACTTTAGCACAACTTATTTCGTCACTTCAAGCATTTCTTCCAAAAAATTTTCAGCAGGTCTGGGGACGGCTGAAACACGGTGAATGCCTACTTCCATAGCAGCCCGCTACGGTCGCGCCGGCCCACACCCGACCACAGACCCCCGAGCACAACACGGCACAACCGACTCGCCCACGCACCAGCCATGCCCGTCACAGCCCGCTGCGGCCGCACCGAGAGCCGAGGAAAGTTCTTCGGGGGAACCGATCGGCCAGTGCCTGTCACACCCCCTCGCTAACATGGGCGCATGACCTCACATACAGAGCAAGATCTCCTTTGCGAGCAGCTAGCCGCCTCTCTCCCGAAGCCTCCCGCCCACCACTCGGAGCCACCGCCTCCGACTGCGTCGTCCGGTCAGCAGCCGCCTATCGTGCCAGCGACCATCGTCTTTCTGGGCACCAGTCTCGGATGCCAATTTCGCGCAAATCCGCGATGTGCGGCAGCAGGGCAGCATTATTGGCTTATGGGCAGAAACGGCTTCTTGAATCCGAGTCGGCAACAGTGATGGACGCACGCTCCGAGTTGATTTTGGGAGACTGCCGTCTGGAGCTGCTGGCTATCCCAGACGACTCCGTAGATCTGGTCTTCACCTCGCCGCCTTATGCCGACCAGCGCAAGAACTCCTATGGTGGCATTGCGCCCGATGAGTATGTGGAGTGGTTTCTGCCTGTCTCTGAGCAGCTTTTGCGGGTGCTCAAGCCCACAGGCTCGTTCGTGCTGAACATCAAAGAGCGGGTGGTCAGCGGCGAGCGGAGCACCTATGTGATGGAGCTGATCATGGCGATGCGCGACCAAGGCTGGCTCTGGACAGAAGAATACATCTGGCACAAGAAGAACTGCTACCCTGGCAAATGGCCCAACAGATTCCGAGACGCTTGGGAACGCCTGCTGCATTTCACCAAGTCCAAGCAGTTCTGCATGTATCAAGAAGCAGTGATGGTGCCTATGGGCGACTGGAAGAACGCTCGCCTGCGGAACCTGAGCGAAGTCGACAAGATCCGCGACGAGTCAAAGGCAGGCAGCGGCTTCGGCAAGAACATCTCCAACTGGGTAGGGCGAGACATGGCCTACCCGACCAATGTGCTCCACCTCGCCACAGAGTGCAACAACAAAAACCACAGCGCAGCGTTCCCAGAAGCCCTGCCCGAATGGTTCATCAAGCTCTTCACCAAAGAAGGCGACACCGTGCTAGACCCGTTCATGGGCTCGGGAACCACCAACATAGTCGCCAAGCGAATGGGCAGACACTCCATAGGCATAGAAATCGTGCCCGAATACCACACCCTCGCTGCGGGATCTCTAGACTCCCCACAACTCAGCCTCACCGACAGCCTCAAGCAATGAAGAAGCTAGACCCCGCCGATGTGAGGCAATATGTCACAAGCAACATTGCCACCTTTCACAACAAGCGCCTAGCTAGCTTGAACGGCTTGGACTTGGCCAAAATCCTTCGCAGGAAAAACCCTTATCTGTTCAAAGTGAAATACCTGCTCACAGCCGAGCAGATTGTGAGAGGCTTCGCCGATGCCCATGTCTCCTCCAGCGAAGAGACCATCTTCGGCGACTGGCTAGAAGGCTTGGCCATCTTCATCAACGGCAAGGTTTTCAAGGGTCAAAAGTCTGGAATTCAAGGCATCGACCTAGAGTTCAGCCACAGCGGAACTCGCTACATCGTAGCCATCAAATCAGGCCCCAACTGGGGCAATAGCAGCCAAGTCCGCAAGATGAGGCAAGACTTCACCAGTGCCAAGCGAACTCTCCGCACCAGCAACTCCAAGCTGAACATCGTGTCAGTCAATGGCTGCTGCTACGGCCGAGACGCCAAACCCGACAAAGGCGACTACTACAAATACTGCGGCCAAGCCTTCTGGGAGTTCATCTCGGGCGACCCCGACTTATACACGAAACTCATTATCCCGCTGGGCCACCGAGCCAAACAGCACACCGCCAGTTTCGACAAAGCCTACACCCAAGCCATCAACAGAATGACAGCCGACTTCACCCAGAACTTCTGCCAACCCAACGGCTCAATCAACTGGCAAAAACTAGTAGAGTTCAACTCCAAAAGGCAGAAGTAGGCTAGGATTTTCCCCTCACCCTAGAAAAGTCTGACATCTCTCAAAAATCTGACAGAACTGAGCTAGGCAGGAACAGAAACCAGAAAACCCCGAAGCCCGCCAGTAAGTCCTCCCCCTGCCAGGGGAGCTTCTATTTACACCTCCTGTTAGACTTGTATGCAGGTCGCAGCAATTCGGAGGCTTCAGCAATGTCAGTAACTAAAGCAGCAAGCAGTGTAGAAGAATCAGCAGACATCCTGTCGGATTCTTCGCTTGTGTTTGTACCTTCGGTTTCCGCAGCGGCATGCGACATGCTCAACAGGCTGGCCAGCACAGAAGACGACTGGAACGACAGGGGCGGGAAAGCCCCCAGCAAATCTGGTCTTTGCTGGTTGGCTCAGCAGACGACGCTACTCGCCATCCTCTCAGGCGAGCACGACTTGTATTCCAACCATTTCGCCCCGCCGTTCATAACACCGACCCACGAAGGTGGCGCAGAAGCAATGTGGCGACAAGGCAACCACCATGCCACCCTGGAGATAGACCTAGAAAACCGCACGGGCTACTACCATGCATCAGATACAGCTTCAGAAGACTGGTCAGAACAAGACTACAACCTAGAATCCGATAGCGACTTAAGCGACTTGATTGACAGGCTTTCAGCTATAGCATCCTGAACTAGCTATGGCAGATGCAGAAAGCCTATACTTCAGGCACGTCTCGCCAGCAGAACTTCCCGAGGTGAAAGGCGAACGGCGGCTGTCTAGCCAGTGCTTCAGAGATCCCACGCTCTCACTGCACCAGGCTAGCCGTTTCACACCACGGGAGTCATTCCAAAAGCACGAGCAAGATCCGACCAAACCCAAAGGCAGCATCGCGGTTATATCTCAGAACGAAGCAGAAAAAGTCAATGCAGAAATCTCAACCCAGAACCCAGACTTCCCGGGCCATGCCACTTTGATACACGAGATAGAAATAAGCAGAGGCGAACTTCGAGCAAGAGCCAAGCAGCTATGTGAAGCAGCTGAAAAACGCGGCATAATCATGCAAGAACCAGAAGCATCCCTGTTCTTCCCAGCAACCCAAACTCAGGAACCATTCGACATATCAATCCCCTACACAGAGAATGCAACACAGCCTGCGCCCTAGAAAACCCGAAATCTGCAAAGCAAGCCAGTAGCAACCTAGAAGGCACAGGCACGTACCACCTATGCCTGTCACACCCCCTCGCTACTATGGGCGCATGACCTCGCATACAGAGCAAGATCTCCTTTGCGAGCAGCTAGCCGTCTCTCTCCCGAAGCCGACTGCCCGCCACTCGGAGCCACTGCCTCCGACTGCGTCGCCCGGTCAGCCGTCGCCTATCGTGCCAGCGGCTATCGTCTTTCTGAGTACCAGCCTCGGATACCAATTTCACGCAAATCCGCGATATGGGTTTGCCGAGCATCAAAGATAGTTAACGCCCTTGACCGACAGCACGATCACCACATCCCTCACCGCCCATATACGCATCCATGTCTTCTACAGCCCTTTCGCCACTCTTTGACGACTTCTCCCCCGAGCCTCTGAACCCTAGCCCGCAGCAGTTTGCCGCCGCCGGCCGCTTAGACCCAGACTCCCAGCCGCTCGCCGCCGACCACCTAGACCCCGACCCCCTCGCCGCCGACCCCCTCGCTCCGCCTCAGCCGGCAGCTGGCCGTCTGCTCGATCCGGGCTATGAGCTCACCTTGCGGCCTATGCGGTATCCGACTTTTTACGAGATGTATCGCGATGCCATCAAGAACACATGGACGGTGGACGAGGTTGATTTCTCGGACGACTTTGACGACCTCCGCCGCAAGCTCACGCCTGAGGAGCGGCATCTCATCAACCGTCTGGTGGCGTTCTTCGCTACGGGCGACACGATCGTGGCCAACAACCTCGTCATCAATCTCTACCAGCACATCAACGCGCCCGAGGCTCGGATGTATCTGTCGCGCCAGCTCTACGAAGAAGCCTTGCACATCCAGTTCTACCTCACCCTGCTGGACAATTACATCCCCGACCCGCAAGAGCGTCACGAAGCTTTCGCCGCCGTGGAGAACATCCCGTCCATCCGTCAGAAAGCCGACTTCTGCTTCCGCTGGATAGATTCCGTCAACGAGCTCACCGCCCTCAAGACCCGCCAAGACCGCCAGCGGTTCCTGCTCAATCTCATCTGCTTCGCCACCTGCATAGAGGGGCTGTTCTTCTTCGCGGCGTTCGCCTATGTTTATTTCCTGCGCTCCAAAGGGCTGCTCAACGGCCTCGCCGCCGGCACCAACTGGGTGTTCCGCGACGAAAGCTGCCACATGAACTTCGCCCTGGAAGTCATCGCCACCGCCTGCCAAGAAGAACCCGACCTGTTCGACGACCAGCTCCGCCAACAAGTCATAGAGATGATCCAAGAGGCCGTTGAATGCGAATACACCTTCGCCCAAGACCTCCTCGGCGGCGGCATCGCAGGCATGAGCCTCACCGACACCAGAGAATATCTGGAATATGTCGCCGACCTCCGCCTCGCCCAGCTAGGCATAGACCCGATCCACGGCGCCCGCAACCCTTTCCATTTCATGGCACTCCAAGATGTCCAGAGCCTCCCCAACTTCTTTGAGCGCACCGTCACCGAATACCAATCCGGCATAGACGGCAATGTAGCCTTTGACGAAGACTTCTGAGAAGACTTCTGAAAAGACTTCTAATCGAACAGGCCGCTGAAGAAGTCGCCGATGCTTCTGCCTAGGCTGCTGAAAAAGTCGCGTACCGAGTTATACGCTCCCCTGACGCCGTTGAAGAAGTCAACGACTTCTGCGACTATGGTGTCTTTGCGCGTGTCGCAGCCGACCTCTGTCATCTCTTCGCCTGCGAACCTGTCTCTGATCCAATCAGCCATGTCGCTGGCAGATGCCAGAGAGATGGTGTAATGGTCTTCGCCCACGAAAGTTATCATTTGCGTGGGGCCTTGGCGAGGCAAGCCGATGATTTGAGGGCACAGCCTGGCGCTTCTGTCGTATTCCACGATGTTGTCATCGCTGCCGTGAACGATCAGCAGCGGAGCAGGCAAAGCCCGGCGGTTCACATCGTTTTCTCTGGCGATCTCTCGCAGCCCGGGCACTTCCAGCGGGTCGTCCACCGCTTGCAGCTCCCTCACATCCAATTCTGCGAAAATGTCGGAGAGACTGCCGATGCATCGCCTTTCAAGCTCCTCCAGCAACTCCACGCCTCGCGGGGCGAGAATGTCTGAAGGTTCCACCTCATCGTAAGCATCCGCATACGCCCCGAAAATCATCATCAGAAATGTCTTGCCCAAATCCGTTTCGTAGCTCGTCTCAATTGACTCAAACTGAGACGGCGGAGCCACCGCCACCACCCCTGCCAGATCCAGCTCAGGGGCATAGTCTTGCCAATACTGCCCTGCATGAAGAGCGGCGTGGCCGCCTTGCGAAACGCCCAACGCCACGAATGTGTCGCTGAACCTGTCGCCTCCCCAGTCTTTGAGCGCCCTGACGCTGTCAAGCACGCTGTTGGCCTCGCTTTCGCCCACCAAATACGGGTGAAGCCCGGGCGTGCCCAGCCCTTCGTAGTCGGTGGCAACCACTGCGTATCCCATCCCGACCAAAGTCTTGGTCACCAGAGCTTCGTTCAGCCTGAACTCCGAGAGGGAATCTTCCACGCCATCGGACGGGGCGCAAATGTCTGCCATACCAGTGGTGCCGTGAGCGTAAGCCACCACCGGATAGCCTCCTTCGGGCGGCTGGTCGCTCAGGGGCACCAGCGCATAGCCCGACACCGCTATGTCTTCGCCGTCTTTGCTGCGTGAATGATAGAGAATCCGATGCCCCGAAAAGTCCCCGTTGAACTCGCCTAAGTGCTCTATGTCAATCAGCTCGCCCGGCTCGCCATACGGCGGCGGCCAGGTCAGCTCCAACTCCCCCGGCCCCGACAGTATTTCTGTGGGAATCGTGGTGGTCGTAGTTGTCGTGGTCGTAGTAGTAGTGGTCGTAGTGGTTGCGGGCGGCGACGCGGCGGTAGAAGACTTCGCGGCGGTTGTCGTGGTGGTAGAAGACTTGGCAACGGAAGATTCGACGAACGCATCCGTGTCGGATGAGACATCGGGATCAACAGTTGAAGCCCGCGAGGCTCCGGACGGCGAAGCTTTGTAAGGCACTTCGTCTCCCGCAGCAGCCGACCCAGAAGAAGCGCTTCCAGAACCAGTCTCCGAATCAGCACCGCCAGCGACATTTCCCTCGGCAGAAAAATCCCATGGCTGAACAAAGTCTCCAAACACATCGCCATCCCCCTGCCAGTCCAGCCACGAAATCTCCTCATCGCTCAGCCGAGAAGCCTCCCTAGTCTCCCCTCCATCCCCGCAAGCCCCAGCCACCAGCAAAACAGCCGCCACTCCCCCCAAAATCCTCCCCCCAGCCATCTTCCTGAACCCAGCCATCCCCAAATTCTACTAACCCCTCACCAATTGTCCAGTCAGCCGTGCAGCACCCCCGTGCTATTGCTAGGGGTATGACAGACAATACATCTTCGCCAGAGCAGTTTGGTTCATGGGCACAGTCTCAACCGCAGCACTGAGTGTGATAGAGTGGTTCGCATGAGAAAAAAACGCACCGCTCCCAAGTCTCAGAGGCGAGCAGACAGAACCAAACCCTCCAGTTCGCAAAAGCCTTCAGATTCCGAACCGTACATGCCTCTCAAAGGCGGCAGGTATATACGCGGCTAACAGGGACAGCTAACGAACACCCAGCCCCCATCAACTATCCAGCGCAGGACTTTCATCCCATGTAAAATAGCCGAATGCCAGAAAGCGGGCTACAGGCGGCGGAGAGACCGACGGCAGGGTCGCAGATTCTGAGCGATACTGGAGACCTCAGCGAATATCGTTCAAATTGGACGGCGGGCGGCGAGTTGCCCGATGGCTATGCAAAACTGACGCTTTTCACGCAGCCTGTGCCTAACGGCTTGGAGGTGGCGGTGGTGGAGTCTGCCAAAGCCTCTCGCAAGACTGAACTGGAAGAAATCTGGCGGAAGCGCAAGGGCGGCAGGGCTTCGCCTGTTCTGGTAGTCGCCGTGCCTGCCGGGGCGGTCGCGGTGCCGCCTGCAAACGCGGTACCGCCCGCAGACACCACCACTCTTCCAGCAGACACCGCCAGCCAACCATCACGCTCAACCGCAACCGACCAATTCACCCTCTGCGGGCTAGAAAAGCAAACTTCCACCATCTATCAAACTCTGCCGTCCGAACAAGTCCAAGTCCTGCTAGCCAACGCCCTTGCCGCCCCCGACCATCACTCCGCCACGAACTACCTCGCATCCAAACTCCAGCAGCTTCAAGACATCCCAGGCCTCCGCAACCAAGGACTGCTGGCAACGCACGAACTCGAGCACGGCGTCCCCAAACGCCCCGACTGGGACACCGCCACCCAGAAAGCCTTGGAAATCCTCCAAGAAAGAGACGAAAGCCTACTCACATCCCTCGGCTTCTCCATTGAGCCTCACGACGAACTAATCAACATCCTCACAGCAGGCAGTCGCCAAACGGCAGTAGCAGTCTCCCTCCGCCGAGACGAGCCGTTCGACCTCCGCTCCTCTCAGCATTCGCTGTTTGAAATATCCCCTGTCGCAACCGCCGCCCAAGTCGCCGAACACCACAACCTGAACTGGATGATCCTCACCCGAGGCCCAGAAATCCGCCTCTACTCATCCAAAGCCGAAGTAGGCGTGAGCAGCGGAACGAGAGAAGAAAAATATCTGGAACTAGATCTTGAATTGCTGCCACAAGACCAAGCAGGCTATCTGCATCTGCTCTTCTCAGCCGATGCTCTCAGCGAAAACGGCTCGCTCCACGAAACCGTCAGCAACTCCAGCCAGTTCGCCACCGAATTGGCAGCCCGCCTCCGAGACAGGGTCTACGACAAAACAGTCCCTCAGCTAGCCGAAGCCGTCGCCCGCCAAATCTCAGGCGACCCATCGGAAAAAAGCTTAGAAGACGCCTACGAGCAGGTGATGCACATCCTCTTCCGACTGCTTTTCGTAGCATACGGCGAAGCCAAAGACCTCCTCCCCCTCCGCGCCAACCCCCAATATCAGCACCATTCGCTCACCGAAATCGCAAAGCTGATGCTGGATGCCCGCAAAAACGATCAACCTCCCTGGGACAACACCCAAACCACCCTCTGGCCAAATGTCGTCCAGATTTGGGAAGCAATTGACAAAGGCAACAGCGCTTGGGGAGTCCCCGCCTACAACGGCGGTCTGTTCTCAACCGACCCCAAAGCAAGCCCGCCCGGAGCCGCCATCGCCCGAATGCTCCCCCTCGCCGACCAAGAATTCGGCCCCGCCCTAGAAGCCCTGCTGATAGACGAAACTCCAGACGGCGGGCCTGGCCTAGTGGATTTCCGCTCCCTCTCAGTGCGTGAGTTCGGCACAATCTACGAAGGGCTGCTGGAGTCAAGGTTCTCGGCGGCACCCACGGATCTGACCTTGAACAAAAAGAGCCTCTTCGTGCCCGCAGAGCAAGGCGACATGGTGGAGGTGCCCGAAGGCAGTGTGTATTTTCACAATCGCTCAGGGGCGAGAAAATCTTCAGGTAGCTACTTCACGAAAGCGTTCGCCGTGAACCATCTGATAGACCACGCCCTAGTGCCAGCATTGGAGAACCACACCGAGCGACTAGACGCTCTGCTGGAATCAGACGGCCCAGAAGCTGCCGCCAAAGCCTTCTTTGAATTCCGCTGCGCCGACATCGCTATGGGTTCGGGCCACTTCCTCACAGCCGCCCTAGACAAAATCGTTGAAGTGCTCTCCAAATACATGGAAGAGCACCAGCTTCCGCAAATCAAACAAGAGCTAGACAGCCTCAGAGCGGCATCAGAGGAGGCTATGGGCGACACCAGCCTGAGCGAAAGCATAACCTACGAAGCACTGCTCCGCCGACAAGTCGCCCGCAGGTGCATCTACGGAGTAGACAAACACGCCGTAGCGGTAGAGCTAGCCCAAGTAGCCCTCTGGATTCACACTTTCATCCCCGGCTTGCCGCTCTCAAATCTGGCGAGAAACCTAGTCTGCGGCGACAGCCTGACAGGTGTGGGTTCGGTGGATGAAGTCGTGCAAGAACTGGAGCCAGACTACAGCCCCGACAAACCCAGCCTCTACCGGCAGCAAATTGAGGGGCACCTGAATGCTGGCAAAGATGCGTGGGAGAAGATGGCTGCCAACCCAGAGGCGACCATAGAGGAAGTGGAGGAATCACGGCAACTCAGTGCTGAAATGGCAGAAAAAGTGCGAATTGCCACCATGCAGTTCGACTTGGTGTCAGCCAGCCGCGCTGGTGTGATAGACATAGAAGGCTTCGACGAAGACACGATCAAAGCAAACCGCAGCAGAAAAGAAGTGGAAGATGCCTTGGACTGGCTGTGCCCTGCCCACTTCCCCGCTCTGTTCCCTGAAGTGTTCTGGGGTGATAATCCGGGGTTTGACTGCTTGCTGGGAAATCCGCCCTGGGAGAAGGTGAAGGTTGAGAGACAGGCATGGTGGTGTCAACATGCCCTAGGTATCAGAGCAATGGATGTCAAGAAAATGAATCAAGCCATAGATGACTATGCAAATGAGAGACCGGACTTGGCTAACCAATTTCTACTCGCTGTTGAAGATGCTAAGAAATTATCATCTGTCATCAAGGAACTTCCATTCAATTTGGGTAGTGGTGACACTGATCTATATCAGGCATTTGCCTGGCGATTTTGGCAACTTGTTCGAAAGAAAGGCTTAATCGGCATTATACTTCCCAGAACTGCACTGATGGGCAAAGGGTCAGCCCCTTGGAGATTAGAAATAGCTAATGAGGGAACCTTCAAAAATGTAACCACTCTGATAAACAAAGCTGGGTGGGTCTTTGATGAAGTTCATCAAAGCTATACTGTAGCACTTTGTGCAGCCATCAAATTCAGAAGAACGCCGGAAAGCATATTTTCCTTGGGAGGCACTTTTTCCAATATCAATGAATTCAGAGCAATACCACCAATAGAAATCTCTACTTCTGAATTTCTGAGTTGGTCTGAAACTGCTGCATTCCCTAATATTCCGTCATCTGAGTCACTCACGCTGTTCAGGAAGATCAGATCTTACCCACCCATAATTACAGAACAGAACAGAACAGAACAGAACAGAACAGAACAGAACAGAACAGAACAGAACAGAACAGAACAGAACAGAACAGAACAGAACAGAACAGAACAGAACAGAACAGAACAGAACAGAACAGAACAGAACCATCCTCAATTTCAACATACATCAATTCCCATTCTGCGCTTGGTATTCGAATTCCATTCGACGGCCGACAAAAATTTGTTTGTATCCGAGCCATACGAGAGCTCGACTCCAATGCAGACAATCAATGGTTTCTCGACATGACTTCGCAGAGATACTGGCCCGTGTACAAGGGGGAATCTTTCGACATCTGGAATCCTGATACAGGCAAGTACTACGCATGGGCAGACTCCGAGAAGCTTCAAGCACATCTCTACGACAAACGCCTCCGCCAAGCTGAAAAGTCAAGATCTGCCTTTTTTGGAACGGATCCTGAATGGTTGAATGAAAGATCTAGCTTACCGTGCTTGTTCCCACGGATAGCTTTTAGGAGGGCCACTGGCCCCACAAATCGAAGGACTATGGTTGCTTGTTTGCTGCCACCTCAAGTTTTTCTTGCCGACCAAGCTGCATACTTATTCTTTCACCCTAGAAACTGTCGCGAAGAGGCATACATTCTGGGAATAATCTGTTCAGTTACTTTTGACTGGTATGCGCGTCGTGTAGTCGAAATCAATTTGGGCTTCCACATTTTCAATAACTCCCCCGTCCCACGCCCCCCAGAAGACGACCCGCTTCGCAACCGCGTCATCCACATAGCCGGCCGTCTAGCAGCAGTCGATGACCGCTACGGCGAGTGGGCGGAGCAAGTCGGGGTGGAGGTCGCGTCTGTCAAAACCGAGCGAGAAAAAGCCGACCTCATCGCCGAGCTTGACGCAGCCGTCGCCCTCCTCTACGGCTTGGACGAGTCCGACATCCAAGTCATCTACGACACCTTCCACAAAACCATAGGCCATCTGCCCGACATCAACGCCGTGCTCAGCCACTACCGCAACCTCCAATAACTATCCACCATCGCCGCCCTATTACTAACACCCTCCCCCGCAACCTCCAATGACAGACCCAGAATGACAAACCCAGACATTCCCGACACCTCCCCGCCTGCTTCCTCCAGCAGTCCAGTCAATCCGCCGGGCAAGCCCGAACTCGCCCTCAACCGAGGCGGGAGCGAAACGGTCGCAAATGCCATCAACGGGTTCTTGCGATACGCGGCAGTCGGTCTCACCGGCCCCACCCATCTCGACATCGCCTCCGCCTACTTTGACGCCGAAGGCTACGCGCAAATCTCTGAAACGCTCGGTCGCATAGATAGCGTCCGCCTCCTGCTCGGCGCAGAACCGCATCCCCCCGCCCCTCGTCCGCGACCGCTCGGCGACGGGTTTAACCGAACCGGCACCTCGGAGCAGCAAAGACTCGAACAAGCCTCAAGAGAACTTGACGAGAACATCCGCTGGGGCCGAGACATGCTGGGCTTCACCCCAGAAACCGCCAGCCATGTGGCTCACCTTCTGCGATGGCTGGAGTCGGGCAGGGTTCAAGTGCGGCAATTGCGCAGTCAGTTCCTTCACGGCAAAGCTTTTCTCATCGGCACCGACGGGCACGGCGTGATTGCTGGGTCTTCCAACTTCACCCGTGCCGGTCTCACCGCCAATGCGGAACTCAACCTCGGCAACTACTCGCCCCATATCGTGGGCCAAGTTCAAGAATTCTTCAACCGCCTCTGGGAGCAAGCAGAAGAATACGACCTCGCAGCGATTTTCAATCAAGAGTTCAAGCCGCACCAGCCGTATCTGATCTACCTGAAAATGCTGCACGAGCGATACGGCGACGAGCTTCAGAGCGAAGAAGTCAAATCAACAGACTTCTCGCTCACGGAATTCCAAGAGCACGGCGTGGAGCGGGCACGGCGGATTTTGAGCAAATATCACGGCGTGCTCATCGCCGACGAGGTGGGCTTAGGCAAAACATACATCGCCGCTGCCATCATCGGAGAAGCAGTGAAGGAACTGAGGCAAAGAGTTTTGATAGTGGCGCCGGCCGCATTGCGAGACGGCATGTGGGACGGCTTCTTGCACAACAACGATTTCGGGCGAAAATCAGTGATGCTGGCTTCTTACGAAGACCTCACAATGGGTAAATTGAAAGACGCGCTAGACGAGTTCGCTCTCGTGGTGGTTGACGAAGCCCACTATCTTCGCAACCCTGCCACGCAGCGGGCCGAAGTCTTCCACGAATTGCTGGATTGCTACCCTCGCAAGAAGCTCGTGCTGCTCACCGCCACGCCCATAAACAACTCTTTGGACGACCTCCAGAACCTGCTCGGATACTTTCTGCGCTACGACACCGATTTGGCTGAAGTGGGAGTCCGCTCGCTCAAAGAGAAATTCAAAGAAGCTCAAAGCCGTTCGCCTGAAGAACTCACTCCGAAAGACCTCTTTGATGTGATAGACGCTGTGGCCGTGCGGCGCATGCGTCAATTCATCAAAAAGCACTATCCCGACAGCAAAATTCCTGGCGATGCCGGCGGGCAAATCGTCCAATTCCCTGAAACTCGTGTGGAAGCCGTGCCTTACGAGCTAGACGATGTGCTTCCGAGCGGATTTTTTGAGGAATTCAAGAATGCCCTCTCGCCGGAGGGCCTCGCTTCAGACGGTTCCTCGCCGGATGGTCTCTCTCCGGACGGCGCGGCTAGCGATGCGGATCCGAAAGTCTTGACGCTTGCCCGCTACACGCCGTCTGCCTACTTGATAGCCGGGTCGCCTGCGTGGGAGGAAAGCGTAGAGCTTTACGAAAACAGGCTCGCTGGGCTGATGCGGTCGCTGCTCTTGAAGCGGTTTGAATCTTCGCCGCACGCCTTCGCCAACAGCTGCCAGCAGATGATTGACAAAAACGATGCCTTCGTGGAACTGCTCAAGCAGGGCATTGTGGCCAACAAGAAGCTGCTAGCTGAATACATAGCCACCGACACGGACGCTCTCACCGAAGACGAGCTAGCCGAGGAATTCATTGAGGAAACCGAGCAGGAGGCAGCAAATTACGATGTGGATCAGTTATTGGCTGATGTAGAAAACGACACGGCCCTTTTGCGGCAATTCGCAGAAAAAGCAAGGCAAGTCACTCGCCGAGACGACCCGACTCTCAAAGCTCTAACCGAGGCTTTGGAAGAAATTCTTGCCGATGCCGCCAGCGGCGGGAAAAGCGAACAAGACACTCGCAACAGGCGCAAAGTCTTGATTTTCACCTATTACTCCGACACGGTTGACTGGATTTTTGAGCATCTTCAAAGCGAAGCCGCCAAGTCCACCTCTCCGCTGGCCGCATATCGGGAGCGCATCGCCAAGATCACGGGTTCGCACGGGGCGGGCGACAAGTCGGATGTGCTGCTGGGCTTCGCCCCGCTCACGGCTGGCACTGGCAAAGACGAAGACAAATACGACATCGTGGTCACCACAGATGTGCTGGCTGAGGGAGTCAACTTGCAGCAGGCTCGCCACATCATCAACTACGACTTGCCGTGGAATCCGATGAGGCTGGTTCAGCGACACGGCCGCATAGACCGCATCGGCTCCCTTCACGAAGAAGTGCAGATGCGATGTGTGTTTCCCGATTCCAAACTGGATGAGATTCTAGGGCTGGAGACGAAACTTCGCACGAAACTGAAGCAGGCTGCCACCGTTGTCGGCGCGCCTCAAGTGCTGCCCTTTCAAACTCGTGAAGAGCTCAACTTCGCCGACACTCAGGCAGATATAGGGCACACCCGCGAGGGGCTTGAACGGATCAAAGCCGGCGATTCGACTTTCTTGGAAACGGCTGGCAGAGCTGTAGCTGCCCTGTCGGGTGAGGAATTCCGGCAAGAGTTGCGGCAGGCGTTTGACGATGAGACGCTGCGAGAACAGATCGAGAACCTGCCCTGGAGGTCGGGCTCGGGAATGGCGATTTCTATGGCTGGGGCTGCAGGCTCTGCGGCAGCTGATTTCGGAACGGCTGGCCTAGGGGCAGCGAACTCTGGCATGGCAGTCCCAGGAGCTAGACCGGGATATGTGTTCTGCATCCGCATCGGCGACCAGCCAATCCCGCAGTTCAGATTCGTGGAAGCCGACGAGCAAGGTGTGAATGTGCGTCATACCGACACCTTGGAATGTCTTTTTCTGTCCAAACCGCCGAACGGCAGAGACACTCCTCCCCTGCCAGAAAACTCCCCCGCCCTGCCGCAAGACTTAGGCGAAAATCACATCGTCTATGAAGCATGGGAGGCAGCTTGCCGTGATGTGCTAGAGAGCTGGAACCGCGCCTCGGACAAAGCAGAGGTAGAGCCGAAGATAGAAAAAGTCCTCTCAGATTGCGCCGACCTGCTAAACCAGCACCCCCCAACAGGACAAGACCAAGCCACCCTCAAAAACGCCATAGATTCCATCAAAGCCCCCCTCTCCCCCCGCCACACCCGTCAATTCCGCAAACTATACAAAGAACACAAAGACACCCCCAAAGAATGCGCCAAGCAAATCCTAGAAGAAATCGCCAGCCTAGGCCTAAAACCCTATCAACCCCCCTCCCCCAACCCCGAGATAACAAAATCCGACATCCACCTAATCTGCTGGCTGGCTATCATCAGTGCCTAGCGACACAGCAGCCACCTCAATCAGCAGACAAAATCGCCCAGTCCGCCATTGCAGCACCCCCGTGCTATTGGTGGGAGCATGGACTACAACACAGAAACCAAGGCCAGCAATAATACTGGCGATGACACCGGCCCCAGCCAACCGCTGCCTCCAAGCGATTCATCAGCCAGATACCGCTTCATCTATGATGACATCTGTCGCTACTGCGCTGAAATGTGGGCAAATATTGCTTCAATGAGAAGCCGTTCTGTAGAGCATACGGTCTTTTCGGCGTCATTGCTTGGTATCCTCCTAGCCTTTGCTGCGACTTCTGACAACTACACCATAGGATGGTGGGGATTAGCAAGTATCGTGGTGCTCTCATCTGTAACCTTGCCACACCTGCTGATCGTGATGACCGTCCCGACAATAAGTGAGTCTCGCTTAAGAAAAAGCCATGCCAACAGACCGACTGGAGAGCCTGAGCTTCAGATAATTGCTGAGCTAGAAAACAAGGCAGAGACGCTGAACAAGAAATCGGCAGCTATAGGGCGCGCTTATATCCGCGCTAGAAATTGGTGGCTTATCGGGGTTGCCGCTTGCATTATCTTGGGAGTGATAGAATGGTTGCTATGAAAGACGCCCAATCCAATAGTCAAGAGACGGAACAGCCAGAAAAACAAAAAGCAGTTCCCACAAAGCCGACTGAGCCAGATCCGGGCCCACCGATTCCCCTAGCTGGCGGCGAAACTCACTTCCGCGGCAAGTAGCAAAGCCGCCTGCCCTGTATCAGCACGGGGTTTCGCCTAGGGCTACTTCGCCGTTGGCAGCGTCTTCGCAGGCTCTGGGGATGGTGCATGGCACTGGCTGGGATAGAGTGGTTCCTATGACAGAACAACAGCCAGCTTCCAAGGAAGAACAGAGACCAGAAGACAAAGAGTCTTCTAAAATACCTCCTGGTGCGATCCCCACATCGGACACAACCCCTCCCCTAGGCGGCGGTGGCACCCACATCCGAGGCAAGTAGGACTTTCTAAGCTCCTCTGGTTGAGTCCGATACCCTGGCCGAAGCCGCTAGTCGGAAATCCCCCTGTCACGCCTATATTCTTCACGAATTCTAGACAGTGCTTTGCCTGTGGAAGCCTGCTCAAGGAAATGCCATCCAGGTTCAGATTTGTTTCCTGAAATTGCTTGGGCTGCAGGAGAAGGCGCCGGATAAGCCACTCCATTCACTTCTATTTTGATTTTGCCACCCTCTTCAATCAGCGTTCCCTCGCCAAAATATTTGCCTTTGAAGTTCCACTCGCTAGAAGGAACTAGCTTGTCTCCGAGTCTCAGGTAGCCAGCCTCCACTAGGTGGCTGAGCTTTTCTGGAAAGTGCTTTTTCTTCTGCTTTCCTTCTGACGGCTGCTCAGTCGCCTGAACTGAAACTTGGCCGATGGTTTCAGCGGGAGAATCCGGCTTTCGGTCGTCTTGCGTTTTTGCCTGAGCGATAGCTTGTGGCTGAGGTGCCCATCTCCTCGGCTTTTTGCGAACATCCAAGCCCATCAGCTTTAGCAGATCTACTACAGGCTTTACAAAGGAGCCAATTTTGTTCCACTCTGCTTTTGTGAGATGAGGTTCGCTTGGTGTTATCATGTTCATCACTTCTACATGTGAGTGCTTTCTGAACTCTTGTATAAGCTCGCTTTCCAGGGCTTGAGCTTCTTCATAGGTGAACCTATGTTTGACTCCATCACCCTCTTGGCCGTGAATCACCACAGCAAGCATCCAGCTTTCCAAATTGGCGGACCTTGACAAGTGATTCGGGATACGGCTAGACACACCAGCTTTAGTCGCCTCGCCTATATAGACACTTCGCTTGCCCTCAGCATTTGGAAGCAGATCGACCAGCACATACGCCCCAGGCCCCCAGTCGTCAGGGAAGCTACTCGCCTCAGCCCGATGCACAACCGCCAGTTTCGGTCGAACTTCCCCTCCTCCATCATCCCCGATCTCAACATCAACAACCCCAGCCTCTGAACTGGGTCTGATAACGAATTCTGTCATGCCTTAAATCTAGCATAAAGCAACTAGTGCTTCCCAGCCCCTACCCGCACCCGGTCTCATCTACTTCTTCGCTGGCGAATCTGGCGGTTAGCCAGGTGGTTATGTCATCGGCGGCGGCTATGGCTACTCCGCCGTGGGAGGCGCCTTCGTAGACTTTGCGGAGGGTGGGGCCTTGGTTTGGGATGGGGGTGATTTGGGCGCATAGCAGGGCACTGCTTACGGCTGGGATTAGGGCGTCGGCTCCGCCGTGGGCTATGAATAGGGGGGCGGGCAGGGCGCGTTGGTTGACATCGTTGTCTAGGGCTATGTCTCTCCAGGCTGGGATTGCCAGCGGGTTGTCCACCGATATCAGATCGTTCACCTCGTGGGAGTTGAAGACATTGAATACATAGTCGGTGCAGCCGTTCTCTAGCTCGGCTAGCAGTTCCACACCCTCGGGTGTTAGCACTTCAGACACATCTATCTCGTCGTATGAGACATCGTAGGCTGCCAAAGCCATGTAGATGAAACCTTTGGAGTCGGTGTTGATGATGGCATCGTAGAGCAGAGTCGCCTGCGATGGCGGCGCCATGGAAATCACCCCGACCAAATCCAGCTCGGGCGCATATGTCTGCCAATATTGCCCTGCATGAAGGGCAGCGTGGCCGCCTTGGG
Source organism: Candidatus Hopanoidivoransaceae bacterium (assembly GCA_965204495.1). Lineage (GTDB taxonomy): Bacteria > Actinomycetota > Acidimicrobiia > Acidimicrobiales > Hopanoidiivorantaceae > Hopanoidiivorans. Next base: position 63,028 of record OZ241989.1, read on the forward strand.
AAATGCCGGCTACAGCGAACGCATTGCCCGCATTCAGCTGCTCCATCTGCTGAACGGCACGGACGCTGTCTAGTATGCTGCGAGCCGCGCTTTCGCCCACAAGATACGGGTGGAGACCGGGTGTGCCGAGACCTTCGTAGTCGGTGGCGACCACTGCATAGCCGAGACTAGCCAGCTGAACCATCAGACTGGCTTCGCTGTCCGATCTTCTCAGGTCGCTGTCAACCGTGGCGGACGGGGCGCACTGGTCGGCCATGCCTGTTGTGCCGTGAGCATAGGCGACTACGGGCCACTCCTCGGCGGCATCGTCCAGCGGGGCGAGCACATAGCCCGATACTGCGATGTTTGCGTCTTTGCGATTGCGGGAATGGTAGAGGATGCGATATGCGGAAACTTCGCCGAACTCGCCCAGCGGTTCAACATCGATGATCGTTCCCGGCGGGGCATCGGGCAGCGGTTGGGGAAGCTCTAGGTTGCCGGGAGCTAAATTGGCGAGGGCTTCGGCGGCGGGGACGGTAGTTGGGGAGACAGGCTCGGTTGTGTCGGATGGCTCTGGTGCTTCCGGCGGCTGACTTGCTGCGACGGGAGGTGTCGGAGCAGCTTCAGAGGGGGCAACTGTCGGTGATGCTGAAGATGCGATTGTCGTGGAAGCAGCGACTGCAGACTCAGCAGATGTCACAGGATCTGTGCCCTGAGGCGAAGCATCGTCATCAGACGAACATGCCGCAGCAACAAGTGCCACAGCTAGAAGTGCCGCTAAAAGCCAGAGGAGAGGAGGCTTGAAGCCTGACCTTCGGCTCTCAGGGGTTCGAGATTCAGAAACAGAAGCGTGCCGGCGGACGGAAAACTTCTTTGCAGAAAATGTTGCATTCATGTTGCTTACCATATCATCGCAATTTGCCACAACCGCTTCATAGGTCTATCCCAGTCGGCTGTCAAGCAGTTCATCCAAGCACAAAATCCGACTGGGAGCGAAGAAAAAACAGCAGAGCAGACCGACTTTGGAAGGCTTTGCTAAAGCTGCATCAGGCGACTTCAGGCAAAGCTGTCAAAGCTGCTAGTCAGAAACAAATGCATCCAACAGCATAGACGCAGCCTTCGGAGGCGAAAGCACGCCTTGGGAGACCTGCCCGACCACATCGCCTAGCATTTCGGCCACCTTTTCGTCTTGACGCAGAGACGACAGCAGTCTGTCTTCCAGCATCGCCCACATCCAGCGGACTTGCTGCGCTCGCCGCCTCTCCTCAAGCTCGCCTGTTTCTTCCAAGGTCGTCCGATGCAGCTTTACAGCTTCCCAAAGCTCGTCCACGCCTGTCTTTTCCAGCGCGCTGCATGTGCTTACCGACGGTTTCCAGTTCTGGCTTTGCGGGGTCAGCAGCTGCAGTGCCGCCCTGTAGTGCGAGACGGCACGGCGGGCACGCTCGGCCCCTTCGCCGTCGGCTTTGTTGACCACAATGTGATCTGCCAGCTCCACCACTCCCCGCTTGATGCCTTGAAGCTCGTCGCCTGCGCCGGGAATCAGCATCAGCAAGAAGAAATCCACCATGTCGGCCGCCACTGCCTCCGACTGCCCCACCCCTACCGTCTCCACGAACACAGCGTCGCAGCCCGCTGCCTCAAATATCAGAATCACTTCTCTGGCAGCACGAGTGGCTCCGCCGAGTTTGCCTTGCGTCGGCGAAGGGCGCACGAAGGCATGTTCGCTCTGCACCAGGCTGCTCATGCGGGTTTTATCGCCCATGATAGAACCGCCGCTGATGGAGCTTGACGGATCCACCGCCAGCACGCCTATTTTGTGCCCCTCCTCAATCACCAGCGAACCGAGCGCGTCAATAAGGGTGCTCTTGCCTGCGCCGGGCACTCCCGTGATGCCCACCCGATACGCGCCCCCCGTGTGGGGCATCAGCTCGTCTAGCAGCTGAGCGGCAAGCTCTTGGTCGGCTGGCAAGGAACTTTCAACCAAAGTAATGGCTTGTCCGACCCAGCTAGGGTCGCCTTTGCGGATTCCTTCCGCATACTTAGCGATGCTGGGTTGGGACGACATTAGTCAAGCTCCCGCACCGCCACCCTCCAAAATGTCCAGCAGATCTCCGGCAGCTTCGGCGATGACCGACCCCGGCGGAAACACAGCCGCAGCCCCGGCAGCCAGCAAATCCTCAACATCTCTCGGAGGTATCACACCGCCCACCACGATGATGATGTCGCCGCGCCCTAGAGCATTCAATGCTGCCTTAAGTTCAGGCACCAGCGTCAAATGCGCCCCAGCCAGCGAAGAAACGCCCACGATGTGCACATCGTTCTCAACGGCTTGCTGCGCCACCTCAGTCGGCGTCTGGAACAGCGGACCGATGTCCACATCAAAGCCCATGTCGGCATAGGCGGTGGCTACCACCTTTTGCCCTCGGTCGTGCCCGTCTTGGCCGACCTTTGCCACCAAAATCCTCGGTCGCCTGCCCCTTGCCCGCTCGAAAGCCTCCACGCGGCGGCGCACTTCGCTCACCTCTTTGTCGCCGTGCGCTTCAGAACGATACACACCTGAAATCATACGGATTTCTGCGACATGTCGCCCCCATGCCCTCTCCAGCGCATCGCTGATCTCGCCGACGGTCGCCCCTGCCCTAGCCGCATCCACCGACAAAGCTAGCAGATTTCCGTCTTTCGCGCTAGGCCCGTAGCCGCCGGCCAACTTGCCGTCTCGGTCGCCTGCGCCGTGCTGCAATGCCTGTAATGCGGCCTCGCAAGCTGCGTTGTCGCGCTCGGAACGCAGCTGGGCCAGCTTTTCCGTCTGCGAAGCCCGAACCTGCGAGTTGTCTATGTGCAGGATTTCCGTCTCTTCGGGATGTTCGGGGCGATATTTGTTCACGCCGATCAAAGGCTGCTGGCCTGTGTCTATGCGGGCTTGCGTGCGGGCGGCGGCTTCTTCAATCCGCAGCTTCGGGATGCCCTGCTCAATCGCCAGAGCCATGCCGCCTGCCTCTTCCACTTCGCTGATGTGCTCCCAGGCTCGCTTCGCCAAGTCGTGGGTCAGCCGTTCCACATAGTAGCTGCCGCCCCAAGGGTCGGCCACTCGGCACAGCCCCGACTCCTGCTGCAAAAACAGCTGCGTGTTGCGCGCCACCCGTGCCGAAAAATCGGTCGGCAGCGCCAAAGCTTCGTCAAACGAGTTGGTGTGAAGCGACTGAGTATGCCCGCCCACCGCAGCCATCGCTTCGGTGCAAGTGCGCACGATGTTGTTGTGCACATCGGTGGCGGTGAGACTCCAGCCTGAAGTCTGGCTGTGGGTGCGCAGCGACAGCGAGCGGGAATCTTGCGGCTCAAACTGGCTCATCAGCTTCGCCCAGAGCAGACGCCCCGCCCGCAGCTTGGCGACCTCCATGAAATGGTTCATCCCGATGCCCCAGAAAAAGCTCAGCCGAGGGGCGAAAGCGTCAATGCCGAGCCCCGCTTCCAGCCCGCAGCGCACATATTCCACGCCGTCGGCGAGGGTGTAGGCGAGTTCCAAATCTGCGGTGGCCCCCGCCTCTTGGATGTGATAGCCGGAGATGGAAATGGAGTTGAACTTCGGCATCCGAGCCGATGTGTAGGCGAAAATGTCCGAGATGATGCGCATGGACGGCTTCGGCGGGTAGATGTAGGTGTTGCGCACCATGAACTCTTTGAGAATGTCGTTCTGGATGGTGCCGCCCAGCTGCTCCGGAGGCACGCCTTGCTCCTCGCCCGCCACGATGTAAAGAGCCATGATCGGCAGCACCGCCCCGTTCATCGTCATGGAGACGGTCATCTGATCCAGCGGAATGCCAGCGAAGAGCGTGCGCATGTCTATGACCGAGTCAATCGCCACGCCCGCCATGCCCACATCGCCGGCCGCTCGCTCGTGGTCGGAGTCGTAGCCTCGGTGCGTGGGCAAATCAAACGCCACCGACAGCCCCCGCTGCCCGGCGGCAAGGTTGCGGCGATAAAAAGCGTTGGAATCCTCGGCGGTGGAAAACCCCGCATACTGGCGGATAGTCCAAGGCCGAGTGACATACATCGTGGCGTAGGGGCCGCGCAAGAAGGGCGGCAGGCCGGGGTAGGTGTTAAGGAAATCTAGATCGGCTAGGTCGCCGGGGCTGTAAGCGGGTTGGATCGGGATGCCCTCGGGGGTTTGCCAGATGTGGTTGGCGGAGTTGTTGGCGGAGGTTTGACTGTTGGACGACTGGCTGCCTGTTCGACTACTGGACGATTGGCTGCTCGGCGGAGTAGAGCCGTTATCCGAGGCTAGATTGGCCGAGGCAGCATCGCCGTCTGAAGCCACAAGCGCGACCTTGGAGAAATCTGGAATGGTCATTTGACTTCTACCTCCAACCGTTTCAGCACTTCTTCTAGTAGTGCCACCGCATCGCAGCCTGCATAGAGCGTGCCGTCTATGCCAGCGGCTTTAATGGCTTCGGCGAGGTCGCCTTTGGGTCGGCCTGCCAGATATATCCATTGGCATCCCGCTGCTCTGAGGGTGGCTACGGCATCGTGCGCTTGCTCGGCATAAACCTTGTCGGAAGAGCACAACACAGCCATCGTGAAATCTTTGCTGTCAAACTCTGCTGCGCTTCCGATTTGTGTGGAGATGCCGCCTGCGGCAAGCAGATTTTCTGTGAAAGCAAGCCTTGCGGAATCTTCTGCCAGCGAACTCAACGAAGCTAGGAAAACTTTGGGTTCGGTTCCGCTAGCTGCAACAGCGTCTCGGAGATTTTCGAATGGTTCAGACAAGCGGCGCATCGGCAGCAGAGCGTTCGGGTTGTTTATTGTCCAGCTGGCTTTGCTAGGAGCGGCTTCGTCTAACACTGGGAACTCGCTAACTCCGCAGATCGGGTCTTTGCGATGGGCGATGCGTTCAGCGCGCTGTTGCCACGAGTCTTCCAGCCATCGCCCGATTGTGCCGTCTTCTAGAGCTGCTACTATGCCGTTTCCACCAGTGCCGCCTTCGGCTTCAATTTCTTGGAACAGATCCCAAGCTTTCTCGGCGATGGAGTGTGTGAGTTCTGCGACATAAGCCGATCCTCTGGCAGGGTCGGCGACATGGCCGATGCGTGATTCTTGGGTGAGGATGTGCGAGATGTTTCGGGCGAGACGGCGGGAATCTTCAGACGGCGCACCGATAGCTATGTCATATGGCAGCACGCACTGGCTGTCTACCCCTGCCACGCCTGCGGCAAAAGCGGCGACCGTGCTTCGCAGCACATTCACCATCGGGTCGTATCGAGTGAGCATGGCTCTGGATGTAACAGCATGTTGTCTCTGTCGGCGGGCCGCAGTTGATGCCCCAGATGCCTCGGCAATCCGACTCCAGCACTGCTTGGCAGCACGAAGCTTAGCGATGGTGGCAAACTGGTCGGCGGTGGCTGCGTAGGTGAATTCCAACTCGCCGCAGGCTGCGTCTATGCTTATGCCAGCTTCGGTCAGCTCACGCAGATACCAAACACCGGCAGCCAGAGAACACGCCACTTCTTGAGCTTCGGATGCCCCCGCATCGCTGAAGATGCTGGCATCAACTCCCACAGTTCGCACATGGGCCAAAGCTTCAGGTTTCTTGACCGCCAAATCCGTGAGACTGCCTTCGCCCATCGTTCCATAGCGAGCAAGAGCGGCAATCGGGTCGGCTCTCAGAGAGATTTGCAATCTGACTGGCTTTGACACAAATTCCACAGAACCCGAACCATCTGCTTCAGACACCACCTCTGCCCCGCCAGCCGAATCAATCCCCGAGACTTCCTTCAGCCCCAAGCCAGCCAACAAATCCCCTCCCCCAGCTTCAGCCAACTGCGCTAGAGCAAACGCTGCCGACTGCCACCATGGTCCAGCATCAAAAGCGAGGCGGACTCGCGTGTTCCGTGATTCAGTCTCTCCAGCCAAAGCTCCGTTCTCCGCCCTAGCGAGCAACATTCCTGAAATCAAACTCTTCAAGTCTTCAGCATTCATTGGCTCGCCTATCCGCAGAACGATTCCATCGGCACCCCCTTCCATCTCAGTTCGAGCAACTTCTGCGATTGTCGTCGAATCTCCATCCCCGTCTGTCAAGTCGCAAAATGCCAAGACTTCCCACTCTGTGCTCTCTGTCGCAATTCCCGACAATTCCGCTTCGCCCGCCAGTCCGCCGTCATACAGCGGCTGGATTTCTATGCCGTCTAGCGTGGTGGTGGTGAGGGTGCTGAAAGGTTTGCCGCCCAGCGTCTGCTCAACTAACTCCAGCCACGCCTCGCGGGTGGCAGCGTGGAAATTCCCTGCCTCAAAATCTGTGATGGGCACACTTTTACGATAACCTTGACCTCAGAGGTTTTATGCCCGCCGACTTCACCCCAGAACCGTCCCCTCGCAAACAAGCGCCTTGGGTGCACCGAGGAGCGGAGTTGTTCGCCTCCGTGCATGACATGCTCGTTCCGATTTTGGATGCTTGGGATTGGCGGCTCACGATGCTCGTCTGGCGTGCCCATGTGGGCAATCCGCCCCAAGAGGTGGAGCTGAGCTTTCTCCCAGAGGGCGACAACTTGGAAGAAATCGTGGAGCGGGCTTATCTGCTGGACAGAGACGAGTCGCCGATGGCTCCGCAAATCCACTGGGGCGCCTACAGCGAGAGTTCGTTTTTTGACGACCAGCTAGACGGCGACCAGTTTGACGACCGCCTTGACGAGCATCAAGACACTTGGGCGATGGAAATCACGCTGCTGCTGCCGAGCGACTTTGACTCCGGGGCGGCCCTGTGGGGTTCGCTGGCAGGCCCGCACGACCCTGATGTGACCTGCGACGACCACGAGTGCGACCCTGAAACCTGCGAATGTCCGAATCATCTGCTTTGGAACACCGCATCTTTTGACATTGAAAAGCTGGGATTCCAGACGGCGTTCGTGGGCGTTTTGACACAGTTGGCCCGCGATGCTAAAGAAAGCTACCCTGAGAGTTCGTTCAGACCTCGGATGCTTTAGGGTTGCTATAGGGGTGCTTTGCTGGGATGCTGGGATGCTACAGCGGCGAATTCTGGCAACACGCGGCTGATGTTTTGTGCAAGAATATAGGTCATGGCATCTTCCAGCACAGTCGGCATCACCTTTGACGACATAGACCTCACCGACCTCGACCTCTTCGCCGAGCGGTTCCCCCACGACTGGTTCACCTACCTTCGCCACAATCAGCCCGTGTGGTGGCATCCGCCAGGGCATGTGGATGTCGGAGGCGACGAGGGCTTCTGGGTGCTCTCAAAATATGACGACATCGTGGCCGTCCATCGCAACTGGCAGACCTTCAGCAGTCACACAGGCGGACACCGCCCCCCGAACGGCGGCATCGGCATCATAGACCAGACACCCGAAGACGGCGTGGGCACCCAGATGATCCTGCAAGACCCGCCCGGCCACACCCGCCTGCGCAAGCTGGTAAACCGAGGCTTCACTCCCAAGGCCGTGCGCTTCTTGGAACAGCATCTGCGCCAGCGGGCGATAGACATCTTGGATGCCATCGGCGGCGGGGAAGGCGATTTCGTGGTGGATGTGGCGGCCGAGCTTCCTCTTCAGGCCATAGCCGAGCTGGTGGGCGTGCCGATGGACGAGCGCGACAAGCTATTTGACTGGTCGAACCGCATCATCGGCTCGTCCGACCCTGAATACAAAGTCTCAGAAGACGAAGCTGCTGTGGCTCGCGGCGAACTGTTCGCCTACGCCACCGAGCTTGCCGCCGAAAAGCGCGAGAACCCCGCCGAAGACATCTGGTCGAAGCTGGTGGATGCCGAAGTCACGATGGCAGACGGCACAAAAGAGAAGCTCAGCGAGTTTGAGCTGCACCTGTTTTTCTTCCTGCTGATAATCGCCGGCAACGAAACCACCCGCAACGCCATCAGCCACGGAATGCTGGCTTTCTTTGAATTCCCCGACCAGTGGAAGCTGTATTGCGAGCACCCTGAACTCTCCGACACCGCCGTGGAAGAAATACTTCGCTGGAGCACCCCTGTGGCGTATTTTCGCCGCACCGCCACCGAAGACACCGAAATCCGAGGCCAGCCAATCGCCATCGGCGACAGAGTGACCCTCTGGTATCCCTCAGCCAACAGAGACGAAGAGCATTTTGAAAACCCGTTCGTCCTAGACATCACCCGCGACCCGAACCATCACATCGCCTTCGGAGGCGGCGGCCCGCATTTCTGCCTAGGCGCTCACCTAGCTCGCTTGGAGATCAGGGTGATGTTTGAAGAGTTGGCTAGGAGATTCCCCAACATAGAGCAGATCAGCGACCCTCAACGCCTCCGCATGAACCTCATCAACGGGATTAAGCACTTTCAGGTTGCTTATAACGGGGTGAACTAAAACACTCGCCCTTCTAACGCTCCACTAGCCGCCATTCGTCGTCGGGAGCGTTCATAATGCATGTGCCTTGGTCGGTGGCGAATTCTTCGCCTGCTGCGCACGGATAGCTGAAGATCATCTTGTGGATCACATCCGCGCTCTGCGTCTTGCCCGGTCGGATGGTGTGTGGAAACATGCCGTTGCTGTCGATCGGGCCTAGGTTGACCAATGCCTCGTAGATTTCTTCCCTAGTGGGGTTGGGGCCAGCGTCATAGACGGCCCGCAATGCCACCCGCATAAACGCGCAGACTTGAGCCACCATGCCGAAAGGCGTGTTGCCATCAGGGTCGTAGGCATCATGCGGGGGGTCGTTCAGGTCTTCGTCGCCTGGCACATTTTCGTGATGCTCAAGGTATGTGTCGTAGCACATCTGGTTGAATCTGTTCGGGGCATAGTCGCCTTCCAGCCGAGCCCCTGTGTCGGCCTCGTCTATTATCACCGTGCCGTCATACAGCCGCCCGGCATCCTCGCCGCCGAACTGCACGATCTTGCTGGCCACTATGTCTCTGGCTTGAGATGCGGCGTTGGAGTTGTAAAAGGTGATGTCGCCAGGCTCAAAACCCTGCCGCACCATCTCGCCGATATAGTTCGGCAGCGACAAAGTGTTGAGAGTGGGGAACAGCACATCCACATTTTCTTCTATGAGATTGCTCACGGATTCTATGGTTCCATCGGTGCACATCAGCCCTCCAGCGCAGCCGATGGTGTCATAGACGGCAACATTCACGCCGGCATCTTCCAAGAGCGAGACGAAGTTGCTCACTGCTTCTCCCCCTTCGCCCGGCGAATCGGTGCCCAAAACCCCTACTGTCTTGCCTTCAAGCAAGCCTTCTGCGATTACTGCTTGCGCCAAGAACTGCAGACTCTCTTCCAATGCCAGTGCCAGGGCAATCAAGCGACCTTCGCCTCGCTCCAGATATTCCAAAGGCATGTTCTGCGAAGAGACGAATGCCACTTTCGGGTCTTGCTCGGCGAAGCAGAGATTGGCCGTTCCCGAAAACCCTGTGGAATTCAAAACGATCACGGCGTCTCTGTCTTCGGTGGCTTCTATGCAAGCAGCATTGCGAAGGGCATCCACATCGCTGCCGGTCGGAGGCACTTCAATGAGGCTCAGGTCAATCTGTCGCCCATGCACGCCTCCGCAGACATTATTCACATACCATGCGAAAGTCTCGAACATCTTCGTAGGGTCGCCCACATCCGTTGCGAATCCCAGCGAGGCCAAGTCTTCCAGCGTGGTGCGAAGATGCACAAACGAAATGGAGTCTTCAGTTATGCCCCTGTCGGTTGCTTCCAGAGGCACACCGGGAGCATCTTGCGTCAGACAAAACGCATCCAGCGATTGGAACGGATGGCAGCGATCCATCTTGTCTTGATGCTCCTGAAAGATACCGCCTCGCGGATCTTGAAACGGCTCAATGTCGCATTCGCTGCCAGTTTGCTCGGCAGTTGAGGCGGAAGTCTCTGCTTCAGCAGCACTCGGCGGTGCAGTGGCAGCTGAAGTGGTTGGCTGTGCGGTGTCTGTGGCAATAGTGCCTGTAGCATCTGCCGGAGTTGTCGGCGCAGCCGCTACTTCGGTTGTTGTGCTTCCCTCCGCTTCATCCCCAGAGTCTCCCCCGCATCCTGCGGCTATCAAAGCTAGCCCCAGTAAAGCCGTCAAAACCTTGAATATCGCCCCCGCTTTGCTCGCTTTTCTCACAATATTCCCCCTTTCGCCTTTATTTGTCTGGCTCTTTTGCTTTCGGACATTGTTTGCGGGGGACTCACCCTAAGCCCCCGCAAACTAGCAGTGATGCCGGTGCAGGCTTCTACCTCTCCACCAGCACCCACTCGTCATTTTCAACATCCACTATGCATGTACCCGCACCGGTGGCAAACCTCTCCCCAGCTTCGCAAGGATAGGAGAACCTAGTCGAGTGAACAGCATCAGATGCCTGCGGCTTGCCGGGCCTGATGCTGAAGGGAAGCATGTTGTTGGAATCTATCGCTCCCAGATTTTCCAACGCGCTGTAGATGTCGTCCCTAGTCGGATTGGGGCCAGCATCGTATAGCGCACGCAGAGCGACCCGCATTTCAGTGCATACTGTGGCAACCATGCCGTAGGGAGAATTCTGATCCGGGTCTGTCGGATCATGCGGAGGATCGTCAAGCCCTTCGTTGCCTGGCGCATTCTCGTGATATTCCACATAGGTGTCGTGGCACATCTTGGTGAACGGCGTCTCCTCGTAATCGGGTCGCATGAAAGCAGCGGTGTCAGCGTCGTCCACGATGAGGGTGCCGTTGTATAGCTCCCCGGCAGAAGCCTGGCCGAACTCCACTATCTTGCTGGTCACGAGGTTGCCGGCCTGACTGTTGAAGTCGGAGTTGTAGAAGGTAATGTCGCCTGGTTCAAAGCCCTGTCGCACCATCTCTGCCAAATACTGAGGCAGCGATATCACATTCAGGCCAGGGAACAGCACATCCACATCTTCATCCAACATATTGCTCACAGACTCCGACATTCCTTCAGTGCAAGCCGGCCCGCCAGCACAGCCGAGAACATCAAATACCGCTATCTCTATTCCTGCCTCTTCCAAGGTATCCACCAAGCCAGCCTGAGCAGCTTCCTGCTGTCCGGGCGTGTCCGGCACGACAACGCCGATGGTCTTGCCCTCCAGTTCGCCTGTTTCCAGCAATCTCTGAATGAGGAACCTTGCACTCTCATCCAATGTCGGAGACAGTGTCACCAGCCGCCCTTCGCCTCTATCCACCCATTCCTGTCGCTGTCCTTGGGTGGAGATAAATGCAGAGTAGTGATCTTCCACGAGGCATAGGTTGGCAGAGCCTTGGAAGCCTGAGGAGTTGAGTATGAGCACGCCATCACGGTCTTCGGTGGCTTCTATGCATGCAGCATTGCGCAAAGCATCAACATCGCTTCCAGTTGCGGGCACTTCAACGAGGTGAAGATCCAGCATTCGTCCATTCACGCCTCCGCATTCATTATTCACATACCACACGAAAGTCTCAAACATCTTGGTGGGGTCGCCTATGGGTGTAGCGAAGCCGATGCTTGCCAAACCCTCCAACTCGGTGCGAAGGTGCACGATTGATATGGAATCAGCAGTGATGCCGTCATCGGTCGCCACTCGCTCCACATCCGGCACATCGTGCGCTAGGCAGAACTCATCCAGCGACTGGAACGGATGACACCGGTCAAACTCGTTCTGGAACTCTTGGAATATGCCTCCACGAGGGTCTTGATAAGGCGGGCATTCTGGCGCGCTCTGTTCACCAGAGGCTTCCTCCCCGCCTTCCTCGGTACCGCCGCTCTCATCAGTGTCCCCTCCCCCATCAGTGCCACCCCCGCTCGGTGCTGCCGTAGTAGTCGTTGCCTCGGTCGCAGGCGGAGCCTGAGTGGTCGGCGTAGCTTCAGGCGTGGCATCGTCATCACCGTCGCTGCCGCAAGCTGCTGCCACAAGCGCAAGGCTTGCCACCACTGCCACGACCGCAAACCAAAATCTGCTCACTTTCCTAGACACCGACCCGTGTCCATGTGCCGAAGCCCTATTGCCTTCGGGTTGTCTCTTGAAATGCTTCATAAATGTCTCCTTTGTTTAAACTGACTTCCTAAGTATAGCACAAGGCAATGGCAAGCATAGCAATCGCCTTTTCGTAGCATCAAAAATGCCCAGATAAGTTGACTGAGTTCTCATCGTCGGCAACTCTGGATGACTAGTATCTATATCATGCAACATCTTCAACCGGTGTCCGTTTTTCAACGGATGATAGGACAGCCTCATAACCGAGTCGCCTTCATTCTTCGGGTTACTCCATATGTGGTGCTAATCACAGGAATTCTTCTGAGTGCCCTGACTGATATTCCATGGATTCCGCTAGCCATAAGTGCCGCAGGCCTTGCTTTGGTCTACCCTTTTCTTCGGATTGAGGAGAAAATGAAGAAAAGGGACTGTCTCAAATCCTCACGACAATGCCAATCCTGAGACCAACCCCGCCTACCGCGGAATCAGCTGCCACTCGTCATTTTCTACATTCACTAGGCAGGTGCCCTGGTCGGTGGCGACATCCTCACCTGCTGCGCACGGGTAGGTGAACATCACGCGATGATAGGCATCGGGGGCCTGGGTTTTGTCAGGCTGGATGCTGAACGGAAGCATGCTGGATGAATCCATCGCTCCTAGGGTGGCGAGAGCATCATAAATCCCTTCCCTCGTGGGGTTGGGGCCTGCGTCATATATGGCTCGCATGGCTATGCGCATTTGCTGGCAAACAGAGCCGACCATCGCGTAAGCACTGGCTTCGGCTCTGCTGAAGGCATCATAAGGAGGATCGTCCAGATTTTCATTCCCCGGCACATTTTGATGATTTTCGTTAAAGACGCGGTTGCACATCTCTCTGAACTCAGTAGTGTAATCATCGCTCAAGAATGCAGCAGGATCACTAGACACCACCATTACTGTGCCGTCATATAGCTCCCCTGCCTCATCCCCGCCGAACTGCACTACCTTGCTAGAGACCAGATCGCTTGCCATGCTGTTGAAGTCGGAGCCGAAAAATGTGATATCGCCTTTCTCTACGCCTTGGCGGGTCATCTCGGCAATGTATTGCGGGTTGGAGACGATATTCATGTTCAAGAACACGACATCCACATCTTCGTCAATGAGTCGGCTCACAGACTCCGAAGCCCCTTCTGAGCATGACACGCTCCCGCCGCAACCTATCACATCAAAAACTGGAACATCATAGCCTGCTTCCCGAAGCGGATTTACAAGCGCGTTCTCCACAGATTCTGGCTGGCCTGGAGTGTCTGGGGCAATAGCAGCGATGGTCTTTCCTTCCAACTCGCCGCTGGCGATCAGCACGCTTGAAGCAAGCCTCAGAGCTTCCTCTAGGGTGACAGACATCATAATGAGCCTTCCGTCAGAGCGTGATACGAATTCCTCTGTCTGCGCCTGAGTGGATATGAATGCCGTTTCGTTGTCATCCACGATGCATAGACTGGCAGAACCTTGGAAACCTGAAGTATTCATCAGGATTACTCCATTGAAGTCTTCTGTAGCCTTAATGCAGGCTGCGTTTCGCTGAGCATCCACATCGTTCCCAGATGCCGGTGCCTCCGCTAATTGCAAGTCGATCATGCGACCGTTGACTCCGCCGCAGACTTCGTTCACATACCAGGTGAATGTTTCAAACATCTTCGTGGTATCGCCGACAGGAACGCCAAAACCAATCGCAGCAAGGTCTTCCAGAGTTGTGCGCATGTGCACCAGCGTGATGGAATCGGCAGTGATGCCGGGGTCGGTCGCGACTCGTTCAATCTCTGGCACATCGTGGGCCAGGCAGAAATCATCCAGCGACTGGAACGGGTGGCAGCGGTTTATCTGATTTTGATAATCCTGAAAGATTCCGCCCCGAGAGTCTTGATAAGGCGGAATGTCGCATTCTGGCTCGCCACTGGCTGCTGTGCCGCCGTCTCCCGTGCCGACCTCATCCGTGCCACCGTCTCCCCCTTCTGTTCCAGCCTCGCCCCCGTCTCCATCAGAGCCGTCATCCCCGCCGCCATCGCCACCCCCGCTTGGAGCAGCCGTAGTGGTCGTCGCCATCTGAGTGGTCGTGGTGGCATCTGGCTCAGGCGTGGCATCGTCATCGCCGTCGCTGCCGCAAGCCGCAGCCACCAGCGCAAAGCCCGCCAGCACCGCAGTGAGCACAACCCACGCCCTGTGGCTCCTCTTGTCATGTCTCCTGATTTTCATGTCGACCTCCAAGTCGTATTTCAAAGCCTTCAGAAACTATAGCACAAGGGTATGACAAGCATCGCCGAAGTGTCGCCCCCAACTTCCCGTCTCCCTTTTTCAACATCGGCGGGCTGGTATCTACTAAATTCGTCTAGGAATGACAGACGATACAGACAGCACTTTGGGGGCAGGGGCGTCAGGCGGCACCGCCCCCGGTGAAGGAAGTGCCGATGCCGACACCGACCCCGCCACCCCAGCAGCCACAGCAGGCACCACCCCCGCAGCCACAGCAGGCACCGACCCCGCAGCCCCAGCCTCCCTGGTCGCCGATGTCCTAGAGGAGGAAGCCAAGCGCCAGGCCGAACAGGCCGAGCGCGACACAGTCACCATCCTCCCAGACGACCTCCTCCCCGGCGTGGGCGGCGACCCGATGACCCTGCGGGAGGCTTTCCGTCAGGGCGGAGTGAGCATGCTCACTATCTTGTTCCTGCTCAACATCATTGACGAGTTCGACCGAGTCGCCATCGCCGTGCTCGCCCCCGACATCCAAGACACCTTGAATGTGTCCGACACCGTGCTGCTCGGCGTGGCAGGCATGGGCGGAGTCGCCATCGTGCTAGGCGCAGTGCCTATGGCTTGGCTGGCCGACCGCATCAAGCGCACCCGCATCGTCACGGCGGCCACGGCTTTCTGGGCTTTCACCGTGGCATTGATGGGCGCGGTGGTCAACATCTTCCAGTTCTTCTGGGCTAGAGTCTTCACAGGCGTAGGCCAGTCCAACCGCCTGCCCGTTCACTCGTCTCTGCTGGCCGACCAATACCCTCTGCGAGCCCGTGCCAGAGTCTTCGCCGCCGAAGGCATGGGGCGCCCAATCGGGCAGCTATCCGGCCCCATCATCGTGGGCTCCATCGCAGCCGCTGCAGGCGGAGCGGCAGGCTGGCGGTGGGCTTTCTTCGTGCTCGCCATTCCGCCCGTAGTGCTGGCCATCGCCTCGCTGTTCCTCAAAGAACCCAACCGAGCCAGCCATGAGCAGCAAGCCATCTTGGGCGAAGAAACCGAAATGCCCCCCATCGGCAGCGACCTTCCCGTCTCAGTCTCGGCCGCCTTCCAACGCCTCAAGAAAATCAAGACCTTCTACTCCTTCTGCGTGGGCGTGGGCGCGCTCGGCTTCGCGCTCGTCACAGTGCCCATCCAGATCAGCCTGCTCCTAGAAGACCAATACGGCTACGGCCCCTACACCCGAGGCTGGATGATCTCGCTCACTTGGCTGGCTTCGCTGGTCGCCATCCCGATTGCCGGCGGAGTGTTTGAACGCCTCTTCCGTGCCGACCCCGGCAAAATGGTGCGCCTCGCCGCCTATTTCATCGCCCTCTACGGAGTGCTGATCTTCGTCTCCATGCGCTTCACCGACATCGTGTTCCTGCTGGCGGGAATAGCCGCAGCCAACGCCTGCACTTCAGCCGCCTTCGTCTCTGCCGGCCCCACCATCGCCGCCATCGCCCCCTACCGAATGCGCGCCCAAGCCTTCGCCCTGCTGCCCGTGTTCATCTTCCTCGGCGGCGGCTTCTTCGGCGGCATCATCGCAGGCGCAGTCAGCGATGCCAACGGGGAACGCTTCGCCATCAGCCTCATCGCCCCGCCCGCCGCCATCCTCGCCGGCATCTTGGTCTACTACGGCAGCCGCTACATCAAGCGAGACATCTCCCTCTCGGTTCAAGAACTCGTGGAAGAGCAGCAAGAGCTCAAGCGCATGAGCGAAGACCCAGAAAACATCCCCGTGCTCCAGGTCAGAAATTTAGACTTCAGCTACGGCCCCGTCCAAGTGCTCTTTGATGTGGGGCTGGAGGTTCCCAAAGGCGAGACGCTAGCCCTGCTCGGCACGAACGGCGCGGGCAAGTCCACCCTGCTGCGGGCCGTGAGCGGCCTCGGCATCCCCGACCGAGGCGTGGTGCGCCTGAACGGACGGACGGTAACCTTCGTCTCTCCCGAACTCCGCTTCCAGCAAGGCATCGTGCAGGTGCGAGGCGGCACAGCCATCTTCGCCGACATGAGCGTGGAAGAAAACTTGCAGACCACGATGCTCTCCGTCACCAAAGATCGCTCCGACATCGCCGCCCACACCGACCGAGTGTATGAAATCTTCCCCGCCCTCGCCGACAAACGCCGCCAGACCGCTCAAGACCTCTCAGGCGGCCAGCAGCAGATGCTCGCCCTGGGCATGGCTCTGATGCACGAACCCGAAATCCTGCTCATAGACGAGCTCAGCCTCGGCCTCGCCCCCCTCGTGGTGCAAGAACTCCTAGAAGTGGTGGAGCAGCTCAAACAACAAGGCCAGACGATGCTCATCGTGGAGCAGTCGGTGAATGTGGCACTGACGATCGCCGAGCGAGCCATCTTCATGGAAAAAGGCAGAGTGCAGTTTGAAGGCCCCGCCCAAGAGCTAGCCGAGCGAGACGACCTAGTGCGAGCCGTGTTCCTAGGCGGCGAAGGCGGCTGAGGAAGCGGTTAGACGGCATGACAGACAGACGAAGCAGCGCGGCAATAGCAAGACAGGACACCTGAGATGATTGAATTCCTCGGCATAGAGATAAGCCAGCAAGATGTGCTGATAGGTCTCTCCACCGGCTTGGTGTATGCCGCCATCGCTGCCGGTTTCGTGCTCATCTACCGCTCCAGCGGAATCCTCAACTTCGCCCACGCCGAACTCGGAGCATTCTGCGCGGCCATCTTCGTGGTGCTGAATGTGCTCTACGGCATCCCCTGGTGGTTCGCCTTCGCCTTGACCTTGGCAGCAGGGGCCGCGATAGCCGCCGTCATAGAGATGGTCTTCATCCGAAGGCTGTTTGAGTCGCCCCGCTTGGTGCTGCTCATCGCCACCATCGGAATCTCGCAGCTGCTAGTGGTCTTCAAAATCAACCTTCCCCAAGTTGTGGCCCCCGGCGGCATCCCCCTGCCGTTCGACTTCTCCGTCAAACGCCCCACCGATGATCTGCGCATTCTGCCCAGAGATGTGCTGGTTTTCGTGGTGGTGCCCGTGCTCATCGTCGCGCTCACTATTTTCCTCACCAAGACCCGCTTCGGCATGGCCGTGCGAGCTTCTGCTTCCAATGCCGACTCTGCCCGCACCTTCGGCATCTCCGTGCGGCGCACATCCACCATCGTCTGGGCCATATCGGGCATTCTGGCTGCGGCAACGGGCATCCTCTACGCCATCTTGCAGAACATCAACGCCGCCCGAGCGGGCACCGAGTCGCTCGCCCCGCCTCTGCTGCTGCGAGTGCTGGTGGTGGCTCTCATCGCCCGAATGCGATCCCTGCCTCTGACTCTGGCTGCCGGGCTGGGAGTCGGTCTGGCCGAGCAGATCGTGCGCGGCAATGTGCCCTCCACCGACCGCTCCATAGTAGACATGTACTTCTTCGTGGCCGTGCTCATCGCGGTGATTTTCGTCTCTCGCCGCCGCCGCGACAGAGAAACATGGTCGCTTTCGCCGCGCATCAAAGCCATCCCTTCGCAGCTTCAGCACATCTGGGTGGTGCGCCATCTGCCCCACATCGGCTTCGTGCTCATCTTCGGCGCGCTCGCTTTGATCCCTGTGGTGGCAGAAGCCAACTCCACGATGTTCTTATGGACGAGAGTGGTGGCCTTCGCCATCTGCGCTCTGTCGCTCACGATGCTCACGGGCTGGGGCGGGCAGCTCTCGCTGGCGCAATTCGCCTTCGTGGGGCTAGGCGGGCTGACGCTCGCGGCGGTCACCGCAGGCCACGACATCCCCTTGCCCTTTGATGTGGCCGACTGGTCGGTGAATCTGCCCTGGGGCGTGGGCTTGATCATCGGCACGGCTGCGGGCGTGCTGGTGGCATTAGCAATCGGGCTGCCTTCGCTGCGGGTGCGAGGGCTGTTCTTGGCGGTGGCGACTCTGGGCTTCGCCGTTGCCGCTTCCAACTGGCTCTTCATTCAAGACTTCTTCACTGGCGGAAGCTCTGCCCTGCGGGCGGTAGACAAGCCTGCTTTGTGGGGGATCGACTTGGGCGCGTCCCGAAAGTCTTACTACTATTTCTGCCTGATCTGCTTGGGGGTCGCCGCTTTGGTGGTGGCTCGCCTCAGAAAGACAGGCATCGGGCGTTCCATGATCGCCGTGCGAGAAAACGAAGAAGCGGCAGAGGCTTCTACCGTGTCTTCGCGCCGCATGAAGCTCACAGCCTTCGCCGTCTCTGGCGGGATAGCGGCATTTGCGGGGTGCTTGTATGTGACGCTCCAGCCCAGCGTGCAGACGGCCACCGCTTTCACGCCTCGCGAATCGCTAGATATGGTAGCCATCGCCGTCATCGGCGGTCTAGGTTCTATTGCCGGGCCGATTTTGGGCACTCTCTGGGTGAAGGGCATACCCGCTCTGTTCGGCACCAACCCATCGGATCAGGTGACCTTGCTCACCTCCAGCATCGGGCTGCTGATCTTGCTGATGTATGTGCCCGGCGGGTTGATCCAGCTGGTCTATTCCGTGCGCGATGCCTTCTTGAACCTGGTGATGCGCCGAGGCCGCCGCCGTGCCAAAGCTCCGCCGCAGCCCGCAGTGGCCAAAGAGGTGCCCACCCGCCACACACGCGAAGCCCCAGCTTTGGCAGCCGGACAGCCGTGGCTCGCCACGAAGGGCGCGACGGTCAACTTCGGCGGCAACATCGCCGTGCGGGAGGTGGATTTTGCCGTGCACCAGGGCGAACTCGTGGGGCTGATAGGCACCAACGGCGCAGGCAAATCCACCCTGATGAACGCCATCTCCGGCTTCGTGCCGTCCAAAGGCTCAATTGAGGTGCTGGGGCGGGAGGTCAGCCACATGTCGGCCACTCAACGCCACCGGCTGGGGCTGGGCAGAGGCTTCCAAGCCGCCACCTTGTACCCGGATTTGACGGTGCGCGAGACCATAATGGTGGCTCTGGAAGCGAGGGAAAGGTCGCTGCTGCTGCCGTCTATGACTGCGCTCCCGCCGTCTCCGCAAGCCGAGCGGCGCAAGGCTGCCGAGGCCGACGAGCTGATAGATTACTTGGGCTTGGGGCGATACGCCGACCATTTCATCGCCACCCTCTCCACCGGCACGAGGCGCATCGTGGAGCTAGGCGGTCTGCTGGCTGTGGATGCCAAAGTGCTGATGCTGGACGAACCCACAGGCGGCGTCGCCCAGCGAGAAGCCGAGGCTTTCGGCCCCTTGATCAAGCGCATCCAAGCCGAGCTGGACGCCGCCGTGGTGGTGATAGAGCACGACATGCCCTTGGTGATGAGCATCAGCGACAGAGTGTATTGCCTAGAGGCTGGCGAAATCATCGCAGCAGGCTCCCCCGATGAAGTCCGCAGCGACCCAGCCGTCATCGCTTCGTATCTAGGCACCGACATCAGAGCGATTGAGCGAAGCGGTGTGAGACGAGATGGTGTTGGGCAAGACGAGGAATCAGAAGTCTGAAACGCTAGGTCAGAGCATCCAAGTCAAAACCCCCAACATCCGCGACAACAACAGCATCCGCTACTCAAACAACATCCGCCACAAAAAGGAACAAGCCGTGAATCCCCCAGAGAGCAACTCCAACCAGGCCTCCAACCACCCCGAAGCCGCCAGCAACCACCCCGACCACACGGGAGAGAGCGTCAACATCCCCGGCGTGGAGCCCACTTTCCGCCACCTTGACGACCCCGATGTGCCCTGGCAAGAGGTGCGCTCGCAGCGAAACGCCGACGGCAGCACATCGTCTGTCTGGGAGAAGTGGTTCGCCTTCTCGCCCGACCCGCAGTATCTGTCTTGCTACGCCAAATACGACCCCGGCATGATCGTGCGCCGACACGGGCACTATTCCCCCCACATGGTCTTCGTGATAGAAGGCGATGTGTGGTGCGGCGACCGCCACTGCCCCGCAGGCACCCACATAGAGCTTCCATTCGGCGCAGCCTTCGGCCCCTTCAGAGCAGGCGAGAACGGCTGCACCCTCTACGAATGCATGATGGGCGACCCCCGCTCGTGGGGCGACCAGCCAGAACTCTACGAAAACCTGCTAGCCCAACAAGGCGTAACCCCCCTCCCCGACCCCGAAATCCAACTCCCCGACTGGCTAGAAGACCTCCGAACCCTCTGGCCCCAAGCCAAGGAAGAATAGAGGCACAATGACCGACACTGACATTTCCAGCTCCAGCACAAATGCGATGGAAGAAAATCTCAAAACCGCCAACGGCGAGGCCGCCGAAGCCGACAACGCACCCGCGGCCGATTTCAACCCGTTCAATCCGTCCGACCTTGACGCTCGTTATGCGGCGATGGCGCACATGCGAGCCACCTGCCCTGTTGCGCCGCTCGGCGAGAGCAGCTGGTATGCCGCCACTCACGAAGGCGTGCTCACGGGCCTCAAGAATGTCGACAAGTTCGTGGGGTCGTTCATAGACACCAGCAAGCTTCCCGAAGACGAGGTGATGATAAGCGCCATCCCCGAGCCCCGCCACGGCAAAATCCGCCGAGTCATCAACGGCGTCATGGCGCCCCACCGCACGATGCACGCCGAAGGCTTCATCCGCGAGCTAGCGCAGAAACTGCTAGACGATGCGCTGGGCAGCCCAAACTCCGATGGCACAGCATCGTTCGATTTGATAGACGAGTATGTAGACCCGATCCCTTCCACCGTGATCGCCCATGTGCTCGGCTGCCCTGTGGAAGACTTCAACAATTTCCGCCGCTGGTCGGACGAACTCTTGGAAAACCAGAACATCCAGCTTGACGACCCGAGCAACCCTTTGACCATGAGCAGCACGCATCCCGAGTTCGCCGCCTACATCCAGCACCACATAGACATCCGCCGTGCCGCCCCCGAACCCCCCGACGACCTCATCGGCCGCTTCATCGCCGCCGACATAGACGGCCAGCCCCTGAGCGACGACATGATCCGCACCCAGACGATGTTCCTCATAATCGCAGGCAACGAAACCACCCGCAACTGGCTCGGCAACTACCTCACCACCTTGGCTTACGACCCCGATCTCTATGCGAAAGTGCGCTCCCAGCCAGAAATTCGCGAGCCGTTCATGGAAGAGTCGCTGCGCCGAGACTGCCCCGTGCAGATAGTCGCCCGTGCCGCGATGGAAGACACCGTCATAGAAAAACAGCACATCCCCGAAGGCGACCAAGTGGTCTTCGGCATAGCCTCGGCCAACAGAGACGAAAAAGTCTTCCAAAACCCAGCCGAATTCAACCACGCCCGCCCCGACCTCAAAAAACACCTAGCCTTCGGCGCAGGCCCCCACATCTGCCCCGGCGCCACCCTAGCCCGCCTAGAAGCCCGCATCGCTCTGGAAGTCTTCTGCGAAAAAGTCGCCAGCTTCAAGGTCGCCCCAGATTACGAGTTTCAATACAACCCCGTCTTCTGGGCGTTGGGTCTGCGCTCGCTGCCCGTCCATGCCGTTCCCGCCGCTGCCACCCCAGCCGCCGCCTCGCCCGCGTGAACTTTTGCCCACCAGCTAGCCGTCGCTCCCGCCTTAACTATTGCCCGAAAGCCATATACCCTGAATAATCAGCCTCCCGTCAGCTTCAAGGAAAAGACCATGACAGACGAAACCACCGCCGCCAACGGCGAAACCCCCGACAAGCCCTTCACAACGCCCCCGATGTGGCTGATCCCTTGGATCTCCAAAGCCCATGTAGCCGCCTACAAGCTGACCTCCGGCAAAATCGGCGCCGACCTAGCAGGCAAGCCCGGCATCCTGCTGCGCACCATCGGCCGCAAGTCGGGCAAAGTCCACACCGTCTGCCTCCCCTACATCCCCGATGGCGACGCCATGGTAGTGGTAGCCTCGTTCGCAGGCGCCGACCACCACCCCGCCTGGTTCCACAACATCAAAGCCGCAGGCGAAGTGCTAGTGCGAGACAGAGACAAAGTCTTCTGGGCCACAGCCGAAGTAGTAGAAGGCGAAACCCGCCCCGCCCTCTGGCAAAAAGTAGTAGAAGACTCCCCCTGGTACGCCGAATACCAAGAAAAAACCACCCGCCAAATCCCCATGCTACGCCTAACCTACGACAGACCATACGCAGGATAATTCCGACAGCCTTGTTCCCAGCCCAGTTCAGCTACCAGCACTTACTTCTTCCACAGCGATCAAAAACTCCGCCAGAGGAACTCGTTTCACATCTTCCGCGAACGATTTTCTGGCATCTGGTGAGCAGACGATGTAGTTGTCCATGAACTTCGGCGGCTTGTTCATTTTGGAAAGCTCCGTGAAGGCTTCGGGGGCGCCTTTGTAGCTGCTTTTTATCTCTATCGCGATGTGCGTCAAGTCTGGCTGTCTGTATATGAGATCCACTTCTCTGTTGCGGCTGTCTCGGTAATGCCAGATTTTGCCCGACCCGCCAGATCGTGTTTCCGTCAGGTTCAGCAGAGCAGAGGCTGCTATGTTCTCCCAAATCCAGCCTCTTTCCGATGTTTCCATTTCTTGCGCCGTGCGGTCTGTGAAAGCCGCCGGGAAGCCTATGTCGGTGAAACAGACTTTCTGCTGTTTTCTTTCGCCTGCGAAATTTCTGAGACGGAATGTCAGCATCGCCGTATCTAAAGCATTGAGGATTTTAGACAGCGTCGGATCTGATATTCCTATAGTCTGGCACAGCTTCTCTTTGTCTACCAAGCCGCAAGGGTTGCGCGACAAAAAGTGGAACACAGCGTCTGTTTCGTCAAGGGCTTCTATTTTGTATGCTGTGGGGATGTCTTCGCGAATCACTTTCACCAGAGAACTCCGTATCCGCTGATAGCGTTCCGCCACAGAAGCCTCCGAGCGATCCATTTCTGCGACATTCTCCGGCAGCGGCATTCCGCCATAGACCGAGAACACATCCAGAAAATCCCGGACTTCAGGCGCTGTGCTGTGGCCTTCAGGCAAGCTAGCCAGCTTTTCCAGCAGCGTGTCGCCTGCCATTTCGGGAAACTCCAAACCTGTGGTATGCCACGACAGCAGCCTTGCCCACTCTCTCATCTGGCACGGCAGCAGACGGTAAACCGACCACCTGCCAGCACCGCTGTCGGACACCCCTTGACCCAGCTTGATGCTGGACGATGATGTCGCGACTATCCGAAAAGGGTAGATGTCTGGATAGTCGAACGAGTTCTTCAAAGTAAGATCCCAGCCTTCCTCGGCGTAGGCGATTTCGTCTATCAGCAGCACACCGGGCTCTTCGTAAGACGCACCGAGCAAGGTTTTAGCGTGATCCAGAACCGACTGCAAAGACGCCCCTTTCACAGTGGGGATATCGAACGAGAAGAAACCCACCCGCTCCGCAGGCACGACACGGTTCTCCACGACATGTTTGGCGATGTGATGCAGCAGCGTGGTTTTGCCTGTCCGCCTAGGGCCAATGACGATTTTGTGGCACGGCCGCCTGTAAGGATCGGAGAAAACCGCAGTTTCCGAGATCAGCTCTTCGGTCAGGTTGCGATGCTTGAGGCTGGCAGACAAATGAAACCCGCCCGGCCTTCCACGCCACGGACTGAGCCTCTCCATCACCTCTGCCACAGCTTCAAACGATGCTTCGCTCATACCCAACAGCCTACCACACATCGCAAGTATCCACAACTCCAGTTATACCTAATCGCAAATTAGCCCAAACTAAGCTTCGCCCAAACAAGCGATCAGAGCAAACTAGGATTTTCCGGCTTTCCTTACCCAGCGATTAGAGCAAACTAGAGTTCAGATCACAGCCCCAGCACGCACAGACTCCCAGCCACAAGCAACCCGCTCTTTCTCAGACGACATCGCTCTCAGAGTCTACCGCTTCTCCGCAAGGCTACTGGTATATTATTCTATTGTCTCCGTATTCCGCAATTCAGACTTGGGGGAAATATTCTGCTCTCAGGAGACATTTTCAAATTTCTGGAAATCAGCCTGTGATAGTCGCAATCAAAAAACACCAAAGGATGAAACTCTACAGAACCATTCATAGCGTCCGCTACGCCGTCAAGCCCAGCACCCGATACAGCTCGCGTCCCAGATGTTCTCATGCCCAGCATATATTCCAGCACACGAATCGCTTCCACGGGAAACAATTCATCTCTGATATATGTCTCACGGATGCTTCGCAAATCCGCCAGAGACGGAACATTCACATCCCTGCCGCATACCTCCACAGTATCCGCACCGTCAACCAGACCAGAAAAACACGATTCACCGGCCAACAAGACAGAAACCGTCTCTGCACCCTTCCCGTAATGAACCACACTGCCTTCAGGCAAACCGCCCTCAGAGGCAAAAACATAGCCATCAGCTAGCAAAAAACTATCAACAATATCCCGAATACCAGCACAACCAGCCTCAGCAGCCGAAACAGCAATTTCCGTTCGCGCAGCAAACACAGGCGAACCACGCAACCTCTCCGCAATAACGCCTATCGGCATCCAGCCAACACCCTCCTCTGCCAACATTCCCGCCAGCTTTTCAAACATCTGCCCAGAAGAGCCACCCGCCCGCCGAACCACACCCCCCTCGTGATTTTTGTCGACACCCGAAATGCCGCACTGAGTGCTCTCCGCTTTGCCTCCATCGCAACGGTCACCCTCGTGATTTTTGCCGATACCCGAAATCCCGCACCCCTCATACACCGCCATAGGCGCAAAAGCGAAACACCCCGACATCGCACGAGAAGAACCGCACGACTTTTTGAATTTCACCGCCATATTCCACTCGCTGTCAATACCGAACACCGACACAGCCCCATCGGAACACGAAACGACCTCGCTAGCCCAATCACCATCAACCACCGCCAGCTCATCATCAGCCAAGCGATTAGAAACACAAAACTCCAAGCGATGCTCGCCCAGCCCAAGCTCAGCAGAATTGGCTTCAAAAAACTCTCTCATCTCATCAGTCTTATCCCACGCCGCAATTTCCGTCTGCGCATAGCACGAAACAACACCAGACAGCCCCAGCACCCTATCACGAACCGCACTCCTGCTCACCCCGACAGACTCAACACTCTCGCCCCCCGAAAACCGCCGATAGCTTCCCATAACAAAATCATACCACAAACCCCAATGCCCGTCGCAGGTGTCTTTATGATGGTGCAATGGCAGTTGATAGCGCAATGGCAGCCGACCCCGCCCCGACCCGCTAGCGAGCCGAGCAGATGGCCAAGTCCGATCCCCACGAGGACAACCACAACATCCGCCTCGCCCAGCTCCTCCGCGAAAAAGGCCTAGCCGCCTCCTCGCTCCACAAATTCCCCAACGGCAAATTCGGCGACATCTATGTAGAGCTAGACCACAAGCGCATAAGCCTGGAAGCCAAAGTCGGCATCCCCGACATCGCTGGCGACAACGCCCTGTCCGATGCCGCAGGCCGCCTCGCAGACGACCTAGCCGACACCGCCCTAGGCGTCTGCTACCCCCACAGCCCCCACCAAAGCTCCCAACTCACAGCCAACTCCAAAATCTGGATATCCCCAATAGGCGGCAGCTGGCACGAAACCGACATAGAAGGCATCGCAGGCATGGTAAGGCGAGCAGCCGCAGAAGCAGGCGATGTAGACGCCGAAGCCAAGAAACTGCAAACAACCCTCCAAGAAGTCCAAGCCCTAACTTGCTATAGTTTTAGTATGACATCTGAAGCAGAAAATCAGGGGAAGCCCCAGAGGATAGCAAGACTATCGCATGATCCCCAAAAAATTTGGGATGCTCTATGGTCAGAGTATCGCCAATGTGTCTATCACTATACGGTGCTTGCTGAGTATCTGAAAGTTGAAGAAAAGTATGGGATGATATGGGAGCCTCGATCCCGCATGATTCTGTTGGATTACCGCACGCATAACCCTTCAATCAACATGAAGGAACAAAGTTCTAACATAGAGATACCTTTTGCAGTAAAGCACCACTTGAATAACTCTATAATTGCGCACTTAAATTTTCTGCTAAATACCGTAACGAATATGTACTCTTTCTCCGAGGATAACCGTTTGAATGATGCGAATACTACATGGAAAAGGCAAGGTGAGGGTCGCCGATCTTTTCAATGGCTGCTCTTTAGTTTATTTCATTCGGCAAATGCTGATGACGCTATGAAAGCCGAACTATTGAAGATCGAAGAAATACTTAAGGGATGCCAGCCTCAGATAGCTATCTTATACAAGTGGAGGCATACTATGGCTGGGCACAAAGATACCATACCAGAAGGTCTAGAGATTGAATATCATGATCCAGATAATGATATGAATTACGAAGACATCTGGAAAGCAATTTTGCATACATCTCAAATATTCATTACTCTGAATCTTATAGTATTTTCCGAAAACCAGACTTTTGAGGATACTTTAAATTACTTTCGTCATATCTCGGAAATAGAGATAGAATTTGCTCGTGCCGGCATGATTCCTATTTTAGAAGCCATTCACTCTGTATCCCACAAAACTGAAGCCACAGATATTCGCATGGAACATCTAGACAAACAAAGTTACCTTCGGACCTTGTCAACCATACAATCTCCAACCCCAAAAGAGTATTGCGACTATCAGATTCAAATGTTAGACACCCGTGGAAATATATAATATATTTATTGATTTCGGAATGTCCACAGAAAGAGCACCGCTTCCGAGTAATATGGCTGAAGCTTTCAATACGGACACCACGTATGATATAAAAGAATTTCTTGAGATTGTGGAGAAGATTCTGAGAACATGCTTTGGGATGTGCTGGAAAATATCGGTGCGCAGCAGCCTGTACTGTGGGTTGTCGGCTGTTTGCCTGTGAAAAAACTTTTGTTAAACCAAATGGGCTAACATCCGTCAAACTATAATAACCACCTATGAGAGACGAAACAGACTAAGCTGGTCTCACATCAACACAAACCATCAAAATCACAAAAATAACCTATCCGTAGCTAGACCAATGGGATAGAACAAAAATTTATTCAGCTGTCATATTTCAGAAAAAAGCGCAGGCAACTACAGGCATTATTCCAGAACATACCTGATAAAATTTATGATAGCCAAAAGGCTGATATCCATAGGAATGGACATAGAATTCTTGTGGTACACACTCAAACATCTGGAGGAAAAAGAAATAGATAAACCGAAAGAAAGATGGCTGGTGTTGGAGAACAAAATTCTCAGACCAGTAGATACACATCAATATTTTCGACAAACAGATATGAAAGCCTATGTTGTTTTAGACATACAAGCAATAAACAGAAAACTAGAAGACAGACTCGCAAGACTAGGCTTCACTGAAGAAGTCGAACAAAAAAATAACGGTATTTGCGCACAATGCTTACCATCGTATCGGCGGGAAGTCGGGCACACAGAAACCTCCACAGCAATAATCAGCCTCTAGGAAAAACCTCCATGTCTCCTGCTGTGAACACACGCTCGCAAAAGCGAACCCGGTGCTGCCTTCTCTAAGTTCACTCATGAAGATGTCTAGTTTTAAAGAAAATATGAAAAACAAACTTGATGAGCTGCTTATGTTTTAAGAGCAATTTAGTTCTGCTACTCTTGTTTATTTACAGCCCAAATTGGGATATAACGTCTTCCTTTTTTTCCTACTTCTGGATTAGCCACGGCTATATATCCCTCTTCTATAGCTTCATTCACAATTCGCGATACTTTTGCCGCATTATTTTGTTGTATACCAAACCGTTCACGCAAAGATGCGTTGTTCACTGGCTTTCTCAAATGATACCGCAAGCATGCATGCCAATAGCAAGCACGGACGCGTTCCGCCTTGTCCATAGCAGATAGCGACTTGTGTGCAAACAACACAACCCTTGTAAATTCTTCGCCCTCTTCAAAAAGAGGCGCCGGCAACTGAAAGGCTTCTATTAAATCTACAACTTTGTCTATCCCGCTTCCTCTTTCTTCACAAATCCCGAATCTTCTCATCAGCGATGTTATGTCTTCATTACGCGAGTGGGGAGGATGATCAATAAAACGCTGGGTATCTATGAGAGGTGAACCTGGATTAGTGAACTCAATTCTATCTTCAAAAATTTCAACCATGAGCGGAGTACCAGTAATATGAAAGTCTTGATGAAGCAGCATATTGGCAACAAGTTCACGAATTGCCAATTTAGGAAACATTGACACCGTTTGCCGTAGAGGTGATTCAAGAACCTCATGGGCAGGCGAAAGTACGGAAATATAATCAATTATATCATTGAAGCCACTTGCATAACCACGAGACACTTCTCGCTCCACGAGAGCATTTAACTTTGCTGTCCCTTTATACTGAATTATCCTCAATACTTTTCGCCTCAAAGCAGGAAAATCATACAAATTTCTTGCCAACAATACAGCACACATGTTAGTGACATCCCAGCCACCAGCACTATTTTTATGAACCAGTTCATCAGACTCCAGAACAGACAATATACCTTCCCTATTTTCAGGCAAGGATTGACCAAGGAGATCGAAATATGCTGAATAGTCAAGCACCTTTAGAACTTCTTCATCAGTGATTCCTTCCATTACTACGTCGTTTTCAAATGATACTTCACTCAATAGACTCCACAACTTACTTTCCACTTCAGCAGGAGCATCCCTCAGTTTTTTGGTGTAACTGCCGATTCGGATATAGTCAATTCCACTAAAACGAACCGTGCGACCCTTGGCTCGCGGGATTTTTAGTAACACAATGCGCTTTCCTTGAAAGCGACCCTCGCTGAATCTGAAGTACACCTGTTGTTTCAGCTTTCTGACGAGCCAACTCTCCAGTTCCTCCTCTCCTATTTTTGCTGTGTTGGGATCAAATCTGGTACCTACAGGGGTACGGTCTTTGTCTCTGATGCCCCACACAATGTAGCCATACGGCTTGCCTTCCAGCACAGCCGAATTCGCCAACGCGGAAATATTCCGCCCGATTTGTTTGGGGTCACTGTTATTTTCTTTGAATTCAAGCCAGCCAGACTCGCCCGGTGATGCAAGCAAGTCTTTTATCAGACTCTCAAAGCGGTTTTCTGAACCATCGTATGTCATGACTGCATCCTATACGATAAAAGCTCGCCTGTCAAATCTTTTATATTCCTGAGCCGCGTTCTATGCCGCCATCTTCCTATACGACTTTCGCGTCAAACAAATCCGACACCCGAAAACCCTATAAAATCAAGGTTTTTCAGCCCGAAACCGCTACTGGCGG
The DNA here is from genome assembly GCA_965204495.1 of Candidatus Hopanoidivoransaceae bacterium. Classification (GTDB taxonomy): domain Bacteria; phylum Actinomycetota; class Acidimicrobiia; order Acidimicrobiales; family Hopanoidiivorantaceae; genus Hopanoidiivorans. Next base: position 92,251 of record OZ241989.1, read on the forward strand.
CACAAAACGGACTTTCGCGTCAAACAAATCCGGCATCTACGCTCATGCTGCAAAGCAGAACAGGGCTTGCTTTTGCCGTTCTGCTCCTTCCGCTTCAGGTAACCTATATCTTGGGTGACGCAACGATCCTGAAACAGCAATACCAAAACGCAAATCAGTCTCTATGAAACCCCTGCAGGTCGTCTGCTGAGAACACAGGCTCGCCGAAAGCGAACCTGAAAGTGTCTTCCGCGCCGTTTCAAGCCGATGTGCCGCACGAAGTTGCTGTGAAAGCACGGTTTTCTAGCTCGGAGCCGATCCCGACGGCACGAAACGGACTTTCGCGTCAAACAAATCCGACACCCGAAAACCCTATAAAATCAAGGTTTTTCAGCCCGAAACCGCTACTGGCAGCACAAAACGGACTTTCGCGTCAAACAAATCCAATACCCAAAAACCCTACAAAATCAAAGTTTTCCAGCCCCGAACCGCCACAGCACCACGAAACGGACTTTCCCATCAAACAAATCCGATACCCGAAAACCCTGTAAAATCAAGGTTTTTCAGGCACGAACCGCCAAAAGCACCACGAAACGGACTTTCGCGTCAAAGAAATCCGGCATGTGCGTTCACTGTGAAATCAGGGTTTTTCAGACCGAAACTGCTGTCGGCGACAGGAAATTGGGTTTGTCGTCAAATTGATGTGCGGGTTGTGCTATAGTAATATTCAGAATTTTTACCGGCACCCGAAAACAGCATATAATATATACTATGAAAACAAAATTTTACATAGCGTTAGCACTATCAGCTGTTTTGCTGGCAGCGTCGTGCTCTTCGGGCAGCGACAGCGAATCTGGCACATCAACATCCGCACCTGAAACTATATCGGACACTACGGCTGCTGTGCCGTCTGAAACTGCTACAACCACATCTGCGCCATCGGGCAATGCCGAAGAAGAAACTTCTCTAGTCGTGCCGTTCACAGCAGCCAACGGCTCTGGCACAGTGACGGTTTCTGGTGATGGTTCGCCTGTGGTGGCTTGGTTTGGCGGTCTTCCTGGTGAGGTTTCGCTGGATTTGTTTGATGCGGATGTGAATGATGCCGCGAGCGTGGTGGAAGAGCTTGTGAGTTTCTGGTTTTTCCAAGATGATGATAGCGGTGATGTGCCGCCGAGTATTTTCGAGTCGGCTAGCGGCGATATAAGTGATAGTGTTGGCACACGCTATGTTGTGGAGTCGCAGCCGTTGCCTGCGGCGCCTGGAACGGAAACGACAACCACGACATCTGCAGCAACCTTATCGGCAGCAACATCCACGACCACCTCTACTTCTTCGCCTGAAACATCAGAACCCGCAGCATCAACATCCACGACCACGACTTCCGCCGCGACGACCACCACTACGACTTCGGCTGTTCCGGCTACGACATCGCCTGTCACAGCCGATCTTTCGCCTGCGCAGCTACAGGTTCAAGTGTTGAATGGTTCAGGTGTCACTGGGGCGGCGGGCAGGCTCTCGGCTAGCTTGCGCGATGCCGGGTATGCGGTTCTGCCTGCGGGAAACGCCCCTGGCAGGTTCGCTACATCGGCTGTTTACTATGTGGCATCTGAGCATCGTGACGAGGCGGAGCTTGTCGCCGAGGTAGTAGCGGAAAGATCAGAAGCGACCGCAGACGGCGATGTCGCTGTGGCTAGCCTGCCAGCGTCTGGGGATATACCGGCTGGGGATGCTAATGTGGTGGTGCTCATCGGCCGCGACGATCTGGGCGAGAGTCTGCGGACAGCAGAGAGAGGTTCTGGACTTAGGCGAACGCCGGATTTTGACACCCCTTTGCCGCTAGCAGATGATGTTCCGCGTGACAGGTTCGTGCCGGGGCTTTTGGATGTTCAGATTTTCACGGCTGCTAACGACGCTGGTTCTGACGAGATGAAAGGCATCCTCAACGCGCTGTCAGGCTGGTTCAACATCGCAGGCAGATATCAGTCGCAGGCTTCGCGGGCAGCAGGCAATCTAGCTGCCGATCTTGAGCCCGACATGGACTACGACTATCTCCAAAACGAGGTGTATCCCAACATTGAACGCAGCTTGGAATGGCTAGGCTTCACGCCGCAGAATGTGTGCGGAGCGCCAGCAGGATACAGTTTCACGGATCTGATAAAACCTACTAGAGAGTTCGATCCTGCCACGCAGAACTACACAGGCGACGCGATTTTTACGACAGACAGGCTCATTGAACTTCACGGCGGCCAGCGCATAAACCCGCAAGCGAACCTTGACTTCTATATCCGTCAGGCTGTGCAAACGTCGTATGATACTTTGCGTTCGGCTGAATTATTGTCTGAGACGGAAACGATGCAGCTTATTTTATGCGAAGCTATGGTTTCGCCTGAAGGGGAGATTCCTGAGTTCGCTAACAGTTTGTATTACGCCCAGTTCATTTCTGGTGTTCAGCCGCGCGAAAGCCTGCTGTCGCAAGGCACATATCATGTGAAAGAAATATCAAGAAACGGCAATTTTGCGTTTCTTATCGTGTGCCATCCGACGATAGGTGAGAGGTATGTTAGGCTGTGGTGGCGTGAAGCTGGCTATCGAGCAGAAGTAACAGGTGATTTGCAGAACAATGGATGCCAAGCGACATACGAAATTGAAACTTACCGTGAAGACACCTACGGCGTGGAAGACATATTTGTTTTCAGTTTTGGTGAGCGTGTTTTCTCTGCTGGAGACCTGCAAGGTTTTCCTAGAAGCTAAAAAAATTGGCAAAGAAATAGCCGTTTTGTAAATTGGGGTGGTTCGCGACATTAAACTAGCTAGGTTATGGGGAAACCTTGCTTTTCAAAGCTCACAAAATTTTTCGCGATAGCTTTACTCGGCACAGCGACAGCAATAGCCGCCATCGCTGTACTGTCCACGCCAGCAACAGCACACAACCACGGCGGCGGGGTTAAGAACGACTTGTTCGCTTGGGACACCGACAACCTAGCTGGCGGGGGGCTGTCGGCTAAGAATTATCGGATACCGTTCCATGACTACAGCAAATACACAAACGCTCTGACGGTGAAACCGAAAGCTTGCGTGCGCCACATTTGGTCGGCATCTGAGAGCCGATATGTGTCCTCTCTGGGCTATGAGGACGCTACGGGGCGATGCCCTATCGGTTATTCCCTGCTGACACAGGTTTGTTCTTACGGCTCATACCGATACAAGCCAATCTCTTATGACTACGTGAATCGCTTTAAACAGCGCGCGGCCAGCTACGGTGTTCCGAACAGGGACGGAACCTGCGCCAGAATAACCTATGCAACAGGTCTGTACTGCGACCCGAACATATACAGCGGGCGAGGCTGCGTTGCTACAGCCACAGAATCTATAGCGGGTTCTCTGGTGTCCGTTCAGGGCGGCGTGGAGGTTTGCCGTGACCGGTTCGGTAATGTTTCTCTTCGCCGATCCGCGGAGGACTGTTATTCCCCCTATGCTGTCAGCGGGAAATCCCATCCGGGGTGCAAGTCGGCTGTCGCTGACGCTTTCTTCCAGACAGGTGGCAGCACAGGGGCGGTGAACGATTTTCCTATAATGGGATACGGCAGTGAAGAAGCCGCGGCCACAGTAACCGCCGCAGGCAGCCGCAATTCAGGCTGCGCCGATTTCGCCGAGCAGCAGGACAGGCTCGTGACATCTATGGGCAGCAACGGCGGCTGGTATCTCGACAGCGAAGGCAACCTGCGAAAAAACGCCGGCGAAGTTCCGTCTAGGGTTCTGTCGCGCCCTGCTGCTGTGTATGGCACATGGGCAGCCAAGGGCACCAACTACTATCACCTTGGCAGATATCGCTCAGCCTTGACTGAAGCTTCTGGCGAATCTTACAGGGTTCTGGCTGCTGACGACAGCAGCTACGATCTCCGAACAGACCAAAGAAACGATCTCGCTATGGCTAGCGGTCTGCCAACAAGCGGCATACATCCGTGGAACACTGACACCCGTCCAGCAGGTTCTGGGTTCGCTGTGCGCTGTTCTTGGCCAGCTACTAGCACAACGGCGGCTATTGCGGGCTGTTACGATGTGACGTCATTCGCTGCGGACGCGGGTACTCTGAGAGCATATACGAGCTATGCGGTGGCTGCCAGAAGCGGATTGAAATCGTATGTCAACAAATCCTATGGCTTATACGGGTCGGTCTTGGTGAATGCGGCGACGATGAATAGCAGGCTGGTTCATCTTTCCACCAGCCAGGACAGCGGCGACAGTTTGTGCATGGAAGGGTGGCATCCGAGAGGACAGGACGGGGTTTACACGGTAGGGCCTGGCACGGGCAGGACTTTAAGCAGCATTAACACCGAAGCTGAAGTTAAAGCTGCGGATGCTCATTGGTGCCGCTCGGATGTTCGCTACAGGCTGAAGTTCAAAGCTCAGCAGCACAGAAACTGCCAAGGCGAGACCTCGGGAAGTCTTTGTCGAGCTCCGACAGGTGTTTCTCTGCCTGCTGTTGGCGACAATTTTTCTTCTTACGGCCGCAAGAACTGCTACAAAACCATGATCGGCTACGACGAGACTAACGCCGAGTGCCGATATGTTTTCCCGCTTCCGAAATGCGACCCGAACCCGAATAACAACATCCGCACGGACTGGCGTGAGTTCACCGCAGCGGAGATAGCTAACATCGGAGTTGACGGCGAACCTCTGTTGGTGGAAGAGGGAGCGGACTGCGGCACGAATATCAAGCCGCCGGACCTGGCTGGTTTCGACGCTGATGCGTGTGTTGCGGTGGATATAGAAGTGTTTGAGAGCAGACCTTCTGGTTCTAACGCCGAACCTGGCGTTGATTCATCGGACAGGACTGTGACGGCATCCGCTACAGTCGCGGTTTACGATTTGGATATCTCGGCTCCGTTCCCTGAAACGGCGTCGCCGCCTTTAGATGACGGTTCGGATCCTTCGGGTTGTGCTGACGGCGAAGAGGAACGCGCCGACCACGGAACGCGTGCCAGCCCTTCTGACAGCACGCTGCCTCCGGCATCTAACCAGCGGAAAAGCACATCTGCCGTAGCCGACCCTGCCAGCTCTAACATAGCCCCGTATCCTCTTCCGAAGTCTTCTTCTTCCAGCAACACGGCCGCTCCGCCTAGCGACTACGATGCCGACAACAGCTACGCAGGTGTCAGAGGCAACATTGCGCATCGCTATGCGAGCGAGATAGCTGAGAACACCTGCGCGGCGAAACGCGAAGAAGCCGAACTTGTCCTAGCTGTGCTGGAAGCAAGAGAAGACTCGTTCGAAAAATGGCTCACAGACTACAAAACAGCAGCCGACAGAAACGCTATCAAATTCAACGGCTACACCGCCGTGAGCGCGAACTACACAGGACTTTCCGCGTACTGGGCTGCGGATGTAGCCACGGAACGCACACGCGCAGCGGCGGCTTTGAAAACAGCCTATGAGAACCTCTCAGACGCTCTCGTCAACGCTAAAAGAGCATACAACGCCGCCACAGACCGAACCAGCGACCTCCCAGGAACCACCGCAGACGACAGGGCCAGAGTGATAGCGCCCGCATCGTCTGCCGGATGTTTCGCTCATTACGACGCCGAGACAGCCAGACTGAAAAAACTTTTCACAGACGCAGAAACAGCCGCCCTTGGCGGAGGCGCTGACGGCATAGCAGAGGAAGTTAGCGATGTGAAAAATAACGCCCCGACGCTGTGGAATCGTCCGAAAGTGAACACCGACCCGGATGGCGTATCCCAAACCCCGTCTAGTGTGGGCCATGTCACCAGCGACAGCGAAGAAGACTATGATTGCGAAACCGACGAAGACGGGGAGAGGACTTGCAAGACCCGAACCGTGACTAGCTGTTCTGGGTATAGCTACACGGTCAGGGGAAGAACGACTGGCAGCTACACACCGAAAACCCGTTCGCTGAACGACAAAGGTATTCTCGTTACCAGAGACGGCACGACCAGAAACGACAACAGGAATTTCACAGGGACTTTCACTGTTCATAGCGGCAGCTACAAATCAACCGATACTGTGCAGGGCTGCCCTTCCGTAGCGGCTCTCGTTTCAGGGAAATCGCAGAGCCAGAACGAAGCCGACATCAGAGGAGACGAAGGCACAGTCACAGGCTGGCCTAAGATTGACAAGCCTGTCAAACCTACAGCTATCTACACCGACGCGGACACGCCTGCGTTTATGCTTGACCCGTCTCTGCTTCTGGGGAAATATCATCCCGAACACGAAGACAGAGACGATCTTGACCATCCGAACCAGCTGACAAGAGCAAACGCGGCGATAGATTTGGGAACTCTAACCGCAGAGAATTCCGAACCTGTGAGAACCCCAGCCGCTTATGCTGCGGTGGCTGTGCCGGAGACGCAGAACCTTTCCGCAGCAGATGCTGCTGCTTTGCGTTCCGCGCTGGAGACAGCAGCCGAGGATTACAGGGACAGCTACATCGCAGCTTACGACAGGGCGTATCAGCGGGCCCGCTCCGATATGGGCGGCACAGGTTCGCAGCAGCAAGCGGTATGGCGGAACTTCCATTGGGAATACGACAGCGACAGTCTCATCTGGGGCGGCTACACGCAGAACACCACAGCGAACACCACTTTATCTGACGGCACGGTCATACAAGGTCAGCCCGGCTGCGATTTGATGCGCGTAGCTTCAGACGGAACAACAACCATAGCTGCCACACGGCTGGACTATGAGACCGGCAGCTACGGACTAGGCAACACCTTTACTGTGCGCACAGCAGAACAGCGTGAATGCAAAATCCGAAGAACACGAACACCGAGACTCACACTGAGATACGAACCGCCGACCACTTCAGCCAAAAGCCCTTGGCGCACATGCCCGTCTACGATGACCGCCGCCACGCTGCCTTGCGGAACAGACACACACAGCAGCAAAACAGGCGACTACTACAACACAGCCTTCACACCCGATGTCGCTGGAGCGCAGAAATTCAAACTGTATCCACGCAAAGACACGACAGAACCAAGCGAAGCTGAAATCTTCAATCTGCGCATCTCAATAGCCGACAGCCCGCCAGTGCTGTGCTACCAGCCAGGCGAAGCACTAGTAGCACATGTCGCAGCCAAAGGCATAGACGCTGTAAACAAAGCGGTATTCAGGAATGCATCAGGATTCGCAGGCGGGAACAAGAAGCACTGCTACAGGCATCCATCGGCGGCGCAGCTAGGATCACCGCGCAGACCAGCGTTTGTGTTCTTTGACGACACAGCACACTCGGCTATGGCTTCGGTGAATGTCGTCTGGCAGCAGCCGAACCCGAAGATCGTGTCCAAACTCGGCTCAACAGACGACCTGAAAATGATGGCAAACACTGTCGCTCTTGAAGCTAACTCTCCTGTGGCTTACGATGATGCGACACGGACTTCCAGCTTCTACGGCACTTACTACACATTCCCAACAGACACCAGCGTGAAGTCTCCTAGCGGATGGAACATCACAGGACACCCCACACTGACACTCACATCAACATTCACCCAGCATGAAGTCCAAGCCAAAGACACAATCGCCAAAACACCCACAACACACACGATGGTGTTCAAATTCGTGGACTGCGTGTTCGGAATAGAAGATGTCGCATTCGTAGACAACATCGCAAGCCCCTACGCGCTGCTGTCTGATGAGAACGGAGTGGTGCCGGCGAGATGGAAGCAAACCTACGACAGCGACCCGCACAACAGCCCAACATGGTACTACCCGGCGTTCTCCACCTATGAAGGCGCGCTGCGACTGGACGGCAGAAGAGACAGCAACGGCGACCCTATAACCTACGGACGCAACACCCAAGGCGGATTCGCTCATCCGTCATATGCTCTGGGAAACTCCGCAGCAGACGGAACAGGCTGGGGCATCGTCTATGAAGACAAAGTAGGCAAACAACAGCCAGTCTGGGCGATACACGCACCGCCCGTGCCAGGCGACAACACACACGCTAAGACACAAGTCTCGTCAACATAGAAAACTGCTCCGCTAATCCCTTCGCCAGTCAACCGCAACTCCCTCCGCTAACCATAGCCACCAGCGAATAGCACCTTTAAACACAGGGATTTTCGCTCCTATGACAAATGGGTGTCGTACGGGCATGTATACCTATATAATGGTGTAATGACAATCAGAACCACCGAAGCCTACTAGCGAGCTGAGCAGATGGCCAAGTCCGACCCCCACGAGGACAACCACAACATCCGCCTCGCCCAGCTCCTCCGAGAAAAAGGTCTAGCCGCCTCCTCGCTCCACAAATTCCCCAACGGCAAATTCGGCGACATCTATGTAGAGCTAGACCACAAGCGCATAAGCCTGGAAGCCAAAGTCGGCATCCCCGACATCGCTGGCGACAACGCCCTGTCCGATGCCGCAGGCCGCCTCGCAGACGACCTAGCCGACACCGCCCTAGGCGTCTGCTACCCCCACAGCCCCCACCAAAGCTCCCAACTCACAGCCAACTCCAAAATCTGGATATCCCCAATAGGCGGCAGCTGGCACGAAACCGACATAGAAGGCATCGCAGGCATGGTAAGGCGAGCAGCCGCAGAAGCAGGCGATGTAGACGCCGAAGCCAAGAAACTGCAAACAACCCTCCAAGAAGTCCAAGCCCGCCTGCCCGACAGCGAACTCACAGCCATGGCCGCAGCAGCAGGAATGCCCCTGCCAACCCACCCCGACCCCAAGCAAAATAGAATCTCAAACAGACTTATGGTATAGTGTCACTATGGATTCTCTGGCTGAGCACCTGAAAATGATACAGCGGGTGATAGAACGCATGTCCCGCACACAGATGTTGTTGCGTGGCTGGTCTCTGTCCGCTGTTGTTGCTGCTGGTGTGTTAGATGTCGGCGACTTGGATGCCCGCTATCTTGTTACAGCATTCTGTGCTGTCGCGCTGTTCTGGTGTCTGGACGGCTACTATCTGCGCCAAGAACGGCTGTTTCGCTCGCTATACGACTATGTGCGGACATCCGAGACTAGCGATACTGATTATTCTATGGACACACGACCTTATGCCAGCCAGGCAAGAAACAAATGGCATTGCTGCATGAGGTCTGTTGTTTTGCTAATATTCTACCCCGCTCTGGCAGCAGTCGTATTAGCTATTTTTTTCACAGCAAAAGGTTGAGTACAATGGGAAGAAAGATTTTTGTCAGCTACAAACACGAGGACACTGCTGTTGCGCCTTTGGGACTTAGTTCCATAATATTTGATTACCCTACCACAGCTAGGGATTATGTTAATCACATCGGGAAATTGCTAGAACAGGGCGACCACATTGACAAGGGCGAAAAAGAAGATGAAGATCTCAGTGGCTTCAAAGATGAAACCATAGCTTCACACCTTAGAGATCGAATCTATGACAGCAGTATCACTATACTTTTGATTTCCAAAGGTATGAAGGATGCCACCCCTGAAGACGATCAGTGGATTCCATGGGAAATAGCTTTTTCACTGAAAGAAACAACACGCGATGGCAGAACTAGCTATACGAATACAATGCTTGCAATTGTACTGCCAGATGAAAATTACAACTACGATTATTTTTGGACAAAACCTGCTCCGTGCCATTGGCTCTGGCATTTTGATAAAACATTCAAAATCGTAAGAAAAAACATGTTCAACAGAAAAGAGCCTGATGAAGTTACATGCCAATGTCAGCAAACAATAAATAAAGAAGGAGCGCACTCCTTTATTTATGCAATCAAGTGGCAAGATCCGAGTTTGATAGAATTGAATTATGCCTTAGATCGCGCTGAAGAAATCAGGAAAGAGATCGACGATTTCAATCTCAGTAAAACAATCTGATTATATTTTCGCAGATTGGTGCGAGGTAATATCACCTATCAATCCCATTCTTTAATTGAATTATGACAATGGAGGCAGGCAAACCTGACAGCAGGCTTTCTACCCGCTGCTGTAAGCTCAGCGTCCCCTCGCATCAAGTCAGGCGAATCTGACACACGAAGGCAGGCATCAGCCGACATAGGCTCCCAGCCTCTAGCAGTCCACTCTTCCCACACGACATCGCTCTAATAAGTCTGCGTTTTCGCCGCAAGGCTGCAGATGTTTTATTCTGAAGACTTTAGATCTTCTATAGCTTTTAAGCCTCTGGTGTCTTTTGGTCTGTTAGCTTCTTTTTTTGTTTGTTCTAGAGTCTCTAATGAACTCACAGGCAATGTGTATTTTCCGAATGGTTTATAGACTGAAGAATGAATTATGTTTTCGTAATCTCCTGCGGGTGGAGCGTGAATGATCACATCAATGTCTCCGTATTCGGTGATGAATTGATAAAAATCTTTCATTTCTTCAGGTTTATCTGGAAATATTTCTGGCGTTATGGGTGAAATCCATGTTCCTAGTTCAGCGGCACCTAGAGAATTAAGAGCTTCGCATAAATTGGCTATGTTCTCAGGTGTGCTGCTAGCAATGATGTCTATATCCGATGTGTAATATGTCGGAGAGCCATGCAAAACTATAGCATAGCCGCCGTGCACTATAAAGTTGACATTGCACTCAAGCAGTGCTTCTATTATCTCCGCAGGAAAAAATACTTCCTGTCCCTCGCTGTTCATTCTGCTCTATCCGCAATTCAGACTTGGGGGAAATATTCTGCTCTCAGGAGACATTTTCAAATTTCTGGAAATCAGCCTGTGATAGTCGCAATCAAAAAACACCAAAGGATGAAACTCTACAGAACCATTCATAGCGTCCGCTACGCCGTCAAGCCCAGCACCCGATACAGCTCGCGTCCCAGATGTTCTCATGCCCAGCATATATTCCAGCACACGAATCGCTTCCACGGGAAACAATTCATCTCTGATATATGTCTCACGGATGCTTCGCAAATCCGCCAGAGACGGAACATTCACATCCCTGCCGCATACCTCCACAGTATCCGCACCGTCAACCAGACCAGAAAAACACGATTCATCGGCCAACAAGACAGAAACCGTCTCAGCACCCTTCCCGTAATGAACCACACTGCCTTCAGGCAAACCGCGCTCAGAGGCAAAAACATAGCCATCAGCTAGCAAAAAACTATCAACAAGATCCCGAATACCAGCACAACCAGCCTCAGCAGCCGAAACAGCAATTTCCGTTCGCGCAGCAAACACAGGCGAACCACGCAACCTCTCCGCAATAACGCCTATCGGCATCCAGCCAACACCCTCCTCTGCCAACATTCCCGCCAGCTTTTCAAACATCTGCCCAGAAGAGCCACCCGCCCGCCGAACCACACCCCCCTCGTGATTCTTGTCGACACCCGAAATGCCGCACTGAGTGCTCTCCGCTTTGCCTCCATCGCAACGGTCACCCTCGTGATTTTTGCCGATACCCGAAATCCCGCACCCCTCATACACCGCCATAGGCGCAAAAGCGAAACACCCCGACATCGCACGAGAAGAACCGCACGACTTTTTGAATTTCACCGCCATATTCCACTCGCTGTCAATACCGAACACCGACACAGCCCCATCGGAACACGAAACGACCTCGCTAGCCCAATCACCATCAACCACCGCCAGCTCATCATCAGCCAAGCGATTAGAAACACAAAACTCCAAGCGATACTCGCCCAGCCCAAGCTCAGCAGAATTCGCTTCAAAAAACTCTCTCATCTCATCAGTCTTATCCCACGCCGCAATCTCCGTCTGCGCATAGCACGAAACAACACCAGACAGCCCCAGCACCCTATCACGAACCGCACTCCTGCTCACCCCGACAGACTCAACACTCTCGCCCCCCGAAAACCGCCGATAGCTTCCCATAACAAAATCATACCACAAACCCCACTCGGATACGACACCCCAGCGCACCCCACCCCGACACTGGCATCAACAACATCCGCCTCGCCCAGCTCCTCCGAGAAAAAGGCCTAGCCGCCTCCTCGCTCCACAAATTCCCCAACGGCAAATTCGGGTGTCGCCAATAGGCGGCAGCTGGCACGAAACCAACATAGAAGGCATCGCAGGCATGGTAAGGCGAGCAGCCGCAGAAGCAGGCGATGTAGACGCCGAAGCCAAAAAGCCGAGGAAGCAAAAGGCAATATCTCCGTGCGGTTTGCTAAAATGAGGGTTGTGCTTGCTGAAGATTTGAACCGTTACACTGGCGGGTGGGATTATCTGTCCGATTTGGTGTCGCTGTATGAAGACCGCCCCCGGTTGGTCAGCTATTCCACGATCTTGGCTGTTGGCGGTCTGCCTGTGGCTGGCTGCGGGATTTGGGTGTCCGCATCTGGCGATTTTGATGGCGTATCTTCGCCGAGCGAGAACATCTTTGAGGTCGCTCGCACAGGGCGCAGGTGCCTGCGGACAGGTTCTGAGCAGATCGACAGCGAGACCTGGGCTGCTTACCCCGTGAGGGCGGTGTTGGACATCGCTGAAGACATGCCCCATCCTTCTAGCTGCGAGTTTCTGATGAAAACTCTTTATTGCGACTGGGTGCAGCCTCTGGACTGGGCTGAAGTTCCGCCCCTAGCAGAAGCTTTAGGATACGACATGGGGCTAAGAAGGCTGTGCTCCGTGGCAGCGGCTTTGGCGGATATGGGAGAGCTCTGGAACGGCGGAGAGACGCTTTTGGAAGACCGCTATGTCCCCGCTGATGACGAAGGGTGGGAAATGCTAGCCGAACGCAAAAACTGCCCACGCTCTGAGACTTGGCAGGATTCCCGCTACAAAATACAATGGAAAGACACGCCCGAAGACATATTCGACATATTAAGGCACTGAATTCCGTGGCGAACAGCAAACTAGACCACGCAGCAGCTCGCTGATGTGTGCGAAGAAGGCTGGGAACGATATGTCAAAGAAAATAGCTCAAGAACATCAGGGCAAGTCGCCCCCAAAGATCTCTCAAATGTGATTTATGCTAACTTTGACGAAATCGCCAAAGAATGGGAAATCTCACAAAATGAATACTTGCTGCCTCAAAAAGAAAACTTCGCTTCCGTTTTTGAAAAAGTGATGGAACTCATCGAGAGCCTACGCAAATAAGAGAAATGACACACAAGGCTTGTCAACCCTCGAATGAGATGATTCTCAGAGATATCCCCAATGCCCGTCGCAGGTGTCTTTATGATAGTGCAATGGCATTTGATAGCGCAATGGCAGATGATAATGCTATGGCAGTTGATAGCGCAATGGCAGCCAATCCCGCCCCGACCCGCTAGCGAGCCGAGCAGATGGCCAAGTCCGACCCCCACGAGGACAACCACAACATCCGCCTCGCCCAGCTCCTCCGAGAAAAAGGCCTAGCCGCCTCCTCGCTCCACAAATTCCCCAACGGCAAATTCGGCGACATCTATGTAGAGCTAGACCACAAGCGCATAAGCCTGGAAGCCAAAGTCGGCATCCCCGACATCGCTGGCGACAACGCCCTGTCCGATGCCGCAGGCCGCCTCGCAGACGACCTAGCCGACACCGCCCTAGGCGTCTGCTACCCCCACAGCCCCCACCAAAGCTCCCAACTCACAGCCAACTCCAAAATCTGGATATCCCCGATAGGCGGCAGCTGGCACGAAACCGACATAGAAGGCATCGCAGGCATGGTAAGGCGAGCAGCCGCAGAAGCAGGCGATGTAGACGCCGAAGCCAAGAAACTGCAAACAACCCTCCAAGAAGTCCAAGCCCGCCTGCCCGACAGCGAACTCACAGCCATGGCCGCAGCAGCAGGAATGCCCCTGCCAGCCCACCCCGACCCCAAGCAGCGCAAACACGCAGGCATGAGAGTGCTGCTCCTAGTCTTCGCCGCAGCGATGTTCCACGCCAAGCTAGACCCATACTTCGCTCAATCCAGAAGCCGCCCCGCCCACGATGCCCGTGAGAAATCCAAGAAACGCTACGAAGGCGATTGGCCGCCCCCCACCCTGCAAGAGTGCATCAACCACCAAGACACAGTCCAAGCCCTAGCCGATGCGTGGGACATCATCTTGGCGAAAGACTACAAACCGATATACGAAACAGGCAGAGCGGTTCTGATGGCTCCCCCGTCGCTGTCGTCCACATCAGCCGCAGCCATCAAGAAGGTAGTGGCGCAGGCCCAAGCCGTGCATCGCAGTCTCGCAGGCGGCAACCACGACCTGCTAGGCAGAATCTTCCACTGGATTTTGGACACCTCCAAGAACGACGGCTCCTATTACACCAGCACAGCCGCCGCAACCCTGCTGGCAGGCTTGGCCATCAGAGAAGAAGATGTCGCCGACCTGTCCGCCCTGAAGATACTAGACCCAGCCTGCGGCACAGGCACCCTGCTGATGGCGGCAGCCGAACGAATAGCCGACCTCAAAGGCAGCGATCCCCACACCAGCCAGTATCTAGTGGAGCGAGTCCTGCACGGCTGGGACATCAACATCTCCGCCGCCCACCTAGCCGCCACCACCTTGGGCTTGACAGCCCCCGATGTGTCATTCGACAAAATGAACATCCACATGCTGAAACTAGGCGTAGACGACACAGGCAAAGCAAGAGCAGGCAGCCTAGAGATGATGCAAGAAGCAGCCGTTCAGACTCAGCTCTGGGCGCAGACCCCTTCGGCGATCTCAGCACAGGTAGACGACAGTGCCGAGGAGCAAGAGACAGAAAGCCTGTCGGGCGATGAACGCTACGACATTGTGATTATGAATCCGCCGTTTACAAGAGCCGACTTACGACATGACCAGTTAGGAGTAGCTCTGGAAAGAAAGATCAAAGACAGAGAAAAGGAACTTTTTGAAAATTCTGTCATTGGACTGGGAGATTCTGCTGGAATGTTTTTAGAACTTGCCAATAAGCTACTGGACAGAAATAATGGAAGTTTGGGCCTCGTGCTGCCAGCCGGAGTAACCTGCGGTAAATCAGGAAGACCCAAAAGAAATTTGCTAATTGACAATTTTCATTTGGAATATGTTATTGCATCTCAAGATCCAAAGCGTCCCAATTTTTCAGAAAATACAACCATTTCTGAGATGCTAATTATTCTTCGCAAGAAGATCCCAAACAGCACACCCGAAGATGTGAAATTTGTGCGCCTCTCGCGTAATCCTGATAGACCTTCACTCGCTATACCGGCTGTCAAGTCAATTAGGCAGGGAGACACTTCTGGATTCTCGGGAACTATCACACTTTGGCCGCATGAACGGGTGGAACAAGATGATTGGACACCAATCAAATTCTTTTCAAGCTATCTTGCAGCCAAGTCTTGGGAATGGTTTATTCAAGACAGCAGCAATAAATTTGAATTGCTAGGAGAAGTAGCAAGTGTTGGCCCTGAAGGAAGACGGATACGGGATGCTTTTATCCGCTCCGACGCATCAGATGAAAAAGGTCGTCAAGGTATGTGGCTCAATGACCAGTCAGATGTGCCAAAAGCTGAAGGAACGAAAATTTGCATGGAGCAGACACCTGATTCATATATTAACGCAAAGCCAGCAAGGGCAGATTATGCTGACAAGATATGGGAGAAAAGAGCAAATCTGCTGCTACCTGCGAAAATCCGAACTACATCTGTGCTGACTGGTGCCATTATATCTACCTATCCAGTATTAGGATCGGCATGGATACCCATCCGCCACAAGACTGAGCCTGTCGGCTGCGACTGGGAAAAAGCCATGTGCGTCTATCTGAACTCAACGACTGGCTTTCTTGCTTCGCTATCAACATCATCTCCTTTCGTAATAGGAATGCCCAAAATGTCCCTAGACGGTCAACGCAAAATCCCCATCCCTAAACTAGACAAAGCCCAAACCACCCACCTAGCCACCATCTACGACACCCACAAACACACCCGCCTAGACCGCCTCCGCTACCCCAACTCCGAACCCCGCATAGCCCTAGACCAAGCCATAGCCGACACCATAAGCATCCCCATAGACCAAATCAACACAGCCCGCCGAGAACTAGCCGAAGAACCCGGCATCACAGGCCGCCCCCACAAAAGCGTCAAGCCCCAGATTTCTAGCAAAATTTCAAAAAAGGAACATAAAAATGAAAAATGAATACCACATAAAACAAATACTGTCTGGGTGCCGCGCCATAGCAGTTATAGCTCCAACCAAACAGCACCTAGATGACTGCTTCTCCATGAAAAAGCAGGATCTCTTACAGCTATTCAATTCTCTTGGAATTGCTGCAAGAGCATTGGAAAATTGGCAGCCGGCAACTAAAGACATTTTTCCATCCATTATCAATGAAATGAATGCCTGGCATCCATCCGTTTTGACAGATCAGAACTTTACAATTGAATTTGCAAAAGTTACTTTGCCTAAAATTTTAGACGAAGCCAACTTAAGTAAATTATCGCAAATGGCTGGCGAAGACAATGAGAGGCTTAAGCACCTATATGAACATCAAAAAAACTATAGAGATTCATTATTTGAGGTATACAGAGGAATGAAAGTTCGGGCATGGTCCATGATGGCAACAGCAGGTGTTCTCATAACAATATATGATCCCTTTAAAGATGAAGGCATTCGATTTCTGCCTCCTCTACTACTCATTCTGGGAGTGCTACCATGTGCTCGACTTGTATTTTTAGCATATTCTGGAGTAACTAGGGGATATACATATGATAGCACAAAGGAATGGCTGCCATTTGACTTATTATTTTCATCAGTCAGTTTAATGCAGAAAGAAGGGGAGGAGGCAGATAGGATACAGAAAAGTGCAAAGAAATGGCTATCAGCTGCTAGACTCTCTTTTCCCATATCTCTAATCTTGGCGATAATGGTGCATATCTGCTGGGTTATGGAGTAGAATGGCTAACATGACCGACAAAGACCAACAACCCCAACCAGCCCCTCCACCGGTTGAAGCCCCTGTGGAGCACGGTGAGCCAAGGCCCAGCCCATCAGACACGCCAGACCACAGCCGCGAATTCACATCGCAGAAAGGAGCAAAAATCAATGAATGACAAAGAAGGTGTCCCTCAACAGGCACCTGAGCCCGACCCCGAACCAGCAGAACCAAACTTGTCCTCAGAGATTGAAAGGGCAATTCGCCCTGCCGATGTTCATGTCAGAGTCAGCCCCGGAGCTTCGCCAAAATACGGTCAAGGGCGCGATTGAGCTTTGCTAAACAGTCGACTACAGCATCTCCTACACAATAATCCACCATCTCTGCCAGAACGCAATTCTTCCAGCCTTCTCTATAGTCTCCGTGTACCGCGCTGCATGTATCCATGAAAAACTCCATGACCCCTTCCTCCACCATGCGTGTGGTGGGCGGCCTTGGTGCGGGGCGGGGCGACCGAGCAGGCAGCGGAGCCGTCTCTGGCTGCCCTGCCACCGCCTCTGTTGTCGGCACGGGCAGCGGCTCTTCTTCTGAACATGCCGCTAGGAGTGCTGCACACAGCACCAACACTGCGGTCGTAGCTGCCGCCGCTGCAATGTGTTTGTAAGTCATCACGACCTCCTTTATCTAAGTGTCGGGGTACCCGCGGGCGGGGATATAATACCCTACCCCCACCACACCCACAACCGCAGTCTCGGGTATGGTACAAATGGATATCCTAAGCAAGTCACAGCACAAGAACAAGGCACCTCAAATTACATGGGTGGAATTAGGTGCAACATCTGCTAGACTGCAACCAACCAGTAAGAAACCAAGAAAGGAAAAACCATGCCTTTGCTAATATCTGACCTGTGCGCTGCCTATCGCCCGTCTACTGCGGAATTGAAGCAGTTTTGCCACAAAGAAAGCGAAGCCTATCTGGAATACCGAGAAAAGAACGGGCCAAGCTATGATGAAATCTGGCGTGTAGATGGATACGTCACCCGATATGAAGTATTCCGAAGGGGCGACTCTTGGCGCATCACTCGACTAAGAGGAGATTTGCCAAATTTCCTGCGACAACACTATATCCCACCTCATGAAAAGGACCGGTATTGTCCGCATGTTGGCGGAGAGGAGCTTTTGAATGTCTTTGATTTCGGATCTTTGGAGCATGCTCTTGAGCAAATAGCGCTATATGAAGCAGAAGACCGATTTTTGCGACACGTTGAAGATATAGAACGCGAGTTGAATATCCCGCAGTGGGCAGAAGAAGTCGGGAGTAGCAATCCTCCCCCTATACCGCGTCTTGACTATCAAACACGCATGCTAATCGCTACAAACTTAGCAATAGCTAATGCGCAGGCAGAATCCCAGACAAGCAACTTAAAAGCCAAATAAGTAGAATCCATGGACGAAAAGACCAAGATATACCTCGTGCAGGAAACACGATATGCTAGAGTCGTCGGTAGATATTATTCTGCACTACTGGGTATATGCTTCTGTGCCGTTCGGAAACCGCCACCACAAGGGCTTGAGGATGTTATCCGAATAGGAGAGCGAGAGCTTTCTCGTGTCAATATAAGACGAGAACTGACAAATTTAGATTCTAGCATCATTCCTGCTCAGTTCAGAGAAATCTACAATCATCATGTGGACTCGTCTTTTCATTTCCGTTCCGTGGATGAGATGGCTTCCATTATCGAAAAGAACCCGGATAAAAAACCAGAAGGGTTAAATATTGACACAATTCTGACACGTTTGGAAAACAAGATTGATCTATTAAAATTGGCATATCCTGATGCTGAAGACAAAATAAATGAAATTAATAGAACCAACAGATTACTGAAGATACCAATAGACGAGTTCAGAAAAGGCAGAAACGCTACTCACCATGCATACGCTAATGATTTACTAACACTTGAAAGAACAAAAACCCAAGGCGATGTATCGTCAGATGTAATTCAGCATATCTACAATATTCTTAACATGATAGGGGTAAGCATTTTCAACGAAATACCTTTACCTAAGCAGATCGACTATTTTTTCCAATTATGGAATGAAGAGCCACTAGATTCATTGATATGGTGTCACGAGGACAAATATATATCAGAGGTAGAGCATATCATTTTGGAAGCAGACAGCTCTTACTAATGTTCACAGAGAAGCCGCATTTATCTAATTAAAAATACTAATGAATTCAATTTAGCTTTTCAGAAATTATCATTATTGATTACGTGGAGCATTTTTCACCATGTTGTGCTGATAGCACATATAAGTCATTTTTATGCAATCACGCCCGATTTCAGAGACTGCAATCCCAGGATTTTTTTCTTCAAATTCAGCCACAATAAGATCAGGTTGAATTTCACTCAACATATTGTCCTTTTCACTGCCGAAATAGTTGCTCCACTCTGATCTTGTCGGATTAGAAAATCTAGTTTTCCCATATCTAAACCACATATTAGTAGTAGTATTTTTCGCAATAGAAAATAATTTTTCAGTTGCCATATCCCCATCTTCTGGCTTTTCAATAAAAACATTTGCAGGAGCATGTGGCAATATCTTTAGATTTTCTGTCAAAAATGCGTCTAGTATCCTGTCAACTGAAATATTCGTCAAAGTTTGGACTTCCCCCAGTTTGACTAACCAGAACTTGTCTGGCTTGAAAGCAGCTGCGGCAATACCCGATGAAGCTTCATATTCCGCCCTCGTTTGAGTCTTCAATACGAAAATGCTTGACTCTGCTAATTTTGCTATAATCCCAACAGATAGCTGGGTTGGACGACTAGTGTCGAACATTTTTTCTGGACCTTCTGCTGTGATCCGCTTTCCGATTTCGTCCATCCTTTTATGAAGGTCGTTTTTATCTGGACTGTTTTGATGTCGTGACATGATAACTGCACTCCGTTTCGTTTGTTGGGGTCATATTACTGGTATTGTCTTTATGCCATACCACTATTCTAGCACTTACTATGAAGTTTT
Source organism: Candidatus Hopanoidivoransaceae bacterium (assembly GCA_965204495.1). Classification (GTDB taxonomy): domain Bacteria; phylum Actinomycetota; class Acidimicrobiia; order Acidimicrobiales; family Hopanoidiivorantaceae; genus Hopanoidiivorans. Next base: position 111,975 of record OZ241989.1, read on the forward strand.
GATTGCTATTGCATAGATCGGCCTTGTCTTCATATTAGCCTGAAGCAGCGATTCTGCTGTCAACCCGTTCATCTGGCAGACCCTGAGGTTCTACGAACAAAAACAACTCATCGCCTCGACGGATGTCGCCATTGCGGTCGGCCCTCACATACTCCCCGCCCAGAGCAAGCGAGGAGGTCTGATGTGGAGACGCATAAAGCCCCGAAGGCTTACAGAGGCAGAATCGCGCTTGCGATCATTCTAGTCGCGCTGGTCGTGGCTTCGGTGATATTCACGCTGACGCGCGATGCGGACGGGCAGACAGTCCAGCGAGAGCGGAGCGATCCGTGGCTGGTGCTAAGCGTAGGTCAAGCTAGCGGCAACAACAGCAGTCCGCCTGTAGCACCGACCGTCGCGACGACCACTGCGGCTCTTGCGACCCCGCCGACATTCCCAAAGATTGAAGGCATAAACTAAAGCAAGAAAGGAATAAGATAATGAAAAACATATTCAAGACTCAAATGACGCCTGGGCTGGCAGTTCTCTGCGGCCTTTCGCTCGCCTCCGCTGCGCCGTGGCTGTTCATGGCAATAGCGGCAGTCGCCTCTGGGAGCGCGCTATTAGCGTTCCCGCTTCTGCTGGGTGCGGCGTGGAGCGTCCTCTGGGCATACATCTGGGGCTCGTGGGGCGCCTCCGCCTGGAAGAAGAGGCAGATAATCGAGCACGACCTCCGCAGTAGGGGGCTCGAATAGATATGCCAATGTCGCCCCGCATTCACGCAGAGGCCCAGCCAAGATGTCGCCTATCTCTCGCATAGACAGCATCTCTTCCCTCTCTGGGATTATCGCTTTGATCATGTCAATATGATACTGCTCTGCCTGATAAACTGGCATCATGGCATCTGCTGAGACTTCAACCGACAACTCAGCCCCGCCCCCTGCTGAAACCGTGCTGCCTCTTGAAGCCCTGAGGGACTGGATGATGAACGGCGGCCGTCTGTCAGAATTCCTAGAAGCCAACCCTCACACATCCCGTGAGCAGATATTTCAGCATCTTGTCTCCAAGCTGCCTGCCAAAGTCATCCCCGACTGCGAAGAGCGGTGGTGGCAATGAAGATGCCAATCGAGTCAAGACAGGGAGTTTGGGGTGGCATCCCCGTCTTCAATCGCACCCGAGTGCCCGTCTTTTTCTATCTTGACGCCCTAGACCAGGATATGACCATCACCGAATTCTTGGAAGAGTTCGATGTGATAACCAAGGAGCACATAGACGGCTTTTGGGAACTCTCGCTGACCAGCACGCAAACCTAGCCAGCAATGAGCGAGACACCACGGGTGCTGTTTGATGCCTGTTGCCCAGCCCCTTTGAAGGCCCATTTCAAAAGGCACATCGTGTCTACAGCTCAAGACGAGAAATGGGAAGGGCTGGAAAACGGAGACTTGTATGCAACCGGCATAGAAGCAGGCTTTGACGCTTTCGTGACAACGGACACCGATTTCGCAAAACCCCACCTTTTCCCTAAGCATCCGATACCAGTGTTCCTGTTGCGAGCAACCCCCTCAGCCGTCACCAAGACGCTAGCCCCGTTAGTCCCGCTCGTGGAAGACATCATCTCCGAGGGCGCAGTGCCTCGCCTATACATTCTTGACAACCACGACGGCGATATCCTGGTTTCCTCTTCGCTAGAAGAGAACAGCATCAAACGCTCAGAGGCCCGAAGGAAGAGACCGGGAGACGCTCGTCCAGCCTGAGCGAGATTTTGGCTCAACCGAGGTTCATGGTATCGCAGCCTCAATACTCACTCAGGCACCTTGCTTTGCCAAAGTGGTCAATGACATAGCCGAGCGTTTACTCGTTCAAAGAAGGCGCAGGTGAGCAACTGGTCGTATGGCAGGAAGAGGATCACATCACTCTGACCAGCGAGCACCCAATAATGACCAGCACCGAAATGGGAATCGCCTTGACCCTGCGAGGTCTGCCAATCGGCAGCCTCGCCCACAAGCACATCCACCCAGACAGTCTCCGCTACCCAGACTCCGAACCCCGCGTCACCCTAGAGCAAGCCATAGCTGACACCATAGGTATCCCCCCCCCAGACCGAATATACATAGCCCGCTGAGAACTAGCCGAGGAGCCCAGCATCACAGGCCACCCCACAAAAGCGTCAAGCACTAGATGTCCTCAGCGAGCCACAGGGCAAGGACGAGATGCCTCAAATTACATGGGTGGAATTCGGCGTAACATCTGCTAGACTCCACAACATACAAAGTACCCATACCTATAGTCAGCAGACTTCAATTTCAAAGGAGGACAAGTGAGAAGACAATTCCCAGTTACAGAACTGGTTAGGAGTCCAACGGCAGGTCGGTTGTCTGCGCTTGGCGCAATTGACCGCGAACTTTTCAGGAGTGAGCCAACGAAAGAGGTTTCCCGCTCCCTCTCTGATCATGCTAAAGGCATCTCAAAGACACTCTCTGAACACATTGAGATCTCTGGATTTCCTTGCCCACATTGCAGGCACACGATAACTGTTGAATGCCTGCATGCATCTGTCAAGCCAAAAAATAATGCATACCTTGATGTGCGCATTGCCGTCAAGTGCAAATCTTGCAATAGCCCCTTCCTGTTGCTCGCTACTTGGAACATGGAACCCATTGACGGGTACTACAAGATTCCGCCTGCGTCTCAAATGAACTGGAAGACAAAGCCTGAATCAACAGATACAGTCTTTGCTGAGCAACAGAAATGGCAGAGTGCTGGAGTGCCCCAAGCTGCTATTGGCGATTATATTGAGGGTTTAAAGTGTATGTCATTTGGCCTCCTCAAAGCAGCCTTTCTAATGTTTGGCTCAGCACTGGAGAGATTATTCTCGGCGGGTCAGGAAGAAGCAAGAAATCACCTAAGTGAACTAATATCCAAACAACCTGATTTGTCAGAAGATGTCAAGGCATTTGCAACTAGTGGTGCCGAAGCTCGCAATTTTTACGCTCACCGTGTTCAACAGTTGCCATCCGAAGAACAAGAAGAACATGCTAGACACATGAGCATACTGGTTGAACATCTTGCCAATGAAATGTATATGAGAAAGAGCTCAACAGCAAAAGCAGTTGAAGCTCTTGACAAAATGTCAGGCCACAAATCTGAAGAATGCAAAGTGGCTCTCGAAGAAGCACAAGAAACCTCCAACACAAATTGCGATACTGATTAGATACTACAGGGACTACCGAAATCCGCATAATGCAAAGCATGAATTGGAAGACAACTATGGCATACTCAGGATCCCCAGATGAACGCAGAATGTCAGCAATAGCTGAACAAATGATGAGAGTAGTGGAGCTTGTTGGCGCACAGTCAATCCCATTATCTAACTCTGAAAATTCGCAAGACATTCTTGATTGCCTGCACCAGATAGGCAATAATGCAACAATTTTATCAGATGAAGCAAAAACAGCCAATAACGAGTTCACTGACTGGAAACAGTTAGAAACTTTTCACCCTTCTGTATTAACTTCAAGCCACTTTAATCAGCAATATGTCAACAAAATACTAATATCTGGAGCATTTAGAGAAGAGGCTATAAATGAAATAAGCGAAGGTGCGGGCTGGTTTGCTGAACAGCATAGAGAAGTAGCGAACAGTGTTAAAGCTGAGTCAAACGAGCGCATAAATGGCTGGATTAATATGATCAGCCGCTCAAACTGGTGGATGGTATTCTTGGCTTTTTGTGCAACAGTAGTTTGGGCACTTAATGAACGATGGCAAAATCTTTTTGACGGCCCAGAATTGCCGGTTATATATTCTTTTTTGGCAATAATTTTTTGTATATTTGGATATCTTTCGCTATGCCCACATGTATTTAGTTCGTGGGGAGCAGAAGAGACAGAAACGCCACGCAAAAGGCGTAGAATAGCGACAGTGCTCAGTGAAGAACGTGTAAACGCAGAGGAAAACAGAGAACATATTATGAAAATCGCAAAAAGAGATTCTCTTGTATTCAAATTTGGGTTTGTAGGATTTGTAATGTGGTTAACTCTATTGATTGGATGCACACTATGAACACTTTACTACACCATCATTCACTAAGTGAGCGACGATTTGCCAAACTCGCACATGAAACCTTGCGGTTTGAGATCTCTTACGAAAAAGATCCACCTCCGCAAGAAAAACCGCCCATTGAACGGGGCAAGCCTCCTCGCCCAAGAAGCTTGAGGTTGATTAAATTGGAACGCGATGGAAAACCAAATCCACGCCCAATTACACCATTCGGCCCTAAACCGCCTCCAAGGTCTCCTAAAAATTGCAGTTTCATGCAAAACAGCTAACTACTTGATTAAAACACCATAATTGCGCTTTACCAGACCATACTAGTACACTAGATACACATATTGGAGTAATAACCATGTCAAAAACAGAGAACGACGGCGCCCCTGCCGCAAAGAGGACAATAAAGCAATGCCTTAGCATGTGGGGCAGGAATAAAACAACAGCATGGTTCGTAATAGCAGCTTCCTTTATTCTTGTGGTAACTGGTGGCTTTTTGTTGGGGTGGCGAAATGTGCTTAGCGGAGTGGTTTTCGGTGCTACCGCTACTCTGTTCGGTGGATTACTGCTAAAATATTTAGATTGGCAAATAAAAGAAAGGCGGCGGGTGGAACTGAAACGCGCGGAGCGAGATAAAGCCGGCCGAATAATTAAGGACTTCCAAGATGCATTAAGTGCATACAAAGAAGCAGAAAAAATTCGTGACAGCTTACCTGAAGAACAACAAGCTGACTTTGAAATGCCCAATTATCCAGTTTTGACAGCCTATGACCTTTTCATTTTGATGCAGAGTCTCAACAAGCAGCCTTTATCCAATACTGAAAAAGAATTGTTTAAACTTTTTTCCGAAATCAAAGAAGATGTAATTAAACATCTAGATAACATTTCTTGGGAAACTGAAATAATGAGAGAACTAATGTTAAAAATAGCGCGCGATAAAGGAGTAGATACAAAGAAAGTTATTGAGATAGTGCTCGAAAAAAGAAATAACTGGAGATAAAATAACATATTATTTTAAGAAATTTAAAACATTCTGCTCAGTGCTTTGAATATGAATATATGTCTCTTTTTATTCTGAGATTATTGTTTTTTCATTTGCAAATTTTACCATAATTAGTGATATCTGCTAATAAATTGCTGCCTGCTATATCTGTTTTTTGCCAACTTTTATAGAGTATTTATCAATAAACTATAGTATAGATTGCCTAATAATTTCGGATGTCTTATTGATTATATCTCTAGCTGAAGGCAGAATTTGATTGGCTGCTTCTAAAGTATCTTTTGCTTCTTCTTGTCCGAAACGAGAAGAAGGCAGAGTGAACTCATGATCCTCTGGATACCTCAAAAATGAATCATATGCGCCAAAAACTGCTATTGATGCTTCTACAGCTTTCAGTTCAGGAGCGAACTCAACAGCCCTATGAAAATATCTAATCACATCGTGACTGTTCATATACAGAGGCTCTTCTTCAAACAAAAAAATCACAGCTTTTACACTTTTCTCCACTGCTGTAGCAGCAACAAATATAGACCAAGCATACCTTTCCTCGTTAAACATTGCATACGCGACACCTAAGTCTTCTTCAGCATTGCTCATCCATGCTGATGCCTTCTTCAAGCATTCTGGGTTGAATTCAGTCACAGTATCTGAGCCCAATCGTCAAGAATCATCCTTAGCCCTTTTTCAGTGCCACCCACACTGTCCATTTCTTCGTGGGTGCGTGCCAAGAACTGCAGATAAATTTTGTTGTCTTCAGCCAGTCGCAAAGCTGGGCGAAAATGCTCATATCTATCGATCCGGCCGTCTGGCAATGTCTCCGCCTCCACGAACAGCGTCAACTCGTCATCGCTACGAATGTCGCCATTGCGGTCGGCCCGCACATAACCTCCGCCCAGATAAGCAGCCGTCGCCCCGCACTCGCGAAGGGGCTCAGCTAAGATGTTGCCTATCTCCTTCACAGACAGCATCTCTTCCTTCTTTGGGATTATCGCTGTTACCATATCCCCATTATACCAGATGCGTGCCTTCCTCTCCAACTTCTCTCAATCTAGCTGGGATCTGGCAACGACAGCCGACTTGCCGTCGCCTCCGTTAGCGTTGTCGTAAGCATTCTGATGTTGTCGCAGCCACCAGTCCATAAAACCGGTCGGGTTTTTCTTTCTGGCTTCGTCCAGCTCCACGAGGGCATCTCTGCGCTCGGATGTCATTCTGCCCGCCTCGACTTCGCCGTCCAAAAAGTCGGCCAGCGGTCTGTTTTTCTTGCGCGAGTTGAATCGTCCGATCATCGGATGCATGTTGCCGAAAGTGAGTTCGTTGCCTTCGGACGCAGGGTCTATGTGATCAAGCGTGTGATCGTCGCGAATGTCGAAGCCGTTGATGTCTTTGCCGTTCTGAAGTATCACACGCAGCACGAATGCTGTGGATACTGCGATGCCAACTCCTATCACAATCTCCGCTCTCGGCAGTCTGTCTATTCGGATGTCGGGCAACGGATAGTCGGGATGCCCTAACATATGCCAGTTGAACTCGCATGCTTTGCGATAGTCGTCGGGGGCTAGAAACGCTGGCAGCTCTCTTCTCGCATCCCAATGCAGACAGCTTAGTTCTTCGCCTCCGGCCTCCGCTGTCTCGTCGCCGTCTTCGTCCTGGAACTCCGCCCAGCACTGCCTCAACGCTGTCTCTTGCCACATCTTCTCTTCTGTCACCAAGCGCAGCCATTCTAGCTGCTGCTCGCGGGGCAATCCGCCCGGAATGTGGCTGAAGCTTATCTCGCAGTTCTCGAGCGCACTCCACACCTCGGGTACATCTGGCTTTCCGTTTGAAGCCAGTAAATCCAGATTGTTGACAACATAGCAAGCTGGCCTACCACTGCGGGACGAATAGAGGCCGAGCACTCTCGCTCGATCGTCTAAGGAGTCCTCTCTGGACAGCTTCAGATACTCGGCGAGGAAAGACTGCCGGGCTTCGGGTGTTTTCAGGTCTTTGACGGTTATCATTGAGCATTCCTTTCTGATTGCGGTGCTTTACGGCTTCTGTCGGTGTTTTCTAGCGATTCCTAACCGCAGACTTTCTGCCCGCCGCTACAAGCTCAGCGTCATCCCACATCAAGCCAGGCAAATCTGACACACGAGGGCAACCATCAGCCGACACAGGCACCCAGCCACTAGCAGCCCGCTCTCCCCACACGACATCAGACTTGCGATTCACGAAGCCAAGTCTAGCAGCCAGCAAACCCGCCGAAGCCAAACTGGGAAGCACTTGCATCTTGCGGAATCCCTTGAAATACAGGGATTTTCGCCCATATGCCGAATGCGTGTCGTAGGGGTCTGTATTATGGGAACATGGCTGACACGACTATAGCACCAAATCCCAACTGGATAGACCAGACCATCTGGACGGGCGACAACCTAGGCATCATGCCTAGCAAACAGCAATGAAAATTCTGGTAGTTGCTGTGATCTCTACGGTCTGGTTGTTCGGCTGTGGTGGCGATGACGAAGAGACTGTCCCCACGTCCAGCACCGTTGCGGTCACTGCTGCCACGACATTCACGCCTTTGTCGGCCACATCATTGCCAGCCACAACTACCACAGAGATACCTGTCGCTCCTATTTGTGGCGACGCTGCTGAGCCTGTTTGGATAGCGGAGTCTGGGGTGTGGATGTGCCCAGCGGCTACTAGATTGCCGCCTACGACTACTACGACCACCACCACTACAACAGCCCCTATGACAACATCGGCACCAACAACGACAACTCTGCCGCCTACGACTACTACGACCACCACTACTACCACCTCTCCGACCACCACTACAATAACCCCTACGACAACATCGGCACCAACAACGACAACATTGCCGCCACGCACAACCGAAACATGTGAGGTTGAAGGTAAGCAAATAGCTGAGGACTCTTTATTAGACGATACGAATTGGCTTGACGCATACCACAGAGACGATTCTTTTTCCGAAGATCCATTATCCTACTTTTGGATAGATTCCATTTTCCCTCTTGAACCCGACGGGTTACGCCCAGATGAAGTCGTGTGCTGGGTTGATGCTTACCTCTGGACAGATATTGAAGACCTGGAGTTTCAGGAGGGGTCAGACGAGTATTACGAGTCTTTGATCAGAGTTGGAGCGTTGTGCTTTGACGAGGACGGCTGGTCGTGGCAACTAGAAGACTCTCAGCGTCCCTTAAGCCGTTCTCAGCTTGCGGAGGATTGTCTTATTACTATAAGGGCTCCATTATCTGAGGAGCGCGATGATGCAGAACCACGCACCTCAGACCAAGTTCAAACATAGGAGCAGTCATATGCTCGTATACGCAGTCGAGCATTCGGTCGTATTGCAAAAAGGGATCGCGTCACACTGAGCGGCCAGCACCCAGGGATAACGCACACTGAAACGGAACTCGTCATGACCCAGCGAGGCCTGACAATCGGCAGCCTCGCCCACAAGCACATCCACCCAGACAGTCTCCGCTACCAAGACTCCGAACCCCGCATCACCCTAGAGCAAGCCATAGCCGACGCCATAGGCATCCCACCCCCCGACCGAATAGACATAACCCGCCGAGAGCTAGCCGAGGAGCCCAGCATCACAGGCCACCCCACAAAAGCGTCAAGCACTAGATGTCCTCAGCGAGCCAGAAGGCAAGAACGAGATGCCTCAAATTACATAGGTGGAATTCAGAGCAACACCCGCTAGACTACATGACATACAAATTACTCATAACCATAGTCGGCAGAATTCAACCATAAAGGAGGACCAGTGAAAACACAATTCCCAACTACAAAACTGGTTGCGGATTCAATGGCAGATCATTTGGCTGCACTTGGCGCACTTGGCCGCAAGCCTTTAAGAAGTGACCAGGTGAAAGAGTTCCCCCGCTCCCTCTCTGATCACGCTCAAGACATCTCAAAGACACTCTCTGAACACATTGAGATCTCTGGATTTCCTTGCCCATATTGCAAGTACACGATAACTGCTGAATGCTTGCATGCATCTGTCAAGCCAAAAAATAATGCATACCTTGATGTGCGCATTGCCGTCAAGTGCAAATCCTGCGATAGCCCTTTCCTGCTACTCGCAAATTGGAACATGGAGCCCAGTGACGGGTACTACAAAATTCCGCCTGCAGACCAAATGAACTGGAGAACCAAGCCTGAATCAACAGATATGGTCTTTGCAGAGCAACAGCAATGGCAGACTGCTGGAGTGCCTCAAGCTGCTATTGGAGATTATATTGAGGGTTTAAAGTGTATGTCATTTGGCCTCCCCAAAGCAGCCTTTCTAATGTTTGGCTCAGCACTGGAGAGATTATTCTCGGCGGGTCAGGAAGAAGCAAGAAATCACCTAAGTGAACTAATATCCAAACACCCTGATTTGTCAGAAGATGTCCGAGCGTTAGCAACAAGTGGCTCCGAAGCTCGTAATTTCTATGCTCACCGCGTTCAACAGTTGCCATCCGAAGAGCAAGAAGAACATGCTAAGCACATGAGCATACTGATTGAATATCTTGCCCACGAAATGTATGTGAGAAAAAGCACAACAGAAAAAGCAGCCGAAGCTCTAAACAAAATGTCAGGCTACAAGCCCGAAAATCGTTAGTCAGGTAAATATAATGAAGCATAATTTTCGTGAAGTCGATGAAGATCAGGTATTGCATCTGATGGACAAGACTTGCTTTAGAATGCTAGTTCAAATCTATTATCTAGCAATTGAAAACATTTTCATTGGGTGGCTTTTTGGAGAAGCTGATCGTTCTTCGGGACTTATAACAAATAAGGGCACCATGAGTATAGATGCAATTGTCTCGACATTAGATCGCGCATTAGATGATAAATCAATATTTTCTTCACATTTTGCTGATAGAATCAGATCTGTGATAGAACAATCAACTTCTACAGGTTGCCACAGAATAGCGATGATGGCTGAAAAACCTCCACGGGGTAAGGAAGGGGGAACTACATTGTGGACAATGCACGAGGAAATGTCCAAAAATGAAAACAAAAATATAATTGAACGACTAACAGGCAACGCAGATGAAAAATTAGATTCTCTGGAAAGAATGATCAAGAAACTTTATAATACATCTCTGAAAGATTTTCGAGAAGGGCGTAACATTCAACTCCATTTACCAAAATCTATTTTTCAATCAGATTCTCATGTCTGGCTCAAACTCGATAAGGCCGGAAAACAATCTCACGAAGCTATAATCGGAGTGGGTAATATTCTAAACTTTGTTTCAGTTGCGATATTTGGTAAGTCACCTCTACCGACATGGTTGGAATATACGAAGCACAATTGGCATGCCCCAGCTGACCACTTAATTTGGTGTAATGATATAAGTAAGTATCCCATACCTGAGGATATGCTAATTGTCTTAGAAAGAAATGATATACATCTTGAACAGATACCAGGCATCAAATGGGTATAATTCAAAATCCCCATTATACCAGATGCGTGCCTCCCCCTCCAACTTATCTCAATCTGGTTGAGAGCTGGTGCCGAACTAGCCAGAAAGTCAGATGTCAGTCTCTCCCATCACCGAGGACACCCCTGAGATCTATTGTGAGAAAGTCACCAGCGGCCGCCCGTAAAGCCCGCTTTTGAAGACATCGTGCTCCCAGCTTCTTGCGGAATCCCTTGAAATACAAAGGTTTTCGCTCGTATTGCGAATGCGTGTCGTAGGGGTCTTTATCATGGTGTAATGCCAGTTGTAACCAGAACCGCCTAGGACAATAACCGCTAGACTGCCCGCAAAGGCGGTCTGAAAGGAGTCAGACAATGAAACTGAGACGCAGAGCACGAAAAGACCGCGAGTCTTCACTTGTCAAACTTGAAGGCGTTTATCGTTCAGACTATTTCGTTTCAGATGAGGATGGTGCGTTCTCTATCTGGACTGAGGAAGTCCCTTCTGCCTACTCGGGAGATTGCGGCAGATTTGAAAGAGACAATATCAGAGGTAAAGACAGCCTGTACGATATTGTAGTGCCGATGAATCTGCTGGAAAGTGCTGGCAGAGATTGCCGCGTGGTGGGCGGAGGCAGTGCAGCAGGTCTGTATATTATTGTTCCTGTTGAAACAGCCGATGGCAGCAGATTCAATATGTTCGTGAATGGCGACACTATTGAAGGGCTTAGCCAATGGCAAGAAGGATGGATTGCCTTTGACGAGTTTTTGAATTTTGGCGAATTTATGATTTACGCTCAAAATGAATCAGGGCTGGAACCGCATGACTGGGTAGCAGTCCAAACCCCGCAACTCACTGTCATACAGGCAGGCGAGATGGAGATTTCGTTGCTCGCCAAATCGCATTTGGATGAATGGCTGGCCGACAACGCTGAAACTACCTCCGACAGCCCGATAGTCTTCGCTTCCTCCAGCGGCAGCAGACTGACTCCGACAGTGCTGGAGAGGCTGGCCCCTCGCAGCGACAGGTTCTGCGTGATGGATGTGGAAACCACCGGCGTCTACAACAACGACAGAGTGGTTGAAGTGGCAATCGTCACCATCAACAAGCAGGGCGAGATAGTTGAGAAGTGGGAGACGCTCATCCAGCCCGAACGAGACATCGGGGCAACCGAAGTTCATGGCATCACGGCGTCCATGCTCATTCAGGCGCCTTGCTTTGCCGATGTGATCGGCGACATAGCCGAGCGTTTAGACGGAGCATACCTTGTGGGGCATCATGTCTCTTTCGATATTCGGATGCTCTCAAACGAGTTTGCGAGGCACAATGGCAGGTTTGAAGCTTCAGGGTCTTACTATGAGACATCTAGGTGCTATCCGATGAAGCTGTCTGAGGCATGTCGGCACGAAGGCATAGAGGCGGCCAAATGGCATTCGGCTATGGACGATGCCTTCGCCACTGCCGAGTTGTTCTTGCGGTGCGAGCCGCACACCATGACGGGCAACCTGGCGACCCGCCCTGTCAGTGCTGAGACTGCGACAGTGCCTTCGGGCAGAGCCTTGACACGAGCGAACTGCGGCGAGATTCCTGAGCCTGCGGAAACTCCCGACAGGCTGGAAGCTTACATGTCTCTTCTTGAAGAGGTGCTGGAAGACGGAGTCGTCACAGAAGAAGAACGGGCAGACATGGAAGCTCTGCAACGGGCGATGGGCTGGTCTGAGGCAACCACCGAAAGCGTCCACAGGCAATATCTGCAGAGACAGGTTGACGAGGCAATAGAAGACGGAGTGGTGGACGCCCAAGAGCAAGAGGAGCTAGCGGCGACAATAGAAGCGTTCGGCTTCGGCAGCCGAATAGTAGACAGGCGCATCCGCCCCTTCAAAGAAGGCGAGGGCGAGCAGCTGGTAGTGCTCCAGCAAGGGGATCGCATCACCCTGACCGGAGAGCACCCGATGATGTCCCGCGACGAAATGCAAATCGTCTTGACCCAGCGAGGTCTGACAATAGGCAACTTCGCCAAAAAATACACCCGCCTGCTACTAGCCGCCGATACAGAAACCGAGTCGGCCAAAGCCCAAAAATGCCGAGAATGCGGAATCCCAATCCTCCCCATGCAAGCCTTCGGCCAAGTGCGGCCAGGTATTGAAATAGCTGTTTTGGAAGATTTCGCCTAGTATTGCCGTTTCAGCCGACCTGTGTGTATAATGGTTGTATGGATGCTGCATCGGTGCCTTCGGGTTTTATCACTACCAGAGAATACTCTGCGTCTCAGGGCGTGGCCCTGAATTCGGCTTCTCGCGCCCTGAAGCGAATGGCTGAGGCAGGGGCGGCCGTCAAAGTCGGTGCTGCCAACTGGATACTGGCAGACGAGCAGGACAACCTGAGCAAGCTCTTGGAGCTAGACGATGAAACTAGGCTGCGGGGCATATACGGAAACGCCGACCGCAGAATATCCCACAGACAGGCCTTGGTGTATGCCGGTGTGCCGCTGCTGTCTGGCTTGACCGCCAGCAGCCCCTGTCGCATATCGCCTGCCTATGCCCGCAAATACTATGTCCGCCACAGAAGAGAAAACGGGCGCACCCTGAAAATCGCTGCCAACCAGATAGGCGAACAGACATGGGTGTCCGACCCAGCACGGGCGTTCGTGGAGTATTCCCAACATGTTCTTGACATAGACAGCGACGAGATAATCCAAAGAGTTCTCGCTTACCCTCCCGAAGAACTGACGGCAGACGAAATCGCTGCCGTAGGCGAGGAGATGGGATGGCGTTCCAGTCTGCGCAGGATCGCCTCGGTAGCCATATCTGCCGCCGAAAACGGATCCCCCTTGTCTGTGCTGGCATCCGAATTGGCAGACATGGAATTCCCCGCGAACAGAGGCGACAGGTGGATAGACCTGAACCCCAAAGCAGCAAAACTGGAACACGGCAACACTGGCTGGGCAGACATGCGCCATAAAGTCAGATGGCACACCACCCCAGCAGAATTACACGAACACCTGCTGTACTGACGATGAATTCCCCGCAGCATCAACATCTCCTAACCAGAGACAGATTGCAGCATCATCTAGTAGCCGCAATCGCAGACATCAACAGCCCCTTTGCCGTATTCAAAGGCGGAACATTGCTGCGAACCTGCCTATTCTCCGAATACAGATTTTCCGAAGATATGGATTTCGACTGGATCGGCAAACCTGCCGCTTTCAAAACTTTCATACGCAAAGCAGCTAATTTGGCATCGGGAACCTCAGATATGCCACTTGCCGTTAAGGAGGCTATCGGCAAAAATGTTAGGATAGAGTGGCAAGATAGAGATTCGCGAGGAGAGATAAAAGCTGAAGCCACTTTTCTGACAGAAACCTCATCAATACCTCCTGTGGCCTATCACTCTGTCTCTCAAAGATGGGAGGAAGTGCCCCAAGGACTGAAAGTGAAAGGCTACCAACCTGTTTCGGTGGCATCTGACAAATTGAAATGTCTGTCTCGGAGATCGCGCTGTCGGGATGTTTACGATTTAGACAAACTAATGGTGAATGGCTTGTGCCTACCTAAAGATGCCTGGGATTTGTATGTGCGGACTTGGAATGATACTGAAAGGGAATACGGTTGGCGACCTCACCCAGCAGACATCAGAAGTTGCTATCTTGGCAGGAAAAGCCACCTCGAAGAAGAGTGGGAACAAGTTACAGCTTCTGGCCTTATTGAGCAGAATGAGCCATTCGAATCAATTTTATATCGTGTAGATAAGTGGGTGAGACACGAACTTGAAAATTGGAAAAATAGTCTCCCCCGAGGTGAAATTCACAGACAAAAACTTGCTAATAGAAAAGGACAGCGAACTTAGACAGCATCTCTTCCTTCTATGGGATAATCGCTGTGGCCATGCCCTCATTATACTGGCTGCAGGTTTGCCTGCTCTTCTCATTCCTGCGTCCGTGTGGTAGAATGAAGATTGTGGATACCTCAGCCATTCAAGAAACAGCGAAGCACACACTGCCTGTCTTCAGGTCGCGAGCTTTCTGGGAGTTGCCCGAAGCCATAGCCCAAGTGCAAATAGGCATGAAGACCAAGCCTCTAGTGCAATTCATCATGGACTGGAACCACTTCCCGCAAGACCGAGAAGAAATGCTGACAGGCGACCTGCCACCCGACTGCCCCACCGACCACGCTGCCGCCATCGCCTCGGTTGTGCACGCCCTCTGCGACAGAGACGGCTACGAACTGCCAGAGTGCCTGAAGGGCCTGCAGGCGGACAGCGAGATAACGCTTTCCCTTTATCCTGTAGCAACCCCGTTTACCAGAAAAGTCCGCAGCTTGTCGCCGGAAGTCTGCCATGAGCACAGAGTCTTCTACGAAGCCGATTTGCTTGACACGAAATGAACGCTCCGAATAGACGAAGTAGCATGTGCACGATGACGGCGAAGCATGGGCGGTATCACACGATGCTATGCCGCATGATGCTACCCTAACCGTCGCCCATGACGCTACCCTACGCACATTCATCGCCATCATTACCGAACAGCACACGGCGGCAAATGGATGCAATAGCGCAATCACACGACTACCTACCCGACAACCTACCCTGATAGAAAGGCAAACGACATGAATAAAAGGCAAGCACGGCAAGAAGCCGCGCGCGGTCGCGGCTTCTTCACCGCCGAAATAGAAGGCTGCGACTGGGCGATTATCGTGCCCGAACTTGTATCGGCATTGGCGTATCAAAACGGCGAACGAACCGCAAGAAGCATGGGATTGGAAGACATCTTTGATGCCGAAGACCTTGCCGACCGCAAAGCCGAAATCCGTGAAAGTCATCCCGCCGATGAATACGAAACCGCCGAAGAAAGAAAGGCGGCAATAGATGACGACCTAACGGATTTAGATGCCGAGATACGCTGGAACGACAAGATGATTATCGTGCCCGTCGGCAAAGCCGATGGGTCGGTAGTGCGGATGGCGGTTGTCAATAATCGTGAAGCTTTCACGGGCGCATGGCATTCATCGGAAGATATGTCGGTTGCGGACTTCAAAGCTTACACGGGCTTGCGGCATGTTTCTGAAGATATGCCTATTCACATCTACACAATCTTCACGGACGCCGACTAGTAGAAAGGAAACCGACATGAAGATTAGAACGAAGCGATGCTATGCGCTTCGCAAGTGGAACGAATACGCAAGCGACAACCTGATTGGACGCGGCTACAACACGGCGACATCGCCCTAGTCTCCCCAGCAAATACATCTCCGAGTCGGAAGGCTAATAGGTAAACAGCTACAGATCACAAGTTGGCCGATAATCTTCGGGCATAGCGATGCGCAGATAGTCGCTTATCTGCTGTGCTGAGACATCAGGATGAGCAGCAAGAAAGGTGGACATGCGGCCGCCGTTCATCATCCACTCAACAAAAGCCAGCATAGGCACATCTGTGCCTTCAAAAACTGGCGATTCAAGGTCTGCCACTGCCTTCGCCTTCTCTGCCATGCCACCATTCTAGCACACGCTGCCTGTCTTTTCAACTCCTTCACAGACAAAATCTCTTCCTTCTCTGGGATAATCGCTGCGACCATGCCCGTATTATGAAGCATGTGATAGACTTAAATTCATGTCCAGCACTTCCGCAGCGTCAAAGGCATCGCAAGCGCAGCCGCTCGTTTTTAGGTCTATGACCATTGGCGATCTGCCCGAAGCTATTAGCGAGGTTGAGGCTGGAATGAAAACGCTGCCACTGCTCCAATACATCATGGACTGGAACCACTTCCCCGAAGATCGCAAAATGATGCTGTCGGGATCCCTCCCCGATGACTGCCCGACAGACCACGCTGCCGCCATCGCTGCTGTCATTCACGCCTTGTGCGACCGAGACGGCTATGACTTCCCCAAATGCTTAGAAGGCATAAAGGCGAAAGGCGACATTACCATTTCGCTTAGCCCCGTGAACACCCCTTACACACGAAAAGTCCGAGACCGAGCACCAGCAATCTGCTTTGAACACAGGGTGTTCTTCGACGAAGACATGCTGAACAAAGCATGAGCGACAGCATCCAAAGGCGACTGGCAAATTGCCAGAGACAAACCGGTATCATGCCACTCCCATACCGTCACATCCGCGAGGCCTACCTGCAAGTAGGCAAATCCTACTACGGCGAAGACCTTCTGATCACAGCAGATTTATCTTGGAATTATATTTAAGTTTGGAACAAGTTTGGCTTTTCCATTGGAAGCGGCACTACTCCAATTATCAAAAATTGGTTGTGCAATTTCCGCCGCTGGTGTTCCTCCACAGTTCCAAGAATCAACAGTGGCGAGTATTTCCCACTACATATAAACTCGTCCCAATATTTCTGTTTGACTTTTTCTAGAGCTTCCGATTCGCCGTTATTTGTTCGCTTCGAATATCTAGAGTAAAGTGCTCCTATTTCCCAGTCTGTTATCATTCTATTGAACTGTTTACCAGTGCTATCTGTAAAACTGTACTGAAAATCGTACGGCAATTTAGGTACTCTGTTAAAATCTTTTCGCAACTGGTCTTCGCTTTTAAACAGGTTCTGCTGTTTTTCCATATTCTCTATTCTTCTTATCACATCGGGATTCCAGTCAATCCTTGACGAGCGCTTAGACGCAAACCCGATCCATTCAGTCGGTTTGAACAAGGCTAACGATATTTCGTTATTCTTTGCCTTCTCTGTGAGAGCAACCAAATCTTCGTGTATTTCAACTTTATCAATGAACTCCCGTCTGCGTTCAGCCCAATCGCGCTTGCCTGTGGTGAGAGGTTCTCCGATGAGTTGTATGCTGTCTTGAACGACTTTACGACTTTCAGGCCTTTTGTCGGGTTTGGGACCTTGGTCAGCGGAACCCAATTCCGCTTCAATCCACTGGTATTTCCTATATTTTTTCTCGTCTGCGAGTTGGCGAAACTGGATAGGGTATAGTCGTCGCCATTCACCATCTTGGTTGATTCCTGCGGTGCAGACGAGTTCTGCGTATTTTGCCGACAACACCGGATAGGTCTTGACTGTTATTAGAACTCTTTCTTTTGCCATGATTCCATTATAGCAGAGCGTGCTTGTAGCCTCTGGCATTTATTTCTGAAATTACATATTGCCTGTGGCAGCGGTTGTGTTCTGATTCGAAACAAGTTATTGCGATTCTCTTGTGTTCTTGTAGCATCTTTTCTATTTCTGCTAGCGGTTGCAGGTTTTCAGAGAGAGAGCGTTTGTATTCGAGGAAGAGCTTACTGTAGTCTTGTTCTGAAGTCAGATATTTTCTTTTTTCCGAATTGATCCCAAGTTCTGGCAGATGCCTGTATTCTATGGACATCATCGCTAATAGATCTTTCATTTTCGTTTTGGAAAATCCGTATTTTCTGCTAACCGGATTCTTCCTCACATCGCAGACTAAGGTGATGCCGTTCTCAACGAGAGTATTGATATAGCAATCAATGCTCCTGCCTTCGTATCCGACCGAAAACACAGACTGCTCAGCACTTCTCGTATCGGGCATGGTGCTTCTGATAGAAAGCATATCTGATTCCTTCAAGAATCCCCTCTCTAGCAGAGTTTCTGCTATCTCGCTGCGAGAAGCAAAATAAGGGAAGTTGCGGTAGGTATAAGCAACAAGAGCCTCGCCCCTCCATGGATACTTGCTCAACCACTTCCGCAGGGCTTCGCTTTCGGCACTTTCGCTGCCGTGCTGAACCAGCGATTCACCTGTCGCGCACCATTCATCGTTTTCAGAGCGAATCCAACCCTGCTCTTCAAGCAGATCAAGGTCTCGCTTGCTCTGGAAAGAATAGCAACCGTGCTTGAACGGCACAAAACTGTAATCCCTCCGTCCTGATTCCTGCATATACAAAAAAAGCAGCTTCTGCAAGTCCCGCTTAGCGATTTTGCCTTCATGTTCCATGAACATCATCAGCAACCGCTGCCTTCGGAGAGACGGCAGGCTCTTGCCGTCCGTCCTCGATTTCGCGGAAGAAGCTTTTGTTGTGGTTTTGAAGTTTGCCATTGCCAATAGTATAGACCCCCCCCCACAAGAGACATGGGCTTTCAGTTGCAAAAAGGCACACCGAGGCTTAGCGAGCCAGCAGCCCGCCCTCGTCGCTGTCTTCGTCTCCTATGCTGCCTGACGAGCAAGCAGCAATCGTCCACCTCCAGCCACATAGCCAGAGACAGACCGGGATCATGTCACTCCCACACCGACGCGCTGTGTTGCCGTCCAACTGGCCATGTCTCAAACAATGACCGACCTCCTGCTGCAACGGCTGCTAGGGTGAATTCGCATGAGGACAGCATCAGCCACTTTCAATCGTAAAACAGGCAAATTCACCATAGTCGTGGGTGGGAGCGGCAGCGAGCCTGCCAGCAGAGCGACCAAAGAACTGCCCTCGGTTCTCCATGAGGGGGTAGCGTCCATTGTCCGCCGCTATCTGGCGAGCGACCCGGCCATCCGCGAGGCCTACCTGCAGATAGGCAAATCCTACTACGGCGAAAACCCCCTGATCACAGTGACGATCTTCGTGGAAGCAGACGGCACGATGCTTGAAAACGAGCGCGCCTTCAACTGGATTCGCCGCAACTGCGCAGAGCACGACTTATTCTTCGACCTCTGGGTCTACAACGACTACGAAATGCAACGCCTCAATGTTTCTGGCGAAAAACTAGAAAAGACTGGACATTCCCTGATCTACAGCAGAGATGCGCCGTGACCTCCGTCCCCAAGCTCTGGCTGACAGGCAAGAACCCGCGATCGGCGTCAATGCTAGTATGATGGATGGGCAATCACACCGAAAGGCAAAGCGATGAATTCCGCTACGGGACTTCCACCACACCAGAAAATCAGGTTACAAAATCTGCTGCTGTATATTTTCGCCTGCACGAGAACACGGCCTGTGGGGTTGACGGTTCTGCATAAGTTGCTTTATTTCATAGATTTTGACCACTACGAAATACACGAGGTGCCCTTTATCGGCGGCAGATACACCAAAAAGCCATACGGCCCGATGCTGGATTGCATGGACCAGTTCCTCGCTGGCATGGCAGGCAACTCGGAGATATCCTGCTCTCGCAAACCGATATTCGATTACGACAGAACCGAGTGGGTGAACAACATAGAACCCGATATGGCGGTATTCACGAAAGAGGAAATCCAGCACATCGACTGGGAACTGGAAAGGCTGTCTAGCATGTCCGCCCGTGCCATATCCGATTTCTCACACACCGACATACCCTGGATGGCAGCCAGCGAAGAGGAAGAACTGGACTACGAGCTGGTTTTTTACCGTGATCCGGATCATTCAGTCTCTGACGATGACGCATAACACCGATTTTTCTCCGTTCAGGAGAGACCTTGAAAAACTTTCCAGAAAGCATCCGACATTGTGGGAAGACTTCCGCAAATTCTGCCAGGTGCTGTCAACATGGGATAAAGCGGGATTCCCTGTAGCCAGCTGGCCCAAAACGGATCCTGTCAGTTCTGGAGGAAAAGGATGCCACTATCTCAAGACACGCCTGCGAGTCCGCGGAACAAAAAAGACAAGCTTCAGAGTCGTGTATGCATACTATCCAAGAGGCGATATCAAGTTCAGATTCATTGAATTATTCTTCAAAGGCGACCAAGCCAATGCTTCGCTAGAGAGAATAACAGAATTCGAAAAATACATCTCCGAATCGGAAGACTGATAGATAAACAGCTTTACTCCAGTTTTTTGAGTATCCGCTTCATCCGTGCCCCTAGATACGCGGCAGCCGACATCGCCGCAGGCAGCAAACCTGCCATGACCAGACTGGGCAAGCAGCCGTTTCTTTTGGCGTAGTCTCTGGTGCTGCTTGGTGCGTGCGCTCTGCGGCCGCCCTTCTGTTCCAATTCTTTTTCCAGCAGTTGCTCAAGCTTTTGAGATTCATGCGGATACCCCTGCCACATCTTCTCAAACCATCCGTCCAGCCAGTCGACACGGCTAGGCGACCTGACAATAACCCCGAGTTCAGGCTGGCGCATTTTATCCTCAGATGCCAACCCAAGCCCTCCCCCAGTAAGATTCGCCGAAGATATTACTGCCGAGTTGTCAAACACCCAAACTTTGGCATGCATATTCCAAGAGGCAGGTTTCGTTTTGTAAAGGTTCTTCACTCGCACATTAGGCTGTCGCACCCAATCCAAAGCGATTTCAAGGTCTTCGGGTTTGTGGTTAGCCCCTCGCAAGGTCTTCAGATCCCCGATGAGAAGCCGCACATCCCTGCCCTCTGTGGCTTTCGCCAGTGCCGCCAAGCCCTTGGGCGACACGAACCCTGTGGCGATCTTGACCTCCCCGGCCGAATCGTCCGCCAACTCCCGAAGAACATCCACATGCCTGCGACCGCCGTTCCATCCGTTGTCTATGAACTCGCTGGTGTCAGTCATAATTTATAATCCTACCAGCCGCCGCGACTGCCAACACGAAGGGATAGCATCCATCATCCGCCCCCCACCTGGCGAGCGACCCAGCCATCCGTGAGGCCTGCATGCAAGTAGGCAAATCCTACTACGGCGAAGACCCTCACCGCTTCCTATTTAGCAGCAATCGCAGACATCAACAGCCCGTTGTAGGATGATGTCATGCCTCAAGAGATGCCAGAAAGCTCAATGGAATCCGACACCGCAGCGGCGATAATAGAGGAAAACACCACAGAAAACATCCGAAATCGCTTCAATGACCTCCAAAACAAGAAAATCGCCCTGCTAGCATCCGTGCTAGCATTGCTAGTCGGAGTTTTAGGTGCCGCTGGCAAAGCACCATGGGATATGGCCCCTTTGAACACAGCGGCCTTCTTCGTATTCGCCTGCGGGGGCGTCTTTCCCGGGTTGGTGTCAGTCTTCAGTCGCACGGAGGAAAGTTTGCCAAGGTTGAAGGAAAATGCAAATACTCTTCCAGAGGAACTCTTGGCAAGACTTCGCTGGGAACTTGCCTTAGACGAAAGACTCAGAGTCTCAAAGATGCTGCTAAAAGAAAGCAACTACTACTGGAATTGGGTAAAAATGTCAGTTGCGGCAACACTTGTTGCTGTTTTGCTGGTAGTATTGCAATTCACAGTCACATAAAAGGAGTAGCCATGAGCGACAATAAATCACCGAAGGAACGGAAGGTGCCTTCTGGCAAGTCCAAGCCGTCTGCTCCCCCAGAACCAGAGAGTCAGATGCCAGTCTCTCCCATCACCGAGGACACGCCTGGGATCTATTTTGAGAAAGTCATCAGCGGCCGCCCGTAGGTCCTGCTGAGGGCAACACATCCCTGCCCTCTACTGACTCCCAAGCTCCGAAGAATGACCACCGGCAGAAAGGCAGACAATGGCATTTGGCAAATCCCGCAGCTTCCTCTACACCCTTGCGAAATACTTGGGCGACCTCAATGCCATAGCCCGTGGCAAGATAGGCAAGCGCATCGCTCGTCGCATAGCGGGCAAAGCCACAGGCAGAGGCCTCGGCAAATTCTTCCGCTGACTGCTGCCATCAAGCCATAGCACAGCAAAAGTGCCATAATTGTGGCATAAAATGACAGATTTTGTCAAAAAACTGCATTTAATACAAAAAATGCCAAATTAGTTGACAATACGGTCTCAATGCTCTATACTGGAGCTATGAGCATCAGCCACTGGCCATCGTTCGGGCAAGAAACCCGACAAACCACCGACATAGACAGCCGAGGCCGAACGGTCAGAGGGGACGCCACCCACAGCGTGCCCAACTTCATCGCCGACCTTGCGGTGCCCAGTCTGTCATCCCACACGGAGGATTTGGCTAAGGCGGCCGAAGCATCAATGCCCCGCAGGGATTCCAACAGGGGCATGGGCGGAGTGATGGAAGGCTTGCTCCTGCGCACCGAAGCACTCGACTCCTCACGGATTGAGGGCATCCGCACCAGCGTGCGAAATCTGTTCATGGCTGCTGCGGGCGCGCCGAGCAAGGAGGGGGCGAAGCTCACCTATAAGAATTTCTCGGCACTGGCGTCAATACTTGAGTCGCCCAGACGCCCCGTTGCCCAAGAGACGATATGCGCCGACCACGCCACCATCATGGAAGGCGAGTCGTTCGCAGGGGAGATGCGTGAGAGCGAAAGCGACATTGTGTATATTCGCGGCGAAACCATATTCAAGGCCGACTATGTGCCGCCGCTCCCCCGTCATGTGCCCGAACTCATAACGGATTTGACTCTCTTCGCAAGGCGCACCGACTTGAGCATCGTCAAAAAAGCCGCTATCACGCATTCCCAGTTTGAATGCATCCACCCATTCCTAGACGGAAACGGCCGCACCGGACGAGCACTCACCCAGAGGCTGCTCCTGCTGAGCGGATTCAGAACCCTCCCCGTCTCAGCCGCCTACTTCGGAATGCTCAACGAATACTTCGAGACTTTCCGCCGATATAAAGACGGCGACTTGGACTACCCCGTCAAAATCCACGCCATTGCGATAGTCGCAGCCACGAAAGCCATCACCGCCCACACTGCCGACCGAGAAGTGCTGCTAGACAAGTGGGAAGCCGCCACCGAAGCCCATCGCCCAGCTCGTGAAAACATGCGCAAAGCCCTCAGCTGGATTTCGGGCACCCCCGCCTTCACCGAAGATGCCTTGACTGAAGCGATCAAAGTCTCAGAGCGCACCGCCAAACGCATCACTTCCGAGCTAGCCGAAGCCGAGATTCTGACAAAGACAAGTCGGACTGCCCCCGATGCTGCGACAAGTTCTCGTCGCCAAATCTGGGAAGCCAGAGAGATGTACAACATAGCAGAGCGAGTGGAGACAACAGCCAAAAATGTCGCAGCCAGGATGGTGAAGGGGGATTCGGATCCTCCTGGCGGATTTGGTGATACTGGGTTTGCTGGCGGTCCGGTGCCTTCTGGCTCTTCTGGTGCTACTGGCTCTTTTGCGTCTCCTAGCGTTTCAGGCACACTTGGTAATTCTGACCCACTTGGCACTTCTGGCACACTTGGCACTCCCGTTGTTTCCGGCTTTCCAGACTCTCCGAGTTCGCCCGATCTCCAGTCTCCGTCTTCCTTGCCAATGAAGCACCGAGACCGAAAACAGCACCTAGCCGACATGATCGCAGAAACCGGTGCCCACCCCATTGCCTGCCTCCCCACACTAGGTGCCCACGACTACGGCTTCTCCGCTTGGGAGCTGTTCGTGTTCAGTGGCGACGACTTGGTGTGCCGCAGACCGCTGGAGCAAACATCGTTCTACTTCACTGGAGACGACTGCGAAGAGATGACACTAAATATGCAGTCTCCACCATATTCAATGGCATACAGTCCGACCCCCTACAATACTGTGATTCCAAAGCGCAGCGAAGATCCGACTGCATGGAATTTTGCCTTTGCTGCAGGGAACTCAGACAATCAGCTGTTCCCAAGCCTGCGAAGAGCATGGCAACAAATACTAGATGCTTTCAAAGATGTAGTGAGAGCACAATATATGTGGAGGCAAGTTGGTGTTTGGGGACGATTTCCAGGCCCTCAGGCTTTTTCCCCTCCCTATACACCCCCACACCAAAAATTTGTCAGTGAAGCAATAGCTCATTTTCTTTTTATCGGACTGGAAACTTTTTTTGCTAAAGAAGACAAGTACTTGAAAAAGAGATTGGATGTCGATGCCCCGGAAGATTATAACTTTGGCTATCCTGCTTCTTTGCGTGTACTTTGCAAGCGGCTGGAGAATGCATCTGAAACGACTTTAGGCTTTGGATACTATGACACAGAAAATTCCTTTAGTGAAGAACAAAAGGAAGCAATCAAAAGTATTCGCAAAGATTTGTGCGAATACAAAAAATCCGAATTCTGGGATGATGTTCGCAAAAAGAAAGAGAAGTCAGAGCGGTGGCAGAACGAGTGGACGGACACTTTGGACTCGATGATTGAAGATAGCAAAAAATATCCACCCAAACAACAGATTATCGACTATATCAAGACCTGTCGGAACCCGCGCGCTCACAATAGCACATCAAAGCGAGAAGAAGAGTATTATATTCTCAAAGTTGGGTATGAGGGTGGCAACACACCAGAAACCGTTACAGCCGAAGCAATTGACATCATTTTCAACTTCATATCAAGAGTAAACACAGAAATTTTTGGCAAGCCAGATGACCTCAAGGCATGGAGAAGCATCATAGAAGCCGATGCTCTTGAAGAAGCTTTAGCTTTGCGGTCGGTGTTCGTAAATCACGAAATAGCTCAAGCCGAGCACGATGGACTCCTTCGCAATGAAATTTTCAGAAATACATACAGCGGCGATCTTTTAGAACATAAATGTCGAACTCGCCTTCATTTTCACATGAGTGAAAGAAAGAGCAAATTTTTTAGGCGCAGATGCGAAGACTGCGGAGGCAATATGAGACTTCTGCGACTTGAACAACCAGACTTTGACCTAGAAATCCAGGACACAGACGGAACTGTGATACTCATGGATGACTGCGAAGAGATCGTTATAGCAGAAGGTGCCTACGGATACACTAATGTAATATTAAAGTGCAAGGATAGTGGTATGACAGTCAACGGTTACAAACTTATTGAAACAAAAGAACTTCCAAACACGGTAACTCTGAGAGTAACCACAGAATCCCACATCTGGGAACAAGAATGCACAACTGACACTCCCATCACAGTAAAAAACCCCAGTCTCCGAACCAAAACCCCCTACGCCATGTCCCCCTTCGCCGCTTCTCTATCTCCCTACAATCCCACCACTTGAAACCATCTTTTCTATCTACATTTCAAAAAACTTCCTGAACTCGGAGTCTTTGATCGTAATCATAGTTCCTCAAATTATTGAAGTTTAGGAGTCATTTTAAGTTCTTTTACTTTGCAAGTATCACCGGCACCATGAGCAACCAATCCGTTTTGAGCCAATCGGCTACTCATTACTTGTACTGCTTCGGGGCTGTTGTCAATCAGCACAAAATCTCTCTCTTCCAAATAGGCAGCCTCCCCCAGCGTCCCGCTGCCAGCAAAGAAATCCAGCACTTTATCACCTGGATTTGAATGCACCTTAACTATCCTGCGAATAATGTCAAGTGGCTTCTGCGTGGCATATCCCGTCTTTTCTTTTCCGGTGACGATGGTGTGCCACCATACATCCGTAGGAACCTTCCCCTTTGCCGCTTTTTCTTTTCCTACAAGCCCTGGAGCCATATACGGTATACGGTCAATGGCTTGATAGTTGTATGTGTAGTCGGTGGGATTCTTGGCATACCAGAGTATGTTATCATGCTTTGCCGGCCAGCGAGTTTTGGGGCGGCCGCCATAGTCGTAAGCCCAGATGATCTCATTCAAGAACGACTCGCGCCCAAAGATTTCATCCAACATCACCTTGCAGTAATGCACTTCACGATAGTCAATGTGGAAAAAAAGACTTCCGGCATCGTCCAGCACACGGTATGCCTCTTCCATCCGAGGACGCAGAAAGCCAATGAAGTCGTCAAAAATATCGTCATAGAAGCTGTGCCCCACAACCTCGCTTTTGTACCGTCGCCCCTGAAATCCAGTTCGATCTCCATTCAAGTCGGAAGTTACCTGAATCCGCGTCCGAGCCTGAGTCCGCCCCGTGTTGAAAGGCGGGTCAACATAAATCAGCTGAAACTCGCCGTCTCGGAACTTCCGCAACTCCGCCAAGTTGTCACCAAGAATGATTTCTCCCATAAGCAGAGCAGTATAGCCACCTCAGATGCAACTCTCTTGGATTTGCGAGAATCTGCATAGGCAGACATCGCCCTACAGCATTTCTCCCCCAGCTGTTTCTCTGCCTCAGAGGAGGCTGTCCCTATTGAAAACCAGCCTCAAATCGCCATTGCAGCCCAGATCTAGCCTAGACTCTGGTAATCCATCGAATCTTCCTATGCCCCGTTCGGCCGAATCCCGCATTGCTGAATTCCTAGACGCTCATCCCAACCAGCCGTTGCGGGTGGCTGTGGGCTATGCAAGCGTGTGGGGGTTGGTGTGGCTCGGCAGACATGCATTCTGTCGGAGTCGGCCAGCCTGTCCCGACAGGGGCTGCGGAGCAACTCAAATCACATGGTTGTAATCCGTTCAGGTTTCTGCTAGGATGGAAGTATGAAGTCATCCAGCAGATATCCAGGGGCGGCAAAGCTTCTCGCCTCAATTGCTGCACAAGTTGATTTGGGCAGTTTGACGACTGCCGCAGAGCACTACGGCAACGCATTATCATTGAGCAAGGGCGATGCCCGGGCGATAGCTAACATTGGGTTGTCGCGGATAAAAATTCCTGACCAACTCTTTGCGCATCTGTTCATGCAATCTCCACCGCCTGACACGTGGGTACTAAATGAATCGAACTGGAGTGATGCTTCAGAAGCTCTCAGAAGCAACGATATTCACTACCCTGCCCTGACTTGTGAAGACGCCTGGCAAGTCATAATGACACTAGGCCGCCCGCTATCGGATATGCGAATAGTGCTCAGGACTTCCGTCCTAAAGGAACTGCACAACCACATTTCCCCTAGGTTTAGACAAAACCTCACGGATGTTTGGGAAGGCGTTGAACCAGAGAAAGCTCGCCTAGCTAGAGTTATACTTGCTTTTGAAAAAAGTGCTGGCACAGATTTACTTGAAATGCCCGAACTTATGACGAACAGAGCAGTGCGTAGAGCAGTGTGTAAAGAAATTGACGCTGAAACCGATATTATGGTTACTGGAAATTGGCAGAAATTCATCTATTTCATGGCATTCATAGCAGAAAAGAAAAACAACCCTGATTTAACATGGGAAGCTATGCAACATAGGTCTGCCATGGATACCCGTCGCCACGGAATTCAAGCTCTGAATTTCTGGGAGGCAAAAAGAACCAAAGAGCTATTTGAAGCTTTGTCTTTTAGTGATGTAAAAGAGAGCAGAGTATCGGTAGATACAAATTACGCCAGAAGGATTTCTTCTAAAAACAATCTGTTTGCTCGTTCCCAAGCAGAGCTTGATTCTATGCTGAGCACTATGCGATATTTAAATATGACCCATGATGACTTGATGAAAATGTCTTATAATGAATATCTTGTATTATCTGAAAGACACAAACTACTGCAATCAATAGTTGCTAATCGTGTAGAGACTACTTGGAACAAAGGAGCATACATTTGATTTTAATTTGAGCATCTTGAGAACAAATGAGAGAAGACTCTTACGAAATACCTGAAATCAAAAACTCTATAGAAGGGAGCCTCCGCTTACTATGCAGACTATAATTGATCCTTTTGATGTCCGAAATACTATTATTGGCAATCTTCAAAGTTGCCTGCCAAATTCCAAATACTTGCAAAACTGCAATGTTTTGCCAAACATAAACCACAAATACCACTATCGCGATAGTGCTTCGAGCAATCTAATTGTCGAAACATTCAGAGTTGCTTACTTCCCGATTAAAGATCCTAGTGAAGGATCTGAGAAAATGGTGGCTCAAGTGTATCTGTCCTTCACTCTCCACACAAAGACAGATAATATGCACCATGCTGAAAACCAGCTCATTGAACTTATGGAAACCCTGATGAATATTGATGTTGGCCACGAAGGTGTCAGACTGAATATATCAGATGTGCCATTGCATTGGAGAGCCGTTAAAGGATCCGAAACTCATATAGAGAAAATTGCTGACAGCGAAGGGCTGAGCAAAGTTAATATTATTTCAATTGACGCGTCTTGTCAAATTCCTATGTGATATGCTTTCGTCGCGCAGAGACAACTATCCCATAGCCCAACAGCCTGGCTATCTCAGCGGCGCGCCTAGGTTTCCTGGGCGTAGAGTCGCTATAGGGCAGTTCGGTGCCCACATATTGGACAACGGAACGCTCACAGGGTTCCAAGCCAGCTTTTCTGTATCCGAGCAGAACATCATCGACTTGTTTGAACTCTTGCCAGAAATCTTGCCATGTGGCGTCTCGCGGGAAGAAATCAAATACTGTGTTATGTCTGACATCCCCATTCTGTCTCTTTATGCCTCCACCGACCTGACACCCACAGAACTAGAGCAAGAACTCAAAAAAGCTTGGAAATGGAGCAAGAGATATGCCTTCTGGTGGGGAGACGACGGCTAATCACCTCTCAGTCGTAACAGAAAGAGAAACCACATTGCTTTTAGGACTTGGAGTGAAGGCTACTTTGGGCAAATGCCTAACTGAATTTAACCTTCTCTACTATACTTTGAATCATGGGAATCGCAAACGGCCAAGCTCCTTACTTCTTAATCAACCCTGTGTTTATACACGATAAACAGGTGATCCTTCTTCAATTACGCCTTGCGAAAGAGGCTGTTCGGCTTCTTGTTCTGTTAGAAACACTGTATCGCCCTCAGTGAAACTTGGTCTGTTTGATCCGTATTTTGAGTAGAGTTCATTAGTTGATTGTTTGATAATATAGTTACTAGCACTGGCAACACCACCTCTTATCAACATCTCTTGAATGCTTTGAGCTCCTACCACTAGCAGGAAGATGTGCAGGGGTATCTGTCCTATTCCATCTTTAGTGAATTCTGGGTGTATCATTGGGCTGGATGGCGATACAACATAAGAATTGCCCCAGAACTCTTTTCTGCTGTCAATTAGTTTCTGTAAACCAGAGCTAGAATAGTCTTTGCTTAAACTAACTTCTATAGCTAGACATTTGCCTAATCCATCAAATATATAGTCAACCTCCCATTTGTTCTCATATCTCCAATAGTTCAACAGCAAACTGCTATTCATAGCCAACTCTTTTAGGGAAGAAGCAACGAAATTTTCAATTGTTTTTCCCATAATTGCTGGATCGTTTAAAACAGCAACACCTGATTGACGAATGGCATTCGCCATGCCTCCATCATGAAAACAAAATTTCTGCATTCGCGATCTAGAACCATCTGCTATATCTGAAAAGTTAGTAAGATGGAATAAAATCAGAGCTCGTTCCATGTGAAAGATGTACTCCCTAGCCGTTTTGCTTTGCATTTCTAAACTTCTGGCAATTCCGCTCGGAGTGGCTAACATTGTCATAATCTGGGCAGTAGAATGCAACATGGCTTCTAATTTAGCCGAATCGCGAATATCAACAAACTGGGCAATATCTCTGAAGATAACTCTCTCAGAGACATTTCTCAAATACTCGTGAGCACTCATAGCTAATTTGTACACTTCATCAGGATCATGAGGTAACTCGCCATAGAGCATGCACTCAGGATAGCCACTCAGCAAAATCTGGGACCGCACGGCATTTTTTATGTTCTCAGGCGTTACAGCATTTGGTGGGACAGCCTTTAATCTTTCTCTAAGAGACCTGTGGCCTGTTCTGCACCACTTCGGCACAGAGTCTGCCCCGAATGCGAATTCCACATATTCGGTGAAATTGCATGGCATCAAAAAATGCTCTGCCCAGCGTCCTGGTCCGCTTTCGCCTCTGCCCTGCATTATGTCGGCGGCAGAACTCGAAGACGCGATGATGCGCAGCGGTCTGCGCTCGTCATGGAAGAGCTTAAGCCAAGAACCCCAATCTTCAGCAAACCCTATTTCGTCAATAATCAAAAAAAGCGGAATTTCACTAGACTGCCCCTGTTCTTGCTTTGGATGGGAAAAACCTACTGCTTGTGAGTCCCCTTGGGAAGATCCTGTTGATATTGCCCTCAATTCATCAACGAGCCCTCCTAACGACTCACGCCTTAGCTCTGGGTGATCCATCTGAAGATAGTAGATTCGCTCGGCTGGGATTCCTTCCTGTCGGAGGTATCGGATAGTTTGCCAGAGCACGGTACTCTTACCCGCCCTGCGCGGCCCAATGATGAGATGGTGGCGACGCTGCTCATCTTTGATGAGGCTGGGAGCAAGGATGCGAACTAACTGGCGCTCCCTGGCTTGGGCTCGGCTGTCGAGCTCCTGAGACCTTTCTTTCCAGCGATTCTGCTCTTGCAGTATTGCCCGGAAGTGCGATGTGGTGATGTGTCTCAGCGGCATAGCATCAGAGGTTGTTGGAGTTTAGTTGGATTGTATTATTCATAATCATAGAATAGCAGGGTTTGCAACATCCTCTAGTATACATAGAACTTTCAAATTCACAACCCTTTTACCGATATTTTATGATTACTGGGATTATATTACCCATAATCATCATTTAGCTGATGTTATTGCGCCTTCTAGCGCACAGAAAGCAGTCAAACCGTATAGCCGCCGTCTATGTCTAGGGTTTGGCCTGTTATGTAGCGGGCGCGGGTGGAGGCTAGGAAGCAGACGGCTTCGGCTATGTCTTGGGCGGAGCCGAAGGTGCCTAGGGCTATGTTGGAGCGGGCGGCTGCTTGGGCGGCTTCGTTGATTTCGCCGCTGCCCATTAGGTCGGCGGCCATGCCGTCGGTCAGCATTCCGGGGCCTACGCAGTTGGCTCGCACGCCGAAGCGTCCTTCTTCTCTGGCGAATGCTCGCACTAGGGCTTCTACTGCGCCTTTCGGGCCAGACGACAGGACATCTCTCTTCGGGTAGCGACGAGTGGCGCAGGTGGTGACTGCCACTAGGTTGCCTACTCCGTGGTTGGCATTGCTATCCGGCGACTCGCCTGCTTGCCGCCCAGCCTCGCCAGCTTCCGCAGACGAAGCCTCTCTGAGGTGCTTGCCTATCGCGAAGAGCAAGTTGTAGAAGCCGCCTATGTCTTGCACGCACTGCTCGTGGAACTGCTCGGGCGAGATGCGGGCCAGATATTCCTGCGGCACGAACGGGCCAGCAGCATGGGCGACAGTGTGAATGCCGCCAAAAGCTTGAGCTGCTTCATCCACCGCAGCAGCAGTAGCGGCAGCGTCGGTGAGATCCACGCCGACGGCTTCAGCTCGGCGACCGAGGCTGCGGGTGAACTTCACGATTTCTTCAGCCGCCCCAGCATTGGAGCGATAGACCGCCACCACATCGCAGCCTCGCTCGGCCAAAAGCTTTGCCACAGCCGCCCCGATGCCCCCGCTCGCCCCAGTTACGAACGCACAACCTCGGCGGCCGTCAAAGCCTTCGTTGGGCGAACTGTCCAGCACACTGTCCATCTTAGTCAACCTACCACTATGGCAAAGTCCGTCTGAGGAACTTGTCGAACATGGGCACTGTAAAGGCTATCTCTCCGTGCGATGGGCTGTAGAGCATTCCTTTATGGATCAATGTCGCTCGGCGAGGAGCCACGCTAGTAGCTTTCACTGAAAGCTCGTTGGCTATGTCGCCTGTTCTGTGAGGGCCGGGGCCTAGCTCTGCCATCGCCCGCAGATATTTCAACTCGGACGGGATGAGCCTGTCCATCCGCACTCGGAAAAAGCTGTTGTCCAAAGTGGCAATTGCCAATGGCTCAGCCGCAGCGACATCATCAGCGGTAATCGTCTCACCAGTTGCGACATCCCAAGTGTGCCTTCCCCAAACCTGAATGAAATAGGGATAGCAGCGCGTGACCGCGACTAGCTTTCCCAAGGCGGCTTCTTCTATCTTCGCCCCCGAAAGCTCTGCTGGGCCAGCCAATGCTGCCTTGGCTGCTTCTGGCTCCAAATCTCTCACATCGTGGAACTCAAACAGCCGTTCAGAATACGACTTGGCCTCGCCGACCAAGCGCGGCAGCAACGGCAGACCCGCTCCGATGAAGATGACAGGAAGTTCCAGCTGATTTGCTCGGTGAATGGCCACGATAACTGCGGCTAGTTCTTCCTCTTCCAGATATTGTGCTTCGTCTATGGCGATTATCAACCCGCTGTTGCGGTCGGCGGCTTCCCTGCCTGTTGCCACCACGAGGTCGGAAAGGTCTTCGGCAAGCATTCCAGAGTCGGCATTGCCTGCTGGGGCATCAGGGTCTATGCGAATTGATATGCCTTCAGGGAATGTGAAGACGAAATTCCCTAACACCCCCATTGCTGTGCTCTTTGCCTTTGAAATCAGATTCTGCTGGAGCGACAGCAGTGCGCTGCGAAATCTAGTGGCGAGTTGTGCCGTGAAGACTCCTGTTTCAGGGGCTTCAAGGCGGACACTTACATATCCCATTTGTTCGGCATTCTGCACAAGCCGTTCCAGCACAACAGTCTTGCCGACGCCGCGCAAGCCCACGAGGAAGGCATTGCTGCCATGCAAGCCCTTCAGAGTTCTGTGCATCTCAATGTCCATCTGGGTAAGCAGCTCGTCTCTGCCGACCAGATCTCTAGGGGGGCGGCCTGCGCCGGGAGTGTAGGGGTTGTTCGTTGGATCCATTTATACCTAGTTTACTACGATTTACCATATTTTACCACGATTTACCATGATACCGATTAATTTATCGGTGTGGTGGTAAATCTGGTATAAATCAGTAGTCCAAGCCTGCTTGGGCCATTATGCCCTTGTCGTAGGCGTGTTTGATTTTTTGCATTTCGGTGGCGGTGTCGGCGGCTTCTAGGAGGGTGTCGGGGGCATCTCGGCCGGTGGCGATTATGTTGGTTTTTTCTGGGCGAGACGACAGAGTGGCGACCACATCTTCGGAGTCGATCCAGCCCCAGTTCATGGGATATGTGATTTCGTCCAAGATGACCAGGCGGTAGCTGCCCGACTGGATTTTCTCTTTGGCTTGACGCCATGCCTCTTGAGCGGTGGCTTCGTCTTCAGAGAGGTCGGCGCTATCCCATGTGAAGCCCTCGCCGAGCGTCCACCAATCCACGCCCAGCTGGTTGCCCACCTTCTCTTCGCCGGTATGCCAGTCGCCAGATTTCAGAAACTGAATGACAGCGACCTCCCACCCACGAGCCACCGCCCGCGTCATAACCCCGAACGCCGAACTGCTTTTGCCCTTGCCATCGCCCGTGTAGACCACCAGCACAGACGGCACCCGCTCACGGTCGGCCGGCGCAGGACGAGGATCTTCGGTCGGAGGTGTCTGTGTCATGTGATTATCCTATTCACGAAACACCTCGCTTCACCGACAGCGCAACTCCCCCATTGCGAGCCAAAATCTCCACCTGCGCCCCGTAGTGCTCTTCAATAACTTCTCGCGTCAAAACCTCAGCAGGCACGCCATCAGCTGCCACCTTTCCATCGGCCAGCAAAAGCAGCCTGTCGGCGAACTGCCCTGCCAAAGTCAAATCGTGGGTGGTGGAGACAATGGTCAAACCTCGCTCTTTGCGAAGTTCATCCAGCAACTCCAACACTTCCAACTGATGCCCGATGTCCAGCGCAGATGTGGGTTCGTCCAGCAGCAGCACTGGAGTCTCTTGCGCCAAAGCACGAGCCACCACGATCCTCTGGCGTTCGCCGCCCGACAGATCGCTCAAAGGAGCATCCGCAAACTGCTCGGCTTGCAATCGCCGCAGCAAATCCCGCACAATCTGATGGTCTTCCTCGCTGCGCCGCAAGCCGAAGCCGAGATGCGGCACTCTGCCGAGCAGCACATAGTCCAACACCTTCACCCCAGGCGGCACAATCGGATGCTGAGAGATGACCGCTGCCTGCCGAGCACGCTGACGGGGCGACATTTCGCCAAGTTCCCCGCCGCAGACATGCACCCGCCCGCTCTTTGGGCGGATCATCCCCGACAGCACTCGCAGAAGAGTCGTCTTGCCCGCCCCGTTCGGCCCGATAACGCTCAGCCATTCCCCCGCCCCGCATTTGAATGAGACATCCGACAGCACAGGTTTGGACGACAGAGAGACTGAAATGCCTTCGCACAAAATGACCGTCTCGCTGGCGATGTTCGGGGTTGAGGCTGCGGAGTGGGGGGATTTTGGGGGTGAGGGAGAAGGGGAGGTAGGTAGAGAGAGCGAAGAAGAAAGATGGGAGGAAAGAATCGAGGCAAGGTAAGAAGGTAGGGGAAAGAGAGGGATAGGAAATAAGGCAGAAGCAGACGCGTCCGTGTGATTGGCTGGTAAAAGTGAAGCGGAAATGGAGGAGCGCAACAAGGCAGGAAACATCGAGGGATAGCCAGGCGAAGACAACGCAAAGGAAAAATCAAAAGAATTCATAATCTCACTCCATCGCACCTCAAATCAATACGCATAGCCAGCAGCGTGGCGGCGCAGGATCAGCAGGAAGAACGGCGCGCCCACAAAAGCAGTCACAACGCCGATGGGTATCTCGGCGGGCGACACTGCCGTGCGAGCCAGCACATCTGCCAAAGCCAGAAACGCCCCGCCAAATAAGAACGACAGCGGCACGACCACCCGATTGCTCACGCCGAAAATCAGCCGAACGCCGTGCGGCACAACCAGCCCAACGAACCCGATAAGCCCGCTCACCGCCACAGCAGCCGCAGCCGCCAGCGAAGCCGTTATCAGCACGATCGCCCTTATCCGCCCCGGGCGCAGTCCAAGCGAAGCCGCCTCTTCCTCCCCCACCGCCAACACATCCAGATGACTTCTGAACGCCATGAGCACAACCCCGCAAACCAGTGCATAAGGCGCAACCAACGCCACCTCACCCCAGCCAGAGGTGGAGAGCCTGCCCAGCAGCCACGAATAGATGCTACGCAAGCTTTCAACCTCTCGCATCTGGATGTAAGTCTGCACCGCTGCGAAAAAGCTCCCCACAGCCACACCTGCCAAGATGAGCGTGGCTGCCGACTGACCGAAGCTCGCCCCGTAGCTGCCTCCGAAGCCCCGCCGCGTTGAATACGCCCCCAGCAAAAAAGTGCTGCCCACCGCCCCCAGCGCACCGCCGAATGCCGCCAACGGCAGCAAATCCAGTGCGCCCGACCCGTTACCTGCTCCCCCCACTATCGCCAAGGTCGCCCCCACGCCCGCTCCCGCCGCCACACCCAGCAGATACGGGTCGGCCAGCGGGTTGCGAAACGCCCCTTGAAATGTGGCACCCGACATGGCGAGCATCCCCCCCACCAGCAACCCGAGCACCACTCTGGGCGCACGCAAGTCGGTGATGATGGCTTGATGCACCCTTGAAAGCCCCGAGTCCAGATTGACGAACGGCAGAGAGTTGAGCAACTCCGCTGCCCCCCGATGCGGTGCGATGCCGATTGGCCCGACGAACAGACCGACAGCCGCAGCCGCAACCACGGCCCCCAGCCCAAGCAAAACAGCTTTGGTGGTTAGACCCGACGGCTGGACTGAGGGAAAAGACTGGGGAGGTGAGTCTGACATATCGATCGGCTTTAGCTCTAGGAGAGGCTTGGCTCAGAGACAGAAGCTGTAGTGAAGTTCGGACAAGACATGGAAACTAGAGTGCCGTAGCGACTTTGCTGGCTTCAACACGAATGCGAGCGGTAAGTTTGGGCAGCACAAAAAGTCGCTTCAGCCAACAGCCGCCAACTCGTCCGCCACAGCTTCGCTAACAGTCTCCAGCATCTCCACCACTCGCGGCCCCCACCGAGAAGTCACATCGGCGGAGAACACTAGCACCCGCTCGCCTTGCACGGCGTCCAGTTCGCTCCAGCCGGGACGGGCGGCCACCACTTCCAAGCTGCCGCCGCAGCAGTCGGTGAGGATGATGAAATCGGGGTTCTGATCCAAGATGTATTCTTCCGAAAGCTGGGGATAGCTGCCAACCCCGTCTGCGGCATCGGCGATGCTTTCCAAACCTGCCAGAGCGAAAACCTGCCCGATGAATGTGTCGGATGTCACAGAGTAATAGGTGGGGTCTATCTCTAGGAAATATGTGAACGGCTCAGACGGCAAATCCAGCGAACTGGTGATTTCCTCAATGCTTCGCTCAATGTCGGCGGTCGCTTCAACGGCTTCATCGCTGTGGCCAGTAGCCGCGCCGATGGCTTCCATCTGGTCGTAGGCATCGTCCAAGGTGGCTGCTGCCGAATATACGATCACATCTGCTCCCAACGCCTTCAGGCCATCCACCAGCCCGCCGGGGTCAAACGAGATCAGCACCAAATCGGGTTCGTAGGTGGCTATCGCTTCAATGTTGGGCTGGAATCCGCTCAAGTCGGTGGTGGGCGCTTCTGGCGGGTAGTTGCTGAACGAATCCACAGCCACCACTTGGTCGCCCGCCCCCACAGCAAATAGCATTTCGGTGGCCGTTGCCGAAAGCGACACGATCCGCTCAGGGCGATCGTCTATCGTTACTTCCCCCATCTGATCGGTTATGGTGACGGGGAATTCGGCGGCGACTTCAGCGGTGAGCGTAGTCGTGGTTTCTGGCGGCGAAGTGACCGCAGTGGCGGAAGTGGCAGGCGGTGAGCTGGTCGTCGCCGATGCTCCGTCTTCGCCACCTGAAGCCTCCGACAGAACAACGGTAGTCGCCGGCGCATCAGTGGTATCACTACTGGAATCAGTCGAGTCCGAGCCGCAGCTGGCAGCCAGAAGCCCGACAGCCAGAAGCGCAAAGAACACGAGTTTGAGTGCTGCGAACGCAGCAGGGGATTTTTTCATTATTTCCTCCTGTCGTCCGTAAAAGGGCCATACGACAAGAGAAAATCCGCCGTAACTCAACCCCTCCACGAGGGTTTTAGTTATGTCTTGACAGGACTCGACCGGGCTTGTCTCCGCCTCGCCTAAGCACTTCGCCTAGACAGGTGGAGCATCACCGTTGCGGGACAGCGTCGGCATCTCACCGACTTCGGAACCTGTCGCCTCTTAGCTTAGCATGGAACTCGCCTAAAAAAGACACACCGCCCCCCGCCTCACCGTGGAACTCGCCGAAAGAGTGCCGCGAATTTCTCAGCTTCTCGGTAGGCTGGAAAATCGGTATTAGTCAGAAATGGAGCTTTCGTCATGCAGCCCACAGATATTGTCGACCACGCCAATCTGCGAGAAGACCTTCCCGACTTCGCACCAGGCGACCAAGTAAAAGTGCATGTGAATGTCACCGAGGGCAGCCGCGAGCGGATTCAGATTTTTGAAGGCACGGTCATAGCCCGCAAAGGCAGCGGGGTGCATGAGACTTTCACCGTGCGCAAGGTGAGCATGGGGGTAGGCGTGGAGCGCATCTTCCCTGTCCATTCGCCCACCATCGCCAAACTTGACATCACGGCCCGAGGCGATGTCCGCCGTGCCAAGCTGTATTACCTGCGCAACCGAGTCGGCAAATCAGCCAAGGTGAAGACCAAGCGCGACTAGCCCTAGCAGCCCTGCAGCACCCCCGTGTTATGTTCGGGGCATGACATTTGATCGGCTGCAACTAGGCAAAGACGGAGAAGACGCAACGGCTGCGTGGTATGAAGAGCGAGGCTGGCACATCCTAGACCGCAACTGGCGAAGCGGTCGCGGCGAACTAGACATCGTGGCGTATCGCGATGGGGTGCTAGCGGTCTGCGAGGTAAAAGCCCGCACCCGCGCCGCCCATTTCGCCCCCGCCGACGCAGTGGATTGGAAAAAGCAAAACCAAATCCGCAAACTAACCCGCCAATGGCTAGCCCAAGCAAAAATCTACTACCCCAAAATCCGCTTCGATGTAGCCGCAGTAGTAATCAAAGACGGCACCCCAGACATAACAATCCTAGAAAACGCCTTCTAGCCCGCAAGCTCCAAGGCGATGCGGGGGCAGGGCGAAAGACGGGGGAAGGGCGTAAGGCGGGAGCGGGGCATAAGGCGGGGGGCGATTCGCTAATAAATTAGGGAACTACATATAAAACTTACAAAATCTGCTGAGTTCCCTGTCAGGGCTAGGGCCCCAGCAGTTTCTAGTGATGCTTCCCGCGTTCTCGATTAGCATGTCTCTATGACTGAAGCTGCTGCTGGGATTCACAACCATCTGGAAGCTCTGAGAGACCGCAAGGGTGTGAGCATCCTGGACTTGTGGGAGCTGTTCCCTGACGATGATCACGCTGAGGCTTGGCTGTGCTGGGCCAGATGGGGAGGAAATATCCGCTGCGTGGATTGCGGCAGCGAGAATATAAGAATTTCCACCCATAAGCAGATGAGGTTCAGATGCCGCTCCTGTTACAGCTTTTTCTCGGTGAAGAAAGGCACTGTGATGGAGTCGTCCAAGCTGAAGCCGCAGAAATGGGTCATAGCTATCTACGCTGCGGTTACCAACATCAAAGGCATATCCAGTACGAAGCTGGCACGCGAGATAGATGTCACGCAGAAAACAGCTTGGCATATGATGCACCGCATCCGTAAAGCTTTAGACGGCGAGGATCTCGGTCCGCTGAAGGGGACATTGGAAACAGACACGTCTTTTATCGGCGGCAAAGAAGCTAACAAGCACGAGCGCAAACGGACGAAAGCCGGCAGGGGGGCTGTGGGCAAAACTGCCGTGATAGCAGCGGTTGAACGCAACGGCGATGCCATAGCCATGCCTGTCGACAGGACAGACAAAGAAACCATGCTAGAATTCTTGCGCAGCAATGTAGCTCCAGGGTCTCTGGTGATGACCGACGAGAGCGCTTCCTACAGGGGGCTGGCAGCCACAGGGCTTTACGACCACGCAACGGTAAACCATTCCGCTGGAGAGTATGTGGTCGGCCAAGCCCATACAAATACTGTGGAATCTTTTTGGGCTTTGTTCAAACGCGGCATCTACGGCACATACCATCACCTAAGCGACAAACACCTAGCCCGCTATCTGAACGAATTCACAGCAAGGCGCAAAATCCGACAAAGCGACACGATAGACCAGATGCAATATGTCGTCCAGCACATGCAGCACAAACGCCTCACATACGAAGACCTCACAGCCTAATAGCGCGCAAGCAAGCAAAGCTTCAGCTTCGCTCAAAAGCTCAGTCAGCCGCTGATGCCGCAGAGCTGCTGCCGTTCGCCTATTATGCAAGTGGTGTGCAGGCGCGAAAAAATCCTGTATACTGGTAAACCAGCAGCCGTCCAGAAGAAAGCGTTCCGAAATGACAGTTATAGACTTTGAAGAAACTGCCCAGCGAGCCGGCAAGGGTCGCGAAATTCTTGCCATAGCTAATCCCACGCTTGTAGCTCTGGAGAATTTGGGCAGCCCAGACCCGCGGAGATATTACACTCCTGTGTCCGATGCCGACATGGGATGGTTCGTGCGGACAGGCGGACTGAGGCTACTGGGTGTCTCCTGCGGTCTTAGAGGGGTGTCCGTGTGCCTGGATCAGGAGGAGAACGGCGGGTTCGCTGCAGAGTGGAATGGCCCGCGTAAAACTTTCAGACTTGAAGTATGCCCAGCCAAAAAAGCGGCTTCGTGGGTTGCTTACTATCTGGTCGATGACAGATGCGAAGAAGGCGGCATTTCTGTGCCTGACGGCAGCAAAAACGCTTGGCAAGACATAGTTGCCAAGATAGAAATGTT
The DNA here is from genome assembly GCA_965204495.1 of Candidatus Hopanoidivoransaceae bacterium. GTDB lineage: Bacteria > Actinomycetota > Acidimicrobiia > Acidimicrobiales > Hopanoidiivorantaceae > Hopanoidiivorans. The sequence goes on from OZ241989.1 coordinate 151,548, forward strand.
TTTTGCTGAGGCTGTTTGACATGAACAGAAGCTTTTTTAGAGCAATAAGGGACATTTTCGTCCGGAATCCTTCGGGTCTTGACAATCCAGATAACGCTGTGGAGAGGCTTGTTTCTGTAGCATTTAAGCCTTTATATAATGAAGCGAAAAACCGTATGGAAGTATCGTTGTGCTTGAAAGAGCACATATCGGAATCTGGGGAAAAAATTGTAACTGATGAGCACGAATTTGCTAAAACTCTGGAAGATGTTGCGAAAGAAAATGAAGATCCACGAGAATACGACGCTGTAGCAATACTTTCGGAAGAATCAATACTCAGCTCAGGCTTGCTTCTTCCTGATAAACCCGACAACGAAGATTATAAAGGACATATCGTGGCATATATTCCGGGGAAATTGAGCGACAAAGATGCGAACATATACGCAGTCAACCTGCGATCGAAGTGTGAAGGATTTGTTATCATAAGAAACAAATACGAATAACAAGGCTAAGCACATATATGTTGACGGCACAAAAGTAAACTGACACGAAGATTATTTAGCCACGACTGCTACACCCAGCTACAAAACCCAAAACGAAAACTCAGCCTCTAGGGAACTCTTGCAGGTCGCCAGCAGAGAACACACGCTCGCCGAAAGAAAATGATAAAATGTCCTCTATGAAATAGTAGCCAGAACCAGATGGTGCTGTCCCAGCAAAGAAATCATCGTATTCTTCGAATGCTGTCTGACAGCCGCTAGTTCTGGTATCTTCCACAACTTCGGCTCTGTAGCCTGCTTCTCTCCAATGCAGCAAAATAAACCTAGCACCTATCGTCGGATGACAAACGACAACATATGCGAAGTTCCCATTTTTGGATATCTCTTTGAGGTGGTATGTGCCTTGCGATAGCAGGCTTTCACGCGGTTGCACACCAGGGATGAATCCTGATTTGAAAAGAATATTAGCCATTTCTGGTATCTCGCCTTCAGGGGAAACCCAAGCTTCGCATAAAATTAGCTGCATCGTTTCGGTTTCGTCTACCAATTCAGCTACCCGCAGAGTGTCGTGTGCTGCCTGCACAGCCTGTCGTATATAGAAATCAAGATTGGCTTCGGGGTTTATCCGCTGTCCACCATGCAACTCTATTAGCCTGTCTGTCGTGAAGATAGCTTCGCCGTTATAGTTCTGTGTTTCAGTATCAAACTCTCTAGTCGGCTTTATCAAGTCTGTGAAAGAATAGCCTGCTGGCGCACCACACACATTCTGCGGAGTAAACCCTAGCCATTCCAGCGAGCGTTCTATGTTCAGCCATACCTCGTTCTGTAGATAAGCGTAGTCCATACTATCTTCTAGATCTGCGGCGAGATTACCACCTGCCCGTGCGCCTAATGACATATATCTACCTGCTACATTGAACCAGCCTGACAAAGCATTCAAGATTCCTTTCATGTCGTCAGAACCAGCGTCATTAGCGGGTGTGAAAATCTGAACATCAGCCAAACCTGGCACGAACCTGTCTCGGGGAACATTGCTGGATAGCGGCAGTTGCGTAGCGGAATCTGGCGTTCTTCTAAGACCAGATGTTCGCTCCGCTGTTCGCAGACCTCCACCCAAGCCGTCAGCGCCGATAAGCACTACAACATTAGCAGAACCAGAAGGTATCTCACCAGAAGCAGGCAGCCCAGCCACAGCAACTCCGCCATCGCCAACCGCTTCCACGCTTCCCGCCACAACTTCTGCCACAAGTTCCGCTTCATCCTGGTGAGCAGATACGACATAGTAAACAGCCGAAGTTGCGAATCTTTCTGGCGCGTTGCCTGCTGGCAGAACCGCATACCCGGCATCTTCAAGGCTAGCAGAGAGCCTACCTGCTGCTCCGGCGATGCCTGAGCCGTTCAACACTTGGACTTGAAGCTGTGAAGGGGAAAGATCCGCGACCACAGGTATTGTGGTAGCAGGCGGGGCAGAAGTTGTCGTGGTCGTTGATGATGTTGTAGTAGTAGAAGAAGTTGTTGTGTTCGGAATTTCAGATGTTTCAGGCAAAGAAGAGGTCGTTGTTGGTGCGACAACGGTTGTTATTATGGTTGTTTCTGTTCCCGGCGCTACAGGGAAACTTTGCGCTTTCACAACATAGCGTGTGCCAAAGCTGTCGGTTATATCGCCGTTAACAGATTCATAAATACTCGGCGACGCACTGCCACTGTCGTCATCTCGGAAAAACCAGAAACTCACAAGTTCTTCAACTACAGAAACAGCTTCGGTCACATCTGCATCCACCAAATCCAGTGACACCTCGCCAGGTTGATTGGTAAACCATGCCAGTAAAGGCGAATTCTCACCAGAAATTTCCACTGAGCCAAAACCATTTTCTGCTGTGAACGGCACAACAACAGAAGCTTCAACTTGCGTTTCTAGCACTGTTGTCGTAGTGCTAACAGACACAGATAATGTTGTGGCAGTCTGAGAAGTTGCCGTGTCGTTTTCGCTGATATTGCTGTCATCGCCATCATTAGACGAGCATGCCCCAGCAATAAGAACTGCCACAAGCAGAAAAGCGATAGTATTTCTAATAATATTTTTTGCAGGTTTCATTTTATATTTCTCCACATTACATATTTTATAACAAACAGATATGTTAATTTTAAAAGATACTATTTTGTGGGTATTATAATGTCACAAGCAAATACCGGAAATGATATACCTCAAGACCCGTTAAATCAGTAAATACTATTTTGACAAATCTGCTTTCTTCAAGATCAGCTATTTTTGCGGTTTTCATAAAGCTTTTCAGCCTGACGTTTTCGGCTTTCTTCAATGCGACTGTTCATTGTAGAGAATTTATCTATCCATCTTGATAATTTTTTATAATGACCAACCGTTCCTATAGCAATAACTAAAAGAAATACCACACCAGATGAAATAGCTGCATCTGCTCCAGGAGAAAACGCAAAGTCGCCGTATATTGTAATTCTAAACACATAAATTAGAATGGATATGGAGAATGCATATATCCCTAGTCCAAGGCGTATTATTTCACCAATAATTGGTATCCCTAAAAGTTTTTTCACCCATCTGCGACATGGATGCAATCTGTCTTGTGCTTCAAGTAAATCATTCTCTAGAGATTTTAATTTTGACTTAGTAAAGACAATTTTAGTGTCTATACTTGCAATCTTAAGTTCCACCTTTTCTTGTTGAATACTCTTGACATACTGATTCAACGGCTCTGGAACATGTTTTGGATCGCATACATAAAGCCATTTCAAGTCATCGCAAGTAGCCAAAAACTTTAAATTCTCTATCTTGACATTGAATTCAATCAGTTTTCTCTCTATATCAGCAGCATACGCCACTAATTCAGGCATACTAGGCGACTGTTCACTCAAGTTCAATACAAAAAAATTTGAAACCTGCCCCTTAACAATCTGGCTGCCATCCCGCAGTTCGCATACTTCAATTTTCTTATTTTGTATATCAAAATGACATCCATCAACCGTTCTATTAACGGACCTGGTCCCTTTGCCCCAATCTATTTTAAATGCACTAAACTTTTTAGATTTACAGTGCTCCTGCTCCTCAATCAGCAGAACCACTGAAGCTGCTCGCACCTTATACTCAGCCCCGCCCTTATACTCAGGACCGCGGCATCCATCTCGTCTGCCTAAAAATGTCCCAAGCACCTCTTCGCAACATTTGCTACGTGGATACTCAACAAGCACCCCCACTCTCATACCCGCCTGCTGTCCGAACTCTTTAACAATCTCCTCCAAGAGCATGACTCCTCCTTTTATCTAACGCTTCCGCCAAAATCTGGCTTCAGCAAACTGGCAAAAATAAACAAGAAAACCAACCTGTGCCGAAACACCCTGATACCGTAACAGGGGCTATCAGTCAAACGTCCGCAGAACCCCGTAGCCCCCAGCCGAATACCAGAAACCTGCCCGCCAAGCCTGAGAGAAACAGACTTGCCAGCAAACCCGCAGAACCCCTCAAAAAACCTGACGACCCCCTTGGCTTCCAAGCCCTCAGCCCATTCCCCAAAATCCTCCAGCCGCGGCGCGGACCAGACAGAACCCCTAGATTGCCAAGCTAGGCAATAATGCCCCCCCCCCCCCGCGTGATTTGCGTGTCTGCTCGTTCATGCCAGCCACGATAGCATAACGAACTCCGTTTGTCAACCCCTCCTTAGAAACGCCGCGCAACAGGGCGTGAGCAGACATCGGCTGTGCCGTCACGCCTTCTGCTTGCCTCTGTGTCTTCATCCCACATACTCTAGCAGAGCGGAATCTGCTTTGTCAAGCATTTCCGAGAAACTTTTTTATCGGCGTAGGGCAAGGCATGGAACGCTCTATCACAGCCGCCGTGCTTACTGTCTTTGAGGGTGGTCGACTGGCTATTTTGCTGTTCTGAAATTGGGGTGTCGGGAAATCTTAAAATATTTGAATTGTGAAACAGAAGGTCTTTATCTCAGGATGCGCGCTGTCGGTGGTGGCTGCTGGTTGTTTGGCTGTCGCATTGTTGTTTGCCAGCCCGGCAGCAGCACAAGGTGGCGACGGGAATAAGGGCTCGTTGAAGGAGTGGGATACCGACAACCTCTCTCGATGGACAACAGCCGGGCAGGTGGGTGGCAGAAACTATCGGATTCCGTTCCACGACTACAGAGGCTATGTTGACAGAACGCCCGCGAAGCCGTGCATCCAATATATCGCGGGCGGTTCGGTTCTGGCTCGGAGCCGCTATGACGGCAGTTGTCCTAGCGGCTATTCGCTGCTGACGCGCTGGTGCTCATACGGCTATGTAGACGATTCCACCAACGCTATCAGATACACAAAGATTGAGAGGCCTTATAGCACTAGTGGCAGATTGTATGATGCCTGCCCGTCTAGGAGCGGGTATCCCTATCGCCAGCTTCGTACCAGCGGTAATCTGCCGCAGCTTTGCGGCAGGTCTATTCTGTCTCTGTCTCGCAACTGTGCGACCCGTGCCGATGCTTCCAAGCTGAAGCACGCAGGCTGCCAGTCGGCGGTGGCTGACGCTTTCTTCCAGACAGGCGGTAGCACAGGGGCGGTAAACGACTTTCCTATAGCGTCTTACGGCAGTGAGAGCGCGGCTGGCACTGTTACCGCCACGGGCAGCCGCGACAGAGGCTGCGCCGTTTTCGCCGAGCAGCAGGACAGGCTCCAAGCTTCCGTTACCGCTACAGGGCACTATCTCGATGCCGACAGCGCGGGCAAGCTCATATTGAAATCCAACAGTACCGATGCTTTGGATACCCGTATAACCTCCGCCCGTTCCGCTGGTGTTTACGGACGCTGGGATCAGAAAGGCACAGGATATGAGTTCGCGCAGCAGTGGACCAGCGGCAACTCAACCACGGGCGGCGTTTATGCTGTGGCACCTGCTGACGGCTACCGGGACAGAGTAGACACTCGGACTGCGTTGGCTGTCGGGTCGGGGTTGTCTTCAGGTCTTCTTCACCCATGGAATACGGCTTCCGGGCTGGGAGCTATGAACAGGAACTTGGCTTGCACTAGCGGGTCGGTCACGAAATGCGTGAAACGCACACCGACCACTAGCGGCTGGGGCGGAAGTTTCGACACTCTGGGTTCTGCTGCTCTGTTCAGAGTCTCAGGCAACCACGGCACGGGAATCTGGTTGCGGCAGGTGCATCTCTCGGCAGCGCAGGACGCAGGTGGCGGCTGGTGCCTTGCGGACTGGCATCCGAGAGGACAAGACGCTGCCTACGCGATAAGCAACAGCACAGGAAGAACGCTGTCCAGCATAAACAGCGAAGCTCTGCTGAAGCTGGCTGATGCTCATTGGTGCCGTTCGGATGTGCGCTACGAGCTGAAGTTCACAGCGCAGCAGCATAACACCTGCGGCAGCAGCGGGAACTCCCCTTGCACTGGACCGCCGGGCGTCGCCTTGCCTGCTGTCGGCGGCGAGTTCGAATCTTACGGCCGCAAGAACTGCTATAAGACCATGACAGGATATGACGAGGGGACTGCGGAGTGCGAGTATGTTTTCCCGCTGCCTAAGTGCGACCCGGATCCCGATAACGGCAGCCGTGCGGATTGGCGGGAGTTCACTGCTGCTGAGGTGGACAATATCGGCGTGGCGGGAGAGCCGCTGCTGGTGAAAGAGGGTGCGTATTGCGGCACTAATATCAATCCGCCGGATCTGGCTGGTTTTGATGCTGATCCTTGTGTGGTGGTTGATGTGGCGGTGTTTGAGAACAGAACTGCTGGCTCTAACGCGGAACCTGGGGTGGATTCGGCGGACAGGACTGTGGCGGTGTCCGACAGCGTCGCTGTTTACGATCTTGACATTTCTGCTCCGTTCTCTGAGACGGCTTCGCCGCCTAGGGATACGACTGCAGGTTCGGAAGATCCTTCTGGGTGTGCTGACGGGGAGGAGGAGCGCACCAGCCACGGAGCACGAGCGAACCCTTCCGACAGCGTGCTGCCATCGGCATCTGACCAGCGCAAGAGCACTGCTGCTTCGTCCGATCCCAGAAATCCGCACGCTGCGCCGTATCCGCTGCCGTCTTCTTCGTCTGCGTCTAACACTGCTGCTCCGCCTAGCGATTACGATGCCGACAACACCTACGCCGGCGTAAGAGCGAACATCGCTCACAGATACGCCTCAGAGATAGCGGAGAATACCTGCGCCGCGAAGAAAGCAGAAGCCGACATCGTGCTCGCCGTTCTGGAAGCCAGAGAAGACTCGTTTGAGCAGTGGCTGGACGATTACAAAACAGCAGCGGACAGCAACAAGGCGAAATTCACGAACTACACCGCCGTCAGCGCAGGAGCTTCCGGGCTTTCCGCGTACTGGGCGGCAGACATAGCAACGGAGCGGACACGGGCGGCTGCGGCTTTGAAAACTGCCTATGAGAATCTCTCGTCTGCTCTTGTGTCGGCTAAGAGAGCTTATAGAACCGCCACGGATCAGCAAAGCGACCTGTCTGGCACGACTGCAGATGACAGGGCACGCGTGGTCGCTCCCGCGTCGGCGAGCGGGTGTGCTGCTCATTACGATGCTGAGATATCTAGGTTGAAGAAGCTTTTCTCCGACGCTGAAGACGACGCGCTAGGCAGAGGAGCTGACGGGATAGCCGAAGAAGTCCTAGCCGTGAAGAACAACGCTCCCAAAAACTGGGACCGGCCTGTCGTGAAAACTGTTTCCTTTTCCATAACTCTCACCCCGTCCGATCCTTTGCTGAGACGGCACAGCACCAGCAGCGTCAGAGAGAACTACGACTGCGAAACCGGCGAAGACGGCGTGGAGACGTGCAAGACCCGCACGGTAATCACCTGTTCGGGCTATAGCTATACCAGAAAGGGAACGACTAGCGGCAGCTATACCAGAAAATCCCGTTCTGTCAACGCCGACGGAAATCTTGTTACTACTGAAGCTGCTACGCCGAACACGGATTCTCGTTCTTTTTCCGCTACATACACAGTGGACGGCGGCTCGTATAAATCCACAGACACCGTTCAGGGATGTCCGAGCACGGCTTCTGTGTCAGGAACTACGCAAACCCAGAACGAGGCGAATATCAGAGGCAGAGAAGGCACGGTTACGGCGTGGCCGACCATAGACAAACCTGCCAAGCCCACAGCTATTTACACATCCGCTCAAACGCCGGCTTTTATGCTGGAGTCTTCTTTGCTTCTAGGCAGATACCACCCGGAACACGCCGATCGCGACGACTTGGACGACCCCGACCAGCTGACACGCGCTAACGCGGCTATCGCTCTTGGAACTCTGACCGCCGACAACTCCCAAGCCACGAGAACCCCAGCAGGCTACGCTTCGCTGGCGGTGCCAGAAACACAGAACCTACCGACAGCAGCAGCGACCAGAGTCAGAACAGCCGTTGAAACAGCCGCCGCCAGCTATCGCAAAGCATACACAGACGCATACAACCGTGCCTACACACGAGCACGCAGCGACATGGGCGGCACAGGCTCCCAGCAGCAAGCGGTATGGCGGAACTTTCATTGGGAATACGACGCCGACAGCCTGCTGTGGGGCGGCTACACGCAGAACACCACTACGGATACCACTTTGTCTGACGGCACAGTCATCCAAGGACAGCAGGGCTGCGATTTGATGCGCGTAGCTTCAGACGGAACAACAACCATAGCCGCCACACGGCTGGATTATGAGACCGGCAGCTACGGACTAGGCAACACCTTCACAGCGCGCACAGCAGAACAGCGTGAATGCAAAATCCGAAGAACACGAACACCGAGACTCACACTGAGATACGAACCGCCGACCACTACAGCCAAAAGCCCTTGGCGCACATGCCCCGCGACGATGACCGCCGCCACGCTGCCTTGCGGAACAGACACACACAGCAGCAAAACAGGCGACTACTACAACACAGCCTTCACGCCTGATGTCGCTGGAGCGCAGAAATTCAAGCTGTATCCCCGCAAAGACGCTACAGAGCCAGGCGAAGCTGAAATTTTCAATCTGCGCATCTCAATAGCCGACAGCCCGCCAGTGCTGTGCTACCAGCCAGGCGAAGCACTAGTAGCACATGTGGGAGCTAGAGGTATAGATGCTGTAAACAAAGCCGTGTTCAGAAACGCATCAGGATTCGCAGGCGGAAACAAAAAGCACTGCTACAGACATCCATCAACGGCACAGCTAGGATCACCGCGCAGACCAGCGTTCGCGTTCTTTGACGATACTGCGCACTCGGCTATGGCTACGGTGAATGTCGTCTGGCAGCAGCCGAGCACGAAGATAGTGTCCAAACTCGGCTCAACAGACGACCTGAAAATGATGGCAAACACCGTCAGTCTCATACCTAGTTCTCCTGTGCCTTTCGTGAACGCCACCAGAACTTCTGTGTTCTACGGCACATACTACACATTCCCCACAGACACAAGCATCAACTCTCCTAGCGGATGGAACATCGCAAGCCATCCGTCCCTTACGCTCGCATCAACATTCGAACAGCATCAAGTCCAAGCCAAAGACGCAGCAGCTAAAACGCCATCAACACATTCCATGGTGTTCAAATTCATAGACTGCGTGTTCGGAATAGAAGATGTCGCATTCGTAGACAACATCGCAAGCCCCTACGCGCTGCTATCTGATGAGAACGGAGTGGTGCCGGCGAGATGGAAGCAAACCTACGACAGCGACCCGCACAACAGCCCCACATGGTACTACCCGGCGTTCTCCGCATATGAAGGCGCGCTGCGGCTAGACGGCAGAAGAGACAGCAACGGCGACCCTATAACCTACGGCCGCAACACCCAAGGCGGATTCGCTCATCCGTCATACGATCTGGAGAACACCGCAGCAGACGGAATAGGCTGGGGCATCGTCTATGAAGACAAAGTAGGCAAACAACAGCCAGTCTGGGGCATATACGCACCGCCTGTGCCGCGCGACAGCAGCCCGATAGCAAGACAAGTCTGCGGAGCGAACACGCTAGGAGCAGGTGGAGCGAACCCTGCGGCAGCGACAGGCACACCAGCAGCTAGACGGATAGGCACGCCAGCGTCTGCGCCTCCAGCTTCTGGGGCATGGGAGTGGAAAACATCAGACTGGAACTACCAGGACAATCCGATAATGCTATGGAGCGCAGATGACGATCCGAACCGCGACGACCCATGGGAGACAAAAGTATCGGATTCGTCTGCGGATCTGCCGCGCAAACCGCACAACAACCTAGAGTTCGCCACAGAAGACTCTAATGTCGCTGCGATGGATGTGTTCCGAGATGCCAGCAATCCAGCACCTGCGGGCTATTCACGGCTAGAAGACCAAGACATGGTGCTCGCTAACTTCGCGATGGTCAACCTGAACGAGTTGGAATCAGATACGAACCCCGACAACCCAGGTTTGAGAGAACGCGCACAAAAAGGCGGCATAACCTGCGGATATAACTGGTGGTACTGCTTTCGTCCAGCACCAGCAGGCTACAGACTATGGGGCAAAAGCTGGATGGCGAAACGCCAGCTATGCATAGGCTTCAACTTCAATCTGGTCAGATGGTCAAGCACCATAGAAGACGCTCTGGTATCCACACTAGACAACACAGACCGCAACGAAAGAGGCATACCGATAAGGCTTCGGCTGGGCTACATCGTCGGCGGAATACCCACACCAGGCGAACCGCATCCCGACAGCTACTACGAATCCAGCACATTTAGCACGGCTTGCTGAACAAATCAAGCCCCGCCAGCGCAAAACCACGCAAACAAACCTGCTAAAACAGCCCCAAACCGCCAATTTCCCCGGCAGTTTCAAATTTTTTGTAAGTATTGTATGTAGTTCCCTTTATATTTAGCATAGCAGAGTTCTATGCAGTTATCACAGTTCTAAAGAGTTCACAGAGTTCTATGCATATGTGCCTCCGATGTGCTCTAGTGGAAGATAGCAATGGAAGCAAACACCCGTCAATCGTCAAACCCGAACTCGGCTAGCAAGTCTTCTTCTGCTTCTGTGAGGCCGCCTCGCTTTTCTATTAAGTCGGGGCGGCGGGTGAGGGTGCGCGACAGGGAGGCGGCTTGCCGCCAGCGAGCTACTTGGGCGTGGTCGCCTGAGCGAAGCACTTCGGGCACTTGCATCTGGCGAAACTCGGAGGGGCGGGTGAAGTGGGGGTGGTCTAGCAAGTCGCTTTCAAACGAATCGTTGGCGGCCGACTCTGGATTTCCTAGCACGCCTGGCACCAAGCGGCATACTGCTTCCATCACTGCCATCGCAGCTACTTCGCCGCCGTTTAGCACGAAATCGCCTAGCGACAGCTCTTCGTCTACCAGATGCTCTCGGATGCGCTCGTCTATCCCCTCGTATCTGCCGCATAGCAGCGAAAATCCTTCGGTGGCGGCAAGCTGGCGAGCCTTTGACTGCCTGAATGGCTCGCCTGCTGGGTCTAGCAGCAGCAAAGGGCGCACGGGTTTGGCGGCTTCAACGGCTGCGAAAACAGGCTCTGCCATGAGCACCATTCCGGGGCCGCCGCCGAAGGGGGCGTCATCTACCGAGCGGTGCGGGTCGGAAGCTGCCGCACGGATGTCGTGAACGGCTATGTGGATAGTGCCGTTCTGCCGCGCTTTGTGGAGAAGGCTGTGCTGGAGAAAGTCTTCCACCAAAGTCGGCAGGATTGTGAAGACTTCGATCCGCATGGGAGTGCCTCAGAAACCGCCCTTGGAATTAGAGTTTGCGCAGGCCGATGGAGCCGAAGAGTTAAAAGCAAGCGGCGGTCAAAACCTAGCCGCCAAGCCGATCAACCTCGTCAATCGACGAACTCCACCTCTATGTTTTGCTCTTCGGTGGCTGCCGCTGCTCTGACTACCGTGCGGATGGCTTCGGCGGTGCGGCCTCGGCGACCGATGACACGGCCCATATCGCCGTCTCCTACTTGCACTTCGTAGCGGGTGGCTCGCTGGCCGTCGCTCACGGAGATGATCACCTCGTCGGGACGGTTCACGATGGAACTGACTATATAGCGGAGCACCGACTGGGCTAAGGCTTCTTCGCTCATTATTTTTCCTCCTCGATCTTTTCTGCGATCTCTTCTTCTGATGCCTCAGCCTTGGCTTCAGCCTCTTCCATATCTGCATCAGACTTCGCCTCTTCCGCAGCTACCTCGGCAAGTTCAGCTTCTGCTTCAGCCTCATCTTTTTCTTCAGCATCTGCCTTAGCATCCGACTTAGCTTCAGCCTTTTCGTCTGACGCAGCCGCCTCTTCTGCAGCTTCTTCGGTCGCTTCTGCTTCAGCCTCTCCCTCTTCTCCCCTAGCCTTGGTCACCACCTTCGGGGCTTCTGCGGTGGCCGCCTTGGCAGCACTTGCCGCCTTAGTAGCCGTGGCGGGCATAGGCTCGCCTTTGAACTCGGCCCAGGCGCCTGAGACATCTAGCAGTTTGCGGACACGCTCGCTGGGCTGCGCGCCCACCTTGAGCCACTTCACTGCCTTTTCATTGTCAATGCGGATTTCGGACGGCTCCTGACGGGGATCGTAGAAGCCTATGATTTCAATGAACCTGCCGTCGCGGGGCGAGCGGGAGTCGGCGGCCACCACACGATAGGTGGGCTGCTTTTTCTTGCCTCGGCGCGTCAGGCGTAGACGGACTGCCACAGATGATTTTCCTTTTCTAGTTGGTCGCCCTTGCTTCGTCTCAGGGCGTTTAGGTGTCTATCTATTTTGCCAAGAGGTTAGCGAATTTGCGACACCTACTTTTGCATCTCCGACAGGTCTATCCCCAACTCCTCTTCCAGCTTCACCAAGTCCAGCCCCGAAACCGCGCCTTGCTGCAAGCTCCCCGCCCGCTGTGGCGAACCCGTGCCCTTCGGGGTGACCCTGCCGCCGCCCTTCTTGCCTTTCTTGTTGGGCTTCGCCTTGCGAGGCTGTCGCCCCAGCGACTGCATCAGCTTGCGGGCGTTGGTGAACTCACGAATCAGCTTGGAGACATCGGCTGTGGCGGTGCCGCTGCCCTGTGCGATGCGCTGGCGGCGGGAGTTGTTGATGATTTCGGGTTTGAACCTCTCCATCGGGGTCATGGAGCAGATGATGGCTTCCATGTGGGTGAGGCGTTTTTCGCTCGTCTGGTCGTCTATCTCCGTGCCGCTCATCCCGGGCATTCGCCCCAGCAATCCCGACAGCGGCCCTAGCTTGCGGATTTGGCGCATCTGGTCTAGGAAATCATCCAAAGTGTAGGTGCCTGCGATGAGGCGTTCGGCGGCGGCCTCGGCCTCGGCTTGCTCAAAGGCTTCTTCGGTTTTTTCAATTAGCCCTAGCACATCGCCTTTGCCGAGGATGCGCCCGGCCATGCGGTCGGGATGGAAAAGCTCAAAATCGCCGATGCGCTCGCCTGTGGAAGCGAACACCACCGGCCGCCCCACCGTCTCACGCGTCGAAAGCACCGCACCGCCTCGGGCATCGCTGTCTAGCTTGGTGAGGATGATGCCGTCTAGCTCCAAAGCTTCGTGGAATGCCTCGGCCACCGAAGCGGCAGCTTGGCCGCCCATGGCATCCAGCACGAAGAAGGTGTATTTCGGCGAAATGGCTTTGGAGATTCGGGCAACCTCGTGCATCATTTCTTGGTCAATTGACAGCCGGCCAGCCGTGTCGCAGATGAGCACATCTCTGCCGAGACGCCTGGCTTCTTTGAGACCGCCCGAGGCCGCCTTCACAGGGTCGCCGCCTTCGCTGTAGACGGGGATGTCGGCAGCGTCTGCCAAGACTCGCAGCTGCTCCACCGCCGCTGGGCGTTGCAGGTCGGCGCCCACGAGCAGCGGCTGGCGGCCTTGCTGGGCGAACCAGCGAGCCAGCTTCACAGCATTAGTGGTTTTGCCTGAGCCTTGCAGCCCCGCCAGCAGCACGACCGTAGGCGGCTTGGAAGCGTATGCGACAGAAAAGCTTTCGCCGCCGAGGATGGCTATCAACTGGTCGCGGACGATTTGGATTATCTGCTCTGTGGGGTTGAGGGCTTGGTGAAGCTCAGCGGCAAGGCATTCTTCGCGCACAGCTTCGCAGAATTTCTCCACCACGCCCACATTCACATCGGCGTCTATAAGGGCTTCGCGGATGTCGGCTAAGACCTCGTTGATGTCTTCTGGCTTGAGCCTGCCACGGCGGCTCGCACGGGTGAATATCTGCGAGAAGCGGGAAGTGAGATTGCCCAGCATCAGCTTTGTGCCTCGCTCAGCAGGGCATCGGCAAACTGCTCTGGGTGGAAATCTTGAAGGTCGTCAATCTGTTCGCCCACGCCTATCAGTTTTACAGGCAAACCGAGGTCGTGCTGCACAGACACCACGATACCGCCCTTGCCTGCGCCGTCTAGCTTTGTCAAGACGATGCCCGTCACATCCACTGCATCGGTGAAGACTTTGGCTTGGGCGATGCCGTTTTGCCCGTTGGTGGCATCCAGCACCAGCAGAACCTCCGCCACGCAGCCGCTGGCTTTGTCGGCCACTCGGCGGACTTTGCTTATCTCGTCCATGAGATTGCTTTGGGTGTGGATGCGCCCTGCTGTGTCGGCTATTACGATGTCGGCTTTGTTGGCTGCGGCGTGCTCCACAGCGTCAAACACCACAGACCCCGGATCGCTGCCTTCGGAACCGTGAACCACCGACACGCCCACTCGCTCGGCCCACATCTGAAGCTGCTGGGTGGCGGCTGCTCGGAATGTGTCGGCTGCAGCCAGCACCACACGGCGGCCCAGGTCATTTTCTCGCTTGGCGAGCTTTGCGATGGTGGTGGTCTTGCCCACGCCGTTCACGCCCACCACTAGCCAGACGGCGGGCGAGCCGTCGGTGCTGAGGGTGGTATTGAAAGCTTTGCGCCCTGCTATGCCAGCATTCGCGACCTCTGCGCCGTCGATCTCACCAGAAGGTTCGCTGCCGGCAGTATTTACGCCGAAATGCCCCGACAGGTCGTCAATCAACGCTTGTCGCAGCAGCCCCACAGCTTCGTCGGGCGATGCAGCCTCAGCCTTGACAGGTTCCAGCAGCCGGCGAGCTGTGGCAATGCCCAAATCTGCCGACAGGAGATGTCGTTCTATCTCATCCCAGACATCTTCGCTGAGTTTTTCAGAATCTCTTACGGCGGCTAAAGCAGGAGCTAGAGGCGAACTCCCAGAAATTGAACTCTCATCAATTGAAATTTCAGAAGCGTCAGAGCCAGAAGAATCTGCGGCAATGAACTCTTCGGCATCTTCCTGCTTGCGCCGCCGGAAAATAGCCATCGGCTAGTTGATGATAGTCGTGAGACTCTCTTTGTTGGAAGTCCCGATTGTGGCTGTCACTCTGACTTCTTGCCCGTTGCGATACACAACTATGGAAGCGTATTCGCCGCGCGGGTGGAACTGCACGAACGAAGCCAGCTCGCTCATTGTCCGCACTATCTTGCCTTCAAATCTGATGATGTTGTCGCCCACTTCAATGCCTGCCAAGTCGGCTGGCTGGCCAGGCACGACCGATATCACAGTCGGACCCGGAGGTCCTTCATCAGGAATGAACTGCCCCGTCACGCCCAGAGATCCGTAGAAAAACTGATCGCCTGCCAAGATCGTATCGGCAACCCTCATGGCAATATCTATCGGAACGGCAAAACCGACCCCGACATTGCCGCCACTGGCACCGGCAATACTAGTTTGGGTGCGAATAAAAACATTTACTCCGATCACCTCGCCATTAGTATTCGCCAACATGCCACCGCTGTTGCCTGAGTTGATAGGCGCATCGGTCTGAATGGTGGGCACTGCTGCTGGCAAATCTTCGTTCAGAGCAAGAGTCTCCACTCGGTTGAGACCGCTTACATACCCCACATTCACGCTGTTCACATAGCCGTAGGGCGCGCCGATGGCGATGACTTGATCGCCCACCTTCAACTCCGATAAATCTGCCAAATCCGCAGCTTCAAAATCCAGACCAGCAGGGTCAAAGCGAACCACCGCCACATCTGCAGCCGTGTCGTAGCCGAGCAGCGTGCCGCTGGTGAAAAATCCGTTGTCAAGTTCTATGAGAATGCGGTCGCTGGTGATGTGCTCGCTATTGTCTTGGCCCGTGAAGACATGAGCAGCCGAGAGGATCAAACCCGAATCGTCAATGATAATCCCAGAGCCTGCGCTGTCGAATCCCGCCTCTTCCTCTGCATCATCAGCTCTGACATAAATCGCCACTGCCGAAGGCAGCAGCTTGGTGACTGCCGCGTTGACAGAAGCAGTAACGAGCGAAGCTTCGTCATCGCTCTCTGAGTCGCTACTGGAACTGCTGTCTCTGGAGTCTTGCACCAAAACAAGATTCTGCGACCGACTTGCGCCTCCATCAGCAACTTCGGCATTGTCGCCCGCCTGCGGGAACGAACTGCCGTCAGAGAGGGAGTCCGACTGGGCATCATCTGTTTGCCCGGCAAGAGAAGAATTGACTGCGGGGGAATTGGCGGCTCCCTCTGAGATCGCTTCTTGGTTTGAGGCAGAATTCTCAGAAGCCTCTTGGGTCGCAACCGCTTCTTCGGAATTGCTGCCAGTCCTTGAAGAAACCCCTATGGCCGCCCCGGTGACTGCCGCAGCGAGCAAAACAACAGCCAAAATAGACCCCGCCACACGGCGATACCTGAATTTTTGAGGTGGCTGCGGGCTGCTTGAGTACACAATCCCCTGTGCCTGATAACTGAATGCCTGCGGCGAACTCACCGCCTGTCTGCGATTAAATATTTCATCCACAAGTTCCAGCCTAACTACCAAGCAGAGAATATCGCCCATCACAATCTAAAGAATTCCTAAAAACTCCTTACACGGCAACCCGCTGCGACACCACCTTGCTGACTCCCCCAGACGGCATAGAGACACCCCAGAGACAATCCGCTCTCTCCACCGTCAAACGCTGATGCGTTACGATCACCAGCTGCGAGCCCTGTCGGAACTCATCCATCACCCCCAAATACCGGGCAATATTGATCTGGTCAAGGGCGGCATCCACCTCGTCCAAAACATAAAACGGAGACGGACGGCTCATAAACACGGCAAACAGAAAAGCCAGAGCCACCAGCGACCGCTCGCCGCCCGACAGCAGCGAAAGCCTGCTCACCTTCTTGTCGGACGGCTGCGCGCTGATCTCCACGCCTGTTTCCAGCAGATCGTTGGGGTGAGAGAGCAGCAGCTTGCCCGAGCCGCCAGCGAACAGCTTTTGGAACAGCGCAGAAAAGGTTTCAGACACATCTTCAAAAGCCAGCAGGAACTCGTTGGCTATTTCGGCGTTGGCTGCGCCGATGACATTGCGAAGCTTGTTGCGGGAAGCTCGGATGTCGCCGATTTGAGACTCCAAGAATTCTTCGCGCTCTTTTAGTGCGTCATATTCTTGAAGGGCCAGCGGATTGACTGTGCCGATGACGCGAAGCTCCTCGTGCAGCTGCTCGGCCCTGACTGTCGCCGTGATGCCTTCGGGCAGCTCGGGCTCTTCCAGCTCCATCGCCTCTCGAGGTTCCAGGTGCATATCTCGGCGCAGGCTGGCTGTGGCGTTTTCCAGCCGCACGGTTGCTTCGGTGTTTTCGTTGCTGAGGCGCAAAGACTCCCGCCCGCACTCAGCCAACTCCTGAGCCGCAGCTTGACGGCTGGCACGGCGAGATTGCAGGTCGTCCAAGAGCTTTCGCACTTGGCTGCCTTGCTGGTTGCGCCGCTCGCGGGCTGCTTCTAGTTCTTCGTCAAACTCGGCGACTGTGGCTTCCAAGCCTTCCAACAGGGTGGTGGTGATGTGTTTTTGGCGTTCTAGCTCTTGCTGTTCGGCGGCTGCCTGCGCCGACTTTTCCTGCTGAGCTTCAAGCTGCTGCTGTCTGTCGCTCAGCTGGGCACGCAGCATCTGCTGGCGTTCTTCCAGAGCAGAAGCGCGGACTTCAATGCGTCCTCTACGGCGCACGGCTTCTTCGGCTTTGCTCAAGGCTGCCTCTAGCTCTTCGGTTTCTTTGCGGCAGGCGTCTCGCTGGTCGCTGGCGGCTCGCTCGTTTCGCCGGGCTTCTTCCCACGCCGCCAGAGACGCCCCGGTGCGCTGGGCGCCTATCTGCCAGCTGCCTGCCTTGCCGAAGCGGTCGCCGCTGCGGGTAACCACACAGAGGTCGGGATTTTCAAGGGCGGCTTCCATGGCGTCTTCGTGGTTTTCCTTCACGACCACATCGGCGAGCAGAATGTCTAGCAGCGTGTTTACTTCGGCCGATTCCGAGCGCACATGCGGGCGCAGCGGCGCAAGATCGGCTGAGAAGCGGCGCAGCACCGGAGCGGAGATGCCGCCTGCGAGGATAGCACCGGGGGTGCCGCGAGATTTTAAGTGCCGCAACGCTTCGCGGGCACGCTCTGAATCGGCGATGACGACAGCTGCGACTGCTTCTTCCACGGCAGCTTCAAAGGCAAGCTCCCAGCCTGCCTCTACTATCACCAGTTCCAGCAGCGTGCCGAGCACGCCTTCAAACTCTGCTAGCTCTTCGGCCCCCGAGCGGGCACGGGCTTGAGCGATGGTAGCAGCCAAGGCTTCGGCACGGGATGCGTAGTGGCGACGGTCGGCTTCTGCTTCGGCCATGGCGTTGCGGGCGGCATGGAGACGACCTTCAATCTGGCGGCGGCGTGCGTTAGTGGCGGCTAAGGCGGACTGCTGCTGGTCGGCGGATTGCTGGCCTACGGCTTGCGAATCTGTGGCTTGCGGATCTGCGGCTTGCTGGTCGGAAGATTCAGAGGCGTCAGAAGCCCCGCCGGTTGGAAACTCGTCTGAACTGCTGCTAGAAACTCCCTCATCCCAGTCGGCATTTCCTCCGCCAACTATGCCCAGAACCCGCTCGATCTCTTCTTCTATCGCGTCAAGCTGGGCGGTTTCCTCGGCTAGCTTGGCGTGCTCATCGCTGCTGGTGCCTATCTCAGCCTGCAGCTGCGACACTTCGGCTTCATAGGAGGCAATAGCAGCAGCTGCCGACTTTGCGGCATCTGAGGCATCCATCTGGGCCAGTCGTTCTCGCAAGGTGGCTATGCGCTCGCGGGCATTGCTTCGCTGCGCCTCTAGCTGCGAGGTGTCTTCAGCGGCATCGCCTTGACCTGATTCGGCGATCTGCTGCTCCAAGCCGGCTATTTCTTCATCCAGCGGCGCCAGTTCGCGCGACAGCCGCTCCTCAGCCTCGGTCACTTGCCGCAGCTGCTCGGCAGCTTCGCGCCTTCGCTCGGTCAGCTCGGCGATTTCCCGCCCGGCCAAGTACTGCTGCAGGGCAGTCAAAGCAGCCAGCGTGTCGGCGTGCTGCTGGGCTGCTTCAGCTTGCTGTTTGAGCGGCTTGATTTGACGGCGGACTTCGCGCAGCAAGTCGCTGCCTCTTGTGAGGTTGACTTCCACATCCACGATCTGCCGTTCGGCCTGCTCACGGCGGCGGCGATGCTTCAACATGCCTGCCGCTTCTTCCAGAATCATCCTAAGAGCCATCGGGCCTGCATTCAGCGTCTCTTCAATCTGGCCTTGAGAGACGATGGTGTGCTGAGTCTGTCCGATGCCCGCATCAGATAAAAGCTCGGTGATGTCGCGCAGACGGCAGCTCACATCGTTGAGGGTGTATTCGCTCTGCCCCGAACGAAAGAGCGTGCGACAGATCGTGACCTCCGTGAAATCAATCGGCAGCAGCCCGGAGTGATTGTCTATGACCAGCGACACCTCGGCACGCCCCAGCGAACGGCGAGCAGCCGAGCCAGCGAACACGATGTCGTCCATCTTCTGCGCCCGCACCACAGTGGGCGATTGCATTCCGAGCACCCAGGCGATGGCGTCCACCACATTGGATTTGCCGCTGCCGTTGGGCCCGACCACCACATTCACGCCAGGCTCGAATGCGAGAGTGGTGGTGTCGGCAAAAGACTTAAAGCCTTTCATAGTTAGAGACTTGAGATACATGTAAGTTGCTTCTTCAGGAGACCGGCGCTTCTTCTAAAATCTGCGTCTTGTCGCAGTAGTAGGTGGAGCGGGCTGAGAATCTGGCTTTAGTCACGAAGCCTCCCCGCGAGCTCAGCTCGCCGAATCGCTGATAGACCTCCAAATGGCTGCCGAAGCCGCCCTCTTCGCCGAAAATGTCATAGAAAAGACGATTATGCAGCGTGGTGCCGCGATGTTTCACCGCTTCGTGAAGCGTCCCCGTGAGGGAGCGGCACAGCCTGCGAGCTTCCGTCTGAGTGAGGCTGGAGGCTATGCGGCGATAATTCAGCTCGGCGTGAAAAAGTATCTCATCGCTGTAGATGTCGCCCACGCCTACGAGTATCTTTTCGTCCAGCAAGAGCGATTTGAGCGATTTGTTGGTCGTGCTGCGACAAATCGCGTGAAAATCCTGCCATGACAAAGGCTGAGACACAGGGTCAAAACCCATCTTGGCCAGCAGCGGCGAGGCCGAAGTGAGGTCTTTTCTGGGCACCACATACATCTCGGCGCCTTGCTTGGTGTCCAGCATCCGCAGCTGCCCCCAACCGCCCAGCCCCATCACAATGACCGTGTTGGGATCCAGAGCTTCCCGACGGGCGTTGCGCCTCAGCAGACCGCCCGAGCCGAAATCAATGACCAAGGCTTCGTCTGGGCTGTCTTTGGCTTGGAGCAGCAAAAACAGATATCTGCCCCGCCGCACGATTTTCACGATTTTCCTGCCTACTACGCGTTTTTCAAATTCTTTCGGGCCGCGATGCTTGGCTATAGTTTTGCGATTCAGCACTTCTGCTGAGCGCACCGTCAAAAAATTCGCCTTGGTAGCTCGTGTGGCGGCAGAAGTGCCAGCAGACGCGAAAAACTCGCGTTCAAGGTCGCGACGAATGACTTCCGCTTCGGGAAGATCAACAAGGCGCAAAGCCATCTGCGGTTTAGAAATGTTGGACAATTCCAGCCTCCGTGAAAGACGAGCAATGAAAATATACCACAAGAGGTTGCATATCTGATGGATAAGACAGCAATTTCTTCGTTTTGGGGCTGTTTGATGGCGAATTTTCAGCGAATTGACAGCAAATTGGCGGCAAATTCCTCAGTTTTGTCAGGAATTACCGAGCTTTTCAAGTGCAGACGAGGCAGCTTCTTGCTCGGCCTTCTTCTTGGATCGCCCCTCGCCCGAACCCAAAAAATCGCCGTAAAGAGACACTTCAGCCTTGAACAGCGGATTTTCGCCGGCATTCAGCTGGGTTGTCCGATAGACAGGGCGGCCTTCTTTGGCCACAAGCTCCTGCAGCAGAGATTTGGAGTCTTTGCCTCCCGGGGTGCGAGCGGCTGCTGCTATGCGCTTGCGAAACAGGCGCAGCACGGCTGCATTTGCCTCGTCCCAGCCTCCGTCTAGGTAGACCGCGCCGATGAGAGCCTCCACCGCATCGCCTGCGACAGAGCTGTGTCGTTTCCTTGCCTCCGGCAGTCCTAGCTCTCGTATCCAGTTGAAAAGTTTGATTTCATCTGCCACTTGCCAGAGCGGCTCTGCCGAGACCACGCTGGAGCGGAGCTTGGAAAGCTGGCCTTCTTCCATAGACGGATACATCTTGTGGATATAGTCGGTGACGGAAAGCTGCAGCACGGCATCGCCTAGGAACTCCAAGCGTTCGTAGTTGGGATCGCGAGGGTATTCGGCTGTCCAGGATTTGTGGGTGACGGCTTGCAGGAGGAGCGCGGGATTCTGGAACTTGTAGCCGATGCGGGCTTCAAGGGCGTCTAGGTTGAGCGCTTCGGTTTGAGGGGCACTCTGACCAAGCTCGCCTTGCCCGAGATCGCCTTTTGAGAATACCTTGGCGAAAAGAGACCCCCGCCTGCGAAGGCGATCTTTCGCTTTTCTGGGTGCCAAGTCGCTCTTTCTCTGGCGTAGGCTGGAACTAGGCGCGGCTGAAAAATCAGTTCGGCAAACGCTCGCACACATAGTCGACGGCGTCTCGCACAGTTTTGAGAGCGGGAAGGTCTTCGTCTTCTATGCGAAATTCAAACTCGCGGTCGCG
Source organism: Candidatus Hopanoidivoransaceae bacterium (assembly GCA_965204495.1). Taxonomy (GTDB): domain Bacteria; phylum Actinomycetota; class Acidimicrobiia; order Acidimicrobiales; family Hopanoidiivorantaceae; genus Hopanoidiivorans. The sequence goes on from OZ241989.1 coordinate 172,963, forward strand.
CATTTCCTCTTCAATGCTCTCCACCAGCTCTATGAGAGCCAGGGAGTCGGCTCCCAGATCGTCCACGAAGGAGTGCCCTAGGGCTATCTCTTGGGGATCGCGCTCCAAGATGTCGCCCAGGTTTTCGCGAATGATGTTGAGAACATCGTCTTTGCTCAGTGTTTCTGCCATGATTGTGCCTTTCTGTGCCTTTGACTGCCCTTCTTTGACTTAAGAGTATTCCTTCATTGCCTGCTGCAGATGCTCTATTGCGCCTCGCTCCACTAGCTCGTGAGCCACCAAGATGGAATTCTTGACGGCGACAGCCTTTGACGACCCGTGACTGATGACGCAAATGCCGCCGATTCCCAGCAGCACTCCCCCGCCTGTGTTGTCGGGATTCCACGAGTCGTATAGGGGCGAGAGGGCAGGCATGAGCACTTCTGCGGCTTGCTTTGTTTCGCTTGATGCGACGAAAGCTTCCATCACGGCTGCCACCAGATGACGGGCCACTCCTTCGGATGTCTTGAGCATGACATTGCCGGTGAAGCCGTCGGATACGATCACATCGGCGTTATCGGAGAGCAGGTCTCTGCCTTCCACATTGCCCACGAAGCGACAGCCGATCTTTTCTTGCCACTGCTCTGCCGCAAGCAGCGGATATGCCTCTTTCACCAAGGCGTTGCCTTTGGTTTCTTCTTCGCCGATGGACAGCAGCCCGACCCTCGGGGTCTCCACGCCGAAACGGTCTTGGGCGTGAACGGCGCCCATGCAGGCGAACTGCAGCAGCCAGGAAGGCTGGCAGTCGGCGTTGGCTCCGCAATCCAGCAGCAAGTTGGGGTGGTCTCGGCCGAAGATCGGAAAAGGTATGGCGATGGCCGGGCGAGCCACATTTCGCAGGCGACCCATGCGCAGAAGCGCGCTGGCCATGGCTGCGCCCGTGTTGCCCGCGCTGACCATTGCGCTGGCTTTGCCGTCGCGCACGGCTTCGGCCGCTCGCACCACCGAGGCGTCTTTGAGACGGCGGACGGCTGGGCCCGGGTCGGCGTGCATGTCGACCGCTTCGGAAGTGGCTATCAGGGGAAGGTCGCCAGGGTCTACGACGGCAGGGTCGCCGAAGAGGATGGAATGCACTCCCTCGGCAGCCGCCTGGCGGGCGCCTTCTATGATTTCGCCGGGAGCAAAATCGCCCCCCATCGCGTCTACCGCGACTGGAAGCACGGCTTAGATCAGACTTCTACGGCTTGGCGGTCTTTATACCACCCGCATGAACCGCACACTCTGTGGGGCAGCTTGGTGGCACCGCAACGGTCGCAAAAGCTCCGCGAGGAACGGCTAAGCCTCCAAGCGGCTGCCCTGCGGCTGCGACTCTTGGCTTTAGAGGTTTTCTTCTTGGGGACTGCCATAGGATGCTCCTAAAGATTTGACGGGTGCGACCTGTTCTGCCAGCCGTGTATTCTGCCAGCACAGCTTGAACCGCAAATTAAGGCTATAGCGGCTTGCTGCGACTGAGACACCTAAATGACGGGATCACAATCATGGCGTCTAAATCTGGGTGTCTAAATCAAGGCATCTAAAATTCTAAGTCGTCCAAAGCTTGCCAGCGAGGGTCTTTTTTCGGTTCTTCGTCTTGCTGCGTCAGCAATTTGGTTTCAGACGACCGGGGGGATGACGCAGGGCCGGCGCAGTCTTCGGCGCAGAGCGGAGCTAGCGGCAGATGCAGCAGCAAGGCTTCGCGTGCCATCTCTCGCAAATGCACGCTGTCGTCATCCAGCTTGTAGGTCTCGCCTTCTGTCGGCGAGCTTTCAAATATCTCTTTGACTCGCACGACCACTTCGCCTTTTACTTCCTCCAAGCATCTTCGGCATTCGCCTTTCCACTCGGCCGAGACTTCGCCGTAGATTGCTATCTCTCCGCTAGTGAGGGCCTCCAGCGTCAGCTTGACTTGCGCTGCGTCGCCCACGACTTCGGCGGTGGTCGTGGAGACTGGGCCTATTTCGCCTCGGCAGCTTACTTCTTTGCGCTCTCCCGGAGAGGCCAACAACTTAGCGACAGGCACATGAAAAGAGTCGTCTTTATCCATTGCTGGGCGGATGCTGCAGCTTTAGCTATACCTGCTCTTGGTCGAAAAAACCGGGCGTTTCGGGAGGAGCAATTGTCTGTTGCTGCTGGTTTTGCTCGACTTTGATTTCAGCAAGAGGGTCGGCTTGGAACTTCTTGCGTCCGGCCAGAACTTCATCGTGGGTTCTGCGCAGGATGTTCTCAAAGCGACCTAGGCGGCTGTCGCAGTAGTCGTCTACATCGCGTCTGATTCTTTGAGCGTCTTCTTTGGCTTGTTCCACGATGTTGCGGGCCTTGCGCTCGGCTTCTTTCATAATCTCCGTTTTTTGGATGAGGTGCGCCGCTTTGTCTTTGGCGCGATCTATTATGTCTTCGCCTTCCCGTTTGACCTTCCCCATGAATGCGGTGCGCTCGCGCAGCATTTCACGGGCATAAGTTATCTCAGGGGGAATGTGATCTCTGGCGGCATAAAGAAGGTTAAGCATCTCTTGCCGGTTGATCATCACCGAGGCTGAAAGCGGCATTGAACTGGCGCCTTCCACATAGCGGATGGCTGCCTCTATCAGCTCTTGTATCGCAAATTCGGGGTCACGGAGTGCTGCTGCAGAGCCGCCGTTCTCCGAATACGGAGAGGGAGATTCGTATATGTCGTTCATGGTGGTTTGACCTTTCTTGAGATTTACGGGTTCTTTTCTCTAAGACGCTTGCTGACTGCTTCGGGAACCATGGCACTAACATCGCCCCCGAAATGAGCGATTTCACGGATGAGCTTGGAAGCTATGAACGAGCTGCTGGAAGTGCAGGGGATGAAAATCGTCTCGACCCCGCTGATGGTTTTGTTGGTCTGCGCCATCTGCAGTTCGCTTTCAAAATCGGAGACGGCTCGCAGGCCTTTGATGATGAGATCTGTGTTTTCGCGGCGGGCCAAGTCTACGACTAGCTCGGCGAACATCGTGACCCGCACATTGTCGTAAGCGGCGAAGCATTCTTCCAGCATGTCGCGGCGTTCCTCAAACGAAAACAGGGGCTCGCCTTTCTGCGGATTGCGCATGGCAGCCACCACCACTTCGTCGAAATGCATGGCAGCGAATTCCACTATCTCCAAGTGGCCGTTATGCACTGGGTCGAACGACCCTGGGTATAAGACTCGTTTCATGGTTTGAGGGTGGTTAGTGGTATCTCTTGGGTTTAGGGGGCTTTTCTGTGGCGGGTGAAATGGCTGACATGTCTGGCGGGTTCGGCTGCTTATCTGGTCAATTCCCTGTGGTTGCTTTGTTGCTATTTTGGGGATGGCCGCGCGCGATTTGCAGCTATGGTTATAAAAGTAGTGGCATAACGACTATTTTTTACGGATTTCCAGCAAGAATTCAACTTAATTTTACGATTTGACTCTGCTACCAATATCTGGCAGTTGAGTTTGCTGAGCAATTCGTCCCATCTGTCAAAGGCGTAAGGCGGATCGCAGAACGCCAGATCAAAGCTCTGTCGCTCTAGCTGCCCTCCCGGCATGAGCTCTGACATGACATCGCGGGAGACCACAGCAGAGCGGTCTTCGTATCCCAGATTGGCGATGTTGGAACGAAGGATTTTGACGGCGGAGGCTGAGCTTTCAACGAATGTGACATGTGCGGCACCTCGTGAAAGGGCTTCTAGGCCCAGCGCGCCGGTGCCTGCGAACAAGTCGGCCACCTTGAGCGACTCCACCCCGCCGAGGCTGAAGAGCGAGTTGAAGACAGCTTCTCTTGCGCGATCGGTAGTAGGGCGAATGTCGGTGCCTTTTGCTGCTTCAATCCGTCTGCCCTTTGCCTCCCCAGAGATAATTCTCATGCTTTTATTCTTGCTTGGCTTTTTGGTTTTCTGGCAGTTTTTTGGCTTTGGTTTTCTGGCAGCTTTCTGATGTCGCTTTTGTGGTTTGCCAGCGGGCTTGCCAGTTTTGGGCCAGACAGCTTTATCGGCTGCTTTATCGGGGGCGGCGAATCATAGGCAATAGCGAGGCTGAGCCATTGACGCTTATCGGTTCGCACTGGGCAACGAAGCCAAGCCGCTCGTAGAAGCTCACATTTCTCGGGTTGGACGACTCCAAGCAAGCGGTGATGCTCTGCTTGTCGCAGCGGTTCAGCATCTTTGACACGACCTTTGCTCCCAAGCCCTGACCTTGCCTGTTTGCCGACACCCCTAAAGAACCTAGATACCAGCATGGCCCCTTGGGGATGAACTTGTCTATGGCTTTGATTATCTTTTTGTAGTCGCCTCGGCGTTCGGGCACTGCCAGCTCGGTGCTGTATTCCATGAACTTTTTGTCGTAGGCTTTCAATTCTTTGCTTATGCGTGCTGGGGTGCGGGGGCCGGGTATGGGATACCAGATTGCGACTGCTTCAAGGTCGCCTGTGCAGTGGATTTCGCACATCGGGGGGACTTCGGCGCAGAAGCGCCAATATTTGAAGTGCCGCTCTTCAAAGTCTTCTGCTAGTCGGCCATCGGCGTGGCCGAACACCCAGTTGGAAAACGGGTCTTCGCTGAAGGCATCGGTGAGAGTGCGGGCGATTTCATCGGCTCGCTCAGTGCCGACGCGTCGGATGTCTTTGAGGCGTGCCGTCTCGCTGGCTTTGCGTTCGTTCGTCATGTCCGTTCGTCATGTCTTAGTCAAGAATGCTGCGGATTCCTCTTGCAGCATCACGCTTATTTCTTGGGCTAGAGCTTGGTGGTCGGCGAGTTCTGGATCGGCTAGGACTAGCTCTTCGGCGGCGGCTCTGGCTTTGTGCACCCAGTCTTCGTCTCGTTGCAGTCTTGCCAGCAGCAGACTGCCTCTGCCCGACTGCTTATCTCCCATGATGGTGCCTTCGCCTCGGATTTCCACATCCAGCTTCGCCAGTTCAAAGCCGTCATTGGTTTCCAGCATGGCTTCCAGCCGCTGCTGGGCTTCTGGCGTTGTGGCTTCGCCAACTAGGAAGCAAACCGACTGGTGCTCGCCTCGCCCCACACGCCCCCGAAGCTGATGCAGCTGCGCCAAGCCGAACTGCTGGGCTTCCATGATCACCATGGCTGTGGCGTTGGGGACATCCACGCCTACTTCAATGACGGTGGTGGCCACGAGAGCATCCAGCTCGCCGCTGCGAAACTGCTCCATGACTCGCTCTTTCTCTTCTGGTTTGAGACGGCCGTGAAGCAAGCCTACGGAGCAGTCGGCAAGCTCGCGTTGGCTGAGCCTGGCGTGGGTGGCGATTACGCCTGCTTCTGCGCTGCTCGTGCTGGCTGGCCCGCTTGCCTTTATCTGCCTTTCGGACATTTTGATGGCTTTTGGAGCGTCAATGGTCGGGCACACCACATAGGCTTGGCGACCTGCTGTTATCTCGCGTTTGACAGCTTGCCACATATCTTCGGTTTCTGAGCGAATCCACTTTGTGTCTACCGCCGAGCGTCCCGACGGGAGCTCGTCTAGCTCGGTGAGGTCAAGGTCGCCGAGGATGGTCATAGCCGTGGTTCGGGGGATGGGGGTGCCTGTCATCACCAGCAGATCGGGAGTGCGGTTTGGCTGTTCTGCTTTGCTGTCGGCAGTTTCGCTGTCGTTCTGGCCGTCGCTCAAACCCGTCCTGTAGCCTGCGGGCGTGACTGCGGGGGTCGGCTCGCCGGTCTGTTCTTGCAGAACCGCCCGCTGTTCCACGCCGAAACGCTGCTGCTCGTCTATCACTACTAGACCGAGAGATTTGAATTCCACATCCTGTTGGATCAGGGCGTGCGTGCCGACGATGATGTCTATGGCGCCTGCTGCCAGCTTTTCCAGCAGTTCGGTGCGCTTGGCGGGGGTGGTGCGGCTCGTGAGTATTGCTATAGCCAGCTCTCGCTCGCCTGCGAGAGTGCCGGGGGCTGGCACCTTGAGGAGAGACTGGCCGTCGGCATCCATACAGCGATCCAGATAGGTCTTGGTGGTGAAATAGATCTGCTCTGCCAGCACTTCTGTGGGTGCCATGATCGCAGCTTGGTGGCCTCCGCCAGCAGCCACAAGCATGGCCACGATGCCGACTGCCGTCTTACCCGAACCCACTTCGCCTTGCAGGAGCCGCTGCATCGGCCACGGCCTGGCCAAGTCTTCGGTTATTTCGGATATGGCGCGCTGCTGGGCTGCTGTCATCACAAAAGGCAGCGAATCGTAATACGCCTGCAGGAATTCCTCGTTGGGCATATGCGGGATGCCTCGCGATTCTCTGCGGATGCGTTCTCGGCGGCGGAACAGCCATGTCTGCATACGGAAAAGCTCGTCAAATACCAGGCGGTTGCGTGCCAGCGTCATCTCTTTGAAATCATCGGGTTCGTGTATCCAGCGGAGGGCGTAATCGCGGGTGATAAGGCTGTGCTTCTTGCGCACTTCGGCTGGGATCGGGTCGGCGAAGCCTCGCTGCTCGGCTCGCTTCAGCACTTCTTCTACGCACTCGTTGACTTTGCGGGTGTCTATGGAGTGCTGCTTGGCTTGCGCCGACTGGCGATACAAAGCCACGATTTTGCCTACTTTGTCGCCGATGGGGTCAAACAGCGGATTGGCCATGCTGGGCGCGCCACGAAACCACTTGACCTTGCCGAAGAGGTGCACCTGCATGCCTTCGCTGAGCTGTTTCGCTCGCCAAGGCTGGTTGAAGAAAGTGCATTGGAGCGTGCCAGTGCCGTCGTCTATGTCAATTTGGCTTCTGGCTTTGGGGCCGCCTTTCTGCCATTGTCGTCCGCCGAAATTCTGCTGGGCGGTTACTCTTGTGATTTCTCCTATGACCACGACTTCTTTGTCTGGCGCGTTGCCTTGCCAGAGGTCGCCGATTTTGACCGACTGACGGCGATCTATGTAGCGGAATGGATAGAACATCAGCAGATCCAGCAGCGTCTGGATGCCGAGGGCTGCGAACCCGTCTATCGTGGCTTTGACGCTTGAGGGTTTTCTGCTGCTGCCCTTTTTGCCGCTCACTGCCACGAGGCGGGTTATGGGAAACTCGTCTTCGTTGCCTAGCTCGGCATAGGTCAGGGGCGGGTTTGGGGTTGTCAAACTCTGGTCTTTTTGGCGGTGGGGGTTGCGGCTCAGGCTACGGGCGCGCTGGCTTTGATGGGCTGCGGGTGGTCTATGGCGCAGCGGGTGCCGCTGTAGATGGTGGGCATGCATTTGTTGCAGTGGATGCATATGCCTTGCTCTTGGGTGCCTGCTTGCATGCGGTTGATGAGGTCGGGGGTACGCAGCAGGGCTCGCCCCATCGCTACGAAGGCAAACCCTTCGTCCAGGGCAGAGCGGATGGTGGAGAGCTCGTTGATGCCGCCGAGCAGGATGATCGGGGTGTTGAGCGTTTCCAGATAGCGGCGGGCGTTCTTGCGGAAAAATGCCTCTTCAAACGGATACGAGGGCATCATCTTCTTGCCCATGAGCTTGAAGCCGAGACGAGCTACGGGCGGCAGGGTTGCGCCGAACTCTTTGAGGGGGGCGTCGCCTCTGAAGAGATACATCGGGTTGCCGAACGAGCTGCCGCCTGTGAGTTCTAGGGCGTCTAGGTTGCCGTCTTCTTCCAGCATCTGGGCGACTTGCAGGCTTTCTTCTATGTCTAGGCCGCCGGGCATTCCGTCTTTCATGTTGAGCTTGGCTGTGACTGCCATGTCGCTGCCGACGGCATCGCGCACGGCTTCGCAGGCCTTGCGGGCGAACTTGGCGCGGTTTTCCAAGCTGCCGCCCCATGAGTCTTCACGCTTGTTTAGGCACGGCGACAGGAACGAGCTGGGGAGGTAGTTGTGGCCGAGGTGGATTTCCAAGGCGTCAAACCCGCTGCGCTGGACGATTTTGGCGCCGTTGGCGAAGTCGTGGAGGATGCGGGTGATGTCTTCTTCGGTGGCGGCTCTGGTTTTGCGCATTGAGATGGGGTTGAACTGCGATGAGGGGCCGATGCTCTGGGCTTTGTTGGATTTGGCGTTGGCTACGAGTCCGCCGTGTCCGATTTGGCCTGCGATGGCTGCGCCTTCGGCGTGGATGGCTTCGGCTAGTTTCGTGAGACCGCCGATGGCTTCTTCTCGCATCCAGAGGCATTCGGCGTGCGTGCGGCCTTCGGGCGACACGGCTAGGTAGGCGACTGTGGTCATCCCCACTCCGCCTGCTGCTACTTTGCGGTGGTATTCAATCAGCTCTGGCGTGACGAGAGCATCGGGCATGACGCCTTCAAATGTGGCCGCCTTGATGACGCGGTTGCGCAAGGTGATAGGGCCGAGCTGCGCCGGGGCGAATGGGTCTATGGAGTTTGCGGCTGTGCTGTTTGACATACAAAAATATTAGCAAAAGCCAGCATTGCGAGACAAACAAGCAGCTGACTTGCGGACGAGCTGCTAGCCGGTTGAGAGTCGAGCTAGCAATAGCTCTTCGTGTTCTGTTAGGAGTTCTTCCAGAAGGCTGAGCCGTTTTGCGATACTCGGTGCTGCGAGCAGTTTCTGTCGGTCGAACTGCTGAAGCGGTATGCGGGCTGCGAGACCGAAGCTGCCTACAGATGTTCTTGGGAACTCCTCTGCTGGCTCTGGGTCGGTGGCTCCCATCTCCCGTCGCAAAGCCCATACTCGCCTGACTGCGGCTTCGGCTGAAACGAATAGGTCTGCTATTTTTGATGAATTGGGTTCTGCGGCATCTGCCTGCGCCACGACAGCTTTATCTTCACACGGCCAGACTTCTGCCACGGCTTGCGGGTAAGGGTCGTCTTCCAGCCATTCTGAAACTCGCATCCGCCGCTCCCCCACAGCCAGCACAGCCATTCGTCCTCCATCCAGCGACCGATGCGAGACGATCCTTGCCGCAGTGCCCACATTGGTGCGGACATCGCCTCCTCCGACTTCGCTCCCCCGCTCGATCAGCACGACTCCGAAGAGCTTGTCGCCTTCATCGTCTTCGCCGAGGCAGTGGGTCATCATCTCCATATAGCGAGGCTCGAAGATATGCAACGGCAAAATCTGCCCCGGAAACAGCACCGACCCAAGCGGAAACATCGGCAACGGATTCGGCAGATCTGATAATTCAATATCGCTTTCAGTTTCAGATTTCTCAACTGTCATAAAGGAATTTTACAGCCGATGCTTTTCGCACCCCTCCCATGCGATAAATTCAGCACATGGCAGCCACTTCCTCCAAAAGTGCTTCTTCGGCAGGTGCTTCCCACGCTGCTTCTGCCCCCACGAGCGAGGAGCAGCGTCTGACAAGCCTCAGCAGCGGCGCGGGTTGAGCCGCCAAACTCGGCCCGTCCGAGCTAGCCCAGGTCGTGGGCAATCTTTCGCAATCCAGTCACCCAGATTTGCTCGTAGATGTGGGCGACGACGCGGCTGTCTGGTCGCAGCCCGACGGCAAAGTGCTCATCTCCACCGCCGACTTCTTCGGCCCTCTGGTGGATGACCCTCACCTCTGGGGCCAGATAGCAGCCGCCAACGCAGCCAGCGATGTCTACGCCATGGGCGGCAAGCCTCTGTTCGCATTGAACCTAGTCTGCTGGCCCGGCTCAGGGCTAGACGGACTAGGGCTAGATGTGCTGTCTGAAGTGCTAGCCGGCGGAGCCGCCATCGCCGAGCGAGGCGGCTGGAATGTAGTAGGTGGCCATACGGTAACCGGCCCCGAACCGCTCTACGGCCAAGCCGTGACCGGCGAAGCAAGGGCTGACAGCTTGCTGACCTTAGCAGGCGGGGAAGAAGGCCAAGCCATTGTGCTGACAAAGCCGTTGGGCACTGGCATAATCACCACCGCCGCCATGCGCCGCCCCGTAGCCGATGCTGAACCCGGCGGAGACATGCACGAGTCTTACCAAGCAGCCATCTCAGAAATGCTAAGGCTGAACGACATAGCAAGCCAAGTAGCCAAAGACGCCGGTGCCACCGCAGCCACCGACATCACAGGCTTCGGTCTCCTAGGCCACCTGAAAAAACTATGCGAAGCCAGCGGCGTGGCAGCCGAAATAGATGTAGCATCAATCCCCATCCTCCCCGGCGCAATAGAACTAGCCACCCAAGGCTACGCCCCCGGCGGCGCCCAGAGAAACCTAGACTATGTCGCCGACAACTCGCAAAAACCTGTCATCACCCTGTCCAACGATCAAGAGCTAACCCAAAGCCTAGAAATCACCAACCTCCCCGACCCAGCTTCCCTCCCCGACCCGGCCTCCATAATCCTGCAACTCCTAGCCGACCCCCAAACCTCCGGCGGCCTCCTCTTCACCTGCCCCCCAGAATCAGTCCCACAAGCCCTAGCCACCCTAACCTCCACCAACCACACCGCCGCCCAAATCGGCATCCTCACCCCACTCCCCTCCACCCAGTCAAATCTTTTTCGCTAGAGAATTGCTTTTTGTGAAGCATCGGCCTCTGCCTAGCTTGAAGTAACAGCAAATTTTGATACACTAGGTTGCGTTATGTCCAGTTGCTTGACTGAAAATATCACTTTAGACATGGACGCTGTGGCAGATTTTTGCCGCAGATGGCATGTCCGCGAGTTTTCTCTGTTCGGTTCTGTTCTCAGAGATGACTTCACAGAGGACAGCGATGTGGATGTGATGGTCGATTTAGAAGAAGGTTACGCTCTCGGCCGCTTAAGGCGACAAGATGCCGTCGCAGAGTTGTCTGAAATGTTCGGACGGACGGCGGACATTGTTACCAAGCACGCTGTTCTATGGTGGCAAACCCTGCCTTCCATAAGAGACAGCATTATTGAGTCAGCGGAGGTTGTCTATGAGAACGCGTGACATGACCGACGAGCAAAGAATGCAGATGATGGCAACCTATGCTGCAGTGCTGTTTCCTTATTCCAAAATGAACCGCGGAGAGTTCATGAAATTTGCTTCCAATCCAGATGATCTCCCCGCTTTAGGAATAGCTAAAGCTTTAGAACTGATTGGCGAAGCAGCATACCATATATCAGATAATGGCAAAGCTAAGCACTCTGACATAGATTTTAAATTCTGGGAACAGTGGAGGCATGATCTGACTCACGGATATCCAGGCATAGATTTTCTGGATGTCTGGGACGCTGTCTGGAAACATATCCCTGACTTGCACAGAACACTGGAAAATTACGAGCCCTAACCCAAAACTCTTAGTCTGCTCAAGTGCATGGACGCATCTGATACCTGCCTGCCTTTCATAAAGCCCGTGCTACGATTGCCTGCATGAAGCATCGTGCTCTGCCGGGTGAAGCGTCTGGGCGGATGAGCAGGCAGGCGTCTCAGAATACGGGGCCTGAACTTGCTGTGCGGTCGGAGCTTCACAAGCGGGGGTTGAGATACTTCGTTCATAGGCAGCCAGTCAAGGGGCTAAGGAGGAAAGCGGATCTGATATTCCCAGTGCCGCGCATTGCTGTGTTCATAGACGGGTGCTTCTGGCACGGCTGCCCTGAGCATCGCTCCTATCCGAAGCGCAATGCTGACTACTGGGAGGAGAAGATTGAACTGAACCAAACTAGAGACGCCGACACCAGTGCCCGCCTCACTGCCGAGGGCTGGACGGTCATCCGCGTCTGGGAGCACGAGCCGCCTTCGCAAGCCGCCGACCTCATTGAAGCTGTGGTCCGTGCTAGCAGACGGACTTCCAGTGGTTTGGGGCGGTCACTCAGCAACTGAGCCATTGTGCAAGTCCTGAAGGTATTGGGCTGCTGTTTCAAAGATGGCTGAATTCTCATAGGAAGCAAGGGGCTGCCACTTTTCTTGTTTGTCTTTTCGGTAGATGTTGAAGCCGTAGCCGTCAATGCAAACCATGTAGGTCGAGCGATCGGCGGTTTGGCAGCAGAACTCTTGCGTGACTCCTCTCGTGTCTACTGACAAGATTTCAACTCCACTCGTCTCGCCGTCCTCCTCCCCAGCAAACAGAAAAAACCTGTCGCCGACTGATATTGCCCTCTTGGGGGCACTCCCTACGCTGCCTTGTGACACTGCTTTCTCCTTCCCTCCGGTAAGTGTCCGCGGCACTAGACCGCTGTCTTAAGCATTTTGAGGAAGGGTGTGATGGGCATTCAAGATTGCTACCTTGTAGCCAGCGTATGCTATGCTCTTGTTGGGAGGTGCAGCAGTATTTGAGAAAGGAGACACAAGTGGCAAAGTTCAAAGCCAAGAAATCTCGTCAGACATCTCGCAGGAAGGCTCAGCCTGAATCCGAGCGTCCGGTCTCAAAAGACACACCTGGCATAAAAATGGTGCGCGTGATAAGCGGTAGGCCGTAGCTCACAAGCGGGAGACCGCCGCGCTGCTAGGCGTTGACTTGGGCGGCTGTTTGATCGTGGGCGGTTTCGCCGGTGGGGGTTTGGGTTAGGATTTGGGCGGAGTGGGGGGTTACTAGGAGGGTGTGTTCGAACTGGGCGCTGCGGTGGCCGTCTTTGGTTACGGCTGTCCATTCGTCTTCCCAGACTCGCAGGGCTGGGGAGCCTAGGGTGAGCATGGGTTCTATGGTGAAGGTGGTGCCTTGTTCTAGTTGGCGGGTTTGTTTGGGGTCGTAGTAGTGGGGGATGGCTAATTTGCTGTGGAACTCGTTGCCTACTCCGTGACCGATGAACTCTCGCACTACTCCTAGTCTGTGTTTGCGGGCGTGGTCTTCTATGGTGCGGCCGATTTCTTTTACGGCGCAGCCGGGGCGCACTACTGCTATCGCTAAGCGCAGGGCTGCTAGGGTTTCTCGCACTAGTTTGCGGCTCGGCTCATCCACATCGCCTACTAGGAACATAGACGAAGTATCGCCGTGCACACCGTTGCGATAGAGGGTGACATCCACATTGATGATGTCGCCGTCTTGGAGCTGGCGGCTGTCGGGAATGCCGTGACATATCACCTCGTTCACCGATGTGCAGACCGACTTCGGGAAGCCTTTGTAGTTGAGCGGGCTGGGATATGCGCCTCGGCTGATTATCTCTTCGTGGGCGAAGGCATCCAAAGCTTCGGTGGTGACGCCGGGGGCTATCTTCTCAGCCACTCGCAACAGCACCTCGGCGGCTTGGGCACCGGCATCTCGCATTGCTTCTATCTCTTCTGGGGTGCGCACTGGCGGGGCCGAAGAAGTTGGCGGCTCGCCAGACACGGCATAAGGCGGCAAAGCGATATGGGGAGGAACTGGACGGCGAGGGCTCACAAGCCCCTGCTGCACGGGAGGGGAGGTGTGGCGAGGGAGCTTTCTTTTGCGTTTTGCCATAGGACTAGAATTCTGGGCTGTCAGATAGTAATTTCGGCAAAACAGGAGCTATAGCAAGCTCAGGCCGCAGAGCGGACAAGACTGCAGATCGAGCAATCGTGTATTTGCGTCTTGAAGAATAGACAATCTGGCAAAACAAGGGATTCAAGTTCAAACCAGTTTCAAGTCCAATCCGGATTCAATCCAAATACCTGGTAACGCTTTCCACGACGCAGCACGGCTTATCCGAACCTTCCACCTTAACTGTGATGACGATGATGGCCTGCACGCCTCCGGGGATTTCCGTCACATCCTGAAGCACAGCTGAGAAACGCACCCTTGAACCGCTCGGCACAGGCGCGGGGAAGCGCACCTTGTTGACCCCGTAGTTGATGCCCATAGAGATGTTCTCCACCGAGATGATCTCTGGCAGGAACATGTTGGTGAGCGACAGGGTGAGGTAGCCATGCGCGATAGTGGCACCGAACGGGCCTTGCTTGGCTTGCTCTTCGTCAATGTGTATCCACTGGTAGTCGCCTGTGGCTTCTGCGAATTGGTTGATGCGCTCTTGGGTGATTTCAAACCAGTCGCTATGGCCGAGCTCGGCGCCTACGCTGTCCAGCAAATCTTTGGGGGCTTCAAAGACAGTTCCCATTAGTTTCTCCTTTTTTTGTGTGATTACAGAGTGTAATTAGTGATTGCTCATCCGCCCAACTACCCAGTCCACTCTGGCTTTCGCTTGGCGATAAAGGCGTCCATGCCTTCTTGTGCGTCTTGCATGCCAGCGTTGAAGACCATAGCTTCGCTAGCTGCCTCATAAGCCTGAACTTCGGTCATGTCCACCTGACGATAAAACGCCTGCTTCCCTAAGGCAATGGTGGCACCGCTGAACTGGGAAATCTGGCGGGCAAGCTCCATCACTTCGCCGTCAAGCTCCTCGGGCGGCACTACCCTGTTCACCAGCCCCCACTCCAAAGCCACTTCAGCAGTGATCGGCTCAGCCGTGAGCAGCATCTCCATAGCCCGTTTGCGGCCGATAGCGCGAGTCAAAGGCACCATAGGCGTGGAGCAGAACAAGCCGATGCGCACCCCTGGCGTGGCGAACGAGCTGCGATCCGAAGCCACAGCCAAGTCGCAAGCCGCAACCAACTGGCAACCCGCAGCCGTGGCCATCCCGTCTACCTTGGCGATGACAGGCTGAGGCACAGCATGCAAAGCACCCATGAGCTTGCAGCAGTCGTAGAAGAGGCTGTCGTAGAACGCCTCGTCTCGCTTCAGCATCTCAGAGATGTCGTGCCCCGCGCTGAAGGCAGGACCTTCGGCTTCCAGCACGACCACTCGCACCGCCGAGTCGCCGCTCAATTCGTAAAGAGCCTCAGTCAGCGCACGCATGACTTCGCCGCTCAAGGCGTTGCGCTTCTTGGGATTTTTGAGCACGATCCGAGCTAGTTCGCCGGATCCTAAATCCGCAAGCTGAACCGCAAAAGGAACTTCTTCCGCCATTCCTCTAGTTTATCGGCTATAAATAGACAGACATGGCAGGTGGACCAGAACACGGAACCAAAGCGATACTCGCCGCGCTGAGCGCGAACTTCTGCATCGCTATCGCCAAGCTCGTCGGCTTTTTCGTCACAAGGTCGGGAGCGATGCTGGCCGAGAGCTTCCATTCGTTCGCCGACTCGGGCAACCAAGCCCTTTTGCTGTTCGGCCACCGCCGCGCCCGCAAGCCTCCCACCGCTGAGCACCCTTTCGGCTTCGGGCGAGAGCGATATTTCTGGTCGTTCGTGGTTGCTCTCGTGCTGTTCATGCTGGGCGCCGTGTTCGCCATCTGGGAAGGCACCAACAAAATCCGCCACCCAGAGCATCTCAACAATCTGGGGCTTGCCATCGGCATCTTGGGCGGGGCTATCGTGCTGGAAGCGTTCTCGTTCAGAATTGCCGTGAAAGAATCCAACGCGGTGCGCGGCAACGCCTCTTGGGTGTCGTTTATCCGTCGCTCCAAGTCGCCTGAGCTTCCGGTCATCCTGCTGGAAGACTTGGGGGCGATGCTGGGGCTGGTGATAGCATTCGTGTCGGTCATCGTCTCTGAAGTCACGGGCAATGCTCTCTGGGACGGCATCGGAACCTTGGCCATCGGCATCCTGCTAGCACTCATAGCCATAGTGCTAGCAGTGGAGATGCAAAGCCTGCTCATCGGCGAGGCGGCTGCCAAGCCCGTGAGAGAACGGATCATCTCGCTGATTACAGCATCGCCGCAAGTGGCGGAAGTCATCAGCATCCGCACCCAGCACATGGGGCCAGACGATTTGCTGGTGGCAGCCAAAGTGCGATTTGAGAAAGGCTTGACTACGACTCAGATAGCCGAAGAAATCGACAAGATACAAGACAGCATCAAGGCGGAAGTTTCCACAGCGCAGAGCATCTATCTGGAACCCGATTTGGCCCAGCCGCAGGAAGCTCAGCCGCAGGTTTGAGAGGCCAAAGAATTAGCCGGGCAGACTTCCTCCCAGAGGCACAAAATACGGCAGGGTTATTTCGTCCGACATCTCAACGAACACCACTTCAACTTCCATCCCCACTTCTATCTCCTCCAACTCGCAGCCCACGATGCTCGACATCAAGGGGAAGCCTTCCTCAAGCTCTACGATGGCAGGCGCATAGGGCACTTCAAAATCCGGAGTCTGAGGCCGCCACACGACTGTGTAGGAATAGACAGTGCCCCTCCCGCTGCTGGCTTCCCATCGCAAGCTAGGGCCGAAACACGCCGAACAAGCAGGCGACGGGTTCATCGTGATGGCCTCGCAGTCGTTGCAACGCTGATAGCGGATCTCGCCGGCACGACATCCCTCCCAATACGGCCCGCTCACCATCGTGGGCGATGGCAGTGGAATGCCCGGCTTCTGCGGTTTCAGCATCGTATCTCCTTACGCCGCCTTCTCCGAACCGAGCAACAGCACATCTGTGAACAGCGCACCGGCCCCGCCGTTGGAAGCCATCGCCACTTCAGCCCCCTCCACCTGCTGGCTCTTGCAGGTTCCGCGCAGCTGCTCCACAGCCCTGGTGATTCGCTGCAGCTGCTGCACAGCCGCTCCGCCGTGGCTGAACGACATCACTCCCCCGTCGGTAGTCACAGGAAACTCTCCCCCCACCTCAATGCGCCCGTCCATCACGAAATCGCCGCCTTCGCCCTCCTCGCAAAAGCCGAACGCCTCAAACTGACGGATGATCTCAAAAGAAAACGGGTCGTAGAACTCGCACACATCCACATCTTCGTGCGTGATGCCAGCCATCGCAAAAGCCTGCTGCGCCGAACGGCGGCCCACCGTGCCGTTTATCTCGCCGCTGCGCCCTGCCAGGCTCCAAGCAGGAGGGTGCTGGTAGGAAGGCCCGAAAGTGTCGCCCGACCCGCCGAGAATCCAGACGGGCTTCTGCGCCATGTCAAAAGCTCGCGCAGCGTTGGTCAGCACCATAGCGCACGCGCCTTCAGAGGTCATGGCGCAATCCAGCAGATGGAACGGGTCGGCCACCATGCGCGAAGCCAAGATGTCTTCGGGCGTGAACGGCCCTCGTCCCCGATAGATGGCATCGGGATGAACATGGCCGTTGTTGCGTATGGTCGCCGAGACGGTAGCCAGCTGCTCTGGCGTGGTGCCGTAGAGGTGCATGTGCCGGCGGGCGATGAGGGCGAACTCGGCAGCGGTGAACATGCCGTAGGACACCACGAATTCATTTGACGGACGCGTCCAAGGGGCGGTGGATCTGCGCTGCGTGTAGACCCCGGCCATGCCGTCGGTCACGATGGCGGTGTGGCATTGCCCGGCTGCTATGGCTGCTGCGGCCTGCAGCACCGCAGGGATGCTCGGAGGGTTCATAGACCGCCAAGCCGGGCCGTTGCGCATCCAATAGATCAAAGGCGCAGCTTTGCCGCCTGCGGCCACGCCGTCTATGTCGGCAGGGGTGAGACCAGCATCAGCTATGGCGCCTCGGCAGGCGGCCACAGTGATCGTGTCGGAGTCGTGGTTTTCCAGCACACGAGCCTGCTCGGTGTTGTGGATGCCGACGATAGCGACATCGTGCAGAAAGTGTCTCGGCATCGGATGATACCTTAGCAAAGCTCGCTGCCTTGCTGAGAGCAATCCCTGGACCCCCTATAGGCAGACCCCCAGATGCTTAAGCGATTTGCAGTTCCTTCTCGTGCTCTTCCGACAGGGCTGCCTCGGTCTTATCCTGCGAAACGACCACCACAGATTCCGAAACCATAACTGCCGACTCAGCCGCACGAGCCTTCAGAATACGGCGGCGTTTGCGCTCGGAGCAGCCGCCCCACACGCCATGATCCACTTTGTATTTCAGCGCATATTCCAGACACGGCACTGTTACAGGGCACCTGGCGCACACTCTTTGCGCCTTGATCACCCCGGAGCCATCGCTGGGAAAGAACATATCACAAGGCAGGTCAGCACAAGCCGCCCGTTCCATCCATCGTTCTCTCAAGAATTCCAGCATGGCACTTTCTCCTTTTCTGCTCTCTGCATTCCAGCCTTCTGCTTTTTCTGTCTAACTCATAGACTTATCAATGGATAGTGCTAGCAGAGTGGTTATATAGACCTCAGAACAGCCTTTCTTACTAAATCTTTAAACAAAGGAGCCGATATGACATCCGCCGCACCCGAAAGCCCTCCCATCGGCAACCTCACCATCGTCTATCTCGGCCCCATAGCACCGCACTGGGAAATACACACCGGCTTCGGCGATCCGCAGCTGCTGGAAGACTTCAAAGCACGCGCTCAGGCCAGACTGCTGCTGCTGCCGCCGCACGATCCGCAGTTCAGACGCAACCGCGAGCGGGTGAACCGAGACGCCGAGCGTCAGAACATCGTGCTGGATTGGGATCTCGGCTATGACGAGGAAGAGCCAGAAGAAGCCGAATAAATATTCACCTAGTGTTAACCTTTGCGTTTACTGGAGGTTTCATTGCCTAGTTAAGATTTGGGGCGTCACTAACCCTTACAAGGAGGACACCCCGCCATGAAATCAGCAAGCAGCAAATCAACCACCAGGAAATCAATCACCAGGAAATCAACCAGCTCACGGCCATTCAGATGGCTTTTTGCTCTTGTGGCAGCAGTTGCTCTCGTGGCAGCCGCCTGCGGAGGCGATGACGACTCCTCAGACCCCGCACCCGCCTCGCCGACTGACGCGTCCATCGCCGGCGATGTGAATATTTCCGGTTCTTCCACAGTCGAGCCGATTTCCGTTCGTGTGGCAGAGCTGTTCGAGGATGTAGAGCCTGGCGTGGATGTCACTGTTGACGGCCCTGGCACGGGCGACGGCTTCAGACTTTTCTGCACCGGCGAGACCGACATCTCTGACGCTTCACGCCAGATCAAAGACTCCGAAGCCGAAGACTGCGCCGAGAACGACATCAACTGGATAGAGCTGCGAGTCGGCATTGACGGCATCGCCGTTATGGTCAACAACGACAATCCCCTTGACTGCGTGAGCTTCGCCGACCTCTATGCTCTGGTCGGCCCCGAATCTCAAGGCATCGGCAACTGGGCTGACGGACAAGACTTAGCAGACGAGCTAGGCACATCCACCCAGCTGCCCGACGCCGACTTGGATGTGTTCGGCCCGGGAGAAGAATCCGGCACCTTTGACAGCTTCATAGAGCTAGTCCTAGAAGACATCGCAGACGAGCGAGGCCAAGACGCCACCACACGAGTGGACTACAGCGCGAACGCTAACGACAATGTGATACTCCAAGGCATCACCAGCAACTCTGGCAGCCTCGGCTGGGTCGGTTTCGCCTACGCAGTAAACGCTGACGATGTGAAGCTCCTCCAAGTGGATGGCGGAGACGGCTGCGTGTCCGCAAACTCCAGCACCATCGCCAGCGGCGAATACCCGATCAGCCGCTCGCTTTACATCTATGTAAATGCAGACGAAGCCGCGTCCAACCCAGCTCTGCGTGCCTATGTGGACTACTACATGTCTGAGGGTCTGGATGTCGCTGTCTCAGAGGTCGGCTATGTCTTGCTCACAGAAGACTCCAGACAGCAAACACGCAGCAATTGGGACAACCGAGTGACTGGCTGACCTATTATACAAAAATCGGTTCAGAAACAGCTAAGAAATGACCTCCGCCACTGCTCATCTCACGGTCGCCGACCTCAAGAGTCGCAAAGGTCGCAAAAACCGTCAGAGAGCAATACACGGGGTTTTGGCTCTGGCGGCCATGGTGTCTATCGTGGTGTCGGGTCTTATCGTCTGGTCGCTGCTCTCCGAAGCTTGGACTTTCATCGTGGAAGTGGAGTGGTCGCAGCTATTCAACATCGGCTGGTTTCCCCGCAGGGGCATCTATGACATAAGCACGCTCCTCTCAGCCACCCTCATCACCACCGCCATCGCAATGCTGATAGCCACCCCTTTGGGCTTGGGGGCAGCCATCTACCTCTCCGAATACGCCCGCTCCAGAACCCGAGCCGTCATAAAGCCCATCTTGGAGATACTCGCCGGCATTCCCAGCGTGGTGCTCGGCTTCTTCGCTCTGTATTGGGTGGCCCCCGAAGTCATAGGCCGCATCAGCAGCAACAGCACCGGCTCGCTGGCCGCCGCAGGCGTGGGCGTGGGAATTCTCACTATTCCGCTCATCGCGTCCATATCAGAAGATGCCATGGCAGCAGTGCCGTCTTCGCTGCGAGAAGCTTCCACCGGGCTGGGCTCGCGCAAATCTGCCACCACCCTTCGGGTCGTTCTGCCCGCTGCCATATCCGGCATCGTGGCTTCGCTGATCGTGGCTGTCTCGCGGGCCATCGGCGAGACGATGGTGGTGTTCCTGGCTGGCGGCGCGGGCGACACCGCCCTTTTCACCGCCTCTCCCACCGAAGGCGGCCTCACCATGACGGCAGCCATGGCGTCTCTGGCATCAGGCACCGACAATGTGGTGGGCGAAGGGCTGACCGTCCAAAGCCTCTACTTCGTGGGCTTCTTGCTGTTCATCATCACGCTGCTGCTGAATGTCATAGCCAATCGTTTCGTCAGCCGCATCCAAGAGAAGTACTGAGCCATGGCATTGACTTTCGGACGGGTCCTAGACGGCAAAACCGCCACGCGCATTGAGCGCGAGGTGGCTTCGGCCATCAAGCGGCAAGAAACCGACTGGAAAGGCAACACCTTCTACACCCTTTTGCTGGTGATGCTGATGCTCACCTTACTCATCTTGGCTGTGCTGATCTACGGCGTAGTGGCAGACGGCTGGGATGTGCTCACCGGCTGGCTGCCCAGCTTCCTGGGCGGCACGCTCGGAAGCATCAAAGCTTTTGAAGACCAGACTCTGGGGGTGCAGCAGGGGCTGGCAGGGTCGTTTTGGATCGCCGTGTTCGTGGCTGCGCTGTCGTTCCCCATCGGCATAGCTGCGGCCATCTATCTGGAGGAATACGCCCCGAAGAATCGCTTCAGCAACTTCATAGAGCTCAATATCCGCAACTTGGCCGGCGTGCCTTCGGTGGTGTACGGGCTGCTAGGGCTGTTTTTGTTCGTGGAAGGCATTCCGTCCATCACGGGCGGTCGCACGGCGGCCTCGGCTGGCTTGACCTTGGCCATACTGGTGCTGCCTATCGTCATAATCACAGCTCAAGAAGCTCTGAGAGCCGTGCCGGACGCTCTCAAAGAAGGCTCGTACGGAGTCGGGGCCACCCGCTGGGAGACTATCCGGCGACAAGCCCTCCCCTATGCGGCACCGGGCATCCTCACAGGCACGCTGCTGTCCATGTCTCGCGCTATAGGCGAGGCGGCGCCCTTGATTTTGGTGGGCGCGATCACCGGATTCCTAGGCTCCAACCCTTCCATCACAGACCCGCGCCAGCTAGACGACGCCTTCACCGCCATGCCTATCCTGATCACAGGCTGGACGCAAAACCCGATGCCAGAATTCCGCGTGGCAGCCGCTGCTGCTATTGTGGTCTTGCTGGTGTTCGTGCTGCTGCTGAACGCAGCCACTATCTTCCTAAGACATCACTTTGAAAAGAAGCGTCAGGCATGAATTCCCCGAACAGCAACCCGCTCGTCTTCTGCGCGCAAGACTTGAATGTCTACTACGGCGAATTCCATGCTCTGCGAGATGTCAGCCTAGACATTGAACCGCACGAGATCACTGCCTTCATCGGCCCCTCCGGCTGCGGCAAGACAACTCTGCTGCGCTGCTTCAACCGCATGAACGACCTCATCCCCACAGCCAGAGTCACCGGCAGCATTGAGTATCTAGGCGTGAATCTCTACGACCCCGGAGTGGATGCTGTGGAAGTCCGCCGTCGCATCGGCATGGTCTTCCAGAAACCCAACCCGTTCCCGAAATCCATCTACGACAATGTGGCTTACGGCCCTCGCATCACCGGCATGGCCCGGCGCAAAGCCGCTCTGGATGAAATCGTGGAAACCTCGCTCCGCAAAGCCGCCCTCTTTGACGAAGTGAAAGACCGCCTCAAAAACTCGGCTATGGGTCTTTCAGGCGGTCAGCAGCAGCGTCTTTGCATCGCAAGAGCCATTGCCGTGAACCCGGATGTGCTGCTGATGGACGAACCGTGCTCCTCCCTAGACCCGATCGCCACCACCCGCATAGAGGAGCTGATGAACGAAATAAAGGACGACTACACCATCCTCATCGTCACCCACAACATGCAACAAGCCGCAAGAATCAGCAACAAAACTGCGTTCTTCAGCGTGGATGTGGATATAGAAACCGATGCACGAACAGGCACCCTAATAGAATTCGGTGATACGGAGGAAATTTTCTCCACCCCTAAAGACATCAGAACAGAGAACTATGTGACCGGACGCTTCGGCTAGACAGAAGCAACCTTATAGCAAGCACCAAAAAGCACCAGCAGAAACGGATGAACAATGGCAGAAGAGCTGCGCAAATCGTTCCACGAAGAGCTAGATCAGATGCGAGACATGGTGGTCAGGATGTCCGCCTTCGTGGGAGAGGCCATCCCACGCGTCACAGATGCTTTCCTCCTTAACGATTTTGAGGCCACCCAAGCCATCATTGAAGGAGACGACGAACTGAACGCCTGGTCGGTGGAGCTGGACACCCACTGCTCTCTGCTGATTGCATTGCAGCAGCCTATGGCAGGCGATCTGAGATCTATTCTGGCGGTGCTCTCCATCAATACCGAGTTGGAGCGCACAGGCGATCTCGTCTGCAACATCGCACGCACTTCCCAGCGCATCTACGGAGCAACTTTAGAGCCTGAACTGCGGGGATTCGTAACCAAGATGAGCGAAGAAGCCCGCCTGCTGGTTCGCCTAGCCACCGATTCATTCGTGGAGCAAGACGGCTCGCTGGCACTCTCTTTGCACGACATAGACGACAGACTGGACGAACTGAACCGCGAATTCTTCAGAGAGATCCTGGAATCCCACACGCAGGGCAACATAGACTTCCAAGTGGCTATCAACCTAGCCCTCACCGCCCGCCACTACGAACGGATAGGCGATCATGCGGTGAACATCGGCGAGCGTGTCCGCTACATGCTGGACGGCTGGACGAAAGATCAAATAGATGCCCACAGGTCGGCCGAGCAAGGGGCTATTGACGCTGGAACTGACACTCCGGAAGCACCGGAAGCAACATCCGGCGACGCTGCGTGACGGTCGCCTGTGCGCCTGCTCATAACCAACGACGACGGGATAGATTCTCCCGGATTATCCGCTCTCGCGGAAGCTGCGACAGCTTGGTGCGAGAGCGGCGGCCACGAGCTCGTCATAGCGGCCCCGGCCTCGGAGCAGAGCGGTTCGTCGGCTTCCATGGGCGTGCTCGCTCATCACAAGCCTGTGGCTTGTTCTCGTGAAACAGTGGCTTCGCAAGAGGCCTACCGCGTGGATGCCACCCCAGGGGCTTGCGTGATCTTGGGTTGCTTGGGGGCTTTCGGGGAGCCGCCTGACATCGTTCTTTCAGGCATCAACTACGGAGCCAACTGCGGCCGTTCGGTGCTGCCGTCTGGCACTATCGGCGCAGCCATGACCGCAGCCAACTACGGCCGCTCCGGCTTGGCGGTCAGCTTGGACGCCCCCGGCGAAAACCCTGAGATGTTCTGGGATGTGGCCGCTCAGATGGCTTGCGACTATCTCGACTGGGTTTACGACTCCCCCAAGAAGACAATCGCTAGCTTGAATGTGCCCAACCTGAATCGCGAAGACATCCGAGGCGTGCAGTTCGCCCCGCCGCTGGCCCCTTACGGCGTTGTGGTCACGGAGTTCGTATCGTACGACGGCAGCGAAATCCGCACCCGCATAGTGAGAGCACCGGGGGAAGTGCCCGAAGGATCCGACCGCGATCTTCTGCTGAAAGGCTGGGCGGTGCTGACTCCCATCACGCTTCCTAGCGTGGCTGCAGAGGCAATTCCTCCCTCTGGGCCGCCAGCAGGCGTGACGCTGCCGCCAGTTAGCACTGCCTCGGCAAGCACCTCCTTTTCGGAGTAAGCAAGCAGAGTTGTCAATGGCGCTGCTAGTCGTTCTGCTTGCCTGCCTCAGCTGCGCTCTGGCAGCAACTGCTTGGCTGCTGGCAATGCGCATCAGGCAAGCCAAGTCAACAACGCAACTCATGGGAAAGCAGCTTGAAGCCAGTGCTGAGGCCGACTCTGGCCAAGAGTCAATCAATAAGCCAGACAAAAGCTTGGGCGGCAGTCTTTCCCGCCTGCAGCAGCTTCTTGCAGCGCATCTGGCTGATACCCGCGAAGCTACAACCTTGCTGCAAAAGCTGGCGACCGCCTTGGACAACATCAACGAAGGCATAGCTGTCTGCGATGCCAACGGCACGGTCGTCTTCCGCAACGCCTCGGCTAAGACCTTCGCGACCTCCCGCCACAGCGAAGTGCTGGTAGAAGCCGCTTTGGAGGAGCTGCTGGCAGAAGCCATAAAAGGCAAAACTGCTCAGCGTGAAGTCCAGCTCTACGGTCCGCCAGACCAGACTCTCCTGCTGCAGACCTTCCCGCTCATTTCCAGTTCAGCCGAAACCCCCTTCGCAGTGGCTGTCATAGACGATATTTCCCACAGCCAGCGTCTGGACATCATCCGTCGCGACCTCGTAACCAACATCGGCCACGAGCTGCGCACCCCCGTGGGCGCGCTCAGCGTGCTGGCCGATGCCATGCAAGACGAGGACGATCCCGAAGTGCTGATGTCGCTTTCGCGGAGCATCGGCAAAGAAAGCATTCGCCTCACCCAGATCGTGGAAGACCTGCTTGAGTTGAGCAGGCTGGAGCAGAGCCAAGAAAGCGATTTCTCCCCTGTGATCCTCCAAGATGTGGTGCGGCGTGCTGTGAACAGGATCTCCGGGGTAGCCCAGCAGCACGACACAGAAATAGAGATGGACATGGCCGAGGAGCCTATGTGCGTGTGGGGAGATTCGTTTCAGCTCACCTCGGCCACATTCAACCTGCTTGACAACGCCTTGAAATACTCTCCTCCCAACAGCCGCCTCTCGGTTGACCTTCTCAACAAGGGATCGTGGGCTGAAATCGTGGTGGCCGACGAGGGGGTGGGCATCCCCCGCCGCGACCACGACCGCGTGTTCGAACGCTTTTACAGAGTGGATCGCTCCCGGTCGTCAACGATGGGCAGCGGGCTGGGCTTGGCTGTCGTGCGCCATGTGGCCCAGCAGCACGAAGGCGAAGTAACGCTGCAATCCGAAGAGGGAGCAGGGTCTACCTTCTCAATCCGTCTGCCGATCCACGCGGAGGTGCAAAGAGCATGACAAAGCCAGCACAGCCAGCGCAGCCGAATATTCTGCTGGTGGAAGACGAAGAGTCTTTCATCCAAGCCCTCACCGTGGGGCTGGGGCACGAAAGCATGAAAGTCTCCGTAGCTCGCGACGGCAAAGAAGCCTTGGATATCTTTGACGATGTGAATCCCGACATCGTGCTGCTGGATGTCATGCTGCCCAAGCTCACGGGCATTGATGTCTGCCGCGAGATTCGTCGCCGCTCCAGCGTGCCGATCGTGATGATCACAGCCAAGAGCGAAGAAGTGGATGTGGTGGTGGGGCTGGAAGTGGGCGCGGACGACTACATCAGCAAGCCCTATCGTCTGCGAGAGCTAGTGGCCAGAATCCGAGCGCAGCTTAGGCGCGGAGCAGAACGCCCGCAGGAGGTAGTCTCTACGACTATCGTTCATGGCGAGCTCTCTTTGGATCCGAATCGCCATGAGGTATTTTTGCGCGGCGAACCGGTGCTCATGCCGCTCAAAGAGTTCGACTTGCTCTGGGTGCTCATGTCCAACGCAGGGCAGCTGCTGACTCGCGAGAAGCTCATGCGCCAAGTATGGGGAAGCGACTATTTCGGCGACACCAAAACACTGGATGTGCATATCAAGCGGCTGCGCAGCAAAATAGAAGACACGCCTTCCAAGCCTGAGCGAATCATAACCATTCGCGGCTTAGGTTACAAATTCAATGCTTGATGTCAAAAGACAGCCCTCAAATTTCGTTCATCTAGCAAGGGTTCACGCCCTGCAGACTTCTGGCAACGCGGCCATCGCCGTGGCCTTGGCCAACTCGCTGTTTTTTGCCATTGATCCGCAAGCGGCTCGCGGGCGGATCCTGTTGTATCTGCTGCTGAGCATGGCTCCGTTCACCTTGGTGGCACCTATGATCGGCCCTGCCATAGATCGCATCCGCAGAGGTCGTCGTGTGGTGATGATAGGGCTGCTGTTCGGGTTGGGGCTGACCTCGTTCGGAATGATCGGACGCGTGCAGTCGCTGCTCATATTCCCGCTGGCTTTCGCCATTTTGGTGTTCGGCAAAGGCTACGCCGTGGCCAAAGCCGCTATCGTTCCCGTCACGGCCGAAACGGAAAGCGAGCTCGTGTCGCACAACTCGCGCTTGGCCGTGCTGAGCGGCATTATGAGCATGGTCGGAGCCGGGCCGGCTTTGCTCTTGAGCTGGGCGTTAGGGTCGTCTTGGACGGTCGGCCTCGGCATGATCCAGTTTTTCTGGGCTGCGATCTTGGCTTTCCGCCTGCCGAAAGTCAAAAGAGGAACGAAAGACAAGAGCAGCGATCTGGAAGCTCCGTTTCACGAAGAATTCGACGACAACCTCGCTCTCTTTGAAGGCTCTTCTCGCAGTGCGGCAGACAAAGCGTCTTCAACTCAAACAGCCGTAAAATCTCCGCAAACTGCTGTGGCTCCTCCCCCCGCTTCTGCCAGCTTCGCGCAAAGGCTTTGGTGGCGTTTCCGAAATCCGAAATGGTCTACTTCTTCTCTCAACATCCTGAGCATCCGCAGAGCTTCCACTGCGATGATGATGCTGCGAGGAGGTCTCGGCTTTCTGACTTTCTTTTTGGCTTTTCACTTCCGAGGCGGCACCGACGATGTGGATCTCTCAGGGGTGGGCACCGCCGTGGGCAGAGGCGTGCGACAAGCCTTGCTGGGCGATGCCGATGTGCAGGGAGCAGAGCCTGTCTGGAGGCTCGGCATTCTGCTGTTCATGGCGGTCATCGGCGGGCTGGCGGGATCATTTCTGGCTCCGAAGCTGCGCATGAAAGGACGCTCGGAAGAGCGTCTCCTGATGGGCAGCTTGCTCATGGTAGTGGCAGCCAGCTTGGGGGCGTGGGCAATCGGCGGCCTTTTGGGCGGAATGCTGATCGTGTTCGTCTCAGGTTTCGCCGCTGGAGCGGGCAAGGTGGCTTTCGACTCCATCGTGCAGCGTGATGCCGCTGATTCCGACTACGGTAGAAGCTTCGCAGTTTTTGAAACCCGCTTTCAGCTGATCTGGGTGTTCGGAGCCATCTGGCCAGTGCTCATCAGAATCCCCTTCGCATGGGGCTGCCTCCTCATCGGCATTGCCGCAGTGTCCGCGCTGATTGCCTCGTTCTCTAGGAAGCAACGGGCGAGCTAGCTATATTGGGCTAGCTATTTTGGGCTAGCTATTCCAGCAAGTCCATCCTGGCCAGCCAAAGGCGGGGGGACTCTAGCTCTCTGGGGGTGGGCAAGGATGTCTCGCCTTGCCACAGCCGATCCAAAGCGTTGTGTTCTTCCAGCTCTTGGATGAAGGCTAGCCCGGCATCTATGTCTACATCCAAGCCGAATATCTGGCGGCCTAGAGCATCGTTGGATTCTCTGCGAAGGAACGCCTCGGCCAGATGGTCGCTGGAGCCGATGATGTCGCTTGTGATTTTCTGCGAAAGATGGTGCACATAGCCCACGACTGCCGAAGCTATGGCTGAAGCTTGACTGGAAATCTCCTGCTGCTCTTCCGATTCGGTGAACTCCACCGTGAGTTCTCCTGTTTCTCCGAAAAGGGATTCCAGCATCTCGCCGGGGTCGCCGCTCTGATCCAGCATCTCCATCTTGGATTCCCACTCCTGCTCTACGGCAAAGTCGAACTCGTCTATGTAGGCTTCGTAGAGCTGTCTGAGCACTGAACTCACATCTGCTTGCGACAGCACCTCGTGGCTCAGAATCTCCGAGCAGCAGACCCACATTCCCGCATGGTCGGCATCCAGCGACCATTTTTGAGCAAAGTCGGCCACGGTGGATTCAACTATGGCAATGCTGCGGTCGGATTTTTCAGGGGGCGGAACCGGCAAGGCGTAGCAGCCGAAAGCCGTGTGCGAAAGCTCGCCCAGCATCCCTCCGATTTTCATCATTCTGGCTGTAGACGAAAGCCCCACCATCAGGTTCTGGATCATGGCCATCGGGTCGCCGAAACCTGCCTCTGGGGGGTCGGGCACTGAAAGCTGTTCAAACATCTGCTTCCAGTCTTCCAGCATCTTTGTAACCCACTCCGTGCGGGTGACGACTTCTGCCTTGCGGCTTGCCGATGAGCGTTTGGCCGGCGAGGACGCCAACGCCGCGTCCACATGCATCTCCGCTACCTTGAAAAGATCTTCCAGGCGGTTGCGCCGAGTCGGTTCCACATTGGGCTCAGGATGACCCTGAGTGGCGACCTTCACAGCTAGCTCTCGCACCACTTGCCAGTCAATGCCGCCGCCCATAGCACCCTCGCCCTTGGCCAGCCTGCCGAACAGGTCGCTCAGCTCGGCGAAAATCTCGCGGGGGTCAATATCTTCAGGGGTTATGTCTTCAAGGTTTATGTCGCCGAGGTCTAGGCCGGCTGTGCCGCCGGGAATTGTGCCGCCGAGATCTGCTCCCCCAGCCTCTGCGCCGCCAGCAGACTCTATGTCGTCAGCGATGTCGCCAGCAATATCGGTCGGCAGGGTGCCGGCTTCGGCCATTTCTTGCTCTAGCGAGCGCAGCAGGTCTTCAACGGCAGCCTCTGGGGAGCTTTGCCCTTCAGAACGCTCCGACTCTTCTGGCGGTTGGTCCCCCTCTGGCTGTCTCGGCTCTTCTTCCACATTTTCATCGTAGGGCAAAGCGTTGCCGTTTGACGCGCCGACCTCTCTGCCCGCAACGAACTGCCTGCCCTACATAGCGCAAGCCCTTCTATAAACTTAAGCAGAACCTACACAGGAGCAGAACCCTGATACGCGACCTTGCTATCGACCTCGGAACGGCGAACACTCTCGTCTATGCCCGAGGCGAAGACATCATCTACAACGAGCCCTCTGTCATAGCGTTCGACACGAACACCGACAGCGTGCTCGCCGTGGGCCACGAAGCGTGGCACATGATAGGGCGCACGGCCAGCCACATCCTAGCGCACCGCCCGCTTCGCAACGGAGCCATCACAGATTACAATGTGACCCAGCAGATGATCCTGCTGGTGCTCAAGCAGATCGGCGTGAACCGCTTCAACCGCCCTAAAGCTCTGATCTGCATCCCTTCGGCACTATCGCCTGTGGAACGCCAAGCTGTGGTTGAGGCTTCTCATCAGGCTGGCGTTGTGGAGACTCAGCTCATAGACCAGCCCTTGGCGGCCGCCTTCGGCACCGACTTGGTGCGCGACGATGCCAAAGGCAACATGATCGTGGATATCGGAGGCGGCACTAGCGAGTCGGCTCTCATATCCATAGGCAAAGTCATGCATAGCACGGCTGTGCGTGTCGGCTCGTTCGACTTTGACACCGAAATACAGACCTACATCCGCCGCAAGCTCAACTTCGCCATCGGCGAGCGCACAGCCGAAGACATCAAGATCATCGGCGGCACAGCCATGGAAATGAAGCAAGACTTCCCGATTGAAATACGAGGCAGAGACATAGACACAGGGCTGCCCCAGACCTTCATTCTCAAAGCCAGCGAAATCCGAGAGGCGATAGAACAGCCGCTGAACGACATCATCACTTCCATATACGACTGCCTGACCGTGGTCGGCAACGAGTTTGACAACGAATTCGCCGAAGACCTCGTGGAGAACGGCATCCACCTAGCTGGCGGCGGGTCTTTGCTGCGAGGGCTGGATACGAGAATTCACAACCGCACGCAAATTCCGGTGAAGCATGTAGAAAAGCCGCTGGAATGCGTGGTGCGCGGCGCGGGCATATATATGGAGTCGTCTGCGCCGAGGCGTTTTTTCTTCAAGGGCTCAAAGCAACAGGCAAAGTAACGCTGCGGGTCATGCCCCAGCTGGGGATCACGCACGAGTGCTTGCCGGCCCCGCCCACCACGAACACTCGGATGTTGTCGGGGTTGTCGGTCATCGGGGCATCTTTGCCATCGGCTAGAGCTTCTTGCCAGGGCCGCCAAGCTCTCATTGCGAAGTGACGCTTCAACTCGCTCATCGGCCTGCGAGCTGATTCGTACAGGAACATCTGCACATCCTGTCGGCTCCAGCCTGATGCTGCGATAGTGGCGGCATGTTCGGGGCAAAGCCCGATGAAGAACTCGCCTTGTCCGATCGGGGCGTTGTTGCATCCCAGAGTGGCCATTACCGATGCTGCCTTCTCCAAGATCGGCTCTGGCGAGTCGGATTCCATGTCGTGAAAGTTGTGCGGGTTCTCGCCGGCGTGGAGAGTGACAGCTTGGGGCGAAGCGATGCCTCGGCTGCGAGGGTAGCTTTCCCAGGGGCTGGCCGCTATGTTCTCAGCCACGCAGTAGGTGTATTTGGAAGGCTGGCCTTGGGTGGAGGCATCGCCGTCTCCGGGTTTCGCGCCTGCTACATGCATCAAGATGAAGCGCAGAGCACGCCCTACTGCGGCGTTGTGTCTGTTGCCGGGGCCGAACGCTCCTAGCCCGCTGGCGAAACCGGGCACGCCGTGGGTGATGAGCAGGGGCGCGACTGGATGCGTGGTGGCGTTCACCCCTCTGAGATTGAACTCAGGGCGAGCCAGGGCAGATACCGCCGCAGCCAGCACTTCCAAATGCTCAGGCAGGCACCCAGCCATCACAGCATTCACAGCGATGGTGCGCCGTGTGGCTTCGCCGAGGCGAGGCTCCAAAGCGGCTATGACTTCGTCGGGGTCTGAGACGCCTTCCAGCATGGCATCCACCCGCTCAGGCGTGGGCGGAATGATCGGCAGTCCGTCTCCCCAGCCGCGCTCTGCTAGCTCGTCAATGATGTCGCTGGGGTCGGCGGAGGCTAGCTCTAGGAAATCCGAAGCATTGCGGTCTGCCATAGAGAACTAGCTTAGGAGAGAATAAGAGTGGGCCGTGAGGGACTCGAACCCCCGGCCTCTTGCGCGTCATGCAAGCGCTCTAGCCAACTGAGCTAACGGCCCGTATTCGCCATTCTAGCAGGTCATTCCTGTCGGGCTTTCCGACAAGGCTTTCACGATGATGAGTTGGCTGCGCAAAAGCCGAAAGATCTCACAGAACGCCGGGCGGGATTTGAACCCGCGATTTACGGCTTTGCAGGCCGCTCCCTTAGTCCGCTCGGGCACCGGCGCAGGTTGATTTCTAATCCTAGCGGGGATAGGCAATACTCCATTAGCATCAACTGAGCGGATGACCGGACTCGAACCGGCGACTTTCACCTTGGCAAGGTGACGCTCTACCAACTGAGCTACATCCGCCTGAGTGAATTTCAGCATAACCCAAAAAGCCGCCGCTCAGACATTAAGGTTGCATTTGTGCCCAAAGCATACTGGTTATCAGCAAGAACATCCGCACTCGTCGTTCTAGCACTCGGCGTGTTCGCTCTTGGCGCGTGCGGACAGGACGAACCCGCCCTGCCAGATGCCATGACCGAATTCACCACCGAGCAAGCCGAAGCTCTGTATGTGGCGCAGTGCGTGAACTGCCATGCCCGAGACGGGTCGGGGGCCGTCGGCCCGCCCATCGGAGACGGCGTTGCCAACGAGAAATACACCCGTGAGGAGATGATCGCTCAGGTGCGTGACGGACAAGGCGCAATGCCAGGCTTCTCGGATCGTCTCAGCGAAAATGAGATGGCAGCCATTGTGGATTATGTCCGCAATAATCTGAAGCAACTAGAACCCCCTACTGATGGAACCGACAGCCAAGAGACTGGCGATCCGAGCACAGACGAAGGAGGCCGAGACGGCGAAAGCAGCGAAGAAGCACTCGCCGTTCCCGCTATTCCTCCTGAGCTGGCAGATGCCGCTTGGCCGCTGCCCAATCGCGACCACTTCTCCTCCAGAGCCACCACCGACAGCCCCATCAACGCATCCAATGTGAAGCAGCTGGAAGAAGTCTGGCGGTATCAAGTGCCGGGCGGCGACATTTACGGCAACATCACCACAGCCCTGATAATCATCAACGATGTCATCTACTTCCAAGAGAGAACAGGCGTGGTTCATGCTGTAGACCTCACCACAGGCAAAGGCATCTGGAAGGCAGGCGATCCCAACGCGGGCACGATGTTCGGGCCGAATGGCGTGGCAGTGGGCTGGGACAAAGTCTTCTCCACGAAGATAGGCCCACGAGGACGGGGCGAGCTGGTGGTGGCATATGACATCAACACAGGCGAAGAGCTCTGGGCTTCCGACATCACCGGCGGACGCAGCGAGCTCAACATTCAGCCCTTCCCGCACGGCGGCTTGGTGTTTGCATCCTCCAGCGGCTTCCCTGCAGGCGAGCGAGGCACCATCTATGCCTTGGATCAAGCCACTGGCAGCATAGTCTGGCAGTTCGCCACCGTGGAAGACGAAGGGCTGTGGGGCATCCCCGAAGTCAACAGCGGCGGCGGAGCGTGGTATCCGCCCTCACTGGACCCTGAGACCAACACGCTCTACTACGGCATCGGCAACCCCTATCCTTTCCCCGGCATTCCCGGTTATCCAGCTGGTGCCAGTCGCCCAGGCGACAATCGCTGGACGAACAGCACCGTCGCCCTGGACGCAACCACAGGGGAACTTCGCTGGGGCTTTCAAGCATTCCCGCATGACATTTTCGACCGCGACCATGTGCTCACTGCCATCGCCGAGATACCGGCAGACGGCGAGGCGACAGACGGCCAGGCGACACGAAAGGTGATCATTTCCACAGGCAAAGGGGCTGTGGTCTTCGGACTAGACCCGGCCACTGGCGAGGAGCTTTGGCAGACCCCAGTGGGCAAGCATCAAAACGACGAACTCACAAGCTTTGACGAGACGATTGAGGTGTTTCCCGGTGTGCAAGGCGGCATAGTGACGCCGATAGCCACTGCCGACGGGGTGGCCTATGTGACCGTGCTCAACGCCCCTACCGTCTACAACAGCGATGAAGATTTCCAAGCTGAACAGCAGACCAGTCTCTTCACGAATCCCAGCAATGTGGTGGCGATAGACGCGGCCACTGGAGAAATCCTCTGGGATGCGGAGGTAACGGCAGAGCTAGTCGGGGCGACCGATCTGTTTGCCGCCTTGGACTGGGCCGAACATCCCGACCTCTTCGGCGGCATGACCGTGGTCAACGACTTGCTCTTCACAGCCACTTATTTCGGCCAGCTATTGGCTTTCGACCGTTTCAGCGGCAAACTCGTCTGGGTGCATCAGGCATCCAGCAGCGTAAACGGCTGGCCTGCGGTTTCAGGCGACATGATCGTGTTCCCGATTGGCCAGCCGAGCGAAATAGCCGGCACGGGGCCGCATCTGGTGGCATTCAAGCTGGCAGATTTGCCTTAGAGCGTCTTGCTGAGGGAGAGAGCTCTCGCAAGAATGCCTCGCTGGGCGTTGTTGAGCGACAGGCGCAGGGCTTGCTGCCGCCCTTCTTCGCTCATCTTGTTGAGCGACTTGGCCAGCACTTCTATGAGCTTGTCGGTCTCCAAGTCGGCTGCGAGCATGTCTAGCTGAGTTGAGAGAAACACGAGGCACAGCACATCTTCGTGAGTTTGGACTTCCGGGTCGCCCTTGAGGTTGCGCTTGCGGATTATCGCTTTCACTCGCTCTATGGTCTCGGCATCATAGCCTGCTTCGTCCAACAGCTTGGCGGTCTCTTCGGCGTGAAAGCGGCCTAGCTCGGTGCGCCAGCGAAGATAGCCTGCTCTGTCTTTGGGGTAGGAATCTCTGGGGATTTCCCAGCGGCGCAGATGGTGGGCTCGGGCTGCCAGCTTCTGAGCCTCGGTTGCCTCTGGTGTCAGACGATCCAGCCATTCAGTGGCTAGACGAGAATGGCAGAGTTCTTTAGGCTGCTCTTCGCCGCCGTAGGCGATGGTGTTTGGATCGGCGGCGTTGGCTGCGTCTATGGCGGCAAAGGCTTGGGCGAGTTTGCTTGACATCTCTGAAGCTCCAAGTTAGCGGGATTAGCTGGCGGGGTTAGCTAGCGGGATTAGAGTAGGCCTGCTGCAAGGCATAGGCGAAATCTGCATTAGCGGGATTAGCTGGCGGGGGTTAGCCAGCGGCTGCCTGCTGCAAGGCATTGCCGAAGTCTGCCAGCAAGTCGTCGGGATGCTCCAGCCCCACAGACACGCGAATGGTGGTCTCTTTGATGCCAGCGGCTTCAAGCTCTTCGGGCAGCAAGCCAGCGTGCGTGGTGGAGGCCGGATGCGTCGCCAAGGTTTCGGGGCCTCCGAAAGAGGTGGCGTTCTGAGCGATTTGCAGAGCATCCACAAAGGCGGCCCCGCGTGCGATGGCTGCCTCTTTGCGCTCTTTGGCATCTCCTGCTGTATTGCCATCTGTATTGCCCACTGCTTCGCCCTCTGAATTGCCTTGCGCGCCGACCGCCAAATCAAACGCCAGCAGCCCGCCGGGTTTCTCCATCTGCTTGCTGGCTAGCTCATGGTTAGGGTGCGAAGCCAGACCCGGATGCCAAACTCGCTCAACCCCTTCATGCGCTTCCAGCATCTCGGCCAGCATCTGGGCCGTTTCGCATTGACGAGACACCCGCACTCCCAAAGTTCGCAACCCACGCAGCCCGTTCATGGCATCAAACGGCGAGGCAGCGGCTCCGTGAAGCACGGCATAGCCTCGCAACCAGTCCAGCAGCTCCTCGCTGCCTGAGACGACCCCCAGCAGAGCATCGTTGTGGCCGGCGATGTATTTGGTGGCCGAGTGGAGACTGAGATCCACGCCGTATTCCAGCGGCCGCTGCAGCACCGGCGGGGCGGCTGTGGAATCCACCACGACCACCGGGCCGGCTATTTCGCCCAAAGCTCGCAGGTCTACGATGTCAAGCCTCGGGTTGGAAGGAGTCTCGGCGAAAACCAGCTTCGTCTGCTGAGGCCGCACGGCATCTGCGAACGAACCAGACTCTGTGGCATCCACGAAAGTCACTTCTATGCCGAGCCTGGATTTCACCCACTGGAGAAACAAGAAAGTCGCCCCGTAAAGCTGACGCTGAGCCACGATGTGGTCGCCAGCTTCGCAAAGCCCGAACACCACAGAGCTGATAGCCCCCATCCCCGAAGCGAAAGCCCGCGCCGACTCTGCGCCCTCCAGCTCGGCCATGGCTTCCTCAAACGCGCCGACAGAAGGGTTGCTGTGGCGGCTGTAGAACCTCCGCTCCGAGAGGTCGCGAGATTTGCGCTGCCCTTCTTCCAGCGTCTCCACCACATGCGTCGTGCTGGGAAACAGCACAGGGGCCAGCGAGTCGGGCTGCTCCCCGCGACCAGAACGGATCAGAGAAGTCTCAGGGTTTAATTCGCCCATAGCCTTGCTACCCTTGCTCTGCCACTTTTGCCAAGAACGGCGCGACTGCTTCGCCCACTTGGCCGGGCTCCAGCAAGAAGCCGTCATGTCCGTGCGGCGATTCTATCATCACTAAGTCGCACTCTCCGCCTAGCTTCACGATGACATCTCGTATCTCTTCTTGCTGGCGAGGTGGATAAAGCAAGTCGGAGGTCACGCTCATGCAGAGCACGGGCACGCTTATTCTCTTCACGGCAGCCTCTAGACCTCCGGGGCGGCGGCCGAGGTCGTGAAGATCCATTGCCTTGTTCAAGACGATATAGGTGTTGGCGTCAAATCGGCGGGCCAGCTTTTCGCCTTGGTAATCAAGGTAGCTTTCTATGCGGAAGCGATCCCAGTTGCCGTATATTGCGTGAGGGTCCACCAAGTAGCGGGCGAAGCGTTTTTCCATTACTTCGTCTGTGCGATAGCTCACCATTCCCACAGCACGGGCAGCGGCTAAGCCCATGTGGGGACCTTCGTCATCCGCAGCGTCGTAGTAGTCGCCGCCCTGCCAGCGCGGATCTAAAGCGATGACTTTTCTGCCGATGGCGCTGAATGCTATCTGCCAAGGGCTGGCCGCATACGAGCTGGCTATGGGCACCGCGCTGAGGAGTCTGTCGGGGAACAGCACCGCCCATTCCAGCACTTGCATTCCGCCCATGGAACCGCCTATGACCGAGAGCCACTGCTGGATGCCGAGATGGTTGGTGAGC
This sequence comes from Candidatus Hopanoidivoransaceae bacterium, assembly GCA_965204495.1. GTDB lineage: Bacteria > Actinomycetota > Acidimicrobiia > Acidimicrobiales > Hopanoidiivorantaceae > Hopanoidiivorans. The sequence continues at coordinate 208,793 of OZ241989.1, forward strand.
CTTTCTTGGGCGCGCACCATATCGCGGATCGTCACCGCCGGAAAGCGCGACCCGTAGCGTTTCTGGGTTACCGGGTCTATGGACGACGGCCCTGTGGAGCCTTGGCAGCCGCCCAACACATTTGAGCACACCACGAAGTAGCTGTCGGTGTCTATGGCTTTGCCGGGGCCGACGAGGTCGTCCCACCAGCCCGGTGTGGGGTGAGAATCGTCTTGCTGGCCTGCCAAGTGGGAGTCGCCTGTGAGGGCGTGGCATATGAGCACAGCGTTGGAGGCGTCTGAGTTGAGGCTGCCCCATGTTTCGTAGGCGAGGGTCGGGCTTTCCACATGGTCGCCGCTTTCTAAGACGAACCTGCGCCCTTCGCCGAAGCGGAAGAATTGACGATTGCCAGGGGGGTCGCCCTCTAGCCATGCGCCTGTGGCGGGTATGTTCTTGTTGAAGAAATACGGCGTGCTGGATTGGCTGGAGCCGGATTCTCTGCTCGGCGGAACCTCGTAGTCGTCTGTCACTGCGATGTCTGCTCCCGATTCTCTGGGGCAGGCGGAGCTTCTGGGGCTTCTCCTGGCGCATCCGAGGCTTCCATACCGGCCTCCGAGCTTTGCGGAGTCGCTGGATAGTCCGCTTCGGAAGATACCTCTGGTGTTTCTCCTGAATCAGCTTCAGACGTTGCTGCCGGTGAAACTGCTGCCGCCGAACTAGCTTCTGGCTCTGCTGCCGATGAAACTTCTGCATCGCCCTCTTCGCCGACTGCCACCATCACATCTGTCAGAGCCATCGGGTGTCCTCCCTCTCCCTCTTCGGCTGCTGCTACATCTCTGGCTGACATGACTCGCCCTTCTGCCATAGCCTCTTCTCGGCTAGCACTCTCTTCCATGGATGCGCCAACCGAGGCTGGTTGCTCGGCAACTTCTGCCGATTCAGTCTCTGCTTCGTCTGATTCAGCCTCTCCCATCGGCGCAGGCGGCCAGGCTGCTTTGTCGCGATAGATATACATGTAAGCCGCAGCACCCAGCCAGAGAGCCGACATCACCCACACATTCACTCGCACGCCCGCTAGCTCGCTGGCGCGATCCACTCGCAAGAACTCTATCCAGATCCGCCCCGAGGCATAGCCCAGCACATAGAGGGCGAACAGATGCCCCACAGGGAGCTTGCGCAGCTTGTCGAGCCACAGCAGCGCGCCCATCAAAGCCAGCATCCAGAGAGCTTCATAAAGGAAGGTGGGATGGAATGTCTCGTCGCTGTAATATTCCGCCGGGCGGTTTGTCGGGTCTATCTCCAAACCCCAGGGCAAATCGGTTGGGCGACCGAACAGCTCTTGATTGAACCAGTTCCCGAGCCGTCCGATAGCCTGCGCCGCCAACAGAGCAGGGGCGGCAATGTCGAGCATTTCAGCCAGCGACCAGTCTCGCATTCGGCATAGCACAGCCCCAGCCAGCACGCCGCCTATGATGGCTCCCGGAATCCCGAGGCCTCCCTCCCAGATTCGCACCACATCGCTCCAGCGGTCTTCGTCTGAGAACCTTCTCCAGTCGGTGATCACATGGTAGATGCGTGCCCCGATTAGGCCCGCAGGCACCACCACCCATGCCAAGCTGACTGCGATCTCTGAGTTCATGCCCCGCTGCTGCATCCGCCACCCGATGAACAAGACGGCAACGATCACGCCGAGCGCGATCATGATGCCGTAGATGCGGATGTCTAGCGGGCCTATCTCAATGATATTTCGTGAAGGGCTAGGAATAGAAGCGAGCATGGTAATCTTCTTTCATCTGGTGTGTTGGTCGGGGCAATACGAAGGGCAATGATAAAAAGCGGATTTTTCTGCAACAAATTTAAGGGGCGGTGGGTGGGGGCAGGGATGGAGGGCGAGAGCAGGGACGGGGGGCGGGGGCAGGGATGGGTTGATTACATTCTAAAGAAAGAAACCTACCGACTGGAGGAAACTAATGGAAACAGCCAGACAGATAGAAAACCTGCTCTACATGTACGCCGAGCGCATAGACGCAGGCGACTACGCCGGCATTGCCGAGCTTTTCTCTCGGGGGCGCATAGTCGCCGAAGACGGCACGCCTTTGGCCACAGGAGCCGAAGAGGTGAAAGCCCTGTATGACCAATCAACCCGCATCTATCCGCAGACGGGCACCCCGCTTTCAAAACATGTGGTGACAAATCCCATCGTGGAAATAGACGAAGACGCTGGCACTGCTACATGTCGCTCCTGCTACACAGTGCTGCAGAAGACTGATTCGCTTGCCTTGCAGCCGATAATCACCGGTCGCTACCACGACACATTCGCTAAGCATCCCGACGGCTGGTTCTTCACCGAGCGCAAGATGATTATGGATCAGCTAGGCGACCTCTCCCAGCATCTGCTGATTGAAGTGGAATAAGCGAGTCTGCTAGGCGGAGGGGCTAAACGGAAGGGCCAGGCGGAGCGGCTAAGCCACGATCTCCACAATTGTGCCGAGGGGGGCTTGTTCGTAGAGCGTGGTGATGATGTTGTTAGGAACGCGAATGCACCCTGACGAACGAGCTTGCCCTATGTATTGCGGGCGGTTGGTACCGTGGATGGCGATGTTGGGGAGTTTGCCGTCGAACTGGTACAGCCACTCGCTGTAGCCGCTCAGCGACAGCACATACGGCCCGTAGCCGGGGCTTTCGCCCAGCAGCTTTTCTTTCAAGAAGAAGGTGCCAACGGGGGTGGGAGCCTGGTTGCCGGTGTCTGCCCCGCGTCCCACGACGGCTAAAGTCTCTGCGACAATCTGGCTGCCGTTCCAAACTCGTACCGACCTTTCGGTGAGATCTATCCGGGCGTGATATTGATGGGTTCTCCAGTCATAACCGCTGTTTTGAACCCAGCCTGTGGTGTCGTTCCCATAACATGGCGAACCGACTTGGCAGGTGCCGTCTGTGGCACGACTGCGGGCGGCAGCTTTCACTCGAACCCACGCATCGCTCTGGGTTCCTTCAATAACTTCCATAACGAGAGGCCCGCCGTAATACGACCGATACCAGAGACCTCCGTCGGGCAGGTTTATCTCGGTTCCGCCGGGGCTGTCATAAATCGGCACGCGCCTCTGCTCGTTGCCATTGGCCACTAGCACTGTCACCGAGAACGATCCCCCGTAGGGAGATGCCACGCCCGTGCGCTGAAGCTGCGGTATCTGCGGTGTGGCGGGAGGTGCGGCCGTGGTGGGGGTTGGAGTTTCAGGCTGCTCTGGGTCGGGGGCGACAGGAGGATCTGTGGTTGGAGCAGCAGGCTGGTTCGGAGCAGCAGGCTCTGTAGGAGCAACAGTCTCTGCTGTCGGCTGGGTCGGGTTGCCTGGATCTGGAATAGGCCCAGGGGAAGCCGTGTCTTGAGTGAGCGGAACTGTCGTGATTGTGACGATCGGCGGTGCTGTGAGGCTTGGATCCACATCGGTCGGATCTACTAGGGTTGACGAATTATCTGGAGAGCAGGCTGCTGCGATCAATGCCACGAGCAGTCCTGCAAAAACCGCTTTGCCTAAAATGGCGCGGCGGCGATTAGGGCGGCCAGCCGGTTGGCTGGAAACCTGAGATTGGCGGTTAGCCTTGAGAGATATATGATTCTGGGGCACGAGCATTTATTTTAATTGGCAATCAAAGTATTTCCAGTTAATTATTCAAGAATTTTGCAATTTTCTTAACAGTTCCTCCAATGCCCTCTCCTGACATTTCCCTCGCATCTGATTCTGGCAGATCTGTGTCTGACAGCCTCATCTCTCCCGAACACAACGCCAGCAGCATGACCCCGAGCATCGCCGTCTGCATCCCAGCGCATAACGAAGCTTCCACCATCGGGGCAATATGTCGTGCCGTGAGCAGCGAACTGATGGGCGGGCGGGCACCGTTCGTGAGCGAGCTAGTGGTGATAGACGACCGATCCGAAGACGACACTGCCAGCCAAGCCCGAGACAACGGCGCACGGGTCGTGCCCGTGGGGGAAATCCTGCCTCGCTTCCAGCCCGACAAAGGCAAAGGCAATGCCATGTGGAAAGCCATCGCAGCCACCGAGTCCGACATCGTGGTGTTCTGCGACGGCGACTTGGAGAAGTTCGACACGCACTATGTAACAGCCTTGGCCGAGATGCTGCTGGTAGACGAGTCGCTGGTGATGACGAAGGGCTATTACGAACGCATCTACGAAGGCGATCCAAATGGCGGCGGGCGCACTACGGCGCTCATGGCTCGCCCTGCTTTGTCGCTCTTCTTCCCGCATCTGGCTCGAATCAACCAGCCTCTGGGGGGCGAATATGCCATTCGCAGGGCTGCTGCCGAGCAGGTACCGTTCGTGCGCGGCTGGGGCGTGGAGGTCGGGTTGCTGATTGATGTGGCTGCTCGCTGGGGGGCTGATGCCATCGGACAGGCGGAGCTGGGCAAGCGCACCCACAAGCACCGCCCGTTGCAGGAACTCTCAATTCAGGCTTCTGAGATCCTTCACATCGTGCTGCAGCGGGCAGGTGTGCCTTGGCAGAAGGAGTGGTCTTCGCTGCTGGTGCGCCAAGGGTTTGAAGATTTGCGTATCAAGGTGGAGGAGATGCCGCCGTTGATCTCGGTGAGCGAATATGCCGACTTGCTTGCCGACTCCGACATCGGCTTGCCTGCCGACCCGCCCTCCGCGACCGATCTGGATGCGGCTTAGCTGCAGCCGCTAGTGTTGCCGCATGACGGGCAGGCGTGGCAGCTGCCAGCCCGCATCATCAGCACGCCGCACTGCATGCAGAGCGGGGCGTTTTTGTCGTAGCTGCCTCGGAAAAAAAGCTCTCTGTCTTGCGGGCCGGGGTCGGTGACCCCCGATACGACTTCGGTGAAAGTCTCGGCTCTGGCTTCGTGCTCCACTTCTTCCATTTCTGGCAAGGTGAGCTGCGAGCGTTCCGAAGCGGTGTAGATGCGAAGGTCGTGGCGGCGGTCTTCGTCTAGATATTCCAAGGCCAGCTTGCGGAAGAGATAGTCCATGAGACTGGATGCCAGGCGAATGTCGGGGTCGTCTGTGATGCCGGCAGGTTCAAAGCGCATTCCTCTGAAAGCATCCACATAAGCTTCCAGCGGCACGCCGTATTGCAGTCCGTGCGACACTGCGATGGCGAAAGCGTCCATGATGCCTGCCAGCGTGGAGCCTTGCTTTGAGACATTCACGAATATCTCGCCCGGCGCGCCTCTCTTCCCGGGAGTGTCGCTGTCGTATTCGCCGACGGTGACGAAGCCTTTGAGATCGCCCACGCTGAATTCAAAAGTGCGTGAGGCGCGAGTCTTGGGCAGTCTCTGTCGGACAGGGCGACCACTCCCGCCCGCTTCCCCTTCGCCGACTCCGGCACCAGCTTCCTCCGAGGCTTCCCTTATTCTCTCAGCTTCCCCATACTTGCCAGCCGACCCCCTTATCACTCCTAAGCCGCCGACCAAGCTTTCAGTCAACCCTCCCCCAGACTCGCCAGCCTCTCCCGATGCCCCAGCAGCCCCGCCGCCCCCAGCCGAGAGGGGTTGCGCCACTTTGCAGTTCTCCCGATAAATCGCCACCGCTTTCACGCCTTTTTCCCAAGCCCTCAGCAGCAGATGCTCTATGTCTTCTGTGGTGGTGGCTTCGGGCAGGTTTACAGTCTTGGAGATGCCGCCGCTCAGGAAAGGCTGGACGGCTGCCATCATGTCTATGTGCCCGTCCGCTGAGATGGCGTCTTCGCCGAAGGAGCAGGCGAAAACTTCTTGGTGTTCTGCTCGGATGTGCGGGGCGTTGCGGATTGCGTTGTGCTCGCGGATGTGCTCGGTGATTTCGTCTATCTCTTTTTCGCTGTAGCCGAGGGAGCGCAGCGCACGGGGCACGGTCTGGTTGGTGATGGTCATCGTTCCGCCGCCCACGAGTTTCTTCGTCTTGACTAGCGAAAGGTCGGGTTCTATGCCTGTGGTGTCGCAGTCCATCATGAAGCTGATGGTGCCTGTGGGGGCCAGCACCGAAACTTGCGCATTGCGCACGCCGACTTCCTCGGCTAGCTCGGCGACCTCTTCCCACACCGCTTTCGCCTCGCTCACGATGGCGACCGGGGCGAGGTGTCGATCTATGTTGTCGACCGACTGGCGGTGCATCGCCAGCACGCCCAGCATCGGTCGGCGGTTTTCTTCAAAGCCGCTGTGAGGGCCGAGCCGGCTAGCCATTTTCGCTGAGGTGAGATACGCCTGCCCTGTCATCAGCGCAGTGATGGCAGCGGCGAGGGCACGGCCTGTGTCGGAATCGTAGGCGATGCCTTTGGCCATCAGCAGTGCGCCGAGGTTGGCATACCCCAAGCCGAGCTGACGGAAAGCCCGCGCGGTCTCGCCCACAGGTTCGGTGGGATAGTCCGAGCGGCCCACCAGTATCTCTTGCGCGCAGATGAGCACCTGAACGGCCGCACGAAAACTGGCCACATCAAAGCCTTGCTCGTCATCGTAGAACGAGAGCAGGTTGAGGCTGGCGAGGTTGCATGCCGAGTTGTCCAGATGCAGATATTCGCTGCAGGGGTTGCTGGCGTTTATCGGGCCTGTGTTGGAGGCGGTGTGCCAGCGGTTGATGGTGCTGGAGAACTGCACGCCGGGATCGGCGCACTCCCAAGCAGCTGTGGCGATCTGGCGGAATAGGTCTTGAGCTGGCAGGGTTCGGATGATTTCGCCTGTGGTGCGGGAGGTTAGCTCCCAGTCGGTGCCTTCCAGCAGTGATCCCATGAACTCGTCTGAGAGGCGCACGGAGTTGTTGGCGTTTTGATATTGGATAGACGCGCTGTCGGCGCCGTCCAAATCCACATCAAAGCCGGCTGCGCCGAGGGCGCGGGCTTTGCGCTCCTCTTTGGCTTTGCACCAGATGAACTCTTCAATGTCGGGGTGGTCGGAGTCCAGCACGACCATCTTGGCCGCCCGTCTCGTCTTGCCGCCCGACTTGATGGCGCCGGCGGAAGCATCGGCACCTCGCATGAAGCTGACCGGCCCGCTGGGCGTGCCGCCGCCCGAAAGCCGCTCGTGGGAAGAGCGGAGTTTGCTGAGGTTCACGCCAGAGCCTGAGCCGCCCTTGAAGATCATGCCCTCTTCGGCATACCAGTTGAGAATGGATTCCATCGTGTCGTCCACCGAGAGGATGAAGCAAGCCGAAGACTGCTGGGGCACGCCCTTCACTCCGATGTTGAACCACACTGGCGAGTTGAACGAAGCTTTCTGGTGGAGCAGCAGATGGACGAGCTCGTCTCTGAATGTCTGAGCTTCGGCGCGGTCGGCGAAGTAGCCGTCGGTGAAGCCCCATTCGGTGATGGTGTCGGCCACTCGTGAGATGATCTGGCGCAGCGAGTGCTCACGCTCGTCGGTGCCGGGCTGCCCTCGGAAATATTTCTGCGCCACGATGTTAGAAGCGTTGAGCGACCACGAGGCGGGAAACTCCGTGTCTTTCTGCTCGAACGCCACCGTGCCGTCCAGGAAGTTGGTGATGCGGGTGTCGCGGCTCTCCCACTCCACGCTTTCAAACGGGTCAACCCCAGCGACGGTGAAATGCCGCTGAATGCCGATGATCTCCGATGTGAGCGGACGGGCTGCGGGGAATTCTGCCCTCTCGCCAATCTGCGTTTGTGATTTCAGAGGGCTAGATGACATTCGAGGGGCTCCTTATACTACGCGAGAACAGTTAGATGGCGAAAACAGTTACCTGCAAAACGCTGTGCTTTTACCCTAGCAATTTGTCTCTTGCTTTAACACCCTCTGCTGCACCCATTTCTAATGCACTCATTTCGCTAAAGTCGCGAACATGGGAAACTCTAATAGAGAGAGGGTATCTGACCTCCGCCTTCTGTGGGCCGAGGACGAAACCTGCGATAGCTGGCAGGATGCATATGTCGGAGCAGACCGCACCGGCAGGTCGCCCTGGACGATCCTCAACATGGTACAGAGCCTAGACGGAGGCGTGACCTCCGATGATGTCTCCGCCGATCTAGGCTCGCCAGCCGACCAAGCGATCTTCCACACGCTGCGCTCCCTAGCCGATGTCATCTTGGTGGGCGCCGAAACCGTCCGCAAAGAAGACTACGGCCCGCCGAAGCTCACAGCCGAGTTGCAGGCACAGCGCGAGTCTCGTGGCCAGCAGCCTCTGCCAGAGATAGCCGTGGTCAGCGCAAGCTTGGCATTGGATCCCAAAAGCCGTCTGTTCGAAGGCGGGCATCGGCCTGTTGTGTTCACCTGCTCTGGCACTAACGATGTCCGAGCTGATGATTCCCGCACCGACCGCCAAAGCAGATACGAAGCCCTGTCGGAAGTGGCAGAAGTCATCGTGCTTGAAAGCTCTGGGTCGGCTGAAAATTCTGTCTCGGAAGTTTGGGCGGCAGTCGACTTATCTGCCGTCCGCGAAGCTCTAGGCGAGCGAGGCCACAAAGTCATCCTCTGCGAAGGCGGCCCCACTCTCAACGCCCAGCTAGTAGCCCAAGACCTAATAGACGAATTCTGCATCAGCCTCTCCCCCGCCCTCCTAGGCGGCAACCCCCTGCACCTGCTAGAAGACGCACCTCTGCTAAACAAAAGCCTCACCCTGCTATCAGTAGCCACCGACAACGCCCTAGTCTTCCTCCGCTATGGGCAGTAGCCCCGCTGAAATTCCTTCGCTATTCATGAACCCGATGGCAATAGTGGCTTATATATCAACTTCCTAGGTGGTAAGATGTGAGCATGAAATCCAAAAGACGCGGCTTCGTAGAATTCTTAGAGGTTGAACACCTTGACCCCTCAGACAAGTCTCTGCGCGTGTATGTGGAATTCACTGATGGAGCGCAAGGGGTGGTAGACATGTCGGAAATCGCTTGGAAGCCCGTGTTTGCCAGCTGGAACAACGGAGGTTTCTGCGATGTCCGTCTGGAAAACGGGATACCGTGCTGGGGCGAAGACAATCATGTGAGCCCAGAGTGGATGAGACGACGGATAGTTGAGATGAGCCGTGAAGAATGGGAGTGCAGCCAAAGACCTGCGACAGTGATTCAAAGTTGATCTGATGTCCACCGTCTGCAGATTCCCAGACGGAACCGTCATCTATACCTTTCCCGTAATTTCAGTTGTTAGATTGGCAGCGGGAGCCGGCGGTTCAGGGGGAGGGTTGCTGCCTTGGGGGTCACTACCTTGGTTGGTGAGCGTCATCCACGCGCCTAGCACGAACAGCAGGGCGGCTCCGGCACCTAGCAACTTCTTCTGCCATCGCTTCAGGGGTCGTGAGCGCAGGTAGCTGTCTTCTCTGTCAGGCTCGGTGAGGGTTTGATCTGGCTCAGCGAGACACCTGCTGGAGGTGGATCTTGAAATCAAGACGGATGGTTTCGCCTGTCTGTCTGAGAGCTGTGCCGACAGATACGAAGGGTGCCTCAGAACTGAGGCGATCCCTTCTTCCGTCTCTGCGAAACTCGGTTGCTTTGGCATTGCTGTGTGTGTTTTAATTGCGAACATATGTTCACTATACAGGTGCGAACAAACTTTCGCAATACAAATGTTCGCTTTTTCTGCAAAACTCGTCTATAATGATCTCAGAGGGCAACCCGAGAGCACAACTACCACTACTCCCTCCCAGACCACCACTCCGAGAGTGACATCTAAAACCACCCCGAGACCTACACCCCAAAGCCAACCCAAAACCGCCCGAGACCACCACCCCAAAGCCACCACCCCGATTTCACCTGACACCAGAACAAGCTCAATAGCTCCAAGCCAAAGGACACCATCATGGCAAAACCGAAAACCCGCGAAGCGATAATGGACTTCATCCGAAAGTTCTGCGCCGACAACGGCTACCCCCCGTCCGTCCGCGAGATCGGTGCGGCCGTAGGGCTAAGTTCCCCCGCCACCATCCACCGTCACATCGGCATCTTGGAAAAAGAAGGCAAGCTCCGCCGCGACCCCAACCGCCAACGAGCACTGACCGTGCTCCCAGCCGGCCTGGCAAAAGCCAGTTCTCAAGAGTCTGCTACGGCTGCCGAAGTTCCAACTTCCAGCCTCGGCTCTTCAGAAACTTCCGCGGCCCCGGAACTGCCAGATCAGCCTTCCGCCACGCTCTCCGAAGCCGGCGAAGTCGACTCCGCTGGAGCCACAACAGAACAGCCTGCAGACAACCAGCTGGCGGCAGTCGTAGACATCGCCGACTATCGCCACAACACCCGGCATGTGCCCCTGCTAGGCCAAGTCGCCGCAGGCGCAGGCGCGATAGCCGAGCAGCATGTGGAAGAAGTGATGTCGCTGCCCGAAGAGCTTTGCGGCTCAGGCGAGCTGTTCATGCTAAAAGTCCGAGGCGACTCCATGACAGACGCCGCCATCCTAGACGGCGACTACGCAGTAGCCCGCAGCCAACCCACAGCCGAAGACGGCGACATAGTAGTAGCAGGCATCCATGAAGAAGAAGCCACAGTCAAAATCTTCCACCGCACCGGCATCCCCCAAGGCACCACCATAACCCTAACCCCCGCCAACAAATCCCACACCCCCCAAGAATTCCCCGCCCAAGAAGTAAAAATCTACGGCAAACTAGTAAGCGTCCTCCGCCGCCTCTAAGACGGAGATATAGTCTTGGTGTCGGCGGGCAAGCTGTCGAGCTTGAGCGGTCTGTTAGTGCTAGATCCCTTGACAAGACAGAAAATCTAGCTAAGATGGTAGCCTGAAGAGCAGCGATAGCGACGCAGTGAGGTTTTACAGTCGGCAGATTATCATCTGAAAGGATTTAGGATTATGCCAACATACACGCTGGACACATACGAGCCACAACTGAGAAAGCATGGCTCTCAGATTGCCGTGGACGGCAAGATCTATACTGTCGCCAAAGACAACTTCATTCTCATAGATGAAAACGGGGCGTACTGTTTGCCCAGCACGCTGAAGCCGTTCGTTAACCAAGCTCTCGGCAAGTTTAGCGCTTCCGGGTGCATACCGCAGTGGATAGCTGACGACACGCGCACACGAGAGCCAGCAAGAACCTGACATGGCTTATGTCATGTTAGACACCGGAGTGGTGACTTGTTTAGCGTTGAACCCTGAAGACAGCGAAAGTGCTGCTGCAAAAAGCTATTTCTTGGGGGCTCTTGACGGCAGCCGTTTGACGGTCTGCCCTGTAGTAGTTGCCGAGGCTATGCATAGGGAATATTTGTCGAGCCTGGAGAAGGAAGAGACTGAAATATTGCGAGAGTTTATTGAAAGCTGCGATTACATGCCGATCACAGAAAACACTCCGTACATTTATGCTGATTTGTGCTGGGGGAAGAAATTCCAAAACGACCAGTGGATAGCAGCCATCGCTATAGAAAACAACATAGCTTTGGCGACCCGGGACAAGGAATTCTCGAAGAAAGCGGCAGGTCGGATTTCGGAAATATTTTACCATGAATGAATTTCAGTTCAGTGGCAATAAGTATGTCACGGCAAAAGCAGTCCTTTGCTATTAAAACTCCTAGCAGAATATCTACCATCCGCGTTAGGAGAAGCATCATAGGTCGCTGGCCAGCACAGCAGCCAAAGTTTCGTAGTTGTGGTGGAGGCTGGGGGCTGAGATTTGTTCGTTGGGGGCGTGGGCTAGGAGGGGGTTGCCGGGGCCGAAGTTGGCGGCTGGGATGTTTTGCTCGCCGAAGAATGCCACATCTGTCCAGCCGAGTTTGGCTCGGACTGGGGGGGTGGGGGTGATCTGGGTTGTGATGCCGGCGACTCTGTCTTCGGGGGGTGCTTGATCGGTTTCACCTTCTGCGCCGCTTGATTCCAACTGGCTGGTCGCAACCTTGCCTGATCTGGCAACGGCTGCTACGAGCGATTGGAGCAGGGGGTGGTTGAGACTGGGGGGGCAGGCGGGGGCGGTGTCTAGAATTTCTATTTTGAACTCTGGGGTGCGGCTTGAGCCGTCGTTATAGTCTTCAGCAGCATAGCCCTCGGCAGCAAAAGCCCCAGCAACGAAATCTTTTACATGCTGTTCGGCTTGTGGTGTGGTGCGGTCGGGGGCGAAGCGGTGGGAGATTACTACTTCTGCTTCGTCGGGCACCACATTGCCTGCTATGCCTCCTGTTGCTGACATTGCTTGCATGGATTCGTGGAATTCGCAGCCGTCTATCACTGGCTTGCGGGGCTGGTATGCCGTCAGCGCGGACAGCAGAGGGGCTAGGCCGTGCACTGCGTTTTCTCCCATCCACGCTCTTGCTGCGTGGGCGCGCTTGCCGACCACTTTCACACTCGCACGCAGACCGCCTTGGCATCCTGCTTCTACAACTCCGTCTGTCGGCTCGCCTAAGATGGCGGCATCGCATTCCAGCAGGTCAGGGCGGGCGGCTTGAAGCTCCAATAGTCCGCTGTATTTGCGGGCGACTTCCTCACGAGCATAGAAAACATAGCTCACATCTATGGACGGCTCTGGAACTTCACGAGCCAACATCAGATAGACGGCCAGCGCGCCTTTCATATCCGAAGTGCCCGTGCCCCAGAGAATATCGCCGTCTCTTCGCAAGCCGACATCGCCGTCTGGCCCGCTGGGGGGCACGGTGTCTAGATGTCCGCCTAGCAGCAAACGGCTGGGGCGACCTAAGTCGGTGCGTGCCACCACATTGTCGCTGATGCGCTCAACCTCTAACCACGGCAGCTTTCGCAACTCCGCTTCCACATACGCGCATATTTCTTGCTCGTTGTGGCTCACCGACGGGATGGCGACCAGTTCTGCCGTGAGATCCAGCAGGGTTTCGCCGAGCAGGGTCGCATCCAGCAGACTAGTCATGTCGCCACGCCGTGGTCGCGGAGAACATCGTTCAGTGCCGACTTGTCGTGACGCTCGCCTTCGGGAATTCGCTTGATGACCAGCACGGCAGGCAAGCCGAACTCGCCACCCGTGAACTGCCTCGGGCGCGACCCCGAAACCGCCACGCACCATGAGGGCACAACGCCACGGCTCAGCTCTTCGCCCGTTTCGGTGTCTATCACGGGGATGGAACTCGTGAGAATGCAGCCTGCGCCCAGCACCACGCCGTCGCCGACCCTTGCGCCGTCGGCCACGATGCATCGGCTGCCGATCAAGCAATCATCGCCCACTATTACGGGCACAGCTTGGGGCGGTTCTAGCACTCCGCCGATGCCTACGCCGCCCGACAGGTGCACATTTGAGCCGATTTGCGCGCACGAGCCGACCGTCGCCCAAGTGTCTACCATCGTGTTCTCACCCACATAGGCGCCGATGTTCACATAGCTCGGCATCATCACCACGCCCGGTGCCTGATAGCTGCCCCAGCGAGCGGACGCCCCCGGCACCACACGCACGCCCTGCTGCTGATAGTTGGACTTGAGCGGGATTTTGTCGGCGAACTCAAACGGCCCCAGCTCGGTGGTCTCCATCGCTGAAAGCCTGAAGAGCAACAAGATGGCGAACTTCAGCCATTCATGGACGACTACATCCTCCCCCGCAGCCTCGGCCACTCGCACCTGCCCGGCATCCAGCAAGTTGACGACATGATGGACGACGGCCTTGGCATCTTCATCGGCCGGCGAAAGCTCGCTGCGCCTAGCCCAAAGCTCTTCTATCCCCGCCTGCGCCTCGGTTATGTCTATGTCCATGTCAAGCAGCCTCCGTGTCGGTTTGCTTTATGTTCTGGTTTATCGCTCGGTTTATTGCTCGCATCCATAACGAAGGCTACCGCCCTGCAGCCTCTCAAAATCGGACTATGTCGCAAACGGGGCGAGTTTGCGAGCCGAAGCTTCGTCCAAGCGCACCTGATAACGGATGCCGCTTTCTTCCACTCGCTCTTCCAGCACTTGACCAGACCGATGAACTGACGCCATGATGTCGCCTCGGCTGTGCGGCACCAGCAGTTCCGCCAAGCGATAATGCGACCACAGATGGCTGCTGATGGCATTCATCAGCTCTTCCATTCCTGCGCCAGTGGCGGCAGAAACTTGCACGGCGGATTTGTTTGACGGGGAATTGCTGGGTAGAGACTTGTTAGACGGAGACTCGCTGGGCAGAGACTTGCTAGACACGGACTCGCCGGGCAGAGACTTGCTAAGTAGAGCCTCACCAGCCAAAGACTCGCCAGCCAACCCCTGCCCATTTCTAGCCCCGATCCTGTCGCATTTGTTCCACACGAGCATCTCCGGCTGGTCGCCTGCGCCGATTTCGGCTAGCACATCTCGCACGGCTTCTATCTGCTGTTCGGGGTCGGCGGCAGTGGCATCCACCACATGGAGAAGCAAGTCGGCATCGGTCACCACGCTGAGAGTGGACGAAAACGCCTCAACCAGATTGTGCGGCAGCTTGCGGATGAACCCCACCGTGTCGGCCACCAGCACAGATTCGCCGCCGGGCAGAGTGAGACGGCGGGTCGTGGCGTCCAATGTGGCGAAGAGCCGGTTGCGCACCAAAGTGTCGGCCCCGCAAAGCTGGTTCAGCAGAGTGGACTTGCCGGCGTTCGTGTAGCCCACGATGGCGACTTTGCGAAGCGGCGAGCGTTGGCGTTGCTTGTTCTGCGTGTTGCGACGACGGCGAATTTCTTCCAACTGCCTCTCTAGGTGGTGCATTCGGCGTTCCAGACGGCGGCGGTCGACTTCCAGCTTGGTTTCGCCGGGGCCTCTGGTGCCGATGCCGCCTGCCTGCTGGCTCAGGCGAATTCCCATCCCCCGCAGCCTCGGCAGCAGATAGCGAAGCTGGGCGAACTCCACCTGAGTTTTGCCTTCCACACTGGCGGCGTTCTGAGCGAAGATGTCCAAAATGACCGCCGTGCGATCTATAGCCGTGCGACCGAGCATTTTTTCCAAGGTCGCTTGCTGGGCGGGGCTTAGCTCGTCGTCAAACACAACCGTGTCGGCATCGTGCTCTTCGGCGATTTCACGGATTTCTGCCACTTTGCCCTTGCCCACGAAAGTGCTCGGGTCTGGAGCAGGGCGGCGTTGGGTAACACGGGCCACTTCATCTGCCCCAGCCGTGTGCACCAGCCGATGAAGCTCGTCCAGCGAAGCATCGGTTTCTTCAGGCGCGGCGGACGGCAAGACGACTCCGACCAGCACGATCTTCTCACGGAAAGTCCGCTCAATGAAGCCTTGCGACTCGCCGCCGAACTCGCCGAACCCGCCTCGGTGCTCGGAGGCGTCAAGTTCATCTCCAAAATTCCCGCTTTCTTCCGCCCAGAATTCGCCGCCATCGCCACCCGCCCAGCTTTCTTCACCCACCCCGAAAGCATCCTCGCCATTCAGCGGTTTTTGCTTCTCAGGCGGGTTCATAGTCTCCCAGACTCTTCGCTTCAGCCATATACAACATGGGCAGGAACGGCCTAAAATATCTCCTCACCAAAGCACTGCCTCCAGGCATATTCACCGCTATATCCTCATAAATCTGCGGGCCGGCTTCTGCTGGCACCGCTTTGATTTTCCCGCCTTTCAAATGGCTCAGCGTAGCCACGCAAGCCACAGCCCCAGAACCGCAAGCCTGCGTCTCTCCAGCCCCTCGTTCCCAGACTTTCATCTCAAGCTCTTCGGCTTCAGGGTTGAAGGAGGCAAACTCCACATTCACTTCCTCGCCGAATTCGGCTATGACCCTAGGGCCGTCTTCGCTCGGGCTAACTGATGAGACATCATCCATCATCACCACCACATGGGGATTTCCCACGCTCACGAACATTGTATTATCGCTTCCCATGCCAGCCCCTGCCTCGTTGGCTTTGCGCTCTTGTTCAGAGCCAGCAGCCGCTAGCGAGGGAACGCCCATCGTCGTGCTGATTAGCACCGATCTACCAACCTCATCGCTTTGAACTCTCACATCCTCCCATCTGCTGGCTGCTTCCACCAAGAAATGCTTGATTTCGGGATAGCTGCTCGCCAAAACTTGCCCTAAGCAGCAAATCCCATTGCCGCTGGTCTCGGCTTCGCTGCCGTCAGAGTTGAACAACTTCATGTGCACCGCCAAGTATGGGGTTGCTGGCTGGCCCGGAATGGACGGATCTTTAGGGCTAGACGCGAACACTGCAGCTTCTCGTGCCTCCTCCAAAACGCTTTTATCTTCCCATGCCAGCACCAGCCCGTCTACATCGTCGCCCCATTTTCCCTGAGAGCGCAGGTTTTCAAAGTATTTGTGCGCCTTGTCAAGAAGCGTCTCACTCACTGGCTTGCCGTCGTCTTCCTTCAGCAAGCACACCAGAAACACATTCCCCAAGCTGATGTGCTTTGTCGCGGGGAAGAAAGCTTCGCTCATAGCTCGGCTACCTCTGCAGCTTCACGCCAACTCACGCCGCCACCTCCAAGGAATTTTCCAGTTCGGCTCGCACGGCGGGGAGGGCTTCCATCGGGTCTTGCTCTACATCTATCCAGTGGATGCGGGGGTCGCGGCGGAACCAGCGTTGCTGTCGGCGGCTGAAGCGGCGGGTGCGGGCTTTGGCTAGGTCTATTGCTTCGTCTAGGGTCGTTTCGCCTCGGAAGTGGGCGAATAGCTCTTTGTATGCTAGGGCTTGCTGGGCGGTGCGCGACAGACCTTCGGGGCGGTCGTGAAGCTGCTTTGCCTCTTCCACCAAGCCGAGTTCCAGTTGGCGGGCGAAACGCTGCTCAATGCGCTCGTCTAGCAGCGGTCTCAGCAGGCGCAGGCCGATTTGCTTGAATGCGGTTTTGCCGTAGGTGCTTAGCCCTTCGCCGTATGACGAAAACCTTCTGCCGCTGCCCAAAGTCACTTCCAATGCTCGCACTATGCGGCGGCGGTTGCCGGGTTCCATGCGCTTGGCGGCCATAGGGTCGTGGGTACGGAGTCGGCTGTAGAGGGTGGCGGTGTCGCCTTCGCTTTCCAAGCTGGCGCGCACTTCGGGGAACTGGCCGGGCATCTGGATGGCATCCACCACCGCACGGATATACAGCCCTGTTCCGCCCACGATCAGCGGCTGCGCTCCCCTGCTCTGGATGTCGCTCAGGGCAGCGGCGACATCTGCTTGATAGCGGCTCACGGCGTATTCTTCGGCTGGGTCTACCAAGTCTAGGCACCAGTGGGGCACATCGGCTTGCTGTTCGGGGGTTGGCTTGGCCGTGCCGATGTCCATCCCTTTATAGACGCACATGGAGTCGGCCGAGATGATTTCAATTTCCTGTCCGCCGACTGGTCTGCTGCTTAGCCCGCTCCAACTCTGCGCCCACTCTCTTGCTAGCTCCATGGCGATGCCAGACTTGCCGCTGGCAGTCGGGCCGAGCAAAACTATGGGAGTCATAGTGACGCAACAGGGATAAGCCTGCGAGATGAATGGGTCGGGCCGCCGATAGAGACGACTTGCTGATGCAGCTTTTGGCGAGGCGGAGACAGAACCTCTGTCAATTCGCCTTTGAGATAGTGTGCCGAGGCGTCTGTTATATGGGCCATCGCCAAAGTTCCTGCCGGCAAAGCCTGCTTATCCCGGCTTTCTGTCAAATGCACCAGCTTGTTTTGGCGGGTTCGCCCGGTCAGCACATTCGCATCTCGTTTTGACGGCCCTTCAATCACTACTTCTTCCGCTCGGCCGACCCGCTCGCGATGCTTAGCCAAAGCCGAACGCTCCACGACCACTCGCAGCCGCTCATACCGCTCGCGCACCTCATCGGGATCCACAAAATCGTCCGTCATCACTGCCGCCTCTGTGCCTTCCCTCGGTGAGAACACGAAGGTGTATGCGCTGTCAAACTCGGCTTCGGCTGCTACTTCCAGCGTGCGCTCAAAGTCTTCTTCGGTTTCGCCGGGGAAGCCCACGATGATGTCGGTGGTCACTGCCAAGTCGTCTATCGCTTCGCGGGCAGCCGCCAGCTTCGCCAAGTAGGTTTCGGCGGAATACCCCCGATGCATCGCCGCCAGGACTCTGTCGCTGCCCGATTGCAGGGGGAAATGCAGATGCTCGCAGACTTCTGGCACTTCAGCCATCATCGCAAAAGTCTCAGGGCGCATGTCTTTCGGATGCGGGCTGGTGAACCGCACTCGCCCGATTCCTTCTACCTCGCCGACCGACCGCAGCAAATCGCTGAAGAGCGGGCGCACCCTCACCGACTCGCCTTGCCGCCGCCGAGCTAGCTGCAGATCGCGTCCGTAGGAGTTCACATTCTGACCCAGCAGGGTGATTTCGCTCACGCCATCGGCTGCCAACTGCTCTACCTCGCCTACGATGTCGACGAACGGGCGGCTCATCTCGGGGCCACGCACAGCAGGCACGATGCAAAACGCGCAGCTGTTGTCGCAGCCGATCTGGATCGTCACCCACGCTGCCCAGTCGCACTCCCTGCGGGCGGGCAGGGCAGACGGAAAAGCCTCGCCGTCTTCCAGCGCGACCTCTTCCAAAATCTCCACAATCGGCCCGTGCTGGCGAGCTTGCTGCAGAAGCTCGGCCGCCCGATGCACATTGTGCGTGCCGAAAACCACATCCACATGCGCTGCCTTTGAGCGAATCAGGTCGCGGTCTTTCTGCGCCAAGCAGCCAGCCACGGCGATTTGCATCTCAGGGCGGGCATCTTTGATCTGCTTGAGCTGGCCGAGGTGCCCGTAGAGCTTGTTGTCGGCATTTTCACGGATGCAGCAAGTGTTGAGCACCACCACATCGGCATCGTCGGGCGTGTCGGTGCGGCTCATCCCATCGGCCTCCAGCAAGCCGGCGATGCGCTCGGAGTCGTGCTCGTTCATCTGGCATCCGAATGTGCGCAGAAAGTATTGACGGCTCATCGGACTGCTACCGTTCCACCTACCACAATTTCGTCTTCATAGAACACGATGCTCTGGCCTGGGGCGACTCGTGGCTGAGATTCGTTCCAGAGGATATGGACATCAGTTTGCTCTGTTTGCTCATACCCAGAAAAATCAGCGGCATGGCTGCCATCTCGGAGTGCTTCGGCATCGCGGCTGCCGGCATAGCCCGCCACAACACGACCTTCAGCTACTTTTCCGTGAGCACGACACTGCACCAGAAGCGGGCCTTCCGCTGGCTCCCCTACCCACTCCACTGGGGCAACAGGCTGAGCGTCTATCAGTCGGTCATCGCGGTTGCCGACCACTACTTTCCCCTCAGCCACATCCACTTCCAGCACGAACTTCGGCTCTCCCATGCCGCCTATCCCTAAGTTTTTGCGCTGACCTATGGTCACGAGTTCAACGGCGGGCACTCGCCCCACTTCTTCGCCGTCTGTCGTTATTACCTTTGCTGGCCTCGTCTCCATTCGCTCCTGTAGGAAGCTCTTGCGGCCCTCAGAACGGGTGATGAAGCACACATCTTGGCTGTCGGGCTTTTGGGCGGTGCGAATGCCGAGCCGCTCGGCCGCTTCACGCACTTGCTGTTTGGTCATCTCCCCCACAGGCAGCAACAGCCGTTCAAGCTGCTCCTCGCCCAACATCCAAAGCACATACGACTGGTCTTTTGCGGCATCTGCTCCTCGGGCCAGTCGGGGGGTGCCGTTCTCCACTCCTTCATGCGCCCGCACGATCCTTGCGTGATGCCCAGTTGCCACGGCATCAAAGCCGAGAGCTTCGGCCCGCTTCAGCAGGCGGTCGAACTTGATGTGGCGATTGCACTCTACGCAGGGGTTCGGCGTGCGCCCTGCTCGGTGGTCGGCCACATAGGGGGCGACGACTTTCTGATTGAACTCTTCGCCAAAGTTGAACACATGATGCTCAATGCCGAGATGGTCACAGACACGGCGGGCATCATCCACATCCGAGACAGAGCAGCAGCCCGTGTCGGACGCTCCGCCCCAAAGCTTCATCGTCACACCAACCACTTCGTGCCCAGCTTCAGCGAGCAGGGCGGCAGCTACCGAAGAGTCCACCCCGCCCGACATGGCGACCATTACTTTGCGAGCCATGCTCAAGCGGCTGCTCGGCGCAGTTGCGCTACGGCGTTGGGGATCACGGCGCAGGCTCGGTAAATGTCGGCTTCGGTGGTGGTGCTGCCGAGGGAGAGACGCAGCGACCCCTTCGCCAAATCTCGGTGGTAGCCCATAGCAGCTAGAACATGCGACGGCTCAAATGCCCCGCTCGCGCAAGAAGAAGCTGCCGAGGCATACACCCCTTCACGCTCCAGCAAAAACAGCAGTTCCTCGCTCTCCACCCCGCCGAAACAAAGATGGCACGACCCTGCGATCTTACGGCTGCGGTCGGTGCAAGCATCCGCCACTACTGCATCAGCAAAACTGGGCTCTACCACCCCAGTCTCCACCACATCGGGCACTGCGGCTTTGAGATGGTCGGCTAGCCTGTTGCGCAGCTTCTCCACCCGCGCTACTGTCTCCTGCCTCTTCGCCGTTGCGACCTCTGCTGCAGCAGCCATGCCTACTATGCCAGCCACATTGTGCGTGCCGCCTCTGCGGTCGCGCTCTTGACCGCCGCCGAGGATGAGCGGCTGTAGCTTCACCCCGTCTCGCACTATGAGCGCGCCCACGCCTTTCGGCCCGCCGAACTTGTGCGCACTCACCGACACGAGCTGCGCCGGGCGAGCAAGCTCAGATACATCAAGCCAACTCACCGCTTGGACGGCATCTGTATGCAACACCGCTTGAGGGGCGTGCTGAGCCAGCACTTCTGCAACCTCAGCCAAAGGCTGGATGACTCCGCTTTCGTTATTCACCAGCATGACCGACACCAACACAGTGTTCTCATCAACAGCTTCGGCTAGCTCGTCTAAGTCGAGCACTCCTAGAGAGTCGACTCCGACAGTCATGCCTCCCAGCCGCTCCACAGGGGCGAGCACTGCAGGATGCTCAATCGCCGAGCAGACGATGCGATTTGGGGCTGCCGAGCCTGTGGCATTCGCCAAGCCGAACACCGCGAGGTTGTCGGCTTCGGTCGCTCCGCTGCAGAAAACTATCTCGCCCGGCTCAGCACCCCAAAGTTCTGCGAGCAAGTCTCTCGCGTCATTGACTGCCCGCATGGCATCGCGTGCCATCCGATGCGCGCCCGACGGGTTGGCATAGGCGGCAGCGTAGAACGGCTGCATTGCCTCAACCGCTTCTGGGCACATCGGCGTGGTGGCGGCATGGTCCAAATAAGTATCGCCCAAATAGGCATCGCTTAGGTGTCTGCCGTGATGGGCTGTGTCGGAAGTCATTTGATGCGTAAAAGTGCTGTGATGGGTGGTTTGCTGAAGGTGGTGTTTTACTGAATGATGGGGATTGCTGGGCGGGCAGTGGCTGAGCCTTGGCTTCGGGAATCCCGCGATTACAAACTCATATTTTTCAGCAGTTCAAGGTTCGGGGTGTCTCGCTTGGTGCGCTTTAGTTCGGCGAAGCTGGGCCACTCGGCTAAAGTCAGCACGGCATCCCATAGCTCCAGAGCCTTCTCGCCTTCTGGCACTTCGGAAATCACCGGCCCGAAGAATGACGGACCGTCAGGCGGCCGATAGGTGATGATGGGTGTGCCGACATTCTTGCCTGTGCGAGAAAGCGCAAGCTCTGTCTCTTCACGCAATTCGGCGTCCAGGCTGGCGTCATCGGCTGCTTCCAGCAGGTCTTGCGGCAAACCAACTTCGGCCAAAATCTTGCTCAGGTGCTCGGTTGTGGCAATCGGCGCCATCGTCTTTTGCGGTTCGTCGGCATCGGCGGGAGGCTGGCGGTTCCAGATTGACTCGCCTAGTGCTGTATACAGATGCCCCATGCGGTCTATCCCGAACTGCTTGCGCGCTGCCGCAGCAACCCGCAGCATGGCAGTGCCCTTGGTGTGAAGCGTCATGTAGCCGGGCGGGAATTTGTTGTAGTCTTTTTCCTCGTTGAGGAGGCTCAGGCTGATGAACCGCCAATTCACCTTGAAGTCGCGCTGAGCGGCCACATTTTCTACCCAACGGGAAGTGACCCATGCGAATGGGCAGATCGGATCCCAGAAGAACTCGATGTCATAGTCGGTGGCGTTGGTCGCGTGCTCGGCTGTGGTGTTCACATCTGAGTCGACGCTGTTCGCTGTTGCGTTGTTTTTCATTTTCTTTTGCTCCTGTCCCCTCTCTTCCCTGTCTTTCAGACTATCGCCGTGAGGTAAAATATCCTTTGTGAAGATACATGTCGGCGTGCATATTGCGGCTTCGCCTGCGGATGTTTGGTATGCCATTCAGGATGTGGAGTCGCACACCGAATGGATGCGAGACGCTGTGGCGATCCGCTTCCTCGGCCACCAGCGGCAAGGGGCTGGCACTCGCTTCGTCTGCGACACGAAAATCGGGCCGTTTTCGCTTTCGGATGTGATGGAAATCACCGAATGGTCGCCGGGCCAGCGGATGGGCGTGCGACACTCAGGGTTGGTGGCGGGCGAAGGGGCGTTTACCTTGGTGAAAGTTGAAAGCGGCGAAGACGAGGGGGGCGACCGCGAAACAGCAGGCCAAGGCGATGAACAAGACGCCAGCACAACAAAAGACGCCAGCACTGCCCACACCTATTTCCAGTGGGAAGAAAAACTGCGCTTCCCGTGGCGGCTAGGCGGGCCTGTCACGGCATTGGCAGCTTGGCCTGTTTTGCGGTCTATGTGGAAGGGGAACTTGCAACGGTTGAAGGCGAAGATTGAGAATTCCTAATTGCAGACCCCTCTCCCCCTTCACTTTCCCTTTTGCCCCCTATCGCCAACTCTTTTCCTGCTCGCACCCATCCCTAACTCTCAGCCCACCTGCCGCCTTCCTCGCTCGCTGAATTCCCGCCTCTCCACCCTCACCAAACACTCCCCCCTACTTCCGTCCAACATCCGCCCCTAGCCCCCTCAGCTTTTCGTCTATCTTTTCATATCCCCTGTCTATGTGGTGCGCGCCCGATACTTCTGTCGTGCCGTCGGCCCCTAAGCCTGCCACCAGCAACGCGGCGGCGGCGCGAATGTCGTGGCCTTGCACGGGTGCGCCCGACAGGCGTTCTTTGCCGCGCACTATGGCGTGCTGTCCCTCGGTGCGGATGTCGGCGCCCATGCGGACAAGCTCGTCCACATAGCGGAACCGCCCGGCGAACAGGTTTTCCGTCACGATCCCGACTCCATCGGCGAAAGCCAGCAATGCCACCAGCAGGGGCTTCATGTCGGTCGGGATGCCCGGATACGGGAGGGTGGAGATGTCGGCGGCACGCAGTCGCCTGTCGCACATCGCCCACAGACCTTCCGAGCTCGGGGATATGCGCATGTCCATCTCGCCTAGCTTGCGGGCGATCATGTCTATGTGGTCTAGGCGGGCGCCTCGCAGCATGATTTCGCCGCCTGCCACGCCCAGAGCCGCCAAGAATGTGCTGGCTTCAATGCGGTCGGCGATGACGGTTCGCTGCACGGGATGAAGCTCGTTGCCGCCTTCCACCACGAGCGTTGATGTGCCTGCGCCTGCGATTGACGCCCCCATCTGCGAAAGGCACGAGGCGAGGTCGGCTATCTCTGGCTCTCTGGCGGCGTTTTCTATGATCGTTTCGCCTTTGGCTCGCAGGGCTGCCATGAGGATGTTTTCGGTTGCGCCCACGCTCGGGAACTCCAGCACCACTCGTGAGCCGATGAGGTTCGCAGCCTTGGCGGTGACCACGCCGTGCGACACTTCTATCTCTGCGCCTAGCTCTTCAAGGGCTTGGAGGTGCATGTCTATGGGGCGCGGGCCGAAGTCGTCGCCGCCGGGCAGGGCGACGCTGGCTTCGCCGCATCGGGCCAGCAACGGGCCGAGCAGCGAGATGGAAGCTCGGATTTGCTTGACGAGGTTGTATGGGGCGACTGGGGTGATCTCTTCGGGAGTGATGATGACAAGCTCGTTGGCACCCGACCAATGCACATCGCTGCCCACTGCTGCCAGCAGCTCTGCCATGTATGTGACATCGGAAATCCGAGGCACATTTGACAGCACGAAGCGGCCTTCAGCCAGCACGGTGGCCGCCATGATTTTCAAGACGCTGTTCTTCGCGCCGCTTATGGCCACCTCGCCTTCCAGCCGATTGCCCGACCGCACCACGAATATGCCGTTGTCTGTCGCGTCATTCTCTAGCGGCTTCTCAGCCTCTGCCATAAGCTTGCCTTTGTTTGAGCCTGCTGCTTTGCTTTCTTGCGCCATTTTTTGATGTGTTTTGTGCTGCGCTGTGTGCTGCGCTGTTTTTTGTTCTCATCTAAGCTAAATTCGTTCTAATTGTAGCGATTGCTGATGCCCAAAAGTAACTCCATAGAAGAAGCGCGCCATGCCTGAAGTAGCAATTCGTCGTGTCGTGAGCGAGGATGAATTCGCCTTAATTGTCAATCCGAAAGACGATTTACTCGTCAAGGAAGTTGCTGTTGGAGACGAGACTCGCGGCGCAGATGAATTTTCGGGCACATATGAATTTGACGCTTCAGACGGAGCTTTCACGCATTACCGTCGCTCGCTGAGCGTCGCTAAGGCGGGTGAAAATTCAGGCGAAGTCAACGCCGTAGCGCACATCGCTCGTGGGTCCGGTCACGATGTGGTCAAAAAAGCCGAAACACCTGACGAACTCAACGCCTCTAACGGCACCGCCGCCTCCTACGAAATCGTAGAAACCACCTCTTTCCGCCTGTCCATACCCTTCTGGTCTGGATTGCTGAACCTGCTGGTGAAGCGCGAATTCGGCAGGCCTCGTTCGGCTTCGCCCAGCCAACTCTGGTGGATGCCCTCGCAGCGGCTGGACGAGCGCAGCGGGCATGTTCTGGGCGTGCTCTGCTTGATGTCTCTGGTTACCGGCTATCTGGGCGTGCTTCTGAGCCAGACCTTGACTTTCGTGGCTGACGAATTCAATGCCGACAAAGGCACGCAAGGGATCGTGCTGTCGGCGGTACGGCTCGGCATACCGCTTGCTTTCGGTGTTACTTTTCTGGCCGACCGCCTAGGTCGTCAGCCGCTTCTGCGCTTCGGCTTGGTGGGGGCGTATTTGGTCACCGCTCTCACGGCTGCTTCGGTCGGAATTTGGATGTTCGGAATCAGCCAAGGGGTGGCGAGGGGATTGGTCACAGCCTCTGCCTTGCTCATCGGAATCATCGCGGCTGAGGAAATGCCGGCGGGGGCGAGAGCTTATGCGGCGTCAATTCTGTCTATGTGCGCTGGCTTGGGGGCAGGTGTGATGGTCTGGTTCATCTGGGTGGCCGACTTGAGCCTCACAGCATGGAGATTTTTGTATCTCATCCCCTTGTTGGCTGCCCCCGGGCTGGTGTGGATGCTGCGAGCTCTGCCTGAGACAAGAAGATATGAGATTGCTTCGCCGACCTCTGGCAATCCCTCAGCCGACAACCTTGCCGCTTCTGATTATGCCTTAGATAACTCCACAACTGCTGGCCCTCCTGGAGGCGGCTCGCCAGCCAACCCCCCAACCGCTGAACCTCCCGCCACAAACTCCCCTCCCACCATCCTTCCTGCCGACAACCCCCCAACTGCCAAACACCCAATCGCCAATCCCGACATGATGCATCGCCTCCTGCTGCTAGGCGGCGCGCTGTTTCTTCTGTCTATTTTCACCACGCCCGCATCGCAGTTCCTCAACGAATACCTGCGCGACGAACGCGACTTTTCAGGCGTGCAACTTGTCGCCTTTCAGCTGCTTACCAACACGCCCGCAGGCATCAGCCTCTATCTTGCCGGCCGCTGGGCCGACAAACGAGGGCGGCGACAGATCGCCATGGTCGCTCTGCTCGGCATGGCAGCTTTCACCACGCTCAAGTTCTCCGCTGCGGGCTGGCCCATGTGGGGCTGGGGTTTGGGAAGCAGCCTTTTCGCAGCCGCCATGGTTCCCGTCATCGGAGTTTACGGCCCCGAGCTTTTTGCCACCTCCCAAAGAGGCCGCTCCAACGGCATTCTCACGGTAATCGGCGTGGCGGGCGGTGCTTTGGGGCTGCTGCTGGTAGGGCAGCTAGCCGAGCGTTGGGACAGCTTCGGCCAAGTCTTCGCCATTTTTTCAGTCGCGCCATTGGCGGTCATCGCGCTGGTGTTCTTCCTGTTCCCCGAAACCGCCCAACAAGAGTTGGAGACGCTGAACCCCACAGACAAAGCACCCGGCTGACTTGTCTCTTCACTCTTATCCCAGTTGTCTCGCCTTTCTCCTCCCAGCTATCTCTGCCTTTCATTCAGCTACCTTCTCCCGCCTGCCCTATCCCCGCCCAGCAATCCAACTCACCGTGCAGCACAGCAGAACTAAATCATATTTTCTAACCTTAAGACCATGACATCACAACAACCGATGGAAACCCTATTCGACCCGTCTCACATCCTTCTCACCGACAAAGTGGCGATAGTCACCGGCGGCGGAGCAGGCATCGGCAAAGGCATCGCTCTAGCTTTCGCCCGATTCGGCGCCGATGTGGTGATAGCCGACAAAGATGCCGAAGCAGGCGAGCAAGCAGCCGACGAAGTCTCCCAGACAGGTCGCCGAGGAGTGGCAATCACAACCGATGTGCGAGATTTCGCCCAAGTGCAAGCGATGGTGGCAGCCACCGTGGAGCAGTTAGGCAAAATAGACATTCTCGTCAACAACGCCGGCGGCACTCGCATGGCCCCGTTCTTGGAGCTAGGCGAAGAAGGCTGGAAACGCCACATAGACCTCAACTTCGGCGGCCTCTTCGGCCCCACAGATGCCGTAGCCAAAGTGATGATAGAGCAAGGCACAGGCGGCTCCATCATCAATGTCGCCAGCATAGAGGGCACCAGAGCAGCCCCGCTCTTCTCGGTCTATGCAGCCTGCAAAGCCGGAATGCTCAACTTCACCCGCACGATGGCACTGGAACTAGGCGAGCACAACATCCGAGTAAACGCCATCACCCCAGATGTGGTAGACACCCCCCACCTAGCCCTGTTCGACCAGCACTTCCAATACCTAAGCGGCGGCGAAGAAGGCAGACGCCGAGCCGTCCCCCTAAGCCGAGCCTGCACCCCAGACGAGATAGCCGGCCCCTGCGTCTTCCTAGCCTCAGAAATGGCCCGCTACATAACAGGCGCCACCCTAGCCATAGACGGCGGCACCGAAGCCAGCTCAGGCTGGGTAAGAGACACCCAAAACCGCTGGACTCTGTTTCCTACTTAGCGGTTTTGCTTGCTATCCCTTTCGCGCTTTGCTTGCCAGAACCAGGCTGGCATCTCTGCAGGGGAAGCTATCAATTCGTCTTTTCTTAGCTTCTTTTCTTGAACTGTAAACTGACGCATCCATCTGACCGTGTCTTCATCTTCAATCGCAGCTTGAGAATCGAACAAAGATAGATTACCCTTACCCAGCCTTTTTTCTTGTTCTTGCTTCAACTGAGCACTAATACGATCCTCAAATAAAGCTTCTGCTGTGTTGCCGAAAACCCACTCCATAATATTTTTCCCAGCATCATGGTCTGTTGCGAATACAAGAGAATACTGTGGAGTCCCAGTTGTAGACTTAAACGGAAGAGCCATGGTTGTCTTATAGCCAAGTGTGTTTTTCAATTGATATCTAAACAACTCAACGTAGTAAAACCTTGATTCAGGAGCTGATATTTCATTCTTTTTCCTTTTATCCGCAATTAATTGCCAATCTTCATTGCCAAAAAGTGCTGTGGCTTGCAGAGATGACTTCTTCTGATCAGGTTGACTTAAATCTTTGCCATACAATCTCTGTATTGTGCCATCAAACAAAAGCATTAACATCTCAGTTTTATATCTTTTTCTCCTGAAGTTAGGCTCCTTATAGTCAGCTAGGGCTTTTAATGTTTCCCACTTGAAATGTAGTCCACGAGGATCAATAAAAGCAATAGTTGGGGAGTGCTGCAATCTCAAATTCTTTAGTTTTTTGAGTTCAGAATGGATAGTTGAATTGCAGTCACCTTTGACCACCTCAAATCTTTTGTCATCTTTGAACATAGCACGCAGATCTTTCTCTAGCGATTGAGCCATGCCTTCTAACTCAAAAAAGCGGAGATGTGTGAACTGTGGAATTGTTTTCAAAGCCCTTACAGCAGAACCATCGAATGTTCTAGTGTTATCGTCTCGAGCTCTGTTGACTGCACTTCCTGCAAAGAGGTCTAGATACACCTTGTTTATAGCTGATTTAGAGGCAGTAGTGAACTGTTGCAGATAGTTTCCCAGTGCATCCAGCTTCTCTTCAGTCCACAAACCCCAATCAGGTAATTCATTACTCATCAGACCTTCTCCCCTACTGCAGCCAAGGATGGCTTTTCATCCCAGAAGCGGCCGTCTAGTTCTCGGCCGCCGGCTTTGGGGGTGTGGCCGCCCCATTGTTTGAAGAAGAAATCTACATTTGCTTCTTGGCAGTCGTCTCGTAGGGCGAGCAGCCAGTCTTCTTCTACTGGGCGGAAGCCTTTGCCAGACTCGCCGCCTGCTATTACCCAGTGGATGCCAGTCAGATCCATCTCAAGCGACCCCAGAAGTGGTTCGGCTGAGATGAACTTGACTTTGGCTGGCGTTTTTCGCAGATGGTCGGCGCGGAAGGCGTAGCGGGCGTTCTCCACGGTTACACCCATCCAGATATTCTCGGGCCATGGCAGCTTTTCGGCTACCTGCGCCAACCGCTTGCTTCGCTTGGTGAGCACTTGGTATGTGTGCCTCGGAGTGTCTGCCATCACCTCAAAGACTTGTTCAATGAAGCTAAATGGCACTTCTGGATGAAACAGGTCAGACATGGAATTGACAAAGACCAGCCTGCTCTTCTTCCAGCGATGCGGAATGTCCAAGGCATCCTCATGGCACTGCACACCGAAGCCTGGGCCGCTGGTTTTAGGGTCGCCGTCAAGCTGGTACTTGGCTACCCCCATCGCCTTCAGCCGTTTTGCCAAGCGCAGGGCATAGCAGTTGTCACAACCCACTGAGATCCGGTCGCACCCTGTGGTCGGATTCCAAGTGGCTTCGGTCCACTCGATTGTGCTCTTGTCTGCCATAAGTTTATTCTACCAGAAAAATTTTGTTGCCATTAATGTATTCGCCCTCGCCTTTAATGGACTCGCTAATTGAAAGTGATGCAGAAGGAATGATATTGATACCTAAAAACTTCTCCTCCGAACAATTGTAGGGTTTAGTGGCGATCACAACAAGGTGACAGGTGCCTTTTCCTACTACCGCTCTCTTCAACGCATCCGTTGTTTCTTCAATTGTTTCGTTATCTCGCTGGACTCGAATAAATGCAGGTAAACCATCAATTTCTTGCTTCAACAATCCATCTATGCCTTTATTCCTATGAACAGGTGTGTAATCTATGCCGTGCAGATAGTTCGCCGCTTCTTTTGAATGCTGTTTATACGATTCCCTGCCATTAGCCATTAGAAGCGAATCTGAAACCACTGGATTTGCAAGTCTTCGCTCAGTCAATTCAATAGCACCTGGGTCAATATCAATTCCAATAGAATTTCTACCGATCAACTGCGAAGCGACAAGAGTTGAACCGCTGCCGCAAAACGGGTCAAGCACTGTGTCGCCTTTTTCTGTCACAATCTCAATAATGCGCTTCATCAGCAGAAACGGTTTTTGGGTGGGAAATCCAACTCTTTCTTTTGCTTTAGGGTTCAAAAATGGTATCTCCCAGACATCAGATAGTGGAACACCCTTTTTGGCACCATTGCCAACTACTGCCCCACAATCATCCTGCAAATACACCGATTTATTTCTGGAATCTCTAACTCTTCTCTGCATTATCTGGTCAATATTCGTGGCGGGAGAATACTCTTGCAGCATAGTATTGAATTTGTAATCACTGGTTTTGGAATAAAAGAAAATTGTCTGATGCGCAGGCAAAAGCCCTCTCTTCCCGTTGGACCATCTCTTGTAATGCCAAATAATCTCCGACTGAAAATTTTTCGCTCCGAAAACCTTGTCAAGCACAACTCTGATTATGTGAGATGCTGACTTGTCGCAGTGAAAGAAGAGACTGCCAGTCGGCTTCAGCACATCGCGCATCCTGGCAGCACGCTCCCCGATAAAATCGGCGTACTCCCCTGCGTCTTCCCAAATGTCGGAGAAGCTGTAACGGGCTGAGCCGTCTCTGGTCTCCATACCGTGAACCTTCTGCGTGAAGAACGGCGGATCCGCATAAACAAGATCAACCGATTCAAGCGGCATCCCTGCCATCACCTCAAGGCAGTCGCTCACATGCGTAACAGCCTCAGTCGCCACTTGCTCTCTCCTTCGTCATTGCTTCCAAAATAGCCTTTAAATCAACCCCAGTGTGATTCTTCACATAACTCCAAGCACTGTCGCCTGAAAGGAAATGCCTAGTGTCGTCGGTAGCCATCTCATCCTTGCGCAGAGCAACCCGAGCAGCCAGCCTTTGAGCATAGCTTTCTGCGAGCTGGCGAATAGCTTCAACTATGCCTCCGGTCGGTGCGCTCAATCCGTAATTTTCCATGCAAGCATATTACTGAGGGGGTATGACACGCATGCCCTTCGGGATGGCAAAGCTAGACACTTCCGCACCTTCCCATAAGCCACTCCTCTGGCAAGCCGCCTCCCCCCCCCCATGCCGAGCCTGTGGCCCGGACGAGATAGCCGACCCCTGCGTCTTCCTGGCCTCAGAAACGGGCCGCTACATAACAGGCGCACCCCTAGCTTTCAGTTGAGTGCTTCTGTCCTTCTAAGAAATCGCGTTCAGCGTTTCGGCGTCTCAAGAAAAATTCTGCCCAGATAGTAATAAAACCAACTACCATCACAACGCCTAAAAACAATAAACCTAGAGTTCCGTCTGTCCTGTTTATAGAAAACGCATCTGTATTTATAGCAGCGAATGACCCGATAAAGCCGCTTGCACCACCAGCTACCAAAGACAGAAGCAAGACCGAACTAGGTTGTTTTTTGGGGAAATCATCTCCGCGACGGCGTCGAAAAACTCTATCTACCAAGGCACCAGTAAGGAACACTGCCAAAAAACTGAGAATTTGGAATATCACAGCAACACTTTCAGAACCTTCCCAAGTTATGTCGAAAATCAACCATGCACAAACCCACAAAGCATAGATGGCCCCCAATATGGCAGAGGAGACAAGTGCTGTATAGGCAGCGTCATCCAGAGAATGCCTTTGGGAATCAAACCCATCATATGCTTTTTTCTCTAGCACGCTCTGAAGCGGATCCATATTTTTATTGTATCCAGTCCGACAAAGCATCTTAGCCAATAAGCAGGCGGCGGGCTTCGGAGAGGTCGGAGATTCGGGTGGGGGCTTCTTTGGGGTTGCCGCCTGAGTCGGGGTGGGCTTCTCTTAGGAGGGTGCGGAAACGGTCTTGGACTATGGCTTCGGACAGGGTGTCGGCTTCGGTTTCTTCGAACTCCAACACTTTCATTGCCCAGCGGTGCGCCAGTGTGAGACTTGAGAGTCTGCGGTTGCTGGGTGTCCGACCGCCAGATGTCTGACCGCTAGACCTGCCATCAGTCCTCTGGCCGCCAGACCCGATGTGGCTTCCAGACCTGCTGCTGCCAGACTTGTAGCCGCCAGACCTATAGCCGCCAGACCTGCGGTTGCCGGAAGTTCTATCGCCAAGACCATTGCGGCGATCGTCCTTGCGAAAATCTGCCTCCAATACCCCGCTGCCTTTCACTAGCAAACCCAGCAGCTCGCTTCGTTCGGGTTCCGTTCCGCCTGTGGTTTCTACTCCTGTTATTCCTAGTCGGGTTTTGGTTCCTTTCAGCGAGCCCAGAGGTCGCTCAACTGCCCACTCCAAGGCCATCTCTATCATTTCGCAGCTCTGCCAATGAGCTTCGTCTTCCAAACGATACGCAGCGTATAAAGCGCCCAGCACATGTTGAGCGGGAGTGCTGCTTTTCATGTCGGATACGAATTCCAAACCTGCAGCCAGGCCGTTGCCGCCATTGCCATTGCCGCCATTGCCATTGCCGCCATTGCCTCGCCAATGCCCCTGTCCGTTCCGAGAATCAACTTCCTCGCGAATCTGATGCGAAGAAACAAGCAAACCCACCAAATCCTGCTGGAACCTGTATCTCATATGAGGCTGGGGGATTGAAGTTTTCGTGCTCACATAGGCCAGCAGCTTGGCAGCGTCTGAGAAGAATTCATCGTCTTGATCTTGAGCGAACCAGCCCGCCACGCAGCCCAGAAGCACGGGGCCGTAGTCTTCAGGCAAATCCAGCGACCCTAAAGCTACCCGTCGGGTCGGCGCCACCACACGGGAGTGGCAGACTTCTAGCTCGGCGCAGATTTCAGACTTCACACACAGACTTCAGACTTCACGCACAGACTTCAGACTTCACGCACAGACTTCACACATACGACTTCAGCAATCGCCGAAGCTGGCGGCAAAGCTGCTTTATCTCCTCAACCGCTTCTTCGCCCATCTCGCCTTCTTCGTATATGTCGGCTGCTTGATGAGCGAACGACTCCCCCACCCCTGCCACATCCGAACCGATTGCCACATCCGCCCCTGCCACATCCGAACCGATTATCTGCTTCGGCGCAGCCAAATCGTCATCGCCCCGCAGCAGTTCAGACAACTCTGCCGAAGCCCCACGCACTTTTCGCCAATCTTCACGGGTGAAACCGAATGGCAGATCCAAATCGTGCAGTCGCTCAACGGCTGCCAGAAGCTCGTCGGTGGCTCGCACATCGCCGATGTTTTGGATCAGGCGGCCGCTCATGTCATACAGCGTGCCCAGCAGCACTGGCACATGCACGCTGGGCGAGCTTTCGCCGAATTCGTTTTCGCTGCCAGCTTCTGCCTCGGCTTCTACCCACTGATCCACGACCTCTTCAACCCTCTGCTCGTCTTTTTCGTGGAACACCAAGTTGCCGTCTATGTCGAACTCATAGGGAATGCCCGACTGCGTGAGCAGGCTGGTGAGGGCAGTAGTCTGCTCGTCGGTGAGGTCTTCAATCTCGTATTCCATCTGCGGTTCGTTGGGGTCAAGGCTCGGCATCCCGGCTTCGTTCACACGGGCCACGAGCGCATCCACCCTCTCTTCGTCCGCCTCTCGCACCACCAGCGAAGCCCCTTGCCAGCCGTGGATCAGCTCCTCGGCATACATGAAACTCGCCATCAGCGACCTCGCCTCCCACGACCACTCGTGAAGGTCATAGACGAGCTGCTCTTCTTCGGCCTCTCCCACCTTCGTCACGGGCGTGGGCGGGAACGGCAGCGTCATCACCCCGCATTCCAAGCAGTGGGTGACCTCGGCGGTGTAGTCGGCACCGCACTGAAAGCACCAGACGGCAGACGGCCCGGCGGGTCGGCGAGGACAGAGCGGGTCTAGCTGTTCGCCACCTAGCTGTTCGCCACCTGACGCTGCTCCGACTTCTGTCTCTTGCCCCAAGATGTCTCGTGCCATCAGATTTCAGGCTATCTGAAAACAGAGACCTGACATTGTGCTTCTCTTTGATTACTATCAATTAAAGACTGGCAGCGACAGACCAACTCCCTAAAAGCCAGCAACGAAACCAACCGAGCGAACGATGACAGAAAACAACTCTTCCCGCAACCTCACGCTTGAGCGCAACCTCGCGCTGGAACTCGTCCGTGTCACCGAGGCGGCCGCCCTCGCATCGTCTCGGCTGATGGGGCGAGGCGACAACAACGCTGTTGATGCCGCCGCTGTGGATGCCATGCGCTCCATGCTCGACACCGTGCCGATGGACGGCATCGTGGTGATAGGCGAAGGCGAAAAAGACGAAGCCCCGATGCTCTACAACGGCGAGCGCATCGGCGACGGCTCTCCGCCTCGCTGCGACATTGCGGTAGACCCGGTGGACGGCACGAAGCTCACCGCCAACGGCCGAGGCAACGCTTTGGCTGTGATAGCACTAGCCGACCGAGACACCATGTATCAGCCCGGCCCATGCGTGTATATGAACAAAATCGCCGTTGGGCCGAACGCCAGAGGCACCATAGACCTCGACCTCTCCACCACCGAAAATCTCCGCCGTGTGGCCGATGCTCTGGGCAAATCCATCCGCGACATCACCGCCGTCATCTTGGATCGTCCTCGCCACGCCGACATCATTGAGGAAGTGCGCTCGGCTGGCGCTCGCATCCGTCTGATTCCCGACGGCGATGTGGCAGGCGCGCTCTCTACGGCTTGGCCCGAATCGGGGGCCGACATCCTTTTCGGCATAGGCGGCACCCCCGAAGGCGTCATCGCTGCCGCAGCCCTCAAGTGCATGGGCGGCGACATGCAAGGCAGACTCTGGCCGAGAGACGAGACCGAACGCGAAAATGCCGTTGCGGAAGGCATAGACCTAGACCGTAAGCTCGGCCTAGACGACCTAGTAGCCAGCGACAACTGCTTCTTCGCCGCCACCGGCGTGACCGACGGCGACCTTCTGCAAGGCGTAAGGTTTTCAGCTTTGGGGCCGTCTACTCAATCGCTGGTGATGCGCTCACGCTCGGGCACGATCCGCCTAATCAACACCAACCACCGTCGCGACAAAATGTCGCAACTGCCGCCCGCTGGGTAATTTTTCCGCCCGCTGGGTAGCCCCCGTCACCTGCTGTTGCCGCCCGCCTGCTGAAGTTGCTCCTAGTTTCCGAGCGGGGATAGTCAGCCCCTCCAACTCCCCTGCCGGGCGAGCTAAATCACTGGTGGAGGTGAGCGGACTCGAACCGCCGACCTCTTCGTTGCGAACGAAGCGCTCTAGCCAACTGAGCTACACCCCCGTGTGTATATCCAATATAGCGGTTGAACGGCGGCAAGCAAAAAAGCAAACCATTCCTAATGTTGCGCTTTTGCTCCCTCAGAGAGCAGCGGGGAAGAACAGCGCGATAGAACAGCGAGCTTAAGAGCCGTTCGCAGTGCTGGCGTTGCGGCGATAGGGGCCGGATTTGCCGCCGGTTTTTTCCCAGAGGCAGATTTCGCCTATGGTCATGGCTTTGTCTCGGGATTTGCACATGTCGTAGACGGTCAGGGCGGCTACTGAGCAGGCGGTCAGGGCTTCCATCTCTACGCCGGTGCGGTCGAAGGTCTCTACTTCGGCTTCCACCTCTACATAGTCGTGCTCTATGGAGAAGTTGACCAGCACGCTGCCCACCAGCAAGGGGTGGCAGAGGGGCACT
This sequence comes from Candidatus Hopanoidivoransaceae bacterium, assembly GCA_965204495.1. Classification (GTDB taxonomy): domain Bacteria; phylum Actinomycetota; class Acidimicrobiia; order Acidimicrobiales; family Hopanoidiivorantaceae; genus Hopanoidiivorans. Next base: position 243,658 of record OZ241989.1, read on the forward strand.
AGGTCGGGGGTCTTTTTTGCCGCTTGGATGCCTGCCACTCTTGCCACAGCCAGCACATCGCCTTTGCCTATGGCGCCTTGCGCCACTGCCAGTGCTGTGTCGGGGCGCATATACACCCGTCCGCGAGCCACAGCCCGCCGATGGGTCGGGTCTTTCGGCGTCACATCCACCATCCGCGCCCGCCCCTGAGCGTCAAGGTGCGTGAATCCCATCTCAGCCATTTGCCGCCGTCTCCGCTCTCTCAATCCGAGTCTGTACTGATTGCCTTGTTAGCTGCCCTGTTGCCTGCTCATAGGTCATATCTTCTAGTTTATTCAAGGCTTGCAGCAGAGGCTAGAAATCAAAGCTAGAAGTCGGAGACTTCCCGTCTTTCAGATTTGCGCCTTTTCCATAGGTTTCCCTTCCCCCAGAAAATCAGGAAATAGCCGACAGCGGCGATGGTGCTGAAGATGAACCACTGGACGGCGTAGCTGAGATGGTTGCCTGCGTCAAATGACGGCACGGCGAGCAAGACGGGGATGTCTTCGGGGAGCGGTTCGGCGTTTTCAAGCTGGATGTAGAAGTCGGAGTTGACGCTTCGGAGGCTTTCAAGCGAGGAAACTGATGCCAAATGACTGGCGATAGCTGCAGTATCAGGCTGGGCGAAGGTGCAGACGGGAGCCAGCGACTCGCATTCTTTGGCTGCTCCCGACCTAGGAAGACGGATCAGTCCTATTATTTCCACGTTTGTTGTGTTGCAGGGGTTCGGTTCGGGCGAGATGGGCATCGGAAGCGATGAGAGCAGCTCTTCCGGCGAAGGAAGCTCTGAAGAGTCGGTGTCGGAACTAGCGTTCGGTGCGGAACCAGGGGGGTCAATAGCTAAAACAGTCGCGCTGGCAGTATTTTCAAGGGTGTAGGCTTCGGCAAGCTCTAGCGGCAGCCAGCCGCGATTGACAATGTAGGATTGCTGCTGCTCCAAAATATTCGGAGATCCGTCATCCGCCGAATCCCAGCCTTCTGGCAATACTGCAAACGGCGTGAAGACCCAATAGCCCGGGCGACCGTCTAGCGTGCGGTTGCGTATCAGCACTTCTTGCTCGCAGGTGAAGTATCCGATATCCGACACTCGGCGATACTCGGCATTTTTCAGTCCGCTCTCGCCGCTGAGCAAACCGCCGCCGCTCAGCACGGCCTGTTTGTATAACTCCCCTGTCCCGACAGGCTCAAGATCCATCCGCGACTCCACTCTGTCGTTCAGCCGCTGCTTCTCGGAATGTCGGCGAAGCTGCCACAAACCGAGATTGACCATCGTCACGACCAAAGCCAGCGCGACAACCCCGCCGATCAGTCTTTTTCTGAAACTCACACGCCCGAAAGTGATCTGCTCACACGCCCAGCAGCGAATCCAGCCCGACGGTCAAGCCCGGCGTTTTGGCGACTGCTTTCACGGCCAGCAGCACACCGGGCATGAAAGAAATTCTGTCGTATGAATCTTGACGGATGGTCAGCGACTGGCCGGGGCCGCCGAGGAGCACTTCTTGGTGCGCCACCAAGCCTTCGGCTCGCACTGCGTGCACCTTCACGCCGTGTTCGCCGCTGCCGCCTCGCACGCCTGGCAGAGCGACCTGCTGGGTGGGGTCGGCGTTCCAGCTTTGCGACGCTGCTTCCATTCGGCGCATGGTGGCTAGAGCCGTGCCGGAGGGAGCGTCTATTTTTTTGTCGTGGTGAAACTCTATGACTTCTGCCGAAGGGAAATGCGGCGCGGCAAGCTCGGCGAAACGCATCATCAGCACAGCCGAAATCGCAAAGTTGGGGGCGATGATGCAGTTGGGAGCGACAATGCTGTTGGAAGCTTCGGAGTTGCGTGTTTTGTCGCTTGGAGTGCTGCTATTCGGCTTGTTGCTGATTGCGGCATCACTAGCTGAGTTCTCATCGCTGGCTCCAGCGTCTAAATCTCCGCTTGAAGCCCCGAACAGTTTTCTTATCTCATCCATATCGGCATCGCTGAAACCTGTGGTGCCTACAACAGCGTGAATGCCGTTTTCGGCTAGCCAGCGCAGGTGTTCAATGGCTGCGTCTCTCGTGGTGAAATCCACAGCCACCTCAACGCCGGCCTCGGCAAAGCTGCTGATGTCGGACTGTATCATCATGGCTTCGGGCGAGCTTGAAGCCTCAGACGAGACTCCCCCCAAGGCACCCGCAGCTTTCCTCCCAGCAGCAGCATCAACACCAGCAGGATCAACCGCAACGGCCAATTGCAAATCAGGGTCGCCGTTCACAGCCTCGCAGACTGTGCGCCCCATCCGCCCCGCAGCCCCTAAGACGCCTACCTTAACCATGGCATTCTCGCTTTGCCAAACCTCGCTTACACAGCCGTCTCGCTACCCTGCTGCGAAGGCACAACTTTCAGCACCAGCCCCAACCCTCAGCGGCGGCTTCGCCTTTGCGTGGCGGGGCCGAGGTCGCCGTAGTCGCTTTCTATCTGGCGGTCGAATTCCTGACCGAATGAAACTTCTCGGCGGTCTGAAGAGCCGTCTCCGTTGCTTTCATCGCTCCCCCTCTCGTATCCCCCGTTGTGATTCGCTTCGTCAAAGTTGGCATCAGTGCGACCCGAATCGCCGCGATCCTCATCGCCGCGATCCCATGAGTCGTCGTGGCTTTCGGCATCACTGCCATCATGTCCGCCGTCATCTTCAGCCCTGCCGTCTTGCGGCCCGGCCAAGCGAAGGCTCACTCGGTCGTTCTTCATTTCGTCAACCACCACCTCCAGCACATCGCCCATCGCGAGCACTTCTTCCACTCGCTCAAGCCTGCGCTTGCCGCCGAGCTTGGAGATGTGCACAAGCCCGTCTCGCCCTGGCAGGAAGTTCACGAAAGCGCCGAACGAGGTGATATTCACCACCGTGCCTGTATAAACCTTGCCCATCTCTGGCTCAGGCGGGTTGATGATCAAATCCACCATCTCTTTGGCTTCGTCCACTTTGACGCGGTTCGGCGAAGAGATCGTCACTCGTGCCACGCCGTCGCTGTCGTCAACATTGATTTCGGTGCCGGTGTCGGCTTGGAGCTGGTTGATGACCTTGCCTTTTGGCCCGATCACATCGCCGACCTTGTCAGAAGGTATCTCAAAGGTCAGGATTTTCGGGGCGTTCTCGCGCACATCGTCTCTCGGCGCAGCCAGAGCAGCGTCCATCACTTGCAGCACTTTCAAACGAGCGTCTTTCGCCTGCTGCAGCGCGTTGGCCAGCACTTGCGCCGGGATGCCGTCTATTTTGGTGTCGAGCTGCAGGGCTGTGACATATTCTTTGGTGCCTGCCACTTTGAAATCCATGTCGCCGTAGGCGTCTTCGGCGCCGAGGATGTCGGTGAGCGTCACATATTGGTCGCCTTCGTGGATGAGACCCATGGCGATGCCAGCCACGGGCATGATGATGGGCACGCCAGCGTCCATGAGCGAAAGGCTCGAAGCGCAGACCGATGCCATTGAAGTTGAGCCGTTGGACGACAAGACCTCCGAAACCAGCCGCAGCGTGTAAGGAAAGTCTTCAAACGACGGCACCACAGGCAGCAACGCCCGTTCCGCCAGCGCGCCGTGGCCGATCTCACGCCGCTTGGGGCCTCGCATGAAGCCCGTTTCGCCAGTGGAGAACGGCGGGAAGTTGTAGTGGTGGAGGTAGCGTTTGCGATCCACCGGGTCTATGGTGTCGATTATCTGATCCATCCGTTCGCTGCCGAGAGTGGCGACATTCATCACCTGAGTCTCGCCCCGCTCAAATATGCCCGACCCGTGAGCCAGCGGCAGCACGGCAGCTTCGGCGTTGAGAGGGCGGATGTCGGCGGTGCCTCGCCCGTCTGCTCGCACGCCTTCAGCCACGATGCGCTCACGGATGGACTCTTTGCCGATCGTTCGCAAAGCCGCTTTGATCTGCGATTCTACGATTTGAGCATCGGGGGCTTCGCTGCTCTCGCCAGCCGCATCGCTTGCAGTGGCATTGGCTGCTGCGCCATTTGCTGCGCCATATATATCGTGGCCTTCCAAGCTGGCAAGCACCTCGGCTATCATCTCTTCGTTGGCTTTGGCGCGTTCGTCTTTGTCGCGCAGCTGCTCTACTTCCATCGGCCTGCTGCCTGCCACGCCTCTCACGGCTTCCAGCACCTCCTGCGAAGTGTCGCTGAATGTCACATAGTCCATCACGGGCTTCACTCCAGCCGAGGCGATGAGCTGCCGCTGCAGCGAGATGACTTCTCGTATCCACTGCTTGGAACGCTCCAGCCCGTCGGCTAGCACAGCTTCGTCCACTTTCACAGCCCCCTCTTCATACATGCGCCCGGCGTTTTCGGTGCCGCTGGCTTCAACCATCATTATGGCCACATCGGCTTGTCCGCCTGAGCCAGGGCCGCCTGAACCAGCCCCAGCTGCGCCCCCCGAGCCGTCTCCGCTGCCTTCGGAGATCATCCGCCCGGCTACGACCATCTCAAACGAAGCCTCCTCCATCTCGGCGAAGGTCGGATGCGGAATCCAGTGGCCTTCGGTGGAAAAGGCGATGCGCACAGCCCCCACAGGCCCGCTGAACGGAATGCCCGACATGCAAAGCGCGGCAGAAGCGGCGTTGATGGCGGTCACATCATAAGGGTTGTGCTGGTCTGCGCTCATCACGAGACCGACAACATGCACATCGTTGCGGAACCCCTTGGGGAAGCACGGGCGCAGAGGCCTGTCGGTGAGGCGACAAGTGAGCGTGGCGGCATCGCTGGATCGCCCTTCACGGCGGAAGAACGATCCGGGTATCTTGCCGGCCGCATACATGCGCTCTTCCATGTCTACGGTGAGCGGAAAGAAGTCGGCGCCCTTGCGGGCACTCCGTGAAGCGGTGGCCGTGACGAGCACTTTGGTGTCGCCTATGCTGCCGACCACCGCGCCGTTGGCCAGCCCGGCGAGGCGGCCCGTTTCAAATCCGATTGCTTTGCCTTCGGCCCCAGAGACATCAGCCGACACCGAAATGGTCTCACGGCTTTGAGTCGGTGCTTGAGGTGGGGTGACTTCTGAGGAAGTTTCGTTTTGCGGTCTCTGGGCAGTGTCTGCTGACGCGGCAGTGTCTGCTGACGCGTCTTCGGCAGTGTCTGCTGCCCAAGAGCTTTGTGTTTGTGTCATTGTTTTCTCCGTCTTTCTTTGTTGAGATCTGTTTGATTGTCTGTTTGAAATTTGAGCTAGGTGCTTTCGGCAATGCGTCTTGGCAATGTAGCTCTGCTTATGTTCGTATGTGTTGAGGATGCGTGTCTGGCGGTGTATGTGTCTGTCGTTTATGGGGCTGCGGGTCAGACTTTTAACCATTATCCATAGGGGTATGACAACCATCGCTGAACCCTTGATTTGACAGCCGAAGCAAGCCCAGAAAGCTCGCCCCAGACAAGGCCCCGTCCCAAGCCGCCAAGTCTCCAGCCATCCCCCGCAGGCCCGTTGCTGGCATCACGACCAGCCCCCTACCTAACGGCGCAGGTTCAGCTGAGTGATGATCTCCCGATAGCGTTCCACATCGGATCTCTGCAGGTAGTTCAGCAGCCTGCGCCGCCGCCCCACCAGCATCAGCAAGCCTCGCCTGCTGTGGTGATCCTTGTTGTGGGTCTGCAGGTGTTCAGTCAGGTGACGAATGCGGTCGGTCAGAAGCGCGATCTGCACCTCCGGCGACCCCGTGTCGGTCTCACTGCGACGATACTTCTCCACGGTCGCCGCTTTTGATGGAAGATTTTCAGCCATAGTTACAGCCCCCAGTCTAACGGCAACCCTCCAAAATGCCACACCTCAATTTCAATTGACCCGATTGCCCACTACACGCCCCGCCCCCCGCAGCCGCCCCACCCGCCTGTGGCGCACCCGAATGCTACGGTCTTTGCTGGCTACGAGCAACGCAAGCACCGACAATTCACCCATGATTCACCTGTGGGCACCTGTGAGCAACACGCCCAGCAATCAAACACCCGTTCCAAAGATTGTAAAATCTTTTGGCATTTACGAGCATACAGGCATAATTTCAATAAAGATTTTACAATCATTCAGCATATTCAAGAGTATGGCCACTATTTTGACAAAGATTTTACAATCATTCGGCTGCGGCGAGTCGGCAAGCGCGGAGGCGCCTGCTACCAGCTCTTTGAAGAGCCACCCGCAGCCTCCGCGACGACCTCGCCGAAGTGGGCATAATCCGCGCCTAGGGCCAGACCAAAGCCAGCCGCTTCTACCCGCTGGGTGAGGCGCAGATGATGCGGTTGTGCTATGTTGAAGTTTGCGCTACACTGAAAGACAGAACGCGACGAGGACGAGAAGGGAGGCATCAACCATGGCGACAAAATCTGAAACCACGCAAGACGACAGCCCTATGAGGCTGAGCGTCACCAACTTCGGCCCCATAGCTGAGGCCGAAATCGAGTTGCGCCCCCTCACGGTGTTCGTCGGCCCTAGCAATACGGGTAAATCCTATCTAGCTAGTCTCATCTATGCTTTGCACAACTCATTCATCCAAATTTTTTACCCGCAAAACATAATGCCTGCCCTTCAGGAAGTTAATGGAAATTCAAGTATAAAATTATACAAACAAGAGCAAACTGATTTGTTTAAATGGGCTTCAAAAACTTTTACTTCTGAAACGTCAAAAGAGAACATTAGCGATGAATCAAACTATTCCATTCCGCCTAACATTCAAGATTTATTTGATGAATATATTAGACTTCGTTACTCTAGTACTATAGAAGAAGAAATTAAAAGATGTTTTGGAGTAGATACTATTAACGATTTGGTACGGTATAATAGCAACAAAAAAATTTCTCATATTGAAATATATTCAGACTTGAATGAAAAATCTAATTCTTCAAAAGCAAATATTAATATCAAGGAAAATTCTTTAGAGTTTTCTACTTTAATCCCTACAGATTTACTTCAAATATTTGACATATCTTCAACATTATTAGGTTATTTCAATTCATTAATTCCAGAAAGAAGCGGAAGAAAACTTTCAGAAGAACTTATAGCAGAAATTATAATTAATTCGATTACATCTGAAATAACTCGAATCAATATGATGCAATTATTGCCCCCTGCTTTCTACCTTCCTGCCGATAGAACAGGAGTAATGCATGCTCATCAAGTAGTAATGAGTTCTCTCATCAGAGGTGCCACAACTGCTGGCATAAGCCACAAACTTAGAGTTCCCATTTTATCAGGGGTTTTAGGCGATTTTCTTAATGAATTACTAGCTATGTCGAAAGTAACAGAAAATAAAGACAACCTTACCCATGCAGCAAAGCTTATTGAAAAAGAAATTCTTGATGGCTCTGTCCATAGTGAAGGCGAGTCTGAAGATATCCCATACCCAGAATTCACTTATCAACCTGATGGCTGGAAAAATAAGCTACCACTGATGAACTCTTCCTCAATGGTATCAGAGCTGGCACCTGTTGTCCTATACCTGCGCCATATGGTGCGTCATGGAAATACGCTAATAATTGAAGAACCTGAATCTCATCTGCATCCAAGTAAGCAAGTTGAATTCATGCGCCAATTAGCGTTGCTTGCTAAAGAAGGTGTCCGCATCATCATCACCACTCACAGCGAATGGGTGCTAGAGGCTATTTCTAATATTGTCAAAGTTTCTGGACTCTCAGACACCCAGCGCAGTGGTCTTCCTAGTGAAAAGATAGACTTGAAACCAAACGATATAGGAATATGGCTATTCAAACCAAAAAACAGGCCAAAGGGCTCAGTGATTGGAGAAATTAAAATTAAGGACAACTCCGTAGATCTTCCAGATGATTACTACGAAGTAATGTTATCTCTATATAATGAACATGTTGAAGCAGATGACAGAATGAGTGAAACGAGCTCATCATGACAGTGGTAGCACATATCAAGAATTCAGCGCCTAAAGGCAGTGCCAAAAAGCAGCAGATCAAAGAAAGGAAATGCATACTTAAACAAAATGGTGTGCCAACAAACCATACTGTGATAAATTTGAATCACCCACAATTGCTGGGACCCGGCAGTGTAGGGGACTTTATATTCGCGAGTGACGCGATTAAAGACTCAGCTCCTTGGAACAAGTCTTGGGTTGTTGCAATTGAGTTGACTGGAGGAAGCAAATCCGCTACAAAAGTGAGGGATCAACTTAACGCTGCAACTGGAGTGGTGAAAAAATTGACAAATGACAATATGGAATTCGATTTTCGTCGCGTATTTGCCTTCGGCGGTAAGATGCACAAAATCGACAGAGACCGACTGAAACAAGAAAAAATTAAATTCAGAAGAAAATCCGTTGGAATAATACTAGTTCGTTGCGGGTCGCCGCTCTCCAAAGCTCTGCTGTCCCCGCAAGAACACGATTAGCAGATCTTCTTACCCACGCCGTGCCAGATCACTGGCCAAGCCTGCACGGGCACATCGGGCGACACCGCGGAAGCTACACAGCAAAGCCGCGCAGCCTCACCGAAGCCAGTCTCATCTGAGCCGAAGGCCAACCCCTACCCCGCCACTGCTATCCGGGGGTCGGAGAGAGCATGGACACTCCTCTGGCTAGCGCAATGGTAGCATCTGCCTCAGAGCGTCAGTATCAACTACGACTATCTCGTCAGCCAGCTGTCTCAATTCCTTAGCTGTGCTTTCTAATTTGGGCGTGGCAAGCACAACTTGACAGCCTAATTCCTGCACCGCCTGAACGGCCCCAACCAAATCCCTGTCGCCCGTAATGAGAACAGCCACATCATAGACGCCATTTCCAGCTAATCTCACGAATATAAACCGGGGCCTCCGAAGAGGCCCCGGGAACTCACCGAATTCCATACGTTGCAACCGCAAGGACGCTACCCCTGCGGCCATATGGCTCGCAGCTCACTGCACTCGCAGCAATGTAGCCCCGCGTATCTGGGACCCAAACCCAGCATAGCACAACTCACTGCACAACGGACTTCGGGTGGCGTGCCGAGGGGTTGGCTGCCAGCGGCGCGGTTCTTCTCCCGTTGGGGGTCGCAAGAGTCGCAAGAATGGAAATCGCGAGAAATCTCAGAAGTCGCCTGTTTGGGTGTCGGGCGGCTGCGAACGGAGCGCGGCGCAAAAACAGGAATTTCGAGGAATTTCAAATTCACTGTCGCGTTTTGCGAATTTCTCCTTTCTTTAATTAAGTATGGAGCACTTTAAATTCCCAAACACAGCCAAGCGGTGCCAACCGCCCATGGCTAAACTGAAAATCATGCCGACGCCGTCGCACTCCCGCGCAGCACAGCACTCCCGCGCAGCACCGCAAAGGAGCACGCCATGACTGCGCTACTAGCACAAGCAGCCTCATCAGGCGAATGGTACGACGGCTGGCAGCTAGCCGTCATCATCGTCACGGTTGTGGTGAGCCCAATGCTGGCACTCATCGGATGGCTTCACAGGCAGATGAGCCGAGGCTTCGCCGACAGCAAGAGCGACCTCGCTGCAGCCGAGGAAAGACTCGAAGGCGACATCGCCGAAGTCAAAACCGATCTCAAGGCCGAAATCGTAGCAGCCGAGGAAAGACTCGAAGGCAAGATCGCCGAAGTCAAAACCGATCTCAAGGCCGAAATCGTAGCAGCCGAGAAAAGACTCGAAGGCAAGATCGCCGAAGTCAAGACCGATCTCACAGCCAAGATCGCCGGAGTCAGGGGCGACCTCGCTGCGACAGAGAAAAGACTCTCAGCCGACATCGCCGAAGTCAGAACCGACATCGCCTCGGTAGATGGCGACCTGAAGGATTTGAAAAACAAGCTCTACGAAGATGCGCTCGGTAAAGTAGCAATGTATCAGTGGCAGTTGGCGGCGCCCCAACCCTCAGCCAGCGAAGCTCCCTCCTCGCAGCCTCAGTCGCAACAGCCTGCCCCGCAGCCTAAGCAGCTAGCCGAAACCAGCACCGACTGAGGTCTCGCCGACGACACTGCCAGTGTCGGATGAGGCGGGGGGCGGCGGGTGAGAAGAGGGGGTGTTGTTGTGGGGCGGCTTGGAAGGGGGTGGGGATGTTCCCACGAAAGACCTGGTTCGCATCCGAATGGTAGGTGTTGCGGTTGGGCAGCTTGGAAGCGGGAGGGGATGCAAACTGAAACTGAAGCGAGCTATCCAGTGAGCTGAGACTGGCAGACTGGCCTGTTAGACGAAGCTAGACATCCAGTTAGCTGAAACTGGCAGACTGGCCTGTTAGACGAAGCTAGACATCCAGTTAGCAGAAGCAGGCAGACCGCTCCTGAAGACGAAACAAGCCATCCAGTGAGCCTAAGCAGGCAGACCGCTCCTGAAGACGAAACAAGCTATCCAGTTAGCCTAAGCAGGCAGACCGCTCCTGAAGACAAAACAAGCCATCCAGTTAGCCTAAGCAGGCAGACCGCTCCTGAAGACGAAGCAAGCCATCCTGTGAATTGAAGCAGGCAGACCGCTCCTGGAGGCGAAGCTAGACATCCTGTGAGCCTAAGCTGGCAGACCGCTCCTGAAGACGAAGCTAGACATCCAGTTAGCCTAAGCTGGCAGACCGCCCTGTTAGACGAAGCTAGACATTCTGTGAGTTGAAATTGGCAGGCTGGCTTGTGGGGCGAAGCTAGACATCTAGTTCGCTGAAGCAGACCACCTAGGGCCGCTGAAGGAATAGCTGCTGGCTGGTGGGGGGAGATTGTGGGCGGCTGGTGGGGTGAGGGTTGTGGGGTTGGCTGTGGCAGCGATGCCAGACCTGGCTGCAAAAGGAATAGCCCCCGGCTGGGGGGGCCGAGGGCTATTCTGTGTTGGGTTTTAGGGGTTAGGAGTTTGCCCTAGGCACGCTCTAGTTGCGAGAGCGGAACAACTCCTCGTCGTCAGTGGTGTTCCACACGCGGCAGTAGCGCTGATTGGGCGCTAATTCGATTACGAGGTTCTCCAAGGCAGAAGCTTCTCCGCGAATGCTTTTAATTCCCAAGCTATCTCCATCGGCTGCATTGCCATTGGCATCTACTGATCTCTCACCATCAACCGGGAGTGCGTGGTTGGCGACGAACGGGGTCGAAGTATCAATTGCTATGGCATTGCCCCTAGAAAATATCAAAATTCCTTTACCAGCCGGGGGGTAGCCTGCGGAATTGGCTGCATTGCTACCAGTGGCGTCTACCAAATCAATATTACCAGAGGGACTATTCGTAAGGTCGGTACCAGAGGAGGGCGTCGCGGCCGCAGTTGTTTGTGTAAACCGTACATAGCAAACTCGGACGCAGCCGCTTGCGGAACTGTCTATCCCGCCCTGTCCGCCGCCTCGTCCTGCGGCGTCAAGAGTCGGGTCGAAAATCTCCCATGGGTCGCAGCGGGCGTCTATTCCCGAATTCTGGCCTTCCAGGTTGTCTTGGGCGTTGTTGGTGATGGCTATGATGACCACGCCTGCGGCGCCTGCCATCAGCACTAGCACGGCTGTGACTATGAGAGTCTGGAGGGTGATGCCTCGCTGGTCGGCCGTGCGCAGCTTCGCTGGCGTCCGTGCCACCAGCAGGGCGACAGCAACGGCAACGATGCCGGCTGCGGCTATATATAAAGCGATCATAATATTGGGACTCCTTTTAGGTGTTTGAGGTATATCTTACTCTATTCTAGGGATGGCGAAACTATTTGTCAAATTTTGTTCTGATTTCTGATTTGATAATATTGTATCACTTCCCAGCGGGAATTGCAACATCTTGGCGGGGAAATTTTTGGATGGCTCAGGTGGCGGGGGGCTGGGCTGGTTTGGCTGGGGAGCCTCGGCTTGCGCGGGGGGTGCTGGGGCTGGGGGTGTGGCTGCTTCGGCTTGCGGAGGTGGCTGCTTTGGCTGGGGGTGTGGTCGCTGGGGATGGCGGGGGTGGCTGGCTCGGCTCGCGAGGCGGCTTGCTGGCTTCGGCTCGGGGATCTATCTCAGCTCGCTGGCGTGCCTGCTTCGGCTTGGGGCCTGGCCCGCTTTGGTTTGGGGCGTGTGGTTGGGGTGTTGTCGGCGAGATCTCAGTCGGTGCTGGTTTCGGCTAGCTGCTTAGGCTGCCGTTCGGCACAGGGCCGTCCCTAGCGGCCTATCCTCATTTTGACTCTCTGGACATACTTGTCAAGGACGGGTCGCTTTATTTCTTCAGGCACCCACCCGTCGTCTTGCTCGCAAGGCTGCTGCTCGCCCTGCTCAGCCCCCTTGCTTTTGCCTCGCTTGAAGATTTTCTTTGCCATTTTCGCCTCCGTTCGGCACAGGGCCGTCCCTAGCGGCCTATCCTCATTTTGACGTTCACGACATACTTGTCAAGGACGGGTCGCTTTATTTCTTCAGGCACCCATCCGTCGTTTGGGTCGCAAGGCTGCTGCTCGCCCTGCTCAGCCCCCTTGCTTTTGCCCCGCTTGAAGATTTTCTTTGCCATTTTCGCCTCCGTTCGCGGCTTCACTGTGATATTAGCATATTGAATTGTTTTAAGCTTTAGTCAACTTCCCAAGATAATACCTAACGCTACCATAAAAATTCCGACCAGGAGAGAAGAGCACCACACATACAATGAGATGCTGTATAGCCTCTCACGGCGATCCCTGAGCACCGATAATCTCTGTGCCAATTCCAAGATAGAGATAAGTGCTGCTCGTGCTGTGTATTCAGCAGTGGCGTATCTGAGACTCCAGTTGAGACGAGTGTCATAGTATGTCTCTATTCGCAGAGCTCCCCGCACGAAGGGCAGCGTTCCCAGCAGAAAGACTCCAAGCCCCACAAGTTCCAAGACGCTGGTATTCATCAGGGAGCGGTCGGATATAGCGAAGTATCCCACCAAAGCAGCGATTGACAGCGACAGAACCAACTGAGATCTGCGAACCACTGAGTTGATGTCATCTTGGATGTTGCCGCAGAGGCGAACATAATCGTCGTAAATTTGTCTGTCTTTTGTGACTTGGTCGGAAGTCATACGCCTCTCCTCCTGCTGGGAAGCTCCGGCTTCCACTCCTGCGCCGGTGCGCTGGGGGTGGCGAGCTGGCATGCGCCTTTCCTCCTGCTGGGAAGCTCCGGTTCCGGCGAGGCTGCTTCGGCAATACGGCATGGATGCCATGCTCGGCTCAAGGCGTCGCCAAAGGGCTCGTCATTCAAATCAACCTTGAGGGGTTGATGCCGCTTGGCTGTGTCTGGGAATTTAATGTGCTCCATAATTAGTTAAAGAAAGGAGAAATTCGCAAAACGCGACAGTTGATTTGAAATTTCTTGCAATTCCTGTTCTTGCGACGCGCTCCGTTCCCAGCCGCCCAACACCCAAACAGGCGAATTTTGAGATTTCTTGCGATTCCCATTCTTGCGACTCTTGCGACCCTCAGCGGGAGAAGAACCGCGCCGCTGGCAGCCAGTCCCTCGGCACGCTACCCGAAGTCCGTCCCTTTTGCGGCCCGCTCACCTTCTTGCGACCCCCAAAGCCAAACTTCTTTCGCTAGACTGCCAAAGCTATGGAAGATAATTTTGAAAACGGGGAAGCCCCGGAAGGCCAGCAGATAGACATCCGCATGCCGCCCGAGCTGGAGGGAGGCACTTGGGCGAACTTCGCGGCCATCTCGCACAGCATGCACGAGTTCACGATAGATTTCGTCCGCATGAACTTCGACGGCCCCATGCCCACGAGCGGCGTGGTGGTGCAGCGCATCAACATGTCGCCCCTGCTGGCCCAGCAGCTAATAGACGCCCTCCAGCAAAACTGGCAAAACTACGCCGCCAAAGCCATGCCCCCCGAAATAGAAGGCGGCTAGCGCATGGTCTATGCCTGTCACACCCCTGTGCTAAAGTAAGTTTCAGGTTCTTGCTGCTGGTGGCCGATGGCGGCGGCAGGGGGCGAAAGCCACTAGGCACAAGAATCATTCGGACTCGCCGAGAGTCCCTGATGGGTCTGGCAAAACCCATCACGGAACTCCGCTGAGCGAGACCCTAGGGGAATGACAGGGCACTGCTAATTTGGGGAATTTGTTTGCTCGGGGGGATTGCTCAAGTGGTGTGGGGCAGGCTATATTGAACCTAGGAGGTGCAAAATGAGCAAAAGAAAACTGAATCTCGGCAAGACCGGAAAGTCAAAGCACGAGGGTAGGGCAACCGAGCCTTCCCAAGAAGACGACTTCCTGCCACCTGAAGCAAGGAAGTTGATCCCCAAGAATCATGTTACGGTAAAGCTCGGCCGTTATTCATGAAGGGAACAGACTCGATTGACGGCGGGCTGTCGGAGTTGACTCGGGGGTGGATGGCGGGGGTTTCGGTTGAGGGGCGGAAGCGGCTGGGGCAGTATATGACTCCTGGGGTTTTGCGGGAGAGGCTGTTGGATCGGTGCGAGCTGTTTGGGGGGATGCGGGTGTTGGATCCGGGGGTGGGAACTGGGGAGTTTTTGAGGTCGGTGGCTGAGCGGGAGCCTTTGGCTGAGCTGCATGGGTGGGATGTGGATGGGGAATTGCTGGAGGTGGCGGCTGCGAATGCTCCTGAAGCGCATTTGGTCGAGAGGTCGGCGCTTGATGTTTATGACGGCGAGCCGTTTGACTTGGTTGTCGGCAATCCGCCGTATTTTCAGTTCAAGCCGTCTCGGGGAATCAGGGAGAGGTTTGCTGGGGTTATATCGGGGCGGGTGAATATTTTTGCTTTGTTTTTTCAGGCTGGACTGGAGGTGCTGCGACCGGGCGGGCAGTTGGCTTATGTTGTGCCGCCCTCTATGAACACTGGGGCGTATTTTGAACGCCTACGCCGGTATGTGGTGGCGCACTCGGAGATAGAGTTTCTTGAAATCCATCACGACCAAAAGCTCTTTGACGGAGCGCAGACGCCAGTGCAGCTGATTGTGCTGCGGCGAGGGGATTCAAGAGTTGAAAGCATTGGAAGCAGTAGAGGTTTCAGCTATGCAGAAGGCATAAAGCGTGAAATTGCCACCGAACTGAATGACGACACGGATGTTGTAAAACCAGCCCAGACACCAATAGAAATACAGGATTGCGGACAACTCGGCAAACATAGCTTCATCCGTGAAAGCCTTGGGTTTTGCCGAACTATCTTTGCTGAGAATCCGTCTGATCTGGAAGCCGCGTTCCGAGGACACAGTTCGCTGTTTGAGCTAGGTTATGAAGCCGTTACTGGCACCATAGTGTGGAACCAGCATCGCACAGACTTGCGCCACGAAGCGACCAATGGCGAAGTGCCGCTCATCTGGGCGCAAAACATCGGCAACGGGCAGCTTGACGGCTTCGCAGATATAAAGCGCAATCATGCTGAACCTGCCTTTTCAGCCGACAGAGCCAAACGCCCGCATTTCATCGCAACCTCCAAACCCAAGATGATCGGCCCAGCCATAGTTGCCAACCGCATTGTGGGAGCGGTCGGAACTGGAGAGTTGCGGTGTTCGCTGGTGCCAGACAGCATGGAGTTCGTGGCTGAAAATCATGTGAATGTGATCCGACCGCACGGCGAATTCGAGCCGAGCTTGGACTGGAGCGAGCTGCTGCGCAGACTTCAATCTCCTGAAATAGCGACTCAAATCCGGCTAATCACCCACAACACTCAACTATCAGCCGCAGAACTGACCCACCTTGTGGCAGTCTGAGAACTTCTAGCGATTTGGCAACCGATCGACCAGCCAACTGCTACCCGGTTGCCAGCACCACTTTGGGGCGGAGGAGACCGTTGGATTTGATGAAGACAGCTAGGAGATTGCCTTCAGTATCGGTTATGGCGAATGGGCGGGGGCTATCTAGATCGCTGGAGTCGGGCTGGGAAGTATTGACAGCAGGAATATCAGCAGTAGGAGCTTCAAGAGCTGGAACATCAGCTGGGAGCGAATAATCTTCTACGCCCGGCACGGGACGGTCGGGGAGACAGCGGCCGTGGCGGACATCGTTGGCTTCTTTTTCATCTACAACTATAGACGGGTAATCTCGCAAGCCAGCGGCTGGGGGGAGCAGGGGCGGGGGGCGGTTAGCCAACTGCTCCACATCGCAGGCTTCTTCTATTATGAATGAGCCGACAGCCAGCCGCCGCAAAGTCGCCACATGCGCTCCGCCGCCTAGGGCTGTGCCGATGTCGGAGGCCAAAGTGCGGATGTAGGTGCCGCTACCGCAGCGCACATCTAGTCTGGCTACCGGTCCATCCGCCTCCACAGACCCCTCCCCCACTTCAATGCTGTCAATCTTCACCTGGCGGGGCGGTCGCTCTACCTCTCTGCCTTCTCTGGCCCATTCGTGCAGCCGCTTGCCGCTCACCCGCACGGCAGAGACCATCGGCGGTATCTGCTCTATCTCGCCGACAAAACCCTTGGCAGCTTCAGCGATGTCTTCCAAGGTCACACCCGACATATCGTGTGTGGCGGTCACCTCGCCGTCGGCGTCTAGGGTGTTAGTCTCAACACCGAAAACCACCTCCGCCACATAGCGTTTAGGCAGGTCTTTCAGAAACCCCAGCAATCTCGTGACCTTTCCGACCCCCACCACCATCACCCCCGTTGCCAGAGGGTCGAGCGTGCCAGAATGTCCCACCTTCTTCATCTCCAAAAGCTTGCGCGTGCGAGCCACCACATCGTGCGATGTCATCCCCCCCTCCTTGTCAACAACAGCAAACCCGTGAAACATCAGCTTGAAGTCACAATCATTCTAAGGTGTTCCACGCAAAGCGTCACGCAATGCAGAATTGCATCTAACTCGTTTTATCTGATAACTGCCACCACGAAAATTTATTCTTTTCTTTCTAAGGTCAGAGTATTGTTTTCTTGGCATATCTCCACCTAACGCAAGAATGGGACGAAATGAACATTCGTAATTTGTTGGCAGCACTTCGTCGATAACTTTTGTTCCAGCCGAAAGCTGCTCATAGACAGTGGTTATTGAAGCACCACCACTCTTGAGCTCTATTGGTACTGCCCAATCTGCATTCCACGGTTCCTCTTGGCTTAATTCACCAAAACCTTTTTCACTGAAAAACAGAATATCACATATTCTGGGGCTATTTGGACTTACAGGTGCATTAGGTTCGTCCAAGTCAATGATCAGGTGAACTGGCATTTCTTTTTCCAAAGCCAGCTTGCATCCGTCTTTGTCAATCCTTGTGACTATACAATCAGACTTAACTTTAGACTTTAGTTGGTGAATCATCTTTCATCCTTAATGTTTCCAAGCGATTTGACGCTTCTGCCCATTCTCCATAAAGTGCCTCAGTAATTTCGTCATAGCCTGCAGGAAAATTTCCAGCATCAGCATTAAGTTTTATCTCCTTTACAACAGAACCCTTGGGGCTACTCTTGGGCTCAAACAGCCATATTCCTAAATCATCAGGATCTATTGTATAACTTTCACTAGGCAAACCCGATCTTTCGTTGCTCGGTAATTTCGAAACTTGGATTATGTTGGCCAAAGCTTCAATAATCCAAACACTATGAGTTGTAATAACTACTCTAATCCCGGCATTGACAAGTGAAGTAAGTTGCCTAGTAAAATCAGCCTGCTTCTCTGGATGAAGGTGAGATTCCGGCTCTTCAATGATCAGCACATTTCCCGGTTTGACTATGTGGCGTAGGTAAAGAACTATTGGTGCCAATTCTGATACCATTGATGATGTATTGGTCAGAGATATTGAACTATCCCAGCCAAACGGCTGATAAGTAAACTCTGGGCCAGCTATTTCTGATATACCTAATCCATTACTTGGTGCTTCAGCACTTACTTTTCCCTCAAGCAAAGATTTCTCAAAATTTTCAGCAATTTGGTTTTCAACATCATCATCAAAATTACTAAACTTTTGCATTTGATCTAGGAAATCACCAAGAATGCCTGAAAGGAGTGAAACGCTTGGCGACGGCTCAATTCCAAATCTAGTGATTTGCTCTATTATTTTTCCAATAAACACCTTATGGCCATGCATGACACCGGCTCTATCTGCCGGCAAATAATACACAGGCTGGGGTAAAGGATCTGCCAAAAGCGAGAACGCTGTATCAGCCATTACAGACAACAATAAAATTATTGAAGATTTTTTGTCATCGCTACTTTCTTCACTCTCTAAATCATCTATGAACAATTCAAATAGTTTTTGTGTTCTAAGGATATTTGATATATGCTCATTTTGAACTCTATATTCTGCATTCTTATTTTTGTAAAGTTCAATATCCAGTCCGGATTTCTTTATATTAAAGGACAATTTAAACAGAAATTGTTCATCTGAATCCATTTTGCCTATAGAAATTTTGGATGGCATTCTTCGTCCTGTTTTCTTGATCAATGTGCCTGCCGACTTAACACCAAAACAGCGGGCTATTTCTTCAGATGCGATTTCCTCTGAACGCTTTGTCACAGAAATCATCTTATTAATATCAAATTCATCGGGAATTATATTTTCCGTTCTACCACTCTGTTCAGCAGAAACTATCCCCTGCATCCATGAGATTAGCTTGATTGATTTTTCAGATAAAGCTCTCAAGTCTGAATTCTGATCAATTACTGCAAAGTTGTTTTTACTCACGAATTTATGGAGAGCATATAGAAGGATTGCTAGGTAGGATTTTCCTGTATTGCTGGGACCTACGAAAACGGTGAGCGGACGAAGCTCTATAGAGGCGCGTGCGACCGGCCCAAAGTCAGAGACTTCGAGTGTTAGATTTTTGCTGGCTGTCTGCTCTGCTTCTATTTGACTGTCGGCTGTCATTGATGTCTCCGTGATTTTGTGGATATTTTGTCTCAGTTATAACGATTTGACATATCTTCTGACATTCAGCTTAGCACATAGATTTGGGAAACGCAAATTGAATTTTTTGAACAGAGGGTTTTGAGCAGCAAACTCGTGGAACATCAGCTGCCTCCGCTGCTATCGCCGCTGCCAGGCCTGCCGACCTCGCCGCCATCTTGCAGATCTCGCAGGACTTCTTCTATGTGGGCGCCGTGGCGGAGGCCTTGGTCGGGGCGGAAGATCAAGTCGGGGATGTTGCGGAGGTGGGCTTGGGAGGCTATGGCTCGGCGCAGGTCTTGGCGGTGCTCGCTTAGGGCTTCTTGAATTCCGGCGTCTTCGGCGGGGGCGCGGCCCATCGTGGCGAAATACACCACTGCTCGGTTTAGGTCGGAATCCACATCCACGCCTGTGATGGTGACCAGCGACAGCTCGGGATCGCCCATCGCCTCTAGCTTTTCGGCGATTATCTCCAGCAGCAGGCCGCTCAGACGTGCGGATCGGTCGTATCCTCGTCTTCTTGACATTCTCTGTTCCAGTAAGGCTGCTCGGCTCGGTTGTTCGGCTCGGTTGCTTAGTGCTTGCTTAAAATGCTTGCTCAGTGCTCAGATTGTTCCAGCGGGGGCAGGTGTTCGCCAGCGACAGGTTTCTCCTAAAGCCGATGCCTGCCTACCCAGTCGCAACCTACCCGAGTGCAACCCACCCAGGCGCAACCTACCCGGGCGAAACCTCCCGCTCTTCAAAGGTTTCAATCACATCGCCTTCTTTGAGGTCTTGGAAATCGGACAGACCGATGCCGCATTCAAAGCCTTGCGCCACTTCCGCCACATCTTCTTGGAAGCGTCTCAGAGTCCGAATCGCGCCGCGCCAGATAACTGCGCCGTCACGCAAAAATCGCACTTGCGTGCCTCGTTTCACCACGCCGCTTCGCACATAGCAGCCCGCCACCATGCCGACTCTGCGAATGCGGAACACCTCACGCACTTCGGCCTCGCCTGTCACATGCTCTTCAATCTCAGGCGTCAGCATCCCCAGCAGAGCGGCTTCTACATCTTCAGTGACCTTGTAGATCACCTCGTAAAGACGCATCTCCACCTGCTCTATCACGGCCATTTGGCGGGCTTTGCTGTCGGGGCGCACATTGAAGCCGATGATCGTGGCGTTGGAAGCCGCCGCCAGCTGCACATCGTTCTCGGTGATGCCGCCCACCCCACGCCGCACGAACGACAGCTTCAGGTTGTCGCGCTCCAGCTTCTTCAAGCTCGCCACCAGAGCCTCCAGCGATCCGTGCACATCCGACTTCAAAACCAAGTTCAGAGTTACCTTCTCGCCTGCCGACACGCCCGCGAAAATATCTTCCAGCTTCGCCCCGGCCGCTCGCATTCCGATGTCGCGCCCCAAATCCGATATCCGATGCCGTTGCTCGCGCTCGCGCCCCACTTTTTCAGCCAGCTTCTGCGAAGGGGCCACAGCGAACTCGTCGCCAGCAGCCGCCACATCTGAAAAACCCAGCACCTGCACGGGCGCAGAAGGCCCGGCAGTCTGGATCGGTTCGCCCTTGTCGTTCATCAAAGCCCGGACTTTGCCCCAGACCGTCCCCGCCACCACAGGGTCGCCCACTTTCAGCGTGCCTTCTTGCACCAGTAGCGTGGCGACAGGGCCGCGCCCCACATCCTTGTGCGCCTCCAGCACCACCCCCTGCGAACGCCGATCCGACGGGGCGGTAAGCTCCTGCACTTCAGACATGAGCAAAATAGACTCAAGCAGCTCGTCCAAACCCTCGCCGCTCAGCGCAGACACTTCTTCCATCACGGTGTCGCCCCCCCAAGCCTCTGGCACGAGCCCCTGCTCGGAGAGCTGCTGGCGGGCGCGATCGGGATTGGCTGCCTCAAGATCCACCTTGTTGATGGCCACGATTATGGGCACATCGGCAGCTTTGGCGTGATCTATGGCTTCTTCGGTTTGCGGCATGAGGCCGTCATCGGCAGCCACCACGAGCACCACGATGTCGGTGACATTCGCCCCGCGATTGCGCATCGCCGTGAATGCCTCGTGGCCGGGCGTGTCTATGAAAGTGATGCTCTGGCCGTTGCGCTCAACATGGTAGGCGCCGATGTGCTGGGTGATGCCGCCCGCCTCGCCAGAAGTCACATTCGTGTTGCGGATGGCGTCTAGGAGGGTCGTCTTGCCGTGATCCACATGGCCCATGATCGTGACCACGGGCGGACGGGGCGTTGCGGGTGACAGGTCGCCCCCTCCTTCGCCTTCATCAGAGCTGCCATCGCCAGTGCCTTGGCCCATGTCTTCCCCTGCTCCGTTCGCGGCGGGCAGATCCAAGAGGCGACGCAGCTCGGCTTCTTGCTCTTCTTCAAAATCCACAATCCGCACTCGTGCTCCGATCTCCTCGGCGTATAGCTCTATGAGATCGTCAGACAGAGGCTGCGTGGCGGTGACCATTTCTTGGTGATCCAAAAAGTATTTGATCATGTCGCTCGTGGTTCGGTTGAGTTTGGGCGCCACCTCTTGGGCGGTGCTGGCACGCTCTATCTCCACGATTTCTTCGGGCGGCGGCAGATCAACGAGCGAAGCGGCGGCTGGCTGCTGGTCTAGCGGGCGAAGCTCTTCCACCGAACGGCGGCGACGGCGACCGCCCTTGCGACGGCGTTGCTGGTTGGGGCGGAACGGAGCGGCGTTGCCACGCCCTGATTTGCCTTTGCCTTGGCCGGCCGAAGACGGCAGCCTCGTCTGCTGGGGCGTGAAGACTGCATCCACATTGGCTGCTCTACGGCGGTCGGGACGGCGGCGGCGAGTTCGGGCGGGGGTTTCTTGATCTCCGCTTGCGGGGACAGGGGGGCGACCTCGTTTGACGCCCGGCGAAAAGGCTTCGCCGTCTACCGTGATGGCTCGCGACCGGCCGGGCGGCGGCGGAATTACCTTGCCCGAAACCGATGTGGGAGTGGCGCGAGAAGAAATCGTCTGGCGAGCCTCATCGGAACTGATGACTTCGTAACTGGCCGCAGCGGAACTGATGACCTCGGAGCTGGCCGCTTCGGAACTGGCGACTTCGGAACTGGCAGCAAGTTCTTGTGCGACATCGGCGTAATCTTCGGCGGCTTTTGCTGTTTCGGAAACTGCTGCAGCTTCTTCTATCGTCTCTGAGGTTGTCTGACCTGCCGAAGATGCATCGCCAGCAGCAGCTTTTGGATCAGATTCAATAGCTGCTTCTTCAATGGCTGCTTCAGCAACTGCTTCTTCGGTCTTGGGGGAGGCAGGTTCTGCGCTTTCGGGAACGCCCGCGACTTTTTTGGCGGCAGAGCTGTCGTCTGTCTCTGGCTTAGCTTTCTCTGGCTTGGCTTTCGCTGCTGCTTTCTTTGTTGCTTTCTTCGCTACTGCTTTGTCTGGCTGGGCTTGCTCTGACTGGGCCGGCTCTGGAGGGGCTTTTGCCTCAGCAGCGGCTTTTGCCTCAGCCTTTGCCGTGCTTTTTTTCGCTGCCTTCGTGTCGGCCTTCTGAGCCGTATCTTCCCTCATAAGAGTGTTGACGAGCTTGTCTACAGCAGCTTTCTCGGCTGCCTCGCCGACTGCAGATTCGTCTATTTTGCTTTTGGCAGGAGCTTCGGAGGCCTGACTTTCAGCAGCAGCGGGAGGCGTTGCGGCAGCCCTTTCGGAGGTAGGCGGTCGCCTGCGGCCCTCGCCTGGGCGAGCGCGCTGGCGCCTGCCTTGCTGGCGCTGCTGGCGGGCCGGCTTTTGAGCAGTGCTGGCTGCAGCCTGCTTAGCCTCTGGCTTCTTGACAAGACCGTATTGCTGAGCTTTGATCTTCACCCGGTCGGCCTGTTGGGGGGGCACCGAGGAAGAAGCCGTCATGCCAGTGCCGATGTTGAGCTCTTCGCAGAGCTCTATGCACTTTGCGCTGCCTATGCCTAGCTCTTTGGCTAGCTCATAGATGCGGACATTTCCTGCCAAAATTTTCTCCTTGAATGCCGATATAAATGCGAATTACCGATATAGATGCGAATTAAATGCAAAACCGATACAGCCCAGACGAGATTGACGGGTTGCGGGGTTAGTTTTGACTTTGAGAGGCTTGTGCTTCCTCTGGCTGAGGTTGCGCATCTTCCATCTGCTCGGCAATGGAATTCGCCTCTCCGTCATGCACCCCCTCGGCAGCTGCGACAGCTGCTGTTTCATGGTGGCTATCGTCAAGCCTTGGTTCTATCTCATGCATCCCTTCAGGCGCGCCGCTCTGTGGTTCGCCGCTCCCCTGCCCGCCGTCTTCAAGCGCGTTGCCTTCAATGTCAAAGCCTTGCTCTTCGGCGACTTGGCTTTCGCTTTTGATTTCAATGTGATAGCCAGTCAAGCGAGCAGCCAGCCGAGCGTTCTGCCCTTCCTTGCCGATGGCGAGCGAGAGCTGATAGTCGTGGACGATGACTTCGGCGTGGTTCGTCTCTTCGTCTATGGTTACCTGCTTGATCTTGGCTGGCGAGAGCGCACGCATCACATAGTCTTCGGCGTCTTCAGAAAATGGCACGATGTCTATTTTTTCGCCTCGCAGCTCGTTCACCACGATGCGCACACGGCTGCCTCTCGCCCCCACGCAGGCGCCTACGGGGTCTACATTCTCGTCGTTGGACATCACGGCGATCTTGGTGCGATGCCCCGGCTCGCGGGCGCACGCCATTATCTCCACCGTGCCTTCCACCACCTCTGGCACTTCAAGCTCAAACAGCCTGCGGATGAGGCCGGGGTGGGTGCGGCTCACCACTATCTGCGGGCCTCGGTCGGAACGGCGCACCTCCACGAGATACGCTTTGAGGCGGGTGTTGGGTTCCAAGTGCTCAAAAGGCACCTGCTCGGCACGGGGCAGCAAAGCCTCCACGCCGCCGAGGTTGAGCAGGGTGAAGCGGCTGTCGCTCTGCTGGATGATGCCAGTGACGATATCGCCTTCCCGCCCTGCGTATTCTTCGTATTTGTTGATGTTGACGACTTGACGGACGCGCTGCGTCATCACTTGGCGGAAAGCTTGGGCGGCGATGCGGCCGAACTCGTCATCGTCGGGAGTGTCGTCAAACTCTTCGCCGACGGGTTCGCCGTATTCGTCCGACTCGCGCACATAGATGACTGGCCGCCAAGTCTGCATATCGATCTCCACGCGGGCGTGCTCGTAGGCACCCTCCAAGCTGCGATACGCCGATTCCAAAGCGACCACGAGAGCTTCGGCCAGCTGGCGAAGATCCACGCCCTTCTCTTTGGCGATGGCTTCCAGAGCCTCACGCATCTCCTCCGGGTTCATGCGCTCGCTCCTTGCTTGTTTGCTTTCTGCCGGTCTGCTTTCTGGCGGTCTGCTTTCTGACCTGTTGCTCCCTGTTCTTTGGAGCCAACGGCTTGACCATTTACCCCCTGCCTGCCGTGCTGGGCTCCTTCCCTCAGCGCACCTTCCCACTGGAAGACGGTCTGGGCACGGGCGATGTCGGAATAGCTGATGGTTTTGGTTAAGCCGTCAATTCCTTCTTCCGAGACACGCCCTGCCCCAGCCGAGTATCCATTCGCTCCAGCCAAGTCTCCATCCGCCAAACCAACTTCTACCCCACCCAAATCTTCGTCCGCCAGCCGCAGCGTCACCTCGGTGTCGGTCGCCTCCACTATCTCGCCGCTGAGTCGCGTCTTGCCGTCTCGCAGCTTGAGGGTGACCGTGCTGCCGACAGATTTCGCAAAATGCTCAGGGCGGCGCAAGCGGCGTTCCAAACCAGGGCTGGAGACTTCCAAGGTGTAGCGACTCTCAATGGGGTCGCGCAGATCCAGCTCCTGCGAAATCGTGCGTGAGACCTTGGAGAGCGTGGTGGTGTCAATGCCGCCTGGCGCATCCACAGCCACCTTCAGGCAGCCGCCGCCCCAGGTCACATCAAACACCTCTGCGCCGAAATCGGCAACCAGCGGCTCGATGAGCGTCTGGATTTCGTGTTCTATGGTGGCGGCACTCATTGACGGTCGGCGGCTTTCTGGGTCTATCGGCTGGTTTGCTGGCGGGTCTGTTCTGGAGGTCGGAGCCGTAAAGCTGTTGTGGCTATCGGCTTGTTGTGTGTATCGGTTGGCTTTCGGGCTGTCTGGGGTAAGCGTCTGGGATTTGTCTTATAGGGTTGTTTAGCAGGGCAGCCGTCCAGCGTAAAAAAGGCGCGGGCACCTGCCCACGCCTCCCACACCCCGAGGGGTGTCTCACTGAGTACCTGCCCGTAGGTTGTCTGCTATCAGTATAGCGTCCTAATTCTTGAATTCCATCAATTTCTTCAAAGCCGTCAGATGCCTAATCCGCCTGATGCCTAGTCTGCCTGATGCCTAGTCTGCCTGATGCCTAGCAGCGACCGCTGAAATGCCCACCCAGCGGTTCTTCCATGATGTAACATAAAAACAAGACGACACCCTACCTCAGACGATGCCAGGCAAAACTGCCTGAATCGCCAGCAGACGAAAAGGAGCAGCCAAATGAACTCAGCAGTAGAACCATCCACGGGCGCGCTAGTCGGCCGCAGCGATTTGGGGCATCAGGCCTATGTCTCGCCCAAACACAGCACGGCATTTGTGCTTGCCCTCTTTCTCAGTTGGCTTGGCGTGGGCCGCTTCTATATGGGGCGCAAAGACATCGGAACCTTGCAACTCCTTGCATTCGCAGCCACCGTTGCGCTTACAATCATTCTCCCTGATGCAGCAGTCAACCTCATCAGCACGCCTCTAACGATATGGCTGATAATTGACGACATACTGATCGGCAGCGGCAAAGCCCGAGACGGCAAGGGCAATCCCCTGATTATCTTCGGCGATGATGCGCCGAGGAACTACCGTCAAGTGCATGTTTCCGAGAAGCACACTCCTGCCGTCATACTTTCGGGAATCTGGGTAACGAATATGCTTGGCGTCGACCGCATGTACATGGGGCGAGTCGGCTTGGGAATTGTCAAGCTCATCACGCTCGGAGGCTTATTCGTTTGGATCATTGTGGATTACATTCTCATCGGCAGGGGCAAAGCTCGCGATGGCAAGGGCAGACCTCTGATAGTCCGATGACCGATATTCATCCCGCAGACAGGGAATTCGGCAGCCCTGATGACTACGGCCCTGATGACTACGGCACTCCAGAGCCGCGCGAAGCTCTGGTCTCGCCAAAGCATTTCCCTGCGATTCTGCTGTCTACATTCCTCGGAGGATACGGCATTGACCGCATGTATATAGGGCGTGTTGGGCTTGGAATTGCTAAGTTTATTGCTCAGATAGTCCCGTCCGTTATTTTTCTCACCATACTCGGCCCCTCCATCGCCTCTGAAATAGAAGCAGCAATAGAAGCAGACGAAATTGTTGATTTTGCCGACTTGTTTGGGGTTCTTCTAAGGTATTCCGCTGTTGCCTTCGGGTTGACAATTCCTGCGATGATCTGGCAAGTGGTCGACAACTTTCTCATCGGTTCGGGCAGAGCAATAGACGGCAACGGCAACCCCCTCATTGCCTACGAAGCCAAAGGCGAAACTGTGACGCAGACAAGGGCTTACCAACCGCCCCGTCAGACTGTGGTATCGCCTCAGCACCGAACAGCGGTATTGCTTTCTGCAATTCCTGTAACCAGCTTTCTCGGCATAGACCGCATGTATATGGGGCGTGTAGGAATGGGAATCGCAAAGCTGGTCACCTTCGGCGGATTAGGCGTCTGGGCAGTGGTAGACGGCATTATCATCGCCAAAGGCAGTGCCCGCGACGGCAACGGCAATCCTCTCATTAGGTATCACAGCACTGATCGTATTTCAGATTTACAGCAAGACTCCAGCCTCTCTCACCATTCCTGACACCTCCCCTCGCTTTCTCTGCTTCTGAGAAGTGCTTGGGAATCCGATGCCCAGCACAAATGACAGGATTTTTTACATTAATCTTGTTGGATTACTTTACTCTGTGCTATAGTGGCATTTGAGAGGTCGTTGGACGGCTTCGGCTGTGCAGCTCCCCTCCTCTACGATAAGCCCAAACACAGAGGACAAACCAATGACAGAAAAAGTGAAGCTGGCACGATTCATCCAGCAACAACGAATCCAGCAAAAGCTCACGCAGGAAGAAGCGGCATCAGCTTTGGGTCTGACCCGTCCGACCTATCGTCAGATTGAGACTGGCGAGCGGGATCTCAGGGTGACGGAAGCCCGAGGGCTGGCGGGCCTCTTCAGGATGTCCGTTGCCGAACTCCTGCACGGCGACGAGCCAGGGTGGTCGGTCACGATTGAGAAGCCGCCAGCCCAAAGGCGGAAATCTCTTGCCAAAAAGATTGCCGAGCGCAGCATTAGCATTTCGCACAAAGATGCCCAGCGGTTCAAAGAGATGCTGCTCTACATCCTGGGCGAGGTGGGGGCGAAGCCGAATGTGGGCGCGACCGTGCTCCACAAGCTTTTGTATTTCATCGACTTTGATTACTACGAAATCCACAGCGAGAAGCTGCTCGGAGCCACCTACACCCGCGACAGCTTCGGCCCCTACGCGGTGGAACTGGATGAGATCCTTGAAGACATGAGCGAAAGCGATGAGCTGGATTTCATCAAGCACACCTACCACGGGCACACCCAGAAGAAGTACCTGCCGCTTCGAGATCCCGACCTGAGCGACTTCTCTGCTCCCGAAATCCTGCATGTCAACAGCGTGCTGGCACGCCTGTCAGACATGGGGGCAAGGGAAATAGCCGACTACTCACACGGCGACTACCCCTTCAGAGCCACAGAACAAGGAGATGTCATCGACTACGAGACGGTCTTCTACCGCGACGACCCATACGCCCGGGGGGAACACCACGATGAGATTTGAGGAGCTGCCCGATTTTCAAAAGGAATTCAGGAAGCTGGGCAGGAAGTTCAAGACCCTTCCAGACGACTTTGCGAGGTTCAAAGGGAAGGTGGAAGACAGCCCTCCGCAGTTCGGCCGCGCAGTCGGTCGCCACGCTGAGATCATCCGTCAGAGCGAAGGGCTGCTAATCGTCAAGGGCCGTATGCGCTGTGAATATCTCAGAGCATCTTCGCTCAGAGTCATATACGGATTCATAGAGCAATCCCTTCTAGCGCAGTTCATTGAGATCTACTTCAAAGGCGACAAGGAAGCCCACAACAAGCAAAGGGTTCAGACCTACATAGACCAGTACGAGCAGAGCAGGCTGAACTGACGCCTTATGCTTTCACACATTCCCCATAATGTCGGATGCACATCACACTCTTGGTGTATACTTCAGTCAATACCCCAGTCGGACGATATTTCAAAGGAGTTGAACAATGCGTGCACGCGACCCCGTTACAGTATCCAGAAAACACTCTGCCGCAGTGGTGTTATCAGTTATAACACCCCTTGCGGGCATTTACGGCATAGATCGAATGTACACAGGCCGAGTGGGGCTTGGAATCCTTAAACTCGTCACATTCGGGGGTTTGGGTATCTGGGGGATAGTCGACTTCATCCTCATCGCCTCTGGCAAGGCACGCGACGGCAGCGGCAATCCCTTAATTTCCTACGATGATGGGACGCCAGCCCCTCAGGAGCCAGGTCAGTCCCCGCCCGAGTCTGCCACAGTCTCCCAAAAGCACTTCGCAGCAGTAGTTCTTTCTATACTGCTTGGATGGCTTGGAATTGACCGGATGTATACTGGTCGTGTTGGGCTCGGAATTCTGAAGCTGATCACGCTTGGAGGCGTTCTTGTCTGGTGGATAGTTGACATGTGCCTAATGGGGATGGGTTCGGCAAAAGACGGTGACGGCAATCCTCTCATCAGCTATCACTGATCTAGCTGACCTTTGAGGCTGGCAACAGCAAGACTGGCATAAGCTGCCATCAGCCATCCCGCTAGCAATAGCGGGTGCTAACCTTTAGGGCAGACAGCCCTGCAGTCAGGGGAACAGAGAGGAGCACCCATGGCTATTGCTAATCATCCGACACATCCGGAAGTCGACCTGCTTGACGGGCGGTGGTATTCTGGCGAGCCGCATGAGACATGGACATGGATGCGGCACAATGCGCCCGTGTATTACGACGAGAAGTGCGACACTTGGGCGATCATGCGCTATGACGATGTGCTGGCGGTGGAAAAGGACGACGAGACCTTTTCCAGCTACCGCTCGCCTCGGCCGCACGGCGACCCGCTGCCGATGATGATCTCAATGGACGACCCAGAGCACCTGCGCCGCCGGATGCTCGTGAACCGAGGCTTCACGCCCAAGCGAGTGCGCGATAAAGAACCCGAAATCCGCGCCATCTGCGACGAGATCATAGACAAGGTGTGCGAGAAGGGCGAGTGCGACTTCGTGTGGGACATCGCCGCTCCCCTGCCGCTCATCCTCATCGGCGACATGCTGGGCTTCCCCAGAGAGTCGTACGAAGACCTGCTGGAGTGGTCGGACGATTTGATCCGAGGCACCACGGCATCCGACCCAGCCGCCACCGAAAAAGCCATGATGGCCGGCATCGCCTTTAGGGAATTCCAGATGGGCGTCATCGCCGACCGCCGCGCCCGCGAGCCTCAGAAAGACCTTGTGAGCGTCCTCTGCCATGCCGAATTGAACGGCGAAAAACTGGACGACGAGTCTCTCGTTCAAGAGACCTTGCTGATCCTCATCGGCGGCGACGAGACCACCCGTCATGTCATCACCGGCGGAATGCTGGCTTTGATGGATCACCCCGAAGAGCGAACCAAGCTAATGGCCAACCGCCACGACGATGCCTATGTGATACGAGCCGTGGAGGAGCTGCTCCGCTGGGTGACCCCCATCAAGAATATGTCGCGCACTGCCACCAAAGATGTGGAGATGCGCGGCCAGACCATAGAAGAAGGCGAACAGATCGTGCTGATGTATCCCTCGGCCAACCGTGACGAGGAAATCTACCCCGACCCGTTCGTGTTCAATGTGGAGCGCGAGACCAACAACCACCTGGCTTTCGGCTTCGGCACCCACTTCTGCCTAGGCGCCTCCCTAGCCCGCCTAGAACTAAAAGTGATGTTCGAGCAGCTAATGGAACGCCTCCCCGACATCCAGCTAAAAGAAGGCGCAGAACTCCCCTACCGAGCCTCCAACTTCATAGTAGGCCCCGAAGCCATGCCCGTAACCTTCACCCCCGCCGCCCCCGTTGGCGCAAACTAGCTAGCTTTTCGAGCAGCCAGCCGGGCTGCCAGCCCAGCCGGCTGGTCAGTCCAGCTTCAAGATTCGGCGGGCGTTTTCGTTTAGGAACTTGGGCCAGACATGGTCGCGGAAGGCTACATTGGGCATGTCGGTCATTATGCGTTCTAGGGAGAGGCCCATTGGGAAATAGCCGGCGTAGACTATTTTTTCTGCGCCTCTGGTGTTGGCGTAGTTGATGATGGATTTGGGGTAGTGCTTGGGGGCGAAGGCCGAGGTGGAATAGTGCAGGCCGGGCCACTTCAGCATCAGCTTCCAGGCTAGATCCTCCCATGGTTCGCAGCCGTGGCGGGTTACGAAGACCAGCTCGGGGAAATCGTACATCACTCTGTCTATCCGTTCCACATGCTGGCATGAGAAGGGCAGCCTCGGGCCTGGCACGCCTGCGCAGACGAAAATCGGGATGTCTAGCTCTACGCATTTGGCGTAGATCGGATAGAACTTGGCATCGTCAATCGGCACTTGCGGGAAGCAGCCTGCGGGGAACGCCGAAGTTGATCTGATGCCCCACTCTTTGTGAAGCTCATCCAGCTTGCGCACCGAACCCATGACATCGTTGGGGTCTACCCCGCATGTGGGCACGAACCTGTCGGGATGGTTTTTCAAAGCCCGCTGGCCGTCTTCGTCTTCGCATGAGACCATGCCGATCGCTATGTTGAAGCGGTTCATCTCGCCTAGCGTCACATCCACTGGGTCGGCGTCTGCGCCGTAAAGCTCCTTCGGCACATTCTTGAACATGTATTCCACGGGGAACTCAAAGCCTTCTTTGGATTCCTCGTCTTTCGTCTGCGTGCGGATGAAATCGTAAAGCTCGAAGTTCTTGCGGGGAAAGCCGATCATCGTGTCGATGATGGGGATGTCAGTTGGCATTGGCATGGTGTTTCTCCTTTTGGAAGTGAGGGGGCGAGACTGGGGGTCAGGGTGCGAGGCGGTATGTCAGAATGCGAGACGAAGCTCAGGTTGCAAGACTGGGAAGTCAGAGCGCAAAACTCAAGTCAAGCAGCGAAACCAGAAATCAGAACGCGAGACAGCACTCAGGCAGCAGGCGTGACCAGCTCCCAAGCGTTGTCGCGCATTATCTTTCTCACCTCGTCTTCAGAGAAATTGGGGATGTCCAAGATGTAATCGGTCGGGTCTTCCAAGCCTTCGGCGTGGGGATAATCCGAGCCGAAGAGCATGTGGTCGGCGCCGATGTGCTCTTTGATGAGGTCTATGTCGTCTTCGTAATAGGGCGACACCCACACATGCTCGCAGAACTGCTCCACCGGGTCGCCTTGGAAGTCGGTGGGCATCTTGGCATAGCCGATCTTGAGCTCTTCAACGAGGTTGGGCACGAACATGCCGCCGTTCTCAATGGAGGCGATCCGCAGCTTCGGATGCCTGCTGAACAGCCCGTGGCACACCAATGCCGCCATCGTGTCGAAAATCTGACGCTCGTGGGTGGCGACCTGGCGAAACGCCGAAGAGCGAAACGATTCAAAAGCCCCGGTCGGCTCCCAGCGGTCAAGATACTCCTGCATCAAGCCGCCGTCGCCGCCGTGCATTCCGACCGTCACCCCAGCCTCGTTTATCCTCGACCAGACCGGGTCGAACATCTCCATCGCCGGCGAAATGCTCTGGCCTCCGCCCAGCGGCACCGGCCCTGGCAGCATGCAGAGAAGCTGCGCGCCGTTGTCTAATGCCCATTCCACTTGCCCAACAGCCCACTCCACATCCACGAGCGAAATCACAGGGGCTGCGAAGATGCGGTTTTTGTAGTTGAAGCCCCAGTCTTCCAGCATCCACTTGTTGAAGCCCTCAAAGGCGGCCTTGACGGCGGGAATGTCGTGCTCTAGCGAAGCTTGCATGCCTACGCCGAGCGTGGGGAAGAAGAAGGCAGCCTCCAGTCGCTGCTCGTCCATGAGGGCGAGGCGGGCGTCGCGGTCGCGATATTCGGGGCGTTCGGAAATCGGATCCAGCTCGCCGAACATGGTTTTGAGGTCTATGCCGTCTTTGTTGTTGCCTCGGAAATAGTCTTGCAGGGCGCCCGGCTTTGACACGGGATCAAAGGTGGGGTTGGGGATGAAGCGGTTTATGGCTCCGCCCACCAGCAGCCTTTTCTTGCCGCCGATGTGCGCCCACTGCATGCATCGCTTTTGCATGTCTTTGGGCACATGGCGGATGAAGGCGTCTTCGGCTTCGTAATAGTGGTTGTCGGCGTCAAATGCCAGAAAGTCAAGATGCTCCATTTCGGGAATCTCCTTTTTCGGTTGAAGCTTTGAGCGGCTAAAGCTGATTTATGGATTTTGTTGCGAGTTAAAGACTAGCACGCCGAGGCTTGGCACGCGGGGTGCGGTCAGCCGCTGTACCTCACAGTCCTATCGCCCAAGGGCTGCACGGGGCGGTTGTTTTCAATGTTGCCCGTGAGTTCCGATATCCGATCCACCTGTTCTTGCGACACTTCTTGGATTTCCGACATCACCAGCCATTTGACTCCCTCTGAGCAAGGCGGCGTGGTGAGCGAACCCTTGTAGCCGTAGTAGGAGTTCACGGAGGGAAGCAGCTCCATAGCATCAAAATGCTCGGAGGGGAAATAGTCTTCGCCCGGATGGATCGGCACGGAATCGATGAAATGCCGAATCGCCGGATTAGCCTCGCCCAGACGGAACAAAATGCCCACCACTGCCAACTCTCTTTGGACTCCCCTATGGACTAGATGCATTTCCATCGGAAAGCTCTCGCCGTCAAGAGTGTGCTCGCTGGGCGTGTGGGGGTGGATTTCTATGAGATCGTAAGATCGGTTTCCGAGGTAGATGTGGCTCTCTTCCGCCTCGTACTTGAGTTTCACGAATTTGCCGGTGTGAACAGAGTGAGTCTCATCATCGCCGTAGTGAAACGACAACGGCGGGGTTTCTCTCTCATTGCCGCTCACGGCAGATGCGGTAGCTATGTCTATCGGCGACTGCTCCCTGCCTTCGGAACACTCCGAGTATTTATCTGAAAGGCTGCCCCAATTCTCTGGGCCAGTGTCGCCCGAATATCCCCAACTGTTGTCGTCAGAACTGTTGTCGTCAGACATGCTGCCCTCCGTTTCTCCGAAGATGTTTGAGTTCTCCCCGATCCAGATGCCCACGAAAACCAGCACGGCGACTAAGACGATGCCGATTGTCGGCCCAACAGCAGATTTGGTTCTGGTATTTGCCATGGCTCTGTTTTGCGCAACTCCAATCTTGTCTCAACAAAATAGCACGAACAGCACTGCAGAAACAGCCTCTGAATCAGAATTCCCTTCTACGGCTCATCCGCTCACAGCTCGCCCGCTTACAGCTCGGCCGCTCTAAAGCTCGTCCACATGCACGACTTCGTGGCTCACGAAATCTAGCGTGCCCTGCTCGTTGAACTCGTAGATGTCATAGCCTCCGGTGCTCGGCTCGCCGGCACGGGTGAAATCCAAAATTCCGCTGGCACCGTCGTAATCTATGTCTTCGCCGTCGGCGATGAGCGCGGCGCAAGCTGCGTAGAGGCTGCATTTGGTGCCGTCACGGGTGACGGCGTTTATTCCCTCGGCGATGTCGGCGGGGTCGGTGCTGTCGGCCGCCAAAGACGCCAAAGCCAGAATCACCACAGCATCGTAGGCATAAGACGAGTAGAGACCGGCCTCTTCGCCTGCGTAAGCCTCGTAGCGGGAAGCAAAAGTAGTCTCGCCTGCTTCGGGGGTTTCGGAGGTGAAGATCACCTTGGTGCCGTCCAGCACGCCAGGGTCGTCTGGGTCGGTGTCTCGCCAATCTCCCCCGCTCACAGCAGCGCTTATGAAAAACGGAACTCGGCCCGGATCCATGCCCACTTCCAGCTTGTGGCTTACGATGGTCGCGGTCTGGTTGAAAGCTACGATGGCCACGCCGTCTACTCTTGCGTCTCGCAAAAGGTGGATATCAGCTTCAAGGTCTATTTCGGCATTAAAGTCGGTGCCTGGAGGATTGTAGGGGACTTTCAAGCCGACCCTTACGCCGTCTTCAACCAGACGGTCTTCCAAAGCCCTGGCGAACCCTAAACCATAAGCGTTATCCAAGTGAAGAATCCCGGCATTCGTGACTCCTGCTTCTTTCATCAGGTCGGCCATTTCAATAGCTTGGAGAGCGTCTGACGGCAGAGTGCGGAAATAATAGCCTCCGTCATCGTATTGAGTGAAGACGGGCGCGCTGTTTATCGGCGAGATCATCACGACTTCTGCTCTTGTGATTTTGTCTATGACGCCCAAACTGATCTGGGAAGACTCTGCTCCCACTATTGCGCTGACTCCATCGGCGATGAGACTGTCGGCGGTTTCGTTGGCCATTGCCACATCATGACCAGAATCCCCAGGCACCAGCACTACATTCCCGCCAGCGGCGTTGATTTCATCACGCGCTAATTCAATTGCATTCACCATCGGCGTGACAATGCGAGAAAATCGCTCGTCAAGAGCCAGCAGATAGCCGACATTCAACTCAGCGGGCACCGAGCTTTCATTGCCGTCATCATCGTTCCCGCAAGCTGCGGCGACAAGGGCGACTGTTAGCAGCAAGGCTGCTAGGCGGAGCGTTTGGTTTCGGATGCGGCTCATAAAAAATTATTATGGCACATATTTGTAGCACTAGCAACATTTGCGATACAAAGTATATTGGCTTGCCTGGCGGATTGCTCTGTTCGCAGGCTGAGTTTCTTCTAAGCCAGCCCCAGCATCTCTGCCATGCCGTACTGGTGGCCTGCCACATAGCCGCCGTCCACAGGCAGTGCCACGCCTGAGACGAACGAAGAGTCGTCTGAAGCCAAGAACAGGGCTGCTCCGGCTATCTCTTCGGGTTTGCCCCAGCGTCCGAGCTTGTGCTGGAATCTGATCGGGTCGGCCCGCTCTTCGCCCATGCCCTCTATGATGGCGCTCTGGAACATTGGGGTGTTGATGAAGCCCGGGCATATGGCGTTGGCTCGGATTCCTAGGCGGCCGTAGTCGCAGGCCATGTTCTTGGTGAGGATGACCACGCCGCCTTTGGACGCGTTGTAGCAGCTGCCGCCCTCGCAGCCTTCCAGCCCTTCCACGCTGGCGACAGTGATGATAGAGCCTCTGCGCTGTTCAATCATTGAGGGCAGGCAGGCTTTCACCGAGAGCATCGTGCCGGTGAGGTTGATGTCTATGACGCGCTGCCATTCTTCCAGCGGGAGCATATGCACGGGGCCGCCCCCTGCCACGCCTGCGGCTGTCATCACCGAATCTATCTTGCCGTGCTGCGCCACTGCTGCTTCGGCTGCTTGTTGCTGCGGCTCTTCCTCGCGCACATCCAGCTCGTAGAAGCTGCTGGCGGGCGAGATGGCTTCCACTTCTTCCCAGCCGTTGCTTGCCTTGAGGTCGGCTCCGATGACGATGGCGCCCTCTTCGGCGAAGCGTTTGGCGGTGGCCAAGCCGATGCCCGAGGCTGCTCCCGTGATGTAAGACACATGGCCTTCAAGTCGTGACATTTGATGCTCCTTTTTGTTGGTGCGAAATTCTTGCGGAGTTTTGCGAAGTTTTTGCTTTGACTATCTTAATCCAACGGAGGCTGTGGAGGAGAAGACGGTGGCTCAGGCGGGGGCTTCGGCTTGGTGCGGCCTCTGTAGACGGCTCCCGTGCCAACGGCATCCTTGTTGAGCCGCTTGGAGAGGTGCAGACCTTCCAGCACGAATTCCACGCCTGATGCCGCTGTTGCGGGGTTCTCTAGGTCTTCGTCTTCATAGCCCAGGCCGCGCAAGGCTTGCGCCAGCTCTGGCATTTCGGCCATCAGCTCGGTGTAGGCGGCTATGTCTATGTCGTCTCCTGCGCTGAAGGCTATGTCTTCGGTGAAAGCCTCGGCGACTGCGGCGCAGTCTCTGGGGTCGCACGACTCTCTGAACACCTCCAGCACGGCAGCCTTCACCAGATGCGCCAGCACTTCTTCGTCTCGCCCTTCCTCAAAGGTCTCCGTCTCCACCTTGCCTGCGGTGGACGGGGTGAGCTGCGCCAAGTCGCACATGCGGGGCACGGCGGTGCTTTCGCCTCGGCGCAGCGAACGGCGCACCGCGCTGGCTATCAAGGTTTCGTAGTTGGCGACAGAAAGGCGCACCGACACGCCTGATCGCTGATTCACATGCGGGCTTTGGCGGGCCAGCTGGCTGAGCGTGGCGGTGATCTCAGCCATGAAGTCGGGCACCTGCACCGATATGCCGTCTGCCTCAAAGGTGCGGCTTTCTTGTTCCACTATGTCCATCTCTATGGCGGCTGTGGCCGGGTAGTGCGTGCGGATCTGCGAGCCGAAGCGGTCTTTGAGCGGGGTGATGATGCGGCCTCGATTGGTGTAATCCTCCGGGTTGGCCGATGCCACCAGCAGCACATCTATGGGCAGGCGGATGCGATAGCCGCGTATCTGAACATCCCGCTCTTCCAGCACATTCAGCAGCCCCACTTGAATTCTTTCGGCGAGGTCGGGCAGCTCGTTCATGGCGAAGATGCCTCGGTTGGCGCGGGGCACGAGGCCGTAGTGCATGGTGAGCTCGTCTGAGAGATAGCGGCCTTCGGCTACTTTGATGGGATCCACCTCGCCGATGAGGTCGGCTATTGAGGTGTCGGGCGTTGCCAGCTTCTCGGCGAAGCGTGCGCTGCGGTGCACCCAGGCGATGGGCGTGTCGTCTCCGTGGGCAGCTAGCTGCTCTTTGGCCGAGGCGGAGGTGGGAGCGAACGGATCGTCATGCAGGTCGCCGCCTGCAACGGTCGGCAGCCATTCGTCGAGCAGACCTATGAGCGAGCGGATCAGGCGAGTCTTGGCTTGCCCCCGCTCGCCGAGGAAGATCACATCGTGGCAGGCTAGCAAGGCGTTCTCCAGCGAGGGGATGACGGTCTCCTCGTAGCCGAACACATTGGGGAAGACGGTGCGCCCCTCAGCGATGGCGACCACGAGGTTGCGGCGTATCTCCTCCTTGACAGGCGTCGGCTGCCAGCCCGATGCTTTGAGCGAGCCGAGGGTGGCGGGCAGGTCGGCTGGGGGCTGGCCTGCTACGAGCTGGTCGGCTGGAAGCAGATCCGCTGGGGGTGTTGTTTCTTTGGTTTGCGATTTTGATGGCATCACCTCATAGACTAGACAGAACAGAGCAGCTATTGGGCACGCGGCCTGCGATCAGCCACGCAGCCTGCGATCAGCGCAGCCACAGCGTTGCCAAAAGCTGCCATGCCATGCGGGTGTAGTTCAATGGTAGAACCTCAGCCTTCCAAGCTGATGATGCGAGTTCGATTCTCGTCACCCGCTCGCTCCGCCTTGGGAACTTAACCTGCGCTAGAGAGGTCAAAGCATCTATGACACCAAACAACAGACAACCAGCCCCCTACAAGACTGAGGCAGTGGACATGCGGATGCCAGTCAGGTGCTATAAGGCTGTATGCGTCATTGCGGTGATTGCCATGGTGCTGCTAGTTGCCTCTGGCTGTTCTGGATCATCGGGCGATTCTAGGCAATTGGCTGAGTATATTTCGGGAACAGCTTATTATGGAGAAGTTTATTCTTCAGATGCTGACGCTCCCAAAAGAGTGACAATTGAATCTGTATTTGCCCTGCCTTATTCTGGGATAGACAGCAGGGTATCCAGGGGGGCAGATGAATATGATGAATATGTTCTGGAATTACGACATTCTTCTGGTCGAGTTCTGCGAAGCATAAACTTTAATGCCGCAAAATATACTTGGCATGTTGATCCAGGTCCGTTTGAGACATCTGCGGAATTCGAAGTTATTGTGGAGAATC
This sequence comes from Candidatus Hopanoidivoransaceae bacterium, assembly GCA_965204495.1. GTDB lineage: Bacteria > Actinomycetota > Acidimicrobiia > Acidimicrobiales > Hopanoidiivorantaceae > Hopanoidiivorans. The sequence goes on from OZ241989.1 coordinate 281,230, forward strand.
CGCCGAATTATGCTAGCCTTGCTGTTTTGCACGATGGAAATCAGATGGCAGTCGTGGAGCGTTCTGCCAATGCCCCATCAGTGTCTATCTCTGGGCCAGCAGAAGGTCGAGTCTTCTATGACGGGGACTCTGTGCCACTGGGTTTGAAGGCTACGGATGTCGACGGTGATGTGCTCGACTATCGTGTCTATTTTTCTACAGATGGCGGAGACTCTTACGAGGTGTTTTCGGAAAAGTACGCGTTGAGGATTCCGGCTGTTTCTTTGGATAGTTCTACACAGGCTCGGTTGGCTGTGTCTGTGTCTGATGGCGCGAGGTCTTCGTTTGTTGAGACTGAGATTTTTACTGTTGCCGAGCGTGCTTCGGTTGAGACTACTGTCCCTGTCTATATGCCTCCGAGAGCATATGATGACGCTGTCAGAGGCTATGTTGGTGAACCGTTGCGGATATATGTGCTGAGTAACGACATTTATTCTGAGACAGATTTTAATTGGCAAAGCTTAAAGATTGATGTCCCTCCGTCATCTGACGTGGCTTATGTGAGCGGTGAAACTGTGGAAACAATGAGGCCGGCTGATACTGAATGGGTGCAAACATTTAGACCATTTATCATATATATTCCCAGTTCTGCCAGGATAGATACACATTGACTTATTCCATCTGTGACAGCAACAATCAGTGCGACAGCGCACAAGTCACCATCACAAGCCGCGTGAACCAGCCTCCTGTAGCAAATGACGATATCGTTGGGGGCGATATTGGCGAGGTGTTGCGGATTGATGTTCTAGCTAACGACATTGACACAGAGAGAGATTTTGATTATGGAAGCTTGAGCATTGATGTTCCTCCGATATTTGGAACAGCGAGCGTAAAAAGCGAACTAATCCCAGTGGGGGACTCGCAATACTTTGCCAAACACATCTCTGACGACACGCAGTCGACTTCTTCCCCTACCCTTAGACCTTTAATCTTGAATGATGCTTATATTGGAAGCCGGCAGAATGTATTGACATTGACTCCCTCTACTATACCTTCAGTATTGAAATACTTCATTGAGTACCATTATGCTTACAGTGCTATCGACTCCTTGACTTATTCCATCTGCGACACATTCGACCAATGCGACACCGCCGAGGTGACCATCAAAGCGGGAACAGCAGATTGCACCATCGTTGGAACAGAACAAGACGACACTTTGGAAGGCACTCCGGGCGACGATGTGATCTGTGGGCTAGGAGGCGATGACACCATTCACGCTGGCGGAGGCAATGACATCATCAAAGCTGGACTGGGAGACGACACTGTTTTCGCAGGCCCGGGCGGCGACATCGTCCGCGGAGGCGAAGGAGATGACGACATCACAGGCGGCGACGGAGCAGACGAGCTTTACGGCGGACTAGGCGACGACACCATCTACGGCGGATCAGGAGATGACATAATCCACGGCAGCAAAGGAGACGACACCATCTACGGCGGCCCCGGCGATGACACAATCCGAGGCAACCTAGGAGCAGACACCATCTACCCCGGCGAAGGCAACGACACCCTAGAAGGCCCCACAGAACCAGACACAATCATCCAATAGCCCACCCAGCCCTGCAGGTCAAGCTATGCTAGTTCTGATCTGGGAACTTAATCTGCGTTAGAGAGGTCAAAGCATCTATGACACCAAACAACAGACAACCGACTCCCTGCAGGGCTGAGACAACGGACTTGCGGGCACCAGTCGGGTGCAATAAGGCTATATGCGTCATCGCGGCAATTATCTTTGTGCTGCTAGTCGCCTCTAGTTGCTCCGGATCATTGGAGGATTCACCTGAGAGCGCATGTCCTCCTGCTCTGAATGATTCAGAGCAATTGCGAGAGTATATCTCGGGTACTATTCACTATTCAGATATCTCAGATGACGGAATTCCTGCTAGAGTGTCTCTGCGATCTCCGACTTATTCTTATTTAAATTTGTCACGGGATAGCATAGAACCTGAAGGGACAGAAATAGAAAACGAATTGATTTTGGAATTGCGTGATTCTGCTGGCCATTCCCTAAAAAGCATAAACTTTTATGTTCAACCAAGTGTATGGCATATTGACCCGACTCTAGAAGCATTGGAGGAGAATCCTGATATGATCACATTTTTCAAAGATGCTTACTTTGACATTTTTGTCACAAATCCCCCGAACTATGCTAGCATAGCAATTTTGTATGAGAGCAATGAACTAGAAATTGAAGAACATTCTGCCAATACGCCTTGTTTATCTGTTTCTTGGCCAACTGAAGACCGGGCTTTTGATGAAAGCGACCACATTCTCACTTCTTTCGAAGCGACTGATGCAGACGGAGACGAGCTTAGCTATTCTATATACTATTCTACTGAAGGCGGGAAATTTTATCGACGGAAGAAGACTGCAGCAATAAAGAATTCGCTTTTGTCTGCGATGATTTCTACTTCTTTTTTGAAAAGCTCGGATCGAGCTCGTTTGGCGATTTCGGTAACGGACGGAGAGAGATATATGGTTTGGGAAAGTCCTATTTTCGCTTTGCCTGGTTATGTGCCAGAAGGTGAAGATACAGTAGATTCTGATGTTTTTTCAGGTAGTGTTTCGTTTTCCTCTGATGGTAGTCCTAGACAAGTTAGCGTGGATCCTGTTCATTCTATGTCGAGATCGCCGGTTGAGCTGTCGGCAGGTGAATATATCTTGGAATTGCTTGATGCTGCTGGAACTGTTTTGCGCAGTGAGCCATTTAGCGTTTCTGAAGAAAGCGTGGATATCTATTCTACTAAATTCGGAGAAATTTCCAGCGTAAGTTCTCAAGCATCTTTTGATGTAATTGTTAGCAATCCTCCTGACTACGACAGATTCAGAATTTCTCACTCAGGCAAAGAAATCAGTGTATTCGATCGCTCACAGAATGCACCTTCGTTGTCGCTGAACGGCCCTAGTGAAAGACAAAGGTTCGCCAACGATGATACCATTGCTCTGTCTTGGACCGGAAACGATTTGGATGGCGATGAATTAGACTATATAGTCTACTACTCAACCGATGGCGGAACTTCATACAATGTGATTTCGCAGGCAGGCAACAGAACATCTATAAATTTTGACGATCTTGACGGATCCGGACAAACCCGCTTCGCTGTCTCAGTGTCTGATGGAACAAGATCGACTTTTGTTGAAACTCCTGTCTTCACTGTTGATAATCATCCCCCTTTAGCAGAAATCATTTCTCCTGCTTCATCTTCTGTGCTAGCAGACGAACAAGACGTTGTTCTCAAAGGCTTGGCTTATGATAAAGAAGACGGTTCCATCAATTCATACTCTTTTAGCTGGTCTAGCAGCATTGACGGTAGCATAGGCATTGGCGACAGCATCACTTCCTTGTCAGCAGCCGACTTCACTGAAGGCAACCACATAATCACCCTCACCGTAACAGACAGCAACGGAGCGACAGCTATAGCCACAACAGACATCACCATCAAGCACCGCCAAAACCAACTCCCAATAGCCAATGACGACATTATAAGAGTTGCCCCTGATGACAGAGTTCTCATTGATGTTCTAGCCAACGACATTGATGTTGAAGGAGACTTCGACCCTGAGACTTTAGCAATCTTCGATCATCCAGTTTTAGGAACAGCTGAGATCGCAAAGAACGAATACAGAGAATTAGTTATAGCATACACAGCCGGATCTCCCGGAAACGACTATTTCACATATCTGATCTGTGACGAAATCGACTGTGATATAGCACAGGTTACCGTCACAATAACAACAGATGGCTGCACCATTTTGGGAACAGAACAAGACGACACCCTAAGAGGAACACCAGGCAACGATGTCATCTGCGGACTCGGAGGCAATGACACCATATACGGCGGCCCGGGCGATGACACCATACGCACAGGCCTAGGAAACGACACCATATACGGACAATCAGGAAACGATTTAATATACAGCGAAGCTGGAGACGACACCATCCACGCTGGCGAGGGCGATGACATCATCAAGGCTGGATTGGGAGACGACATCGTGGATTCAGGCCCAGGCGATGACACCATCTACGGCGAAGCTGGAGATGATACTATCGATTCAGGCCCGGGAGACGACATCGTTCGCGGAGGCGACGGAAATGACGACATCACAGGTGGCGACGGAGCAGACGAGCTTTACGGCGGGCTAGGCGACGACATCCTAGACGGAGGCGCCGGGAACGATACCATCCATGGCAGCAAAGGCGACGACACCATCTACGGCGGCCCGGGCGATGACACCATCCGAGGCAACCTAGGAGCCGACACCATCTATCCCGGCGAAGGCAACGACACCTTAGAAGGCTCCACAGAACCAGACACCATCATCCAATAGCCCACCTGGCCTCGTCTGCTGAACTAAGCCAGTTTGACATCAAATGATCTTGTAGCGGGCGGAGCGTTTGTGGTAGATGCTGTTATAGTCGTGCTTGTCTCGGAAAGCGAACTCCCATAGGTGGAATTCTTCTTGGCCGCCTGCTCCTGTTCTTTGGAAGAAGACTGTGGAGACTGGTTTGGTGGTGTGTTCTTGCCATTGGCGAAATGGGTAATAAAGCTGTCTGATGATGGTGTTGGAGGATGAAGAATTCTTGGCTTCAACCAGCACAACTTGGTCTTTGCCTTCGTAGCCGCCATCGACCTCGGTCTGAACGCTTTTGGCAGTCAGGGGAAAATCGCCGACTTGGAAGCTGAATTCTTGTGTGAATTTGCGGCCTCGGATGGTGAGGGCCAGTGAGTCGTCTCCCGTGAAATGGCGGATGAGGCTGTAGGCAAATGCCTTGTCTAGGTGCTGCATTTCAGAATTGCCCACGCCGACTGTCTCCAACTCAAACTCAAATGAACTCTGATATGTCTGGAGCGGTTCGTGTGAAAGGTTGGGGATGTCCACATACCCTTCACCCTTGATGATGGCATACTCGCCATTCTTTGTCGGCAGCAAAAACAACCCTCTGTCTTGAAAGATTTGCGGGCGATCCTCGCGAGTGTCTTGCTTGCAGAGAATGCGGACCTCTCTTTCGCTCGTTTTCTGAAAGTTCTGACAAGCTGCTTTTATCTGATCTGCGGTGATGGAAAATGGAGACGAACCAAAGTCGTGCAAATCGATGGCATAAGTGTCAAAAATCTTGTTCCAAGACTCAGATCCCTTTGCCATAGCCTGCTCTCTCGACTTCGCGCTTTGCTGGCAAGAGCTTCTTAGCCCTAGAAAAGCTTCTCTGTCTTGGCAATCTCATCCATTGCATCATTCAATCTCGGAATCGCCATATCTGTCAGATACGACTCGTCTGCGTCTATGCCGATGAAGTTCCTGCCGTGCAGCAGGGCTGCTACGCCTGTGGTGGCACTTCCGCAGAACGGATCCAAAACTACATCCCCTTCATTCGTGGAAGACCTGACCACTCTTTCTAATAGCTTCAGAGGCTTTTGGGTGGGGTGCTTGCCATAGGATTTCTCAGATGCGCTGGGCGTGCTGAAAGCCCAAGCCGAAGCCGGCTCGTCCTCGCCTTCGCTGCCCCAGACGCTTCGCATCTGACGATTGGCTTTCTTCATGAAGTCCCAGCTTCCGCTGTCTTGTTTCATCTCGTCATAGTGGAAAGTGTGCTTGGCCGCCTTAGTCTTCCTCGCCCAAATCAAGGTCTCGTGGCTGGCAGCGAACATCCTGCAGGCTAGATGAGGCGCAGCGTTGGGCTTATACCAGCAGATATCGTTCAGAATGTGCCAGCCGCCGCTCTGCAGCGCATAACCGCAAGCATAAATGGAGTGATAAGTGCCCGAAATCCAAATGGTGCCATTGGGTTTCAGCACACGCCGACAAGCCTCAATCCACTCTGAATGAAAGGCAAAATCGCCGTCTATGCCCCTGCTCTTGTCCCACTTGCCCTTATCCACCGACACCCGCCTGCCCGCATGACAGGTGGTGCCGCCGTTAGAAAGACCATAAGGAGGGTCGGCGAAAATCATGTCAATGCTTTCTTCTGGCATCGCCTGCATCAAGGCGATGGAGTCGCCATGGAACAAGACGGCGCCGCCCTCTGAGAACACCCTGCCATCAAGCTCGCTGAATTCTTCAGGTGGCATCTTGCTCTTGTCTGAGTCAATCGCGGAAAGTCTCACCTTGGGCTTCTCTTTGACTTCTGTGGCCATGAATTCAACTTAGCACGCAGGTGCTGTTCGCCAGACTTATAGAAAAAATTCTGAGGCCAACCAGACTAGAACCGGACTTCGAATAGGAGGGGCCAGTTTTTGCCGGTTAGGAAGAAGCGGCCTGTGGTTTCGTCGTGGGCTATGCCGTTTAGGACGGCGTTGGAGTCGGTTACGCAGGGTAGGGGGAGGTCTGCTTCTTGGATGGCGGCTATTACGGCCGAGGCTGGGGCGTTGGGAGCGGCGGCATCTCCGCCTTGACCTTGCGCGTCTGCGCCTTGGGCATCTTCGCTGGTTCCGCAGCCGGCGCCTAGGGAGGCTGTTAGGGGGGATGCGTCTACCACGCCTGTTACTTGGCCTGTGCGGGCGTCTATTCTCATTATCAAATCTGTGAGCCAGACATTTGCCCAGATTTCGTCGCCTACGCATTCAAGCTCGTTCAGAAGTTCTACTGGGTTGCCATCTAGCGTCACTGTCAGCGAATCGCCTACCATGGCGAAACCTTCGGGGCTGTGGAAATTGAGCACTGAAGTGCCGTTGCTCATGGCTAGGCGGTCGCCGTCGTAGCAGAGGCCCCAGCCTTCACCTTTGTAGCGGTACTGCTCCAGTGGCTCGGCGGTTTCGTGGAAAGTCTCGGTGTCCCAAGCGAAAGCCATCTGGTCTTGCCAGGTGAGCTGGACTAGACGGCTTCCGCCTTGTCCGTCATCCACTAACGCCAGGCCCTCGGCGAAAAATCGCATGTCTCTGCCCACCTCTGTGTCTGCCAGCACGATCTGGCGCAGCACCTGTCCTGTGCGATAATCCACTTCTCGCAGAGTGGAGGCTTCGTAGAGACCGGTGCTCTCGTACATCCTGCCGTCTTCAAAGAGCAGCCCTTGGGTGAACGCATCGGGATCGTGACGGTAGACAGACACCACGCTGGGCGTGAGACGCTCGACGGCGAAAGTGCTGTCTGCAGTGTTGTCTGTTTCGCCTGCGCCTTCTTCAAAAGTCGGCACCGGCGCAGCAGTCGGCACCGGCCCTTCAGTCGGCAACGGCGGCAGCGTGGGCACTACATCTTCGAATCCCGGCAGGAGATCGCCAATGGGAGGAGGCGGGGGCGGGGTTTCCAAATCGTCAGGGGGGGCTGTGGGAAGAGGGGCAGATGTGGGAACAGAAGGGTCTGTCGGCTCGTCGCTGGCGCATCCGGCTAGCACGAGCAACACTGCCGCCAAACACACAGCAGACGCTTTGCGGCCTGGTGTCTTCCCGTGCCAGCTCAGCACCTTCGTCAATGCCATCTTGTCGCTTTGCATCTCTCGTCCTTTCGGGTTGGCTTTCCTTGCCTTGCCACAGATCCGCTCTTGCTTTCTTCGCCACGCCAGCCCCCTCGTCTTCTGCGCTTCTTCCATCTCATTCAGTCTGCCACAAGCCCGGTCGCAGCACCGAGCACCTGAGCAAAAAGCCAGCCTTCAAAACAATCCTCCCTCAAAGGTGTGGAAAATCGGACTTACCCTGATATATCTGAACTAGCAGGAAATTCACTCCACCAACCCACAGGAGAACTTTTAGGTGTCTGAGAAAAGAGTTGAACAAGAGCAAGACGACCACATTCGTCTTTATCTGCGTGAGATAGGCCAGCACAAGCTCCTCACCAAGGAGGACGAGGTCGCGCTCTCCCAGAAAATAGAGCTGGGAGGCAAGGCGCGCAAGATTTTGTGGCAGATGAACGATATTGGCGAAGGGCTGGAAAACTGGCAGACGATAGGCACTAAGGCCGCAAAGACTGAAGCAGCAAAGAACGGCGCGTCCGAAAGCAGTGCGGCTCTGGCAACAGCCAAGCGCGATCAGGCTGCCCTTTTGAAAAAATACGACAAGCAGCTGAGCGAGCTCCTCCAAGCGATAGAAGACCTCAAGGGCGGACACCGCCTCAAGACCCTCAACGGCAACCTGCTCGGCATGCCGCCCGACGAGCTTACAGCCAGCACCAACGGAGCAGCCAAGAAAGACACGAAAGGCGCAGCCAAGTCGTCAGGCGCGAAAGGCGGCGCCAAATCGGGCGGCTCAAAGGCTGGATCTAAAGCAGGCTCAAAAGCAGGCAAAGGGGGCAACACCGAGAAGCAAGAAGTCGCCCGTCTGCTCGCCGAAGTTGAGGATATGCAGAAGCATCACCGCTTCCTGCGGCGGCTGGTGGGCGAGAGCGAGCAGGCCGAGACTCAGTTCATCAATTCAAACCTGCGTCTCGTGGTGTCTATCGCCAAGAAATATCAGGCTTCCCGCTTGCCCCTGCTGGATCTCATCCAAGAGGGCAATCTCGGCCTCATCCATGCGGTCACGAAGTTTGAGTGGCAGAAGGGGTTCAAGTTTTCCACCTACGCCACTTGGTGGATTCGCCAAGCCATCACCCGAGGCATCGCCAACACCAGCCGCACCATCCGCCTGCCTGTGCACGCCGGCGACATCATCGCCCGAATGCAAAGGGCGCGCCTGCATCTGGAAGCGATGCATGGCCGACCGGCGACCTTGGAAGAGCTGGCTCAAGAGCTCAACATGGAGACCTACAAAGTCTCAGAAGTGCTGCAGTTCGCTGGCGATCCGATCTCGCTTTCGGAGCCGCTGCGCGAAAACAACGACGCTCAGATCGGCGACATCGTGGAAGACACGAAAGTGGAAGCCCCCGACATAGCAGCGCAGCGATCGCTCATGCCGAAGGAGACGGAGAAGATGATGCGTGCCCTCAACGAGCGTGAGCAAGACATCTTGACTTTGCGCTTCGGCATCAGGACGGGGCAATCCAAGACTTTGGAGGAAGTCGGCGAGGCGTTGGACCTGACGCGTGAGCGGGTGCGCCAGATTGAAGCGCGGGCGATGTCTAAGCTGCGGCATCCGTCTTCTGACATCAACACTCGGGATATTTTTAACGGTTGATGGGGCTTGGGGGTCTGGGGTTTTTGGTTTTTGCTATTGCACGGCGGGCAACGGCGCACCTTTTTTATGCTCAGACAAGAAAACTCGCCTAAAAAAGATGCGCCGTCCTCCGCCTCACCTTGGGAGCCACCCCCCGACTTCTCTGGGAACTCAGGGTAGGTTGGAGGGTGGAGGTGTCCGAGTACCTGGTGGGCTCCCCCGCCTTCAAAGCGGGTCGGGATGGGCGATCCCCATCCGGCGGGTTCGATTCCCGTCCACCTCCGCCAGTGATTCTTGGCGGGCGCGATTGCTTGGCGAGCAGTCTGGCTAGATACCTAGTGGCCCGGCAACTTTAACTGCGTTGCAAAGCGATCTCGGTTGTGTCTATACTTATGGGTATGAAGAAACTAATCCTGCTGATCATTGTGGTCGCTCTTGTGGCGTTCGCAGTGAAAAAAGTTCGCTCGGTCTAAACCTTTCTCCCTTCCAACGGAGCTTGACTATGCCCTCCCCGTGCGGGAGCAGTCTGGGCAATTCTGAAACAGCTCAAAATTCGCTGTCGCGTTTCGCGTTTTTGGGCGCACTTAATTAATTAGAGGCTTAAAAAAGTCTCCTCGCGACTCTGTCGCCTCAATCGGGCCTTGTCGGCCCCTACCCGCTACGGCTGGCAAGCGCGGCTTCTTTGCGCGCCCAGCCGCCGACAGAAAAGAGGCACAGATGCTTTACGCGCTTTGGTCATTGAAACACGGCGTCGGCACGACCGTCGCCGCTGCCGCCCTGGCTCTGCACTGGGCGCAGAACACAGAAGAAGGCACGCTGCTGGTCGACCTGTGCGGCGACCTGCCTTATGCACTCGGGGTCCCCGAACCCGACAAGCCCGGCATCAGCGACTGGCTGGCAGCCGGAGACGACTTAGAGAGCGATGTGCTCGGGCGACTGGAAGTGAATGTGGCCACAGGGCTGCATATGCTCACGAGGGGGCGGCGGCCTTATCCCGAAGATGCCCAGTTCGATTCCCTCGCCCGCCAGCTGTCCGCCGACCATCGGAATGTGATCATAGACTGCGGCTGCGTCTGGACGCATCAGATGAACTGGACGAAGCGCAATCAAAGACGGAGGCAGCAGGGCGGCTTTGAAGATGCTGCGGGCAGCCAGGCGAAGAGTTTCGGCGAGGGGGCGGCAAAGTCCAACGGGGCTAGCGGCAGCTATGGCGCCAATGGCAGTCATGTCTTTCACGATCCTGCTCAAAATCCGAATGCCGCTGCAGCCCGATTTCTGATAGAGGCGGCCGATCATTCCCTGCTCGTATCTCGTTCGTGCTTTCTGGCGTTGCGCCGCATAGCACGCAGCCCTTATCAGCCTTCTGGCATCATCTTGATGTTCGAAGACGGGCGGGCGCTTGTCGCCTCGGACATAGCCGATCTGGGAAGCTGCCCGATCGTTTTGCAGATTGAAATGGATGTGGCTATCGGCAGGGCTTTGGATGCCGGGCTGCTCATCACCCGCCTGCCTCAGCGTCTTGACAGAGCAATCGCCAAGCTCAAACTGCCTAGCGAGACGCGGGCTAGAGGCTCACTGTCTCTGGTTAGCTGAAGTTTCGCCTGCTGAAGTTCGCCTGCTGAAGTTTCGCATCCGCTATGTCTGACACTGCTCAAGCCATCCACCGTCGCTTGATCGACGACCATCTCGCCGACGGCCGCTCGGAGCCGCTTCAGCGCGACCAAGTCACAGAGTTCGTGCGCTCTAGCTATCCCCTTTTGACGCAGGACGACCGAGAAGAACTCGCAGACCATGTGCTCGCTCTCGCTAACGGCTTGGGCCCTCTGCATGAGCTGATGGAAGACGACCTGATCACAGAGATCATGGTGAACGGCCCGGGCAATGTGCTGATTGAAAAAGACGGCCGCATCGCCGCCACCGACATCGTTCTGAATCTGCCCGAAGTGGAGCACATCATTGAGCGTGTGGTTGCCCCGCTGGGTCTCAACATAGACCGTCGTCAGCCGTTCGGCGATGCTCGCTTAGCCGACGGCAGCCGCGTCAACATTGTGGTTCCGCCTCTGGCTCTTGACGGCCCCTACATCACCTTTCGCCGTTTCCGAGCCAAGAAGCTGCCGCTGGAAGAGTTCGCAACTCCCGGCACGGCTTCGCTTCTGCGATGGCTGGTGAGAACGAAAGCCAACATCGTTATCAGCGGAGGCACGGGCACCGGCAAAACCACCCTGCTCAACGCCCTGGCTGCCGCCATTCCGCCGGGCGAGCGGATAGTCACCATAGAAGACGCAGCAGAGCTGCAGCTGGAGAGCGACCATGTAGTGCGCTTGGAGACACGGCCCGCCAATGCCGACGGCGTGGGGGCTGTGGATGCCAGAGCTTTGGTGCGCAACTCCTTGCGGATGCGCCCCGATCGGATCATCATCGGCGAGGCTCGCGGCAGCGAGGTTCTGGACATGCTCCAAGCCATGAACACCGGCCACGAAGGTTCGCTTTCCACTTGCCATGCCAACAGCGCGGCCGATGCGATGAGACGCCTAGAGATGATGGCTCTGCTGCATGGCAACGGTCTGTCGCTGGAAGCTATCCGATCGCAATTGGCGGCATCGGTGGATGTGATCGTGCATCTGGCACGCACAGCGCAGGGGCGGCGCGTGGCGGCGGTGGCTGAAGTTTCCAAGACTTCCGAAGCGAAGGTGCAGCTGCTGGCGGACGGGGCCGGCTTGTTCAAGCTGCCTCGCAGGAAAGCTACAGAGCCTGCTGACGAGAAGTGGCTTGAGGCAGAGCGGCCATGATCGCAATCTTGATTTTTGGTTTGCTCGCGGCGGCAGCGTTTCGCTGGGCGTTCAGACAGGAGCGTTCGCGTGGCGGGCTGCAGCGTTTTGAGAAGCAGCATTCTGAGAACCAGAATCGGGCTTCTTTCGCGGGTGTTGTCGCAAAACTGCGCTTGCCTAAAGCCTTGCGAGGGATGCTCAGCCAAGCTGCGCTGACCGAAGCGGCAGGCGGCCCTAAAGAAGGAGAGCTGGCAACCTTGTGGGCAGCCTGCGGCGCATTCGGAACTGCTATCGGCTGGTCTTTCGCAGCATTGCCCGGAGGATTGCTGGGTTTGACAGCAGGGTTCGCAGCCCCTGTTGCCGCTCTCGCGCTTCGCAGGGGCGAACGGAATCGCCGGCTCGCCGAGGGGCTGCCTGATTTCTTGGAGTCGGTGGCGCGCTCTTTGCGTTCAGGCTCGTCTCTGCCGCAAGCTGCTCTGGAGACCATTGAAGGCCCTCCGGCTTTGTCTTGGCCGCTGTCTGAAGAACTTGCCGAAGTGCGCTCAGGCATAACTGCGGGCGCGCCGTTTCAGCAGGTGCTGGAGGATTGGCGAGACAGGCGGCAGCTGCGAGCAGTCGCGCTGGCGGTGGCTGCGATGTCGCTCGGAGCAGGCGTAGGCGGCGAGCGTGCCCGTTCTATAGACGGGGTGGCTTACACTCTGCGAGAACATCAGGCTTTGCATCAGGAGCTGGCTGTGTCCGCTGCCCAAGCTCGCATATCTGCCGTGGTGGTGGCTGGCTTGCCATTGATGTTTTTGCTTCTGGCTGGCGCTGTCGGGGGCCAAAGCGGGCAATTTCTCTTAGGGACATCTTTGGGCGTAGCGTGCCTGATCGGTGGCATAGCTCTCAATTGTGCAGGAGCCTGGTGGATGCGCCGAATTGTGAAGCAAGTGCCGGTGTGAAGGAAGGATTGCGAACATGAATCTTGTTTTGATTTTGCTTGCGACTGCGCTGTTGCTGCTGGCTTGGCTGTATCGCCCGCCTAGCAAGCACCATCCGCCAAGCAAGCACCATCCGGCTAGCAGAGGGCGAGCCACGAGAAACAGATTTCGGTGGCGGGACCGTCTTCGGAGTCTCGCCAACAAGACGGGCACGATGACGGGCATGATGGCGGGCACGATGACGGGCACGATGCCAGGCAGCACGCCAGCTTCAAAACCGGGCAAAACAACGGGCTCAATAAGAACTGCGAAGCGACTATGGGCAACATTGCTGGCAGTTGTCGCAGTCGCGATAGCGTTTGCTGGAAGTCCCGCTCTGCTGCTGGTGCTATGCGGCTTCGGCTTGGCATGGCATTGGAAAAGACGCTCTAATAGTCGCCAGAGCCAGAACATAATCGGCGATCTGGCAGAGGTGATAGACCTATTTTTGCTAGGCACGAGCGCAGGCTTGACAGTTTGGCTGACGCTGGAAGAAGTCTCAAAGCATGCTCAAGGCCAGCTCGGCGAGACTCTGCGAGACGCAGTTCATCGCGTGAATCTGGGAACCAGCCTCACTGAAACGCTGGACTGGCTGTCTCATCGGCACAACGGCCAGCTTCGCCTGCTCACCCGCCCCTTGATTGAAGCCGAACGCTACGGCGTGGCGCTTGAACCCTCGCTCCTGCGAGCCCGCGAAGAGGCCCGCCAGCTGCGCCGCAGACAAGCCGAGGTAGCCGCCCGCCGAGTTCCCGTAAAGCTCATGTTCCCCTTGGTGCTCTGCATCCTCCCCGCCTTCGGCTTGCTGACCGTCGTCCCCCAACTGGTAAGCACCCTAAATCTCCTTAGAACCCCGACTTGACACACCCCCCTCTCCCTCAACAGATTGACCTTCCACCAACAGAAAGGAGCTTTCATGCTAAAACTCAACACACTTCTCAACCGCCTGGGCCAGACAGCCCAAACCACCGCGGAATACGCCCTAGTCCTGCTAGGAGCAGCCACCATAGCCATGCTGCTGACCGCCTGGGCCGGACAAACCAACCGCCTAGGCTCCCTGTTCGACGCCGTCCTCCGCTCAGTAACCAACCTGGTGACTTAGCCCTCTCCGCCTAGGGAGTTCCCAGGTAAGGCGGGGGACGGCGTGTCTTTTTAGGCGAGTTCGCTTGCGTGTCTGAGCATAAAAAGATGCGCCGTTGCCCGCCGTGCAAAAGCAACAACCCAAAAACTCAAAATGAACCACCCCAAAGCCCAATCCACAGTGGAGCTAGCTCTGCTAACCCCAGTGATATTCACTCTCCTGTTGTGGATAGCCCAGTTCGGCCTAGTTCTGAATCAGAAAATCACAGTCACCCAAGCCGCCCGCGAGTCCGCCAGAGCCGTTGCTATCCACAACGACACTGCAGTAGCCCGCGAAGCCGCCCTAGCCTCGGCCAACCTGTCGGCAAACCGCCTAAAAGTCTCAGTCTCAGGCGATGCCAACCCAGGCGAGCTAGTCACAGTGCGCCTCCAATACGCCTTCCCCACCGACATCCCTATTGTCGGCGCACTAATCGGCGACATCAATTTGTCGTCATCCGTCACCATGCGCGCCGAAGGCTGATTTAGCCAAAATTCCCATAAAACATTTGGAATTGCCAGCATTGCCACTAACCTGAGCTTTGTGCCGCAAATCAGCAGCCTTATCGTCCTGAAGCCCTAGTCTCACCAGCCAGCAAGAGCTGCCCGACTTCGCCTTGAGCAACATCGAAATCTCCATCCCGCCCAAGAGCGACTACATTGCGCTGGTGCGTCGCTTGACTGGGGCCGTGACCTCTATGAGTTCGCCTCTTTCCCAAAACGACATAGACGACCTCATCCTGTCCATATCCGAAGCTGCCACCAACGCAGTGCATGCCCACTCGGACAGCGGCACCGACCGACCCATCACGATCAAATTCTCCTTTGACCCCTCTGCTCTGACTGTGGAAGTGCGCGACAGAGGCGGTGGCTTCAGCCCCCAAATGATGGACGAACTCCCCGATGTGACCGACCCGGAGCGGCTGGACTTCGAGCACGGACTAGGCGTGTATCTGTACTGCACGCACACCGACGAGCACGAAATCACCTCATCGCGTCGCGGCACGAGAGTGCGCTTGGTCAAGAACTACAAGCAAGATGAGTCTTCGCAGAATGGCAGCTAAAGAACCGCCGACCCACGAAGTATCGCAGCAGATCTGGAGCGGGCGAGACGGCTTGGTCGCTCGCCGGATCGGTCGTCCGCTGCGCCACTTCATGGAGATGCAGACCTCGGGCGGAATCGTGCTGCTCACAGCCACTTTCCTCGCTCTGGTGTGGGCCAACTCGCCTTTGCGGGATTCCTACTCGGATTTCTGGTTCACTCATCTGGATGTGAGCGTGGGCAGCATAGAGATATTTTCGCACGACCTCGTGCACTTCGTGAACGACGCCTTGATGACGCTGTTCTTCTTCGTGGTGGGCATGGAAATAAAGCGCGAGCTGGCGGTGGGCGAGCTCAGAGACCCCAAAAAAGCCGCTCTGCCGGCAATGGCTGCCATAGGCGGCATGGCTGTGCCGGCTCTCGTCTATGTGATATTCAACGCAGGCGGCGACGGACAGCTGGGCGGCTGGGGAATCCCGATGGCCACCGACATAGCTTTCGCCCTCGGCGTGGTGTCGCTGCTCGGCAACCGAGTGCCTCGCTCGCTGACGATCTTCTTGCTGACGCTCGCCATCGCCGACGACATCGGCTCCATCCTCGTCATCGCCGTCTTCTACACGAGCGACCTCTCGTTCTGGTGGCTGTTCTATGCCATCGGCCTGCTCGGGGTGGTGCGGATCATGCGGGCTGTGAAAGTCTGGTGGTTCCCCGCCTATCTGCTGGTGGGCGCCTTGGCGTGGTGGGCGATGTACAAATCGGGGGTTCACGCCACGATAGCCGGGGTGTGTCTCGGCTTGCTCACCCCCGCCAAACCGCTGCTGTCTGTGAGGGAAGCCAAAGAGACAGCCCGCTGGATAGAGCAGAAAGGCGAGGTTTTCGTGGTCGACCTTCAATGGGCCAACTTCAACATCGCCGAGTCGGTTTCGGTGGCTGAGCGGCTTGAAAAGAAACTGCACCCGTATGTCACATTCGCCGTTCTGCCCATCTTCGCGTTGGCCAATGCCGGCGTGGAGCTTTCCGGCAACTCGCTAAGCAACGCCCTCACATCGCGTGTGGCCCTGGGCATCGCCCTGGGTCTTTTGCTGGGCAAGACTGTCGGAATAGCGTTTTTCACCTGGCTGAGCGTGAAGCTGAAGATCGCCAAACTGCCCAGTGCCATGAATTATTTTCAGGTTCTGGCCGTATCGGTGCTGGCAGGCATCGGCTTCACTGTCGCGCTTTTCATCACAGCTCTGGCTTTCCCGGAAGACGACGGAATTTTCGCGAGCGTAGCCGACATGGTGGCGTCTTCGGATGCCAAGATAGGCATTCTGGTGGCTTCGGCTTTGGCGATGCTGGCAGGTTTGGCGATGCTGGCCAAGGCTTGCCCTCCCAGAAGCTATGCTGTGCCAGGAGGCAGCTATGCAGTGCCAGAAGACGACCCTGAAGACAACGCCGAAGAAAACCTTGAAGAAAACGAATTGCCGCAGGGGGACTCCGAAGCTAGCTTGGAAGGCAGCAAAACCTAAAATCAGCTTCAGAGACTTCCTAAAGAAATTCTTAATCTTTAGGCTTTGTATCTTTTTGCAGCCGCTGTATCCTAAAATCCCCACAGGGAAATACAGGAAATTATTATGCCATCAGCACTCGTCATCGTCGAATCCCCCGCCAAGGCTCGCACCATCTCGGGCTACCTGGGAGACGACTTCATCGTGGAGTCGTCCATCGGCCACATCCGCGACCTGCCCAAGACGGCAGCCGAGATACCCGCCAGCTACAAGGGCGAGCCGTGGGCGCGCCTGGGCATAGATGTGGATAACGACTTCAAAGCCATCTATGTGGTGGACAAAGACAAGCGCAAGCACATCAACAGCCTCAAAAAGCTGGCCAGCAGCGTGGATACGGTTTATCTGGCCACCGACGAAGACAGGGAAGGCGAAGCCATCGCTTGGCATCTGCTGGAAGAGCTTTCGCCGCCCACGAATGTGGCAGTCAAGCGCATGGTGTTCCACGAGATCACCAAAGCAGCCATCCTTAACGCTGTGGACGAACCCAGAGAAATAGACATCCGCCTGGTGGAAGCGCAGGAGGCTCGGCGGATGCTGGATCGGCTCTACGGGTTTGAAGTCTCGCCTGTGCTGTGGAAGAAGATCAAGCCGAAGCTGTCGGCAGGGCGGGTGCAGAGCGTGGCGGTGCGCATAGTGGTAGACAGAGAGCGCGAACGGATGCAGTTCGTGGCGGCAGAGTATTGGAGCGTGGAGGCGACTTTGGCTGCGGGCTCTGCTGGGGGAAATGCTGCTGGCGGCTCTGCTGGGAGTAATGCTGCCGGCACTTTTGAAGCAGCGGTCACCGAGCTTGACGGCAAGCGGATCGCCACAGGCAAAGACTTCAACGACAAAGGCGAACTGGCCAAGGGGCAGCAGAAGAATTCAGCCAGTCTGATCCTGCTTGACGAAACCTCCGCTCGTCAGCTCAGCGACAGCTTGCAAGGTCAGCAGGCGAAAGTCTCCGACATGACGGTCAAGCCCTACTCTCGCCGTCCTTACCCTCCTTTCATCACTTCCACTCTGCAACAAGAGGCCTCTAACCGGCTGCGACTCTCCTCGGCCGACACTATGCGAGCGGCGCAAGGGCTGTATGAAAAAGGTCTCATAACCTACATGCGCACCGACAGCACAACTCTTTCTGATGCTGCTGTCAAGTCGGCCCGTGCGATCATCAAGAGCCGTTTCGGAAACGACTATCTGCCGTCTTCGCCGCGCACCTGGAAAAGCAAAGTCAAGAACGCCCAAGAAGCTCACGAGGCGATACGGCCGTCCGGCAGCAGCTTCCGAACCCCTGAAGAGGTGGCGAAGATAGCCGATACTGCCCGCGAAGCGCAGCTCTACGAGCTCATCTACAAGCGCACTCTGGCCAGCCAGATGACAGATGCCATAGGCGAGACGGCTTCCGTGAAACTCACCGCCCCAGCAGGCGAACAGGTGGCGACCTTGGCCGCTTCGGGCACTGTCATCACCCATCCCGGCTGGCAGGCTGCCTATGCCGATGCTTCTGAAGCAAACAGCGCAGCAAGCTCGGCTAAAGGCGGCGGCAGCAAAGGCGGCGGCACAGCTTCCGGCAGCAATCTGCCGCCGATGAGCAAAGGCGACACTCTGGGCATAACTTCAGCAGACGCCAACGGGCACAGCACCAAGCCCCCCGCCCGCTACACCGAAGCTACCTTGGTGAAGCGTCTGGAAGAGCTGGGCGTGGGCCGCCCTTCCACTTATGCCACAATCATGCGAACGATCATGGACAGGGGCTATGTTTCCAAGAACGGCAGCCAGCTGGTGCCCAACTTCACGGCCTTCAGCGTGGTGAACCTGCTGGCCACCCACTTCCCCGACCTTGTGGATTATGCTTTCACAGCCCGCATGGAAGACGACTTAGATCGCATAGCCAGCGGCGAAGAGCAGCGCATTCCCTGGTTGCGAGAGTTCTATTTCGGCGACAGCAGCAACGGCGACAGCAGCGACGAACAAGCAGTCGGTCTCAAAACTCTGGTATCGGAGCATCTGGACGAGATAGATCCCCGAAAGATAAACGAAATCTTGCTGGGAGCAGACGAAAACGGCGAGCCTGTCTATGTGCGAGAAGGTCGCTTCGGCCCCTATGTGAGCCGAGGCATAGGAGAAAACGCCGAGCGAGCCTCGGTGCCCGAGGGAACCGTCCCCGACGAGCTGACGGTGGAGCGAGCCGTTGAACTGCTCAGCACCCCAGACGAGAAGGTCTTAGGCGCACACCCAGACACCGGCGAAGACATCTCAGTGAGAACAGGCAGATTCGGCCCCTATGTGCAGCTAGGCGAAGGCGAAAAGCCCAAACGCTCGTCTCTGTTCGCCACCATGACCCCGGAAACTGTGACGCTGGACGAGGCGATAGCACTGCTCAGCCTGCCCAGAGTGGTCGGCGTAAGCGAGAACGGCAAAGAAGTGGTCGTGCAAAACGGCCGTTATGGGCCGTTCGTGAAGATGGGCAAAGAGACCCGCTCGCTGGAATCCGAAGAACAGCTGCTGAGCATAACCCTAGAAGAATGCCAAGCAATCCTCAGCCAGCCCAAAACCAGAGGCGGCCAATCCCGTCAAGCTAAAACCCTCCAAGAAATCGGCCCCCACCCCGAAACCGGCGACCCTATCGTCCTGAAAGACGGCCGCTACGGCCCGTATGTAACCGACGGCAAAACCAACGCCTCCCTCAGCAAAAGCGACATCCCAGAAGACATTACGATAGACCGCGCTCTGGAACTCATAAAACTCCGCCAAGCATCCAAATCTCAAAAACGCTCTGCACAAAGGTCGCCCAGAAAAAAGACTGCCAAGAGATAAAGCTTTTTTCTTTGAGCTAGTTTGAGCTCGGCCTACTCAAACTTGGGCTAGTTCAATCTCATCAAAACGCTATAATTTGCTCTGTGGCTGTAACGGGCATGAACCATGCGGTGCTGTATGTGCGAGACGCTCGCAAGCACCGTGAGTTCTACAGCGATTTGCTGGGTTTTTCTGCGGTGATAGAGGATCCGGGCGGGGGGTTCGTGTTTATGCGGGCACCGGCTTCTGAGAACCATCACGACATTGCGTTCTTCACTATAGGGCAAGGGGCGGGCAGGTCTGAGGCGGGCAAGCAGACTGTGGGGATGTATCACATCGCTTGGGAGGTGTCTTCGCTGGAGGAGCTGCAAGAGATGGAAAAGCGGCTGAAAGAGGCGGGAGCATTGGTTGGCGCAAGCGATCACGGCTGCAACAAGAGCTTGTATGCTCACGATCCTGACGGGCTGGAGTTTGAGGTGATGTGGCTGGTGCCGCCAGAGCTATGGGGCGACGAAGAAAACCAAGCTATCATCCGCCCGCTGGACATCGCCGCCGAAATTTCTCGTTTCTCACCTGCAACAGCATGAGCTATCCACTATTTGAGCGTCACCGACAAGGATGGTCTTTCGCATCGGCTTCGTCTCGCCTAAAGTTGCTTCAGACTTGAAATGAAACACGAAACGAGCACGCCCGACCCTAGGGAGCTGCTGTTCTTCTTTGACGACGCCGCTTTCAGCGAGACCGAACGGCCTGGGTTCAGACGGCGAGTCATCACCGGCGACGAGCTTCAGCTTTGCTTTTGGCGCATAGCCGGCGGGTCGTCTGGGTCGTTCCTTCACAAGCACGACCACAACGAACAGCTAGGCATCATCGTGAGGGGCGGGTTGGACTTCAGATGCAACCCCGACCAGAGCGAAGAGCGAGCAACGCTAGGCCCGGGTGACTGCTACCTCGCCTACAAAGGCATCTGGCACGGCGACAGCATCTTCATCGGCGACGACGAATACAACGAATGCTGGATACTTGACATATTCGCGCCGCCCCGCGACGACCTCGCAGAAAGCGACCCCTATGGCGGCAGCTGAGCACCTCGCCGACTGGCGGCTTGCTGTGGATATCGGGGGGACATTCACCGACTTCGTGCTGCTGAACGCCAGCGACGGCGAAGTCGTCACCGAGAAGGTGCTCACCACGCCAGAAGCGCCACTGGATGCCGTGCGCCGAGGCATCGGGGCTGTGCTGGAGAAAGCGCAGCAGCGAGCCCCTGCCTCGGGCAACAATATCTCCCCTGCCGAAATCACCGCGCCGATCGTGCACGCCACAACACTCGTCACAAATGCTCTCATTGAAGGGCGCACGGCCAAAGCTGGGTTGGTAACCACAAAAGGCTTCGGCGACACCTTGCTGATCCGCGACGAGCATCGCTATGACATGTACGACTTGCAGATTGAATTCGCCGAGCCGCCCATCCCCCGCGAGCGCACCGTGGAGATAGACGAGCGCACCTTGGCAGCCCCCGGCGAAGGGGGCGAAGTGCTTCGCACGCCTTCTGGCGAAGAACTCGGCGAAGCAGCCGCGCGGCTCAGGGAAATGGGAGTTGAGGCGGTGGCGGTCTGCTTCTTGCATTCCTATGTGAATGGCCACAACGAACAAGTCTGCGCCGAGCATCTGCGCCGAGCCCTCGGCGTGCCGGTCTGCGTCTCGTCTGACATATCGCCGCAGATTCGCGAGTTTCCGCGCATGTGCACCACGGCCGCCAATGCCGCCACGATGCCTGTGATCGGGCCGTATCTGGCCGAGCTTGAAGAGTGGCTGAAGGCTGAAGGCTTCGGCGGGGAGCCGCTGATGATGCTTTCCAACGGCGGCGTGGTCTCGGCTAAAGATGCCGCCCTGGCGCCTGTGCGCTTGGTGGAGTCGGGGCCAGCGGCAGGGGCGCATTCGGGCGCGTGGTTCGCCAAGCGGATGGGCGAGCCGAAGCTGCTCTGCTTTGACATGGGCGGCACCACTGCCAAATCCTGCCTGTTGCACGATTTCGCCCCCGACCTCACCACCACTTTGGAAGTAGCCCGCATCTACCGCTTCAAGCACGGCTCCGGTCTGCCGCTCACCATTCCGTCCATAGACCTCGTGGAGATAGGCGCAGGCGGAGGCAGCATCGCACGGGCCGACAATTTGGGGCTGCTCAAAGTGGGGCCAGAGTCTTCTGGGGCCGAACCCGGCCCTGCCTGCTATGCCCAAGGAGGCACCGACCCGACCGTCACTGATGCCGATGTGCTGCTCGGCCTCATATCGCCCGATGCTTTTCTCGGAGGCGACATGGCCTTGGACGCTTCGCTCGCCGAAGAAGCCGCAGCCAAGCTGGCGGGCGACCTCGGCTTGAGCGTTTCGGATGCGGCTGCCGGCATCCACGAGGTGGTGAACCAGAACATGGCCGCAGCAGCCCGTATGCACGCCGTGGAGAAAGGCGCCGACTTGAGAGGCACCCCGCTCATCGCCTTCGGCGGGGCCGGGCCGGTGCATGCTTGCGGGGTGGCTGAGCTGCTGGAAGCGCCGAAAGTCATCTTCCCTCGCAACGCCGGGGTGCTTTCGTCTTTCGGCGCGCTCATCTCGCCCGTGCAGTTTGACTTGGCCCGCTCCATGCCGCGCCTGCTGGGAGAAATAGACCCGGCCGAGCGAGATGCCATGCTCGGCGAAATGCGAGAGCGAGGGCATCAAGTGCTAGCTGATGCAGGCGTGCCCGCCGAGAAAGTGCGCTTCCGCTGCGGGATAGACATGCGCTACGCGGGGCAGGGCAACGAATTCACCGTCTGGCTAGATGAGAGCTGGACAAGCGAAAGCGAGGCTGCCAAAGAAGCTGCGATTGGTGCCGGCTTTGAGGAAAGCTACAAGCGCATCTACGGCATGACTATCCCAGGGCTGCCGATAGAACTGGTGACTTGGCGGCTGCGGGCTTGGGCCGATCCCGATGTGGTGGAGCCTCCGCCTCTGAGTCGCACTGGCGATGCTGCGCCTCGCCCCAGCCATGAGCGGCCGGTCACCTTCGCACGAGGCGAAGCTGCCGCTGCCACGCCGGTATATCGTCGAGCCGACTTGCAGCCTGGCGATGCCCTAACTGGCCCTGCCATAGTGGAAGAAAGAGAGACGACTGTGGTGCTGCGCCCGGGATGGCAAGCTATAGTCGCTGAAGACGGTTCTATTTTGGCTGATAGTCCATGAACCGCACTTTTGACGGCGTGGAGCTGGAGATCCTCTGGCAGAGCCTCATTGCCACGGTCAACGAGCAGGCCCGCTCTCTGCAGCGGTCGGCGTTCAGCCCTATCGTGCGCGAGGCGGGCGACCTCGCCAATGCAGTCTTTGACAGGCGCGGCAGGATGGTGGCCCAAGCCGTTACCGGCACGCCTGGCCACATCAACTCCTTGGCACGCGGCGCAGGGGCGATCCTAGAGCGATACCCGCCCGACGAGCTATCCCCCGGCGATGTGCTCATCACCAACGACCCGTATCTCACAGCAGGTCAGCTGCTGGATGTGACCGTGCTGTATCCCGTGTTCAAAGACGGCCCAGACGGAACCAGCCGAGCCATCGCCTTTTTCGGCTCCACCATTCATCACACCGATGTGGGCGGCTACGGCATCGGCGCAGGGGCGAGGGATGTGTTTGAGGAAGGTCTCTGGATACCCATCTGCAAGCTCATGCGAGAGGGCGAACGCAACGAGGATGTGTGGGATTTTGTGCTCGCCAATGTGCGCGAACCCGACCACATGCAAGGCGACCTTCACGCTCAGATGGCATCGGGCGAAGTCGGAGCGCAGCGTCTCTTGACCCTGCTGGAAGAGCACGGCTTGGACGACCTTGAAGACCTCTCAGACGAGATAATCGTCCGCTCCGAAGAGGCCACCCGCGCCAGCATCCGCGACCTCCCGGCAGGCACCTACGAAGCCTCCGCCAAACTTGATCTGGCGGACGGCGAAATCATAGACATCTGCTGCGCTATCACCATCGCCCCCGACACAGGCGGGATACATGTGGATTACGAAGGCTCCTCGCCCGCCAGCAGATGGGGCATCAATGTGGTGCTCAACTACACCCACGCCTACACCACCTTCACAGTCCGCAGCGTGCTGAACCCAGAGATTCCCAACAATCACGGCAGCCTCGCCCCCATATCGGTGGCAGCCCCGGAAGGTTCCATCGTGAATGCCGTGTCGCCCCAGCCCTGCACAGCCCGCCATGTGGTGGGGATGTTCCTGCCGAATGCTCTGCTCAAAGCTCTGGCGCAAGTGCGCCCCGAGGCTGCGATGGCCGAGGGTTCGGGAGCAGTATGGACGATGCAGGTGAGCGGCAACCACCCAGACGACAGCCCATTCACCACAGCCATGTTCACCTATGCGGGCGGCGTGGGCGGCAGACATGCCAAGCCGGGGCTGTCGGCGTGCTCGTATCCCACAGGAGTAGCCGCCGTGCCGGTTGAGGTGGTGGAGACTTCAGCCCCGTTGCGGTTTCTGCGCAAAGAACTCCGCGAAGATTCCGGCGGGCCGGGCCGACAGCGAGGCGGCCAAGGACAGACTGTGGAGTTCACGGTAGACACCGAGCGGCCTTGGCAGCTCAACGCCGTAACCAGCCGCCTGCAAGTTGCCCCAGAAGGCATTTTCGGAGGCGAAGCCGGTGCATCCGGGCAGTTTCTGGTGAACGGCGAGAAAGTCACCACCCAGTCCCGCCTAGACATGCGGCCCGGCGATGTGGTGCGACTGGACTTGCCCGGCGGCGGAGGCTACGGCGAAGCAGAAGATGCCTAAATCTTCTGGCGACACAGCATCGGCTGGCGGCGAGGCAGCTTGGGAAGAGCATCGCCCGTTTTCGGAAGTTTGGGCTGCTTCTGTTGAGAAGTATCCAGACAGGCCGTTCTTGCGCTTTGAGATATCCGAGCACGAACATGTTGAATGGAGCTATTCGGAGTTTGAAGGGCTAGTAGGGCAGGTAGCAGGCTCGCTGGCGAAACTGGGGGTGGGACGAGGCAGGTCGGTGCATTTGGCACTGGCTAACTCGCCGCTGTTCGTGGCTGTCTGGCTGGCGACTTTGCGGCTCGGCGGCTGGATCGTGCCTTCCGACCCGCATGGGCGTGCCCCTGAGCTAGCGGATCACATCAGTCGCACGAACCCTGCTGTGGGGATTTGCGCCAGCGACCGGGCTGCTGTCTATCGGGAAGCTGTGGATGCTGCTGGCAAGCAATTCTTGAGTGCAGCAGATGCCCAGAGTTCTGGTACCCAAAGTTCTAGCACCGAAAACACTGCCCGAAATGACACTGCCCGCAAGAGCACTTTGCGCCCTCTACAGTCACCCGAAGTGCTCGCTTTGGAAGAATCCCCGTCTGGCATTGCTGCTTTGGCGGACATCGCTTCAGAAGCCGTCTCAGCTGATGCTGCCTCGCCTGTTGCCACCTCAGACCTCCTTGGCAACCCAGCCAGCCTAGACCTAGCTGCCGTCGCCTTCACCTCTGGCACCACTGGCCGGCCCAAAGGGGTGGAGATAACCCAAGCCAACTACGCTTTCACAGGCAAAGTCATGGCAGAAGCAGCCCACCTGCACGCCGACCACAGATGGCTGGTGGTGCTGCCGTTGTTTCATGCCAACGCTCAGTATTATTCTTTCGCCTCGGCTATTTGGGCGGGGGCTTCGGTGGCTCTGATGCCAGCTTTTTCGGCTAGCAGGTTTCTCGCCCAAGCCAAGCGGCATCAGGCCACCCATGCCAGCCTCTTTGCTGCGCCGATGCGGATGATCCTCGCTAGAGAAGCCAAGCCTGTGGAAGGGCTGCGGCTGGAGCACTGCTGGTTCGCCCAGAATGTCACATCGCAGCAGCACGCACAGCTCGGCGAATTGCTGGGATGCGCTCCCCGCCAGCTCTACGGCATGACCGAGACGATCCCCGCCGTGCTGAGCGACCGGCTAGACGATCTGGCCGACCCGTTGAGCATGGGCAGGGTCACGCCGGGCTGCGCTGTGCAAGTGCAAGACGAAGACGGCAACGAGACAGCATCTGGCGAAGTCGGCGAAGTGGCTGTGGCGGGCGAACCCGGCATTAGCTTGTTCAAGGGCTACATGGACGACCCTGAGACCACCTCGGCATCGTTTCGCAACGGCTGGTTCCTCACGGGCGACCGGGCCAGACGCGACGAACACGGCAGACACTACTTCGCCGGACGGCATTCGGAGATTCTGAAAGTGGCGGGCGAGAATGTTTCGGTGGTTGAAATAGAGCAGCATCTGGCGGAGCATCCCGATGTGCTGGAGGCTGCAGTGGTGGGCCGCCCCGATGCGATGCGCGACGAAGTGCCAGTTGGCTATGTGGTGGCAGCCGACCCGTCTGCGCCGCCCAGCCAAGAAAGCCTGCGTCGCTGGTGCGAAGAACGGCTCAGCAAGCCCAAACGCCCGCAGAGTTTCACTTTGCTGGACGAGCTGCCTCGCACCTCTGTCGGCAAAATCCGCAAGTTTCTGCTAGCTGAACAAGCAGCAGATTCTGCTGGATGATCTGAAACCACAGCCAAATTCTTGGTCAGACTCCCAATTCTTCGCTTAGCTCCCACTCTTCATCTTGCACCTAGCAGCCTAAACTCATCTCAGACCAAGCAGCCCGAAACCCTGTTTTCATCTAAGTTATAAATAGCTATGACATCTCTCACAGCCGAGCTGCTGGAATCTCTGGACGCATCTACCAGCGATGTGGCTCATGCCTCCACTCTGCCGCCCGAGCTATACACATCCGGAGAGTTCTACGACTTTGAGCTCAAAGCCCTCTGGGATCACGAATGGCTGTGCCTCGGCTTGGCTTCGCAGATACCCGAGCCGGGCGACTACTTCACTGCCGAAGTGCACGGCGAAGCTGTCATCGCGGCCCGCGACAAAGACGGGCAGATAAATGTGTTCTCCTCCATCTGCCAGCACAGAGGCATGCAAGTCTGCGACGACACGGGCAACACCCGCACCTTCACCTGCCCCTATCACCACTGGAGCTACGGCTTGGACGGACGCCTGCTGGGCGCACCCGCTATGGAGCGCACCGAAAATTTCAACAAAGCCGACTACTGCCTGCCCAAGCTGCTGGTGGAGGTGTGGGAAGGGTTCGTCTTCGTGAGCTTTGACACTGACGCTCAGCCCCTTGCGCCCACTCTGGAACGCTTCGCCCCGTTTCTGTCCAACTACGACTTGGCCAACTGCGTCTGCCCGGGCACCTTCACGCTCAGCGATCTGCCTTGGAACTGGAAGATCATGTTTGAGAACTTCAATGACGGCTATCACGCCAACCGTCTGCACCAGATCATCCAAGATTTCTGCCCCAGCCATATGGCGGAGTTCCCTGTGCCTTGGGACGACAGCAGCAATGTGATCTTCCGCACCAACGGCTACACCCACATAGACGGCGGCTTCAACGCCACCCACAAAGCCCTGCTGCCGATTTTTCCCGACCTCACCGAAGAAGAACGCTGGCGGTCGTGCTTTGCTCTGATTCCGCCCACGCTCTGCATCGGCACTGCGCCCGATCAGGCTTTCTTCTTCATCATCCGCCCTAAGTCGCCTGCCACGATAGATGTGGAGATCGGCTATCTGCTTCACCCGACGGCTCTGGAGCACCCTATGTTTGAACATCTGCTGGCTATGTCGGATGCGGGCGTGCAAGTGTTCGTGCAGCAAGACCAAGACGCCACCACTCGTGTGCAGATCGGCATGGGGTCGCGCTTTGCCGCCAGAGGCCGCTATTCGTGGCAAGAGGAGAGCCATGTGCAGTTCAACCGCTGGCTCGTGCAGAGGTATCGCAGGCACTGGCCGCAGAAAGAGACGAGGCTGGCAGAGACAGTTCCGACAGAGGCAGGGCAGTCATAAACGAGCCATGTCTAAACCAGGTGCCAATAATGTCTAAGCCAGAGACCCGCCAGCGATGACCACCGAGCCGATTTCCTGCGACCTGCTCGTCAAGGGCTGGTATGTGGTGACGATGAACGAACGCCGCGACATCATCCGAGACGGCGCAGTCGCAGTGGACGGCGCAAGCATCGTGGCGGTCGGCAAAGCCCGCGACCTTGAAACCGCCTACGCTCCGAAGCGAACGGCGGGCGGAGACCGCTTCGTGGTGACTCCTGGGATGGTGAACTCTCACATCCACATCACCGGCGAGCCGCTCACTCGTGGCTATGTGCCCGACGACACCCCCTTCGAAGAAAATGTCTTTGAGTGGCTCTGCCCGCTGTATTCCATGTATACCCCCGAGGAGGAAAAGCTTTCGGCACAGCTCGCCGCCGCCGAAATGCTGCGTTCGGGCACGACTTGCTTCCTAGAAGCGGGCACCATCAGATTCGTGGACGATGTGGTGGAAGGTCTGAATGAGACAGGCATCAGAGGGCGGGTAGGCCGCTGGATCTGGGACTTGCCGCCCGAGCCAGATGTCTATCGTCAAAACACCGACGAAGCCATAGCCAACCTGCAGGCGGTGCTTGAGGCGTATCCGAGCAACGGAAAGAGTGGCAGAGGTAGCAGCGATCCCTTGATTTCTGCGTGGTCCATCCTCGTGGGCCACACCACCTGCTCCGACCCTTTATGGCGAGCAGCACGCGAGCTGGCCACAGAGCACGGCGTGGGCATGAGCTTTCACATGTCGCCCGCAAGAGCCGACCCGGAAGGCTTCACAGCGGAGTTCGGCCGTCGCCCCATGATCCACCTTGCCGAGCTAGGCGTGCTCGGCCCGGATGTGGCCATCACCCACTGCGTGCATGTGGATTCCAACGAGCTGGATGCTATGGCCGAGGCGGAAGCTACTGTCGCCCACTGCCCCACCACAGCCCTGAAGGTGAGCTACGGGGTAACGCAGACGGGCAAGATGCCTGAGATGGCCGAGCGAGGCATAAATCTCTCCATCGGCACCGACGGCAACAACGCCTCCAACTACTCCGACCTCATGCGAGCCACCTATCTTGTGGCAGGTCTCTTCAAAGACGCCCGCTGCGACCCGCAGATGTTCCCCGCCGAGCGAGCCTACGAGATGGCCACCTTGGGAGGCGCCAGAGCCATCTGCGCCGAAGACCAGATCGGCTCCCTAGAAGCAGGCAAGCAAGCCGACATCGTGCTCCACGACACCGACCGCCCCGAATGGCGCCCTCTGCTGAATGTGATGAACCAGCTGGTCTGGTCGGCCGACGGGCGAGGCGTGCATACTGTGTTCGTGGATGGAACCCAAGTGGTGGAAGACGGCAGAGTGCTCGGCCTGGACGAAGAGCGCCTCTGGGCACAAGCCCAAGAAGCAGGCGAAGCCATCTGCGCCCGCTCGGGCCTCCCCGACAAAGCCAAGTATCCGATTTACTAACTTCAACTGAAGCAATGCCGGTGTGCTATAATCTTTGGCATATGCCTGCCCTTATCGCACAGGTGTGACACAAACCCCTTGAGGAAGGAAAAACAATGAAAATCTCCCGGTTCGCTATTGCTCTTTTGGCTGTGACTTGTCTTATTGCCGCAGCCTGCGGCGACGATGATGACGACACAGCCGATCCGCCTGCTACCGCTGAGCCAACGACGGCAGCACCCACCACGACAGCCGCGCCGACCACGACGCTGCCTCCCTGGGACTGCAGCAGTCTGGATGCCAACGGCGACGATGAATTGCGCATCGGCGTAGCCACAGCAGGGCCACGAGACGACGGCGCCTATTACCAAGCCCTTGTAGAGTTCGTGGAGGACCTTTCAGCATCCAACGAGTGCTTCAAAGACCCAATCGTAGTTGACAGAATAGACGCCTCAGAAGCCGCCACTGAGCTTTCAAACCTTGCCCAGCAGGATGTGGACATAATCGCGGTGGGCGCAGGCGAGATCGCCGAACCTCTGGCGGAGCTGACTGTGGAATACAGCGACATCTTCTGGTATTGCAACTGCGGGGCAGGCTATCAGCCGCTGGATACCTTGGCCCAGAGCCAAGACGATGCCTCTGAGATCCTCTACACCGCAGGCTATGCCACAGGACTGCTGCTTGAACAAACCGGCGGCGACTCCACAGCCTTTCTCGGCTGCTGCGACCTGGGGTTTGAGAAAGAGGCATATCTGGCATTTGAGATGGGTCTCCAGGCAGTGGATTCCAGCTTCACGATGGAATACACCCCCACAGGCAACTTCCCGTTTGACTTTGACAATGTCTCGGGAGCGACCGAAGCGTTAGAGGCAGCCATCCAGAACGGAGTGGACGCAGTGAACCCCTATCTCGGTGGAGCGCACAGACCTCTGGTGCAGATCGCCAACGAAAACGACATCATCGTTATGTCTGCTGGCGCATCGGATGCCTGTGAGGACGACGAGCTGGACTATGACATAGCAGTCCGCTTTGACGCCGGAGACTATCTCGAGACCATCTTCAGGGAAATCCAAAGCGGCGACTTCACCGAAGGCAGCGTAAGGGTTTTCAGAGTCGGTGTAGACCCAGAACCCGGTGCCGTCATTTGCCGTGCTATCCCTGAGCTGCAAGCAGCTATGGACGAAGTTTATGCTCAAATCGCCAACGGCGACTTCGCTGCCGAATTCGGGGCTATCAAAGGTCAGGCGTACTCGGGCTGATACCGGACAAGCACGGCTGGCCGCTTTACCTCCTGCGGCCAGCTGTGCTTATGAGATTGCCAGTCCCATAAGCTCAAGGACTGGCATCGCAAGGACTTAGCCTCATGGATGATTCAACGCCAGACGGCTCGCTGGTAGACCTGTCGGGCATTTCAAAGACTTTCGGGCATGTGGTAGCTTGCGACTCGGTGGATCTAACCCTGAGGCAAGGCAAAATTCACGGAATTCTCGGCGAAAACGGGGCTGGGAAATCCACCCTGATGAAGATCCTCATCGGGCTGCACAGCCCTGATGCAGGCGATATCAGAGTGCACGGAGCACTCCAGCAATTCCGCGATCCGGCTGATGCCCGAATGCTCGGCATCGCCATGGTGCATCAGCATTTCAGCTTGGTGCCCGCCTTGAAAGTCTGGGAAAATGTGGTTCTAGGCGATCGTATGGGTTTTCACAGCAACGGAAGAATAACCTGCGAACAGATTTCTGAAATTTCAGCCAGATACGGCTTGGATGTAGACCCAGATGCTCGTGTGAGCGACCTGCCTGTGGGTGTGCGCCAGCGGGTGGAGATCATCAAGTGCTTGCGCTACGACCCTCAGATAATGATTCTGGACGAACCCACATCGGTCTTGAGCCCCGCCGAATCGGAGAGGCTATTCGGGGTGCTGAGGCAAGTGGTGGAAGACGAAGGCCGCTGCGTTGCCTTGGTTAGCCACAAGCTCAACGAAGTCTTGGCGGCCACCGATGAGCTGACCATAATGCGACAAGGCAAGGTGGTGGAGCACATGGCAACTTCTGAAGCCACCGCCCCGGCCTTGGCCAGGGCAATGGTCGGTCGCGAAGTTTCGCTCACGCTCAATTTGACCGAAATAGCTGGCGGCACAGCTACGGACAAAACGACAGGAAAGGAAGCTGCATCGCAAGACACCACAGCATCAAAGCCTGCAGAGCATTCGGAGCAGCCCGCTCTGCGAATCCGCAACGCCACTGCAACCGACAAAGACGGCCGTCGCCTGCTGGATTCGCTCAGCCTTGAAGTTCGCAAGGGCGAGATAGTGGCAGTGGCAGGAGTGGAAGGCAACGGCCAGACTGCCCTGGATCACCTTCTCTCCAGCTTGCTCAAACTGGATTCGGGCAGCGTGGAAGTTGAAGGATGCGAAGTGCCCACTGGTGTGCCAGGGGCATTCGTGAAAGCAGGCGTCGGGGTCATCTCAGAAGACCGTCACGACATGGGATGCATCATGGACATGTCGCTTTGCGAGAACCTGTACCTCTCTAACCCAAAGGAAGCAGTGAGCGGTTCTGGAATGATGAGCCGCTCAGCTATGTCAAACAGAGCCGCAGAACTCATAGACGACTATCGCATCACTGCTTCAGGCCCTGACGCTCCGATGTGGTCTATTTCTGGGGGAAATCAGCAGCGGGTGGTGCTGGCTCGCGAACTTTCTCACAAGCCCAAAGTGCTGCTTGCTTCGCAACCCACCAGAGGTTTGGATGTGGGCGCAGTGGAATACTTTCTGGATCAGCTCAGAAAAGCTGCCGCAGACGGCATCGCCGTACTACTGGTATCACACGAGTTGGAAGAAATTCTGGGGTTGGCACATCGCATAGTGGTCATCTACAACGGCAAAATCGTCGGGGAGATGCCGAGGCAGGGCATAGACATGCAGCATTTAGGTATGCTCATGGGCGGCATGGCAGATGCATCTGAGGCGACAGCAGATGCGGAAGCATCCCTAGGGGCAGCCACATGAACCGATTCAGCGGCTCGAAAAGCAGCCACCTGCAGGCTTGGACTGGATGGCCTTGGGAAAGATGGTCATACATCGTCGGTCTGTATTTGGTCAGCATCTTCGCAGCCTTTGCCCTGAGCGCGCTGCTCGTTTGGGCCACCGACGGCTCATGGCAAGAAGTCTTCTCGGCATTCTTAGACGGCAGCCTCCTCAAACCTGGCCGCTGGGGTCTCACCATCGGCTATGCCACTCCCTTGCTGCTGGTGGCACTGGGGGCGATCATCGCCGTGCGGGGAGGTCTCATCAATATCGGGCAAGAAGGCCAGCTGTATATCGGCGCAGCCTTTTGCACCTATGTGGCCGTGCGCCTGAGCGGTCCGGGGCCGTTCGTGCTCATAGTGGCGATTTTGGCAGGAGCGGCAGCAGGGGCAATCTGGGCGGGCATAGCAGCTTGGCTGAAATACTGGCGCAGAGTGCCCGAAGTGCTCACTACCTTGCTGCTCGTAACTGTCGCCGCTCAGCTAGTGGGATACGGACTCAAAACCACCACTTTGCTGTTGGATCGCTCTCCCGAACACGGCAACCGCAATCAAATTTCAGAGCAGCTAGCCCTAGATGTGCGCCTTCCCAAAGTAGAAATCTTCGGCAACTCCTTCCCCATGAGCGCATTCGTGGCTTTAGTGCTGGCTTTCGGGCTTGTGGTCTGGCTGAGCCGCACCACAGGAGGTTTCCGCCTCACGATTTTAGGGCGAAACGAACGCTTGGCTCAACGGGTAGGCATCTCTGCGCCCAAATACGGCACTTTGGCGCTTCTGGCATCGGGGGCATTCGCAGGTTTGGCAGGGGCGATGATGCTCACAGGGGGCGATTTGGGGAACTACCGCCTCGCCCCCGGTTTTTCAAGTTTCTTCGGATGGGAGGGGCTGCTGGTGGCTCTGGTGGCTCGCAATCACCCGTTAGTGGCGATTCCGATGGCATTCGTGTTCGGCGCGCTGCGCACAGGCGGCGGATTCTTGTCGGCTACTGGCGTGAAGCCGGAGATCGCAAATGTGACCCAGGCTTTGCTGGTGCTGGCACTCCTAGTGCCCGCCGCCATTGTGTATATCCAAGAACGCCGCCGGCAGCTGGCCGCAGTTGAGGCTAGAACCTGATGCTAGGCGATTTCTTGTCGGCGATAGGCGATGTGCTCTCCAGCGAGAGCACCTACTCAAGCGGCTTCCGCTTGGCAGCAGCCCTCGCGTTCGTGGCAGCAGGCGAATGGGTGGCAGAGCGGGCTGGGACTTTGAACATCTCTGTGGAGGGGATGCTGCTGGGCGGAGCTTTCAACGCTGCCTTTGGATATCACCTCACCGAGTCGATGTGGGTTGGGATACTCTTCGGGGCTGTGGCTGGGCTGGGAATTGCTCTGGTGCAGGCCAACATGAGCCACCGCCTGAGCGCGGATCAGTTCGTGGTGGGTTTGACCCTCAACATTTTGGTGCTGGGGGTGGCCAGCTTCTTGAACTCCAGCATCAGCCCTTCCACCAGAAGAGCGGGTGTCTTTGAAGTGCCCGTGCTGGTCGACATTCCGCTGGTGGGCCCTGCCTTGTTCGGCCAGCGAGGGCCTTTCTATCTGGTGTATCTGGTGGTGCCTTTATGCGCTCTGATCCTGTATCGCACCCGCTGGGGACTGGAAGTGCGCGCTGTGGGGGAAAACCCCCAAGCCGCCGATGTGTCGGGCGTGCCCGTGCTGGCCAGGCGCCGCCAAGCCATCTATGTGGCCGGCATAACTTCTGGCCTCGGCGGAGCGTATCTGCTGCTGGGCCAAGTGGGACGCTTTGAAGACTCCATCGCCGGCGGTCAAGGCTTCATCGCCATCGCGGCGGTGATCTTCGGCGGCTGGACTCTGAGGGGCGCGATGCTGGGATGCCTGCTTTTCGGCATGGTCAACTCCTTCCGTCTCACCCTGCCTGTTCTCGGCTATCAAGTAAACTCCGAGTTGCTGTCGTCCCTGCCGTTCTTGGTGACGATCCTGGCGGTAGCAATCATCGCCACCAAAGCCCGCCAGCCCGCCGCATTGACCCAGCCGTTCGTGCGAGGATTGAATTGAGAGGTTTCTTCTGCTCTTTAAAAATCTTGACCGCTCCTGATCCGAACAGAATATCTATGCCTGTCACACCCCCTTACTATTATCAGATTCATGGCAGAGCATTGCCGGGTTGAGCACTCCGATTGCAGGCTGGGCATCGAGCAGCTTGACAAGCAGAGCGTCTCTTTGATTCTCACCGACCCGCCATATTTCATTGACGGGATGGACGACAGATGGAATCACCAGCGGCTGCAATCTCGTGTGAAGCCTGGCGTGATAGGAAGTCTGCCGGCTGGAATGAAATTCGACATGGAGCAAGGGCGCAATTTGTACTCGTTTCTTGCTCCTATCGCAGAGCAGTGGGCGAAAGTCATCAAACCTGGCGGGTTCGCGCTCTGCTTTGCTCAACCGCGGCTCGCTCACCGCACTGCTTGTGCTATTGAGGATGCTGGTTTTGAGATACGAGACATGCTGGCTTGGAGATACGAAGGACAGGCTAAGGCATTCACCCAAGAGCATTTTGTGCGTCGCCGCGATCTGCCCGAGAGCGAAAAACTGCGCATCATCAGAGAGCTCGGAAGGCGCAAAACCCCTCAGCTGAAGCCTCAGATGGAGCTGATCGTCTTGGCGCAAGCTCCCAGAGAAGGCACATTTGTAGACAATTGGCTGACATACCGCACAGGTCTTATCAGCACTGAAGATCCTCATGTGCTGCCAGATAGGTTTCCAGGCACTGTCATTCCCGTGCCGAAGACGCGTGAACGCTATGGTCACATGACGGCAAAACCAGTAGATCTGCTTAGACACTTGATTCGCATCTTTTGCGCAGAGGGATCAGATGCCATTGTTCTTGACCCTTTCGCAGGATCTGGCTCAACTGGAGTCGCAGCCAAACTAGAGGGTCGTGGATTTATCGGCTTTGAGGTAGACGAAACCATGGCTGCCAGGGCTGACCAACGCATCAGAGAACAACTATCATGACATCCAGTGAACTTCCCTCCGCCGAGGAGTTGGACGTCGCCTACGAAGATATAGCCAGGATTCACTCAGAGCACCTAGTGCAACACGGGGTTGTCCTCCCAAAGCGCAATTCATACAAAAGCATCTGGCTGGCGATGCTGCACCACCACAAAAGAGCGGTGCATAAAGACGAAATATCAGAAGCCGTCCAAAGAGAACATCCGGATGCCGGGAAAGATCAACAAGTCCGTCACCTCAAACGGGATGGCTGGAACATCGTCTCAAAACAGAGAGGCTACCACCAGCTTGACGACCCTTATCGCCCGTCACAAGAATTCCACAATGAGCAAAACAGAAGGCGAGGGAGACTCGGAGCAAAAGATTTTGAAGAAATCAAGCAGGCTTTCGGGAATAGGTGTGCTACCTGCGGAGCTAGGGAAGGAGAACCCGACCCAAGATACGGGTCCGACAAAGTCATCTTGCAACAAGGACACCAAAACCCGAAAAAACCTAGCGATGAAACAAGCAACATAATTCCCCAATGCCAATTCTGCAACCGAACATACAGGGACGACTTCGTTTTTGACGACAAAGGGCGAGTGCACGCAGTTGCCGATATAAGACCGGTAAAAAGAGCCAGCGAGGAAACCCAGAGAAAAATACTAGATTTTTTGAAAAAAACTCTTGAAGACTAGGGCACCTAGCTTGTCGTGCCGTATGTTGGCTGCCAGTTCCAATGTTTGCAGCGAACTGATTTGGCAAGCTAATTTAGAAGCCGAGAAAGGTAATGATATGAAAGCAGTTTTTTATGAAACACCGGGAGGGGCGGAGGTGCTGCGGTGCGGGGAGGTTGGCGACCCTGAGCCTATGGCTGGGGATGTTGTCGTGGCTGTGGAGGCGGCTGCGCTGAATCGGCTGGATGTGATTCAGCGGAACGGGTGGTTTGCCATGCCGGGGTTTTCGCTGCCTCATATCGCCGGGATGGATGTGGCGGGGCGGGTAGCGGAAGTCGGTAGCGAGGTGGATGGGGTGGCTGTGGGCGATCGGGTGGTGGTGGATCCTTCCATGTGCGGCGTGGCTGCGAACTCTCGCTATGCGGGGATGGGGGATCTTTATGGAGAGCTGGGCATCATCGGGGCCACCCTTGACGGCGGCTACGCCGAGCTTTGCCTGGCTCCTGCCAGCCATGTGTATCGTGTGCCCGATGAGATGCCGATCGAGCACGCCGCTGCCTTCCCCACTTGCTGGATGACCGCAACCCATGCGCTGTTTGATGTGGGCGAGCTTCAAGCTGGCGAGGCTCTTCTGGTTCATGCCGCTGGCAGCGGAGTCTCGTCTGCTGCTATCCAGTTGGCTAATGCGGCCGGGGCTAGAGTGCTGGCCACAGCAGGCACGGACGAGAAGTGCGAGAAGGCTGGCGAAATCGGCGCGCATCACACGCTGAACAACCGCACCGGCGATCTGGTGGCTTGGGTGATGGAAGCAACCGAAGGTCGCGGCGCCGATATGGTGTTCGACCATGTGGGGCCTGCGCTCTGGGAAGCGTCTGTGTTTTCTATGGCTGTGCGGGGGCGGCTGGTGAACTGCGGCGGCACCACAGGCGACACGGTTGCTATTCCTTCCCTGGGGCATTTCTATCACATGGGCTTGCAGATCAGAGGGTCAGACCCTTATCGCCCAGAAGAGTTCGGCCCGGCTTGGAAGCATTTCTGCGAGAGCGACTTTCATGTGGCGCTGGATTCGGAGTTCCCGCTGGAAGAAGCTGCAGCCGCTCAAGAAAAAATGCTGGCATCTGACTTCTTCGGGAAGATCCTGCTGAAGCCGTAGTGCCGCATCGCCCGCCCCAGATTAACTGTCCTAAGCCCATTATCTCTGCAAGCCCAACCAGACAATCATGGCGGATTCT
Source organism: Candidatus Hopanoidivoransaceae bacterium (assembly GCA_965204495.1). GTDB lineage: Bacteria > Actinomycetota > Acidimicrobiia > Acidimicrobiales > Hopanoidiivorantaceae > Hopanoidiivorans. The sequence continues at coordinate 317,741 of OZ241989.1, forward strand.
CCCTACCCAGAGCTGAAGAAAACTCACACCATGGCGCGCCAAGGGCGGCCTTGGACAGACTTCAAACCGCCGCCGGCGGCCCCAGTATGGAATGTGCTCTGCGGGCTGGCTTCATATTCTGTGCTGCTGGCCGCTCGCGATCTGGATGTCTTCGGCGAGCTGGATCGCTCAGGGCCTGGCACAGCGAGCGAAATAGCCGAGCGGCTTCAGGCTTCGCCCAGGCATCTAGGCATCTTGCTGGATTCGCTGGTGGTGCTGGGGCTTTTGGATCAGTGCCGTGATGTCTACAGCCTGAACGACACGGCCCGCCGCTATCTGCTGGCAGACAGCCCTGCTTCAATGCTGGATCTGCTGCCTGTGGCTGCCGGGCCAGCGGACAACTGGGAAAGCCTGGCCGAGACAGTTCGCACTGGCGCGCCGAGCCTGCCAGTGGATGACGATGTGGGATTTTATGTGCCGCTAGTGGAAGGCACTTTCGCTACACAACTCAGGGTGGCTCAGCGGTCAGATTTTTTCGTGGGCTACAGCAGGCTTGCTGGCCCGAAGCTGGCAGAGCTAGGGGCTGGCGGTGCGCCGTGGTCGGTAGCTGTGCTGCAAGCTTGCGAGGGGGCTACCGCTGTGGTGAATGACCTAGACGGAGTGCTGGATGTGGCACGACTCAAAACCCAAGAGCACAGCGTGGCCGACCGCTGCGAGTTCAGAGCGGGCGACTACCACGAGGTGCCACTGGAGCAGGAGCAGTTCGACATCGTGGTGCTAGGCCACATCTGCCGAGCAGAAGGAATCGACGGCACAGCGCATCTACTGAGGCGATCCTATGAAGCTCTGCGACCTGGCGGGCAAGTGTTCGTGACGGATTATTTCTGCGACCCGACCCGCAAGCACAATCCGCACGGCGTGCTAATGGGAGCGACAATGATGGCCAACACGCGGCGAGGCGCGACTTTCACCCCAGAAGAGTTCCACTGGTTGCTGAGCGACGCAGGTTTCGCCAATGCCCGCCTAGTGGAGCCGATTGGCTTTCAATACTTAGTCGTAGCTGCCAAGCTTGCGTAGCCGTCAAGTCTGTATAGGCAAAACGCCCCATTCGTTCCCATGACAAACCAGCCTTCTATCCACGCCTCTCAGGAGCCAGAGGCATCTGCTTCGCCAGATTTCATCATCGTTGGGGGCGATGTGGTGACTATGAACGCCAGTGGGGATGTATTTCACGGCGGGGCTGTAGCTGTGGCAGGCGACCACATAGCCGAAGTGGGGTCTGCCGATGAACTCATCTCACGCTGGCCCGATGCCGACTGCATAGACGCCGCTGGCTGTGTGATAACCCCCGGCTTCATCAACGCTCATCAGCACTTCACAGGCGACCCGCTCATTCGCAGCTGCATTCCTGATTCCGTCTCTTCGCACGAGGCGATTTTCCAGTGGGCTATCCCAGCCCACGAAGCCCACACTCCCGATGACGAAGAACTCTCAGCCACCCTTTGCGCCGCCGAAGCCGCTCTGAATGGCGTCACGACTGTTGTGGAAGCAGGCACGGTCGCCAGCCCCCGAAGGGTAGCCGCAGGCATTGAGGCAGTAGGCATCCGCGCAGCCCTGAGCATCTGGGGTTCCGATGCCGATGGCGTGCCGCAAGCTGCCCCGCCCGCCGAAGCGGTCGCCCGTCAGCAAGAAATGCTTGCCGAGTTCCCCTCTGGCGGCTTGATAGAAGGCTGGATCGCACTAGTCGGACACGACTTAGCGTCAGACGAACTTCTGCAAGCAGCCGCTAATGCGGCCAAAGACGCTGGCGTAAACATGACGATGCACATCTCCCCCACCCCCGCAGACGCCGAAAGCTACTTGCAGCGCACAGGCAAACGCCCGATAGCGCATTTCGCCGACCTAGGCATCCTAGGAAACCATCTGCTACTAGCCCACGCCGTCTGGCTGGACGATCAAGAGCTGTCTTTGCTGCTGGAAACTCAGACAGCCATAGCATTCTGCCCTTGGGCATACCTGCGCCTAGGCCAAGGAGTAACAAAAGCCGGCCGACACCAAGAATTCTGGGAGCAAGGCGGCCGCATCGCCCTAGGCGCCGATGCCAACAACGCCGGAGATTCCGCCGACATGCTAAAGGTCGCAGCCCTCTGCGCCGGCCTATGGCGAGACCAGTCAATGAACCCCGACAGCTTCGGCGCCCAACAAGCCCTAGAACTCCTGACTGTTTCAGGCGCAGAAGCCATAGGCAAAGCCGCAGAAATAGGCAGCCTAGAAACCGGCAAGCAAGCCGACATAACAAACCACAACACCTCGGGCATCTCTTGGACCCCCAGAGGCGACATCGCCATGCAACTAATCTGGAGCAGCAACGGACGATCCGTCAGAGATGTATTCGTCGCCGGCCAGCAAGTCGTAGAAAACGGCAAGCTAACCGGAATCGACTTAAATAACTTGCAACAAGAAGCCGCCAAAGCTCAGGAAGCACTACTACTTCGTGCCGGACTTCGCGGAGTGTAGAAAACCCCTCATCGCTTCCAAGCTACAAACGCACCCGCCAATCTCCCAAAAAGCATTGTGCCAATACCCCCACTACACTCCCCCACCAACCATCCAAGAAAAAGAAAAGCCCAAAAAGAACCAGTTAGGCAGGGAACGGCATGTCTTTTTTGGCGGCATTAGCGGTTGAACGAAAACCCCCGCCTAGCAAAAGGGTAGCTTCAAGCCAAAAAAGATGTGCCGTTGCCTGCCAGCACACCCCCGCTATTTCCCCCAAACCTCCCGAGCCTTAGCATAAACCCCCTGATCATGCGAAATCTCAATTACATTCCCGTCCGGATCATGCAAAGCACAGATATACCCAATAGGCGGCGGCATATCCCTCGGTGTCCACCAGAGACACCCCGCCTCCTCAGCCTCAGCAGCAATCTCGTCAACTCTCCCCCGCTCAGGCACCTCAATCCCGATATGCGCAAACGGCCTCATCACGCCCATAGGCCCCTGCCCCTCGTCTGAGAAAAGCTGCGCCAGCACCAAGATAAAAGGCGAGTCAGGCTGGTCGTCATGCCCCAGCCAGACGGCGTGCCCCATGTCGTCTGATCTTTTGTCCAGCAACTGCAAGGGCGTGAACTTCTGATACCACTCCAAAGACGCTTCAATGTCTTGCACAGGCAGAGCGATGTGCGTCCAGCGGGCATCCTTGGGGGCTGCAATCGTGTCTGTCATATATGTCCTTTCTCTAATCCTTCTGCGACTTGGTTTGAAGACGGCAAGCAATGCTGCAATTGCGTCTGTCATTCGTCATCCTTTCACTCGTTCGTCCAGCCTTCTGGAATCTGCGGGTCATCCCCGCCCTTCGTCCAAAGCACGAAGGTGTTGCCCCACGGGTCTTTGAACGCGCTGTTGAAGCCGTTGAATTCGGCCCAGTAGTGATTTCGCCAGAGCACCTCACCACCCAGCCTCTCGGCAGTCTCCATAATGCGATCTTGGGAGTCGTCATCGCTCACCAGAATCCACACCCGCACGCCTCGGCCGTCGGTGCTGAGATGCCTGGGCTCCACCCCGTCAGGGTCGGGATGCGGACGGGCGTTGGCGACATTGTTGATGCCCATGTGGAGATTGCCGATCTCCGAAGGTGTGCCGTCATCCAGCAGAAAATGCCCGCCGGGCACGATGCGGTGGAACACGCCTTCGGGCCTTCCTTCTACTTCCCAGCCGAACGCTTCGGCGTAGAACTCGCCAGAGGCTACAGGGTCGCTGCTGGGTATGTCCATGAAAATCAGGGTGTTCGGATAAGCCATTTTGTCCTCCTGTCGCCGTCTTTGGGCCGGGCAATCTCTTTTGAACTGGGCAATCAGGGATTTTAGCATATTTGGCTGCCTGATATTCATTGGTTCTGCGTTTCTGGCAAACTAGGCTGATTGAAACTGGACACGCCTATGACTGAACCCACTAACAATCTGCTGAGCCGCCTGCATCGGATGTTTGGATCTAGGGAGTATTTCCGACTTTGGCAGGCGCAATTCGTGACTTCGCTGGGCGACTGGCTCGGCCTTATAGCCATCGCCATCACCGCAGAGCGAGTGGGGTCGGAAGCTGGATTGGCTCTGGTCATCGGCGCTCGTGTGATCCCCGGTCTGTTTTTGGGCCAGATCGCCGGAGTGCTGGCCGACCGCTGGAACCGCTACCGAGTGATGATGTTCTGCGATTTCGGACGGGCTGCGATGTTCGCGCTGCTGCCGTTCGTGGATACTGTCTGGCAGCTTGTGCTGGCCTCTCTGATTATTGAAGCCATGACTTTGCTTTGGATTCCGTCCAAAGAAGCCCTGCTTCCGAGTCTCATCCCCAAAGAACATATAGCCACCGCCAACTCGCTCTCGCTGGGTGCCACATACGGCACTTTCCCTGTGGCAACCGCCATAATGCTAGGGCTCACCGCTCTGGCATCACGCTTGGAGACCGCGCCTGTCTTCAGCTCTTTGCGAATAGACCAAGAAAGCCTCGGTTTCTATGCCAACACCTTGACTTTCATCTGCTCTGGTGTGCTGGTGATCTCTTTGGCGAAGATGATGCACGGAAGCGTCGGTGGGTCTCGTGAATCACAGGGGCGCAGGAAAGCCGACTTTGGTGCCAGTTTCAGAGAATTCGCAGAGGGCTGGCGATTCATCGTGGTGACGCCTTTGGTGCGAGCTGTCAATTTCGGCCTCGCCACCGCTATTTTGGGCGCAGGTCTGCTCATTCCTCTGGGCGTTGTTTTCAACGAGGAAGTGCTGAAAGGAGGGCCTACTGGCTATTCCGCGTTGGCCACTGGGCTGGGGTCGGGAGTCGGGGTCGGCGTGGTGATCGTCTCCATCTTCGGGCGGCGCATAACCTCTAGCCTGGCCCAGTTGGAAGCTTTCATGCTGGCACTGGCAGGATCAAGCGTGGGGCTTATTGCGGCTGCCACATTTTCGGTTTGGGCCGGGGTGATCATCTCCATCTCTTTTTTGGGGCTTTGCGGGGGGGTCGTGTATGTGCTGGGCTTCACTCTTTTGCACACCACGGTTGAAGACGATCTGCGAGGGCGAGTTTTCTCAGGTTTGTATTCTCTGATTCGTATTTGCTTGGCTGTGTCGCTTGTGGTCGGGACTTTATTGTCTGCTTTGCTGAGCGGTATTGCGCCGAACGAGGTTTCGCTGTTCGGCGTTTCGCTGGCCCTGCCGGGAGTGAGGCTGACTCTGTGGCTGGGCGGGCTGATAATCGGCGGTTCCGCATTGTTCGTGCTGAGAACTTACCGACAAGAAGCCTTGCAGCAAGAGCAGCACATTATTCACGAGACTGCAACAATTGAGGAGGCTTCGGGGAGAGATGGAAGCGATGGAGGCAAGTCTGAGGAAGACAGCACCGCCGGAGGCCGTGCCGCTGGAGAGCATCAGGATGGCTGAAGAAGAGCGCGGCAAATTTGTGGTGTTTGAGGGCGGTGACGAAAGCGGCAAGACCACGCACGCCCGCTGGGCGGCAGAACGGCGCGGGGCGGTTTTCACCTACGAGCCAGGCGGGGCAGCGGGCACAGAAGCCTACCGCAAAGCTCTGATGCATTCGGAAGTGTCGCCTCGCGCGGAAGCTCTGCTGTTCGCCGCCGACCGTGCCGAGCATGTTCACAAGGTGATACGCCCTGCCTTGGAGCAGGGGCAGGATGTGGTGTGCGACCGCTACATAGGATCTTCGCTGGCATATCAGGCTTTCGGACGGGGCTTTGAGCTCGCCGACATCTGGGGATTTTCAAAGTTCGCCACCGACGGGCTGCTGCCGGATGTGGTGCTGCTTTTGCACATTCCCTACGAAGTGTATGAGGTGCGACGGCAGCAGTCATTGAAGGGAATCACTCGTTTTGACAGGGAGACTGAGGGTTTTCATCGGAGGGTGGCAGAGGGGTACTTGGAGTTGGCTGGGAGGGATACAGAAAGGTGGGTTGTGATCGACGGTGCGCGGGAGCCTGAAGAGGTTAGACGGGAGGTTTGCGGGGTTTTGACTGACAGGTTGGGTTGGGAGTTTTGAGGGAAGGGGTTTTCTTTGTTGGTTTTTGCTATTGCACGGCGGGCAACGGCGCATCTTTTTTGCCTCCGCATTACCCTTTTGCCGTATAGGTTTTTTCGCTAAACCATTGAAGTCGTGCAAAAAAGACACGCCGCTCCCCGCCTCACCTTGGAACTCAAAGGAGTGCTTCATTACACTATCTTTGAAGAATGGCTAATGTCTCTCTGCCGTGGGGTGGGGTGATTGGGCAGCCTCAGGCTGTGTCGCTGCTGCAGTCGGCGATTGGGGCACCTGTTCATGCTTATCTGTTTTTGGGACCGGAGGGGGTGGGCAAGAGGGAGTGTGCTCGGATTTTTACGGCCGGGTTGCTGTCGGATGGTTTTGCTGCTCCTGATGCTGGGAGGGTGATGCGGCTGGCTGAAGCGGAGCAGCTGGCTGATCTGGTGGTCATTGAACCTGAAGGTCGGCAGCTTTTGGCGGGTGATGCTCGGAGGGCGATTTACGAGGCGGGGCAGCCGCCTGTGGAGCAGCGTCGCAGGGTGGTGATGATCGATCGCTTTCACACTGCCACGCCTGAAGCGGCGGCTAGTCTTTTGAAAGTCGTGGAAGAGCCGCCTGCTGCGACGATCATGGTGCTTTTGGCGCAGGAAGTGCCGAAGGAGCATGTGACCATTGCTTCACGCTGCGTTACGGTGCCGTTCTCTTCGTTGCACCCTGAAGACATTTGCTCTTGGTTGGTGGCGGAAGGTCTGGCAGACGAAAACCGTGCTGAAGTTTTGGCGGAGGCTGCGAGAGGCAACCAGAGGCGGGCGAGGCTGCTGGCAGCAGACGACAGGTTCGCCTTGCGTCACAGCTTCTGGCAGCAGGTGCCAGCAAGATGCGGCACCTCTGGGGCAGATGCCTGCGCTTTGACAAGCGAACTGCAGGGGATGCTAGAGGAAGCCTTGAAGCCCGTGGTAGCCGAGCATGAGAGGCAGATTGCCGAAGAAAAGGAGATGGAAGAGCACTTCCACATCCGAGTCGGCGACCGCAAAGCCAGAGAAGCCCGCCAACGCAGGGAGCTGCGCCACTTCAGAGAAGAAGAGCTGCGCTGGGGATTTTCTGTGCTGGCAGAGACATACAGAGACGAGATGGGATACAGCAGCATAACCAGCGAGGTGATGGAGCGGCTGCGAGCTATACAAACCGAGTTGGTTCGCAACCCCAATGAGACGCTAATGCTGCAGAACCTTTTCAGAAACTTGCCGAGAACGCGATGACTCTCCCCCCTTTCTTTCAAAAATCCCTAGCCGCCCGTCAATAGCTAGCCCCAACCGCACTCCCGATAACCTCCGAACCCGCCGACCTGCTCTTAGACTTAACCCTGCGCCCAGGTAGCTCAGTCGGCAGAGCGATTCACTCGTAATGAATAGGTCCGGGGTTCGATTCCCCGCCTGGGCTCGCATATCGCCAAGCCATCTGTCTGAGGCATCAAAAACCAATTTCAAAAAATACAACACCAAGTGCTAATCTCAAAGTATGGATGTAGCAATCATAACCATCGCCGCCAGCGGGCTGCTGGCACTTGTGGCTGTGCTCATTCGGATAGAGCACAGGCTCACGAAAATCGAAACCACCTTGGATCACGAACTGCCGCCCCTGAAGCAGAGGATCACAAAAATTGAAACCACGCTGGATCACGAGTTGCCGCTTTTAAAGCACGAGCTCACAAATTTAAAGCACGGGCTCACGGAAATTGAAACAACCCTGAAACAAGGCGACTGAGCTAGCCAGCCATCAACTTCTGGCGGAGGCGGCGCATTCCGGCAAGCCAGCGGTCGTGGTCGTCGGCTCTGTGGCGGGCGTATTTCTGCACATTAGGGTGAGGCAAGATGAGGAAGCGGCCGTCTTGCATGGATTCCATCAACACATCGGCCACATCCGAGGGCATCAGCACGCCGTCAACCCCTGCTGCTACTTCGGCATCGGCGGGAAACATGGCCGTGCGCACACCCTGTGGGCAAAGCACTGATATCTGCAGCCCGCCGGCAGCGAAGGCACCGCTGCCGTGAGTGAGCGACAGCCACTCCCCCACGGCTACTGCTCCGTGCTTCACCACAGAATAAGAAAGCGAGCTCATCTCGGTAAGCAAGCCCGCAGCCGAAGCTGTAATAGCAAAGAACCCGCTTCCCCTCTCCGCCATCTTGGGAATCAGCACCTGAGCCGCATAAACATGCGCCATAGTATTGACCTGCCAGTTCTGCTGCCAGTCATCAGCCGTTGTCTCCAACCCGCCCGTAGCCACGATGCCCGCATTAGAGCAGAAGATGTCAACCTCCCCCGCAGCATCGGCAACCTCAGCCAGAGCAGCCTCCACCTCAGCCTGCTGCCCCACATCAGCCCGAATAGCCAAACCCCGAGTCCCGTTTACCCCCGCTCCTTCAATATCCCCAGCCACCCGCTGAGCCGCCTCCAAATTCACATCCAGCACAGCCACAGCCGCAGCCCCCTCCTCCGCAAACCGCCGAGCCAACCCCTCCCCAATCCCCGACCCCCCACCAGTCACCACAGCCACCTTCCCCCTCACTGGATTAGAAACTTCAGCCATACCAAAACTCTATTACATTCCCGGCTGCCCCCTCCAGACTCGCAAATATCTCACCTCCGACCGCCACTGGTATTTTCCACCACCCGACATGCTTGATGTGAAATCTAGGTTTTTCAGCACGGAAACTGCTGTCGGCGGCAGAAAATTGGCTTTGTTGTCAAATAGATGTGCGGGTTGCGATATGGTTATATTCAGAATTTTTACCGGTCTCCGAAAACAGCATACAATATATACTATGAAAACAAAATTTTACATAGCGATAGCACTATCAGCAGCTTTGCTAGCAGCGTCTTGCTCTTCGGGCAGCGACAGCGAATCTGGCACGCCGACATCTGCGGGCGGTGCTACGGCGGCGACTACAGACGTTCCGTCATCTGAAACCACTACAACTGCAGACACAGCACCAGAAGCGCAAGGTTTGCCGCCTGCGCCTGTAGCAGAGACAACAACCACGACTAGCAGCACGAGTACGACTTCGACTTCTTCTGTTCCTGAAACATCTGAACCTTCTAGCGTGGCGACATCTTCTACCACGACGACATCTACATCTACAACTACCACGGCTACTGTTGTTGAATCTCCTGTGGTTTTGCAGGTTCAGGTGCTGAACGGAAGCGGTGTTGCTGGTGCTGCTGGCAGGATGACAGATAAGCTGTCGCAAGCTGGATATGTGGTTTTGTCGCCAGCAAACGCTCCGCAGAGATACAGTTCTTCGGCTGTGTATTTCGCTGAGGGCTGGCAGGCTAAAGCTGAAGAGATACTGCAAGCAGCAGACATAGACGAGATAGACGCTCCGACAGCTATGCCGCAGCAGTTCGCTTCAGAAGAAGCTGCCGTTATCGTATTGCTTGGCACAGATACCGCTCCTGCTGTAGCCAGAGAGCAAGCAGGTTTGCGTCCGAGACAGCGAAACGATGTGCGACTGCCACTGCCAGACAGCACGCCCCGCGACAGATATGTGCCTGGTTTGGCGAATGTGAATATTTACACCGCAGAGAACGAAAACGACCCTCAAGTGTTCTTGTATACCGACACGCTAGCTAGAGCTTTAGGGTCGCTGGGTACTTTTGCTGATGAGAGATGGTCGCCGGTGTCGCCTAGGGCTATTGAGGCTCGCACGACAGAAAAATATCAAACCGCTATAGAAGCTATAGAGCAAAACCTTGAATGGCTTGGTTTCACTCCGCATAATACCTGCGGCGCGCCGGCAGGATATTCGTTTACGGATTTGTTGCAGCCGACCCGCGAATGGGACGATAATCTGAAAACCTACGGCGGTGATGCTATTTTCACGACAGATAGGCTGTTGGAGTTGCATGGCGGTGAGCGGATAAACCCGGAAGCGAACCTTGATTTCTATATTCGGCAGGCTGTGCAGACAGCGCATGACGCGCTAAGGATTCCCGAATTGGCAGCTGAAACTGAAGCTATGCAACTTATTTTGTGTCAAGCTTTGGTTGCTCCTTCTGGTGAGGTTCCAGAGGCAGCAAACAGCTTATGGTACGCGAATCTTACACCTGGCATACAGCCGCGTGAAAGCCTGCTGTCGCAAGGCACATACCATCTCAAAGAAATATCGCGAAATGGCAACAGAGTGCAGATTGTGGTTTGCCATCCGACTCTTGGATCAAGATATATTGCTGTGTGGTGGAGAGATGCTGGCTATAGAGCTGAAGCGACAGGTTCTATCAGGCTAATAGGCTGCCAAGCTCACTTTGAAGCGAATGACTATATCTCTGAGCATGAGGATGAACCTTCGTTTACTTTCTCTTTTGGTGAGCGTGTTTTTTCTGCTGGAGACCTGCAAGGTTTTCCTAGAAGCTAAAAAATTGGCAAAGAAATAGCCGTTTTTTAAAATAGCGGGGTGGTTGCTTGCCAGTCTGGTATGGCTGACGGGTTTTTCCAGTCTGGCGACAGCAGCAACCGCAATGTTCCTGAAGATTTTCCTGTTCTCGTGTTCGCTAGCGGAGCGCGGGGTCTGCAAAGACGCTGTGGCTACTGGTAGCGTTTTCGAAGCTTACGGCAGACTGAACTGCTATTTTCTCCTATGGCTTATCGTTTGTTTAAATTGCTTTATTGGTAGAAGTCCAGCTTTCTTTTTGGTTAGTTTGAAGGTGGCGGAGGAGCCTTTGTCCATGGTTACTAGATTGCCTGCTTTGCCTGTGGCGATTTCTGCTTTTGTCCAGATGTCGAACAGGATTTCATCTGGGGCTATTCCTAGGCAGAGAACTCCGTCGTAGTCGCGGTGGTGTCTGATGTGATTGAACTGAAAATTGCCATTCGTGTCTTCTGTGGCTGTCTTTATTTCATATCTCTTGCCGTCTATCTCGGCATCCCAAGAGCTTTGTTTGCTGGGGGCATCATTCCATGAAATGCCTTCTGCTTGGCACCAATCTCGTATGAAATCCTGCCCGACATTTCCCACATGCGTGTTGCTCAGAAGTTTGACATCTCCTAGGGCCGATCCTTGCCACTTGGCAGCATTGCCATATCCGCTTACGACATTATTCATCACAGCAATCGGATCATTCATCTGCATAACCTCCGTCTATTACAGCTTGCCTGATGTGATACATGGAAATGTGTCGGCAGTTATGTACAGCTAGGTTTGAGTATTCTCGCCAATCCGTGCCTTGAAGGAGCCGGGTTATGGCATCAGAATGCTCTTTGATGACAATTCCATATCCGCAGGCGTATCTCACATTTTCAAAGTCTTTTACCAGAGTAGGGGGTTCGCCGTAAAATGTCCTCTGCAAAAACCAGTCTGCATCGTCCAGCCGTCTTTGCCCGCATAGACGCTCTTTGCGTGTATCTACCGTGAACAGATCAATGACTTTATCGCATGATTTGCGATGGTTTGCCCTGTTTTCGCCTCTCTTCCAGATTTGCCAGAGCGAATTGAGTTTGACAGGTCTGCCGTCAGGGTGAGCGAAAGCATTGGGAGGCAACGGCTCAGACAGCACAAGCTCGGCTCCCTTCACCCGTAATTTCGGGCTTCCTTTGCCATCGCTCTGAAATGACATCGGCAGAATGAAGCCGATGTATTCGGCAAAAGAGGCGGAATGATTCAGAAAGGCGAGAGCAAGCCATGCCCTGTATCCGAACGGCGGGTTCCCGATCACGGCATAATTTCTGCCGTCATCTGCTGGACTCCAAGTCAAAAAATCTTGCTGGATGAACTCTTCTCGCATTGGCATAATGTCAATCCCTAACCTATCGGTCTCTGGCAGCAGATCATAGAATGCCCCATTTCCCACTCCTGGCTCAACGAAAGTGAAATCTGATGGGCTTGCGGCATTGCCCTCCATCACTGATAGCAAACTGGCATAGCACTCATTAGCTATATTGGGATCGGTGAAATATCTGTCGAGACCTACTCCTTCAATATCAACCCAGCTAGGAATTCTCGGATTGATGCTCCAAGCACTATTTCGCAGTCGCAGGGCTAGTGCGATTTCATCCTCAGAAACATCAACCTCACCCCTGTTTGAGCCAACCGAGAGTGCAGCCGGGAATGGCAGGACAGGGGCAATGCTTTCCACCCTCTGAGGCGGAGCGGCGACTGCTAAGGCTTCTGTCATAGATTTGACATTAGCGAGGGGGTGTGACAAGCATAGGATTTGGCAGTAATTTGCTTTCAGCAGAAGACCGAAAAGCCCTACCAGCCCGCCTGAACCTCCTAAATCAGTAATGGTTCATGGCGGGGGGGCGGAGGAAGGCGGTTAGGCGGATGTTGGCGGTCTGGGCTAGGGCTACTGCTAGGGAGGAGGGGGCGCTTACGGCGGCTACGGTGGGGAAGCCGGCGGCCCAGGCTTTCTGCAGGATTTCGAAGGAGGCTCGGCCGCTTACGAAGAGGCATTGGTCGGAGGCGGGGAGGGTGTTGTCTAGGAGCATTCTGCCTACTACTTTGTCTACTGCGTTGTGGCGGCCTATGTCTTCTCGCACTATTAGCGGCTCGCCGTTTAGGTCGCAGGCGGCTGCGGCGTGGACTCCGCCTGTTTTTTCGAATAGGGCTTGCAGGGGGCGGACTTTTTCGGGGATGGCTGCTAGGACATCGGGGGGGAATCTTTTTGGGTTTTCTAGCGGGCTGAGGTGTTCCAATAGCTGCTGGATGCTTTCGGCTCCGCAGATTCCGCAGGATGAGGTGGCTGTGCCTAGCCTGGGGGTCGGCTCAGGGACATCGCCTGCTGTTTCAACCGTTACTATGTTGAACTCGGTTTCTGTGGCGGGCGCATCGGCGCAATAGCGGATGGAAGCGACAGAGCCGCCTCGTAAAAGGCCTTCTGCGTAGCAGAAGCCTGCGGCCAACTCGAAATCGTGTCCTGGTGTGCGCATCGTGGTGGAAATTCTTGCATCGCCGATGCGGATTTCCAGAGGCTCCTCTACCGCTACATGGTCGGTTATCCGCTCGGCGTTGCCGTCTTTGCCGATGTGTTCTGCGAAAACCTGCTTTGACCTTGCTTCTGCCACTCTTTTATCGTATCTTTGGCACAGCCACCATCATCCAAGCGACTAATCTGACAGCAATGGAAGATCTGCATCCAGCCTGTGAGCCGCTGCGACTGCTGTTGGGCACTTGGCGAGGCGAGGGGCACGGCTACTATCCCAGCATTGAACCCTTTGACTATCTAGAAGAGATCACCTTCGGGCATGTCGGCAAGCCGTTTCTGGCATATTCCCAAAAGACCCGCAACAAAGACACCGACCAACCGCTGCACGCCGAATTCGGCTACTGGCGACCAGTGGCAAGCAACACCCTAGAAGTCATCCTCGCACACCCCACTGGCATAGCCGAAACCACGGAAGGCAGCTTCGCACTGCACGGAGATGAACTCAAAATCAAGCTCGCAACCTCACAGATCGGCCTCACAGCCACAGCCAAAGAAGTAACTCAAGTGGTCCGCAGAATCACGGCAACCGCCGATACTCTGCATTACACCCTAGATATGGCTGCTGTAGGCCACCCCCTGCAAAGGCATTTAGAAGCGACTCTTAGCAAGCTTTAGAAGTCCATATCCCCCATGCCGCCGGGCATAGCGGGCATTGAGTCTTCTGGCTCGTCGGCTACCACTGCTTCGGTGGTCAGGAACAAGCCGGCGATAGAGCCTGCGTTCTGCAGAGCCGACCTCGTTACCTTGGCTGCGTCTATGACGCCGGCTTTCACCAAGTCTTCGTAGTCGCCGGTGGCGGCGTTGAAGCCTGAGCTGCCGTCCAAGTCGTGCACACGCTGCACCACGACGCCGCCTTCAAAGCCGGCATTCTCTGCTATCTGCTTCAAAGGCGCCTCCAGCGATTTCGCCACGATGCGAGCGCCTGTGGCTGCGTCGTGGTCGTCAAGACTGTCGGCTGCTTTGGCCACTGCCTCTTGTGCACGCAACAGCGTGACGCCTCCGCCTGTCACCACGCCTTCTTCAATGGCGGCTTTGGTGGTGCTCACGGCGTCTTCTATGCGGTGCTTCTTCTCCTTCAGCTCCACTTCGGTGGCTGCTCCTACCTTGAGGATGGCAACGCCGCCTGAGAGCTTCGCCAGACGCTCTTGGAGCTTCTCGCGGTCGTAGTCGGAGTCGGTGTTTTCTATCTCGGCGCGAATCTGAGTGATGCGGCCATCCACATCAGCCTTGTCGCCTGCGCCTTCAATGATGGTGGTCTCGTCTTTGGATATCACAATCTTGCGGGCTTTGCCTAGCAAGTCCAAAGTGGTGTTCTCCAGCTTGAGGCCCACCTCTTCGCTCACCACTTGGCCGCCGGTCAAGATGGCCATGTCCTGTAGCATCGCCTTGCGCCTGTCGCCGAAACCGGGGGCTTTCACGGCAGTGGAGACGAAGGTGCCGCGAATCTTGTTGACCACCAAAGTCGCCAAAGCTTCGCCTTCCACATCTTCAGCGATGATCAGCATCGGACGGCCAGCCTGCATGACCTTCTCCAGCACGGGCACGATGTCGCGCACGGCGCCGATCTTGGAAGACACCAGCAGGATATAGGGCTCGTCCAGCACGGCTTCCATGCGTTCCGGGTCGGTCACGAAATAAGGCGAGATATAGCCCTTGTCGAAGCGCATACCTTCCACCAAGTCCATGTCCATGCCGAAGGTCTGCGACTCTTCAACGGTGATGACGCCGTCTTTGCCGACTTTGTCTATGGCTTCGGAAATCTGCTCGCCGATTTCTTCGTCGGCAGCCGAGATTGCAGCCACCTGAGCGACCTGATCCTGAGAATCCACATCCAGCGACATAGTGTGAATGGCATCCACTGCGGCGGCCACGCCAGCTTCGATGCCCTGCTTGATGGACATCGGGTTGGCACCTGCGGCCACATTGCGCAGACCTTCGCGCACCATCGACCATGCGAGCACGGTTGCCGTGGTGGTGCCGTCGCCTGCTACATCGTCGGTCTTCTTGGCGACTTCTTTGACCAGCTCTGCGCCGATTTTTTCGTTGGGGTCTTCAAGGTCTATCTCTTTGGCGATGGAGACGCCGTCATTTGTGATGGTGGGCGCGCCCCACTTCTTTTCCAAGACGACATTGCGGCCTTTGGGGCCGAGGGTCACGCGGACCGCATCGGCGAGCTGGTTCATGCCTGATTCCAGAGCACGGCGGGCCGTATCGTCGAAGGTGATCATTTTTGCCATTGGAGCCTCCTATTGGCACTCTTGAGTGTTAGCACTCTCTGTATGAGACTGCTATATTTTACGGGGCAACAGATGGAATTCGCAACCTTGGGGAAATCAACCACCGGCTACGGCGGGGACTATGGACAGGGTGCTGCCGGGTGCTATGGGGGTGTCCAGACCTTGGAGGAAGCGGATGTCGTCATCTGCTAGGAAGATGTTGACGAAACGGCGGAGGCTGCCGTCTTCTTCCAAAAGCCTCTCTGAAAAGCCCGGGTAGGCGGCTTCCAGATTGCTCAGGGCCTCTTGGACTGTGGCGCCTGTGGTCTGGACTTTGCTCTCGCCTGCGGTGAGCGAGCGGAGGGTGGTGGGAATGCGGACTGTCAAACTCATATCTGGTTAATGGTATCGGCATTTGCCGAAATCCGAAATAAAGGGTGTCTGCCGTGCCTTGGAGCCCTTGAACCCCTTCCCCAAGAACCGCTATGGATTTTGCCAAATCCCCCTGCGGACTTATCCCCCTTGCGGACTTATGAAGCCAAGCCGTCTCCCCCGATGACTACGATCACATGCGCTCTGTCGTGAGTGATGGGCGAAGGGTTGGGCAATTGCTGGATGACGCCTGGGTTCGTCACGCCTAGCAAGCTGGCTACATGGCCTGCGTTTCCCAGATAGTCGGGGGTGGTGAAATAGATGGACGAGGTGGCATATTGCCCTTCTTCAGGGGCATTCTGGGGAGGCAAGGTTACATAGTTGGCAGCTGCCAAGGTGGTGGTAAGACGCCCAGCTGCTCCTTGAGTGTCGGTTCCGTTGAAGACTTGCACACGCACCAACTCAGGCGACACAACTTCAGGAGGGGGGATGGTGGTCGGGGCCGCTGGTGCTGAGGCTGGCGTGTTCGTGGGGGCGGCTGTAACGGTTGGCTGTTGGGGAATGGTAGAAGGGGCTGCTGCTTGGGTGGTGGTCGTGGCGGTTTCGCCGCCGGCCACGGTTTCAGGCTCGTCATCGGCTTCTTCCAAGGTGTTGGCCAGCACGACCACGCCGATGACGATGCCGATGACGACCAATAAGACCCCGCGCAATAAACGGAACATCAGATTGTCATTCCTCTTGACATTGCCTTAAACTATAGCAGTGAGGCTTTTGGCCTTGCTGCTTTTTCTGCTTTTGGCAATTTGAAGGCAGAGGCAGCTAAGACAGAAGCATCTAAAGCGGCGGCACAACATCTCGCCCGAGTAGCTCAATCGGCTAGAGCGTCGGTCTTGTAAACCGAAGGCAGTGGGTTCGATTCCCACCTCGGGCTCTGAGCGCCATCCCGTGCGACACTGCTAGAGAGGCCGCCAAGCATTGCCGCAGAGCGAGAGCGCACCGAGCGAAGCTTTGCGATCTCAGAGCTTTTCTCGCTGCCGTTTGACTTCAAAGCAGGCTATCGCGCCTGCTGCTGAGACATTCAACGAAGGCGTGACACCGCTGATGGGTATGTTCACGAGCAGGTCGCAGCTTTCCCGCACCAGCCGTGACAGCCCTTTCTCTTCGGAGCCGAGCACGAGGGCCAGCGGTTCGTCTGCGAGGTTCATGCTCCAGACGGATGCTTCGGCGGCAGCGTCCAGCCCTATATTCCAGACGCCCAGCTTGGCGAGATCGCGCAAGGCTCCGGCGATGCCGTTGGCCTGGGCTATAGGCAAGTGCTCCACCGCGCCTGCTGCCACCTTTGCGACTGTGGGCGAGATTCTGGGGCTGCGGTGACGAGAGAAGACGAAGCCCGTGACGCCTGCTGCCTCGGCGGAACGCATGAGTGCTCCGAGATTGTGAGGATCCACCACGCTGTCTACCACCACGATGAAGGGTTTGGCGGCGGCAGGCACTTGAGCTAGCTCCTCCAGAGGCACAGGACGCAGGGGGGCTGCCAAAGCCACGACTCCTTGGGGAGCTTCTGTGCGCGACATCGTCTCGAAGCGACTGCGAGAGACTTGGCGGATCGGAATCTTGGCTTCGTCTGCCAAGTCAATGATGTCGTTAAGAATGGGGGCCGGGTCTTGTCCTGCTACGAGAAATACCTCACGCACATCTCTCTTGCCCGCCAGCAGAAGCTCGCGGACAGCTTGGCGGCCTTCCACTTGGTCGCCGCCGATGTTGCCGGCTTGTCGTTTGGCTCTGTGAGTGGCACTACGAGCCGTTTTGCTTGATCGGGCGGCACTTGCTCGGCTGCCGGATTTTGGGGCATTGCTGGATTTTGAGGCACCGCTGGATTTGCTGGTAGCTTTGCCTCTGCTACGAGGTTTGGATTTTGCGTTAGCGGACTTGCCTCTCGCCGGGCCTCCCTTGGCTGGGCCGCCTCTCGCTGAGCCGGCAGTATTGCCTCTGGCGATGCCGCCGGCCGACCTTCTGACAGGTGTCGTGCCACGCTCGCCGCTTTTCGCCATTTCTGGTAACCGCCTTTGCTGCTCCGACTCGCCCTCTGCTCCTGTTTGCCGAATACAGTTGCCGCGCACTCTTGGCTTCTCTTAGCTTCTGCTACCTAGGAAGCAGCAGCTTGCAGAAGCGCAGTCGCCCAGCAAGCCATTCCTTCTGCTCGCCCGATAGCACCCAAGCCTTCGGCACGACTGGCCTTGACTGAGACAGGCGCGCCGACCACAGCAGAAAGGTTTTCTTGCATTTTTTGGCGCATGGGGGCGATCTTGGGTTTTTCCGTCACCACCACGCAATCCACATTGGCGACCTCCCATCCCTCTTTTGCGAGCAGCTGGACGACTTCGGCTAGCAGGTCAAGGCTGTTGGCATCGGCGTAGCGTTCGTCGGTATCGGGGAAATGCTGGCCGATGTCCCTCAGTCCAGCCGCCCCCAGCAGCGCATCGGCTACGGCGTGGCAGACGAGGTCGGCATCGCTGTGCCCGACCAAGCCGGCCTCGCCGGGGAATTCAACTCCGCCCAACACCAAAGGGCGGGCCGGGTCTTCGCTGAATCTGTGGGTGTCGAAACCTATGCCTGTGCGCATTGCTGAACTCAAATCGTCAAACTGGTCAAACTCTAGCTGCCAAATCCTAATCGCCGGGATGCCGAAGCAAAACTTCAGCCACTGTTAAGTCTCGCGGCCTTGTGATCTTGATGTTGTCGGGAGAGCCTTCAACCAGCACGACTTTTCCGCCTATGGCTTCCACGAGAGTCGCGTCATCGGTGGCTTCAGGGCTTTCAGCGTGAGCCGCCTCCAGCATTTCAGCTTTGAAAGCCTGAGGAGTCTGCACAGCTCGCAGCAGGGAGCGATCCACCGGGCCTGTCGCGGTGTGGCGGATCGTGTCGGTTACTTCTGTGACAGGCACGGCTGCGTCTGCGCCGTCTTTTACCGCAGCGATGACTCGCTGGAAAATCTCTTGGGAAGCAAGCGGACGGGCGGCGTCATGCACGACTGCGATGCTGCCGTCTGGCCAACTGCTCATTTGCTCGCCAAGTGCCCTTATTCCGCAGCGCACCGATTCCGCTCTGGTGCTGCCGCCTGCTGTCGCAAAGATCTGCTTGCCGCTGAACCCAGCCTCGCCGAGCGCAATCTGCTCTACCAGCGCATCTGGCACGACAGCCACGACCGCATCGCAAGCATTCGCCGCTGCCGTCAGAGAATGCTGCAGCACCGACTTGTCGCAGAGCAAGTCAAGCTGCTTCAAGCGGCCGAAACGCTCCCCTAAGCCTGCTCCGACCACGATCCCGAAAATTTCGCTCACTGCCCCGCGCCCCCGCTACTCCTCGCCTTTGAGGAAGGCTATGGCTTTGCCCCACGCATCTGCGGCTTCTTCGGGGCGGTGCGCCTCGCGGTCGGGATCGTGCGCGAAGCCGTGGTCGCAGCTCGGATAGCTGGCAATTTGCACTCCTGCTTCGCGCAGACTGGCAACTTCGTCTGCGGGGGTGTAATCGTCATCTTCGCCGATGACGGCCAGCAGCTTGGAGGCATCGCCCTCGGCTAAGCAGTCCAGCGGCTCTCGCTGAGTGTCGCTTTTCCAGGTTTCTGGCACTTCAATCATGCCGTAGAAGGAGACCGCTCTGTCAAACCGCCCTGTTGCCACCGACTTGTTGACATACATCCCGCCCATGCAGAACCCGATGATTCCCACTGGCATGTCCTTGCCTTCGGTGAGCGCATCGGCAGCAGCTATGGCATCTCCGAGCACTCTGTCGTCTTCCAAATCGCAAGCGTGAGCGAAACGCTCTTCTAACCCATAGTGAGGATTGTCGGCGTATATCTCATAGCAGCAGACGCTCCAGTTGTTTTCTCGGGCAAGGCGGAGAGTGTGTTCCTCAAAGAGCGGGCGCAGACCCATGATGTCGGGAATGATGACGAGAGCGCGCTCGGCATCCTCGTTGACGCAGCTCACCGCTGTTGTGCCGGAAGGCAAGTTGAAGCTGTTGAGTTCGGGCATGGTTTCTTCGGGTTCGGTTTCTTCAGAGACGGTTTCCTCGTGTGCTGTTTCTTCAGGTGCGGCTTCCTCAGGTTCGGTTTCTTCTAGCACGGTTTCTTCACTATTGACTGTAGTTTCAGAGACAGCCACAGTTTCTGCCTCGGCAGCAATCTCATCGGCAGCGATTTCATCGGCAGCATTCAGATCTAACGCCAACTGGTCGCTCGCAGTTGCTCGCCGCTGCCGTCTCTCTATGTAATAGCCGAGCAGGTTCATCAAAACCACGAACACGAACAAAGAGAGTGCCGCCCAGCCGACCCATTGCCAGATGCGCGGCCCGGATTCGTCTGTGTCGGTGGCGAATTCAAAGGCACCGCCGTTCTCCAGCACTACGCTTGTCTGTTCGCCGCCGGGCATGTTTGCGGTCAAGGTCACTCGCCGGGCACGCTGCAAGCTGTCTGAGCCAGTCTCTCCGCTGCCTTCCCCGCCTGCATCAAACGCAAGCATCTCTTGCTGGAAGTTGCCCGTCAGTTGATAGTCGACCGAGTTGCCTCGCACTTCTCTCGCCAAAGACACATCCGCAAGCCCTAGCTGCAATTCGTCTTCCAAGATCGTCTTCAGATGTTCTGGCGAAACGAACGGCTTCGTCAGTGTCAAAGCTTGGGCT
Source organism: Candidatus Hopanoidivoransaceae bacterium (assembly GCA_965204495.1). GTDB lineage: Bacteria > Actinomycetota > Acidimicrobiia > Acidimicrobiales > Hopanoidiivorantaceae > Hopanoidiivorans. Next base: position 337,978 of record OZ241989.1, read on the forward strand.
TTTTCGCCGTTGCGTGGCACGATTTCGAATTTGGGCGGGACTTCCCAGCCGTTAGCTTTAAAATCTGCGATGTCGAATTCTGCTCCCCTAACTCTCAAGGCATTTGCCAATTCCTCCGAAAGCAATACATTTGTCACAACCATGCCGCTGCCGTCGTTTTCTACAGTTACTTCCACATCCACCTCCACCCAGCAGCTCGTGAGGAGAAGTGCTGCCCCCGCGCACACTAGCCATAAGAGCAGGCGACGGAACCTAGCGCGGGAAGGAAAAGATGGAGAAGAGGCCGCTTGAGAACGGGGCGAAAAAACTTTGGGAATAGCGGCCTGCCGGCTCGCGGGCGGCGCAGGCATTGCGACAATCAGGTGATTGCTACCATCTCCTCGACGGTCTCCGGAGCCACGAAGCCCTCCACCCCTCGGAATGTGATCTCGGGGTTGTCGGGGTCGGTGTCGTCCAGATCCACAAGGATGATCTCTCCTGCTCGGAAGTCTTTGTGCAGCAGACGCTCGGACAATGGGTCTTCCACATAACGCTGAATGGCACGGCGCAGCGGGCGGGCGCCCAGAGTGCGGTCGTAGCCTCTCTCCGACAAGAAAACCTTGGCTTCGTGCGACAGCTCAAAGCCTATGCCTTGCTGCTGAAGCTGATCCACGATGCGGCGCGTCATGAGATCCACGATTTGCAGCACATCTTCTTGCGCCAGCTCGTGGAAGACCACAATTTCGTCTATGCGGTTCAGGAACTCGGGACGGAAGCGGGTCTTGAGGGCATCGTTCACCTTTTCTTTCATGCGCTCGTAGGTGACCACGCCGTCTTCACGGGCGAAGCCGAGCGAGGCTTTGCGAAGGTCTTGCGTACCTTCGTTGGAGGTCATTATCAGCACGGTGTTGCGGAAGTCCACCGAGCGGCCGTGGCTGTCGGTGAGGCGGCCTTCTTCCAGCACCTGCAAAAGCGTGTTGAACACATCGGGGTGCGCTTTTTCTATCTCGTCAAAGAGCACCACAGAGAACGGGCGGTTGCGCACGGCTGTGGTGAGCTGGCCGCCTTCTTCGTAGCCGACATAGCCGGGAGGCGAGCCGACCAGACGGCTGACCGTGTGCTTTTCTTGATATTCCGACATGTCCAAAGCTATGAGCGCCTGCTCGTCGCCGAAGAGGAATTCGGCCAGAGTTTTGGCCAGCTCCGTCTTGCCTACGCCTGAGGGGCCGAGGAAGATGAACGAGCCGCTGGGCCGTTTCGGGTCTTTGAGGCCGGCTCGGGTGCGGCGGATGGCTTGGCTGGTGGCGTGGATGGCTTCGTCTTGGCCCACCACTCGCTTATGCAGCTCTTCTTCCATGCGCAGCAGCTTGGAGGTTTCTTCTTCGGTGAGCTTGTAGACGGGCACGCCTGTCCAGATGGAGAGCACCTCGGCGATGCTTTCTTCGTCTACTTCGTCGAACAGGTCGACGCCGCCTGAGAGAGGCGCGTCCGGCATGGACACATCGTCTGCGTGCAGATCGCTCGGGGGCAGGTCTTCGGCGGAGAGGCCGGCTGGCATGTCGTCTTGGATGGCTATGTCAGCAGGGCTGAAATCTTCGGGAATTTCTTCTTCAGAGATAGCCATCTCGCTGCCGCGGTCGGCCAAGGCGAGCCCGCCGCCGTCAAGTTCGTCTTCAAAGTCGTCCTCTAGCTCTGCTTCCAGATCGGCGGGGGAAGCGGCGGCAGCCAAGGCTTCTGGCATAGCCAAATCGTCTTCCAAATCGTCTTCGCTTGCTGGCGAGACGCCGCTTTCGGCTAAGTTTTCGCTTGCCGCAGTCTCGGTGTCGGCAGCATCGTCTGCTGAGATGTCTGCTGAGACACTTTCTTGGGGGCTTTCAGTCTGACTGCCGGCTTGTGTTCTTCGCTTCAGACGGTTGGCTTCTTCATTGGCACTGGCCAGCAGTTCTTTGCGGCGAAGCTGAAGTTCTTTTTGCTGGTCGCGCAGCCTGCCCGCTTCCTCGAAGTCTTGGTCTTCTACGGCTCTGGCTTTGCGCTCCTCAATGTCGGCCAGCTGGTCTTCCAGGTCTTTCAGCTCTTGAGGGGTGTGCATCCTCTTGATGCGCATACGCGAGCCTGCTTCGTCTATGAGGTCTATGGCTTTGTCGGGCAGCTGGCGATCAACTATGTAGCGGGCCGAGAGGTTGGCTGCGGCCACTAGAGCCTGGTCGGTGATCGTGACTCTGTGATACGCCTCGTAGAGATCGCGCAGGCCTTTGAGTATCTCAATGGAGTGCGCTATCGTGGGCTCGTCCACGCTGATGGGCTGGAAACGGCGTTCCAGAGCGGCGTCTTTCTCCAGATATTTGCGATATTCGTCTGTGGTCGTGGCCCCGATAGTCTGCAGTTCGCCTCTGGCCAGCATCGGCTTCAGAATAGAAGCAGCGTCTATAGCACCCTCGGCGGCACCTGCGCCCACGAGAGTATGAAGCTCGTCTATGAACAAGATGATGTCGCCTCGGGTGGTGATCTCCTTGAGCACTTTCTTGAGACGGTCTTCAAAGTCGCCGCGATAGCGGCTGCCTGCCACCAGCGAGCCGAGATCCAGCGTGTAGAGCTGCTTGTCGCGGATGGTCTCGGGCACCGTGTTGTTGGCGATCTTCTGGGCGAGGCCTTCCACGATGGCTGTCTTGCCCACGCCGGGTTCGCCGATGAGCACGGGGTTGTTCTTGGTGCGGCGCGAGAGAACTTGCATGACTCGCTCGGTTTCACGGGCACGCCCGATCACGGGATCTAGCTGATTGTCTTTGGCGAGCTGGGTGAGGTTGCGCCCGAACTGGTCCAAGATGCGAGAGCCCGATCCGGAAGGCTTGCCGCCTGCGGACTCGGATTTGCCACGGCGAGTGCGGCTGCCGGGACGGTTGCCTCTGGGGCCGGGATAGTCGGAGAGCAGATTGATGACCTCTTTGCGCACCCGCGAGAGGTTGGCCCCGAGCTTGGTGAGCACTTGGGCCGCAACGCCTTCGCCTTCGCGTATGAGCCCCATCAATATGTGCTCGGTGCCGATGTAGTTGTGGCCTAGCTGCAGAGCCTCGCGCAAGGAGAACTCCAGCACTTTCTTGGCCCTAGGGGTGAAAGGTATGTGCGAGCCGGGCTCGGACTTGCCCTTGCCGATGATCTTCTCCACCTGAGAGCGCACAGCCTCTAGGGAGATGCCGAGAGACTCCAGAGCCTTGGCTGCCACTCCGTCGCCCTCGTGGATGAGGCCCAGCAGAATGTGCTCGGTGCCGATGTAGTGATGCTTCAGCAGGCGTGCTTCCTCTTGGGCAAGCACAACCACTCGTCTAGCTCTGTCAGTAAATCTCTCGAACATGTTGGAACTCCATTTTAGTGCCCAGTCTGCGCCATGCAAGGCACAGAGCCAGATTATCTGAGAGATGGTCTGCTGGGCAACTCTTGCTTTTAAGCTACAACAACCTTCATCTGGCTTTTATTCCGAGTTCAGAAAAATTTCTCGCAATATCCTTCCTCGCCACTAAAATATCTGAATGGACGGCGGACAAGCCCTCATGCGGATCTTGGAACACGAAGGGGTGGAGGTGATCTTCGGCCTGCCCGGCGGGGCCATCTTGCCTGCCTACGACCCTCTTTTGGACTCGCCTCTGCGCCATATTCTGGTGCGCCACGAGCAAGGAGCTGGCCACATGGCCGAAGGCTATGCGCACGCCACCGGCAAGCCTGGCGTGGCTATGGTCACAAGCGGCCCAGGCGCAACCAACATAGTCACGCCCCTCTGCGATGCCTATATGGACTCTGTGCCGATCGTGGTGATCACCGGGCAGGTGCCCTATCCGGCTATCGGCACCGATGCATTTCAAGAATGCGACATCACCGGCATTTCATCGGCCATCACCAAGCACAATTTTCTGGTTACCGAAGCAGCCGACATCCCTCAGATCATCCACGACGCTTTCCACATCGCCACCACAGGACGCCCCGGGCCGGTGCTGGTGGACATCCCCAAAGACATCATTGACCCTAAGAATCCTCGCTCGCAGATGACTTGGGAAGACCCTCAGCCGCACATCCTGCCCGGCTACTCCCCCACCATAAAGGGCGACCCGGAGCTGATCCGCCAAGCTACCGAGCTCATCGGCAAGTCTCGCCAGCCTGTGATCTACAGCGGCGGCGGCATCTTGAAATCACGCGCAGCCGAAGAGCTTCTGGCTTTCGCAGAGCTGACCCAAATCCCAGTGGTAACCACTTTGATGAACCGAGGCGGCTTCCCCGACGATCACCCGCTGTGCTTGGGAATGCCGGGCATGCATGGCAACTACACGGCAGTTACCGCCATGCAAGAGGCCGATCTGCTCATCGCCTTGGGGGCTCGCTTTGACGACCGAGTCACAGGCAAGGTGAGCGGTTTCGCGCCTGGCGCCAAGATAATCCATGTGGAAATAGACCCGGCTGAGATAGGCAAGGTTCGCAAGGCCGATGTGGGCATCAAAGGCGACTGCAAGCATGTGATCGCAGCTATGACCGAAGCCCTGCGGGAAGAAGGCGAAGAACCACGCCGCCGTGATGCTTGGCTCAACACCGTAAGAGAGTGGCAGAACAAATATCCGCTGGTCTATGATTCCACCCCCGACGGCCCCCTCAAGCCGCAGTTCGTGGTGGAAAAGCTGCGCGACAACACCCCCGACGACACGATAGTGTGCGCTGGCGTGGGCCAGCACCAGATGTGGGCCAGCCAATACTGGAAGTTCAATCACCCCTACACTTGGGTGAACTCCGGCGGTCTCGGCACGATGGGCTTCGCCGTGCCTGCCGCCATCGGCGCCAAAGTGGGCCGCCCCGACAGGATGGTATGGGCCATAGACGGCGACGGCTGCTTTCAGATGACCGCCCAAGAGCTGGTGACAGCCACCACAGAGCGCATACCCGTAAAAGTGGCGATCCTCAATAACGCCTATCTGGGCATGGTGCGCCAATGGCAAGAGATGTTCTACGAAGAGCGTTATTCGGAGGTATATCTCTCGCCCGACCTGCCGAACTATTCCCAATGGGCCGAATCCATGGGCTGCGTGGCTATGCGCATAGACACCCCCGAAGAAGTGGAACCCGCCATCGCCAAAGCCAACGAGGTAGACGATCTGCCGGTGGTGCTGGACTTCCGAGTAGACGCCCAAGAGAAAGTGTTCCCGATGGTGCCTGCTGGCGCATCCAACGACGAGATCGTGGTGTCGCCGCTCCAGCAGTGAGAGCAGAGCAGCACCAAAAGCCGAGCAGACCCGAGCAGCCAGACCCGAGCAGCCAGTGCCAGACGCTCTTCCGCATCACACTCTTGTCGTCCTTGTAGAGAACAAGGCTGGCGTGCTGGCACGGGTGGCTGGGCTATTCGCCCGCCGAGGCTTCAACATCGTCTCTCTGGCAGTGGCGCCCACAGAAGACGACCGCTTCAGCCGTCTCACCATAGTGGTGGACGCCGACTCCGCGCCGCTCTATCAAGTGGTGCAACAGCTCGACAAGCTCATCAATGTGGTGGACATCAAAGAGCTGCATCCCTCTCATTCGGTGGAACGCGAGCTTCTGGTGGCCACCGTGCGGGCAGGCCCGGAACTGCGAGGCCAGGTCATGGACTTGGTGAGGATTTTTGAAGCCAGAGTCTTGAATGTGGGCTCCGATGCCATGATGGTGTCGCTCTCCGGCTCGCCCAGCAGAATTTCGGATTTCGCCCGTCTCTTGCAAGACTACGGAATCATGGAGCTGCAGCGCACCGGCAAAGTGGCTCTGGCCTCCTTGGATCAGATATCTGAGAACCAAGCATCCCAGCAAGAAACTGATTGAAAACACTACACCGCCCAACAAACACAATCCAACAGACATTCCTAACAGCGCCTACCCTGAAACACTGGAGCAGACATGACCGACATATATTACGACGCCGATGTAGACCATTCAGCCATAGCCGGCCGCACAGTCGCCATTTTGGGCTACGGCTCGCAAGGCCACGCCCACGCCCTGAACCTGCGGGATTCAGGAGTGAATGTGATCGTAGGGCTGCGAGATGGCTCTTCTTCTGTCGCCAAAGCCCAAGAGGAAGGCTTCACCGTGCTGTCTTTGAGCGAGGCATCGGCCGAAGCAGACGCCGTGATGATGCTGCTGCCCGACACCGAGCAAGGCGACATCTACGAGCAGCATGTGGCCCCTAACCTGTCGGCTGGCGATGCGCTGCTGTTCGCCCACGGCTTCAACATCCGCTTTGACTGCATCGTCCCGCCCGACGACATAGATGTGGTGATGGTCGCCCCCAAAGGGCCCGGCCATCTGGTGCGCAGAGTCTTCACCGAAGGCGGCGGCGTGCCTTGCTTGATCGCCATCTCCCAAGACGCCACCGGCGGCGCCAAGCCGTTCGTGCTGGCCTATGCTTCGGCCATAGGCGGCGGAAGGGGCGGCATCTTGGAGACCACCTTCACCGAAGAGTGCGAAACCGACCTTTTCGGCGAGCAAGTAGTGCTCTGCGGCGGGCTGACCTCGCTGGTGAAAGCCGCCTTTGAAATCCTCACCGACGCGGGCTATCAGCCTGAGATCGCCTACTTTGAATGTCTTCACGAGCTGAAGCTGATCGTGGATCTTATGTATGAGCAGGGCATCACAGGAATGCGCTATTCCATCTCCGACACCGCCGAATACGGAGATTTGACAAGAGGGCCGAGAGTGGTGGACGATGCTGTGCGAGCCAAGATGAAGACTATTTTGGACGAGATCCAGTCGGGCCGCTTCGCCGAGGAGTGGATAGCCGAGAGCCGCAGCGGGCGACAGAACTTCCACGCTCTGGAATCCGCCGGCCACGAGCACCCCATAGAAGTAGTGGGCGAAAAACTGCGAGGCATGATGCCTTGGATTTCAGCAGGGCGCAAATCCATCCAAGAGACTTCCGGCGGGCAAGGCTGAGCGTGATGATACAGAACAGAGTTCGCGATTGCTGGGCCGAGGGCAAGCCCGCGCTGGGGGCTTGGCTGATGATCCCTTCGGCCGCTTCTGCCGAAGAAGTGGCTAGAGCCGGGTTCGACTACTGCTGCATAGACATGCAGCACGGCCTTGTTGACTATCCGAACGCGGTGGAGATGATCAGGGCTATCCAGCTGGGAGGGGCCGCTCCGTTCGTGCGAGTGCCCTGGAACGAGCCGGGCATCATCGCAAAGATGCTGGACGCCGGAGCCCAAGGCATCATCATCCCGATGGTCAACTCGGTGGCAGAAGCAGAAACCGCTGTGTCCGCTTGCAAATATCCTCCCGTCGGCAGCCGTAGCCACGCCCCCACCAGAGGGGCAGGGAATTTCGCTTTGGACGACCTCAACTCCTCTGTTGTCTGCGCTCCGATGATAGAAACCCGCCAAGCCCTGGATGCCATAGACGACATATTGAAAGTGCCCGGCCTGGACGCAGTGTATGTGGGGCCATCCGATCTCTCGATCTCGCTCGGCTTCGGCCCCGGCAACAGCGACGGCGAAGAAGCTTTTGACAGCGCCCTCGCCAGAGTGGTGTCAGCTTGCGAGTCTCACAGCATCATCCCGGGCATTCAGGCCAACCCAGAGCTTGCTGCTGCTCGCGTCTCTTCAGGCTTTCGCCTGGTAACAGTCGCAGCCGACATCTTCCAGCTCAGCGAAGCTATGGCTTCTAGCTTGGCGGCTTCCAAGGGATCGCTCTAGCCACCCCCTCTTTCGCTAGTCGCCCCCCTCCCCATCGCCCCCCCCCAGCTTTTTGACCTAAAGCCCTTCAGCTTTCCCGCAGCAGCCGGCGGAGAATCTTGCCGGAGGCCGACTTCGGAATTTCTTCCACGAACTCCATAAGGCGAATCTGCTTGTAGTGCGCCACCTGCTCGGCCACGAAGTCCATGATGTCGGTGGATGTGGTAGCGACATCGGGCTTGAGCACCACGAACGCCTTCGGCACCTCCCCGGCTTCTTCGTCGGGATAGCCCACAACGGCAGCGTCAGCCACATCCGGATGACCCAGCAGCAAGGCCTCTAGCTCGGCAGGAGGCACCTGGAAGCCTTTGAACTTGATTAGCTCCTTGAGGCGGTCGGTGATGAAATAGTCGCCGTCTTCGTCCACATAACCGATGTCGCCGGTGTGCAGCCAGCCGTCTTCGTCTATGGTGTCGGCTGTGGCCTGCTCGTTGCCCAGATAGCCGAGCATCACTTGAGGCCCTCTCACCCAGATCTCGCCTTCTTCGCCCACTCCCATATCCTCGCCGGTGGCGGGGCTGACGATTCGGCATTCGGTGTTGGACACCAGCTTGCCGATGGAGCCGGGCTTGTCGAAGTCTTCAGGGCAGAGATGGCTCACTGGGCTGAGCTCGGTCATGCCGTATCCCTGCACGACCCGCACCCCCAGCCGCTCTGCCACCAAATTCTCCACATCGCTGCCCAGCGGGGCCGCGCCGCTGAAAACCGCCTCCAAGCTGGAGAGGTCGAACTTGTCCACCAGCGGATGCTTGGCGAGGGCCAGCACGATGGGCGGCACCAAATACAAGTTCTTGGCTTTGTGCTGCTGGATCAGCCCGAGGAAAGACTCAAGATCGAATCTCGGCAGCGTCACCACCGTCTTGCCCATCGCGAGCATGGTATTGAGCAGCACATGAAACCCGTAGATGTGAAAGAACGGCAGCACGGCGATGATGGCTTCTGGTTGGTCGTCCAAGTTGGCTTTGCACTGCTCTATGTTGGCGACGAGATTGCGGTGGCTGAGCATCACGCCTTTGGGCAGCCCGGTAGTGCCGCTGGAATACGGCAGCACGGCCACATGGGAGTTCAAATCTATCTCGGCTTGGCCCGCAGGCTCGGCAGGCTCGGGGAAGTATTCGCCTGCCAAGAACTTCTCGTACGAGATCGCCCCGTCAATCTCTGCGCCGCACACGATCACATCGGAGATGCCCGCCTCAGAAGCGGCAGCCAAGGCGGTCTCTGCGAAAAGAGCGTGCACGAAGATCATCTGAGCTTCAGAGTCTCGCAGCTGGTTCGCCAGCTCTTCGGCTGTGTAGAGCGGATTGACGGTGGTGACAGTGCCGCCCATCGTGAGCGCGCCGTGAACTGCCACTGGATACTCGGCCATGTTCGGCGCCATCACAGCCAGCACTCCGCCCTTCGGAAACCCCCATGCCTCCAGACAGCCGGCGAAGCGAGCGATGTCGCGCTGAAGCTCCCCGAAGGCGAGCGTCTTGCCCGACATGGCATCTATCACAGCCGGCTCTTCGCTGAGATGATCGGCATGTTGAAAGACATACGGGGTGAGGGCTATGTCTGGAATTTCCACGGACGAAAAAGGGCTTGTGTGGATTGTCATTTGAGTCTCCCAAATTTTGAATAGACAGATTGCTGAGGTCGGCTGGCGATAACTTCGCTGCTATAACTAAGATAGCCGAAAGACATTGACTGAATTTAATCAGGACTCAAGCAAGGAGGTTGCTCCCATGGTTATGGCAATGGCACGATTCAACATGATTGTTCCCGGCGGCGGCAAAGACGAGGTGGCCGAACGCTATCGGACGATGCTGGGGATGGCTTCGTTCATGGACGAGAACGGCTTCACCGGGGTGACTTTTGAGGAGCATCACGGAGCCGAGAACGCTTGGAGCCCTACGCCGATGATGAACGCAGCCATGGTCGCTGCCCGCACCCAGAATCTCTCCATGACGATCTCGGCTCTGCTGCTGCCGCTGCACGACCCGATCCGAGTGGCTGAAGACTTGGCAGTTCTGGACATCGTGAGCGGCGGACGAGCCGTGACTATCTTCGGCTTGGGCTATCGCCCCAGCGAATACAAACTTCACGGCAAAGAATGGGAAGGCCGAGGCGATCTTTTCACCGAGTGCGTAGAAACGGTTCTGAAAGCATGGTCGGGAGAACCTTTTGAATATCGCGGCGAAACTGTCACAGTGCGGCCCCGTCCCATCACCCAACCCCACCCCACCCTGTTCTTAGGCGGCACGAGCCGGCCAGCAGCCCGCCGAGCCGCCCGCTTCGGCTTGCCTCTCTTCACGGCAGCCAACATCCCCAAGCTGGAAGCCTATTACTACGAGCAATGCGCCGAGCACGGCACCCAAGGCTTCTGCATGATGCCCTCAGATGCCACGCAGATGCTGTTCGTGGATCACGACCCCGACAAAGCTTGGGCCGAGCTAGGAGAGCACTTCCTCCACGAAGCCAACACTTATGCTGGCTGGCAGACCGCCGACATAAGCTCGGTGATGACAAGCAAATCCAGCACTCCAGAAGAGTTGCGCAAAGAAGGCATCTACGCAGTCAAAACCCCCGAAGAGTGCCTGGCCAAAGCCGAACAAGACGGCGACTTGGCTGCCTTCAACCTGCACCCTCTCTGCGGCGGCCTCCCCATAGAGCGAGGCTGGGACAGCCTGCGACTGTTCACCGAGGAGGTGCTGGCGAAGTGCTGAGACAGGGCTGGCTATTTCACGAAACTTCAATCTGGAAGATAATTTCCTCTTCGCTGGTGCTGTCTGGCGTGAACGAAATATTGAACACTCCAGACCTGTTGGCGGTGAAGCTGAGCCACGCTCCTGCGAACAGCGACGTGGTGTCGGAGACTCCGTATCCTTGCACTCGGACGGTGCCATTGCCGACCCTTGAAACCACTTCAATGTTCAACTCGCTGCCTCTCCTCACCTGATATCTGAGCCGTCCTCCTTCGTCCGCTCCGTCGCGCACCACGACGCTTATGTTGGGAGTCTCCAACGCTTCCAAATCTCCGAAGTTGATAGCCGGAACTGGCGGAGGACCTCCCTCAGAATCAGTGCTTGGCGCTTGAGTCGAAGGAGGAGTTGTTACTTCGGGGGAAGTTTCTGGCACCACCGTCGTGGCGGTGGGGAACAGAGTAGTGGTTCTCGGAGTGGTGGTTGTCGTGGTAGTTTCAGTTGCTCTGTCGGAAGAAGCTTCGGGGGTTTCAGCACCCTGCTCGGCTGCAGGGGGGGCCAGAGAATCGGCTAGCTCGTCTCGGCCGATGATGACTATCAAATTGGCTTGGCCGGCGTCCACAGGCGAAGGGTCGGGCAAGAGCCCGGCTATGGTGGCACTGGCCAGATCCACATCGTCCAGCAATTGCCGGGCATTCGCCGAATACTCCGAAGAGGCGTAATAGATCACCGAAGAGCTATACGACCGAGGCGCGTTGGCAGGCGTGAGCCTGGCATAGCCGCTTTCTGTAATTCTCGCGGTGAGCCGCCCGGCCGCGCCTGCCACGCCGCTGCCGTTGAAGACTTTCACTTGAACTTGGGCCGCCGGAAATGGTTCTGGAACAGTGGAGGTTGTCGTTGATGTCGTTGTGGCAGGAGATGAGGTCGTGGTAGTCGTGCTCGGGGGCGCAGCTTCCGTGGTGGTAGTCGGTGGGGCAGTCGTGCTCGTGGTCGGCGGCGAGGCGGTCGTCGTTGCCGGCGCGAGAGTGGTGGTGGTATCTTCTGCTGAAGAGTCGCTGTCGCCACTGCTGCAGGCAGCCACGATCAAAGCGGCGACCAGGCAAACGGATATGAATTTAGTTGGAAAACGCACGGTTAATGACCTCCATCGGATTTACTATGACTTGCTGATTTTAACAGAAGAGTTTGATTTAATTTCGGCAATTCTCAAGCTTTAAGCAAAAGCAGCAATCCTGTGATCGTATAGCCCACCATGACAGCCAGCAGCGGATATTGCGACTTCAGGGCGAGACGGCGCGGGAAAAGCTCCACGGCTCGGTCATGCGCCACCATCACGCCCGCCACATGACCTATCACAATTGACAAAGCCTGCACCCAAGCGATCAAATCCGCAGAGACCGCTCTGTAGTTGATGCTGAAGTGCGCCGTGCCGAAAAGATCCCAGCCCAAGGCAAACGGGTCAGACAGCAAGGAGATGAAGTCTTGCCCTTCAAAGACGAACAGCGAGAAGTAGTGAGCGACGCTGTAGGCCACCAGCAGCGGCACCAGAGAATGCGAAAATTGCTGACCTAGCAGCAGAACTTTACGAGCAAACGGCATCTCTGCCTGCCGATCTAGAAAAGACGGGGGCATCTTGGGTCGGCTCAACAGCCCGGCGGCGACAGCCATTGCCAAGTAGTAGCCGAGGGTCACGGCCAGCACGCAACCCGCAAAGCCCAGAGTCGCTATCGGCACTGTCTCCCACCCTGAGCGGCCTCTCTGCAGATTCGTCCACCAGAGGGTGCCGCTCAAGCCGTCAAATGTGGTGCAGCCCAACACCGCAAGCACTAGAGCGGTTCTGGCGTAGGTCATCTTCAGCTTTGCCAGACCGGTCATCGGCCAGCGTATCTTCAGCCGGTCATGCGAGATGCTTTGCCCTGCGGATGCTGGGCTTGTCCCTGCGGATGCTGGGCTTGTCCCTGCGGATGCCTGGGCCTTCCCTGCGGATGCCTGGAAGACTCCCATTGCGCCGATCATGTTGAAAAGCACGGCAAATCCTTCGTTTTCCCTGAGCCACTTTCGCCCCCATAGAGACGCGCCTGCGAGCACCAAAATTGTGTATGAGAAGATGAGCCATCCCATGAGGCGAGTGTCGTTGGGCTCTGGGTGCGCCAACTCCATCCACAAAAACGCAGCCACCGCTGCGACTGCGAAACTTCCGCTCATCCACAGAGGGGGAACTGGCAAAAGCGGCGAGCTTGCCTCGCCTTGGCCGACACCTGCGTCGCTGCGGGCGACTGCGCTCTTGACCCAGGCTGCGAGCGTTGCCAAAGTATCCCAAGGGCTGAGCAGCCGCCATATGTCTCCGAAAATCGCAGCCATGAACTGCACCCCCACCCAGAACATCACGAATATGGTCACAGGCGCAATAGAAGCACCAGAACCCAGCGGAGAAAACAGCGCAGCCCAGAGCACTGCTGCGAACAGCAGCAAGCTGGCCGCTCTGATCAAATTCGCTAGAAGAACTCCCAGCCATCTAGCTCTAGGGGGCAGAACATTTCTGCCTTCTGCCTGTTTAGCCAGTCTGCTGACGGGCCACAAGAGAGCCAGCAGCAAAAACGAGGCTATTAGCGCAGCTACGGCATTTACAGAGAAAACCCATAAAGGCAGGGGCAGGTCAAACCTGCTGCCGATGCCATGAGCGAATATGTATACGAAGTCGAGCATGAACCGCCCAAGCTATTCGGCGCTATCGCACCACCAATTCAAAAATGAGTTCGCTTGTCTCTTCAAACTCTACTTCCCATGCGCCCGCCAAATCGGCTGCGAACTCAAAGCGGGCAGGGCTTATGGGGCCGGCGAAGTCTGTGAGGTCATAGCCGTGAACATGCACTTCGTGGTTGAACTGGCTTGAGAACACTTCAATAACGATATTCTGCCCCAGATCAACCTCGTATCTGGTCTCGCCTTGAACGATCTCGCCGTCTTGCACAATTACGCTGATGTCTGCCGGCGGCGGAGAATCAGAACCGTTCTCTTCCAACACAGCCTCTAAGACATTGTTCAGACTCTCTCCGAAATTAGGCAAACCTCCAGTGGTCTCATCTTCCGGAGGCAAAGTCGGCTCAGCGGGCAAAGTTGGCTCAGGAGGCAAAGTCGGCCTGGAATCTTCAGAGCTGTCGGATGTTTCCCCGGCTTCCGACTGCTCAGAACTAGTGGTGGTAGTCTGATCGGGGCTTTCGCTGCCGGAATCCGAGCCGCCGCCGCAAGCTGCCAAGAGGACGAAAATCAAGATTACCGCTGAAACCCCAAAGCAAGCTTTCAAGGTTTTGGAATTTTTTGCTGCTGGCTTCAAAACCATTGAATTGTCTCCGTGTGTCATGTCGCTGTCTGCAGTCGTGCTGACTGTTGAAGCAGTGTTTGTTGTTGCATTATATTATTTGGTTAATTCTATATTCAAAGCCTTCATATGCCACATCTGATCCCCGCAGCCTAATAGTTGCGCCGGGCCACGCACAATTCCACAGCTGCCAGAAGGGCGTTGCGCAGCTCTCGCGGGTCAACCACTTCGTCGCAGCCCAGTCTGTTGGCCATTCTGTAGGGGCCGGCTCGCTGGTCGGCTTCTACTTGGGCTTGGGTTTCTTCGTCCAGCTTGGCTGAGCGACCGCCGCTGTCGGCTGGCATAGCGGCCATGTTGACGCTCGGCAGGCAGAAAGTCATCGTCTGATGGTCAAACGGATTCTGCCCCATCGTGACTGCTCCGAAGCCGAAAGCTTTGCGCATAGTCACTTGCACCTTCGGGTTTGGCATCCGCCGCTGCACTTTGAACATGCGCCCGCCCCAGCGCAGAATGCCAGACTTCTCAGCAGCGGTGCCGGCCATGACCCCAGGGTTGTCGGCCAAAAAGATCACGGGATGGCCGAAGTTGGATATGACTTCCAGAAAATCTTCGCCCTTGATGGCGGCAGGGCTGTCTAGCGCGCCTGCCATGTGCGCGGGATTGTTGGCCACTAAAGCCACAGCCTCGCCGCCTATGTGCGCCAAGCCGCAGATGAGCGACTTGCCGTATCGGGGCTGGAATTCAAAGAACGCTCTTTCGTCTGCCAAACATTCCACCACTCGGTGCATGTCGTAAGGGCGGCGATCATTGGGCGGGATGATGTCCAGCATCTCTTCGCAGAAGCGGGGCTCCGTGTCTGCTCCTTCGCGGCGAGGAGCATAGGAGCGGCAGTTCTGCGGCATGTACGAAAGATACAATCGCGCCATGTCCAAGGCTTCTTCGTCGGTCTCGGCCACATTGTGCACAGTGCCGGCCTCTTGCGCGCACACATCGGGGCCGCCGAGCTCTTCCTTGGTGACCTCTTCGCCTGTGGCTGCCTTCACGAGAGGCGGGCCGCCGGTGAACATAGAGCCGTAGCTAGTCATTATCGTGAAGTCGCTGAGCGGGGCGGTGATGGCGCTGTGCCCTGCGGAAGCCCCCATGATGAGGCACACCATCGGCACTTTGCCGCCGAGGTCGCCGAGTGCCAAAAGGTCGTTGGGCGCACGGCTGCCCCCCGTGTCGGTGAGACGATGGCCCGCGCCTTCCAGCATCATCACCAGCGGCACGCCTTCTTGCCCGGCCAGTTCTGCTATCCGATAACGCTTGGCCGTGCCGCCTGAGCCGATGGAGCCGCCCAGCACGGTGAAATCTTCAGCCCCAGCAAAAGCCAGCCGACCGCTGATGTGCCCATGCCCACACACGAACGCATCGGCGGGGATGCTTTCATCGGAACCCACAAGCGAACCTAACTCCACGAAGCTCCCTTGGTCGAACAAGCGCAAAAGCCGTTCTCTGGCTGTGAGCTTGCCCCGCGAGTGCATGTATTTCTCCACCCGCTCGGGGCCGCCCATGGCAAACGCGGCATCGCGGCGGTTGCTTAGCTCTTCCAGCCAAGGCTGCCATTCGGAGCGGTTGTCAGTCATGCCTTTGCTGCCTTTCTGTTGCTGCAGCTGTCGCCTCTTGAAGCATTGGCGTTCTCAGAACTTGCCATTGAGCTTCCCATCAAGCTTTCCACAGAGCTTCTCATACTGCCTAGCATATTGTGAGGCAGACAACTACCGATGCCAAAACCCTAAACACCTCCCGAACAAAGGAACGCTCCCATGCAATTTGATGTGATGGCCTCGTCGCTGCCTTTGGCAGACATGCAGACGCTTGCAAAACGAATTGAAGATGCCGGGCTGGACGGCATCTGGCTCACCGAAGGAGGGCGCACCGCCTATCTGAGCTGCGCCGCATCTGCTCTGGCAACCGAGAAGGTCACCTTGGGCACAGCCATAGCCCTGGCTTTTCCTCGCAGCCCTATGATCACCGCTCAGGTGGCGTGGGAGCTGGCTGAAGCCAGCAAAGGCCGCTTCGTGCTGGGGATAGGCACTCAGATCAAGCCTCACATAGAGCGGCGTTTCTCTATGCCCTATGACCCGCCGGGACCTCGCTTGCGCGAATATGTGCTGGCTCTGAAAGCCATCTTTGAGGCGTTTCAAGCCCGCAGCCCGATGAAGTTTGAGGGAAAATACTACAGCCACGAGATGTGGGGCACCACTTGGAACCCAGGCCCTATAGAGCACCCGGATGTGCCCGTGTATGTGTCGGCAGTGCGACCGTGGATGTGCGAAATGGCAGGCGAAGTGGCCGACGGGCTGCATTTTCATCCCTTCCACTCCCCCGCCTACATTCGCGAGCAGATGCTCCCTCACATACAAGCAGGCGCAGACAAAGCCGGTCGCGACCTCTCCGAAGTGATGTTCGTTATCCCAGTCATGATCTGCGTAGGCGACACCGAAGAAGAAGCAGCCAAGACCCGCGAGCACGCCCGCACCATGATCGCCTTCTACGGCACCACCAGAGCATACTCCTCAGTTTTTGAACTGCACGGCTACGACGACCTCTGCTCACAGCTACACAGCAAACAAAAACAAGGCGACTACAAAGGCCAAGTGGCCCTAGTAACAGACGAAGTGCTGGACAACTATGTGGTAACCGCCGAGTGGGACAATCTAGCAGAGACGCTTGTCGAGAGATACCAAGACATAGCCCCGTCCATGAGAATAATGACCTACACCGCCATGTCTCAGATGAACAGCAACCCCGAAGTCTTGGAACGCTGGGGGGCAGTAGCAAAAGACCTGAATAAGATCACCTGAGCAATTTGCTTAGCTAAAGCATCCTGCCATCTAGCTCCAAGGTGAGGCGGGGGGCGGTGTGTCTTTTTTGCACGACTTCAATGGTTTAGCGCAAAAACCCATACGGCAAAAGGGTAATGCGGAGGCAAAAAAGATGCGCCGTTGCCCGCCGTTGAGTTAGCAAAAACCCACTAAGCAACTAGAAACGAGGCAAAGGCGCATGAGGCAAGTCTTCTAAGACCAAGCGGGCGAACCGTTCGCACTCTGCTTTGTGCGTGTAGCCGGAAAGTATGAACGCATCCACCCCTGCTTCTCGGTAGGCCAGAAGTTTGTGTCTTATCTGATCGGGATCGCCTACCAAAGCCGCGCCTGCTCCGCTTCTGGCTCGCCCGATGCCCGTCCAAAGGCCTGGCTCGGCAAAGCCTTCTTCGTCTGCGTGTTCGCGCAAGTCGGATTGACGCTGAACTCCCACAGATGCAGCATCCAGCGACCGCTTGCGAATCCGCTCGCCTTCTTCAGGATCGAGCTTGCTGAGCAAACGCGCCGCCGCTTCCCTAGCTTCGGATTCAGTCTCTCTCACGATCACATGCGTGCGCAGTCCGTATTTGAGCGTCCTGTTATAGCTGGCGGCCCGTTCGTTCATCTCCTCTATGGTCTTGCCCACAGACGCCACCTTGTCGGGCCAGGTCAAGAACACATCGGCATCGCTGGCTGCGGTGTCTTTGGCATCGTCTGAAAAACCGCCGAAATAAAAAGGCGGGCAAGTGCCGCTGTGGGTGCGCACTCTGGGAGGCTCCACAGAAATTTTCAAGAACTCCCCGTCCATTTCAACGCCCTCGCCGTTGAGCAAGGCTCGCAGCACTCGCATGCATTCTCTTGCCCGCTGGTAGCGAGGCGCAGATTCCAGAGCTTCGCCCGGAATGTCGCTGGAGATGATGTTGATGGTGAGACGGCCCTCCAGCATCTGATCTAGGGTGGCGAGCTGTCGGGCCGATTGCGGAGGCCACATCTCTCCCATGCGCACGGCGAGCAGCAGCTGCATCTGCTTCACATCAGGCGCCACCCCGCCAGCGAAAGCCACGCTGTCTATGCCTAGGGCGTATCCCGAAGGCAGCAGGATGTTGTTGTAGCCGAGACGGTCGGCTGTGAGGGTGATTTCTCGGCAGTGCCCGAACGAGCTGGCCAGCTTGGGATCGGGAACGCCTAGGAATTCGTAGTCGTCATCGCACAGGGCGGCGAACCAGGCGACTTCTACGGGCCGCTCGGCTGGCCGTTTTACAGACTGGCTCATGGCAGCGGCACGCCTTCGGATGCCTCAATGATGTCGTAGCAGTCGTTGCGATCCAAGCTCACCTGCAAGGCGGCCGTTGCTGCTCGCAGCCGTTCTGGTTTGGTCGTGCCCACTATTGCCACCGGTGCAGATGGGTGCGCCAGCACGAAAGCCAGAGCTATCGCCGTGCGGTCGGTGCTTTCGCGCATCGCCAATCTGTCTAGCACTTCAAGCAGCTCGGGGCGCACGCCTTCGCCTGTGGCCAGACGGCCTCCAGCCAGCGGACTCCAAGCCAGAGGAGTCACCCCCTGTGCCATGCATCTGTCAAAGGTGCCGTCACGAATGGGGGTGAGCACAGCGGCTGAGAACTCAGGCTGAGTGGTAGCCATAGGCTCAGACAGACACGCGGCCAGAGCATCGTGCTGGCTGGGGGTGAAGTTGGATATCCCAATGTGGCGGATCTTGCCGGCCTCGCGCAGCGATTCCAAGGCTTCAGCCAAGTCGCACGGGTGGGCGTAGAAGTCGGGGCGATGTATTTGATACAGGTCTATGACATCTATCTGCAGCCTTCGCAAAGAGTCTTCGCAAGCTTGGGTGAGGTGTTTGCCGCTGGAGTCGTAGGGCACAGGCGGAGCTATGCCCCCCTTGGTGGCCACCAGAAAATTATCTCGCAAGCTCGGTTTCTCGGCGAAAGCCCGCCCCAGTATCTCTTCGTTGCCGCCGAAGCCTGAACCTCCGAAGTCCAGCCCGTAGACATCTGCGGTGTCAATGAGGGTCATGCCCTCTTCAAGAGCCGTTTCCAGAAGCTCTAGAGTGTGCGATGTGTCGGGATCGGTGAGACGCCAGCATCCGAAAGACAGCGGGCCGCAAGTATCGGCACCGATGCTGCGTGGTGCAGTTGACACAAGGGAGTTAGTTTTCATAACTCTAAACTTATCTTGTGCGCATCGGTATTATCGGCGGCGGGATGATGGGGATGGAGCATCTCGGCAATCTTCTGGCTCTGGATGCTACCGTCACGGCCGTGGCCGACCCTCATGCTCCTTCCCGTCAGCATGTGCAGAAAGCGTGGCGCGAGCACGATACCGGCCCGTCTCTCAGAGAATTCGCAACGCACCGCGAGCTGCTGGGCTCCGACCTGTGCGATGCGGTGGTCGTCTCTTCGCCGAATATGACTCACGCCGAAATCTTGAAAGACATTTTTGCCGCCGGCATCCATGTGCTCGTTGAAAAGCCGCTCTGCACCACTGTGGAGGATTGCCTCAAGGTGATGGATTTCGCCGAAAGCTCCGACTATTCATCGGTGGCCTGGGTGGGCATGGAATACCGCTACATGGCCCCTATCGCCCGTCTGATGGAAATTGCGGCCTCGGAGGTTCTGGGGAATCTTCGCATGGTGGCGATCCGCGAGCACAGGTTTCCGTTTCTGCGCAAAGTGGGAGAATGGAACCGCTTCAACCGCAACACCGGCGGCACGCTCGTGGAGAAATGCTGCCACTTTTTCGACCTCATGGATGCCATCATGGGCGCTCGCCCCGAACAGGTCTATGCTTCTGGCGGCCACGATGTGAACCATTTTGACGAGACGCACGACGGCCAGCAGCCCGACATCTTGGACAACGCCTATGTGGTGATTGACTACCCCGGCAGCACGCGAGGAATGCTGGATCTATGCATGTTCGCCGAAGCCACGCGCAACCAAGAGGAAGTCGTGGTCGTTGGAGACGCTGGCAAGGCTGAGGCTTTCGTGCCTGAAGACATCGTGCGGCTCGGCCTGCGGGGAGAGCATTTCATCGGGAATGTGGAAACCGAGGAAGTGTCATCGGAGAACATCGCTTTTGAAGGCAGTCATCATGGGTCTAGCTATTTGGAGATGGCTGCTTTTTTGGCGGCTGTTCGCAATGGGGCTGCAGCTGAGGTTACTTTGCTGGACGGTTTGTGGGCGGTTGCCACCGGTGTTGCGGGGCAGATGTCTATTGAAGAGGGGCGGCCGGTTGCAATGTCGGAAGTGGTGCCTAGGTCTTTGGCAGAGCACTAGGTTGCTGTTTGGCGGGCAACGGCATTTATTTTTTGGGCTACGGTGCTACCCGGTTTCTAAGAAGGCTTGGAATTCATCCGCAATACGCCCAAAAAACAAACGCCGTCCCCCGCCTAGCTTGTTCTTTTGTGTAAAGTCGCTATGTGGACTGGGTCTTGGGGGTGGCTTTGGGGTTTGTGTAAAGTTTCTTTTTTGGTTTGCAAAATGCCTTTTTCTGGTGGGTAGCGGAAGAAAGCGGGTAGCAGGGGGACGGCGTGTCTTTTTAGGCGAGTTCGCTTGCGTGTCTGAGCATAAAAAGATGCGCCGTTGCCCTGCGGTTTAGCTAGGTTGCTGTTTGGAAGATTACCGAAGTTTCTGGGGGGATTTCGTGGGTTGTGCCGGCTTGCTTGCTTTCTGGTTCATCGCCTGCTATGCAGCCGCTTGTGAAGATTGGGGTGGCGGGGGTGTCTAGCACTGCTTGGAAGGGGGCATTAGAGAGGTTGGCTACTAGGCGGATGTTGCCTCTGGATACTTTTAGTACTTCTGGTTCTAGAGCTTCGGCTTTGTCTAGGGGGGTGTTCCAGATTTCTGGGTGGGTTTTGCGCAGGTGGATGAGACTGCGGTAGGCGAATATGGGGGAATCGGGGTTGTCCGTCTGGCCGGCTACTGTCAATTCTGGGGGGCGGGGCGGAGCGGGGAGCCAGGCTTTATCGGCTGTGGTGAAGCCGTTTATGTGGCTTGTGTCCCAGGGCATGGGGGTGCGGCAGACATCTCTGCTTTCTGTGCCTTCGTTGCGGGTTGCCTGCGGGTCCGAAAGATCGTCTGCTGCGACTTCGCTGTCGGGCAGACCTAGCTCTTCTCCTTGGAAGATGAACGGCAAGCCTCCTAGCGCGGACATGGCTGTTGTTACAGCGAAAGCCCTCTTCACGCCTCTATCTCCGCCTCCGAAGCGCGAGACAGGGCGAGAGCCGTCGTGGTTGCTCAGAATCCAAGAGACTTCTTCAGGCGCGTGCTCGCAGAGATCCAAGATCTCTCGCACTAGCTGCGCGGGTTCCCAGCTCGCCCACATGGGAGGCAGATGGAATGCGGCATCCAGCGCGCCTTCGCTTACATAGCGGGCAAATCTGTGCCCTTCGGTCACGAATATCTCCCCCAGCAGCAGAGCGTTGTAGGGGGCTACAGCTTCGTGCCATCTGCGGAAAATCTGGACATTGTCGTCTTGATCCAAGTCGTGGCGATGCTCGTAGCACCAGAAGATATCGCGTGCTCCCATCCCCGGCTGCGGCTCGGAGATGACGGGATTGTCGGGAAAGTCGGGATGCTTCATCAGAGCGTGAGCCACATCCAAGCGGAAGCCGTCCACTCCCATTTCGCACCAGAAGCGAAAGATGTCGTCAAATGCCTGCTGCACTTCCTCGTTGCGCCAGTTGAGGTCGGGCTGTTCGGGAAGAAAGAGATGGCACCAATATTGGCCTGATGCTTCGTCCAGCGTCCAAGCCGGGCCGCCGAAATGCGCCACCCAGTTGTTGGGCGGGCCGCCGTCGGGAGCGGGATCACGCCAGATGTACCAGTCCCGCTTCGGGCTGTTCGGGTCGCGAGACTCCTGAAACCAAGGGTGGTCGGAAGATGTGTGATTGGGAACTACATCCACCACCACCGCCAGCCCCAGCGAATGCGCCTTGTCTGCGAACTCGCGAAAGTCGTCCATGCTGCCGTGCTTGGGGTCTACGGCGCAATAGTCGCTCACATCATAGCCGTGGTCGCGCCCCGGCGAAGGGTAAAACGGGTTGAGCCATACTATGTCTGCGCCTAGCCAGGCGATGTGCTCCAGCCGTTGGGTTATGCCGGCCAGATCGCCTATGCCGTCTCCGTTGCTGTCGGCAAAGGAGAGCACATAGACCTGATATCCCACCATCCCCCGCCACCAGTTCGGGGGCTGTGTTCTGGATGAAAAGTCGGCCATGTCAGAGTTTGCGCCTCAGTTTGCGCCTCATTGGCCGATGTGCTCTCTAAACAGCCGCAGCACTTCGCCGTCTTCAGCGTGGCGATCTACGGCGTGTTTGGAGAAGACGAGATTGCCGTCCACGATCACATCAAAGATGCCGGCCGTGCCGGGAATAAGAGTCAATTCCTTGATGATGTGCTGGTGGTTATTGACTAGGTCTGTCGCCACGCTCACGGCGCGGTCGGAGTAGTCTCAGGGCACGCAGTATTCAATTGAGACGCTGTGTGTGGGGTTGAGCATTTTTGTTCTCCTTTTCGGCTTTTCTTATTTTTTCGAAAAGGTCGTCAAAGACCTAATTTCAGCCTAGGCAGCCGCCTAGCAATTCCTAAAGCATCAGATAGTCACTGCGTCAATCAGCTTCTAGTCGGCGCCGTCACCGCACCTTTTTCGGCGCCTTGCGCCAAGGCCGCATATTTGGCCAAGAAGCCCGAGTCGTATCTCGGCTCCGGCGGCTTCCAGTTGCTGCGACGGTGCTCTAGTTCAGCGTCATCCACCAACAGGTCTATCTGGTGCGCCCGCACATCTATGCGTATCCGGTCGCCTTCAGCCACGAGTGCTATAGGCCCGCCGTCCACCGACTCAGGAGCGACATGGCCTATGCAGAATCCATGCGTGGCCCCCGAGAAACGCCCGTCGGTGATGAGAGCGGCGTCTGAGCCTCGGCCCATGCCTTTCATCGCTGCTGTGATGGCCAGCATCTCGCGCATTCCCGGCCCTCCTTTGGGGCCTTCTCGGCGGATGACCACGATGTCGCCGGGGTTAATGCCGCCTCCCAGCAGAACTTCCATAGCGGCTTCTTCGCCCTCAAACACTCTGGCTGTGCCGTCAAAAGCCTCCACATCCAAGCCAGCCACCTTGACTACTGCGCCTTTGGGAGCGAGCGAACCTGTCAGCACGGCGATGCCGCCGATGTCGTGGATGGGGTCGTCAAAGGCGTGAATGACATCGCCGTCAGGAGCAGGCGGAGAAAGCTCGGCCAAGTTCTCGCCCACGGTTTTGCCTGTGACAGTCATCTCGTCTGTGTGGAGCTGACCTTCCTCGGCCAGCATCGCCATGACCACGCCGATGCCGCCGATGCGGTCTATGTCTACCATGTGGTATTTGCCGGCCGGTTTGGTGTCGGCCAGGTGCGGCACACGGGCTGCGACTTTGTTGAAATCCTCCAAGGCGAGCTCCACGCGAGCTTCATAGGCGATAGCCAGCAGGTGCAGCACTGCATTGGTAGAGCCGCCCAGCGCCATGACTAGCGCAATGGCGTTTTCAAAAGTTCCCTTGGTGAGAATGTCGCGGGGGCGGATGTCTTGGCGCAGCAGGTTCATCACAGCCTTGCCGCTGTCGTAAGCGATGTCGTCGCGGCGGCGATCCACCGCCGGTGCCGCCGCGCTGTTCGGCAGCGACATGCCGAGGCCTTCGCCGACTGCTGCCATCGTGTTGGCGGTGAACATCCCGGCGCAGCTGCCTATGGTAGGGCAGGCATTGCGCTCTATTTCGTGCAGCTGCTCATCGGAGATGTCGCCTTTGGCGTGAGCGCCGATGCTTTCGAACACATTCGCCAAATCTATGGTTCGCCCATTCACCCTGCCCGGCAAGATGGAGCCGCCGTACACGAACACATTCGGCAGGTTGAGCCTGGCGGCAGCCATGAGCATTCCCGGCAGCGACTTGTCGCAGCCTGCGAATCCCACGAAAGCGTCCAGACGCTCGGCGTGCATCACGGCTTCCACCGAGTCGGCGATTATCTCGCGGCTCACCAGCGAAGCCCTCATGCCTTCGTGCCCCATGGAGATGCCGTCGCTCACTGCGATGGTCGTGAATTCCATGGGGAATCCGTCGGCGGCCCGAACGCCGTCTTTGCAGCGTTTGGCAAGGCGGTCCAGCGGCAGGTTGCAGGGCGTGACTTCGTTCCAAGAAGAAGCGACTCCCACTTGGGCTTTGCTCCAGTCGTCATCGGTCATGCCGACTGCTCGCAGCATCGCCCTAGAGCCTGCCTTTTCGGGGCCTTCTGTTACTTCATGGCTTCGTATTTTCATAAATTCAGTTCTACCAGAACTTTTGCGCAAACGCAGCTTTGCGGCAGCCTAGTCTTGAACAGCAACTCTGCCTTCACATAGAATCCAGCAGCAACTCATAGCTTTTTGATATCGCAGTGCTCACATTGAAACCGTCATCTACGCGAATGATCTGCTGCAGTTCAGACATGGCACTGCGAAGCTCTGCGGGGTTCCTGTCCAAATACGCCACATAAAATCGGCGCAGATAGCACTGCTCGCATCCGGGCACAACCTTGTGCGCCTGATAGCAAGCCCACCGGGCAGTGTCAGGGTCGCCGAACCTCAGGGCGATGTCTGCGAGTCTGTGAGCAGCATCGTCAATCAAGCACTCAATATGCGTTCTTACCGATATGTCGGCCCAGCCGTAGCGGTTGCGACCCGCCCCGCTGAACGGCGCGCCTCGCACAAGTCTGAGCGCACGGCGCAGATGAACCATCGCCGCTGGCGTGTTGCTGCGCACTCTGTGCAGGTGCCAACGGAACTCGTCAAAATCTGTATTCACATTCTGCGATAGCCGATACACCTTTTCCGGGCCGAAGCGAGGTATGTGAAACCTGTCCATGATGTCGGTGCCGAGCGCGCTTCTGGAACGGCTCGCCAAAGCTGTGACTGTGCGGTTTTCAGGCGTGCTGCCGTTGTTCCACATGGATTCCTTTACCATGTCGCAAGTTACGCCTTCTCTGTGAAAAGCCAGATAGCAGACGAAATCCACGCACTGCTGAGTGAGAAAGGGCGCCGCCCCCTCCACCGTTACCGGCCCCATCACGCAGATTCTTATGTCTCTGGGAATAGCGCGCCAGCGCAATCCGGAGCCGCCCTGGAAGAATTTGGAGTCTTGAAGCTTGGCGCAACTCAGAAGCCGTCTTCTCCCTGACGGCTTCTCAGACTTCCGAAGGGGCAAAAAGCTCGGTCTTCTCGCGATATTTGAGGATGCGCCCGACAGCGCGCCTTCCACCTTCATGGCTTCGGGCTCCGTCGCATCGTGCATGGGAAGCAGTTTTTGGAAAGTGCTGTAAGAAACCGAGGACGGCGACCTTTCATTTCTTCGCTCCAAGCGAATGTCAAGCGGATGCAGACATGCCTGGCCTTCTCGCAAATCAAGCGACCAAGGCGGCGATCCGAAGCCGCTCACAAGCGATACGCCCGACATGTCCGACAATTTGTCGGGGTCTTCAGTAAAAGGATCTATCACTACCTTGAATTGCTTGACTGCTGCCTCGGCTCCTATCTCGTCATTGCCTGCCCCCTGAACCTGTCTCGCTTTCAGAAGCTTGCTCACATCGCTTTGCCTAGCGAGAGCGCTCACCTGAGGGAACATCTCTAGTTCGTGACCGAATCCCACAACGAATATGCGCAAATCCGAGCGAAACGGGTTGCTGAGCAAATCCATGGCGAACGAACCCATCGCCGATACCACTCTTTCAGTCGCGCCTTTTACGGAAAGATGCGAAATGCTGGACACATCCAAAAGCATCTCGCTTTTCGTTTCAAGGTGTCTGCCCGCGTGAATCACCAGCGGCGACAAACTCCTATTGAATGTCATTCCTCCCATTGGCTCCGCCAATTCTTTTGCGGCACGCCTGGTTAGCAGCCAGGCATAGCCATCGTCCAGTTCCTGAAATCCTTCTGGAGCTCGTGTGCGGCGCGGAAGCAATATGACGACTTCAGCAGGATTCACGAGATAGCCGAGAATGTCGGGCAGCATGCGCCCGGACTCTCTCAGCAGATGCTGAGCCACCGCAGCTTGCCGACAAGCAATTGGCGGATTGACGGAGTGCTTGTTCAATGTTTTCATCTTGGTTTTGCCTTTCTTGTGATGGTTTTGATTGATTGTCGGTAATGGCCTCAAATGCCCTGTTTTGGGGCGTCAATGCCAAGTTTTTGGCACTAATTTCAGGAAGTACTCGTGCTGGCTGCGACTGCCTCTCTTCTGGCAATCACCTGTGACGAAGGAATGACAGAAAGTGCTGGCTTGACGGTCTCTCTGAGTGTCACGGTGACTCGGTCTTTGTCGGCATTGACTTCGCCTGTGAGTCCGAGGCTGATTATCAGACTTGTTCCGGCTGACTTTGCTCTTGTGATGTTCAACACGGTCTTGCCGCCTCTGTGCAGCTCTGCCGTGTCAACCTGCTGTGCAGCTTCTCGGGCGATGCGTGCTGCCAAATCGTCAAGCCGGCGACGGGCATGGCGGATTTCGGCGCCGTCTGCCACAAGCCCAGTCATCAGCATGAAAACGGCAAACACAACTGCCACATAAAGGCTCAAAGCGCCTGTTTCGTTGAGCGTTTTCGGGAATTCGGCCTTTCTCACGAGCCGCTCCTCAATACATCTATGACTTCGGCTGCCTCAGCTTCAAGAGTGAGACTGCCGGGGATTCTGACTAAAGCCAGATCTGAAAGCGGAACAGAACAGCGCACCTTCACGCTTACGCTCCCGCCCCTGCCGAAAGCCGAAGCGTCTACGGTTGCTCGGGGTTTGCTGCAAGCTTCTTTTGCAGTGCCGGCAGTGTCGCTTTGGGATGTGCCGCTCTTGGATGTGCGGCCTTTGAGAAAATCTGCCACTCGCTTTTGCGCATCAGCTCCGTCTTGCGCCTGAGAGGCCACTCTTGCTGCTTCAGATGCAATGTCTTGCACCCAGCCGCGAGCATCAGATAGTCGCCCTGTGAAAAAGAGCATGTGCATGCCGCCTAGCAAGCCGATGGCAAGCAGTGCGATCTCCACCGACACTATGCCCTTGATAGCGCCTTTGACGGATTTTCTGGGCTTTGGAACAGAGGCTCGGCTAGAACCGAAGCGAAGCCTCCGAGCTGCTGATGCAGAGACTGGCTCAGAACCCGACAATTCCAAGTTCATTGCCGCTCCGCCTCCGTGATGAACTTCTCCATTGGCCCCGAGGCCACATGCTCTACAGCCACAGGAAGACCGGGCAAAATAGAAGGCGAGTCGGCTCGCACTCGCACGAACGCCTCGCCGTCTTTCTGCCACAGGCTCACCGACAAGTTCTCCAGCGGAGCACCGTCGGCGATGAACTCAGCAGCAGCTCGAGCAGAAGCCTCTGTTCCGCTGTGCAAGGTGTAGCTCTCCAGTGCCGCATCTGCCGCATCGCTCACCGTGAGGTCGGCGTTGTATAAGAACCCGACATGCACCACGAGCATGATCATCGCGAGCAACAGCCCGTAGACCAGCGAGAATTCCAGCGTGGAAGTGCCGGTTTCATCGCGTGAGAGCGATTGCTTCAGCTTTGGGGGCATCATCATGCGTGCTGCGCGTCAGCGGCCTGGAAATCTCGTTGGCTTTCGAGCTTTAAGCCGTGGTGGGCAAAGTTTTGGAAGTGTCGACTTTGGTGTTGATCTGCTTGACCGCGTCACCTGTCTCCCTGCGAACCACAGCCACGACTGCGATGGCTATGGCGGCGGCTCCGGCCACCAGCAGAGCCCACTCCGTGGTGGTCAGAGCTTCGTCGCGGTTGCGCAGCTTGCGGGCCGCGCCCTTGAACGAGTCGCTGATCTGCCAGAAGGCAACCAGCAGAAAGCATGAGATGGATAGCATTGTTTTCTCCTTTCGGTTTGAGTTGTGGTTCTAGAGAAGCAGCAGTATTGCGGAAATCATTGAAAAACCTCACAGAGCCGACGACAGCGAACTCAGAGCCGGGTATGCGATGAAAACCACAAAGGCAAAAGCGATGACCACAGTCGGCACAGTCATTTTCTCTGTCAAAGCATTGGCTTCTGCTTGAGCTTCGGTCAGGGCGCGCTCGGCTGAGGATTCTGCTTTTCTGGCAAGGGCTTCAGATGGGCTCGCGCCTTCGGTTTCGGCAAGGTTCACGGTTGAAGCGATCTCTTCGAGTTCTTTGACTCCCAGTTCTGCGCTGAGACGGGCAAGCCCCGCCGAGAGCGGCTGCCCGTGCACTCTGCTCCAATCCAGCACGCCCCTGAGTTCACTGAAAGCCCAGCCTTTGCCAGCCAGTGCCGCTTGATAGAGCGCGCCGTCTGTATGACTGCCTCCCGCCAAGAGAATTTTCACCAGATCCAGATAGGCCACCAGCGCGCCGCGAAACGCAGCCCGCCGTTTGGCGGCTTTTTCTCGGAGCTGCCGATCGGCGAGCACGAAACCGCCCGCAGAGCCGAGGAGAATGCCCGCCATCCCCCACCAGTAAGGCAAACTCCAGCCCGCAAAGTTCGCGGCAAAAACCAACAGCACGGGCAAAAATCCCCAGAACAGCGAGGCGGAGACTTTGGCAAAAGCGTGCTCTGCTGAGCTCATGCCGCAAACTCTCAGATCTTTGCTGATTTTCCGAAAGTCCGTGCCTAGAGCCGTCACTGCTGTCTCCGACCATTCCAGCGCACGGCTTCGCAGCGTGATTGAGCCGGTTGCACCAGCGCGTTGCAGCGCAGAACCAGGCTTTCCCAGCGAAGGGGCATGTCGTCTCGTGCATCCGCGAATGATCACCCAGATGCCGCCGCCAATGAATGCGCCGCCGCTTGCCAAGAGAGCTGTCATGCCTCGCCCCCAGAAGTTTCTGTCATTTCGAAATATCTGGCCGGCGGCTTGGCCTTGCCCATGCGGATGAGCAGTCCGTATCCTCCCATGAACCCTGCGCCCACCAAGCAGAGCATGACTTGTCCGAAAGGCGAACCGTACGGCTCCAGATAGCCGTCGTCAAAGAGATAAATTCCCAGAGCCACAGCCAGAGTCGCCCAGAGAACTATGCGGGCCGAAGTCAGAAATTTCGCACGGCCCGCCTGCTGGCTGCGCAAAAGCTGCACTTCTTGGCGCACCGACGCGGCTTGCGAACGCAGCAACCCCACAAGGTTTTGCGCGCCCCTGGCTGAGGCCAGAGTGAGAGCCGTGGCGACCTTGTCGCAAGCCGGGTGAGCCACCTCGCGGGCGAAAGCCGCCAATGCCTCAGGCAAAGGCACAACCTCCACACGGGCAGCCAAAGCTTCCACTTCACGGCGGATGACTGCAGGCGCGCTGCGGGCTGAAGCGGCGATGGCTTTCTCAAATCCTCCGCCAGCGGCGATGGTGGTATAGAGCATCTCAATCCAGCTGGCTATCGCATCGCCTTTGTCTGCCAGAAGACTGCTCTGCGATTTGAGTCGCCCCCAAAAGATGCCGACCGCCCCAGCCCCTAAAAGTGCCGCTGCTATCCAGCCAGTTACCAGATACACCGCGCTTCCCGCAACTATGCCTACGAGCATCTTTTTAGGCAACGCTCCCGCCGTGAGCAAACCGCCGCTAGCAGACGCCCCGCCCACGCCTTTGAAAGCCGCTGCCTTCTTGACGACTGCTTTGCCTCTGAACCCCAGCAGCACCAGCCACAGACCGAAGCCCGCGATTGCCCCGCCGAAGGCAGCAGGCACTGCCGCAGCAGCAAAAAGCGGCGATGCCGAGACTTGCACCCAAATCTCAGCCGTCATCGCATTGTCTCCCACGAGGTTCCCTCTGGCGGGCTAGCCGCCGCATAGCCAGAAGACGCCCGCTCCATGAGCGACCTGTCGAAGCCGTGCGCTTCCAGTCTCCGCAAAGTCGGCTCTACTCTCAGCGGTTCGCCGGCAGGCACGGCTCTGCCGTCTGGGCCGGGCCGCCAGATCTCGTTGGACTGCACATGGGTTTCGGTGGAACCCACTACCTCGCGGATGCTCGTGATATATCGCTGGCCTTCCCAGCGGCCGATATGGATCACGAAATTCACCGCGCTGCCTACCAGCCGATAGGTGAAAGCCTGCGAATAGTGCTGCGCCGTCATGGAGGCATACATGGCCAGGCGTTCAAATGCTTCTTTCGTGCTGTTGGCGTGGATGGTGCAGAGGGAGCCGTCTTGACCTGATGTCATCGCCAGCAGCATTCCGAGCACCTCGGTGCCTCGCACTTCGCCCACTACTATGCGGTCGGCGTGCATCCGCAGGCATTCCCGCAGCAGGCTTTCAAGCGAGAACTCGCCGGCACCTTCCAAGTTGGCCGGGCGAGCCTCAAGAACGCCCACATCTGGGTGGCGGTCTGGGAACTGGTATATGCCTAGCTCCAATTCGTCTTCAACTGTGATTATGCGATCCTCCGGGGGAATTTCATTGAGCAGCGCACGGCACAATGTGGTCTTGCCTGTTCCCATTCCGCCGCAGATGACGATGTTGTGCCGCGAGAGCACTGCCGCTCGCAAGAAGTTCTCAATAGCTTCGTCAAACATTCCGCCTTGGCGAAGCTGGGCGAGCGTGGACAAAGTCGGGTCGTGCATTCGGATGGTGACCATCGGCACCATTGAGACATCCATGATGGCGTGCAGACGGCTGCCGTTGGGAAGACGCATGTTGAGCACTGGCGAACTCGTGTCGAAGCGGCGGCTGGTGCGGCCTAAGCTCGCCCCGGCCCAGCGGATCTGCTGGATTAGCTCTTCGTCGGAAGCAGCTACCGGCTCGCCGCGATGTTTTCTGCCTGTTCTGTCTACGAGCCAGACGGTGTCGTGTCCGTTGATGTGGATGTCGCTGAGGTTTGGGTCGTTGATGTAGCGTTCCCAAGGGCCGGCGCCGAAGGCGTAGTTGAGCGCTGTTTCGGCTAGCTGCTGTTCTTGGGCTTCGCTGAGCATCGCCTCGCCTGTGACTAAGCGGCGTTCGGCGGCGCTGGCGAACCAGCCTGCTATGACCTCGCCGGCGTGAGCGCGCTGAGCTTGGGAGTCTGGGTCGCGACCAGATCGTCTTTCGCTTTCCACCCAGATGCCTATCTGCGCCCGCAGGTGTCCGAGCAGATCGTTCAGCAGGTCGTATGAGACGAGGGCGGTTCTCGGCTCAAGTTCTCTCGGCGTCTCATGCCCGGGAATTTCCATCTGATCGGTCGGCACTTCCTCGCTCAACAAATCGCCCCTCTTCAGCCGATCCTCTGGCATCGCCTCCTCTGGCATCTCATGCTTAGGCATCCCATCCTCTGGCATCTCCTCCTCCGCCAGCCCGTTTTTCAGCACCTCGTGCCTGGGAATTTCCGGCCTCTCCCCCAGCATCTCCTCCCAAGATCCCCACTCCCAAGGTTCATCCGTTTGCGCCTCTGGCTGCTCTGCCCACTGAGATGCAGACTGAGATGCCGACTCATCTGGCTGCGTTTCTTCCAGCCAGTCATACACAAAAGCCCTGTCGCTCATGCCGTCACCTCCGAACGCGCCCCCGCTTTGCCATGCATCCCCGCTGACCCATGCACTCCAGCCGAACTCTCAATCCCCGCTCCGCCATGCATCCCCGCCTGCCTGCACATCCCCGCTAACTCTCTCACCAGCGACCCCGCTGCCCTGTGCAAACGCGATCTTCGGGTGATAGGTGCGCTCGGCCCTTCCGAGACCGCCGCTTTCGCGCCTTTGGGATCATTCGGCACCGAACCCAGCACCACCGCCCGGTCGCTGCATGTCTCGCGCAGCTGATCTGCCACCTCGCCCGCCTGATACGGCCCCCTGCCGGCAAGCACGACCCCGAGCCGTGCCCCATAGACCACATCCGGAGCCAGCGAAATCAAAAGGTTGAGCTGTTCCAAAATCGGATTAGCCACCACGACCACGATCTCCGCTTCCAAACGGCTCAAATCTTGTGTGTAGCGACCACCGTCAATAAGCAAGTCGGGGCCGTCTAGGGCCGCAGACAAAGACAGCTGCTCCAACCCCCGGCGCACTTCCTCTGGCCGTTCAGGAGCGATGACGGCCGCA
The DNA here is from genome assembly GCA_965204495.1 of Candidatus Hopanoidivoransaceae bacterium. Taxonomy (GTDB): domain Bacteria; phylum Actinomycetota; class Acidimicrobiia; order Acidimicrobiales; family Hopanoidiivorantaceae; genus Hopanoidiivorans. The sequence goes on from OZ241989.1 coordinate 369,532, forward strand.
ACCCCGTCGGGCAACTGGCGACAAGACGACCAGATCGCCTCTTCGGTCATCTCGTGCCTGGCAGTCGCAGCGAAGCTCACCAGATTCGGAGTTCCCGCAGACAGCCCGTAGCGTTGCCCCAGCACACCGCCATGCAAGTCGGCTTCCAGCAGCACGCAAGGATCAGCCCACTGCGCCGCGCAAATGGTGGCCAAGGTGGTCACGCCCGGCGAGCCTCGCAAAGAGCAGAACACGATATTCATGCCGCAAGCTCCTCGCTAGGCACCAAGCCCAATCGGATGCTTCCGCTGGCTATGGCCGATACCACTTGCGTCTGCATCTGTCCTGGCACGAGAAATGCCACGAACAAACTCGCCCCTGCGCCCTCGGCTAGGCGGGTCACTTCATGCACCTCCACATTGCGAGCCACGATCGCATAGGAGCCTTGGGAATTGAGCGCCAAGATATTCACCCGATCTCCGCGCGAGAAGCCGACAATCGGATATTGCCCGGCTTCTAATATCGCTCCCACCGTGATCATGCCCGGCGGGATGTCTGCAGAGTCGGTCAGCAGAGGCGCAACGAGCAGCATCCCGGAGGGATAGTCTCCGGTCGCCGAGGACCCCAAAACCTGCGATACCGACTGCGGCGACAACGCGGCCACAGGCACATCGGCCGGCACTTCCAGCACTGCTATGTGCGCCGCCGACAGCACATCGCCCTTGCTCACATCGCGCGCCAGTGCCAGCACCTCACGGCTCGGATCATCTTGGCTTGCGAAGATATAGACGAGCACCCCGCCGAACAGCACCAGCAGCAGCCCCATGGCAATCTCTGGTATGCGACGGCGCACACGCTTGGGCAAGAAACTGCCTGTTTTGCTTGCTTGTTTGCTCGCCCGGCCTGTCCCGTCTGCCCTGCCTGCCTTGCCAGCCCTGCTCGCTCTGCCTTCGGGCCTGTCGGTTCTGCCCTCAGTTCCGGACTGCTGGGCTGGCTGCGAAACTGCCTGCTGGTTAGGCTGCTGAGCTGGCTGCTGAGCGGCCTGATCAGGGCTGTCAAAAAAATTCTGCCTCATAATTAGTTAAAGAGAGGAGAAATTCGCAAAACGCGACAGTCAATTTAAAAAAATTTTTCGGCAGTCTCCTATGACGCACTCTTTGCACGGTTCCAAAGCCCCGCGCATCGTCAAATTTCCACCCTTCGCAGCGTCAGATTCCCACCCCTCAAATCGTCTGATCCTTGCCTTTCGTAGCGCCAAATCCCCATCCCTCGCATCGCCAAAATCTCCACCCCGCGCATCGTCTAATCCCCACCCCTCGCATCGTCTAATCTCATAGTGAGTGATCACCGAGCTTCCCCCATTGGTGCCCCCTTCGCCAGAACTGCCCGAATCCCCTGGCGCAGCCCACCCCATGCGAGCCGTCACAACTGAAACCGCCTTCCGAGAAGCCTCATGGACAGCCCAGCGAGCCAAAGATGTGACCGAGTTCTTTGACGAAATCGCCCCCGAATGGAATCAGCGCATATCCCCTGAAGAGTTAGACGGAATCCTGGACGCCCTAGAGCGAGGCGGAGTGCCCAAAGGCGGCTGCTGCTTGGAGATCGGCGCAGGCACTGGTCACGCCACCCGACACCTCCGATACTGGTGCGAGTCGGTGATCGCCATAGACATCTCCGAAGAAATGCTGCACCTTCTCGACCCCGCTCTCGCCCCCAGAGTGCTGGCTGACGGCTCCTGTCTGCCCTTCCCGGACGGCACAGCAGATGTCATAGCCCTGGCCAACATGTTCCTGTTCCCCGCCGAAGTCGCCCGCCTTCTTGCTCCCGCCGGCAGAATAGTCTGGTACAACGGCATAGGCGAACACACCCCCATCCACCTAAGCACAGAAGAGATAGTCCAAGCCCTGAGCGCAACATCGCCGTCCGCCTGGCAAGCCACCGCCAGCCGCTGGGCCAACGCCACTTGGTGCGTGCTAGAACGAAGAATTATGTAATGGGAACTTTTTTGCTACTTTATACCTCTAAGGGTATATGACTAAAGCAACCCATAGGGCACTCCCAAAACGCATCCTTTTCGCAAGCCTGCTTGCAGCCATCGGTTTGCTTGCGGCAAGCTGCGGCGGTTCCGACAGAGACTCTGGCATCGCTAGGGACACTCTCGAACAAGAGCCCGCTACTTCCATCCGCGACAATACCTCCGATGCAAATCCTGACTCCACACCTCCTACAGCGCTCAACCCCACATCCACCGCAATCCCCCCTACCGCGTCTTCTTCCATCCCCTTCTCGCAATCGGGCTCAGTCGTAGGCATCGCGGCAGGCAATTACCACACTTGTGTTATCCATCAAACAGGCTTAGCTTCATGCTGGGGCGATCACACCTATAGCAAGCTAGGCACCAATATGGACTTAGCTTCCACGCCGCAGCAGGTTAGGGAACTTGAAAGCGTTACAGATATAGTCGCTGGCGCAAATCACACATGCGCTCTTCATGAAGACGGCACAGTCTCGTGCTGGGGCAGCAACAGCTACGGGCAGCTCGGCGTCGGGCTCGGCATCCTCGAAACCTATCTGTCTTCAACACCTACGCCTGTCAAAGGACTCAAGAATGCAACCGCAATCACATCAGGTCTCAACCACTTGTGCGCTCTCCGCCAAGACGGCTCCGTCAGCTGCTGGGGACACAACAAGAACGGACAAATAGGCCTAAGCGAGTCTCACGAAACCGACGAGATAAGAGCACCGTTTGAGGTCCCGGGAATCACAGACGCTACCGCTATCGCTGCTGGCGGCAACCACGCCTGCGCCCTGCACCCAGACGGAAATGTTTCTTGCTGGGGAGCTGTGCCTTTTGCCCTGTCAAACCCTAATGCCGACTCTTCCACTCCCCTGCTGATTGAAGGCATCAGCAATGTCATAGCCATCACGGCAGGGGGAGGCTGGGAAACAGGATTCACCTGCGCTCTGCATGAAGACCGAACGACATCGTGTTGGGGCAACCGCTACTGGGCTTATCCGAGAGAAGACTGGTGGGACGAGTTCCCCGCAACTATCTCAAAGCACGCCGGCATCGATGACGCCGTTGCCATTGAGGCCGGCAGAAGTCATGTCTGCGTCATCAAACAGACAGGCAGCGTAGCTTGCCGTGGCAGCAATGACAGCGGACAACTCGGCAGAGGCTTCACTAGCGAAAACGAGTCCGAAATGGCCGAAGTGATAGGCATAGACGGTGCCACCAACCTTGCTTTAGGAGCATCTCACTCTTGCGCTGTTCGTGACGGCACAACGCTTTCGTGTTGGGGAAGCAACGGTGCTGGACAACTAGGCGTAGGAACTGTGGGCTATTTCTCTACGGAGCAGAGAAAAGTCAATACCGATATTGAGGCAGCCATGGTTTCTGCCGGCTACAACCACAGCTGCATGCTCCGTAAAGGCTATGTGATGCCAAACAGCGGCGATGGCGACAGCGACATTCTCGCAAACGGCTATGTCTCTTGCTGGGGAAGCAACGATAACGAGCAGTTCAACGACTCTTACTACATCACTTATGATTACCCGGAAACCATCGAGGGCGTCAAAGATGCCGCAGCCGTTTCTGCAGGCGGAAGCCACGCCTGCGCTTTGAACGGCGATGGAACAGTCATCTGCTGGGGCAATAATTCGTCAAATCAGCTAGGCAGGATCATCGGCGATTTAGGATCCACCAGAGCGACTCTTGTTGCCGACATCACTGCTGCCATCTCCGTGGACGCCGGAGGCAGTCATACTTGCGCCGTCCTTTCTGACAAAACAATTTCATGCTGGGGAAGCAACAACACTGGACAACTAGGCAACGGAGAGGGCAGCGAGAATTCAAGCTCAGCTCGACCGGTTCGAGTGCTAGGCATTGCCGACGCTGCCGCCGTGTCCGCTGGTGCCAACCACTCGTGCGCTCTTCACGAAAACGGCAGTATCTCGTGTTGGGGCGAAAACGGGCCTCTCGGAACGGATCTGGAGTCAAATTCTGCGACAGCCTCGTCTGAACAGATTAATTTCACAACCCAGTCTGGCTCGGCAACCCGGAGACAGCATCTATTGCTGGCGGCCGAACAGTCATCTTTGACGAGGCAAATAGACTCCTACACCACTGTGCCGCCTCCCCTAGTATTCACCTCAGAGCCGATTGCCGTGCCAGACATTGAAGACGCAATCGCTGTGTCAGCAGGCGGTTCTCATACCTGCGCGCTTCGCCGAGACAACACGGTGGCTTGCTGGGGCCGCAACCGGCATGGACAACTAGGCAACGGCGACAGCGGCAATGACGCTAACACGACACGGCCTGTGAAAGTCGCCGGGATAGACGACGCAATTGCCGTTTCCGCCGGCAGTTGGAACACATGCGCGCTCCATAGAGACAACTCAATCTCTTGCTGGGGGCAAAACTACTGGGGAGAAAGCGGCTGGAGTGCTAGAGGACGAATACAGCCGACCGCTGTGAAGGTCGGAAACATATCAGATGCCATAGCGGTTTCTGCCGGTGGCGATCATGTCTGCGCTCTGCATGAAGATGCCACCGTCAGCTGCTGGGGCGACAACGCAAAAGGAAAGCTCGGCCTAGGCATAAACGGCAATGTCTCAGTCTTGCCGATCACCGTCCTATAAGATAACCACCCTCTCATCTGCCTCAAATCTGGACAAAATCTGTCCAGAAAAATGTCCCGCAAATCATTCTTATAAGCCATGCCGGGCCTGCTCTAACAGAAAATCGCTCTGCCCGCACATGCTACACTCGCAATAATGATGCGAAGTTTTTTCGTTTCAGTCCTCGGCGTATGCCTGCTGGCTGTTCTGAGTCTGACGGCGGCGGGCTGCGCGGATGACAGCGCGCAGAGCGCACCTTTCCCAGAGGGCTGCGAATCATGGGAAGACTACTATTCAACTGGTGAGTCTCCTGGAGAAGCCGCAGATGGCACGGTCAGGAATCTCAGGCATTCAGTTCTTCTCAACCGTGGAGAACCAGTGGAAGCTCCCGGCAAGCCTCCTGAATCGCAAGTCGTTCTCATCAATGGCGGGGACACAATCCTATGCTGCGTTTGGGAAGTTCACGATCCTCTTCTTATGGCTGAAGGGCGAGGCGGCGGAATTGGCGGAATTGACAGTTCAAACACTGGCTGTTTCAGGGTTTGCTATTTGGAGACTCACCCAGGCGAGGCATTCTCAAGCGAGACCGACCTTATCCCCGGGGAGGTCACTGCCCCAGGCAAAGCCATCTTGCGGTTCTCCAGATCTGACCTGAGCACCCCCGATCCTCTCACCCCGACACCAAGCGAGTCAAAGATCGCGCCAGTCGCAGGCGTTAGAACCGTAGACATCAATCCAGCCAACTCAGGAGAAAACCCAACTCTGGGACTCGTAGTCAAAATCAACAATTCGTCATCAGAACACTTGGAAATCATATTCGCCGGAAATCCAGGCGACTGCGTCGTCTGGAACACCACAACCGAGCAAGCAGAATTCGGATCAGAACCCATACTGAGACAAACATAAGAACCTCGCTCCTCCTCCGCAGCCTAAACCAGCTATTTTTGGTGGCGGTGACATATGTTCTGCGTTAGGCTTTCATTGGGACGGCCAAGCTATGAGAATATGCAGACACCACGCTTTCGCACTCTGTTTGTTTCTCTCCCTCGCTCTTCTAGTCGCTAGTTGCTCCGATACCTCAGAGCCTGACGCTCAGACCCCGAGCACCGCAGTCGACCCGCCGGCAACCTCGCAGGTCGCCGCACCCGAAGCCCCCGCCACAACCGATTCTGTCACAACAGCATCCACAGTCTCTTCAACCACTCTGCCTTCGGCAACATCTTCGCCTGTTGAGCCTGCGATTTCAGAGGATTCGCTCTTTCTCAGCATCGCTGCCGGCAGCCATCATTCTTGCGCGCTTCATAGGAATGGCGCTATCTCGTGCTGGGGCAGAAATCAAAACGGACAGCTAGGCGCGGAGGTAAAAGCCGAAGGCCAGAAGAAGGCAGCAGGCATAGCAGACGCAAAAACCATAGCCGCAGGTGCCGACCATTCTTGCGCCGTCAGAGGAAATGGAGAAGTTTGGTGTTGGGGCCAAAATCTTTCCGGTCAGCTAGGCAACGGGCAATCGGCGGATTCGCGAATTCCCGTGCGAGCAAGAGAAATCACAGATGCCGCAGACATCACAGCAGGCATAGCCCACACTTGCGTATCCCACAAAAGCGGATCCGTTTCTTGCTGGGGATTGAACAACTCGGGACAACTAGGAAATGGGCAGAAAGGCGAAACCGTTGACGACAACAGCGCTGATTCCGCAACCCCTGTGCCAGTTGCCGGAATCACGGATGCCATAGTCGTCCGCGCTGGCGATCTTTACACTTGCGCTCTTCGCCGAGACGGAACCATCTCATGCTGGGGACACAACTGGGTGGGGATGCTGGGCAATGGCGAGAGCAGCGACCCCCAAGATGCCCACAGTGCGGACTCAGCCCTGCCAGTGGAAGTAATCGGAATAGACGATGCCATTGACATCGCAGCAGGCAGAAACCATACTTGTGCTCTTCACCAAGACGGCACCGTCTCATGCTGGGGGCACAACTATTACGCGCAGCTAGGCAACGGACGATACCGATACGGCGCCGACTCTTCAGTTCCTGTGAAAGTCAGTTCCATAGATGACGCTACGGCGGTCGATGCTGGTTCTGATCACACATGTGCTCTGCGCACCGGCGGCACTGTTCTGTGCTGGGGCGACAACGAATCACGACAACTCGGGAGAAACCAGACTAGGAGATTCTCGCGCTTGCCAGTCCAAGTTGAGGGCATCGCAGATGTAACGGATATCTCTGTAGGCAGTTTTCATACTTGTGCGCTCCATCAAGACGGTGCCGTATCATGCTGGGGCAGCGATGAGCACATCGGTCTAAACAGTGAAGATTCCAGAATTCCCGACATAGAGCAGGTCGCTTCTGTCAAATCAGGCATCAGACATACTTGTGCGCTTCATGAAGACGGCACCGTAACATGCTGGGGTGATAATTATTTCGGACAGCTGGGCAGATCCGACTCTCTTGAAGACTCTGCTGTGCCGGTAGAGGTCGCTGGAATCGCGGACGCAATTCAAATCACTGCCGGAGACAAACATACTTGTGCTCTGCGTGAAGAAAAAACTGTTTCTTGTTGGGGTTCGTACGACTTGGGACTGCTTATTGAGACACAGTTCGTCCGTTTTCCAACACCAAGACGAATCTCTTATATCACTCGCGTTGCTTCTGTCGCATCAGGCGGAGACCACTTTTGCGTTCTCCGCGAAGAAGGCACAATTTCTTGCTGGGGCCCAGATAACTACGACCCGTATGGTTACCCCATAAGTTTGCGATCTGAAGCCGCGACACGAATTCAAGACATCACCGATGCCACAGCCATCACAGCAGGCAAACGACATTCCTGCGCTCTGCACGAAGACGGCACGATCTCATGCTGGGGCAGCAACGACTTTGGAATGCTAGGCAATGAAGATGCCGCAGAGGAATTCACGGAATACTCGTCTATCCCAGTCAAAGTTGAGAACATCAACGATGCCACTGCCATCACGGCGGGCGACCGACACACCTGTGCACTTCATCAAGACGGCACCGTCTCATGCTGGGGCCAAAACTGGTATGGGCAGCTCGGCTCTGGAACACTCAGAAATCTAGTTACTCCGGCAAAAGTCGCAGGAATCGCCGATGCCGTAGCCATTGCCGCAGGAAGCAGTCACACCTGCGCCATTCAAGAAAGCGGCACGATAAGCTGCTGGGGCAACAACGATCAAGAACAGCTAGGTCTAAGCCAAAGCCTCCGCCTATCAGCAGTTCCCATGCAGGCAGAGGTTGCCAAAGACGCCTACATGCTGGCAGCAGGCTCCAGCCATACCTGCGCCCTGCTCAAAGAAGGCTCCATCACATGCTGGGGCAACAACGCCTACGGACAACTAGGAGACGGGCGCCTGCCCTAGCAAAACCCATGTGGCGGCAGGCAGCCTGCTCCACGCAGACCTCAAAATCCGGGCAAAATCTGCCCCGCAAAATGTCCCGCAAATGATTCTTTTGAAACATGCAGGGTCTGCTCAAACAGAAAATTGCTCTGTCGCACATGCTATAATCGCAATAATGATGCGAAGTTTTTTCGTTTCAGTCCTAGGTGTGTGCTTGCTGGCTGTTCTGAGTCTGATGTCAGCGGGCTGCAGGGATGACAGCACGCAGAGCGCGACTTCAATAATAGAGAAATGCGAATCGGAGGAAGACCACTATTCAGCTGGTGAATCTCCTGGGGAAGCAGCAGATGGCACCGTCAGGTATCTGAGGAGCTCAGCGCTTCTCAACCATGGGGAACCAATAGAAGCTTCCGGCAAGCTTCCTGAATCGCAAGCTGTTTACATCCACGGTGGTATCACCGTAAGATGCTGCGCGTGGGAAGCTTATGTCCCGATTCTAGCAGCAAGTGGGCGAGGCGGTGGAATTCACGGAATTGACAGTTCAAGCAGAGGCTGTTTCAGGGTTTGCTATTTGGAGACTCACCCAGGCGAAGCATTCTCAGCGGAAACCGACCTCATCCCCGGTGAGGTCACTGCCCCAGGCAAAGCCATCCTGAGATTCTCCAGAAGAGACCTGAGCACCCCCGACCCGACAACCCCAACAGCAGGCGAAGCAAAGATCGCGCCAGTCGCAGGCATCAGAACCGTAGACATAAACCCAGCCAACTCAGGAGAAAACCCAACTCTGGGACTCGTAGTCAAAATCAACAACTCTTCGTCAGAACACTTAGAAATAAATATCGCCCGCAATCTACGCGAATGCGTCGTCTGGAACACCACAACCGACCAAGCAGAATTCCGCTCAGCTTAGACCAACTCAGGTTTGTAGATATCCGAGGTCTCTTGGGGCATTAGCGTGCTGTTCCTGCTAGCAGCAGGCGAGCAATCCCGCCAAGAAATCCTACTGCGAGCCTCAGCCCAACTAGGCATAGGCAAACCCGCATCAAGCTAAAATAAACCCATGAACGACAAGATCGCTGAGAACATAGACATCAACATGGCTGCGGTGGCTGATTTCTGCCAAAGGTGGCACATAAGCGAAATGGCGCTGTTCGGGTCGGTTCTGCGAGACGACTTCGCCGAAGACAGCGATGTGGATGTGATGGTGTCGTTCGAGCACGGCAAAGAGCCTAGCTTCATGACCCTGCGAGATGCCAAAGCCGAGCTGTCTTCGCTGGTCAAACACGCTGTCTCCATCTCCACCCGCGATGCCATAATGTGGCGCAGAACTCTGCCGAGCATCCGCGAAAGCATCCTCTCCACAGCCGAGGTGATTTATGCAAACCCGTGACATGACAGATTAACAGCGCAATCTGAGAGGAGAGAGCGGTAGCAAGGGCGGCTAGGCGCATTCTTCGGGTGGGCCTTGAGCGGAGAAACCAGCCAGACTTGTCTGCACTTAACCATTGAGCTAAAATGAAGCTATGAACGCCAAGATTGCTGAGAACATAGACATCAACATGGCTGCGGTGGCTGATTTCTGCCGCAGGTGGCATATAAGCGAAATGGCGCTGTTCGGGTCGGTTCTGCGGGACGACTTAGCAGGCTCCGACTTCGAAGCGGTAGCTGAGGCAGCAGAAGCGGCCCAGCAGCGAAAGCGCAGGAAGCTCGGCATCCTCCTGTGTGTCGCTGCAGCGATCGCCATCGGAGTACTGCTTGTATGGGGACTGGCCGGGTGTGCCCAAGAGCCGGAGGCGCCTGGGGCGCCACGTCCCCCAAGGACGTGGGCGACCACCGCTACGACGGCTTCACGGGCGCCCGTTTCGCCGTCAACCTGGCTCAGTGAAGCCAAGGCAGCAGGTACCCAAATCGCGAGCACCATTGTATCTAGGCACCAAGCGTCAGGACTCTCCCAAGAGTACTGGGTCGGGCAAGGCGTTTCGCGGTCGCAGCAGCGCTCCGCCGATAGGCAGACGGCAGGCTGGGAGTGCGCAACTGCCTACGCCAAGGCACTCGGAGCTGGCTTAGCAGGGGGGACGGCGGTGGACCAAAGAAACTGGGAAGGTGCTTGCGAGTCGTCCGCATCTAGTCGGCTAACGGCCCTTGGCTACTAGCACAAGATCGCAATAAAGCGAAAACACCCTACACAAAGGAGAATACAATAAAACTGATAGTGACAATCACGTTGGCGGCGATGCTGAGGGGTTGATGCTCGCCCAGTCAGTTTCCGCCCACGACGAGGACGGCCAGCTAGGCAACGGCACCACCCGAGACAGCTCGGTGCCTGTCCGAGTCACAGGCTTCGGCGGCTGACAAAAATCAGCAATATTCACCCAAGTAACCTTCCATAATCAAAATACAACTATCAACAAAAGGAGATAAAACTATGAGCAACATATTCAAAAACCCCTCCAACAATGCCGCTATTCAGGCCATCGAAGGCGCAATCGACATTGCCGCACAGAAGGTTTGCCGAGACCCAAAGGTTGACCTTGAAAACTTCGACCCTTGGGCAAAAGGTGGCCTATTAACTGATAGTTCATACTTAATTTGCCACCAACGCTTTGAAAAGGAAATCAAAAGAGCAGAAAGCAGAGTTGAGCAAAACTGGCATGTGCTTGACTTGATAGCGCGTGCCAGCACATATAGTTGGCTGCACGGCTACTTTTGTGCACAACAAAAAGCTTTGCTAGCAATTTCAGCGAAAAACAAGGAAATATCATCCAAAAATGCTGAAATCGAGAGGCTAGATGGGAAATTAAGAGATTCCGAAATTAATTTGTGCAATAAAACCAGAGAGGCAGAGAACTCGGAGATTCGCCCAAACAGCAATAAAGCTGAAGCGGAAGAACCTGAACCTGCAGATGAAGGACAAATATACCAAAAACCGCGACGAGCTAAGTATCTGTTTATTGGCATAGCAATTGGTGTAGTAATTACAGCAATTGCCTGTATTATCATAGATTCGCAGATGATGGGCTAAACACCCAAACCCCTAGATATCCAAGGCCTCTGGGGGGATCAGGGTGCTATTGGTGGTTAGGTAGTCTCGGCGGGCTTCTACATCTGAGCCCATTAGGGTGGCGAACATTTGGGTGGCGGCTTCGGCGGCTTGGGCGTCTTGGATGGTCATTTTTCGGAGGATTCTGGTTTCGGGGTTTAGGGCGCATTCGGCTAGTTCGTCTACATTCATTTCGCCTAATCCCTTGAAGCGTTGCCAGCGGATGTTTTCGGCTTTGCGGTTGCCTTTGGCTAGGTCTTGGGTGATCTGGTCGCGTTCTTCTTCGGTGAAGGCTCGGTGGATTTCATCGCCTATTTTGGTGGTGTAGAGGGGGGGCTGGGCGGAATATATCATTCCAGCTTCAAGCATGGGGCGCATGTATTTGTGGATCAGGGTGAGCAGCAGGCATCTTATGTGGCTGCCGTCTACATCGGCGTCGCAGAGGATTATTATGCGACCGTAGCGGGCTTTTTCCATTTCAAAATCTTCGCCCACGCCTGTGCCGATGGCGGCGAACAGGGCACTGGCCTCGGCATTTGCCAGAACCTGCTTGGCGGACGACTTTGAAGCGTTCACCACCTTGCCCCGCAGCGGCAGGATGGCCACATGCTCGGCGTTGCGGCCCATCTTTGCGGGGCCGGCCGCTGACTCGCCTTCTACTATTATCAGCTCGCTGCTGGGGCCGAGGGTGCGGCAGTCGGCTAGCTTGTCGGGCATTCCGGTGGAAGAAATGCTGGCTGCTTTGCGCTTGTTCTCCAAGGTTTGACGGGCGGCCACACGGCTGAGCACAGCATTGGCGATTTTGTCGCGCAGGGCGTTCACATGGGTGCGTGCGCCGTCTTTTTCCAGCCAGTGGACTAGACCTTCTTTGGCGGTGTCATACACGATTTTCTGGGCTGCGGGCGTGCCTAGGCGCCGCTTCGTCTGACCTTGGAACTGCGGCTCTGGGAAGCTCACCTGCACCACGGCCACCAGCCCTTCGTAGATGTCTTCTTTCGCCCCTCTGCTCTGGCCTGTGCGGGCGAGCTTGGCTAGGGGCTTGGCGTTCACCATCAGGCGGTCATTCACGGCGAAGAGCAAGGCTCGGTCGAAGCCAGCTAGGTGGGTGCCGCCGTCGGGAGTGGGGATGGTGTTCACGAAAGAGCGGATTTCGCTTTGGAAGCCGTTCACCCAGCGCATGGCGATTTCAACTTGGCATTCTTTTTGGACGGTGGTGGTTTTGCCTGAGACTGCCACTTTTTCTTCAAAGGCGGCCGAGCCGCTGAGAGCGATGATGCCTGTTACCTGCGAAGCATCGGGGGCTTCAAGCTCGCACAGGTGATTTACATAATCCACCAAGCCCTTCTTGGACTGGAATTCGAAATTCTTGACTGCCGCCCCTGCTCGCTTGTCTTCGGCTTTCACTTTGAGGCCGGGCACCAGATAGCAGGCCAGACGCAGGCGTTCGCAGGCTTCTTCAAAGAGGATTTCCACGCCGGGGTCGAAAATCTCGCGGTCGGGCCAGTAGCGCACGCGGGTGCCTGTGCGGTTTTTGGTGAAGGTTTTCTCCAGCCGCTGGAGTTTGCTGGTTTTATCTGCTTTGAGGCCTTTTTTGCGGACAGGCTCTTGGTTGCGAAATCCCAGCACCCATGTGCGCCCTTCGCGATCCACCTCCACTTCCATCCGAGTTGACAGCGCATTCACCACCGCTGCGCCCACGCCGTGAAGCCCGCCCGATGCGCCATAGGCTCCGCCGCCGAACTTGCCGCCTGCGTGAAGCTCGGTGAAGACTACCTCCAAGGCTGAGACTCCACGGGTGGGGTGCATGTCTACTGGAACTCCCCTGCCTTTGTCGCGCACTTCCATGGAGCCGTCGCGATGGAAAATCACATCTATCTGATTGCCGAAGCCTGCTGCGGCTTCGTCTACGGCGTTGTCTATTAGCTCCCAGAGGAGGTGGGCGAAGCCTTCGTTGCCGGTGCCGCCGATATACATGCCAGGGCGCATCCGCACGGCTTCCATGCCTTCTAGGGTTTGGATGGACTCGGCATCGTAGGTGTTTGGGGCGCCGGTTGTGCTTCCGTCGGCCATGCTTTCATCTTCGCCCAGGGGGGCTGCATCTGAAGTCGCCGCTATTTCTGGCATCTCAGTGATTTCTGAGTTAGACGGGTTTTCTGATATGTGGCCGTTCGGGAGATCTGCTTCTGCAGTAGAGACAGACGCTGTGTCGAAATCTAGGGTGCCGGCGTGGGCAGTGCCAGTAGAAATGGCAGCATCTGGAATGGCAGTATCAGGAGTGCCAGCGGCGGAAATCATAGCATCAGGGATTGCTTCAGGCATGGCTACATGCTCCAGCGGGGGAAGCCGATGTGGGTGATTTGGACATCGGTGGTTTTTGGCTGGTGGGTGCGCCTTGCCACTTCTAGGGGGAATAGCATCGTGTCGTCTTTGGTGGCGCAGAGGGTGTCTTCGCCCACGAAAGCTGCCAGCACCTTTTGGTTGCCAGAGGGCACGACCTGAACTCCCATGCCGCCTCGCTTCTGCGATGAAAACTCGTCGGTGAAGACTGCTTTGGCGGATGCCCCCTCGCAGATGACGAACACGATGCTTTCTTCAGGCGGGCTTGCTGCCCTGCTTGCTTGCATTTTCTCAGTCTGCTTCGTTCCCGCTTGGCTTTGCGCTGCCTGCTTCTCTGCAGCTTGGCTTTGTCCCGTTTGGCTGGCTCCCGTCTGGCTTTCCCCATCAACTGTTCCGCCTTTGAAGCTGCCAGCCCCGACGACAGCATCTTTGGCTTTCAGCTTCATTCCTATTACACCAGCAGCTTTGGGGGATTTCAAGGGGATTTCTGAGGCATTGGTGCGAAATGCCATTCCGCCTGAAGTGATTGCCATGATCTCGTCTGCATCGGAGCATGGAAATGCTGCCACCAAGCTGTCGCCCGCAGACAACTGGAACACATCTTGCGGGGCGGGGCGGGCAGAGTCTGAAGCCGAGGTAGGCAGGGACTTCTCAAGCGCTTCGGATGAAATGCGCTTGGCGATGCCCCCAGAGCTTATGAGCATCAGCGAGCTTGGCTGGCTGCTGCTCGCTGGTTGGCTGCTGACCGACTTGCCGCCCTCTGACTCTGTGCTTTCGCTGCCTGCTTTGAGGCTGCCATGGAAGCTGCCATCAGCGAACAGATGCAAAACTTCTTCGCCGCTCTCCAAAGCGAACACCTTGTTTGCCAAAGTTCCACGGCTCGGGCCTTTCAGCTCCGAGACCTCCCAAACCGAAGCCGGCACAGCCCTGCCCGCGCTGGTGATGGCCCAGACTAGAAGGTCGGTCTGGGTCTCCACCGCCGACAGCAGAACATCGTGGGGGCGGGAGTTTTTCTTGGCTGGGTCATCCACGCCCGACCGCCCCACATAGCCGTTGACTGAAAGCGTCACAAGGCATTCTTGAACCTCCATCTCTTCGGTGTCGTCTGCTGAAGCAACTGGCAAATCTGCGGAGTCCATAAGCTTTGTGCGCCTCGGCTGGCCGAACTCTTTCGCCACCTCGCGCAGCTCTTTTAGCACAGCCTTTCTGAGCTCGGCTTCTGAACCTAGAAGCTTGTTGTGGCCGTCTATGGCTTCCAAAAGACCATCTCGCTCGGCTGTGATTTTGCTCTGCTCCAAAGCGGTGAGGCGGCGCAGGCGAAGCTCTAAGACAGCTTCGGCTTGGCGTTCGTTCAGACCTATCTGGGCGCAGAGCTCTCGTCTGGCTTCATCCACATTGGCCGAGCCTCGGATTATCGCCACCACCTCTTCAATGCGATCCAGTGCCAGCAAAAAGCCTTCCAGAATTTCGCATCGTGCCAGATCACGGCGGCGGCGGAAATGGGTGCGGCGGATGACCACCCCCAAGCGGTGATACAAAAAGTGCCGGCAGATGTCCCAATACGAAGCCGTGGTGGGGACGCCGCGCACCAGCACCACATTGTTGATGGGCAAGCTGGCTTCCAGCGGGGTGGTGCTGTAGAGCTTCTCCAGCACTTTTTTGCCGTTGGCTCCGGGTTTGAGGTCTATCTGGATGCATAAGCCTCGCTCTCGGTCGGTGAGGTTGCGCACGCCTGTGATTTGCGGAACTTTCTCTTCGGCGATGAGGCTTTTGATTTTGGCGACCACCCGCTCTGGGCCAACCATCCAGGGAAGCTCTGTTATCACGATGGCTTCTCGCTTCTTGGTGGGGTGGATGATGTCGGCTTTAGAGCGCAGCCGCAGCGAACCTCGGCCTTCTTTGTAGATCTCTCGCATCCCTGCGTTTATCAACATGCCTCCCGATGGGAAGTCTGGGCCTGGCATGGCTGCTAAGAATTTTTCTAGTTGAGCGTTGGTGGGTTCTGCATCGGGCGGGGCTGTGAGTTCTTTCGCCCGAACTTGCTCTAGCTCGTCTGTGCCCATCTTGAGGAGCTGCTTGTGCGACACTCCCAAAGACTGTTCCACTAGACCCTTGGCTGAGCCTGCTTTGGCTGAGCTTTCCTTGCCCGCGCCCTCTTTGCCCCCCTCGCCAGCAACCGCCTTCAAAACCTCTTCCATGGCTTTGGTGATTTCACCCACATTGTGGGGCACCATGTTGGTGGCCATCCCCACAGCAATCCCAGCCGACCCGTTCGCCAGCAAGTTGGGCAACCTAGACGGCAAAAACTCTGGCTCTTCGGCCTCGCCGTCATAGCTAGGGCGAAAATCCACAGTCTGCTCGTCAATCTCTGCCAGCATCGCCATGGCTGCCTCGCTTAGGCGGCATTCGGTGTAGCGGGCTGCGGCGGGCGGGTCGTCCAGCGAGCCGAAGTTGCCTTGCGGGTCTACCAGAATCACGCCTCTGGCGAAATCCTGCCCCAAGCGCACCAATGCGTCATACAGGGCGGCATCGCCGTGCGGGTGATATTTGCCCATAGTCTCGCCCACAACACGGGCGCACTTGCGATGCGGCGTGTCGGGACGGATGCCCATCCGTAGCATCGCATACAAAATCCGCCGCTGAACCGGCTTCAACCCGTCTCGCACATCGGGAATCGCCCGAGATGTGATGACAGACAGAGCGTATGCCAGAAACGAATCCGACAGCTCCTCCGCCACCGGCACCTCCACGATGTCGCGAGCGAATTCGCTTATAGGCTGCGCCTCTTCCAACAAACTCATAAACCCATCTTGACACGAAGGGTAGGATTTTTGAAGAATTTGCCTCGCAGGGGCTGAAATCCAGCCATCCACGAAAACTAGCCAGCCAGATAGACTGAGACTATGAAGAAAGCCTCAAGCCCAAGAGTTTCTGTCCCATGAACTTGATAGCTGTAATTCACGAAGCCGAAGAGGGCGGCTATTGGGCCGAAGTGCCTTCTTTCACTGGCTGCTACTCGCAAGGCGAGACATGGGAAGAGGTCTGCTCAAATATCACCGAGGCAGCTTCAGGCTTGCTGGAAGCCATGAAGGAAAGAATACGCAACGGAATACCGCCCAATGTTCCGGCCCTGCCTGAAAAATTCTCACTGCTCAACTCGGAAGACGATCAAAGCTATGCATCTGCGGCACTGCATAACTTTCACGAAATTTGCGCCGCTTTCATAGACACTCCCGACACAGCCCAAACACCTGCGGGCAAAAACGGACGCTTCGCTGAACTGCTGGTGTGAAAACAATCAGCGGGAGGCAATTCTGTCGCATTCTCAGAAAGCGCGGCTGGACTCTAAATCACATCAAGGGAAGCCATCATATATACGATCCGCCTCCCGAACTCACTCACTTAGCCCCGATATCTGTGCCCGTTCATGGGAATCAAGACCTCAAAATCGGCATACAGACATCACTGATGAAAGACGCTGAGATAAAAGCAAGCGATCTTTAATCCCCAGAGGGGCGGACTAAAGGCTTCTGGGGCAGCAATCCTTTGGGCAGAAATCGGGGAGGGGCGGGGCGGTTCCTATTGCTAGCGGTTGCGATGCGGGATCGATGCGTTCGGCTACTAGGGAAGCGATCATTTGGGGGAAGCGTGGGTTGGAGCCTACTGTGGAGGCACGGCGAAAAGCCAAATTGAAGTCTTCGGCAACTTGGCTGGCAACGGTATCCAGATCTTGGATGACTTCCATGTGGTCGCTCACGAAACCTATAGGCACCACCACGATTGCCTGGCATCGGCCTGCTCTATTCGGACCGCTGCCGAAGAAGGCGACCGCCGGGATGTGATCGCCGATGTCGGGTTCCAGCCACTTCACCATTGGCGGCCCGCTGCGACTTTGCCACACCAGATCCCAGCCGTGCGGCGCTTCCTTCGGCGTATCGGATTCTTCTTGCTCCATCTCGGATTCTCCCTGCAGCGCATCGTCTCCCCCGCGTGGCACATCGGATTGCCTACGGGGTGCTTGGCTTTCGCCGCCAGCTAGGCCCGACCAGTCGATTTCTTCCATTACCAATCGGGAAGACTCGCGAAGCTGGGCTTCATAGCTGCAGACTTTGGCGGACTCCATCGGCAGGCTGTGGGCGGTGAAGATGATGCGAATGGCTGAAAGCGCAAAGCCTTCGGAGGTTAGCTCTTTCACAGATTCACGCACAGCTTCTGCCTGAATAGAAATGAAATCGGGATGATTGAAAAAGCCGCGCAGCTTGTGAATCTCTATTTTCTCGCCATCAGGCAAAGCCTCAACCGCCGCCTCTATGTCTTCCCGATACTGCCTGCAGCTTGAATAAGAAGAAAACCCCGCCGTCACAAAAGCCAAAGCCCGCTTTACCCCATCACCTGCCATCTCGCCAACAGTGTCCTCCAAATACGGATGCCAATTGCGATTACCCAGATAAACAGGCATCGGATTGCCCGACTCCTCCAAAGCCTGCTTCAATCGCTCAACCAAATCCCTGTTCAGCTCGTTAGCAGGGCTAGCCCCGCCATGCGAAAGATAAACAGCCTCAACCTCAGCCAACCGCTCTTCTGGAATATCGCGCCCCCGAGCCACATTCTGCAAAAACGGCCGCACATCCCCCGCCTTCTCCGGCCCCCCGAAAGACACCACAACTAAGGCACCGTAGACTTCAACCTCATTCATCGTCACCTCAAGCTCCCGTCACTAAGACCAAAAACCAATCAAATTCCAAGGTGAGGCGGGGGACGGCGTGTCTTTTTTAGGCGAGTTTTCTTGTCTGAGCATAAAAAAGATGCGCCGTTGCCCGCCCTGCAATAGCAACAACCATCAAAGCCAAACAAGTTCCAAGAGCCCCACCCTGCTAGTTCAGCAAACTAGCAATATCTTCGCTCAACGACCCCTTGATCCGCTCGGCAGCCGCCCCTCGCACGATCTTCCGAGTAATCCGGAAAGACTTCTGATGCAGCGTCTCGGCAAAAACCGTAGCCCGCGTCACCGCAGCCTCCAAAGTAGCTTCGCCGTCTCCCGCGACTTCGTCCAAAAAGCCGGCATCCACAGCCTCGGAAGGCGAATACAGCCGAGCCAGCATGGTTGCGTGAGAGTAGTGCCTGCGAGAAAGTCTGTCTGAAGCTATCTCGGCCAAGAAAGCTGGCACTGGCATTCCCGCCGCCACCTCGTTGAGACCTATCTTGAAGTTGCCGTCTGCGCCGATTCGCACATCCGAGCTCATCAGCACGATAGCCCCCGCCGCCAGAGCATGACCTGTACAAGCCGCCACCACAGGCAGGCCGTAGGTGTAGAGCCGCATGAACAAATCCACACCTGAGGCGATCATCTCCCTCGTGGCATCCGAATCGCCGCCCTGCATCACCTTCAAGTCGAAGCCTGCTGAGAAGAACCCTTCCCGCCCAGCGAAAACCAAAGCTTTGGCTTCGTCTTCCAAGGCGTCCAACTGCCCCAGCATTTCTTGGCTGGCTGACAGCGACAAAACATTCGCCTTGCCGTCGTCAAACTTCATCACAGCAACATCGCCGTGCATTTCCGTGTTCAATATATTGGTCATAGCTTTAATGCTACCACCCCACAGCCAACTAGCTCCAAGGTGAGGCGGGGGACGGCGTGTCTTTTTTAGGCGAGTTTTCTTGTCTGAGCATAAAAAAGATGCGCCGTTGCCCGCCGTGCAATAGCAAAAACCACCCAAGAAACCCAGCAAGCCAGATAGACTAGAACCATGACCACAACCTCAAGCCCCACAGCCACCGAGACAACTCTGGATGTTTCCGAAGCAGCCCTAGCCAAAGTGCTGCAGATCCGCGAAGGCGAAGACGACAGCGAGACCCTAGGCCTGCGGGTGGAGATCACAGGCACGAACGGCGCCGACTTCACCTACGACCTCACCTTCGACCCCATAGCCGAAGCCCCCCAAGACGCCGAAGTCTATGAGGTCAGCGACCTCACCTTGATCATCCCCGCCGAGAGCGTGGAAAACCTCACCGGCGCAACGCTTGACCTTCCATCCAACCCGATGCAAGGCGGCTTGGTGATCCGCAACCCCAACAAGCCCGACCTCCTAGCCGGCCACGACATAGAACTCTCAGGCCCCTTGGCCGACAAGCTCCAGCAGCTCCTAGATCGCCACATCAACCCCTCCCTAGCAGCCCATGGCGGATACGCCCAGCTAGAGCGAGTGGAAGACACCGTCGTCTACATCTCAATGGGCGGAGGCTGCCAAGGCTGCGCCATGAGCGCCGCAACCCTGCGAGAAGGCATCACCGCCATGATCAGCCAAGCCCTCCCCGAAGTAACCCAAGTAATAGATGTAACCGACCACGACGCCGGCGAAAACCCCTATTACAGCTAATGCTCATCACACCCCTGTGCTATAGTGAGCTTCAGGGGTGATTGGCTTTTGGCCCTGAGATTCAAAGATCTGTCGATTCGGCAGTCTTTCTTTTGCGGAGATGCCTCCGCCTCTATCGCACGCACTCAGCTGGCTTCCGGCTTTGCTGCAGCCAAGCACCCAGAAGTTACACACCAGATGCCAAGAGGAGCACATCTATGACATCAGAAGATGCAGCCAGAGACCGACTGATATACGACGACCTCGTCCGTTTCTGCGGGGACCTGCAGACATCCATAGCTTCCACAGTCAACAGATCGCAAACGCTGCTGTCTCTATCTGTTGCGGCGCTCATAGGCTATTTCGCCATCTCAGGACGAGCTGTCGGACAGGCAAGCATCCTAGAACTAGCAGGTGCTGGCATATTTTTGGCTGGCACGGCTTTCTTCATCCCTATTGCCTTCATTCCAGATTTATACGGGAACAACAGACTGGGTTCTAGCTATAGCCGAGTCTCTCTAGAGACAACAACGAAAGCCTCAGTAGCTATTATGCTTGACTTGGAAGAACAGCTTTCGGAACTGTGGGAAAACCGATGGGACAGATATACAACAGCAATAGCAGCATGGCTGGCAAGCCTGCCATCCAGCATTGCAATGATAGCCCTAGGCAGACTACTATAAAACACAGGAGAACACAATGAGCAAAAAAACAGAAAAAGCCGCTAAAGCTCAGAACGCGAACCAGAAGTCACGAGAGTTCGAAACACGAAACCGTGAATCCGACCTCCCTCCTGAGATCAGAGAACTCATACCCGACAACTATGTCAGAATGAGAGTAGGTCGCTGAGGGCTGCGCGCCTAGGCAGGCCGATATGACTCAGACAGGTTTTAGGCTGCTTGCAGGTCTTTGACTGCTTGGGCTATGCCGTCAGCGTCTAGGCCTAAGCTTTTCAGTATGTTGTCGGCTGATGATTGGGGGATGTAGGTTGCGGGCACGCCTAGGATTTTTACTTCTGGGAATGCGGCTTCGGGGGAAGTTTCGCCTTGAGATCTGAAAACATCTTGCATCTTGCGGGCGATGTGCTCGCCTGCGCCGCCGTCTTTTAGCCCGTCTTCTATGGTTACGACCATCTGGTGAGACAGAGCGTCTTTTAGCATCTCTTCGTCAGGCGGGGTCACCACTCGCACATCCCAGACTGTCGCTTCAACTCCTCGTTCGGCAAGAATCTCGGCTGCTTCTGTAGCAGCAGCCAGCATCTTGCCTACTGCCAGAAGACACACCGAGGCCCCCATCGCCTCTCGCACCTTCCGACCTCGCAAGCCGCTGCCTATCTCGGATTCTCCCACATGGGGGGCAGCTGTTTTCGACCAGCGGATGGCGACCGGGCCCGAGTCTATTTCCAAAGCGTCTTCCAGCATCGCTTGAAGCTCTTGATACGAAGACGGGGCCATGAGCGTCATGCCGGGGATTTTCGTGAGCAGCACCATGTCTAAAACGCCGTGGTGGGAGGCTCCGTCATCGCCGGTGATACCCGCCCGATCCAGAGCGAATACCACAGGCTGGCGCAGCAATCCCACATCCAGATTCACCTGGTCTATCGCTCTGGTGAGGAAGGTGGAATAGACCGCCACCACAGGCCGCAACCCTCCCATCGCCATGCCAGCGGCTGCGGTCACAGCGTGCTGTTCGGCTATGCCCACATCAAAGCAGCGGTCGGGGAAACGCTCGGCGAATTGCAGCAAGCCGGTGGAATCGGGCATCGCAGCAGTGAGAGCAACCACCTCCGGGCGCCTCTCGGCGATCTTGATGAGCGTTTCGGCAAATGCCTCTGTGTAGCTGCCTTCTTTCAAAGCGGAGGTGTCGTGCATGCGCTTGACAGGGTCGTTCTCTGCAGGGGCATAGCCGCGACCTTTCTCGGTGAGCACATGCACCACCACAGGTTCGCCTAGCTGGGCAGCGTTGCGCAAAGCCCGTTCCACGCCCGCGATGTCGTGGCCGTCGAAGGGGCCTGTGTAGCGCACGCCTAGATGCTCAAAGAAAGTCATCGGCTCCCACATTTCGCGCACGCCGGCTTTCACGGCATCCATGGCGCGCTCCATCTGATGGCCCACGATCGGCAGCTCGCGGATGAGCCGCTCCGCACGGTTCTGCTGGCGCAGGTAGTGGGGGTTGATCCGCAGGCGAGCGAGGCTTTCGCCCAGCTTGGAGACCGTAGGCGCGTACGAGCGGCCGTTGTCGTTGAGCACGATCACCACAGGGCAGCCCGAATGCCCTAGGTTGTTCAAGCCTTCAAATGCCATCCCGCCCGTCATAGCGCCGTCGCCGATCACGGCCACCACCCGCCTTCGCCGAGCACCGGCTGAAGTCGCAGCATCAAAGGCGGTCGCCAGCCCGTGAGCGTAGCTGAGGCTCGTGGAGGCGTGGCTGTTCTCTATCCAGTCGTGCGGCGATTCTTCCCTAGACGGATACCCCGAAAGCCCTCCCCCCTGTCGCAGCTCATCAAACTGCGAGGCGCGGCCTGTGACGATCTTGTGCACATAGGCTTGGTGGCCGGTGTCCCACAAGACGGCATCGTGGGGCGAATTGAACACCCTGTGGATGGCCAAGGTCAGTTCTACCACTCCGAGGTTCGGGCCGAGATGCCCGCCCGATGCCGAGACTTTCTCGACGATGAACTCGCGTATCTCTTCGCAGAGAGCGTCAAGCTCGGCTCGGCTCAAGCCTCTCAGGTCGCCGGGATGTCGGATGTCGGATAACAGCATGAGTTTTTGTCGGGTTGTATTATCGTGCTGGATTGTCGGGCTGAAATTTCAAGGTCTGCGAAAGATTCTAGTTTGAGTTGGGGTTAACAGGTAAAGAGCTTTGATTTGAGAGCAGTAGTCAGCAGGTTTCTGTTTGCTTCTGGATCTGCTTGCTGCGGAGTTGCTTCCACTTGTGATGCAGCTTATCGCCTGCGAAATAGCCTATGGCGAGTGCGCCCAGTCCGCCCGCTGCGTCCAGCCAGTAGTGATTGGCTGTGACGACGATCGCAAACAAGACAGCAACTGGATATGCAACCGCCAAAACCTTGGTGGCCGTGTGCTTCATGCGGGGATAGAGAATCATAGTGCACCAGCCCGCCCACGCGAAATGCAAGCTCGGCATGGCCGCATACTGGTTGGAAATGCTTTGGAAGGTTCCAGAGTTGTAAGACCACAGACTCCAGAACTTTCCCTCTTCGTTTTTGACAGTGTCCACAAAGCCGTAGGGATCCATACTGGCCCCGAGTTCCGCTATCTCAGCACCCAGCAATCTGGGCGGCATAAGCGGAAACAGCGCATAGCCGATGAGTCCCAGCCCTGTGGTTATCAAACCGATAGTGCGCCAGCGAGCGAAGTCTTTAGGAAAGCGCACATACAGCCACACCAGCACAGCCGTGGTGATAGCGAAATGGAAGAAACCGTAGAACACATTCCAAAAGCTGATGAACCAAGTCCAATCCAAGAATATATCTTGAATGCGGTGCTCTTGGAATAGACCGAAAAATCTCTCAACTGCGATTACATCTTTGGCGTTCTCGTATGCGTCTTTTGCGGCCCCTGTCAAGATCTCTGCGCTTTGGGCAACGGTATCTGAACCAAACTGATTGCGAATGAGGGAGTAAATGCCGTAAAAGACAGCAATGACCAAGATTTCAACCCACCACCGCAGGCCCTTCTCTTTTCGCAGAGTTCTGTAATCCGTGAAATAGTCGCGCACCGCTGCGACGGGCTTGCGAACGACCTCAGAGCCTTGGTTCATTCTTCAGTGCTGTCTTCCGGGCCGTCTTGACTCGCCACTTCCGACAAGGCAGCTTCGCCCTCGGCCAAGTCTTGCAGAAGGGCTGAATCTGCTCGCCTCCTCCCGCCGAAAACCAGCGGTATCACCCCCGCCAGGCTGGTTAGCAAAGTCAGAATCCCGAGAAAAAGCCCGAACAAAGTCGCTTCGCTGTCGGCAACTCCGAGGCTGGAAAGAAAGAACACGAACAGCCCTTCGCGCACCCCAAAACCCCCTATGGAAATAGGCAGCACTTGAGCTATGAGCACCGCCGGCAGGAACACCATCATGGCTGTGGTGCCCACGCCTTCTATCCCCAAAGCTTCAATGGCGCACCGAGCCGCCAGCACCAAGATCAGCTGGTATGCCAGCGCAGCCCCGATGAGACCCAAGGCATCTCCTCGGTTTTTTTTGAGACCTTCAAGCCCGTAATGCAGAGCGCGGATGTAGCGCAGACCGCCTTGTCGCCTGCTGAGCACTCGGCCCACAGACTCATGCCCCACCACGAACACTATTATGCCCAAGCCGGCCAAAGTCACCAAAGCCAGAATGAACGCAACCCGGCTCTGCGCTCCCAGAGAACGCAGCCCGGAATCTATAGCAAACCCCAAGAGGATGAGAATGGGCAGGGCAAGCCAGCCGCTCAGCCGCTCGAACACCACCGAAGTGAAGCTTCTGGGGGCGTCTTGCACATCTTTGCGGAGACGGGATATGCGCACGATGTCGCCGCCGATGGTGGTGGGCAGGAAATTGGATGTGAATTGCCCCGCCATGAAATGCGAAAACAGCCTGCGAAAATCCTCCTTCAGGCCGATGGCGTGAACCATCTGGCTCCAGCGCCAAGTGGCCGCCACAAAAGAGAGCATGGTGAGAGCCAAGGCTGCGACGATCCAGAGGACCGTCCAGAAATCCCAATCGGGCCGCTCGGTAAAACTTTTTATTAAAGTTGAGGGCCCTTGGTCGTCATTGGTGCGCCAGAACAGGTAAGCCAAGAGGCCGGCACTGACAGCAACTTGCAAGAAGAAGAGCCCCAAACGCCTTTTCTTCTCCATATATCGGAAATTAAGTTTAGTCATCAGCGGCTGAACTTCAGAGAATAAAGCCCCGCAGCCGCGATAGCATCAAATCTATGGGTAAAGCCGACTCCGGGCCGTCCGCCCGACTTCTAGACAGAGACACTGCCGAGCGCGTGCTAGACGCAGCCTTGAGGCGAGGCGGCGATTTCGCCGAGATTTTCGCTGAGGATCGCCGTTCCTGCGCCGCCGCCTACGACGACCAGAAGATAGAGGAACTCACCTCTGGGCGCAGTCGCGGGGCGGGCATCCGCGTCATCTCGGGCGACGCCACAGGCTTCGCGCACACCGCAGACATGAGCGAAGCCGGTCTGCTGGCAGCAGCGGCCACAGCAGCCGATGCCGCCAGAGGCACATCCAAGGGCGCGAAAACAGCGGAATTGTCGCCTCAGCGCATCGCCAATCCCTCTTCGCCGCAGATTTTGCCGGAAACCGTGGAAAAAGCCCGCAAGGTGGAAATGCTGGCACGCGTGGATGCGGCCGCCCGCTCGGTGGACGAGCACATCTCGCAGGTTTCCTGCCGCTACGGCGACAACCGCCGCACTTTCGTGGTGGCCAACAGCCGAGGCATCTACGGCGGCGACGACCAGGTGAAATCTTCGTTTTCGGTCACATGCGTTGCGGTGGGCGACGGCGGAATGCAGACCGGCAGGGAATCCATCGGCCACACGGTGGGCTTTGAAATCTTCGACCGCTACGATGTGGAAGAGCTGGCCCGCAAAGCCGCCCGCCGAGCAGTCACCAAGCTGAAGGCCCGCCCCGCGCCTTCGGGCACGATGCCAGTGGTGATCGGCAAAGGCGGAGGCGGCGTGCTGTTCCACGAAGCCTGCGGCCACGGCTTGGAAGCCGACCACATCGCCAAGAACGCTTCGGTCTTCACCGGGCGGGTCGGCGAACTGGTGGCTTCGCCGCTGGTGACGCTCATAGACGACGGCACGATGCCCGACGAGTGGGGCTGCTACGCGATAGACGACGAAGGCAACCCGGCCCGCCGCAATGTGCTGATCCAAGACGGCGTGCTGGTGGATTATATGTGGGATCACCTCCGAGCCGAACAGCAAGGCCGAGACAGCTCGGGCAACGGCCGCCGCCAGAGCTACAAGCATCTGCCGATGGTGCGCATGACCAACACCTACATAGCCAACGGCGAAGCCGACCCGGATGACATCATCGCCGACACTCCCGAAGGCGTGTATGTGGCGCAGCTGGGCGGCGGGCAAGTGAATCCCGCGACGGGCGATTTCGTGTTCGGCATGACCGAGGCGTATATCATCCGCAACGGCGAGCTGGCCGAGCCGCTGCGCGAAGGCAACCTCATAGGCAACGGCCCCGAAGTGCTCCAGAACATAGACGCCCTTGGCAACGACTTCGCCATGGGTTCCCCCGGCACCTGCGGCAAAGACGGCCAAGGCGTCCCCGTTGGCGACGGCACGCCCACGCTCAGGGTCACGGCTTTGACTGTGGGCGGCACGGCTGCCTGAGATTTTTCAGTTCTAGTGTCTAGCCTCGCGTCTAGCCTCGCCAGCCAATTTTCGCACAACAGAATGACCGTTGAAGAGCTGCTGGAGATCGGCGATCGCATCATCGGCTGGGCCGGCGATGACGAAGAAGTGGAAGCGGTAGTCGCCCACGAGCAAGAGACGGAAGCCAGAGCCTACGACGGCGAAGTGGAGTCTTTCTCTTCCGCCACCTCGCGTGGCGCAGGCATAAGAGTCATAAAGCTCAACGGCGGCGAGCGGCGGCAAGGCTTCGCCTATGCAGGCAGCTTGGACGAAGACATTCTGGCCGAAACCCTGGCCGAAGCCAGAGACAACGCCGAGTTCGCCACCCCCGACGAGCATCTGGGCTTGGCAACCCCCGACGATGTGCCCTATGCCAGCCTGGATCTGTTCAGAGACTCGCTGGCGGATGTATCGCCGGAGGAAAAAATAGACCTGGCTCTAAGGCTGGAGCGTGCCGTGCGAGAGGGCGACCCCCGCATCATCGGCGTGGAGTCGGCCGACTATGCCGACAGCATCAGCGCGAGCGCCATCGTCTCCACTTCTGGCATGAGAGTGGCCGAGCGCGACACGAGCTGCCATCTCACGGCGTTTTCCATAGCCCAAGCCGATGACGACACCCAGACAGGCTTCGGCTTCTCCGTAGGGCGCGAACCTGCCGACTTGGATCTGGACGCCGCCGCCCAAGACGCCATCCACCGAGCGACCCGCCTTCTGGGAGCCAAGAAGCCCAGCTCGCAGCGCATGTCGGTGCTGCTGGATCCGTGGGTGTCGGCCCAGCTTCTGGGAGTCGTGGGAGGGACGCTTTCAGGCGAGGCCGTTATCAAGGGGCGTTCGCTTTTCGCCGATCGCCTGGGCGAGCAGATCGCCGCCGAGCACATCACCTTGGTAGACGACCCGACCAATCCGGATGCCTTCACAGCAAGCGAAGCCGACGGCGAAGGCATGGCCACCCGGCGCAATGTGCTGGTGGACAGCGGCAGCTTGCTCGGCTTCACTCACAACTCTTATACGGCCCGTCGCTGCGGCACTTCGCCTACAGCATCGGCCGTGCGGGGGGTGTCCAGCACCCCAGGAGCGGGCTGCTTGGCTCTCTCGCTGCTGCCGGGTTCGCTCTCTCAAGAAGAGCTCTGCCAGAGAGCCGGCAACGGAGTGCTGGTGCAGTCGGTGTTCGGACTGCACTCGGGGGTGAACCCAGTGAGCGGCGATTTCTCGTGCGGCGCGGAAGGGCTGCGAATCCGCGACGGGGCTGCTGCCGAGCCGCTGAAGGAGTTCACCATCGCCTCCACCATTCAGAAACTGCTGCTGAACATAGCCGATGTGGGCGACGACTTGACATGGCTGCCGATGAGGGCTGCGGGCGTGTCTCTGCTGATCGAGGATGTGACAGTCTCGGGCGACTAGCCGCTGTCCTGCCGACAAGCCCCCCCCTGAACCAGCTGCCGACATGATCATCTGGCACGCAATCGTCCTCGGTCTCCTACAAGGTTTGACCGAGTTTTTTCCCGTCTCTTCCAGCGGACACCTGGTGATAGTTCCTTGGATGGCAGGCTGGGACGATTTCGCAGGCGACACAAGCTTGAAGACAGGCTTTGATGTGGCCCTGCACCTGGGCACTCTCGTGGGCGCGCTGGCGTATTTCCGCAAAGATGTGAAACGCTACACAATCGCAGGATTGCGAATGCTGAAGCGAGGAGCGGCCGGCGGAACAGCCGACGAGGCAGATGCCCCCTCCAGCACAAAGGCCGCCGACAGCGCAGACGGCAAGATCGCCTGGCTGCTAGTCGCCTCAGCAGTCCCCGTCGGTCTGGTCGGCGCGGCATTGGGCTCGGTGCGAGATTCTTGGAACGACGAAATCTGGCTGGTGGCTACCATGCTCATAGTTTTCGGCGCCCTCCTCTGGCTGGCAGACAGCAGATCCTCCACCACCAACTCCTTCGGGCGCAGCTCTGCCGCAGCTATGGGCTTCGCTCAAGTCTTAGCCTTGGTGCCAGGCGTATCCCGCTCGGGCGTAACCATAACCGCAGCTCGCCTTAGCGGGCTGAGCCGCACCGAAGCCACTCGCTTCGCCTTCCTGATGGGCCTGCCGGTCATTTTGGGCGCGGGCATCTACAAGTTCTACGACATAGGCGGCTGGTCGGGCATCCCCGAAAGCTACAGAGCCGCCTTCCTCTGGGGAGCCGTTACAGCCGCAGCCAGCTCGTGGCTGGCAATCTGGGGCTTGATGAAGCTGGTGCGCCGCTGGACTTTCGCCCCCTACGCGGTAGAAAGAACCTTGCTGGCCTTAGCCGCCTTCGCTCTGCTGGCGACTTCCGTTAGATAGTGTCAGATAGGCGAAGGGCAGTAAGCGCGAAGCAGAGCGCGACAGCGCACCCCTCAGCCGAAGAACGGGAAAATCGTGCCCAATTGCTGCGGAGACGGAAAGTTGAACGCGCTGGTGGATCCCAAGAGAGTATCAATCGCCGGGAAAGCTATGAGCACGATGAAGGCAGACAGAGCCAGCGCCAAAGGAGCACCCATGCGCTCTTGCGCGAACTCCGATTTCACTATCGCTTCGCTGTGAGTCTTCTGGCGGTAGGAATGAACCTGCGCCACCACAGTCTGGCGAAGCTCTGCCCCGCTGCGCTGAGACAACTCCAAAGCCGAAGCCAGCTGCTCCAAGCGGTCTAGGCCTTTTTCGTCAATCAGCTTGCGAATCCCCGACCAGATCGGTTTGCCCAAGTGCCTGGCTTCGCTCATATGCTGGCCGAGCATCTGAAACGGCCAGGCACGGCTCAGAGCCGAAGCTTCTATAAAAGCCGAAGCGACATCGCGCCCCGAAGCGATCAGCGGCATCACCAGATCCAGCCATGAAAGCACCAGCTCGTCGAACTCCTTGCGAGCCTTGGCTGCTTGGGTTTTCACCAAAGAGTCAGGTATCACCATTCCCAGAAGAGCGAACATGACCACTATGACTATCACAACCACTATCGGGAACGGAATAGGCAGAGGGCTCTGAGTGAGACCTAAACCGATGATCAAGCCGAAAAGCGCTGTTGCCATGGCGCCGATCATTTTTTGCTCTGTGTGGCGACGCGCCGTTTTGCCTATCAGCGATAGATCTTTCTTCAGCTGCAAACCAGATTTGGAGGTGAGGTCGAGACGCCCTTCCAAGCGTCTGGATGTGGCAGTGTAGAGTTCTCTGAGCCCTTGGCCCGAGGCGGCATAAATATCGGTGCCCTTTTCTGCCACCACCATCCTCTCAGAGAGCACCTTGTCCATGGAGACACGCGGCGGGAAGATGCTCATTCGCAATATGACTATCAAACCCGCCGAGAGTGCCAAGCCGATCAGCACCGCAGTTACGAACATGAGAGCATCGCCTCCTTCAGCCTTTGCCTGAAATAACCTTGACCTGAAATCACGCCAGCTGCCCGGCCTTTTCGTCTTCTTCCAGATGATCCAACAGCCTGATGCTGTCGCGCTCTCTATCTATCTGCATGATGGTCAAGACAGCCATCAAATACAGAAACACCACTCCCATGAGCACCGTTTGGCCGACAAAGCCGTAGTAGGCATCGAAATAGTCCGGGCTGATGATATTGATCACGACCGCCAATACCAGCGTGATGACCAGAATCAGCCCGCCGTTCATCAGCGTTCTGGTCTGAGTCGTTTCCATCCTGAAACGCACTTCAACCGAAGCACGCAATGCGCTCGCCAAGTCGTCCAGCAGGTCTCTGAGCCGAGCGCCGGAGTCGTCCGCTATTTTGAGACCCAGGGTGAGACGATCTACATAGGCGGAATCGGAGCGGATGGCAAAGCGCTTAAGTGCCTCGGGAAGACCGAAAGCCAGCATTTCTTCTGAGAGCTTTTGTATCGGCTGGCGTATCGGGGCGGGCGAATAAGGCGCCGAGAGAAGAATGGAACCGCTCACCGAACCTCCTGCAGTAACGAGGTCTCGCAGTTGCTCGGCCCAGAGGGCCACGCTTTCTACTCTGGCGATGGCTTGGCGGCGCAGTTTCATCCCCAGCAGAACTTGAGGCCCGAACCACGCCACGATGAATCCCATCGCGCCTGCTGCCAGCCATCTAGTCATCCAGAAAACCAGCAATCCCGCAGCTACCGCAGCCGAGATTTTTCCGATGAGCACCCACAAGCTCTGGTTCTTGAGAGTATTGAGCGGCGTCAAAGTCATCGTGAGGCGTTCTTGAATCTCGGCCCGAGACGCGAACTTGGGCGGATTCACGATGCCTCGAACGACTACCCAGATGCCTAGTCCCAGCAGCAGGCCGAACAGAACGGCGGCGATCATCGGCTTGCTTCTCCCGAAACGACTTCCTCAGTGCCCACTGCCTCGCCGTTAGGCGATTCCTCGTATTCGCGAATCGCCGACATGGGCGATACTTCGGCTTCATCGCCCAGCGTGCCTTGGCCCGGCACCGAAGTCCTTCTCGGATAGAACATCAGAACCTGGTCTTCCGGCTCGGGCTCGCCGAGTTCAGCGACATCAAAACCCGACATCTCCAAGCGTTTGAGCGTCTCGCCTTCGTGGCTGAACGGGCGGCGATACACGAGCTCGTTCTGGTCGTTCAGGCTGAAGAGTTCCTGCGTCAGCACCTCGCCCTTCTCGTAGCGGATCACCTCGCGAATTGAGCTGACTATGCGCTTCTGGTCTTCCATGAGCTGCAAGAAGATGATGAGCTGCAGCGTCTCGCCGACTTGTCGCAGCACGAAATCGGGGGTGGTGGCATCGGGGGAACGCTGCGAGTAGGTGAGGATGCGGCTGATGACGGCTTGGGAAGAGTTGGCGTGAATCGTGCCCATGGAGCCGTCGTTGCCCTGCCCCATGGCTGTGAGCAGTTGCATCACTTCGCCGCCTCGCACCTCGCCCACGATCACCCTGTCGGGGGCCATTCGCAGGGCGGCTTTGGCAAGGTCGTACATGGCGATCTCGCCGATGCCTTCCACATTCGCCGTGCGGGTCTCCAACTCGTAGCAGCGTTCGTGCGCGCCGGTCTGGGTGAGATGCAGCTCCAAGGTGTCTTCTATGGTCACCAGCACTTCGTTCTTGGGTATCTCGCTGATGAGACCGCGCATGAAGGTGGTTTTGCCGGTGTTCGTGCCGCCGGCGATGAGCAAATTGATAGGCCCGGGCGGCGTCACAGCGCAGCGCAGCAGATTGGCCACAACAGGTGGGAAGCTCTCTTTGGACACGAGAAAGTCCAAATCCACCTTGTGGCTGGCATGACGGCGGATAGACAGGTGCGGACGAGACGACACCTCCATGATCGCCAGCAGCCGGTGGCCGGTGGGAAGGCGGAGATCCAAGATAGGAGAAGACTGGTCGAAACGCCTTGAGGTGCGGCTCCCCACGCTCGCCAAGTGGCGGACCAGCTCGATCAGCGTCTCATCGGATTCGGTGATCGGGCCTATTTCCTCTTTGTGTCCGTCTATGTAGGTGAGAACCGCTTTGTGAGATCCGAAAATGTGGATGTTCTCGACATCTTCCAGCGACAGGAGACCTTCCAGCGCGCCTGCGCCGAGCAGCTCCCTGAGCCTGAACCTGACTTGATCCTGATCGGCAGAGTTGAGCAGCGGCTGCCCCGACAGGATAGCTTTTTTCTCCCACTCCACCAGCCACTCGTCGGTGAACTTCTGGGCGTAGTCGAGGACATCTTCTTTGCTCCGCCCCCGCTGCTCCATGCGCGTTACTTCAGGAATTATCGCGTCGCGGAGCTCCTCGTAGATCTCCTGCACACGAGTCATGTTCAGACTGCTCATGACAACTCCAGCATATCAGAATCTAACGGCGAACTCCGAATTGTCTTGGCGCGGCCGGGCTTTCTTTCGCAATGTCTGCTCTTTGCGAAGCCGTCACAGAATCCGGATCGTCAAATGCCACAGCAAACGGATCATCTACGAACACATCTTCCGTGGCCAGTTTCTGTATCATCTGCGGATGCGCCTTTTCCCACAGAAGATTTGCCACTGAAGTGGTATCGGCTACGAACCGCTTGGCCCGCCTGTTCGGCATAAGCAAGGTATCAGCGAAGTCATAGGCCAATTCGGGTTCGTAGGGCATGCTGGCTATGACTGGAAGCCCCGTCTGCTCTTTGAATTCGTCTTCGGCAAAATACGACGGCCCAACAGTGACTATGCCGAAGGAATTCGCCAGCAGCGTTTCCAGACGATCCGAGCTGGCAACCGGCCCTTCTCCTTCAGCCAATGTCTCAATGTCTATTCCCAGCATCTGGCGATAGTTGGCTAGCGATGCAAGCGCAGGAATGTGCGCGCTCTGCACGACGAACACGACTGCCTTGGCATGGGGCACCAAAGCAGCCAGAGGAGTTCCGTAGTAGGCTCGCCCGGCATCTACTATGATCGGCAGCTTCGTGGCCGCTTGCGAGAGTTCTTCGCCCCGCTCTGCCAGACGCTCGACGGAAGCCGACGAGCCCGCCACAGATGTAGGCAAAGGCAGCACCCGCAGCTTCTCCACCAGCACGCGCTGCGAGCATGTGAGGACAGTGTCTACATCTATGGTTCGGCTCAAGATGAGAGAAGCCACGCCGGGGTCTTGGAAGAGACCTAAATGCGAAGCCAGAGTGCCGCCTGTGGGGTCGGCATCCACTAGAGCTACTTCCCTGCCGCCGGATGTCCACATCACTGCGGTGAGGATAGACAGCGTGGAAGCCCCGGGAGAGCCGTGGGTGCCGAATACTAGGAGCATGGTATTAGGTGCCTGGTGTGTGGGAGCCTGACTTGATGCTGCGGATCATTCCTCAGGGAAACCTATACCTGATAAATCAATGCCAAGATCTTCAAGACCTCCGAGACCTCCGTCTCCGCCGTCGGTTGCCACAGGATTGTTGATTTCATCGGGCACCAGCCTGTCCGCTATATAGCGATCCCTTTCCAGGCGTTCGGCCACGCTTTCGGAAGGAGTCGTGCCGTCTGCACCGGGCTCAGTCGTGCCGTCTGTAATAGGCTCGGTGGTCGGAATCGGTGCGCCGGCCCCGCTTTGCCGGAAGTATTCGGGGCAGCTCAGCTCCTCAATCAACTGCTCATAGTCGCTTCTGGAAAGAGGCTGTATTTGGTATATCTGACGATACCTTTCTCGCCAGCAGAGCTGAGGGACAGACGGATCGGGCACTCTAGTAATCTCAAATACGATTCCCTCTTGGTTTTCGTATTGTGCCAGCTGCTGCTGCCACCAATACCGATAGTCAAGGCTGCCTTCAAGGCTGATGCTGTTTTCCGTAGAGGTTTCTACATCCACCACTTCAAAAGCCAGTCTGCTAGGAGATTCAGCGTTCCCGACAAGAATCACAACCCGATCTCCCGCGCTTACACCGGCTTCGTCCAGAGTCACCTCGCTGGGAAACTCCAACTCGAATACGATCTCGGATTCTTGCAAAACCTCTTCCTCAATGTTGCTGCTTCCGAACATGTCCAAGCTGAGGTTGGTGTCTTGGGCGACATCTCTGAGTATCACACGGCCAACGAGACTATCCCGGTTGGAAGACGGCAGATAAGCCAGAGTTCCGTCTTGGATGTCTATAGTCGCAAAGGATATATCGTCATACCCTATAAATTCGCCTTCTGTAAGGTTGGCAGCCGCCACCAGCACTTCTACTTCGGTGCTGTCTTCTTGGTTGGAGATCACCAGCCAGAAACCCACTATGGCGACGATGACCAGCGCCATCCCGAACACAGCCCAGATGAGCCTTGCGGTGGTCTGCTGGGTTCTGGAGCGGATAGGACGAATGGCGCGCCTTATGCCTTTTGCGCTGCTCGGCTTGACTTTCTTGGCTTTCTTAGGTCTCTTTTCTTTGCTTAATTTGGCTGGCAGCACAGACGGTCGTTCTTCTGCATCGGATGTCGCAGAGTCGGCATCTGCTGCAGGCGCAACTGAAGCAGGGGGACTCTCTGCTTCCTCTGCTGCAGCTGCCTCTTGGGCTGCGGCTTTCTCTGATTTTTCTCGGGCAGCGGCTTCTTGATCAGCTTTTTTCTGGGCTGCTGCGGCTTCCCGCTCAGCTTGTTTGGCCGCCTTTTGCTCTGATCGCTCTTCAGCAGCAGCTTGCTTGGTGGCCTTTCTTTCCTCTCTTTTAGCAGCCCGCTCTTCGGCTCTGGCTGCCTTGGCAGCTTCCGCCTCGGACTTGGCGGCAGCTTTGGCGGCTTCCTTCTCGGCTTTTTCAGCAGCCTTGGCCGCTTCCATTGCAGCCTCGTCTTCTGCTGCCGTCCCTTCTTCGGGGATTTCTCCCGCGTTCATATCTTCGGTTGTCACAAGATCTCCTGAGAACGAAGTGTCAGCCGTCCCATTTCAGATGCTCCCCCATGTCTGCCAGTTGTTTTGTGCATTATGCCTCTTTGTTATATTTTGTATCGTTTTACTTCAGCCTAACTGCTTACTCTATTTTTGCACGCTGCAAAGTACTAATTGGCTTTAGCGTTAAATTTGTCCCGCCTAGAGGTGGCCAAGCAGTTTGCGCGGCCTCAGCTTTGCCGCAGCTTCTCAGCCTGCGAATTCCTCAACGGCGTCGCGTGCTTCTTCGTCCAGCATCTGCTTGGGCGGCGACTTCATGAAGTAGGCAGACGCTTCGTAGAGGGGGCCGCCGATCTTGCGGTCCAAGCCGACCTTGGCGCAGCGAATGGCGTCTATGACCACCCCGGCAGAGTTGGGGCTGTCCCAGACTTCCAGCTTGAGCTCTAGGTTCAAGGGCACATCGCCGAAGGTGGTGCCTTCCATGCGAATGTGGCACCACTTGCGGTCTCCCAGCCAGGGCACATGGTCGGAGGGGCCTACATGCACATCCGAGTTGGTAAGGTCTTGAGCCAGCTGGCTGGTCACGGCCTGCGTCTTGGAGATTTTCTTGGACTCCAAGCGGGAGCGATCCAGCATGTTCAAGAAGTCGGTGTTGCCGCCGAAGTTGAGCTGATAGGTGCGATCCACTCGCACTCCCCTGTCGGCGAACAGCCGCACTAGGTTGCGATGCACGATGGTGGCGCCCACTTGCGACTTGATGTCGTCGCCCACGATAGGCAGCTCGGCGTCTCTGAATCGCTGCACCCACTCCTCGTCGCCGGCGATGAAGACGGGCACACAGTTCACGAAAGCGCAGCCTGCTTCCAAAGCTTGAGCGGCATAGTATCGGGTGGCTTCCTCGGAACCGACAGGCAGATACGACACCAGCACATCCGCTTGGGCTGCCTTGAGTTCGGCCGCCACATCGCAGACGGGCTCTTCCGACTCTTCAATGACATCGCCCAGATACGAGCCGAGGCCGTCCAAAGTCGGCCCCCGCTTGACGATCGTGCCCGTCATAGAAACCTCGCTGAAGCGATAAGTGTTGTTCTGCCCTGAGAATATGGCTTTGGCTATATCCACTCCCACCTTGTCGGCATCCACATCAAAAGCGGCCACGAAGTTCACATCGCCGATGTGATAGCCGCCCAAGACGGGATGCATGATGCCGGGCACTTCGGCGTCTGCCGGAATGCTCCTGTAATACTCCACGCCTTGGATGAGAGACGAAGCGCAGTTGCCCACGCCGACAACGGCGACATTGATTTCTTTGCTGGTGCTCATGGATCTTGTTCTCCTTGTGTATGCAAGTCTTTTGTGTATGCAAGTCTTGTGTCCGCAACTCTCTCCCTCGCCGGGGATTTCTTGAGTTCGCTTTTCTCTAGTTTTGCCGATTTCGGGAGCAAATATTCATTCATGGTATGAAAATATTTTTCTAATACCTATAAGCATAACTTATATTTGATAAGCTGCGAGCATGACCGAAACAGCCACCACAACTGCCACAGCAGCCACCGCGCAACCAGAAGCAATAGACGATGCTCTCGGATTGGACGATGCTCCTGGATCAGAGGCAAAGACAGCCGCCCACTCCCCTGCTGCCGCCATCTACCCGGGCATAGAGTTCCGCACCCGAACTCTGGCTTACATTGACGCTCTCAACCGCTACGAGACTTTTTCCGAAGCCTCCGAAGCCTTGCACATTTCCCAGCCTGCCATCTCCCAAGCCTTGGCTTCGCTGGAAGAACAACTAGGCGTGAAACTGGTGGAACCCCAAGGCCGTCGCCGTGTGCTCACAGAAGCAGGACGGCAAGTAGCCCAGTTCTCAGCCGAAGTGCTAGGCAGATCAGCCGAACTCCGCCGCTGGCTGGATTCCTACAGCCAAGGAACGGTCGGCAATCTTTCAGTAGGAATGATTGACGCAGCCGTGCTATACCTATTGCCCCAAGCTCTGGAAGAGTTCCGCCGAAGCCGCCCCGATGTGGAACTAAAAATTTTCGTAGGCGACAGCAACGCCCAACTGCAAAAACTGCGAGACTTCGAGATAGACCTAGCCTTCATCGTTGAACCCGTCCCCCAAGATCTAGTCGGCGAGGAAGTAACCAGAGAATCGTTGTTCCTATACGCCCCAGAAGAATGGCAAAACGAATCAACCCCTTGGGCGCTACCTCCCGCCGGCTCACGCACCCGTGCCCTCATAGACAGAGGTCTGGCAAAGGTAGGCATCGTTCCTAATGTGACATTGGAATCCCGCAACCCCATAGTCCTGCGCCAACTAGTAGCCCTAGGCTTCGGCTGCTCAGTACTCCCCAAAGCAGCAGCCGATGAACTCCCCCACCTAGCTGCCATGCACAGAGACCAAGTATGCCGCAGATCCCTGATGGCAGTCCAACGCCCCACCACTGCCGCTGATGAGAGAATTGGGGAATTCGTGAAATTGGCTAGGGGTTAGTGAGGTTTTGCTAACTCAACGGCGGGCAACGGCGCATCTTTTTTGCCTCCGCATTACCCTTTTGCCGTATAGGTTTTTTCGCTAAACCATTGAAGTCGTGCAAAAAAGACACACCGCCCCCCGCCTCACCCTAGAACCACCCCGCCTTGCCTTGGGAACAAAAAGCTGGCAGCCGCTCCCAAGCTATATAAGCACAAACCAATTCCCAAAAAAGCATTGTGCCAAAACCCCGACTCCACCCCACCCACCAGCCATCCAAGCAAAAGAAAAGCCAAAAAAGAAAAAGTGAGGCAGGGGACGGCATGTCTTTTTTGGCGGCATTAGCGGTTGAGCGAAAAACCCTTCTTAGCAAACGGGTAGCTTCAAGCCAAAAAAGATGTGCCGTTGCCTGCCAGCACCACCCCGCCTGCCAGCACCCCCCAGGATTAAAACACCGCGGCCCCCGCCACCAGCTCCATAGCAATAGCCGTCATAACAGCCAAATAAGACAACCCCGTAGCAGCCATAACTGCCGAATAACGCGGCTCTCTCAAAGCTAACCGCGTAGTAACCAACAACCCAGCAGTCGCCACTGCGCACACCAGCCAGAACCAAGCCAGCAGGCTGTCTGAGCCTGCAGACAGCAAACCCGTAGGCAGCAGCCAAACAAAGGCATCTGCTAGGCAAAGCACTCCCGCCCAAGCAATCAGCTCAATGAGCGGCGAGCGAGACATGCCAGGCTGCACCAGATACCAATGCCCCAGCAGCATAGTGTCGGTAACTGCGCCCAAGAACGCCGCCCCGATAAGCAGCCTTGCGATAGCCAGAGCAACCGACCCCTCTGCCTCAAACCCAGCCGCAATCAAACCCACCACACCCAAAGCA
Organism: Candidatus Hopanoidivoransaceae bacterium; assembly: GCA_965204495.1. GTDB lineage: Bacteria > Actinomycetota > Acidimicrobiia > Acidimicrobiales > Hopanoidiivorantaceae > Hopanoidiivorans. The sequence continues at coordinate 407,186 of OZ241989.1, forward strand.
GGCGCCAAAAAGTCAACTCGCCCAGGAGGCAGATTTTGATTTTTTGAAAGCAACACGGCAACGATGCAAACCCCCGCAGCGATTGTCCCGAAGACATCTCTCAGCCAAACAGTATCGCCCGCAAACCCCAAAGCTGCCGCCAAACCAGCAAGACTCCCCCAAACCCCATAAAGCAACCAGCGATAACCGACGCTGAAAAGACCCCTGCGGCTAGTCACCCACAGAAACGCTAACCCGCCCACAGCCCACTGCAGAAGAACTGTGGAAACATCAAACTCTATGACTCAACTCCAATCTGCGAAGCATGATAGCTGGAGCGCACCAAGGGGCCGGCTTCCACATGCCTGATCCCCATCTCTTCCCCAGCCTCAGCCAGCTTCGCAAATTCATCAGGATGCCACCAACGCACTATCGGCAGATGCTGCGCGCTCGGCCGCAGATATTGCCCCAAAGTCACGATGTCTGTGCCCACAGCAGCAAGATCGGCCATAGCTTCCAGCACCTCGCCTTCGGTTTCGCCCAACCCGACCATAACGGACGACTTCGTGGTCAAGCCGGCATCCTTGGCCCGTGCCAGCACAGCCAAGCTGCGTGCGTAGCTAGCTTGGGGGCGCACCATCCGCTGCAGGCGGAGCACAGTCTCCAAGTTGTGGTTCAGCACTTCCGGCTGCTCGGCAAAAACCGCTTCCAAAGGTTCAGGCTTGCCTTTGAAGTCGGGAATGAGCACCTCAACAGCAACATCCGGGCAGGTGCGACGCAGCTCTGTGATGCATCGGACGAACTGCTCGGCGCCGCCGTCTGGCAGATCGTCGCGAGCCACGGCGGTTATCACCGCATAATCCAAGCCCATCTTTCGCACCGCATGAGCCAGGCGGGCCGGCTCGTCTGGGTCGGCGGCCAGAGGTTTGCGAGTGTCAACTAAGCAAAACCCGCAGGCTCGTGTGCACCTGTCGCCGTTGATCATAAAAGTGGCTGTGCCGGCGTTCCAGCACTCGGAAATATTAGGACACCCTGCCTCTTCGCAAACCGTCGTGAGTTCCAAAGACGACATGACTTGTTTGATGCGCCAATAGCCTCCGCCGTTCTCTTTGCCGTTGCTAAGGCTGTCGGCAAGCTGAGCACGAAGCCACGAAGGTTTGCGCTCACGGATACTGAGAGGCACTGGTGTCTCGCCTGAACTGCCAGCAAAAGATTTTACAATTCCGTCTCTGCCAGATGCATTTCTGCTGTCACCATCTGCTCCTCTCGCAACTATGCCACCATAATCTTTGCTGCTGTCGCCAGCTGCTCCTCTCGCAACTATGCCACTGTAACCTTTGCTGCCACCTTCGCCGATGTCTCTACCCGAAGCCGCTCTGCAGTAATCCCACCCTGCCTGCCCCCAAAGCGCGCCTGCTCGGGCAGCAATGCGCTCTGCCACTTCGCTCGTCGTAACATTCAGCCCTTCCGCTTCAAACGAGGTGACACTGAAATCCTTTATTCCGCACGGCACGATCTTCTTGAACCAAGACAAGTCGGTGCTCACATTCAAGGCAAAACCATGCATAGTGCGCCCTCGGCTGAGACGAACCCCCACTGCTGCAATCTTGGCAGGCCGGTTTGAATCGGGCCGAACCCAAACGCCCCGATACCGCTCCAGACGCCCCACATCGTCCATCCCCAACTCTTCCAGCACATCTATCAGCAGCTGTTCCACCGAGTGCACATAAGCAGCAGTGCTGATCATGCCCCCAGCAGCCACCTCCCTCGCATCTGCCTCTCCCGCAGTGCCACCTGCCTGCCCCGCAGTGCCATCCGTCTGCTTCACAGTGCCATCTGTCTGCCCCGCAGTGAGCCGAGACAGCAGCGACAAAATCGGATATCCCACCACCTGCCCCGGCCCGTGATATGTGACATCGCCCCCCCTATCCACCCTGATCACCGGCGCATCAGGCTCCCCCAGCAAATTGCTCGCATCCCCATTAGGCCCCAGCGTAAAAACATGCGGATGCTCCAACAGCAACAGATGATTGTCGGAACTGTATGAAAAAAGCCCCCGCTGAAGCGCCCAAGCATCTTCATAGGCAACCCGCCCCAACCACCGAACACGAAGCGGATGCTCCGCAACAGCCACCTGTGTTCCCATTGAGGTCGCTACCATCAACAAACCTTACTCACGGGTAGCAGGGGGACGGCGTGTCTTTTTTAGGCGAGTTTTCTTGTCTGAGCATAAAAAAGATGCGCCGTTGCCCTGCGGTTGAAACATTTTGCCGTTGAAGCAAAGGGTAGCAGGGGGGCGGTGCGTCATTTTTTGGCGTGTCTGGTTTAGCGAAAAAACCTGGTTAGCAAAAGGGTAAGGTTCAGCCAAAAAATGATGTGCCGTTGCCCTGCGGTTGAAGCTGCTATTGAACACAAAAACCATCAAGCCAACTCCGCTTCCCAGTCTCGCGTCTCAATAATTCCCCGCAAAGCATCCAGAAAAGCCGCCACATAAGCCCCGTCAAACGCCCGATGATCCCACGCCAACGCCAGCACCCCCACAGAATGGATAGCGATAGATTCCGCCCCGTACCTGTCGGTCACCACCACAGGCTTTCGCTTGATGCCGTCGGTAGAGAGGATCGCCACCTGCGGCTGGTTGATGATCGGGAACTGCATCATCGTGCCCCACTGCCCCGGGTTCGTGATGGTGAAAGTGCCGCCTGCCACTTCTTCGGGCCGCAGCTGCTTGCCTCTGGCCCGCTTAGCCAAATCCACCACTTGCCGTGCTATAGCTCGCAGCCGCAAGTTCTCGGCCCCATGCACCACAGGAGCGATGAGCCCTTGGAAATCCAAGTCCACTGCCACAGCCAAATTCACGCTGTGATGGACGATCAGTTCTTCCTCGGCGACAGTGGCGTTGATATGCGGATAGTCGTCTAGTGCATCGCACACCGCCCGTGCGATGAACGGCAGATAAGTGAGGCTGAAGCCTTCCTCGGCTTTCCATTCGTCTCGGTGTGCGCGCCTAGCTTTTTCCACTTCTTCAAAATCCACCTCCACTGCCGTGAGCACATGCGGCGAAGTCGCTTTGGATCGCACCATGTGCTCGGCCGTAGCTTTGCGGATGCGACTGAGGGGGATGGCTTCCGTGTGTGCTGAACTTGGAGATGCTGTTGAGCTTGTGGGTGCTGTTGAACTCGCAGGCGAGGTCTGCGAACTGTGAGACGAGGAACTCTGAGACGGGGAACTTGCTTTGGTTGAAGCTTGAGATGCGCCATCGCCTGTGCCTCGAGCAATTGTCGTTGGCGACATACGGCCTGTGGATGAAACAGTCTCAGTCTTCTTGGCAGCTCCCGCTCCTCTGGATGCCGAGCCAGCTTTCTTGACTGCTTCTTCTGCGTCCTTTCGGGTTATGCGTCCCTTCGGGCCTGTGCCTGCGATGCTGGCAGGGTCTATGCCGTGTTTATGCAGCAGACGGCGCACCACAGGCGAAATCCGCTGTGCCGGAGCTTCCGAGTGTGCTGAGGCAGCCGACTTTTCCGCAGGGGGATCAGACGGGGAAGCAGACTCAGGCGATTCGGAAACTGCTGGCTGTTGAATGGCCGACTCTTGGATGACTGGCTGTTGGGTGACTGGCTGTTGGGTAGCTGGCTCTTCTGATGCCGCCTTTTCCATTTCAGCCACTGGCAAATCTTTAGCCGCCTCGGTCTGCTCTGCTTCAGGCTTCTCTGTGCCGGCCGACAGATCAGCTTTCTGCTTTGCCTCGGGCTTTGCCTCGCCGTCTGCCCCTCCGCCCGCCCCGTCGGCTTTGCTGCCAACTGCGTCTCCGCCAGCAACAGCAGCCCCATCTGCCTCAAGCTGCGCCAGCAGAGTGCCGACTTCAACCGTTTCGCCTTCGGCCACCAAAATCTCCGACACCACTCCTGCCATAGGCGCAGGCACCTCTGTGTCAACTTTGTCGGTTGAGACTTCATAGAGCGGCTCGTCTTGAGCCACTGTCTCGCCGGGCTGTTTGAACCAGCGGGTGATGGTTCCTTCGCTGACGGTCTCGCCTAGCTGCGGCAGCAAAATTTCTGTCATTTTCGCACCTTTAACTATTGCAGTTTGTTGTTAGCAGCCTGTCTCCATGCAGCCTGCTGAGCTTACCGTATTGCGCCATCTATCGGCTCTGTGTCCCGCAACTAGCAGAGAAGCTATCCGTGGAGCGGTCTGCCCGCGAGCGACAGCATCGCCTCGCCATAAAGCTCGCTCAGGGTGGGGTGCGGCTGGATGAGGCCGGCCACATCGCCCACTTCGGCTTCCCAGTTGACTGTGAGATACGCTTGGCCCAGAAGTTCCGTTGCCCAAGGCCCCACGATGTGAACGCCGAGTATCAGCCCCGCCGAGCCGTCTGCTTTTTTCTCCGCCACTACCTTCACTAAACCTTCTGCTTCGCCGATGATCATCGCCCTGCTGTTGGCCCCGAACCGATGCGTGGAGGTGACGACCTCATAGCCCGCCTCAACTGCGGCCGGCTCGGTAAGGCCTGCGAAAGCCACCTCTGGGCGAGTGTAGATGCCCCAAGGCACATGTCCGTAGCTGATCGGCTCGGGCGACTCGCCTAGCATGTGGCCCACAGCCAGCATCCCTTCGGCAAAACCCACATGAGCCAGCTGCGGCGTGGCCACGAGATCGCCCACTGCGTAGATTCCCGGCACCGAAGTGCGGCAGAACTCGTCCACAGCCACATAGCCGTTTTTCTCAACCTTCACGCCAGCTTTGTCGGCCGACAGAGACTCCGACAGCGGACGGCGTCCGATAGCCACGATCACGCAACTTGCCTCTACAGGCTCGGAGCCTTCCAGCTTCACGCTCACTCCGCTGTCGGTGCTCTCGCAGCCGACCACAGAAACGCCGGTCTGCACATCTATCTTGCGTTTCTTGAACGACCTCTCCATGAACTTGCTCACATCGGGGTCGGCGCCCGGCAAGAGCTGAGGCAAGGCTTCCAGAAGGGTCACTTGCGAGCCGAAATCGCCCAGCAGCGAGGCGAATTCGCAACCGATAGCCCCGCCGCCGATGATGATAGCCGACGGGGGGGCTTCCTTGATGGCAAGCAGATGGTCGGAGTTGATGACCGACTTGCCGTCGAAGTCAAAACCCGGCAGAGGCAGTGCTCTAGGAACAGAGCCGCTGGCCAAGACGACATTGCGAGCAGTCAAAGTTTCGTTCTCAATGCCTGCAGAAACCCGTATCTGGTGGAGCGGACTGCCGGCATCGCCGTTTGAGGCACTGCTGTTTTGCTGACTGCCATTTTGCTGACTGCTATTTTTCCCACTCGCGCCGGTCGTGCCTACCAGTTCCCCTACGCCCGAATACACAGCCACTTTGCGGTGCTTCAGCATCCCTTCTACGCCCTTTGTGAGCTTGTCTATAATGCCTTGTTTGCGCTTTTGCACCACTGCCATGTCAAGTTGAGGCTCCGAAGCTGTCACGCCGAACTCTGCAGCCTCGCTCACCGTGCGATATACCGCAGCAGTTTCCAAAAGCTCTTTCGCCGGAATGCAGCCCACATGCAGGCAAGTGCCTCCCAGCTTGTTCTTCTCCACAAGCCCCACATCCATCCCAGCAGCAGCCGCATACAGAGCAGTTGCATATCCCCCCGGGCCTCCCCCTATAACGATCAGATCATGTTCCACTATGTTTCAGTCTATCGGGTGAAGGGTTTTGCTAAATCACGGCGGGTGACGGCTTTCCCCAGAGGTAGCAGGGGGACGGCATGTCTTTTTCTGGCGAGTTCTCTTGTCTGAGTCCAGAAAAAGATGTGCCGTTGCCCTGCGGTTGAGAGCAAAAGCTTCTTTAGCTGTATTGGCGAGCGATCTCACTAACGGGAGTCACGACCCCTGTCCAGAATGAGCCGAAGTCACCGTATAGGGCCGAACCTTCGTCGTAGCGAAGGGTATAGACCACTTCCTTCAGGTCGTCAGGCGTCTGGCAGAAGAGCGTGACGCCCCATTCGTAGTCGTCAATGCCTGTGGAGCCTGTCACTACTTGGAGCACTCGGCCGCTGAACTTGCGGCCTGAAGCTCCGTGCTCATACATAAGCTCTTTACGCTCCTCATAGGGCAGCCTGAACCAGTTATTGACTTCGCCTCTGCGCTTGGACATCGGATAAAAGCACCAAGCGGGTTTGTCGTCCGGCGGCAGCTGCGGGTAGAGGCGGGCTTGGCGCATCTCTTCTGGAACCCCAGCCGCATATTCGGATATCTCCGTGAGCGACACATACGAGCTTGCCCACTCCAGCCCGCAGGCAGCCAGCTCGGTCTGGATTTGGCGAAGCCGCCGAAAGTCGGCATCCAGAATCATAAACCCCAGATCAGCCTTGTGCCCCAGAATTTCCACTGTGACGATTTGGGTGGAGCAGCCCGCCGAACCGCCTTTCGCAGTCTCTTCTCCGCCATCTCCTTGCGAACCCTCGCTTTCTCGTCCGTCCCACTTATCAACAACATCTGCTATAGCCCCGGCGTCAAATCCCTGTGTTGCCTTGCCAAACAGGTGCAGCACTCCCAATCCCACCGAGGGAGTTACCGGCGTATGAGCTTCAGCCATGACTTTAAGGCTATTAAAAAATTTTTTGCTGTGCAGCCTTGCCGACTAAACTTGACATCATGGCGACACTGCTAGCACAGGCAGCATCTTCAGCCGAATGGCATCAAGGCTGGCAGTTGGCTTTGGCTGTTTCTGGTGTGACGACCACGATAGTGCTGTCGGTGGTGGGATGGTTCTACAGAATTCTGAAAGCCGACATCAACAGAGTGGATCGCAGAATCGACAGATTGGAGCGCAAACTTGACGATCTCCAGCAGATCATCTTGGAAGATGCCTTGGAGCGAGCACGCCTGCAGCAAGCAACTCCTGCTGCTGCGCCACAGCCTGCTGCCAGCCCATCAGAGGCGGTGACTCAAACGGCGTCTCCGCAGGCACGGGTGTCCGACTTAGGCTTTGCGGCTCCTACTGCTGAACACAGCGAGAAGTGATTGCTGTGCGGCTGGCGAGATACTAGCCCACAAGCCGCAGAGTGTCGCCCCGTTGCAGCCAGTTGTCGCTCAGATATTCGCAGGCCGTGTCTATGGCGTGGAGGGTGTAGGCATGACGGGGCAGCGGCGAATAGTTATGCTCGCTGAAGTGCGGCAGCTGGCCGTGCAGCACCACTAAAGTCCCACGAGGCGCCTCCACCGGCACGAACGCATCTCGGTCGTAAGGCGAATCGTCCAGCACATCGGTAACCGTTCCGGCCCCTTCCAGCCGAAACCGCGTCTTGGGCGATTGCCTATGCCCGCCGGGCTGCACCCAGAGGCAGCCGTTTTCGCAGGTGGCATCGTCTATGGCAAACCAGAAAGCGCAAACGCTCTGCGGTTCTGTCCATAAGAAGCTGTGGTCGCAGTGCGGCACCACCTCGCCCCCCAAGCCCGGCGATTTGAAGATATACATGGATTGGATGAACGCAGGCTGCTCGTAACCGAGCTCGCCCAGCAGCCTCTTCAGCCGAGGAGTATAGGAAAACTCCTCAAAAACAGGGTCCAAATCGTGCAAAGCATGGCCGATCTTATTGACCGCAGGCACCTCCCCCTCACCGAGCTCAGCAATCTCAGCCCCGCTTTCCAAGAAGCACCGCACAGCATAGGCAGAGGTCAAAAAGTATTCGTCCTGAGCGTGCGACTGCTCCGTAGTGGAGAACACAGAGATGTCGCCCCCGAAGTCAAACCCAGCCACGATAGCCTCGGCCCGCTCCCGCACCGCCAAGCAAGCTGCCTCTTCGGCAAACCCCTCCAGCACCAGATACCCTTCTTCCCGAAACCGAGCAATCTGCTCCTGGGAAACCACAGCCCCGGCCCTCATTTTGTTCCGACACTCACCGAGCTACCACTCATTCGCCCTGCAGAGCAGCAACGAAACTTCCTACTGCTGCCCGCGACGATACCGCATCCCGTCGGCAGCAGGCGCACGCAGCCTCGTGGCGAAGATGACCAACACCAGCAGCACCGTGAAGTGCGGCACCACATCTGGCAGCTCTTTAGGAACATTCTCGGTGAAGATATACCAGATAAACAGCAATGCAGCCAAGATGGCATAAACCTGGCTCACATGAATCACAGCAAACCGCTCGCGCAATCCTTTTCGCATTCGTATCTCAACGCCTGTGCTGCCGATGGGCACTTCCTTGTGAGATCGCCAGTACCGGGTTACGGGATCGTTCAGAATGGCGCGCATCGCCAGCAAGAAGAGCACCATAGCAACCAGCAGAAGCATTGCATGCGCAGCAGCTTCGTCTCTGAGCAGCAGCGTCTCTATCACTCCGAACAGGAATGATCCGATTGCCATGCCCACTGGTTTCCAGTTGCCGAAAATAACAGTCGCCAAACCGATGAAACCACGCCCGTTGGTTTGATTTTCGCGATAGATGCCTGTGAGTTCAATAGCCAAGAATGCCCCGCCGAAGCCTGCCAGTGCTCCTGATATGGTCACTGCAATGTACTTGTAGCGATACACATCCACCCCAAGGCTGTCGGCTGCCACAGGATGCTCTCCGCAGCTGCGCAGACGCAGTCCGAAGGATGTTCGCCAGAGCAGCCATACCGAGAGCGGTATCAGCGCAAAGGCTATCAAAGTCATCCATGAGATGTCAAAGAAGAAGCCTCGCAGAATGCCGGCCACATCGGAGAAGAAAAACCAGTCCCATCTCTCTATTCGCCCCAGCACATCTGGCGTATCTGCTCCTCCAGCCAGGATGGGCATAGTGAAATCTCCCCAATCCGCCACTCTGGGAGACTGAGTAATGCCGCCCCCTTCCAGCCCGTCAAAGAACTCGCCCGAGAGGTAGCGCGTGATGCCAGGGGCCATGATGTTTATGGCGACTCCCGAGATGATGTGGTCGACTCCGAACCCGACCGTGGCAATGGCGTGAAGAAGACCTCCCACAGCACCGGCCACAACGCCTACCAATATCCCCCACCAAGGCCCGAACTCCAAGGCTCCCCAGGCTCCGAACCAAGTGCCTAGAATCATCATTCCTTCCAAACCTATATTCACGATCCCTGCCCGCTCCGAGAACACTCCGCCCAAGCCAGCTGCCATTATCGGCACCGACCATCCCAACGCAATGCTCCAGGTGCCGCTGTGCGTCAGCTGATTCGTGACCGGTCTGGCGAATTCCTCTGTGATGGCGATGAGCATGATCCCCACGATCACATACAGCGCGATGCGAACCCCTCGCGTCATCTCGGGGCGGGCTTCCAGAACAGGAGTTGCTGTAGCCGTCATTGCGGTTGCTCCTCTTCGGATATTTCTTCGGACGCTGCTGCTTTGGAAGTTTCCTCCGCTCTTTTGGCCAAAGCTGCGCTGGCCATCCGTGCTTGATCAGCCAGCTGCTGCCTTCTCACAATGGCATACACGATAATGGCTGTGAATATCATCGCCCCTTTGATTATGACGATTATCTCCTCAGGGGCATCCCCAGAAGCGTCCAAGATAGGCCCAGCTGTGTCCAGATAGCCGAATAAGAGCGCGCCTAGCGCCGCTCCCACAGCATGATTTTGACCAATCAGAGCCACAGCCAACCCATTGAAGCCGAGCATCTGAGTAAACGACAAGCTGTAGGCATAATCCCGCCCCAAAATCTCAGGCAAACCAGCCAGTCCTGCCACTGCTCCGCTCATCAGCATCGCGAACAAAATCATGCGTTTGGGATCCACCCCTGCCACCAGCGAAGCGTCGGGATTCACGCCGCCTGCTCTCAAGTCGTAGCCATGCCGTGTGCGCACCACATAGATGTGATAGAGAATCCCGACCACTACGGCGACCAGCAGAAATCCCCAGAGATATTTCTGCGGGGAACCCGTAGGGCCTCTCTCAACATCTCGGGTGAAGACTTCCAGCACATTATTGATATCGGGCATCCGCCCAGATTCGGGGATTTCTCTTGTCTGTATGTTGGGAGTGCTTACAAGCCAGTCGGGAAGATCGTCCCTGGCTTCTACTGTGTCTCTCACCTCCCACCATCTGAGCAGCACTGCCGACACAAACGCAATCCCGATCACATTCATCATCAATGTGGAAATGACCTCATGCACTCCTCGCACTACTTTCAAAACGGCAGGTATCGCAACCCACGCTGCGCCCACCACCATGGCCGTCAGCATTATGACTCCCAAATGCGCTGGTGCCCAGATGCTGAACTGAGCACCCACATGCGCCGACACCAGAGCAGCCAGCAGATATTGCCCTTCAACTCCGATATTGAAGATATTCATGCGAAAACCGATGGCCGCCCCGATAGCTATCAGATACAGCGGAGTGGCCCGGTTCAGCATGTCAATAATCTGTTCCAACTCCCAGCCCTTGCTCCACATGTTCTGAAAAGCCGACACCGGGGAATACCCCGTTGCCAGCAGTATGATCGTTGCCGCAATTGCAGCCACAACCAGCGTCAAAGCGGGAGTGAGCACCTCCCAGCCAGCCCTCCGCACCGAAAACCGTTCGCGCAAGTAGCCTATGATCTTCTCAGAATTCACGCCTGATCACCTGCCTGAGTTCCCGCCTGAGCACCTGTCATATAGCTGCCGAGCTCTCTTGGCGTCACCTGAGCCGGATCCAGTTCGGCCACGATCTGGCCTCGCAAGATCACTAGGAGTCTGTCCGACAGGCCAATTAGCTCGTCCAAATCGGCAGACACCAGCAGCACCGCCAATCCCTCTCTGCGAGCCACCCGCAGATCTTCCCACACTGCAGCTTGAGCCCCCACATCTATGCCTCTGGTGGGATGAGCCGCGATGAGCACTTTGGGATTCATCGACATTTCACGCCCGATGATGAGCTTCTGCTGGTTGCCGCCAGACAGAGCATCCGCCGGAACTCTCACGCTTGGGGTGCGGACATCAAACGAGTCGACGATTTCTTGACATTTGTTGCGGGCCGCCCTGGGCAGCAGCCAGAAACCGCCCGCAGCATAAGGCTTGCTGCCTTGATGCCCCAGCATGGCATTCTCCCAGAGAGGCGACGGCAGCATAAGCCCCATCTTGTGGCGATCTTCTGGAATGTAGCCGAGCTTTTCTTCCCGGCGCCTTCTGGTCGACCAGTCTGTTATATCTTCGCCCTCCATGAAAATCTTGCCGTCTTCGACCCGGCGAGTTCCCAGCAAGGCTTCTACGAGCTCGGCTTGCCCATTGCCCTCAACCCCGGCGATGCCGACTATCTCGCCTCTGTGCACAGAGACATTGACATTTGAGAGCACCTGCCTGCGCTCCATCTCCTCTTCGCCCCCCGCCTCTTCAGCTTCTACATTGAGACTCTCAACCTTCAGCAAGACATCTTCGGCAACAGTGTCTTCAAAAGTTTCAGGAACAGGCAGCTCGCTGCCGATCATCAGTTCGGCCAAGTCGTGCGCTGTGGCTTCGGCTTTGTCCATAGTGGCCACTGAACGGCCTGCGCGAAGCACAGTGATGCGATCGGCTATCTCCAAGACTTCATCCAGCTTGTGATCTATGAAGATCAAAGTCTTGCCTTGCTCTTTCATCTCTCGCATCGTCACGAACAAATCTTCCACTTCTTGCGGCACCAGCACCGATGTGGGCTCGTCCAAAATGAGGATGTCGACACCTCTGAAGAGCACTTTGATGATCTCCACTCTCTGGCGCTGTCCTACAGCCAGCCCTTCCACATGAGCGTGGATGCTCACATTCAGTCCATACGAATCGCACAATTCTTGCACTTGTTTTTCAGCAGAAGACTGATGCAGATAGCCCCCTGTCGAGGGCTCTGCGCCGAGAATGATGTTTTCCAGCACTGAGAAATTGTCAGCCAGCATGAAATGCTGGTGAACCATGCCTATGCCGTAGTTGATGGCATCGCGAGGCGAATGCAAGCGCACTTCTTCACCCTCTATGAGAATTGAGCCCTCGTCAGGCGGTTGCATGCCGTAGAGGATTTTCATCAAGGTCGACTTCCCCGCACCGTTCTCGCCGCAGAGAGCGTGAATTTCGCCTTCGGCGACGCTGAAGTTGATATTTTCGTTGGCTATGACACCGGGGAAGTACTTGCTTATCCCGCGTAACTCAATGAGCGGGAGGGCACTCGAAACCTCTGTGCCTGCTGGCCCGGTTTCGGAGCTTGCAGTTTCAGAGCTTGTCATAGCTGGGTTTGTCATGACTGACAAAAACGCCTGAGCTTTTCCGGGAAAGCCGCGAGGCCATCCCGGAAAAGCTGCTGGTCAAGACTACAAAGTAGCGGGGACGACAATATCGCCGTCTATGATCTGCTGCTTGTAGTCCTCAAGCTGGTCGGCGATGTCGTCCACGAAACCTCCTGAAGTGGAGTATCCGACTCCGTCATCAACCAAGGAGAATGTCCTCACTCCTCCTTCAAAGTTGTCATCCACGACAGCATTGATGGACTGATACACAGCCACATCCACTCGCTTGAGCATGGAGGTCAAGATATAAGGCCTGAGGCTCTCATCTGAGGTCATCCACTGATCCGAGTCCACACCGATGGCCCAGACTTTGGATCCTGTCGTCTCTGAGTATTCTTTGGCAGCCGCAAAAAGCCCGTTGCCTGAACCGCCAGCAGCGTGGTAGATGATGTCAGCGCCTTGCTCATAGAACGACTGAGCCAGCACTTGGGCGGCAGCGGGATCGCCGAAGCCAGAAAAGTCGGGCGGTTCGCTCAGATATTGGCTGAGTATTTCTATGTCAGGATTCACTGCCATGGCGCCAGCAATGTACCCAGCTTCAAATCGGTTGAGGGTGGGGATGTTCACACCGCCGATGTAGCCGATCGTTCCGGTCTGGCTCTTAAGCGCAGCAGCTGCGCCCACCAGGAAGGAACCTTCGTGCTCGGCAAACAGAAGCATCACAATGTTATCGGTGGCATCTTCTATGAAGCCGTCAACGATAGCGAAGCTCGTGTCGGGGTTGTCCGCCGCAACTTTTGCCAAGCTGTCGGCAAACAAGAAGCCGATGCCTAAAACCAACTCGGCTCGGTCAGCTTGCAGCTGCAGGATGGCTTCGCGGTTGGAACCGTCGTCATTCGGCGATGCTTCCTGCGCGTCTAGGTCAAAGTCTTCCTTGGCTCTGTCCAAGCCCGCAGCGGCGGCATCGTTGAAAGAGAGGTCGCCTCGCCCGCCGAGGTCGAATACGAGACCGACTGAAGTCGGATCCATCGCTGGCTCGGTCGGCGGCGGGGCTTCAGTCGTGGTTGGCGCCTCGGTAGCCGGCGTGATGGCTACGGGATCGTCGTCATCGTCGTCGCCGCAGGCTGCTGCTATTAGGGCTAGCGAGCACACTATGGCTATGGCGGCGGAGAGACGGCGGAAGCGTCGCCTCTGGGGGGTTGTTTGCTTGGTGAATAACATTGGATTTCTCCTGGGTTGGGGGTCGCGGCTTTTAAGGCTTTGTTTTTAGACAAGTTAACTTTGTTCTTACCTTTTGCGCTTAGTATAGCCGAGCGGTGTGATGCCTGCCGTCAATCTTGCGAATTGCTTGCTTCTGGCAAAATTGCCTGCTTCTGGCAAATGGCATCGGTTCGGGGGTGGCTTCGGGCTCGGTTTTGCTCACCCTTACAGCAAGCTCACCCTTCCAGTGAATCGTCAATAGGCTTGACGATAGATGTATCTTGATTTGGCGCAGCTTCTTCCTGCATCTGCTATGGCCCGCGTGGAGGAGTGCCTCCGCCGTGAGGTTGAGAGCGACCTGCCGTTCATGGAAGAGGTTGCCAGCCATCTCATAAACGCGGGAGGCAAGCGCATCAGGCCGGGTCTCGTGATCGCCTGCGCGAGCATCGGCCAGTCCAGCCCTAGCGACACCAGCGAAGGCAGCCTCGGCGAATCTGCTGTTCTGGCGGGCGTGGCCGTGGAGCTGGTGCATATCGGGTCTCTCCATCACGACGATGTCATGGACGGGGCTGCCACTCGCCGCAACGCTGCCAGCGTCAACGCCAAGTGGGACACCCTCACAGCAGTGCTCTCAGGCGACTTCCTGCTGGCGCGAGCTTCCGTGCTCGCAGCCAGAATCGGCTTGGAAGCCTCGGAGCTGCTGGCCAGCACCATCGGCGAACTCTGCGAAGGCCAGATTCGCGAACATCAAGACGCCCACCGCTGCGACCGCACCATCCAGAGCTACGAGCTGTCCATCCGTGGCAAGACGGCTTCGCTGCTTTCGGCTTCGTGCCGACTAGGGGGAATCACCGGCGAACTCACCCAAGAAGAGACCGAAGCAGTCACGGAATTCGGGCGCAGCTACGGAATGGCCTTTCAGATCTTTGACGACATCAACGACCTCACCAGCGACCACAGCGTGCTAGGCAAACCCAGCGGGCAAGATGTCATGGAAGGCAACTACACCCTCCCCGTGCTGCTGACCCTGAAAACCCCCGCAGGCGAAGAACTGCGAGACCTCCTGCAAGGCGGCTTAGAAGAACAAAACCTTCAACGCGTCCTAGAAATAGTTCGCTCAGGCACGGGCACCCAAGAAGCCTTGAGCATAGCCAGCAGCTGGGCGCACAAAGCTATTGACTCTTTGGCCCCTCTCCGCGACACGCCTCCGGCCGACAACCTCAGAAAGGCCGCTCATACCCTTCTGGCTAGCCTGCCGGCCGCAAAGTAGGAAACAGCAGCACATCGCGCAAAGCTTGGCAGTCGGCCAGCAAAGCCACTAGGCGGTCAATGCCGATCCCTAGCCCCCCTGTGGGCGGCATCCCGTATTCCAAAGCCAGCAGATAGTCTTCGTCAATCGGCATCGCTTCTTCGTCGCCTTTATCACGATTGGCGTTCTGCGCTTCAAAGCGATTGCGCTGTTCTGTAGGGTCGGTCAGCTCGCTGAAAGCGTTGGCGATCTCCCTGCCGGCGATGATCAGCTCAAACCGCTGCGTCCAGCCGGGTTTGTCAGGGCATTCCATGGCCAGCGGCGAGACTTCGCTCGGATAATCCACCACGAAGGTCGGCTCCCACAGGTCGGCTTCGCAAACCTTTTCGTATATCTCGCAGACGAGCTTGCCTGGCCCCCACCAGTCTTCTGCCTCAATGCCGTGCTTTTCTGCCAAAGCCAAAAGCTCGTCTAGCGGAGTCTCCAAGCTGAGCTTCTGGCCCAGTCTTTCGGCGATCAGATCCGTCATGGAAACCCTTCGCCAGTCGCCGCCTAGATTTAGCTCGCGCCCGTCATAGACGACCTGCTCGCTGCCCGCCAGCGTGCGAGCCAGATGCTGGACGAGTTCCTGCGTGAGAGCCATCATATGGGTGTAGTCGGCATAGGCCGCATACAGCTCCAGCAAGGTGAACTCCGGGTTGTGGCGAGGCGAAAGACCTTCATTGCGGAACACCCGCCCGATCTCAAACACCCGCTCCATCCCCCCCACGACCAGCCGCTTCAGATAAAGCTCAGGAGCGATGCGCAAGTAAAGGTCGCAGTCCAAGGCTTCGTGGTGAGTGACGAACGGCTTGGCGTGGGCGCCGCCTGGGATGGCGTGCAAGATGGGAGTCTCCACCTCTTGATAGCCCTTTTCTTCCAGCCAGCGGCGAGTGTGCGACAATAAGCTGCTGCGCAAGCTGAAGGCGGCTCTTGCTTCTTCTGTGACCCAGAGATCCAGATATCTGCGGCGATAGCGGGTGTCGGTGTCGGCCAGCCCGTGCCACTTGTCGGGAAACGGATGACGGGTGCGGGCCAGGGGCTGCCAGCGGTCGGCTTTCACTGAGAGCTCGCCCTTGCGGGTGGTCATTATCTCGCCTTCCACTTCCAGCCAGTCGCCGATGGAGCACTCGCAGAAGTCTTCAAAGCTGGGCGTGCTCTGAGCCGGAGCGAACACCTGAATGCGCCCCGAGCTGTCCTGAAGCGTGCCGAAAGCTATCTTGCCCTGCACTCTTCGCAGCATGAGCCGCCCGGCTATCTTGGCGGTGGCTCCGGTGCTGGTGCCCGCTTCCAGATCGCCGTATCGCGAGCGGATGTCGGCTGCCGAGGAGTGGCTGGACTGTTCAGCCCTGCCGCCGGAATTGCCGCCAGAACTGCCGCCGGCCTCTGTCCCGCTCATTGGTTCTTCTCCCAGATGATTCGCAAGCCGTGAAGCGTCAGCCACGGCTCCACTCTTTTGATAGACGAGGTGAACGGCACGATGTTGTCGGCAATTCCGCCTGTGGCCAAGACTTTCACCTCGCCGGCAGCGGCTGGTGCGGCAGCAGTCTCGGAAGCACCCTCCGCGACAACGCCTCGCATCTCGGCTGCGAACAAGTCGCAGATGCCGTCCACTTGCGCCGCGTATCCGTACAGCACTCCCGACTGAATGGACTCAACTGTGCTCTTGCCTATCACGCTTCGGGGCTTAGTGAGGTCTACTGCCCTCAGTGCGGCCGCCCGCCCCACCAAGGCGTCAAGGCTGATTTCCACGCCGGGGGCAATCGCCCCGCCCAAGTATTCGCCCCTGTCGGAAATGGCGTCAAAGGTGGTGCCCGTGCCGAAATCCACCACCACGCACGCGCTCTGGCAGAGGTCGTATGCCCCGGCAGCGTTGGCTATGCGGTCGGCGCCCACTTCGCGGGGGTTGTCGTAGAGAATGGAGATGCCTGTCTTGATGCCAGGGGCGATTACCACAGGCTCGCAGTTGAGATAACGGCTCACCATCTGGCGCAAGCTGGCCGTGACCCGAGGCACCCCAGAAGAAATCGCAACCCCGTAGATGTCCTCTTGGAAATCCCTGCCGTCAACTGCCAGAAAGCCGTCTATGAGCACTGCCAGCTCGTCTTCGGTGCGGTCGGCAACGGTGGCGATGCGCCAGTGCCCGACTAAGCCTGCGGCAGGATCGCCAGACGCCGTTTGACCTTTTTCGTAGATGCCGGCAACCGTCTGGGTGTTGCCCACATCTATGGCAAGGAGAAATTTGCTCACATTCTCAGGTTAGAAGCCTGCGGTTGCCTCAGGCGGTTTGTTGAGTTCATGCGGTTTGCTAATCAGTTGACTTGAGAGATTGTCGGGTCGCTGGCTTAGGCTGCTTGACTTGTTGTGCTGGCTTGTTCAAGGGGACGGTCAGACTTTCACAACATCCAAGCCGATGTCTAGACTTTGCGCCCCTCCGATGAGCGCACCAGACGATATTGCGTCAATGCCGAGCTTGCTGTATGAAGCGATGTTTTTCAAGGTGATACCGCCTGAAACTTCCACATAGCAGCGAGAGGCTGCGCCGGTCTTGGCTGCCCTTCTCCCTTCTGTTGCGTCCTCGGCTGCTTTGCCTCGAACCGTCACCATTTCCATGACCTCCACCACCATATCGGGTGTCATGTTGTCTAGCAGCAGCGCGTCTGCGCCCGCCTTTATTGCTTCACTAGCTTGGTCAATCGTGTCGCATTCCACCTGCACTCTCTTGCCGGGCCAGCGGCTGCGGGCTAGCTCCACCGCTTCGGCGATGCCCAGCACGCTCAGGTGGTTGTCTTTGAGCATCACGAATTCCGAGAGGCTGGCCCGATGGCTGTTGCCTCCGCCTGCCCTCACAGCGGCTTTTTCCAAATTGCGCAGCCCCGGTGTCGTCTTGCGAGTGTCATACACAGCCACCCCGCTTGCCGCTTCCACGAAAGCTCTGGTGTGGGTGGCGATGCCAGAGAGATGCCCTAAGAAGTTGAGCGCCACACGCTCGGCAGTGCAGATAGAAGCCAACGAGCCGGAGACTTCTGCGATGGCTTGCCCTGCTTTCAAGCTGTCGCCGTCAGATGCCAGCCAAGCCAGTGCGATGCTCTCATCCACCAAAGCAAAAGCCTCTTGCGCGCATGCTGTGCCAGCCAAAATGCCGTTGGACCTGGAAGCTAGCTGTGCAGTCGCCCGGACTTCTGTCGGCAGCAGCGAGGCGGTTAGGTCGCCATCTGGCCCGACATCTTCAGTCAAAGCCCGCTCCACAGCCTCTCGCACATCGGCTGCCGGGGGGACAAAACCGGATTCAGCAGGAGGGGTCATAACTGTTGCAAGGGACTATGCGGTGTCATAACTGAGCGAAGGCAATGCAGGGTCACAACGGTAACCCACCGACAACATAGCCTAGCCGTAGTCTTATCGGTATGCCTCTTTCGTTGCGGTCTGCGTTGTGTAGTGTGGAGACCAGAGCGTCGTCTGTGGAGCTAGACCATTTGCCTAGTTTGAAGTTGAACCCTACGCACAGCTGCCGTCTGCGCAGCCGTCAGGGTCTCCGGTGGTAGGCGCCGGATCTCGGGGCGGGCTTGCTGTTTTAGGGTGCGCTGAGGCTATGTGCAGGTTCCAGGCGGCGTTGTAAGTGACGGTTCTGTGGTTGACTATCACGCCAGGTTCGGCGTTTTCCCCTGCGGGGCGGTTTTCGTATACTCGCAGATCGGCTATCACACACGCGTCTCTCGAGAAGCCTGTTCCGGCGGGGCTGCTGGCGGACCAGGTGTCGTATGTGCGTGTTCTGGCAGCGGGGGCTGCTAGGAACCTGGCGGCAGACACATCATCTCTGCGCGAAAGGTTGCCTTGGCTGTCGAGGTAGTAGCCGCCGTTGCTTCTGGCGCGGGCGGACATGATGATCTGTGCGTCAACGAAAGCCGTGCACCCGCTGGTCTTGGAACCCGTAGCCGTTTCAGACCAGACGGTGCCCGCCGTGTTGCTTGCCAGCACAGGGAAATCGTTTCTGCCGGGGGCGGTGTCGGTCTGGAAGAACGCGTCAGCCACACCCCCAGGAGCGCACGCCTCTTTAGCAGCAGGAGAGGCACCAGCAGATGTGCTGTAGCCCCTGTACTGGTGAAACGGAACCCTGAAATTCTCAGCAGAATAAGAGACAGTTCCCTGCGTGTAGACTAGGTTGTCCGTGTCCCACGGCTTCTCGTCAATATCACCCCCGCCGCCGGGATTTTGTGCTACTGCCGTGTTCGCCAGTGTTATGGCAGCAAAAAATGCTGCAGCTATAGCAATAGCAGCTAGACAGACATGCCTGAAAACTTTAGCAACCCAGGAAAACCCCATAGCCGTTCTATTTTAATGCAGCAAACCACACCCATATTCAGAACAGAAGTATCAAAAACAAAAATTTTCAATTTCTTGGAAACTCCAAAAAATCAGAAGCCGAGAAAACACGCTCGCCGAAAGAGAACTTGATAGTGGCTTCACTGCCTATGTTGCCCCAATAGTCAAACTCGTCAAAAGCGGTTTGACAGCCGTTGTAATTAGTGGAGCCAGTTACTTCGGCGCGATACCCAGATTCACGCCAATACAAAATAATTCCACGAGATCCCTCAGTTGGATGGCAAACATAAAGACCAACCCAGTTCCCGTTTCTTGATATTTCTTTGACATGATAGGTGCCTTGCGACAACAGGCTTTCTCGCTGCTGAACGCCTGGTGTCAAAAGCGCATACCATGCCCCGTTAGCGAACTCTGGCACTTCACCTGAAGGGGCAAACAAAGCACGGCACAAAATAAGCTGTGGTGCTTCAGTCTCAGCCAAAAGTTCCGCTAAGCGTAAAGAATCGTGTGCTGTTTGCGCTGCTTGTTGTATGTAGAAGTTCAGGTTTTCTTCTGGGTTTATGCGTGGGCCGCCGTGGAGTTCTATGAGCCTGTCGGTGGTGAAGATGGCATCGCCTGACCATGTGTTGATTTCCTCGTTCCATTCCCGTGTCGGTTCTAGGAGGTCGGTGAAGCTGTAGCCCGCAGGGGCGCCGCACACATTTTGGGGCGTGAAACCGAAATACGCGAAAGCTCTCTCCAGGTTGGTGTAGAGGAACTGCAGATATTCGTAGTCCTGCACCGTGCATGTTTCTTGCGGGTTTATGGCGCGCTGCTGTTCGCAGTATTCTTCTGTGTTCCTGTCAAAAGCCAGCAATCTGGCTCCGGGGGCGGAGTATCTGCCTATCACATTCAAAGTGCTGCTGATAGCATCCAGATTGCCCCGAACCTCGTCAATAGGCGAATTATCGTTCACAGCAGAAAAAATCTGAATATCCGCCAAACCCGGCACGAACCTGTCACGAGGCACGCTGGCTGGCAGCGGCAAAGCAACATCGGATCTAGGACGGGGCCGCAAACCGGAAGCCTGAGCGGGCGGGCGCAGAGAACCACCGAGATCGTCCGCGCCTACCAGCACCACCACATACACATCCGCTCCCTCCACAACAAACGGCGCAGGAGACGGCATCGCCAGAGAAACAACCCCGCTCACGCCGGTGTCCACAGCAATCTCCGCCGCCTGGTCTTCCAGCACATCATGGCTGTAATACACAGCCGACACAGCATACCGGCGAGGCGCATTACCCGCAGGCAGCACATCCCACCCAGCTTCATCCAGCCTCTCAGTCAGCCTCCCAGCCGCACCTGATATGCCAGAGCCGTTCAAAACCTGAACACGCAAATCATCTGCAGACGGAATAGTCGTAGTTGTGGTTGTGGTCGTGGAGGTTGTGGTCGTTTGAGGCGCAGCAGAAGAAGTCGTAGTCGTAGATGTTGCCGTGCTGGTGGTCGGGGGCGGAGCAGAAGAAGTCGTAGTTGTGGTTGTAATGGTTGTTGTAGTTCTCGGCGATTCAGAACCCACAGGCGGCACAGAACCCGAAGACGGTGCTGAAGGCGCAACATCAGATGCTGAGTCTTCAGGCTCAACAGCATCCGCAGGCACAGATCCCTCAGACTCAGGCACCGAAGGCAAGTCTTGCGCTTCCGCAACTGTCTCAGTGGGCGCAGCAGTGGTTATGGAGGGCGATGCTGTCACTGAGGGCGTCTCTGCCGTTGTGGTAACGCTTGCTGGCGCAACGGAGACCACCCCCGAATCATCCCCGCCAGACGAGCAAGCTGCGGCAATCAGCGCGACAGCGACAGATGCTGCTGCTATGGTTCGGGTTTTCATTTTGGAATATCGCATTCGCGTCATCCTCCTTTGGGAATAACCTGTCAAAATTTCACAGCAGATAATAACGTGCGATCATTGAACGGCTTTCCAAAAATCGCTTCTGCGGCTCTGAAATTCGTGTTTCCGCGCTGTTTTGTAATGAGACAGGCATGTTGCCAAAATAGAACTTGAAGTGCGAACAAGGAATCAAGAGAAACTGCTTCTAACAATTTTGCTGGTTTAATTATTCCGCGAAATCGTCATTCTACTTCATTTATTCTTCTTTGAAAAGAATTAAATTTGCGTGGGAAAAGCTTGTTCAAAAATTTTGTTAGTTTATTAATAAAATTTTCATCTTTTGAATCTTCAGAATCATAATTGGAATCTATATCAGTGCTTTCTTTCTCAGATTCCTTTTTGTGCTTTTGTGAATTTTTTTTCTTTTCCCTTGAATCTTTCCACTTTTTGGGCAAAATTTGTACAAGTTTTTCAAAAGCTATTTTGACTATAACTTCTAGCCCACTTTCCTGTATTACTTCAATAATATCATTTAAATTCTCTAAAGAAAAATAGGAAGATCTTTTTATTGAACTCCAATATCTTTGAGAAACAAGATTCATATAATGTAATTTATCTGAAGCTTCACCATTCACTTTTGTGCGCACTATAAAGCCTTCAGCCTTAGCAAATATGTAATAAAGCACGGCGAACAGCTGCAAAGCGTGTTCTTGTTCTGGTATGACAATTGCCAAATCCCAATATTTCATACTTTCTGGGGGATTTTCATTTTGCTCTTCCAGGCACTGAGCCAATGTCATAAAACGGCCTTCGCCTTCTAGTTCCAGATTGATACCCGTTTGCCTCTCATAGTGACCAAACATTTTTTCGTTGAAGCCCGCCATTCCAATGAAAACACTGCGCCTGTTTTGCTCTGACAATCTGTTGCTAATCAAGATATACACACCCCCCGGATAATCCCGTAACGCCCGCAAATCATTTCGCCCACCTTCGGTGGCTTCTGATTTCGTATCCCTCTCAATAACGAACAAGCTCGAATACCGACCTTGCTCCGCTTCACGCAAGGATTGCCATGAGTCGGCATCAGATAAGTAGTCTGCATCCCTGGAAATTGTCCCAAAGTCGCTCCCATCCACCAAAATGCGCTCAACGCTTAGTTCCATTGTCATTATCATGTCTCCTTATCATTCAGGGCAGGTACCGGCAGCCGGGCGCGGCTGACGGTCTCTGCCGAAATGGGTGAAATGCTCGCAGGCACCGAACGGCGCCGTTCGCCACGCGGGGCCAGATGCTGCGAAGGGGCACGCTCTCGGAGCACGCCAGGCGAAACCCTCCCCCAACTCCCGAAAAGTGCGCGCCAGCCCTCGCCCCCGACGGCGCGGGCAACCAATGGCAGCCGCCAGCCAGTCGGCTCGGTTTAAACGCGCCCCCCAGAAGCGACCCTACATGTCGGTCGCTGCCTCCCCTACATTGATACGAACGCCCCCCCCCGCAGGTTTGTCCACACGCCCTAGGGCTTGCCGGCCCGAGAAG
The DNA here is from genome assembly GCA_965204495.1 of Candidatus Hopanoidivoransaceae bacterium. Taxonomy (GTDB): domain Bacteria; phylum Actinomycetota; class Acidimicrobiia; order Acidimicrobiales; family Hopanoidiivorantaceae; genus Hopanoidiivorans. The sequence goes on from OZ241989.1 coordinate 429,527, forward strand.
AAACCGGGCACCATCAACCCACCGCCTAGCGGCAACCTCGGCAGTCTCGCTCTGTTCATGACATCTACTATAGCACATCCCCTCGCGCTTGCCAAGCGCGCCTCAGCAGTTGTTGTGCAAGGGAGCGACTTTGTAGTTTTAAGCCGAGCCTGGCATCTGCGGCAAATCTGGGGCGATTCATCTTGAGCAGTATTCAAGCGAGCCCTGCGCCCCTCCCCGAAGAGGTCAAGGCTGAGATGCTAACAGGCGTGGAAACTGCCACAGCATATGCCTGAATGCCCCATTCCGTTTGAAGAGAACGCTGGAGGGCACAAGCAGCAGCCAGACTGGCCGCTTCTCTGAAAACTCCGCTTGCAGGTCCATAAGCCACCTCTGATCGTCTGAACTATGGTAACTTGATAATTATGACAGATTTCCCATTTGATGTATCTCCCTATCTAAGCAGAGACGAGTCTCAACACTATGAGCGCAAGTCGCTATTTGAAGGTGAACCAGGCAACAAGCATTCACGGCAAGCTAAGGCCGTGAGAGATCAAGTAGCTAGGTGCGTGGCAGGATTCGCAAACGCTGAAGGGGGCGTGATGGTGTTGGGCATTGAAGACGACCTAACAATCACTGGCCACAATCTCTCTGAAGGTGCATTGCAGGAACTGCTGAAAGTGCCCCAAAAACGACTGGACCCAGCTCAAGACGAAGGGTTCTTGGTGCAGGTCGAACAGCACGAGCTAATTGTTTTTGATGTAGCACCTGCTGACATTGAAGTCAAAGTGATCGGAGACGGGTATCCTTTGCGGATTGGAGATTCCACTGTTGAGGTTCCTCAGCTTGATATTACAAACCAAAAATTTGCGAGTATGTCCGAAAGTTGGGTAAGTCGTGCAGCATCTGGCAGTTTAGATGATTTGGAGTTCGGTCTCATTGAGCAAGCGAAAAAAGGAGCTGGATTTGAGAAGCTTTCTGTAGAAGACTATTTACTTAGGCGCAAGTTAGCTCATCGCAGGGGAAAGTATGTGGTTCCTCGCAATGCTGCCGAACTGCTCTTTGATCCCATGGGTGGATCCCATCTAAATCCTGGGATCCGTATTTTTCGCGTTGTTGGAACTGAGAAAAGAAGTGGAACGGAAAACAATGTAGAAGAACTCCCGAGTGTAGACGGAAACCTTCCAAAAATCACAGAACTAGCAATAGATACTGTTACTAAACTCCTAAAGCGACCATCGCGGCTCGTAGGAGGAGTTTTTAGAGAAGTTTCAGAGTATCCAGAGTTTGCATTGAAAGAAGCCATTGTAAACACGATTTTGCATCGCGATTATACAGAAAATGGTTTCTGCACTGAGATTCATCTGTTTGATGATCGTATTCAGATTACAAGTCCAGGAGGTCTAGCAAAAGGTGTGACTATAGAAGAAATTAAGGAATTGAAGAGAATCCATATCAGTCGAAATTCGCTGATTGTCAGAGCTATGGCAGATCTAGATTATGCTTTAGGCCAAGGAGAGGGAATTCCAAGAATGTTCTCCGAGATGGAAGATGCGTTTTTGCCTGCTCCTGAAATCATTGCTGATAGCCGTTCTTTTACAGTGACATTGCAAAATACGATGACACTAAGCAGTTCCGACAAGGAATTCATTGAACGACTTGGCAACCATGATCTCACCAATGAGGAATTCAGAGCTTTACTTCAAGCTCATCGAACCGGACGTGTTGAAAACGCGTATCTTAGAAGTCGCTGTGGGCTTGACACCCTTAGCTCCAGTTCCGTATTGAGAGGACTGTGTGACCAAGATTACTTGGAACTGCATTCACATGGAAACCAGAGTTTTTATACACTTGTTCCGCGACTGGGGGGCAATAAAAACAATGACACACTAAAAAAGGGTCAAGTAGGATCCAATTTTAAAAGTGATGCGGAACTAGAGACATTTGATCTGCCACCCATCCTTCAGGAGAAAATTGGGTCTCTAGGCAAACGACCAAAACAAGAAAAGCTTCTACCCGTCATTCACGAAGTCTGCAACCAAGGAAAATGGGTGACATTGGCAGAGCTTGCCAAATTGTTCAGCTACAAGAACAAATCCAATTTAGCCAAACACACAAATAGACTTGTTGAGGAAAAGCAAATTGTTCGCAGATTTCCAGAAAAACCGAACGACCCACGCCAAGCTTATAAGGCATTGAGTCCATTCTACAATTCTGAGCAGACTGAGATATCTCAGCCAGTCTTGACTTCTCAACCGCAAGCAGAAAATTAGACTGCGCATAGAGGTCCTGGGCGAAATTCATATAAGCTCAGCACAAAAACAGGTAAGCTCCCAGCGAAATTCATACAAGCTCAGCACAAAAACAGGTAAGCTCCAAACGAAATTCATACAAGCTCAGCACAAAAACAGGTAAGCTCCGAAATTACCTGCTGGCATGCGCAGGCACAGCCAAGTCCCAGGCAGGGTCTGAGATGTCGTCATCAAGGTGAGATGAGGCACTACCAACCTTAGCCAGCCCGCCGGCCCGTGAGCGGCAGCCCGGGCCGCTGGCTGTGTGCGCTAGGATCCCGTAGGTTTTCACCGTTGTGGGTATGGCGCTGTCGGAGGCGGATGCTCTGGATAGGCTCTGGTAGCCTGTTCTGGCGGGTCTGCTGGCGGACCATGTGCCGTATGTGCGTGTTCTGCTGGCAGGGTTTCGTAAAAATCTCGCGCTGGAAACATTTTCTTCCAGTTTCAGGTTGCCTTGGCTGTCGAGGTAGTAGCCGCCGTTGGTTCTGGCGCGGGCGGACATCGTTAGCTGCGCGTCCACAAACTTTGCGCACCCGCTGGTCTTGGAACCCGTAGCCGTTTCAGACCAGACGGTGCCCGCCGTGTTGCTCGCCAGCACAGGGAAATCGTTCCTGCCGGGGGCGGTGTCGGTCTGAAAGAACGCGTCAGCCACACCCCCAGGAGCGCACGCCTCCCTGGCAGCAGCAGAAGCACCGGCATCTGTGCTGTAGCCGCGATATTGGTGGAACGGAACCCTGAAATTCTCAGCAGAATAAGAGACAGTTCCCTGCGTGTAGACTAGGTTGTCCGTGTCCCACGGCTTCGTCGTGTCACCATTCCCGCCGCCGGGGTTTCGTGCTGCTGCTGGATTCGCGAATGTGATGGCGACAAGAACTGCTGCAGCTACAGCGATAGCGGCTAGACAGACATGCCTGAAAATTTTAGCAACCCAGGAAAACCCCATAGCCGTTCTATTTTAATGCAGCAAACCACACCCATATTCAGAACAGCAATATAGACAACAAAAAAACTTTCAATTTCTAGGGAACCCCAAAATGTCAGAAGCCGAAAATACAAGCTCGCCGAAGCTGTAGCTGATAGTATTTTCGGCTCCGTTAGAATCTTCCGAGATAGATGTTTCACCTTCAAAAGTTCCTTGACAGCCCGTGTGCTCGCTGTCTCCCAGATACTCTGCTCTGTATCCTGCTTCGCGCCAGTACAAAATAATATGGCGTTCCCTTAGTACCGGGTGGCAGACAATGACATGGGCTTGGTTTCCGTTCCGGGATATTTCTTTGACATGATAGGTGCCTTGCGATAGCAGGTTTGTTCTCGGTTGTGTTCTTGGTGTCAAAAGCGCATACCATGCCCCGTTAGCGAACTCTGGCACTTCACCTGAAGGGGCAAACAAAGCACGGCACAAAATAAGCTGTGGTGCCTCGGTTTCAGCCAAAAGTTCCGCTAAGCGTAAAGAGTCGTGTGCTGTTTGCGCTGCTTGTTGTATGTAGAAGTTGAGGTTTTCTTCTGGGTTTATGCGTGGGCCGCCGTGGAGTTCTATGAGCCTGTCGGTTGTGAAGATGGCATCGCCTGACCATGTGTTGATTTCCTCGTTCCATTCCCGTGTCGGTTCTAGGAGGTCGGTGAAGCTGTAGCCCGCAGGGGCGCCGCACACATTTTGGGGCGTGAAACCGAAATAAGCGAAAGCTCTCTCCAAATTGGTGTAAAGGAACTGCAGATATTCGTAGTCCTGCACCGTGCATGTTTCTTGCGGGTTTAGGGCGCGCTGCTGTTCGCAGTATTCTTCTGTGTTCCTGTCAAAAGCCAGCAATCTGGCTCCGGGGGCGGAGTATCTGCCTATCACATTCAAAGTGCTGCTGATAGCATCCAGATTGCCCCGAACCTCGTCAATAGGCGAATTATCGTTCACAGCAGAAAAAATCTGAATATCCGCCAAACCCGGAACAAACCTGTCACGAGGCACATCATCCGGCAAAGGCAAAGCAACATCGGATCTCGCCCGAGGCCGCAAACCGGAAGCCTGCGCGGGCGGGCGCAGAGAACCACCCAAATCGTCCGCGCCTACCAGCACAACCACATACACACCGGCGCCATCCACAACAAACGGCGCAGGAGACGGCATCGCCAGAGAAACAACCCCGCTCACACCAGTATCCACAGCGATCTCGGCTGCCTGCTCGGACAGCACATCATGGCTGTAATACACAGCCGACACAGCATACCGGCGAGACGCATTACCCGCAGGCAGCACATCCCACCCGGCTTCTTCCAGCCTCGCGGTCAGCCTCCCAGCAGCACCGCTAATGCCTGAGCCGTTCAAAACCTGAACCCGCAAATCCTCTGCAGACGGAATAGTCGTGGTTGTGGTAATCGTGGGGGCAGAGGTGGTGCTTGCAGAAGCGGTCGCTGCAGTAGTGGTGGTTGTTGTGGTGGTGCTGCTCGGAGGTTCGGAAGTCTCAGGCGAAACAGGAAGCGAAGGAGCGGGCTCTACAGGCACCGAGGCAGCAGATGGCGGAACGGTCGGTACACTCCCTCCTGTTTCAATTCCAGGAGCGGGCGGCAAAGGCTGCGCTTCCACAACATAGCGTGTGCCGACACTATCAGTTATCACACCGCCAGCCGACACATAAATACTCGGCGGCACCTCGCCGCTATCATCATCTTGGAAGAACCAGAAACTCACAAGCTCTTCCACCACGCTCGCAGCATCGCCCACATCCGCATCCAACAAATCCAACGAAACCTCACCAGGAAGACTGCCAAACCAAGCCACCACAGGCGAACCACCGCCAGAAACCGCAACAGTGCCACTGCCGTTAGCTGCTGTGAACCGCACGACTAGCGAAGTTTCTTCTTCGACATTGCCCGATGGCGCAGATGCCGTTGTAGCAGTTTCAGACGGCACAGCAGCCGTAGTATCCACAATAGTTTCAGGTGTGGATGTTGATGTATCAGATTCGCTGTCACTTGATGAGCATGACGCTGCCAGCAAAGCTGCTGCTAGTGCTACCGCTATGTAAAAATTTTGTTTTCACGGTTTATATTATATGCTCTTTCAAGGAGCCGGTAAAAATTCTGAATATAACCATACCACAACCAGCACATCTATTTGGCGACAAAGACCAATTTCCTGCCGCCGACAGCAGCTCCAGTCTGAAAAACCCATCAGCCACAGCCGATCGGTAAGCAGCCTCGCTATAGCCGCCATACTGATGAAACGGAATTTTGAAACTCCTAGCATTATAGCGACCATAACGCAAATTATCAGTATCCCAAGACTTCAAAATACCGCCATCTCCGCCACCGTCTTGTGCTGTGGCTGGACTGGACAGCAGGAATGCGATAGCCAAGCACCCAGCGGCCATCGACGCTGGGGCTATGGTCTGCCGTTTGTGATTGTGCGTATCTCTAGCCCCGGAGTCCCCTCAACCAAAGGATAGTCGGGGTCTGGAATCTCTGGCTTACGCTTGGACGGTTGTTGTTGGCGTGACTGCTGCTTTTTCTTGTTCATTGTTGTCTCCTTCCGAGAAGATAGCATTGCCTATCAAAAGAAGTATAGCAAGGACTAGTGATGTGCTTGCGATTTTCACCCATCGCCAGTAGAGGGAGCTGTTTTCTGCCAGCCTGACATCTGCTCTCAGTCTGGTTCTCAATGATATCATGTAGCGCAAGGCGGACAGTTGTTCCAAAGAAAGTTCAGGCGCTTCAGATGTTAGCCTGCCCTCTCTTTCTGATGTGCTGGCGAACACTGAATACAAACCGGGCATTATTCCTCCAGCTATCAGTACAAGGAATGCTGCCAGTTCCAACGCTCTGAAATCCCAAGGCGGGGTACCTGCTACTCCGACTATAGCTGCTGCCAGTCCAGTGACAACAGCCAGTAAAGCTATCTTCTTGCCTTCGGTCTCAGACTGCTTGTGCCTAATCCCTGCTATGGCGTTCTCCTCTATCAAGGCAGCAGCGTTGAATTTGTCTATGTTCGAATGAGAAGCCATGCTAGCCATTCTATCTGTCTAAGTTCTTGGCTGCTTCACATCCGCCGACTAGATAATGCTCTGTCTGCCTATGGCTGGTAATTTAAGCAGCGAACTATACGGGGTCATAACCCATATTGTCAATAAGCCGTGCTGTGCCGAAGTGTGCCGCAACCAGCAGGCGCAGAGGCTCGCTGCCGGGCAAGCTGTCGGGCGGCTGAAGGCTGTCGGCCAGCACAACAGTGGCATAGCCCAGCTTGTCGGCGACCGGCTCTATCATCGCCTCCATCGCTTCTGCGACTGCCTTCGGATCTGTCGCACCTGCCTTGATCATCTCTGCCCCGTGCCCCAGAGCACGATATAAAACCGTAGCATCAGCCCGCTCTTGCTCCGAAAGGTATCGGTTGCGGCTGGAGAGAGCCAACCCGTCAGGCTCGCGCACGATAGGGCAGCCCACCACTTCCGCCGGCAGCGAAAGATCCTCAGCCATGCGGCGCACGAGGGTGAGCTGCTGCCAGTCTTTCTCGCCGAAATACGCTCTGCACGGCCCCACGATGCTGAACAGCTTGGCGACTATAGTGCCCACGCCGATGAGGTGCCCGTCTCGGTGCGCTCCCTCCAATATGGTCGCCAGCTCGCCCATGTGAACCGCCACGAGCGGCGGATGGTCGAACATCTCCTCTCCCGAAGGTGCGAACACCAAATCCGCGCCTTCGGCTTCGCAGAGTCGGTTGTCTTCGGGCAGGTCTCTCGGGTATCTGTCGAAGTCTTCAGTGGGGGCGAACTGCAGAGGATTCACGAAGTTGGACACCGCCGTGAAATCGTTGTCGGCCACGCTTCGGCGGATGAGACTGAGATGCCCCTCGTGAAAAGCCCCCATCGTAGGGACGAACCCCACAGAGCGGCCCGAACAACGCACCTCATCCAAGATGCATCGGGCTTCGGCCTGGTCGGTTACGACTTGCATGTCTCAGTGCTGCTTCTTCTCGACGGCTTCTTCAGTGCTGCTTCTTCCTAGTGCTCTATATCTCAACGCTTAGCTCAAAATCTCAGCACTCTGCTCTAATATTCGCCTTCCGAGCTAGCCCCGCCTCTCAGATGCACTTCCGCTCCTTCAGGAAACAAGCCTCCCAGCTTCTTTATCTCCCCGTCTTCAGAGTCTTCCCAGCCCACTAGAAACTCTGGGGCTATCTCGCCGAGAGGCATCATCACGAAGCGGCGCAAGGTCATGCGAGTGTGCGGGATGCTGAGATTCTCTTCGTTCATTGCCACGCCCTCCATCCAGAGGACATCCACATCCAATGTCCGAGGCCCCCAGCGCACTCGGCGTACTCGGCCAGTAGCTTGTTCTAGACCTAAGCAGAACTCCAACAGATCGTGGGGTTCCAGCGAGGTTTTGATCTCCACCACGATGTTGAGGAAAACATCCTGCTCGGGGCCGCCGATCGGCTCGGTCTCATACACCGAAGAGACTGCCGCGACCTCTACGGTGCCGTCAGGGGCTTCGCTTTCCAACGCCAGCACAGCTTCGCGCAGATAGCTGAGAGTGTCGCCGATGTTGCCCCCCAGCCCGAGAAATGCCTGTCTCACGCTGTACGCCTTCCTATTGCCTGTCTATTTCCTGCCGATTTCCAGCCCGCCGATTTCCAGCACTTTCGCTAGCTCCCAGCACCGCCGCTGGCACTCCCGCCACCAGCCGCTTCGCACCAGTTGACCATATCTACCAGAGCTTGTCGCCCCTTCATGCCGAGCTGCAGATTGAATAGCATCATCACCACTTGCTCAGCCTTTACCGCAGTATCCACATTGCCTTTCCAAAGCAAGAAGCATCCGATGAAGCCCATCAGTATCTCGTCGTGATGATGGCGGTGCATCAGCAGTTTCTGCCCGTCGTCCATGCGGCGAGCCAGCTCGGTGTAAATCTCGTGCAGACCGACTGGCGGGGGCAGCTCCTTCAGCGGAATCTCGTGATTGGGGATGCGCATGCTCGCATAAGCCTCCCTCGTAGGAGGATCGGAGACGAGCGGAATAACGGCGTCAAAGTTGTTCTTGCGAATCCAGATGATCTCTTCGCGCAGGCGCACATCGCGTCTGTCGGGGCCGTAACCGCCCGGACATTCGCACAAGCCCAGCTTCTGAGGGAAAACCCAGATGAGGTCTCTCGGCTCCAAGCCGTCTCCCCAGCGGATCATGCGATTGCCGTCTCTTCGGCTAGCTCCTGGGCTGGCTTTTCAGCTTGCTCTCTGGCTGGCGTAATCTTGGCAGTCTTCCCCATCACTTTGGCTGTCTGCTCTGTGGCTTCAAGGTCGTCTGTGATAATGTCATCGGCATCGTGAAATAAAGCCCATGCCGAGATGGCCACAGCTTCGGCGCGGCGGTCTTCAGGGGCTTCATAGCCGCTGCGGTGGCGGCTTATGTGGTGGCGGCGGGCTGGCTCCTGTTTCATCGGTCTTTTACTTTACCCTCAATATGCAAGCGGCCAGACTTGCGGCGCACATTGAAGCCGCCGGCGATGTCGGTGGCCTGCGCGTCGCCTGCAACCACTTTCAAGATGCGCAAGACTGCTGCCAAGTCGGGCGGGCGGCCTGTGGTCTCTTCCACCCAGCCTCGCACCGCCCAGCGCATCTCTTCGGGGGCTAGGGCTGCGAGAGCGCGCACATCGGCGGCGTCTATGTCGGCTGCCACTCGGCCCAGCAGCGTTTCGGCGTCTCGGCAGACATCGGCGGTTCGGCAGAGCAGCGGCACTATGTCGCGGCCTGCGAGATCAGCCAGAAGCGGCAGCACTTCGTGGCGAACCCTGTTGCGCAAGAACGACATGTCTTGGTTGCTGGGATCGCTCAGCGGGGCGTGGTTTGCCAAATCGCAGATTTGCCGAGTGTCGCTTCGGCGCAACGACAGCATCGGGCGGCGGGCATCACGGCGCATACCCGCCAAGCCTGCCACTCCCGCCCCGCGCAGCAAGTTGAGCAAGACTGTCTCGGCTTGGTCGTCTGCAGTGTGGCCTATGAGCGAGCCTTCGGGGAGGGCAGCGTAGCGGGCTTCCCTAGCTCGTTCTTCCAAGTTGGGGCCCGGTTCCACAGGTGCTGCTACGGCTTCAAACTCTGCGCCTAGAGAGCTTGCCAAGCTAGCCACCGCATCTGCTTCTTCCTCCGAACCGGGGCGCAGACGATGATCCACATGCACGGCTTTTGCGTGGCAGCCTGCAGCCACCGCCAGAATCAGCAGTGCCGAGGAGTCGGCTCCGCCTGAAACTGCGCAGACGACCTCAGTACCCGCCTGCGGAAAGCTGCAGCGTTCTAGGAATTCAGAAAAATCGCTGGGCTGTTCTGCCCCGGAACTAGACATCGCTAGTTGCTTTGAGAAGAATCTGCCCCTGTCAAGATCTCTGGGCCTTGCTGGGCTGTTTCCGAGCCGACACTTTCAGCAACCTCGCCGTTCTCGATTGCCATTCCTTTCTCTGCTGCCTCGCCGCCATCGGCTGATTCAACATCAGAAACTCGGTCTATCCAAAGGCTCGGGTCGCGAATTTCAGCCATGCTCGGCAGGCACTCTGGGCCTTCCCATGCTTTGTCCAGGAATTCTGTGCCGCCGGCTTCTTCCACGGCTGCGATGAACCGCTCGCCTGCCGCATACTGGTTCATCTTGGCTTCTATACCCATCATCTGGCGCATGAGTTTGGCGAGCGGCCCCACCTGCGACCGCCGATGGCTGATGACGCTGCGAAAACGAGGAATCTCGCTTAGGTGCTCTGCGCCTGCCCTGTCCATCGTCACATCGCCGTGGCCTTCCAGCAGGCTCATCATGCCCATTATCTGATCCAGCACCTCCCGCTGTTCAGGCGATGCCACCAGCACGGCGATGCCCCCTTCGGCGAACGGGTTGCGCCCTTCTCGGCGGGCTGCCGCTATCTGGCTCATGGCGGTGCCGAAAACCTTCGGATCGGTGCTCACCGAATTCAGCGACTGATCCACCAGCGAAAGAAAATGCTCCCGCAGCCAAGCCACGCCCGTGAACTGCGCTCGGTGCGTCACCTCATGGAGGGCGATCCAAAGGCGAAACTCGTCGGGCGGAAAGCCGTGCCGCCATTCCAGAGCGGCGATGTTAGGCGCCACATAGTAGACCACATCCTGTCCGTCTTCTTCCAGCGGCGCTTCTTCGTTTTCAATCACCAAAAGGTCGTATTGCCCCAGCACCCGTGTAGACATCCAGCCCAGCATCGCGCCAACTTCCAAAGCAGCGAACTTCTGCATCATGCGGGCGGAGAACTTGTTGGCGTTTGAGGAGTTGGGGCCTGAACCGTTTGCGCTTGAGCTGTTTGAGCCTGAACTGTTGGCAACCGAACCGCCTGAACCGCCTATGCTCGATCTGTTCGCGCCGAAGCCACTCTGAGCAACTCTGCCATTTTTGTCGCCGCCGCCTCCAGTGCCCCCATCCCCCGCCAGCCTGTCGGCCAGAGGCTTCAGCAGCCGCTGGAACGATTTGATGTTAGCGTCAATCCAGCCAGCCCTAGTGGTGACTTTCCCTCGCGCCGGCCCGTTCAGCGAAACCAGCCCAGTCTCAGCCGCAACCAACTCTTCAGCAACAGCGGTGTGGGCGGCGAAGTCCCGCTCCATAGACCGGTGGTTGTAGTTGGGAGGCAGCGGTCTGCGGTCTGCGACCCTGTGCGCTATCCGGCGAGCAAGCTCCCAGTCGACAAGCGTGTTCACTGATCCCCTTCGGCTGCCGAAGGCAACTCCCCGACATCTTGCTCTCGGCCGCCCAGCTCCTTGGCGCTATCCAGCACCGCGCTCTCCGGCGGATAACGCTGATGCACCACCCGCTTGTAATAGCCGAACGCCGTGGCGATCACCAACAGCACGCCCCCCGCCACAAGCGGCGGAGCAATCCAATAATGCCAAACAATCCCAAGAACAGACATGCCATCTAGTTTAGCCGCTGCGTTCGGCAGTTGGGGTTTCCACAAGTCTTCGTTGCTACAATAAAACTATAGCAGTCCGTTGCGCAAGTAAGCTAAACGCCAATGAAGCGACTACCCCTCGCTCGCAATTTTCTAGCCTATAGCCTGCTAACCCTAACAGCTCTGCTGGCCGCAAGCTGTGCCAGCAGTTCTGACAGCCCAACCGCAGAAAATCCCGACACGACCTTCAGAGCTTCAGAGACCCGACAAAACACCCAGCTTCCGCCTAGCACAAACCTAAACTCAACAAGCGCCACTACAGAGACCTCCCCTACCTTCTCCGGAAACAGAACACCTGCCAATAAAGCACCAGCCATCACCGCAGGCGGCCGTCATTCTTGCGCGCTCCGTCAAAACGGCACCATATCATGCTGGGGCTGGAACAGCTCAGGCCAGCTAGGCAACCGAACCAAAACTGATTCCGAAATACCCGTAGAGGTCGTGGACATCACAGATGCCATAGCCATCTCCACAGGCCTATTTCATTCTTGCGCGCTCCACCAAACAGGTACCATATCCTGCTGGGGCAACAACATCTACTCTCAGCTAGGCAGAGGAACCGATAGGAACTCCTCGGTGCCTGCGGAGGTTTTGGGCATCACAGATGCCGTAGCCATCACCGCAGGCGGCTTGGATAGCTGCGCGCTCCACCAAGGCGGCACGATATCCTGCTGGGGCGACAGCTACGACGGCACTGATTCTGCTGTTTCTGTAGAAATTGTGGGCATCACAGACGCCACAGCCATAAAAGCAGGCGGAGGGCACACCTGCGCCCTTCACGAAAACGGCAAAATATCCTGCTGGGGCAACAACTACAACGGAGAGCTAGGCAACCGAACCGAAACTGATTCTGAAGTACCTGTAGAAGTTGTGGAGATCACGGATGCCACAGCCATCACCGCAGGCTGGCAGCATTCTTGCGCACTCCACCAAACAGGCACCATATCCTGCTGGGGCAACAATTCCAGCGGACAGCTAGGCAACATAACAACTACTCATTCTTCGGTACCTGTGCAGGTTGTGGGCATCACAGATGCCACAGACATCACCACAGGCACGGCACATACCTGCGCGCTCCACCAAGACAGCACCATATCCTGCTGGGGCAACAACAACTGGGGACAGCTAGGCAACCGAACCGATACATGGAGGTCTTCGGTGCCTGTGGAAGTTGCCGACATCACAGACGCAACAGCCATCACAGCAGGCGGCGGGTTCACCCCCGACGGGCATACCTGCGCGCTCCACCAAGACAGCACCATATCCTGCTGGGGCAGCAACAACGAAGGACAGCTAGGCAACGGAACCGACGACGACTCTTCGGTGCCTGTAAGTGTTGCGGACATCATAGATGCCACAGCCATCGCCGCAGGAGACCTTCATTCCTGCGCGCTAAACGAACGCGGTGCCATATTCTGCTGGGGCAAGAACGAACACGGACAACTAGGCAACCTAACCTATACATGGTGGTCTTTGGTGACTGGGGAGTGGTCTTGGGTGCCTGTGGAAGTTGCGGACATCACAGACGCAACAGCCATTACCACAGGCGGCAGGATCCACAGCGAAGTGTTTTCACGCAAAGGGCATTCTTGCGCTCTCCACCAAGGCGGCACAATATCCTGCTGGGGAAACAACGACGAAGGACAGCTAGGCAACCGAACCGAAACTGATAATTGGATGCCTATGGAGATCGTGGGCATCACAGACGCCACAACCATCACCACAGGCGGCGGGCATACCTGCGCGCTACACCAAGACGGCACAATATCCTGCTGGGGAAACAACGACTACGGCCAACTAGGCAACCGAACCGATGCTGACTATTGGACACCTATGGAGATCGTGGGCATCACAGATGCCATAGCCATAAGCGCAGGCGGCGGGTATACCTGCGCGCTACACCAAGACGGCACAATATCCTGCTGGGGAAACAACGACTACGGCCAACTAGGATACGAAACCGATACATGGTGGTCTTCGGAGCCTGTGGAGGTTGTTGACATCACAGACGCCACAGCCATCGCCACAGGCATGGAGCATGCCTGCGCGCTTCACCAGGACGGCAAAATATCCTGCTGGGGACGCAACTACTACGGACAACTAGGCAACGGAACCAAAACATGGTGGTCTTCGGTGCCTGTAGAGGTTGTTGACATCACAGACGCCACAGCCATCAGCGCAGGCTACGCGGCTCATTCTTGCGCGCTCCACCAAGCAGGCACCATATCCTGCTGGGGCAACAACAACTACGGCCAACTAGGAAACGGGCAAAAAGGGATTAGTACTGCCTCTTCGGAGCCTGTGGAAGTTATAGGCATCACAAACGCCATAGCAATCACCACAGGCGGCACGCATTCTTGCGCGCTCCACCAGGACAGCACCATATCCTGCTGGGGACGCAACAGCGAAGGCCAGCTAGGCAGTGCCTATTGGCTTCCGCAGCCTGTAGTCGGATTTGGCGGCTGATTCATCTGGGCTTTTCTGTCTCAGCTTGAGAACCTATTTCTCATTCCTCTGAAGACCATTGACTAGAAGGCTGCTTTGCCAGCTTGCCTTCCCAGCCTCGCAAGCTTGAGGCTTCAGCTAAAGATCTGCTTCTGTGATGCCGTCCAGACTGATCCTGCCCAGTGTGCGGGAGATGTGGATGCGTACATTTTGCGGGGCTCGCTCTTGAGACTTGGCTCGCAGCGTGCGGCGGAGGCCGATTTCGGCATCCAGCGCGAGCAGGCAGGGCGAGCATTCAGCTAGTTGCGCACGAAGCTGCGCCACATGCGACTCTTCCTGCCAAGCCCCGATTGCGCCTGAGATGAGCGACTGGGCGAACTCGCACTCATACGGATCACCGGGGCACGCGCTTGTCGGCATTCCGGGTTTCTTATCTGCCATCTTCTTGCCCTTATGACCCAGCCGCTACTTTGGCTGCGGCTTGCTGGGTGTCTTTCGGTCTCTTGCCGTTTTGCCGCTCTGCTGGAATTTCCGAAACATAGCCGTAGCGTCTGCCTACTTCATATAACTCCTGCGCCAAGATTTTTCTTCCACGATACAGACGGCTCATCACAGTTCCCTGCGGCACATCCAAGAAATCGGCGACCTCTTTGTATGAGAAGCCCTCCACATCCGCCAGCAGCACAGGCACCCGATAGTGCTCGGGGATGGATTCCAGAGCCTGCTTGATCTCAAAGTCGGGCAGGCTGCTCAGAAACTCCGCTTCTGCGCCGAACGACTGGCCAGGGCCGTCGGCGATGCGCCCGAAGAAATACATGTCGGATATCTCATCGTCAATCGGCGTGTCGTCTAGCTGCGGATCATGCTTGGATTTGCGATAGGAGTTGATGAAGGCGTTGGTCATAATCCGATACATCCAAGCCCGCAAGTTGCTGCCCTCGGCGAAGTTCCCGAAGCCGTTGTATGCCCGCAGATAAGTGTCTTGAACCAAGTCTTCCGCATCGGCATCGTTGCGGGTGAGACGCCGAGCATACGAGTAAAGCTGATCCATCAAAGGCTCCGCCAGCCCCATGAAATCAGCCCTGTCCGCCATGATTTCAGACTAGTCGCAAAACACATCTAAGCTAAATGTCTATGGAGCGACTGTTTCCTCGCTGTTTTCTCGCCTTTTGTCTGCTGGGCCTGACAGCCCTTCTAGCCGCAAGCTGCGCCAGCAGTTCTGACAACGCAGCAACAGAAAATACCAGCACGACACAGACCCAACCTGCAGCCTCAGATACGCTTCTCCGTTCCGACAGCGCAAACACAGAAAGCACCGTTTCAACTTCTGCCGCATCAACTTCTGAGACACCACAAAGCACACAACCAGAACCTTCTGAAAACCAAAACACTGAAGGCGGAGACGCAGACATTTCCTCGTCTTCACGGGAAAGCTCTTCACTGGAAAACACAACACCTACGAACAAAGCCACAGCCGTAAGCACAAACTACCAGCATTCTTGCGCTCTCCACGAAGACGGCACCATATCATGCTGGGGCAGCAATCGGAACGGGCAGCTAGGCAACGGGCAGAGCGGATACGATGCTAATTCTTCAGTGCCTGTGCTGGTCGAAGGCATCACAGACGCCAAAGCAGTCACCGCAGGCGGGGAGCATTCTTGCGCTGTCCACGAAGACGGCGCAATATCCTGCTGGGGCAACAACTACGACGGACAGCTAGGCAACGGACAAGGCGGAGAAGATGTCTTTTCTTCTATACCTGTCAGTGTTGCGGGCATCACAGACGCTGAAGCAGTCTCAGCAGGATGGGATTATTCTTGCGCACTCCACCAAGACGGCACCGTATCCTGCTGGGGCCACAGCTTCACCGGACAGCTAGGCGGAACCCATGACGAAGAGTTTCAGGCTGAGATAGAAGAGCTGATAGAAGAAGCTGAGCAGCCAGGGGCTTCGTCAACACTTACCGAAGAACTACTTAGGCTGCGTCTCCAAGTATATGCTCAAGCATATGCTTTGGTGCCTGTGCGGATTGAGGGCATCACAGATGCCACAGTTATTGTTTCAAACTCGAGACATTCTTGCGCGCTTCGCGAAGGCGGCACCATATCTTGCTGGGGAAACAACCGGAGCGGACAGCTAGGCAACAGAAAAAGCAGAGACGACGGAGCCGAGCCTCATTCTTCGGTGCCTGTTGAGGTTGCAGGCATCACAGATGCCACAGCAATCGCCGCAGGTAAAGATCACTCTTGCGCAGTCCGCAGAAGCGGCACGGTGTCATGCTGGGGCAACAACTACGACGGACAACTAGGCAACGGACAGAGCCAAGACTACGAAAACCGAAGCGTTGAAAATAGATACGGTCCTTATTCCTATATGCCTACTGGGGTTGCGGGCATCACAGATGCCAAAGCCATCAGCGCAGGCGTGTGGCACTCTTGTGCGGTACATCGAACAGGAGCCATATCCTGCTGGGGTGATAACTGGCACGGTCAGCTAGGCAACGGACGAGGAGGAAAAGACGATGCCGGATTCGCCGAAATCGCAAACGACTTCTATTCTCCTTTGCCGGTGGGTGTGGTGGGCATCACTGATGCCACAGCCATCACCACAGGTCTACTTCACACTTGCGCGCTCCGCCGAACAGGAGCCGTATCCTGCTGGGGCGACACCGGTAATGGCCAACTGGGCAACGGACAGAACGGATACATTTACGCTTCTGCGGTACCTCTAGCGGTTGTGGGTGTCGTAGATGCCACAGCCGTAGCCACAGGCGGGGAACACTCAGGCCCGGAACACTCTTGCGCGCTCCACGAAGATGGCACTGTATCTTGCTGGGGCAACAACGGAGTCGGGCAGCTAGGTAACGGACAAAGCGGAGATAGTGCCGTCTCTTCTGTTCCTGTTCGGGTTGCGGGCATCACAGATGCCACAGCTATCGCAGCAGGCGCAGAGCACTCTTGCGCGCTCCGCGAAGACGGCACCATATCCTGCTGGGGAGCCAACTGGTACGGGCAACTAGGCAACGGACAAAGCAGAGAAAATGCCATGTCTTCTGTGCCTGTGCAGGTTAAGGACATCACAGATGCCACAGCCATCACCGCAGGCTACAAGCATTCTTGCGCGCTCCGCGAAGGCGGCACCATATCCTGCTGGGGCAGCAACTACTATGGCAAGCTAGGCAACGGGCAAAGCGAAGAAGATGCCATGTCTTCTGTGCCTGTGCAGGTTGCGGACATCACAGACGCCACAGCCATCGCAGCAGGCGAAAATCATTCTTGCGCCCTCCACCAAGGCGGCACCATGTCTTGCTGGGGACGCAACGGTTCCGGAGAGCTAGGCAACGGACAAAGCAGAGAAAATGCTAATTCTTCTGTGCCTGTGCAGGTTGCGGGCATCACAGACGCCAAAGCTATCTCCGCAAGCTCAGGTTCTTGCGCGCTCCGCGAAGGCGGCACCATATCCTGCTGGGGCGGCAGCAAATTAGGAGCGCAAGGCGGCGAGCAAAACGGAGAAGATGCTGATTCTTCTGAAACCGTGCAAGTTACGGACATCACAGATGCCACAGCCGTCACAACAGGCGGCATTCATTCTTGCGCTCTGCACCACGACGGCAGAATATCCTGCTGGGGCTACAGAGAGAACGGGCGGTTAGGCGATGGAAAAGGCGGGTTTGAAGTTTCGGGGCCAGTTGAAGTTATCGGAATCACAGATGCCACAGCCGTCGATGCAGGCGGGCTTCATTCTTGCGCGCTTCACCAAACAGGCACGATATCATGCTGGGGACGAAACAACGACGGCCAACTAGGCAACGGCGTTTGGCTTCCGCGGCCCGTAATCGGCTTCGGCGGCTGATTGAATTCGCAGCGGTTGCCATATGCGCTAGAATTTTTCCTATCCCGTAAAGGAGGAGAAGATTATGTTCAGAAGAAAGAAAACGCCTGAACCGCCGCTTCCTCCTCTGCCGGACTGCGCCAGGGCAGCCGATGTCGTGCGAATGGAATGGGGCAACACATATATGGAGGAGATCGTCTTCCCCTCTGGAGAACGGCTTCTGCCTTCAGGCGAAATCATCCCGCCGCCCGACGACAACCATCAGACTGACAATAGCAACGAAAGCGAACAGCCAGCACAAAAGGCTGTTGCGTCTTAGAAATAGGGCCTAGCCGTCGCCATGGCGCGACTGCTCCCTCGCGGCTTTCTAGCCTTTTGCCTGCTGACCCTCACGGCCTTCCTAACCGCAAGTTGCGCCAGCAGTTCCGACGACTCAGCAACAGAAAACCCCAGCACGCCCCAGAGCCAGCCTGCATCAATAAATACAACCACAGCCGTCATTGCAGGCTGGGAACATTCTTGCGCGCTCCACAGAGGCGGTATCATATCCTGCTGGGGCCGAAATAACTTCGGCCAGCTAGGCAACGGACAAAGCGGAGAATTCGCCGATTCTTCTGTACCTTCGGAGGTTGCTAACATCACAGATGCCACAGCAGTCACCACAGGCTCGGAACATTCTTGCGCGCTCCACGAAAGCGGCACCGTATCCTGCTGGGGTAAAAACTACAGCGGTCAGTTAGGCAACGGACAAAACGGAGAAAATGCTGATTCTCCTGTACCTTCGGAGGTTGCTAACATCACAGATGCCACAGCAGTCACCACAGGCTGGTTCTATTCTTGCGCGCTCCACCAAGACGGCACAGTATCATGCTGGGGCAACAACACCTATGGACAGCTAGGCAACGGAAAAAGCGCACCTGACGTGTTTGATGAAAGTGCCGATTCTTCTGTGCCTTTAAAGGTTTTGGGCATCACAGATGCCACAGCTATTGCTTCAAAATCGCGACATTCTTGCGCGCTAAGAGAAGGCGGCACCATATCCTGCTGGGGTTACAAAAGGCACGGACAGCTAGGCAACGCACAAAGCAGAGACGGCGGATACGGTTTTGGTTCTTCTTCGCCTGTGGAGGTTGCGGGGATCACAGATGCCACAGCCATCGCCGTGGGCCAGAATCATTCTTGCGCGCTCCGCCAAGGCGGCACCATATCATGCTGGGGCAACAACGAACACGGACAGCTAGGCAACAGACAAAGCGGAGAAAATGCTAGCTCCTCGGTGCCCGTGCAGGTTACAGACATAACAGACGCCACAGCCATCACCACAGGCTCAAGCCATTCTTGCGCGCTCCACCTAACAGGCACCATATCCTGCTGGGGCAACAACGAGTTCGGACAGCTAGGCAACGGACAAGGCGGAGACGGCTTAAGCGAAAACGACGTCTATTCTCCTTTGCCCGTGAGGGTTGTAGGCATCACAGACGCCACAGTCATCACCGCAGGCGCGAATCATTCTTGCGCGCTCCAACAAGACGAGAGCATATCCTGCTGGGGCAACAACGAGTTCGGACAGCTAGGCAACGGACAAGAGGGAGACATATATAAGTCTTCGGTGCCTCTTGAGGTTGTAGGTATCGCAGATGCCACGGCGATCGCCACGAGCGGGGAATATTCTTGCGCGCTCCACCTAACAGGCACCATATCCTGCTGGGGCAACAACGAGTTCGGACAGCTAGGCAACGGACAAAGCGGAGAAGACGCTAACTCCTCGGTGCCTGTGCAGGTTACGGACATCACAGACGCCACAGCCATCACCACAGGCTACGAGCATTCTTGCGCACTCCGCAAAAACGGAACAGTATCATGCTGGGGACGCAACAATTCCGGACAACTAGGCAACGGGCAAAGCGGAGAAGACGCTAACTCCTCGGTGCCTGTGCAGGTTACGGACATCACAGACGCCACAGCCATCACCACAGGTCTCTGGTATTCTTGCGCACTCCGCGAAGGCGGCAGCATATCCTGCTGGGGCAACAACGAGTTCGGACAGCTAGGCAACGGGCAAAGCGGAGAAGACGCTAACTCCTCGGTGCCTGTGCAGGTTACGGACATCACAGACGCCACAGCCATCACCACAGGTCTCTGGTATTCTTGCGCACTCCGCAAAAACGGAACAGTATCATGCTGGGGCGACAACGAAAACGACCAGCTAGGCAGCAAAACCGATAACAGCTATTCTCCGATGCCCGCGCAAATTGCTAACATCACAAATGTCACATTCATCTCTGCTGGTGGCTGGCATACCTGCGCGCTGCACCAAACAGGCATCGCATCCTGCTGGGGCAACAACGAGTTCGGACAGCTAGGCAATAGGACCGATTCCAATTCTCAGATACTTGTAGAGGTTTTGGGCATCACAGATGCAATAGCCGTAACCGCTGGCGACTTTCATTCCTGCGCGCTCCACGAAGGCGGCACCATATCATGCTGGGGACTAAACTTGAGCGGTCGGTTAGGCAATGGACAACGAGGATACAATCCTTCGGGGCTAATGCTAATTGAGGTTAGGCCAGTTGGGGTTATTGGAATCACTGATGCTAAAGCCAGCGACACAGGCTATGCACATTCTTGCGCGCTTCACCAAACAGGCGCCATATCCTGCTGGGGACGAAACAACGACGGCCAACTAGGCAACGGCGTTTGGCTTCCGCAGCCCGTAATCGGCTTCGGCGGCTGATTGAATCTAGACGGTGTGCTGTCAATAAGCATCTCAGGGTTCTAGCACTACTTTTATGGCGCCGGAGGCTCGGTTGCGGGCGGTGGCGAAGGCTTCGGGGGCGGCGTCTATGGGGTAGCGGTGGGTGATTATGGCTTTGGGGATTTCTGGATTGGCAGCTAGCACTTTGGCTGCGTGGTCGGCGTCGCGGGTGTTGTCGTAGCGGCCGTACATGATGGAGGGGTAGAGGCGGATTTCTTTCATGCATATTTCCACGCCTGGAAGTTCCAATCCTGTCCAGTATGTGCTCACAAGCGACATGGCAGCACCTGGGGCGGCTAGACGGGCGCATAGCTGGAGGGCATCGGGAGTGCCTGCGGCGTCTACTACTATGTCGAAGCTGCTGTCGGGGAGGTTGGCGGCGGCATGGGGCGCACTGGCATCCGGCGCAGTGGCAGTGGAGGCCCCTGCATCGGATGCTCCTGCGTCGGGCACCTCTGCCCCCAGTCGCAAAGCGGCTTCTCTTTGACTGTCGTGGCGGGCGATGAGCGTGGTAGCAGCCCCAGCATGGCGAGCTACTGCCAGGGCGCATTGGCCGATAGTGCCGCCGCCTACTATCGCCGCTTTCGGCGGAGAGCCAGCTTCAGAAACAACATTCGCCTTGCCGTCCAAACCGGCGAGCCTCAATGCTCTGGCGCAGACTGCCAGCGGCTCCACCAGGCAGGCATCCTTCACCAAATCTTCATCGGGCAGGCGCACTAGCTGCTCGGGGGCGACCAGCACTTCTTCTGCCATGCCGCCGTCGTTGCCGAAACCCAGCACATCCGTGCCAGCCCTGTGGCAGAGGTTGTAGTCGCCTCGCCCGCAAGGCACGCAATCCCCGCAATACAGCACTGGTTCAATAGCAACGGGAGTGCCGTCTTCCAGCAGACCAGCAAACTCGTGGCCGATAGTGAAGTCGGAGCCGAAAATACCCAGATCCAGCATATGCAAGTCAGAGCCGCATATGCCAGACGACTTGACCTTCAACCTGATGCCATCCCCGCTAGGAACAGGCACATCCACCACTTGCGGAGCACCGTCAACGCTTCTAACCGATTTCATGGAGTAGTCCTTTCGTTTCTGGCGGGCTTTTTCTGGGTTTTTCTGGCTCATGGAATCATCTTTGCCCGCTCCAACTTCAGATTAGCCGCAAAGCTTTCACAGAAATAAAAACCTTGCTCACGCTCACATCCCTAAAAAGCCAACGAAGTACCGCTGCGAAATCACAACTAAGCTTGATAACTATGAGGCGACCATGCTTCCGCAATCATATAACCTTCTGCCTGCTAACACTAGTCTCGCTGCTATCCGCAAGCTGTGCCAACAGTTCAGACATCTCAAACTCAGAAGACACCACAACAACTTCCATTGAAGTCACAACTCCCACTGATACAACCGCAACCTCCGCTGAAACCGTAATACCGCAACACAAAAATGCTCCCATTTCTATTGCTGCTGGCGGCGAGCATTCTTGCACGCTACGCGAAGACGGCACAATATCATGCTGGGGCAACAACTACAGCGGACAGCTGGGCAACGGACAAAGAGGTGAAAATGCCGACTCTTCAGTGCCTGTGGAGGTTAAAGGCATTGAAAACACCACAGCCATCACCGCAGGAAGCTTGCATTCCTGCGCTCTCCGCGCAGACGGCACAATATCCTGCTGGGGCGACAACACTTGGGGACAGCTAGGCAACGGACAAAGCGGAGGCGATTGGGACGATAGAAGTGCTGATTCTGCGGTGCCTGTGGAGGTTTCGGGCATCACAGACGCCACTGCCATCACCGCAGGCGGCAACTGGGATCACAGTCATTCTTGCGCTCTCCACGAAGACGGCACAATATCCTGCTGGGGCGACAATTCCCACGGCCAGCTGGGTAACGGACAAAGCGGATACGCTGGGGAATCTTCAAACCCTATCTACGAGGATGGAGATATCTCATGTTGGCCTTGCGAGCTTGAATCTCCTTGGCCCGTGAAGGTTGAAGGCATCACAAACGCCACAGCCATCGCCGCAGGCTATAGTCATTCTTGCGCGCTCCATGAAGACGGTACCGCATCATGCTGGGGCAGCAACTTTTTCGGACAGCTAGGCAACGGGCAAATCGGAGAATATGTCTTTTCTTCTATACCCGTTAGCGTTGCGGGCATCACAGACGCCACAGCCATCACCGCAGGCTACCGTCATTCTTGCGCGCTCCACCAAGACGGCACCGTATCCTGCTGGGGCTTCAACGGAGGCAATCAGCTAGGCAGCAAACAAATCGCTGAATCTCCAGTGCCTGTGGGTGTTATAGACATAACTGACGCCACAGCCATCACAACAGGCTTCCGCCATTCTTGCGCGCTCCGCAAAGACGGCACCATATCCTGCTGGGGCGACAACGACAGCGGACAGCTAGGCAACGGACAAAGCGGACCTAATACCTATTCTCCCGATTCTGCTGCGCCTGTGGCGGTCGCAGGCATCACAGATGCCATAGCCATAACCGCAGGCGGCAACTGGAATAACGATCATTCTTGCGCGCTCCACCAAGACGGCGCCATATCATGCTGGGGCAACAATACCTACGGACAGCTAGGCAACGGAAGCGAAGACAACTTTTCAGAACCGGCGAAGGTTGTAGACATAACAGATGCCACAGCCGTCACCGCAGGAGCGTATTATTCCTGCGCACTCTACGAAGACGGCACCGTATCCTGCTGGGGCAGCAACTACAGCGGACAGCTAGGCAACGGACAAAGCGGACATAATACTGACTCTGCTCTGCCTGTGGAGGTTGAAGGCATCACAGAAGCCACAGCAATAAGTGCAGGCTTCAGCCATTCTTGTGCACTCCACCAAAACGGCACCATATCCTGCTGGGGCAACAACGGCCACGGCGAGTTAGGCGACGGCACCGATGGTGACTCTGCTATTCCAGTGCGGGTTGCAGACATAACAGACGCCACAGCCATTACCACAGGCTCTCACCGTTCTTGTGCGCTACACCAAGACGGCACCATATCCTGCTGGGGCGACAATAGTTCCGGCGAGCTAGGCAACGGCACCAATGTTGGCTATGTGGTGCCTGTGAGGGTTTTAGACATCACAGACGCCATAGCCATCACCGCAGGCATTGGCTATTCTTGCGCGCTCCATCAAACAGGAACCATATCTTGCTGGGGCGATAACAGCTGGGGCGAACTAGGCATCGGAACCGATGGTGACTCTTCGGTGCCTGTGCAGGTTGCGGACATTACAGATGCCACAGCCATTACCACAGGCTCTCACCGTTCTTGTGCGCTCCACCAAGACGGCACCATATCATGCTGGGGCTACAACTCGTTGGGTCTGACAGACGACGGACAAATTGAATGGAGTTTAACTCCTTTTGAGGTTGCGGGCATAGACGACGCCACAGCCATCACCAGAGGCTCCAGCCATTCTTGCGCGCTCCATGAAGACGGCAGAATATCATGCTGGGGCAGCAACGAATACGGACAGCTAGGCAACGGGCGAAGCGGATACGGTTTTGACTCTGCTTGGCCTGTGTGGGTTGCGGGCATCGCAGACGCCATAGCCATCACAGCAGGCTCTGGCTTCGGTCATTCATGTGCGCTCCACCAAGACGGCACCATATCTTGCTGGGGCGACCACCAATACGGCCAGCTAGGCGGCGGTCCCAGGCTTCCGCAGCTTGTAGTAGGCTTCGGCGGCTGATTGAGTCTGAGCTTGGGTCTCTCTTTCTCAGCTCAAAAGTTTTCTTACCTACACTGAAAACAGTCCTTCCGCCTGCGGCTAGCCTTGCTCACATGCCTTTGGGGCGGGTGGCTAGTACGCCTTTGGCTTCTAGGGCTGCTATTTCTGATTCGCTCAGGTCTAGCAGCTTGCTTAGGACAGCGTGGTTGTCTTGGCCCATCATCGGTGCGGCCCGTTTTAGCCAGCCGCCTTCAGTGGTGCTGTCTGCTTCGCCCTCTGGGTCGTTGGCTGAGTCGCCCTCTGGAAGACCTTCTGCTAGACCCTCGGCGAAACCATCTCTGAAACTATACGGCAGGGTGGGTAGCAGTAGTTCTCCTGCCAGCGGGTGCTCAATCGGCTCATAGAAACCTCGGGCTGCATATTGGGGGTGCTGGAACAGCAGCCGAGTGTTGTAGACGGCTGATGCGGCAACGCCGTGCGAGCGCAGATGCTCAACCGCCTCGCTGAGATTTTGCTCGGCTGCCCAGCGGGAAAGATGCTCGTCTAGCATTTCATGCGCTGCGTGGCGGCCTTTGGCGCTTTGAAGCTCGGGAGCTTCTGCCCAGTCGGGATTGCCTAGAGCAGCTTTCAGACCTTCCCATTGGGCGTTGTCGGCCACAGCCAGAGCCAGCCAGTCTTCCGCTTGGGAGCATTCATACAGGTTCTGCGGGGCGGCATACGGGCTGCGGTTGCCCATTCTTTCCAAGCAGGTGCCGTAGGCGCTGAATTCCACCATCGCTTCGGCTGCGCAGTTGAGGGCCGCCTCCACCATCGTGGATTCCACGAACACGGCATCATCGGTGCGGTGGCGTTCCATCAAGCCCAGCATGAGAGCCATCGCCCCGTGCATTCCTGCTATCGGGTCGCAAGGGCCTCGGATGATTCGGGGCTGGTCGTATTCGTGGCCGGTGAGCCATGCCATGCCCGTGACCTGTTCCATCGTCTGGGCGAAACCCACCCGCTCTCGCCAAGGCCCGCTCAAGCCGAAAGCAGGCATACGCATATAGACGATGCGCCGGTTGAGGCTTCGCAGAAAGTCAAAGCTCAGCCCGAACTTCTCCGCCACCCTCGGCGAAAAGTTCTCCACCACCGCATCGCTTTTGGCAATCAGACGGCAGAGCAGATCGTGGCCTTCGGGGGTTTCCAAATCCAAGGTGACCCCCAGCTTGTTGGTGTTCGCCGACATGAACATGTGCCCCCACTCCCACCATTCGGGTTGTCCGAACATTGCGCCGGTCATCCTCATTCCGTCGGGGTGGGTGCCCGACTCTATGTGGATGACCTCAGCCCCCAAGAAGGCGAAAAGCTGAGTAGCAGACGGGCCAGCCCACCAGCTGGTGAGGTCGACAATCCTGAAACCGGCGAAGGGGAGACGACTTTCTGACGGGCTTCCAGTTGGACTTGACTCATCCGCGAAGTCCGCCCCTACCACCAGCTTCGTGAAACCGCCATTCAGTGCGAAATCGCCTGTGCCAAAAAGATCGGGGGCTTCCACCCCAGACGGCTCCGCCTCAAACGCGTCCACCACAGACCTTTCCGCCCCAGTCACCTCCGCCGTCTCGCCTCCCAACCAATCCGCCATCACCTCTTCGGCGTGCTCGCCCAACTTCGGCGCAAGGCGCACGGGCACTGGCAGACCCAAATCCCGCTCCGACGCCCCCGCAAGCAGATACGCAGGTCGCGGCTGCTGAAACCCTGCAGGGTTCTCCACGAAAACCCCGCGCTCCAAAAAATGCTCCTCGACAAACACGCTTTCCCCGCTATGCACAGGAGCCACTGGAATCCGCAGCTCCACAGCTTTTTCAACGATCTCGGCAGTGGTGTGCTTGGTCGTCCATTCATGCACGAACGAGTTCCAAAGGTCTATGTTCTCCATGCGCTTGCCGTAAGACGCTGGCCCGCTCCACTCGCCGCTTTCCAGCAGGTCGAAGCGTTCTATCAGCACCAGAAAATTCTCGGCTTGCTGCCCCGTGTTGGTGTTGAAGCCCACCCAGCCGTCTTTGGTCGGCTCTATAGACGGCAACTCCACGCTGCGGGTGGGGCCGCCGAAGGGTCTGTCTTTGTTCATCTGCTGAGCCACATCCGAGTAGATAGCCAGCGAGATGATCCCCGCCTCGGCGATGGAAAAGTCAATGTGCCTGCCTCGCCCTGTCTGATGCGCCAGTGCCAGAGCAGCCACAATCGCAGGGGCGGCGTAGGCGCCTGCCGTGAAATCTGTTACTCTCCCGCCAGCTTGAATAGGCGGCTGGTCGGGGCGGCCCCGAAAAGCAGTAGAGCCGCATTCGGCTTGGACGGTGAATTCTGTCCAAGGAGTGTCAGCCAAGGGGCCGTCTCTGCCATAGGGCGTGATGGAACAGACCACCAGATGCGGAAACTTCCCCGCGAAGTCTATTTTCTTGGATTCGGCGGGCGGAAAATCCTCCACAACTATATGAGCAGCAGACAAGAGACGCTGGATGTGCTCGTCTTGAGGTTCGCCGACCACAGATCGCTTGGAAGCGTTAAGATAGCAGAAAAGCGGCTTGGCGATTTCCCTCAACCCGTCTTCCCCCCGCAGCCCCAGCTCCTCAGTCGCCGACCATCGCCGCATCGGGTCGCCTTCTGGCTTTTCTACTTTCACCACATCGGCACCGCCGTCGGCCAGCAGCTTCGTGGCATACGGCCCTGCTATGTCGGACGAGAAGTCCAAAACCCTCAAGCCGTCAAGTCCGCCCATCGGTGCGTTCCTTCCATAGATTAGCAGCATCTCGCCGCCCTGCCACAAATGCCTGATGCATATGACTATCCATATCCACTAACATAGAAGCTAAATCTCATCAAAGCTGAGACAAACAAAGGAGAGCCGAATGAAACTAGCAGACATTGACCTTTTGGATCTTGACCGCTTCTGGCGGAGGGAACACGACGAGATGTTCACCCTGCTGCGCGAAGAAGCCCCCGTCTTCTGGCACGAAGAGCCCGACGGCCCCGGCTTCTGGAACCTTTCCAAGCACGCCGACTTGGTCACAACCAACCGCGACCCCATCTTGTTCTCGTCCGAAGTCGGCGGCATCAGCCGCTTTGACTTTGACCCCGAAACCAACGCAGGCGGCATGGACACCAGAGGCATAATGATGCTCACCACCGACCCTCCGAAGCACACCCGCTACCGCCGCCTCGTGAACAAAGGCTTCACTCCTCGCATGATCGGCAAGCTGGAGGAAGCCTTGCGCTATCGTGCCGTAGACATCGTGAACCAAGTGATAGAGCGCGGCGAGTGCGACTTCGTTTTGGATCTAGCTGCCGAGCTGCCCCTCCAAGCCATCGCCGAGATCATGGGCGTGCCCCAAGAAGACCGCCACAGGCTATTTGACTGGTCGAACAGGATGATCGGCATAGACGACCCTGAATACGCCAACGAAGACAGCGCGGTGGCGTCCATGGAGCTTTACGCCTTCGCCAACAACCTCGCCAAAGAGCGGGCGAAAGAGCCGAAGGACGACATCGTGACTCTCCTCGTCAATGCCACCATCGGCGAAGACCGTCTCAGCGAGATAGAGTTTGACGCTTTCATGCTGCTGCTCACGGTGGCGGGCAACGAAACCACCCGCAACGCCACCAGCGGCGGAATGCTCGCCCTGCTGCGCCATCCCGAAGAAATGGCCAAGCTGCGCGAAGACATAGACGGCCGTCTCGACACAGCCGTAGAAGAAATCCTGCGCTGGAGCACGCCCGTGATGCATTTCCGTCGCACAGCCACCGAAGACACAGAAATAAACGGCCAGAAGATAGCCAAGGGCGACAAAGTGCTCATGTGGCATGTGTCGGCCAACCGCGACGAAGAGGTGTTTGACGAGCCGTTCAAGTTCGACATAGAGCGCACCCCCAACGAGCACATCTCATTCGGCGGCGGCGGAGCGCACTACTGCCTAGGAGCCAACCTCGCCCGAGCCGAACTGCGCATCATCTTCCGCGAGATGCTGACCCGCATGGACGACATCCAGATGGCAGGCGAGCCGGATTTCCTGCGTTCCAACTTCATCCAAGGCATCAAGCACATGCCGATCACCTTCACACCCGGCGAGCAGAAAGCCCCCAGCGGGGCCGTAGCCGTGGGCGCAGCCGCCTGAAGGGAGCAGCGAGATGCCAATCAACCCCGACGCAGTCGGCAATGTTTCGCAGCCCAAAGAGTCTTCTTGGACATCCAAAGACACTCTTCTCTATGCCCTGGGCGTGGGCGCAGGAGCGACCGACCCCACAGGCTTTGAGCTGGAATTCACCACCGAGAACACCCGCGACCTAGAGCAGAAAGCCCTGCCCACTATGGGCGTGGTGCTGGCTATGGGAGGCGGCAGCGACCTAGGCATAGGCAGCTACAACCCGGCCCTTATGGTACACGGCGAGCAAGGCATAGAGCTTCACCGCCCCGTGCCGGTGGCCGCCACCATCACCAGCACCACCAAAGTCGCAGGCATATACGACAAAGGCAAAGCCGCTCTGGTGGTGTTTGAGACCACTGCCTGCGATGCGGCTGACGGCGAGCCGCTCTTCACCAACACCACCTCGCTCTTCATGCGAGGCGAAGGCGGCTGGGGCGGCGACCGAGGCCCGTCATCGCAAAGCGCAGGCCCGCCCGACCGCGACCCCGACCATGTGGTGAGCTACACCACCCGCCCGGATCAAGCTCTGCTGTATCGTCTCAACGGCGACCGCAACCCCCTGCATTCCGACCCTGCCTTCGCATCTGACGGCGGCTTTGAGAAGCCCATCCTTCACGGTCTCTGCACCTACGGCTTCACAGGCCGAGCCCTGCTCCACGCCTGCTGCGGCAGCGACCCGTCCCGCTTCAAGTCCATGAGCGGCCGCTTCTCCTCCCCCGTCATCCCAGGCGAAACGCTAGACATAAAAATCTGGCTAAACGGCGAAGAAGGCAGCAACGGCGACGCCCCCCGCACAGCCTTCTTCCAAACCCACGCAGGCGACCGAATAGTCCTAGACAACGGCCACCTAGGCTTCACCGACTGAAATGCCAACCCGCAGCACCAGCCAAGGTTTCCTCGCTTAGTCTCTCCGTCTCTCTTTCAAATCCCGCTCAGAACCGCCATGAGGCTTGAAGACATCGACTTGATGGACTTGGATCGCTTTTGGCGGCGGGAGCATGACGAGATGTTCACGCTCTTGCGAAGCCAAGACCCTGTGCATTGGCAAACGGATTCTGACGGCTTCGGGTTTTGGAATCTCACCAAGCACGCCGATCTGGTGCAAGCCAATCGCAACACCGAGCTCTTCTCCTCCGAGGTGGACGGCTCCACCCGCTACACCACAGGCAACAGCACCCGCAACGGCGGCTTTGACACTCGCGGCGTGATGATGATCAACACCGACCCGCCCAAGCACACCCGCTATCGCCTGCTGGTGAACAAAGGCTTCACCCCCCGCATGATCCGCCTGCTAGAAGAAGCCCTGCAGCTGCGGGCCACGCGAATCGTGGATCAAGTCATTGAGCGTGGCGAGTGCGATTTCGTGGAAGACCTCGCCTCCGAGCTGCCGCTCCAAGCCATCGCTGAGATCATGGGAGTCCCCCAAGAAGACCGCAAGAAGCTGTTCGTGTGGTCAAACAAGATCGCAGGCTCGGAAGATCCGGAATACGCCGACGAAGGCATGACTGCCGCGATGGAACTCTACGCCTACGCCAACGATCTGGGCAAGCAGCGAGCAGCCGAGCCGAAAGACGACATCGCAACCCTGCTCGTCAACGCCACCATCGGCGAAGACCGTCTCAGCGAGCAGGAGTTCGACGCCTTCGTCCTGATGCTCGTCTTGGCGGGCAACGAAACCACCCGCAACGCCACCAGCGGCGGAATGCTCGCCCTGCTGCGCCACCCCGAAGAGATGGCCAAACTGCGAGAAGACATAGACGGCCAGCTAGACACAGCCACAGACGAAATCCTGCGATGGACTAGCCCGCTGATGCACTTCTACCGCACAGCCACCGCCGACACCGAAATCCGAGGCAAGCAAATAGCCAAAGGCGACAGAGTAATCCTGTGGCATGTGTCGGCCAACCGCGACGAAGAAGTGTTTGACGACCCGTTCAAGTTCGATATCCAGCGCACCCCCAACGAGCACATCTCATTCGGAGGCGGCGGGGCGCACTATTGCCTAGGAGCCAACCTAGCCAAAACAGAACTGCGCATAATCTTCCGCGAAATGCTGACCCGCATGGAAAACATCCAACTAGCCGGCGAGCCCGACTTCCTCCGCTCCAACTTCCTCCAAGGCATAAAACACATGCCCATAACCTTCACCCCTGGTGAGAAGGTATCTGCTAACTGATCACAACCCAAAATGCTAGAAAACACTGATGTTTGACACACCCCATTGCTATCATTGTGAATTATGAAAACAACGACAGCAATCGAGCCAGCACTAGATAAAGGCGAACTGTCTGAGTTCACCTTGGCGTGGCTGGCAGAAACTCCGATTTCTCACCGCAAAAGCCTGGGGCAATATATGACCCCTAGGCTTTTGAGAGAAAGACTGCTGGATCAATGCAAACTCTTCCCAGGCATGAGAGTGCTAGATCCTGGGGTCGGAACTGGGGAATTTCTTCGGTCAATCGCAGAGCGCGAACCTGAAGCTGAACTTTACGGCTGGGATGTAGACACAACTCTATTGGATGTAGCACAAAAAAACATACCGTCAGCACACTTATACGAACGCTCAGCACTCGATCATTATGAAGACGAACCATTTGATTTAGTCATAGGGAATCCGCCATTTTTTCAATTTAGAGCTTCAGATGATATCAAGAAACGCTTTGCTAGCGTCATATCAGGCCGCGTCAATATTTTCGCATTATTTGTTCAATCAGGTCTCGAAGCTTTGACTTCAAGCGGTCAGCTGGCCTATGTAATTCCACCTTCAATGAATAATGGGGCATACTTTAATCGGCTAAGAGAATACATTCTTGAAAATTCATCAATTGAATTCTTGGAAATATTCTACGATCAAAAACTATTTGACAAAGCGCAGACACCAGTACAATTAATAGTCCTTAATCGTGGTAGTATAAACAAAGATAGACACGTTTTTGTGCGTGAAAATTCCGAATTCCAAAGAACCATTTTTTCTAAAAATACATCAGAGCTTGAGGCCTTATACTATGGCAAAAGCATACTTTTTGATCTTGGCTATGAGGCTATAACTGGAACTATTGTCTGGAACAACCATAGAGAAGAACTTAGACGAGAAGCAAATAATGGCGAAGTTCCATTGATTTGGGCACACAACATTCAAGACAAGCTTCACCTCCAACCTGAGCATAAACGCCCTCAATACATTCAAACAGAAAAACCCAAACTTACTGGTCCAGCAATTGTGTCTAACCGCATTGTGGGAGCGGTTGGTTCGGGTGATTTACGCTGTGCCCTAATACCGAAAAAGATGAAATTTGTCGCAGAAAATCATGTGAATGTCATTCGTCAGCATGATAAATTTGATCCAAAAATAGACTGGGAACCCCTGCTAAAAATGCTTCAAAACCCCGATATATCAGAAAAGATCCGACTGCTCACGGGCAATACTCAGATATCAGCAACCGAGCTGACATACTTGCTACCCATATAGTATGGGGATGAGCCTATTTGTCAATCCAAACATGAAAGCAAGCAGTCTGAACCCAGTGTTCAGCTTCTATGCGGTTGCCGTCTGAGGTCTTATAGGAATTCTTGTAGTGGGGATAATATAATGCAGTTCGATTTGATGAAACTCCCTTGACTCGAAACTGCGCTCTAGGAACTCTTGGACTTCGTTGACCAGAGGATGGAGGCTTACGAATAATTTCAGCAACAACGATATCTTCGTCAGAATCAAATGGGCGAGATACTTCATTCCAACCGTCTTTCCAATTGACATGCAATACTCTTGGTGTTTTCCATTCCGCTTCTGGAATATTCATCAACGACATTGACTCGTCCCTTTTCGTGACGCATCGTGCCACACATCTAGAATAATGACATAAGAAGGGCGGGGCTAATTCATTTTCCGCCAGACGCTCACGGAAGTAGATTTCAAGCTTATCCATAGTATTGTCTTGCGAACTTCTTACTCCATTTAGATCACCAGCTTCTGCCATCGCTCTTCGCTCTATCATTGAATGGCTCATAATTTGACTTAGTTCAGAGGCATCGTCGTCTCCCATTGCCCAAGCAATAGTAGAAATACCTGCATTAGCATCCGTGACAGATCCTGTTTTAAGTTCTATCCATTGATCCGCATCCTCAATATACAAATCTGCTCCTCTTACATTTACATCTGTGGTAGAAAATTCAACTTCCTCCCCAAATATGCTCCTGAGTTTTTCATGTGATGCTCTGAGCCATCTCTCCAACTCATGCAGTGACCTGTTCTTAAATATTCTAGGCCTGTTGCTATCTTTGATCCCAGAAAGCTGAATTGCGAAGTCCGCGATTCCGCTAGCAGACGAAACCATAGAAGCCCTTAGCACTCGCTCAAATTGGTCAAAGTCTGGCATATGTCTACTTTACATCACCAATTGCGCTACGCATAGGTAGGCCATTGGTGGGCGAGGGTCGGAGGCTGGGCGATGGCTTGCCAGATTTTTTGGGGGGTTAGGGGCATGTCTAGGTGGCGGACTCCTAGGTGGGCTAGGGCGTCTATTACTGCGTTGTGGGCGGCGGGGATGGCGCCTATTGTGCCGGCTTCGCCTATGCCTTTTACTCCTAGGGGGTTTTGGTCGGTGGGGGTTTCTGTGGTGTGAGCTTCAAATGACGGGAACTCTGCCGCGCTGGGGAAGAGATACTCGGCGAAGTTGGTGGTGCGGGGGTTGCCGCTGTCGTCATAGACGATGTGCTCCCAGAGGGCTTGCGATATGCCAGAGGCTATGCCGCCGTGCTGCTGGCCTTCTACGATCATCGGGTTCATCACCACCCCGCAGTCGTCCACAGCTATATGGCGCAGGACTTCTGTTTTGCCTGTCTCGGAATCCACCTCTACCACGCAGATGTGAGTGCCGAACGGGTATGTGGCGTTCTCCTGCTTGAAATCGTTCTCGGCCCATAGACGGTCGGGCAAGTCGGCTGCGGCTGTGCTGCTTGCTGAGGCTGCGCCATCCGCCGCGCCATCACCGCCTGCCGAGCCTGAGCCATCTGCTACGCCATCTCTCGCAGCTTCTTCACCTGAGCCATCGCCGCCTGCAGCCGCTGAGCCATCACCGCCTGCAGACCCTCCGACATCTTTCGCGGCAGTTGCCAATTCCGCCCAGCTCAGTTTGGCGGCGGGTACTCCGGCTACAGCTAGGCCGCCGTCGGCTACCACTATGTCCGACTCGTCTGCCTCCAGCAGATGCGATGCCAAGCGACGAGCGTCTTCCAGCACCTGCTCGCACGCGCCCAGCACCGCGCTACCGCCCACCTGTCCTGAACGGGAACCGCCAGTGCCATGACCGCGCGGCACCTCTGCCGTGTCCGACTGCACGAATACTATGTCGTCCAGATCCACGCCCAGCTGGTCGGACACTATCGTGGCGAAGACCGTCTCGTGGCCTTGACCGTGCGAAGAAGTGCCCGCTTTCAGCAAAACCTTGCCGTCTTCGCCGACCTCCACGCTGGCGTAATCTTCAGACCCGAACCCAGCCGTGATCTCCACATAGCAGCACACCCCGATGCCCAGCAGCTTCGTGTCGCCTCGCTCGCGGCGGTCGGCTTGCTCGCGCCGCAGAGCATCGTAGTCGGCAAGTTCGGTAGCCTTCAGCAGCGTCTTGGCGTAGTCGCCTGTGTCGTATGTTGCGCCTGTGGGGGTGGAGAACGGAAAGTCCTCCGGCTGCAGCAAATTACGCAGGCGCAGCTCCACAGGATCAATGCCCGTCTCGGCAGCCGCCACATCCATCACCCGCTCCAAAATGCAGGTAGCCTGCGGGCGGCCCGCGCCTCGGAATGCAGTCGTCGGGGCTTTGTTGGTGCAAGCTGTGCCCCCTCCCGAACGAAGCTGCGGAATCTTATACACGCCTTGCGCCATCATCACGGTGGCTGTCACTATCAGACCGCCGATTTCCAAATAGCCCCCGCAATCGGCCAGAGCGTGCGTCTCTAGGGCTGCGATCTTGCCGTCGCTGCCTACGCTCAGGCGAGCGTATTGAATCTGATGGCGAGCGTGCATGCTCAAGAGGTTCTCCGTGCGGTCTTCCAGCCAGCGCACGGGCCGCCCTAGCAATTGAGCCGCCCGAGCCACTGCTATGTGCTCTGGCACCCAGCCGCCTTTGCCACCGAAGCCCCCGCCGACCCACGGCGAAATAACCCTCACATCTGAAGCTTCCAAGCCCAAGGAAGCAACAAACCCTTTCTGGTTTTCGTGCGGCCCCTGGGACGACAGCCAGACGGTCAGCTTGCCGTCGTCATGCGGCTCAACTGCTATCGCCTGCGATTCCAGAGGGGCCACAGCCATGCGGTTGTTCTCCATGCGGACAGTCACGACGGTCTCATCGGGGCCATGCGCCGGCACCTCCTGATGCGCCCGGAACTTCATCGTGTCCGACCCTCGCTCGGGAAACAGCATCGCAGGGGAATCGCCCCCACCCCCGTGCTCCCTGGCAAACACAGCTTCGGCATCCATGCTCGCTGGCAGCGGCTCGTAATCCACCACGACCATCTCGGCGGCATCGTGGGCGGCAGCCAAAGTCTCAGCCACCACCATCGCCAAAGGCTCGCCCGCATAGCGCGCCACGCCTCGGCTCAACGCCCCCCTCGCGAAACTCGCATCGGGCACGAATCTCTGCTCCACCATCGTGCCGCCTAATGCCTCAAAGTCATATACAGCCACCACTCCCTCAGCCGCAGCAGCCTCGCTCAGATCCACCTGAAACTTGGCGTGCGGCTCGCTGGAGCGGACAAACCGGGCATGCAGGCATCCTGGCAGCTTCACATCGCCCACATACTCCCCTCGGCCGGTCAACAGGGTCGGGTCTTCTCGCCGTTCAACCCTTGTTCCAAGAAGCGAAGTGCCCATCTGTCTCCTCCTTTGTCTGTGCTTGTCTGCGCTTGATAAATGCTGGCTGCGGCTTCCGATGCGCCCTCCACAACCTAGCCGCGACATTCCAGCCTACCCGCCCTGAAACTTCCACTTGGTTCTGTGCAGCACCTGTGGAGTAAGCCTAATTGATGCAAAAAATCGCACCTGAAAGGAGAAACCGTGAGCATCGCTGCCGAGACCACCACAATCAGATATCTGCAAGACGAATGGCAAAAAGTCGCCGACTCCGAAGAGCTATTCGCCTCGGTAAAAAGGTGGACTCACGGCAATCCGCTGCTCGCTCAGCGCACTCCCGCCGAAATCATCTCCTTTGTGATTCGGCCAGGCTGGCATCGCGAACGCAAACGCGACGAAGCCCTCGGCTGCCTGCTAGAGCACTCCCACGAACCGCTCAGCCAGCTCATGGTGATCCAAAGCCTGCTCCCCCAAGTGACTTATCTCATAGACAGATCGTGGATTCACGACGCCGACGAATTCGCAGCCTATGTAATAGCCATCATCTCCGAGATGATCTCAGGCTGGCAGAAGCAAGACATCGTCTGCGTCCACTGGTGGCTCTATCGCAACATCCAGAGCCGCGTGCTCCAAAGCACGCAGATATGGCGGCAATTCTGGCAACACGAGGCGCAGATGAACGAGGCGCGAATAGAAGAGGAAGCCGAGCAAATCCCAGAGCCAGCCCCCGAACCTGGCACATCTGCCAGCCTGCCCGACCTCATAGCCATGGTGATGCAGCAAGGCAGCCTAGACCGGCTGACAGCCGAGCTGGTGGTGCTGACTCGCACTGGCTGTTTGACGGTGGAGTCTATGTCGCGCACTACTGGGCTCGCGCCTCAGACACTGCGACGTAAGCGGCTGAGGGCTGAGAAGCGGTTGCGGACGAGGTTGAGCCTGGCGGACTTCGCGTGAGTATGAAGACAGGCAACGGCATATTCGACAAAAATGAAATGGACAGACCGTAGGTGACACTTTATATTGTTAGCGAGCCTCACACCTGCTGGGATATCCCACGAGGCTGCTTGAAGTTGCTTTTGCGGTTGCGACCTGATATAATCTTTGACTATGAAAAATTGTCATCTATGCCCCCCCCCCCCGCAAGACGCACGGCTGCTCCTCTCGTGAGGCTGACATGAAGTTGCCGTCTAAGACCCCCCCCCGTGTGATGCATGGCTGGGCCAGGGTGCTTTTCGCAAAGTTGTCGTAGCACTCGTCTCGGTGGCTCTGATCGGAGCATCAGTGTTCGCCGTTTCGGTGGCCACATCTAGCCCGGCAGAAGCTCAAAGCTTGAGGTGGACTTACACCTTTGGCGACTCAGGCAGCTCTAATGATTTTTGGATTGCTGCTGGACAAACTGCGACTTTTGATATAAGCCGATATATAACGGTTACCGGCTCTACAACTCCAGTCGCTTGCCCAGATATTACTCTTACTCTTCCATCCAGGCTTTCTTCTATTTCTCGTAGTGGCTGTAGCTACACAGTCGCAGCTAAGTCTACTTCGGTTTCAGGAGTTGAAGAATACCATACTTTGACAATCTGCATTCAGGGCACATTTTTTTGTGCCTATAACGGCAGGCTCAGGATCAATTTCGGGCCTGCTTCTAATCTTGCTTTCACTGCGCCTTCTGGTTTGACGGTGGGCACGAACCGGACTCTTGCGATTAATGCTGCGAGCTATGCGACCGAGTCTCATGCTCGTTATTCTATTTCTTGCGGGGATGCTATGAGCATTGACACGACTGAGATCAGTACGGTGACGCGCAATGGCTGCGTGTTTACTGTTACGCCTAAGAATGTTCAGGGCGCGTCCGGTTTCACGGTGCCTTATACTTCCTCGGCCGGCGGCTCGGTGAGCGGCCGGATCGGTTTGCAGGTGGGCCCGGCTTCTACTATTACTTTCAATGCGCCTTCTGCTAACCCGGTCGTCCAGGCCGGTGGTTCGGTTACGCTCGGAGTGGATAATTACGCTTCTGACGGTACCTACACGATTTCTTGCGGCACTGTTACGGAGTCGTCTGCTTTGATCAGCATTTCTTCGCAGTCTGGGTGTGATGTTACTATTGCTGCCGGCAGCACTGCGGGCACTGCGACTATTTCGGTGCCTTACATCTCTTCTGGGGGCCATACTTCTACTCAGAGCGTGTCTGTTGATGTCATACCCGCTTCTAATATCACTTTTTCCGCGCCTACGGGGTTGAAGGTGGGCACGAACCGCACTCTTGTGATTGACGCTTCGGACTATGTGAGCGAGACTCACGCGAGCTTTACGATTACTTGCGGGAACGCTACTAGCATAAGCACCACATATCTGATGACGGTGTCGCGCAACGGCTGCGAGTTCACTGTAACGCCGACGAGCACGGAGGGTTCTGCTAGTTTCGTTGTGCCTTTCACTTCCACGGGCGGCGACACAGAGAACGGCACTATCAATATTGAGGTAGGCCCGGCTTCCACTATCACTTATGAGGGGCCTACTGGTTTGCAGGTGGGAGCTAACCGCACGCAGACGATTGACGCTTCGGATTATGTAACCGAGTCTCACAGCGGCTACGGGATTTCTTGCGGGGACGCTATCAATATTGACACCACGAATCTGATGACGGTGGCTCGCAATGGGTGTGTGTTTACTATCACGCCTACGGCTGTGGAAGGCCCGGCCAGCTTCACCGTGCCATTTACCTCCGAGGGCGGCCACAGCACAGACGGCGTAGTCAACATCACGGTCGGCCCGCATTCCGAGATCAGCTTCACTGATCCTCAGCTGACGCAGGGCAGCAATTTGTTGACGCTGACTATCAATGCGCTGGACTATATAACCGAGAACATGGCTTACACGGTTACCTGCGGGGCCGCCACCAGCATTGACACCACTGAGATCACCAGCGTGACGCAGGCTTCTGCTGGGAGCTGCAGTTACACCATCACTCTCACGGGCACTGCCGGTGCCAGTGGTTTCACTATTCCCTACACCTCTTCGGGCGGCCATTCAGAATCGGGGGCTGTGACTTTGACGGTCGGAGCTTCTTCGTCTATTAGCTTCAATGCGCCGTCGGCGTTGAAAGTGGGGCGGAATCAGACTTTGGAGATTGACGCTTCTAGCTATGCGTCTGACGGCAGCTACACCGTCTCTTGCGGCGACGCTACCGGGGTGGATGCCGACAAGATGGCTGTTACCCACACTGGCAGCAGCTGCACCTTCATGGTAGACCCTGTGAACAATTTGGCTGCTGGCTCACAAGGCGACACTACCTTTTCTGTGCCTTTCACTTCATCGGGCGGGGCTACGGCTACTGGGACTTTCACTGTCAATATCGGCCCCGACAGCTCCATCACCTACAACGCGCCCACTGGTCTTACGGTCGGGCGGAACCAGACTTTGACTATTGATGCCTCGGCTTATGCCTCAGACGGCGGCTACACCATCTCTTGCGGCGACGCTACCAGCATTGACAGCACGAGGCTGACTTCTGTGTCGCGCACTGCCAATACCTGTTCTTTTACTATCACTCCGATCAGCACTCTGAGTTCGTCTTTGCAGGGCGATGCTACTTTTTCTGTGCCGTTCTCCTCTGACGGCGGGGCTACCGCGAACGGAGTCGTGACTGTCAATGTGGGCCCCGACAGCACCCTCACCTTCAGTGCTCCCACCGGGCTGAAGGTGGGCCGCAACCGGACTTTGGTGATTGACGCTTCGGCTCATGCGACAGAAGCCGACAGCAACAACACCATCTCTTGCGGCGACGCTACCGGGGTGGATGCCAGCAAGATGACTGTCACCCGCACTGGCAGCAGCTGTACTTTCACTGTTGATCCTGTGAACAATCTGGCTGCCGGCTCCCAGGGCGACACTACTTTTTCTGTGCCTTTCACCTCCACAGGCGGTGCTACCGCTTCTGGCACTTTCACCGTAAACATCGGCCCCGACAGCACTATCACCTGGAACAGCCCCGGAACCCTGACTGTGGGGCGGAACCGCACTCGGGCTATTGACGCTTCGGATTATGTGTCTGAAGTATCAGGCAGCGGCCACACCATCACTTGCTCTGACGCCGCAGCTATTGACAGCACCAAGCTGACTTCTGTTGCTCGCACTGCCAACACCTGTTCTTACACCATCACGCCTATCACCACTTTGACGCCGGCCCAGCAAGGCAATGCCACCTTCACCATTACTTTTACTTCTGACGGCGGCCACGAAATAACCCGCACCCTCACCGTCAATGTCGGCCCCGACAGCACTATAGTCTTCGCGGCTCCGGCTTCTAATCCTGCTGTGGCTGCCAGCAGAACCCGCACTATAGATGTGAGTTCTTACGCCACAGACGGCAGCTATACGATCTCTTGCGGCACTATCACCGAGAGCGACACCGATATCAGCTTGGGCACGCAAGACGGCTGTCGCATTCCGATAACCGCCGGCTCCTCCTCTGGGCAGACCGCCGACATCTCCATCCCGTATATATCGTCTGGCGGGCACACCACCACAGGCACCTTGACCCTGGATGTGGGCGTAGCTTCCAGCATCTCTTTCACAGCCCCCACGAATCTCAAAGTCGGCGCGAACCGCACCCAGACCATCAACGCTTTGGACTACGCCTCGGACGGCGGCTACACCATCACCTGCGGCACAGCCACCAACACTGCAGCCGATGCGCCCACCACGGGCACCGTAGCTTTGGCTTCGGTGGTGCGCGACAGCAGCGGGAACGGCTGCGGCTACACCATCACGCCTACTTCCATGCAAGGCACTGCTACTTTCACTGTCCCGCTCACATCGGACGGCGGCGACAGCTTGAGCGCGAACATTTCCATAGAAGTGGGCGTGGCTTCCAACATCCGCTACCAGGGCCCGTCTGGGCTGAGGATAGGGCGGAATCTGACTTTGGAGATCGACGCGTCTGGCTATGTCTCAGAAGCAGCAGGCAGCGGCTATGCGATTTCCTGCGCTGACGCTACGGGCGCGGACGCTACCAAGATGACTGTCACTCGCACGGCTAATAGCTGCACCTACACCATAGACCCGGTAGATTCGCTCGCCCCGGCCGACCAAGGCAACACCGGCTTCTCAGTGAGATTCACCTCTGAAGGCGGCCACACCATAGCTCGCACTATCACCGTAAACATCGGCCCCGACAGCACCATCACCTTCGCCGATCCCGGCACTTTCACCCTCGGGCGAAACCGGACTTTAGTGATTGACGCTCTGGCTGCTACAAGCGGCGAGAACAGCGCCTACAGGGTGTCTTGCGATGACGCTGCGGGCGTGGATGCAAACAAGATGACAGTCACTCGCAGTTCTTCTGGCGACCGGTGTTCTTTCACTGTTGACCCGGTCGACACCCTCGCTGTGGGTTCGCAAGGCGACACCACCTTCACTGTGGCATTTTCTTCCACCGGTGGTGCTACTGCCAGCGGGACTTTCACTGTCAACATCGGCCCCGACAGCACTATCGTCTACACCGCTCCTTCGGGTCTGCTGGTGGGATCTAACCGTTCATTGACCGTTGACATCTCCTCCGCCGCTACAGACGGCAGCTACACCGTGACCTGCGGCGACGCGGCTAGCGTCCATTCCAGGCTCTCATCGGTTACCCGCCCCGATGCTCAGACCAGCCCGTGCGTGTTCTCTGTGATGCCTCGTGCGACAGCCAGCCAGGGAACAGCCAGCTTCTCAGTGCCGTTTACATCAAGCGGAAGGGCCACCGCTACGGGCATAGTTTCTCTGACCGTGGGGCTGCCTTCTAATATCTCCTTCACCGATCCTGGCTTGCAGGTCGCCATCAACCTCACCCGCACGATAGACGCTTTGGACTATGTGCGCGACGGGAACTACGCGATTACTTGCGGAGACGCCACCGGCATAGACAGCACGAAACTCACAACGGTCGCCAGAGATTCTTCTGGCAGCGGCTGCGGCTACACGATCACTCCTATTTCCACTCTTACCATGTCTCAGCAAGGCTCGGCCAGTTTCACTATCGCCTACACCTCTGCTGGCGGGCACACCCTCAGCCAGTCCATAAGCATCCAAGTCGGCCCTACTTCTGCCATCACTTATACTCCCCCGCCTACTAGCGGGGCCGGCAGGCTGCAGGTGGCCGCTAACCGCCAGCTCACGATAGACGCTTCCAGCTATGCTTCTGAAGCCAGCAGCGGCTATGCGATATCCTGCGGAGACGCCGCCGACATCAACACCGGGATTGACCGCATAGCCCGCACCGGCTGCAGCTATGTCGTCACGCCCGCCGCAGCGGGATCGGCCACCTTCACCGTGCCTTATGTCTCCCAGGGCGGTGCTACTGAGAACGGCACTATCACGATAGACATAGGAGCCGCCACCAATATCGTGTTCACTCCTCCGGTGGGCCTGAGGGTAGCTGCTAGTTCCAGCGTGGTCGTAAACGCCGCTTTGTATGCCGCAGACGGCACTTACGCGATAACCTGCGGCGACGCTACAGGCATTGACTCCGCAAGGCTGGCTTCGGTTTCCCGCACGGGCTGCAGCTTCACAGCCATGTCGTCCGCGAGCACGGGCATTGCCAGATTCACCGTGCCTTATACCTCCGCAGGCGGCGACACCCAAAACGGTCTCATCGCCATCACCATAGGCCCCGCTCCGACAGCATCGGCCATAGTGTTCACAGCTCCCCAGGGGCTGTCCGTGCGAGCCGGCAGCGCGATAACTATTGACGCTTCCAGATACGCAGCAGACTCCCCCAACACCATCGCCTGCGGCACAGCCACCGGCGTGGACACCTCCAAGATATCCGTTGCCAACACAGCCTGCAGCTACACCGCCACAGCCACCGCGACAGCCACGGGCACCGCCAGCTTCACCGTGCCCTATACCTCCACAGGCACCCTAGGCAGCGGCTCACGCAACGGCACCATCACCATCTCTATCATGCCCGCTTCCGACATACAATTCACATCTCCCACAGACCTGGAGATAGGCGCAGGCAACACCCGCACCCTAAACCTCGCCAGCCACGCCACCGACGGCCCGTATTCCATCACCTGCGGCAACGCCACAGCCACAGAAACAGCCAAGCTCACCAGCATCGCGCGCAACGGCTGCGACTACACCATCACCGCAGCAGCCACGGCAGCGCAAGGCGACACCACCTTCACCCTCACCTACACCTCCAGCGGCACAGACACCCACCTGTCCAGCTTCACCATCACCATAGGCCCGGCGTCTAGCATCGTCTTCACCGCCCCCGCAGCCATAACCCTCCAAGCCAGCAGCGCACGCGGCATAGATCTGTCTTCCTACGCAACAG
Organism: Candidatus Hopanoidivoransaceae bacterium; assembly: GCA_965204495.1. Classification (GTDB taxonomy): domain Bacteria; phylum Actinomycetota; class Acidimicrobiia; order Acidimicrobiales; family Hopanoidiivorantaceae; genus Hopanoidiivorans. Next base: position 471,788 of record OZ241989.1, read on the forward strand.
ACGGCAGCTACACCATCGCCTGCCGAGACGCGACCGACATAGACACCAAACTCTCCTCAGTAACACGCAACGGCTGCACCTACACCATCGCAGCCTCAGCCACCCCAGGCAACGCCAGCTTCACAATCGGCTACACATCAACAGGCGGCAACACCCGCAAAGCCACCATCTACATCACCATCACTCCTGCCCCCACACGCCCGGAGGAACGCCCCGAACGGCCGATCATACCCCCCGCCGAGCCCACACGGCGACCCACACCACCGCCTCCTACCACCACTACCACCACGACCACGATACCCGACCCCTCTCGCCCGACCACGACCCTGGAACCCGACCAGCCAGGGCCCAGATGGAACACCCTAACGGCCCAAACAGGCGGCACCACCCCAGCCCAAATACGCCAAGCCTTCAACCTCGGCTCAAGCCAAACCATCTACACCTGGAACGCAAACACACAAACCTGGACACGCGCAACCCGATCCTCCCAAGCAATACCAGCCGGCACAAGAGTATCCTTCCGCACTGAAGAGGCCGTCACCAACAGAGAAATGAGAAACAGCAACCTAGGCGGCGGAACCACCCGAACACGCCTCACCACAGGCTGGAACACCCTCAGCATCCCCCAAGGCATCACCCGCACACAAGACACAGACTTCCTGCTAGACCCGTCCCTCACAGACTGCCGCAACCAGCAAGGCATCATAGCCATAGCCAGCTACAGCACACGCAGCAGAAGATGGTCGATATCGCTGCCCTGCCACCCCGCAGCCCAAAGACGGCTCACCACAGGCGAAAATGCTCCCTATCGGCCTCTCGCAAGCATCGCCCCCGCAGACACCACCTACATCTTCACCAGAACACGCCAACCCCTCAACATACGCTGGAACGAAGACACCCAAACCTACCAAGCCTTCCAATCAATCTTCACCAGATAAAACCATCCGATGATTTGGAGCCGTTCCCTCCCAGCATCGTGGAGATGGAGAAGTTTTGTCTCTGCAATAGAATTGCGGCAGGGCAATTTAACAAGGAGGCAAACAATGGCAGCCGTATGCGGGGGCGGGGAAATTATTTTCGGGATGCAGCTTCCCGTGCAGACTCTTACTCGCACTTTGCGGGCTAGCTGGGAGCCTGATGCTTCTGTGGAAGACCTTATTGCAATTGCGCAGAACTGCGAGACGGCGGGGTTCGGCTTTGTGGGGGTGTGCGACCATATTGCGATTCCTGATGACGACTATTCCGCTCGCATGAGCACTACCTGGTACGACACGGTGGCGACTCTGGGATTTTTGGCAGCGCATACTTCAACAATTCGGCTGCTTTCTGTCGTCTGGATCGCCGCTTATCGTCATCCGCTGCAGACGGCTAAGTCTTTCGCCACCTTGGATCATCTCTCGGGCGGGCGGGTCATCCTAGGAGTCGGAGCGGGGCATGTTGCCGGAGAGTTCAAAGCTATGGGGGTGGACTTCTCAAAGCGAGGCACGCTGCTGAACGAGTGCATAGACGGAGTTCGGGCAGCTTTGGCCGGCACAGCGCCAGGCGGCGTAGACGATGAGCCGGGCTATTCCTCGTTCTCGGGCGAAAACTATTCTTGGGAGAATTGCGGCGTAGGCCCGAAACCGCAGCAAGGCGAACTGCCCATCTGGGTGGGCGGCACCACCCCGCCTGTTTTCCGCCGAGTGGGAGCCAGAGGCGACGGCTGGATCCCGATGGGCACCCCCAAAGAGCACATCCCCGCCGTCTTGGAGACGATCCGCCAAGCAGCCGAATCCGCAGGACGCAGCGACGCTAGCTTTGACATCGGCCACATGCCCGGCACGCTCTATGTGGGAGAGCCTCCGGAGGAGCTGGCCTCCGCAACTTCGCTGAGCGGCGCACCCGAAGCCATCGCCGAAGAGCTGCTGGCAGCCTGCGAGCTAGGAGCCAATGTGCTGCACCTCCGCTTCAGCAGCCGATCCCAGCAAGAATTCAACGACCAGATAGCCGCCTTCGGCCAACAAGTCGCGCCGCTGTTGCACAGATAGGCACCGCTGTTGCGCAGATAGACAGAACACAAATTCAAGCCGACATCGCATCACTGCGATCCCATGACAAGCGACTGACAATCGCCTAACCCGAAAGACTGACAATCGCTCAACCCGAAAGACTCACAATCGCCAAACCCGAATTCGACTTGCAATGGTTTAACCCGAATCGCAGGAAATAAGAAATTTGAATGCTATTGCAAATATGTTTTGCCCTCCTAGCACCCATGACAGCAGCAACAGGCAGATGATAAGAAATTTGAATGCTATTGCAAATATGTTTTGCCTGCTATAGTAAAGCACATGAATAATAATCTCAATACCCCCCCCCCCGAGCCTTCCATGAAAGAATCTCCTATGAAACTGAACCTTCGCGGCATCCCGCGCAAGCCCAACACCCTGTGCAAGCCGCTCGCTTTGGCTGCGTCTCTGGCTTTGTTCGGATCGGTGCTGTTTGCGGCATCGGCCATATTTGCTAGCCAGGCATCAGCGCAGATCACTTTCAATACCCCCTCCAACCTCACGATGCCAGCGGGGGGAACAGGCTACCTCATTGACGCCTCAAGTTATGCCACAGACGGCGCCAACACTTTCACTTGCGGAGCTCCCTCTGCTGTGGATTCCAGGCTCACTGTTACCCAAAGTGCCCCCAACAGTTGCTCCTTCTCGGTCGCTGCCTCAGCCACTGCTGCAACAGGCAATGCCAGCTTCACCACCCTTTTGACTTCTTCTGGAGGCACCTCTCTCAGCGCTACTTTAACGATTGCCATCACTGCTGCTTCCAGTATCACCTTCACCGCTCCGGCGAGCATCCCCTTAGGGGCAGGCAACTATAAGACAGTTGATTTCGGCAGCTACGCCACAGACGGCGACTATACCATAACATGCAGCTTCAATGCCAACCCGGCCAACCGGCACGCACTCCTCGCCTCGGTAACCGCGACTGGCTGCAGCTTCAGGGTGTGGGCTGGCAGCTCGCAAGGCTCGGCCACAGTGAGAGTGATGTACCACTCCTCTGGCGGAGCCGAACTTACAAGGGACATTCCTTTCACTATCGGGGCTCCGTCTGTTCTCATCTATCAGCGCGTGTCTAATCTGCAAGTGCGCACGGGCGGTTCTATTCAGATTGACGCGGGCAGCTACGCCAGCGATCAGGGCGGCTGGACTGTGTCTTGCGGCGATGCGACTGCTGTTGATTCCAAGATCACTGTTACCTCTCGCAATGGCTGCGTCTATAACATAACCGCAGGCAATACCGCAGGCTCGGCTAGTTTCACCGTGCCTTATACTTCTGCGGGCGGCAATGCTCGCACGGGCAGGGTTGACATCGCGGTGGTTACTTCCAATATCGTTTTTGTCGATCCTGGGCTGTCTGTGGGCCGTTTCGGCAATATTGTGATTGATGCTTCTGATTACGCTTCGGACGGCAGCAGCACTATTTCGTGCGGGACTATTACGCAATCGCATGCTCTCATCGCCAGCATTGACGATAGCGGCTGCTCTATCAGGCTGACCGCTGGCGGCACTGCCGGGACCGCTACCTTCACTGTGCCTTACTCTTCTACCGGCGGCGACACTCACAACGGCCAGATTTCTCTCGTGATCGGTTCTATCCCGGCGTTGTCCTCTTCGGGCTGCTCTAGCGGGGCTTTCGTGAACACCACGACCTATCCGAGAGTGTCGGGCAGCTCTAACGATCTCGTGGAAGACTGCCTGGCCCTGGTCGGCATCCAGAATCACTGGGCGGCTGTGGCGGGCAACAACGATATAGCGGCTGGCAGCCCGATGCGTCTCTGGGGCACAGGCTCAAGCTCTCAGCGAATGATCCAGAATTGGCCGGGCGTGACCGTCTCGGGCAATCGGGTCACGGGCTTGGACCTCGCAGCTAGTGTCTCCACGGACAATATCGCAGGCACCATCCCCTCCCAGTTCGGCAACCTCCGTGCCCTGACCTCGCTGGATCTCTCGGGCAACTCCCTCACCGGGGCTATTCCTTCGGGCATCACTTCCCTGACTTCGCTGACCTCGCTGGATCTCTCCGACAACTCCCTCACAGGATCCATCCCCGCAGGCGCAGCAGGCATCGGCCGCCTCACCGCCTTGACCTCGCTGGATCTCTCCCGCAACCAGCTCACAGGAACGATCCCCACTGGCACGGGAGGCATTGACCGCCTCACCGCCCTGACCTCGCTCGACCTCTCCCGCAACCAGCTCACAGGAGCGATCCCCACTCAGCTAGGCAACCTCGCTTCTCTGACCTCGCTATATCTCTCCAGCAACCAGCTCACGGGCTCAATCCCCGCGACTTTCGGCAGCCTCACCGCTCTTGTTGACTTGTTCGTGGGCGGCAACCAGCTCTCTGGGACGATCCCCTCTCAGCTCGGCACTATCACCACGCTCAAATGGCTGGACCTCTGTCGGAACTATCTCTCCGGCGAAGTCCCCGCAGCCCTGCGCTCAGGGGTTACTCTGCTCGGCTACCCCACACCCGCCGTCTACAATCCCGTCGCCTGCCAAATAGCATCGGACATCCAATACACAGCCCCGACAGGCCTCGGTATCTCCGCTGGCAGCGCGCTCGTCATTGACGCAGCCCGATATGTCGATGACGGCGCCTACGCCATAACCTGCGGCGACGCCTCCAGCGTGTCTGCTTCGCTCGCATCCGTCGTCCGCGCTCCCAACACTTGCAGGTTCACTGTCACCGCTGGATCCTCGGCAGGCACAGGCAGCTTTACTGTGATGTACAGCAGCGCAGGCGGCGACAACCACACAGCCACGATCACCTTGTCTATTTCCAACATTTCGTTCACCGCGCCTACAGGTCTGATCGTCGCGGCGGGCGAGAGCCTCACGATAGACGCCTCCACTTATGCTTCTGAATCGGGCGAGACCATCACCTGCGCGGACGCCACGAACATAGACAGCAAATTCTCCTCTGTTACCCGCACGGCTAACTCCTGCTCCTACCGAGCCACCGCCAAAACCACCTCAGAAGGATCGGCTTCTTTCACCGTGCCGTATTCCTCCACGAGCGGAGCTTCGCTGAACGCAGAGATAACCGTGTCCATCACCCCGGCCCCGACACGCCCAGAAAGCCCGCCCGAAGAGCAAGGCGCACAGGGTCAGCCCCAGCCGGTTCAGCCGATCCCAGCCACAGCAGGCCCTGATACTACCGACACAACTCCCGAGCAGACCGACATCGCGTCCGGCTGGAACACCTTCACAATCCAAAGCGGCGGCACCACAACAGCAGCAATACGCCGACAGCTGAACCTGCCCGCCAACCAAGACTTTTACACATGGGACGCCGAAACCCAAGCCTGGACACAAGTAACCAACCCAGCGCAAACCATCCCAGCAGGCGCCACCATAAGCTTCCGCAGCCGCGCACTGGCAACAGAAGAGCTAGAAACCACAAACCTGGGCCACAACACCCAACAAGCCAGCCTCACCCAAGGCTGGAACATCGCCAACACCGCCGCAGCCATAGAACGAGACAGCGACAGCGACTTCCTGGTGGATGACGCTCTCATAGACTGCGACCGTCTGACAGGCGTGATAGCAGTAGTCAGCTACAGCTCCCGCACAAGGAGATGGTCGCTCTACCTCCCCTGCCACCCCCGATCCGAAGCTCGCCTCACCACAGGCGAAGATGCCCCCTATGACCGCATGACCTCCATAGGCGAAGGCGATTCCATCTACATCTACACCAGATCCAGAATCCCCCTAGAAATAACCTGGAACGCCGAAACCCAAACCTACCAACCCAGCTAAGCAGGTAAGAGCATTTGGCCAAGCCGCAGCCGCCTCGCTTGCGGAATTGCGGTTGCGGAATAGCGGAACCTCTGCTATAGTGGCATCAATGGCAACTTATTCTCTGACCTTCAAGGCTTTCAACGCTGGTAGCGAACTGCTCCTTCTCTAGCGCGAGCGCCCTGCCCCGGTGCTCGCCCTGCCTCCTGTCTTTTGACAGGAGGTTTTTCAATTCTGGGGCAAAATTTTCCGACTGACAGATTTTCCGGCAAATAGACAGACACAAAGCAACCACACAGGAGACCCACAGGAGACACGGCTATGGCAACAGCAACTGCTACCGAACAAGTCAAAATCTTCGACACCACCTTGCGCGACGGCGAGCAGTCGCCGGGCATCTCCCTTGACGAAGGCGAGAAGGTGGAGATCGCAGAGCAGCTGGCCCGTCTCGGCGTGGACATCATTGAAGCCGGCTTTCCGATTGCCAGCCAAGGCGACTTTGAGGCTGTGCAGGCGATCGCCAAGGCTGTGTCCGGCCCCGTCATCTGCGGACTCTCCCGCACGGCGCACAAAGACATAGACCGCTGCTGGGAAGCCATAGAGCCGGCCACCAACAGGCGCATCCACACCTTCATCGCCACCAGCTCCACGCACATGAAGCACAAGCTGCGGATGACGCCGGAGCAAGTCAAAGAAGAAGCTCGCTCGGCCGTGCGCCACGCCCGCAGCTACACCGATGATGTGGAATTCTCGCCCGAAGACGCCTCGCGCAGCGACTTCGACTTCATGTGCGAAGTGCTGCAGATAGCCGCCGACGAAGGCGCGACCACCTTGAACATTCCCGACACGGTGGGCTACGGCGTGCCCGAAGACTACGCTGCCAAGATCATCGCCGTCCGCGAGCGCGTGAGCGGCGACTATGTGATCTCCACCCACTGCCACAACGACCTCGGCTTGGCGGTCGCCAACTCGCTGGCAGGCGTGATGGCAGGCGCACGGCAGGTGGAATGCGCCATAAACGGCATCGGCGAGCGGGCGGGCAACGCGGCTCTGGAAGAGATCGCCATGGCTGTGAAGACCCGCTCGGATTACTTTGAAGGCTTGGATGTGAACATCAACACCAAAGAGCTGCACCGCGCCAGCAAGCTGGTGAGCCGTCTCACCGGGTATCCCGTCCAGTACAACAAGGCCGTGGTGGGGCGCAACGCTTTCGCTCACGAGTCGGGCATCCACCAGCACGGCGTGCTGCGAGAGCGCACCACCTACGAGATCATGGATCCGGACGCGGTGGGCCAAGGCGAAAGCCAGATCGTGCTGGGCAAGCACTCGGGTCGCTACGCCTTCCGCGACCGTCTGCAGCAGCTCGGCTACGACATACAGGGCGATGCCCTCAACTCGGCTTTCACTCGTTTTAAAGAGCTGGCCGACCGCAAAGTGCAGCTTTCAGACGCCGACTTGGAAGCCATCGTGGCCGACGAGGTAGGACGCTCCGACCAGAACCAGTTCGCCCTGGAGTTCTTGGAGTGCCACGGCGGGAGCATCGCTTCGGGAACGCCTCACGCCACAGTGGTGATAGACAAAAGCGGCGAGCAGAAGATGGTGCGCTGCGAAGGAGACGGCATGGTGGATGCCGCCTGCTCCGCCATCAAAGATGCCACCGGCGTGCAAGGCAAGCTCACCGACTACACCGTTACATCCGTTACCGGCGGGGTGGATGCTCTGGCTGATGTGGCTCTGCAGTTCACTTCCGAAGACGGCATCAGGGTTGCGGGCCGAGGTCTGTCCACAGATGTGGTGGAGGCTTCGGCGAGGGCGTTCTTGAATGCCGTGAACAAGGTGTGCGCAGTCCGCTCAAGCGGCGGCACCGTGGTGCCAGCCGAAGATCGCCCCGGCCATCTGAGCGCGGAGCTTCGCTGAGGCTGGCGCATTGCGGCGGCATCGCTGGGGCATCGCCGCAGCAAACTCAGCCAAGTTGAACAGAAGCCTCTACAATGAGAATATGGCCTACGAGCCCCGCGAACATCATCCTGCGTTTGAGGAATACTGCGAGGCCATCTTCGAGCTTAAAGAAGACGGTCTCAAACCCATCCAGTCGCGCTTGGCCGAACGACTGGGCGTTTCACGGGCGGCAGTCTCACGCATGGTCTCTCGCATGACGGAGGAAGGCCTGGTCGCCAGAAAGTCGTCTGGCGTGCTGACACTCACAGAAGACGGCAAGTTCCTGGCCAACACTATCGTGCGCCGACACCGTCTAGCCGAGCGTTTCCTGACAGATGTGCTCGGAATGAACTGGACGGACGCCCACCACGAGGCCGGCAAGTGGGAGCATGTGATCTCGCCCGCCGTAGAGAAAGCCATGAACCGCGTGCTGGAAGACCCGACCACCTGTCCGCACGGCAACCCCATCCCCGGCTCGTCCTACGAAGAACCCGACCTGCAGCACCTCTCGCAAGTCTCAGAAGGCAGGAATTTCACCATCGTTAGAATCCGCGAAGAGTTGGAATGCACCCCAGGCCTGCTGGAATTCCTAGAGTCGGCATCCCTGATGCCCGGCTTCAAAGGCGAAGTGCTCCGCTCCGCCCCCGACGGCGCCACCACCGTAAACCTAGGCGAAGGCAATGTAAGAGTAGAAGCTTTTGCCGCCGAGCGAATACTAGTGAAATCCGGCTGAGGCTACCGCACACCGAAAACAGTAGATCTCTTCCTGCAGCACCCTTCCATTATGCTCCACAGCACAGACACCCCAAGAAAGGAGCAACAATGGACGCAGCAATCATCTCTCTTCTAGCAACCCTAATCGCCACGATGTTCGGCGGTTTCTGGCTACTGTGGCGCACCATCCACAAAGACAACACCGCCATCCGCAAGGAAATGGCAGAGCAAATCACCGCCATCCGCCAAGACATGGCAAAGCAAGACATCGCCATCCGCCAAGACATGGCAAAGCAAATCACTGACCTCCGCAAGGAAATGGCGGAGCAGAACACCAGCATCCGTCAAGACATCGCCGACCTGCGCAAAGATCACGCGCGGCTAGAAGCGACTATGGAAACGCTGCTGAAACTGATCCCCACCTTGGTAAACCCGGAGAGCTCAACCCCCGGGGATGTCCAGCCAGGCTCGACGGTCTAGGGTTTCTAGGTCGTTGGCTTGGAGGTAGTTGCCGGACAGCGTCCAGAGGTCGTCTTGGATGACTATGGAGCGGAGTATCTCCCGCGTGCGGGAGCCTCTGGTCTCGTGCTTTATCCGAGCAATCTGTTCTATCTCTGCAGACCTAGTGTCGGTTCTCACACGAAGCGCCAAAGCTCCGCTGCTGTTCCAGTCGCTGATTGGCACAACGGCGAGTTGCTTCGGCTCCCACCAGAGGAACGCTCTGGCGTCCCACTCCACTTCTGAAGAGGCATCATCCACCACCAAAGTGTCGAGGGTGCGGGGGTCAGCAGGGTCGGAGACATCAAACAGGCTCACTTTTGCGCCTGTGACCTGGCCCCAGTTGGTGGCTTCACTCCCCACGCCTAGCAGCAAGTTCTCGCCCACAGGGTGCAGATAGGCGGAGTAGCCGGTGATCTTGAGTTCGCCTTCGGTGGTGGGGTCGGTCGGGTCGGAGAGGTCTATCACATAGAGCGGGTCGGTCTGGCGGAAAGTCACCACATAGGCTTTGTCGCCGATGTAGCGCACGGCGTAGATGTCTTCGCCACGCCCTAGGTTGCCGACTTTGCCGACTTGCTTGAGGGCGCGTCCGTCGTCTTCCAGAACGGTCACGAAGCTCTCGGAGTCTTCCCACTCGCCGCTCGTGGTGGACACGAACAGGCGACCGTCATATTCGTGGAACGCATACTGGCTGAGAGGCGAGCCGACTACCGCGCCTGAAGCCTCGTAGTCTGCGCTGCCTGAAGCAGACAGCGAGAACTTGTGGACGACTGTCCCAGCGTCTCGCCTGCCTGCGTCAAAGTCGTCCATCGCTTGGCTCACATACAGATTGCTGGGCGAGGCATAGACCATCTCGCCGTCCGCCAAGGTTGAGGCGGCATCTCGCAGCCGCAAGCTCTTGTCTGTGGCGAATGACAGCACCGACACTTGGTTGAACCCGCTGAACATGCTGGGCGCATAGACCTTGTCGCAATCCAGCAGTTGGCCGCTGCTGATGGTTTCGCCGTTGGCAGCGTGGAGGTTGTAGTCGGGCAGCCATTGATCCAGCGTGGATTCTCGGATCAGCAACTGGTTGAAGCGTTCAGCGGAAGCCTCAGAGAGGTTGGATTGGCTGGAAGGACGGACGAAGCCCAGCTTCTCGGCCGGAGAGCTCACCACCACACGGGCATAGCCGTCTGCCAGACGGGAGCTGACATAGCGGCCTTCAACCCGCAGATGGCGCATGACTCTGGGGTTGTCCAAATCGCTGATATCCACCTCGGTGATTACCACGGCGTCTTCAAGCTCAATCGCCGGAACTGCCTCGCCTATCGCATCGCCGTGGTCGTCAATTTCTATGTCGCTCTGAGTTCTGCTGAAATACAAGCCGCCGCTGCCAGGCGGATTGAGACCAACGGACGAGTTGCCGATCACGAACACTCGGTCGCCGTCCAGATAAAGCTCCAAGAAGTCTCCGTCTCGCAGGGTGAGCCTTCCTCGCAGCCTCGGAACGGGCCGTGTGACATCTGCGATCCAAAGCTCCCCACTGTTGCTGATGCCGATGATGCGGCGGCCGTCGGTCTTCACGATGTCGGCCTCGTCTACGCCTTCAACCTGCACATTCGTGCCAGAGTAGTCTGCTCCTTCGGCAAGAGACGCTGCCGCAGCAGGCGCAGGAGCGCGAGACTGCGATGCAGTGGTTGGCGGAGATGCGAAAGCAGAAAAATCAGCCATGTCAGCATCACCGCTGGCAGAAGACGATCTTTGAGAACTTGCTTCCCATTCTTCAGCCTCTGCCCATGTGGTAGCAGAAGCTGCAAAAGCCTCATCCCTGCTTACCCGAGGCTCCTCCAACCCATAGGGGCCGACAAGCTCCAAAGCCTCGCCCTGCAGATAATCCAGCAACGCGCCGCACTCGTCAAAACCAGAAAGAGAAATCAGCGTAATGTCCTCTGAAAACCCTGGCGACCACTGCCCCGAAGCCGACTCGCCCGGCAATCCCGGCTCGCCGACGGCGGCATCGGGTCTGCTTGCAGACTCTCTGGCAGAAGCGCAATGGCTAGCCAAGACCGCCACCAAAATGACAGCCGCAAGCAGCCCGATCTCAACAAACGGACTGCGAAACAAGCGAGAAACCGCTCTAGGCGATGATGCGGTATTAGGAGATGATGCAGTATTCATGGTCTTTCCCTTCAGTCGGGGTCTACTGCATCCTTAGACCTCCCCCATCTCAAAAAAGTTCCCGATGTTATACCCAGCCGAGATAATGATGGTAAAATCAAGTTGAACCCGCGCATACCGAAAACAGTAGATCTCTTCCTGCAGCACCCCTCCATTATGCTCCACAGCACAGATACCCCAAGAAAGGAGCAACAATGGACGCAGCGATCATCTCTCTTCTAGCAACCCTAATCGCCACGATGTTCGGCGGTTTCTGGCTACTGTGGCGCACCATCCACAAAGACAACACCGCCATCCGCAAGGAAATGGCGGAACAGAACATCAGCATCCGCCAAGACATGGCGGAGCAAATCACCGCCATCCGCCAAGACATGGCAAAGCAAGACATCGCCATCCGCCAAGACATGGCAAAGCAAATTGCTGACCTCCGCCAAGACATGGCAAAGCAAATCACTGACCTCCGCAAGGACATGGCAGGGCAGAACACCAGCATCCGCCAAGACATCGCCGACCTGCGCCAAGACCATGCGCGGCTAGAAGCGACTATGGAAACGCTGCTGAAACTGATCCCCACCTTAGTCAACCCGGAGAGCTCAACCCCCGGGGATGTCCAGCCAGGCTCGGCGGTCTAGGGTTTCTAGGTCGTTGGCTTGGAGGTAGCTGCGGGAGAGAGTCCAGAGGTCGTCGTTGATGATCATTGAGCGGGTTATCTGCTTGTTCCAGTCGTAGCCCCAGCTGTCTTCGTCGGATTCTTGGTCTATGTCGTGGGAGATTCTGGTTCGCATGGTGATTTTGGGGTCGGCGGAATCGGTGTCTACTATCAAGGCGATGGCGCCAGTGAAATTGTTCTCCCAGTCGCTGATGGGCACGACTGCCAGCTCTTCTGGCGCCCACCAGAGGAACGCTCTGGCATCCCACTCCACTTCGGATGAGCCGCCTTCCAGCACTAGGGTGTCGAGCGTGCGAGGGTCGGCGGGGTCGGAGACATCGAACAGGCTAACTTTTGCGCCAGTGACTCTGCCTGTGTCGGTGGCTTCGCGCCCTACGCCCAGCAGCAGGTTCTCGCCTACGGGGTGGAGGTAGGCGGAGTAGCCGGTGATCTTGAGTTCGCCTTCGGTGGTGGGGTCGGTCGGGTCGGAGAGGTCTATCACATAGAGCGGGTCGGTCTGGCGGAAAGTCACCACATAGGCTTTGTCGGCGATGTAGCGCACGGCGTAGATGTCTTCGTTGCGACCTAGGTTGCCAACCTGGCCGACTTGGGTAAGGGCGCCCGAGCCGTCATCTTCCAGCACGGTCACGAAACTCTCGGAATCAGACCAGTTGCCGCTCGTGGTGGCCACGAACAAGCGACCGTCATATTCGTGGAACGCATATTGGTTGATGGGCAAGCCGATGGCAGAGCCAGAAGCTTCGTAATCCGCGCTGCCGGAAGAATCCAGCGAGAACTTGTGGACAACAGTCTTAGGCGCGCCCCAGCGACTGTCAGTCTCGTAGTCGTACTCCACACGGCTCACATAGAGATTGCCAGGGGAAGCATAGACGGTCTCGCCGCTCGCCATGGTTGACACGGCATCTCGCAGCCGCAGGCTCTCGCCGGTGGCGAAAGACAGCACCGACACTTGATTGAAACCGCTGAACACGCTAGGGGCGTACACCCTGTCGCAATCCAGAAGCTGGCCGCGACTGATGGATTCGCCGTTGGCGGCGTGGAGGTTGTAGTTGGGGAGCCACTGATCCAGCGTGGATTCTTGCACCAGCAGCCTGTTGAAACGCTCGGCGGAGGCTTCGGAGCTTTCAGAGCCGTATGTGGGCTGGACAAACCCCAGCTTCTCAGGCGGAGAACTGATCACCACACGGGCATAGCCGTTTGCGGCACGGGAGCTGATATAACGGCCTTCCACCCGCAAGTGACGGACGACTTGAGGACTACCGGGGTCGCTGATATCCACTTCGGTGACGACCACAGCATTGTCGTACGACCTCGGCGCGACGGAGGAAACTATATCTGCGGAGATTGCGCTTTCAGATTCAATGTCTGTCTGGTTGCTTGTGCTGTCTGACTGGCTGCTTGCCTCGCTGCCTGCCTCATCGCCGAAAACTCCGCCACCGCCGGGAGGGTCTATGCCTACTGTGGATGTGCCTATGGCAAACACCCTGTCGCCGACTAGATACAGCTCTTGGTAGTAGCCGTCTTGCAAGGCGAGCCTGCCCTGCAGCCTGGGGGTCGATCTGGTGATGTCGGCGATCCAGATCTCGCTGTCGCCAGAGCGACCGCTGCCGATGCCGATGATGCGAAGACCGTCGGTCTTCACGATGTCGGCCTCGTCCACACCTTCAACTTGCACATTCGTGCCCGAGAAATCTACGCCTTGAGCGGGGGCGGAGCTTGGGGCTTCAGTTCGGCCTTCCGCAGATGGACCTGCAGCAGAATCTGCTTGATCAACACTGAACTCAAGAGCGGGTGCCGCATCGTCAAAGGCAAGCTCTTGGCCTCTGGCGATGAATGGACCCTCAAAGTCGTCATCTAGCCCATAGGGGCCGACACGCTCTAGGGCTTCGCTACGGATATGCTCCATCAGCGCATCGCATTCGTCAAACGAAGTAAGCGACACTCGCGTGACTAGGCTGCCTGGTGAACTGCCTGTTGAGCTGTCTGCTGGCGCGGCAGGAATAGTGGTGAGGGTTTCATTCGGCAAGTCAGTTTCCTCTGTATTTGCTGGAAGAACCGGCTCGTTTTCCTCGGCTGGGTCGCCTTCCTCGCCCGGCTCGTTTTCTTCCATAACAGGAGGAGCGACAGTTGAAGCAGTGGATGGCGGCACAGTGTCCACAATCGGAGGAAGCGTGCTCGTGGTGGTAGGAGATGGAGGTGCCGTAGTGCTCGGATCGTCCGTCGTATCTTCAGACGAAGAGCACGAAGCTGCAATCAGCAGCACGGCAATAGCGGCTGCAAACAAGGCAGTTGCCAGCACTCGGCGGCGCGGTTTGCGAGTTTGGCGGGAAGCATTAGTCATGGTTCTTGTCCCTTCAGGTGAGGTTCTATCGGGTCTGATGCTTCTTTTGACCTTCCTCTCGCCCGGAAAGTTCCCGAAAATTGAGCAGAAGTTTTCAACCCAGATCTTCTGGAGTGGCGAAGCGCCCTGATATAGCTGTGGCGGCAGCCACGGCAGGCGACACGAGATGGGTGCGACCGCCCCGCCCTTGACGGCCTTCAAAGTTGCGGTTGCTGGTGCTGGCGCAGCGTTCGCCTTCTTTTAGCTTGTCGGGGTTCATGGCTAGGCACATGGAGCAGCCCGGCTCGCGCCAGTCAAAGCCAGCCGCTCGGAACACTTCGTCCAGCCCTTCGGTTTCGGCTTGCGCTTTGACCTGCCCTGAGCCGGGCACCACCAAAGTGCGCACGCCTGCCTTCACCTTTCGGCCCCTCGCCACATCTGCGGCTTCGCGCAAGTCTTCTATGCGGCTGTTGGTGCACGACCCGATGAACACGGTGTCCACAGAGATGTCGCGCATCGGCGTGCCTGCTGCCAGGCCCATGTATTCCAAAGCTCGTGCGGCTGAATCCTGCTGGCTTGCCTCGGCGAAGCTGCTCGGATCGGGCACGGCGGCGTCTATGCTCGTTACTTGCCCCGGGTTGGTGCCCCAGGTGATTTGCGGGGCGATGCCGGCGGCGTCAAGGCGGACTTCTCGGTCGAAGACGGCATCGCTGTCGGTGGCCAGGCTGCGCCAGTCTTCCAGAGCTTGCTCCCAGGCTTTGCCTTTGGGCGCGCCGGGGCGATGCTCCAGATAGGCGAAGGTGGTGTCGTCGGGAGCGATCATGCCGGCGCGTGCGCCTGCCTCTATAGACATATTGCAGACGGTCATTCGCCCTTCCATCGTGAGATTGCGGATGGCTTCGCCGCGATACTCAATGATCGAGCCGATGCCGCCGCCCGTGCCGAGACGGCCGATGATGGCCAAGACGATGTCTTTGGCGCCTGAGCCTTGGGGCAATTGCCCTTCAACTGTCACAGCGAGGGTGCTGGGGCGGCGTTGCGGGAGTGTCTGGGTGGCGAGCACATGCTCCACTTCGCTGGTGCCGATGCCGAAAGCCAGCGCGCCGAAAGCACCGTGGGTGGAGGTGTGGCTGTCGCCGCACACTATTGTCATGCCCGGCTGCGTAAGCCCTAGCTCGGGGCCGATCACATGGACTATGCCCTGTCGGTCGTGCCCCATCGGATACAGAGTGATGCCGAACTCGGCGCAGTTCTCGCGCAGCACCTCCACTTGCCTGCGGGAGATCTCATCGGCTATGGGCAGGTGGATGTCGGCGGTGGGCACATTGTGGTCTTCGGTGGCAAGCGTCAAATCGGGGCGGCGCACCGGCCTGCCGGCATTTCGCAGACCTTCAAAAGCCTGCGGAGAAGTCACCTCGTGGATGAGGTGCAGGTCTATGTAGAGCAGGTCCCTGTCTTCGGCAGCACCGTCGCCGGCCTCTTCGCCCCCTACGACATGGCGTTCCCAGACTTTCTGGCTCAGCGTCTGTGATGCTTTAAACACTGCCACCCTCCACTCCCACGACCTCCACGGAAAAATCAACTTCTCTCCCGCTGGGCTGCGTTACTGTGTAGCTCACTTCGTCTCCCGCTTTGCTGCCGAGCAGAGCCGTGCCGAGCGGAGACTGCGGTGAGAGCAAATCACGCGCCCCGGGCCGCTCCTCCACAGACGCAAGCTGAAAAGTCTCCGTGTCGCCGTCATCATGGCGCACGGTCACCAGCGAACCCAGCGCGACCACGCCGTCCGTCTCGCCTTCCCCCTCGGCCGCGCCGCCTTCGCCTACGACAGCCTTGGAAAGCAGATGCTCCAGCTGGCGGATGCGGGCTTCCATCTTGCCTTGCTCTTCTTTGGCGGCGTGATAGTCGCCGTTCTCTTTGAGGTCGCCCAGCTCACGGGCTGTTTCAATGATCTGCGCTATCTCTACTCGCCCTCTCGTGGTGAGGTCTCGCAGCTCTTCGCTGAGGCGGTCGTAAGCCTCTTGGGAAAGCTGCGTCGTCTCCCCCTCTGTCTCCTGCGAGGAAGAAATGCGAGCCATGAGACTGCCCGAATCAGAAGTAGAACTCATGCTTTAAAACTACTGGATTGTGCCGCTAGATTGAAATGATGCCGAAAGACACCACACACAAAATCGCAGTAATGGCGGGCGACGGCATCGGCAAAGAAGTCGTGCCTGAAGGACTCAAAGCCATCTCCGCTGCCGGCGTGAATGCCGAATTCGTGCCTTACGACCTCGGCGGAGAACGCTACCTGCGAGATCAGACAGTCCTGCCCGATTCCGTGCTGGAAGAATGGCGTAGCTTGGATGCCATCTATGTCGGCGCAGTCGGAATGCCAGAAGTGACTCCAGGGGTCTTAGAGCGAGGCATCATGCTCAAGATGCGCTTTGAGCTGGATCTCTATGTGAACCTGCGCCCGTTCCGACATGCTGAGCAGAACATAGACATGGCCGTGGTGCGCGAGAATACGGAAGGCCCCTATGCCGGCGAAGGCGGCTTTCTGCGCAAAGGCACGCCGCACGAGATAGCCACTCAAGGCTCTGTGAATACCCGCATGGGCGTAGAACGCTGCATCCGCTTCGCGTGCGAGCTAGCCCGGTCGCGCCCGGCCAAGCACCTCACTATGGTGCACAAGACGAATGTGCTGAACTTCGCAGGCGACCTCTGGCAGCGCACATTTGACGAAGTCGTCTCCGAATACAGCGATCTGGAAACCGTCTACAACCATGCCGATGCGGCCTGCATATATTTCGTGGAAGACCCGCAACGCTACGATGTGATCGTCACCGACAACCTCTTCGGCGACATCCTGACCGACCTCGGCGGCGCGGTCTCCGGCGGCATCGGCCGAGCGGCTTCGGCCAACCTCAATCCCGACCGCACGGGGCCGTCCATGTTCGAACCCGTGCACGGCTCGGCCCCCGACATAGCAGGCCAAGGCATCGCGGATCCCACCGCAGCCGTCCTCTCGGCAGCCATGATGCTGGATTTCCTAGGCGAAACCGCAGCCGCAGCAGCCATTCAGCAAGCCTGCGACAGCCCAGAAGCAGCAAATGCCCCGAAGAAAACAGCCGCTATCGGAGATGCCATAGCAGCAGCAATGAAGATAGCCTGAAATTCATGCCAATAGAACCCGCACTGAAAATATGGATGGACGGAGATCTCGTCAACTGGGACGACGCCAAGATTCACATCCTCACCCACACCCTCCACTACGGCAACGGCGTCTTTGAGGGAATCCGCGCCTATGAGACCGACAACGGGGCGGCCGTCTTCCGTCTCACCCCTCATATAGAACGCCTCTTCAAGAGCGCCAAAATCCTCTGCATTGACATCCCCTATTCGCCAGAGGAGATGGTTGAGGCGACCAAAGCCGTCATCCGGGCCAACGACCTGCCTAGCTGCTACATCCGCCCTATCGTGTATCTGGGCTACGGCGAGATGGGTCTCAACCCGCTGGACTGCGAGGTGCGAGCTTCCATCGCCACTTGGACTTGGGGCACCTATCTGGGAGACGAGGGCATCCAAAGCGGCGTGCGGCTGATGATAAGTTCATGGCAGCGGCACGACCCCAACGCCATGCCGCCAGCCGCCAAAGGCTGCGGCCACTACATCAACAGCCAGATGGCCAAAGTCCAAGCTGTGAAAGCCGGCTACGACGAAGCCATCCTGCTCTCTCCGCAAGGGCGGGTGAGCGAATGCACGGGCGAAAATGTGTTCGTGGTGGTTGACGGCGAAATCATAACGCCCCCCACCAGCGCAGGAGCTTTGGAAGGCATCACCCAGGATTCCATACGCACCTTCGCCAAAGACCTCGGCATCCCCTATTCCACTCAAGACCTGCTCCGCAGCGACCTGTATGTGGCGGACGAAGCTTTTCTGTCGGGCACAGCCGCCGAGATCGTGCCCATCCGCTCCGTGGACGACCGCGAGCTGGGCGACCCCGGCCCCATCACGCGCCAGATCCAAGAGATCTACACCGAAGCGGTGCACGGCCGTGAGGATCGCTACAAGGAGTGGAACGAATATGTCCGCGAAGACTGACCGAGCAAGCGACTTCGCCGCCGCAATGCCCGATGCGGTGGAAATCTACGACACGACCCTGCGCGACGGCAGCCAGCTAGAAGGCATTTCCCTCACCGTAGACAACAAGCTCCGCATCGCCCGTCGGCTGGATTATCTGGGCGTGGATTACATAGAAGGCGGCTGGCCCGGCTCCAACCCCAAAGACGACGAATTCTTCGCCCAAGCCCGAACCGACCTTGATCTGGAGACGAGCACCTTGGTGGCTTTCGGCTCCACCCGGCGGCCCAACGGCAAAGCCGAAAGCGATCCCACGCTGGCCAACTTGGTGGCTGCCGACTGCTCTGTGGTGTGCATTGTCGGCAAGACTTGGGATTACCATGTGTCAGAAGCCCTGCGGGTGCCGCTGGAGGAGGGCATCGCCATGGTGTCGGAATCGGTGGCTTATCTGCGCGAGCAGGGGATGCGGGTGTTCTTTGACGCCGAGCACTTCTTTGACGGCTACATCAACAACCCCGAATACGCTCTGCAGGTGCTGTCGGCCGCAGCAGACGCCGGCGCCGACCGGCTGGTGCTGTGCGACACGAACGGCGGCTCGCTGCCTCATCAGGTGAGCGAAATCGTGAGCACTGTCTGCGACTATTTTGACACTCCTATCGGCGTGCACCTCCACAACGACACAGGCTGCGGAGTGGCCAACGCCTTGGCTGGAGTGCGAAGCGGAGCCAGACAAGTTCAAGGCACCATCAACGGCTACGGCGAACGCACCGGCAACTGCAACCTCATCCCGATCATCGCCAATCTGGAGCTCAAGCTCGGCATTCAAGCTTTGCCCGAAGGCCGGCTGGAGCGTCTCACCAGCGTGGCGCATCAAGTGGCGGAGCTGGTCAACTTCGCCCCCGACCCGCAGCAGCCCTATGTGGGGGCAACGGCTTTCGCCCACAAAGCCGGTCTGCACACCAGCGCGCTGGCCAGACGCAACGACGCCTACGAGCACATCTCGCCGGAGCAGGTAGGCAACGCCACTCGCTTCGTGGTGTCTGAGATGGCGGGCCGTGCCACGATAGCCCTCAAAGCCGAGGAGCTGGGCATAGAGATGGAGGAATCCATGCTCGGCGGCGTGGTGGATGCTTTGAAACAGCTGGAATACGCCGGCTATCACTTTGAAGTGGCGGACGCTTCCATGGAACTGCTGATGCGCAAGCTGGCAGGCTGGGAGCAGCCGTATTTCCGCTTGGAATCCTTCAGCGTGGGCGTGAACCATCGCCCCGGCGAGCCGCTGCCGGGCGGCACCCAAGCCGCCGACCGCGTGGCCATGGTTCTGCAGGAAGCCACCGGCAAGACCGGCGAAGACAGCAGCGTGGTGCTGGACAGCGACGCCACCGTGAAGCTCTGGGTGGAAAACGAGAGGATAGTCGCCCACGGCGAAGGCAACGGCCCGGTGGATGCCCTGCACAACGCTCTGATGGCCGCCATCGGCGACCGCTACCCCGCTTCGCAGGCGATACACCTCACCGACTACAAAGTTCGCGTGCTGGACACCGCCTCGGCCACGAAAGCCGTGACGAGAGTGCTGATAGATTCCACGGACGGCACGAAGACTTGGACGACTATCGGAGTGTCGGAGAACATCGTGGAGGCCAGCTGGCAAGCCCTCTTGGATTCCATAGTCTGGGGCTTGCTGCATATGGATGGCGAAGATGCCAGCGAAGGCTCTTCTGCGGCTTCTTAGCTCGCTGCCTCGGCATCATGGCACAGCCATCTTTCGTCCCTCGCAAGCCGCGAAACTCCCCTGCTTTTTACGAATCTCCCGAACGCACACGGGGCTCGTGGCAGGCGTCTCGCCCTGGCGACCTCACGGCCCCCGGCCAGCCCCAGGGCGACGGCAACGGCTATCAAGGCCCCGACCAGGGCTATGCTCTCTTGCTGGCAGAGAATTTTCGCCCGCAGGTGAAGCTGTCTGAAGGCTCGCCGCTGGACGAAGACGCAGTCTTGGCAGGCTGCTTGGAGGTGGCGCTGAAGCGAGCTTCAATGTTCGGGCGTGCGCCGGTGTCGGCCGACATGGGATTGGCCCTGGCAGTGTGGGGGTTTCTTGACGATTCGCCCGATGCGGAACTGGTGAGCTTGCGCCGCGAGCTTTTCGCCGAAGCCGCCCACAGCCCTGCCCACGCCTCGCACATCGCCGACTTCGTGCCAGCGGAGACGCTGCGAATGCAGCTTGGCGAGGTCGGCGAGGCAAAACCCTCTTCGCTGGCTCTGCTGGAAATCCCTCAGCACTCGCAGCAGCCGCAAACCCCTCAGCATCCCGAGCATTAGGGACCGCGCATGAGCACATGCGTCAGGTTCGCCCCTTCGCCGACCGGCTATCTGCATGTGGGCGGCGCCCGCACCGCGCTTTTCAACTGGCTGTTCGCCCGCTCCACCGGCGGCCGCTTCCTGCTGCGCATAGAAGACACCGACACCGAACGCAACCGGGCAGAGCTCGCCGATGTCATCTTGGACCTGCTGGGCTGGCTCGGAATAGAAGCCGACGAGGAGCCTGTGTTTCAGTCGGACAACCGCGACCGGCATCGCAAAGCCGCCGAGAAGCTGCTGCGAGAGGGCAAGGCGTATCTCTGCGATGCCGACAACAACGAAGTCGCGGGCACCGAGCTGGCTGACGGCTTGGCTGTGCGCTTTCGGGTGGCGAGCTGCGAGCAGGAAATTGTCGCTATTCAAGATGCGGTGCGCGGCGAGGTGAGCTTTGCGGCAGCCGAGATGGAAGACTTCGTGCTCTGGCGTTCGAACGCCACCCCTACTTTTTTGCTGGCCAACGCCACAGACGACATAGACATGGGCATCACCCACGCCATTCGCGGCGAAGACCTGCTGCCGAGCACCCCCAAAGCCATGATGGTGATGAACGCTCTCGGCGCGGATGCCCCCGCTTATGCGCATCTGCCGCTGCTGGTGAACGAGCAGCGCAAGAAGCTCTCCAAGCGCAGAGACGATGTGTCGCTGGAGACTTGGCGCGAGCGAGGCTATCTGCCCGAAGCCATGGCCAACTATCTGGCGACCTTGGGCTGGGGCCCGCCTGACGACATAGAGATCCGCCCGATGACTGAGATACTGGATTTGTTCAAGCTTGAAGATGTCCTGAAGTCGCCTGCTTTTTTCGACCCGAAGAAGCTGGAGCATTTCAACGCCGCCCACATACGCCAGCTCTCCGGCGAGGAATTCATGGCGCGCTTGGAGCCTTGGTTCGCAAAAGCCGCCTGGCCTGCGCAGCGGTATCGCTCTGAGGTAATGGATGCCATCGGGCCGATGGTGCAAGAAAAAATCCGCACTCTGGCCGATGCCGAGCGGTTCGTGGATTGGCTCATGCTGGAAGATCCGCCCGTTGATGCAGACGCCTGGGACAAAGCCATCGCCCGCAACGAGAAAGCAGCAGGAATATTGCGCTCAGCCATAGAAGCCTACGAGACTGCTGCATGGGAAAAAGACAGTCTCTACGATGCCACGCTGAAGCTGAGCGAAGCTCACGGCCTGAAGCTGGGCAAAGCGCAAGCCCCCATAAGGGCGGCAGTGTCGGGACGCTCTGTCGGCCCGCCTCTGTTTGAATCGCTGGTTTTGCTGAGCCGAGAAGAAACGCTGCGCCGTCTGCGGCTGGCTCTGAGCAAAGCGGAAAGCCAAATCTCTGGCTAGACTGAGATTTCCCTTTCGGGGGTGGTGTAATTGGCAACACACCGGGTTCTGGTCCCGATATTGAGGGTTCGAGTCCTTCCCCCCGAGCAACATACAAATAAAAGCCCTGCCCCGTTCGTCTAGAGGCCTAGGACGCCAGATTCTCAATCTGGTAACACGGGTTCAAATCCCGTACGGGGTGCTGTTCTTTCAAGCCATCAGGGCGAGAGGCTTGTCGGGAGCCAAGCCGAAAGCTCCGAAGCAGGCGGCACCGGGCTCAGGAGCGGTCGGCCCGTCTCTGAGATAGGTTTCCAAAAATCTCAAAAAGCGCGGGTCGCTAGTGGAGTCCAAGGCCAGCTGCCGGCCCCAAGCCGAAAGCACGATAGCGGTGTCTTGCTGGCTGTAGGGCGAGACCAGCAGGTGGGAATTCAGCCCGGCCAGTCTTTCCAAATAGTCCAGCTCGTCTGCTGGAGCATCGTCTGTGTATGTCACCCAAACAGCCCCGTGCTCCAAAGAGTGCACAGCTAGCTCTTCCCGCAGCGGTTCGGTGTAGAACCCGCAGTTCTGCCACCAGCCTGAATGCGGCCCGCCTGCAGGCGGCGAAGAGGAATACTCAACATCTCCGTCAACATGATCGGCGTTTTCTATGGCTATCGCGATCACGCCTTCTATGTCGGTTTCGCCTTCGGGCATCTCGTCGCTCATCGCTTCAAAATCAAGCTGCTCGGCCATGGTGGTGGGCGGGGCTGGAGAATCAGGCGAAGCTGAGCCTTCATCGGAATCGCTCTCAGAAGAAGCGTCTTCAGGGGAGGCATCGGTGGCTGTGACGACATCATCCCCTGCATCGCTGCCGGAATCGCTGCTGCCGCAGGAAGCCAGAACTGCGCCGAGCAGCAGAACAGCCGAGACGAGCACTGCCGTCAGATGAACTTTCTTCAAGTCGGGCTGGCCGGATTTGAACCGGCGACCCCCTGCTCCCAAAGCAGGTGCGCTGCCAAACTGCGCCACAGCCCGTTAAGACAATGCTTCTTCTATTTTATCCCGAGCGCCCTCTGGCGTGAGATCCAGCGACAGACTCAGCTCCGACTGCAGCACATCCATAGCCTTGTTCATCAGCTTCATCTCGCCCGGCGACAGCCCCTTGTTCACTTCCCGAAGCCACAAGTTGCGCACCACTTCGGCCACCTGATAGACATCGCCCGACTTCAGCTTCTCTTGGTGGTTCTTGTAGCGACGGCTCCAGTTCGGCGGCTCACGGATATCGCGCTTGCGAAGCACATCAAACAGATCCTCCACATCCTCTTGGCTGATCGGCCAGCGCACCCCCACCTTCTCCACGCTGTCGACGGGAAGAGAAATCACCATCGGCGTGGTCAGATGCGACAAGCGAAGAGTGAGATATTCGTTCTCCACTCCGTTGACCACTTTGGTCTCTTTAGCCTCTACGATGGCTGCTCCGTGGTGCGGATATACGACTTTGTCGCCAATGGCAAACGACATTTGTCTCCTCCTGAATGCTTTGAGATTTGCTGCTGGAATCCTCTGATTGCAAGCTATTGAACTCGGCTTGCGAACTCAATTCAGTCTATCGTCAAAAGCTGCATTTCCGCCCGACTATCGCCAAATCCTCCCAAGCTTGCTCTAATCCCCCCACAGCACAACCTGACATGCTATGCTTAGGGCAGCTATGGCAGCAGATGCCTTCATTGAGCTTAAGAATGTATATAAGGTTTTCGGACCTCAAGCGCACGGTCGCCCCCTCGATCTAGCCAAAGCAGGCTTCAGCAAAGACGAGGTGATGGCCCGGTCTGGCCATGTGGTAGGTCTCAACGATGTGAATTTCACTGTGGAACGCGGGGAGATTTTCGTGGTCATGGGGCTTTCGGGGTCGGGCAAATCCACCGCCTTGCGAGCCGTCAATAAGCTCCTCAAGACCACGCACGGCAATGTCTGGGTGGACGGCGTAGATGTGCAGACCCTCAAAGGCAGGGATCTGCAAGCTTTTCGCCGCGAAAAGATGGGCATGGTGTTTCAGCATTTCGCTCTCTTCCCCCACCGCAGCGTGAGAGACAATGTGGGCTACGGCTTGAAAGTGCAAAAAGCTTCCAAATCCGACCGCGGCGAAGCTGCCGAAGAGGCCTTGTCGCTAGTGGGGCTGGATGCCTATATAGACAGCATGCCGAACGAACTCTCAGGCGGCATGCAGCAGCGAGTGGGTCTCGCCCGGGCTCTGGCTTCCGACCCCGACATCTTGCTCATGGACGAAGCGTTCTCGGCTCTGGATCCGCTCATCCGCCGCCAGATGCAAGACGAGATGATGGACATCCACCAGACGCTGCAGAAGACCATCCTCTTCATCACTCACGACCTCAACGAAGCCCTGCGCATCGGCCATCGGGTCTGCATCATGAAAGACGGAGCGGTGGTGCAGATCGGAACTCCCGAAGAAATCCTCACCCAGCCGGCAACAGGATATGTAGCCGAGTTCGTCCAAGATGTGGATCAGGGCCGGGTCATAGAGGTGAGCGATGTGATGTCGGAACCTGCGCCCCTGAGCGAGAACATGAGCTTGACGCAAGCCGTGAACAAGCTCGGTCGCAGAACGGGCGAATTCATCGTGAACGAACAAGGCGTCCCTACGGGCCTGCTCATGGCGGCCGATGCCATGCGCACAGCCAAAGTCGGCACCACCTCGCTGGCGCCGGCCGTGCGGAAAGACTTCGAGCAGACCACCTCCGACACTCGCCTCAACGATGTCTATGCACTGGCAGGGCGAGGGCTTCCAATCGCAGTATTGGACGACAACGGCAAGCTGATCGGCACGCTCTACCCGCGCATGATCATGGAGAGAATGGGCGAGGTCGAGCAGCTCATTGAGGGATTTGAGCGAGAGGAATACCTGTGAGCTGGTTTTCCTCCGCTTTTTTCGCCCAGGCTTCTGATGATTCGGAAGGCCCCCCGGGCATCTTGGACAACGAGCTCCTAGACCAATGGCGCATTCCGTTCGGCGACTGGGCTCAGCAGGTCGTCTTCTGGATGGACAATCAGATGCAAAGAGTGCTGGATGTGATCGAATGGCCGTTCGAGAAACTCATCGACCTGCTCGTAAAAGATTTTTTGATCAAAGTCTCGTGGCTTTGGGTGGTGCTGGTTTTTATGGCCATCGCCATTCTGGTGCGCAACATCAAGGTCGGGATTTTCGTAGGGGTAGCTCTGTTCGTTTGCGGCATCTTGGGGAACACCTACTGGATAGAAACTGCGCGAACTATCGGTTTCATCGTCGTGGCCGTGCTGCTGTGCGTGATAATCGGCATTCCCATAGGGGTGCTTTGCGGCAGATTTGACGGCGTCTGGAACGGCGTGCGTCCTGTGCTGGACGCCATGCAGGTGGTGCACTCCTTCGTCTACATGCTGCCCTTCATCTTTTTCTGGGGCGTCGGCGAGGTGTCGGCCACGATGGTGACGATGGTGTTCGCTTTGCCTCCTTTGATAAGGCTTACCAATCTGGGCATCCGCCAAGTGCCAGCCGATGTGGTTGAGGCGTCTCGCGCCTATGGAGCATCAGAGATGCGCGTGCTGTTTGATGTGCAATTCCCGCTGGCTCGCCCTGCGATAATGACGGGCGTAAACCAGACTTTGCTCCTGTCCATTTCAATGCTGGGCATCGCCGCCATAATGGGAGCGGGAGGTCTAGGCCGACTGCTGTTCCAAGCCATCAACCGTCAAGATGTGTCCCTAGCCGCTTCAGCAGGTTTGGCTTTCTTCCTAGTGGCTGTAGTGCTAGACCGCATCTCCCAGCGCGAAGCTTCCGACACGGGCAATTTGCTGCGGCGCATCCGCTTGGCTTGGGCTAACCGTCGCACCCCGGAAGTTCTCATCCCCTCTGCTGAAAGCACCGCTGAGAGCGCGCCTGCAGAAATCGCTCCCGAAAAGTTCGCTCCTATTTCCAGAAAAGAACGCCTCTTCATGTCGATTGCTTTCGCAGGGGCTGCCATAGCTATTCTCAGCGTCTTCTTGCCTTGGACATCAAACGCAGGCAAGATGAGCGCATTCGGAAGGCTGGCGGACCTCTCGGCAGACAGGCAACTGGACGGCATGGATTTCATCGGCATCAGCGCCTCGGGGGGAAGCTGGTTCGGCATCTCCGTTCTGGTGCTCGGAGTTTTCATGGTCATATCTGTCGCGCTCTCGTATTTCATACCCGGCCGGCCACCTCGCTGGTTGGCAGTGGATGCCTTCTTGATCGCGGCAATTTCGGCAGCTTCGCTGGCTGCAGCGCATATTCTGGCCAACTCTTACACCTCAGGCGTCCTCAACAGCGGCGGCGAGTTGGTAGAACCGCCCGATCCCGGCACAGGCATCGGCGTGATCTTGGCGCTGGCAGGCGGGCTTGTCGCAGTCGGCGGTGCCATCGGCTGGCTCAGAGCAGCACGCTACACACCCTATTATCCATTGCGCACCACTGTTACTTGGATGAGACTCTTGGGCGTGATGATCGCCGTGGCAATTCTCATAGGAGCCATGTTCGCCAGCTGGAGCATAGACCAGCGAGCTGAAACCGTCATTGACGAAGAACTCCAGGCTCAGATAGAAGAGCTGCAAGAAAAAGCTAGACAGCCAGGGGCTTCGGCAACGCTTGCCACGGAACTGCTTAGTCTGCGTGCCCAAGCAGACGAAGAAAATGAAATCGTGAACAGCGGCGTAGATTCCAAAGGTCCGCAACTAGGGCTGTGGGCGTGGATCGCCGGCTTAATTGCTCTAGGCATGGGCTTCCCGGCTTTCAATTTCTACAGCTACAACGAGCGGAGATTGTGGCTTTGGAGCGCGCTCACGGCTGGCTTCGGCGCGTCGGCTGCGTTTATCGCCTTCGCGTGGATAGCCACCCATGTGCGCTCTGGCGACTTCAACTTCGCGACCGGCGTGGGAGCATTTTTCGCACTGGGAGGCGGCTTGCTGATCGTGGTGTCTGTGCTGCCTGCTTTGAGGAAGATTCGCCGCATCCGAATTTATGACGATTTGCCAACCCCTGCAAATTCCGATACTCTATAGCTTAGATTTAAGTGCAGCTTGCACATGCGAGTTGCTTGGCAACAGATAGTCAATGGCTAAATAGAACCAGACACCTACACGATAAGGAAGTATGAACATGAAGACTAGGAACAACCGCGCTCTATGGAAAGTCGCAGCGGCAGCATTAGCCCTCGTGCTAGTGGCGGCAGCATGCGGCAGTGACGACGATGAATCTTCTTCGGATCTGCCAGGAGAAGGCGTGAGCATCACAATGGCACGCGCCAACTGGGATACCGGCTATTTCCAAGCTTCGCTCTACAGGCAGCTGCTGCAACGGCTCGGCTATGAAGTCAGCGACCCAGCAGAGAATGAACTAGCCCCTAACCTGGCTTACCTGGCTATGGCTGAAGGCGATGTTGACTTCTGGGTCAACAGCTGGTATCCGGGCCACAGGAGTTGGCTGGACACAGATCTGCCAGACGGCTCCCAAGTCGGCGATCATGTATCAGCCGTCGGTGAAGAAATGATTGCCGGCGGGCTGCAAGGGCTTCTGGTTACCAAGAGCTTCGCCGAAGAATACGACATCCGCACTCTTGACGACCTCAATAGCAACCCTGATGCCTTAGCTGCCTACGACTCAGACGACGCCAGCCCCGGCGACGGAGTTGCCGATATCTACGGCTGCGACGAATCCTTCACTTGCGATGACATCCTCTCCAGCCAGATCGCTTTTTCCGGCTGGGAAAACATCAGGCAAGTCATAGCCAGCTACGATGCCATGTTCGCCGAGGCGGCCTCAAAAATAGAAAACGACGAACCGGCAGTGCTCTACACTTGGACGCCGAGTTCGTATATCACCACAGTGAGGCCCGGCGACAATGTGATGTGGATCGGCGTTGAGGAAGTCATTGACGATTCCAACCCCTTGGGACGCGAAGGGGGCGAAGAATGGGACCAGCGCCCAGGCTTGGCTTCTCTGGACTCCGACACATGTCTCTACATAGTTGAAGGAGGCTGTCAACTCGGCTGGGTGGCTGCAGACATTCTGGTCACTGCTCGAAACGACCTGCTGGAAAACAACCCAGCCGCCAAGAGGCTCTTTGAGCTCGTGAAGCTGAATGTGGTAGATGTGTCGCTGCAGATCGTCGAGCAAAATGACACTGATGCCGATCCCGACGATCTAGCCACTAGGTGGATAGAAGAGAACAGCGACCAGGTAGAAAGCTGGATCTCAGAAGCCCTTGCTGCTGCCTGATCGGTTTCTGGGAACACTCTCAGGCGATATGGGCTGAGCGCGGCTTCGTCGGCACTCGGCCCATATCCCCTATCGCTTCAAAATAGGGCGGAGACGCGTCTTGCTTAAACTGAACCGTGTCTTTCTCAAAGCGGCAGCTTTGCTGCTGGTGCTCGGTTTGGCGGCAGCTGGTTGCGGCGGCAGCGATTCATCGGATCAGGCAGTCCAAAACGACTCGACCCAAGCCGAAGACTGCCCAGAACCAGCGACAGCATCTGAAGATGCGCCTGCTGCAGCAAGCGAAACTGCGCCTCCGACCACAGCATCCTCCCAGCCTGCTCCAGCCCCCATTTCTGCTGCTTTGCCCGGCGAAGGAGTCAGCCTCACGATGGGGCGCGCCGACTGGGACACCGGCTATTTCCAAGCCGCCCTTTTGAGGCAACTGCTGCAAGAGCTGGGATACGAGGTGAGCGATCCCAGCGAAACTGAACTAGGTCCCAGCTTGGCCTATCTTTCAATGGCTCAAGGGGACATAGACTTCTGGGCCAACAGCTGGTATACGCTCCACAACAGCTGGCTTCTCCACGATCTGCCCGACGGCACTATAGTCGGCGACCATGTTTCACGCATCGGGGGCTTGATGTCGCAAGGTCTCGTGCAGGGATACTTGATCACCAAGAGCTTCGCCGAGGAATACTGCATCAGAACCTTGGACGATCTCAACAGCAACACCGATGCCCTAGATGCCTACGACAAGCAAGATGTCAACTCCGATGACGGCATAGCCGACATCTACGGCTGTCCCGAATCGTGGACATGCGACGACATAATCTCCAGCCAGATAGCTTTCTCGGAGTGGGAAAACATAGCTCAGGTAATCGCAGGCTATGAAGCCATGATCGCAGAGGCGACTTCCAGAGTCGCTGACGGCGAGCCCGTAGTCGTCTACACTTGGACTCCGAGCCCCTACATAGCTTCGCTGAGGCCGGGAGACAATGTGATGTGGCTAGGTGTTGAAGAAGTCCTAGATGCCTCCAACCCCTTGGAGCGAGACGGAGGCGAAGGCTGGACCCAAACACCCGGCCAAGTCGCCCTAGGCTCTGACACCTGCCTCTACATCCTTGAAGACGGCAGCTGCCAGCTCGGCTGGAATCCCGCAGACATAACAGTAACCGCCCGCAACGACCTGCTGGAAAACCACCCAGCCGCAAAGAGGCTCTTTGAGGTGGTAGTCTTGAACCCCGTAGATGTATCAATACAACTGCTAGCCCAAAGAGACGGCGAATCCCCAGAAGACCTAGCAGCCCAATGGCTAGCCGACAACAGAGACCTGGCCGACAGCTGGATCGCCGAAGCCCTGGCAGCAGCCTAGCCCCGTCACCAATCCCGCTAATCCAAATCCCATAGCGTTCGCTGGATCGCCGAAACCCTGCTGTCGCCTAGCCTCCTCACCGATCCGCAAAGCCCCGCCATTTGCTAAGCCTGGCAGCAGCCGCCTTAGCCCTACAGCCTCCTAGTTACGCTGCTCCAGCAGGCATTCCAAAACTTCCTGATGCAGCTCCGTTGGCAGCAGCTCGCCGAGACGACCTGCCAACTCGTTGCTGTCCGGAAAAGCAGCCAGGCACCAGCGTGCGAACATGCTGTCGTCCATCCAAGCGGCTTGTTCCGAGGTGATGCTGCTGTGAGGCATCTCGCCTGAGGCTACTGCTCCGCGCAACCTGCCCCAGCTTCCGTTCCGGCACAACTCCCTTGCGCGAGTGCCGATATCTTCGGGGTTCAGAATATCGTTTTCCGCAGTATCGCTTTCCTCGATGAGCGGATGAAGCTTCGCCAGCGAAGGCCAATCCAGCGCAGCGATGCTTCCCGGGCTTGGCACCTGCTGACTAGCCTCATCGCCCCACCGACTAGCCTCGTCGCTCCAATCGCCAATGTCGCCTCCCGCCGCTCTGAATATGCGCCCCAGCCAAGAGGCGATGAAAAGCTCCACGATGCCCTCCTGGGCGGGCGGCGTGCTCATCCCGAAAGCCCGACGGCAGCAGTCCAGCACTCTGCCTTCAGCGGAAAGCGTGCTTACCAGCACTTCAGTCTTGCGATGCAGCACCGAGACTTCCTCTCCGTTCCGTCCGAGGCCGTAGCCGACGGTGACATCGTCTTCCTCTTCGCCGTCGCAGTAAGCCCGCCCGTGAGCCACGACGATCAGCGCGTCCCACGACGGCGGGGCCGCGAAACCGAACAGCGTCTCAACCACATCTTCGGGGGGCTTCTCTGGGATGTGGATCGACACCGTGTCGGATTCCAAGCAGGACACTCCGATGACAAGCGGGAGCACATCGTGCCTCTCGGGGCTTGACAGCTCCTTCGCAAGCTCGGTCAGTCGCCGCTGGCGAACGATGAAGCTGCTGTTGGCAATGTTGCCGTCAAGCGGCCGTGATGCCTGTTGGGATGATGCTTGCATGCAAGATGTATGTTCGGACATGGCATGTCTCCTTCTGTCTGATAGCTGAGAGAAGAAACCCTGCGCAGCCGAACTGATGACGAACATGCGCAGGTTTCATGATTGAGACGCCAGAAAGAAAGGCTTTGTCGCAAAAGTCTTCAAAGCCCTTATCACGGACTCAGACAAGACCTTGGCACGAAAGCCCTTGGCATGAAGATGGAAACCCATCTAGGCAGCATGTCCGGCGGTTGAGCCGTCATCTGCGAAACGCTTTAAACATTTATAGCAGGGGGTGTGACACGCATTGCCACCATCACTGAACTAGCATCGTCTCCATGAGCGAAAATCCATCCACTCCCGCAGACGACCGACGCCGCCAAGCCTGGCGAGAGATCATGGGCAACGACCCGCCCGAAGATCTCAGCGACCTCTACCTGCAGTTCACTTCCGACCTCTTCGTGAATGTCTGGACCCGCCCCGGCCTCTCCCGCCGAGACCGCCGTCTCATAACCCTCACCGCAGTAGCCACCCGAGGCTCCCCCGAAGCCCTCCCCCACCACATCAAAGCCGCCCTCCAGCTAGGCGATCTGTCGCCAGAAGAACTCTCCGAGTGGGTAGTCCACCTAGCCCACTACGCCGGCTGGCCCGCCTCCGCCGAAGCCTACATAGCCCTCCAAATCGCCCAAGCCCAAACAGATTCTTAGCAATCCTCCCCATGCTTATCACACCCCCTCGCTACAATCGTGACATGCGAGGAGAGAGAACCATGGGGCCAAAACGCTACTCCGCACGAAAAGGCCGAACAGCCACCAAGACTTTTGGGGCGGGGGCTCGGGAGGGGCATGATGCTTCGGCGTTTTATGAGCGATTTGACGGGCCTGCGCTGGATTTAGACGCCGAAATAAATCCGCAGCCCAGGTTGCGCTCGCCTGCTATTTGCGGAGACAGCCGCAGGATGAAGCATTTGCCCGATAGGTGCGTAGCGCTTGCCGTGACATCGCCGCCTTATTTTGCGGGGAAAGACTACGAGACGCCAGAGGCAGCCGCCCGCAACGGCAGCGTGCCTACGACTTATGGCGAGTATCTGCAGATGCTCCATGATGTGTTCGCCGAGTGCGAGCGTGTGATGGAACCGGGCGGGCGCATAGCAGTGAATGTCGCCAACTTGGGCCGCAAGCCCTATCGCAGTCTCTCAGCAGATGTGATGGGCATCTTGGAAGAAATCGGGTTTTTCCTGCGAGCCGAGATCGTCTGGCTGAAGGCTGAGGGGGCTGGCAGTTCGTGCGCATGGGGGTCTTTCCGCTCGGCTGCCAATCCTGTTTTGCGTGATCTCACGGAACGAATCATCGTGGCCAGCAAAGGCCAATTCGGGCGCGCTCTCAGCAAAGCAGAACGCAAAAAGCTCGACCTGCCCCACGAAGACACCATCACCGCTGAAGAATTCATGGAAGCCACCTTGGATGTCTGGCGCATTCCGCCTGAGAGCGCCAAGAGAGTATCCCATCCCGCCCCGTTCCCAGTTGAGCTGCCCGCCCGCCTAATAAATCTCTACACCTACAAGGGCGACCTCGTGCTGGATCCGTTCATGGGGTCGGGCACGACCTTGGTGGCCGCCCGCCGACTGGCACGAAACGCAGTCGGCTACGACACCGACCATAACTATGTGGATTTAGCCAGAAAGCGTTTGTCGAAAGAAGCTAAAACCTAAATCGCAGTTATTCTGACGGCGGCACATCTCTCACCCGCAAATCTCCTAGCAGAACATCTCAAACTTGCCAAAAGCGTCTCTCCAGAGACCGCAACAGTTCTAATCGCAATCCCCTCCGCCTGCTAGCCTCAGCTTTGTGGCACTATGGAGGCTGCGCAAGCGGCGAAACGCACGGGGGGCGGAGATCAGGGCTTTCACCTACTCCCGCTGGGACGGCTCGCAGACAGGGTTCGACCCTGAAGCGGAAGACATATTCGCCGAGCTGCGAGACGACCTGCTGGAGCACGGCGACCCGCTCTACGCCCTGCGCCGTCTGCTCAACGACGGCTTTGAGATGGACGGCGAGCGGATCAAAGGCATCAGGGAGATGCTGCGAGAGCTTCGGGAACGCCGTCAGGAACGCTTGGAAAACCACAATCTCGGCGGCATGTACGACGACATCGCCAAGGAGCTTCGCGAAGTCATAGAGACGGAACGAAAGTCGCTAGACGAACTGTCGCAGCCGACTCGCCCAGACAACCCAGACAGCCTCGGCAGCGATTTCCACTCTCTCGCCGAAAAGCAGATGCAGCTGGATATGCTGCCGCCCGACCTCGCCGGGCAGCTTCGCCAGCTTGAGGACTACGAATTCACCTCGCCTCAAGCTCAGCAACGCTTCTACGAGCTGCTAGACAAGCTCCGCCAGCAGATGATGGAAAACTTCGTGCAGCAGGTAACCGAGCAGACCCAGAACCTCACGCCCGAGGACATGTCGCGCATCAAAGACATGCTCGCCGACCTCAACAAGATGCTGGAACAGCGAGCCGATGGCGAAGAGCCCGACTTTGACGGCTTCATGGAAAAATACGGCGATTTCTTCCCCGAAAACCCACGCAATCTGGATGAGCTGCTGGAAACCTTGGCTCGTCGCATGGCAGCCATGCAAGCGATGCTCAACTCCATGACACCAGAGCAGCGATCTCAGATGTCGCAGCTAGCCCAGCAGCTCATGGAAGATCTGGACTTCAACTGGCAGATGAACCAGCTAGCGCAAAACCTGCAGCAGCTCTTCCCAGACGCCGGCTGGGGCGCAGGCTACAACTTCAGCGGCATGGACCCGCTGGACTTCCCCGATGCCATGCAGCTCATGCAAGAACTGGGCGACATAGATCAGCTGGAAAACCTATTGTCCAACGCCAACCACCCCGGCGCCCTGGCCGATGTGGACATAGAGCGAGCCAAAGAACTCCTAGGCGAAGACGCCGCCCGCAATCTGCAGCAGCTCTCCGAGCTGGCTAAGAAGCTGGAAGAAGAAGGTCTCATAGAAAATCAAGACGGCCATTACGAGATGACCCCGAAAGCAATCCGCCGCCTAGGCCAGCACGCCTTGGCCGATTTGTTCTCAAAGCTCACCAGAGATCGCATCGGCGGGCACGAGCTGCGAGAGACAGGCCAAGGCCACGAGCGAGACTTCTTCACGAAACCATACGAGTGGGGCGACCCTTTCACCTTGGACATTCAGCGAACCGTCCGCAACGCCGTGATGCGCACTGGCGGAGGCGTGCCTGTGAATCTCACGGTGGACGATTTTGAAATAGAGCAGTCTGAGAATCTGGTGCGATCCAGCACCGTTCTGCTGCTTGACCTGTCGCTCTCCATGCCGATGCGCGGCAACTTCCTGCCCGCCAAAAAAGTCGCCATCGCCCTGCAGACCCTAATCACATCCAAGTTCCCGAGAGACTATCTCGGCATAGTCGGCTTCAGCGACATCGCCCGCGAGTTTCCCGCCCACGAACTGCCGAAAGTCTCATGGGAATATGTGCATGGCACCAACATGCAGCACGCCTTGATGCTCGCCCGCCGAATGCTCGCCTCCCAGCCGGGCTTCAAGCAGGTCATCATGGTCACAGACGGCGAGCCGACCGCCCACATCTCAGACCAAGGCCACCCGTATTTCGCCTATCCGCCCACCCGCGAGACCGTCAACAAGACCCTCGCCGAAGTCATGCGCTGCACTCGTGAAGACATCCGCATCAATGTGTTCATGCTGGACGCCACCGACTATCTGGCCCATTTCGTGGAGCAGATCACCAGGCTCAACGGCGGACGAGCCTTCTTTACCACCCCCGCCAACCTGGGCGACTATGTGCTGGTGGATTTCGTAGAGCAAAAACGCAAGCTGCTGTCGGGGCGGCGGGCGGCTTAGGGGAGACTGGCTGTCGGGCTAATCTAAAAAAGACAGACCCGCAACCCGAACTCCCGACCCAAATAGTTTCCGTCAAGCCCTCATCTTCCGGGGCAGAGACACCAAAATGCCGCGCCCGAACTCCATGCCCGAATAGCTATTACCCTCTATCTTGTCGGGTATCGCGACAAGTCCATATCCGTCTTCAGCCCCCAGTCCAAAACACGCACCATCGCATGAGTCACGGGCCGCAGAACCGTGCGGTATGCCAAATCATCCACTTCAAGACCGAGCTTTTGCTGAGCCCATTTCTGCAGCGACCCCACAGCAGCCCGAAACAACACCCGATAAGCCGTCTTCTGAGCCGCCGGAAACGGAAAATCCGCTAAAAACCCGATAGCTTCTCGTCCCTGCGGCAACAGGCGAAGCTCGCTGCGGTAGCCGTCTATGACGCTTCGCAGCTCGGCAACGCTGGCAGGCGGATTGTCCGCTCCCAGCCGCTCGGCGATGACGCCCATATCGGCCACATACTCGTCGCGCTCCCGTTCGCTCAACCGAGGCCGTCCGAAAAGCTCGTGCGCCACCAGAAAGCTCTCCACTTCAGCCACATGCACCCACATCAGCAGGTGCGGATCATTCGCCGAATAAGCCACGCCTTCGGCAGTCGTGCCCACAACAGTGTCGTGAATGCTCTTCACAGCGGCAATGGATTCCTCCGCCTGCGCCAGCGTCCCATAAGTCGTCCACCCCAAGAAATCCACCGTCCTGCGCAACCGCCCGAACGGATCGTCCTCGTAATCGGAATGCTCCGCCATCGCAGCCATAGCCAAAGGGTGCAGCGACTGCAGCAGCAAAGCGCGAATACCGCCCACGATCATAGCCGCATCCAAATGCACCACCCGCACCATGCTGTCGGTAGCGAACAGGCTGGGCTTAGTCAAATCCGGCACAAACCGAGGCTGCCGCGTCTGAGCCAAAACCATCCGCACCCCCTCCCCCATACGCCTTCGCAGCGACTGCATCTTCTACAACTCTTCCAAGAAAGCAGGCACCTCTTCTATTGACAATGCTTTGCTCACCGGCGGCGAAACTCTTTCAAACCTATGCAAATCATTCATCTTTGCTTCTGTGAAGTAAGGCCCATCGACGATGACAAGAAGGACAATGTCATCCCCTTCAGAACCTTTCTGAAAGATCTCCAATAGGTTCCTGACCTCCAAAAACTGATTGTCTTGACCGCCTCCTCCCTCTTTTGTGAACTTGTGCGCGGCAAAGATCTCATTGCTACCCGTTCGCCAGCGAAAATCAAGAGACTTTGAAGACCCAGAGTGCTTTCTCCTGCCCTGCCTCAACTCTCCGTCGCCTGTGATATACCAGGCGTTTTTACCGCTCTTTGGAAGTATCTCAAAATTCTCGACATCCTTCAATTTCTCCAACCACTCAGCTGCTGCTTTTTCGTGTATTCCTTGGCGGCGCGGCTCTTTGGAAAAGTGCGCGGCAAACATCTCGTCAGATGCAATCTTCGCTACAATCTTATCTCTGCCATATCCGAATCGAGCCGAAAAAGTCTCTATTCTGCGACTCATGTACGGATCGCCACTGCTCAACTCGTCAAGCACTCTGCCAGCGTTCTCCTTCCAACCACGCTCTTCAATAGCGTCATAGTCTGGGGGTTCGGGGAAATCGCCCTGCTGCTCAGGCATGGTGGATGATGCCCCTTGCCAGATCCCAGTCAAGCCTGCGACGATACATTCCGTCTTTGCGGATTCCGCGATACGGAGTCATCAGCACATCACGTGTCTGTTCGCGGAAGCTTTTGATATACGAATTCCAAGCATTTATGCGGACGCGAGCAGAGACCCGAAGATGAGTGATGTAGCGGCCTGTGTGCTTGACAGGATAGCTTGCCAGCTCTTCAACCTCGCAAAAGCGAATTGACGCTCCGTGCGTGTTGTCCACTGCAATCAAGCCGACATTGGCATCTGCGGCATTGAAGCGAACCTGTGGCCCGTCGGGAAGGGGACTAGGTCGAAGCGATGCCAGCTCCGATAGCCTCCCCACTTTTGACTGCCCAGACCAGACCTTCACATCTCCAGCCTCGTCTGGCTGAAAGAGCGCCAGCCCCACAGGGTGAGCCGTGTCGGAGAACAGCCGCGAGGTAAGCGAGACGAAATCGGTGAGGCGCGCTTGAAACAGCCCGGCTCGGATGAACGACTCAGGCACAAGCGCAGCGACCCAGCCGCAGTTGTCAAGACACTTCTCCAGTGCGAATTTGTAGAGGTCGTCATATGGGCAATCGGGGAAGGCAAGACCTCGTGCCGTCGCGCTGTTCTTGGCCAGCCACGGCGGGTTGGTGATGCACACATCGAACCCGTGAGGGAAAGCCTCTAGCGTATCTCTCGTCTGCACGCGATCGTCGGCAGGGTGAATGTCATAGGAGACGGAGCGGTCGCACAAGCCCATGGCCTCCAAATGCTCTATGAGTCCATTGGCGCCTGCGAACGGCTCCAGCACAGTCGTCTCGGACAACTCGCACCGATCAGCCCACAGCTTGAACGCCCTGTGGCGGAACGGGTTGCCCTCAGTGAAGAATTGGCCATTCTGCCGCTTGGTGCTCATGTCGCAGAATTCATGCCCCAGAAATCATCGCCGTCATCAGAATATGCTACAACTCCTTGAGTCGGGCAGGCGGGATTTGAACCCACGACCTCTTCGTCCCGAACGAAGCGCGCTACCAAGCTGCGCCACTGCCCGTGTGAGATCAGCCTAGCTTGCGGCGGCAGTTTTGAGAGCGAGCAGCTCCTCGGCAGTGCGGCGCAGTTGCAGGGGGTTCAGGGGTTTCACCAGCCAGGCGTCGGCGCCGGCTTCCTTCGCCAAGAACTCATCGGCCTCCCGGTCGAGCAGCAGCAGGATCGGCACGGGGGGCATCCGTCCGGCTTCCATCTCGTGCTTCAGGTCGAGACAGGTGGCCGCTCCGCCCATGTTGCCGATCTGCATGTCAAGCAGGATCAGGTCGGGCTGCACCTCGCTGAAGGCGGCTGCAATTTCGCGACCGCTTGCTACCCTGCTAACATAAGTTTCAGCATCCACGAGAGCCGAGAAGACCTCCTCAGACACCCAGTCCGCATCGGCAGCAAATAATACGCTGTTCACATTTCACAGAATACCAAGGAGTTACACATGGAAGTCAGCATTGAAGAAGTCGAAAACGACTCAGGCAACTACACGCTCTGTATCCCTAAAGGCGAGCTGGACGCCTTCACGGTCACCACCTTCCGAGAAGCCCTCCAAGGCATCGCCGAGGTGCCCCGCCTCGTGGTCGACTTGGCAGAGGTGCCTTTCATGGACTCCGCCGGCCTCGGCGCGCTCATCGGCGGCATCCGCCGCGCCCGCGACAACGACGCCGCCATCGCTGTGGCTTGCAACCGAGAAGCCCTGCTGCGGCTGCTCTACACCACTGGTTTCGACCGCATCGTCCCCGTGCGTGAGAGCTTGGAAGAAGCTGTCGCCGCCTTGGACGAACCCGCTAGCTGAGCGAAGTTCGCTTCTGCCGTCAGCTGTCGTAGTTCCGACAGACTGACAGCCTGCTCGCTAGGCGAAGGCTGATTGCAAGGCGATAGCTCGCGGATGCCTAGACAAGAATTCTTGATGCGCCGACAGACATCCAAATCCCGCCTTCAGCAGACATACAGACAAGTGATCAGCCGTCTGCTGATGGCTGGCGTGCTAGCTGCCATTGCGATGAGCATTCTGGCTGCGCCAGCATCCGCACCCGCAGCCGGGCAGACTTCGTCTCAGGAGGCTGGCGTGGCTATCGTCACCAAGATTTCCGGGCTGCTGGATCCCGTGATGGCCGACTTCCTGGAAAGCTCTCTGAATGAGGCAGCCGACACTGGGGCTGTGCTGCTCGTTTTGCAGGTAAACAGCCAAGGCGCAGTGGTTTCCGATTCCGAACTGGAGTCGCTCGCCAATCGCATCGCCTCATCGCCTGTGCCAGTGGCTGCCTGGGTGGGGCCCACAGGCTCCAGAGCCACAGGCAAAGTCGCCCAGCTGCTGGCCTATGCTCGCGCCATAGGCATGGCACCTGGCACCCGTCTAGGCAATACCGGCGCGGATGTGGATTTGCCACTGCCGCCGGAAGAGACCGTCGGCGGATCGCTGGCGTGGTATTATTCGGACGCAGACGGCACTGCGAGCACGCCGGCGCGCAACACCGCTTGCGATACTGACAGCGATGCCGAAAGCAACTCTGCTGCCTCTGCTTCAGTCTCCGACACTGGCCGCTACATCTGGGGCAGGCACGCCAGCCTCTTAGCCGACAGCACTGTCTCATCCGATGAAGCCCTCAGCCTATGCATCGCCTCCACCCCCGCCCCCACGATCGGCGACTTTCTGGTCAACTTGGACGACCTCGGATTCCAATCCGCTGAAACCGCCGATGACGACGGCCAGCCGCAGCTAGAGCCGCTCACCAGAGTCCGCTTCACTCGCCTCTCGGCATTTGATCAGCTTCTTCACACGGTAGCCAGCCCGCCCATCGCCTATGCGCTGCTGCTGGTGGCTCTCTGGCTTTTCGCCTTTGAATTCTTCTTGGCAGGAGTCGGCATAGCCGGCGCGACGGGTGCGATCAGTCTGCTGCTGGCGTGCTACGGCCTAGCGGTGCTGCCGGCCAGCGCGCTGGGCATCGCCCTGCTGGTGTTCGCAGCTTTCGCCTATTGCGTGGATATTCAAGCGGGCGCGCCCCGCCTCTGGACGCTCATCGCCACAGGCGCGCTCGTCTGGGGCACCATCGTGCTGTTCAACGGCGACAATGGCGCAGGCATGTCGTGGATTCCGATGATGCTAGGCACAGCCGGAATGCTCGTGGGCATGGTGTGGGTCACACCTGTGGGCGTCCGTAGCCGATTCTCCACCCCCACCATCGGCAGGGAGTGGATGATAGGCGAAGAAGGCGAAGCGGTGGAAGCCATCAACCCCGACGGCGTGCTGAAGATAGGCGGCACCCTCTGGCGTGCCCGCTCCCGCCGAGCCGCTCCCATAGCCGTAGGCGAGAAAGCCAAAGTGGAAGATCTGTCGGGCTTGACCTTGATGGTGGAGCCAATTGATGAAGAGGAGGAAGACGATGCTAGAGGTGACGACACTGAAGACGGCACTGCCGAAGAGTCGGGCACAGCAAAAGACGAGTTAGGCGAAGGCATCTTTGAAGTCGGAAAGTCGGAAACCAAAGCTATCCCATAGCTGCCCCTGAGCCGAAATCAGGCCTCGCCAAAACTGCTCTTGCATTCAGCTATCGGAGAGGCTAAATTCAGGTCTCTATGAGACATGCAAAACTACCCAGACAAATCAGCAGCACGCCGAAGGGGGTGAAACGGCCATGAGCACGCTCCTGCCCCACACCGACTGGCGACACCAAGCCGCCTGCCGCAGACGAGGCATGTCGGAGATTTTCTACCCCCCGCCCGACATAGAGAAAAAGCAAGACAAGCTGGCCCGCGAGAAAGCCGCCAAAGCGATCTGCGCCACCTGCCCCGTCTGCCCCGAATGCCTAGACCACGCCCTGCGCTACGAAGAAATGCAAGGCGTCTGGGGCGGCAAAACCGAAGCCGAGCGCAAACTAATGCTCCTAACCCGCACCACCGCAGTATAAGCCGACAATTGACCTGGCAAGCTTGGATGAGGTTGCCTGACTGGAATCAGCTGGCTGCGTAATCAGTGGGGACTATTTCGTATAACTCTGGCGGCAGGTCTCCCACAACTTTTCTTATCTTCTTTCTTATACCCATAAAATAGATCGCGTTTTCTATTCCGTCGTTCATGCGGGCGACTAACGCTGGAACCAATGATGGAAAATTATGAGCAATCAGATTTTTGCCTGCGATTACAAAAATTGGCATGAGCAGTCCCTGCGGGTGGACTATTTCTTTTATGAAGCCTTGGTCTTCTGTGATGATTATTTCAAATCCTCTTTCATGGGCAATGATCGGCAATTGCCCATTGGGAGTGCCCTTCCATCCCTCTGGTTCAACATGGGAAACCTCGAATTCTTCGGGAAATACTGACTGATGGCTCAGATGCATGCATTCGTCCAGCAGTATGCGCCTAGGGCGAATCATTCAGGATCTGGGTTTATCTCGTCAAGCGCGGCACGCACTTGCTCCACTGGCAACGCCATCTCATCGGCATAGTCAGAGACAGTCCAGCCTGCCTTCAGATGCTCAATCATATGGGATACGGATATGCGACGCCCCGTAAAGGCGGCTGCCCCGTTCAGAACTTCCGGGTTTCGTGTAATGATTTTGGTGTCCTCCATGTGCTTCATCTTAGCGCATACTGATTTAATGTCAAGACACAGCAGGCATTAGTGCTCAGGAGTTCTGGGAGGGGTGCTCTTTGAGGCGGGGGCCGGGGGTGCGGAGGTCGCCTTGGCGGCGGGTTATGCCTTTTTGGTCTAGGAGGGCTAGGAGGGGGAGGATGTATTTGCGGGTGGTGGATAGGCGTTCTCTTATTTCGGCTACGGTGAAGCCTTCGGGTTGGGATTTCAGGATTTCGGCTACTGCTTCTTCGGCTTGGGCGATGGCTTCGGCGGCGAAGTAGATGCCGTCTTGTTCCATGACCAAGCCTCGGTGGATCATGGCCCGCAGCTCGGCTCGGCCTACGCCTTCGGGGGGCGGCGGGGTGAAGGGGGCGGCTCGGAGGGCGGCTATATAGGGGTGGGCTGCTATAGCGTCTTCTTCGCCTGCGGCTCGCACTTGGCCGCCGTCTGTCGTCAAGTCGCTCATGGTTTCTAGTGCGGCTCGTTCTCGTTCATTCAGGGCTGCTATGTCATAGCCGCCTGCTTTGGCTTGAGCCACTCGCTTGCGGATGTCGTTTTGGGTGGCGGCTAGGGCTTCCGCCCATACGATCCAGTCGCCTACAGCTTCGACTTTTGGAGCATTTGCTGAGCTTTTTGTTCTTGTGCTTGCTGTCTCTGTTTTGCTGTTTGCTTTTTCTGTGGTATTTGCCGCTGACTTTTGAGAATCCCAGGCGGTTTGTGCGCTTTTAGGGCCATCAGCCAGCATCTCTGCTGCCGTTTCGCTTCCTACTAGCAGCTTCAACTCGTCCGCTCGCACCCAGCCTCGTTCTTTTACTACCCGTTCTGCACTGCGGTCGGGGTTTGCTTTTGAAGCAGGCAATACGGGATCCACATCCAGCACTTCGCCGCCGCCGACAGTCTCCGACCTGCCGAACTCTCTCAGCACGAAGCGGTCGCCGGGCAGCAAAGGCAGACGGCACGGCAAATGCAGGCGAACTGCGCCTGTTTCGCCCGGTGCCAGAGCTTTGGCCCCCAAAACGCGCAGCTTGACGGGAAACTCCCCTGAGCCGAAATATGCCACATGCGCTCCTCGTCTGTAGACATCGTGGCTCAGAGTTTCCAAGACAGACAGCGTTGCATCGCACTGGCTCGTCATCCACCATTGGCCTTCTCGCACCAGCACATCGCCTCGTTGGGCTTCGTCTGCGCTCACTCTCCCCAAGTTGAGAGCCACCCTGCTGCCGGGCTGGGCTGCCTCGCGGGCTTCGTCGTGAGTTTCAATGCTGCGAACCCGCACTTCCCGCCCGGCAGGGCACAGGACAAGCTTGTCGTCAATGGCGATTGTTCCCCCAGCCAAAGTGCCCGTGATCACCGTTCCCGAGCCTCGGATAGTGAAAGACCTGTCGATCCAAAGGCGCGGGCGTGAGATGTCGCGGGCTGTGGGCGTGACGGCTAGCAGGCGATCTAACGCTTCACGCATCTCATCCAGTCCTTGGCCGCTGAGGGAATCCACCTCCACTATCTCGCCAGCTTCCAAGAAGGTGCCGGCGATGTGGTCTTCCACATCCAATCTGGCAAGCTCGCGCAGGTCGTCATCGGCGACTGCGGCTTTCGTGAGCACCACCAAGCCGTGCTGCAAGCCGAGCATCTCCAGAATGCGCAGGTGCTCTTCGGACTGCGGCTTCCAGCCCTCAGTAGCGGCCACTATGAAAACGCAGGCGTCCACCGCCCCCACGCCTGCGAGCATGTTCTTCAGAAAGCGCACATGGCCGGGCACATCCACGAACGAAACCGACCGGCCCGACGGCAGCTTTGTGGTGG
Source organism: Candidatus Hopanoidivoransaceae bacterium (assembly GCA_965204495.1). Classification (GTDB taxonomy): domain Bacteria; phylum Actinomycetota; class Acidimicrobiia; order Acidimicrobiales; family Hopanoidiivorantaceae; genus Hopanoidiivorans. The sequence continues at coordinate 514,259 of OZ241989.1, forward strand.
CGAAGCCTAGGTCTATGGTTAGGCCGCGTTCTTTTTCTTCGGCGAAGCGGTCGGGGTCGGTGCCTGTGAGGGCTCGGACGAGAGTGGATTTGCCGTGATCCACATGGCCTGCGGTGGATATGACATGCATGATCTATTCCGACCTAGCTTTATCACGCACCACTATGCTGGCGAGCACATACCCGAATGCCGACGAGCACATGCCTGTGGCAGATATTGCATGCATGACGCAGACTGACAGGCTACAGCGACTTCAGTGCTTGGGCGACAGCCGGGTCGTCTTGTGGGAAAATAGTGCGGAAGTCAAGAAAAGTTCGACCTTCTGCGACCCTGGCTATCACAGACGGAGAATGCTGACGCAATTGCTGCGCTTGGTCGCCTTCTAAGACAATCCCCGCAGACGGAATTTCCACTCCGGGCAGCGTGCCGCCGCCAGGCACGGAAGACATCTCCGCGACATGAGCACCAGAAACTTGGGCATCAGAAACTTGAACGCCAGCGGCACTGACAACAGCCTCGGCTCTGGCTCGCAGTTCAGACACCGGCTTTGTGGCCATCGCCCAGAACGGGATGCTCTGGCCGTCGCGCCGCAGATACGCCAATGCGACTTCTTGAAGAGCAGCCAGAACATGACCGCCCGGACGCAAAGCCCTGGCAAGAGGGTGGCGGACGCAGCGTTCAACAAGTTCAGCCTTTCCGCAGATGATGCCTGCCTGCGGGCCGCCCATGAGCTTGTCGCCTGAGAATACCGCCAAGTCGGCTCCGGCTTCCAAGCTCTGCTTTGCCGCCGGCTCGTTCGCCAGCCACGGCGGAGGGCCATCTGTCAGCCACGGGCAGCGGGCGTCCAGCAGGCCCGAGCCGATGTCGTAGACAACGGGCACTCCGAGAGTCGCCATCTCATCCACCTCCACCAGCTCGGTGAAGCCGGAGATGGTGTAGTTGGACTGATGCACCTTCAAACAGAGCACAATGTCGGCTGAGGGGCGTGCCAGAGCAGCTTCGTAATCGGCGAGGCGAGTGCGATTTGTGGTGCCCACTTCTACGAGCTTCGCTCCCGACTGCTCCATGACTTCCGGCACCCGAAAGCCGCCGCCTATTTCCACCAGCTCGCCCCGTCCCACCGCCACGCCCCGCCCGGATGCCAAAGCAGCCAGCACCAGCATCATGGCAGCCGCGCCGTTGTTCACGACGATGGCTCGCTCGGCATCGCATAGTCTGGCGAAAAGTCGCCCCACTGTCTGCTGGCGCGAGCCTCGTTCGCCTCGTTCTAAGTCGAACTCCAGATTTGCATAGGCCGCATCGTGCTCCATAGGCCAAGGTGCTCGCCCCAAATTGGTGTGAAGAAGTACACCAGTGGCATTGACGACGGGCTGCAGCAGGGCAGCTTCTTGGCTTTTGACTAGGGCTTTTGCGGCCACATGATAGTAGTCGTCGGTCTCTGCTGCTTCGGCTTCATCGCTAACGGCTTCATCGCTAACGGCTTCATCTATGGCTTCTCGTGCGGCATCTACCAGCAACGGCTGCGGCAACGGCGAATTTTCGCTCAGCGATCTGGCAAGCGCATCCACCGACGGTGGACGCATCCGAGGGGAACTCACAGGTGCCTCCCCTTTTGTTCTGCTTTCATTCTTTAATCGTAGAGGTTGAGATAGAGGGTTGTCCAGTGCCGACCTGCCGACTTTCACTTGCCGACTTCAAGAAGAACTTGCGACAATCCAGACAGGCGAAGCGGCTTATCTGCTCAGAAATTCGTCAATGAGACCTGCCAGCTCCACTGGCTTGTCGCCTTGGATGCTGTGGCCTGCGCCCGGCACCACAACCACTTCGGCATCTGGGCATCGGCGCAAAAGCTCCTCCACATCTTCATCGCCTACCACGCCAGACTCGCTGCCCTTCCAAAGCACTAAGGGCACGCCTACCCGGTCTATGGCATCCCATGCCGAACGGAAGAATTCCAAATCTTGGCCCTTGCCTGCCGGGCCCTCGCCTGCCGAACCTGCTCCTGCCAGAGCTTCGCCTCTTTCGGGTCTCGTCGGATCCCATCGCCAAGTCCAGCGGCCATCTGGAAGCTCTTTGGCGTTGTTCAGAATGCCGCGCCGCAGCGAAGCCTCGCTTCTGGTGGGGTTGTGCTCTATCGTGCGAGCCAAGATGTCGTCAAACGATGCGAAATGCACAGGCCCCGAGATGAACTCCAAAATCGGCTCGGCTTTGGCTCGGTTCACCCCGGGCGTTATATCCACCAGCATCAGACGGCGTACCAGATGCGGATACATGTCGGCCAGCATCAGAGCAGTCAATCCGCCGAGCGACATGCCAGCCACTCCTTCGGCATCGGGGGCGAGAGCAGCCACGATGGAAGAGACATCGGCGGCTAGCTCAGGCGGCGAATAGGCGTGGTCGTCTCGCCAGTCGGAGCGGCCGTGTCCCGGCAGATCCACTGCCAGAAGCGGTCGCCTGAGCGCCATAGCCACTGTGTCCCAAGTGTGGGCGTTTTGCGCGCCGCCGTGAAAGAGCACTAGCTCCGGGCTGCCTTCTCCCCACTTGAGCGCGCTCAGCTTGCGCTTCTTGTCGCCCGACCCGCCGACAGGCAATTCGTGGGAGACTCGCTCGGGGACGAAGTCGCCGCTCCAATCCACGCCTGCTTCTGCTGCTGCTTCAGCCAGCATTGAAAATTCTTCGTTGCTCATGTCTTTCCAAGCCTGTGCTCGCTTTCGGCTTTAGCGTCTTATCTGCCTGTGATGTTTTGTCTGCCTGTGGTTTCTATCTGCCTGCCTGCGATGTTTTGTCTGCCGTGTCTATTCAGATTCTGCCTTGGGCACCCATTGGAAATATTTCAGCACAAAAATCAGCCCGGCCACGCCCCAAGCTGCCACCACCAGCAAATCGGCAACTCGTCCGTCTCTGAGAGCAGGATCAAAGCCCGACCTGAAGCCTTCGGCGAAAGAGCGCAAAGGGAAGATGCCGCCCAGTATTTCCATCCATCTCGGCGGGTCGTCCATCGGGATGAAGATGTTGGAGATGAATGCGAGCGGCAGAATGGTGGCGTTGGTGATGGCTGAAGCGGCTTGACCTGTTTTGGCGAGCAGCGACACGGCCACCCCTAGCACGGCAAAAGCCAGCACGCCGACCACGAAAAACAGAGCCATCCAGCCGATTTGGTCGTAGTCAATGGTTATATCGGCGATGAAAGTGCCGACTACGAACAAGATTGTCGCACCCAGAAAAGCGACCCATACAGCCGAAGCCACGGTGCCGGTGAGGAACTGCCAAGGGGCTGCCGGCGTGCCCCGCACTCGCTTCAAGGTGCCTTCTTCGCGCATTAAGGTGAGCGAGATGCCGAGGTTGGTGTAGGTGGCGGTGGCAGCGGTGAAACTGGCGAGAGCGGGCACATAGAACTCGGAGATGTTGATCTGCCCGGCTGTGCCGTAAGGGTCGGAGCCGAAAATGCTGACGAAGATTATCATCATCACCAGCGGCAAGGCCAGCGTGAAGAATGCCGCCACAGGCGAACGCCAGAAAATGTGATTGTGGAAGCGTAACCAGTTGTAGGCGAGAGCTGCCGTCATTGCTCTGGCCTCGCATCATAGGAGGTCGGAGGTGCCTTTGATTCGACCAGACGAAGGTATCTGTCTTCCAATGTGGAGCGTGAGACAGTTAGACTTTCAAGCTCTATGCCGCTGTCTTGCGCCAGATTCGTCAATCGGTGCAGCAGTTTCGTGGGATTTTCGGTTTCCAGCAAGACTTTGCGGTCCACCAAACCCTCTTTTTCTTCCCCGACCCACTCGCCTAGTTCTCTAATCTGCTCTGCCAGCCAAGCTTTCGTCCAGCCCGGCGGAATCACGAATTCCACTTTTGTGGCTTCTCTGCCTGCCATAAGGTCATCCGGCTCGCCCAGATGCGCTATCTCGCCGGCTACCAGCACGGCCATCCTGTCGGCCAGATAGCTGACTTCTTCCATGTAGTGCGAAGTGAGCAGTATGGTGGTGCCGCCGCTGCGCAGGTCGCTGAGCATCTGCCAAGCTTCCCGGCGGGCTTCGGGGGCAAATCCTGTGGTGGGTTCGTCCAGGAACAGCAGCTCAGGATCGCCGACCAAGCCGAGTGCCAGATCCAGCTTGCGCTTCTGCCCGCCTGAGAGGTGTGAAACCCGTCTGTCGGCTGCGTCTGCCAGCCCGACCAGATCCAGCAGTTCGTCGGCTGGGCGAGTGCGGGAATAGCTCGCCCCCATAATTCCGAGCAGCTCTCTGGGAGTGAAGGGCGTATCAGATATGCCAGACTGCGAGACGATGCCGATGCGGTCTTTCATCTTGAGGTCGTGATCCGCCGGGTTCTGCCCCAGCACCGCCACAGAACCTGCGGTGGCTTTGCGATGCCCTTCCAGAATCTCCACGCAGGTGGATTTGCCCGCCCCGTTGGGGCCAAGCAGGGCAAAAATCTCGCCTTGTTCCAGCGAGAAGCTGATGCCTTTTAAGGCTTGAAGCGCGCCGTATGTCTTTTGAAGCTGCTCAACAGAGACGACAGGCGACACTCAGTTCAGGCTACAGAACCTTCTGGCGAAGGCGTGGGCATCTCGGTGGTGGGCATCTCTTCGGGCGGCCCCCACGCAATCGCCGACTTGGACATTCCGCAGACCATTGAGATTGTGAGCGTGAGCTCTTCCAACTCGGCTGGCGAAAACAGCCTGCGTAGTTCTGCTCGGAGGTCGTCGGTCATGGCTTTGCCGCTTATGATCACATCTGCATAGCCGATGGTGGCTTTGAAGCGGTCGCTCAACTCGGATGTTTCATACTCGCCGTCTATCTGGGCGACTAGTTCTTCTGTGAGGCCCTGCTGTTTCGCACCTGCGAAACGAAGGTTCTTTCAAAGCTTGCAATCAACGAGGCGCGCATTGCGGATGCGGGCTACTTCTTTGGTGGGCTGATCCAGCAAGCCGTGCGACCACATCTCGCCGTAGAAGCGGTTGAAGGTCGCCAGCAGCTCGGGCTGGTGCTGGAAAAAGATTTGGCCGTCTGACGGAGGCTTTATTCTCATGGCTCAAATTATAGCTGCGCCAAAGCTACACGGCTGTTATATCTGCGCCAAGGCAACACGGCTGCGAATGAAAGATTCAAACACAGCCAAAGCGAAAGTCAGATTGGTGAGCTCGGGCTCGGAGAAACATTGGTTTATCTCAACGCAGTCTTCGTCGGTGATGGCGTAGGGGTCTATCACATATTTTTCGCAGAAATCCAGTGCGGCTCTGTCGGCTTCGCTAAACAGCGGCGAAGTCGGCCACTCTGACAGAGCGAGCAGCTTCGCCTCAAGCTCTGCTGCTTCTGCTGCTCCCCCGCCCGCCGCCTGCGGACTCCGAAAAGCCGCATCCTCTTGCGAGCCGAGCAGCATCGCCATGCGAACCCTGCACATCTCCAGCGTGGCTGTGTCCATAGCCCCCTCCCAAATCTCTCCTGCGAACTCGTCTAGCACCGAATCCAGCTTCGGTTCCAGATTCTCAAACGGTTTTGTCATGTCAAGCTCCTCTTGTCTGAGTTGCGGCTAATACATAAGCTGAGATTCGCCGGGGTGTTTGCCTTGTCTGCTGAGGCGGAAGTTTTCCAACTGGCCGCCGTCTTGGAGAGCCACTTCGGCTTGGGAAGTTTTGGCTTTTTGGGTGAAGCGGAACTGACGGCTCTGAAACAGCAACTCGCCCGCCTGAGACCAAATTACGCAGTCTTCTTCCACATACCCGTGAAGGGAGGCGGCCGTAGTGAGCACCGACAGAACCGGCTCGCCGACCGCCAGATTTCTCGGGCTGGAGCGGAAATATCCTGTGAACTCCATTGTGCCTGCCATCATCGGGGCATCCAGTTTGCGATAGGCCACTGGCGTGAAGCCGTCGGCGACAGCAGCCAAGAACCGCTCGTCTATGCGCAGGTCGCCTGCCGGTCTGGCCCAGCCGCCTGAGTGATAGAGCTTTTCGCCTTCAATCATGCCGTCATAGACATCCCACATCTGCAGGTTGTCTCTGAACGGGAACGGCAAATCTCCCGACAGCGGCAAGGTCGGGTCAAAGGCAGGCGCGGGCGGCATCTTGAGGTCGGTGAAATCCACCGCTTCTCGCTCTCGGGCGAAGGTTACGGCGGCGAAACCGCAGAGCTTGTCTTCGCAGAACATCCGAGCAGTCACAACCGACACCGACATGCCTGATCGTTCCACATTCGTCTCCACTCGCATCAATCCCACTGGGAACGGACGCAAAAAATGGACTGTGAGAGTGCGAGGCGGACGGGCAGGGTCGTCGACTTCTTGGGAGCAAGCCCCGATCGCTAGAGCGTTCACATAGCCGCCGAACAGCCCCGGAAAACCCAGCCAGCTGCCGTCGTTATGGCGCTCATACACTCCGTCTGCCACCTTCTCAAAAGCAGTGTCGGCAGCCAATGCTATGGGAGCTTCGGATTTCGGCATAAGACTTCAGGCTAATGGTGTGCGCCGTTGCTGAATTCGTGCCGCTGAATCTGCTTAGCTTCTCAGTCCAGCGACTTGTAGACCGCATGAAGCAAGCTGAAAGCCCGTCTGTCTTCCAAGGGCGAACCCATGGCGTTCATGGCGTATCCGAAACCGAAGCCTGCATCAGGGTCGCAGAAACCGAGCGAGCCGCCGATGCCGCCGTGATGGAAAGCTCTGGGGTTGGGGCCATAGGCAGGCGGGGTGTTGACCATGAAGCCCATGCCCCAAGTGGTCTGCGGGCTAACCGCCCCGATTATTTTGTCGCGGCCTGTGGGCTGGGCTTCTCGCATCCGCTCGGCGGCAGCGGGGCTGAAAATGCGTGTTTCTCCAAAGACGCCGCCAGCAGCAATCGTGCCGTAGGCGGCTGCGATGCCTCTGGCATTGGCGTGCCCGTTGGAAGACGGAAACGCGCCGCATCGCCATTCGGCAGAGTTGGCTTTTTCAAGCCCGATTTCGGGGCCGGAAAGAGAACGGATCATTCTGTCGGTGAAGGCGAATTCCGAATCAGAGTCGGCAGCTTCATCGGCAGCTTCGCTGGCAATGTTCAGAGACATGTCCGTGCTCTCGGTTGTGGCATCTTCTGGGCTGGAACCTTCCCGGTTATTCCTATGGCTGTTCCCTTGACCGTCCTCTTGGCTGCCCTCTTTGTTATTTGAATCGTCTGGAATATGGCTCAAGTCGGCCACTCTGTGATGATCCTCTTCTGGAACGCCGATGAAGAGGTCGGCCTGAAGCGGTTCAGAAATTTCTTCGCGCAAGAACTGGCCGATGGGCCTGCCGTCTATGCGTCTCACCACTTCGCCCACTAAATGCCCGAAAGTTCGCATGTGATAGCCCGAAGCTATGCCGGGCTCCCAGAACGGTTCGGTGGCGGCCAGCATTTTGCACAGCTTTTCCCAGTTGAACATGTCTTCGGGGGGAATCGGATCTTCCCATCCCATCAGCCCCGACCGATGGCTCAGAAGCTGTCGGATTGTGATGTCTTCCTTGCCAGCCTGAGCGAACTCCGGCCAATAAGAGGCGACAGGCTCATCAAGTTCTAGCTGCCGTCTGTCTATAAGAATGTGGGCGCACATTGCCACCAGCCCTTTGGTGGTAGACCACACATTCACGATCGTGTCGGCTTCCCAAGCTCGGGTTCGGCTATCGCTGGCCCAGCCGCCCCAGAGATCCACCAGATATTCCCCGTCTCGCACCACCGCCACCGACCCTCCCACTTCGCCGCGCTTTGCGAAATTCTTCTCAAACTGCTCCCGCACCCCCTCAAACCCTTCTGCTGCGAACCCGGAAATCATTGCTGCGTCCTGCTTCATCCTGCTTCAGTCCAGGCACCGATAAACGGCTCGCAGAAGCGCGACAGAGCGTGTGTCTTGAACGAGGGTTGAGACATTCATGGCGTTCATCGCATAGCCGAAGCCGATGCCGGCTTCCGGATCGCAGAAACCCAGCGAACCTCCGTAGCCGCCGTGATGGAAAGCGCGAGGGTTGGTGCCGTACCACTTCTGCTTGTTCACCATGAAGCCCATCCCCCAAGTCATCTCTTCTCCGACCGCGCTGATGACCAAATCCCGGCCTGTGGGCTGTTCCTCGCGCATCCGTTCGGTGGCTTCGGGGCTGAACAGTCGGGTCGCGCCGAATGCGCCGCCCGATGCAATCGTGCCATACATGGCAGCGATGCCTCTGGCATTGCCGTGCCCGTTGGCAGACGGAAAAACGCCTCTTCGCCAAGCGTCAGAATTGGCCACTTTGGGGCCGACGAACGGATTCCCCAATGCACGGAGCATAATCTCGTTCATCTGCGGTGCTGAGTCGCCAGACTCAGAAGCCGAGCCATCGCCTGAAGCTGTCTCTGCCTCTTCAGCTTCCTGCTCGGATCTCACTTGCGAGGGATTTTGAGGAGGCAGCGCATGAGGAGTCGTGCATAAATCAGCCACACGGCGGTCGTCTTCGGGCTGAACGCCTATGAACATGTCTGCCTTGAGCGGCCCTGTGATTTCTTCTCGCACGAACTCGTCTATCGGTCGCCCGTCAATTCTGCGCACCAGCTCGCCCACCAGATGCGCGAAGGTCAAAGCGTGATAGCCCGACTGAGTGTCCGGCTCCCACAAAGGCTCCTGCGCCGCCAGCATTTCGCAGAGCTTTGCCCAGTCGTACATGATGTCTTTGGTCACTGGCTCCGCCCAGCCCGCCAGCCCTGCCCGATGGCTCATCAGCTGGCGCACGGTGATCTCGCCTTTGCCGGCTTGGGCGAACTCAGGCCAATAGTCGGCCACAGGCTTGTCGAGTTCCAGCTGCCCCCTGTCTATCAGCATGTGCGCGCTCAGCGAGACGAACCCTTTGGTGGTAGACCAGACATTCACGATGGAGTCTGCCTCCCACGGGCGAGTGCGGGCTTCGTCAGCCCAGCCGCCCCACAGATCCACCAGATACTGCCCGTTGCGGACGACCGCCACAGAAGCCCCCACCTCATGGCGTTTCTCGAAGTTCTGAGCGAAAGCCTCCCTCACAGCTTCAAACCCAGGACGGACATTGCCTGATATGACTAGTTCTTGTGACATTTTTCTGAGATTAGCAGATGCTGGCAGCTATGCCCACAGCAGGCCGGCAACTATCCTCGCAGCACGATGGTCACCACTCCGTGGGTCAAACCTCTCACAACTCCCGGCAGCTCGGCAGACTGGACAGCCACGGTGATGCTTCGGTCGGCTGTTTCAACCACAAAAGCGTTCTGTGCGACCAGCAAAACCGACACTTCCCCAGTCGGCCCATCTGGAAACGACCCCAGCAAATCAACTCGATCGCCGCGGTTCAGAGATAATCGGTTTTCGCCAGTGGGAACGGCGATAGCGCTAGTGCCCGGAGGTATGCGCAAATCCTCTCCTGCTCCGACACGCCCGGACACCAAAATCTCCCCCGCATAGATCGGCTCCAGTGCGACTTGATCATCGTCTTCCCACCTCAGCGCGCCGAGCGGCACAAATCCCGCAGGTCGCTGCTCAATGCGAAAATCTTCACGGCTGATTGCTTCGCCACGCCCCAAATCCCGCTCAGCCACCAGCACATCTCGCTGTTCGCCCAAGCTGGCGATGATGCTGGAAGCTCGGCGGTTCTGAGAGTATGTCACCCCGATGGTCAGCAGAATCAGCCCCACAGCCAGCGTCCAATAGACAGAACGCCGCCTGAGCAGTCGGGTGACCACGGTGGGCTGCCACCGAGGCGGAGAGAAGCTCCCCCCATCCGATGACGCTCCTGCCCCAGCAGCCGAGGCTCTTGCCTCAGCAGCCGAAGCTCTTGCCCGTCCATGATTCCAGCGGGCAGCACCTGTCGGCGAAGATGCTGATTGTTTAGTCGGTCTAGGTTGATTGATGATTGACATGGCTGACTCCAATGCTCAAGCAGACGGCAAAAGCCGCAAACGAAAGGCAAGCCACAAACGCCCGCGAACCCCCGCTCCAGCCCACCACACCTCCCCCACCACACCTCCCCCTCAATGCCTCCCCAGCCCCCGAACATACCCCCAGCCCCCACATCCCTCAACTAAGCATCATAGCACAGGGGTGTGACAACCATGCCTCAGCCTCCCTTTTGCTGAGGTTCCATCGAAAGACCAAGCAGCAGTTCTGCACGGCGGCACAGCAAACATCTGCTTGCAGCATAGATCAAGGGTTAGCTCAGCAGTGGAGCGTCGTCTGCTGATGTGGGCGGACTACCAAGGCAAGAAGACAGGAGCCGAGCCTGAAACGAAAAGACAGGAGTGCTGGATAGAATAAAATCCGTAGTTTGAAAGCATATAGAATTGCAGTGGCATCATAGACCAAAGACAACAGGAAAGGAGCGAAGACAATGAATCTGCAAATAGAAGTAGACCGTCAAGCCCTAGAGGACTTCTGCCGTGAATACGGTATAGTCAGGCTGGCATTCTACGGGTCAGTGCTGCGTGAAGATTTCAACGAGGACAGCGATATTGATGTTTTGATCGAATGGGCTCCTTGGGTAACAAACGGGGTTTACAGATTTAATGTCAAGAGACGTCTGGCAGAGTTGCTAGGCAGACCTTTGGACATACATACTTTTGAGGGTATGAGTCGTTCGCGATATCCCAAGATTGCACATCAGATACTAGATGCGGCTGAAGATTACTATGTTGCAACAGTCTGAATATTGGTCTCTGGTCCGCGTTCGCTTGTACGCCTTGGATGCGCAATTGGTCAGGCGATGCGATGTGAGTACTGCGGAATATCAGAATATTGCGTATATATACGCATTCTTTAAAATGCAAGAATACATAGGAGATGTAATCAGGAGAGTCGGAGCGGATACTCTGTCCATGTATATAACCTCTGTTGATTGGAAATCACTGCTAGAAAAAAATGTTACTGCATCACACATTTTCGAAAATACGCTCTTAGAAGATGAAATCCAAGCAGCACGACAGCAAATTCCTAGTTTAATGTTTAACTTAACCAACTTGGATGCATCTCTGAATCTGCCGGAAGATGTAGCAGAAACCCTAGAGTACATGGCATCTCCCACGGAACGTGCAATGTCCTTGCTGAATATAGACTGGAATGACGAATATTTTTCCGAATTAGTATATACCAGCGCACTGATAAAAACCATTCAACTAGTCGGAGAAGAAATGAGCAAGAAAAAGAGTATTCACATGAGAGAACGCTACGACAAAATTCCTTGGGACTGCTTTATAGATATCAGGCCTGTTTTAGCGCATTACATGTATGAACAAATTGATATAAGCAGACTGGAAGAAATTGCAGACAAAGATATACCTCGTTTGATATCTGCTATAGATGATATCATAGGAGAGTCAGGTTTCGATCTAGAAATCTGAATAATATCAGCAGAGCGAATCCGCAATTCCTGTGATAATGCGATACTGCAATCGGCAACACTTTCGCTTCTATAACATAGACGATACCTAAACTGTCCATTTTCATTGACAGTGCCGATTATAGCTTCGCCACGCCCCAAATCCCGCGTAGCCACCAGCACATGCCGAGGCTCTTGCCTGCCAATGATGCCAGCATGCAGCATATCGCTGGGCCGAGACTGCGAAAAACCCAGCCGTCACGCATGCACAGTTCGCTAGACCGAAGCCGGTGCTTTCTTGGAGTCAGAGCCGCTCCTGCTTGAAGACTTACTGCTGCTACCTTTGCTGTCAGCAGAAGTGCCTCCTGAATCGCTGTCGGAGCCGGCTTTGCCGCCTGTTCCCGAATCTGCTCCTGCGCCGGAGCCTGCCTCGGTGCCGGAGCCATCGCTCTTTGATCTCCCTGAACCGTTGCTGGCAGCTTTGCGGCTGTCGGTCTTGTAGAAGCCGTCGCCTTTGAAGGTGATGGCAGGCACAGAGAAGACCTTCTTCACAACCCCTTCGCCCGGCAGCACGCATTCGGCAGGCGAGATAGCTTCTCCAGCTTGCGGGCACGAAGTGAGCGCATTATCGGCAAATGACTGCACCACATCAAATCGCGTCTCGCAAGTTCGGCATTGATATTCGTAAGTAGGCATCGCTAGTTGATGCTAGCAAGAAATCTCGCAATTTGAAATTCGGCGATGAACCCTGCCGACATAGCCCCGCTGGTCAAAGCATCTGCGAGACATCTGCACCAGCCGCAGCCGCCAGCAAACTTTGCCAGCCGTCCGGCGCGCAAAACAGCTGCGCTTACTACGATGAATAGCAATGCTCGCACAAATTTCCCAATCCGCAGCTTCCTCCGCGTGGGATTTCGGAGGCTGGTGGTGGATGGTCGTCGCCTCGTATGTGATCGGCATGTTCCCGACCGCCGAAATCGTGGGCTACAACACCGGGCACGACCCGACCTCCGAAGGCTCAGGCAACCCAGGCGCCACCAACATGTATCGCCTCGCAGGCTGGCTGCCCGGCCTCATCTCGCTGGCCGGCGATGTCATAAAGTGCGTCATTCCCGTGGTGATCGCTCTGATCTGGGCCGACAGACGAGTTGCCGTGGTGTGCGGGGCTGTGGCAATCCTCGGCCACATATTCCCGGCCGCCAGATCGTTCAAAGGCGGCAAGGGCGTGGCTTGCTACGGCGGGTTCGCCATCGCCACATCCCCCTTGGTGGCATTGGGCGCCTTGGCTGTCTGGCTCGCCTGCTTGAAACTGTGGCGGAAGTCTTCCCTGGCTGCCGTAATTGCGGTGCCGACATTGCCCATCGGCGTGGCTCTGCGGGGAAGAGAAGGCTGGGAAGTCGCCATCTTTGCTGCCTTGGCAATCATCATCCTCCTCAAGCACATCCCCAACATCATCCGCCTCGTTCGCCAAGAAGAAGCGCAGCTGTGATGGGCCGCTGGGAAGCTGAGCGAGCTGTTGAAGCCAGCAGCCTAGTGCGCTGAGAAGAAATGCCGCTGCGATGATCCCCTTGGCCGAAGCTCAAGACTATGTGCTGAACAAAATCTCACGGCTTCAAGCTGCGCAAATCCCGTTGCTGGAAGCCTCGGGGCTGGTGACTGCCGAGCCAGCCGTCTCGCCCGAACCCGTCCCGGCTTGGGACAACACGGCAATGGACGGGTTCGCCGTGCTGTCGGGCGACACCGCTGATGCTTCTTCAAAGACGCCAGTGGCATTAGAAGTAGTCGGCACCATAGCGGCAGGCGCACTCCCGCCCGATGCCCCCAAGGTCGCAGCGGGCAAGGCCGTGCGCATAATGACGGGCGCGCCCATCCCCGAAGGCACCGATGCCGTGGTGCAGGTGGAGCACGCTGAGCCTTGGGACAATGGGCAGAGGGGCAGCGGGGAAGGAGACAGTGAGCTAGGTGACAGTGAGCTAGGAGACGAAAAACAGAGGGGCAACGAGGAAGAGGACATCGGGCCAGAGCTAGGAGACGAAAAGCAGGGGGGCAAAAAGCAAGACACGCCAATCTCTGAGGCGACTGCCATCCGACTTTCCCAGCCTGTGCCCTCGGGCACCCACATCCGGCGAGCAGGCGAAGACCTCAAAGCAGGGCAAACAGCAGTGCCAGCAAACACCGCTCTCTCGCCTGCTCACCTAGGAGTTCTGGCCAGCATCGGCGTGCAAGAAGTGGCAGCCTACCCGCGCCCGAAGGTAGCAATCTTCTCCACAGGCGACGAACTGGTCTCGGGCGGCGGGCCGCTCGCCGTGGGGCAAATCCGCGACTCCAACCGCCACAGCCTGCTCGCTCTGCTTCAAGACTGCGCCGAGCCTGTGGACGGCGGGGTGGTGCCCGATGACGAAACTGCCATTGAAGAAGCCTTCAGCCGCTACGCCGCAGAGTGCGATGCGGTCATCACCACCGGCGGCGTGAGCATGGGAGACTTTGATTATGTGAAGGTGGTGCTGGATCGGCTGGGCGACATGCGCTGGATGCAGATCGCCATCCGCCCTGCCAAGCCGCTAGCTTTCGGCACTATCGGCAGCACGCCGATCTTCGGGCTGCCGGGCAATCCCGTGTCGTGCATGGTGTCGTTTGAGCTTTTCGCCCGCCCAGCCTTGCGGAAAATGGCAGGCCAAGCCGAGCTGCATCGCCGTCGTGTCTCAGCCATAGCCGCCGAGCCTCTGCACCGCCGTCTAGACGGCAAAACCCATTTCGCCCGCGTCAGATGGCATTGGCACGAAAGCAATGAGGGCAGCGGCACAGGCGGCGAAAGCGGAAGCTACATCGTCTCTTCCGCAGGCGGCCAAGGCTCGCACCAGCTTTCAGCCATGGCCGATGCCAACGGCCTGGCCGTGCTGCCAGACGGCGACGGCATTCCCGAAGGCGGCAAGGTGGATCTGATCTTGCTGAGGGAATAGCAGCAGGCAACGATCTTGCTGGGAGAATAGAAAAAACAGCAGCAGGCAGACAAAGAGCACCGAAATCTGCCAGAGGCTAGCAAAGTTCAAAAACAGCTTCCAAGAAATTGCAGCCGCTCTGTGCAAGTATGGGAACAGGAGCCATCACAAATGCCATCAAGCCTCACAGAACAACTTTTCGGCGCAGACTCTTCAAAGCCAGAGCCGACAAAGCCAGCCACCCCTGCAGCAGAACTGCCAAAAACCGATCCGCCTGAACCAGAGTTCCAAGAACAGGAATTCCAAGACGCCGACTTCCCAGAAGCAGACACAACCGAGCCGAGCGACGCAACCGATGCAAGCAACAAATACGCGCTGCGTCCGCTGTCGCCGTCAAGCATGGCCCTCTACGACGACTGCCCCAAGAAGTGGATGTATCGCTACATAGAAAAGCTGCCCGACCCGCCGGGCATCTCAGCAGTGATGGGTTCATTCGCTCACAGCGTGCTAGAGCACCTGATGCAGCTCCCGCCCGAAGAGCGCACCCAAGACAAAGCTCGTGAATGGGCCACCAAAACCTTCAAGATCACCCGTCTCACCCCAGAGTTCCGCAACCTGGAACTCGCCGAAGAAGAAATCAGCAGCTTCAAGCGTCAAGCATGGCAAGCCATCACCGGCCTGTGGCATCTGGAAAACCCCGAGGAGGTGGCAGTAGCCTCAACCGAGCAGCACCTCAGAGTAGATGTGCGGGGCGTGCCGTTCCGAGGCTACATAGACAGGGTGGATGAAAGCCCCGAAGGTCTAGTCGTGAACGACTACAAATCTGGCAAACCCACCTCGCAAGAGTGGATAGATCAGTCCCGCCGCCATGTGGAAGACAAGCACCTGTTCCAAGTGATGCTCTACTCGGCGGCGATAGCCGAAGAGACGGGAGCATTCCCAGCCGCAGCCCGCGTGCTCTACATAGGCGAACAGAAGCAAGTCTCAGAGGAAACCGTGACGGAAGAAAAACTGGCGGATGTAACCGACCAGCTCCTGAACACTTGGGAAGCTCTAGCCTCAGACCTGCGACGCCGTGAATTCGACCCCAATCCCGGCCCCCTCTGCGGATGGTGCCCCTTCGTCTCCCACTGCGAAGAAGGCCAGATGAAAGTCTTGGAGCTAGCAGACGCAGGCAAACTCAAAAAAGAAGCCCCCGCCCGAGAACTGATGAGCACTTGGCAAGTCGCAGGAGCCGCCTAGCGACAGCAGCCTAGATGCAGCGGCATCCTAGCTAGGAGCCGCCTAGCTTCGCCTAGCCCTCCGCCAAAGCTGATACAGCCCATAGAGCAACAGCGAAAAAGCCATAGCGATCACAGTCCCGATCACGCTGGCGACAACCATAGCCTTCAGAACCGACTCGTCATCAATCCCCTGCCGAGGCAGCACCCGAGGCGACCCAGGCGCCCTCCAAGATCGGGCCGCCCCATTCCGAGCAGCCCGCTCCCGCAACCCGAGCCTCCCAAACCCTCTTTCTGCCATACCATAAGATTACCGCAAACCACAGGGGAATTCAAGCAGCCCGACTACCGCTCTGGCTGCCGGCCCCGCCGCCAGCTTGACTGCCAGCTTGAACAGGCTAGTTGCGTGCGCTACACTAGGGCTTTGTGCACAGAGACGAGACAACTAAGCCAAGAGGCGCAGCGATGAGCGCAAGGGCGGGCAACCCAGCACTAGGCGCATTAGCCCAAAGAGCGACAAGGGCAACAGGGCGATGAGCGACTTTCTTGAGCAGCTGCGGGCTGGGATCGGGGTGGAGGGAGGCGCGCAGGTGGCGCCTGACTTGGTGAATGTGCCTATGATTCGCCATTGGTGCGAGGCTATGGACGAGGGCAATCCCAACTTCTTGGATGAAGAGTTCGCGGCAGCGGGGCCGCATGGGGGGATCGTTTCGCCGCCTGCGATGCTGAATGCTTGGACTATGCCGGGGCTTCGCATCAAGCGGGAGGAGATGGGGCATCCGCCGCCTCCAAGGGAGCCTGAAGCTGCAGCCGAGCGGGAATCTTATGGGAGCGTGCTGGAACTGCTCGACAACGCTGGCTACTTGGGCGTGGTCGCCACCAACTCGGAGCATGTCTATCACCGCTACATCCGCCTCGGCGAGCACATCACGGGCACTCAAAAGCTCGTGGATGTATCGGAGGAAAAGCAGACAGCCCTCGGCATCGGCCATTTCGTGACCACAGAGACGGAATACCAGACCACCGAAGGCGACCCTGTTGGGTCAATGTTCTTCCGCATCCTCAAATTCAAGCCTCACACGGGGCGGGACGCTGGCAAAGGCAGTGCTGCTGATGATGATGCTGGCAGTTCAGGCGCGCCTGCCGCGCCAGCCATGCGCCCCAAGCCTTCCATGAACCAAGACTCTCAGTTCTTCTGGGAAGGCGCAGCCGCCAAAGAACTCCGCATCCAGAGGTGCAACAGCTGCGGCCGTCTGCAGCATCCGCCTGGCGCGCGCTGCCCTGCTTGCGGCTCTATGGACATGGGCTGGCAAGTGGCATCTGGGCGAGGCAGCCTCTACAGCCACTGCCAAGTGCATTACCCTCCCCTGCCAGCCTTCGGCAAACCCCCGATAGTGGGGCTGGTGGAGCTGGAAGAAGGCGTGCGAGTGCTCACCAACATCACCGATGCGGCCTACCAGCAGATCGGCATCGGCATGGACATGCAAGTCTGGTTCTACGACGACCCGCAAGGCTTCTCGCTACCGCTGTTCCGCCCCGCCCGTCAGCCTCGCCGCGCAGAAACCCTGCTGGCAGGCGACATCTCGGAGGGCGACCTTATGCCGATATGTCCTATCCCGCTCACGGTCACAGGCATTGTGGCCACCGCCATAGCCACTCGCGACTATCAAGATGTCCATCACGACCGCGACCTCGCCCACCAGAAAGGCTCCGAAGACATCTTCATGAACATCTTGTCGTCTTCCGGGCTGGCCTCCCGCTATGTGAGCGACTGGGCAGGCCCCGATGCCGTCTTCAAAAATCTGAAGATACGCCTAGGCGCGCCCAACCACCCGTATGACTGCATGACGATGTCGGGCAAAGTCACAGAGGTGAAACCTGCTGGCGGGGGCAAGGGATCCGAAAACGGCGCAGATGTAACCGTGGAGTTCGCCGGCATCAACTCCCGAGGCCCCCACATCACCGGCTCGGCTACCGTCCACCTCCCAGCAAAACCTCTCCGATAGACGAACCGGCCCGACCTAGCAACCCCAGGATTCAAGCCCAAGATCAGACCGAAGCCCCAAGCCAAGAAACCGAAAGCCAAGCAAACACAGCATGTCTCCCAAATTCGCCCGTCAAGCAGCCATCGCCGGCATCGGCGCAACGGAGTTCAGCAAAGACTCCGGCCGCACCCCGATGCAGCTAGCCGTGGAATGCTGCTCGCAAGCCTGCGAAGACGCAGGGCTAGACCCTAGAGAAGTAGACGGCATGGTGGTGTTCTCAGCCGAGAACAACCCTGAGATAGAAGTCGCCCGCAACCTCGGCATCCCAGAGCTCACGCACTTCTCTATGGTGCATCACGGCGGCGGGGCGGCCTGCGGCGTGATCGCTCTCGCAGCCCAAGCCATCTACTCGGGCGCGGCCAAGAATGTCTTGTGCTATCGGGCGTTCAACGAAAGGTCGTGGCATCGCTTCGGCTCAGGCGTGCAAGACCGACCCGCAGGCGCGGAAGCCGAAGTGGTGTCGTTCTCGTGGAGCTCGCCGTTCGGCTTGGTGTCGCCCGCTTCATGGGTGGCCATGTTCGCCACCCGCTACATGCACGAATACGGCGCCACCAGCGAAGACTTCGGCCGTGTCTCGGTGGTAGACCGCGCCCACGCCGCCAACAACCCTGCGGCGTATTTCTACGAACGCCCCATCACCTTGGAAGACCACCAGCAGAGCCGCATGATCGTAGACCCGCTCAGACTGCTGGACTGCTGCCAAGAGACAGACGGCGGCCAAGCCCTCCTCGTGACTTCCGTGGAACACGCACGCGATCTAGCGCAGAAGCCAGCCGTGCTCGCAGGAGCCGCCCAAGGCGCGTCTGAAGACCAGCACATGATGCGCAGCTACTACCGCGACACCATCACAGGCATCCCCGAGATGGGTCTCTGCGCCCGACAGCTCTGGGAGATGAGCGGCCTCGGCCCAGACGACATCAGCGTGGGCATCATCTACGACCATTTCACTCCCCTAGTGCTGCCGCAGCTGGAAGAGTTCGGCTTCTGCGAACGGGGCGAAGCCAAAGATTTCATAGCAGACGGCCAAATAGCCCTAGGCGGCAAGCTCCCGATAAACACCCACGGCGGACAGCTAGGCGAAGCCTACCTGCACGGCATGAACGGCATAGCCGAAGGCGTGCGCCAAATCCGAGGCACATCAGTGAACCAAGTAGCAGATGTTGAAAATGTGCTGGTGACGGCTGGCACGGCGGTTCCGACCAGCGCGCTGATCTTGTCTTCCGGCGACTAGCCGCCGAGTGCTCTACGAGCTAGCCGCCGCCTTCTCTCGGAACTTTTCTCGCACTCGGAGGAAGCAATGCTGCTAGAAGACCGCACCGTCATAGTCTCTGGAATCGGCCCTGGCATGGGGCGAGACATTTCTCTTCTGTGCGCCGAGCACGGAGCGAATTTGGTGCTTGCCTCTCGCACCGCTTCAAAGCTGGAAGAAGTCGCCGAAGAAATCCGATCTCTCGGCCGCCAAGCCCTATGCGTGCCCACCGATGTGACCGACCCGGCACAGTGCCAAGCTCTAGCCGATGCCGCAGTCGCCGAGTTCAACCGCATAGACGCAGTGGTGAACAACGCCTTCAAGCAGCCGCCTTTTGAAAGGATCACAGACTTGCCGCTGGAAACTTGGGAAGAATCCGTGCTGTTCAACTGCACTGCCGCCATGCAGGTTACCAGAGCTGCGCTTCCTCAGATGATCAAGCAGCAAAAAGGGTCGGTGGTGATGATAAACACCATGTCCATCCGCCGCGCCCAGCCGTTCTTCGGGGCTTATGCCGCTGCGAAGTCGGCTTTGTTCTCTTTCGCTCGCACTCTCGCCACCGAAGCGGGGCCAGACGGCATCAGAGTCAACAGCGTGGCTCCCGGCTACATCTGGGGGCCGTCGGTGAAGTGGTTTTTTAGAACTCAGGCAGAACAGCGGGGCATAGATTTTGAAGAAGTCCAAAAAGAAGTCACCGACCAGATCGCTCTTCGCCGCATCCCCGACTCCAAAGAAATCTCAGGCGCGGTACTCTTCCTGGCAAGCGACCTCTCCGCCGCCGTTACGGGTGCGACCATAGATGCGAACGGCGGGCATTACATGCACTTCTAGCCAGCATTGCCGCCGGTAGCATCTCAAACAACACAGCTGCGAACGGCGGACACTACATGCACTTCTAGGCTGGCTCATCTAGCTTGAACTCTGCATGCAGGGAACGCACTGACAGTTCCATGTCTTTCTCTGCCACCACGCAACTTATGCGTATAGCCGAAGTAGATATCATCTCAATGTTGATGTCGTTCTCAGCCAAAGTCTCAAACATCTGAGCGGCCACTCCAGGGTGTGCTTTCATACCAGCCCCGATCAAACTTATACAAGCTATCTCGCTGTTGGAAATCACACCCCGCCCGCCTATCTCCGACATCAGTTCTTCCATGCTCGGAATGCACGAGCTCAATTCATCGCGGGCGATCGTGAAAGAAATGTCTGTCACCCCTTCTGCCGACACATTTTGCTCAATCATGTCAACATCAATACCCAAATCGGCAATGCGACGAAAAACAGCAGCAGCCACTCCAGGTCGATCTGGTACAGCTTGCAGCGTCACCTTCGCATTTGAAACGTCATGTGTGACTGCTGAGATAATTGGTTGTTCCACAGATTGCTCCTTTTCTTTATCAGTATTTCCATAAGAAGCATATTCACTGACCATCGTACCCGGCTCCCATGTGAAAGCCGAACGCACATGCAATGGCGTCCCATAAGCACGAGCTACAAAAACCGAGCGCATAGCAGGCTTGGGGCAGCCGGTGGCTGTCATCTCCAGCATCTCGTCAAAAGAGATCTCCGACATTCGCCTGGCGTCGGGCACGATGCGAGGGTCGGCTGTGAACACCCCCGACACATCGGTGTAAAGCTCGCACATCTCGGCCCCCAAGGCGTGCGCCAGTGCCACTGCCGTGGTGTCGGAGCCGCCCCGCCCCAAAAATGTCACTTCGCCATCGCCCGAAACTCCTTGCGCCCCCGCCACCACAGGCACGATGCCGTCATCCAGAGCTTGGCGCACCCTGCTGGGGCGAATCTCTGTGATGCGTGCGCTCTGATGCGTGGAATCGGTGATGAACCCTGCCTGGCTGCCCGTGAAAGACATCGCAGGCACATCCAGATCGTGAAGGGCCAGGCACAGCAGGGCCACAGCTTTGCGTTCGCCTGCGGTGATGAGCATGTCCATCTCTCGCCCTGAACGGCGTGCGGCCACATCTGTGGCGAGGCTGTAGAGGGCATCGGTCTCTTTGCCCATTGCGCTCACCACCACTGCGGGGGTGTCGCCGTGCGAGCGGGTGAAGCGGATATGGCGGGCGACTTCTCGTATGCGAGACGAGTCGGCCACTGAGGTGCCGCCGAATTTCTGCACCACTAATGCCATGCTTTTACGCTACTCTTGGCAAGCTGCCTCGTCAGCTTTATTCGCCTGCCATATTCGGGGCATTTGAGTTGCAATTACGAAGCCGCTAAGGAATCAAAGCCAAGATAAGCCGATACCGCTGTAAAATCTTACCTGTGAATTCAGACACGCAATCGGGCCGCAGCGCGAAGCGGATGCGCCAGAAAGAAGGCCGCCAGCTGAGACTGGAAGCAGAGCGGGCGGCGTTCCAGAAAGCCAAGCGGAAGCGCAACATCATCCGCTGGAGCGCAGTGCTGGCGATTTTCGCTTTGGCTGTGTTTCTCTGGTGGTTCTTCAACAGACCCGACGGCGGCGACGATGAGGTGGTAGTGGATGACATCGAAGAAACCGCAACTCTCCCCGCCGACCCTGCAACCGACCCGACCGACCCCGTGAGCGAAGGCACCGACCCAGCAGCCGAGACAGCCGATCCATCAACCGAAGGCACCGACCCCTCAGAAGACCCCAATACCCCGACGACCCTACAGGAAGACATCATGCCCCCCAGCTACACCACATTCACCGAAAGCGACTACGGCACGACCCCGTGCCCAGAAGAAGGCTCGGAACGCCAACTCAGCTTCGGCGACTCCTTCCAGAACTGCCTAGATCCCAGCCTTGCCTACACCGCAGTGATGGACACCACTCTGGGCGAAGTGCGGATCGCGCTAGACACCCAGAACACCCCAGGCACTTCCAACAACTTCGTCTCGCTCTCCCGTGCCGGCTATTACGACAACACCTTGCTGCACCGCACCGACCCGAGCATCGGCATCATCCAAGGCGGTTCGCCCCACACCAACAGCGCATCCGACCCCGGCCCCGGCTACAACATCAAAGACGAGGGCACGGGCTTCACATATCGCCCCGGCCAGCTAGTCATGGCGCGCAGCCGAGGGCTAGACAGCTCAGGCGCGCAGTTCTTCTTCGCAGTCAATTCCCAGACGGCCCTGCTGGACGGCCAAGGCACCTATGTGGTGTTCGGGCAAGTCACAGAAGGCTTGGGTGTGCTGGAAGCAGTGCTGGCTTCGCACAGAGACGACCCGACATCAGGTCTCGGCGGCGCGCCTGATCCTGATGTGACAGTGCGCTCAGTGAGAATTGAAACTGCCTAAGCAGAACTAATCCAGCAGCTGCTCTAAATTCGGCAGCACCGAAAGATCGGCGGGTTTGCCGTTCAAGAACACAACTACCTCCGCTTGGCCTGCTGTGCTCCAAGCGATTTCCCCTGCTGATATTTCAGCTATCAGAGCAGCTTGCTGAGCCACGCCCACGACAGGCAGATCAGGCGAAGCCAGCTGCACCGTGCGCCTAACCTTGTCGCGTGACCAAAGGTTGTAGCGCGGGATGAATGTGAGATTGTGCAGCAATCCCAGCCCCAAGGTGAAGGCTCCGCCCCTCGGATCCACCATCGCATCGAACATCACATCACTTCCGGCCCCAGACCCTACCAAAGTCGCCCCGTCGGCCCAAGCTGCCTCCAAAGCATCCCACACAGCGGAGCGCATCATCACCGAGCGCAGATGCATCGGCGAACCTCCCACCACATAAATCATCCGAGCTTCCCGCACCACGGCGGCATTGTCGGCCGACAGCGCATCGGCGCGGGAATAGACATCTAGCACCTTAGCTTTTGCGTCAAAGTTGTAAAACCATTCCTGCGCCTGCTTCTGGATTTGACTGCGATCCAGATAGGCGGCTGCTGTGGGAAGCACCAATACTTCTTCGGCATCGGCAGCCCTGATGAACTGCTCGTCAAAGAAGTTGCCCGCTTGAAACTCCGCTCCGCCCACAAGACCGAGCATTCCTCTGGTCATGGTTTAACCTCCTTAGCTTCTTGCTCGCTTTCCAGCTTGCGGCGAGCCACGCCCGACAAGCAGTTATGCCATATAGTCCTGTGTCCTTTGCGCCAAAATCTGCTGCCCGCTGGTGCGGTGCCAGGCACAGAGAACCTCTCTACCTGCAGCACTGAGAATCCGCTGTTCCAGAGGGTAATGGTGATGTCGGGGTTGACTTCGCTGGATTCTGGCTCCAAGAACAAGAGCCTGCCGTCTGCTGCTAAGCGATCGTGCAGTTCTCCGGCGAGGCGCGGAAGGCTTTTGCTCATAGCCAATGCTCCCACAGAACAGATCGTGTCGTACACGCTAGTTTCGCCTGTGCCACTCAGGGCAGTATCTGCGTAATCGGTTCCGATATGCAACACGCGCCCTTCGGCTCTGCTGCGAAGCTGAGCGACGCGGCCTCGCAAAGCATAAGGAACCCAGATGTGTTCTTCAAGAAGAGCTTTCTTATCTTTTGAAGCTT
The DNA here is from genome assembly GCA_965204495.1 of Candidatus Hopanoidivoransaceae bacterium. GTDB lineage: Bacteria > Actinomycetota > Acidimicrobiia > Acidimicrobiales > Hopanoidiivorantaceae > Hopanoidiivorans. Next base: position 537,487 of record OZ241989.1, read on the forward strand.
TTTTTGAAATCATCCAATTCGTCCAGGCCCAGAAGCTATTGGGGCTGTTCCTGTCTGCCCGGCCGACATGGCCCCTCCAACCCTGCCCCGACCACCACCCCCCAAAGTAAGCATTGCCAGAGTCATGAGGTTTTACCAGGCCCAGAGGCTATTGGGGCGGTACCTGTCTGCCCAGCCGACATTGCACCATCTACAGCAATCAGCTGCCCCGACACATAGCTAGCATCTTTGGAGCACAGAAACGAAACCACATTGGCGATGTCTTCGGGGCTTCCGACTCTCTGGAGAGGAATCATCTTGGCACGAATTGCGCCCATCTCGCCTTCGTAGTTGGCTTGGGTGCTTTCTGTCACCATCATCCCGGGAGCGATGGTGTTGGCACGGATTCCTTGCGGGCCGAATTCCAGAGCGCACATTCTGGTGAGGGTTTCAATGGCAGATTTCGTGGCGGGGTAGATGCCCACCATGTATGCGCTCATCAGCGAAGCCACCGACGAGAAGTTCACGATCGAGCCGCCGCCGTTCTCAACCATTGCGGGAACTATCTCCTGCGTGCACCACAGCGTGCCCAAGAAATTGGTCTCCACCACATCGTGAGCATCTTCGGGCGAGATGCCTTGCACGCCTGAGTATCGCCAGATGCCTGCGTTGTTCACCAGCGCACCGATGTTGCCGTGCGCTGCCACTTCCTTGCCCATGGCCGTCACATCGGCTTGGTCGGCGACATTGCAAACTATCGCCAGCCCGCCTGTCTCTGCGGCTGTGCGCTTCACCGTTTCCGGGTTCATATCCACTGCGATGATGTCCCAGCCGTCGTGGTGAAGGCGATTTGCCGTGGCTCGCCCCAAGCCCTGTCCTGCCCCTGTGATTACTGCTGTAGCCATGTCATCACTTTAGCCGCTCGGTTTTCTTCTAAATTTGCAAACATGGCGCAGTTCGTGCTTGCGAATGCTCTGCTTCCCGACGGGCGACAGGTTGATGTGGAAGTCAGCGAGGGGTATGTTTCCAAGGTTGTGCCTGCTGGCGAGCACTCCAGTAAAGGCGGCGATGCGACAGCCGGCGAAAGCACGGCAACTCCCGACCCGATCCGATACGACCTAGAAGCCGACCTGCTCCTATGCGCCCCAGCGGAGCCCCACGCCCATATTGACAAAGCCCTCACAGCCGACCTCATCCCCAACGAGACAGGCGACTTGGCGGGAGCCATCGCAGGCTGGCGCAAGTTCCACGCCGAGAACCCCGCAGGCGGCGGGGCAGATTTTGACGGCACGGTAGAGCGAGCCAGCCAAGCCGTGGAGCTAGGAATCTCGCACGGCATCACAGCCATACGCAGCCATGCCAATGTAGGCGAATACAGCGACGGCATTGTTGCGGTGAAAGCTCTGGCTGAAGTGAAAAAGCGATACGCCGAGGAGATAGATCTGCAAATCGTCCCGCTGCTGGCCCCCACCGTGGTCGGCGCAGAAGGAGCCTACGGCCGCGAGCAACTCAGCCTCGCCATAGAACACGGAGCCGACATCGTAGGGGGCTGCCCGATGCTGGAAGAGAAACCCGCCGAGGCCATCAGCATCTTCTTGGATGCCGCCGAAGAAGCAGGCTTGCCAGTGGATCTCCACACCGACGAAGCCTTGGATCCCACCTTGCTGACCGTGCTGGAGATAGCCAGCCAGATACGAGACCGAGGTTTCCCTCACTCTGTCGCAGCCAGCCACTGCGTGAGCCTCGGCGTGCTGGAGCCAGAAACCCAGCGCAAAGTCGTAGCCGAGATAGCCGATGCTGGCATACGAGTCGTAACGCTCCCGCAAACCAACCTCTTCCTGCAAGCCCGCGAGATGCGCACCGCCCCCCCACGCGGCCTCACAGCCCTAGACACCCTCGCCGAAGCCGATGCGATCTGCGGCGCAGGCGGCGACAACCTGCAAGACCCCTTCAACCTAGTAGGCCGAGGCGACCCCATGGAAACAGCCTCCCTGCTAGTAGCAGCCGGCCACCAATCCCCCGAGCGTGCCTACGAGCTAGTAGCAAGCAGCGCCAGAGCCCTCATGGACCTCCCCCCCGCCGGCCCAGCAGAAGGCCAAAAAGCCGACCTCCTAGCCATAAACGCCCCCACCCTCCGAGCCGCAGTAGCCGGCACAGCCACTCGCAAACGCACCTTCAGAGGCGGCAAGCTGATCTCGGAAATGAGCACAGAGGTAAACCGCTTTTGAGCAGCTGAAGCTCTGTCTCTGCCACGCCCCCCTCCCCGTCAGATTTTTATGCTGCTCCGACTCAAGCTGCAGCGGCGGAAACATGCCAGTGCCGGGTTGCCAGCCACCCGAAGAAGCCGAAAATCCAGAACACCATAATGCCCAGCAAGGACGACATAATAACTGTTGCCAGCAAATCGTCATATCTGGCTAGTCCGTTGTACTTCCATATCAAATTTCCTATCCCCCTTCCGCCTCTGGCAAACAAGAACTCGGCCACAATCGCCCCGATCACCGAAAGCCCAGCCGCAATCCTGAAACCTGTGAACATAGCCGGCAAGGAAGCAGGGAACTCCAGCTTCCAAGCGCGCACCAGCCGATTAGAGCGGTGCAGTGTCATGATGTCGTGCAAGTTGCTTTCAGCCGAGCGCAGCCCGAAGAAAGAGTTAGTGATAATCGGGAATACCGCAATAAGCACGCACACGATCAGCCGTTTTTTGAAGTCATCGTCAAATCCCAAGAACCACCCCCCCAGATACCAAGTATCCACGCTCAAAAACCACACATCAATCAGCGGAATCAAAGCCAGAATCGGCACAGTCTGCAGCACCACTGCCCAAGGGTAAAGACCACGCTCGGCGACTTTGGAGATGTTCATTATCACCGCCATGGCTATGCCGTAAATCATGGCGATAACCAAGCCGATGAAAGACAGACGGCTGGTAACCAATAGGGCTTCCCAGAGCTCGCTGCGAACTTCGTTGCCCCAGCCCCAGACGCTTTCTGACCAAACGCGATGTACGGGCGGCAAGAATATCTTGCGCCTCTCGGAAAGCCAAAAGTAGTGGAAGAGATACCAAATCCCCACCACAGCCCCTGCGAACAAGGCAGGAGCCAAGAATCTCAGAACTCTGTCGCGAGTTCTTTTTTGCATCTCAATTCGGCAGGAAAGCAGCCCCAGCCCAGGGGATCATCGCACTGAGCTGGGGTCTGCTCGGAAGGTTCAGAAGCCGAGACTGATGTCCGGATATAGGAACTCGTTGGTGAAGAGATCGGAAGCCGACGGAATGTCTGCCCCCTCTTCAAACCCTTCCACGCCGTTCTTGGTGTGAATGGGAGACATCAGGTCGATGAACCTTGCGACTCGGGCTTCGTCCATGTCGCCGACCATGTTGTTGTCGCCGTCAGTGACTAGACCCAGATCCTTCATCTGCTGAGTCGCCCAATTGTGGGCGGGAATGGATGATGTCCAGAAGCTGTCCAGCGCCTTCACGATTTCGTCCAATCGCACATTCATGGCATCGGGGTCGGTCATGTAGTCCACAATGTCGGCCTGCATGATGGGCACAACGGCTTCCAAACATGCTCTCTGGTCGGGATCGGTCAAAGCTTCAGGCCTCACTGAGACGGCAGACTGGTAGATCTCGTGACCTGAATCGTGGATCAGCTTGAATTCCACTGGTTTCAGCCAGCCTTCAATGTCGTTCTCATAGCGATACGGCTCAGAGGTGGCGAAGCCCTGCTGCACTAGATCGCCTTCGGCGATGAAGCGGCCGGGTGAACCATCGTAGGAATCATCCACATTGGCCGCATCCAAGTCGCCGCGATCCAGCAGCAGATCCATGTAGTTGGCACCTGCGAAATAGAGCACCGTAGCACCTGAGTCGCCGATTTCCTCGAAGGTGTCAAAGGAGCCGTACAATGCGGGATCCCACATCAGAATCTGAGGCCCTACTTCAAAATTGGTCAGCACTGCCACTGTCGGAGTGTTCTTGTAGAACTTGAGAGCGTCAGATGTGTTGACATAGGCCATGAAGATGTCGGGGTCTGAGTAGAACTGCTGCGAAGGCGAGCCGAAGCCGATATAGGGGCCGCCAGCTCTGACCTGCACATCTATTCCAGTGTTGTACAGCGGGCCAGTGTAGTAGCCGTTGGTGGTATCTATTTCGCCGTCAACTCCGACAAGCTGATACGAGTGACCGTGTTCAGGCTCTGGGAACCAGTCGGTCTGAATGATCAACGGGTCTGGGCAGATACCCGAGAGGTCGGTGTTTTTCAAGTCTTCGATGGACGGTCGCATGTCGTCTGAGGCAGCCGCTGGCGGGGCAGCTGTCGTAGGTGCAGCCGTTGTTGGCGCATCTGTCGTAGGCGCAGGTGCTGCCTCTGTAGGTGCAGGCGCATCCGTTGTTGGCGCATCTGTCGCAGGGGCAGGGGTAGCATCGTCGTCATCGTCACCGCAAGATGCTGCGATGAGCGCACTTATGCAGATGACTGCTATTCCGAGTAAGAGTCTTCTCTTCTTTTTCATTGTCACTCCTTTGAATTGGATGGTGGCGGGCTCTGCCTGAGTTGTCTTTCTATGCTGTCTTTACTTGAATTCTTGGTTAACTTCTTCGTTGCTATCTTCATTCCCATTGACTGTTCATGGTATCTCCTTGTAGATCTTGCCAGCCCTTGATGAGATTATAGCCGATAGCGGACGGCCTTTGCAAAATTTGTTCTCATCTCTCCTGTCGGCTAGTCGGCTGCTCCTGATCTTTGCCGCTTCACTCCTGCCAGTGTCTGGTCGCTGCTCTGCCGGCACCTCCGGCAAACCAGAACAGCACCACCCCAAGAGCGCAACTGAAGAAGATAGCGGCATAAATCTGCGGAGCATGGGCTTGCACTTGCCATGCCTTGGTTATGAGCCTGCCCAGCCCTTTGATTTCTCCCCTGGAGAAAAAGAACTCCCCGACTATGGTGCCGACCACTCCCAGTCCAGCCGAAATTCGCAACCCTGTGAAAAAGGCTGGCAGGGCAGCCGGATATTGCAGTTTCCATAGGCGCGTGAAACGGCCTGCCCCGTTCAGGGTGAGCAGATCGTGCAGATTAGCTTCGGCGCAGCGCAGTCCGAAAGCAGTGTTGGAGATTATCGGGAAGATGGAAATGATGAGGCAGACGATGACTCTGGCATTGAAGCCGTAGTCCCAGAAGATGCCGATAAGCGGCACGATGGCCACTATGGGGACGGCTTGGACAGCCACGGCATACGGGAAAAGGGTTCTCTCTATCCAGCGGGCTTGGCTCATAAGCGTGGCGACTAGGACGCCGATGGCGACAGATATCCCCAGGCCGATGAGCACCACTTGGCTAGTGCCCCAGAGACCCTCCAGAATGATCTTGAAATTAGACCAAGTGAGCACCCCCACATCCACCACCTCATGGGGCGTCGGGAGAATGTATTTCACAGCATCAGGAAGCAGGAAGTAGCTGATGACATACCAGATGCCCACGAAAATGCCCAAAGTCACAATTGGCGGCCAGATGTAGGAAAACAGCTTTCGGGCGAATCCTGCGAAAGTCTGCTGATATGCGGGGCTAGCGATTGTTGCCGTGCTCATAGTCGCTATATTAGGTTAAATCGCAACTGAAGAAAATCACACATCAGAAACTGAGACCGTCGCAACTGACAGTGAGTTGGGAGGCCAAGGCATAGCCTTCGCCGGGGTCTCCAAGGTGTTCCCCGACGGCACGCACGCTTTGGATGATGTGTCGTTCTCTTTGACGCAGGGCGAGTTCTTCACGGTCGTGGGGCCTTCGGGCTGCGGCAAGTCCACCCTGCTGCGGATCGCTTCCGGTCTGGAAGACGCCACCGAAGGCCATGTGGATGTGGACAGGGAGCGTCTGGGCTATATCTTCCAAGACTCCACGCTCATGCCTTGGCGCACGGTGCAGAAGAATGTGGAGCTGCTGGGCGAGCTGCATCGGATGCCGAAAGCGGAGCGCAGCAGGCTGGCCGCCGATGCCATACAGACTGTCGGCTTGGAGGGATTTGAGAAGCACTACCCGAACGCTCTCTCAGGCGGGATGAAGATGAGGGTGTCCATCGCGAGGTCGCTCACGATGAACCCGGCTGTGTTCATGTTTGACGAGCCTTTCGGCGCATTGGACGAGATTACCCGCGAGCGGCTGAACGAAGAAACCTTGAGGCTGTTCAAAGAAGAGCAGTTCGCCGGGCTGTTCATCACGCACTCCATTCCCGAGGCTGTGTTCTTGTCTACCCGCGTGGGCGTGATGTCGCCGAGGCCGGGGCGCATCGTGGATATCTTTGACATCCCCTTCCCCTACCCCCGCGATCCGCAGCTTCGCTTTGAACCCGAGTTCGCAGAGCTGGCCGGGGCGGTGTCGGCATCGCTGCGAGCTTCAGGCGGAGCAGATGTGGAGATGGCTGCGCCAGACAGATCGCACATCGAATCTCACATGTGATTCATAGCAGGTGATCTGCGGCAAGCGGTCTAAGACAAGGGCGAGAAAAGACGGGCTATAAAAGACAGGCAGAAGAAGCAAAAGACGAGCAGGAGACAGCGATGAGCAAGATTGAAACCGGCGTGTTCCTCTTCGGCGGGGTGGAGATGGACGATGCCGGGCCGGGGCCGCCCGTTCCCACCGACCGCCGCTACACCCAAAAAGAGATGTGGCACGCCGCCACCCGAATGCTGGACATGGGAGTGGAAGCCGAAAAGGCTGGCTTCGACATCTTCTGGCTCACAGAGCATCATTTTCAATACGAAGGCTACGAGGTGGTGCCCAACGGCGTGCTTTTTGCTGCGGTTCTGGCCGAGCGCACAACCATCCTGCGCATCGGCGCGCTCTTCAACATCATCCCCCAGTGGCATCCGCTGCGTTTCGCTGAAGACTTCGCCACGATGCACAACCTCTCAGGCGGCAGGGGCGTGCTGGGCGTAGGGCGAGGTACTGTGCCCCGTGAGGCTCAGCCGCTCGGCACTTTCGTAGGCAGCTTTGATAATCCCGACAAAGCAGATGCCGACACGATCAACCGCGAAGTGTTCGACGAGTCCATGGATATCATCATGCGAGCTTACGAGAGCGACTACTTCTCGTTCCAAGGCAAGCATTTCACTCTCCCTCCGCCGGGCATCCCCGACAGAGGCGGCACCGTGCAAGAGTTGACCTTGGTGCCGAGGCCACTCTACCCGTTCGACACTTGGCAAGCCGTGACCTCCCCGCCGACCTTGGAATATGTCCCCAAACGAGGCTGGGGCGGCGTCTTCTGGCTGAAGAACCACGCCTTCACCAAAGGCTGGTGGGATCGCTTCGCAGAACTATATGAAGAAAATCACGGCCGCGCCTTGGCCCCGGGCGAGAAGCGGATGCTGACCCTGAATGTCCGCACAGAAGACACCCACGAGCAAGCTTGGCAGAAAGCCCGCCCCGGCCACGACGAGTTCTGGAAGTTCCTAGCCCCCTACGGCTGGAGCCGAGGCTATATGGGCAAAGACGGCAAACCCGCCGAACCAGGCCTCACCCCGACACTGGAAGAATCGGTAGAGCAGCGCGTCTGGGTGATAGGCACCCCAGAAGAAGTAGCCGAAGGCATAGCCAAATACCGAGACGAGCTAGGCTTAGCCCACCTAACCATCTTCCCCAACTTCCCCGGCGACACCTACACTCAAACCGAAGACCAAATCCACCGCTACATGGACCAAGTGGCCCCGCTGCTTTAGAGTTCCGCAAACATGGCATCAGGATGCTCCATCCTTAATGTTGCATAATTACCCCGTTACACGACATTAGGCAGTCCTTAATGTCGCAAAACAGGCTTATTTCACGACATTTAGATGTTATTAATGTCGTAAAATCAGACTTTTTGGATAAAATTAGATATGTCTTCTGTCTCTGGGGAGCAAAATCCTTTCAGGCCGATGCGCAAGACTGTCGCTGTTTCGGTCAATCCCAGGCCCGCCGGCGGCACGCTTCGGCGCAGCTTTGAATGCTCTGTCCCTAACCTCATCGCCGATGTCCAACTGGAAGGCAGGCTGTTTCACCCGTTTGAGATCGCCGATGCCGAGGCTGCTCTGCTGCACCTGAAACACACGGGAAAGTTCGGAGGGTCGCTAGAGGGAGTTTTGCTGAGGACGGAGGCTGTGAGTTCGTCAAAGATTGAGGGCATACGCTCAGGAGCGAGAAATTTAGCGAGAGCTGCGGCTGGCGCAGAATCGGATGCGACCACTGAAGAAGTCGCAAACAACCTCACGGCAGTGCTCAATGCTGTGAAGAACCCGCCGAGGTTCAGCTTGGATTGGATTTGCGACATTCATTCTCAGATCATGCCGAACGAGTCGTTTGCGGGAAAGCCGCGGACAGATCACATCTTCGTAGGCAGAGGAGACATCGCGACAGCAGATTATGTTGCCCCGCCTGCCGATATGGTTCCAGGCCTCCTAGAAGACCTGCTCGGATTTTTGCAAAGAGACGACATCGACCCGATCACGAAAATTGCTGTCGGGCATTCTCAGTTCGAGTGCATCCACCCCTTCGCCGACGGCAACGGACGCACAGGCAGGGTGATTTCTCTGTCGCTCCTGACGCACAGCGGATTTCCCCCAGTGCCGATGTCTGCTGGAATGCTGGCAGAGACAGAACGCTATTACAAGTCTTTCAGAGACTACGCGCAAGGCGATCCTGCCCTCTCGGTGCGGATGCATGCATCTGCCATAACAGCAGCAGCCGTGACCCTCACAGAAATCTGGATGCGACAGACCGACATCGCCTCAAACTGGAACGACAAACTCCACACAGGCAGAATCGGCCGCCACCAAGCCGCAGCACTGCGCTGGATAGCCGACAACCCAGCCTTCACAGTGGCAGGCCTAGCAGAAGCCATCGGCTCCACACACAGAACAGCAGAACGAATAGTCCAAAACCTGAAGAGCCAAGAAATCGCCACCCAATCACCAGCCAAGATGTCCCGCGACAGCGACAAAACCGGACGCAGCAAGCAAATCTGGGAAATCCCCGAAATCCTAGACCTCTCAGAAGAAGTAGAAGCAACAACCAAACGACAAATGCTCAACCAACAACAGCGACTCTGACAACTAAAGTCACCCCGGCGAAAAGCACAGCGACGTTGGAGATGCTTTGATATCCGGCTACCCTTTGCCGTCTTCAATGTCATAACTTGAAAAATCCAAAACGAAACCCTGTTCCTCTGCGAACACACAGGAGATTCTATTCACTCCACACCTCTGGTGCATGCCCACACACCTCTGGCGCATGCCCAGCTACAGAAAATATGGGAGTTTCAGCAAAAACAGACCGCGTGCCATCAGACACAGACACACCAATACGCGCCCGAGACGATCCTCGCAGCCACGTAGCAGAAAAACTCTTGCTAGCCGCCTCAGTCATACGAAACATTTTTTTGTAGAACGATCCGCCATTAGTCGAATAAAATACACGATAAACCAGATCGTCACCGTCTGCGTCGCTGCCAACCCATGACACACTTATGGTTCCGTCATCATCGAACATATCCCAAGACGGACCAGAAACCGATATGCTAGGAGCATTCCGCGATCTGGACACACTACCAAGCTCAACACCATCCCTCATAACAGCAAAGCTCTCATACACAGGAGGATCGCTCACAACAAACTCAAACACATCGTCGAGCGTACTAAACCGGGTTCCATCGTCTAATAATCCGTCACCTGTGACTGTACGAGCATTAAAGGGCACACTTCTGATCGCCATACCGCTAGCATCACGCAACTCCAAGACATAATCACCGTCCCCAGAAGCCACAGACGATATTACAGGCTCTCTTACAGGCTTATATACAGAAAATACAGGCCCAAATTCAACACTAGCAGCATCAGTCAATGACACAGACCCAACAAATATATCCGAAGACACACTCGCACTTTCCTCAGCAGAACACACATCAACAGCCGACTCAATCAACTCCACTTGGGTTGTGGAAGTCGCTTGGGTTGTGGGGCTCGCTTGGGTCGTGGAAGCATCTTGCCGGGAAGTCTCCTGCAACCTCGCTTGGGTTGTGGGGCTCGCTTGGGTTGTGGGAGCATCTTGCCGGGAAGTCTCCTGAGACGATTCTAGAGCACAGCCGACAGCCAGCAGCATGACAGCTAGCCCGGGCAGAATACACTTTAGCAGCATAACTGAATGTCCTTGAATACTCGTTTTGTCAAATGGGTTTCCATGCGTCTTATCGAATAGCATTTTCTATCACATTATCCGACGGCGAGTTCCCGAGCACAGCGTCGCTGCCCGCCCCTGGGTATATCGTGTCTGTCCCGGCGTTGCCTCTGATGGTGTCGTCCCCCGTTCTGCCTGCCACTACATCTTCCCCGAAGCCTGCGTATATGAGATCGTTGCCGGCTTTGCCGTCAATGAAATCATCGCCGTCCAAGCCGCATATGACATCATCGCCCGGGGTGCCAATGAGGTTGTCGCTGTCTCGGGTGCCGGTGATCGTACAGTCAGGGAACACCACAGCAACTTCAGCGGAGTCGCATCTGTAGAGACCATCGCAAATGTAATACGAGAAGCTGTCCTCGCCGCCGGTAAACAGTGAATATTCAATCACGGGTCGACCCATCTCTGTCATCGCGACTTCGGCTATGCCAAATCTGGGATAGCGATCAATTGTCAGCGTGGAGGCTCATGCCCAGCTACAGAAAACACAGGCGTTTCAGCAAAAACAGACCTTGTGCCGTCAGACACAGACACACCAATACGCGCCCGAGACGATCCTCGCAGCCGCGTAGCAGGAAAACTCTTGCTAGTATCCTTAATCTTATAATGAAACATTGTTCTGTAGGTCGATCCGCCATTAGTCGAATAATATACACGATAAACCAGATCGTCACCGTCAGCGTCACTGCCAACCCATGACACACTTATGGTTCCGTCATCATTGAACATATCCCAAGACGGACCAGAAACCGATATGCTAGGAGCATTCCGCGATCTGGACACACTACCAAGCTCAACACCATCCCTCATAACAGCAAAGCTCTCATACACAGGAGGATCGCTCACAACAAACTCAAACGAATCGCTGAGACCACTAAACCGGGTTCCATCGTCTAATACTCCGTCACCTGTGACTGTAAGAACGTTAAAGGGCACACTTCTGATCGCCATACCTCTAGCATCACGCAACTCCAAGACATAACCATCGACATGATCACCGCCTCCAGAAGCCACAGGCGATATGCACAGCCGACAGCCAACAACATGTCTGTTCAAAGAAAACACAGGCTCAAACTCAACATCAGCAGTATCAGTCAATGACGTCCATAACACAGATCCTTCAAATACATCCGAAGACACACTCGCAATTTCCTCTTCCGCATCCGCCTGTCCGCTCGTGGAAGTCGCTTGGGTCGTGGGATTCGCTTGAGTGGTGGAAGTCGCTTGGATCATGGGACTCGCTTGGGTCGTGGAAGTCGCTTGGGTTGTGGGACTCGCTTGGGTCGTGGGACTCGCTTGGGTTGTGGATGCATCTTGCCGGGAAGTCTCCTGAGACGATTCTTGGGCACAGCCGATAGCCAGCAACGCGACAGCCAACCCAGCCAGCAACAGTGGAGAAGCTAGACTATCAAAGCACCTTGAGGCTGTGTTGCTGCCCATGCCAGTACTATATAACAACAAAATATCAAATGCCGCCGAATGCCTGCTCAGGTCACACCGGTGAAAAACACGGCGGCGTTGGTTATGGGCTGGGATTCGGCTGTTTTGGTCAGGCCCGCCAAGCCTGAGACACCGGTGGGGCCTGCGGGGATGACGGTGTGCTTGCGGGCCAGCTTTAGGGCATTGCTGATTTGCTTGTCTGAGACTACGGGGGTGTGGCCGCCGCTTTCTATTATTCCCCAGGCTATGGGGAGCCAGTCGTATGTTTCATCGTCTAGGATGCCGCTGGCTATGCTGCGGGGTTCTTGCTCCCAGGGCCACATGTATTCTTCTGGGTGAGAAACTGCTTGGGCGAAGGCTTCTTGAGTGCTGGATTCTGCGATTTTTTCTTGGATTAGGTTTATGGCACGGGCTAAGGGGGCACATCCTTGAGTCTGGACAGCGCAGATGCAGGGCAAGTGGTTTAACATCTTGAAATCGCAGGCTTCTTGCAGACCTTGGACGACGGAGCTTGCCAAGGCTCCGCCTCCTACTTGCACGAAGAGCCAACTGGGGGGATCATTTTCAGACTTGGCGAATGCTTCTGCTAGCTCCCAGCCCAAAGTTCTTCCGCCGTCCAGTGTCCAGATGTTCTCCGGGCCTTGAACGCTGAAAGCTACCGCCCCATCTGTTAAAGCCTCTTTGAAGCGCAGGAAAGCGGGATCTCCGGCTTCGTCTCGCTGTCTTTTGCAGACATTCACTTGCGCTCCCAGACGGTCTAGCTCCGAATGGATTTCCCTTTCAATGCTGATTGGCGCAAAGACTTCCAACGGCCTGTCGGTGGCTTTGGCAACTATTGCAGCCCCTAATGCGGCATTGCCGCAACTAGCGATAGCGAGCGGCTGCGACTTCGGAACTTCGTCTATTGCCAAGTGAAGGACTAAGCCGAACAGATGGCGGGCTTTGTGGGAACTTCCTACATTCGCCGTCTCGTCTTTCACCCACAACTCTGCTGCTCCTGCAGACGCTGCCAAATCAGGATATGAATCAAAAGGAGTTACAGAAAAGCCCCTGCCGTCCACCTCCTGAACCGCCTCGTCCAAGCGCAAGACAAGACTCACGAAGTCTTCGTCGCTCCAGCCTCGCTCTTTTGCCTTGTGGTATGACCAGAGGAGCTTTCTGTAGCGTATGAACGGGTTTTGGCTGGAGGCATCAATCAGCGCGGAAGTGGCTTCTTCAGCCAAGGCTGCTGCCGCTGGCGGCGCACCTAACCAACCTGATTCCCTCTGAAGCCTTCGCGATGTCATAAGAAACAGCTAACTATCAAGGGGATTCCAAGGATAGCAAAAACCATCAAAGAAAAGCCAAAAGATAAGCCTTCGCCCGCCGTTGAGTTAGCAACCACTATCCAACCCTGGCAGTGCGAGCGTTGAACTCAGAAATCGCTTCATCCCACTCGTCATCCAAGAAATGCAAGCGATCCCAGAAAGCTTGCTCTTTCCTCGCCACAAAGTCGTCTATTTCCACACCCTGCTGTTCCACCCAAGTGAAATAACCCAAGTTGAAAATGCGATCACGGCCTACTTCCTCCAGAACTTCGGTGTGTTCAGTGTCGGCACCCCAAAGATGCCGTTCCAGAGCATCGGCAGCATCGCGGGCTGTGAATTCTCCGCCGTAGCGCAAGTCGGCTAGCCTCGGCCGTTCGCTGGCGTAAAGCTCCGAGCCGTCTGTGGCGACTGTCACTATTACATCTTCGGGGCCCAAGTCCAACTGCTTGGAAGTTTTGATAGCGGCCAAGAGATTGCAGATGCTGGAGAGACCGAAATGCGGCAAAGCATCTATCACATTGTCTGCCACTCCCCTGTCGCTCAGCAGCCTTTTGCCTTCATCTGAGCCGAAAGCCATGAACAGGCTATCGGTGGCGGCATCTGAAACCCCTACCGCCACATCTGTGTTCATGACATTGTGAATGAGAGGGATGTGCTTGTCGCCTATGCCTTGGATGTTGTGCTCGCCGAAGCCGTTGTAGAGCATCGTGGGGCACTCCAAGGCTTCCACTGCCACTATGCGGCAGTCGCTGTGCCGTTCTTTTAGCCAGTCGCCCGCTCCCAAGGTGCCGGCCGAGCCAGAGGCTGAGACGAAAGCTGCCAGCTTCAAGCCCGACGCCGCGCCAGACGAGTTGCCAGCACCCTCAGCCATGTTCAGAAACACCCGCTCCAATGCCCGGCTCGTCACTTCATAGTGCCCCAGATGGTTTGGGAACTCGGCGAACTGATTGAAGATGATGTTTTCGGGGTCGGCATCAAGCTCGGCGCATTTGTCGTAGATTTCTTTCACATTGCTTTCCGACCCCGGGGTGCGGATGATGTCTTCTTCGGGGTTCGCCACCCAACGCTCCAGCCAAGCGAACCGCTCACGGCTCATGTTCTCAGGCAGCACGGCCACTCCCCGACAGCCCATGATGCGACTGATGGCAACGCCGCCACGAGCGTAGTTGCCCGTAGAAGGCCAGACCGCCCGGTGGTGCGTGGGATCAAAAACGCCAGTCACGACCCTAGGCGCCAGGCAGGAATACGCCGCCAAGACCTTGTGCGCCCCGATCATCGGAAAACGGTTGCCGAACAAAACCGCAATAGGAGACTCCACCCCGGAAAGCTCAGGCGGCACCACCACATGCTCAGGCAGCGGCGCAAACGCAGCATCGTCGCCGAGCTGATTGTGCCAATGCACTCGCCAGAGATTGCGGGCATCGGGAATGTTCCTGTCGGCATCAAACAGACCGATCTCGTTCAGCGTCTCGGCAGGAATGTCCAACGGATTAGCCAGCTCAGAAAATGTAGGCAGACGGATCCCCCTCTCGGCAAACCGTCTGACCGCCCCCTCCAACACCCCAGCATCAACAATCTCGGTAGTAGGCAGCAACGCCTCACCCTTTAGCTCTTGAGAGTTCATATATCAATTGTGCCAAACCCATCACAAATTCCCCGTCAAACTCCCCAGATAAAGCCTGCCTATCTTCTCGTCATCCAAAATACTCTCCCCCGACCCCTCAAAAACATTGCGCCCCTGATCCAGCACATAGCCCCGGTCGCATATTTGCAGACACGCACGAGCATTCTGCTCCACCATCACCACCGACACGCCCGACTCGTTCACCCGCACGATGTTCTCAAACACGGCAGCCTGATTGCCGGGCGACAGCCCCGCAGACGGCTCGTCCAGCAGCACCACATTCGGGCCGGCTATCAAAGCCCGAGCCATCGCCACCATCTGCCGCTCGCCGCCCGACATCTGGAAGACCCTCTGCTCCCAGCGTTCCCGCAGCTTCGGGAAAAGCGTGAAAATCGCCTCTTGACGCTCTTTGTTGATCACTTCTTTGTCTGTCTTCTTCTTGACCCACGAACCCATCCACATGTTTTCTTGCACCGTGAGAGGCAGGAAGGTGTTGTCGCGCTGAGGCACATAGCCTACGCCTCGGCGCACCAGCTGGTGGGGAGACAGACCTGTGATGTCGCCGCCTCGGAAGCTCACCGAGCCTTTGCGGATGTCCACCAAGCCGAACATGGCTTTGAGCAGCGTGGATTTGCCTGCCCCATTGGGGCCGACTATTCCTACGATTTCGCCTTCGTTGAGCTTGAAGGAGCAGTCGTTGAGGATGTCTACACCAGAGACATAGCCTGCTACCAAGCTATGCGACTCCAAGATGGGTGCGGGCTGAGCTTCAGCCGAACCCTGGGCGTTATCGCCTGTCGATGCTGCCTGCGAAGACATCGTCTGCTCCTCACTCTTCATCGCTCGAACCGCCTTGCATATCCCCTTGCGCTGCCATGCCCCCTTGCGTGCTTCCGAGATAGGCATCCAACACGAGCTGGTTTTGCCCGACTTCTGCGTGGGTTCCCTCGGCTATGACCCGCCCTTCGGCCATGCAGATCACCCAGTCGCTGACCTTCCGCACAGCCGACATGTCGTGTTCTATGAACAGCACAGTAGTGCCGCTTTCCTTGAGAGTAACGATGTGTTCCAAGATGGTCTCGCCCAAAGCGGGATTGACGCCAGCCAAAGGCTCGTCCAGCAGCACCATAGTCGGCTCGGCCATCAGCGCACGGGCCATTTCAAGCAGCTTGCGCTGTCCGCCCGACAGAGTGCCGGCGAACTCGTCGGCCATGTGGGCGAGCGCAAAACGATCCAGCAGCTCCTCGGCTCTCTTTTTCTCGCTTTTCTCTTTGCGCCGCCATCTCGTTACATACACTCGGTGCAGCCGCTCGCCGAACTGCCGCTGCGATGCGAACAGCATGTTTTCCATCACGGTGAGACGGGTGAGCGCGCGGGTGTTCTGGAATGTCCGCACCGCCCCCAAGCGGGCTATCTGGTAGTTGTGCATGCCGGTGATGCGCTGGCTTTGGAACCAGCACGAGCCTTCGTCGGTGTCGTCAAAGCCGGTGGCGAGGTTGAAGAAAGTCGTCTTGCCTGCTCCGTTAGGCCCGATGAGCGCGGTGATGATGCCTCGCTGGATTTCTATGCTCTCAATGTCCACAGCCTTGAACGCGCCGAAGGAACGCACCAGCCTGTCGGCGGTGAGAATCGGGTCTGGCTTCGGCGCACCCGGTCGGGATTCCACTGCGAGCACGGCATCGGCAGACACGGCATCAGTGGCAGCAGCTTCAGGCATCGCAGCAGACACAGCTTCAGGAGCCATCCAACAACGCCTCCTCCTTGTCGCCGAAGAACCCTTGCGGGCGGAAGACCACCAGCAGCATCAAAATCAAGCCAAACAGCATAAACCTGAACGGCCCGGCATCGGTGTCCTGCAGCAAGCTGCCATACCAGCCTTCCTCTATTGACGACCGCATGAACCCTTCAAACCATTGGAACAAGAACCAGAAAACCACCGCTCCCGCCACCGGCCCTAGAACTCTACCCATCCCTCCGATAAGCAAAGCCGTATAGACCCAGAATGTCAGAATGAGATTGTAGAACTCAGGATTGACATTGTTGGCGAACGCCAGCAGCACCCCGGCGAAAGCCCCGAAGACGCTGCCGATCATGAAACTCTGCAACCTGATGAAGAAGACATTCTTGCCTAGACTGCGAGCGGCTTGCTCGTCTTCGCGGATGGCTCGCACCGCCCTTCCCCAAGGGCTGTGAACGAGCAGATACATCACCAAAACGCCGATGGCGATGAGAGTCCAGCCCACTATCATGATCCAGAGCGAGCGATAGTCGTAGCTGAAACCTCCCCAGCCGTATCTGCCTTTGTTGATGGGATTGAGATTGAAGAAGTCGTTTGCGAACTGCTGAATGCCGAACACTCCGCCAGTAACAGGCTCGGCCCAGTTGCTGCGCACCACTTGACGAAAAATCTCGGCGAAGGCAATTGTAGCTATGGCCAGATAGTCCAGCCGCAGCCGCAACGCGGCAACCCCCAAAAACAAGCTCACCACAAGGGCTGCCGCCACGCCGCACAAAACGCCGACCGCCAAGGTCGCACCCGCTTCCATAGGAATGGCAGCGCCGTAAGCCCCCGCCGCCACAGCCACGACATGGCCGTAGTTCCACAAGCCCGCATAGCCGAACTGAAGGTTCAGGCCCAGCCCTGCCAGAGCGTATGCCACAGCCGGAACCCCCACGCTGGCCCGCAATGCATCTACTGTGATGTCAACCCAGTCCATGGCTCATCGCTCTCTTTTGCAAGGCTTGAAGGGCGCGAATATCCTGATAGAAGCTCTGTGCGTCATGCCGTTCGCTCCCTGTAGCCGAGCAGACCTTTCGGCCGTACGAACAGCATCAAAATCAGCACGATGAAGCCGATGACCAGCTTGAATTCGTTGTCTATCCAATAGGTGCTGACTTCCACGATCAGCCCGATCAGAAAGCCGCCCAGCATCGCCCCGAAAGCTGTGCCCAGCCCGCCGAGCACTATCGCCGCGAACATCAGCAGCAGCAGCCGCAGCCCCATGCGCCAGTCGAGCCGCTCGGAAATGCCCAAGAAGATGCCGCCCAGAGCGGTGGAAGCCGTGCCCATGATCCACACCCCCATGATGACCCGATCCACATTGATGCCCGACACCGAAGCCAGATCGCGATTGGATGCCACCGCCCTGATGCCCACGCCCGTGCGAGTGAGCATCAAGAACAGACCGAAAGCCGCCAGCAGCATCACCGACACGATCAGGATGAGCATGCTCTTGGGCGCGATGGAAACCCAGCCGAAATCCACAGGTTCTTGGACGCTGTAATCGCTGTAAGAGCGGAATTCCACGCCGAAGACGATGGCAAAGATATAGCGCAGCACGAATCCCAGGCCGATGGACACGAGCGACAGGGCGATGAGACTGGTGTGGCGCTTCCGCAGCGGTTTCCAGATGCCTTTCTCCATGCCAGCCCCGAACAGGCCGCAGATGATCAAGGTCGGAACGATGGCTAATAGCAGGCTCATCTGCGGCCCGGCGGGAGATGCGTGGAGGAAGTATGCCACGAGCGCGCCCAGCGTCACGAGTTCGCCGTGGGCGAAATTCACAAGCCCTGTAACCCCGTAGATGAGCGACAGCCCCACCGAGCACATGGCGATGATGGCGCCGAAGCGCAGCCCGGAGAACACCAAGTTGGAAATTCGCTCCAGTCGGCTGACCGTGTCTCGTGCGCCCGAGCCGAAATTGAATCTGACGGTTTTGGACTGGCCTTCGTCTACGATCACATTCGGCAGTTCTACTCTTTCCGCATCGGTGAGCGCCACTCCCTGGGGCAGCGTGTCGGTGTGAATTCTCACTTGGTAGGTGCCTCTTGACGGGAGATCCACCGACCATTCGCCGTTGGCATCCGATGTGGCGGTGCCGATTTCTGCGCCGTCTTGGGAGACGGTGATGCGAACATCGCTGATGGGCGTGAATACTCTGCGGGGGCCTTCGGCTTCGGTGTCTTCTATTTCAAGGCGGCCTTTGACGGATTCTCCTGCTTCTTGCCCGGAGGCTTCGGAGCCGGGGAAGCCTGAGAAAATCGCTCCGAGGAATACGGCGCACAGAATGATCAGATAGACGCTCCAGACGAAACGCTTGGCCGAGCTTCGGTTTGCTCGGCTGGGGCTGCCATTGGGGCTGCCTAGCGAAGCGAGTTTGGGGGCTGGCTGCCTCGGATAAGGGTTGCCAAGGTTGGCTCTAACCAGCGAGTCCCTGAGAACCTGAAAAAAATTTCCCATGCTGGCACAAAGTTTAATTCAGTTGAGCTCGCCAAGTCTGCAAGCAACTGCTATTGCATGGCAAGATTAAGCCTGTGCCGACACACAAGCTCGCTTCCACTAATGCCTTTGTCGTCTTCGACTTGGAAGACGCCGAGACTTCTTCGGGGCTGGTGCGCTGCGCCCCGAAAATCCTGCCTAGCTCTGCTGCAGAGCTGGCACGGTCGGCCACTTACACCTTTGCTGCTCACGGCTGCAGGCGAGGCGGGGCATCGGCTGGAATAAATGCCAAAGGCGATGAGCGAGACGAAGCTGTGCGAGCTTTCACAGAAGAGATCGCAGAGATGGCGACGACAGCTAAGTTTCTGCCCGATGCCGGCAAGGGAATGACAGAAGACGACTTGCAGCTGCTGCGAGCTGCCGACATGCGCGGCGATGCCCTGTTTGCTGAGCATGAAGGGATGCCGCTGGCGACATACTTGCAGGGTGTCGGCGCGGTAGCTGCTGCAGGGGCGGCTCTAGGCGGGCTGGAAGGGCGGACGGTGGCGGTGGAAGGTTTTGGCTTGGCAGGGCAGGCGGCAGCAAAAGAGCTTGAGGCGCAGGGGGCGAAGGTGGTGGCTGTCTCCACAGGGGCTGGAGTAGCTATGGCTTCGGCAGGCTTTTCTCATGCCGAGCTGTCGGAGGCATTTGCGGAGCACGGCGAAGAAATGGTGAAACATCTGGGAAAAGGCGAAGGATCAAGATCTGGCGGAGATGCCGACCCCATCTGGAGCGCGGAAGCTGATGTGTTTTTTGCAGGTTCAAAGATCGGAGCGGTGGATCACAATGTGGCTGAACTTTTTGCGCCGATGGTGTTGGCATCGCTTACGCCCCTGGCATTCACCACAAAGGCATTGGTGGCTCTGGAACGCAAAGGCGCAAAAGTGCTGTCTGATTTTGTCTGCTTGGGGGGGCCGCTTTATGCCGAAGCCAGCGGCGGGCAAACCGCTCCCTCCGAAGCTATCGCCACCACGCGAACCAACACAGCAGCTTTGGTAGAAGAAGCCTCGCAGCACCCTGAAGGCATTTTCCTAGGTGCGTGCGCTATAGCCGAGCAGTTTTTACTGACTTGGCGAAGCGAATTGCCTTTCGGCCGCCCGCTCGCGCCTTGAAGTTGCTCTGGTGTCTTGTGTCCGTTCTGCCTTCTTGATGCCGCTCTTTAGTCTCGCGACCGTCCGCCTACCCGCCCGAGAACGCATCAATCATCTGACGGACATCGTCTCCCAAGGGATACAGCACGGGAACTGTCGCGCCCGAGCTGAGATACTGATCCACTTTTTCGCGGCATTCGTCTGGTGTGCCGGCGGCGCAGATCATCTGCACTATGTCATCAGGCACCAGCTTGGACGCTTCTTTTACCTGCTCCAAGGTGGCAGGCCAAGTCATCACCTTTCCGACATCTTCCAACAGAGAGGTCGGCACGCCCGAGGCTTTCATAATGTGAGGCTGCTGGCCTAGGTATTGCGTCACCAGCATACGGGCGTTGTCAAGCGCGCTCTGGCGGTCGTCAGCCAGAGAACACACCACTAGCTGGGGGCGGTCTATGTCGTCCACCGAGCGACCGGCTTTGGCCGCGCCTGCTTCCAGAGCTTCCATGGCTCGGCGGTTGTAATCGGGCGAGACGAGATAGTTGAGCACCACGCCGTCGGCGATCTCGCCCGTGAGTTCCATCATCTTCATGCCAGTGGCTCCGATGTAGATCGGCACATCCTTGGGGCGGCGTTCTTGAAGCACATAATCAAGCTCCACGCCGTCCATATGCACATAGTCGCCGTGGAAGGTAACCGTCTGGTCGGCTAGCAAGCCGCGCACGGATTCCACCACCTCGCGCATTGCCTGAAGCGGCCGAGTGCGCTGAACGCCGACTTTGGCCGCCAGCGGATCCCACCAAGCCCCTATCCCCAAGATGATCCGCCCCGGAGCAAGATCGTCCAAAGTAGAAAAAGTGGAAGCCAGCCGTGCAGGATTGCGCGTCCAGCAATCGACCACCCCCGAGCCGATCTTGATGCGATCCGTAACAGCAGCAAAAGCCGCCATCGGCACGCAAGCCTCTCTAACCAAGCGAGAATCAGCCTGCCAAGCCGCCTCAAACCCCCGCTCCTCGGCGTATTGCACATATTCCATAGCCTCCCGCACCGGATGCGCATCCTGCAGGTAAAGGGCAAGTCTTCTGGTTTGGCTTTGTGTCATATCGGCAATCCTACCATTATCAGCAATGCAGGATAGAGGTTAGGCTCTGTCGGCTACTTCTGCGATAAACGGCAGATTGAAATTCTCATGAATTTCGGCTGGGAATGCCTTTTTCATCGCATGCACTAATCCGTCATAATTTCTCATACCAGTTCTTCTAGCCAAAATTACAGCATCGTGCCGATCCTGAGGACGAGCAGCCAGTAATTTCATAAGCAAAACATATTTAGGATCAGCGATGAAAGCCGTCAGTCTGTTCTCCCCTTCGAATATCTGCTCAGGAACTATAGGAAGCTGCGGCTGCGGCATCAATGTAGCTGTAGCGTTCAGCCATCCTGGCGGCAAGTCGTGCCGAGCTGCGACTGAACGGGCAGCGGCGATCAATTCTTCAGGCAACTCGCTAGGGACTATAACATCCACATCCTTAGTCCCCCCGCGTTTTTCGTTCCAGAACAACATTGCCGCCCCGCCTGCCAGCGTTATATGTATAGGCTCGCCCTCAGACAATTCTTTGTCGGTTTCCTCCAAAAGACCCACAATGTCATAGCGGCTAAGAGTAACATCCGACCCGGAAACGCTCATCGCTTATCCAGCGTGTCGGCAGTGAAGAAAACTCTGTGCTGCCAGCACACATCCACAGCCTCCGAGCGGATACGCTTCCCGTATTCGCTGTCGGCGGTGTCAAGCGAAATAAGGATATCCTCAGATGCTTTCCTGTTCGCTAAACCAGCAGGCATCAGGTAGTTGTCTCTGCTGCACAAACCGTGCACAACCGCAGCGATAGCAGCAGCATAATTCTCGTCGCAGTCTTCCGGCAGAGAACCCGACAACATAGAATCCCTCCTGTCAGGGAAATTGTTCCAATCAGCAACGAATTGCAGCAAAGGGCGAGTTTTCATCGCCTCGCCGCCGATTTCGTCAAAAGCCGCAGGCAGAGCACCTAACCCGATGACACCATTCCTCGATCGGGCATCTGAGCCCACACACACTTCTATACCGGTGTCGGTGCATCCACCAGTCGTGTCCGCAACATCAGACACATCGGGAAAAGTCCCATTCCTTGCTAGTATACCAACCATAGCATGCAGTCTACACGCCCGGCTGTGGCGCCGACATAGGGCTGGTAGTTTCCGATGTATCGGAGGTATATGGATAGCTCTTCCAGTTTCGCTTGGAGGTCGAGGGGGCCTTGGTCGTTTATCTGGGAGTAGATGTTGATGTCCGCCAGACCCGGAACATAGCGGTCGCGTGGGGTACTGGCGGGCAGGGGCAGCTGTATGTCGTTGCGCTGTCGGGGGCGCAAACTAGAAGCTCGTGCGGGCGGGCGCAGAGAACCGCCGAGGTCGTCTGCGGAAGGAATAGTGGTTGTTGTCGTCGTCGTTGTCGTGTTTGTAGTGGTAGTGGAGGTTGTGGTTGTTGTCGTAGAGGAAGTGGTAGTGGTGGTTGTGGTCGTGCTAGTAGAAGCGGTCGCGGCAGTAGTGGTTGTGGTGGTGCTGCTCGGAGGTTCGGAAGTCTCTGGCGGCAAAGAACCCGAAGACGATGCCGAAGGCACAGCCTCAGTGGAACCAGAAGTTGGGGGAGCAGGCTCATCAGAACCCGCAGTCCCAACGCTCGGCACAGGCTCTGCCTGCCCAGTGTCAGGAGCGGCAGGTGCGGAAGTCGTTGTCGTGGTGGTCTCGGGCCGCGCAACGGTCTCGGTGGTCGCAACGCTCCCAACCGCAGCTTCAGTCGTAGCCGTCTCAGGGCTGCTGTCGCCGCCCGAAGAACAAGCCGAACCGACCAGCCCCAAAACAGCCGCAAAAGCAGCCGCAAAAACCCACTTTGCATGTCTCATACCCAAGAAACCTCATATCGGAGAATAGTGGCTTCATGCTTCTTAGAAATAGTCTTTAGGGTTCAGGTATATGACATGCTCTGCGAGGAAATCGTATCGTATGAAATCCGAATCACAAGTCACAATCACAAGACTGCGCTGCATCGCGAGTGACGCGATCCACTTGTCGTTCGCATCCAGCGTCGGCTTTCTCCACCAGATTTTGTCAGCGAAAAGCTTAGCTGTTGCCGAAGTGATATTCAGATATGTCATCTCAGACAAGAACTCGCGCAAGACAGCTCTGCGTTTATTGCCGAAATCGCTCCGAAGCGCGCCCTCCAATGTTTCAGCTTCTACAATCGGGCATGTGTAAAGCTGCTTGCCCTTTATATTGTCAGCTATGGCATCAGCCAAGTCTCCGTGTTTTTCGTTGGTGGAGAGATAGAAGTTGACTGCTGAACTGTCAAGTAGCATAGTTGTTCCGGTTCAGGATATGACATCTAGCAGAATTTCTGCCTCCTCGCCTTCGAAAACGGCGTAGCGGTGGGCGCGATCTATCTCCAGTTTCGGCAGAGGCCGCAAGTCTATAGCCGAGAAATAGCGGCCTCGTTTGTCTATCAGCGTTCGTCCGTTGCGGTGCACGGTGTATTCTCGCCCGTCTTGGGCTGTCCATTTCTCGCCTGGCGGCACTCTGGGGAGATTGGCAAGGGGATCCCGTTTGCTCATTTTTTACTCCTTTCCGTGTCTTTTATTACTATAGCATGAGCCGCAAGTTTTTCTGATGCAGCGCGTCGATCTGATCACGCCAAGCGGGCGAAGAGCCTTTGGGCTTGTTGGGCGGCTTGAGCTCGGATTTCGGCGGGGTCTGCTTTGGTTGGGGTGCCGTTTGCCCAGATTACCTCGCCGTTCACCTTTACGCTTAGGGGGGAGACTCCTGGGGTGAAGGCTAGGCTCCATGGGTCTGTGTGTTCGTAGCTCCAGCGGACTTCGTCTTGGCGGACTTCTGGGAAAAGCTGCTCGCCTTGCTTTAGCCATTGCCAAGGGGTCTCTGGGGTGGCGGAGACATCGGCGGCTCGCAGGCAGGCATAGGCTAGGCGGAACTCTTCTAGCATGTCGGCTCCTATGCCGTCTGTGCCTAGGGCTACTGGGTTGGCGAAGCGGGCGGGGCGGGCATAGCCCACGCTGTTGTTCATGTTGGAACGGGGGTTGTGGACGACGGTGCCAGCTAGGGGATGGTCGTCTTCCAGCAGGACGCCGTGCACTAGCAGCCAATCTTCGGCGGCGTAGGGGGCGAGCGTCTTGGCAGCGTCTGCATCGGGCGGGCCTTCTCCTACATGGATGTGAACTCCTATGCCGAACTTCTTGGCCATCTCTGCTGCTGCCGCTAGGGTGTCGGGTTCGCAGGTGAAGGCGGCGTGCACCCCCACCATCCCTCGGCCGCCTGCCTGCAGATAACGCTCGTTTTCGCGCAGACCTTTGCTGGCACCTTCTGAGCCGTGTCGGTCGGTTACGCCGTAGGCGCAGCTCACTCGCACTCCTACTTCGGCGCACGCTTCGGCGATTATGCTGAGCGAGCCGTCTATGGCATTTGGGGATTCGTGATGATCGATGATGGCCGTGCAGCCCCGCTCCAAGGCTTCCAGTGCGCCTAGACGGGCTGAGGCGCGCAGCATTTCTTCGTCTAGGGCGCAATCCAGTCGCCACCAGATTAGCTCTAGGATTTCTCGGAAATTCCCTGGTGTGGCCGGCGGCGGGGGCATCCCTCTGGCCAGCGAAGAATAGAGATGGTGATGAGCGCAGACGAGTCCGTGGGTTGTGCCTGCTGTGTCGCCTGTGGCAGGAGTATCGCCAGCCGCAACCCCCGCCTCGCCAGCCGAAGTCGCAGCAGGAGGCTCAGTGTTTGAAGAATTATCGGCTGAAGACACTGGGGCAGTGCTGTGTCAGTGTCAGGCTCCGACTGCTACAAGGTCGGGATGGCTGGGCGACGCCCACTCTTCTTGCTGTTCCAGAGCGCGCATCGGCAAACTTGAACGCCACTGGGCATCGTGATCGTGCAGGGCGGCAGCCACTGCGCCTGCGGTCGGCACCAGCCCTATCTCGCCTACGCCTTTGATGCCGTAGGGGGCGTTGGGCTGCGGACATTCCACCAGCACCACATCCACTTGGGGCATGTCTTTGGGGCGGATTATGCCGAGCGGTCGCAAGGCGGCATGGCGGGGGCGGCTGCTTTCATCCACGGGGAACCCTTCGCTCAGGGCGTAGCCCAAGCCCATGTGCACAGCCCCTTCCACCTGCCCTTCGCAAAGCTGCGGATTGACAGCTCGCCCCACATCGTGAACGGCCAGCACTCGCTCAACATTGCCTGAGTCGGGGTCTAGCACCACAAGCTGGGCAGCGTATCCGAAGGCGGAATGGATGATAGGGTTCTCCGCGCCTTCGCTGAGAGAATTCGTCCAATCCACCACATAGCTGCCTTCGTAATCCACATCCGGCTTGCAGCCGTCTGCCAGCGCGGCGCGGCAGGCTTCGGCCACCGAACCTGCGCCCATAAGGGTGCCTCGGCTGCCTGTGGTCTGCCCTGCGCCAAGCTCGCGAGTGGTGTCTACGATCACTTTGACCTTGCCGGGATCCACGCCTAGCTCTTCCACGGCCACTTGCAGGGCGACGGTGTGGATGCCTTGGCCCATTTCCGTCCAGCAGTGTCGCACTTCCACCGTGCCGTCTGCGGCGAAGCGAACGACTGCCCTAGCGACCTCGTTGAAGCCGTTGCCTAGACCTGAGTTCTTTAGACCCAGACCGAGGCCGACCGGTTTGCCTGCGGCGCGGGCGGCTTCAAATTCGTCTTTCACGGCGTCTAGACAGGCTCTGGCCCCTAGGCAGCCGTCGTCCATTATCTGGCCGGGGCCCCAGACTTTGCCGGGTTCAATGACATTGCGCGAGCGCATCTCCCAGCCCGAAATGCCTGCTTTTTCGGCGAGGCGGTCTATCACGCCCTCCATGGCGAACTGCGCTTGGTTGGCGCCGAAGCCTCGGAAAGCCCCGCAGACGGGATTGTTGGTGCGCACAGCAATAGCGGCCACATCTATGGCGGGCAGATGATAGGGGCCGCTGGCGTGGCCGGCCGCCCGCTCCAAGACTTTCATGCCGACTGAGGCGTAGGGGCCTGAATCGCCGACCATGCGGGCACGCAGAGCAGTGAGCTTGCCTTCTTCGCTGCAGCCTGCCCAGTATTCCAAGCGGATGGGGTGGCGCTTGGGATGCAGCAGCAGCGACTCTTCCCTTGAAAGCGTGCACTTGACGGGGCGTTGGAGCTTCCAAGCAGCCAGGGCTGTCTGAGCTTGGTTTGACATGTCTTCCTTGCCGCCGAAAGCCCCGCCGTTGGAGACGAGTTCAACGGTGATGAGCGACGGGTCTATGTCTAGCACTGCTGCGATCTGGTCGCGGTCGTCCCAGACGCCTTGACCGCCTGAATAAACCTTCATTGTGCCGTCTTCGTGGGGGACGGCGAGGGTGGATTCTGGCTCTACGAAAGCGTGCTCCACTCGCTGAGTGTGGAAGACTTCATGGACGGTGTGGGCTGAGGAAACAAGAGCGGCATCCGCATCGCCTCGTGCATACACTGAGCGCGACAAGATGTTGCCGTCCAGCTGCCAGACGGCGTCTTCTGTGCTGCCGTTGGCAGTGAGACCGGCTGCCACTACCGGGTCGGAAAACGGCACGAGCGGGTCGTAGTCTATTTCAATCAGCTGAGCAGCGTGGCGGGCGGTTTCCACATTTTCGGCTACGACCAAAGCCATGATGTCGCCCAGATACGATGTGCGGCCGCCTTCTGGGATGAAAACAGGCCAGTCTTTGTGGATCAAGCCAACTCTGAGGTCGCCCGGCACATCTGCGGCTGTGAACACGGCAACCACGCCGGGCACGGCTTCGGCAGGCGAGGTATTGATGCTGAGCACATCGGCGCGGGCGTGGTCTGCTAAGCGGACTGCCGCGTGAAGCATTTCGGGCAGGAAAATGTCGTCTATATAGGGGCGTTCGCCGGCGGCTAACTCGGTTGCTTCGTATTTCACGCCAGAGCTGCCTACCCCGCCGGGCACGACAGGTTCAGGGGAATCGCCTTGCGCCAGCGACATCACGGCATCAAGAATTTTCACATAGCCGGTGCAGCGGCAGAGGTGTCCGCCTAGGTGTCGCGAGGCTTCGTCGCGGGTGAGAGCTGCGCCTTTGCGGTCTATGAGCGACTTGGCCCGCACTACGATGCCGGGGGTGCAGAAGCCGCATTGGAGCGCGCCGTGCGAGGCGAAAGCCGCTGTGAATCTGTGGCGTTCGGAATCGCCGATACCTTCCAAAGTCACCACATCGGCTTCGGCGACTTTCTCCAGAGAGGTTTGGCAGGCGACACGGGCTTTGCCGTCCACCAGCACAGTGCAGCAACCGCATTGGCCTGTGGGCGAACAGCCGTCTTTAGGCGAGATGACATGCAGCTCTTCCCGCAAGGCTGCGAGAAGGTGGGGATGGTCGCGATGGACTGCGACCTGCTCGCCGTTCAAAGTGAAGCTAGTGGTCATGGTGCTTTTGTTGATGTGTTCTGTCAGTGGGTTCTCTTGGCGGGTTCTGTCTGTGCTTTCTCTTGGTGTTTTCTCACAATGTGCTTTCTGTCTGTGCTTTCCAACCCTGCCACGATTTTACTTCATTTGAGATGCCGTGTCAAACTAAGTGTCATAATGCCGTGTCATTCCGGCGGCGGAATCGGCCCTTTTCGTTCGATGATCTGGCGGTACGCTTCGGGGCGACGATAGCGGGCGAAGTCGAACAAAGTCTCCTTGTAGTTGGCGCACATGTCCAGATCTATGCATGCTCGGATCAGCTCGTCTCCGTTGGTGACTGCTTGGGCAACGATCTGCCCGGATGGGGCAATGATGCAGCTATGTGCCAGCAGCTCGCAGCCTTCTTCCGTGCCGCCTTTGGCAGCCCCGACCACCCACATGCCGTTCTGATACGCGCCCGACTGCATCACGAGATGATTGTGGAATGCCTGCAGAGGATCTTGCGTGGGATCGGGCGGATAGTGGAGCGGGGTGTTGTAGCCGATCAGCACCAGCTCTGCGCCGTTCAGCCCCATGACCCTATAGGTCTCCGGCCAGCGGCGGTCGTTGCAGATGGCCATGCCCACGATGCCGCCGAATGCCCGCCAGACTTGGAAACCTTCTTGGCTTTCTTCAAAGTATCGCCGCTCTAGGTGCTGGAACCTTCTGTGAGGTTCGTGGTCTTCGTGGCCGGGGATATGCACTTTGCGGAATTTGCCGACCAGCGAGCCGTCTCGCTCGGTGAGCATGGCTGTGTTGTAGCGGTGCCGGTCGGCTGTAAGCTCCGCATAGCCGAGGTGGATGCCGATGCCGAGTTCTGCTGCCGTTGCGAAAAGCTTCTCAGTGGCTGTGCCAGCGGAACCGGGGTCTTCGGTTTCGTAGAAGCTGTCGAGTTCTGCTTCGTCTTCAAACCACCAGCGAGGGAAAAATGTAGTGAGGGCCAGCTCTGGATAGACCAGCAGCTCCACTCTCTGGTCGTGAGCTTTGTGCAGCAAGGCGAAAAGACGGTCTACGACTTCGGCACGGCTTTCGCTGCGGGCTATAGGCCCGAGCTGGGCGACACCGACTGTCAGCTCACGAGACATATCGCTAGTTTAGACGGTTTGCGAACACCATTTTGTTAACTCTTCTAGCAATCTCATTCTTCTTGCGATTTCGCTCTTTTAGCGATCTCACCTTTCTTGCAGCCTCACTCGCCGCAAACCAAGGTGCCGATCGTCTCTCCGGCTAGCAAGGCATGAGCGTTGCCTTTGGTCATCAAATCAAACATCACAATCGGCAAGTCGTTTTCCATGCATAGAGTGATGGCGGTGGTGTCCATCGCCCGCAGCCCTTTGTTGATGACATCAATGTAGGAAAGCTGACCGAACTTGGTGGCGCTTTGGTTGAGCCTGGGGTCGTCCGAATAGATGCCGTCTGTGCCTGAATGAGTGCCTTTGAGCAGCACTTCTGCTTCAATTTCTATGGCTCGCAGGGCGGCTGCCGTGTCGGTGGTGAAAAAAGGATTGCCTGTGCCTGCTGCGAGGATGACCACACGGCCTTTTTCCAAGTGGCGCATGGCTCGGCGGCGGATGTACGGCTCGGCGATTTGCGCCATTTGGATGGCGGTCTGCACTCTGGTGGGCTGGCCGAGGTGTTCCAGCACATCTTGGAGAGCAAGAGCGTTGATGACGGTGGCGAGCATTCCCATGTAGTCGGCTTGGGATTGATCTATGCCCATGCCGACACCGGTTTCGCCGCGCCAGATGTTGCCGCCGCCCACTACCACTGCTATATCCACTGCGAAACTCTGGCGCAGCTCGCAGATTTCCTCGGCTATGGCCTCCACAGTGGGTCCGTCTATGCCCACATCGTTCGGGTCAGCATTGTTAGCATCGTTTTTGCCGGCGAAGGCTTCGCCGGAAATTTTCAACAAAATGCGAGACCACCTAGGCTCAGCCTTTGCGGAGGCGGAGTTGCCGGCAGTCATGCTTGTCTCAGCCTTTGCTCGGAGCTGCTGCGGGCGGCAGAAAATTTGGCGACTTCGGCATGGACGATCACCCGATGGCAAACATCTCAAAAGCTACGATGTCGCCGTTGCCGATGCTTTGGGCGACTGTGGTTTTGTCGCCGTGCAGACCTTGCTCCAAAAGCACTGTTTCTTTGAACCAGCCTGAGAGCCGGCCTTCTACGATTTTGTCCCAAGCAGCTTCTGGTTTGCCTTCTTCCTTGGTGCGCTCCAAGGCTTTGGCTCGCTCTTTTTCCACGAGTTCGGGATCCACCTGCTCGCGATTCAGATGGGAAGGGCGGGCGAACGCCACATGAAGGCTGACTTGGTGGAGATCTTCAGGCGAAACACCGTTGCCTTTCACTATGACGCCGATCACTCCCCTGCCGTCTTGCTTGTGGAGGTAGGTGTCAATGAGTTCGCCGTCTGCGGCTTGACATCTCACGACTCTGCCGATAGAGATGTTTTCTTTCTTGGAGATCTTGAGATTGTCTACCTGCTCGGCGAAGTTCTCGGTTGCTGCTTCGCCATCAGCTAGGACAGCATCGGCAATGGCTTGGCAGATATCTAGGAAATCTTCTGCCTTGGCGGAAAAGTCCGTCTCGGCGTTGAGCTGCGCCATGGCTGCTGCGCTGCCGTTGGTCGCCAAGGCGACTGCCCCTTGCGTAGCTTCACGCGAAGCGCGCTCGGCAGCTTTTGCAAGACCTTTGCGCTTGAGGAACTCTGCGGCCTCTTCAAAGTCTCCGTTAGATTCTTGCAGGGCTCGCTTGGCATCCATCATGCCTGCGCCAGTGAGGTCACGAAGTTCTTTGACCTGTTTTGCGGTTACTTCAGCCACCTTTTCCTCCTGTCTCTTCTTGGCTATCAGTTGCTTCGTCGCTCGCAGACTCAGCTTCGTCTTCTTTGTTTTCTGCGATCCATGCTTCTAAATCAGACGATGTCTCGGTTGCGGCAGTGGTCTCGGCTGCGGCATCGGTTGCTTCAGATTCAGCGGTTTCTTCGCTGTCTGTCTCTTCTGTCTCTTCGGCAGTTGCAACCTCAGAAGCCATGCGGGCTTCTCTGGCGGCGGCTTCACGGGCAGCTTCATCCCTTGCTTTGTCTTGCTGCTTTTTGAACTCTGCTTCCTCTTTGGGAGTGCGAACCTCTGCTCTGGTGATACCGCGAGCGGAGGCAACCTGCTTGCCTTCTATGACAGCATCGCAGATGATGCGACACATCAGATCGCCGGCACGGATGGCATCGTCATTGCCGGGGATGACATATTGGATCACATCGGGGTCGCAGTTGGTGTCTACTACGGCGATGATAGGAATTTGGAGCTTGTTGGCTTCGGTTACTGCTATGTGCTCCTTCTTCACATCAAACACGAACACGGCATCCGGCACTTTGGTGATCATGCCGATGCCGCTGAGGTTGCGCTCTAGCTTGGCAAGTTCTCGTTGGATGCGAAGAGCCTCTTTCTTGGGCATTCCGGAGAACTCGTCCGACTCGCGCATTCGCTGGTATTCACGCATTTTGTCTACTCTTTTGCTGATGGTGGCGAAGTTGGTGAGAGTGCCGCCCAGCCAACGCTCGTTCACATAGGGCATACCGCACTTTTCGGCGTAGGAGCGGACGGTCTTCTGCACCTGCTTCTTGGTGCCGACCATGAGGACAGTGCCGCCCTGCGCCACGGTTTCGCGCACGAACTTGTAGGCAGCCTCTATGCCTCGCATGGTGGTTTTGAGGTCGAGAATATAGATGCCCGACATTTCGCCGTGAATGAACCTGCGCATCCGTGGGTTCCAACGGCGAGTCTGATGCCCGAAATGCACGCCTGCATCAAGCAGCTGGCGCATGGTCACCACCGGCTCGGTGCCTGCTGTTGGCTCGGCATCAAACCCTGGTTCAGTTCCTGCCGCAGCCGACTCCACGCCAGCTGCTGTATCGGTTTCTGTTGCCGCTGTGTCTTCTGTCGCCGCTGTGTCGTCGGCTGTTGTTGTTTGTGTCATTTGGATTTCTCCCATCGGTTCAGCTAGGCCCGCGCCTTACGCCCGAAGGCGACCGTGGGGTCGGCGCAGGTGAGATTACGCTGCTCTGGAACTTCTGCGCCATAAGGCACATCAGCACCTGCCTAGTAACCGCGATGCATTTCAGCGCCGCTGTCGCTGTGTCAAGCAGCCTTCTTCAGTGTATCTGACTAACCGCTTTATCCGACACTCGCCATATCTCACCTCCTCAATCTCATCGGAACTCACCCTCATCGGAACCCAGAGACCCAGAACTTCCGATACCCGAAAGGATGCCTCCTCTGGGTACCAGACGAGCCGACTTGGGCCCGACTTGCCCCATCAGCTCTGCTGGATCAATATAGTCGCCGTCTCTGATGGCTCCGAAATGAAAAGATCTGCCTTTTGTGCTGGCGAGCACGCTGCCTTGCTCCACGAAGTCGCCTTTCTTGACTGCGATGTCTTTCACATACGAATATGTGGTGCGAACACCATCTGGATGGTTGATGCTCACATAGAGCGACCCGCCGACTTGGCCAGCAAAGCGGACATGGCCTGCTCCGGCTGCCACCACCGGGGAATCTGGTTGAGTCTCATATTCCCAGCCACGGTTGCCTGGAGCACCGATGTGTACTGGGCGGCGAAACCAATCAACCACCCTTCCCGCTACCGGCGCGATATAGCCTGCGCCCTCCTCGCCCAGATTTACCCCACCCTGATTTACCCCGTTCTGATCTACCCCATTCTGATTGCCTCCGCCCCTCCCGCTGCCATCGCCAAGATCGCTTGCCAGATTGCCGGCATCTGAGAAAACAATCGGCATCGGCGCAACAACAAGCGTGGCAGTAGGAGGCGGGCTGAACTGCTGCGGCAAATTGCCATTTCCCACAGTGCTCCCGCCAGCCCCGGAACAGCCCGCCACCGCTATCAGTCCAATAACAGCTAGCCCGATAGCTGAAACGGCCCCGCTTTTTCGGAGATTTGGTTTTTTCAGGCTCTGGGGTGGGTTTCTTCCAGCACTTTTCGCAGCCTCTCGCGGCTCACATGAGTGTAAATCTGGGTGGTGGAGAGGCTGGAGTGCCCCAGAAGCTCTTGGACAGATCTCAAATCGGCCCCGCCGTCTAGAAGGTGCGTGGCATAAGTGTGGCGGAGAGCGTGAGGGTGGGTGTGTGCTCTGCGCTCCACTATCCGCCGCAAGTCGCGTGTGGTGAGCGGATTGCCTGCGAGATTGAAGAACAGAGAAGCCGAACCTGTTGCAGAACTGCCGGCAAACACCTTCCAAGACTTGGCCAAGTAGTCTTCCAACTTGACCGCACAGGGCATGGAAAGCGGCACTATGCGCTCTTTGCTGCCTTTGCCGACCACTCGAACCGAGCGATCTTCCAGCTGCAGTGACTCCAGCGTCAGCCCGCACACTTCGCTTGCCCTCAGACCGCTGCCGTAGAGCAGCTCTGCTATGGCGTCGTCTCTGCGGCGGCGATGCTCGTCGTCTTGCTCCAATGCCGCTCGCCTTCCGTCCAATAGCTCTCCTAGCTCTTTGTTCGGCAGCACCTTCGGCAGATGACGAGGAATGGATGGAGTCGACAGTCCCAGAGTCGGGTCGGCCGTACAGAGCTTCTGCTTGCAGGCCCAAGCGAAGTAGCGACGCAACACTGAAACCTTGCGGGCTATGGTGGTGCGAGCGTAATCTTCCCCAGCCAGATGAGCCAGATAGAGGCGCAGCGTCTGCCGAGTGACTCTGCTGGGAGAGTCCACGCCTTCGCCAGCAGCCCAGCCGATGAACGCCTTTAGGTCGCGGTCGTACACCGCCGCAGTTGAATCCGCCACTGATGTCAGCCCGCGGAGAAATCTGGCGTCGTTCCAGTTGTCCTGGTTCAAGCTTGTGCGGCTCATGGTCGCCTAGCCCCTGCCAGCTTTCTTCAGAACCACTTCGCTCTTGTCCGGCACAGCCTCGGTTGTCAAGATCCAGTCCACCGAGTTTCGGCAGGTTTGTTCTTGTTTTTCGTTCATTGCTACCCACGATAGTTTTGCCTTTCTGTCTTGTCACCTGATATTTCGCTTCGGCCGCTCGATTTCACAGATACCAACCGCTCAACTTGACAGCCCAGCCCAGACTGTCAGTGCGCCTAAGCCTTTCGCTCATACCAAAGCCCTCGTCTCACGACCAAATCTTCGGCTTGGAGTTCCTCTATGTGATACGCCACATCGCTGAGCGACATCCCAGTGCGAGATGTGAGCTGGTCTAGACCAGCGGGCTGCCAGCCGAGGGCGTCAAGCAGGGCTTGCTTTTGGGGCTCTAACACCTGGGGCATAGCCCCTTCACTCACTCTTCCCTCCGAACCTGAAATCGGGATTCCAAGCGCGACGAGCAAGTCGTTGATGTCGCACATCGGCAGGCAGCCTTCAGAGAGCAAGCGATTGGTGCCTTGCGAGGCAGGGCTGCGAATCGGCCCCGGAACAGCAAACACTGGGACATCTCGCTGGGCTGCTTCTTCTGCTGTGAACAGCGCGCCCCCTTGTTCCAAAGACTCCACTATCAAAACCACATCGGCAAGCGCAGCGATAATCCGATTGCGGGAAGGAAACCGCCAAGGTTCGGGATTTATGCCGAGCGGAGTCTCCGACAACATCACGCCCCTGTCTGCCACTTCTTCCCAGAGTTTGCGATTTGCCTTGGGATAGACAATGTCGATGCCGCAGCCCACAACCGCCACAGGGGGAGCACCGTCAACAGACAATGCCCCCTTGTGAGCAGCGGCGTCAATGCCCAAAGCCAAACCAGACACCACCGAGATGCCAGCCTCAGCTAAATCCCTCCCCGCTTCAAATGCAACCTCATAGCCATAGTTGGTGCAGGTGCGAGTGCCCACGATGGCCACAGTCGCATCAGCTTCCAAAATGCCGATGTCGCCTTTCCAAAACAGCACTTCAGGCGGTTCTATGTCGTTCGCCAGCCTTCTCGGATAGCCGGAGGATCCCAAGCGAGCCACTTGCACCCCCTGCTCGCCGTATTCCTCCAGCACTCCCTCGGGCTGCATTTGGGCTGCCATGTGGCACCAGCGGCTGCTCAGCTTCTCTGCAACTTTGGCAGTTTTCCCCACAGCCTCGATGTCGCCGCCTGCGATTAGCCTCCAAGCAGCTTCAGCAGTATGGCTCTCCAACATATTGCGAAGGCGACTAGGCCCCATTCCCGGCAAAGCCAGCAATGCCATTAAATATGGAAGATCTGCAGCCCTGTTTGAATCTGCATCCCCGTCAGCAAAATTCACTGCCTCCATGTGCTGCACTGCGGCTTGGTTTGCGCCTGCGAGAGACTCGCCGTTTGCCAAAGGTTCGGGCGACTCAAGCAGCGACTCGCCTTCCAAAGGCACAAAGGCATCATTCGTTTTTTCATCCGACATAAGACAGACTTTCATAGGGTTCGGCTCTGAGGGCCAGAGCGTGCGAAATGGTTTTTGCGTCAAGCGGGCCGCATTTGCCAGCGAGATCGTTGATGGTCAATGCCACGCAGCGCACCCTGCGATAGCCTCTGGCGCTAAGCCGTTGTTTCTTGAAGGCTTCTGCTATTTTCTTTTTGGCTTCCTCCGTGAGTTCAGCCTCCTCGTCCAACTGGGAATCGGAGAGTTCGGCATTGCAAGAAACCCCTCTGGCTGCAGCAATTTCCCGAGCCTTCACAACTCGTTCCTGCGCCAGCTCTGTGGGCTCTCCCGGCGGAGCGTCCATTAGCTCTTGCATTGAAGGACGAGACACCAGCACCCGCAGATCAAAACGATCCAGCAACGGCCCTGAAACCCGCCTCGCATATCTAGCGCGCAAGGTAGTGGAACAGCGGCAAGCACCAGGGCCGCCGAGCTCTCCGCAAGGACACGGATTCATGGCAGCCACCAAGATGATGCGAGCCGGAAACACAAGCGTGCCGCTGGCTCGTGAAACCCTGATCACTCCTTCCTCAATCGGCTGGCGCAGCGTGTCCAGAAGCGAGGTTTGGAACTCCCCCAGTTCGTCCAAGAACAGCACGCCTCCGTGCGCTGCGCTTATCTCGCCAGGTCGCACCAAGCCAGAACCTCCCCCCACCAGCGAAGCCAGCGACATAGTGTGATGCGGCGACCGCAGCGGCGGATAGTGGACTATCCCGGAGTCGGGCAAAGGCAAACCGGCGGCCGAGTGCACTCTCGTGGTTTCCAAGGCTGTCTCATGGTCGAGCTGCGGCAGCAGACCGACCATCCGCTTAGCAAGCATTGTCTTGCCCGCCCCTGGCGCGCCCACCATCAGCATGTGATGCCCTCCTGCCGCTGCGATCTCCAGAGCTTCACGGACTGCTTTCTGCCCTTTGATGTCGGACATGTCATCCACATCGGGCGGCTTGGGCGGAGGTGGATCTGGCAAGTCGGGGAAAACCGCTTCACCATTGAGACACGCAATCAGCTCTGAAAGATCGCTGGCAATCCTCACATCGCAGTGCTTCACGAGGCTGGCTTCCGGGTATGCGGATGGGGCCACTACCACTTTGGAGCACTTAGCAGCCTCCACGAGATTGAGCGTGCCCGGCACCCGTCGCAGCGAGCCGTCAAGCCCAAGCTCGGCTATGAACCCCCAGCCCTCAACCGCTTCAGGAGAAATCTTGCCCTCCAGCACCAGCAGCCCGATGGCTATCGCCAAATCCAGCCCAGCCCCTTCCTTGCGTTCGCCAGAAGGAGCCAGATTGACAGTGATGCGACCCAAAGGCCAAGGCACATCGCTTGACTGCAAAGCAGCCCTGACCCGATCCTGCGACTCACGGCAAGCAGCCCCAGGCAACCCAACCACCGAAAACGCGCTTATCCCAGGCGATATATGCACCTCCACCGTGACCGGATACCCAAGCACTCCCCGCAATGTTGCTGACGGTATAACTGAAAGCATGTTGCCTCCATTTCTCTCTGAAGTGCCAAAACTCATCCTTCAGTCACCAAACAATCGCCGCTTATGCACCATCGCAGGCACACCATCGCAGGCAACCATATAAAGTCGTTCTGGCCTTGATTAGAGGACGGAACAAGCCGACAACGAGGAAAACCCTCAAGCGCAAAGCGAAACCAGCCACCCCGACAAACCCCAGCCCCCTCTTGCCCCCAGCCCCCGCAGTCACCCCACTCTCACCCCCCTACCCCTATCGCCACAGTCCCCTGTCAAACCCCCAGCCCCTCAGCAGTTTGAGCTTACCCTATAGGTGTTGTTTTTTTCAATTCAACTTTCTTGCACCACTATACACAGGGGGTGTGACAAGCATGCAGGAGCCCTGCCTGCCGTTTGAAGTTCCCTGTTTGATGAGCACGAGGCACACAGGCACACTGCTAGAATAGAGATATATGGCAAAAGACGCAAACAGCCTGCAGACAGACCTGTGCGGTCAGCTAAAAGACCGCATTGAACCTGAACTCAGCCGCATCAGTTCATTTCAGCACGCCCTACTGATAGGAGAGCACATATCAGATGCCAACAAAACTGATGATGAAATCTGCCAACAGACTTTCAGGCGGCTGAGTCTGCTGCTAGTGCACGATGGCACACTCACCTACAGCCAACTGCAAAGAACATTCTCAGACGCCCTTGATGTCACCGACGAGATGAACATGACTGGCGACATCGTGTTTTACTCTGAAGAGGAAATGCACGATGCCGGCGGTTTGGAAGAATTCCTGCAACGAGAAGACTGCAAAGAGCTTGCTTCGGCTACGGCATAACAGCTGACGGCAACCAGCGAAGCGCGGCGTGGGTTTCGCGTTTGGAAGAAGTCCTAGAAGACATTCTCTTCCTCCAGAACACCGCACGCAAGAGGCTGCTCTGCCAGCAGTGCGCTTTATTGCACGAGATCGCAGGAAAGTTCCTGCTGTCCTTGGGAGACCAAGAGGATTCTGCGATCAGAGGGCAGAATCACAATATCGGCGACATCTACCATGCAGCAGAGCGCATCCTTCCTCAACACGCCAGCAGACTAGAAGCCATTGTGCCTAGCACCAAATTCTTCCGCAGATTCCGCCAAGCGTCATACCGATACACAGACTATGATCACACCGCCATCTACGGGGAATACGACAGACCTCTGCCGCCCACAGAAGACTTAGAGCAACAAATACTAGACGAGCACATAAACCACGCGCTCAGAACATACAAGGAAATCCGAGAGATCGCTCGCGAGCATGGCATAAGACTAAAAGATGCTCTTGGCGGTTGATAAGATATTCTCCTCGCATTTCCTTACATTTAATCGGTCAAGGCTGAACATGGACTACTTGAGCCTGGGCTGGAAATCTAGGTCTGGCCAGCGTTTGTAGCGGCTTGCTATGTAGTCGTCTACCCATTCTTTGGTGCTTAGCCATTGGCCTTCTGGAGTTTTGAGGGCGCGCAGTCTGCCTCTTTTGGCGGCTACTCGCAGAGCGTTGAATTTGATGTCTTTTCTTCTGAGCGAAGCTAGCGGGATCAGCTCGTCCTCGTCTGTGATGGCGGGGATGACGAATCTGTAGAGATTGTCCAGCACAGCTCTGGCTAGCAGCTCTCCCAGACTGCCGAAATCGCCTTCGTCGGCCAGTCGCAAGGCTCGCAGATACCTGTCTCTGTTGCGGTTCAAAATGAGCGCAGGGGGATATCCCAGTCTCACCAGCACGAGATTCAGCAGAAGCCTGCCCGCACGACCGTTGCCGTCTGGGAAAGGATGTATCTGCTCAAACCTGCAGTGAATGCGAGCCAAGTCTTCTGGCAAATCAGGCGAAAGAGCTTGCAGGGCATTCACCTGCTTTAGCCAAGTGTCCATCTCGGCGTGAATGAGCGGCCAAGACACAGGGGTCATGCCCTCCAAGAATGTGGCAATATCATGCTCGCGAAAACTTCCAGCAGCTTCTCTGCCCGACACCATTTTGTGCGGACGCTCCTCCCACACACGCGCCATCGCCAAGCGATGCACTTGGCGAACTTCTGTCATTGACACCAGTGCTTTGGTGATGTCGCCGCTGTCGGGATTGGTGCGTGCTTGATGATACACCCAGTCGGCAGCCTCGGCATAGCCCGTGACTTCCAAATACATCCAAAGAGGCTGCTCGCCCTTTGTCTTTCCTGTCCGCAGCAACTCCTCCACCATGCTCAAAGCCAAGGTGTTGCCCTCAATGGCTGTGGAGTTGTGAACCTCTAGATACCAGATGCCGTCCCATATCTCAGAAGCCTGCTCGGGGGCCGGAAGTCCGCCCAGACGCTGCCGCATAGCATCCACTTCGCTCGCCAACCGCTCATAGATGCTGTTGCGGGAAGGTCTGCCTCGCTGAATTTGTGCACTCACAGCAATTATTATTGCACAAAACAAATTTGATTTCTCAGAAATTGCTCAAATCAGCGTGCTCAGATTGGTAAATAGGGCTTATTCTTGGGAACTACATACAAAACTTGCGAAATCTGCTGAGTTCCCATTCAGGGCAAGGGCTCTAGCGGTTTTGCTGAGGCCTGGCTGTGCTGGGCCAGGTGGGGAGGAAATGTCCGCTGCGTGGATTGCGGCAGCGAGAAAACCGAAGCGAGCGACAGTCGTGCGGCTACCCGCATCGCCGCTGAATGGCTGCGCCTCCGCCGCAAGGAGCGGTATAGACTAGAAGCCGGCCAGCACCACTCCGCAACTCTGCACTCTAGGAAAGCCCTACCGTTCGCTGGCGGAGAACACCCACTCACCGAAACTGACAGATGGCATGCGACTACAGGGATTCGCGTGGCTGCGTACCGTGGCTCCAACGAAACATCCTACCCCGTCGCTGTCTGCTGGGTGAAATGAGGCTGAATTGTGACCTGACGGCATCTGACCCAAAATGTTGACATCAGCCTCAAGATGCTGTTATACTTGCAGTCCATGACGATACAACCAACAGCCTGTGAACTGAAGAGCCGTTACGTCACGCGGCATCACTATCGCAAGACCTGCTAGACTTATTTCATGGCAACCTTACTAGCGCAAACCGTCTCATCGGGAGAATGGGATGACGGATGGTGGATACTCATCGCAGGAGTATCCCTCGCAGTGATAGGCTGGTTGCTACGGGTGATGTACAACGGGCTGAAAGAGACCATCCTCCAAACCAAGGAAGACTTGGAGAACCGCTGTAAGACTATAGAAACCAGCCTCTCTGAGTTGCGGAGCACGCTTTTTAAAGATGCTCTTGAACGCGCGAGACAGCAACCACAGTCACCCACGGGGACACATTCTGGTGACTCCCCTACGCCGACACCAGCAGCCTCGCAGGAGATCCCAGCAGGTGTGGGGTTCGCTACCGCATCAACGAAGAGAGATGAGTGATTTCTGCCTGAAATCTCACCACCGCTAATGTTGGCTGTTCCACCGGGCAAAGGACATTGACCGAATGAAAAGGCCGATGTGCCTATTAGCAGAGCAACACACCACCACTTCCCTGCCCAGAGCTACCAGGGCGAAGAGAAACCAAGAGGTCACCGTTGAGTATGTCCTCCTCACGCACAGATCGACACAAGCGACCTAGAACTCCTCGAGCACTACAAGCAGATATTCACTGTGGAGTCCAAAAAATCCGCCTTCTGACACCCAATCTCTGAAGCTTCAGCGAACATCGGCTGTTTCGACTGGCAACTCGGATGTGCCGCAGCCGAACAGCTCCGACAACGAGCGGCTGCCATGCTCTCTAGACTCTGGTCTTAGCCGCAAAGCCGCAGACGAGCCGCCAGGTGCGGCGCAGACCAGATACCGCGCCAGCATCACCCCGCAACTCTACCCTCTAGGAAACCCCTGTGAAATCAAGGTTTTTCATCGCTAAACCGCTGTCGGCGGCAGGAAATTGGGTTTGTCGTCAAATGGATGTGCGGGTTGTGCTATGGTTATATTCAGAATTTTTTACCGGCCTCCAAAAACAGCATATAATATATACTATGAAAACAAAATTTTACATAGCGATAGCGTTATCAGCTGTTTTGCTGGCAGCGTCGTGCTCTTCGGGCAGCGACAGCGAATCTGGCACATCAACATCCGCACCTGAAACTATTGCGGACACTGCGGCTGCTGTGCCGTCTGAAACTGTTACAACGACATCTGCGCCATCGGGCAATGTCGAAGAAGAAACTTCGCTAGTTGTGCCGTTCACAGCAGCCAACGGTTCTGGCACTGTTGCGGTTTTTGGTGATGGTTCGCCTTTGGTGGCTTGGTTTGGCGGTCTTCCTGGCGAGGTTTCGCTGGATTTGTTGGATGCGGATGTGGGCGATGCTGCGAGCGTGGTGGAAGAGCTTGTGAGTTTCTGGTTTTTCCAGGATGATGATAGCGGTGATGTGCCGCCGAGTATTTTCGAGTCTGCTAGCGGCGATATTAGCGATAGTGTTGGCACACGCTATGTTGTGGAAGCGCAAGGTTTGCCGCCAGCACCTGTGGCTGAGACGACAACTACAACTAGCAGCACAAGCACGACTTCGACTTCTTCTGTTCCTGAAACATCTGAACCTTCTAGCGCGGCGACATCTTCAACCACAACGACAACCTCATCTACGACAACCACGACAACGACTACTGTTGTTGAATCTCCTGCGGTTTTACAAGTTCAGGTGTTGAACGGAAGCGGTGTCGCTGGTGCTGCTGGAAGGATTACAGATAAGTTGTCAGAAGCAGGATATGTGGTTTTGTCGCCAGCGAACGCTCCGCAGAGATATAGTTCTTCGGCGGTGTATTTCGCTGAAGGCTGGCAGGATAAAGCTGAAGAGATACTGCAAGCAGCAGACATAGAAGAGATAGACGCTCCGACAGCTATGCCGCAGCAGTTCGCTACAGAAGAAGCAGCCGTTATAGTTTTGCTAGGAACAGATACCGCTCCTGCGGTTGCTAGAGAGCAAGCTGGTTTGCGGCCGAGACAGCGAAACGATGTGCAGCTTCCTCTGCCAGATAGTGTGCCCCGCGACAGGTATGTGCCAGGGTTGGCTGCTGTGAATATTTACACGCCGCAAACAGACAGCGACGAGTACACTTTCGCCCTGGCTCATACTCTCCAAGGATGGCTGCGATTTTTAGGAAACCATGCTCACAACTACATTTTCGGTGTGATTCCAGAAGAACGCGGAACACGCGAGCAGGTGCTTCAAGCTTATGAAACGATAGAAGGTATCCTCTCCGATCTTGGTTTCACTCCGCAGAATGTGTGCGGAGCGCCAGCAGGTTATAGTTTTACTGATTTGCTGCAACCGACACGAGAGTGGGACGAAAGCTTGAAAACCTACAGTGGTGACGCTATTTTCACTACTGATCGGCTGTTGGAGTTGCATGGCGGCGAGCGGATAAACCCTGAAGGCAATCTTGATTTCTATATTCGCCAAGCCGTGCAGACAGCGCACGATGCTCTACGGCTTCCTGAGCTTTCGGCTGAGACTGAAGCTATGCAGCTTGTCTTGTGTGGGGCTTTCTTGACTCCTTCTGGCGAAGTGCCAGAAATGGCTAACAGTTTATGGTACGCGAATCTCACACCTGGGATACAGCCGCGTGAAAGCCTGCTGTCGCAAGGCACATACCATCTCAAAGAAATATCGCGAAGCGGGAACATGGCTTATATTCTTGTTTGCCATCCGACGCTTGGATCTAGATATATTGATTTAGCTTGGCGAGACGGAGGGTATCGCGGTGAAGCTGTAGGAAACCTATTGAACATAGGCTGTCAAGCTGACTTCGAAGACAGGGGGTATATCGCCGACTATGAACCTGAAGAAACAATCAAGTTCTCTTTCGGTGAGCGTGTTTTTTCTGTTGGAGACCTGCAAGGTTTTCCTAGAGGTTAAAAAATTGGCGAAGAAATAGCCGTTTTGTAAATTGGGGCTGTTGGCGACATTAAACTAGCTAGGTTATGGGGAAACCTTGCTTTTCTAAGCTAACTAAATTTTTCGCGTTTGCTTTGCTCGGCGTAGCGACAGCTATAGCAGCTGTCGTTGTGCTGTCATCGCCAGTCGCGGCAGACAGCCATACTCGCGGCGGCGGGGGTGGTTTCGATGATTATCCGTGGGATACGGATAATTTGCGCTATGGGAGCTATAACGCTAAGAGTTTCAATATCCCTTTCCATAAATATGGCGGCTATAGCGGTGTGGCTGCTTGTCAGTCGGGTGTGGCTGACGGGTTTTTCCAGACCGATAACAGCGTGGTTAACGATTTCCCGGTGCTCGTTTCGTCTGGTAGCGGGGACAGCATTACATGGAGCATAGCTGCGGGTTCGGCGGGCAATAACGCGGGCTGTGATACTTTTGTCGCCCAGCAGGACAAACTAGCAGCGCAGGTAGCTTCAGGTTTGACCTATGGTTTGTCTGAAGACGGCAAAGTTTATCCAGTCAGCGGGATTGAGTTCACTACTGGGAGGTCTGTTTCGGATTTGAACTATGTTGCTTGGACTGCTAAAGCGTCTTCAGATTACACTATTGTGGGAAGCCACGGCGCGACTAGGGATAGCCGCTATCTGAGGCGAGTGGACGGACACTTGAATCGTTTGGCGATATCACCTCAGTCTGCAGGCAATACCATAACGGTGCCTTCGGGTGATTCTATTTCTCCGCCAACAGGAGATTTCGGGGCTTCATGGCACAGCAGCCGATCAAACCAATTGGTTGGCGGGGTTTACTACTACCGTTATAAAGCGGCTCTGTATCCTAGTCTGGCTCGGCATTTGACGAAAACCAAATCAGACGAATTGTGCCGCTACAGATTTCATCCCAGAGGGGAGGACTCTCACGAGAGGATAGGCCGCAGCACCGGTAGGTCTCTCTCAAGTCTCAGCCACGCAGACGCTCAGATAGCGGACAGGTTCTGGTGTCGTTCGGATGTGCGCTATGAGCGCAGGTTCGCAGTAGAAGTTCACGATCTGCCCGACGGTATCATCGCATATGCTGGCGCGCCTGCTTCTGGCACATTCACCGCCTACGGCAGGCTGGGCTGCTATTACACATCCCAAGGGGCATCGCTAAGATCGGGATCAACGCTATCCCAATGCGGTTACAGGTTTCCTCTGCCGCAGTGTGATCCGAATCCTGGCAACGGCTCTGACAGCGATTGGCGGAATTACACCAACAGAGAAATACAATCCTCTGGGTTACACGGAAAGGTGTTCACCAAAGCAGACGGAGACTACTGCGCGCCTCAATGCACGCACAACGGCAGCAAACGCGACATGACCAACGCGGAGATCAGTGAATACACAAAAGACGATCCGTTCTTCGCGCCGAACACTGACGGCACAACCCCATGCGTCAAATCAGACGGCCCGCCGCAGCAGGCTGGTTTCACAGCAGACCCTTGCGTCACAGCAAGTCTGGTGATAGACGAGAACAGGATAGCCGGCAGCGCAGCAGAACCTGGCGTGCCAGCTTCGGACAGGACGCTAGTCGCGGCTGCTGACAGAACAGCTTGGGATCTGGATATAACCTCTCCGCATCACAACACGGCAAGCC
Source organism: Candidatus Hopanoidivoransaceae bacterium (assembly GCA_965204495.1). Taxonomy (GTDB): domain Bacteria; phylum Actinomycetota; class Acidimicrobiia; order Acidimicrobiales; family Hopanoidiivorantaceae; genus Hopanoidiivorans. The sequence continues at coordinate 581,308 of OZ241989.1, forward strand.
CGCCGAGGAATGTAGCAAGCACGCCAGCAGATGCGACTGGCTGCGCTGACGGCTCAGAGAGCAGAGCAGACCACAGCAGCGATGCTGGTTCTGCTGTTCGCAAAAACACAGCCGCAGGTGCTGACTTGGTTTTGCCTGTTTCTTCTGCCGCTGCCCAGAGCACGCATCCGCCGCACAGCAAAGGCTTCGACTCTGCCGGCACAGACTACACAGGCGCGGTCAAAAATATCGCTCATCGCTATGCGAGTAATGTGGCGGAGAATACTTGTGCTGCTAAGCTGGCTGAGGCTGAGATGGTGCTTTCTGAGATGAAAGCTCGGCGTTTAGCTTTTCAGAGGTATATTGACAGCTATCAAAGCCGCATCGATGCTGCTCTATCAACCTCCGCCACAGCACCTTTGAGTTTCGGCAATTACTCGACGAACACGCAGCCCGGCTCGGATCTTGGGGTGGATGTTCTGCGCTACAACGCTATAGAAGCTAACCATTCGGCTTATGTGAACGCACGCAAAGACCATCTTGAGTTTTTAGAAACAGCAGTCGATAAAGCAGAAACCCAATACGGGACAGACACTAGCGGGCTGTCTGTGCCATCGGCGGTTCCGAATAACGGCTGTGTCGCCAGATACGACAGCGCAATAACCGCTCTTCGTGACAAGATAGACGACGCTGAAACCGATTTCGCTACCGTGGCTAGAACCGCAGGCAGGAAAAGCGTGTCTGGGCATCTCTCAGATTTCAAGGGTGTGAAATTAGCAAAGAATCCTGACGCAGCGAGAGTTGTTGTGCCGACTGTATCCAGACCTGCTTATACATGGAATAACGGCAGCAGTTCTACAGCGTATTCATGTCCTAGCGGCGGAAGACTGAACAGCAACAAAAGCAAATGCACACCGTCAATATCACAATCGCAAGCCGCTGCTGCCAGCACTAGTACGGTGACGACAACAGATCAAGAGTGTCTGGATAACCCGCCGGACGACCCTGAAAATCTATGGTTCTTAGCCTGCTATGGAACCGAGACTGTGACGACTTACAGTTGTCCGTCTCCAGCAGTACCAGCATGGACTCTAAGCGGAAGTTCTTGTTCCAGAATGGTTGACGGCACTCCTTACACATCTACTGTGACAGTCACTACTTCGCAGTCCTATTCTGTTACCGAAACAGGAACCGTGAAAGGCTATTTCCCGCCCGCAAATTCTTCGCCAGACAAATCTCAGACATTCACAGTGACTTTCACAGGAACGAGAACCAAAACCGTAGTCAACAGCGGAACGCCGACATATTCAAACAGAACCGACAGCAACAACTACGCAACCAAATCCAAAGAAGCCGAAAATATCGTCAAAGGATCGCCGCCGACAAGCCAATCCGCTCTGCCGGGTTTCGCCGAGCCGTCAATAACGGCACACACCGACATATCGAACCTGTCGCTGCTAGGCAAATACCATCCGCAGCACACCGACAGAACCAACCTGAAAGCCGCATCCGCTTCCGACCGTAACACAGCCGCCGCAAACCTAGGGTCGCTGTCGGCTGGCAACATCACCACAGCAGCAACCGGGGCGATAACGACACCGCAGAACATAGCCAACACAAATGTTCCGACAAGCTGGGGCGGAACCGGCACCACAGCCGCCAGCAGACGCTCAGACCTGCAAACAGAAACCAACGACTACAAAACCGCCTACACCAGAGCGTATAACACCGCTTACAGAGCAGCTCTGTCGGACATGGGAACCACAGCCACAACAACCACATGGAACAACTTCGACTGGCGATACCAACAATCCACACTGGCATGGGGCAACTACCAAGAAGACCCAGCCACAACATACTCCGCTTCCACAGCCACGCCAAGAGACGGCACAGGCTGCGACCTTGTATCTGTTGCTTCTGACGGCACGGTTTCTGTGGAAGCCACACGGCTGGACTACGAAACATCCAGCTACGGCAAAAGCTCCGTCTACAGCACACGAACAGACGCTCAGCGCACATGCAAAATACGCAGAACACGCACACCAGAACTGATACTCAAATACCAGCCGTCTCGCCCATCAGGAACAGACACATCCAAAGCAGCGAGTTCCTTCTATGTCAACTACCAGCCCCCAGTCGCCGCCGGACAACCTGCATCGGAGCGGTTCAAGCTCTACGACGAAGCAGAAGTATTCGCAGTCAAAACATCTCTAGCCGACAGCCCGCCAGTGCTGTGCTACCAGCCAGGCGAAGCACTAGTAGCGCATGTCGCAGCCAAAGGCATAGACGCTGTAAACAAAGCGGTATTCAGACACGCATCAGGATTCGCAGGCGGCAACAAGAAGCACTGCTACAGGCATCCTTCATTGGCGCAGCTGGTGTCTAACGGAAAATCGCAGCCGGCGTTTGTGTTCTTTGACGACACAGCACACTCGGCTATGGCTTCGGTGAATGTCGTGTGGCAGCAGCCGACACCGAAGATAGTGTCCAAGCTAGGATCGGCAGACGATCTGAAAATGATGGCGAACACCGTCGCTCTTGTCGCTAGCTCTCCTGTGGCTTATGCGGATGCGACACGAACTTCCAGCTTCTACGGCACCTACTACACATTCCCCACAGACAACAGCGTGAAGTCTCCTAGCGGATGGGACATCACAGGACACCCCAGCTTGACGCTCGCATCAACATTCGAACAGCATCAAGTGCAAGCCAAAGACACAGCCGCCAAAACACCGACAACACACACGATGGTGTTCAAATTCATAGACTGCGTGTTCGGAATAGAAGATGTCGCATTCGTAGACAACATCGCAAGCCCCTACGCGCTGCTGTCTGATGAGAACGGAGTAGTGCCGTCTGGATGGAAGCAAACCTATGACAGAGACCCGCACAACAGCCCCACATGGTACTATCCTGCGTTCTCCACCTATGAAGGCGCGCTGCGGCTGGACGGCAGACGAGACAGCAACGGCGACCCTATAACCTACGGGCGCAACACCCAGGGCGGATTCGCTCATCCGTCATATGCTTTGGAGAACACCGCATCAGACGGAATAGGCTGGGGCGTCGTCTATGAAGACAAAGTAGGCAAACAACAGCCAGTCTGGGCGATACACGCACCGCCAGTGCCAGGCGACAACACATTGACAGCTATAGAGGTTTGTGGAGTGAATAATCTAGGTGCAGGCGGCAGGAATCCGATGCCAACAGCAACCAGACGAATCGGCACCCCAGCGACACCGCCGCCAGCTTCTGGGGTGTGGTCATGGAAAGCGTCAGGCTGGGATTATCACGATAATCCTGTCATGCTGTGGAGCGTAGATGACGACCCTGACAGAGAAGACAAATGGGAGACAAGAACATCAGACTCTTCTGCGAAACTGCCGCGCAAACCTCACTGCAATATGGATTACGCCACAGAAGAATCCAATGTCGCCGAACTGGATGTGTTCACAGACCCTGACAATGCCGCTCCAGCAGGTCAATCGCGATTAGAAGACCAAGACATGGTGCTTGCTAACTTCCAGCCTCTAGCAGTCAGCAAATCCGCCAGAGCCCAACTGAGTGGTTATTCACTTCTGGCGCGATCCCAGTCTTTCGTCGTGCCCGCGCGCCCTTCTTCTTCTACCTTGACGCCCTAGACCAAGATATGACCATCACCGAATTCTTAGAAGAGTTCGATGGAACAACCAAGGAGCACATAGACACTTTTTGGGAACTCTCACTGGCTAGCACACAAACCTAGCCAGCAATGAGCGAGAGACTGACCGGGGCCGTGTCTCCGCCCGCTCCTACCACCGCGCTGTCTCCTCCCCACCCAACTGGAAAAGATACCCAAGAATGGTTGCCTCGTTTGCAACAACTGCTGCTATAGTGAATTCACATGAGGGCAGCATCAGCCACTTTCAATCGTGAGACAGGCCAATTCGCCCACGTAGTGGATGGGAACAGCACTTTTGCGATGTCTCAAAGAGCAGCGAGGTCTATGCAAACCAGCTCAGGCCATAAGCGCGGCGCGGCTGATATTTCTGATAGGATTGTCGGCATGTTGAAGCTAGACAAGATAACGGCTCTTCACGAGCCGCCGACCAACCGACGCCGCCTCTTCCACCTGCCCCTGAGGATGCCGAGCCTCAAGGCCAGTACACTGGCTGCTTGGACCTCATCCGCAGTGGCGATGATCCAAAGGGAGGCATACCCACAGCACCAGTTGACGGTTGAGCTTGATAAGCCCTTTAGCCAGAGAGCAAACCCGTCCAACCCCTGATCCAGCCGTAGTCCCTTCCACTGAAGGAGGAGCAGAAGAAATTCCTCTGAGCAACAACATATCCAATTATTATAACAACCACACAAAAAGGAGATAAACCCAAATGAGTGCAAACATATGGATAGACACACACCACAACAACCTACATGCTTCGAACAAGCTTCTCTCCGAAGTCTTAGAAGAGAGAAGGGAGGATGCCCAAAAGAGCGTTTTGGCAATTCCTGAAAAGGATTTCCTAAAGCAAAATAATAGTGAGATTGAAAAACCTCTCACTTGTCAGTTCACCATAGGTCTAGTAACTTTTGAAGACCCAAAAATAAAGAGACCTGAACCAGAAGGTGGAAATTATGTGATCCATCAAACAATCCCCTTCAAAGGCGACCCGGTTTTACTTGAGTACTCGCCGTTTGCAACTGGCCCCATACCGCCAATTGCTTCTACTAAGAAGCAGACTCCCGCTAGAGGACCAATTGGCAAAATAATAAAATTAAAAAACAGCAGTAACTGCAGAGAAATTGAGGTGAAGCTGGTATTCAAAGGCGATATCATGAATGAAGAGAACACTCCTCAAAATATAAAAAAAATACTCAAAAACAACTATATAGAAATTATGGAATGGACTGATTCTGCTAACCAGGATGCCGCACAATTCAACAAACACTTACCATATTACATTTCAGTATCTATTCAAGACAGGAGGAATAGCTTGCAGATGATCGAAAATGTTTGTAAGCAGATCCAAGACAAGTAGAAAAAAATTGATCCAACAAGTTCAGCGATCTAAAGGTAATAATATAATAAACTTATCCGTGAGTTGATATCTTTGGGGTGGATAGGTGGGCGTTCCGGGGTGTTTGCTAGGTTGTTCTTCGCTGTGGAGAGAGCGGTTTTAGGGGTTTGGCATGGACGGATGTTGTGCTTTTCGGCGAACTCGTTGACATAGCGGGCTAGGTGTTTGCTGCTGAGGTGATGGTGGGTGCTGTGCATGCTTCTTGTGAGCAAAGGACAGAAGGATTCCACGCTGTTGATGTGGGCGTGGCCTCTCACATATTGCCCCCGGCGTTGGGTAACTTGTTGAGTGATCGTATTCGAAGTCCGCGTCAAAGCTGGCGTAGACTCTGTTGTCGTCTGTTATAGCCCCACGAGCCTTCAGCCACGCTGCCGACCACGAAACCCTGCAAGTTGGCCTTGTCCGAGCGGCTCAAGGACTCAGCTATCACACCGCCTCCCCGCAGCAATGCTCCAGCAACAGCCGTCTTGCCCGCGGTTCTCCTGCAAGCCCGGCTTGTAAGACTCAATCACAGCGCCTTTCTTCACCTTGAAAAATCCACGACAGCCACGGCATCTGAACTTCATCTGCCTATGGCGAAACAACCCCCATATTGCCGCTGCCGCAATCAGGGCACCCGATATCGCCCTTCCATCTTACCCAGCACAGCCAATCTTCGGCGTGACAATCATCGGGAAAAGCTCCAGTAACTCCAAAATACTAACATCCTCTCGCCTCTTCAGAGTCACCATCGTCCATTTCGGTGTTCGGTTGTTCACCTGCTTCATGTCGCTGTAAGTCGTCCAGAGCGATACATGGATTCCTCTATCTGGAAGAAGGTAATAGCTTATTGGCGGACTAGGCGGTTGCGAAGATATTGCTGGCGGGTCGATGTCTCAAATGCTTAATTCAGGTCGGCAACGACTGCCTCGACTGTATCTAAGACTTGCTGGAGCGAGGTATCCAAGACGACAGGTGGATCGGGTGGCAAGTGGTTGGGCACGAAGGCTCGAACGCTTTCGCCTGCGATTCGGATTGTCTCGTAGCGGCCGATTTCGCCACGCTTCATGGCTGCTCCTTGGTGTGGGAGTTATTTTCAGACAAGGTTTGAAGCCTTGCTAGGCCAGTCAGCTGGCTAGAGTGTGCTATCGCACTGAACAATGGGAGCACTTCTGCCCGAACCCTCACTCCCTTGTAAGTCTTCAGGCTATTTAATTATATGCCAGAGTTCTGGCATTATATCCACATTGAACTAAATATTCAATCACTCTTCAGATTGTCTGGACTCCATATTTTCTCAGCAACTCTAAGGTAAAGATCTTGACGCTGATCAAGTTCTGATTTTTCAAATTTAGAATAAGCCTTCAAGTTAAGTCCAGTGGAACGAATAAAGTCTTTGAATGCAGGATTATTTGAATAAGTACTGTGATGGAGACTAGAAGCTAATAATTCATTCTTTTGATAATGCTCAACCTTTTCATTATATGGCTTGTCAGAGTAACTTGCGTTGCTCTTTTTTGGCAATAAAAGAAGTCCGCCTATGCGATTACGATATTCAAAAAACTCATGCTCAGTATTAAAATCTTTTTTGTGACCATGCTCAATGTACTTGTTTGCCCAGATATGCTCTATCTCATAGGGGTTTTCTTTGCGCTCAGTATACTCAACATAGCGTGGCTCGCTGCCATCTGACATTTGTATATAATCTGTAATCCTAGCTAAAATTCGGTGAATTTTTTTTCTATTCTGTTTGTTTAATTGCAAAGAATTATTTGAATTAAACTGCTCACTTTCTTGCTTGAGTTCGTTAGTGAAAAACTCTATTAGTTCATTATAGCTCATGTTTCTTATTGGCAAAATTATTGATTTATACATATTATGCTTCATTGTAGCATAGTCAATTGCTCTGTTATTCCAAATTCTTCTAGCTAATACAATATCCAAATAAATAGATGTAACTTTGATTTTATTAAAAATATCATCTTCAGTATCCTTTTGAATATTATCGTGATTCAATGGTGCTAATATTACAGGGTATTGCAAAGAAAAGTTATTTTGTGCGTTATAATACACGTTAGGAAAGTCATTGGAGAAATTTTTTGCTTTATCTATCAAAAACATATACCACTTTGTATAAAATTTAAAATTCTCTGAAATAAAATTAAAATAGCTCTGACTGTTTTTGTCAATAAGTCCGAGTTTATTAGCGTTATCTTTTACCCATCGATGACTCTGAGAGGCAATTAATTCAAAATCTTGATCCTCAGAGTCTCGTTTTCTTTCCCTCACTGTAGTGGCATACTGGCTGCGTAACCATGCTTTAATGGCATCAGAGTCTTCTTCCTTTCCAATATTTCGCAACTCATTGACACGTTCTCTCCATATTTCGTTTGCTTTATTTCTTGATTCTTGTTCAGTTATATTGGTTAGAAGATATCCTTTTAGCATGTCTGTTGATGTAAGAGACAAACCTCTATCATTCATAGTTTCAAATATTGTATAGGCATCGCTATCAGACGAAGTATCTATGATAATCACATCAACATTATAAATCAACCAAGCTGAAAAATGCTCAATTGCATTATCAGTAATTTCATTTGGGAAGTTATCAACAATATCTTGATAACGTGACATTATGTTCTGTATTGACTCATTTTCTTGTGACGTATCAAAATTGCTAGTTTCATTAAAAAGTGCTTCCATACATTGTTCACGTTCGTCAACATCCAAGACAAACGCCTGTCGTGGCGGGATATACTTAGAAATTAATGATTCGACATGTGAAGATTCATAATTTTTTTCCTTCAATTGATGCATAATGTATATTAGAAGAAGAGTCAAAGTTGTTAATCTTTGTTGACCATCAACTATATAGTACTTGCCATCTACAGATGAAATAATTATGGATCCAAAAAAATATCCTTCGTATTCTGATCTAACACTTTCTAGATCATTATTTTGATCATGGCTGTTTAAAAACCTATCGCCAAGATCAGTCAGCATGTCAACAACCTGCTTTGTTCCCCACCTATATTCGCGCTGATAGTAATCTATATTGAATCTTTGCCCATCCAATACTTCTTGAAGGCACTTTGATTCTGCTTGAATTGTTTTCATGGTATTCTCCTTTTAATCTGCTAATTCCGGCACTTTACCATAATATCCCGAAAAAGCGCGTTTGCGCAATTTTTATTCATACTGCTCCCACAACCCCAAGATCCTAGCCCCGTCCTCTCTGTCTCCTTCTCTATAACTAGAATGTCTCCTCGGTTTTCTTCTAAAGGGCGTATGGTGGTCGGGTTGCAGAAGTAGCGGGCAAAGCTGATCTCGTAGCCGACTTTGACGCTTTCATGGACATACCAGGCATCGGGGGCGTAGGGTAGGACTTCTCGGCGGGTGGAGACTTCTATGCCGCCTCCTTCTAGGAGGGAGACTTGCTCGGTGCCGCGGAGGGTGGGGAGCGGAGCTTCGTGAATTTTCTTGATGAGATGTAGACTCATACTCCTACTATATCAGCATCTTGGCAAAATGTGTGGTTTTTTTGTGAATTTTTTGATGAGCACGGCAAGCCCTAGATGAGGGATCTGTCTTTGATAACAGCGTGTTTGCCTCGACACCCCCCTGCTCCATGTATTGTCTGGTGCCAGCGGTGGATGTTGCTCTCGCCTTGGCCCTCGTCGCCGGTGAAGAGGGAACTGCCGTTGTGGTCTTCTGCGAGGGTGAGCATTCCACCTGTGCCGCAAGCGCCGTCGTAGATGAGATATGCCTCTGTCGTCTAGGATTCGCTTTTGCGCCATGACATCTTCTTTGGTGGCTTCCAGCACGGCGTCTAGGCAGCGGAGCATGTCATCGGCAGGATCGGATCTTTGTCTGGGGCTTCTAAGTCAATGGGAGCATTGAGAGCAATCAGGCCATCATGGTCGGTGGCGAGGCAGTGCGAAAACGCTTCAACGCTTCCGCAGAGGTTGTTTTCATCCATGCCATGGAAGTGGGCGATGAGGAAATCTAGCAGAGCTTGCTCGCCCTCGGTTAGGACATTGCTGTCGAGGGCGGCACTTGGCGAGGGCTCTACTACAGAGGCTTCGGAGACTGTTATGTCTCCTGCGCAGACGAGGCTGTCTATGGCTTCGCAAAAAGCTTCGGGGACTATGCCTTCAGCCTCGGTGAAGCGATAGGAATCGCCGGTGACGGACACCCCGTGCCTGTGGCAATGGTAGTTGTCAAGAGCGAACAGGGCATAGCGCAGTTGAGTCAGGCTGAAGCTGGGCGAAGCCGAAGCAGCGAATGCCAGAACAGCCTGCCTGTATTTCGTCAGGCTGATGGTCGGCGATGCTGTCAGTGCCATGTTCAGGATTATATCAGGCTTGCTGCACAGTGACTTCCGAGTTGGATAGCTCGCCCTCTAGTGCTCTAAATCTATGCAGCCGCCAGAAACCCAGCCACAACACACACGATGGTGTTCAAATTCGTAGACAACTAAGTATTGTATGCAATTCGCTTATTCTTCGCTTAGCGTAGTCGCCTCGTCAAGCCTCTCGCGCAGGGCGTTGGCGGCTGATTGCAGATCTTCTGATGGGTCGCTGGCGTCTATCGCATCTAGGTCGGAGCGGGCTTCTTCTAGGCGTTGGGCGGAGCTGACTAGGGCTTGGGCGCGCAGCAGACGGACGGAGGAATTATCTGGAGCTAGTTGCACTGCTCTGTCTAGGTCGGCTAAGCCTCGGCTGAAGACTTCGGCGGATTCTATGAAATCAGGCAGGGTGAAGAGATAGCCTCTGCCCGACAGCGCGGTGAGGTTATCGGGGTTTCGCGCCAGCAGATGGGTGAAGACTGTGGCTGCGGCTTGCACACGCTCTGCTGCCAGCACTTGGCCTGGCGTAATCAGCGAAAGCCCTGCTGTGCTGAGCTGCGTTTCGGTGAATTCTTGCAGGGCATCTGACACTTCTTCTTCCGTTAGCGGCTCCGTTGCGCTTGAGACTAGGGCGAGTATTGCCGTGACAGCTTCTTGCGCCATGCCAGCATCAATGTCTGCTCGCAGGTTTGAGCTGTCGACAAGCCCTCGGAGGTCGGCTGCGGGGTTCAGGGAATCGAAGACAGCCAGGTTTGCTTGAGCCATGCGCCAGCGGCTGGTGCTGGCGAAGATGATGGTGCGAAACACTCTGGCATCGGGATAGTCGGGGTCGAGAGCGACAGCTTCGGCTAGCAGCTGCTCTGATTCCAAAGTGATTGCTCTGTTTTGTTCTGAGTTTTCTTCAGGCGAGACTGCTTCTGATCCAGCAGAGGGACTTTCAATGGAATCTGCTTCGGAGGAACTTGCGCCAGAGGAATTTTCGCTGTCCTCGCTAGCCGAGGAGCCGTCTCCTGAAGCTTGTTCTGCCACTTTGTCGCGATCTTCTGTGAGCCATGTGAGCCAGCCTTTGTAAGTCAAAGCCACCACATTGCTGGGTTCTGACGACAGCACTTCGTCATAGACATCAATCGCAGCTTCAAAATCGCCTTGGCCAGTTAACTCTCCCGCTCTCACTATCAAGCCTCTGGAAGTTTGGCGGATGTCGCCAGTCGCCTCGTCCGTTGAAGACCTGAAACCGACCGTCCTCGCCAGCAGCACTCCAGCCACAACTGCGGCAACCAGAGCCACAGCTACAATGCCGACTACAGACCATCGGCGCTTGCTGTTTCGGATGATAGGAGGCTGGGATCTGGCACCTGCTGATCCAGCTTCGGCGAGCTCGGGGGCGGGATGTTCGATGTCGGGAGGTTCAGCGGCGAAACCGTCACCACTATCTGTGTTTGTTTTGCTATCAACGGCGGATTTGCCGAGTTCAGAGGCATCAACCACTCCAGCTTCGCTTTCTTCTTCAATCCGCTGTCGCAGCACCCTCTGCCGCCACGCGATCCCCAGCACCGCAGCCCCCACCACCACCGCAACAATAGGTATGACCCAAAGCACGCTTCCGAAGCCTTCGCCGGGCGGGGTGAGCAGCACCGAGTCGCCATAGAGATCGGCATAGACCTGCCTTATCTCGGTGTCGCCTTGGCCTTGATCCACGCGCTCGCGAATATCGGCTCTGATAGCGGCGGCTATGGCGACATTGGATTCAGCCGCTGTCTCGCCTTGGCATTGCGGGCAGCGAATTGTGCGAGCCAGAGCCGTGGCTCGTTCGGCTGCTGTGGGGGGATCGTCGGCATCCACGATCCCGACTGCCAAAGCAGCAGCCAGAGCAATGCCCATCAACGCCCAGGGCAGCCATCTTGGCAGCCGCATCGCTTTCATCTCGCTGTCTGCTCTTTCAGACTGGCGGCTCAGACTGCTACGGCTCAGCTTGACAGATCTGCGTCAGCCTGCTGCTCGGCCGCCCTTGCCAGAGCTGCGCTCTCTCGTGCTATTACGAAGTCGAGAGAGTCAGCAGTCACCCCGCTGGCGCCCACAAGTTTCTCAACCACCACACCCGATGGGGAGACCACATAAGTTTCCGGCAGGGCTGTGACGCTGTAATCCACCGCGATCCTGCCGGTGTCGTCGCGATTCTCCCCATAGATCACAGGCCAGTCGGCATCGCCCATCACCGACTGCAGCACCCGCTCGCGTGTGTCGTTGAAAACGACCGTGACAACGATGGCATCCCCTCTCTGGTGTCTCTGATTGAACTCCTCCAGCTCGGGATACTCCTCAATGCACCCCACGCACCAAGAAGCAAAGAAATTCACAACCATCCATTTGCCGAGATGATGGTCGGAGTTGAAAGTGCCGCCGTCTATCGTTTCGCCTTCAATGAGCGGAGCGGGCTGGCCAACGATTCCTCGTCCGACTAGAAAACTCTGCTGCGAGTCGCGCGTCGCTAGCAAAAACACGAACAAGCCGACCACAGCCGCAACGAGCAAACTCGTGATTACCACAACCCATTTGGTTGAGACTTGACGCTGCGCGATGCTTTGCGCAACTTCTTCTTCTGTCACACCTTTACCTCTAAATCTTCGCGCTCAGCCGCTAAAACCCTCTGTCGCAAAGCCTTCTCCCCCGCAGCCCTGTTCTGCCTCGCCCGCTTCTTCGGCCACAGGCACAGCACCACCCCGATACCGATTATCCCGCCGCCGACCCAGAGCCACAGCACCATCGGCTGGACTGTCACCCGCAGCACAGTTTCGGGATTGTCGCCTTCTGGCAAGCTCACTATTGACACCTGCACATCTCGCAGCGGGGAAGACGCAGTGTCGGGATTGCCGACTATGCGCCCGCGTGCGATGAACCGATCCACAGCGGGGGCGAGCCGCTGGCCGGCAACTCGCACCACAGCCCTTTGCTCCAGCCGCTCAGGGTGGGAGATTTCTTGAAACTCCACTAGCTCTATCTCATAGCCGGCAGCCCTGCCCGAATCGCCCACTGCCAGCGTTATTTCGTCTTGCTGCAAAAAATTGCCGCTGGCTACCAATGCCAAAGCCATGATCGCCAAGCCGATGTGCGCGACCATTCCGCCGCCGGCCCGCTGCGTCAGCCCTCGTGCCCCTCTCTTGCTGCAAGCCGTCCAGAGCCTGCGAACCGCTGTGGCGATAACGGCGGCCGCCAAACCGAACGCCAACAGCACCGCCCAGCCTCGCACGCCCGCCAACACTGCTATCACTATCGTGGCTGTGGCAGCCCAAGCCGAAAGCTGCAATCGGGAATTAAGCTCTGTGGTGCTCGTCTTGCCCCAAGGCAGCATCGGGGAAACCGCCATCAGAAACAGCAGCAGCAGCCCCAGAGGCGTCGTCATCTGGTTGAAATAAGGCGCGCCGACCGACACCTGATCGCCAGTCACTGCCTCCGACAACAGCGGAAACATCGTGCCCAGCAGCACCACGAGCGTAAAAGCCGCGAACACGAAGTTGTTGGCGATGAGCGACCCTGTGCGGTTGAAAGCCGACTGCAGCCGGCTGCCGCCCCTGATGCTTCCGGCCCGCCAAGCCACTAGCCCCACGCACGCCGCGCAGCTGAAACCGAAGAACCCGAGCAGCGCGGGCCCGATTGCCGACTCGGTAAAGGAATGCACCGAGACCAGCACTCCGGAACGGGTCAAAAAAGTGCCGAGAATAGTCAGGTTGAAAGCCGCGCAGATGAGCGACAGGTTCCAAACCGCCAGAATGCCTCGGCTCTCTTGCGCCATCGCCGAGTGCAGAAATGCCGTGCCGCAGAGCCAAGGCAAGAGCGAAGCGTTCTCCACCGGATCCCAGCCCCAATAGCCGCCCCAGCCCAGCGTGTCGTACGACCACCAAGCCCCCAGCACGATCCCGACTGTCAAGAACCCCCAAGCCACGAGCGTGAAGGTGCGGCAGTCCTTCAGCCACTGGCGGTCGTAGCGGCCAGAGACGAGCGCGCCGATGGCGAAAGCGAACGGAACAGTGAAGCCGACATAGCCGAGATACAGCATCGGCGGGTGAAACGCCATCAGCACATTGCTCTGCAGGAGCGGGTCGGGGCCGGGGCCGTCATAGCCTGCGGGCGGAGAGAAAGACGAAAACGGATCGGCAGGCCCGACGAGCAGCCCGATGAAAAACGCCGTGACGATGCCCATGACCACGAAAGCCCACACTGCTGTGGTGTCGCGTGAAGAGCTGCTTCGGATTAAAGTGCTGCGGGTGGAAACTTGGCTGGAAGAAGCATCAGAATTCGTGGAATTTGAGAGGGGAACTCGGCTGGTAGAAGCATCAACCGCTCCGACTTCGGAAACTGCTTCAGAAGCCGACCCCAACTCCAAAATCTTGTTACGAAACTTATAAGCCACAACCCCCCAAAATCCCACGAGCACCAGTGCCCAAAGCAATATTGAGCCTTCCAGCCCCGACCACAGCGAAGTGAAGTTGAACAAAGGCGAGGTTCTGCTGCTGCCGTATTCGGCCACGAACCTGACAGTGAAATCCCTGGTGATGAGCGCCCGCTCCAGAATCACAAAAGAAAAGACGAGACCGGCAACGGCCAGATAAACCAACCGAAGCCCCGCCCGCAGCGGAGCGACTTCGCGGCGAACCATCCCGAAGAGAACCAGTGCAACGCTCGCAAGCGTCGCCGCCCCTGCCAAAGCGATGCCGAAATCGCCCAGAATGTTGTTCATCTAATGCTCACTTATTCGGGCAGCCGCTCAGCCGAGACAGAACATCGTCGCCATGGGAAGAATCGTCTGGGTCGGCTGCGCCGAGGGAGGATTCATCGTCTGGCAGGGTGTAGTCGTTGTCGTGCTTGACGAGAATTCTGTCGGACGCGAAGTAATAGCCGTCCGCAAATGTTGTGGTTCTCAAAAGGCCTCTGTCTTCAGGGCGTATCTGGTTTATGGTTTGGCTCTGAACATCTTCCCAGTTTCCTTGAAGAACCACAGGCACGCAGGGCTGAAACAGATCGGGCGGGTCGCCTGTGTGAAGAATCCATGCTGCATTTTCTTCGCCTTCACCGGCCAGAGCGAACCGGACCACAGTCTGGCCTTGAGAATTCGCTTGGTCGATCGTGGCAGGCACGGGGGTGCCGTGAAGCTGAAATCGCCTGCTGCCCAGATCGTCACGCTGCGCCACAGCCCTGTCCACGCTCAAAAAGAACAGAGAGGCATCGTCCAGAGTGCGAAACAAAAGGTATCCCGAGCCAGCCAACACCGCCAAAATCACACCCCAAGCAGTCACTCTCACCCGCAGCGGGCGTTTTCGGTATGGTCCACTTTCTGTGGCTCCGCTTTCAGAATCTGCGCCGTCATCTGAGCCAGCGGAATCGATTTGAGCCTGCTGTTCGCTCGGATCAGCCTCGCTCGCGTCAGCCTCCATCTGCTCAGTCTTCATCTGATGTCATCCATCTGCGTCGCTCTGGCGAAACTTGCGAAGACAGCTTGCGGCCGCGCAGCACAACGCTGAGCGCATAAGCCCCGAGCGCGCCGAGGCCGATAGACCAGCCTGCTATCAGATAGCCGAGGTGAGTCATACTTTTGCCTCGGCCCTTCGCTCGGCTAAAGCCTTTTCCAATCCTGTTTCGGCAGCTTCATTAGCTAGCCATGCCACTCGGAACCGATGTATGAGCAGCCACAAAAACATCACCGAAAATACGGCAAAGCCAATCATAAGCGTCAAAAGGGTCTCGTCTTCAATTTTCAAATCGGCGAGGGTGGACTGCTGGTGCAGGGTGCGGTTTTCCCACCATTCCACAGACCGATTAACCACAGGAATATTCAGCGCGCCCACGATGGCCAAGATGCTGGCGTTGCGGGCTTGACGATGAGGCTCGTTGGGAACAGCCCTAAAAGCCAGATAGCCCACGAAAATCAGAAACAGCAGCAAAGTGGTGACGAGCCGCACATCTCCCCACTCCCACCAAGTGTTCCACACCGGTCGCCCCCAGATGATGCCGGTCAGCAGGGTGATGCCGCAGAACACCACGCCTATCTCCGCGCTGGCATGGGCCACATGATCCCACCACCTTGAACGCCGCCAGAGATAGACGATGCTCCCCAGCCCAGTCAAGCTGAACGAGACATAGGCGAAAACTGCCGATGGCACATGAATATACATGAGCCGCACGGCGTCAAACTGGCCGATGATCTCGCCGTCCGCTGTGCGGCGGGAATCCTCCGGGCTCACGAAAAAAGCGAACACCACGAGCAGCGCCAATCCCGCCAGAGTCGCCCAGCCGAGAATTCGGGTGGTGGGCGAACTTGTGCTGGGTGGAGCGGAGCTTTGGAAAGGATTTTGAGATTGGCCTTGGCTAGAGCTTGGAAGGCCAAGGCTGGAAGAGTCCGTATCTGAGATTGCGGAGTCCGCCTTGACAGTTGCCACAGCTTCAGAATTCGCTGTCATGCTTTACCCCTCCTCCAGCAGATGCCCGAAGACCAACGCACCGAATGTGGCATAAACAGCGGCGAACGCGCCCAGCAGCCCCAGCCACGACCAGCCGTTTACTGCGACTGTTCCGAAAGCATCGCCGAATGCCCTGGTCGCTCCGATAAGAACAGGCGCAAGCACAGGCAGCAAAAGCAAAGGAAGTATCGTTTCGCGTACTGAAAGTTGAGATGCCACTACCCCATACAGCGTACCTGCAGATGCTATGCCTGCTGCCGCGAGCAGCCCTGCAGCCACAAGCAGACCCGGCTCCGAAAGCGATGCTCCGTAGAAGATGAAAATCCCCGCCCCCAGCACCGCTTCCAATGCCACAAGCTGCAAAAAGACGGCCAGAGCCTTGCCTGCGAAAACGGCAGCCGGGCTTATTTCGGATAATCGGAAGCTGTCGAGCGCGCCGTCGGCTCGCTCCAAGGCAAACGATCTTCCAACGGCGAGCAATGCTGCCAGCAGCACCGCCACCCAGAAAAGACCAGGAGCGAACGACCGAAGCGCTTCGCTGTCGGCATCTAAAGCGAATCCGAAGAGGATCAGAACAAGCACGGCGAAAGGCAGCACATGGTTGAGCAATACCCGAGACCTCAGCTCTATTCGCAGGTCTTTTCGGGCCACGAGCGCAGCCAATCTCAAGCCGTCTAGCATCGCCCTGTCTCCTTTGCTTTTCTCATAAGACCATTATCCAGAGTGGTGCGATGAGCATTAAACCACTCTGCCGCCAGCGAGTGCGACTGTGCGGAGGGCCGATGCCCCGTCGAAAACTCCGCCGTGCTCGTGGGTCACCGCAATCACCGCAGCCCCAGCCGATGCGACTTCCGCGATAACAGCGTCTATGCACTTTCGGCCTTCGGCGTCCAAGCTGGCGTGGGGTTCATCTAGCAGCCAGAGTTCAGGGCGGCGCACCATCACGCAAGCAAAAGCGACTCTGCGCTGCTGGCCGGCCGACAGACGGCTGACCCGCTCATGATGCAAGCGCGCCGGCAATTCCATCTGCTTTAGCGCAGCTTCGCCAGCAACTTCGTCTCCCACTTCTCGCCTTTCTCGCCTTCTCAACCCGCAAAGCGCATGGGCGAACTCCACATTTTCTTTAGCTGTCAAATCGCCGTAGAGCCTGCTTTCATGCCCCAAAAAGCCGACCCTGCTGCGCCAAGCCCCAGCCCCGGCAGCCTTTGCGCCGGCGAGACTGCTCCCGAGCACTTCTCCTTCCCCGCGATAAAGGCGCACAAGACCAGCGCAAAGACGCAACAAGGTGGTTTTGCCTGCGCCGTTCGCCCCTCGCACGACTACGATTTCACCTCGCTCAACCGAGAGGTCGACACCGCTGAGTGCTGGAAAACGCCCCAACAACACCACCGCAGAGCGGAGCGAAACAGCGTAATCCATGACAAATCTCAGGCTATCAAGTCCTGCGAGCGACAAGCCTGGCAAATGCTCCGCGCCCTCAGTTTGGAATAATGCCTCTAATGTTTCTTTATGAGGCTTTCGCGCAGCCTGAAATACGGGGGGCGCACCATAGCAGTACTGGGCGGGGTGCTTCTGCTGTTCGTGGCTTATCAGCTTTGGGGCACTTCTCTGCAATACGCACGAGCGCAATCGGAGTTGAGAGACGACTTCAGCGACATTCTTTCGCAAACTGCTGCCTTCAGAGACGGGACAGACAGCACTGTCGGCCTTGGCGGTTCAACGGAGACAGTCGCCTCATCCGGAAGCTCCAGCGGCATCGCAATTCTCTCTTCGGACGCAACTGCCGAGGATGCCTCCAATGGAATAGCGAGCCTCTCTTCCGCCACGGCGACTCTGTCTGACGGAACCGCGACGCTTTCCGCCGGCACAGCCGACTCCAGCGGTGCGGCGACCGAAGCGGGTGTTTCGGAAGCGTCTGCCGCGGAAGCGCAAACTGCCGAAGCTCTGCCGTCAGCGTCTTCTGCTGCCGAAACCCCCCAAGGGGCGGCAACTCAGTCAAGCGCGTCACAATCAAACGCATCGCCAGCCGAAACAACCCGCCAGACTCTTCTGGTCAGCCCCAGCACGCGCCTGCCCCGTGAAGAGATAGAAAACGCCGATCTCGTCTACACACCCGGTTCTGAGGAAATTCTGCCCCTTCTGTATCCCGAAGGCGGCGAGGCTGTGGCGCGCATTGTCATCCCCGCCATCAAAATGGACGAGATAGTGGTGGAAGGCACGGATGTGGATGCCCTCAGAAAAGGCCCGGGGCACTACTCTTGGACACCGATGCCCGGACAGCCCGGCAACGCCTCCATCGCCGGACACCGCACCACCTACGGCGCGCCCTTCGCCAACATAGGCAACCTGCGCCCCGGCGACAGAATAACAGTGCAGACCGCTCAAGGAGAATTCGTCTATGAAGTGCTGGCCCAAGACAGCCCCACCAAGGGCTATCTGATCGTCTCGCCCGACAGGGTTGATCTGCTGCGAGACAAAGGCAACAATCTGCTGACGCTCACATCCTGCCATCCGAGATTTTCCAACCGACAGCGAATAGTGGTGCAAGCGAAACTGCTAGGCGACCCCGTAGTGCCTATGCGAGATGTGAATGCAAGACAAGACGCGCCGCAACAACTTGCCTCAGAGGATTTGACAGGCGTGTCAGGTGCTGAAGGGTCGGCTGCTTCAGAAAGCAACGCTCTCCAAGCAGGCAACGCTGCTGGGGTTGCAGGAGTTGGCGAGGCGGGGGCGACAGACAGGGCAACGGCAGAGAACACGGCCAGTGGCGAAGCAGGAGCATCTGGCAACGCAAATTCATCCGGGCTCACGAGCACCCAACAGGCAGGCAGCGCGGCTGGGCAAGAAGGCACCGCCGGCCAAACACAAGCAGGAGCAGTCGCTGGCGACTCTGAAACCTCCGACTCTGCTGCAGCTTCGCGGGATGCCCTGTCTGCCTCTAGCGGTTCAGCTTCGCAACCTGCGGTCGGTACCAGCTTCGGCAGCGGACTCAGCGGAGAACGCTCGGCTATCCCTTCGGCTGCGCTCTGGTTTGTCGCCACCGCTATCTTGTGGGGAGCAGTTTGGCTCGTCGGCACGAGGTGGCGAAGGTGGCCATCCACAGCAATCGGAATCTTGCCCGTGCTGGGATGCTTATTCGTGGCATTCTCTTACCTAGATCGTGCGCTGCCTTCCTACTAGGGCATGATCGGTGACTAATCCGCAATTTTTTTCTCCGTTGGCACTCCTGCACTCGTTCGGCCGCTCATCTCGCAAGAGAAAGCCTGCCAAATCAAGAGATGCTGCCCTAAAGCCATCTACAAAACTGCTAGCCTCACCGCTGCTGCCCCTTCTGCTGCTTCTTGTCGCCCTCATATCTGCCGGCTGCGTCCAGTCGTCGCAGCGTTCCCGAGGCACTCAACCCCTCCCCCCCGAAAGCGTGCCCTCCGAACAAGGGGACACCCCGACTGTGCTCACCGACACCACCTCAACCACCACGACTCTTCCGCCCGAAGGTCTTATCTCCGACATCGCCAGCGTGGAAGTCGGTCAGTGCTTCAACAACTACCGCTTTGAGAACAAGCGTACCGGTGCTTCGGAAAACCTTTTTACTCTCATAGATTGTCGCCGCCCCCATGAAGGCGAGGTCTACCACCAGATCATCCATCCTGCTGTCCCCGATGCTGAATACCCCGGCGACAGAGCCATGGAAAACTGGGAGCAGGAGGAGTGCTACGCGAATTTCGAAGACTGGGTCGGCCAGGAATATGTGATCTCAGAGTTGTATTTCTCATCCCTCCGCCCCGATGATCAGCTTTGGAAGAACACTAGCGATCCCTCGTCCCGTCGCCTCAGCTGCTACCTCCGCAGCGCAGACGGATCGCCCCTCACCGGATCGCATCGGAATTCACGCATTTGAGCACGCAAGGCACCCTTAAGCAAAACTCTGAGCAAGGTGCAGTGCACCGCCCAAAGCTTTTGCACTATAATCGTCAATCACCCGTATCAAAAAGGAGACATCAGAAATGACTCAAAGACAACCCCAAGCCCCTAGACACCATCGGAGGCGAACGAAGTTGGCAATGTCCGCTGTTGCGGCAGTGGCAGCCCTAGCCCTGTTCGCAGCAGCCTGCGGCAGCGACGACGATGACGACGCCAGCGACGATCCCGTAACCACAACCCAAGCACCAGCGAGTGGAGTAACATCCACAACGCAGGCTCCAGCGAGTGAGGCAACAACCACCACCGAGGCACCAGAGGAAGACCTCGGCCTAGGACTTGAGCCCACCACAACCATGGCCGACAACGGAGCCGCCCCCACCACGACCATGATGGATCCCTGCGAAGCCGAACCGCCTGAAGCCACAGAGATCGGCGTTACCGAAGACACCATCAAGGTGCTCGTGATGGCCGATGTGGGTTCGCCGCTAGCTCCCGGTCTGTTCCAAGGCTCCATAGACGGCACCAAAGCTTGGGTCGATTATGTGAATGCCAACGGCGGACTGGCTTGTCGTCAAATTGAACTCATAGAGCACGACTCGCAGATACGCCCCGACCTCACGACCAACGGTTTCTTGATTGCTTGCGAGGAAGCTCTGGCACTTGTAGGATCCACCGCTCTTTTCGTGAATGATGTGACAGCCCTCAATAGTTGCGAAGACGGCGAAGGCAACGAGATCGGAATTCCGGACATTCCAGAGCGAGTTGTAGAAAGCGAACATGCGTGCTCGCCTAATGCATTTGCGGTGACCAACGCAGAGTGCCCGTTTGAAGGCTGGCCTCGGACTTTCTTCAATGTCATGGGGCCTCATAGGTGGCTGCTTGATGATGCAGGCGGGCCAGGCTCATATAACGGCGTCTTCTTGATCGCATCAGATTTGGCATCCGCCATCAATAGCAGCATGCCTGGCATCCGTGCCCACATGGAGTTCGGAGTAACCAACGACGGCGAATTCGATGTAAGCGGCGGAGCGACTCAGGCTCAATACGGTCAGTATCTGGAGAGAATGCGCGAAGCAGATTCCAACTACGCCTACACCGGTTCCAACGACCAATCCATGCTTAAGTGGAAGCGTGAAGCTGTGGCACAAGGCATGGACTTGGACTCCATCACATGGGTCTGCTCTCTGGCCTGCTACACCTCCGACTTCATTGAAGACGAAGTGTCCAACGGCACCTACCTCTGGATGCAGTTCCTGCCCTATGAAGAGGCGGATGCCAATGCAGAGTTGGCAATCTTCATGGAAAACATCGGCCAAGAAACTCCAGCTGCATGGTCAGCAGGCGCATGGGCAGCCGGCAGGCTCTTTGAGCAAGCCATCAACAACATCGTGGAGGAAGACGGCATCAACGGCATCACCCGTCAAGCCCTGTTCGAGCAGCTCCGCTCAACTGAAAGCTATGATGTGAACGGCTGGTATTCGCCATTCAACTTCACGACAAAGATTAACGCCCCTTGCTATGTGCTGTTGCAAGTGCAAAACCAAGAATTCGTGAGGGTCTTCCCTGAAGAGCGCGGCACCTTCAACTGCGACCCAGAGAACCACTGGATCAACACCGTCGACTCCCCTGGAGAGCACAATGCAGGACCAGACGGCTACCTAGAGGAGCGTCTAGGCATCAACGACAAAGGCGGTGAAAGCGAGCCGATTGACTACTAAGGCTGCGGAACAAAAATAGTAGCAACAAGCTCAGGAACCGCTTATGGAACCTGAATCCCAGGAGACTCCGTCCGAGACTCCACCCCCCGCGCCTTCGGATGAATCCCGCGAATGGGAGCGTCCGAAGGCTATGCGGGGAGTTCTGCCCACTCCTCCTCTGCCGTCCGCCTTGCGCAACCCTGTTGTGCTGATGACGGCAGTGGGGGTAGCAATAGTAGTCGTCTTCTTCTGGCGCTACTGGGCCGGCAATTCTGTAACCAGCTCCACTTTTATCAACGCCACTTTCATCGGCATAGCAGTGGGGGCGCTTTATGCTATGTATGCAACCGGGCTAGTTGTGGTCTATACCACTACGGGAATTTTCAATTTCGCTCAAGGGGCCATCGGGGTGTTCTGCGCTTTCCTGTTTTGGGAGCTGCATGTGAACAGGGGCTGGCATACGCTTTTGGCTCTCTTCTTCGTAGTCATCATATTCGCCCCAGCTCTTGGGATCGTCCTAGATGTGATCCTCATGCGACAGCTTCGGACTGCCCCTTTGGTGGTGCAGCTCATGGCAACAGTGGCGCTTATGGTGCTCTTCCTTTCGCTCGCCGGCGAAATCTGGGAGCAAGACACTATTCGCCGTGTGGATTTCTTTTTTGGTCTGCGCAGCGGAATTGAAATCTTCGGCGTCAACATCCTCTGGCATCGCCTCATCACCATACTCACTGCCATAGCCCTGGCTCTCGGCCTGAGCCTGTTGCTTTTCAAATCTCGGCTGGGGGTGGCCATGCGAGCCGTTGTGGACAACAGAGAACTGGCTGCGCTCAACGGCGTGCGGCCCGGGCTGGTTTCGTCCAGCGCTTGGGCTATCGGTTGTTCGCTTGCAGCTTTGGGGGGCATCCTCATCGCCCCCGAGGTTGAGCTGGATCCCGCGAACCTCAACATCATTATCATCACGGCTTTTGCGGCAGCCGCATTCGGAGCCTTGCGCAGCCTTCCTCTCACGGTCGTGGGCGCGCTGATTATCGGGCTTCTCGCGCAGCATGTCGAGACTTGGCTGAAGCTCGGCACTGATCTGCGTTTTGCGGCAGAGGCGGTTGCGCCAGTCGTGCTGTTTATCGTGGTTCTGGCATTGCCCAGGGCACAGCTGACTGTGGGGCGCATCGCCACCAACCTCAAGCAGAGAGAACGACTGACGAAACCTTGGGAAGCCATTTTCGGCTTGGCGGTGCTCATTTTCCTAGCACTGGTTTTCAGCAAGGGCTGGCTCAACTTCGGCTTCTGGGATCCGGGCGAGTGGGGCAATGCTCCGCTCAACAGCATAAATGTCACGATGGGGCTAGCCATAGTCGGGCTTTCTCTGGTGCCGTTGACAGGCTGGGCAGGCCAGATCAACTTCGCTCCGCTGGCTTTTGCGGGCTTTGGGGCATTCTTGTATTTGAAACTTGCCGGCGGAGGCGAAACGACAAACGGCTATTGGATCCTCTTGGTGGCAGTGCTGGCTGCGCCTTTGGGTGCTCTGGTAGCCATTCCTGCTAGTCGATTACGGGGGCTCTATCTGGCTTTGGCTTCTATGGCGTTCGCCTTGGGCATGGCAAAACTTTTCTTCCCTCACTCGGCGATTCTGCCTCTCACGACAGGCGGCGTGCTCTTCGGGCCGATTGACCTCTTTGGCATCACTTTCAGCGAGCGAGAGTCTTATTTCATGCTGCTCGTGAGCGTGTTCGCGGTTATAGTCTTGGGTCTCGTTCTGTTGCGAAGATCCCGCTACGGACGAAGATGGACGGCGTTGAACGACAGTCTTGCCGCCTCGGCCACAGTCGGAGTGAATGTGTACATGACCAAGGTGGTCGTCTATGCGTTTTCGGCTTCTATCGCGGCAGTGGGCGGAGCATTCTGGGCTACCTCTAACGCCTCTTTGGACGGCGTGCGCAGCTTTGATGTGATCAACGGGCTGGAGATAGTGCTGTTGATGGCTGCTGCTGGGGTGTCCATACCTCTAGCTGGGATTTTCCTCATCTTCCGCACTGTTTTTGAAGGTCTCACAGACCGGCTTTACGACCTCGGCAATGTGGACTGGCTGGCGCAGTTCTTTGATATTATGACCACCTTCGGGCCGGGGCTTTTGGCTTTGGGCATGGTCATCAATCAGCGTGGAGCGATTTACGAGATGGGGCGGGGGTTTGCGCCTATCTTGCCTTGGCGCAAGGATGCCCGTGAGGAGATCGCCAAGGAGCGAGCCCAGAAGAGAGACACCGAATTCGGCGAGATGGGCATCTCCAGGCCGTTCACGGCTAACGAGGTCATGGCTTTGGACAGGCGTTTGCGCATCACCGATGAGGTGACTCCGCCGGGTGGGTATGGCTCTGGGAGCAATGGCTCTGGCGGCAGCGGCTCTGAGGGTAACGGCACAGGGGGGACGACGGGAGATAACGGATCCGCAAGTGCTGCTGTCGGCGATGCTGCGGGAGATTTCTCGGATAACTCTGCTTCGGGGGGCAATTCGTCATGACTTCTTTGCTGGCGGTGGAATCTGTGGACATGCGCTTCGGCGGCGTGCAGGCTTTGTCGGACACCAATCTCAAGGTCGACACAGGCAAGATCACCAGCCTTATCGGGCCTAACGGGGCGGGCAAGACTACCTTGTTCAATGTGATCACAGGGCTGCTGGCACCCACCTCGGGGCGGGTTTATTTCAAAGGCTGGGACATCACTGGGCTTTCGGTGACTCGTCGCTCTCGCTTGGGCATCGCCCGCACTTTCCAAAAGCTTGAGGCGTTCAACTCGCTGAGCGCACGCGACAACATCTTGGTGGCGGCCGAGAGGCGCAGACGGCGCGACCACCAAGACCATCGCCACCCTGCCGACATAGCCGACGAGCTGCTGGAAATGATCGGGCTGGAAGATGTGGCCGACATCACTGTCGGCACGCTTCCGACTGGAACTGCTCGCCTCGTGGAATTGGCACGGGCACTCGCTCTTACGCCCACTCTGCTGCTGCTGGACGAGCCCTCTTCCGGCTTGAACGAAGAAGAGACCCAAGCAGTGGCGAGACTTCTGGAAAGAATTGTCTCCGACGACTTGGCGGTGTTCTTGGTGGAGCACGACATGAGCCTCGTGATGGACATCAGCCATGAGATTTATGTGCTGGATTTCGGCGAGCTCATCGCACACGGCAACCCTGAAGAGACGCAGAACGACCCGAAAGTTCGGGCTGCTTATCTGGGAGGCCACTAGGAGCGATACTGCTATGGAAGAAGCTGCTGAACATATTGAGACCGGGCGCATTGAGATCCCGCTGGATCATGAGCATGCCCTGCTGGATTTGGTGGGCATCCACGCGGGCTATGGCACGATAGATGTGCTCCACGGGGTGGATTTGGCTGTGCTGCTGGGGCAGGTGTTCGCGCTGCTGGGGCCGAACGGCGCAGGCAAATCTACCACTTTGGGGGTTGCTAGCGGTCAAATCGTGCCTTCTACGGGCAGCCTCTTGCTGATGGGCAAAGAAGTCACAGGCGCGGCTCCTTCGGCTTTGGCTCGCGCTGGTGTCTGTCTTATCCCTGAGGGGCGAGGTATCTTTCCTAACCTTACGGTCACGGAGAATCTGCGGATGATCACTTTCGCTGGAGTTTCGTTCTCGGAAGTGCTAGAGCGCGCCTTTCAGCAGTTTCCCCGCTTGGGAGAACGGCGCAAGCAGCTGGCTGGCACTCTTTCGGGCGGCGAGCAGCAGATGCTGGCCATGTCGCGGGCTTTGGCTTGCGACCCTGCCGTGCTGATGCTGGACGAGCTTTCCATGGGGCTGGCGCCGATCATCGTGGAAGAGCTGTACGAGCAAGTGGGGCAGTTGG
Source organism: Candidatus Hopanoidivoransaceae bacterium (assembly GCA_965204495.1). Lineage (GTDB taxonomy): Bacteria > Actinomycetota > Acidimicrobiia > Acidimicrobiales > Hopanoidiivorantaceae > Hopanoidiivorans. Next base: position 606,592 of record OZ241989.1, read on the forward strand.
CGGGGTCGGGGCTGTCTATTTTGATCGTGGAGCAGTTTGCCCAGTCGGTGCTGGGGGTGGCTGATGTGGCTGCGATTATGACCGGCGGAGTGATCCAACGAGTCGGCAACCCCGAAGAAATCGCCGAAGAACTGACCGAGGCGTATCTGGGGATCTCGTGAGAGCTTTGCGATATGAGAGCCTCCATCGCACCCTTCACAAATCTCAACTAAAATCTCAGCCAAAGGAGCACAAATGAGCCAGACAACCCATCACGACGAAACTTCAGAAGCCGCCGAATCTTCGCCGCGCCTCGCGGAATTCCAAGAGGAAGTCGACAAGCTAGGCGTGACAGGAGGCAAAGCCAACCCCGAGCGCAAGCTTTTGCGCCTAGGCATGTTTTTGATCATTGCGGGTATAGTGCTGGAGATAGTGGCGCTTATCCTGTCGCTCAATACTTCCAGCACGACTTCCGAGATACCTGACTCTTTAGGTCAAGCCGAAAAAATTGAAGTTGGTCTTGAGCAGGTGGCATCTGGCTTTGATTCTGCTCGGGATCAAGGACACGCGATTATCATCGCTCTGTGCGGCTTGGGCGCCATTCTCGCAGGCGGGTTTTTCTACATCGCCAACTCTGTCACCCGATTCTTGCGCTACTGGCTAGTGCGCCTCATCTACGAAATCCGCGAGAACGGCTAGGCAGCGAGGGCAGTCTGAGGGAACAAATCTGCGGGAGGGAATCTGGGGGAGTAAATCTAAGAGAGGGGCGGGCTGATATCCAAGGGGTTTTCTGGCAACACCCCTTTCGCCACATCTGGCAGGAACTCGCGCAAGCGGGCAGGCAGCACCGGCTCTGGGCTGGCCATTAGTTCGCCTATCTCCCACCATTTGGCGCTTTCAAACGCTGCGGCTTCTAGGGCTTCAAGACGCTTCGGCTGCCACTGAGCGGGGGCGTCTGTCCAGCCTATGAAGATGGACTCGTCGGATTCAAAGCGCATTCCTGCGAACTCAAACTCCACATATTGCGTCCAAATGCATGGGCCGAGCGTGACATCGGCGAAGCCCGTCTCTTCGTAGAGCTCACGACGGGCCGCTATGGCGAGGGCTTCGTTGCGGTCTGCGCCGCCGCCGGGGATTTCCCACCATGAGGGCTTGTAGGGATCCATCGGGTCGCTGGCCCTCAGCATGAAGATGCGACTTTCGCCGTCCAGCAGAACCACTCGTGCCGCCGGACGGCGCAGTGTCCACATTTGATGCGGTGTCTTGCTTTGCTGCGCTCAGATTTGCTGCGACAAGAGCCTGTCTTAGGACTTGAGACTTTATCGCGGAACCAAGCCGCCGTCGTAGTTGATGGTGCAGCCCGTCATAAAGCTGGATGCTTCGGTCGCCATGAATAAAGCCAGGCCGATGAGCTCGTCCGGCACGGCTGCTCGCCCGAGGAGCGAGGCTTTGGCCATAGACTGCTGGCGTTCTTCGGTTTGGGCGCGAACCATGTCGGTGTCTATCGTGCCGGGGGCCATGCAATTCACTCTGATGCCGTGCGGGGCGAGGTCGGCGGCCAGTGAGCGGGTGTAGGAGATCAAGCCTGCTTTGGCAGCGGCATATATATGGGTGAATGCGGAAAAAAGATAGCCGCCCGCGCTGGAGACATTGATGACCGAGGCGTGCTCGCTGGCTTTGAGATACGGCAGGGCTTCTTGGACGAGGAAAACAGGCCCGCGCAGGTTCACATCAAAAGACTTCTCCCAAGCTTCAGGGGTGATTGAGCCGAAATCTTGGGCGAGGGCGTTGGCGGCGTTGTTCACGATGATGTCTATGCCGCCGTAGTGATCAACGGTGGCTTGGACGAGGGTTTTGATGTCGTCAAGGTCGCCCATGTGGCCGGGCACGGCGAAGGCGTCGCCGCCGTCTGCGGTGATTTCTTCCACCACTTTGTCGCACATGTCGGCTTTGCGGCTGGAAATCACTACCTTGGCGCCTTTGGCTGCGAAGCCGTGAGCGATGGAGCGTCCGATACCTCGGCTGCCGCCCGTGATGACGGCTACGCGACCTTCAATGTCAAAAAGCTGGTCTACTTCTTCTGGTTTCATGGGGCTGTCTCTCCTTTTGCGGTGGTTGGCTTTGATCTCTTAGGGTGTCTCAAACTACCCTAGCCAAATTCAGCTGCTTGGTCAGCCAGATGGATTGGTCATAAGAGTCAGTCAAACGAGCCAACCATAGCCAGTTCATCGGCGAAAGCTTTCTGGCATAGGCAAGATTTTGGCTGGAGTCAAAAGTTGAAAGCAGCGATTTCTCGCAATTGCTCCACAAGCCTCTCTATAACGGCAGCAAACAGCCTTTCTCCTTCTTCGGCTGTGGCGCGGGTGGGGTCGCCGATGTGCCCGTCTGGGCCGAAGTCGTTCGACAGCCAGCCGAAGGCCACCGATCCGCCGAATTTCACATGTTCGTTGCTTGCCAAATGCTCCGGAATGCGCCGTGTGGCTTTGTCCATCTGCACGAGTTCAGGGCGTAGGTGGAGCATGAGGGATGTCTCGTCATGCCCGCCGTGAATCCCCATAGCAAGCTCGTGCTCGCCCGACGCCCCGCCTTGATCGGGCGGCACAAACGGATGCACGAGAAAGGTCATCAGCCCGTGCGCCAGCCGCACCTCTCTGCAAGCCACCCCCAACAACGCCGAGTTGCCCCCGTGAGCATTCAGAAACACCAGCCGCTTAGCCGATGTAGCAGCCACGCTGCGAGCCACATCATCCACGACCGCCAGCATCGTCTCAGCCGATAGCCAAAGCGTGCCTGGCGACCAAGCATGCTCATTGGATTTCGTAACAGCAAGCGTGGGCAGCAGCCAAATGTCCAACTCCTCCCCGCAAGCCTCCACTGCGGCCCGCGCTGTCTCCTCGGCTATCACATAATCCACGCTCAGCGGCAAATGCGGCCCATGCTGCTCCACCGCCCCCATCGGCCAAACCACCACCGACCCTTCCCCTAGCCTCTCTCCTACCTCAGGCCCAGTCAAGTTCTCCAAGAGCCGCTGCTCACCTAATGGCATATAGATACGCTACCCAGTTCTGCGTAAGTCTTTCTTGATTGTCATGATCTATTCCTTCAATCCAGGCTCTCTCAACCTTCGGTGGCGGTTGGCTTCGCCCAGAAAATAGCAGTCTGTCAAGTTTGTAAAGCGTAGTTGCTATTCTGCGCAGATACTTGTATAATCAAAATATGAATGAGAATTTTTGGCTCAAAAGTACCTCTGAAGAGGCATTTTGGAGAGTCTTGAAACAAGACAGCCCTTGGCATCATCTAGGCAGAGTCGACTCTAAAGATTGCCCTATCACAGAGCGGCGAATGGCCTCTGTGCTCTGGCAAACAATGGTATCCATAAAATCCCCGAATCACCATGTGCTCGTGGGCCCGCGCAGAACAGGCAAGACCACCATCTTGCGTCAAACCGTGAGGCGGCTGATAGCAGAAGGAGTGCACCCAAAGAGAATCTGGGAACTCCAAATGGATGATGCGATCTTCAAAAACGAATCTCTGAAAGACATCGTCCGCATCATGGTGAATGCCACCGACGCAGATCACAACGATCCTCTCTACTTGATGATCGACGAAATAGCGCACGCCAGCAACTGGCAAATCTGGCTGAAACTGATCCACGACAACAACCTGCCCGTCAAAATCGCTGCCACTTCCAGCGCAGCTGCCACCCTCACCAGAGGCAGAGTTGAAAGCGGCTTCGGCAGGTGGAGGCAGCATTACATCTTTCCATCCCAACTCAACGAGTATATGTGGCTGCGCTCCGGCCTGCAGAAAGACACGCCATTATTCACGCCAGACACCCCAGGCTGGATGGCGGACTGCCGAAGCCTGGCGGAAAGGCTCTTGCTCATCCCCGAAGGCACGAAGCAAACGCCAGAGGAAGACGAATTGCTGCGGGAATACTCGCTGTTCGGGGGTCTGCCAGAATTTCCTGTCGCCAGGGGAATGGCAAACCTTCCGAACATACCAAAAATTGCTCTGACTGCTCCTGAAATAGATGCCTTGACCGAAGCGCACAACATCCTCAAAGAAGCTGTGCTGCAGAAGGCCCTCACACTCGACTTGTATCTTGAGGGCGAGGAAGTCAGAGACACCGACTCGCTGCGGACTTTAGCGAATTATCTGGCATTTGCGCCGGCTCAAAAAATGTCCGTTCAAAATCTCTGCAATTTTCTGGATGTCACCCGCCCCACTATAGGCAGATGGCTTACTTTCTTGGAGGACGCACTGATCATCTTTCGGCTGTATCGCTACAGTCCAGCCGTCACGAGACCGACTAGGTCGGCTCCGAAATTGTACTTTGTAGATCACGCCATGCCAGCCGCTGAGTCGGGTAAGGCAGGATTGGCATCAGACGACCCAAGCCTGAGAGGCCATTTGCTCGAAAATATGGCAGCGTCTGCTCTGCTTGAGCTGAAAATGGTGCATCAAAGGGGACATCTGGGATATTGGAGCGACAGGCGGGCAGGAGAAGTGGATCTGATATATGACGACTGGATGGATCCACTGGCTTTGGAGATAGGCAGTTCCGCTTCAAACCACTCTGTGAAGGCATTGAAGGCGGTAATCAAGGCAAACCCGGAAAAATTCAAGAACAGAGCCTATCTGGTGACGCCCGACAGCTCTGCGATCCACCCTGCCGACAGCCCAGACGGGATAGGCAGACTGCCGATGTTCCATTTTCTGCTGGCTGTCGCAGCGCAATGCCAGCAGCATTCCACGCTCACAATTGACACCCATTCCAACCATCGCAGTTACACAGTAGATGTTCCCTCTGGCATAGCCTTGCCTGCTGGCAGAGGTCATCCTCCCCGTTTCATAGAAGCTGGCGAAGAGATCATCCTCCCCGCCTCCTACGGCGAATGGTTCCTACAGCAGAAAGCCATAGTGCCGACCTTTGATATCTTGCAAGCCCTCAAATAGGGTGGTAATGTTTGTTGCATGGCCTTCCATTTTCTCCCGACACTGACACCCCCGCCCGAGTGATGATCGCATCAGATTGAGATATCTCCGCATGAGGGCGCGAACTCGGCCGGCAATCTCTTTGGGGGTGCTGTTCGGTTGCCTGCTTGTCGCAGTGCTGTTTGCCTCAAGCTGCAGCGATGCCACCGAGAGCTCTGTCTCTGCTCCTGCAGCCACGGCGACCGACAACACTGCCTCTTCAGGCACAGATACCGCTGAGGACATCCCGTCTGACAGCACATCAACTCCGCCTGGCAGCCCTGGGCATTCAGGTGCTTCACCCACAACCACTGAGCAATCCACAACAACCACTGCACCTGCTCCGACTACCTCGCCCCCGACCACCACCATTTCGACTACAACTACTACGACCACCACAACACTCCCTCCCGTCACTCCAGATTTTGAACCAGGCGAATTTGACTTCAGCCTCTCTGTCGGCAGTTCCCATGCCTGTATTCTTCTTGGAACCGGAAACATAACATGCTGGGGCAAAAACAACTGGGGTCAACTGGGTAACGGCGACATAACAAATGACATCTTTTTGGATGAAGACTTGGAAAATTCATGCTCAGAATCAGATTGCGATAACTTCAGACTGATTCAACAAGTATCACTAGATTTTGCCGAGGTGAAAGGCATTGACGATGCTGTTGGCATTGCTACTGGCTCAATCCACGCATGTGCACTTCATGCTGATGGCACAGTCTCCTGCTGGGGTAACAATCTATTTGGGCAACTCGGCAATGGTAAAATTGGAGATAATGAATCCTCGGCTCAACCACTTATAGTGGCAGACATAGCCGATGCCACAATGATAACTAATGGCATATACCACAGTTGTGTACTCCATGCAGACGGCACCGTCTCCTGCTGGGGAAACAACGAGAGCGGCCAATTAGGCAATGGGCAAGCAGGAGATGGGTATCATCCGAGGACACAAGATGAGTCTTCGCCAATGCCAGCAAAAGTCTCTGGAATCACTAATGCCATAGAAATCGTAACTGGTTGGGACCACACTTGTGTCCTGCTTGCCGACCGCACTGTCTCCTGCTGGGGAGATTTAGGAATTAGGCAGACGAAAGAGCCCTCAAAAATAGAAAATGTAAACAATGTCCGCAAAATCGTCAGCGAAAGTGATTTCACATGTGCTCTGCATATTGATGGCACTGTCACATGCTGGGGAGATAATTCCTATGGGCAAATCGATGGCCTGTATGAGTGGCAATACGATGGTCCTGATTCTTCTAGCCTTATAGCTAAAATCGAAGTCAATCAGGCTGTAGACATCGTAGCAGGCTCACGCCACACATGCATCCTCCGCCGTTCAGGATCCGTGGAATGTTGGGGGAATAGCAATCGGATAGGATGGCAAGTTAGAGGTGATTATTATGAATTGCCGAGTGCTACTCCGCCTCGGAGTGTAGCTAATTTACAGGACGCAATTGCCATCATTGCGAGCAGAGGTCAAACATGCGCGCTTCGCAGTGACAAATCTATTTACTGTTGGGGACAAAACCATCTTCAAACTCTTCTCGAAAACAAAATTATAGCATCAGCTATTCCCATCAAAGCACACAATATCAACAACGCTGTTTCACTTGCTGCAGGTTTGGAACATACTTGTGCCCTTCTTGACGGCGGCACTGTCTCATGCTGGGGCAACAGAACACAAGGCAAACTCGGCAACCCGACTTCTATTTCACTCGGCGAAACTCCAGTGATGCCTTATCGTGTTGAAGGTGCTACCTCTATCTCCTCCAACTACAAATTTACCTGCGTGCTTCACCAGAGTAGCAATATTTCTTGCTGGGGAAATAACTGGGCCGGACAACTTGGCAACGGAGTAACGGGATGGGGTGAATTTGCCCCAGACAATTTTTCTTCTCGGCCAGTATACGCAGATGGAATATCAGATGCAATTCAAGTTGCAGCAGGAGGAAGTCACACCTGTTCTCTTCATCAAGATAAATCTGTCTCTTGCTGGGGTTCTAATAATTTTGGCACATTAGGCAATGGTGAAGACGGGCACAACCGTCCTCTTTATGGTTTCTTGGTTGAAACAGAGCCAGTAAAGGTTTTAAGCATAGACAATGCCTCAACTATTTCAGCAGGATTGCATCATACCTGCGTACTTCACACAGATGGAACTATTTCCTGTTGGGGTCTCGACAATCATGGACAACTTGGCGATGGGGAATCTGATTTTGCCATAGTTGATTTTTCTTCTTTATTCAGTACAGCAAACATACCAACACCCGTTAATGTCCAAGGCATTACAAATGCCAAAGCTATAGCACTAGGAACGAATCACAGTTGTGCGCTTCATAATGATGCTACTGTTTCTTGCTGGGGAAATAATTTAAGCGGGCAGCTAGGCGACGGCACAACTACATCTTCTAATTTGCCAATCAAAGTGTCTGGAATATCTGATGTATCAACTATTGCAGCAGGACACGAGCATACCTGCGCCCTCCACACAGACGGCACGATCTCTTGTTGGGGCAGCAGCAAAGCAGGCAAACTGGGAACTAGTGAAATGAAAGTAAAAGATTCCAGGCTTGTCACCGGGCTGGATCTCCTCACAGAAGCTCGGCTCGCCCCCAATGAAGCTTTGCTCGAAGAGTCCCCTGTTATCAACGAAGCATTAGATCCTGCTAAAGTTCCGAAAATCACTGATGCTGTAGCCATCGCAACTGGCTGGCAGCACACTTGTGCAGTCCACAAAGACGGAACTGTCTCTTGTTGGGGCGATAATAGGAATAGCCAATTGGGAGACTCTGCTACCTCTAGTTCAGTCCTTCCGGTAAGGCTAGATCTGACTTTTTTCTAAGAAACTAAACTTTCGCTGGTAACTAAATCTTTCTGCTGTGGTGTAGATATGGCTCTTGTTGTTGAGGGTGCTGAACTGGTTTGGACTGGGAGGCGGGAGTTAGTTGGAGGGGGACTGGTTTGCCAGGGTGGTGTTGTGGCACAGGTGGTTGAGACCGGTTCGGCAGAAGAAGAGAGAAACCAAGAGTCTCGGCTGGAACAGAGTGCCGGAGCGGGTTCAGCAGAAGGCAAGGAGAAGCCTTCGGAAAGGCTTGACGCTACGGGGTGCGTGGTGGTGCCGGGGTTGGTGAATGCGCATCATCATCTTTTGCAGTCGGCGTTTCGGACGGCTCCTCATGCTCGGCATGTGCCTATGCGGGAGTGGCTGGGGGTCATGGGGGAGCTTTATTCGCGGGCGCAGGTGGATCCGGAGCTTGTGGCGGCAGCGGCGGCTGTGGGTATTGCTGAGGGGCTGCTCTGCGGGGTTACCACGGTGGCGGATCATCATCTCACTTGGCCTGCGGGGGCGGACGTTGGGGAAATAGCTGACGCAGCTATAGCGACTGCTGGTGATCTCGGTTGTCGGTTTGTCTTTGTGCGGGGATGCTCTGGCGGCGACCCTGATGAAGTGGCTCAGTCGGTGGAGAATTTGGCGGCTCGCTATGGCGATGATGATCCGATGCTGCAGATCGCAGTCGGGCCAGCTGGGGTGCATTCGGACGGCAAAGAGATGTTTGATGCTTTGGCTGAAGTCGCCTCTCGCCACAGCCTGCGCCGTCGCACTCAGGCCAATGAGCAGATAGATGTGGAGGTCGCCCAAGAGCGACACGGCCGTCGTCCGCTGGAGCTGCTGGAAGAATGGGGCTGGCTGGAAGAAGATGTGACTATCGCTCATCTCTGCGACATAACCGCAGACGAACGCAGCCGTCTGGCTCGCTCTGGCGCAACGGCCACTCACGCCCCGGGCTGCGACCTGCCGATGGGCTGGAGGCTGACAGAAGTCGGGTTGCTGTTGGACGAAGGCATACAGGTCGGCCTCGGCACCAGCGGAGGCGGCAGCAACGATGCCGGGCACCTTTTGGCTGATGCCCGCCTAGCTATGCAAGCCAGCGGCTTGGCCGCACGCCCTCTCACGGCTAGAGAAGTCTTGACTATGGCAACAGCAGGTTCGGCAGCAGGCTTGGGCAGAAGAGAACTCGGACACTTGGAACCGGGCGCAGCAGCCGATTTCTGCTGCTACGACATCAGCAATGTCTATGACGCCGGCGTGGCCGATCCGCTGGCAGGTCTGCTTTGGGCGAACCCCGGCCGCAAACCCCACCATGTAGTCGTGAACGGGAAGGTCGTGGTGCGAGATGGAGAACTCGTCTCAATCGATTCTCGCCGTCTGGCTCGGAAGTTAAAGACAGAGATCCAACAGCGTGGTATCTGAAGCACACCTCATCATCCAAGTTGCAGGCAGAATCTCACGCGCCTGAGCAGCAAATTCGCAAGCTACCGATGAGCACGCCTGCTCTGCGGTCTTCCAATCCCAACCGCTTCTATCACCATCCACCCATGCCAGCCAAAATCCAACTAGCTTATAAGTCAGTGGCTCTTCAAGATCTCCCCGTCGGTTTGACTTATGACGATGTGCTGCTGGTGCCGCGTCGCTCCACCGTCCGCTCTCGCAGTCTTGCCGATCTCAAATGTCAGCTCAGCCGCAACCTCACTTTGGACATCCCCGTGGTCGCTGCCAACATGGACACCGTCTGCGAAGCGCCTATGGCTATCACGCTGGCACAGCTAGGCGGAATCGGCATCATCCATCGCTTTTTGCCTGTGCATGTGCACGCCCAAGAGATAGAAAAAGTCAAAGCTGCCGATGCCAGCTTGCTCGTCGGCGCAGCCGTGGGCGCAGATAACGAAGACCGCAAGCGCAGAGCCAAAGAATGCGTGGCAGCAGGCACGGATGTGCTTGTGTTCGACATAGCTCACGGCCACTCCGACCACGCTATTTCCGCCATCAGCGAACTCAAGACCGACTACCCAGAGGTTGAGATCATCGCAGGCAATGTAGCCACAGCCCAAGGTGCCATAGACCTCGTGGAAGCAGGGGCAGACGTCATCAAGGTAGGCGTGGGGCCGGGCGGAGTCTGCACCACTCGCCTAGTAGCGGGCGTGGGCGTGCCGCAGCTCACTGCTGTGGCGGATGTGGTGGAAGCCGATGTGGGCGTGCCGATCATGGCAGACGGCGGCATCCGTACCGCAGGCGACATAGCCAAAGCTTTGGCAGCAGGCGCAGACACGGTGATGATAGGCAGCCTCTTCGCAGGCACCAAAGAAAGCCCCGGCGAGGTGGAGTCGACCCCCAGCGGCCTGATGAAGCGAGTGCGCGGCATGGCATCTTATGAAGCATCGGTAATGCGAGCCGAACGCCACGGCGAAGAGTTCAACGAAGAATACTTTGAACACCGCGCCCCCGAAGGAGTAGAAAGACGAGTCCCCTACCGAGGCGAAGTCTCCAAACTCGTAAACCAGCTAATGGGCGGCCTGAAAAGCTCCATGAGCTACCTAGACGCCGACAACTTCACCACCTTCCGAGAAAACGCCTCCTTCATCCGAGTAACCCCCGCAGGCCTAAGAGAAGGCCACCCCCACGCCACAGACGACTTCTGACAGACTAAATCCCTTGGAACGCCAAAACAACATGGAGCAGCATGTCGCACAGCAAGAAACCCGCGAGACGCATCATTGCTTTTTCGGCTGCTGCCCTGCTGATAGCTGCCGGCTGTTCAGACAGCAGTGACTCTACTGCCCCTGTATCGACTTCTTCAAGCCAGACTTCCCCCTCTGCTCAGATAACAACAACTACAGCAGTCTCTCCTGCTCCTGCCCCGACCGCGCAGACTTTGCCTGCCGCAATCCCTTCCACGAGCCTGCCGCCTTCAACTTCTCAACCGCAAGCTTCTACCACGACAATTAGCCCCCCTTCCGCTCCGCCGCCCTTGCTGAATAATGTGGCTGTAGTCATAGGAAGGAGCTTCGCATGTTCACTCCATGAAGATGGAACAGTTTCTTGCTGGGGCGGAGGACCTTCAGAAAATCGTGGCGAAAATAGTAGCCCAATTCCGATTGCAGATGCAGATTTGCCTAGAAAGATAGAAGGCATCACTGATGCTAAAGCCATAGTATCTGGCGATTACAAGCAGTGCGTGCTGCATGAAGCAGGTACTGTTTCATGTTGGGGTTACGATTTCTACTCAAGGCGTGATGGCAGCTACTACTCTGACTCCTATGGCGAACTTGACCGAGACTCAGACATACCGACATACTCCCCCGGCAAAATCAATGGCATAACTGATGCGGTTGAAATCAGTGCTAATGGCAACAGCGCATGCGTAGTTCTTTCGGGCGGACAAGTTGCTTGTTGGGGAGACAACGAATATGGTCAACTCGGCAACGGTACCATTGAAAACTCATCAACGCCCGTTCTAGTGACGGGCATAACTGACGCAGTCTCGGTAGCCGTTGGCTTGGAGCACATTTGCGCAGTGCATTCGGATAACACTATTTCTTGCTGGGGAAGAAACCAATACGGCCAACTCGGTAATCAGACGACAAATGACTCTTCCATTCCTGTGAAAGTGCTGAATGTGGATGATGCTAAATCTGTCCATACGGGTCTGTGGTACACCTGCTACATCCACTTGGACGAAGGAGTCTCTTGCTGGGGCAATGGAAATAGGGGTGTCTTCAATGATGGGAATTCGTATCCTGAATCAGATAATCCTTGCTTGGATATGGAGTGTGAGATAGAACTGGGTAACCTAGAAACAGATAACAGCGATTGGGGCTATACCCCGTATTTTGACTACATATTATCAGAGCCGAATAGAATTCCCGGGCTTAGCAATGTCAAAACCCTGTCGGTGGGAGTATTATATGCCTGCGCAATATTTGACAATGACTCACTGTCGTGTTGGGGGGTCGACTCCTACGCAGGGTTATTTGAGTGGACCGATCCTTCGAAGCTAAAAGTAACTTCTATCCCCAGCAATGGCAGATCAGACATCTTTTGTGTAGTCCGCACTGACACAACTATTTTCTGCTGGGGACGTGACGATTTGAAAACAGGAAGATGGGGCAGACAACATTCTGAGAATGCTTGGGAAGACAGTTACATAGTTGCTTCGCCCAGTTCAGCCGCTCGGTCTGCGGTTGTGGCTCCAGGGTGAGGCGGCTTCCAGTTGGGAGCCTATGGCGATTAGCAGGTCTTCTCTTCCGTAGTCGGCTACTAGCTGGGAGCCTACGGGGAGGCCGGGGACTGTGCTTCCCCAATCGCCCGGGGTGGCATCGTAAGCGGCGGCATCGCTGGCGGTTTGATGCAGGGGCAGGGATATGGCGGGCTGGCCTGTCATGTTGAAGGGGGAGGTGAAGGCGGCATAGGGGATTGCCCGCATGGGGCCTTGGAAGGGCTCTTCTGGGGTGCTGGCTAGTTCGCCTATTCTTGGGGGCGGCAGGGTTGTGGTGGGGGTTAGCAGGATGTCGTGGTTTTGCCACCACGAAAGCACGCTTTGGGAGTGCTGCTTTAGGGCTTTAACTGCTTCTTCTATTGCTTCGGGTGTGATTTCTTTGCCTCGCTGGGCCATCTGCCAGGTCGGTGGCTCTACATCGGTTTCTTCTAAGTCTCGGCCCAGCCGCTCGCGGATCATGCCGAAATCTGCAGCCACGCCGTACGACCAGATCACTCCGAAAGCTGCGATGGACTCTTCGCTCACCAGATCCAGATACACCTCTTCCACGGAGTGGCCCAGAGATTCAAGCAGGTCGGCGGTTTTGCGAGCAGCCGCTTCGCATTCTGGATGAAGCTCAATGCCTTCTCGGGGAGATACAGCCATCAAACCGATGCGAAGCTTGCCCGGGTCTTTGCCCACCGATACCGCAAAGGGTTCTGCTGGCAGAGCGATGCCGCCGCCATCGTAGGCTGAGACATCCAAGATTGCAGCGGCATCTCGCATCGTGTGGCACACCACATGCTGAACCGAAAGCACATAGACATTGGAAGCTTTCTCCATCGGCACTCTGCCCCTCGTGGGCTTCAAACCGACCAAACCGCACATGGCAGCAGGGATGCGGATAGAGCCGCCCCCGTCGCTGGAGTTGGCTGCCGGCACCATCCCAGACGCCACTGCTGCTGCCGCTCCGCCTGAAGAACCGCCTGCGCCGTAGTCGGTGTTCCAAGGGTTGCGAGTGGGGCCGTAAGCCAGCGGTTCGGTGGTAGGCATAAGACCTAGCTCCGGAGTGTTGGTGCGCCCTGCCATCACGAAACCTGCCTTGCGGTAGAGACGGGTCAGCTCCGAGTCGCTGGGATGGATGTAGCTAGCTTGTCTGAGACCTCGCATTCCTAGGTGGTTTGGGTCGCCAGCCGAGGTTGCCGAGGAGAGGTCTTTCAGCAGCATCGGCACGCCTTTGAAGGGGCCGTCTGGCAAGTCGGGATTGTCGGCTTCAGCTAGAGCTTTTTCAAACATCGGATAGATGACGGCGTTGAGCTGCGGGTTGAGGGCTTCTATGCGGGCGATGGCAGCTTCTGTGATTTCGCGGGGGGTTGCCTCGCCCGACCTAACCAGTTCGGCGAGGGCTACAGCATCGTGGTCGGCAAGAATGTCTGACATCTCAAATCTCCTAGTTCTGACTGCGTTCAACCTTTGAGGTTCTTCCGGCTATCTAGCACTTGGCATAGTCTGGCTATTCACTATAGCTAGTCGCGATTTCTCACTTCTTGACCACCAATGCCTAGCCATTTCAGATTTCAACTTGTCTCTGCTGCTTTGAAAACATTTCGTAGTTCTCTGCAGCGAACTCCCAATTGACAAGATTCTCAAGCCATCTGGCGATGTAAGACGGGCGATCGTTTTGGAAGTCCAAGTAGTACGCGTGCTCCCACACATCCAATGTGAGCAGCAGACCGCCAGACTTCAACTCGGCAAGAGGTATGTCGGCATTGGAAGTGGTGAGGATTGAAAGCTTACCGATTGTCGACTTGTCAGCCTCTGGTTCCACAACGCCCTCAAACCCTTCAGCAGCCAGCCACACCCAGCCTGAACCGAACAGACCAGCAGCCGCCTTGCAAAACTCTTCGCGAAATCCGTCATACGAGCCGAAACTGGCAGCTATTTCGTCGGCTAGCGCATCAGCCAAAGCCCCGCCACTAGGCTCGCCTCCCCCGTCGGGACTCATGGACTTCCAGAAGAAATCGTGGTTCCACGCCTGGGCCGCATTGTTGAACAGACCTTTCTTTGGTGCCTCCCCCGCGCTGTCCGCGATGATTCGCTCCAGCGGCTGGTTAGCCAGATCCGTGCCTTCGATCATGCGATTCAGGTTGCGGATATATGCGGCGTGATGCTTGCCGTGGTGGTAGCTGAAAGTCTCCTCGCTCATCGTGGGGGCGAGGGCATCGGCGGGATATGGAAGATCTGGGAGTTGAAATGGCATCTATGCAGTTTGCCTTAGTTGCGGCTCAATTGGCAGGGTGGCGTTCTGCGAGGGACTGACAGCACTATGGTTTGAGGGCTGGCGAGGAAGAAGCAAGAGAGAATATCTGCAGAAAATTTTGGCGCACTCTGCATAATCGCGGCTTGCCGGCAACCAATCTAAAGCTCGCGAGCAGCCAGAGCGATGTCTTGCGGACGGATGGGCACGCGTGCCAAATCCAGCCCTGTGGCATCTCTCACGGCGGCAGCCACCGCAGGCAGCGACGAAACAGCAGGCGGCTCGCCGATGCCTTTGGCTCCGAAGGGGGCGCCCGGCTCGGGCTGTTCTATCAGCTCCACTATGGCGATCTCGGGCATGTCCAATGCGGTGGGTATGAGATAGTCGGTGAATGAAGCATTGCGCACCTGCCCGTCGGTGAGCAGCATCTCTTCCATCACCGCCAAGCCCACGCCTTGCGCTATGCCGCCTTCAATCTGGCCGTAAGCCTGCAGCGGGTTGAGCACTTTGCCGACATCTTGGGTGGTCGCCACCTCCACCACACGGATGAGGCCTAAGTCTAAATCCACATCCACAGTTGCTCGGTGCGCTGCATAGATGAAAGAGACATGGGCGTTGCCTTGGCCGTTTTCGTCCAAGGGGAAGGTCGGAGCATGGCGATATTCCAGCTCTGCGAAAATTCTCTCATCGCCCACGGCTTCTTCCAGCGAGAGATCCACCGAGCCGTCTATGGAGCGAACTCGCCCGTCGGCGCATTCCAGCAGGTCTTCGGCGCTGTCTTGCTCAAAGCCGTGCTCGGCTGCCACTTTTGCCAGCAGCTTGCTTCGCACTTCCTCGCAGGCTCGCATCACCGCCCCGCCCGACATCCACGATTGCCTGCTGGCAGAAGACGAACCTGCCGAGCCGATCTGCGTGTCTATCGTGGCCAGCACCACTTCTTCCACCCCTAGCACTTCACGGGCGATCTGCTGGGCGAGAGTCACGAAGCCTTGGCCGACTTCGGCGCAGGCGCATTTGATGGTGGCGACACCGCCTTCCAGCAGGCACGAAGCTGTGGAATAGTCGTCAAACCCTTCTGAGAACATGAGGTTTTTGACGCCAACGCCGTAGCCCACGCCCCGGCGGATTCGGGAACGGTCGGCGGTGCGCCCCGCCCCGCCTGGGTCGGCCATTGAGGTGTGGGACGGGGCAGCACTGCTCGAAGCTGAACTGCCAGAGGCAATATCCCCAGAGTCTGCCCAGCCACCCGAAACTCCGTCTTCCCTCGGCGGCGGCAGCGGGTGGCTCGCCAAGCTCTCGATCAGCTCCCGCACCGGGGCCGTGCCTGTGATTTCTTGGCCGGTGATGATGGTGTCGCCGGGGCCGATGGCGTTTCTGAGACGAATCTCCACAGGGTCGCAGCCAACGGCGGCTGCCAGTTTGTCCATCTGTGTCTCATAGGCGAAGCACGCCTGCACTGCGCCGAAGCCTCGCATGGCACCGCACGGCAGGTTGTTGGTGCGCACGCCGATGCCTTCAAAGTGGCAACTAGGGGTTTTGTAGGGGCCGTTGGCGAAGCAGGTGGCGTTGGCGAGCACGGCACTGGTGGTGGAAGCATAGGCGCCGCCGTCTAGCAGCAGTCTGCCTTCTATCTTCACGATCTCGCCTTCGGCTGTGGCGTGATGGCGGAGCCAGATTTTCGCAGGATGGCGATGGACATGGCCGTAGAACGACTCTTCTCGGTTGTAGACCATCTTCACGGGGCGGCGGGTGTGAAGGGCCAGCATGCAGAGGTGTATCTGAAGGCTCACATCCTCACGGGCGCCGAACGCCCCGCCCACGCCTGCCAGAGTGAGGCGCACTTTGTCTTCGGGAAGGCCGAGGGATGCCGCGATCTGGGCTTGGTCGGCGTGGAGCCACTGGGTGGAGATGTAGAGTTCCACGCCTTCGTCTTCGCACGGCATGGCCATACCCGACTCCACGCCCATGAACGCTTGGTCTTGCATACCGACTTCGTATGTGCCTTCTATCACGATCTCACCTGTGGCATCTTGGTCGCCTCGGCGGATGGTGATCTCACGGAAGATGTTGCCGTCGGGGTGGATCGGGTCGGCTGTGATGGCTTCTTCGGCATCGCAGACAGGGGTGAGGGGTTCGTAATCCACGACGATGGCATCGGCTACTTTGCGGGCGGTTTCCGGGTGGTCGGCCGCAACGATGGCTACTGGTTCGCCTTGATAACGGACTTCGTCTTTAGCGAGCACGGGCTGGTCGGGATGCTCCAAGCCGAAGATTGTGCGGCCGGGGATGTCGTCGTGAAGCAGTATCGCCGAGACGCCGCCGATGGCCAAGGCGGCTGAGATGTCAATAGAGCGGATGTTGGCTCGGGCGTGGGGCGAACGGAGGGTGTGTCCCCAGAGCATTCCGTCTGCCCAGAGGTCGGACGAAAATGCGAACATGCCGCGCACTTTGGGCACCCCGTCTGGCCTGGGCGCGCTAGTGCCGACTCGTGGGGCTTGGGTTCGCGGGGGTGTTAGTGTTTGGGACATTTTCCTAAAGGCTGAAACCGTGAAGCAGCCGTCATTCTTGCCGTTCGGCGGCAACTCTCTGGACGGCGTCGAAAATGCGAACATAGCCGGTGCAGCGGCATAGGTTGCCTGAGATTGCTTCACGCACTTCTAGGTCGGTGGGGGACGGGTTTTGGTCTAGCAGGTCGTGCACTGTCATAATCAGGCCTGGGGTGCAGAAGCCGCATTGGACTGCCCCTGCTTCTACGAAGGCTTGTTGCACATCTGAGAGGTCGCCGTCTGGGGCCAGGGATTCTACTGTGGAGATTTCACGGTCTATGGCTGAGGCTGCTAGCACTAGGCAGGAGCAGACCAGCACGCCGTCTATCAGCACCGAGCATGAGCCGCACTCGCCTTGCTCGCAGGCGTTTTTGGTGCCGGCCAAGCCGAGCCGCTCTCGGAGCACATACAGCAGGCTTTCGCCTAGCCAGGCATCATTCACGGGGCGGTTTTCGCCGTTGACTCGCAGTTGGTAGTGTTCGCTCATGGGTGTGCTTTCTTGCTAGTTGATTCCGAATGTCCGCACCAATGCCCGCTTTGCCATGACACCGATGGCGTGGCTGCGGTAGACGGCAGTGCTGCGATGGTCGTCTATCGGGCTGGCGGCTTGGGTGACCATATCGCCGAAGGTTTCCACATCGCCGGGATCTAGCGGGCTGCGCTGTTGCCAATCCAGCCGTGGGGATATCCATTCTTCGGCTTCGGTCGGGCGTACGGGCACTGCTGCCACAGAGCCTAGCCCCACACAGACCCTCTGAATGTCGTGTCGAGCTATCAGCGCGAGACCAGCCACCGAGATGACCATGGCGTTGCGAGTGCCCACCTTTAGGAACTCGCCCCTGCCGATGGCACTGCCATTCCCTCCATTTTTCCCTTCCGCCGCCGCCCTGACGGGCATGGCAGCCAGTGGCACACGCACACCCTCTATGATTTCCCCCTGCCGCAGTGCTGTCTGCTTCGGGCCGGTGATGAAATCAGAAAGAGACAACTCGCGGCTGCCCTCTGCCGAGCACAATGAAACTTTGGCATCCAAGGCTGCGAGCGCGGGCAGAGTGTCGCCTGCGGGAGAAGCTGTGCCCAAATTGCCGCCGATAGTGCCGGCGTTGCGGATTTGGGGCGAGCCTACCGTGCGGGCAGCTTGAGTGAGAGCGGGCAGCAGCCGTGCGAAGTTTGGGTTTGCCATTTCGGTATAGGTCATGTTGGCACCTATCCACAGAGTGCCGTATCTCGCAGTATCGCCAGCATCTGCTTTGGCATCTCCATCGCCGGCATTTCTGTCGTCAGCATCGCCTGCCCCACCTTCATCGCCAATCTTGTCTTCCCTTCCGGTCCCACGACCGCCGTCCCCGTCTTCCACACGCCACCCCGCCATCTCGCGCACGCCGTTGATTGCCACCACTGCTTTTGGCGAGCGATGCCTGTAGTTGACTTCCACCATGAAGTCTGTCCCGCCTGCCAGCACTTCGGCTTCGGGATTTTCGGCAAGCATCTCGCAAGCTTCGTCTAAGGTTCGTGCCACCTTTACATTCATCGCTTGAATTCACCCCCAGCAAATCTGCGCTAATCTATTAAGTAGCTGCCTTCGGCGAAGCATCAAGCGGCACAGAGACAGTGCCAAAAATTCCATAACCTGAAATTCTACTTCATAAACGGAGACCACGATGACCGCAACAGACACCCGCACACCCGACCTGTTCGACCGATTTGAAATCATTGATGTGGATTCGCACATCACCGAGCCGCCCGATGTCTGGACGGCCCGAATGCCCAAGACGCTCCACGACCAAGTGCCCCACATTGAGCGCATAGACGGCGAAGATGTCTGGATGGCCGGCGGAATGCGCATCAGCGCGCCGGGAACAGTCTCTATGGCAGGCTTTGACGGCGTGGTACCCGACCACCCCAGAACCTACGAAGAGATTCACGAGTCCATGTGGGACGCCTCGGCCCGTGTGGAGCATCTGGATCACGAAGGCATCGCAGCGCAAGTGCTGTATCCCAATGTGGGCGGCTTCGGCAACGGCTACTTCCTGCGCATCGGCGAGCGCGACCTAGTGAATGAATGCGTCAAAACCTACAACGACTGGCTCATCGACTGGACGAGCGTAGCCCCCGACCGCTTCGTGCCCGTGTGCGCCGTGCCTTTCTGGGATTTGGATTTCTCGGTGGCTGAAATCCAACGGTGCTTGGAAATGGGGCACAAAGCCATCAACTTCTGCAACCAGCCCCAAGACTACGGCTCGCCGCCCCTAGCCGACCGCCATTGGGATCCCATCTGGGCGGTAACCCAAGAGGCGGGCGCATCGGTGAGCTTCCACATCGGCGGCGGCGACATCGGCCCGATGCTCCAAGACGAGAGCAACAAAGGCTGGAAAACCAACTTCGCCCAAGTGTCGGCGCGCATCTTCATAGACAACATGCATTGCATCTCCGACCTCATCTTCGCAGGCATCTGCCATCGCTTCCCCGACTTGAAGTTCGTGTCGGTAGAGAGCGGCGTGGGCTGGATTCCCGGCGCACTGGAGGCGATGGACTGGCAGTGGAGCAACAACGGCATCAAAGACGAACACCCCGAATACGACCTCCTGCCGAGCGAATATTTCCGCCGCCAGATCTACGGCTGCTTCTGGTTTGAACGGGCTGGCGCACGCTTCGCCATAGAGCAGTATCCCGACAACATCCTGTATGAAACCGACTACCCGCACCCCACCTGCCAGCACCCCGGGCCGAGGACGCCAGCCCAGCATCCACGCGACTACGCCACAGACGCGCTGTCAGATTTAGACGAAGACCTGCTGCGCCGAGTGCTCCACGACACGGCCGCGAAGATTTACGGGTTGAACTGAATTTGAATCACACAAGAGTGAACTCGCCTTCGTCTGAGCAGGTGATTGCCGTGCCGCAGAACTCTGGTGCATCGTCTGCGACCATCTGCTCTATGACATCAGGGTCGGCGGTGGAGACGATTTGACGCACTGGTTTGCCTTCTTCCCAGCCGTCGGCGGTTGATTCATAGGGGGTGAATTCCGCTACAACGATACCCTTGGTCGGCACGCTGCCCGCTGGAGTGCTGCCTCGTGGGTCGGCAGTCTCGCCTTCGGGAGTTTTCGGCATCCGGTCATAAAGCACCGTGTAGGTAGCGACGGTGGCATCGCGATAAGCAGGAGAACGGCGTGCCAGACCGTGCTGCCCGTAGATCATGGTGTAGGTCTCGGAATCCGGGTCGCCCGAATGGACTTGCAAGGGCGGCGCCATCTCTCGTACTGCATCGGTGGCATCTTCAAACACTGCTGCAGCTTCAGGCGGGGTTGCCGAGAACATCCCGATGCCTTGCTTGGTGATCATCCCGCTGATGGAAGTAACCAGCCCCACAGCCTCAGGCTTCTCACGCAGCAGTTCCACCGTCTTGCAAAGCGAATGCAGCACATAGCTGTTGAACGGGCCGCCAGCGAATGCCATGCCGCCTGTGACCGTCAGCTGCTGCTCCAGCGAAAGCCCGAGTTCGCCAGCCTGCACCTTCACAGCCACAGGGAAGCACGAATAGAGGTCTATGAAATCCGCCTCCGCAGGGCTGACGCCGCAAAGCTCGGCGATGCGCCGCCCGATGTGGCCGAACCCGGGGCTGGCGTGAGGGTCGGCCCGCTGAACCACAGGCACAGCATGATTTGAAAGGGCTGCGCCGAGAGGGAAAACCCATCTGTCTTTCGGCACGCCCAGAGCCTGCGCCCGCTCAGCCGAGCAGAAGATGAGCGCGGCAGCTTGGTCTACATTCATCTGCGAGCAGTGATGCTTCGTGTAGGGAAATGCCATCATGCGGTTCTTCGCCGAAGGGATAGCGATTTCGTCTGCCGACATCGCGTTGCGGTTCCAAGCTTCCGGGTTGCCGCTGGCTACTTCGCTGAACCGTGCCCACAGCGCACCCGTTTCAGCAGCCTGCTGGGATTTCGTCTGACCGTGATGACTGCGATAGGCGTTTTCCAAAAGCGAATAGTGCGACACGGCCGACCGCAGCCCTGCTTTGATTTCGGCTTCATGCACCACGAACTCAGGCACGATTTCTTCATCGGGCGAGCTGCTGCTGTCGTCGGTGGCGAGGGCTTCCACGCCTGCGATGCGTGCCTGTTGCGTGCGCCAGCTCGTCTCGCCTGAAACCACCAAGGCAATGTCCATATCGCCCGCAGCTATGGCGTTGCAGACTTTGCTGAACATCTGCTGCTGGAGTATGCCGGGATCGGCCCGCACGGTGTGAGCATCCGTAGATCCGACCGCCTCGGCGACCAAACCTGCCGGATTGCGATAACCCACGAGCGAAGCCATAGCGCAAACCGCGTCAAGCTGCCGCAAAGCTTCAGGCGCAGATGCCCTGGCAGCCGCTTCCCGCGCAGCTTCAACCATCAGCTCGCAAGCTTCAGGCGATTCCAAAGGATTGTCGCCACGCCGAGACGCAGTAGCAACCCCAATGACAACAGGAGTATTTGCAGCAACCATGTTTTTACCGTATCAGTTGTCGATTGTTAGTTTGTTTGCTGGCTATTACTAACGCACGGCGGGCAACGGCGCATCTTTTTTGGCTGAACCTTACCCGTTTGCTAAGAAGGCTTTTGCGTTCAACCAGACACGCCAAAAAAGACACACCGTCCCCCGCCTCACCTCGGAACTCACCCCCGCCTTACCTTGGAACCTAATTGCGAAGCAGGGAATTCGTTTGTGCAGCCGTCCCGCCGTATCATCGTGGTGTGGCTATCGGCAGAGTGAATCTCAACAGGCGGAATTTCAGCGCGACTGCGATTTTCTACATTTGCAACTTGATCCTCTTCGGGATGCTCAGGGCGGCACTTGTGCCAGATGCGACCTTGCTGATCCTAGCCACAGCCACTCTCTTCCTCTGCGCAGCGGTGATGACAGATATCCGCAGCCAGATCATTCCCAACAAACTCAACCTCGCTTTCTTCGTCTGCGCCTCGGCTGCCGTGAGCGCAGTGGCTGCCGCAAAAGGAGACACAGCATCAATCGCACGAGCCTGCGTCGCTGCCGCTCTGCTCTTCGGAGCTTTCTGGCTGCTTCACGCCGTGTCAAAACAAGGTTTAGGCGGCGGCGATGTCAAGCTAGCCCCATCCCTAGGGCTAGTTCTCGGCTTCTTCTCATGGCAAGCCGTCCTAACCGCCATCCTGCTCGCCTTCCTCCTAAACGGCCTAGCCGCCGTCATCGTAGTGACTGCCAACTTCCTGAAATCCCATTCCTGCTCCCTGTCTGAATTTAGCCCACCAGCCAAAAGCCCCACCCCATCCCAAACCCTCCCCTTCGCCCCCACCCTAGCCTCTGGAACCCTACTGGCCTTACTACTGGAAGGCATATGAAACGCCCCCACCCCATCAAACCGGCCAAGTTCCAAACCCCGTCCATCAAGTTCCAAGGTGAGGCGAGTAGAATTCAGCTTGACACCATAAAAGCCGAGCATAAGGGAGGACATCTTGACACAAGCAGCGACTCCGAGATTCAAACTCTCCGCTGACTACAGGAACTACCCGTTCCTTGCTGGGCTGTGCCGCATCGCATCGCTGCCAGACAACTGGGACGCAGCAGACCGCGAAACTGGAAGCCCAGGTTACGACCCCGAAAAAATAACAGAACTGGCTGAAATCATGCTGGACAGAGCAGAGCAGGACGATGCTTTTCATCGCATTTTTTCCAGCCATGAGGTTTCTGTGTCTCCTGCTTGCGATGAACAGATTATCCTCAGTTGGCAGAATGGAAGCTGCCGCCAGTCCATCGTGCTGGATTTGGCTGAGAACACGATTTTTTGGAATTTGCGCGACACGCAGCAAAGAGAGAGCAGCTGCTCCGAGGAGATGCCCCTGTCCGATGAGAAATCATGGAGCGACATATCGCGTCACATAGCTGACAGCAGATTGTGGCCGTGAATATAGCCTCGCTGCTGAAGCCCGGCTATTTGTGGCGTATTGCAGTAGAAGCTCATCTTGACGAGACATCAGAATTTCTGAGGTTAGGGGAAAATACATTCCTCGTGTCCCGTCGCACAGGGTTGTCCCTCTACGATGCGGAATTCATAACAGCTGAAGAAGCAGCCAGAGAAGGTTGGCAGCACTATCCGTGACTTGTCGGCCCTGAAGAGACGTGCCGCCGCCTGCTGCGCGCTAGCAACAACCTTCAAACCCCTGACTAGACCGCAGCAACCCAAGCCTGTAGAATGGAAGCAAAGGAGAAAGCAGTGCAACACATCCGATGGACAAGCCACAAAGACGCTAGGCGACCCGAAGCTCCGATCATGATCGTGGCGTTGGAGGGCCTGTTTGACATAGCCGAGGGCGCCACCGACGCTCTGCATCATCTCGCCACCCACACAGACGCTGAGCTGTTCGCCATCATAGAATCCGAGGAGTTCTTCGACTTCACCAGAGAACGCCCCAGAATGCGCCTAACCGGCGGCAAGCGCCGCATCACTTGGCCCGATGCCAAATGCTTCGTGGCAACCTTTGACGACCCTGCCAAAAGAGACCTAGCCCTGCTAGTAGGGGTTGAGCCGCACCTTCGCTGGAAGACCTTCGCCGCCTGCATCACAGCAATCGCTGAACGCCTAGAAGTCTCAACGCTCGTGACGATGGGGTCGCCCCCAGGGCAAGCCCCGCACACCCGCCCTCTAGGCGTAGTCGGCTCCACCACAAACACCGATCTGGCTTCCCGCCTCGGCCTCGGCCCGCCCACCTACCAAGGCCCCACAGGGCTAATCGGCGTGTTGCACGAGCTGCTAGACCGCAGAGGCATGCCTTCGTTCTCGCTGAAAGTCTCCGTGCCGCACTATGTCACCTCTCCGCCCAACCCCGAGGCTTCCCGCTCGCTGCTCGCCCGCCTAGAGCTGATCACCGGCATAGACACAGGGCACGAAGCATTTGACGATGCCGCCGTCCAATGGCGCGAAAAAGTAGACTCCGCCGTGGAAGCCGATGACGAAATCGCCCACTATGTGCGAGCCTTGGAAAGAGAAATAGACTCTTCAGAAGACCTGCTCCCCACAGGCTCAGACTTAGCCCACCAGCTAGAAGCCTTCCTGCGAGGGCAGGAGGGCTGAGGCTGCTCCTGGGAACCGCTCATAGCGGTATAAAAAAATTACAAGATTTCAAAGACCTTAAATGTGTGTTTGGATGATGAGTTTTTAACTGAAAACACTAGCAATGATATTCAGATTTGCCAATCAATTACAGTATAAATTTTCAACCCCTTGGAAAACCCAACATATCGCTAGCGGAGAAAACACGCTCCCCAAACGAAAATTTGAAAGTATTTGATTCTGAACTGAAATGAGGCTGGCTTTCGTAGCCTGCTTGACATCCGATATTGGTCTGTGCTCCTAAGAGTTCGGATCTGTATCCTGCTTCACGCCAATGCAAAAGGATATGCCGTTCACCTAGTGTTGGATGGCAGACAACAACATAAGCAAGGTTGCCGTCTCTCGACATGTCTTTCAAATGGTATGTGCCTTGCGACAGCAGGCTTTCACGCGGTTGTATCCCTGGTGTCAAAAGCGCGTACCAATATCCGTTAGCCGCTTCAGGTATCTCCCCTGAAGGCAGCTTCCAAGCATCACATAGTATCATTTGTGGAGCTTCTATCTCATCAGACAACTCAGCAAGACGCAACGAATCATATGCTGTCTGCACAGCCTCTCCGATATAGAAATCAAGATTCGTTTCCGGGTTTATCCGTTCCCCGCCGTGCAGTTCTATGAGCCGATCGGTTGTGAAGATAGCGTCACCGCTATACACTTTCAACTCCTCAGACCATTCCCGTGTCGGCTGCAGCAAATCAGTGAAACTATATCCCACCGGCGCGCCGCACACATTCTGCGGAGTGAACCCCATCCACAGCAAAGTATCCTCAATCAGTTTCGCTACCTCGCGGAAAGTGCCGTTCGTGTCCCTGTTCTCAGCGGTAGCACCAACATAAGGCTGATAATTTCCGACATATCTCATAAAAATAGCAAGCTCGTCCAATTTCGCCTGCAAATCAAGCGACCCTTGATCGTTTATCTGCGAATAAATATTTATGTTCGCCAAACCCGGCACATATCTGTCTCTAGGCACGCTGTCTGGCAGTGGAAGCTGCACATCGTTTCGCTGTCTCGGACGCAAACCAGCTTGCTCTCTAGCAACCGCAGGAGCAGTATCTGTGCCAAGCAAAACTATAACAGCAGCATCTTCTGAAGCGAAAATCTGCGGCATAGCTGTCGGAGCGTCTATCTCTTCTATTTCTGCTGCTCGCAGTATCTCTTCAGCTTCAGCTTGCCAGCCTTCAGCGAAATGCACAGCCGAAGAACTATATCTCTGCGGGGCGTTTTCTGGCGACAAAACCACATATCCTGCTTCAGACAGCTTGTCTGTCATTCTGCCAGCAGCACCAGCAACACCGCTTCCATTCAACACCTGAACCTGAAGCGTCGCAGGGGACTCGGCGACAGCAGCCGTTGTCGTAGTGGTGGTTGTAGATGAAGTTGTCGTGGTGGCTGGCACAGACGAAGTGGTTGTCGTGGAAGATGTCGCACTCGGCGGCTCAGATGCTTCAGGTTCTTCAGACGGCGCAGAAGTTGAGCTTGTGCTGCTCGTTGCGCTCGTGCCACTCATTGTGCTTGGCGGCGCAACCGTCACCGCAGGTTCAGATGCTTCATCTGCGCCCAGCACTGACGGTGAGCCTTGCGCTTCGGCAACATCCCCAGCAGCTTCTGAGGCTGTTGTCGCATTTTCAGACTGCGTGGTGGTCACAGTGACACCACCAGCACCAGCCGCAATTGTCGAAGGGCTGCTGTCGCTGCCAGACGAGCAAGCAACAGCGAACAGGGCGATAATCAAGAATGCCGCCGTGGACGCGGGCTTTGAAGGTGTAATTGCGAACCTGCTCCTTTGAGAATAAATGCTTGCTTGAGTCTTCTCTGTTTCTCGTCGCCCTCGCTATTTTAGCAATTTCTAAAGCACTTCATAGCCCAACTCTTGGAACCCCACGGCGGCGGCACCTATCAGGGGGCCGTCTTCGCCTAAGCCGCCGGGGACGATGCGGGTGCCTTTGGAGAAATCCAGCTTGCAGAGCTTGTCTATCGTCTCTTGGGCTGAACTGAAAAATACATCGCCGTAGCCCAGAGCGACCGAACCTGACACCACGGCTAGTTGCAGATCGAGCAAGTTGGCTACCGATGCCACAGCCCGTCCGACATATTCGCCCGCTTGACGGCGGATTTCTTCGGGGGCATCTGCGGGGGGCAGCCCGGTGGTTGCTTCTATGGCAAGCCCTGAGGCTTGACCTTCCAGGTTGCCTTTGGCTCCTGTGGCGTCGGCTCGGCCGTTCGGCTCCACGAACACATGGCCGATGTGCCCTGCGTTGCTGTCGGCACCGTGAAGCAGTCTGTTTTCTAAGACGATGCCGCCGCCGATGCCAGTGGATACGACCATGGCGATGTAGTTCGCCACGCCTTTGGCTGCGCCCACCCAGCCTTCGCCTAAAGCCAGAGCTTTGGCATCGTTCTCTACGGCTACTGGCAGGGAGAATTGCTCGCCCAGTCGCTCTCGCAGAGGGAAGTCTCGCCACACGGGGATGTTGAGGGGCGAGACGAGACGGTTGCCGTCACGCATCGGCCCGCCACAGCCCACGCCTATCACGATTGGAGATGCTTGAGGCAGCCACTCCCTCATAACATCCTCAGCCAAGCTGCAAAGCCGAGCAAACAGCTCCTCGCCGTCTTTGGCATCGGCAGTCGCAGCGAACCGAGACACCGCAAGCTCTCCCGCCCCAGTCACAATCCCAGCAGCCAGCTTGGTCCCCCCGATGTCCAAAGCCA
Organism: Candidatus Hopanoidivoransaceae bacterium; assembly: GCA_965204495.1. Lineage (GTDB taxonomy): Bacteria > Actinomycetota > Acidimicrobiia > Acidimicrobiales > Hopanoidiivorantaceae > Hopanoidiivorans. Next base: position 633,238 of record OZ241989.1, read on the forward strand.
GCGCGGCGGTATCAGGCGAAACCATCGCAACCACAGGCAACGAAGTTTACGACTCAGTCTTTGACGAGTCCGTGTTGGCGAAGCTGGTGGTGGAGTGTCGGGATGAGTTCGGCGTCGCTCATGTCACGGCTCTGCATATATAACCTTTGCTGTCGTGAGAATGCCGTCTCGCACGCTGGGCAGGGTGCGCCACCACATCAATGCCTCTCGGGATACCATGTCGGCGTTTCGGCCGAAAATCCTCGACAGCTCAGATGTGGCTTGAGACCGTTCAGACAGAGTCAAACCTCGGCCGCCCTCGAACCGCACCAGCACATCCACATCGCTGTCATCGCTGAAATCGTCTCGCAGCACAGAACCGAACAGGCTCATCTCCTCAATGTGCCAGCGACGGCAAAACTCGGATACGGCAGACATATCAAGCTCTAATGGCAAAGAATCCAAAGCTGTGGCCATAATGCAATTCTACTCCGTCTGGTTGTTCGAACACATGGCCGATGTGTAATCGCCGATGTGCCCAGCGTTGCCATCGACCTCGTGATGCTGAGACGGGTTGCGACACAAATCAAATCGTAATACCAGCAAGCCGCGAGGAGGCTGCTAGGCTAGCGCGCATCGCACCTCCGACCGCAGAAAGGAAGACCCTCTAAGGGGAGCACTATGGAAAAGGAATACCTCACTTGGGAACAATTCGGAGTCGCCAGCAGGCAGCTGGCAATCATGGTGGCCGACAGCGGCTATCACCCCGACATCATTCTGGGGATAGCCAGAGGCGGTCTCGCCCCTGCCGGGTCGCTGGGCTACGCCCTGTCGGTCAAGAACATCTACATCATGAATGTGGAGTATTACACAGGCGAGGACGAGCGCATGGAAGTGCCCGTTGTGCTGCCGCCCTATCTGGAGTTCGTGAATCTGGAAGACCAGAAAATCCTCATAGCCGACGATATAGCCGACACCGGCGAGACTCTGAAGATGGTGCGAGACTTCTGCGCCGGCCAAGTGGGAGATGTGCGCACCGCCGTCATCTACGAAAAAGACCGCTCAGTAGTGAAATGCGACTATGTATGGGACAGAACGAACGCCTGGGTAGAGTTCCCCTGGTCGGTAGACGAGCCAGTGCTAGCCAAAAAGCCCAAGGAGGTAGCGCACGCCTGATGTGGCTGATTTGTATGCCTGATCTGGCAGAAGCTGCGAAATCCGTCCTTCACTAGTAAGATAGAAACCGATACCGAAAGGAGACGGAAATGCCCACAGCAGCCAGAGAGACAGATATCCGTGTCCGTCCGCCTGAGATATTCAGCCCCCGCCGTCACACAGCCCGTCTGCGGGCGAGCTTGGACGCGTCTTTGCGTCTGGGCTGGAAAGACGAAGAAGGCAACATCCCGCGCAGGCTGGACAAACTGGACAGCTTCCTAGAGAGGCTGATTGCCGAGGTTCTGGAACCCGAGAATTTGCGGGACCCAAAAGTGCACCCGTCGGTTGAAAGGCAGATACAGCTTTTATGGGGCGAAGAGTGGGGAGATACCACAGTGGATGTGGATTTGCAGACATGGACAGGGCAGTTGTGGGTGCAGCGGGAACTGGATGTTCTCGTAGACAAGCGGCTGGATTTCAAGAAGCAACAGGCTTGGAGAGAACTGGCGGGGACCGTCGTGGAATATCATGGCAATGGCAGATCAGAATGAACTTGAACCCGATCTGCTTCTTTACAGGATAATTCTGCGGGAACATTGCGACACAGGCGTATTAGAAGATATACAAATATCCGCTTTCTATGATTACGGCAGCCGTGTGCTGTGCTTTTATTACAGCGGTCTAGCATCATCTGAAGAAGCGGTCAAAGCTTTCTGCGACGAGTCGGGCAGATCTCCTTCAGAGGTAACAGGTGTCGTGGCTGTTACTGTCGCAGAATGCCGCAAAGCGGGAGTTTCGCCTGTGCTGGACGGCGATCCGGTGCCTTCTCATGTAACTGCCTACATCAAAAAAGGTCTAGACAGAAAGAAAATGAGGCTATATTTGCGAAGGCGCAGCATAAACAGAGGCTGGCAATAGCCAATAGCATGGCAGTTCATGCTATCGGCGGCTGTATTCTGCGATGGATGTCTTCGCCCTGTTCGGAATAAGCCGCGAACCTGCTGCCGCCAGCAGCCTACCACATCAGCATCTGCGCGCCGCCGTGTATGAACGCACATCCGGTTCGCGCTTGACGGTTTTATCTCAGGAATCAGCCGCCTGACTGATTTGGCGGTGTAGGTTTGCTGCGGCTTGGTTGGGGTGGGGGGAATTGGTGATGCTGCGGGAGCTGTTGATTACTAGATTTGCGGAAGGGTCTGCTTGAACTACTGCTTTCGCATCGCCGCCTTGTGCGCCTATGCCTGGCACTAGGAAAACCATGTCGGAGCCGGCTATTTCGCGGGCTCGCTGGATGTCGACTGGGCGGGTGGCTCCGATGACGGCGGAGCAGTTGCCTCGGGTGTTCCATTTCTCTGCCACGATTGCCAACACTCGTTCCCATAGGGGTGCGCCGTCTACATCTAGCATCTGAAACTCGTCGGCATCTGGGTTGGAGGTGCGACAGACTATGATGCTGCCTTTGTCTTCACGCTCTATGAACGGAGCTAGAGAGTCGTAGCCGAGGTATGGGTTGAGGGTTACTGCGTCAAAACCGAGATGGTCGAATAAGTAGCGGGCGTGGGCTTCGCTGGTGGAGCCGATGTCGCCCCGCTTGGCATCGCCGATGATGGGGATGTCTGGGTGTTTTGTGCGCAGATGTTCTAGGGTCGCTTCTAGAGCAGCCAAGCCCTGTTGCCCTTCAGCTTCATAGAACGCAAGGTTGGGTTTGAAAGCGCAGACATAGGGGTGGGTTTGGGAGATTATTTGGATGCTCCAAGAAGCGAGTTCGCCTTCCGCGATGCCCACAGGATCAAGCCCGACACACACCAGGCTGCGGGCAGCTTCCATTCGGGTTTTGAGTTTCTTGGCGAATGACATTAGCTGCTCAGAAAGTCAAAACAAGGGATGCGAAATCGCAGGTTGATTTTATTGGCGGTGCTCTGCGACACCGCTTGCTGGCAGGCAAAAACTGCGGGAAACTGGGGCGGAGGAATTGAAAGCATTATTTAGTCAAACTCCAGCCGTGCGGGTCTTGATGCCAGTGACGGGCTTCGTCTATGGCCTCTTGGGGGAAACTACCGCTTGCTTCGGCGGCTTCGAGCACGGTGGGGAATGGGGCCAACAGGCACAGCGGCACTCCAGACTCGGCGAACTTGTCGGAGGCTCCGTCTAAGTCATATCCCGCTATCGCCACGCATCCCACAACTTCTGCTCCTGCCTCTTGCAGAGAAGCGACAGCATCCAAACTTGAACCGCCTGTGGTGATGACATCTTCCACCAGCACAACTTTGCGCCCCTTCACTTCAGCCCCTTCAATCGCTTTGCCTCGCCCGTGCTCCTTAGCCTGCTTGCGCACAAAGCACGAAGGCAATCCAGCCTGCAAAGCCACTGCCGTGCTGTGCGGTATCCCGCCGACCGCAACCCCCGCCACCACTTCTGCTTCAATTTCTGATCCTTCCGCTCCTGCTCGCCTCCCATACTCCACTGTGTCAACAGATTCGGCATCGCTCTCCCGTGCCAAACCGCAAGCTGACTCTGTCAGCACATCTATAACCTCCGACCACAGTTTCGGCGCAGCCAGCAGCCGACGGATGTCCATATACACAGGCGAACGGATCCCAGAAGCAAAAGTCACAGGAGCATCAGGCACAAAAAACACCGCCTCCGCAGCAATCAGTGCCTCAGCAACGAGTTTTTCAGCGGAGGTAGTCATTGGGAAGATACTATGCGATTTGCCCTAGCGAGCTTGTTTAGATTCGCGGGCGATGAGGGTGGGGGCGTTGGGGCCTCGGAAGACTAGGGCACTCCAGTATTGGGCGGCTTTGGCACCGGCGTTTTGGAATGCTTGGAGGTCGCTGCCGTTTAGGATGCCGCCGCAGCCGATGATGTCTAGCGGGGGGGTTTGGGTTGTTGCTGAGGGAGACTCTAGGTCTGCGGCTGAGAGGTGAGTTGCAGCGTCCCGTCTCCCCAGCGCAGCATCCCAGACCCGAACAGACTCTAGGTCTGCGGCTGAGAGGTGAGTTGCAGCCGCTAGCGCAGAGACGGCTCGCAGGGCTTCGGGGCGCAATGACGCTCCCCCCATGCCTGCTTGTGTTTCGGTTGCGCCTGACTGGAGGGTTTTGCTGGTTGCTGCATCATCCCCACCGAGATGCTCCGAGCTGCCTTGTGTTGGCTCCGAACCGCGCTGCGCCTTTTGGTTGATCGACTGGGGAACTTGGCGGGTGGCGGTGTTTACGGCAACGATTGCTTTTGCGCCTGCTTCCGCTAGAGCTTGAGCTAGTTCTTGGTAGACAGCCTCTGGGAGGTCGGGGCCGACTTTTGCCCAGAGCGGGATTTCTGCTGGCAGTTCTTGTTTGACTGCAGCGCATATCGTTTTGGCGTGGTCGGGGGGTTCTGTGGCAGTTGGGATGGCTGGATTGATAGTCGCTTGGTGGGCTGGCGCATTGGCGGTTTGAGTGGCTGGGTTGGTCCGGGCGGCTGGATTGGTTTCATCAGCTAAATCAGCTTGGCTGGCTGGTTTAGTGTCGCCAGCTAAATCAGTTCGCCAAGTTGATTCGGTGTTCGGGCAACTCAGATTGACCGTTACCCATGAAGGTCGCAAGCCTGCTGACATGAAATGCTTGGCAGCTACGGCGATGCCTTCGCATTTCTTTGGCAAATCGGTTTCATCAGGGTCGGTTGCTAGGCTGATGCCGTAGGTGGCAGGCAGTTCAGCTTGTCGTTCGCCTAGGAAGGCTGCGGCAGCGCAGGCACCGGGGTTTCGCAGTCCAATTCGGTTATAGAGGGTTCTGTGTTCTGCGTCACGCCACAGCACGGTGCCGGGGTTGCCCAGTCTCGGCGCGGGTGTGAATGATCCCATCTCTACCGCCCCAACCAAAGCCGGAACCGATCGCCAGCCCGGGATGATGTTGCGCCCTTGTTTGACAGCATCCATAGCTTCTGCTTCAGTGGCAAAGCCATCGCCCTTGACTAGACCCGCCGCCAAGATCAGTGGACTCTCCAACCGCACCCCTCCCGCTTCCACTGGCCAGCTTTCTTTTGGGAAGCGGCCCGCAAAAGCTGCGAGCAGACGGGGGTGCTTGTCTAAAAAACGAAGACGGCGGAGTGCGGATTCGTGCGCCCGCTCAGGCGACTTTCGCAGGAAATGCCTAGCTGTCGCTCTGTTGAATAATCCCCCAGAATTCTGCGCCATCTTTGTGGTTACTGCTTTCTGAAAATTTGGACTCTTGGGTTTGCCGCACTCAAATCAATTGTTGAAGCAGCCGCCCAGCTAACAAGCTCAAACAACTCGCCCCAGTCAAATGGTTTCCGCTCAAATCGACCAGCCCTTGCCTATCCAACACGCTGCCGCCCTTCGCTTCACAGCCTCAACCTCACCCCGCATACAAATCCACCCCATCCCCCGGCTTTGCCAGCACTTCGCCATCGGCAAACGCAACCTCTCCCCTAATCACCACTTCCATGACCCTCCCCCGCACCTCCATGCCGTCAAACGGACTCCAGCCGCAGTCGGTTTGCATCTCGGCGGCATCCAGAGTCCAGCGTGCTTTGGTATCAATGACGGTGTAGGTGTCAGCCCCAGCAGACGGCACGCCGAAAACCCGTCTCGGAGCATCCGCCACCAACTCGGGCAGCTGCTCATAGGCGATCCAGCCGGCATCGGCGGCAGTGCAGAGCAACGGCAGGCAAGTCTCCAAGCCCGATACCCCGAAAGCTGGCCGGTTCTGCTGCTTTTCTTCCCAAGTGTGAGGCGCGTGGTCGGTTTCCACCATGTCTATAACGCCGTTTCGCAGCCCTTCCCAGAGAGCGTCTTTGTCGGTGCCTTTGCCCAGAGGGGGCTTCATCACAGCCAGTGGGCCGAGGGCGTCAAGATCGCGGTCGGTCAAGAAAAGATGATGGGGCGAGACGCCCGCCGTAGCCTCCACGCCCGCCTGCTTAGCCTCGGCCAAGTGCTTCACCGCATCGGCTGTTGGAATGTGGCAGATGTGGCCTCGCTTGCCATGACGGGCGACCGCATCCAAAAACGCCTTGATCATGTCGCCTTCGGCGTGCAGACCGATGGGGCCGGGGCCGGGCCACGCTTTAACATACTGCTCCATCAGGTCTTCGTCTATCAGCAGTCCGCCTGTGGTCTCGCCGCAATAGAGCTTCAAGCCGCAGACTTGCCGCGCCAGCTGCCGCATTTTGTCTGCAGGCATCAGCCCCGTCGGGTCGGCACCCAGCCACACGCCGTAATCGCAGAGCGACTGCTCGGCCATATCGCCGAGCTTGCGTTTCAGACTGGGGGCATCCACGGTGGCGGGCGGAGTGTTGGGCATGTCCAGCACTGCTGTGAAACCTCCTGCCAAGGCTGCGGCGGTCTCGGTTGCGAAAGTGCCCTTGTGCGACCATTCCATGCCTCGCAGATGCACATGCGGGTCGAGCGTCCCGACGATGCGCAGCGTGCCGTCAGGTTGCCTCTCGCCAGAGAGTGGCTCTGCAGACAGCCTCCCGCCAGCTAGCCTCCCGCCAGCAGTTCCGTCAGACATGCGCCCCTCGCAGCACTTTTGCCAATAGCGCCATGCGCACGAACATGCCGTTTTCCATCTGCTGGAAATACACCGAACGCTCATCGGCGTCTAAGAGGTCGTGGTCTTGACGGGTGCCCATCTCGTGCTTGCGGGGCAGCGGGTGCATCAGCAGGGCGTCTTTGCGGCACGACTGCAGCAGCAGCGGAGTCATTATGAAGCCGTCTTTGATGGCCTCGTATTCGGATGGATTTTCAAAACGTTCCTCTTGCACTCTCGTCCAGTAGATGACATCGCTCTCGGCCAGCACATCGGAAAGCTGCGATGTCTCCCGCACCTCCACGCCAGCCGACTGGCAGAGCTGCAAGACCTCATCGGGCATTCGCAAGCTTGGCGGCGAGAGCAGATTCAGCTTCGCGCCCGACGGCTCATAGGCGCACACGAGCCTCGCCAAAGAATGCACCGTGCGGCCGTGCTTGAGGTCGCCGACCATGGCGATGGTGATGTCGTCAAGCGTGGAGCCGAAATCCAAGATGGTGAAAAGGTCGAGCAGGGCTTGGGTGGGATGCTCGCCGATGCCGTCGCCCGCGCTGATCACAACAGGTCGGCGGCCGATCTTGTCGGCGAGCTGATCCAGATAGTGAGACGCAAGCAATGATGCGCCCGCTTCGGGATGGCGCAGGGTGATCACATCGGCATAGCAGCCTGCGGCCCGGATGGTGTCGTGCAGGTCTTCGCCCTTGTAGGAAGACGAAAACTGGATGCCGTTGGAAACTCCCACCACTTCCCCGCCCAGCCTCCGCATGGCAGCCTGAAACGAGAGGTCGGTGCGAGTGCTCGACTCAAAGAACAGCAAAGCCATGACAGATCCCTTGGCGATCTCCGACACCCCCATATCCCGCTGTCGCACCCTCTTGCGCAGCGAAACCGCCGCAGAAAACAGAGCCTCCAGATCATCACGGCTGAACTGCCCCACCGTGACGATGTGCTTATGAAGAAAGTCGCCTGCTATCGGTTCTGGCACAGGCATCAAAGCTATGTTAGCCAAACGCCAGCTAGCAATCGCGACAGCTTTGCTGAGATTTCCATCGCAGCGACAGTTGCTGCGCAGTGGCTAGAACGGGTCGTCGGGGTCTTCGTCTTGTTGCTCTGCTAGGGAGGCTAAGACTTTTTCTACTCGCATCTCGGCGTGGTTGATGCGGTCTCGGCAGAAGGCTATTAGCTGGCCGGCCCGTTCCACATGCTTGGCTAGTTCTTCCACATCGGCGTCTTCTCGCTCTAGGGCAGCCAGTATGTGGCGCAGCTCGTTCATGGCGGCGGTGTAATTATCGGCGGGCGGGGCGGTTGATTTGTTTTCGGGGCTCATTGTTCCAGACTTTCTTTGGTTTTTGTAGGTCGGTTTGTGCAGTCTATGTATCGTTCTCTGCGACCACCGATGCGATTTCGCCGTCGGCCACCTGGGTTGCGAGAATATCCCCCGCTGACACAGCCGATGCCGAGCGAACGACTTCTCCATCGGCGTTGCGAGTGATGCTCCAGCCTCTGGCGAGAATGTTGGCTGGGTCTAGCGCGCTGCGGATCGACTCGCAATTGGCCAAGTCGGCCTTGCGCTTGGCGAACATGCCTCCAGCGGTTTTTTCCAAGCTGCGTGACGAGCCGACAAGCATCCTGTCTGCCTGCCCCAAAGAACGATGTGAAGCAAGCCTCAAACGGCCGGGTGCTTCAGCTAAACGCTGCTTGTCTCTGGCGAAAGCACTGCTGGAAACTCGCTCAAGACGCAGCGGGGCGTTCGCCAAGAACTCGGCTGCGAGCGCAAGCGTCTTGTTGGGAGCGCGGTGTATGTCTGATGCGACACGGCGAAGCTCGTCGCCAGAGCTTTCCAGCTCCCAGCGGGCTATGCCATATATCTTGCGCCACAGCTCAGCCATTTCGTTTTCAAATTCACGCACTCTGTCAATCAAAGCTTGGGCGCAGGCTGTGGGGGTTTTAAAGGCTGTGTGCGCCACTTCGTCTGCGACCGTGCGGTCGGTTTCGTGGCCGATGCCAACCAGCACGGGCACTGGGCAAGCTGCGATAGCTCTGGCAACTCCTTCGGTGTCAAAGGCTGAAAGGTCGGTCGCCGAGCCGCCGCCACGCACCAGCACCACCACATCGGCATCTGCTGGGCCGACTTGGCTCAGAGCGTGGGCGATGGACATTTCGGCTGTCGCGCCTTGAACCGATGTGTCGGCGGGGGTGATCTGCCAAGCCATGCCGCTGCCAGCCAGCTGGTCTATCACATCGTGATACGCCGAACTTTCATAGCTGGTCACAAGCCGCACTCGCAGAGGCACAGGCAGCAGCGGCATCTCGGCATTGCGGCGCAGCAGCCCTTCGGCGGTGAGCGCGGCGAGCAGCTTTTCGCGGTTGATGGCGAGCTGGCCGATGGTGTAGGCCGCGTCTATGGCAATCAGCTCAAACTGCAAGTTGCCTCTGGGTTCGTAGATGTTTAGACTTCCCAGCACCCGCACCTGCACGCCGTCTTCCAAGGTGAGCGAAGCTTTGCTGGCGGCCGCTGCGATTTGGTCTAGCTTCCAGCGAGGGATCACTGCGTCTATCGTGGCTATCGGCGCCCCGCCGCTTTCGTCTGTTTCCACGAGGTCTAAAAAGACGAACCCTGTGCGCTGGTGGGGATGCCAGTTGCGTATCTCGCCGCTCACCCAGATTTGCGGCGGAAACGCATCAGCGATGGCGGCTTTGAGACCGCCCAGAAGCTGGCCGACGCTGTAGGTTTCTTGAATCGTCTGCGTCATCGGTTCGTTCGGCTGTTTCAAACTTGGCTAGTTAAATCCGGCTGTTTCAAACTCGGCTGTCCCAAACTTAGCTATCGCAAACTCGGCTATCTCAAACTTAGCTGGCGCAAATCTGCGATGTCAGACCGTCTGAACTTTTTCTGCCTCGTCGGCTTCCAAAGTGCGATACAGATCCGCATAAAGCTGGTTCGCTGCCAGCAGCTCTTCGTGCCGCCCTTGTTCCACCAGCTTGCCTTGGTTCAGCACGAGAATCTGGTCGGCCGAGATGATGGTGGAAAGGCGATGCGCCACAATCAGAGCCGTGCGGTTTTGCAGAATATTGGCCAAAGCCGCTTGGATGGCAGCTTCGTTTTCGCTGTCTAGATGGCTGGTGGCTTCGTCCAAGATGATGATGGCCGGGTTCTTGAGGATAACCCGGGCGATAGCGAGCCGCTGTTTCTCGCCCCCAGAAAGACGATAGCCACGCTCGCCCACTACGGTCTCATAGCCCTCTGGCAGACTGGCGATGAGCGAGTGAATCTGAGCGGCCCGACAGGCTTCTACAATTTCGGCTTGGGTGGCATCGGGGCGAGCGTATCTGAGATTGCTCATGATCGTGTCGTGGAAGAAATGCGGGTCTTGGCTCACAACGCCGATGGCGTCTCGGAGGGATTCGCTTGTGAGGTCGCGCACATCTTTGCCGTCCACCTTCACGGCCCCGCTGTCTACTTCGTAAAGCCGAGGCACCAGCGACACCAGCGTGGTCTTGCCCGCCCCCGAAGGCCCGACAATGGCAAAATGCTGACCCGGCGAAACAGCGAAGCTCACGCCGTCCACAGCAGGGCGAAGCGGGCTTTGCGCATGGTCTGGAATTTGCCCGTTTTGAGAAGCGCGCCCATTTTGAGAAGCCTGATGTGCATGCAAATTTGAAGCCACCCCCGAAGCATTCACGAGCGAGGCAAGCTCTCCGCTCGGCGGCCGATAGGTGAATCGCACCTCTTCAAACGAAACTTCCCCTTTCGGCTCTTCCAATGCCACAGCCCCTTCGCGGTCTTGGATGTCTATCGGTGCATCCAGCACTTCAAACACCCTGTCAAAAGACACGAACGCCGTCATCAGATCCACCCTTGCGTTGGTGAGCGCAGTCAGCGGGGCGTAGATGCGGGCCACCAAGAAACCCATCGCAGCCAGCGTGCCGATGGTTATCCTGCCGTTGATGACCATCAATCCGCCATACCAATAGATCAGCGCAGTGCCGAGCGCGCCCATAAGCGTGAGGGCGATGAAAAAAGTCTGCGACACCAAGGCGGTGCGCACGCCGTGGTCGCGCACTTCTGCCGCCTGCTGGGAAAACTCGTCTCGTTCTCGGCGGTAGCGTCCGAAAAGCTTCACCAGCAGCGCCCCCGACACATTCATACGCTCGGTCATCGTGTTGTTCATGGCAGCGTTGTCTTCCATCTGATTGCGGACTATTCTCTGCAGTCGCCGCCCCACCCGGCGTGTGGGGATGATGAAAAGCGGCAGGATGAGGAATGCCATCAGGGTGAGACGCCACTCCAGCAGCAGCATCGTGAAGAGCGTCAAAATCAGCAGTATCCCGTTGCCGGCAACTTGGCCGAGCGTTGAAGTGAATGCCCGCTGCGCGCCGATCACATCGTTGTTCATGCGGCTGATGAGCGCGCCGGTCTGCGAGCGAGTGAAAAACAGAATGGGCTGGCGTTGCACATGGTCGTAAAGCGACACTCGCAGGTCGAAAATGAGACCTTCCCCGATGCGTGCCGACCAGAGCCGTTCCAGATATGCCGCTAATGCTGCAGCCAGAGCAGCCGCAACCAGCAGAACGGCGAAGAGGTGGAGGCTGCCTCGGCTGCCGTCTGGGATGATGTCGTCAATGATGGAGCGAAACAGCAGCGGCGGAATCAGCGTCATCAGCGATCCAGCGAAGATTGCGCCCAAGAAGCCCAGAAGCTGCCAGCGGTAGGGGCGAGCAAAACGAGCGATGCGGCGCACCATGCCCTTTGGCACCGTCCGCCCCCGCACAGCCTCAGCGTTGCCGCTCATCAGCATCTCGTGCGGGTGCCTCATTGTCATGTCTTCAGCCTAAAGAGGGATGCCGCACATCTGCCGCACAGCCCGCCTCTGCCAAAGGCGCCATCTGCGAACTAGGCAATGGAATATAGACAGCATCCGAAGCGTTAAATACTTTACGAACGCAGAAAATTCAGCGAAACCCGATAACCACACAGAAAGGACATAGACACAAATGACACTTGATCCGCAGCGTTGGACTCACAAGACTGTTGAGGCCGCTCAGCAGGCTGTGGCGGATGCTCGGCAGCGGACTAATCCTGAAGTCACGCCCGACCATTTGCTTTTGGCTCTGCTCGGCCAGACAGACGGGATCGTGCTGCCGATTTTGACTAGAGCCGATGCGCAGGTGGATGTTGATGCGCTTCGCAGTCAGCTTGGCAGCCGCTTGGATCGTCTGCCGAAGGTGTCTAGCGACACCCCCAGCAACCCAGCCAGCAACCCATCAACCGCCCGACAGCCTCGCTTCAGCGAAGATTTCAGCTTGGTGTTTGAACAGGCCGACAAAGAACGGGTGGATTTGGAAGACGATTACCTCTCCACCGAGCACTTGCTGATAGCTCTAGTGCCGCATTTCCCCGCAGACTCGGCAACTGCCCAGCCTGCCCTTACCCGCAAGCAGCTGCTCGCAGCCATCGGCGAGGTTCGCGGCAGCCGCCGTGTGACCTCCCCCACCCCAGAGACAGCTTTTGACGCTCTCGGCCGCTACGCCCGCGATCTCACCAGCCTCGCCGCCGAGAACAAGCTCGATCCCGTGATCGGCAGAGACGAGGAAATCCGCCGCACCATCCAAGTGCTCTCGCGCCGCACGAAGAACAACCCCGTGCTTATCGGCGAGCCGGGCGTGGGCAAAACAGCCATCGTGGAAGGCTTGGCGCAGCGCATAGCCGACGGCGACATCCCCGAAAGCCTGCGAGGTAAAAAGCTCCTCACGCTGGATATGGCGGCCCTCGTAGCCGGTGCCAAATACCGAGGCGAGTTTGAAGAGCGGCTGCAAGCCGTGCTGCAGGAAATTCAAGACGCCGACGGTCAAGTCATCACCTTCATAGACGAGCTCCACACGGTCGTGGGCGCAGGCGCGGCAGAAGGTTCGCTGGACGCCAGCAACATGCTGAAACCCATGCTCGCCCGTGGCGAACTCCGCATGATCGGCGCCACCACCTTGGACGAATACCGCAAGCACATAGAAAAAGACGCAGCCTTGGAGCGCCGCTTCCAGCCGGTGATGGTGCAAGAGCCGACATCCGAAGACACCATCGGCATCTTGCGAGGTCTGCAAGAACGCTACGAGGTGCATCACGGCGTGCGCATCCAAGACGCAGCACTGGTGGCGGCAGCCGTGCTCTCCGACCGCTATCTCTCCGACCGCTTCCTGCCCGACAAAGCCATAGACCTCATAGACGAAGCCGCCAGCCGACTGCGCATAGAGATAGATTCCATGCCAGAGGAGATAGATGTGGTGGATCGGCGCATCCGCCAGCTAGAGATAGAACGCCTCGCCTTGGAAAAAGAAACCGATGCGGCTTCGCTGCAGCGTCTGGAAGACCTAGAGCGAGAGCTTGCCGACTTAGGCGAAGAGCTTTCGGGCCTCCAAGCCCATTGGGAATCCGAGAAAGCCGCCATCAGCCGCATCCGCGACCTCAAAGAATCCCTAGACGAAGCCCGCTCGCATTCTGAAGCCCTCACCCGTTCTGGCGATTTGGCTGGCGCAGCCGAGATACGCTTCGCCCGCATCCCAGAAGTGGAAGCCGAAATCGCCGCAGCCACGCAAAACCTCGCCGAAATCCAAGCCTCCAAAGTGATGCTCAAAGAAGAAGTAGACGCCGAAGACATCGCCGAAGTGGTGAGCCGCTGGACGCACATCCCCGTCTCGCGCCTAATGGAAGGCGAAATGGACAAGCTGGTGCGGCTGGAAGAAGTGCTGCATCAGCGTGTGGTGGGCCAGAACGAGGCAGTAGCTGCGGTGTCAAATGCCATTCGCCGCAGCCGCGCCGGTCTCTCCGACCCGAACCGCCCCATCGGTTCGTTCCTGTTCATAGGCCCCACAGGCGTGGGCAAGACCGAGCTGGCCCGCTCGCTGGCCGATTTCCTCTTTGACAGCGAAAAAGCGATGGTGCGCATAGACATGAGCGAATACATGGAAAAGCACTCGGTGAGCCGCCTCATCGGCGCCCCGCCCGGCTATGTGGGCTATGACGAAGGCGGCCAGCTGACCGAAGCAGTGCGCCGCCGCCCCTACACAGTCATCCTTTTGGACGAAATAGAAAAAGCCCACAACGACATCTTCAATGTGCTGCTGCATCTGCTGGACGACGGCCGCCTCACCGACGGCCAAGGCCGCACGGTAGATTTCTCCAACACCCTGCTGATAATGACATCCAACCTTTCTGTGCCTCCGCAAGATTTCTTCAAGCCCGAGTTCGTCAACCGCATAGACGACATAGTGAGCTTCGAGCCGCTGAGCCGCGAAGACCTCATCCCCATAGTGGAAATCCAGCTAGAGTCCCTGCGCCGAAGGCTGGCCGACAAAGACCTGCGCTTGGAAATCACCCCCGAAGCCAAAACCCTCCTAGCCAACCAAGGCTACGACCCCGCCTACGGCGCCCGCCCCCTAAAACGCATAATCCAACGCCACCTAGCCGACCCCCTAGCTATGTCGCTCCTGAAAAACTCCCACCAAGACATCGACACCATCAAAGTAGATGCCAAAGGCGGCGAGCTGGTCTTCGCCTAAATCTCTCTACCAGGCCCAAGCCTTAAAGTCCCCTCGTGATTTCACGGCAGGAGGGACGGATAGCGTCTACCTGAAGTTTAAGGCAATTCTGCGTAATTCCGAAAATCCTTACCAATTTGGTAATAAAATCGCTAATATGGAAGTTGTGTTCAAAAACGACAGGCTTCGCAAGCTGATAAACGATTCAAGCGCACTTCAGCGGAAGTACGGGGATCAAGTGGCTAAAAAGGTGGCGATAAGGTTGCACCATCTGGAATCCGTGAGGACACTTGAAGACATGAAATTGCTGCCAGGTCGATGCCATGAATTGAAGCACGACCGTAAGGGACAGCTGTCGCTAGAACTCAGCAAGGGCTATCGGCTTGTATTCCAGCCGAGAGAAGCCAGTTCAACCGAAGGCGGAGAGAGCTTGGACTGGTCTCAAGTGGAGTCTGTAGTCGTTCTCGAGATCATCGACTATCACTGATCTGAATCAATAAAATCAAGACTAAGGAGACACAATGGCAAATCTCAAGAGCTACACCCCGAACTACGCCACACCTCCAGGCTGGACGCTTGAGGAACTGCTGGAAGAGAAATCCATGACCCAGGCAGACCTAGCTAGGCGGGCAGAGCTTTCGCCGAAGTTGATCAGCCAAATCATCAACGGCGAGGCTCCGATTTCTGCCGAGACAGCCATCAAGCTAGAACCTGCTACAGGAGTTCCTGCCAGGATCTGGCAAAGCTTGGAAAGTTCATTCAGAGAGCACGAGATACGCTTGATGGAAGAACGGGAGTTAGACAACCACAAGAGTTTCCTAAACAGATTTCCGACAGCGGCAATGGTCAGGATGGGCATATTGACGCCTAGAGCCAAGCCAGCTGAGAGACTGCGTGAGATATTCCATTTTTTCGGTGTGGCCAGCCCAGCTGCTTGGGAAGCTGTCTGGTCTAACACTCTGACAACGGCGGAATTCAGGAAGTCGCCAGAATCCGACTCTGGTGCTCTAGCTGTCTGGTTGCGCCTTGGCGAACTAGAAGCACCCAATATCCGTGAATATCGCTGGGACGCGGCAAGATTCAGATATGTGCTAAGAGATGCGCTCGAATTGACAAAAAACCCCAACCCCGGCAAGTGGTATCCAAAATTGCTTGATTCATGTGCCAAAGCGGGTGTTTCTTTAGTTGTGATACCCGAAGTCAGCGGAGCGAAGGTGAACGGCGCGTCTCGCTGGCTGTCGCCTAACCATGCTTTGATCCAACTGAGTTTGCGACACAGGTGGAGCGATATTTTTTGGTTCTCATTTTTCCACGAGGCCAGACATATTCTAGATGAGAAGAAAACCCCGATATTTATCAACTATTCGGCAAATAATCGCGACGAATCTGAAATGCGTGCTGATTCATTTGCTGCCAATTTTCTCATCCCCCAACAATACTCTGAAGAACTCAATTCGCTGACATCGTTGGCAGATGTCAAAGCTTTCGCCAGCAAGATTGATATCCACCCGGGCATAGTGGTTGGCCGACTTCAGCATGAAGGTCTTTGGGATCACAGCAAAGGCAACGGGCTCAGGCAAAGACTTGAATTTACTGAATCAGCCCAGCGATAGACGACATGATTTTCCTGACAGACAACGAAGTCAGCAGAATTGGGCGAGTTCGCCCTGAAGCGGAGCTAGAGCAATAGCCAAGCCAGCCGCAAGCCGCTAGCCTAACTTGAATGGCTGAACATACGATGCAAGAGCTTCTGGACGAGCTGGGCAAGCGCAAGGAGCAGGCAATACACGCTGGGCCTGAGCGGGCGGTGAGCCGCCAGCACGACAAGGGCAAGATGCTGGCTCGCGAGCGCATCGACTATCTGCTGGACGAGGGCTCGTTTCAAGAAATAGACATGCTGGCACGCCACCGTGCGCTGGACAGCGGCATAGAAGAACGCCCCTACACCGACGGCGTGGTCACGGGCTGGGGCACGGTGGACGGCCGCAAGGTCTTCGTCTTCTCACAGGATTTCACCGTGTTCGGCGGCGCGCTCGGCGAAGTGTTTGCCGAGAAGATCCAAAAGGTCATGGACTTGGCTCTGTCGGTGGGCGCGCCCATGATCGGCCTCAATGACGGCGCAGGCGCACGCATCCAAGAGGGCGTGGTGAGCTTGGATTCGTACGGCGGCATCTTCTTCCGCAATGTCAAGTCTTCGGGCATAATCCCGCAGATTTCGGTGATCATGGGGCCGTGCGCCGGCGGTGCGGTCTATTCCCCCGCCATCACCGATTTCATCTTCATGGTTCAGGAAAGCTCGCACATGTTCATCACCGGCCCCGATGTGGTCAAGACGGTCACCGGCGAAGATGTCACGCTGGAAGAGCTGGGCGGCGCACGCAGCCATTCTTCCAAATCGGGCGTGGCGACTTTCGTGGGGGCATCGGAGGAGGAAGTGCTGGACGAAGTGAAGTATCTGCTCAGCTTCCTGCCATCCAACAACCAAGAGATGCCGCCGCATTTCCCCACAGCGGACGACCCGAACCGCATGGTGGAAGAGCTGCGCAGCATCCTGCCGGCTTCGCCGAAGCAGCCGTACGACATGCGAGAGGTCATCAGCCATGTGGTGGACGACGGCGACTTCATGGAATATCTGCCGCACTGGGCGCAGAACATCGTCTGCGGTTTCGCTCGGCTGGGCGGGCACACGGTGGGCTTGGTGGGCAACCAGCCGATGGTGCTGGCAGGCGTGCTGGACATAGACTCGTCTTCCAAAGCCGCCCGCTTCGTGCGCACCTGCGATGCGTTCAGCATTCCGCTGCTCACTTTCGTGGATGTGCCCGGCTTCCAGCCTGGCATAGACCAAGAATACGGCGGCATCATCCGCCACGGAGCCAAGCTGCTATACGCCTATTGCGAGGCGACTGTGCCGAGGATTTCAGTCATCACTCGCAAGGGCTACGGCGGGGCTTATGTGGTGATGGATTCCAAGTCGGTCGGGTCGGATTTGAGCTTCGCCTGGCCTACGGCCGAGTTGGCCGTGATGGGGCCAGAAGGGGCTGTGGGGATCATCCACCGCAAGACTCTGGAAGAAGCCGACGACCCGGAAGCAAAGCGTCTGGAGCTGGTGGAGCAATACACAGAGCAATACGCCAACCCCTACATCGCAGCCGAGCGAGGCTATGTGGACGATGTGATAGACCCCGCAGAAACACGCCGCAAAGTGATCGCAGGCTTTGAGCTGCTGCGCACCAAGCGAGAAGAGCTGCCCCGCCGCAAGCACGGGGTTATCCCTCTGTAGCCGGAAAAATGTCAATGCCCTAGCAACTAACGCCTGATTAGACGGCCGCGACTTGACATCAATGCCACAACGCTCCTATTATTGTGTTTAACAAGTAAAGGAGATTCAGATGGCTCAGCAAAAGAAGCTCTTCTGCGGTTCCAGCATTGCTCGGACTAGGTTGTCTCTTGCCTCGGGGGTGATTGTTGCAGCCTTGGCTATTTTGGCTGCTGGGTGCTCGCAATCAGAAGATGTGGTAGCGGTTGGATCGGGATCTGCGGCAAGCACTTCCCAGACTAGTTTGAGTTCCGTGACCTCGCCTTCGCCTGCTGCGGAAAACACAGCTACTAGTGCTTCACTGGCGCCACTTGGCGCAACCGCGACGCAGGCACCTGTTCAAAATGAACCGTCGATCTCTATGCCTGAAATCACTACTACTACCACTTCGCTAGCACCTGCGGAAGCAGTGGCAGCCCAACCCGAAGTCACTGCTCTAGAAACCCCTCAGCCCCAGACTACCCAACCCGAAGAAACGACCCCAGAAACCACTCAACCCGAAGAAACGGCTGTGGAAGTAGCTTCGCCTGAAGAGACGGAAGCAGAGAATGCTCCGCCTGAGAAGGCTTTGGAGATTATTTCTGGTAGAATCTCTATTTCTAGCAGTGGTTCGCCATTGAGTGTTTCGTTGAACCCTGTCCATTCACGCAATTTTCTTGTCCCTCCTTCTTGGATTGAGAAGGATCCCAACGCTCTTAGCAGCTTAATGACCACGCCTGGTGACTATTTGTTGGAACTGCTAGATGCTTCTGATAGCGTGTTGCGCAGTATTTCGTTTGAGGCAGGCGAGATAGAAATAACCTGCGAAGACGGGCCTTGCCCCGAGAGTGCTGAGCCAAGCACAGCTTTGTTTGGTTTTCATATAAATGACTCGCCTGACTATTCAAAGCTTCGGTTTTCCAAACAAAGTAATGTCTTCGATACCATTACTAGGTCAGCCAGCACTCCATCTATTTATGATTTAGTTGTATCGGTTCCTGAAGCTCAGTCGGATAACGAAGAAATTTTGCTGACTTGGTCTGCTACGGATGATGACAATGACGATCTGCTATATGTTGTGTTTTATATTAGTGATTCTCTCGGGCCATTGCGAGTTTCGTCTTTTAGTACGGATGCGACTAGCATGAATATAAGCCTTGATTTGTTGAGGGGTTCAAACACGGCTCGTGTCGCAGTATCAGTATCTGATGGATTACGAACTGCTTTTATTGAGAGCGAGACATTTTCTGTGCCAAACAAACCCCCTGAAGCAAGTATTGTAGGCTCTACTGACAGTACTATCTCTGGGACTCAGAGTTTAGTGCTGTCTGCTAGCGGCTATGACCGAGAGGATGGGAATCTGCCTTCTGTTGCTTTCAGCTGGCACAGCAGCATTGACGGAGATCTGGGCGTAGGCAGGTTTATAGTGGTCTCTGGTGACGATCTGACAGCTGGCGAGCATGAAATAACGATGACTGCCACAGACAGCGCAGGGGAACAGGTAACGGACAGAATTCGCATCACGGTCAACAAGTAAGTTAGATACTGTGCAGACAGGTCTGAGCAAAGCCAGCCAGAAAGCTGTAGCCTGTCAGAAATGGCTGAAATGCAAGAACGGAGATGTCAATGACTGAAAGCACGACTGGCTCAATAACCATCGGTCGCATCGTGCCTGAACCGAGCGAGCGGGAGCGTGAAGCCATTTGTCTCGCGCTGGAGCAGATTGCCGCCGAGCTGCAGCCGCCTGCACCGACCCTGTTGCAGGGCGATTCCAAATGGCGCTTTTCGGGCAGATGGTGGAATCGGGATAGTTTTAGGTCGTGAGCCAGCGTTTTAGACCAGACAGAATTTCAGTCCAGCCAGAATTTGAACTTGACAGCCAGAGTCCCAGACCATGAGCAAAAGCAAATGAGCCGCAGCAAGCTTATGACCGAAGATGAGGTCATCGGCGAGCTCCGAAGCGGCATGACTATAGGAATCGGCGGGTGGGGGTCGCGCCGTAAGCCTATGTCGCTCGTGCGAGCGTTGCTGCGATCCGACATCTGCGACCTCACTGTGGTGGCCTACGGCGGCCCCGACATCGGCCTGCTCTGCGCAACTGGCAAGATCAAAAAAGCCGTCTATGGGTTCGTCTCGCTAGACAGCATCCCGCTGGAGCCGCACTTCCGCCAAGCCCGTCAAAGCGGTGCGATAGAGGTGATGGAGCTGGACGAGGGCGCCTTCTATCTCGGGCTGCTGGCGGCAGCGCATCGGATGCCTTTTTATCCCACCAGAGCGGGGCTCGGCTCCGACATGATGGCCATGAACCCCGAGCTTCGCACCGTCAAATCCCCCTACGATGACGGCGAGACCTTGGTGGCGATGCCAGCTTTGGAGTTGGACGCAGCCTTCATCCACATGAACCGAGCAGACGCCTCTGGCAACGGGCAATTTCTCGGCCCCGACCTGTATTTTGACGATCTCTTCGCCATGGCAGCCGAGAAGACCTACATGAGCGCAGAGCAGATCATCCCCACCGAAGATTTCGCCAAAGAAGGCCCATTGCTAACGCAGCGGATTTCCAGGATTTTCATAGACGGCGTGGTGGAAGCCCCGCAAGGCGCACACTTCACAGAATGCCCGCCCGACTACGAGCGAGACGAGGCATTCCAGCAAATGTATGCGGCAACCGCCAAAGATGCCGATGCGTGGGCCAAGTTCCGCAGCCGTTTCTTGGATGTTGCCAGCCACGAGGAATATCTAAAGGCTGTGGCGGCATATATAGAAGAGACGAAGTGAGACAGAAAAGTTAATAGAACAATCGCAGGCAAGTAGCAAAAATCTCAGAACAGCCTTAGAACAACCGCAGAGAATAGATCGACAGCAAGAGCACGATGAGCAAAGGAACAGCCAGATGACCGCCGAAGCCGCAGAAACCTCGCCCGCAACCCGCGCGGAAGTCTGCGTCGTGGCTATCGCCGAGGCTTTCAGGGGCGACCGAGACATGCTCTGCAACCCCATCGGCAATATTCCGATGATTGGCGGAAGGCTGGCTCGCGCCACTTTCGCCCCTGATATGACTTATACCGACGGAGTTTCAGTGTTCGTGGCGGGCGAATACCCTGTGGGCGTGCCCGATGCCCCGAAAGTGGCAGAAACCTACATTCCGTATCGGACGATGTTCGACATAGTGTGGTCGGGACGGCGGCATGTGCTCATGGGCGCCAGCCAGATCGACCAGTGGGGCAACCAGAACATCGCAGCCATCGGCGGCTGGGACAAGCCAAAAGCCCAGCTTCTCGGCTTGAGGGGCGCGCCCGGCAATCTAGTGAACCACCGCACGAGCTACTGGGTGCCCCAGCACACCACCAGGTCTTTCGTTGAGAAAGTGGATGTGGTGTCGGGCCCCGGCTACGACAGGATGCGCGAAGTGGGCGCGCCCATGAACAAACATCACGAGGTATGCCGCGTGGTCTCCAACCTCGGCGTGTTCGACTTCGACACGCCCGACCGCCGCATGAGAATCCGCTCGCTGCACCCCGGTGTGAGCTTGGAAGAAGCACGCGACAACACCGCTTTCGACTTGGCGGTAGATGAAAAAGCTGTGGCAGAGTCAGGCGGAGTGCCAGAAAGCAGGCTGCCGACTGCCGAAGAGCTCCGCCTTATTCGCGAAATCTTGGATCCCAAAGGGCTGCGCGACAGAGAACTGCCTTCGTGAATTCCCCTCTCCCTTCCCTCCCTACGCGGGCGACCGAGCTTTTTGGGGTTCGCTATCCTATTGTGCAGACGGGCATGGGGTGGGTGGCTTATCCGCCGCTGGTGATCGGGGTTAGCAACGCTGGCGGGCTGGGGATTCTGGCTGCCGCCACTCTTACCCTCAAGCAGATGGTCGCAGCCATTGAGGAAATCCAAGAGGGCACCAGCAATCCGTTCGGCGTGAACCTGCGCACCGATGCGCCCGACATCCAAGAGCGTATAGACACGATCATCGCTATGGGCGTGCCTGTGGCCAGCTTCGCCACCGCCCCGCAGGAATCCATCGTGAAACGGCTCAAAGACCGAGGCATTGTTACTATTCCCACTGTCGGCGCACGCCGACACGCCGAAAAGGTGGCAGAGTGGGGCGTGGATGCCGTGATAGCTCAGGGCGCAGAGGGCGGCGGCCACACCGGTTCGGTGCCCACATTTCTGCTGCTCGGCCAAGTGCTGGACACCATAGACTTGCCCGTGCTGGCAGCAGGCGGCATCACCGACGGGCGCGGGCTGGCCGCTGCTTTGGCATACGGAGCCGACGGCGTGGCGATGGGCACTAGGTTTCTGCTGAGTGCGGAAAGTCTGGTGCCGCCCGATGTCAAGGTTCGCTATTTTGAGGCTGATGTCGCCTCCACTGTGGTGACCAAAGCCGTGGACGGCGCGCCGCAGCGGGTCATCCGCACGAAGATGATAGACCGCTTGGAGAATGCTAGGTTCTCAGCTTTCCCCCGTGCGATGATCAACGCTCTGCGCTTTCGCAATCTCACAGGCACATCCATGCGTGATTTGCTGAAAGAAGGGCTGGCGATGCGGCGCAACCAGAAACTCCCCTGGCGGCAAGTGGCGATGGCGGCAAATGCCCCACTGCTGACTAAGGCGGCTTTGGTGGATGGTCACCCCGAAGCGGGGATATTGCCGACTGGCATGGGGCTGGGCGTGATCGACTCGCCCAAGACCTGCGAAGAGATAGTGTCTGAAATGGCGACTCATGCTGCTGCCAAGTTGAGCGCGGCTTCTGGTTTTGCCGCTGTTGAGGCGGTCGCTTCCTGAATTCCAGACGCCTCGCCTCACCCTGCTTCATTTCCCTTGTCACACTGGTTTCCCGTCTTGCCATTAGCCTAATTCTCGCCATGCAAACTAAGATTTCATAACCTAGATACCAACTTCCATGGACTTGTCTTTCACTCCCGCTGAACTAGCTTTCCGAGACGAAATCCGTGGCTGGCTGGCTGCCAATCTGCCTGCCGAGCCGTTGAAGTCTATGGACACTCCCGACGGCTTTGAACAGCATCGCGAATGGGAGAAGAAACTGTTTGCCGCAGGGTGGTCGGTGCCAACTTGGCCGGAGAAATACGGCGGGCGAGACTGCTCTTTGGTGGAGTGGCTGCTCTACGAAGAGGAATACTGGGCATCGGGCGCGCCCGGCAGGGTGAGCGCCAACGGGGTGAGCTTGCTGGCTCCCACCATTTTTGAGTTCGCCACTCCCGAACAGCAGGAAAGGTTTCTGCTGCCGATGGCTTCGGGCGAAGAAATCTGGTCGCAAGGATGGTCGGAACCGAACGCAGGCAGCGATTTGGCAGCCCTTTCGTCCCGTGCCGAGCGAGACGGCGAATGGTTCGTGCTGAACGGCCAGAAGACTTGGTGCTCCAGAGGGGCGTTCGCCGACTGGTTCTTCTGCATAGTCCGGACCGACCCAGAAGCCGAACGGCACAGAGGTTTGAGCTATCTGCTAATCCCCAAAGACACCGAAGGCTTGGTGGTGCGCCCAGTAGCTCGCATAGACGGCGAGCCGGGTTTTGCCGAGCTGTTTTTTGAAGATGCTCGTGTGCACGAACAGAACCTTTTGGGCGAAGAAGGACAGGGCTGGGCTGTGGCGATGGCCACCGCAGGCAGCGAGCGTGGCTTGAACCTGCGAGCACCCGGCCGCTTCATGGCGGCGGCAGACAGGTTGGTGGAACTGGGCAAATCTCTGGGAGGAGGCGTCTCCGGGATTAGCACAGGAGGGACTAGCATAGAGGCGGCTGGCACAGGGGAGACTGGCACAGGGAGGACTAGCACAGCCCAAGGCGCAGTCGCCCGAGACGAGATCGCACGATGCTGGGCTGAGAGCCGTGCTTATCGCTGGGTTTGCTATGAAGCTGCCGAGCGTCTGTCGGGCGGCGAAGCTTTGGGGTCGGAAGCCAGCTTTATGAAAATTTTCTGGAGTGAACTGGATGTGGCAATCAACGCCACCGCTCTGAACATGCTGGGCGAACGAGCCGAATTCAACGCTTCTGCCGATGATGCCGAGCGAGGCGGAGCTTGGATGGACGCTTACCTCTTTGCTCTGTCTGGCCCGATCTACGCCGGCACCAACGAAATCCAGCGCAACATCGTGGCCGAACGAGTGCTGGGTTTGCCGAGACGATGAGAGTTTTAGAAGAGATGAGAGTCTTAGAAGACAGGCTGATTGGCGACACGCATACAGGCGAAAAACGAAAGCAAGGCTGGCGGATGGGAGAAAAGCAGGAGGGTGTAGGTGCTGCTCAGTCCGGTCTGAGCGGAGTGGCGAAAGCAAGACTGGCAGATGGGAGAAAAGCAGGAGTGTTGACGAGATGAAGTTTGCTTTCACAGATGACCAGCAGGTTTTCGCCGAAACGCTGAGCGAAGTCTTCGCCAAGCGATGCCCGCCAGAAGTGGTGCGAGCCTGCTGGGATTCCCCCACAGGCTACTCCGAGGAACTTTGGGCAACTTTGGCGGAGATGGGCGTGCTGGCAGTTACAGCCCCTGAAACCGCGGGCGGACTAGGCGGAGACGAGCGAGATTTAGTGCAGCTGATGGAAGCCGCAGGCAGAGCTGCTGCCCCGCTTCCCTTGCTGGAGCATGTTGCGGTTGGAGTGCCTACTCTAGCTGAAGCCGCTGGCTATTCCCATGCCGCCGAAGGCTGGCTGGAGAAAGCCATCACGGGAGAAATTCTGGTGACCGCTGGCATTGGCGATCCCTTCAGCAATACCGGTAACTTCTTGGTCTCGGCCGATGAGCCGACCAGCAGCAAAAATGCATCTAGTGAAGAAGCAGATGATATACCGCCAACATCCAGCGAAGGAAGCATTACCCAATACGCCAACTACGCGGCCCAGGCAGATGTCGCAATCCTCAGCCACGAAGGCGAACTTTACGCGGTGGAGCGCAACGATTACCAAGCCCACGAGCAGCCTTCAGTGGACGGCACCCGTCGCATCGCCCGCGTGGAATGGTCGCCCGATGCCGCCACTCACCTTCCCGGTGCGTCAGCAAGCCTCGCCTTCGACCGTGGCGCAACAGCCGCCGCTGCGAGCTGTGTCGGCTTGGCGCAGCACATGCTGGACACCACAGTGGAATATGTAAAAGAACGAGAACAATTCGGCAAACCCGTAGGCAGCTACCAAGCTGTCAAGCATCACTTGGCAGATGTAGCCAAGGCTGTGAGCTTCGCCCGTCCTTCAGTGTATGCAGCAGCCTGGGCTGTCGCTCAAAGCTCTATGTCTCAAAGTGCGGATTCAGAAAGCACTGCCTCAAAAAGCACTGTCTCGGCAAACACCGCCTCAGAAAAAACCAGCAGCGAGCCAAACACCGAACGAGCTAAATATGTCTCAGCCGCTAAATCGCTTGCCTCTGATGCCGCTGACCTAGCCGCCGTCAAGTGTCTCCAATGTCACGGCGCCATAGGCTACACCTTCGAGCACGACCTCCAGCTATGGCTGAAACGAGCCTGGACAACCTCAGTCTCCTGGGGTTCCGCCCCCTATCACCGCTCCCGTCTAGCGACCCTGCTGGGGATTTAATAGCTGGCCTGTTATATGAACTTAAGAGAACTGCTCCATCATCGTTTGGAGCGTGGCAGTTGATTCCTTCAGCAGTGTGCGGGCAGATTCGGCAGCTTGACGGGCTTTGGAGGCTTGTTGCTCTGGGGAGAGGGTGTCGGCAAAGACTTCTACTGAGACGGGGGACTGACAGCCGATGAGTCTCAGGGTGGCTATCAAGGTGGCGAGGGGAAATTCGCCTTGGCCGGGGAATAGGCGGCGTTTCATGGTGTCTTCAAACGGGCGGCCTTGCGGCGGGCCTGCGTCGCAGACTTGGATGGCGAAGATGCGTTGGCCCGGGAACGAGAAGAACACGCCACAGGATTCAGCCATGGCATCGGGAGTGGCGGGAGTTGGTTTGCTGGCAGCATCGGCTGACTTGGCCGGATTGCCATTTTCTTCAGTTCTACCCCGTTCAGAGCTTAGGCCGTTAGGGGCTTCTGAGCCTGAACTCTGGGAGCCTGCAGTATGAGAAGCTTCTGCAGAATTAGCCGAAGCTGGAATAGGCCCTCGGAAGTGGTGCCAGGCGTCTATCTGGATACCTAGGTTGGGGCGGTCGGCTTCGGCAACTATCTCCAAGGCTGTTACAGCGTCTTTTATCGGCATGAAAGGTATGGGTTCCAAGTGCACTAGCACGCCGATGTCGGCGGCTCGGTCGGCAACTCTGGCGGCATCGGCAACTGCAGCTTCCACGATTGCTTCGTGGGTGTCGGGGGCAGGGGTATCGGCTACAGGGTTGTCGGGGGCAGGGTTACCAGCTGCAGGAGTGCCATCTGCCAAGCCTTCACGATTCTTCTGCAATATCAAATTCACTGACCTCGCCCCCAGAGCCTCAGCACATCGCAGCACATCGTCTTCGGTTGCCCTGTAGAATTCGCCGCCCGGTTTGCCGCTGCCGAGGATCGGGGCTATGCAATCTATGTCTGCCACCAGCAATCCAGCATCGGCTATCGCCGCTCGGATCTGCTCAGCCGTTGACCCCTCAGCCAGAGCCCGCAGGTAGTCGGCAGTGCGAATTGACACCCCAGCGAACCCATTGCCAGCAGCCAAGCGGATGTGATCCAGCAAAGGCGGATGCCCCAAAGTCGCCCCCGGCAGCACCAAATCGTTTGATCCTAAATTGATTTTGCTTTCCATCGCTTTGAATTTAGCGGATGGGAATTCACTAGTAGAATGGCAATTTCGTATTATGACGCTGGATGACACATCTGAGGTGCCATCTGGGTCGGGGGAAGACGATGCACCTGACGAATTTGACGAGTTCTTCGACCGCCTGGGCGCAGACAGCTCTGGGGCTGAAGACGACATCTCGCATTTTCAAACTGGCCGGAGTTTTCGCAGATCACGCAAGTTCAGATTACCGAGACCGCCATACAATCCAAGACTCCCCAAGGCGCTTAGTCCGCTTGCTTATCGTGAGTATCGGCTGTTTTGGTCGGCTTCGGTCGTTTCCAATGTGGGCACTTGGATGTATCTGGCTGCTATCGGCTGGTTCACTGAGGTGATAACCGACAGTCCCTTCCGAGTCAGCCTCGTGGTTACTGCTGGGATCATCCCGCTGCTGTTTTTCAGTCCGCTTGGGGGGCTGCTGGCCGACCGAATGCCACGGGTGCGGCTGATGATCATCACAGTTGTGCTTCAGACTGTCGCATCCCTCGGCCTCGCCTTGGCATATCTCGCTGATGCCGCCACTTTCTGGGTGCTGTTCATGTTTTCAATGTTGAACGGGGCAGTAGCATCGCTGGCAGCCCCTGCGCAACAGGCGATCATCCCCCAGCTGCTGCCCGAGCGACACCTGCGGGGCGGCGTGGTGATGAACTCCACCCAGTGGAACATCTCCCGCTCGGTCGGCCCCCTGATCGCGGGCTATGTGGTGACCTTCTGGAACGAGGGAGCAGTCTTCTGGATCAACACTGCCACTTTCGTGGTGATGATATTCGTGCTGGCACGCATGAAACCTGTGCCCACTCCGGGGATGTCCGCTCCGGGGATGTCTGCCCCGAAAATGTCAGCCCCGAAGATTCGGAAAAATGACGCAGGCGATGGCAAACAAGACAGCAGCACAGCAAAAGCCAAGAGGGATGGCACCGATGACGGCTTAGATGACGACACCGACGATGACACCGATGACGACACCGATGACGACGCAGTGGAAGAAATCAGGGGGATTCTGGCGGAATTCTCCGAGGGCATACGCTATGTGCGAGAGAACAGAGGGCTGATCGCCGTGCTGGTGTCGGCTTCTATGCTTTCGGTGGTGCTGGCTCCCCTGCAGTGGCTGGCACCCGTGATAGCAAGGGATGTTTTTGACGCTGAAGCTGCGGGGTTCGGACAGCTAGCCGGATCGTTCGGTGTCGGCTCTATTCTGGGCGGCGTGGTGCTGCTGGGGGTGGGCAGTTCAGTCTCAAATGTGCGACTGGTGCTCACGGGATATGCAGGTCAGGCTATCTGCGTGGCATTGCTGGCTGGTGCTCCGACTTTATGGGCCGGGGCAATAACAATGGGGCTGAGCGGGTTCTTCTTCGTGTTCGTGAGCTCGTCTCTCATCACCGTGCTGCAGACTTTGGCTGGAGACGAATACAGGGGGCGGATGATGAGCCTATGGATGATGCTGTTCGGCATTTCCGTCCCGATTTCCAACATCATCCACGGCCAGCTAGCCGAGTTCATCAACATGCGATGGCTGCTGCTTTTCGACTCCATCCTGATAGTCATCTACACTCTGGTAGTAGCCGCACGCGGCACGCTTCACGCCACCGATTAAGCCTGACTTCCGCAAAAAGCCAATAAGCATTCCAATAAGTTATTTTATCTACCTGCCAAAACCACCATCCCACACGCAACTAACTAACTGGCTGGCATTGCCAAGATAGCTTTTGCCTCTTCTGTGGTGGCGGGGTGGTGGCCTAGGTGTTCTATCAGGGCTACGGCTCGGTTGACTTCTGCTGTATTGCTTTCGGCTGAGGAGTTGTCTTCTAGGCCGATGCGGATGTGGCCGCCTCTTTCTATGGCCATGGCTGCGATTTCTGTGTCCAAGAGCGAGCCGGTGATGACGGACACCCCCCACGGCAGAGTGGCATCGCCTTTCATGGCCAGATACATTTCCAGCGACTCGGGCAGCGGCGGGCAGCTGAACAGCGGGCCAGTGCTGCCGGGCAGATAGCCTACATCGCCAGAGAAATAGAACTTCGTGAAGCTGCCTGCGGGGAGCTTGCCTGCTCTGTAGTAGGCCAGAGGCACACGGAAGAAGCCGGGTTCAAAAATCGCCATGTTGGGGCCGATTCCCAGCGCATCGCAGCGGGCCATCATATACAAGATGTCTTTGGGGCTGTTCACATACACGAAGTCGTCTGGGCGGGGCAGGCCGTCTTCGCCCGTGCCTGCCAAGTTCACAGAGCCCGGGTCTACCACAGCTGCCGAGATCACTCCTTCTTCAGCCAGAATCTCATGGTGCCCCCACCGCTGCTGGATGGTTTCGCCTCCGCTCATCGTGGGATACACCAACGCATCGGGCCGCTCAGCCAATATCTGCCTGAAGGCTTGGGCGTACTCTTCCGCCAACGGCTCGGAGCTCATCGGGTCGCGATAGGTGGAGGTGGCGTGGGTGTGGATGATAGACGCCCCAGCTTCCAAGCAGGCCACCGCATCGGCGGCTATCTCTTCGGGGGTTTCGGGCGCGGCAGGGTTGCGGTCTTTGCGGGTGATGCCGTTTAGGGCGACTTCAATGATTACAGCGGACATATCTCAATGGTATAACATCTTGGACGCAAAGCTCAGAACTGCACTGGCGAAGCTGGGAAATGCCCTCGCGAACTAATCGCTGCCGGCTAGGGCACGGGCGGAGATTTCGGGGTTGTACCATTCTTTGGTGCCGCAGACTTGGCCGTTGCGGAAACGCCAGATGCCGATGTAGGTGTTGTTGTAGGGTGCGCCTGTGGTGGTGACTTCGCCTTGGCTGACATATTCGGCTATGAGAATGTCGGGGTCGGCTAGGTCGTAAATCTCCGTGAGGGTGAGGGTGAAGCGGAAGACTTTGAGCGCCTCGCCCACATAGCTGCCCACATTGGCCAGACCGCTCACTTTTATCGGCTCTGGGGAGGCATAGGGTAGCTCCAAGGTGTAGTCGTCGGTGTAGAGGGTGGCAAGGGCGGCGGCATCGCCTGTGCCCATTGCGTCAAAGACTTTTAGCAGCAGGGCTTTGTTGGCTTCTCGCCTGTCTGATATATCTTCTGCGGTCATTTCTGAGCTTGACATTTTGGCCTCCTGATGCGCTTCTTCTGATGTTTTCGCCTGTTGCTTGCCTGGTGCTGCCTGTTTTCTGCTTCGCTTTTTTGCCTTACTTTTTCTGGCAAAATGCTATCACAATTAGAATGGCAGTAATGCCTGAGACAGACGCACTTATAGACCCAGAAGCTGTGGTGTCGTGGCTGCAGAGGGAGGGAATTTTGGATGACGACCAAACCTCCGAAGCCGAAAAGCTCGCAGCCGAGCGGCTGGGGGGCGGATATTCCAATGTGATGTTTCTTCTGCGCATCGGCAAGCATCGCTGGGTGCTGCGAAGGCCGGCGAAGGTCGCGGTAGAGCGAGCCAATGACGGGATGCGCCGAGAGTTCCGCATTCTCACGGCACTTGAAGGCACCGATGCCCCTCATCCCAAGCCTGTGGCCTTGTGCGAAGACGAAGAAGTGCTGGGCTGCGTGTTTTATGTGATGGAAGAGGTTGACGGAATCGTCCCGCACGGGCCGGGGCTGGCAGATTTCACCGAAACCTCTGCCGACCGTGCGGAGCTTGCTTTCGCTTTGGTGGATGCGCTCGCCGAGCTTCACAAAGTGGATTGGCGGGCAGCAGGCCTCGGCGACTTCGGCAAACCCGACGGCTTCCACGAACGCCAAGTCGGCCGCTGGAGCGGTCAGCTTGCCAGCTACGGCGGCAGAGAGATCCCGGGGATGGCTGAAGCAGGCAAGTGGCTGGAAGCTCACATTCCCGAAGTCTGGTCGCCGACCATCATGCATGCCGATTATCACATGTTCAATGTGCTCATCCACCCTGAGCCGCCCGCCCGCGTGGTTGCCATCGTGGATTGGGAGACGGCCAGCATCGGCGACCCGCTTTTGGATTTCATCGGCTTCTGCGAGGCATGGAAATCTATGCGAGCTGAGGGCGGCTGGCCTTCGTATCAGGAGATGATGGAGCGATATTTGTTGAGAAGGAATTCGCCGGCAGGCAGTTCTGGCGACTCTAGCGAAACTCAGAGGTCTGATGCCTCAGCAGGCCACGAAGGCTTAGGCAAACAGGATATCGCTGGCATCTGGGCTGCTGAAGGCACAGACAGCGCAAGCCAGTCAACTCCAGTCTCAGAACCCTCTCCCACCGACCAGCAATACTATGCCGTGCTGTATAACTATCGCCTAGCCGTGCTGCTGGAGGGCATCTATCAGCGATCCCTCCACGACCCGACCCGTGAAGACCAGCACGGCATAGGCGACCGCGCCCTTTTCAATGCCGACCGCTGCTCTGCCCTCATCGCCGACCCTGATTTGCTTTTTGACTGACAGGCTGCCGTCCAGTCTGCCGCCCAATTGAGGCGACAGCTCGTAAGGCGAAAGGACAAGCGCATGGAAGGTCCTGCGTGGTCATGCCTGTGCCGAAGCTGCGGTTGCCCATTGTAAGGCGACAGGGCAAGCGCATAGAAGGCCCTTCTCCACCCAAACTCTGTTGCTTAATTGAGGCGACAGCTCGCAACCCGTATCTCTAACCCGAAAGCACCTCTAGCCTAAAAGATTGTGGTGCAGAATAATCCGTCTCCTGCTCAGGGCGAAAGCACTCCCCCGCCCAACGATGCTGCCCTAAGCGAAGCCGCTCCAGACACGGCCACTCTTCCCCAAAACCACACCGCCCCAGAAATCACCGCCAGAGGCATTTTCGCCTTGGAGGATGCGAAAGGCGGCCAAGGCGACCCGTCCGCACCGTTAGACGATCTCCTCTTCGTTCCCACCCACCTCGCGCAAGGCCCGTGGTTTTCTGGCGCGCTTCACGGCGGTGCGATAGTGGGCTTGGCAGCATACGCCGCCGAAATCACCCCAGCAGCCGCCAAGATGCGCCCGACCCGCATCACTTCAGAGCTGTTCCGAGAGGTGAGGATGGATCCCATCAGGGTAAGCGTGGAAGCAGTGCGAGAAGGCAGACGAATCCAACTGCTAAGAGTCTCGCTCTGGAACGAACACAGATCAAGAGAGCTTTCCCGTGCCCATGTGCTTCGCATCCGTGAAGAGCCGGGCGAGGTCTCAGAAGACTTGCAGCCAGACGAGAGTCTAGACAGCGACATGCCTGAGTTCCCCGGCGAAGAGAGCGAGGTTTTCACTACGGGGCTGACCAACATATTCAAAGCGGAACAGCCCTCCTTCCCCGCTGCGTTCAACCTGCGAAGCAAGCGCGATTACACCTCGCCTCAGTCGGTGAGCTGGTGGAAGCTGAACTACCCGCTGGTGGAAGATGTGCCGCTGACCCCGTTCGTGCGAGTAGCCACCACAGCCGACTTCCTGATGAGCGCAGGCGGTCTAATCGGCGCAGCCAACTATGTCTCAATCAACCCCGACCTCACCATCTACCTCAACAAGCTCACAGACGATCCGTGGATAGCTTTAGCCTCAGAAGTCCGCTTCTCCCACGACGGCGTAGGTCTAACCGATGCCGCCATCTACAACCGCACCTCCCGCATAGGCAACGCCTCCAAATCCCTCCTAATCTTCCGCCGCGACAGCTAGCCTTTGGCTAGGGCGGCGGCTATGTCGGCGGCTATTGCGGCGTTGTTGGCTACCAAGGCGATGTTGGCGGGGAGGATGCCGCCGTTTGTGGCTTGGTTTATGCGTTGGAGGTGACCTTGTGAAATGTGGCAGTTTCAGTCACTGGCTTGCTCTCAGCCGAGCGGGCAGCCGAGTAGGAACGCTATTTTATAGACACGCATTCCCCCGAAAACATCGCAAGACGCAGAAAGAGGCGGGCTGTGCTATGCTGAAAACATGAAAACGAAAATAACTATCGGCAAACCAGTCCACCTGCCTTCCGTGACCGGTGTGGAAGCATCCCCTACGGGTAGGCAGCTTTATGTGTGGCTGGACGACGGCCGCTCAGGGATGGTGGATCTGTCAGACTGGGAAGGTCCTCTCGCTGACAGATGGGACACCGAAGGGTTCGACCATTGGAAGGTAGACGGCGCAACGGCATGCTGGGGTGAAGACCGCCACATCTCACCCGACCTATGCTCCGACAGGCTTGTGGAGATGTCACATGAGGAGTGGCGTTCCTCCTGCGAGTCTGTTTTCGCGGTTCAGCGCAGCACCATCTGAATAGTGGCTTGCGTTTGCGACACGATTCCCGGCAACCTGCGTGCCTATGTAAACGATGAGCCAAACCATCCGGCGGGGAAAAGCAACCGCCATATGCACATAGAAAAGCGCGGCACACGCTTTTATTGGGTGGAATGGGGAATAGACAAAAAGGGGTGGAGGTTCATCAATGTCCTCCCAACCAGAGAAGGCAATGACAGGTTCTCCAGAGAAATCGCCCGCTGGGTAGATGAAGTGTTTGATGAACTCAGCGTAGTTTATGAAAGAGTGGTCAAAGAGATCCCTTTCGAAAAGGTTAAATGGACTAGGTGAGCAGTTCAGACAATCTGGGCATGGGTCATCGGGGGAACCTTTGCATGTCTGAACCGAAGACCTGCTCCTCAAGCCCAGCCACGAACCTGTCATGAGGAATATCATCTGCTAGTTGAAGCATTGTCAACTACGGCGGCTGCTATGTCGGCGGCTGTTGCGGCGTTGTTGGCTACTAGGGCTATGTTGGCGGGGAGGGTGCCGCCGTTTGTGGCTTGGTTTATGCGTTCCAGGATGAAGGGGGTTACTTCGCCGCCTTTGATGCCTTGATTTTGGACTGCGGCTAGGGCTTCTTCAACGGCTTGCTCTACTACTGGCCATTGCAGGGCTTTTTCTTTCGGAGGCGGGACTACGAACAGCACGCCTGGACTGCCTTGATCGCTGCCTAGGGCACGGACTATGTCGGCGGCTTCTTGGGGAGTGGCGACCGAGTGCTGTAGCTTAAGCCCGGATTCTTGGCACCAGAAAGCTGGGAACTCGCCTGTGCCGTATCCCACCACTGGAACTCCTAGCGTCTCCAACCGCTCTAAAGTGGCTGGAAGGTCTAAGAACGCTTTTGCGCCAGAACAGACTGTGGCAACGGGAAAGCGTGCTAGTGCTGCGAGATCGGCGCTCACATCATTGGGGTTCTCCCGATGCACACCACCGATGCCGCCTGTGGCGAAGACCTTGATGCCAGCTTGATGTGCTAGCGACAGGGAAGCTGATACCGTTGTGGCACCGAACGGCAAGCTTTGGGCAACAGCTATCGGCAAATCGGCGGAGGTGACCTTGCGCAATGTCTCAGCTTCGGTCACTGGCTTGCTCTCAGCCGAGCGGGCAGCCGAGGGCCGCGTGGAAACCTTGTGAAATGTCGCAGTTTCAGTCACTGACCCGCCAAACAGGTGAGCTTCGTCAGATTTACTTAGACCTACCTTCATCAGCCCTTCAATCACCGCAGTGACCGCAGCCACAGCCCCCTTTTCTTGCACTGCTTCAAGCGACTGATTGTAAGCTTCCTTTTTCGCGGGAGACGGCAAACCTAGGGGGCTGAAAACGGTGGATTCCAAAGCCACTACGGGCTTGCCCGCCTTCAGAGCCTCAGCGACTTCTGGTGAGTAGTTGATGTCCATTATTGTTTTCACGCTAATCTGCTGGCACTGCCTAGCTGCGCTTGGAAAGCAGGTCGGCGGCAGCGTTTATGGCGGCGGTGGTGGCTTCTTGCCACGAGAGATTGTTGATTGTTTTGGCGACTAGGAAGCCTGCGGCGAAGGTGTCGCCTGCGGCTAGGGTGTCGGTGACTTTTTCTAGTTTGGGGACTGGGATTTCTAGCTCGGTTTGGCTATCTTCCGGGGATTTTTGCGCTGGAGTGTCTCGGCTTAGCAGGATTACTGGATTTGGGCCTTGTTTGATGACCACCTCTTTGGCTAGGGAGAGTAGAGGGGCAGCAGTTTGCGGATTGGGAGATTTGCTCTTGGGGGATTGGGACACGAGCTCGTGGAATGCTTCCGGTGGGGTGGCGGCGGCTGGATTGGGGGATTTGCTTTTGGAGGACTGGGAGATAAGCCCTTTTTCAGACGCCAGCAGCTCGGCTTCGGCGGCGTTGGCGAAGAGGATGTCGGGCTGGAGGCGGTGCAACAACTCTGCGTAGCGAGCGAGACCGAAATCGGAGACTGCGCCTACCGACGAGACATCTATGCTCACGAGGATACCTTGGGTTTGGGCTTCGGCTATTAGCGACTTTGTAGTGGTGGCCATTGGTTCGGCGAAGAAGGCGTAGGAGGTGACATGCAGGGCGGTTAGACCTTCTAGCCATTCGGGATGCCATTCGCTCAACTGGGCGGCATCGGCTCGATCGGTCAGCATCGTGGCTTCGCCTGCTTCGTTCAGGAGGGCGACCACGCAGCCTGTGCGCCCCGCCCTTAGGCCGCAGATTTCTACGCCTTGGTCTTGCAGTTCAGCAGCTAGGCGGTCGCCAGTGGGGTCGGCTCCGATTGCGCCGATGAAGCGGGATTTGCCGCTTAGACGAGCAGCTTCTGCTGCGACATTTGCCGCGCTTCCGCCCCTACGGGCTTGGATTCGGGCTGGAGTGTCGGTGCCTGAGCGGGCAGAAGTTGTCAGGCGCACCGATACATCTAGCACGGCATCGCCTACACAGCCGATCATCTTTGACTTCTTTCGTCTATCAGACTTCTGACGGCAGCTTCTAGTTCGTTTAGTTGCGCGGTTGCTAGGTCAGCTGCCTCGGCTATGGAAGCATTTGTGTCTCCACTATCGCCGACTGGCTCTATGACTTCCAAATATGCCTTCAGCTTTGGCTCGGTGCCGCTTGGACGGATGATGACTCTTGCGCCGCTTCGGAGAAAATACATCAGCACATTAGCTGGGACGCTGCTTGCCGTGCCTTCGGCGTAATCCACTATGGATGAGACGGCATTGCTTTCTTTGCCAGATGCCTGACTTGTTGATTCGTTAGCTTCTTCCGTGCTTGAGGAGGTGTCTTCTGGGGAAGGAGAAGGCGGGGAATCGGCAGCTTCTGGGAGAGAACGGGAATCAGAGACGGGAAGGGCACCAGAAGCAGCGAAGCTCGTTGGGGGCGACATCCGCAGCGAACCCATCATGGCTGCCATGGTCGCTTGCGCATTGTCGCCTTCGTAGCGAAAGCTGATCTGGCGGCTCTTGTTGAGACCGTGTTGGCGATACAGGGCGCCTAAACGATCCAAGGGGCTAGCACCTTCTGCTTGCCACTCTTGCATCAGCAGCATGAAGACTGCTGCGGCTGTTATGCCGTCTTTGTCGCGCACTAAATCGGGCAGCACCGAGAAACCTAGTGCCTCTTCGTAGCCGAATACGAACCGCTCTGGCATGTTGTCGCCAACACGGGCTAGCCATTTGAAACCTGTGAGTGTCTCGCTGAAGGCTGCGCCGTGCGCCTCTGCGATCCTTGCCAGCAGTTGCGAAGAGACAATGGTGGTGCCGACTAGCAGCTTGGCTTCTTCGCTGTCTTTGCCCAGAAGAGAGAGAATACCTTCAGCCAGCAGACAGCCCAGCTCATCGCCTGAGAGAACTCGGTATGCTTTGTTGGAAACTGCCAAACTGTCAGCGGGCTCTGCGACGGGCGATGCAGCGGAAGAAGTTGAGATGGCAAATTCAGCCGAATTAATCGCGACGCATAGGCGGTCGGCATCGGGATCGTTTGCCAACACTACATCGGCGTCTTCCTCGGCAGCCAATCGCAAGGCGAGGTCTAGTGCTCCCGGCTCTTCGGGGTTGGGAAACTGCACGGTCGGGAAATCGCCGTCTGGCTCAGCTTGTTCGGGCACTACTATCGGTTTGGGCATTTCTAGCTCTTCAAAAAGTCGCAGCAGGGCTGCTTTGCCTACGCCGTGCAAAGGGGTATAGACAACCCGCAAATTAGTGCTTCCGCTTGCCGGCTCATCAGCAGATGCGTCTGGAGTGCCGAACTCAACTGGGGAGCGTTCAAAAAGGCTTTTTATCTGAGCAGCCGCAACCCGCACATACTCGTCAATTTCCTCTGCAGCAGAAATGACTTGGCAGAAGCTAGCACCGGCACTGACATCATTTTGAACTTGCTCTGATGTGGGCGCGAGGGTGTCGGTGCGACCAGTAGAAGCAGACACAGAATCAATGTCATATCCATACTCCTGTGGCAGCAGACCGATGCGATGGCGAGTCTGCTCTATCTTGCGGTCGTGAGGCGGGATGATCTGCGCGCCGTCGTGCCAATACACTTTGTAGCCGTTGTCCCGGGGAGGGTTGTGGCTGGCGGTTATCATTATCCCTGCGTCGCAGCCGTGGCGCAGCACTGCATGGGATAGCACGGGGGTTGGCACTACTCCTTCTAGCAGTATTGCTTGTGCGCCTTTGGCTGCAGCAACGGCTGCTGCGTCTCGGGCGAAGACATCTGAGTTGCGGCGTCCGTCATAGCCAATGACGATTTTGGCTGGTTTGGCGTTGGCTGGCTCGGCGTTGGCTGACCCAGCATCTGCCGCCCCAGCAAGCTCGTTCAGATAATCCACGA
This sequence comes from Candidatus Hopanoidivoransaceae bacterium, assembly GCA_965204495.1. GTDB lineage: Bacteria > Actinomycetota > Acidimicrobiia > Acidimicrobiales > Hopanoidiivorantaceae > Hopanoidiivorans. Next base: position 669,954 of record OZ241989.1, read on the forward strand.
GCGCAGCGGTGGTCTGGCGCACTACAACTCGGTTCATGCGGTTCGAGCCCGCTCCTAACTCGCCTCGCAAGCCGGCAGTGCCGAACTTCAGGGTGCTGCCGAAGCGGCTTTGAAGCTCGGCTGCGCTGTCTGCTGCCAGCAACTGCTCAAGCTCGGCACAGGTTTCAGGATCAGGATCGGCCGCGAGCCACGCTTCGGCTTGCTCTCTCAAATCAACAGGAATTGACATTGTTGTTCCAGATTCATTCTCTTTTGGTTCGCATCCGAGAATCTCGGCGAGCGGATGGAGGAGGGCAACGAAGCTCTCGGTGGCGACATGGCAACGGTGCTAGCAAGCCATAGATCACAGCCTGTCAATCACGCCTCGCAGCAGCGCGCCTACTCTGCTGCCGGCGTCTTGGCCTGCGGCTAGCACTTCTTCGTGATCCAGAGGGTCATCGCTCAAGCCTGCCGCCACATTCGTGACGAGCGACACGCCTAGAACTTCCATGCCTAGGTGCCTGGCTGCGATGCATTCCAGCACCGTAGACATGCCCACGAGGTCTGCCCCCATTGCCATCAACATGCGAATTTCTGCTGGTGTTTCGTAGTGGGGGCCTTGCAGCCCTGCATAAACTCCTTCGCCCACTTCGGGATCTACCTCTTTGGCAATCTCTCGCAGACGGGGGGAATACGCCTCGGTCAGATCCACGAAGCGGACGCTGCGGGGCGGGGGCGGGGCGGGGCCGCTCAGGGGCGAAAGACCTGTGAGGTTGATGTGGTCGGTCAGCAGCACGGGCAGGCCCGGATGATACGAAGAGTTGATGCCGCCGGCTGCGTTTGTGAGGATGACAGACTTGCAGCCCGCAGCCTCGGCAACCCTCACCCCGTGCACCACATCGTGGGGAGAGTGCCCTTCGTAGAGATGCACTCTGCCCCGAAACAGCAGCACTCGCCGTTCGCTTGCCAGCACTGAGGCGATGCTTCCCCCGTGACCTTCCACGGTCGGGGCCATGAAGCCCGGCAGCGTTGCGGCTGGCATTTCTTCGGCTATCTCCCCCAAGGCATCTGCCGCTTCGCCCCAGCCTGATCCGAGCACCACTGCCACATCGTGCTGCCCCCACATGTCGGCGAGCTGCCCTCCCGCTCCGCGAGCTACGAAATACGGGTCGGCTTGTCGGCGGCGCGACCCGCCACCTGAACGATCAGCCATGATTTGCTCCTTCCAGCACCCCTGCTCTTTCCAATACCATCGCTCCTTCAGGCATCCGTGCTCGCCTTTCCCCGCAGACTATCCCTAACTCTCGTTCCGCTATCTCTCCTAAGTCTTCCACGGAGCGGGCGCCTTCGTGCATGATGATCTGACCTGCCACTAGCGATGCCAGCTTGCCGCACGACACCAAATCAAGCCCCGAGGTGTAGCCGTACAAGAACCCTGCTGCATACATGTCGCCTGCGCCTGTGGTGTCTACCCTTTTGGCCACTTCATAAGGCGGAATCTCAAAAATCTCATCTGAAGCGGCGACCACCGAACCTTCACGCCCACGAGTGGCGCACACGATCTCGCAGAACGGCTGCACCGATGCCAGAGACTCTTCCAGCGTGTCTGCGCCCGTGAGCACGGCCAGCTCTTCTTCGTTGCCGAAAAGAATGTCTATGGAATCTTCCAGCAGACCCTGCCATTCACCTAGATGCCGCTCCACGCAGCGGGTGTCCGACAGAGTGAACGACACCTTCGTGCCGGCGGCTTTGGCTGCGTCTATGGCTCGGCGGATGGCTTGCTTGGTGATGGGCACATCCCAGATATAGCCCTCGCAGTAGAGCACTTGCGCCGATGCCACCAAGCTTTCGTCTATGTCGGACGGGTAGAGATATGCCGACACGCCTAGATAGGTGTTCATCGTGCGCACGGCATCGGGAGTGACTATTATCACGCAGCGGCCGGTGGCGGGGCCTTCGGCGACAGGAGCGGGCGGCACATTGAAGCTCACTCCGGCCTCTCGGATGCTTTGCATGAAAGCCTGACCGAGCAGGTCGCTGCTCACCTTGCCGATGAAGCCGACTTCGCCGCCCAGATCGGCGACACCCACTATGGTGTTGGCAGCAGAACCGCCGGGGGTTTGACGACTATGCCCCAAGACGCTGCGGAGATAGTCGGAGCGTTGCTCGTCTATGAGGGTCATGCTGCTCTTGTTGAGCTTGTGGGCTCGGACGAAGTCTTCGGGTTCTCGGCTGGTGATGTCGACTATGGCATTGCCGATGCCCACCACATCCAAAGACTTGCCTTGGAATTCTGGCTGCGATTTACCTTGCGACACGATGCTCCATTTCCTCCGCAAAACAGACTACTTCATCAGCGAGGCAAGTGCGCCGAATCAGGCCTGTCCGAAGGCTAATGCTTCCTGCCAGCTTGCGCCGTCTACTATCAGTTGGCGATACTGCATGACATGGCGGGGGCGGTTCATGCCTAGCACTCCTACTAGCTTGCCTTCTCGTTCGTAGATTGCGGCGAAGCGGCGTTCTTCCAGCGAACCGGTGACTATCTCTACTCTGCCGTCTGGCGATGAGCGGCCCGCGAGCTGGATTTTGCGGTCGTATTGGTCGCTCCAGAACCACGGCACAGGAGTGAACGGCACTGCTTCGCCTGATTTGCTGCTGCCTGATTCGCCACTGCCTGCTTCTCCGCCGCCACTTTGCCCCCACCCTCCAGCCAAGAGACGACGGGCGGCGGCGATTCCTTGTTCTATGGCGTTGTCCCAGTGCTCTACTCGCATCGTCTCGCCGAAACGACGGTTGGGCCAGCGGGCCACATCGCCGGCGGCTGTGATGCCGGGTGCAGCTAGCAAAGTTTCATCGCAGACCACGCCGTTGTCTATCTCTAAGCCTGAGCCTTCCAGCCATTCGGTGTTGGGAATCACACCTATGCCCACCACCACCACATCGGCCGCGATGCTCGTGCCGTCGCTCAGCTCCACGCTGGACACACGGCCGCCATCCCCCGCCACGACTTCTTCCACGCCCACGCCTAAGCGCAGATCCACGCCGTTGTCGCGATGCAGGTCGGCCATGACTTGGCCCAGAGTGTCGCCCAGCACCCTCGCCAAGGGCGTCGCCAGCATTTCTATTACCGTCACATCCAGCCCTAAGCCTCGTGCGGTGGCAGCCACTTCTGCTCCGATGAAGCCTGCGCCTATCACCGCCACTTTCGGCCCTGTGGCAAACTCGGCTTTCAGGGCGAGGCAGTCTTCCAGCGTGCGCAGGGTGTAGACCCCGCCGATGCCTTCGGTGCCGGGCATCTTTCGCGGGCGAGAACCTGTGGCTATGACAATCCCGTCAGCCGTGATTTCTTCGCTTGCCGCAGCACCTCCTGCTTCTGCCGCCTCGCCTGCCGCCTTGCTTGCCTCACTGCCGCCAGCCTCGCCCTCGCCTGCCAGCAAGACAGCTTTGCGTTCAGCATCCAGACCCACAGCCCGCTTCCCCAAGTGAAGCTCAAGACGCAAAGCGTCAAATGCCTCTTGCGAAATCAGCCCAGCGTTTGCCACCTCCATCTTGTCGCCCAAGACCTCTTTGGAAAGAGGCGGGCGGTCATAGGGCAGGCGTGTCTCTTCGCCGATGAAGTGGATAGTTCCGCTGAATCCGTCTGAGCGCAGCGTTTCGGCCGCTCGCAAACCCGCTAGCGACCCCCCGACAATAGCGACCGATCGCATCCGCCTAGGAACTCTGACTCAACTCTCGTCCAGCGAAATAGCCTGCTTCGGGCAGCGATGGATCGACTCCATCACTTTTTCGCGCATGTCCTCCCCTGGCGTTTCGTCCAGCACATAGAGGAAGTCGTCGTCGCGCACTTCAAAAACTTTGGGGGCGACTTGCATGCAGATTGCGTTGCTTTCGCAAAGGTCGTAGTCGACCACCACTTTGTATCCCATGATTGATCCTTTCTTGGAAGGCCTTGCTCTCTGAGGCTTGCGCTCTCTGAATGCACTTTAGCAAAGATGGCAGGGCGGCTGCTGTTAGCAGAAGAAAGCGGGGCGGGCGCTGTCGCACACATCTTCTAGCTGGCACTCGTCGTTGGCATAGTTCTGAAGCTCACGCTCGGCGGTTTGCTGCTCGGGGTCAAAGGCTGCGGCAAAATATGCTGCTATGTCTTCTCCCTCGCGAAGCTCTCGGAGGTCGCGGGTGGCGTCTTGAAGCCGCTGGACGGTAGAGCGGATGTCTCTGGGGGCTACCTCCACGAGGCTTTCGTAGTAGGAGACTGCATCGGGTTGGCTGTCGCTGGATTGGCTGTCGCTCCTCGCCTCGCTTCTCACCACGCGGGCGCAGAATGCTGTGAGGTCGCCTTGATAGTCGTCATCGGTGAGACGGTCCCAAGCCACATAAGCCAAAACGCCTACCAGTGCCAGCACCACAAGAGCGCCTATCGCTGTGCCTACACCTCGTTTGGAATGGTCGTCAATTGCCCGCTCGTCTACTGCCCGTTCGTCAATTGCCTGGTCTCCGACTGCATGGCCATATGCCTCATCGCTCTCACTCTCGTGGAGAAGGTCGTGCTCGGAGTTGTCGGTATTCAGGGCTTCCGCTCCCGACGCTAAAGAAGACGCCGGATCCGCTCAGAACGCAACCACTTGGCGGATGACATCGCCGCTGCGACAGGCATCAATGCCTTCGTTGATCTCTTCAAAGCTGAGGGTGCGGTCTATCATGCTCTTCAAGTCAAGCTGTCCGCCTTCGCAGAGCCTCAGCAGGCGGTGGAAGTCCACGCGGGCGTCGGTGCCGCCGTAGTAAGAACCCACGAGGTTTTTCTCGCCGTAGAACAGCTCAAACGCGCTGAATTGCACGAACTCGTCCAAGCGTCCTACGCCCACGATGCAGCAGGTGCCGCCTCTGCGGGTCATGTCGTAGGCTTGGCGCATCACGGCAGGGTTGCCGATGCATTCCAAGGCGAAGTCGAACCCGTGGCCGCCGGTGATTTCGCCCATGGTGTCGGGGAGTTCTTCGGGCGTCACCGCGTGGGTTGCGCCTAGCTCTTTGACCCTGTCGAACTTTTCAGTCTTGAGGTCTACAGCCACGATCTCGGCTGCGCCGGCGATCTTGGCGCCTTGAATGGCCGATACTCCCACGCCGCCTGCGCCGAACACCACCACAGATGAGCCTGGCGTGATTTTTGCGGTGTTGATGGACGCGCCTACGCCTGTCATCACGCCGCAGCCGATGAGCGATGCGACATCAAGAGGGATGTCGTCGTCTATCTTGACCATGCCCAGTTCGGGCAGCACGGTCTCTTCGGCAAATGTGCCTGTGCGGGCCATCGCGCCTATCTCTTCGCCGCCTTGGATGAAGGTGTTGAGCGGGCGGGTGGCATCCATCATCACCTCTTGGCAGAGGTTGGGCTTGCGGAACTTGCTGCAGAAGTCGCAAGCTCCGCAGGGCGGCGACCAGACCGCAATCACATGGTCGCCCACTGCCACACGGCTCACATCTTTGCCTACCTCCTCCACGATGCCCGCGCCTTCGTGGCCGAGCACCGACGGCGCGCCCTGCGGGATGGTGCCGTTCATGGCCGAGACATCCGAATGGCAGATGCCGGAATGGGTGATCCTGATTCGGACATCGTTGGGGCCCGGATCTATGGTCTCCGCGTCGGTGCAGAGATCTAGGTGCTCGTCTCCGACTTCTCTCAGGATTGCTGCTTTCATTGGTCGCGCCTTTCTGTTGCGGGTCTTGCTGTGATTAAGATTAGTGCGGCTTAGCGGCGGAAGGGCTTCGCTTGGTAGGCGTCTCGCAGTTCCTGCTTCAACAGCTTGCCGCTGGGGTTGCGAGGCACTTCGTCTACATATTCAAGCTGTTCGGGGATCGCCTGCTTGCGCAAGCCTTTGCTTGTCAAGAACTCTTGCATCTGGGCGAACTCCAGCGGCTCGGCTCCTTGCGGGGTTGAGACGATGGCGCACGCCCGCTCGCCTGTCGCTTCGTCGGGCAAGCCAACGACTGCCACATCTTCCACATTGGGGTGCTCGTAGAGCATGTCTTCTATCTCTTTGGCTGAAATGTTTTCGCCGTGTCGGATGATGATGTCTTTGAGACGCCCTGTGATGATCACATAGCCTTCACTGTCAATCATGCCTAGATCGCCGGTGCGGAAGTAGCCGTCCGAGTCAAAGCCTTCGGCGTTTAGGCTTTCGTCTAAGTAGCCGAGCATGAGCTGAGGGGCTTTGATTCGCAGCTCGCCTTCTTCGCCGGGGACAGCCAAGGCGCCGTCGTGCTTGACGACTCTCAGATCCACGCCCGGCATCGGCTTGCCTTCGGTTTCAGCCAGTTTCTCATCGGGGTCGGCCACGCCGCAGAGCGTCAAAATCGGAGCTTCGGTGAGCCCCCAGCCCGACACCACGCCCACGCCGCCGACTTCTGCTTTGATGTCGTAGTGCATCTGGGGGGGCTTGGGCGCGCCGCCGCCGGGACAGCAGCGGACTTTCGGAAAGATCGGCCCGTCAGGTCGTTGCCTCTGCGTATTCAGATACGCCTGATGGAACGGCGTGCCCGAGCCTGCGATGGTGACATTCTCGCTGGCCATGAAATCCACAGTCGCTTCGCCCGCAAAAGCTTCGGTGAGCAGGTTGCAGATACCGTATTGCAGCGAGGTGAACAGCCAAGTGATGCCGCCGATGTGCGTGAAGGGAAACGCCAAGATGGAGCGGTCGTCGGGCACGCACTGGAATCGCTCGCCCATGGATAGCGAGATGGCAGCCATGGAAGAGTCGGTGTGGCGTGCGCCTTTGGGGTCGGCTGTGGTGCCTGATGTGTAGAGCAGCCAGCGCATCGGCGGAGTTTCGCCAGAGGCGGGCGCGGCGGGAATCGGAGGCAAGCTGGCCGGGTCGCTAACGGGGAAGTTGCCCGGCGTGGCCACGAGCACGCCCATTTCCAGCGGTGCTGTGCTAGCGGATGCGGGCCCGCCAGCAGCGGAATTGCCAGCAGGTGCAGCATGGCTGGCGGCGATGCCTTCTGCCATAGCCCCGAAGTCGAACTTTTGCCACACTCCCGGCACGATGAGCAAGCGGCTGCGAGCTTGACGGGAGCAGAAGCCCACTTCTCGCTCGCGATAGATAGGGATGATCGGATTTTGGACGACGCCTATGCGGTTGAGGGCTGCGGCGAGCACCACAGAGTCGATCCAAGTCGGCAGCTGCCACGAGACCACATCGCCTTCAGCTAGGTTGTACGGCTCTGCGGCGAAGCCCGCTGCCATGGCTTCGGCACGATCGCGGAACTCTCGGAAGGTCACGCGCTGCCCGTGATCATCCACGAGCATCTCGCGGTCGGGCGTGGCCGCCACCCTCGCTTCAATCAGCTCCCAGAGGTTGCCGCCGGTGATTGGCATCTGCCAAGCTCGCACTGGGCCGTCGCTGCCGGGCCACTCTATGTGGGCTTGCACATGGCTGCCGTCTTCGCTGATCCAGCCGTGACCTTTGGCGAACTCCAGCATGGCGCTAAAGCCGTCTTCCCATTCTTGGCTGGGTGTCTGGCTCTGTTCTTGCTGGCCCGGCTCTTGCTGGCCCTGCGCGCCCACCCAGCCCCGCACGGCATCTATGGACACCCAGAGATGCGCCCCGTCGTCTTTCTGGTAAGCGTCTTCGCCTAGAGCAGCAGCAACCTGACGCACATCCATGTCGCCTGCTGCCAGATGGAACTGTTTGAAGTTGTCGGGTTCGGCGACGGTGATTGCTCCGCCGCCTGCGGGCACTGTGATGATCATCGCTTCACAACTCTGCCCGCTCCCCCGACTAGATGGCTACATCTCCCTCTTCGCCTGTGCGAATGCGGATCATCTGCTCGACATTGGTGACCCATATCTTGCCGTCGCCGATATGTCCTGTGCGCACTGTAGCCACGACAGCGTCTACGACCTTTTGCACCAAATCGTCTGCCACGACTATCTGGATCGTGGATTTAGGCGTGAAAGCAATTTGATACTCAGTGCCTCGATAGGTCTCCGTGTGCCCTCCTTGGCGACCGAAACCTTGAGTCTCGAAAACTGACATTCCATGCACATCAATTTGCTGCAATGCTTCTTTAATATTTTCTACTTGGTGTGGCCGCACAACTGAAGTGATCATCTTCATGGAATTCTCCTTGCTGTCGGTAGTTGTTGTTGCTAAGTCTAGTGGAGTATTTTAGTAGCTGCTATGACTGCATCAAATAATATAGCTCCGCTGCGACTTCCGCTCAGGCTGCAACTTCTGCTTCGGCCGCGGCTGCCGGCTCTGCTGCCGCCCCTGCTTCTTGCGCTCGGAAGTGCGGGATGATGGTCTCGCCGTAGGCTCGGATGGTCGACATGATGGCATCGTGGGGCACGGTGCCCATCTGCATGATGCACATGATCTCGTCGGCTCCCAGGTTCTGCAGCTCGGTGATGTAGCGGATGGCATCCTCAGCGTTGCCGTAGGCGTGCTCTAGGTTGTAGGTGCTCGCGCTGTTGGGAGTCAAGGGGATTTCCATCTCGCTGATCTTGGCTACATAGCGTTCTTTGGACTGCTCCATCGCAGCGATGGCATCGTCATCGTCTGAGCCTGCGCTGGGCGGCGGCATGCCGAGGTTCCAGTGCATGATCGCCTCGGCGAAGAAACGCTGCCCGCGTGCGCCGATGCTGAACGCCTTGTCGCGGTCGTCCAGCACGATGGTGGGGCAAAGGGCCGAGAAATGCACGGTGGGCTGCGAAGAGACGAAGCGGCTGCCATCGGCTGCTTCACGGGCTTCGTCGTAGATTTCGCGCAGGATGCGGATTTCGTCTAGACCGGCAAAGCCCAAAGTGAGCGCGCCGACGCCTAGCTCGGCTGCCAGCTTCACGGTGTCTCGCTTGGTGCATGCCAGATACAGAGGCGGGTGCGGCATCTGGACTGGACGAGGGATGATAGGGTGCGGGGCAATCTCCAGCGAGCCGTGCCATTCAAATTCATCTTCCAGCCAGACCCGAGACAATATTTGCAGCGACTCTTCCACTTGGTCGTAGGTGTCTTCAGGCTGCACGCCGAACGCCGACATCTCCTGCAGGGTGGCTCCTCTGCCGGCCCCCACATCCAGGCGGCCACCCGAAAGAGCATCCAGCGTGGCCACTCTCTCTGCCACTCGCAGCGGATGATTGTAGCCGAACGGCATGCAGACCACGCCGTGCCCTAGACGGATGCGTGAAGTCTTGGCTGCCACCCAAGTGAGGAAAATCTCTGGTGCGCTCATGTGGGCATACCATTTGAGGCAGTGATGCTCCACCGCCCAGATGCGGTCAAAGCCCATTTCTTCGGCGAACACCGACTGCTCCACGCAGTCATGCAGCAGCTGACGTTCGAATTCCGGAGAAGTGTCGGCTGTCTGCGCCTCAAAAATCATTGAGAACTTCATCTTGTGCTCCTGTTCAGCCTGTGGGTATGTCCTTGAAGGGTATGCCCTTGTCGACTCGGTGCTCAGGCGGCAGACCCAGCACTTTCTCGCCTATGGTATTGCGCTGGATGTTGTCGGTGCCCCCGCCAATGCGGACTCCCCATTGGCCGAGGAAATCTTGCACCCAGCGTCCTTCATCTGTTCCGTCATCGCTGGAGAGAGTGCCATAGGGGCCGCAGAGTTCCATCACGAGATTCCCGATTTCGTGAGAGAGCAGCGACAGCGACAGCTTCGTGACGGAACTTTCAGGCCCGGGCTCCTCGCCTTTGGTGGCAGCCGTTCGGGAACGATAGCCGAGATATTTGAGTATCTCCGTCCTGATGCCGATATCCACGATCTTCTGGCGTATCAGCGGGTCATCGGCCGCGCCGAAGCGGGCAGCCAGGTCAAAGAGATCTTGCATAGACGCTCGGCTGCTGCCCCCGCCTATGAGCGTCCGCTCGTGGGAGAGAGTGGTCATTATCGGCGCCCAGCCGCCATGGACTTCGCCCAAGATGTTTTCGTGAGGGATGCGGACATCGGTGAGAAACACCTCGTTGAAGTGAGCGACTCCCGTGATTTGCACGAGCGGGCGCACCTCAATGCCCAGCGTGGTCATGTCCACGAGGAAATAGGTGATGCCCCTGTGCTTCACAGCTTCAGGATCGCTGCGGGTCAGCAGAATGCCCCAGTCGCTGTTCTGCGCGCCTGAAGTCCAGACTTTCTGGCCGTTGATGACCCACTCGTCGCCGTCTCGCACTGCCGTTGTGCGCAGCCCGCCGAGGTCGGAACCTGCACCAGGTTCTGAGAACAGCTGGCACCAGCAGTCTTCGCCCTTCAGCATTCGCGGCAGAAAATGCTCTTGCTGCTCCTGGGTGCCGTGAGCGATGAGAGTGGGCCCGACCATGCCTATGCTCACGGCGAAAATCCCGGTGGCGGAGACGCGCTTAGCCTCTTCTTCTTTGAAGACGCCCTCCAAGATGCCGGTGAGCCCTTGGCCGCCGAACTCCTTCGGCCATGTCAGCCCGGCCCAACCGTTGTCGTATTTGATGCGCTGCCAGTCGCGGCATTTCTGCACATATATCTTCTCTTCCACGCGGTCGGCGATGTATCCGCCAGAAGAAGCACTGTCATACCCTCCGACCTGCGGCGCAAACTCTTCCAGAAACGCAATCGCCCTCTGTCTGAACTCAGCTTGTTCAGGCGTATCGTCAAAATCCATAAGGGACTATCTTAGTTGAATTCAAGCGCAGAGCGGGCTGGCTGCTCGTGCTAGCTGCGGATGGCTAGGCCGGTGTCACGGTCGAAGTAATGGATGTTTTCTACTCGGACGGCGACTTCCATCGTGTCGCCGATGCGGAGACGGGTGGCTGGGTCGAAGCGTGCTGCTAAGCGGCTCGGATATTCACGCTTCACATCTGCGTATCCGCCTAGCTCGGTGCCCACCATGTCTTCGGGAAGCTCCAGAGCGTCTTCCGAGACTACCGGTATGGCTTGGATGTCAAAGTGGACTATCACTTCAAATCCCAGAGCTTCCACATTTTCAGCTCGGGTGCGGAATCGCTGGTCTTGGGGGTGCTCTTTTACGATTGAGGCGTCGTCCATGTCTTTCGGACGGATGCCTACGACGAGGTTTTTGTCTAGGTAGCTGGCAAGCTTGGAGTTCTCATCAAGCACCGAACGGGGCACGGAAAGCGTTTCCTCGCCGATGGCCAGATGCAGAGAACTGCCGCCATTGTCGGAAAGCTTGCCTTCCATGAGGTTCATTGACGGCGACCCGATGAAAGCTGCCACGAAGAGATTGTCGGGCTGCTCAAACAATACTTGCGGCGCATCCACCTGCTGCAACACGCCTTTGTTGATCACTGCCACGCGGTCGGCCATCGTCATTGCTTCAACTTGGTCGTGGGTTACATAGAAGGTGGTAACGCCCACCTCACGCTGCAGGCGGGTGATCTCGCCGCGCATCTGCACACGGAGCTTGGCGTCCAAATTGGAGAGCGGCTCGTCAAGTAGGAACACCTTCGGATACCGAACGATGGCTCGTCCCATAGCCACTCGCTGACGCTGACCGCCTGAGAGCTGGGAAGGCTTGCGATCCAGCATGTCGGTGAGCTCCAATATGCGAGCGGCCTCGCCTACGCGCTCTTTGATCTCGTTGCGGGGGCGGCGTTGCAGCTTGAGGGCGAAACCGATGTTATCAAATACCGACATGTGCGGATACAGGGCGTAGTTCTGAAAGACCATTGCTATGTCGCGCTCTTTGGGCGGCAGCTCGTTGATGACACGCCCGCCTATAGACATGGTGCCTTCCGAGATGTCTTCCAGCCCGGCGATCATGCGCAGCGTGGTGGATTTGCCGCAGCCCGAAGGCCCGACCATCACGAGAAATTCACCGTTGTGGATCTCAAGGCTGAGGTCTTCCACAGCGACAAAGCCGTTGTCGTATTTCTTCCAGACGCCTTCCACCGTGACGCCTTCCGACTCCAGAGCAATCCCTGAAGCCGCCCCGTTGGCAGTAACCCCGTTTGATTCATTCATACAACAGATAATAGCAGGTCTTTGCTATGAAAGTGGTTGCTCGGAACTCGCAAGCCAAAAAACGAGCTTTCCGCTGGCTGCGGCTCTTATGCTCCATAAACAGGGGCGGGGGCAGGGGTGGCGGCTATGGATTCTTGGACGGCTTGGGCTATTTCGGCGGGTTCGTAGCGGCGGGGGCCTACGCTTATTACTTTGCCGTGCTGCCAGCCGTCGCAGACATTCAGCTCGCCGCCTGTGATTTCGAACATTCTGCCTGTTATATCGCATTCGGCTGAACCTAGCCACGCTACTAGGGGCGAGGCGTTGGCTGGGTCTTTTTCGTCGAAGGCATCGGGGGCTAGATCGTCTGAGGAATAGAAGATGCCTTCGGTCATGCGGGTGCGGGCATCGGGGGCGATGGCGTTGGCCAGCACGCCGTAGCGCGACCACTCTGCAGCCTGCTGGATGGTCAAGGTGGCTATGCCTGCTTTGGCTGCGGCGTAGTTGCCTTGGCCGATGGAACCCAGCAGACCTGCGCCCGAGCTTGTGTTGACAATCCTTGCTACTACCTCTTCGCCTGCTTTGGCTTGGTCTCGCCAATAGGCGGCGGCATGGCGGGCAGGAGCGAAATGGCCTTTGAGGTGCACTCGCATCACTGCATCCCACTCTTCCTCGCTCATGTTCACCAGCATTCTGTCGCGCAAGAAGCCTGCGTTGCAGACTAAGGTGTCTAGCCTGCCCCAAGTCTCAATCGCTTGGCGGATCATGGCTTCGGCTTGATGCCAGTCGGCCACATCCGAGCCGTTGGCTTCGGCTGTGCCGCCGGCAGCACGGATTTCGTCTGCGACTTCTTGTGCGGGGCTGCGGGATTCCCCTGTGCCGTCTCTGTCTACCCCTAAGTCATTCACCAGCACTTTGGCACCTTGGCGGGCTAGCTCCAAAGCATGAGCTTTGCCTAGACCTCGGCCCGCGCCCGTTACGATCGCCACTCTGCCATCGCATATCCCTGGCATAGTTTTTCCTGCTTGGCTGCTGGAGGCTGGGCTGCTGGAGGCTGGGCTGCTTGGGTAATGGCTGCTGGTTGCTGGGCTGCTTCTGCCCGACTAGTTGAAATCGGGGTTCATCTCGCTGGCCACCAGCCACATGGCGAAATACTGCGCTGCTCCGCCGTATGCATGGCCTAGGGCAGTCTTGGCTCCCTCCACTTGGTATTCGCCTGCTGTGCCGCGCACTTGGTTGGCAGCCTCCAAGCAGCGGATCATGCCTGATGCGCCGATCGGATTGGACGACATGACGCCCCCAGAAGGATTCACAGGGAAATCGCCGCCGATTTCGGTGGAGCCGTCGTCGGTCATCTTCCAGCCTTCGCCCAGCTCGGCGATGTCGTGGCCTTCCAACCACATCGGCTCGTACCAGCTGAACGGCACATAAAGCTCGGCCGCGTCTATCTGTTTGCGAGGGTTGGTTATGCCGGCTTTCTTGTAAAGAGCTTTGGAGCATTCCACGCCAGCTTGCGGGCGCACAGGATCGCGCCCCGGGAACTGGCTGAACTCGGTGCGCTTGGCATGAGAGATGACCCAGGCAGGCGGCCTCGCGCTCTTGCTGGCGCCTTCTTCGTTTGTCAGCACCATCGCAGCAGCCCCGTCGGAAGACGGGCACGACTCCAAGAACCTGATCGGCTCCCAGAGCATCGGAGAGTCTTTGACCTTTTCTATGGATATGTCTTCAATCTGCAGATGGGCATAGGGGTTTTTCAGGGCGTTCAGACGATCCTTCACGGCCACCATCCAGCCGATGTAATCAGGGGCGCCGCTCTGCTGGATGTAGCTGCGCATCCAAGGGGCGAAAGTGCCGCCCGCGCCCTGCCCGCCGCTGCGCCCGCCTGAGAGCGTCCAAGTGGCGTTGCCTTCGGCTTGCTTCTCATAGGCAACCGTTAGCACGGTCTTGAAAAGCCCCGACTCCACCAAAGTGGCAGCCGACACAGCCGTAGACGCACCCACCGAACCAGCGGTGTGAACCCGATAGATGGGCTTGCCGATGGCGCCTAGGGCGTCGCAAAGGCTCAACTCTGGCATCATCACGCCTTCAAGGGCATCAGGGGCTTTGCCGATGACTATGGCGTCTATGTGGGAGAAATCCGCATTCGCGTCTTCCAAAGCCCGCAAGGCTGCCTCTCGCACTAAGCCGTCCAGAGACACATCGTCTCTGCGGCGGGAATACTTCGTCTGGCCTATGCCGACCACTGCGCACGGAACTGCCATTACGCATCACCTCCTTCTAAAACGCACAGCAAGTTCTGCTGCAAGCAAGCCCCGCTGGAAGCATGGGCTAGACCTCGGCTTGCGTGACCTGCGGCGATTCGATTAGCTACCTCTATGACCCGAACGAGACCAGTGGCCATCACTGGATGACCTGCGAGCGGCCCGCCAGAGGGATTCACCACGCAGTCGCCGTCAAGCCCCAGAGCTTCAGCCAAGATTATTTCTTCAGGGCTGTAATTGACGCACAATTCAGCCACATCTATGGGGCCGTTGTGGATTTCCAGATGCTCGGCTGCGATGCGGGTGGAAGCCGAGTCCGTGAGGTCTCTCAGCCCCAAGAAGTGCGACTCCATGCGATGGTCTATGCCGCGAATCCAAACAGGGTTCTCGCAGAGGTCGCTCGCCACATCTGCGGTTGAGATGATCATGGCTGCCGCTCCGTCGCTGATCGGCGGCAGATCGTGCATCCGCAAAGGCTCGGAGAAATACGGCTCGGCTAGCAGCTCGTCTGGCGTCTTGTCGTATTTGATCTGCGCGTTCGGGTTCTGCAGGGCGTCTCGGCGGCTGCGAGACACCACCTTGGCGAAGTCTTCCTCGGTGGCCTTGCCGCTGTCTATGAGCGCACGGGCTTGAATGCCTGAAGCCGACACGCTGTCTAGCCCTAGAGGGGCAGAATAATACGGGTCGGTCTGCAGATGAAACACCTCACGAGGGCGACCGGGCGAAGACTTGCCAGAACCTGAGACGAGCACTGTCTGGATGTCGCCGTGCTGAAGGCGGATCCACGCTTCGTTGAGCGCCCAGGCTGCGTCCATCTCCACATGGTTCTCATACACCGGCGGCCACGCGCCCACAGCGTCTATGTTCTGAACGAAAGCGAAGGGCATTCCAGAGAGATAGTCGCAGCTGCCTGCGATTGTGAAATCAATGCTGTGGCGGTCCATGCCCACTTGCCCTATGACATCATTCACGCAATCCATGATGAGAGCCACCTCTGTATCGTCAAAATGCCTGTGGCACGGCGACACAGAGGTTGCGACTATCGCAACATCAACTGGAGCATCTATAGCCATATTTCTGCCTCCTTACATTGCGTGTTCTTTGAGCTGGCTGGGATCCACATCGGGTTCGCCTGTGGGATCCCACCGTTCCACTACTGTTTCAGGAATTGAGCCGTAGCGGTTGTCAATGTCTTCCAAGTAGCGATCTTCGGCGGCTTTCCAGACTGCCTTCATGCGCATCCCCACTCTGAAATCCTCCACCCCGATATGGCGGACATCTATGCCTTGAACCGGCTGGTCGGTGCCGTCCAGCAAGATAGAGCAGCGGATGTAGGGTTTGCGCTCTTTCTGCCCGTGATACTGCACGGGGTTGATTTCGGTGAAGCCCACCACGGTGCCCACATCTGCCACTTCTTCATCGGTTGACTCGTCCATGCGAATCCGCTCCATCGGGTCGTAGCCTCGGCCGGGCACATAGACTTTGCCCGATGCCGGGCTGCGCTGGCCGATGATCTTGCCGTCCAGCAAGCCTTCGGCGAACCGACGGCGATGCTGATGAAGCGGCTCGGCGATGGTGAGCGAGATCAGATGCTCCGTGATTATCACATCGCCTTCTCCCGGTTCTATATCTTGCTCGGCGGCATCGGCTTCGGGCACGAAATACACATCGGTGATGGAGCCTGCGCGCTCTTCACGCCATTGGGCGCAGACTCTCATCCCAGTGGTGATCTCGTCAGCCGAGCTCGCCTTCACAGCATGGGCTATGGGGGTGTCGGCGCCGTCCAGGTGGATGAGGGCGAACGCGAACGGCTCGCTGAGCGGATGCTTGGGTGTGGGATGGGCGACCCATGTCCAGCTTTGGACGGTGCCGCCTGGCCCGATCTCCACAAAGTCGGACTCCACGGCGGCTGCGGTGGTCGGGTGAAACTCCAGAGGCGGACAATACACTTTGCCGTCTATGCGGCTGCCGAGAATCTTTCCGTCTCGCAAAGCCGTGAGAAACGGCCCCACCACAGGCCCTGTCGTGCGTGTGTAGGGAAACTCCAACACATGATGGCTGTCTGGTATTCGTTCAGTCATGGGCGCCTCGCCTTGTTCCTGCTTCGGTTCCTGCTTGCTGCTTCGGTTTTGCTTCCTGCAATTCTTCTGTTCTTGTGTTTTCTGTTTTGCTTTCTGTTTCAGTCATGAACTTCCAAGCATATCAATTATTTCTTGGCATTCGCTAGTCGATGACGAACTCTGCAGTCTCTTCAACTAGACCCATGGGGATAGACCACCACACCTGCCAGCTCATCGAGGGATTCAGTGAAAAGTCCACACCAAAATCGTTTTCCTGCTTATATGCGGAGCCTGATTCTATCCACTGTCCTGATTCCAGCCCCACGAGCTTCTCAACATCTATGTATGTGAGCTTGTATGCATGCCTTCTCCCTAGGTCATCTTCAATCAAGCGATATGGCACAGAAATGAAATTCGCGCTTCTGGAGTTCAGATACTTAGTGATCTGCGCCAGATCCCCCTGAAAACGACCAAGCCTGTGGCCAGAGAGCACAAGTCTGTTTTTCTTGACTTGAATTTTCCCTGATTTGACTTGAATAGGGTGCTCATCGCCATTGGTCCTAACGACTATGTCAGCTTCGTCATCGTGTCCTGCTTCCTTCCAGCGCACATGGTGTGCTGCCTGTGTGTCAGACTTGATAGCTCGAACCAGAAGCTCCTCTAGCTCCCACCCTGAGCAACGACCCCCAGTGAACAACTGATGGTATTTTTCAAGGTCGTGCCTGAAATGCTGCTGCATCCTCGGAGTCAGTCGATACATGCGCCTGTCTGTCCTAACCATTTGATAGCAAAATCCACATACAGATCGTTCATTTCGATCCCTAGATATTCGATGCCGAGCGATTGAGCTACTACGCATTCTGAACCAGAGCCAGAGAACGGAACCAGAACTCTCCCCTCGCCTCTGATTCGAGACAAGAGAAGTCGCCTTGTCAAACCAGCAGGCTTTTGAGTGGGATGCTTGAGCACTTTGTGAGAGCGATGATTTCGCAGTTCAGCAGGGGGCATTACAGCGTCGTTGCAATCACGGCACATAAACCACCGCTCTGATGCGCCTGCACCGCCTGCAAGCGCTGGCACCTTGATGACATCACGCGGCAACGCTCCGTTTTCGTGCGCGTTGTAGACGGTGTCCAGACCGCACCCGAACCTCGAATCCGTGCCTTTTCTGACTTTGCCTGCAGAGTTGCTCAAAAATGTCTTGGTGTAGGGTTCTCTGATACTGTCGACCTCAAGATCCGGTTTCTCAGTTCCAGGTTTCCACAAGCATAGAATCGTCTCGTGAGAGCGTTGCCAGAATTTAGACGATGGGACTGTTTTGTTCGTATAGTGCCACACCAGCCACCTTTGTTCCTCCACTGGATACAGAGCTGCCACCCGAGCGACAATCTCAGGGAAACCATAAATATACATGATGCCGTTGTCTGCGAGCAGATCGAAGCACTTGGCAGTCCATTCTTTCGTCCATTCGACATACTCGGCGAGAGGCCTGAAATCATGGTTATTGCCGAAATCTTTTCCAATGTTGTAGGGAGGATCAGCGATGATGACATCAAACTCCGCATCAGATGGCAGGCATGTCAGAACCTCCAACGCGTCACCGTGAATCAATGTTCCCCCCGGACACTTTCTGACATCGAATTCAAACTCCGCTTCGCCTGTTGCGAAATCGAAAATCTCCGGCGAAAAATCGGCTCTTAGCACTGCTTCGCCTCCAAATACCCCGTCTTCAACCGCTGCAGCTGGTCTCTCGAATGGAAGCAGGTCGGGTGCCAGCACCTGTCCCAACGGCTTTTCGCGCCCAGGTGCACTCTTCGGGCGACTCGGGTTTCTCATTGCGAATTTCACGGAGCATCCTCAATCAATCGTAATTCAAGGGAATTCAGTTTCCGGTCATCCCGGCAATTATTTCTTGGCTGTATTGGGCGATTTGGTCTAGGGCTTCTCGTTTGCTGGAGCCGCCGCCGTTGGCTACTATCCAAGTGATGCCTAGCTCGCCTAGCTCGGCTATGGCTTCTCGGTGCTGCTCGGCGTTGAAATCGGGGTCGCCCACCATGCCGCCGGCGAAGGTCATATACATGACATCTATATGGTCATCGCGGCCTGCCTGCTCTTTATGCTCGTGGAGATAGGCGAGCATCTCGCGGAGGTCGTCGTTGGTTTCAAGATGTGCCGAACGGCGACGGTCGCCTAGGGCGCGAGGGTTGGGCATGGGCATCCAGCCGTTGCCCCATTCGGCTACTCGCCGACGGGTGAGCTTGCTGTTGCCGCCCAGCCAGAAAGGCGGGTGGGGCTGCTGGGCTGGCACGGGCTGCGATGTGCTCTCGCGCACCGAGAAATGCCTGCCTTCGTAGCTGAACGGCTCGCCCTGCCACGCCAGCTTCAGCACTTCCACCGACTCTTCAAACAAATCGTTGCGCTCGTCAAAATCCACCCCCAGGGCTTTGTATTCGCCTTTGAGATAGCCAGTGCCGATGCCCAAAATCACCCGCCCGCCCGAGAGCACATCCAAGCTCGCGACAGTCTTGGCCAGCATCAGCGGGTTGCGATACGGCAGCACCGTGAGGTTCGTGAGCAGCGAGATGCTGCTGGTGGCAGCCGCGCAGAAGCTGAGACCCACGAAAGGATCCAAAGCGTCATGCCCTCCGCTCTGACGCCACTTCTCTGCGGGTATCGGGTGTTCGGTGAAGAACGCTGCCGAGAAGCCGGCGTGCTCGGCGGCTTGGCCTAGCTCGCCGATGGTGTCGCCGTCTAGGAAGGCTGGGTTGGGCGGGCACTGCAGAAATGGGTATCCGTATGCAAACTTCATTCTTATGTTTTAGCACAGGGGTGTGATGGGTATTGCTGCAGACTGGTTTAGGGGGTTGCTTTTTGGGGTTTTGCTAAGCGGGGTTTTGCTATTGCAAGGCGGGCAACGGCGCATCTTTTTTTGGCTGAACCTTACCCTGTTGCTAAGAAGGCTTTTGCGTTCAACCAGACACGCCAAAAAAAGACACACCGCCGCCCGCCTCACCTTGGAACTCAATAGCATTCAAGCCCTGATGTGAAGGGCGGGGAACTCTTACAATATTTGACAAGCCATGCTGTTTCCCACTTTTACTTTTGCCGTTTTCTTTGCCGTTGTGATGACGGTCGGCTGGGCACTGCATTCCAAGCCTGTGGCATGGAAGCTGTTCATGATCGCAGCCAGCTACACCTTTTATGCATGGTGGAACCCTCGCTTCGTGCTGCTGATAGCTGCCTCCACCATCGTCAACACTGTCTGCGGGCGTGTAATTCAGCAGGGCAATAGCCAAAACAGCGCGATTCGCAAAACCGCCCTCGTGGTGGCGATTGTCTTCAACCTTGCCGTCTTGGGGGTCTTCAAATACTACGACTTCTTCATCTCCAGCGTGGAAGACGGGCTGGAGCGGCTTGGCCTCGCCCCCAACTTACCGCTTCTTCAGGTGGTCTTGCCGGTGGGCATTTCTTTTTTCACCTTTCAAGCCCTCAGCTATGTGATCGATGTCTACCGAGGCAAGGTCGCAGCCACCGACCTCTTGCAGTTCGCCGTGTATCTGGCGTTCTTCCCGCAGCTCGTGGCTGGGCCGATCGTACGGGCGTCTGAATTTCTGCCTCAGCTGGAACGCCGCCTCAACCCCCGCGAAATAGATTTCACCCGTGCCGCTGTGCTCATCGCATCTGGGCTTTTCAAGAAAGTCGTCATTGCCAGCTATATGGCCGATGCCCTCGTGGACGATGTATTCGCCTTCCCCGAGCGGTTCTCAGGGGCGGAAATCCTGCTGGGCGTCTACGGCTACGCCATCCAGATATACGCCGACTTCAGCGGCTACACCGACATCGCCATCGGCGTGGCCCTGCTGCTCGGCTTCCGTTTCCCAGAAAACTTCAACCAGCCGTATCGGGCCGCATCCATCGCCGACTTCTGGCGACGCTGGCACATGACGCTCTCCCGCTGGCTGCGCGACTACCTCTACATCCCCCTAGGCGGCAACCGAGGCGGCAAAGCCAAACGCGACCGCAACCTCTTCCTCACAATGCTCTTAGGCGGCCTCTGGCACGGAGCAGCCTGGCCGTTCGTGATCTGGGGAGCATATCAAGGCGGCGGCCTGATGGCGGAGAGACGACTGGGCGAATGGCGAGACAGAAAACGGAACAGAAGAGCAAGAACTGGGAGAGAGCAATTTGGAAGGGTGGGAGAATTGGAGAGGGAGGGGCAATTGACAGGAATGAGAGAAGTAACGGCGCAGAGACAAATGACTGCGCAAAGTGATGACTCGTGGCAACAGGCAGACGACTGGTGGAAACAACCGGCCAAAAAACTTCTGCGATGGTTGGCGACATTTCACTTCATCTGTCTTGGCTGGGTTTTCTTCCGGTCGGAAACTCTGAGCGACGCTGGAACATTGCTGGGTCAGCTATTCGGCTCGTTCCTCTCCCCCGCTCCCGACATCAACGCCGTATTCGTGGGCGTGG
This sequence comes from Candidatus Hopanoidivoransaceae bacterium, assembly GCA_965204495.1. GTDB lineage: Bacteria > Actinomycetota > Acidimicrobiia > Acidimicrobiales > Hopanoidiivorantaceae > Hopanoidiivorans. The sequence continues at coordinate 690,652 of OZ241989.1, forward strand.
TGGTCTGCGCTCTGTTCGCCCAGATGCTTTCACGCCAAGCACTAGCCAATGTTCAGATGCAACTCTCTCGCCTGCCCGCCTGGGTGCTAGCAACGGGTTTCGGCATCTGGATGCTCGTTGTGGATCAGTTCGGCCCCGAAGGTGTCGCCCCGTTCATCTATTTCCAGTTCTGATGCAGCCATGACCGACACTACTCCGACCGCCCAAGGTGCAAGAGATCAAGGCATCTCCTTGCAAGACCGATCCGCCAGCCCGACGCCTTCACAGATCCCGTCGTCGCCACGCCAACACACGACGGCCGCAAAAGCCGTCATCGCCATGCTCATCGGCTTGGCTGTGGCGGCTTTGCTGTCATCCGAAAGTCTCGTCGGGCTGGCCGAGCGGCAACCAGTGGGCACAGGCAGGGATGTCGCCCTTTCAGCCGCCCGCAACCTCCACCGAACGAGCAGCTTCTTGAGCTTAGACCGCCCAGCCAGCGCGCTCCGTTCCGCCCTCGGCAAAGACGAAACGACATACGATGTGGCAGCCCTCATCGCCTCTGGGCAAGGTGAGGCAGAGACAGACACCGCTGACCCAGATACGCCAATAGATCCAGACACCGCTAATCCCGACACCTCAAGCAACCCAGATACACCAGCCAACCCAAACACCGCTAGCACCCCAGCCGACCCAAGTTCCCCACCGCCCAGCAATCCAGCCCAGCCCCCAACCACCCAGCCGACCCCACCCAGCCAAAGCCCATCCGACAACCCCGCACCGACTCAGAACCCAACAGCCTCCTTCGCCCCGCCCCGCGACCTAGCCACCCGCCCCGTCACCGAAAGCGACCCCCTCAAGCTCTGGGTGGGCGGCGACTCTCTGTCGCTCTCGCTCACAGTCGGCTTCGGCAGAGTCACCTCCCCCACGCTCGTGGATTTCACCCGCGACACGCAGCTCTCGTCCGGCCTCACCCGCAAAGACTTCCTAGATTGGCCTCAACGCCTAGCCCGTCTCCTCATTGAAGATCGCCCCGATGTGCTAGTCGTCATGTTCGGCGGCAACGACTACCAAGATGTGATCTTCAACGGCCAGCTCCTAGAACGCCCCAGCCAGCCTTGGCTGGATTTCTACCGCTCACGAGTGAAAGAAGCCATGGACTTGCTGAACCAGCCCGGCCTCCAAGCGATATGGGTGGGCCAGCCCGTCATGCGCAACGACTTCTACTCCGAAGGCATGGCGCACCTCAACGAGATATACCGCTCGGAAGCCGCCACCCGCCAGTCCATCGCCTACTTTGACACATGGAGCCTCTTCGCCGACCCGCAAGGCAATTACACCGACACCATAGATGGCACCCTCGTGCGAGAAATAGACGGCATCCATCTCAACACCGAAGGAGGCATCCGCCTAGCCCGAGCAATCTGGCAGCAAGTAGCCCCCAGCTGGGGGTTGAACTGACAACAGCCACCGGTAAGGCTTGAACCGACAAACCCGCTTCAAATGTGCTATCGTTCAATTGCGTCGTTCTGTTGCGCGCAAATGTAGAGTTATATGCAAATCAAAGCCTAAAGTCTGCCCGTGCCAGCAATCCGCCCGACAATCCCGACCGAACTACGCGACTATCCATGACCACTAATCGTTTCAAACTCTCGGCAATCCTAGCCTGCGCCCTCATGCTGAGCATGTTCGCAGCCGCCTGCAGCAGCAGTGACGGAGACGACAGTTCAGGCAACCAGCAAGATACCGCCAGCCTGATAGATCAAGTGCGCGAGCGCGATCAGCTGATTTGCGGCACTCGCGATGACCTCACTGGTTTCGCCAGTAAAAACGCCGAAGGCGAATTCGTCGGCTTTGATGTGGAGTTCTGCAAAGTAATCGCAGCTGGGATCCTCGGCGATGCCACAAAGGTTGATTTCAGAGCTTTAGGCCCCGAAAGGTTCACAGCAGTTCAGTCGGGAGAAGTGGACATTCTCTTCCGCAACGCCACAGCCACGGCCTCCCGTGACGGCAGGGAAGGTCTGTCTTTCCCATTCACCACGGTCTATGACGGGCAACGCATGATAGTGCCAGCCGACAGCGACATTATGAGCTTGGAAGACATGGACGGAGCGAGCATCTGCGTGGTTCAGGGAACCACCACCGAGCTAAATCTCAACGCAGTCTTAGGAGCCAGAGGCATAGCCTTCAATCCAGAGGTCTATAACTCTCACACTGAACTGCGGGAAGCTTATCAAGCTGGACTGTGCGAAGGCTACACCGCTGATGGCTCTGCTCTTTTCATTTACAAGTTCACCTCCGAGCAAGCCGGCGGCCCCCCGCAGCGCATCTTGGACGAAGTAATGTCCAAGGAGCCTCTAGGAGCAGTCATAGCCGATGGCGATTCAAAATGGGAACAAGCAGTGACTTGGGCCATGAGAGCAACGGTTCAAGCTTGGGAGTTCGGCTTGGACTCTGCCAACATCAGAAACTACAGCGGCAACGATGCCAACATCTTGAATTTTCTCGGCAGAAACGACTTCGACCCCGGCCTAGGGCTTGATCGCGACTTTGCCATCAATGTGGTGGAACAAGTCGGCAACTACAAGGAAATCTACGACCGCACTTTGGGCGCGACGGGCCTATTGATGGAGGGCTCGTACAACCGCCTCTGGTCAGACGGCGGCCTGCACTACACGCCGCCCTACCGCTAAGATTGTCCATCAGAAGCGGCAAAGAACGCGTAAAATCATAAGTAAAGCAGAATCTCACGAAACAATTGGCACATCAATCGGCAAAACCCACATATACTTCGTTTAATACCCACCCCCCACCTAGGAGATAAAACCATGCTCAAAGGAAAAAAAATCATTACCCTTCTATGCGCAATTTTCGCATTGGTGTTGTTTGCGGCAGCATGCAGCAGCGATGACGATGATGAACCCGCAGCAGACACCGCTGCCCCAGCTCCCAGTCCTTCTGGCAGTCTGCTCGACACAGTCAGAGACAGAGACAGCGTGATCTGCGGTGTGCGCGATGCCCTTCCCGGATTTGCCGTGCTTGAAGCAGACGGCAGCTTTTCGGGATTTGATGTCGATTTCTGTCGTGTGGTTGCCGCTGGCGTGCTCGGAGATGCCGACAAGGTAACTTTCAGGCCATTGGAAACCGCTGATCGCTTCACTGCCCTGCAGTCGGGCGAAGTGGATGTGCTCATCCGCAACACCACATGGACAGCCACTCGCGACGGCCAAGAAGGCTCCAACTTCCTCTTCACCACTCTGTTTGACGGGCAAGGCTTCATTGTCCCCGCCAGCAGCGGCATCACCAGTTTGGAAGATTTGGAAGACGCAAACATCTGCGTGGCTCAAGGCACTACCACCGAGCTCAACCTCAATGCCGTCTTCAGTGCCAGAGGCATCTCATTCAACCCTGTGGTCTTGGGCAGCAACACAGAGCTGCAAGAGGCATATGAAGCTGGTCAGTGCGAGTCTTACACAGGCGACGCCTCCAGCCTCGCAACCTACAAGTTCACTTCAGAGCGTGACGGCGGGGCACAGCAGTATGTGATCCCAGAAGTCATCTCCAAAGAGCCCCTCGGCCCTGTGGTTGCCGACGGCGACACAGCTTGGGCACAGGCAGTCAACTGGTCGGTCATGGCTACTGTTCAGGCATGGGAGTTCGGACTGGACTCAGGCAATGTCAACAGCTACAGCGGAAATGATCCCAATGTCTTGAACTTCTTAGGTCAAGACAACTTTGATCCCGGCCTAGGCTTGGACTCCGAATTCGCAAAGAATGTCATAAGCCAAGTCGGGAATTACAAGGAGATCTATGAAAGCAACCTAGAGCCATTGGGCTTGCCTATGGAAGGTTCCAACAACCGGCTCTGGACAGACGGCGGTCTTCTCTACACACCGCCCTATAGGTAAACCTTTTGACCGCCTAGGCTTAGTCGCCTAGCAAGGTCACCTGCTGCCGCCTTAGGCGGCTTTGAGCGCAGGTCATTCGGTAAGGTTGTCTCAGCATGAGTGCAACTTCGCTGGATGACCTGCGCTCTTCTGATTCGCGCTCGCCTTTTGTGAGCTTTTTGGCTGCTCTGATCAGAGACCGTCGCACATATCGGATACTTGGCCAAATTGTCGGCGTGGGCATTGTGGCCCTGCTGATTTTGCGACTCACCGGAAACCTCTTCAGCAATCTAGATCGACTCAACATCCCCAACGATTTCGACTTCATCTACCAGCCCACCAACTTCGCCATCGCTGAAAACTGGGGGTTTGACACCCGCCTTCCCCGGTGGCGGATGCTGCTCATCGGGCTGCAAAACACCATTCTGGCAGCAGGCGTAGGCGTCATTCTGGCCACAATTCTGGGAACGATCGTAGGGATAGCGCGTCTCTCTTCAAACTGGCTCGTCTCAAAGTTCTCAGCCTTCTATGTGGAAACTTTGCGCAACATACCACCGCTCGTCGTCATCATATTCTTCAGCATCGCCGTCTTCTCTTCTGGCCCGTTTCCGATCTTCAGGGAAGCCACAGAACTGAAACTTCCGTGGAGCGACTCAAACTGGCTCATTCTCTCCAACAGCAGAATAGGCTTCCCCAGCTTCTCAGCCGAACGCAACATCGGAGCCTTTTGGATACTTTTCGGCATGACTTTTCTCTTCGCAGCCTGCATGTGGGCTTGGAGAACTCTGAAATCTGCGAAAACAGGAGTGCCTCATCGCCGACTTCAGTGGTCGCTGGGGGTTTTTTTGGTGCTTTTGGTGCTCTGGTTCTTCTTGTTGAACGGGCCTTACGACTGGGCGTGGCCTTCCCGCACCGAAAACGGCAGAAGACTGGCTTCAGGATTTGGCGCCAGCTCAGCATATCTGTCGGTTACTTTGGCAGTAGCTATATATACGGCTAGCCACATAGCCGAAATTGTGCGGGGAGCTATTCTGGCAATACACAAAGGCCAAGGAGAAGCTGCTACCGCCTTGTCGCTTTCTTCATATCAGCGGTATCGCTATGTGATCCTGCCTCAAGCTTTCAGACGCATCATCCCCAACCTCATCAATCAATACCTAAACCTCACAAAGAACACCTCTCTTGCCGTGGCTGTCGGATATGCCGAGCTTGCCAGCCTTACGCAGACATCTATAGGCAATGGCGCGCCTGCTCCGCAGTCCATCATTTTGATGATGTGCGGATATCTGGGGCTGTCGCTGATCATCTCGCTCATCGCCAATGTCGCCAACCGATCACTGCAGCTGAAGGATCGATGATGGCCGTGTCTGCTGAAAGGCTGGACCCCATGAGTTGGCTGCGAGTCAATCTGTTCAACAGATGGTACAACGCGGTGCTTACGGTGCTGTTGGCTGTTGTCGTCGGCTATTTGGGATATCGGGCAGCTCTCTATCTTTTCTGGACCGCCGAATGGGACCCTGTTCGCGCCAACCTCACGCTCTTCATGATCGGTACTTTCCCACGCGAGGAACAATGGCGAGTAGTGACCCAGATTTTGACATTAGCTGCAGCTTTCGGCATTCTTTGGGGGGCGATGATCGGATCTGCCCGCGACCGTGCTGCGCAATCAGGAGTGCCCTTTACGACTGAACCAGGCTGGGTGGCTTTGAGACGATGGTGGGGTTTGGTGTTGCTCTTGTTAGTGCTGCTGCTGGCAGCTTGGGGGATTTTGCCTCTGATACTGGCCTTGGGATGCATGGCTCTGACTTTTTCGCTGCGATACATAACTCTGCGACTGCCTTCGGGAGCGCGCATTTACGCTTGGCTATCGGGCTACGCCCTGCTCATAGCTTCATGGCAGATCGTCAGCGGCACAGGCGGAAGCGCTTGGATCTGGGCAGCAGGTTTGATGGCATTCGCAGGCGTGCGCACAGTCCGAAGAAAAGACTTGGCGCCGCAGCTTCCTCTGACTTTTGCCGCGATTGCAGTGTGCGGGGCAGTCGTTTGGGTCTTCTACACCGTTGTTTTGAACGGTTTGATCGGCTTTTCTGGAGTGGGGTGGGACGATTGGGCCGGCTTCCATCTTAATCTCATCGCTGCCACCATCTCAATTGTCGCTGCCTTCCCTTTGGGTCTTCTTTTGGCACTGGGGCGACGCTCAAATCTCCCAGCCATCAAGTGGCTCTGCGTTACCTACATTGAGCTGATCAGAGGCGTTCCGCTCATCGGCCTGCTGTTTATCGCCAACAGCCTTTTGGGCTTCTTTATAGACAATGACCCCTTGATCGGTTTTGTCCTGGAAACTCCTTTGTCGCAGATATCTCGAGCTATCGTCATCATGTCGCTGTTCACTGCTGCATATCTAGCCGAGGTGATACGAGGCGGTTTGGAAGCTACGCCTAGAGGACAGACCGAAGCCGGGCAGTCTGTGGGGCTTTCCCCTTGGCAGGTAACGAGCCGAATTGTGATGCCGCAGACGCTGAGAGCTTCTATTCCGGCCATAGTGGGGCAATTCATCAGTCTTCTCAAAGATAGTTCACTGCTTTCAATTATCGCTGTCTCTGAAATTCTCAGGGTGCGTGCCAGCGTCCATTCACAAGGAGCTTTCACAACCTTGGGCACTGCTGAAACTCTTGTTTTCATCGCCTTTGCTTTCTGGGCTTTCGCTTTTACCTGGTCGAGAGAAAGCCAGCGATTGGAGAAGCGTTTAGGCGTAGGCGAACGGTGAGGCAGACGAATTGGGATAAGCAGATAGGCAAGCACAACAGCAAAAGAAACACAAAGGAAAAGCTATGACTGAAACAATGACATCTGAAAGCGCCGACACATTTTCAAGCTACGGCATGATCGAATTCGAGTCGGCCAACAAATTCTTCGGCAATTTTCAGGCTCTCAAAGACATCAACCTGTCTGTGGCGGAGCAGGAGGTGGTGGTGGTGCTCGGCCCGTCTGGCTCTGGCAAATCCACGCTTATCCGCTGCGTCAACCGATTGGAAGCTCACGACTCAGGGCGAATAGTCGTGGACGGCGTTGAGCTCACTAACGACATGAGGGGCATACGCCATGTGCGGCGCAACACTGGGATGGTGTTTCAGCAGTTCAACTTGTTTCCGCATCTCACAGTTATGGACAACATCACTTTGGGGCCTAGGCAGGTGCGGAGGATGCCGAAGGCTGAGGCTGAAGAGCTGGCTGTCTCGCTGCTGGAGCGAGTGCATATTCCCGAACAGGCTCGCAAATATCCGGGGCAGCTTTCGGGCGGGCAGCAGCAGCGAGTGGCTATTGCGAGGTCGCTGGCTATGGAGCCGAAGGTGATGCTGTTCGACGAGCCCACCTCGGCATTGGACCCTGAGATGATCAAGGAGGTGCTGGATGTGATGAAGGAACTAGCCACCACAGGCATGACAATCGTGGCTGTGACCCACGAGATGGGCTTCGCCCGCGAGGTGGCTCAAAGAGTGGTCTTCATGGACGAAGGCGAAATCGTGGAGATCAACACCCCAGACGAATTCTTTGAGAACCCCCAAGAAGACAGAGCCAAGCTCTTCCTGTCGCAGATTCTGTAATTTTTTGTGCCTTACCAACAGTAAAAATACAGGAGTAGCACTATGGCATCAGAAAGCAACCGTGTTGAATTAGAACTAGAGGGCATTACCACAGTCATCGAGTGGCGGCACCCCACGGATGATGGATGGCGTGTTCATTTGTCCATAAAAATTCCCGGAAAGCGCACGAGAAATCTAAAAGGAAATGTCTTAATGGCTTCCGAGCGAACTCCTAAAGCAAATGAAAAAATTGTGTACGGTGTGATTATACCTTCTTTGTGGAAAGAAGGCTTTTCTTATCGCAGAGATATGGAGAAAAAAGTAATCAATGGATTTGCTAGACAGCTTTCTGGTGAAAAAGTAGAGTTCTATATGGGAATGCTTCAATGGAGCAGGAAACGAATGTGCATCACACGCGAGCGATACAACGAGATAAAGCTTTCATTCGATTTTTTGAATGAGTTACTAGATTTTGAAACATCATTTGCTTGCGTTTTTGAAAGCTATCTGGATTGGCAAAAACATATTAATGGCATTAACCTAGAAGAAATGCTACTACCTGATAGATACTTCAGGGAATATGGGAGAGCAGAACTTAGTCAACTCTTTAGAAAAACATCTCGTATGACAACAGAGTTTTTGTCTATGTTCAGAAGACACTGGCAAGATATCAATGGCGGTAAGACTGAACAAACACCTTTCTTTGGATCCCACTCTTGTCGTTCCGATATTCACATTGTCTTAAACGAAATGAAAAACGAAGAAAAAGAAGACATCAGATATATCTCTGAAGGGCTTGCTAATTTAGGGCTACATGCCAAACCACCTGTAGACAGTATCTCATCTGCCACTAGACTGCAAGAGGACGCTTTCTATAATTGGATGTCCAGTAATGTTCGTTTAGGATACGCGTTAGATATCAGAATAGATAATCTTCGCCAGTCCACCATGGAAGCTCTGAAACTCAAAGACAATGCTGATATATCAAAATCTATCAGCGAAGGCATGGAAGCACTAAAAAATCTACACCAAAGGATTCGATATGCTCTTTCGGAAAGGGCCGAATTGTCTCGTCAATGCATAGAAAAAGCCATGCAGGACTATGCTGAAAGATTTGACTATGAAATTGGTGAAGTAAAAGAAATGTTTATGATATTCAAACACTATAAAGGTTGTGAAATACATTTTGACGAAAAATACATTGGTTTACAATGGGATGAAGTAACCCTGAATCTTCAAAGTCAATACGAAGACATTTTCAATATTGCCAGCACACAATCCGAGATAACACTGAGATTTCCAAAAATGTTATTTGCAGATTATAAGATATTGTTAGCAGGAAGGTGTGGCGATAGAGTAGCATTAACGCAAGAAATCACGAACAGAGGCGGAAGAGTGGTTTCCAAACTTTCCGGTAGCACAGATGTTGTGATAGCTGGAATCGCACCGGGAAAAAAGATTATATCTCAAGCCAGAAGCACGGGAATTCCAATACTAAAACTAGCTGCTTTCGAAGAATTGATATTTGAAGCCACTCCAAAGACAGATCAATTCGGAGACAAAAAAAGATATGCAGCATCAACAAAGTCGCATCTGGAATCAATTTTTTTGAATTATGGGCTAAAAAATATTATAGATGACGGTATCTATTTGTAAAAAGAACTTGGAGGAAAAATGCACATATTTGCTGCCTAAAGAAGAGTAGTTTGGTTTAGCTTTGACTCTAATCTTGTTTTTGCAATTTCGCAATATTGCTTATCAATATCTATACCGATTGCCTGTCGCCTGCACTGATGGGCAGCGATTAGAGTAGAACCACTTCCAAGAAAGGGGTCAAAAACAACATCGCCAACATAACTGAATAATTTGATACATCTTTTTGGTAATTCTAATGGAAATGCTGCCGGATGACCTCCTGCTCCTTTTTTGTTTTGACCGTTAAATGTCCAAACTCCATTTGTCCAATCCATAAACTCCTGCTTAGTTATATCATTTTCCCCTTTTCTGTTGCGCTTTTTCCACTCACTCTTATAAAGAACAACAATCACTTCAACTGGAGCAATAACATAAGGAGCTGAAGCTGACATCCAAGAACCCCACGCTGTTCTTCTCGAAATATTGCCTTCATTCCAGATAATTGTTGAATGATATTCCCACCCCACTTCTTTGGCAATATTAGTAATATCAGCACAAACAGCTTGTTGTCCGCCTTTGTTTTTGTCAAGCGGAATGTTTAAGCAAAATCTTCCATCGTCTTTTGAAAGTCTATAGCATTTCTGTAACCATTTTTTTGTGAACTCCAGATAGTCGGTGTATGACAGATCATCCTTATGCTCATTGTAATGAATGTCTACATTGTATGGAGGTGACGTAACGATGAGATCAACGCAGGGTTCAACCATTTCAGCAAAATTCAGAATATCATCGTTGTAGATGAGTATATTTTCACTGAAAAAATACGCTGTTTCCTTCGGGCAGAAGGAAGCAACTTGGGTTTCCTCCCCATAGATGACAGGAGAAACTGTCTCGTGGCTAACAATCTCAGACTGCGTTGTCGAAGTCATAGCATTTCCTTTGGTTGAAGTATTTGAATTGCTGATATTACCATTTGTCGCGACATTTATGAACAATAGCACAAAATTGATTCGCACACTGTCATTTCTTCTAAATTGGTTATATGCGCTAAAGACGCTTGACTTGCTCGATTTGGACATCTATTTCGTGCTTTTCGAAAACATCTAAAACATCGTCACAGAACGTCTCTAAATCTTTATCTCCGATGCTAACAGCTCTTCTATGCAAATCAATAAAGAATCTCTTGCCTGCCTCTGTTTGACCATAATTTTTCTTGATATTGTTATGCTTAGTACACAGTGTTTGTCCGTTGTCTATAGTTGCTTGACCTCCTTTGTCCCTTGGGATAATATGATCTATATGAAGCTCTTCCCCCTCTCTTTCCCCAATTCCACACACAACGCATTTATAGCCATCTCTTTTCTTGATTTCTTCCTTCTGCTTGGTGGTGAATTCTTCAATGTTTCTCACTTTCACCCTGTTTGGTTCATATCGATATAGCCCCTTGCGTATCTTCATTAGATATCCTTCTTGTGCCAGTTTTCTAATTCCGCGATCTGGATCGCGAAAGGTCTTACCAGTCCTCTTTTCATATTCTCCCGTAACCCAATCAACGATTTGCGCTGTCGGCAAATCCGTATTGGGGTTTGCGACAAAAAATTCCATAAGTATCTCCTGTTGCGTGACTTCTTTATCACTTGACTCAAAATGCTCTGTCATGACATTACCTATTCGAAATTCATATTTCTACTTCAAACCGACCGGCTAGTTCCAGCTTTCGCCCCAGGTGTTGTCTCGGCTGCGGCGGCTGCGGCCTCGCTTGGGCTTGGAGATGAAGGCTTGTTCTATGCCTATGTCTTCAAAGCCTTCTGGGATTTCATTCTCTGTGGCGTAGCGATAGAGCACCGCTTGGTAGACGCTCTTTAGGGCAGAGAAGAACATCGAGACTCCTATAAGCCACAGGCCGGCTAAGACGGCACCGATCCAGATGAGCGGAACGATGCTCGCAGCAGCACCTACCCAGATTATCAAACCGCCCACGATCACCCCAGGCAGGGCAACCACGAAACCGACTATTCCTATGCCGATCTGACCTATGAGGTTCTCGCCCCAGGTGTCTTTCAGCATTTGGGTTGATCTCTTGAGGCTGGCAAAGGGGCCTTTGCCTTCAACGATGATGATAGGCAGCACCAAGAAGCTGATCACTGCCCAAGCAGCTTCGGCTAGCCAAGTGAACAGCCCGGCGATAAAACCGCCTCTGTCGCGAATGGCTTGCATGATCATCGCAAAGATCACCGAGACGACTGCCCATCCCGCGAGCTGGCCGAAGCGACCGCGTGCCCCTGCGATTGCGCTTCTGGTTGTGGGGTCGCCTCCCTTAAGCCGATCAAGCGCTCCGTGCACTATCGCGCCATGGAAAAACACATTGGAAATTCCCGCCAGCAGAGCTGCCACGAACCCGGCTATGAATAGCACTCCCTTGTTCGCTATCCACCACACCTCTGATCCGGAAGCCGCTGCCATGCCGCCGAAGAGCGCGATGAGCCCTCCTATGAGCAACCCGACCATCGCAAACACTGCGGCCCAGACAGTAAGCCACAGCAACTCAGGGTCTTGCTTGAGAACGCCCCAAGAAGTCTTGACTAGCTGCTTAGACCTTCCCCAGCGACCAAGGCTTCTCAAGCCCTGACTACCTTCTTGATAACTCATTGTTCATCCATCCTCTCTGCGTTCGCTGCTATTTCTGTATCGCTATTCCTAGACGCTATTACTGATTATCTTCTCTGCTGTTTATAACCCGATAAACCGCGCTGTTTATTCCAAGAGACCTGCCAGCCTTCCAAAACACCAACCGCTTACCGAGCCGTAACCGTCTCGGTGTGGCTGCCCGACTTCAGCACCTGCCCTGGCAAACTTCCGCAGCTTTCGCCGCCTTCTACTATTGGCTCGCCGTTGCAGAACACAATGTCTATGCCTTCGGCTTCGGAATACAGACGGCTGGTGCCGCCCGGCAGGTCGTCTACCATGCGCAGCGGGCCTGAATCAATTGTCTCAGGATCAAACACCACCACATCAGCGAACCAGCCTTCTTCCAGCCGACCTCTGTCTCGCAAGCCGAACAGCCGGGCGGGGCGGTCGGTTATCAAATTCACGGTCTGTTCCAAGCTCAGCTGCTTGCGGCCTCGGATGGTGTCGCCCAGCCACTGGGATGTGTAGGGCGCGCCGCACATGCGATCTAGGTGCGCGCCTGCGTCTGAGCCGCCGATGAGGATGTCGTTTTCCAGCCAGAGGTCGCTGCGCATGTTCCAGCTGGCGTCATCGTCATCGGTGGGGTGCGGCCACAGGATGGTGCGCCCGCCGTCGGCTATCACGATGTCGCAGAGCGTGTCAAATGCGTTCTGGCCTTCGCCGCTGCCGCCCCGCTCGCGAGCGATGTCTCCGACAGCGCGCCCCGACAGCCCTTCGTTCTCATCCGAGTAGGTGTCGCCGATGCTGTATGTGGCCCAGTTTGTGAGACGCAAGAACACGCCGGCTTCTGGCAGCTGCGACTGCTCATATAGGAACTTCCGCACTTCAGGGTCGCGCAGCTTCTCCACTCGCTCGTCTATCGGCAAGCTCAAAATGGTGTCCCACTCAGGCAGGCGATTCAGAGCGCAGTAGAAACCGAAGCTCATGTTCATCCCCACCAGAATTGGCATCGTGAGGGCGACTAGCCTGCCGCCGGCTTCTGCCACTTTTGCGGACGCTTCAACTTGGGATTCCACTCGCTCGCGGTGCGCCGAATCCACTGTCAGCACATTCCAGTTGATGGGCCGATTTGCTTCGGAAGACATCTCTGAAAGCAACGACAATTCGCTTTCGCTGAAGCGATCCATGCAGCCGTCTACGATGATCTCCAAAGTGGTACCTTCGTGCTCGCCTGCCGTGCGGGAGAGCGCGACCACTTCGCTGTTAGCGGCAAATCTGCTCGGAACGGGCTGGCCGTCGCCGTCATCGTGGGTGTATGCCAGCGAGGTGGAGAACCCGATGCCGCCTGCTTCAATGCTCTCTTCCAGCAGCTTGCACATCTCATCCACTTGCTCCTGCGTGGCTTCGTTGCCCACGGAATCCTCCCCCATCACTCGCCGGCGCAGCGCGCTGTGGCCAACCAAGAAAGCCACATTCACGCCGAGTTTGCCGTCTAAGCGGCTCAGATATTCGCCGAAAGTGCGCCAATCCCAAGGCAGACCTTGCTCCAAAGCGGCCAGCGGCATTCCTTCCACTTTCACCATCATCCGCCGCAGATAGTCGGCATCTTCAGGCTCTACGGGCGCCAGCGTGAAGCCGCAGTTGCCTGCGATCACAGATGTGACCCCGTGAAGACTGGAAGGCGTGGCGTAGGGATCCCAGAAAAGCTGCGCATCGTAATGGGTGTGGGGATCCACGAAGCCAGGGCAGACGACTTTCCCGTCGGCGTCAATCACATGCTCGGCTTCGTCGGGCGAGATGTTGCCGATGGCGGCAATGCGGTCGCCGCTGATGGCGATGTCGGCTTGATGGCCTGGGCTGCCGGAGCCGTCTATGAGAGTTCCGCCTCGGATGAGATAGTCGTACATCTATGCCGTCCTTTCTGATGGTTTCTTAAAGTTTATTATCTTTTTTCTTGAAAGAATTCTTGTAGCAGCTCGGCGCATTCGGCGGCTCGGATGTTGGGCGTTACTTCAAAGTTGTGGGAGAGGCGGGGGTCGGCGCCGAAATTGTAGAGCGAGCCGCAGGCGCCGGCTTTGGGGTCGGCCGCTCCGAATGCTACTTGGCTCACTCTGCTCAGCACGGCGGCGCCAGCGCACATCGGGCAGGGTTCCAAGGTTGAGACTAGGATCGCGCCGTCTAGTCGGGATGTGCCCAGCTTTTCGGCTGCTGCCTTTAGTGCCAGCAACTCGGCGTGCGCTGTGGGGTCGCCTCGCAGTTCTCGCTCGTTGCGAGCCATGGCCAGCACCGAGCCGTCCAGCATCACGACCGCTCCTACGGGCACATCTCCATGGGTCGGAGCTTGGCGAGCTTCCAGCAGAGCAAGCTCCATAGCCGCGTCAAGATTCATTGGCTTGCTGCCTCAGCCCTAGCGCGCAAGTTCTCTAACCCTGTGAGCATTCATAATCTTCTGGCGGAGGGAGTGGGATTCGAACCCACGGTGACCGAAGCCACACACGCTCTCCAGGCGTGCCGATTCGTCCGCTCTCGCATCCCTCCTGCGTGTCTTCCATCATATTGCGCTAAAGTTAGAAATACCTGCCGTGAGGTGTGGCGATCGGGTCCTGTGCGACTGGGCCCCGCGAACCGAGTCAGGGCCGGGAGGCAGCAGCTCTCAGCGGCAAGCTCGGGGTGCCGCAGACCGCCTGGTCGTCACACCTGACGGCAAGCAGTTTGTCTGCCCGGCAGTTCCAAGGTGAGGCGGGGGACGGCGTGTCTTTTTTAGGCGAGTTCGCTTGCGTGTCTGAGCATAAAAAGATGCGCCGTTGTCCGCCGTGCAATAGCAAAAACCTTATGAGTTCAAACTATCCCACAGCAGGATGCAGACGCAGGATGCCGCCTACTTTGCCGACGCCTCTGATGTCTACCACTGTCTTGCCGATCAGCTCCACCCATTGCGGCAAGCTGTCTTCCACCACATCGGCAAGTATCTCGCCCGGCGCGGCAGCGGCGCAGAGTTTGGCAGCTAGGTTCACCGGCTCGCCGATGTAGTCGTCGCCTTCAAACAGCAATGCCTCGCCGGTGGCAACCCCCACTCGCACATCTATCTGCGTAGCTCGGAAATGATGGATGATATGGGCAGCCGTGGCCACTGCTCGGCCGGGTTCCGGGCTGACAAGCATCGCGCCGTCGCCCAGCCATTTGGCTATGCGAACTCCCCGAAGGCTCGCCACTCTGCGGGCTTCCCGCCGGAATGCCGTCAAAAGCTCGGCGGCTGTCGCTGGCCCTCGCTGGCGAGTCACGAATGTGAAACCGCTTAAGTCAATGAAGGCGAAAGTCCGCCGCACGATGAGATATTTAGTCTTCGGCTGAAGATCTCGTGGGGCCTCCATGCCGTCTCCCCCTCTCGACACCATCCATTCCTGCGCTGGGCTCAGCGGTTCGGGCCCGTAGCCCTCTACCATCCCAGGCGGCATTGCAACCGGGCCTGCGCCCTCTCCTGAGCCATGCGGCTCATAGGGTATTGAATCGGGTTGGGATGCCATTTTTCTTGGTCTAGTGGTGAGGGGCAATAGTGTTATCTGATATAATATATCAGACTATGTGTCGTGTGATTTCTTTTCTTGACTGGATTAAGGGTTAGGGTTGAGTAGCTCGGATTCAGCGTCCGCGACAACAGAACCCGTAACGAGTCCCGCCGCGAGAAAACCTGCACCTGCATAACACAATACGCAGAAGCAAATACAATACTGAGGAATACCATCAGAAAGGATTGCCATGTTCCGAGCACTGCTCTTGTCTAAACCTAATGACGAATTCACCTGCGAAATCGTTGACATGCCCGACAGCGACTTCCCAGAAACCGATTTCTCCGACGAAGCCGTCACGATTGCGGTGGAATACTCCACGATCAACTACAAAGACGGCTTGGCCATCACCGGTCGCCCCGGCATCGTGCGCAAATGGCCGATGGTGCCCGGCATAGACCTGGCTGGCACCGTGCTATCCGTGGGCGCAGAATCCGGCGACCCCGCTTGGCAGCCCGGCGACAGGATAACGCTGAATGGCTGGGATGTGGGCGAGTCGCACTGGGGCGGGCTGGCGCAAAAAGCCAAAGCTCGGCCCGGCTGGCTCACCCGCCTGCCCGATGCCTTCACCACCCGCCAAGCCGCAGCCGTCGGCACAGCAGGCTACACGGCCATGCTGAGCGTGCTCGCCTTGGAGGAACACGGCATCACCCCCGACAAAGGCCCGATCATCGTTACGGGTGCGGCAGGCGGAGTCGGCAGCGTGGCTGTGGCTGTGCTGGCGAAGCTGGGCTACGAAGTAACGGCTTCCAGCGGCCGAGTGGAAACCGAGGGCGACTATCTGCGATTCCTCGGCGCAGCGGAAGTCATCCATCGTGACGAATTCTCAGGCGACCTCCGCCCGCTGGGTTCTGCCAAATGGGCAGGAGCAATAGATGTGGTGGGCAGCACAACCTTGGCTCACATCATCTCGCAAACCCAGCCGCACGGCTGCGTGGCCGCCTGCGGATTGGCGCAAGGCCCCGACCTTCCCGGCTCGGTGATCCCCTTCATCCTGCGAGCTGTGACTCTAGCTGGCATCAACTGCGTCTATGAACCCCCCGCCCGCCGAGACCAAGCCTGGCAAAGGCTAGCCGAAGACCTAGACCCAGAAAAGCTAGAGCGAATGACCCAAGAAGTCGCCCTAGCAGATGTCCCCCAAGTAGCAGCCGACATCCTAAAAGGCAAAATCCGAGGCCGAGTAGTAGTGAATGTAAACGCCTAGCCCCGCCCCCAGGCAGCCTTTAAGGCCTGCCGTGCTTGACTTCAATCTCAATCATCCACGGTGGCACCTCGGGCATCGTAAAAGCATCCGCCTCTGCCTCCCGGCGCTGCCTTTCTTTCTCTTTCTTTTCTTGTCGCCTCTTGCGAAACATATTCG
Organism: Candidatus Hopanoidivoransaceae bacterium; assembly: GCA_965204495.1. Classification (GTDB taxonomy): domain Bacteria; phylum Actinomycetota; class Acidimicrobiia; order Acidimicrobiales; family Hopanoidiivorantaceae; genus Hopanoidiivorans. The sequence goes on from OZ241989.1 coordinate 707,288, forward strand.
TCACCTCCCTACGAAAATCATAATTAAGACTAATATAGCAAAATATGAAGACAACGATCGGAGTTCGCAAAACGCTTCCCGTCTCAGAAGTGGGAGACCTTCTGAAGCCCACGCTTCTAGAATGCGGTGCAAAGCAAGCTTTTTTGTGCGGCCCCTATGTCCGTGCCGACCGGAACGGAGATCTGCGGCTTTCAGACGATCTCGCTCTGCTGATAGTGGCTGAAGACATGCCAGCCCAGCAAATGGACAGATACGCCAATTTTGATGAAGTAGACAAAACTGCTCTGGCCGAAGGCTTGCTCTTGTCAATTCATATTCACACACCTGGTGAAATTGAGGAGGCTGGCGGCACCAAAAAAGCGGTGGAGTGGCTTTCGCCCGACTGGACACAAATCTTATGACTATGGGGGCGCACACCCCCGAAAGGCGCGCTCACGCCTGGCTAGACGATGCCAGCTACGACCTAGGCGAAGCATACAAGCTGTTCAACGCCGAAAGCTACTCGTGGGCTTGTTTCATTGCCAGCACTGCGGCCGAGAAGGCTCTGAAAGCCCTTATCTATCGCTTCGAAAATGATCCGCAAGACATGATGCATCACCGCATTATTGATTACTACACGAGACTGCTCCCCGCGATTCCAGAATTGGCAGAAGTGGAAGAGCAGGTGTTCACCTTCAGACAATACGATTCCTTCGTCAGATACATAGTGGATGCCGATCTTTCTGCCGCCCGCTCCAGATATGCGAAACCCCAAGCAGAACAAGCACTAGCAGCCTCTGAACAAATCCTGCAGGCAGCTCGCTCCATAGTCGCCAAAGCATCTGAAATTCTTTCCTGAGCGAATTTCAAGGCGTCAGATGTTCGGAGTTGTGGGTTTGGGGCAGATGGGGGGGAGCATTGCTAAGAGGCTGTTGGCGGAGGGGCGGCAGGTGGTGGTTTGCGATGTGCGGGCTGAGGCGGTGGAGGCGACGGGGGCGAAACTAGTTGCTGGCACGCCTGCTGAGGTGGGGGCGCAGTGCAGCATTTCGGCGGGCGGCATTGTGATTGTGGTGGTGCGAGATGATGCTGAGGTTCGGGATGTGGTTTGCGGCGAGAACGGGGTTTTGGCAGGAGTGTCTGAAGGCGGGCTGGCGGCAGGCGGCAGCAAGGGAAAGGCTTTGGCTGGTATATCCAATAGTCCGGAGGTGTCTGAAAGAGGGCCGTCTGAAAGTCGCAAAGATAGCAGCACATCTGACAAACCAGTCATACTCATCCATTCAACGGTTCAGCCTGAGACAGTGGAGGAGGTAGCGCAGGCTTGTGCTGAAGAAGGCATCACCTTGCTGGATGCTCCAGTTACGGGAGGGGCGGGGGCAGCGGATAACGGCGACTTGGTGGTGATGCTGGGAGGCGACCAACAAGTCTGCGCCGAAGTCGCTCCGAAACTCTCTGACTATGCCGGCAAAGTCGTGCGAGTAGGCGGGCTAGGCGCAGGGCAAAAAGCCAAGATAGCCCGCAATCTAATCACCTATTCCGAATGGGTGATAGCCGCCGAAGCCACAGCTTTGGCTGAAGCAGCAGAGGTAGATGTGGAACAGCTCTGGGAGATAATTGACCACTCCGACCGTCACATAGGCACCCACGGCGGCTATTCGGGCGTGCGCCGCCTCCTGCCCGCTCCCGAAATGATGAAACCCTTGGCTGAACTAGCCCGCAAAGACCTCAGCCTCGCCGCCGAACTAGCCCGACAAATAGACCACAACCCCTGGCTTCCAGAGCAAACCATCAGCAACATCCCTCAAGCCCTGCAGCTTGAAGATGCAGAAGGCGCCGATGGCTATAATTAGTCAAATATGGGTAGCAGATCTCCAATCGACGAAGCCGTTGCCAATAAGTTGGCAGACGAGCCTGTTTGGGAATACGGCAAGGCCGGCGAGCCAGTATTCCCTGGCACGCAGGTGCTGATAGAGGATTTTCTTGATTGGATCATGCACGGAAAGCCTCTCTCTGGGTTCCTCGCTGAGCATCCCGAACTCGACCCCAATGCTGTAGGAGCATATCTCAGATACGATGTGCCCCGCCCTTACCGCTACCCTTCTGAAAGACGATGAATTCGGCATTGGAGCAAAAGCCGGGACGCTGCGGCGGACGCCCCACCTTCAAGGGCACCAGGATCGCCGTCGACCTGTTCATCGACTATTTGGAGCACGACTCCACGATTGACGAATTCCTGTCAAACTACTTCGACCAGATTTCAGAGGAGATGCTGAAGACATACCTGCGGCACCCCCTGACTTCTTCAAAGCTATGACAATTCGGGTGATGTTTGATGCGTGCACCCCACGACCTCTGCGAAAGCTATTCCCAACAGAATTTGTAGTATCCACTGCTCAAGAACTGGGATGGGCGGATTTGGGCAACGGAAGCCTGCAAGCTGCCGCCGCCGAAAACGACTACGACCTCTTTGTGACCATAGATACAGACTTCGGAGATGAAGAACGCTTCTCTTCTCACCCGCTGCCCACATTTCTTCTGAGAGGCGCTTTCAAAGCTACCGCCGACGAACTAGCCCCCACCATCCCACTCGTCTGCGACATAGCATCGCAGGGTTTCGCTGACATCTTGTATGTCGTAGATGCCTACACCGAAGAAATCAGGATTTTCCAATCTTTGATCGAGAGCGAGCACTGGCGGACAGAAATAGACGAAGAGGAAATGAAGAATGCTTGAGCAGTTTGAGGAGATGGTGGGGGTTAGCGATGCTTGTTTTTATCGGGTGAGGGCGGCGGATGAAATTTGGCAGCTGGCGGAGCAGATTGCAGAGGGTGCGCCTGTGGTTGTCTGGGATGGACAAGGTGGAACAGGCATCGTGATTCCTGAACCGCACGAGCGGACTTTGGGGGTGGTGACGGCTCGGTGCGGGGTGGCTGAGACTGGGTCGGTTCTGCTGGTGGAAGAGTCTCAGCAGCAGATGCTGCACTCGCTTTTGTCGCAGGAGTTGCTGGTGCTGGTGCATGCTGAGGATGTGGTCGCCACATTGCCTGAAACTGCTGATTTAGTCGCCGATGCGTGCGCTGAGAGTAAGCCAGTGACATTTCTATCTGGCCCGTCCCGAACTGGCGACATTGAACTGCGTCATGTGAGCGGCATCCAAGGGCCCTGCGAAGTGCATGTGGCTTTGTGCGATTGGTGATGCACGAAATACCTCCGTTCCGTGAACGCCTGAGCACCGCCCTGGCCGACCGAGGCATCCACGAAGGCTTGGCTGACTTTCAGGAACGGTGGCGTGAGCGCAGAGACGAGGTGATTACCGGGTTAGAAACTCAAACAAGCACAAGTTTCGCAGAACTCGCCCGCAAGGTATCCCAAGCTAAATCTCGCGCCCGCCACGACCCGGCAGTGCTTGAGATGTTTCGCGAGCAAGCCGCTGCTAGAGGCATCTCGGTTGCCGATGCCTCAACCGCCGAAGACGCCTGCCAGATCATCGCCGACATCTGCGCTCGCCGAGGCACCCGCCTAGTCGTAAAGACGAAATCTATGGCCACCGAGGAGATATTCCTCAACGAGCATTTGGAACGCCAAGGCATCACCGCTGTTGAAACCGACCTCGGCGAATGGCTGCTTCAGTGCGAACAAGACCGCCCCAGCCATCTCATCGTTCCAGCCATACACAAACGGCGCACCCAGATAGCAGCCCTGCTCACCAGCATGTTTGACCGCCCGTTCGACCCTGAAGATATTGAAGGCATGGCAAGGGTCGTGCGCGCCGAACTGCGCCCGCACTTCACGGCTTCAGGCGTGGGCGTCACAGGCGGCAACATCTTAGTGGCCGAGACAGGCTCGCTGGTGCTCGTCACCAACGAAGGCAACGCCGGCCTCACCACCACGCTCCCGCCTGTGCAAATCGCCGTGGTCGGCATAGACAAGATGGTGGAAAGCACCAGCGATGCCTTAGATGTCGTGCGCCTCTTGGCGAAATCAGCCACAGGGCAAGTCGTCTCCAGCTACACGCAGTTCATCAGCGGCCCCACGCCTGCCCAGCCCGAAGCAGAGATGCATGTGATTCTGCTAGACAACGGCCGCTCGCAGATGGCAGAAGACCCAGTGTTCGACTCCGCCCTCTCCTGCATCCGCTGCGGAGCGTGCGCCAATGTGTGCCCGCCGTATCAAGTGGTGGGCGGGCATGCCTTCGGGCATGTATACACCGGCGCAATCGGCCTCGTGACCACAGCTTTCCATCACGGGATTGAGGCAGCAGCAGGCCCGCAGTCGCTCTGCATATCCTGCGGAGCGTGCGCTCAGGTTTGCCCTGCGAATATTCCTCTGCCCGACCAGATTTTAGAAGTGCGCGCTCGCAGCCACTCGGCGAAAATAAAAAGAGGGCGGGCCGAAAGATCAAGAGAACTGTCGAAAGGGCTGGAAAGCAAGCCAGACAGCATCGCAAAGAAGCCTGCCAAAAAATCACTTACCAAAACACCCGTAGCCATGAAAATAGGCTTGCGGGTTTTGCGGTCTCGGCGAATGACAGCCGCAGCCGCTTGGCTGGCAGCCATAGCAAGCAGTCCGTTCCGCACAGGCAACCTGCTGGGTCGACTGCCTCTGCGCAAAAAACACAACTGGCGCACACCGCCTGCCCCCGCCATGAGATCTGCCCGTCGCCATCCTGAACTTCGAGCAGTCGCCACACACAGCAAATTCACATCGCCCGAAACTGCACAGCACGCGAAAACCGCTAGCCAACATTCAGAAGAACTAAACATTTCGCAGGGAAACCTCCCTGCCATACAACGATTCCGAAAAGCTACCTCTCAAAACCAAAAGGCTGGCTCTCAAGCTAAGCCGACACCTAGCTCCAAAAAAACCGCTCTGTTCATCCAGTGTGTCACCGACAGATTTGCCCCAGAGATAGCTGTGGCAACCCTGCGCTTGCTGCAAGCCGCAGGTGCCGATGTGGAAGTGCCTCTGGCCCAGCACTGCTGCGGTCTGCCCGCCATTGACACCGGCGATCTTGAAGCTGCCAGAAAGATGGCGCTTGCCACATTGGACGCACTAGAAGGCTACGAGCGTGTAGTCACCCCCGCCCCCAGCTGCGCCGTAGCTATGGCGCACGAGTATGAGCGGCTGTTCCAAGACGACACCCACAACAAACAGCGAGCACAAGACTTAGCTTCAAAAGTCACCGACTTAGTGAGCTACTTGGCAAATTGTGAAACGCCAGAGAAAGGCAATGAGAGTACTGGCGAATATGGAGCTTCGGCTACACCTGCGACAGCTATGCCTCAAAGCGAAAAGCATTCTGAAAATGATTGCGGGGCCAATGGTGCTTCAGTTTCTGAGGCAACGAATCTGGAGGCAGAGGCATCAAAGGCAAAAGCACCAGATGCAGAGAATTCTGAAGCAGGCACTATCACAGTCCACCCCTTCTGCCAAAGCCGCACTCGCCTCGGCCACACCACAGAAACAGCAGCCGAGCTCATCAGCCGCTTTTGCGGCATCACCCCCGCCCCGCTCCCAGAGGCAGATGTGTGCTGCGGCTTCGGCGGTTCAAGCTCGCTCACCTCCCCAGAAATCGCCAAAGCCATCCTCGCCCGCAAACTCCAAAACGCAGCCAGCACAGGGGCCACAACCCTAATAACCGACAACCCCGGCTGCGCCCTCCATCTCCGAGGCGGAGCTCACGCCTGCGATCAAAACCTAAAAGTCCTCCATATAGCCGAGTTCCTTGCCCCTCCCCATTGAAGCGGAAAACGGCGACTTGGTGGTGACGCTGGGAGGCGGCCAGCAACTCTGCGCCGAAGTCGCCCCGAAACTCTCCGACTACGCCAGCAAAGTCGTGAGCAAGCCATCAGCAACATCCCTCAAGCCCTGCAGCTTGAAGATGCAGAAGGCGCCGATGGCTATAATTAGTCAAATATGGGTAGCAGATCTCCAATCGACGAAGCCGTTGCCAATAAGTTGGCAGACGAGCCTGTTTGGGAATACGGCAAGGCCGGCGAGCCAGTATTCCCTGGCACGCAGGTGCTGATAGAGGATTTTCTTGATTGGATCATGCACGGAAAGCCTCTCTCTGGGTTCCTCGCTGAGCATCCCGAACTCGACCCCAATGCTGTAGGAGCATATCTCAGATACGATGTGCCCCGCCCTTACCGCTACCCTTCTGAAAGACGATGAATTCGGCATTGGAGCAAAAGCCGGGACGCTGCGGCGGACGCCCCACCTTCAAGGGCACCAGGATCGCCGTCGACCTGTTCATCGACTATTTGGAGCACGACTCCACGATTGACGAATTCCTGTCAAACTACTTCGACCAGATTTCAGAGGAGATGCTGAAGACATACCTGCGGCACCCCCTGACTTCTTCAAAGCTATGACGGTATCGTTTGCGACATAGCATCGCAGGGTTTCGCTGACATCTTGTATGTCGTAGATGCCTACACCGAAGAAATCAGGATTTTCCAATCTTTGATCGAGAGCGAGCACTGGCGGACAGAAATAGACGAAGAGGAATAAAGGGCAAAACCTCCCCTAGACGCGAAGAAGGGCGGCTCTTGGAGGAGCCGCCCTTTCGCAAGGTTTGTGTGGCTGGCTGCTGGTTGTTTAGTCCAGCAGCCTGCCAGCGGTATCAGCCGGTGCGGCTTTCTTGAGGCGGACCGGAGGGAGTTTCGGTCGCGCCGCCTCCGCCGAGTTCAATGGCGGGTGGGGCGGGTGGGCCATTGGTGCCTTCACCCTCGCCGCCGCCGCTGGCAGCATCTGCCGGCTCGCAGGTGTGAGTGAAGTCAAAGGTCAAAGCCAGAGCACCAGCAGTCACAGTGTCAGTCTGTGTCGCGCCGCCAACAGGCGTGCAACGCTCAGGGCCGCTCTGCTCGGTCACAGTAACCGAACACGGCCTAGTGCCCTGCGCATCCGCGAAAGCCCTCACGCTGAAAGTCCTGCCAGAACCAGGATTCAGAATAGTACCCAATGCAGCACCATAAACAGTCACAGTGCCAGGGAACACCTGAGAAGTAGCAGAATCGCCCTGAGTGCCGAAACCAGAAGGAATCACACTCAAGAACCCGCCGCAAGGAGCATTCACATTGATGGCATACTGAACAGTGTCCTCAGTAGTGAACACCTCGTCAGACGGGAAAGTAGCCGTCACAGCCACCGGAATCGTGTAAGTCTCATAAGCGACAGTCACATTCGCCGGAATAGTGTCAGTAGCACTACTGCCAGCATTAGTAGTCGAAGCAGTACCAGCAGTGGTGATGCCGTCAACCATATTAGTGGTCTTAGAACCATCCACCGTGCCGAACGCAGTGCGGGCGACCCTCAAGTTACCAATGGTATCAGTAAACGTCACAGTGTAAATACACCGATCACCCTGCGCAGCAGTAGGCGAAGCAGTGGCCTTCTGAGCAACAGTCTCGCTGAACAGACTCACGGCATTCGCCGTTCCCGCTCTAGCAGGTGCTGCCGACACGAACTCCAAACCACCGGTGCGTGTCACCCGGTTCACCAAAGAACCGCTGGTGCAGCCAGCAGTGGTAGAAGTGTAAGTAGCAGTAATCTGCAACCCAACATGAGCCGCAGTGATACCGGTCGCAGTCATACCTGAGTTGAATGACGAAGTGCAGCGCATACCAGCATCGGTACTCGCAGGCGCTCCCCCAGCTGCTGCAAGCAGACCGCCTGCCCCGCCGATGTTGGCGGAGAACTCAATCGAGCCAACAGCAGTGCCAGTGTACTGCAATTGGTTGCCAGCACCAGTGCCAGACAGAACTATAGGCCTTCCGTTTGTAATAGCAGCGCCGATGTCGGAACCAGAAGTGTCCTTAACCGTAACTGTAACTTCGCAAACAAGATTGCTGTAGCTGACTTCCCAGTTGCACTGAGTAGAGATCAAACCAGTGATCTCCGTGGCACCGGCATTCCCGTCTGCAACAGCGATCGGCAAGCTGTAGGATCCGCCGCTAAGCGGAGCCCTGGCACCGGGATTGCAGTTGTTGACTGGGCTGACCGTCACGCTGACTGATGTGGCAGCGGCGTTCAAACCGCGAGCTACGGCAGAGCTGAGAGAAGTGTTCTGCAGCGTAATGGACGCTTGCTGGCCTGCAGCCGGGCTAGAGGACGCTACCAGCGCCAGCACCGACCCGAGAAGGCCCGCAACAGCCACCACGCCGATCAAAAGTCGTTTCATGATGATTTACCTTTCATTGTTGTGTTGTGGTGTATTTGCTTTGCTTGTTTTGTATCTTGTCTATATCTGCTTTGTCTGTATCTATCTTGCGTTCTGTATGATTCTAGCACATCTTAATCTTCTTTGCACTCTAATGCTAGCTAAATACGCTCGTCAAATCATTAAGACGCCTCAGCGTGCGATTTGGTTGACACTGGCATCGCTCCCTCTGATGCCCTACGGCCACCGTATCGTCACAGCCGACCGAGAGCGGTTGAGAACGAAAACCGTGTCGCCGGGGTTGATGGTGGTGATCCATTCAGCCGTTGTGACCACAGGGCGGCCGCCGGGGATGAAGTAGCTCCACGACTGGGATGCGTTGTTCCAGCGGAAAATAACGCGGATGCTGGAAGCCTGGCTGTTGAAGAGCGAGGCCAGAGATGCGGAAGTAGTTCCAGCATAGGCCAGCAGGGAATACCCGGTCGGCACAGCCTTGGTGCCGCCAGATGCAGCAGGGCTCAGCAAGGTGTCTGGGCGATAGCTGATAGATCTGGCTACCGGGACATTCACGAACACCACATCGCCCTTGTTGAGACGCAAAGACGAGGACGAACTCGTGTTCCATCCTTGCCATGCCTGGGTTTCAGTGTTCCATACCCAGAGGCTGGTAAAAGAGTTGTCGAGCGACCGTCTGAACGAAGCAGCCGTTGTGCCTGTGGCACCGTTGAAAGGCAGCATTACCCAGCCTCTAGGCAAGGCGATCCTCGCAGAGGGGCCGAGCGTGGTCTCGCTGGAGCAGTCGTATTCAACTGTGAGATTGAAGGCTGTGCTCGTGGCTGTCCATGCCACCTCCCGATAGGGCTGGCCCGACGAGTCTCTGCGGGCGTTGCGCATGGTGCAGCCTTCAAATGACGAAGCTTGCGTAACGCGCACGACGCAAGGCGTCTGCACGCCGTTCACATTCATATACGGCGGCAGATCATAAGAGGCGGCAGGATTGACCGTGCGGGAACCTTCGCCGATCACCCCGACCACGCCCGGGCTCACGAAGATTCCATACGAAACGCCACGTTCGGCTCGAACCCCGCCGAACAAGGCCGTGTCATTGCTGCAAGCACCAGGGGAGGTAACTATCAAAGTGATGCGATCGTTGGTGGTGAAAACATTGCCAGCGTCAGCGTAAATTTGCGCAGAGACCCGCACGGGAAGCCTGTTAGCCACATAGATATACCTGACTGTCGTCTGGGTCGCACCGCTGGTGTTGAAACTTCTGGAGGCAATTTGGCTGGCTGCCAAGCGCAGGGCAGTGGTGGATGAGACGGCTGTGACGGTGTAGGAACAGGTTGATGTGACGCCTTGAGGAGATTTGACGATATCTGTAACCGACGGAGTGCTCTGCGATGCTGTGAGGGTCATCCTTTGGGTGCATCGGCTGTGTTCGCGGCTGTTCAAAGGCTCCAGAGTGAAGCTGATTTTTTCGTCTTTATGCTGGCTGACCAGGTTGTTCGCCAGACTCACTTGCAGGGTGAGACGGAACAGCTCCTCGCAGGCTCCTGCCCCTGCGGGGGCAGTGCTGGGCAAAAGATCAACGCGGGACAGCCGCTTGCCTTCCGACCCTGCGAAATTGCTTTGCGCGCCCACAGCATGGATGAACAGCGAAGCGCCTTGCTTGAGCTGCTCGGTGTCGTCTGAGAAATACAAAATGGCGTCAACTCTGCAGCCGCCGAGCGTAATATTGTCAATCGGCGTTGCCGACATCTGCCAATTGCATCTGAGATCCAGGGTGGCGTAGAAATAATCCGCCCCGCCGCTCACTCCCCCTCTGTCGACAATGCTGCCGGGGCTGTTCGTTACCCCGCAATCGCCGAAAGAATCAAATTTGAGTCTGTAACGCTCGTTCGACTCCAGATTTCTCACCAGAACCAGCCTGTTGGCCGGGTTTGCGGCCGGTGCCGTGCAGGCAGTCGGCGTGACCGTGATGGTGCTGTCGGCGGCAAGATTTTGGAATGCGCCTGCTCCTGTGGAGTAGTTGGGAGAGTCTGATCCGGTGAGAGTGAATGTGTTGCTAGTGGTCGGGCTTATGCCGGCGATGGCATAAGAGCAGTCTGCCAGATTGGAACTGATGGTCACTGTGTAGGAGCAATCTACTTGGTCTGAATTGGGCGATGTTACGGCGGTGGGCGTGGGGTCGTTATTGGTGTTGAGCTTCCAAGTGAGCTGGCTGTTGTTGGCGTAAATCCACCTAGTCGTGCCTTTGGGGCAGCGGGCACTATTGTTGGTGGCGAAGCTGAATTGCAGGGCAGGAGCGTTGTCGGAGGAAGGAGGCGCCACTTTGATGGTGACTTCCTTCGTGGCTGCATTGCGGCTGCCCGCCGTGGGCACGGCTGAGGCTGGGGCTGCCACTAGCACGAGGATGCTGGCGATGAGAGCTATCAGACCGCCTAGGCAGACGACTGCTCGTGCTGCTGGTTTGGCAACGGCTGGCCGGGATGCCGGTTGAAGAGTTGCTGATTTGCTGGGTGCCATTAGTTTCCTCCGTAGCCTCTGAACAGATGAGCCTCATCACAGATGCTATTCTGTGCAAAGGTTAGCACAGGCTAGCCTTCTGAGGCAAGCTATTATTTGCAATTCTATAAGAAAGCGTCTGGCTGTGATGATTTCAGCCGCAAAATTTTGCAAAAGTCCGCTTGACACAATCCGTCTGCTACGCCAAACTTCTCTCAAACTGAAGCTGGAGGGCCTGAGGAAGTTGGCGTAGTTGAAGCTGGAGTTGGATCTGCGAGCCTCACGCGCACCTCGCTCTTTTGGTTGGCTGCCGACCATCTGAAGAACAGCACGGCGATGATCGTCCAGAGGTAGAAGCCGCCTACTATCTTCATTATCAAGCCGGCTGCTTGTTGGTCGCTGGTGGCGGATATGCCGAATGCGCCTGTGTATGCCTCGTAGATGGAGCCTTCGGCGAAAGTAAGAAAGCCTGCCGGGATGGTCGGCAGGATGGACATCGCGAACAGGTATGCCATCTGAGCGGGCAAGCCTAGGCGAAGCTCTCGGATCGGGCCGCACACCGGCATCCACATCAGCAGAGCGAAGCCGAACAGGGCGAAATGGGCGAAATAGTGAAATGGGCCGTTGTCGGCGGCTGTGTTTACCACCCAAGGCAGATGCGTGGCGGCCACCACCACATTGAAAGCCACTCCTGCGAGCACGGGGTGAGCGAGTTTGCGGAAGAGCGGGGCTGGGGCGGCATCGGGGTGGCCGCCTAGGACGGTGCGGGCCAGCGGTTCGGGGGTGGCAAGCAGCAGCAACGGCGGCACCACGAAAGTGATCAGCAGGTGCTGGATCATATGCACGAAGTAGAGATAGTCTTCGGAGAGGTCGTGGAGGGGCCAGTCGCTGGCCAGCCATAGGAAGAAGACGGCTGCTGCGTAGGCGGTTTTTTGCTGCTTGCTTACGCCTTGGTATTTGTCGGAGTCTGAGCCTGCCCAGCGGGGGGCCAAGCCGCGGCTGACATAGAATCCCAGCCAGACGCAGAATGCTACTAGCAGCCAGACTTCTAGGTGGAAGGTGTAGGGCATGGTTAATTGCTATGCGGGTTTTTGCTATTGCACGGCGGGCAACGGCGCATCTTTTTTATGCTCAGACAAGAAAACTCGCCTAAAAAAGACACGCCGTCCCCCGCCTTACCTTGGAACCACTGGCCTTTGGACATCTCTACCAAATCTCAAAGGCGGTGAGCATTATTAGGTAGACGGCTAGGGCCATGGCGATTCCTACTTGGAAGACTCTGCGGAAGATCATGGAGTCGAACTTTAGGTGCATGAACCAGGCGACCACATAGACGAATTTGAGTACCATCAGGACTGTCAGGATCACATAGAGCGCGGCGTCTGAGAGGTTGTGGACGGATTCGAAGTAGGTGAAGACTTCTAGAGCCGTCAAAACTGCTAGCAGCAGGGCGATTTTGATGTATTGCCAGTCGGACGGGTGGGCGTGCTCTGCCTGATGTTGGCTGGTTTCGTGATCGTGGGTGTCTGCAACAGCAGCATCCTCTAAGGCAGCCTGTTCAGAGGCTGCCGTGAGGGTGCTGCTAGCAACTTCTGATGTAGCCGTTTCTGAGGACATGGTCGGTTCCTGCTGCTCTTACTGCGGGAAGAGGTAGATGATGGTGAAGATCAAGATCCAGACGATGTCCACGAAGTGCCAGTAGAGACCTACTATCTCTACTGTTTCGGCTCGCTCTGGGCCTAGTCTGCCTCGCATGTTCAGCACTAGCAGCGACATCAGCATTATGATGCCGATGGTCACATGGGCTCCGTGGAAACCGGTGAGGCTGTAGAAGGCGGAGCTGAAAATGTTTGTGGTGTAGCCGAGGCCTTCGTTGAAGAAAGCGTTGAATTCGTAGGCTTGTCCGCCGATGAAGATGGAACCGAGCATGGCTGTGCAGACCAGCCATATGCGGAAACGCCGCTCGTCGCCTCGGTTAATGTTGGCTAGAGCGAGCACCATCGTGAGCGAACTCAGCAGCAGCACGAACGAGCTGACCGATGTGAACGGTATGTCAAAAACATCGTTCGGGCCGATTTCGCCCTCTGGGAGACGCTCGCGCAGCAGCAGATAGGTTGAGATGAGCGCGCCGAACAGCAGGCATTCCGACCCTAGGAACATCCACATCAGCAGCTTGTTGTGCGACAAGCCGGTGCTGGTGGCCGCGTGGTCGTGGCTGGCGGATTCTTTAGCCACTTCGCTAGTTGCGTGTTCGTCAGTCGTTATCGTCATCGTCGGCTTCCTCAACTAGCTCCCGTCGCGCCATTGCTTGTTGCCCCAGCACTGCTTTCTTCCAGCACGCCCAGCACTTTGCCGTTGTGATCGCCTTGCCCCTCCCCGTGATCCTCGTGGGGGGCCTCGGGGTCGTCGGGCGGCTCTAGAATCCAGCCGTAGATGCCGGCTATCACCAGTGCTCCGCCTAGCAGCAGCCACCAGAGGTTGAAAATCAGCGCATAGCCGATCACGGGCAGCCCCAGAGCCAGCACCACCGGCCAATACGAAGGCGAAGGCAGGTGCACGCCTTTGGCATCGCCCTTTTGCGTGGCTTCTTCAAGTGTGGCAACTCGCCGCACTTGCCCGTCTTCGGCGGTTTCATATTTGCGATGCCAGAACTCGTCTTGCGACTGCACGATGGGAATGTCGTCAAAGTTGTGTTCGGGCACGGGCGAAGGCACCATCCACTCCAGGCTGCGGGCATCCCAAGGGTCGGGGCCGGGCGCGGGGCGGGGCGACGGCCCTTTTGCTCGGCGGCGGCTGGCGAAGATGTTGATGAAAATCAAAAGAAGTCCAACGGCGATGATGAACGCTCCTGCAGTCGCCACGAGGTTCCAGAAAGTGAAGCCGTCTTCGGGGGTGTAGGTGGGGATGCGCCTAGACATGCCTTGCAAGCCGAGGATGTGCATCGGCCCGAAGGTGAGGTTGAAGCCCACCAGCAGCGTCCAGAAGCTGGCTTTCCCGAGTTTTTCGCCGAGGCGGTGGCCGAACACTTTAGGCCACCAGAAATACACGCCCGCCAGCAGCCCCAGCAGCGATCCGCCGAAGATCACATAGTGGAAGTGGGCCACTATGTAGTAGGTGTCGTGCTGCTGAGTGTCGGCTGGGGAGATGGCATGTGTCACGCCCGAAAGCCCGCCGATGGTGAACATGGCCACCGCGCCTACGGCAAACAGCATAGGCGTGGGGAAGCGCAGTCGTCCGCCCCACATCGTGGCCAGCCAATTGAGTATTTTGATGCCCGTCGGCACGGCGATGAACATCGTGGAGAGGCTGAACGCCGAAACCGAGATCGGCCCCAGCCCAGAGGTGAACATGTGGTGCGCCCACACGCCCCAGCCCATGAACCCGATGAGAATGCCGGAAAAGACCATGAACGAATAGCCGAAGATGGGCTTGCGGCTGAAGGTGGGGATCACTTCCGAGATGATCCCGAAGGCTGGCAAGATGAGGATATACACCTCCGGATGGCCGAATATCCAGAATAAGTGCTGCCATAAGAGCGGGTCGGCTCCTGCGGCCACATTGAAGAAGTTGGCGTCAAAGAGGCGGTCGAACATCATGAAGAACAGGGCGACCGTGATAACGGGGATGGCGAACAGCAGCAGGAACTGCACCACCAGCAGCATCCACGAGAGCACGGGCATCCGGAAGAGCGTCATGCCGGGGGCACGCATGTTGACGACAGTCACTATCAAGTTGATGGCTGAAACGAGTGAGGCGATGCCGGTGATCTGCAGGCCGATGGCGTAGAAGTCCATGCCGTGCGAGGGAGAGAATGTGATGCCCGCGTTGGGCAGATAGCCGAACCAGCCGCCGTCGGGCGCGCCGCCGAGGAACCACGAGGTGTTGAGGAAGATGCCGCCTGCGAGGAAAACCCAGAGGCTCAAGGCGTTGAGACGCGGAAACGCCACATCCCGCGCGCCTATCTGCAGAGGCAGCAGGTAGTTGGCAAAGGCTGCCGCCAGGGGCATGATCACGAGGAACACCATCGTCACGCCGTGCATCGTGAAAATCTGGTTATAGACGGAAGCTCCGAGCAGGTTGCCCCCCGGCTGAGCCAGCTGCAGCCGTATCAGCAGAGCCTCAATCCCCCCGACCACCAGGAAGAAGAGCGCGGCAGCCCCATACATAATCCCGATGCGCTTGTGATCCACCGTAAACAGCCAAGACTTCCACCCCCTATTCCCCTGCGGCCGAGCAAACACCCCCATAGGCGAAGCCACCACCCGAGAAGCCGGCAAAGCAACCGGCCCCCTAGCGCCATTAGCCCCAGCACCGTTGGCAGCCCCCGCCCCATTGATCTCGGGCCCCACCGGCACCACCTCAGTAGGCACCTCCGCCGGCAAAACCTCCGTCGCCCCCGCCGCCGCAGCCGCCCCAGCCCCTTCAGCCGCCTGATCCTGCACCTGTGTCATCTCTCTGCCCTCAACACGACCCGCTGGCTAAGACTCTCTCGTCTGCGTAAAGCTCTTTGTTGCTCGACTGCCATTCTTGTTTGAGGTTACAAGGCAGGTCATATAAATCAATGAGCTTATAAGAAAGCGGCGTGTATTCATTCCCTTGACGGTTCATTTCGTAGGAGATGGCAATGTGCATAGCATCGCAGTCGACCTTGAGCCTTACAGCAGGTCCTGGAGATAGGTAAAATGTTCTCATTGAACTGCCTTCTTTCCCTGAGCCAAAGGTTTTGCATTCAAGGAAAACGATTTCTTGGGTCCTTAGCAGTTGAGTTTTAATGTCTGGGTACCCCACGCTTGGGCCCATAGGCATCACGGCTATTTCTGGCTCAATCTCAAGCGCATCTTTCACATAGATCTCAATGTCATTGCCTACCTCGTTGGGTCTTGGGCGCACTATCGGCTTTTCTGTCATATCTGCCGCAGCCTTTGAGGCCACTCGCTGCAGGGTGGCGCAAAGCTCGTCTTTGCCGAACTCCGAATCATCCAAGGGAATGATCTCGTTGCTGGCAAGCTCTTTGATCACTTCGTGAAAGGGCCTTGTCATCAGTCGGCCCTCCTCAGCAAGACGATGCGGTTTGTGTTGGTACCGCCCTTGTTGTTGCGGACTCCCCAGAGGTTGGATGTCTTGGTGAATTCCTGCTGGTTGATTAGCACTGAGTCAAGCTCTAGCGACAAGCCTTCCACAGCGAGCAGCACCTCGTCTTCCAACTGCACTTCGCCGTTGCGAACTTCGCCCACTTCAAAGGCGATGTGCCCGCCGTCACTAACCACTCGGCACATCTCCACAAAAGCGTCTCGTATGAACGAACGCCATTCGGCTACTGAAGAATACCCGCTGATATTGAGTTCGTCAGCATTGATGCCAGCGAACCAACAGCGCAGCCAGTTGTCTTTGCGATAATCCACGATGTTGAGGAAAGGCGGCGAAGTGACGATTAGGTCGACGGCAGAGCTTTCAAGATAGTAAAGGTTGGTGGCGGAGGATGTGCGCAGCATCGGGGCGGGCAGAGGCTCCTCCATTGGAAGCTGAGGCTGCCCTGTATATCCAGAGCGAAGAAGCGATCGCGACTTCTTCATCACGATTCCAACCACATCTTTGGGTTCGGGCTGCAGACCGTTGCTTTCGTTTATGCGACGCTGCGACTCGGCGGAGACCGCCTGATTGGGCGGCATGGTTCTCACAGAGAAAAAGCCTGACGAATGCCCGCTGAGACGATTCAAGCAGATCATGCGAAGCCAGTCGTCTATGTCGTCAAAGCTGCCTGCCTGTTCTCTATGGAGAAACCACTGCCTGAGCTTGTTCAACTGAGAAAGGGTTTCGGGATGATAAAAGAGGAGAAGATCGTCTTGGGTGACGGCTGACTCATCGTTCTTTGACACAGCCGCTCCTGCCGCCGAATCAGCTACATTGAGGGGCGATTGCGCTGTTTCGGGGTTTTGTTCCTCTAGCACCTCCAGCAGTCTGCTCTTGACTTCTGCCAGCGGCGGCGGCGCAAATCTCGGCCGAGCAAGCATAACGCACAAGGGGTTGATGTCGCTGCCTGCCGCACGCCGCCCCATGAGGTGTGCTTGGAGTGGCGTGGTGCCACGCCCGAGAAACGGATCGGCCACAAGATCGCCCGGCTCAGTGAAACGACTGATGAAATACTCAGGCAACTGAGGCTTGAAACATGCCCTGTAGCTGATCTCATGGAGACTGTGACCTTGACGCTGGCGCGATGTCCAAAACTCGCGGACATTTTTTGACACAGAGCGTCTGCTACTACCAGCGACACGGCCAGATGGCGTGCGAGCGGCAGCTTTAGGCGGGGCTGGGGAACTCATGTGAGGGTTTGGAGGTAGGTGAGCAGGGAGGCTATGTCTTCGGGGGTTAGGTTGGGGAAGGGGGGCATGCCTCGGGCTTCTTCCCACATGGCGGGTTTGCGGGCGGGGGCGTTGGATATCCAGCGTTCTAGGTCTATTGCGTTCAGGTCGCCTTGCTGGGCTAACTGGGTGTAGGGGATGTCTTCGCCTCTGTCTTCGTATAGGTCGTATGAGGCTCCGGCGAAGGTGGCTCTTGAGACGAAATGGGTGAGGTCGGGGGCTGCGCCTGAGACTAGCTGGTCGTGCACTGGGTCGCCGCCTGAATAGATGCTGGTATCGCTGCCGGTTAGGTCGGTTTGGTCGTCGGCGTTGGTGTCGGTTACGCCTGAGATGGAGTGGCATCGGGCGCAGTTGTCCACGAAGAGCTGCTGGCCTTCATAGCCTTCTTCGCCGGGATTGAGCACGGGGGCGGGGCGGATTTGGTTGGCTGCCCAGGCATCCCATTCGTTAGCTTCCAAGGCGATGGTGTACATCCGCATCCAGCCGTGGCTGAGACCGCAGAATTCGGTGCAGGCGCCGAGGTAGCGGCCGGGGCGGGAGGCTTCTATGATCCAGTCGTGGTAGCGACCGGGCACGCCGTCTTTTTTGCCGTTGAGCTGCGGTATCCAGAACGAATGGATCACATCTCGCGAGGTGATCTGGAGGGGCACCTGCTGGCCCACGGGGATTACCATCTCGCCGGGCGAAACGAAATCAGGCGGGCTGTCGGTGTCGCCGTCTAGGTGATATTGGAACTCCCACCACCACTGCTGCGCCACGACTGTGACCTTCAGACCGTCGTCTTCGGCATCTACGCGCTCTAGGTCGAAGATCGCCACCAATGTGAATGCCGAAATGATGCCCAGGATGAGCGTGGGGATGATCGTCCAGAGTATTTCTAGGCGGAGGTTGCCGTGAGTTTGCTCCGGCAGCGGCTCGGCTGAAAGGTCGCCGGGGTTGTCTGGGTCGTAGGGGTCGCCGATTACGACGGCTGACGCGGTTGCCACGCTGCCATCGGCGCTGTTTTCGGTGCTGCCGGCCGAGTTGTCATCCGCACTGCTAACCCCCATGCCGCCTGCGCCAGTGCCCGCTTTGGCAGCTCGCCGTTGCGCCCTATAACGCCGAGCCATGTAGATGATCGCCCCTTCAACTAGCACCATGACGACGATTGCCACGATGAGAACCGGATGGAAGAGATTGTTGATGCGTTCGGCGGCAGGGCCGGCATCGGCTTCGAAGCTGTCCAAAGGATGGTCGGACGCGCAGCTTGACAGCAGAACAAGCGCGGCGAACAGCAGCGCGGCTGCGCCAGCGATCTTCGCTGCAGCCTTTTTCATTCTTCTACCTCCAGCACAGCTTCGGAATCCGAATGCCCTGCAGGATGGATTTCGTGGAAATCACGGCTGCCGACTGCTGCTGAGATGATGCCAGCTGTGATGATGCCGATCGCGCCGATGGTCAACACCGTCGCCACTGCTGCTTTGCCGATCTTTGGCGCCATCGCGAAGATGACCGCCGCCAAGAACACCGCTGCGGCAACGCCTGTGGCCACCCAGAGAGCGCTGAACTTGGACACAGCCAAGAACACCCGCCACAAGCCGATCACGAGCACAGCCATGCCTGCCGCGCCCACCACGGGAACCTCAAAAGGCCAGAGCAGGCGGTTGCGAACTGTCTTGTTAACGGCAGGGTCGGCTGAGATTCTGTCGGCCCAAGCCGAGATAGCCCACTCCAGCATCGCTGCCCCCACGAACACCAAGCCGATGCCCATGATGGCTGCGCTGGTGGCGATGCCGATGATGGTAACTCCGAGCCCGAAAGCCACGATCACCGGCCAGTAGCTCGGAGCGGTCGGGGCTTGAGCGGGCGGGAGTTCGCCGTCTTCGGAGATTTCTGCCACCGATTTGGGGTCGGCATCGCGGAAGGCTGCCAGCATGAAGGCGAAGAGGAAGCTGACTGCGGCCACTACAAGGAAGATCACATAGCCAGAGTGCTCGCCCACGCTGCCTTGCCAGCCGAGGCTGATGACTCCCTCAAAGGCCGAGCGATCTATGACCTGCAGATAATCAGGACCGAAGCTGCTGACGCTGCTGAGGCCGTAGAGCAGCGCGGCGATGAGGCTCGCCAAGCCGAAGCCGGCGTAGAGCTTGAACCCGCGAGTCATGAAGTCGCCCCTGTGCTTGCTGCCACTGTGCTTGCTGCCCCCGTGCTTGCCGATTTCATGCCAGTCGCTTCCATGTCAATCACTTCCATACCAGTCATTTCGCCACGAAGATGCCGAGCCAGATGACAACATAAACGAACACCATCGCATACCAATAAATCGCCGCAGCCGACATCCCATCGGCGACCCGGCGCATGCCTTGGCCGTCTAGGCTTCTGAGCGTCACGAGCACGAGGAAAATGAGCGCAGCCGCCACCATAGCGACGAAGCTGCCGCAAATGGAGTAGATGAGCGGCGCAGCCAGCGAGCCGCCGTCTGCCTCCAGCCCCATCTGGATGAAGATGAAAGCCATCTGGTTGATGGTGGCGATGCCGAAGACGCCTGTGACGACTGCGGCCATCAGCAGATGACGGCGGTCTTCGCGAGCAGCAGCGTTCACTGCCCACTGCATGGTTATCACAGACAGCAGCAGCGTCCAGACGATCATGCTGGGCGCGGTGAGCTGGAGGTCGGCGGTGGACGGAATCCAGGAGCTGCCGGGGTTGAGGTTGTTGAAGTCGGCCCGCTCGGAGAAGTAGATGCCGAAGAGCGCGCCGAAATAAACCACTGACGCGCCGGTGGCGAAACCCGCGCCCACGAGCATGTTGCGCTTGCGAGCGGGCACCGGGGCCGGGGCAAAAGTGATGGCGGATATGTCGTTCATCGGTGTGCTGATTTCGTGCTTTGGTGTTTATACGGGAAGCTTATGCAGACATCGGGAAGATTTGACAGATTGGCTTACGCGGAGAGGTTGAGAGAAGCAGCTTCGCTGCGGGCTGGAACGCTGGCTGGACGCAAGACGGCGAGCAAGTTGAGAGCCACGAAAAGAAAGCCTGCCAGAATAGCGATAGTTCCCAAAAAACTGACCGTGTTAGCCGCCTCTATGCCGCTGCCGAGGTAAGTTCCTCGCACTACGCTCTCGGCAGCCGTTGCCGCCGGACGATCCATCTGCCCCAAGAAACCGCTCACAAATTCCGACACGCAATACAGCAGCGTGCCGCCCAAAATCAGCAGCCCAGACAGAGCCCCCACTGGCGACGCCAGCTTCTTGCCGAAAATCACAGGAGACCACATATACAGCCCGGCGATGATGCTCAGCAAAGCTGCCAGCAAAGCTGCGTGCAGCACAGCCGAAGCAGCTGTGGTGCCGGCGAGATCGTCAAATGGGCTGGTGAAGCTGTTGATGTTGTCGAGCCAGTTGGCATCGTCGCTGAAAATGCGCAAGCCTCCCACGAGCCTGCCGAGGTTGCGGATGGAAGCCAGCACGCCGGCTCCCAGCAGCAGCAAGAAGCTCATCAAGGCTATGGCCAGCTGCGGCGTGATGCGCGGCGGCTGCGCCTTCGCCATCTGCGCCCAAGGACGAGCCAATGCCAAGATGATGAGCACCACTAAGAAAGCTGCCACCACGAATACAGGCGAAGACGCGTAGCCGGGAGTGTAGAAACCGTTGAGCGCGCCGCCGAAAGCCACGATGCCCATGAGCGAGAGCACGAACTTGGCAGTGCCTTGCGTGCGGCCTTGCACTGGGGAGATGTATTCAGGCTCGGGCATGAAACGGGGGCTGCCGCCGGTGTTGGCACGAATATTGCCGACCAAGGCATCGCCCATGATGCCAAGCACGGGCAGCGACCAGGCGAACACCTGCTGCTGGTCGAAAATCCAAGCAATCTGAGCGAAAAGATTTTCGCCCACGCCGTAGCGGACGGCCGTGATGCCTCGTGCGTCTACCCACATCACCACCACATCTGCCAGCAAGACGGGGAAGCTCACCACCCAGATGCCGCTCGCAACGAGCATCCCCCAAGAGAAAAACGGCACATGCGGCAGCCATTGAAACTGCTCGTTGCGCTGGAGGATGACTGTGCCGATGATCGTGATCGCGGCGGCGGTGAGAGCGATGGCGAGCAAGCCGATGCTCAGCAGCGAGAGCTCTGTGGCTTCTTGCTGACCGCCCGGCACGAGGCCGCCGTCTATCCCCCAAGAGGCCAGCAGGATGCACGCTGCCACGAGCCAGGTGTAGAACGCGGCGGCTGCCAAGCGAGGATACGCCACCGAGCGTGCGCCGATCTGCTTGGGCACAACCGCTGTCGCCAAGCCGATGAACAGCGGCACGACGCAAAGCAGCACAAGGCAGACCCGGTAGAGCGTGAAGAACTGGAAGTGCGAGCGATGCCCGCTGAAAATGTCGATCCCTGCCGAGCCGACCCGCTCGGCCCCCAGCAGCATCCCGATGATGAAGGTGAACGCCCCGAAGGCGATGCCGAAGAAAATCCAGAGCCGCCCCAAGAGAGCGGAGTCGCCCGTGGATAGCAGAGCGGCGATGCCTCGTGGGGCGGGCTGGGCCGACACTGAAGCGGCTGGAGATTTGGCAGGGCCGGGTGAAGCTGAGACTTCTTCGGGCTGCGAGGCGTCTGCCTCCAAATTGGCTGGGGGTTGCTGGGTGATTGTCACGAGTTTGCGGCGGTTATATGGCTGGGTTTGATATGTCAGGATTTATGGTGTGGATTTTTTCGCAGATTTTCTCGCACCGACTTTTGAGCACAGACAATAAACAGGCTAGGAGATTAGCAGCACATCGGCGGTGATTGCGCCGAAAAGCGCGACCACATAAAGCATGGAAAAGAAGAACAGCTTCATGGCGTGCTCTGCTGTGAGCATTCTGCGAACGCCGATGGCGTAGGCGATGAAGACTGCACCCAGCACCGTAGCGCACAAAAAGTAAAAGACTGTCATGCCGGCAACAGGCGCGAAGGCGAGACTCAGCGCGACCACAATCAGCGTGTAGACCAGAATGCGATTGGCAACGCTGCGCAAGCTTGCCACCACAGGCAGCATGGGCACGCCGGCGGCTTGATAGTCGTCGCGATAGCGCACGGCCAATGCCCAGAAATGAGGCGGCGTCCAGAAGAACACGATGGCAAATAGCAGCACAGGCGCCCAGCTAAGGCTGTTTTCCACGGCGGCCCAGCCCACCAGCGGAGGCACCGCTCCGGCAGCTCCGCCGATGACGATGTTGGAAGGCGAGCGACGCTTCAGCCAGAGGGTATAGACCACGATGTAAAACGCTGCAGCACCCAAAGCCAGTGCCGCGCTCAGCACATTCACCCACACCACGAGCACTGCCGCCGCTGCCGCTTCCAAACCAGCAGCCAGCACGGTTGCAGAACGAGCAGAAACCGACCCCGTCGGCAGAGGGCGGTGGAGAGTGCGCTGCATGATCTTGTCTATGTCGCGGTCGAGCACCATGTTGGCGGCGTTGGCTCCCATAGCAGCAAACGAGCCGCCGATGACGGTGGCGGCCATCAGCCCGAAGGCTGGCACGCCCTCGTGAGCGAGGAACATCGCGGGGAGCGTGGTGACCAGCAGCAGCACTACGATGCGGGGCTTTGTGAGCGACACGAAAGCGGCAACACGATTGCTTGCACTGGCGCGCTCGGCTGCGGGCCGTCTGTATGTCTGCATCATTCCCACTGATTGCAGGCTATACGCTTCATTAGCAGTGAAGATTCATATCTCGCCAGCAGCTTACCGTCGCATCACCTTTTGGACGATCGTGGCACTGGGGGCAATCGTGCTCACTGGGGTGTCCGTGCGGCTCACTGGCTCGGGGCTGGGCTGCCCCGATTGGCCCAGCTGCGACGACCAATTCTTCCCGACTGAGGAAAATCAGTATCACGCTTGGATTGAATTCGGCAATCGGCTGGTGACAGGCGTCGTTTCTGTGGCTGTGGTGTTGGCGGTGCTGGGTTCGCTCTGGAGAGTGCCTAGGCGAAACGACCTCGTGTGGTGGTCGCTGGGGCTGGTGGCAGGAGTGGGAGCGCAAGTGATACTGGGCCGCTGGGTGGTGACTTCGGAACTGGAGCCGTGGGTCGTGATCGCGCACTTTCTGCTGTCTATGGTGCTGTTGTGGAATGCAATTGTGCTGCACCATCGGGCTGACGAGCGGAATCGCAGGGATCGCTCGCCGATAGCCAGCCGCTCGCCCATAGCCAGCAACAACATCAGCTTGAACAACGGCATTAGCTCGCCGACTCTCCGCCTCGGCGACTCGCGGCTGCGAGCGGTGCTCTGGGCGATGAGCGCGCTGGCGGGCTGGGTGCTCGTGAACGGAACCTTGGTCACAGGCTCCGGGCCTCACGGCGGAGACGAAAACGCCGAGCGTCTGAGCTTTGACATCGCGGATGTGGCGCGGTTGCATTCCATCAGCGTCATCGTCTTTTGCGTGCTGGTGCTGGGGATCTTCTGGATGCTCTTCCGCTCTCCATTGCCAGAGGAGGCGTTGAAGCCTATGTATGTGCTGTTGGTCGTCATCGCCATGCAGGGGTTCATCGGCTATCTCCAATATTTCAACGATGTGCCGGAACTGCTGGTGGGCATGCATGTGCTGGGCGCCATAAGCGTTTGGTGGGCGACGCTTCATGCGCACTTGACGGTTTGGAACGCTCACTTGGAACAGCAAAACCAGCCGCTTCCAGATTCAGAGCAGCCCCGAGAACTGCAACGCTGATAATCGCTTCTTTCTCTGTGCAGCACTCGCCGCTAGAATTCCTGCATATGCCAACTGCGACTAAAGCTGTGATGCCAGACGCCATGCCGCCCGACGCTGTGCCGCCTAACGCTGTGCCGCCCAAAACTATGCTGCCTGCCACCGCAACCTCGTCTGCCACCGCTACCATGGCTCCGGTTCAGACCCCCGTCCGAACTCCAGCCGAAACCCCCGTCCTAGACCCGATAGACGAAAGCACTGACGAAATAGACAGAACTTGGCTGGTCATAGTCTGGGACGACCCGATCAACCTCATGTCTTATGTGGTCTATGTCTTCATGAAGCTTTTCGGCCAGAGCGAAGACAAAGCCACGAAACTCATGTGGCAGGTGCACAACGAAGGCAAGGCAATCGTGGCAGACGGCACGCGAGAAAAAGCCGAGCTGGATGTATTTCGTCTCCACGAGCACGGCTTGTGGGCCACCATGCAGCAGGACACCTGATGGGCAGCTTATTCGGGGGCGACAGGCGCAGCAGGCGACGCTCTCGCATAGACCGTGCTTCTCACGGCAGCTACTTTCTGAACCTTCACGAAAACGAAGAGAAGGTGCTTCACCTGTTCGCGCAGTTGCTGGAAGACGAAATGGCCAACACCGAGAACAAGCGGATATACCCCGAAGCTCATCCAGAGAATGCAGAATTCCAAAGCGAATTTGACTCGCTCACCCAGCAAGACTTGGTGAGCAGTCGCAGCCAAGCTCTGGCAGCCTTTGCCGAACCGCTCAGCCGCGAGCCTATGAGCGCAGACGAGCTGAGCGCATGGCTGAACTCGGTCAACATACTGCATCTGGGGCTGGGGGCAAGACTGGAAGCCTGCGGCATCGATCTCTCGGACATATCTATGGAAAGCATTGACGACGAGGAGGGTCGCTTTGAAGCGGCTGCCTATCTGCTGATGACAGATATAATTGAAGAGGTGTCGCACAGCCTGATCTCGGCGAGGCGCGGCGAGAGCCGAGACAGCCGCTAGCATCAAGCAAATGCCCCCATCGTCCAGCGGCCTAGGACGCCGCCCTTTCAAGGCGGAAACACGGGTTCAAATCCCGTTGGGGGTGCGCAATGCCAATCCTGGCCGGCACCGCTCGGGTTGCCGGCACCGCTCTGGCGAACATCAGGGTAAGATAGGCATTCACGGTCCCGTGGTGCAGTTTGGAGTGCACGCCGGCCTGTCAAGCCGGAGGCCGCGGGTTCAAATCCCGTCGGGACCGCCAACCAAGCGGGAGGCATATAGCTTGCAAAATCTATACTGCCTGCCAATGGTCGGGTAGCTCAGTCGGTAGAGCGTCCGCCTGAAAAGCGGAAGGTCCCCGGATCGATCCCGGGCCCGACCACAAAAATGTTTTGCGAGACATCTCGCGCCAGAACCAGCGATGGCGAATTAGTGAAGCACAGATTTCTCTATGTGTATCTGTGCATCTTTGTCTAAGCGTCTCTGCGTTGTTTAATTCAAAACTGCCTGTAAAATGACTTTGTGCAGTTTGTCTGCACAATTTTTGAAGATCACTTGACAAACTTAAAAAAATTCCTGTATAATCTGAATTTGTAATATCCCCGACTAACTGAATAGGAACAAAAATATGGAAACAGCACTTGACCGCAAAGGAATGATTGACGAAGCTCGCGCCATTCGCAGCTATCTCGAGTTCCTCACACCCTCCAAGCCTGCAGCCGATGAGCAGACGGGCAAAACTGATGGCCGCCGTCAGGCTTCGCCCGAAACCATTGAGAAACGAATTGCAGCGGTTGACGCCAAAATCGCTGGTGCCAACACTCTGGCAAAGCTCGATCTCATCCAAAAGCGCAAGGGGCTTGAAGATGATCTTGTGGCGGCTAGGAAAGCTGCAGCTTCAATGAAAGCCAGCGATCCTGCAGCCAGAAAAGCAGCCCTTGAGCAAGGCTTCATCGACCATGCAAGCTCTTACGGCGAGCGCAAAGGCATCACTTATGCCGCTTGGCGCGAGATGAAAGTTCCGCCTTCTATTCTGAAAGCAGCAGGCATCTCACGCGCTGGCTGATCGCTCTCAGCTTTGCTTTAGCCCCTGCTCGGCTCAATGCCGGCAGGGGCTTTTGCTTTTTAAGCCCGGCTTGCTTTGCCTTGCCCGTTTTGCCCGGCTTGTTGCAGAAACTAGTCTCGCAAAATTTGATCCCGCTCGGGGCCTGTTCCCACAAGCTTGATCGGCACGCCGAGCTGCTCTTCCAAAAACTCCAAATACGCAACAGCCTCCTTCGGCAAGTCTGCTTTTCGGCGGGCATCGCCGGGCAGCGAAGCCCACCCTGGCAATTCTTCATAAACAGGTATCGCCTCGGCGATTTCGCTTTGCGTGGCAGGAATTGACGCAGTGATTGAGTTTGGACTGCTTGTTGCGGCACCCGCTTCATAGTGAGTGCACACCTGAAGTCTGTCTATGCCTGAAAGCACATCCAGTTTTGTGATCGCTACCTCTGTGAGAGAATTAACCCGCACTGCGTGGCGAGCCATCACAGCGTCAAACCAGCCGGTGCGCCTGCGACGCTTGGTGTTGGTGCCGTATTCGTGGCCTACATCTACTAGGTGATCCGATATAGATCCGTCTGGGAGTTCTGTGGGGAAATGCCCAGAACCGACTCTTGTGGAATATGCTTTTGCCACCCCCATTATGCGCCTGAAGTGAAGCGGCCCCACGCCGCTGCCCACGCCTGCGCCTGCGGCTGTGGGATTAGAAGATGTCACAAAGGGGTAGGTTCCGTGGTCTATGTCCAAGAATGTGGCTTGAGCTCCTTCAAACATGACATCTTTGCCGTCTGCTAGAGCCTCGTGAATTATCCCTGCAACATCGGCGATGTAGGGGGCAAGGCGGGGAGCGTAGTCGCCTAGATATTCTTCGCAAATAGCCTCTGGCTCAAAACCTTCGTGCCCGTAGTGGGAGCGGAAAAGAGCGTTTTTTTCTTCTAGCGAAGCTGCCACTTTTTGGCGGAACGACTCAGGGTTCAGCAAGTCTTCCATGCGAACGCCCACTCGTGCGGCTTTGTCGGCATAGGCAGGGCCGATGCCCCGCTTGGTGGTGCCGATGCGCCTGTCGCCGCTGGCGTTCTCGCGCAGCTCGTCCAAAGCCGCGTGATAAGGGAAGATAAGGTGAGCCGCCGGAGAGATGACGAGACGGTCGCAGGAAATCCCTCGGGCTTGGATGTTGTCTATCTCTGCGATGAGCACGGCCGGGTCTATGACCACCCCGTTGGCGATGACAGGCGTGACATTGCTATGCAGCACGCCGCTGGGTATGAGCTGCAGGGCAAACTTTTCTTCCGCTACCACTATCGTGTGGCCTGCGTTGTGGCCGCCTTGGTAGCGAACCACGACATCGGCTTTTTCTGCCAGCAGGTCTATTATCTTGCCTTTGCCTTCGTCGCCCCATTGCATTCCGACGACGACCGTTGCTGACATGATTTCTACGCTAGCCCGCAAGCTAACTGTCTTTGCTTCAATCTTTGAACTCTTCGGCAAAAGTTTCCAAGGCTTTGCGCTGCTTGCGGCTGAGAGCGGTGGGAACTTTCACTTCCACTCTTACGAACTGATCCCCTACAGAGCCCTTGTTTTCCAAACCTCTTTTGCGCAATCGCAATGTGCTGCCCGACTGCGTGCCCGGCGGGATCACCATAGTGACCGATTCGCCATTGTAAGTCGGCACAATTACATTTCCGCCTAGGGCTGCCTCTGCAAAGCTGATTTCCTGCTTCATTCTGAGGTTTAGACCTTCTCGCTCAAAAGTGGGATGCTTGCCCACTTTCACTCGCACGAACAAGTCGCCTCTATTGCCGCCATTGCTGCCCGCTTCGCCTCGCCCGGCCGCCTTGATGAGCGCGCCGTCTGCCACAAGCGGAGGAACTCGCAAAGTAAACTCAGCCATGCCCGGCACTTGCAAAATAACCTCTGCGCCGCTGATGGCTTCTTCAAACGAAATACTGATATCTGTGCGCAAGTCTTCGCCGTCTTGAGGCCAGCCACCGCGAAAGCCGAAGCCCCTGCCGCCTCGGCCGAAGATATTGCCGAAACCTCGGCTGAAATCCCGGGTCTCAAAATGGAACTGTCCTTCGCCGCCTGGAGCTCCCGGGCCGGGGCCAGATTGGAAAGTGCCCAGCCTTTGCGCTTCGTCATAGCGGCTGCGAGTGTCTTTGTCTTTGAGAACGCTGTAGGCTGACGAGACTTCTTTGAATTTTTCTTCGGCTTGCGGGGACGAATTAGAGTCGGGATGATATTCGCGGGCTAGTTTGCGATATGCCTTGGTTATGTCTTTCTGAGAGGCAGTGCGCGGGACGCCTAGAGTTTTGTAATAGTCCTTCTCAAACCATTCTCGCTTGAACTCGTCCATGATCGCGGTTTCACCCTTTTATCTCGCTGCTCTTTAGCGATAGTTCTTCGTTCAGCCTCGCACTTTCACCATGGCTGGTCGCAGCAAACGGCCTTTCCATGTGTAACCAGTGCGAAAAACTTCCACGACTACAGGCGCGCCGTCAGGCGAGCGGGAAGCGTTGGCATCATCTGTGGCAATATGATCTGCGGCAATGTGTTCTACGGCTTCGTGCAGGTTGGGGTCGAACAGATCCCCTTCTGGTCTGAGGGCTGCCATGCCTTCGGCTTCAAGGGTGGAGAAAAACAGCTTTGCGATTTGTTCCATTCCAGAGCGATCTTCGGCAGAAGCGGCATCGGAAGACATTGCAGCTTCTAGGCCTTCCAGCACTGGGATGAGTTTTTCAGCGAACTCTGCCGAAGCTTGTTCGGCTATCTGCTGTTCCCGCTCGCGAACTCTGCGCTTGTAGTTCTCAAAATCGGCTTTCAAACGCTGAAGCGAATCTTTGAAATCGTCTCGCTCCGAAGCTGCTGCATCCCGCTCGCCTATCAGTTCGTGAATGATATTGCGCAGGATTTCGGGGTCGTTTGATATTTCGCTATCTGCTGTTTCGGCTTCGCCGGAGCTGTTCTGCTTTGCCCCCCCAGCTTGCTTGGCCCCCGCTGCTTGCTTGGTCCCCCCTGGCTGCTTGGCCCCCCTTGCATCGCTTTCGCTCGCCAAGTCGCCCGTTGCAGTCTCTTCGCCAGTCATGATTTGTCGGAGCTGCTGGCGCCGGCCGGCTCTTCCACGATCTCGGCATCCACGACTTCTCCGTCTTCAGAAAAGGCCGAGTCGGGGCCGGGCGCGCCATTCATGTCGCTGGACATGTCGCCTGCTTCCTCGCCGGCGACATTCTCATATAGATGCTTGCCGGCTTCTTGCAGAGTGTCCATGAGCGAAGCTGTAGCCGACTTCACCAATTCGGGATCGGCGGCATCGTCTGCATCGGCCTCATCGCCGTCGGTGAGCATACTGCGAAGCTTCTCAACCTTTTCGCTGATTTCGCTGGCGAGATTTTCAGGCAGGCTGTCTTTCTGCTCCGACAAGAAGTTTTCGGCTCTGAAGCAAGCTGCGTCAGCTTCGTTGCGAACATCGGCAAGCTCGCGCATCCGCTTGTCTTCTTCGGCGTGCTCTTCAGCATCCTTGATCATCTGGTTGATCTCGTCTTTTTCAAGCGAAGACTGGCCTGTGATCGTGATGGACTGCTCGTTGCCGGTGGCCTTGTCTTTGGCTGTGACATGGACGATGCCGTTCACATCAATGTCAAAGCTCACTTCAATCTGAGGCACGCCTGCGGGGGCGGGCGGAATGTCGACCAAGTCGAAGCGGCCGAGGGTTTTGTTGTATCGGGCCATTTCCCGCTCGCCTTGCAGCACATGAATTTCCACAGACGGCTGATTGTGGGCTGCGGTGGTGAAAATCTCCGAGCGTTGCGTGGGGATGGTGGTGTTGCGCTCTATGAGCTGCGTCATCACTCCGCCTTTCGTCTCAATGCCGAGCGAGAGGGGCGTGACATCCAGCAGCAGCACATCCTTCACATCGCCGCGCAGCACGCCCGCTTGGATGGCCGCGCCGACCGCCACTACCTCGTCGGGGTTCACGCCTTTGTGAGGCTCGCGGCCTGTGAGCTCATTCACCAGCTCCGCCACGGCAGGCATACGGGTGGAGCCGCCCACGAGCAGCACATGGTCTATGTCGCTCACCGATAGGCCTGAGTCTTTGATAGCTCGTTCAAAGGGGCCTCGGCATCGCTTTAGCAAGTCTTCAGTCATGGCCTCAAACTTGGCTCGGCTGAGCGTGTAGTCAAGGTGTATCGGGCCCGATTCGTTGGCCGTGATGAACGGCAGGTTGATCTGGGCTTCTGTCTTCTGCGACAGCTCTATCTTGGCTTTCTCGGCTGCTTCCTTGAGCCGCTGCATGGCCATCGGGTCGGCTGAGAGGTCTATGCCGTTGTCGTTTTTGAAGCTCTGGGTTAGCCATTCAATGATTTTTTCGTCCCAGTCGTCGCCGCCTAAGCGGGAGTCTCCGCTGGTGGCTTTCACCTCAAACACTTCGTCGGCGATCTCCAGAACCGACACATCAAAGGTGCCTCCGCCTAGGTCGAACACGAGCACCGTCTGGTCGGCTTCGCTGTCCATTCCGTAGGCGAGGGCTGCGGCTGTGGGTTCGTTGATGATGCGCAGCACTTCCAGCCCGGCCACTTTGCCTGCGTCTTTGGTGGCGGTGCGCTGGGCATCGTCAAAATAGGCGGGCACGGTGATGACGGCGGAGGTGACTTCGGTGCCGAGATAGGCTGAGGCGCTTTCTTTCAGCTTGCGCAAGATGCGGGCTGAGATTTCCTCGGGGGTGTAGTTTTTCTTGCCGTCTTTTTCGGTTTCTATTTCTTTCTTCCAGCTCGTGCCCATCTCTCGCTTGATGGAGCGGATGGTGCGATCTGGGTTGGTGATGGCTTGACGCTTGGCCACTTCGCCCACCAGCACCGAGCCGCCTTTGTCGAAAGCCACCACAGACGGCGTGGTGCGGGAGCCTTCTTGGTTGGCTACCACTACTGGCTCTCCGCCCTCCAGAACTGCTACCACAGAGTTGGTGGTGCCGAGGTCGATTCCTACTGCTGCTCCCATTTACTTTGTCTCCTTTTTGAGTTGGCTGGTTTGCTGTGTTTCAGTCTTCAGTTCTATTTGTTCCAAGAGGTATAACATCGCAAACCCGCTAGATATTCCAACGCAAGCACTGTATATTCCAAAGCAAGCCCATATTCCAAAGCAAGCCGATATTCCACTTTATGTCGGCAAACTTATATCATGTCTCGCACCCTCGCTCTGCTTCGCCATGGGCAAAGCACCTGGAACTTGGAAAACCGCTTCACCGGCTGGCACGACTGCCCCCTTTCCGAGCACGGTCGCCTAGAAGCGCGCAACGCCGGGCAGATGCTGAGGCGCGCCGGCTTGAACCCCGATTCGGTGCATACCTCTGTGCTGGTGCGATCCATTGACACTGCCGAGATAGCGCTGTCGGCGCTTCGCGGCAAGCAAGCGTTCGGCAGAGGCGCGGCGGCAGGGGCAGACGAGATTGAGATGCGGAAAGACTGGCGGCTCAACGAGCGGCACTACGGCGACCTGACTGGCTTGAACAAGGACGAAACGCGAGCTAAGCACGGCAAAGAGCAGGTGCGCATCTGGCGGCGCAGCTACGCGGTGCCTCCCCCGCCTATAACCGAAGACAACCCTTGGAATCCCAACAGCGACCCGCGCTATGCGGATTTCAACCCGCCGCTTTGCGAATCGCTGGCGGATGTGACCGAGCGGTTGCTGCCTTGCTTTGAGGAAGTCATCGCTCCTGATTTGCGGGCGGGCAAGTCTGTGCTGGTGGTGGCGCATGGCAACAGCCTGCGGGCATTGGTGAAGCATTTGGACGGCATCAGCGACGACGACATACCTGCAGTCAATATTCCTACGGGCGTGCCGATGGTATATCAGCTGGATGACGACTTGCATCCGACACAGCAGAAAGAACTGGCTGATAGGTATCTTTCTTGAGCGCACTATGCAGTAGCCTGTTTTAGAGATGGAGACTGCTACAGATAAAGCTGCGAAGGGTGCTGAGGCGCCGGTGCCGTTGCGCCAGAGGGTGCGTCCTTCGCATATAGTCATCGGGATCGGGGTGGCGGTGGCTCTCTTCACAGCCGCCTCGGGCATAGTTGCGGCATTCACCAACTTCAAGAGCGATAGCTCTGTGACGCGGGCTGTGTTCAGGAACATTCCCGACTCGCTCAAGGCAGTCTTCTACACGGTCATCCCGCTGGTGCTCGTGGTGGTGGCAGTGCTGTTCGCCAATCGGGTGAAGAACTGGCAGAGGGGCGCGCCGGACAGCCGCAAAGTCAATCGCCGCAACTTCAAAGCCCGTCTGCACGACCTGCGAGCCGGGCTTTCCATGCAGACACTTTTGCGAGACCCGGCGGCCGGCATCATGCACTCCATGATCTACTTCTCGTTCCTCGTGCTCGTTGGGGTCACGACTGCGCTGGAAATAGACCACCAGTTGCCGCCGAGCGCGAAGTTTCTGGAGGGCACCGTCTATCAGATTTATTCGGCAGTGGGCGACATCGCCGGGGCGGTGCTCATCGCGGGCGTGGTGTGGGCAGGGCTGCGCCGCTGGGGGCCGAGGCAGGTTCGCCCTTATCGCACTCGCATCAAGACCAAGCCTGAGCACGCCGTCATCCTCGGCACGCTATTTGCGGTATCGGTCACTGGGTTTTTGACTGAGGGCTTTCGCATCGCCGAAGACGGCACGCCCGATTTTGAACGCTGGTCGGTGTTCGGCTATTGGATAGCCCGAGGGGTGGACGGCTTGGGCAACACAGCAGGATGGCATCAGTTCTGGTGGATCGCTCATGTGCTGACTTTCGTGATGTTTCTGCTGATTCTGCCGGTAACGATGCTGCGTCACATCTTCACCTCGCCGGTGAACATGTGGCTGAAGCAGAAAGACCGCCCGAAAGGCGCCATGCGGCCGATGCCCAACCTCATGGAGAGCGATTTGGAGACCTTCGGCGCGGCCACCATTGAAGACTTCACCTGGAAGCAGCTTTTAGACACCGACTCTTGCACGATGTGCGGACGCTGCACTTCGGTGTGCCCGGCGCACGCCACTGGCAAATCGCTAGACCCTCGCGAGATCGTGCTGAAGGTCGGCGAAGTCATGTCTGCCACTGGCACTCCCCCGACCACTCCGCCCATCGGCACCGACCCTGAGATCACTATCACCGCCCCGAATGTTTTTGAGCGGATCACTTCCGAAGAGCTTTGGGCATGCACCTCTTGCAAGGCGTGCGACGAGATATGCCCTGTGAACATAGAAATTCTCGACAAAATCCTGGACATGCGCCGTTATCTTTCGCTGATGGAAAGCGACTTTCCGTCTGAGCTGGGCAACGCCTATCGCTCTATGGAGAACCAGTCCAACCCTTGGGGCATCTCTCAGACCGAGCGGGCCGACTGGGCGGCCGACTTGGAAGGAGTGCGAGTGATAGAAGGCGGCCACCCGCTGGATGCCGAGTATCTCTATTGGGTGGGCTGCGCAGGAAGCTTTGACGACAAGAACCGCAAAGTGGCGAGGGCTGTGGCGCAGCTGCTGCAGCGGGCGGAAGTGGATTTTGCCATTCTGGGGCCGCAAGAAGCCTGCACGGGCGACCCCGCTAGGCGATCGGGCAACGAATACATCTTCCAGATGCTGGCCATGCAAAATGTGGAAACTCTGAACGCTATGGGCGTGCGCAAAATCATCACCCAGTGCCCGCACTGCTTCAACACGCTCGGCAACGAGTATCCGCAGCTAGGCGGACACTACGAAGTGATCCACCACAGCCAGCTGCTTTCCAAGCTGGTGGAGGAAGGACGGCTGGACATGTCGCAGGCGCAGCTCGGCGGTCGGCTGGTGTATCACGATGCGTGCTATCTGGGGCGGCACAACGATGTGTATCTGGCACCGAGGAATGTGGTGGGGTCTATCGGCGGCATTGAAGTGGTGGAGGCAGAGCGCAACGGCACCAAGAGCATGTGCTGCGGGGCTGGCGGTGCTCGGATGTGGATGGAAGAGCATGTCGGCAAGCAGGTGAATGTGGAACGCTCGCAGGAGCTGCTGGCTACGGGGGCCGACCGCATCGCCACTGCTTGCCCGTTTTGCTATGTGATGATAGACGACGGCGTGAAGGGCGAGGGCGTGGATGAAGACCAAGTGAAGGTGGGCGACATCGCGCTGCATATGCTGGAGGCGATTGAAGCTGGCGAGAGGGCTGTGTCGGTGGAGATTTCTATGGGGGCATCTAGAGAGATGTCGCGGAGCAGGGAGCTAGTGGGGGCTGGAGTAGGGGCGGGGGGCAGCGTAGGCGCGGGGGGCGGCGTAGGCGCGGCCACTATGGAAGTCGGGGCTCTGGAACCTGGCTCTTCTTTCGCTGATTCTTCTGAGGCTGTTGTGACAGCACCACCTGCTGCTCCCGTTACTGTTTCGGAGGCGGCGAGGGCTGCTCTGGCTGGCGTTGAACCCAGACGCGAAACCGCAAAAGCTCAATCAGTCAAACAAGCTGGCACAATCGCCCCCAGCAAACCGGCTGATACTGGAAAGCCGACTGAAGAAGAACCAGCACAGCCAGCACAGCCAGCTGACGAGCAGCAAGAAGCCGCAGCGATGCCAGTCGCTCCCGAAGGTGCTCGGCCCGACAATCTTGCTCGCATCAAGGGCACTGATCCTCGTCTAATCGCCTTGCTGCGTCGTGAAGGCATCACCACTTTCGCTCAGTTGGCCAGTCTCACCGAGGCGCAGATTGATGCTTTGGAAGTGGCTTTGGATGCGCCAGGGAGAATCCGCAAGTGGAACTGGAACATCCAAGCTCAAGAACTTCTCGACAGCTGACAAACTTGACATCTGACAAAGACAACTGAAAGAGACAACGGGAAGCCCTAATGATCCTTTCAGACAGGAGCATCCGTGAAGCCATCAGCGAAGGGCGCATAGAGATAGACCCTCTCAAAGAAGGTGCCATACAGCCTTCTTCTGTAGATCTTCGCTTGGACTGCTACTTCCGAGAGTTCCGCAATCACACGCACGGCCACATTGATGTAAAGCAAGAGATGCAAGGCTTGACCGAGCTTGTAGAGATTCCAGAAGACGGAGTGTTCGTGCTTCATCCCGGCCAGTTCGTGCTGGGAAGCACAATGGAGCGAATCCGCCTGCCGAATAATCTGGTAGCTCGCTTGGAAGGCAAATCCAGCCTTGGGCGGCTGGGGTTGCTGATTCATTCCACCGCAGGCTTCGTGGAAGCAGGCTGGAACGGCCAACTCACACTAGAGCTTTCCAATGTGGCGACCTTGCCTATAACCCTCTATCCCGGAATGCAAATCGGCCAAGTCAGCTTCCTGCAGATGACAACTCCGTCCGATCAGATCTACGGCTCCTCCGAAGTCGGCTCAAAATACCAAGACCAAAAAGGCCCCATGCCCAGTCGCTACTGGGAGAATTTCAAAAAGTAGGAGGTGGCTGTGATGGCCGATCTGCTGATAAAGAACGCTTCTCACATCGCCACTATGGACTCCGAACGCAAGGAGATAGCAGGCGGCTGGGTGGCGATCACCGATGGATTCATATCGGGCATCGGCGAGGCGGGATCAGGCGAGGGTGACGGCGGCACTGCGCCCGAAGCAGCAGAGACGCTAGACGCGACCGACTGTCTGTTGACCCCTGGTCTCGTCAATACTCATCACCATCTTTATCAAAACCTCACTCGCTCGTATGCGCCGGCTTTGGGGGGCGGTCTCTTTGAGTGGCTGCGCACCTTGTATCCGCTCTGGAGCAAGCTCAACGAGGAAAGCGCCTATCTGTCGGCGTGGGTGGGGCTGCTAGAGCTTGCCATCAGCGGCTGCACTACTTCCACCGATCACCTTTATATCCACCCTGCTGGCGGCGGCGATGTGCTGGCTGCCGAAATCACCGCAGCGCAGGAGCTAGGCATTCGCTTTCATCCCACTCGTGGGTCTATGTCGCTTTCGCAGAAAGACGGCGGGCTGCCTCCTGATTCGGTGGTGGAAAGCGAAAGCAGGATTTTGGAAGAGTCGGAGAGGGTTGTGAGCGCATATCACGATCCTTCGCACGGATCCATGCTGAGGATTGCTCTGGCGCCTTGCTCGCCGTTTTCTGTTACGAACGATTTGATGACAGCCACAGCAGAAATGGCCGAGAGGCTGGATGTGCGGCTTCACACCCACATCGCAGAAACCTTGGACGAAGACGACTACTGCCTCCAAGCTCGCGGAATGCGCCCGCTGGAACTGTTTGAATCAGTCGGCTGGGCTGGCGACAGGTCTTGGATCGCTCACTGCGTCCACCCCTCGCCCGCTGAAGTAAAACAGCTAGGAGCATGGCAGACGGGCGTAGCTCACTGCCCGAGCTCCAACATGGCTCTGGCATCCGGGCTGGCACCCGTGAGGGAGATGCGCGAAGCTGGCGTGCCTGTGGGCTTAGGCTGCGACGGCTCGTCTTCGGCCGACTCTGGCTCGCTCTGGACCGAAGCTCGCTTGGCTTATCTGCAGGGACGTTTGCGAGCAGGCTTTGCCCAAGCATCCGCTAGGGACAACACAGCTGAGGCTAGAGGAAGCCGGTCGGGTGAAAGCTCATCGCAAGATCCGCCCCCGATGTGGCCGCCGCCGATGACAGCCAGAGAAGTCTTGGAGATTGCTACCAGAGGCGGCGCAGCCTGCTTAGGTCGGCTCGGCGAAATCGGCGAGCTTTCAATCGGCGCAGCAGCCGATGTAACCGCGTGGAAACTAAGCGGCGTGCAGTTCGCCGGCGCCTTGAGCGACCCTGTAGAAGCGTGGCTGCGCTGCGGCCCGCTGGCAGCCCACCACACTGTGATAGCTGGCAAGCCGATAGTGCGAGCAAGCGAGCCGCAAGTTTCAGGCATAGAAGAAAAGCTGCACGAGCACCGCAAAGCAGCAAAACAGATGCAGTCAAGCTAGAAAAGGTCTTCTATGGATTGGTGGATGTAGGTTAGGTCGTCTTCGGTCATCATTTGGTGGCAGGGGATCAGGATGCCGCGCTCCATGATGGCATCGGCGTTGGGGCAGCCGTCTTTGCCTTCTCTTGCGGGGATTTTTGACATCATTGGCTGGCGGAGGACATTGCCAGTCCAGACCATGCGGGTGGCGATGCCTCGCTTTTTCATGTGCTGCTGGAACTCGGTGCGGCTGAAGGGGGCTTCTTCTCTCAGCAGCAGGGGAAACTGCAGCCAGCATGTCTCCAAGCCTTCGGTCTCGCGGGTGGGCACGAAGACATCTGCGTGAGCTTTCAGAAACTCAATGTGGGCGGCGGCGTTGAGGCGGCGGCTCTGGGCGAAGTCGTCAACTCGTTCTAGCTGCACAAGCCCGAAGGCTGCGGCGACTTCCGACGGCTCAAAGTTGTGCCCCAGCAGTTCAAACACGAAAAGCTGGTCGTAGGGGATGCCGTCTAGCTCTTTCAAGAAGCGTCCTCTGTCTTGCTGCTTGGTGCCGTAGAAGCGAGGCTCGGAACTGCGTCCCCAGCGGCGCAAGAGCAAAGCTTTGTCCCACCAGTCTTCCCTGTCGGTCATCACCATCCCGCCTGTGCCCATTGCCGTGATGATATGGCTCATCGCAAAACTGGTGACGGAGATGTCTGAGCGGGCGCCGGTGGGCGTGCCTCGCAGCTTGGGGCCGAAAGTGTCGCAAGAGTCTTCCACCACGATGAGGCCGTGAGTGTCGGCGATGGCTCGGATGGCGTCCCAGTCGGGGCAGTTGCCAGCAAGATTGGGCACGACGACAGCTTTGGTGCGGTCGCTCAGGTTGGGTTCAATCTGGGAGACATCTATCTGGTAGGTGTCGGGCTCCACATCTACGACCACTGGGACGAACCCGTGCCGCAGCCCGCCTGCGATGGTGGTGGAAAAGGTGACTGCCGAGGTGACGAATTCATCGCCTGGCTGCATTTCGCCTTGGAGCAGGTCGTGCGCCACTTGCAAAGCCGAAGAGCCGGAGTTGACCATGATGCCGTGTGTTTTGCCCCAAGCTTCTGCGGTTCTTTGCTCCATGGCCGCCACATTCTCGCCGACTCGGATGGAGCTATCCAGCACGCGCATGACAGCCTCTTTTTCTCTTTCGTCGTAATAAGCGCCGATGTAGTCAATAGTTCGCATCGCAAGCTCTTTCTGGTTTCATGGCGTGCAGACTGGGGTCTAGCCTTTCGGGTGTTCGTCTTGACTATCTTCTCCGCTTGCCCTTTTGCTTGCCCGCCGCCTGCGCCACCATTCAAAGCCGATGTATGCCCCGGCGATGACGATCACCAAAATCGGCACTAGGTAGCTGCTTTGGGGGAACTCCATTGGCGACTAGGAGGGAAAGGGTGGAGAAGAAGCCAGGCAGAGAGTATGCCAGCTACCCTTTCAACACCTGTTCAAACAACCCGAGCGAGCGTTCCACAGATTGCTTGGTGGCGTCCTCGTTGTAGCTGTCTCGGCCGGGGGTGGCGAAGGCGTGATCGCAGCCGGGGTAGGTGTATGCCGTCACGAGATCGTGTTCTGCTGCTATGGCGGTGATTTGCTGCTGCGCTTCAGGAGGCACGAAGCCGTCTTCTTCGGCGATATGCAGGATGGTCGGGCCAGAAACTTGGCTGGCTTCGCCTAGGTAGTTTTCAATGCTCACGCCATAGTAGCTCACCGAGCAGTCCACATCGGTGCGGACGGCTGTGAGCCAAGCCAGAAGCCCGCCTAGACAGAATCCCACGCATCCCGCTTTGGAATTCTCAACTTGAGGCATAGCCCGCAAAGCATCTATCGCCCCTTGAATGTCGACAACGGCTCCTTCCGGGTCGAACTGCCCATACAGCTCAAACGCCCTAGACATGTCTTCATCGCTGTAGCTGAGCGAAATGCCTTCTTCTATCCGCCAGAAGAGGTCGGGTGCCAAAGCCACATAGCCGTAATTGGCGAGCGCATCGGCGGTGGCCTTGATGAAGTCGTTGATGCCGAAAATCTCTTGGATGACCACGACACCTGGCCCCGCTCCGCTTTCGGGCACTGCCAAGTAGCCGCCGAAACTTTCGCCGTTGGCATTTGCAATGCTGGTGTTTATGTTCATACGGGTGTCCTTTCTCTGGAGACTAGGTAGATATGACTAAGCAGATCGGCTAAGCAGGCTTGGAAGCCCGCCCCTCAGCCTCCTTAGCTGCGTCGGCAGCCATCTTCACGGCCGTTTTATGCAGCATCTTCTTTATCTGCGACTGGGTGATATTCCCGCCCGCCTTCGCAGGCAGAACCGACTCCCACTCGGATTTCCAAGCGAGGGTGCAGCTGTCGGATGTATCAGCAGTGAGGCTCATGGTGCTCTTGTAGTTCTTCATCAGCTTCTGCGACAACAGGCAGTAAGTCATAGAAGCATCTCCGCCCGTCCCCTCAACTTTTTCTCCCAGCTTCTCTGCCTCTGAGCATCCCGGCGGTTCCCAGCCGATGACTTCTTCCCTAGAGACTGCAACCTTGCCCGCCATGAAGCTTCGCACCGCCCCCATGCCGTTGCGGTCGGGCGTGCCTTCAGGGTCGAGCACCACCTTGGATGAAGGCATCCAGTCGCTCCAGCGTTCGTGGTCGGTCATCACCTCCCACATCACCTCAATCGGAGCATTGACCTCAAGCGTGAATTCAAATCCTGCCATAAAGACAAATTAGCATATTGGTATCAATGAAAGCTTCAACGGTCATACAGATCCTCCCGTGACCATGTGATCTCGCCCATCTCGGCTGTTGACCGCTTGCTGAGCTCAATAAGTCGCTTGCGTGCCTTTTCGCGCTTCTGCTCTTGAGATTCCTCTTCTTCGGGAGGTAAGCTTCTGTTTGTGATTGCCATGACTGCACTTTAGATTGAGGAGGCTGCAAATGGACAAGCCGAGCGTGGGGTTGGACGGATTTTATTTCACCGAGGGGCCTCGCTGGCATGAGGGGTCTTTGTGGTTCAGCGACATGCACGGGCATCGCGTGATGCGTGCTTCCTTTGACGGCAATGATCTGACTGGAGAGGTTGAAGCTGTAGCCACGATGGATTTTGACGACCCTTCAGGGCTGGGGTGGCTGCCCGACGGTCGGCTGCTCGTGGTGGCTATGAGCACGAAGAAGCTGTATCGGCTGGAGACTGAGGGCACTGGCGGACAGAGGCTCGTGGAGCACGCCGACCTGTCGCATTTAGTAGACGGCGACATCAACGACATGATCGTGGCTGAAGACGGCACGGCCTATGTGGGGCACATGGGATATGAAATCCACGGCGACATTTCGGAGCGGAAATCGGCCGAGACCATACATGTGACGCCAGACGGAAACGCCAGCATCGGTGCCGACCAGCTTGAAGCACCCAACGGGCATATTCTCACTCCCGACGAATCCACGCTCATCGTGGCAGAAAGCGCAGCTTCTCGTCTCACGGCTTTTGATGTAAGCCCCGAAGACGGCACCTTGTCGGGGCGGCGCATCTATGCTCAAATCACCCCCGCCACAGAAGAGCTTTCAATCGCCACCCCAGACGGCATCTGCCTAGACGAAGAAGGCGCTGTGTGGGTGGCCGATCCTCGCGGCAGACGGATCCTCCGAGTGCTAGAAGGCGGCGAAATCACCGACTCTCACATCTTTGAAGGCGAAATGCCTCTAGCGTGCGTGCTGGCGGGCGAAGACCGTCGCGCTCTCTGCATCTGCGTGGCTGTGGATTGGCGCAGGGAGATCGTTCTCCAAAAGCCAACCGCTCGGATAGACACCGTCAGAGTTGATGTGCCAGGTGCAGGCAAGCCGTGATGCTTTTCTAGCAGCGGCTAGCGGCGGTTGCGATCTGCTTAATACTTGAGTAGAATAGTCAACAATAGGAAAGCGGTCTTTGAGGCGGCAACAGCCTTTCAAAGCATCATCCGCCCCCAGAGGCGAAACTCAGAAGCAGAACCCTAAAGCACAACAAGGAGAAAAACATGAGCATTCAACTAGGCGATACCGCCCCTGATTTCACAGCCGAAACCACAGAAGGCACGCTTAGCTTCCACGAATGGAAGCAAGACAGCTGGGCAGTGCTGTTCTCGCACCCGAAGGACTACACCCCGGTCTGCACCACCGAGCTCGGCTACACCGCCAAGCTTCAAGCCGAATTCGCCCAGCGAGGGGTGAAAGTCATCGGTCTTTCATGTGACTCGGTTGAAGACCACCGAGGCTGGTCGCAAGACATCGCCGACACGCAGGGCATGGCCCCCAACTTCCCGATGATCGCCGATGCCGACCGCAAAGTGGCCGACCTCTACGATATGATCCACCCCAACGCCTCGGACACGATGACCGTCCGCTCGGTGTTCGTCATTGATCCCAGCAACAAGGTGCGCCTCACGATCACCTACCCCGCCGCCACCGGCCGCAACTTTGACGAGGTGCTGCGCGTGATCGATTCGCTCCAGCTCACCGACTCGCACAAAGTGGCCACCCCGGTCAACTGGACGCACGGCGACGATGTGATCATCGTCCCTGCAGTGAGCAACGAAGACGCCGCCGAGATGTTCCCCGACGGCTGGGACGAGCAGAAGCCATACCTGCGAGTCGTGCCGCAGCCCTCGTAGTTCTGAGCAAAGGGAAATTTGAAAATCTTTAACAAATCCCTCGCCTGGCACAACTGATTGGCAAGTCAGACAGATAAACTCAGCTTCATGTCTGATACAAATATTGGCACAGCTAATGGCAGTGCCTCGCCTGAAGTTGCGGCTCGGGCGGTAAATGCAGTAAAAATCTTCGGCAGCGGCTCCACTGAGGTGCGCGCTCTCAACGATGTGAGCATAGATTTCAACCCTGGAGTCTTCACTTCCATCATGGGGCCTTCCGGTTCTGGGAAGTCCACTCTCATGCACTGCCTGGCAGGGCTGGAAGATCTCACCGAAGGCGACACCTACATCGGCAGCACGAATCTGCGCACGCTTTCCGAGAGACAACTCACATTGCTGCGGCGCGATCATGTGGGTTTCGTGTTCCAAGCGTTCAACCTCGTGCCGACCCTCACAGCCAAAGAGAACATGACGCTGCCTCTGAACCTCGCAGGCAAATCCCCCGACCCCGACTGGTTCGACCAAGTCGTGCAAGCTGTGGGCTTAGGCGATCGCCTCACGCATCGCCCCACAGAGCTCTCCGGCGGGCAGCAGCAGCGAGTGGCCGTAGCCCGTGCGCTCACCAGCCGCCCTTCCATCATCTTCGCCGACGAGCCCACAGGCAACTTGGATTCGCGCTCTGGCTCGGAAATCCTGAATTTCCTGCGCGCAGCAGTGAACGACCTAGGCAGACCATCGTGATGGTCACCCACAGCCCCGAGGCCGCCAGCCACAGCGACAGAGTGGTCTTCCTCAGCGACGGGCAGATCGTCCAAGAGATCAATCAGCCCTCCTTTGACGACATCCTCAACACAGTCCGCAACCTAGGCGACTAGCAGCACCGGCTGCCTGTCCCCCGCCGACAACTGGCTGAGGTTCTATCCATGAGATCACTCTTCCGACTCACTCTCAAGAATGTCCTGGACAAAAAAGTCCGCTTCTTTCTCACGACCCTCTCGGTCGTGCTGGGCGTGATGTTCACGGTGGGGGTTTTCATCTTTTCCGACAGCCTGCGCGCCGTCTTCTCCGACCTCTCCGAAGACATCGCAGGCCGCACCGATCTCTCCGTCCGCTCCCAGCAAGACTTCGGCGACAGGCTCGCCGCCCCCCTAGTAGACCCAGACCTGGCGCCAATCATAGAAAGCGTTGACGGCGTGCAAGCCACCGCTGCGGGCATCGCCGAGTTCGGCATCACCGTGATTGACGAAGACGGCAACCCTCTGCGCGGCCAAGCCCCCACTTTCGGCACCAACTGGGTGGAAGAAGAGAACATGAGCAACTTGTTCATCGCCGAAGGACGAGAGCCTCGCAACAGCTCGGAATTCGCAATGAACGCCAACTCTGTGGAAGACGACAACCTCACGATAGGCGAGACATACACCGTCCAAATGCCCACAGGCCCCCGAGAATTCACCCTCGTGGGTTCATTCAACTTTGCTGAAGAAGACAGAGACCAAAGCATCGGAGCAAAGCTGGTCTCCTTTGATTTGGACACTGCCACGCAACTGCTGAAAGGCGGGCAAGGCTGGGATCAAATAGATATAGATGTAGCGAGCAATGCCGATGAGGAAGCTGTGCGATTAGCGATCCAAGAAAGAGTCAACGAAGCCTGTAGCACAGGCGAAGCCGACTGCGGAGCTGCTCTGGAAGTCATAACCGGCCAAGAGATCCAGCAAGAGCAGGAAGACGAATTCAACGCGTTCATCGGAATCTTCCAGACCACTTTGCTGGTGTTCGCTGTGATCATCTTGCTGGTGTCCATTTTCGTGATCTTCAATACTTTCACGATTGTCTTGGGGCAGCGAGTCAGAGAGCTGGGGCTTTTGCGAGCTCTCGGGGCATCTGGAGGTCAAGTCATCAGGAGCGTGCTGGGGGAAGCTTTAATCGTGGGGCTGGTTTCTTCTGGTTTAGGCATACTGGCTGGAATCGGGCTGGCCTACATCTTGCGCGCTGCCTTGAATGCGACAGGATTCGATCTGCCCATTGACAGTTTTGCTATCCTGCCACGCACTATATGGGTTGCCTTTGCGGTAGGCATTGGCGTGACGCTTATCTCGGCACTGGTGCCCGCTTTGCGCACCCGCTTCATCTCGCCGATGGCTGCTTTGCGCGACGATGTTAGCCCCGTCGGGCATGAAGTGCCACGGCGATTGGTTTTAGGAGGTCTGCTCTC
Source organism: Candidatus Hopanoidivoransaceae bacterium (assembly GCA_965204495.1). Classification (GTDB taxonomy): domain Bacteria; phylum Actinomycetota; class Acidimicrobiia; order Acidimicrobiales; family Hopanoidiivorantaceae; genus Hopanoidiivorans. The sequence continues at coordinate 750,706 of OZ241989.1, forward strand.
AGCAGTCGGGATGGCGGCTGTGGTGATGGCGTTTTTGAGCAATTGGCAAGAGATGTTGTTCTGGGCGTCTATCGCCACGATCTTGCTGATAGTAGGAGGCAAGAGACTGCACCGAGACGCAGGCCGGTGGGCTGCTTTGGGATTGGGTCTGGCATTCTTGATGGTTGCCATCTTCGGAAGCCTCAACACTGGTGAACAGGCAATGGCGCTCGGCATCGGTGCGGCTGTTTTGGTGATCGGGGTGTACTTGATCAGCCCGCTCTTCACTCCTCAGCTTTCCAGAGCACTGGGTTCGCCCCTGGGCGCGGCATCAAAAGCGAAGCTGCCGTTTGCGGCTCACTTGGCGATCGCCATTTTGATCGGAATCGTGGCCGGCAATTTGATTGCCATTCCCACAAATAGAGTCGTTGCCTTTTTCTTCGGGGTCATCGTAACTATCCTGCTCTTGGCCAGAAGCAAGATCGCCAGCACGCTCTCAAAGGAAAACGCTGCTCGCTCGCCCAGGCGCACCACTACGACTGCAGCAGCCCTTATGGTGAGCTTGGCGTTGGTTACGACTGTGGGAATTTCTGCCCAGTCGCTGAGATCCACTTGGAAGGACTCTTTAGACGATGCCGTTTTGGCCGATTGGTTCATATGTCCATCAGACTGCGGAGCAGCAGGCGAAGGTGCAAATCTGCTAGCTTTCAGCCCTGCACTGGCCAATGATCTGGAAGAACTGCCAGAAATTGAATCAACTGTTAGCTACAGATGGGATGCTGAGGGGTTGGCCATCCAAGTTAGCGAAGACTCTATCTATACATATCCCGTGTTTGCGGCAGAATTTTCCGAGGCAGGGCAGCATATTGACCTAGATGTGCAAGAAGGGTCTATCACCGATTTCGGCGAGACAAATCCAGATGTTCACAATGTCGGCGTGCATGAAGACATCGCCGAAGAGTTGGGTCTTTCGCTTGGTTCGCCCACGCCTGTCCTATTCAACTCGCGCCAGCAGCCTGTCGTCTTCGTAGTTACAGCTATCTACAGCGATGAACTTATCGCTGACATCAGCTGGCTCATCGACCTTTCCACATGGGAAGAGTATTTCACTCGCAACTTGGATCTTTTCGTGTCGGCCACCACAGCTTCAGGCGTGAATCAAGCTGAAGCGCGGGCCGCGATAGACACTGTTGCCGAAAACTACACGCAGCTTGAAGTGCAGACTAAGCAAGAATTCAACGATGACCAGGTGGGCGCTATAGACAGTGTGGTGCTGGTTGTCAACATCTTCTTGTCTTTGGCTTTGGTGATCGCCTTCATCGGCATCGCCAACACTCTGGCCCTATCTGTGATAGAACGCACCAGAGAGCTCGGCCTGCTGCGAGCAGTCGGAATGCGCCGAGCCCAGATGATGAGGATGATCCTGGACGAAGGCTTCATCATCGCTCTCTACGGCGGCGTCTTAGGCGTGGGGCTAGGGATAGTATTCGCCGCCACCATCGTCAATGTGCTGCCTAACGATTTCATCTCGGATTTGACTATTCACTGGTGGACATTGGCTGCCTACCTCATAATCGCCGCAGCCGCCGGCCTCATCAGCGCCCTGCTGCCAGCCCGCCGAGCCAGCCGCCTGAATGTGCTGGAAGCTATTGCCAATGAGTAGCTGAACCGCTCCTTTGCTTTTTGATGCTCCTTCGTCTGACACTCAAGAACATCGCGGACAAGAAAGTCCGTTTCTTCCTCACGACCCTTTCGGTCGTGCTCGGAATCATGTTCACCGCTGGGGTGTTCATATTTTCCGACAGCATGAGAGCTGTTTTCAGCGACCTCTCAGAAGACATCGCTGGCCGAGTCGACCTTTCAGTCCGCTCGCAGCAGGATTTCGGCGAGCAAAGCGATGCGGCTCCGGTCGATCCAGCCTTGGCTTCCGTCATTGAAAGCGTCGACGGCGTGCAGGCTATATCTCCGGGGATAAGCGAACCTGATGTCTTTGTTGAAAAAGACAGCCGGCCGCTGAGAGGCACCTACAACATCGGCGTCAACTGGACGGAAAACGAAAACATGAGCAATGCGTTCATCGTGGCCGGGCGGCCGCCTCGCGACGGCACAGAATTCGTGATGAACTCAACGCCTGTAAACGATGACGATCTAGAGGTCGGCGAAACCTACATCATTCAGCTGCCAGAAGGAACCGGACAATTCACCCTAGTGGGCGCATTCAACTTTGCCGACCCGAATGAAGATCGCAGCGTGGGAGGGAACATAATCGCTTTTGACACTGCCACCGCAACCGAGATTTTGCAAGGCGGCAGCGGCTGGGATCAGATAGATGTGGATATTGCCAGCGGTGCCGACATATCTGTCGTGGGTCTGGACATCCAAAAAGCAGTCGCCGTCGCCTGCGCGTCAGGAGAAGTCGTCTGCGCCGCCGAAGTGGAAGTCATAACAAACCAAGAAATTCAGCAAGAACAAGAGGACACATTCAATCCGCTGATCAACACATTCCAGACATTCCTGCTGGTTTTCGCTGGCATCATCTTGGCTGTTTCGGTCTTTGTGATTTTCAACACATTCACCATCGTGCTAGGGCAGCGGATAAGAGAATTCGGGCTCATGCGGGCTTTGGGCACTACGGGAAATCAAATCACAGGCTCCGTGATAGGCGAAGCCACAGTAGTGGGGCTTGTCTCTTCTGCTCTCGGTTTCGGGGCTGGAGTGGGGCTGGCGTATTTGCTGCGCTGGGTTCTTGAGGCAGCTGATATGGGCCTTCCGCTTGACACCATCATCATCAGGCCGCGCACCATTTTGATATCGTTCCTGGTCGGCACGGGCGTGACGCTCATCTCGGCTCTAGTGCCCGCGCTGCGGACTCGGCGCATATCGCCGATGGCGGCTCTCAGAGACGATGTGGGCATGGTCGACAAGCACATCCCGAAGCGACTGGCGTTCGGCACGGCCATGTCGGGGGGCGGTTTCATCGCTGCCGTCATCGCCTTGTTTGTGGTTACCAACTGGATATGGATGACGATTTTCGCTGTGATCTCCACGATTTTGCTAATTGTGGGAGGCAAGCGGATATACCCCACTGCGGGACGCTGGGCCACGCTGGCTCTGGGAATCGTATTCATGATCGGAGCTCGTTTCGGCGACTTCAACACCGGAGAGCAATGGATGGCACTGGGCATCGGCTGCGCTTTGATCATCATCGGCATTAACTTGCTGAGCCCAGTCTTTACTCCCGGTCTTACGAGAATCATCAGCTGGCCTATTCGCCTCGTGTCGCGGGTCACAGGCAGGCTTTCCAGCGAAAATGCCGCTCGCTCTCCGAGGCGCACCACCACCACGGCTGCAGCTCTGATGATAGGTCTGGCGCTTGTGGCGACAGTCAGCGTGGCGGCCCAGTCTCTGAGGGCCACTTGGAATGATTCCTTGGACGACGCAGTCAAAGCCGACTGGTTCATATGCACAGAAGAATGCATAAACAACGCCCAAGCCAGCACTTTCAGCTCCCAGTTGGCTAGAGATTTAGAAGAACTGCCAGAGATTGAATCCTCAGTCAGCTACAGGTCTGCCGCAGAAGGGCTGGCGACCATCAGGAGCGACGGCGAAGGCGTGAGACACCCAGTTTTCGCTGCTGAGTTCGCACAGCTTGAACAGCACATGGACCTCGACATCACGGAAGGCTCGCTGGAAGGAGCTGGAGGAACCGATGTGGCGGTGCATGAAAATATCGCTGAAGACGAGAACTTCACGCTTGGGCAAGAAGTGCAAGTGTTTTTCTCTACCGGGCAAGATGCCACATTCAGAATTGTGGCCGTCTATAGCGAAAACATCATTGCCGGCACAAGCTGGCTTATTGATCTGCCCACCTGGGAGCAATATTTCGCTAACAACTCCGATCTTTTTGCCTCAGCGATAACGGCCCCAGGATTCAGCCAGAGCGAGGCTAGATCTGCAATTAATCAAGTGTCGTTCAATTATCCGCAAGCCACAATCAAGACGAAACAAGAATTCAACGACGACCAAGTCAACACCATCACCCAATTCGTGACCATTGTGAATATCTTCTTGTCTCTGGCTCTGGTCATCGCTTTCATCGGCATAGCCAACACTATGGCCCTGTCGGTGATTGAGCGCACCAGAGAACTAGGTCTGCTGCGAGCAGTCGGAATGAAACGAGGGCAAACCCGAAGAATGGTTCTGGGAGAAGGCGTCATCATCTCCGTTTTCGGCGGCGTCTTAGGCACAGCCTTGGGCGTTTTGTTCGGCGTGACAATCGTCAGCATCTTGCCGAACGATTTCATTTCTATCCTGTCCATCCCATGGCGGACGCTAGTCAACTACCTGCTAATCGCCGCAGCCGCAGGCATTCTAAGCTCCTTCTTCCCCGCCCGCCGAGCCAGCCGCCTAAATGTGCTTGATGCCATTGCGAACGAATAGGCCATAGCGATAGCCGGCCCTGCTTTGCTGCCAAGCAGAAACAGCTCAGGCTTCCACTCCGCCCAGGCTCGACTGCATGGCAGCAGCGGTCTCGTCCTCTACTCTTTGGGCTAGTTCGTATATTTCGTGAGCTTCCCATATTTCCTCTCCGCGCCCTATGGCGCTAGGTCTTTTTCCGCCTAATTGAATGATCTCGCTTTCTGAGAGCAGTCGCATTAGTCGTGCGACTGTTGCGGGCGAAGCGTTCAGGGCTTGACGCAACTCAGTGATGGTAAAGGCTGGATTTTCTGATATCCAAGCCAGTGCTTTGGCAGCGTATGTGTTTTTTCGGCTGCCTGTCTGGCTCAGCCATTCTTCCAGCAGCATTTCGCGTTCAAGAAGTGCCGTTTGAACTGCTGCACACGCCGCTCTGACAGCCAAGGCATGCAGGAACACGGTTTGCTCTATTTCCCCGTCTGCATAGTGGCCGAAGATCCTGTAGTAGGTTTTTCTCACCGCGAACATGGCGGCAGAAACAGGCAGTGTCGGAAATCCAGACTGGGCAAGCAGAAGCTGCGTGATGGCACGGCCTGTTCTCCCGTTGCCGTCAGCGAACGGATGGATGCATTCAAACTGGGCGTGCGATATGGCGATCTTCGTCACAACATCAATGTCGTCCCGTCCGAGGAAGCGCACAAAGTCTGACATCAGGGCTGGCACTGCTTCGGCCGAGGGCGGCACTGAGGCTGCGTCGAGCGGTGTCTCTCCCCCTATCCAGACCAACTGCGTTCGCTGCTGCCCAGCAAACGGTTCGTCCTCCATGATGTCGGCGTGTATCGCTCGGATGGTTTCCCAAGCGATGCTGTCTTTGCAGTAGTTCTTGAGGGCTTTGGTGAGTGCCAGAAAATTCTTGGCGGTTATCGCTGCGCCTTTCTTCTTGCGTGCGCCTGCAGCAGCCAGAGCCAGATTGCGAATGCTTGTGCGATAGCCCTCAATGCGAGAGGAGTTGATCGCCTCGGTGCGGAGCAAGATGCCTTCCATGGTGCCCCCGTATCCTCTGTCTGCTTTTTTGGCGGCCTGCAAATCAGCAAGAGCGTCCGCCACCAGTTCCGTTGTGCGCTCTGAGACATGCGGAATCGCAAGCGAGGCAATCTCGTTAGGCACCTGATGCTCATACCACCTGCTGATAAGCCTCGCGTCCCCATAAGGAATCTCCCCCTCCCACAAAGCCGACTCCCGCCGAAACGGTTCCCAGGAGTTCGCTCGCTTGCTGCCGCTCGTGCCTCCGTGCTCGCTTCGGCTCATACCCCCAAGATACCAAAATGATAGTTAACTATCAAGTTTTGTGTCAATTGCGCCTGTGGGAAAAGATTGCGAAGAGGCTATCGCGTGCGACTCGCATCCTTGTTTGTGGCAGTTCTTATGCTATTATGGGAACATATCTGAAGGGAGCTAGACAATGAGCAAAATTTTCCGCTCAATGAGGCCCTAACTGACAACCTTATCACCATGGGCATATAGAAGCCCGTTTTTTCTAATCTAGCCTGTTATAATAGCCTTATTATGGCCAATAGCTCTGTTAGCATCTGATTTTGTTTCAGATTGCTAGAATAGGTGTATTAGTAATACACTTATATATCAAGATTGTTATGCTATAGTATTCTTAAAGGAGCACTATGTTGAAAATATCGCCTGAAGAATTCGCAGGCATCATCCAGCGGCACAACCAGTGGAAAGGCGGCAAGGAGAACCTAGACAGGTTCGCGCCAGCGCATGAGCGGCCGCTTGTGAGGGTGCTGGCTGATGCTCTGCTATCCCAGCCTAAGCACCAGGTGGTGATTGGCCCCCGACAGGTCGGCAAATCCACCGTGCTGCGCCAGACTATTCGCTCCCTGCTGGGCGAGGGTGTGCGCGAAGAACGGATTTTCTATGTGCAGATGGACGCTATGAAGCTCCGCCCTGAAACGCTGGAGTCGGTAATGTCGGGAATCTTTGACATAGCCGAACCTCCCACCCATGACGATCCGCTGTTTCTGCTGATGGACGAGATCACCAAGACTCAAGCTTGGGGCGATGCTGCGAAAGAGTTCTATGACAGCAAGTCGCCTGTCCGTCTGCTCGTTACGGGCAGCTCTCCGTTAGATCTGTATTCGGGATTGAACGACACCGCCCCGGGCAGATGGCTGGAGCACTATCTGCTGCCCTGCAACTTCTGCGAATACGCTTCCTGGGTTCTGGGCGAATCGGCTCTTCCCAGATTCACCAGAACGGCTTATCCTTCCTTGCGAGACAGACTTGCCGACATTTCCGCTGACATGGCCTTGGACGACAGGCTCTACAGGCTGTGCGACGAGTTTTTGGTTCTCAGCGGATACCCGGAGCTTGTTGCCTCTCGTCCCACCAGTCTTCTGATGCATGACCAGCACAGTTTCAGCAACCAGATTTTGAGATCCCAAGACGCGCTGCTTCTGATAGCCGAGCGAGTGGTCTACAAAGACATTGCCAGAACAGAAGGCATACGCGACGCCCCCAAGCTAGACGAGACGCTGTTCAGTCTCGCTGAGATGACCCGCAAGGAAATAGGAAGAGACAAACTTTCTAAAAACCTCGGCATCAATCCCAACACTTTGGACTCATATATTGATGCCGCTTCGCGTTCTCTCGTGGCTTTCTGTCTGAAGAAGCATTCGGGCAGTGCCGCTGGCACATCGCCGAGAGGCAGAAGAGTTTTCTTTCACGACAGCGGAATGTCAAACGCTATACGAGGCACCGAGAACAGCCCTATAGACGACCCCGACATTCGCGCCGACTATCTTGAAAACACTGTCGCTGCCGGGCTGAAAGAACTCGCCTTGATGGAACGGGGCAGGCTGAACTGGTGGAAAGACGCCAAAGACAACGAAGTGGATTTCGTCTATGAGAAAGGGCCTCGCATCTTGGGGTTCGAAATAGCTGCATCTCGCAACCATCACCGCAAAGGCTTAGAAGCCTTCGTAACAGCGAAAGAGCAAGCAGCGGGCAGCGCATATATGGTTTCGCCGAGAGCGCCCATGGTCAAAGCTTCTATTTCGCCCAACGGAATAGGATCAATGCCCTTGTGCGTTCTTCTGCTAGCGATAGGCGCACAGGCCATCCAGCACATGCTGAGACGAGGCAGCGAAGAACCCTGCGACAACTATCGCATAGAAGCAGAACAACTGAAAATCTACCCAAGACACGCCCACGAAACCCAACAGCACACATTCAAAGAAGGCGACATCGTATATCTAACCCGCCAAGAAGCCGAGCCTCACCTAGCAGCAGGCACAATCACCAAAGCAGAAATGTTGGCAGTGTGAGCGCAGCAGCCTCCCGCCTTTGACACAGCCGCAGCCCAGCTTGTCTATCACGACCTGCGCCGCTTCTGCGAAGCCCGCCGCAGCCCAATGGCATTCAAGCCATCGCCGCCCTAGTCATGCTGCCATCAGTGGCGATGCTCCTCCAGAGCGGCAGACCCTTGGGCTATCACGACAATTTAATTGATTTAGATAGAATTAGAGAACAGACAGAGGTCCAAGAGTTCATAATTATTCTCATAGCAGACCTAGCTGATCGGCTTCTAAAGGTGAATGAAAGACATGGGCAAAGATTGCGAAGAAGTTATTGCGCGTGGTTAGCCTCCTTGCTTGTGGCAGCTTTTGTGCTATTATGGGAACATATCTGAAGGGAGTCAGGCAATGAGCAAAATTTTCCGTAAAAGAAATTCCAAGCACAAAGAGGATGAGAAGTCCTCAGCACCTGAATCTCTGGGCGACCAGTCTTCAGATTCATATGAACAGTATCGTCAAGAGGTACTGAAAAAGTATGTCAAGACGGTAAAGGTCTATGCGGGGTATTGATCCGCTCTCCCTTGTCATGCCAACCGACAGCCTCCCCATGAACACCAAGCAGCCCACCAAAATGCTGGTGCCCACAGAGGTGAAGCCTCTCGCCGGCTATCGGATTTGGCTGCGGTTTTCAGACGGCGTGGAAGGCGAAGCCGATTTGTCGCACCTTGTGGAGAGCGGCGTTTTCAAGGCTTGGGAAGACTCTGCATTCTTCAACAAGGCGCATATCAGGGATGGCTACTATGTGGCTTGGGACGACGAAATCGATCTCAGCCCCGACACGCTCTACATTTATGTGACCGGCAAGACATGGGAAGAGCTGTATCCGCCCAAGATGCCAGAGGCAGTCCTTGTGAACGCTGAGGCGAGATGCGGACAGACCGTCTGGGTGAGATTTGACGACGGCTCAGAGGGCGAAATTGACATTTCCCCCTATCTCGCAGAGAGTTCTTGGGAATTGGAAGAAGAAGAGAGATTGTTTGAAGACAAAGTTGCGATAGCACCATGGGGAATGCTCGTGTGGGAAGGAAAAGTAGAAATTTGCCCCGTGCAGCTATGCCAAAAGATCGTGCAATGAATAAGCTAACTAGCACATCTCAATGCTATACTAGTCATAAGATACTCTTATAATGAAATGAATAGTTTTATGACGACTCCTGAAGAAATACATCTCATTGAAGATTTTTTTCGGAACATCCCGCCTGACGTTCCAAAGCACGGAGTGTTCTCTTCCGCTGCTTATCCCTCATGGGATATAGGCAAAAATAGGCGAGAGGAAGTCCTCACCGCAATTCAGATCGTGGAACGCTTCAAAGAAGTGATGAACAACTGGAATATGATGGCCATCGCACTTTCCTCGTTTTATGATATCTTGCCAAATTCCGATCCTATTAACGAAATGCAAAACATGAATAACTCTGAGAAAGAAAATACACCGCATTTTTTTGCTAATTCAGCCATTAGACATTTCCTCACGCTTTTGAGATCATATTATGACTCTCTTGACAAAGTTAAGGAACATTCTAAAGATGAGGAAATATACAAAGCAATTCTTGCAATTACTACAGCCAGAGATAAGGGTGATGAACAAAACTTGGATATAGCGGTTTTAACAGCACTGCGCAATTGCGCTCAACATGGTTTGAGCCCAATCAGCACTATACTTTGGGACTATAATGGTGTACTTTCTTGCCCCATATCCACTGAGAGACTGTTCTCCTCATCTAAGCAGCATGTGAAAGATCATTTGTTACCTAAACTGACTGAAGATGAAATTGATATTCTAGTACTTATAGATCGAGCAATGCATGTTATGTCAATTAACCATACTGCTCTTCAAAATGCTGTTATCCCGGAAATTGAAATGGCACAGGAAATAATTAAAGCACTGGTAGATGAATACCATGAAGCTTGCCACAGGGAATTTCCAGAAATTGCAATTTATTTGCTACCCGAACCCAAACTCCGTTCTCTTCAAAATCCAGAAATACCAATACTTGTAACTACCGAATTATGCGATATGGCACTGGAAGCGATACTTAAATCTGAAGATATACAATTCAAAAACAGAGAAACAAACAGCAAAGAAACGAAAGATGCAAGAAAAGAGATTCTGTCAAATATTCACTGGAAAGCAAATATCTCCAATGGCATGAAAGGTGTTTCATTTACAACTGGGATTGCATATATGGCTTTGCCAGGATATCCAGATATTGAACCCGATGGAAATATAATAAAAACATGGCAACTGTTTGTAGGTTTGCCAGAAGATGGGTACGGTCTTTTGATTCCCTTTAACGAGGTTATGAACCGACTTGATCCCACTTTTCCAGTTGGCTTTGACGCCTATGTGCCATGGCCAATTATGCTGGATATGATATGTGCCATAGAACTTCAAATTCCACTAAGGAGGCCTTGACGGCATGGAACAAAAAATCACATTGAACACAACGGGTGGCAAACGCGAAGTGCTGCCTCAAAATATCGCAGACGAAAATGATCTATTAGCCGTTGACCACATTATGTGGCGTTTGCATTTCGTTTCCAAGTGCTTTGAGGGCATTTCACTGAAGACAGGTAACAGATACAAGCTTTTGCCCGCAATGGCTACAAATGAAGGGGATTACCTTTACAGTATTTTCATTTCTCCCTGCATCCCTCCCAACCTTTGGATAGATGTGCACGACCTGCCCGATATAATCATCAAAACAGCCTATCAAGGCTCATTCACATGGAAAGAAGCTCTTGCTACAATAGCTCAGACAGATGAGAGAACGCTTCATGCTTCTATCTCACGATAACCTCACTATTTGGAATATGGACTTGACCTAGGAAAACGTCAACTGAACTGACACTGAAGCAGTAGCCAGCTGGACAATGGCTGAGTTTCCTTTAGCTAGTTTGGCTGGAGAAGTTGGACTACTAGTTGTTCAACTTGTTGGGCTGGGGGGTGGATGGAGAGCCATTGGCGGAGTTGTCGGCGAGCCACGATGACGCTAGTGGATTTATTATCGGCGGCTCGAGCGGTTTGAAGATCGGTTAGTTGGATAGCGGCTTCGGTTGCTAATTGCCCGCCGAGTGCAGCTAGGTCGGTGTGGAGGGTGTTGTTGGAGTCGTAGGCGGGGATGGGGAGACGCCATAGATGTTTATGAAGGTGGCGTGTTTTTCCAGCCCAGTTTGGAATGGTGAATTTATTGACAGTTTCAGCTAAAGAGTCGCTGTTGATGATTGCTACCAAATAATACGCTTCTTCTAAGGTGTTGCAAATTATCCAGTAAAGACTCGTGTCTGCCAAAGTTGTGGACAGAGTATTGAAATCATGAGTCTCGCTTAACTCAACGACTTCTCTAGTATTTTGATTGCATGACTCGCTAGATAAATTTGTACCAGAACTGCTGTTGTCGGCTGAGATTGGCTGATTGCTCTTACTCTCAGAGCTTTCTGAAGAGTGCATTACTGCTGCTGTGGGACGTCCTGATGTGGTATACAGCAGGCGGATTGAACCAAGGACTTCTAACTGTGAATTGAGCTTTCCCATATAGTCAATATTGCCCAGTAGATCTAACTTGTTGTTTGGACTTTTGTTTTCATCCCATAAATCATTGACAATCCGCCACCGCTCTCTCATTCTGACCTCCATAGCACTGGCATTTACTCCACATATTGCAGCTTTATCTGCCTTAGGTTCTTCTAAATTTTCCCCATGCCGGACAGGCAAGACAGCTTTGCGGGGTTCCAGTAGCACATAAGGGGCAACGGTTTCTCCTAGGTGAATGTTCCAGATATGTTCTTTCTCTATAGACATATTTATCAATTCAGCGGGTTGCAAGTTTTTCCAAGGCTTCTTTTCTTGACTCGAGCGTTGTGGCGAAACATTGACAATATCTTTAACTAAAGAAACAGCAGATTCCTGAACCTCAACAAAATGCAGCAAGCGCGGAACAATTGTAGCCCCTTGCCTAGCCTCTTCTGCGTAAGGTGAAGCAAATTCACTTCCACTAGCATTTGCTAGTACAATCTCTCTATATTCCCGCGCTCCGCTTTCAATTTCTTTCAACTTGCCTAACCAACAGAGGGCTTTCTCTCCGAAAGATCTTGGATGCTCTTCATGCTCTTTCCGCCTGTTTGTAAAGATCACGCAAGATGCTACTGGAAAGAAAGTGTTAGGATCAATCTGCTCCAGATCCCAAGGCATTTTTTCTGAAAAATCTACGAACACGCCTCCCCAGTTTCCATTGCGCCACTTCTTATATTGCCCAGCCACAAGAGCACTGTGAGGCAATACCATTCCCGCTGAACCGCCACTCTTCAAATACAAATCAACGCAACGAGCGTAAAACAGACCTGCTATGTCTTGATGAGTGGCAAATTTACCGCCTACCCAAATCATGTAGTCGTTCTTGCTTTGCCGTTCCAATTCGCTACGGATGGTGGCATCTGTCTTGCTATAGGTGAGCCATGGCGGATTGCCTACAATCGCATCTACTTTGCCTTCGTCACTTGCAAGCCATATCGGACGCACTAGGTTGCGGGTGTAATATGCCCAGATGTGATTGCGGCCTTCGGCGTGGAGGTCTTGGAGTGTTTTGGCTGTGTCTTCCAGCAGGTCTCTGTCGGGGTCGCCTTTGGATATATCGTTGTCATCTAACACGATCATCGGGTCTTGACCATTGGCTATAGCGTGCGACAGACCCAGCATCACTTTGTCGAACCAGTCGGGCTGGGCTACAAGCGATTTCGGGAAGTTGAGTCTGCGCTCGGCTGCTCCTCCCCCTGCCGCAGCAACAGTGATGGATACATGATCTTGGGCAAACAGACTGCCTGAGTCGGTGCGCAGTTGCAGGGAGTCGCCTAGATATACAGGCACCGTCAAAGTGTCTCGCCCTGCTTCGGCGATGATCTCTCTGGCGGCTAGCACCCAAGTGGCACGAGCCAGATGAACCGATACGGGGTGCACATCTATGCCGATCACTGATTGCGTCAGCCCGTCTAGGATGCGTTCGGGTGGGTGGTTTGCGGCTTTGGCAGCAGTGATGTATTTTTGCACGGCGGCATAGAGGAAAGTGCCAGAACCACAGGACGGGTCTAGCACTCGTTGGGTGAGCGGGTCGGTCACAACCTCTTCTACGACAGCTTTTGCTAGCCAGTCGGGTGTGTAGTATTCGCCAAGTCGGCGGCGGTCTTCGGCGGGCACGACCGACTGGTAGAGGATGCGGGCGAAGTCGTATTCAGCGTCAGCCCAGTCGAAACGGGCAACCCTGTCGGCGAGACCGACTATCCATTGTTCGCCGCCGACTTCGGCAGGCCATGCGAAGAAGTCGGAGTCAATCACGCCTTGAACGCCTGTTTCGGAGCGGAAGGCATCGCCTGTGAGCAGTTTGGCGGCATCTAGCCTTGCCTTTTCTCGCAGGTCTATGCCGAACGCCGCTTGGACAGCCAAACCAACAATGGCAGAGAGATAGGTGTGGCGAAGGAAAAGCTGATCCAAGTCGGGCTCTTCAGCCACGCTGATGCCGAGGGCGGCCGTGAGCAAGTCGGCCCAAAGCTGGCGTTTGACGGCGATGGTAGGGCTGTTGCGGTGAGCTTGATAGAGATCGTCAAGGGCGGCTATCTCATTTTCAAAGCGAGGGCCAGGGCCGAAAGAACGGCGCACTTCTTCCTCTTCGGGCTTCCTGCCAGATTGTTCTATGACGCGGGTTTCGTTCTGGAGCCATTCGTAGAGGCGGAAGCCGTCGTCTTTGTTGCGAAGGGTGAAGGCATAAGGCGGAGCGATGTGGACTTCGCGAATATTCGGCAATCGCAACACCCAATGCTTGCCATCGGTGAGCACGCCGAGGCGGTCGGGCTTGCCTGCAGCTTTTGCCTCGCCGATGTAGCCGTCAAGCTGATCGACATGATCTGGGTGTGGTTCAATGCCTGTGCCAATGCGCTGCTTGGTTTCAATGATGAGACGCTCAGACTGGATGTCTATCCTGTCGTCCTCTTCCTTGATGTCATTACGCTCAGCCAAGCCTGTGGTTGCCAAGAAGTGCACCACAGCTGCCCGAATATTGGCCTCAAGTTCCACACTCTCATGACGCTCAAGAATGCTCGCCGTGGCTTCAATGAGTTTTGCATTATCCGGCTGCAAGTGAGACTCGGCAGCTAACTCCGCATCGCCGACCTCTCGAGCAGCCGTGCTAGGGGCAGTCATTGAACTAAATCTGCCGACAGGCTCATTGCTAAAACTTTAGCCCCATTTGCTTGTCTGCGCGAAACCTCTTAAAGATCGCCCAAAACCCTTGAATACGACCTGCGCCGCTTCTGCGAAGCCCGCCGCAGCGACATCGCCTCCATAATCACACGTTCCTGCTCGTGCTGACCTCATCCCTATACGCCGCCTACTTCATAGCCCGCCCCAGCCCGATGGCATTCTCCCTGCTGGAAGCCATTGCCATTTCTATTAAGTTTATCTAGGGTTATCTTTTTTTCTTATACTCGGATAACTTTAATAGAAATGCTGCTGGGCGGCCCTTGGCTCAGGGCTGTTCGGTGGTCTTCCTCAGATATTCGTCAAAGAGGGGGACTGAGAAGGCGGTGTCGCCATGTGAGGGGGAGAAAATCATCCCTTTTTTGATGAGTCGGTCACGCAGGGGAGCCACTTTGCGGGAGGTGGATTTCAGCTGAGCGGCGATGTCTCCGCTTCGGTGGGGCCCTTCGCCGAGCTGAGCCATTGCCTGAAGGTATTCCAGTTCTTTTTCTGTGAGCCTGTCGGTTCTGACTCTGTAGAAGTTTCTGTCGAGCGATGCTTCCACCAAAACCTCAGCCGATTCCACATCTTGGTCTGTTATCGCATTTTCCGAGGCGATGTCCCACGCGTGCTTTCCCCATTCTTGAATGAAATACGGATAGCCAGAAGAGGCGGCAACCATTTTCTTGAGGGCACCGCCTCTGAAGCGGACTCCTTCTCGCTCTGCTGGCAGTTTCAGGGCGGCTTCAGCCTCGTGGTCTTGAAGCGGGCCTAGGGCAGGGAATTCAAACAGCCTTTCTGAATACGACTTCGCCTCGCCAGCGTTCTTAGGCAAATTCGGCAGCCCTGCACCTATGAACAATACAGGCAAGCCCATCTGGGTTGTGCGATGAACCGCGGCGATGAGGGCTGCGAGCTCAGATTTTGTCAGAATTTGAGCTTCGTCAAGGGCTATGAGCAAGCCTCTTTCCCTGTCGGCCGCTGCTTCTCCGGCAGCTACAATCAAGCTCACAAAATCGCCCTCTAGGAAGTTGGCAGTTTGCCTTGCGCGAGCACCAGCGTCGAGGCTGATTGAGACACCCTCTGCAATGCCCAGAGAAAACAGACCGAGGGCTTCCAGGGCTTTGTCTACTGCCTTGGAAGCTGCGCCCCGCCTAAGCGACAGCAAGATGCTGTGAATCAGCTGGCTGAGCTGATCTGCGAAACTTCCCGGTTCTGGAGCTTCCAAATATGCGACTTCGTAGCCGATGTCTCGGGCGATGTCTGTGGCTCGGTTCAGGAGCACTGTCTTGCCGACGCCTCTTAGCCCGATGATCAAGACATGCTTGCTGTGAAGCCCGTTCAAGATTCTGGTGAGGCTGATGTCGAACTCTTCAACCAAGCTGTCGCGGCCTACTAGCTCAGGCGGCATGGAGCCTGCGCCAGGGCTGTAAGGGTTTCTTCTGCGATCCATTTCAATTGAGTTTATCAAGGTTTATCAAATTTCCATAAACCTACATAAACTCAATTGAATTGCCCAAAACCCTTGAATTCATAGGGTTTTCGTGGGTGCTGAAAAAGCATCCCGAAATTCACTGTCGCGTTTCGGCGATTTGCAAACACTTTTATTAATAGAGGCCACAAATTCCAGCCAAACCCCCCAGCACCCAACCAGCCACATCTCCAATGTCAGACAAACCCAACGCAGACACCACCAAAAAGCCAGCCACGGCAGCCGAGGCAGCACAGCAAAGCTCGCCCATCGACACCACAGCAGCCCAGCTCGTCTATGACGACCTTCGCCGCTTCTGCGAAGCCCGCCGCAGCGACATCGCCTCCATCATCACACGCTCGCAGTTCCTGCTCGTGCTGACCTCATCACTCTACGCCGCCTACTTCATAGCCCGCCCCAGCCCAATGGCATTCAGTCTGCTAGAAGCCATCGCTGCCCTAGTCATGCTGCCTTCAGTCGCGATGCTCCTCCAAAGCGGCAGACCCTTGGGCTACTTTGACCATGTGCTTCGAGCTGAAAGCACTTCAGACGACCCCTCTGAGGCACACAAAATGGCCATTATCCTTATGACAGACCTAGCTGATAAACTTTTGCATCTTGACGAGCGGCGTGGAAAAGAACTCCAAAGAAGCTATCAAGCATGGCTGGCTTCCTTGCTTGTATCCATTTCCCTGATAGTATGGGCGTATATCTGAAAGGAGATCAATCATGGGCAGAATTCTGCGCAAAAGAAGTTCAAAGTGCAAGAAATGCGACTCTGCGAAGAAGCCCGAAACAACGGACGCACCAGACTTTGGCATTCCCGAGGAATGGGAACACCTCCGCGAAAAGGCCCTGAAGAACCGTGTCAAAGTGTACGCGGGCTACTAATCCGCCCTGCCAATGCCGCCCCAACTAGCAGCCTCATCCACATGAACACTAGGCAGCCCACCGAAATGCTGGCACCCACCGAGGTGAAGCCTCTCGCCGGCTATCGGATTTGGCTGCGATTCAGCGACGGGGTTGAGGGCGAAATTGACTTGTCGCCCCTTGCGTGTGCTGAGCCGTTTCAAGCATGGCAGGATCGCGCATTTTTTGAGTCTGTCCAAATCTGCGGCAACTCCATCATTTGGAGCCCGACCCTGGACTTCAACGCCAACTCGTTCTATCTTGAACTGACAGGCAAGACCCGCGAAGAGGCATTCGGCCCGCCGATGCCCACAATAGACCCTGTAGAGGTGCAAGCACTGGACGGCTGTTGGCTGTGGGTGCGATTTTCTGATGGAACAGAGGGCAAAGCCGATCTTTCTCCAATGCTTGAATCCGACAAGTGCAGTCCCTTGGCGGATCAAGCCTTCTTTGAGAGAGTTCACCTGACGCCTTGGGGCGGAATCGCTTGGAGCGACGACATTGAAGCAGACGAAGACTGGATATACAAGGAAATCACAGGCAGAACCATTGACGAAGCTCAAAAGGTTCTGCAAAATGCCTGACGCGGCAGACGACTGCGAAACAGCTATCACATATGGCTTATCTCCCTACTTGCCGCAATTTCCCTGCTAATATCAACCCATACCTGAAAGGGGGCTTGTGATGTTCAAATTCTTGGGCAAAAAGAAGCAAAAGTGCCAAGAAACTGAAGCTACGGTCGAATGCGCCGCCGAAGCCCCAGAAATTCCTGAGACGCAGACGGCCTCGAGCGATGGCGAGCCTGACGAGTGGGAGCGTCTGCGCGAAGAAGCACGAAAGTGCGCCACCAAAGTAAGAGTCTACGCAGGCTACTAATCCACCCTGCCAGCGTCACCCCTCCCTAGCAGCCTCTCCCCATGAACATCGAGCAGCCCGCCGAAATGCTGGTGACGACAGAGGTGAGACCACTCGCCGGCTATCGGATGTGGGTGCGGTTCTCAGACGGCGTGGAGGGGGAAGCCGATTTTTCGCACCTTGTGGGAAGCGGCGTTTTCACGGCTTGGGAAGACCCTGTTTTCTTTGTGTAATGCATATCATAGATGATTACTATGTGGCTTAAAACGACGGAGTATGCCTCAGCCTCCATATATATGTTTTGCTTTCCTACTGAGGCACAGTAAAACATATTAATTTTTGATCAAAATATTGGATGTCTGAGACCGAAGACTTTAGACAAAAAACTTCCAAATCCGTGTCTATAACTTTGCTCAATTCATTTTCCAGAAAAATATGGTTACTTTGTAAAGGAACAATAATTAGCAGAATAAAAAATAGCAATCGAACAAATGGACTAGCATCTATAGATAAAGTTGTTTTTTTGCTTTCAGTTTCCATTGAGCAAATTTGACTGTGAGTATCGTAAGTCTCCCTGGATGAAACTTTGTTTTTTTGATAATGAAGCATTATAACTTCTCCTTTTATATTATATTTTGACGGTATTTCCGTCTTTATAATTAAGATTATAGAGAGTTTTTTGAAAACCGGACCAAATAAAGCAATATTTCTTTCATTTGCTCAGATCAAAAATATCGCGTGCGAGGTCGGCGTTTTGGCGGCTGTGTCTTTGGCTTGGACTTGATGCTGTTCGAATGTTGATGTGAGTGTCAGTGTCGGGTGTCCTGTGATGTCCCATCCGCTAGGAGAGTTGACGCTTGTGTCTGTGGGGAATGTGTAGTATGTGCCGTAGAAGCTGGAAGTCCGTGTCGCATCCGCATAAGCCACAGGACTGCTAGCGACAAGACTGACGGTGTTTGCCATCATCTTCAAATCGTCTGCCGATCCTAGCTTGGACACGATCTTCGGGTTCGGCTGCTGCCACACGACATTCACCGAAGCCATAGCCGAGTGTGCTGTGTCGTCAAAGAAAGCGAACGCCGGCTGTGATTTTCCGTTAGACACCAGCTGCGCCGTTGATGGATGTCTGTAGCAGTGCTTCTTGCTGCCGCCTGCGAACCCTGATGCATTCCTGAACACCGCCTTGTTTACAGTATCTATGCCTTTGGCTGCGACATGTGCTACTAGTGCTTCGCCTGGCTGGTAGCACAGCACTGGCGAGCTGTCGGCTAGCGAGACTTTGACTGCGAATACTTCTGCTTCGTCGTAGAGCTTGAACCGCTCCGCAGCAGGTTGTCCAGCGGGGACTGTGGGCTGGTAGTCGACATAGAAGTAACTCGCTGTTTTGGAAGCATCTGTTCCCGATGGACGAGACGGCTGGTATTCGAGCAGCAGTTCTGGTGTGCGTGTTCTGCGTATTTTGCATGTCCGCTGAGCGTCTGTGCGAACTCCGTAAACGGAGCCTTTGCCGTAGCTGGATGTTTCATAGTCCAGCCGTGTGGCTTCCACCGAAACCGTGCCATCGGCTGCCACAGCTATGAGGTCGCAGCCTGTGCCGTCTCTGTCTGTTTCGGCTTCGCCTGCTCGCGGTGCCCAGCCGCTGTATGTTGTGGCGGGGTCTTCTTGGTAGTTGCTCCATGCCAGTGTGGATGTTTGATATCGCCAGTCGAAGTTGTTCCATGTGGTTGTTGTGGCTGTGGTTCCCATGTCGCCTGCGGCTTGGTTGTAGGCGGTTTGGTAGGCTTTGGCGTATTCGTTGATGTAGTTTGTTGCTGCTGTAGCTATGGCGGTTCTTTGCGCTGTGCTGGCTGGCGGTGCGAACCTGGCGGCGTATGCGGATGGACCGCCTGCGGTGTAGTTGATAGCGGCAGCGAAACCAGACGGCACGACGGTGGTTCCTGCGGTTTGCGTGAGCGTGCCTAGGTTTGCGGCTGCGGTGTTCCTAGCTGCTGTTGTTGCTGCTTTCAGGTTGGCTCGCGAAGAGTGTGATGGATGGAGTTTTCCTAGCAGCGAAGATTCGGTTACAGCCGCTAAAGCGGAAGGTCTAGCGGTTGCCATCTGAGCTTCGGATGGCAAGGTTACACTGTGCGCGGTTCCGATGACCGTTGCTGTGGCTGTAGCTACTGTGGTTCCCGTGGCGGCGTTATGTGCTATGGCGCGGCATGTTGGCACGGTTCGGCTGGCGAACCTTCGCAGTGGTCCGCTGGTGATTGTGCCGGTAGCGTATTCGCACAGACGGCTGCCTGTGTATACCCTTCTGAAGTCGGCTTTTTTGCCTGTCGTTCCGCTCAGCGTTCCTGTTACTGTTCCCGACACCACATTGCTATAGTTGTCGGTGCGCTTGTAAAGGTCTCTGTATCTAGCCGTTCTGGTGCTATCGACAACCGATCTGGTGCAAATGTATTGGAAGAGGTTGTTAGGATTAATCCTCCTAGTCCATCCGGTATTGCACGAGTAGGTGACGCTTGTTGACTCTTCTTCGCCGTCTTTGTTCTGACGTGAGCATCGTTCGCCCAGAAGAACGGGTTTAATGCTGTAACCTGCAGGGCAGGATTTACTTACAGGCGATGTGGCCTGTCGCCTTTTTACGCATTGGATTGCACCGCCGTAGGTCTCTTGATAATATCTGCTAGCCCACAGATGAGCGCAGCTGTAGGTTCTGCTAGCGTCAGACCAGTCTCCTAGTGTCCATGTCAAGTTGTTGTCGGCTGGTCTGGCGTCGCTCGCCGGCGAAGATGTCACTGTATGCTTTGGCACTTTATCTGTGTATGATTTCAAGCTCAGAGCGTTGTATAGGCGCATGAAGTCTTTAGTTCCGTGTGTCAGTGTTGTGGCTGTTTGCGTTCCAGTAACGCGATACTCTTTCTTAGTCAGAGCTACGCTTCTATTGACAGTAGTAGACGGAAAAGCTGTTTCTGCCGCAGCAGCCAGATCTTTCAATGCTGTTATCGCGTTGTCGTAGCTGTTTATGCAGCCGTTGCTGTTCACAGAACCCAGAACCAGCTTCGTGCTGTTCGTGGCTCGCTGATATGCGGTCTCCGCGTTCGCCAGAGCTGCTTTCAGCGCAGCCAGATACGCTTGCCTGTCTTTCACATATTTTTCACGCTGCCTCTCCAGAGCGTTCTGGCGCATCTCCTCCAAGCTCAAATTATTGTAAGCGTTCGCAGAATTCTCAGACCCAGATTGGATGGTCGTAGAATAGCTGCTGTAGCCTGTGATAGCTGTGTCTATTGTGTCTTCGTAGCCGTCTATATAGCTTTGGAACACCAGCCGTCTGCCTTTCAATATCTCTAAAACAAGCTCAGCGAACTCCCTTGCCGCAGCGCAGGTATTCTCCGCCACATTGCTTGCATAGCGATGAGCGATGTTTTTGACCGCGCCCGTGTAGTCCGTGCCAGCAGAGGCGAAGCCTTTGCTGTGCGGCGGATGCGTGCTCTGCGCAGCGGCAGAGGAAGCAGGCAAAGCCAAGTCGACTCCTGCGGCTGTGTTTTTGCGAACCGCAGAGCCGGCATCGCTGCTGTGGTCTGCTCTGCTCTCTGACCCGTCAGCGCAGCCAGTCGCGTCTGCCGGGGTGCTTGTCGTGTCTCTCGGCGGGCTTGCCGTGTTGTGATGCGGAGATGTTATATCCAGATCCCAAGCTGTTCTTCCAGCCGCCACAGCCAAAGTCCTATCTGAAGCTGGCACTCCAGGTTCTGCTGCGCTGCCGACTATCCTGTTCTCATATATTTCCAAACTGGCTGTGACGCAAGCGTCGGCTGTGAAACCTGCCTGTTGCGGCGGCCCTGCTGATTTTACGCATGGTGTTGTGCCGTCTGTGTTCGGCGCGAAAAGCGGATTGTCTTTTATGTATTCACTGATCTCCGCGTCGGTCATGTCGCGTTTGGTTCCGTTGTGCGTGCATTGAGGCGCGCAGTAGTCTCCATCTGCTTTGGTGAACACCTTTCCGTGTAACCTAGAGGATTGTATTTCCCTATTGGTGTAATTCCGCCAATCGCTGTCAGAGCCGTTGCCAGGATTCGGATCACACTGCGGCAGAGGAAACCTGTAACCGCATTGGGATAGCGTTGATCCCGATCTTAGCGATGCCCCTTGGGATGTGTAATAGCAGCCCAGCCTGCCGTAGGCGGTGAATGTGCCAGAAGCAGGCGCGCCAGCATATGCGATGATACCGTCGGGCAGATCGTGAACTTCTACTGCGAACCTGCGCTCATAGCGCACATCCGAACGACACCAGAACCTGTCCGCTATCTGAGCGTCTGCGTGGCTGAGACTTGAGAGAGACCTACCGGTGCTGCGACCTATCCTCTCGTGAGAGTCCTCCCCTCTGGGATGAAATCTGTAGCGGCACAATTCGTCTGATTTGGTTTTCGTCAAATGCCGAGCCAGACTAGGATACAGAGCCGCTTTATAACGGTAGTAGTAAACCCCGCCGACCAATTGGTTTGATCGGCTGCTGTGCCATGAAGCCCCGAAATCTCCTGTTGGCGGAGAAATAGAACCACCCGAAGGCACCGTTATGGTATTTCCTGCAGACTGAGGTGATATCGCCAAACGATTCAAGTGTCCGTCCACTCGCCTCAGATAACTACTATCTCTAGTTGCTCCGTGGCTTCCCACAAGCGTGTAATCTGAAGACGCTTTAGCAGTCCAAGCAACATAGTTCAAATCCGAAACAGACCTCCCAGTAGTGAACTCAATCCCGCTGACTGGATAAACTTTGCCGTCTTCGGACAAACCATATGTCAAACCTGAAGCTACCTGCGCTGCTAGTTTGTCCTGCTGAGCGACGAAAGTATCACAGCCCGCGTTGTTGCCCGCCGAACCCGCAGCTATGCTCCATGTAATGCTGTCCCCGCTACCAGACGAAACGAGCACCGGGAAATCGTTAACCACGCTGTTATCGGTCTGGAAAAACCCGTCAGCCACACCCGACTGACAAGCAGCCACACCGCTATAGCCGCCATATTTATGGAAAGGGATATTGAAACTCTTAGCGTTATAGCTCCCATAACGCAAATTATCCGTATCCCACGGATAATCATCACTATCACCCCCGCCGCCGCCTTTTGCTGCTGCTGGCGTGGATAGGACAGCGACTGCTACTATAGTCGCTGCCATGCCCAGCAGAGCTAATGCAAAAAATTTTACGGCTTTAGAAAAGCGAAGTTTCCCCATAACCTAGCTATTTTAATGCCGATAACCACCCCAATTTTAAATATCGCTATTTATAGCCATAATTTTCTAGTTTCTAGGAAACTCCAAAAGATCGGAAGCCGAGAAAACACGCTCACCGAAACCAAACTCTATGCTTTCAGGTTCAGCATCAAATTCTTCGAATGCTGCTTGACAGCCGCCAGTCCTGATGTCTTCAACGATCTCTGCTCTGTAGCCTGCTTCTCTCCAATGCAGCAAAACAAACCTGGCACCAATTGTCGGATGACACACCACAATATAAGCAAAATTTCCGTTTCGTGATATTTCTTTGAGATGGTATGTGCCTTGCGACAGCAGGCTTTCACGCGGCTGAAGACCAGGAGTAAGGTTCGCATACCACAAGCTGTTTGCTAACTCTGGCACTTCGCCAGACGGCGCAACCAAAGCTCTGCATAAGATCAGTTGCATAGATTCTGTTTCAGCCGCAAGCTCAGTAATCCTGAGAGCGTCGTGCGCCGTTTGCACAGCTTGTTGAATATAAAACTCCAAATTCGCTTCCGGGTTTATCCGCTCACCGCCATGCAACTCCAACAGCCTATCGGTTGTGAAAATAGCGTCGCCGCTGTATGTTTTCAGATCATCGTCCCATTCGCGTGTCGGTTGCAGCAGATCAGTGAAGCTATAACCGGCTGGCGCGCCGCACACATTCTGCGGCGTGAAACCGAGATCGGAGAGGATACCTTCTATCGTTTCGTAAGCTTGAAGCACCTGCTCGCGTGTTCCGCGTTCTTCTGGAATCACACCGAAAATGTAGTTGTGAGCGTGGTTTCCTAAAAATCGCAGCCAGCCTTGGAGAGTATGAGCCAGAGCGAAAGTGTATTCATCACTATCTGTTTGCGGGGTATAAATATTCACAGCAGCTAACCCTGGCACATACCTGTCACGCGACACGCTATCTGGCAGCGGTAGTTGCACATCGTTTCGCTGTCTCGGACGCAAACCAGTTTGCTCTCTGGCAACAGCAGGAGCGGTATCTGTGCCAAGCAGAACTATAACCGCTGCGTCTTCTGTTGCGAACTGCTGCGGCATAGCTGTCGGAGCGTCTATCTCGTCTATTTCTGCTGCTCGCAGTATCTCTTCGGCTCTGTCTTTCCAACCTTCTTGATAGTAAACGGCTGACGAACTATATCTCTGCGGAGCGTTCTCTGGCGACAAAACCACATATCCTGCTTCCGACAGCTTGTCTGTCATTCTGCCAGCAGCACCAGCGACACCGCTTCCGTTCAACACCTGAACCTGTAAAACCACAGGAGATTCAACAACAGTAGTCGTTGTCGTAGTTGTTGAAGATGAAGTTGCCGTTGTGGTTGAAGATGTTGCCGCGCCAGGAGGTTCAGATGTTTCAGGAACAGAAGAAGTCGAAGTAGAAGTCGTGCTAGTGCTGCTAGTCGTGGTTGTCGTCTCTGCCACTGGCGCTGGCGGCAAACCTTGCGCTTCCACAACATAACGAGTGCCGACACTATCGCTTATATCGCCGCTAGCCGACACATAAATATTCGGCGGCACATCACCGCTATCATCATCCTGGAAAAACCAGAAACTCACAAGCTCTTCCACCACAGAAGCAGCATCGCCCACATCCGCATCCGCCAAATCCAAAGAAACCTCGCCAGGAAGACCGCCAAACCAAGCCGCAACAGGCGAACCATCACCAGAAACCGCAACAGTGCCAGAACCGTTAGCTGCTGTGAACGGCACAACAACAGAAGCCTCCTCAACCGCTTCTGGTGATGTGTCTGTAGTCGCTGTGGTTTCAGGTATCGGAGCGGCCGTAGTCGCCGCAGCAGCACCGCCCGCAGATGTCGTCGTGCCAGACTCGCTGTCGCTGCCCGAAGAACAAGCCGCTGCCAGCAAAGCCGCTGCCAGAGCTATCGCTATGTAAAATTTTGTTTTCATGGTGTATATTGTATGCCGTTTCAAACGGCGCAGAAGACACTTTTAGGTTCGCTCTCGGGGAGCATGTGTTCACAGCAGGCGACCTGCAGGGGTTTCCTAGGGGCTGAACTTGCGTTTTGGTATTGCTGTGCTAAAACCTTAGCCCCATTTATTTGTCTGCGCGAGACCTCCTAAAGATCGCCCAAAACCCTTGAATTCATAGGGTTTTCATGGGTGCTGAAAAAGCATCCCGAAATTCACTGTCGCGTTTCGGCGATTTGCAAACACTTTTATTAATAGAGGCCACAAATTCCAGCCAAACCCCCCAGCACCCAACCAGCCACATCTCCAATGTCAGACAAACCCAACGCAGACACCACCAAAAAGCCAACTACGGCAGCCGAGGCAGCACAGCAAAGCTCGCCCATCGACACCTCCGCAGCCCAGCTCGTCTATGACGACCTGCGCCGCTTCTGCGAAGCCCGCCGCAGCGACATCGCCTCCATCATCACACGCTCCCAGTTTCTGCTCGTGCTGACCTCGTCCCTATACGCCGCCTACTTCATAGCCCGCCCCAGCCCAATGGCATTCAGTCTGCTAGAAGCCATCGCCGTCCTGGTCATGCTGCCCTCTATCTTGATGCTCCTACAAGCCGGCAGGCCGTTGGATTACTTCGACAAGACATTGGATGTCGATTACATGCTGAGAAGACCAAACACTATACCCGAAACCACTCTCATTCTTGTTGAAGACCAAGCGGCAAAACTACTGGCACTCAACAAGCTCCGTGGAAGAAAACTACGAAGAAGTTACTACACATGGCTTGTCTCTTTATTCTTAGTCATTCTTCTGCTAATATGGTCATACAGTTGAAAGGAGTTCAGCCATGTGGAAAAGAAGCAATCAACGCAAAAAAGCAAAGCCTCATCAGGAGACTGAAACTTCGGAGGATCAACCTTCAGAGGCATATGAACAGCTTCGCCAGGATGTGATGAAGAATCGCGTCAAAACCTACAGGGTCTACGCTGGGTATTGATTCCTACCTCAACATCCAATCGTACCAAGTCAAAGGAGACTCTCATTGAGTCCTTCAACCAAAAGGACCTGCCGATACCTGTGGTGGATATTGGGCGGGCGGGTGAAGGGGGTGAGGGGTTGGCGGAGGTGGCGGGGGTTGTGGATGAGGCTTGTCGGGAGGTGGGGTTTTTGGTGGTTACGGGGCATGGGGTGGAGCGGGGGGTTATAGGTGCGGCTTGGCGGGCTGCGCGGGAGTTTTTTGACTTGCCTTTGGAAGAGAAGCTGAAGGTGCCTGCGCCTTCGCCTGAACATGCTTATGGGTATTCGCCGTTGGCGGCTGAGACATTGGCTCGCTCTTTGGGGAATGTGACTCTCCCTGATTTGAAGGAGAGTTTGTCGATCGGGCCGCAGAAGCTGCCGCCTGTTATTCCCGATGACGCTAGGGGATTGTTAGCCGAGACCGACTGGCCCGAGAATCCGCCTGAGTTGCGGGCGGCTTGGGAGACTTACTTTGAAGCTATGGGAGAGCTTGCGGCTCGGCTGCTTCGCATCATGGCTGTGGGGCTGGGGCTTGACGCTAGATATTTTGAGCCGATGATCGCCTACCACTCAAGCGCGATGCGGGCAATCAACTATCCTCATCTTGACAGCTTGCCTCCGCCTGGGCAATTGCGGGCGGGGGCGCACACAGACTATGGGACGCTCAGCATTCTCACTTATGACGATGCGCCTGGCGGGTTGGAGGTAGAGCTTGGCAATCGCTGGGTGGCAATTCCGCAAGTGCCGGGCGGGTTTGTGGTGAACCTCGGCGACATGATGGCACGCTGGACAAACGACCGATGGGTTTCAACCATGCATCGGGTGGCCATTCCTGAACCTGATGCCGAAAGCTCCACGCGCCGCCAGAGCATCGTCTTCTTCCACAACGCCTCTTGGGATGCCGAAGTGCGCTGCATCCCGACTTGTCTCGGCGAAGGCGAAAAGCCGAAATATCCGCCTGTGCTGGCTGGGCCGCACCTGCTGAGCAAATTTTCCAGCACGGTTGGGGAATACTAGAAGTAGCTGACAGACAAAACGGCCGACAAGCAAAACAGCTATAGGAGATACCAATGACCATTGAAGACAAGCTCGCCGAGATGGGGGTGACCATACCCGACCCGAAACCTGCTTTGGGGAGCTATGTGCCTGCTGTGCAGACAGGCAATCTCGTGTTCGTTTCGGGCAATTTGCCTATTCAGGCAGACGGCGCGATGCTGCACTCTGGCAAGCTGGGAGAAGATGTGAGCGTGGAGGAGGGATACGCCGCTGCCAAGCAGTGTGCGATCAACTGCCTTTCAGCAGCTAAAGGCATAGTCGGCGACCTCAACAATGTGCAACAGGTGGTGAAACTGCGAGTGCTGGTCAACAGCAGCCACGACTTCACCGACCAGCCTGCCGTGGCGAATGGCGCATCAGATTTGATAGTGGAGCTTTTCGGCGAATCCGGCAAACACGCACGAGCCGCTGTGGGAGTGGCATCGCTGCCGCTTGGCGTGTCAGTTGAGGTTGAACTCGTTCTAGAAGTGTCCGACTGAGTTGCTTCTGGCTGAGGCTGCCTTTGCCTGCCTAGCTTCTGCCTGAGCCACCTATCACCGAATCAGCTTCTGCCTTCTTTTGCCCTCACACATCGCCCCAAAAGCTGACTTTTCGCACTAGCAGGAACCAAGTCAAAACTGCGCTTAGTGCCACTAGCACTAGAGATTCCAGGCCGGCTTGGGCGAAGGCTAGCTCTTCGGAGGAGGCCCAGATGCGGATGGACAGCGTATCAAAGCCGATGGGGTGCAGGAGCAGAGTGATGGGCAATTCTTTCATGGTGGAGAGCAGCACTAAGCCTGCGCCAGCAAGCAAGCCGGGTGACATCAGCGGAAGATCGACTGTGAAAAATCGTCTGATGCGCCTGGCGCCCAAGGTGTGGGAGACTTCCTCCAGCGGTCTTGGCACTGTCTCAACTGCCGTTTCGCTCACACGAGCCGCCTGCGCGCCGAAATGCAGCGAATACGCCAGCACCAGCAGCGGCAGCGACTGGTAGAAGCGCACTAGCGGGCTTTGCAAAATCCAGAACGAGAACGCCAGAGCAATCACGAGACCCGGCAGAGCGAAGCCTGCCACCACCAAATTGGAGCACACAGCACCCAGCTTTGAGCGATACCTTGCTGTGAGACGAGCGAGGGGAAGCATCGCAGCCACCGCCACCAAAGCCGTCACCAGCCCGATGAACAGAGTGTTGCGTGCAGGTTCCAAGATGTCGTCAAACTGCAGAGCAAGCGGGCCGGTGTTTTGATCTCGGTTGGCTATGCCTCGCCCTAGCCAGAAGCCCATCACGGCGAGCGGGCCTACCAAGGCGATGCCGATCCAGCCCGCAACCCCAGCCATAGCAGGCCAACGCCAACGCCCCAGCCGAACTATGCGAGCGGGCTGCTGGCGAGATGGCGGAGCGGTGTCGCCCCCCAGATTTGAGAGCCGCCGCTCGCCGAAAACCACCACGAACGCCAGCACAGCCAGCAGCAACCCGTGAGCGATGGATGTGGCTTGATCAAGCAGGCGATTAGAAAAAATAGAGCGGGTGAGGGTGTTGTAGCGGAGCAATTCGACTGCCCCGAAATCGCTCACAGTGTAGAGAAACACGAGCAGGCTGCCGGCAGAAATAGCCGTCAAGCTCTGAGGCAGCACCACGCTGAAAAACATAGAGAACGGCCGCCGCCCCAGCAGCCTTGCGCTTTCCTCCAGCGAATGCGGCAAAGTGGCAAGACGGGCGCGCACAGGCAGATACACATACGGGTATGTGAAGAAAGTGAGCACAGCCCAAGCCCCCCAGAAGCCGTCAATCCGAGGCACGCTTTCTATTCCCAGAGGCGAGAGAACCTCTTCAATGAGACCGCCCTTGGCAAACCCCGCCAGCAAGGCGATGGCCCCCACGAACGAAGGGAAAGCCAGCGGCAAAGGCGCAAGAACCGACCATATTCTGCGCCCCGGCAAGTCGGTGCGAAGGAGCATCCACGCCAGCCAAGTGCCAGCGGCCGCAGCAGCAACAGACACCGACAGAGCCAGCAAGACGGTGTTGCGCAGCGGCCCCCAAGCATCAGAAAAATTGTCGCCCCAGGTGATGTTGAGGTCAAAGCCGCGCCAGACGAGATAGCCGAACGGAGCGATGAAGACAACGGCGAGAGCGATGCTCCACGCGGAAAGCCCCCCGTAAATCACACGCGAGCCGACTGCGCGAGAGTTGGGCTTGGCAGCCCGAGACTTCAATTTAGAACTGGATGAAATGGCTGGTTAGAGAACGGGTAGAGGCATGTCTGAGAAACTGGCATTCAGAGAGTGGAGCAACTGCAGGGACAAGCGGCGAGGCTGCAGACGGACGGCTTGCTAGCTTTCCTCGGCAGGAAAAGCCGTGACTGGCGGGCCGATGTAGTGAAGGTCTACTTCGGCTCCGTGATCTAGTTGAGGATACGATCCCGGCACTAGCACCTTCATCATCGTGCCGTCTTTAGCGAGCCTGACTGCATACATCGTGTCGTGCCCGTGATATTCCACTAGCTCCACCTTGCCTGCGCTGCCGTCTACCAGCTGCAGATGCTCGGGGCGCACGAGGACATTGACTGATTTGCCGGCAGCACCGGCGCCAACAGCATCGGCAGCATCCAGCAGCTCAATGTCGCCGAGGCAAGTGCTGGCGGTGGTGCCTTGAATCGTGGCGGGCAGCATGTTGGCGTGCCCCACGAACAGACCGACCCAAGGCGAGACAGGCTGGCGATAGAGCACAGACGGGCGGTCGTGCTGCACGATGCGCTTGTCTTTCATCACCACCACTTCTTCGCCGATCACGAAGGCTTCTTCTTGGTCGTGAGTCACGAAAACCGCTGTGGTGCCAAGAGCGTGGAGCAGCTCGTGCACTTCCGAGCGCACTTCTATCCGCAGGGAAGTGTCCAAAGAGGCGAAAGGCTCGTCAAACAAGATGACTTCGGGGCGAGGCACGAGCGCACGAGCCAGAGCCACTCTCTGCTGCTGACCGCCTGAAAGCTGGTGCGGGCGGCGATGCTCCAGCCCTTCCAAATTCACCAACTCAATGGCTTCTTCCACGATTTCACGGTCGCGCCGCTTGCCGTGCGGCAGCCCGTAGGCCACATTCTTGAAAACCGACATGTGCGGGAAGAGAGCCAAATCTTGGAACACCATGCCGATGCGCCGATGACGGACATCCACATAGGTGACTTCTCCGGTGAGAAGCTCTTCGCCACGCCAGACTTGGCCCTTGTCGGGGCGTTCCAGACCGGCGATGACTCTCAGCAAAGTGGTTTTGCCGCAACCGCTGGGGCCAAGCAGCACGAGCGTGGAGGCTTTGGGCACGGAGAAGCTGATGTCTTCCAGCACGGGCACTGAACCGAAAGACTTCCAAACGCCCTCAACCGTGAGCATGGGATTGGCAGCAGTGTTAGGCGGGGCAGCGGCGACTCGGTCAAGCTGCGCTACGCCATTCGCCTCTGCGACAGCTTGGTCTGCCACAGTCGCCACTGCAGAATTATCTTGTGAATCTACTCTCAAAGATGCCACTGGCAATTCATGTTAGTCAGAGTTAACAGTTTTTGTCAATCGTGCTTGGCAAAATTGCTCTAAAATCATTTCGCCCTTGCGCTTCTGTTGCTCTCAAATCTGTTGCGCCCAAATCGCCATGCTGGATGCCCCTTGGCCTCGCCCTACTGCTCAATGCCGCTTTCGCGAATCAACTTAACCGTCTGCTCCAGGCCGCCGACTAGGTTGCCGAAGTCAAGCGCGGCAGTCGTGAGCTCTGGTCGGGGCGGCAGCTCGGGCAACGGCTCCACCC
Organism: Candidatus Hopanoidivoransaceae bacterium; assembly: GCA_965204495.1. Taxonomy (GTDB): domain Bacteria; phylum Actinomycetota; class Acidimicrobiia; order Acidimicrobiales; family Hopanoidiivorantaceae; genus Hopanoidiivorans. The sequence continues at coordinate 780,939 of OZ241989.1, forward strand.
CGGCGACCAACGGGTATTCCTTTGCTTCTGTGGCAAAATATGTCTGAGCTTCCTCCCCCAAGAGGAATCTGAGCAGACGCTCGCCATTAGCAGCAGAATCAGACGAATCCAGCACTGCGCCTGCCGTGACGATCACGAGCGAACCGATGTCGTCAGGAGCAAAATAGTGATTGACCCCGGCAGCGTCAGGCTCTTCGGCAAGACGGCGGAAAAGATAGTAGTGATTGACGAGACCCATGTCCACTTCGCCTCGGATGACGGCATCAACTATCGCTGAGTTCTTGGCGTAGTTCGGTGAGCTGTTGTCGGCCATGCCTTTAAGCCAGTCGGCTGCGATATCATCGCCTTGCGCCTTTCGCATCGCGGTGATGAAATCTTGGAACGAGCCGTTCTGCGGAGCCACGCCGACACGCCTTCTATATTCGGAATCGGTGAGAGCGAATACTGAACTCGGCAACTCGGACGCCTCCACCAAATTCGGGTTATAGACGAGCACCCTTTGACGGCCGGTAATCCCGACCCAGCTGCCGTCGGGCGAGCGGGAGGTTTCGGGGTGGAGGTTCAGAAGTTCATCCGACAAAGTGCGGAGCCGACCCTTGTCGTTGAGGAAGCCGATGGAACCGGGGCTTTGCGAGATGAAAACATCGGCGGGCGAATTGGAGCCTTCGGTGTCTATGAGAAGAGCCAAGTTGGTAGAGTTGCCGTAGCGGACATCCACGGAGATGCCTGTTTCGTCTTCAAATCGTTCAATGATCGGGCCGATGAGAGGCTCGTTTCGGCCTGAATACAAGGTGATGCTCGTATCAGAGTTGTCATCGCCGCAGGCAGCAATCAGTGCGCTCGCCAGCACCACCGCCATGAGCGATGCGCTGATACGAGTTGCGATGCGGCGAGCCGAACGGCGGGCAGCGAGATGATGAGATTTAGGGGAAGGGCTGTTTCTGGCGGCGGCAGAAACGCTGCTGTTGGCTGTGTCTTCCGCCTCTTCTGGGGTGGAATTTTCACGGGAGAAGTCGCCACTAGAAGCGAGGCTGGGGTTAGGCAGTTCTTCCATTAACAATTATGTTAACACTAGTTAACACAATTGCAACCTGTGCCTACAGCTTTCTCAGCAACAGCTTTCTACAGACCTTCTTTCGCCAGCCGTTCAATCACCTCTGGCAGCTCGCGGATCGTGCGGATTTCTGTGTAGTCTTCGGGGTTCAAAAAGTCGTCGGGCACTTGCTCCAATGCCCAGACGGTAGGGAAGCTGATGTGCACGGCCCTTGCGCCGAGGGCGAGCACGGGGGCGATGTCTGAACGCAAGGAGTTGCCCGCCATGACGAACCGCTTCGGATTGATTCCGTGTCGCTTCAGCACGCGGTCATAAGTCTCTTCGTCTTTTTCGGCCACGACCTCCACCGCATCCAAATGCTTCTCAAGCCCTGAGCGGGCGATTTTGGCTTCTTGGTTCCAGAGGTCGCCCTTGGTGATGACTATCACCCGATACTCAGCCGCCAACTGAGGCACCACTTCCGCCACGCCGTCCAGCAGCTCCACCGGCTGGGCGAGCATTTCTTTGCCCCACTGGATTATCTGGTGAATGTCGTAGGCAGACACGCTGCCCTCTGTGCTGGCGATGGCAGTTTCTATGAGCGAGAGGGTGTAAGCCTTCACGCCGTAGCCGAAGAGTTCCAGATTGGCGCGCTCGTGATGCTCAATGGCGGCTTCTACGGCTGTTCGGCTGCCGGCTTCGGCTTCGGGGCCGAGATACTGCTCAAGGAGGCGGTGGAAGCGAGTGGAGATGTCTATGAACATCCGCTCGTCGTGCCACAAAGTGTCGTCGGCGTCCAAGCCGATCGCATCAATAGCGGTCATTCCACCAGATGGGCGAAGCCGGGCTTGATGATGTCGTTGATTATGGCGAGGCGGTCGTCAAAGGGGATGAACGAGCTTTTGGCGGCGTTGATGGTGAGCCAGCGAATGTCTTGCCATGTCCAGCCGAAGGCATCGCAGCAGGCGGCGAACTCTTGCGAGAGCGTGGTGTTGCTCATCAGGCGGTTGTCGGTGTTGACGGTTATCCGATAGTTGAGTTCGCGCAGCTTGCCGATGGGGTGCTCTGCGATGGATGCGGCCGCCCCCGTGTGCACATTTGAAGTGGGACAGACTTCCATCGGGATGCGTCTGTCTCGCACATAGGCGGCGAGGTCGCTGAGCTCGGCAGTGCCGTCGGGGTGGGTTTGGATTTCGTCGATAATTCTCACTCCGTGTCCGAGCCGTTCGGCGCCGCAGAACTGAATGGCTTCCCAGATAGACGGAGGGCCGTAGCTTTCGCCGGCGTGGATGGTGAAGTGGAAGTTGTGCCGCTGGATGTAATGGAAGGCGTCCAGGTGTCGGGTGGGCGGGTAGCCTGCTTCTTCGCCGGCGATGTCAAAGCCGACCACGATGTCGTCTCGCCATTTCACGGCGAGCTGGGCGATTTCCAGCGAATGGGCGAAGGTGCGCATGGCTGTGAGCAGCACGCCGATGCGGATGGGGTCGGCGGTTGCGCTTTTTGAGGTGCTTTCTGTTGCGCTTTCTTTCATGCCCTCTTTGAAGCCTGCGATGACGGCTTCTACTATCTCGTCGTGGCTGAGACCTTTTTCTGTGTGAAGTTCGGGGGCGAAGCGGACTTCGGCATAGACGATGCCATCGGCGGAGAGGTCTTCAGCGCATTCTTTGGCCACCCGATGCAGAGCTTCTGAGGTCTGCATCACGCCGATGGTGTGGGCGAAGGTTTCTAGATAGAGGTCTAGACTGCGGCGGTTGGCGCCTCGCACGAAATGGCGGGCTAGCTCTTCGGGGTCGTGGGTGGGGAGGTTGGCGTAGCCTGTTTCATCGGCGAGGTCTATGACTGTTTGCGGGCGGACGCCTCCGTCAAGATGGTCGTGGAGCAGCACCTTCGGCACGGTACGGATGGCTTCTAGGGTCGGGGGTGTTTCAGCCATTTTTAAACTCTATGGCTAACTGGCTTTGCTTTGCTAGGCATCCCCTCCTATGTCATTCAACTCTGCCTAGCACGACCGGGGTCATAGCGGGCGGGGCATCGGCGATGGCGAAGCCGCCTTCAAGGGCTTCCAGGGCTGCCGGGATGCGGCTTGGGTCATCGGTATGGAGCGTGAATAGCGTGTCGCCTGCTTTGACAGCATCGCCGGGGCGGGCGTGCCATGTTATGCCTGCGGCTGCGCTCACCGGGTCTTCTTTGCTGGCTCGTCCTGCGCCTAGTCGCCAGGCTGCTATTCCCACAGCAAGGGCGTCAAGCTCGGCTAGATAGCCGGAGGCTGGGGCAGGGATTTCTTCTGTTTCTCTGGGTTCGGGCAGCGGGGCATCTGGGTCGCCGTCTTGCGCTGCGATCATCTCTCGCCATTTGTCCATAGCTGCGCCTGAGTCGAGCACGGCTTCGGGGTCGGCGTCTATCTGGGCTAGCTGAGTCATCTCACGGGCCAGGGCGAGGGTCAATTCGCGCACATCTGCGGGGCCGCCGCCTGCTAGCACTTCGGTGGCTTCGGCTACTTCAACGGCGTTGCCAGCGGTGAGACCGAGAGGCGTTTGCATGTTCGTGAGCAGAGCAGAGGTGGCGACTCCGTTGCTGCTGCCTATTTTCACCATTGCTTCGGCGAGGCTGCGGGCAGAGGCTTCGTCTTTCATAAACGCCCCTGAGCCGACCTTCACATCCAGCACGAGAGCGGCTGTGCCTTCTGCGATTTTCTTGCTCATTATGGATGAGGCGATGAGCGGGATGGATTCAACCGTGCCGGTGACATCTCGCAGGGCGTAGAGTTTGCGGTCGGCAGGGGCGAGGCCGGCCCCGGCGGCGCAGATGACCGCGCCTGTGTCGCGAAGCTGGGCGAAGATTTCATCGTTGCTGAGCGAGGCGCGCCAGCCTGCGATGGCTTCAAGTTTGTCGAGCGTGCCGCCCGTGTGGCCGAGACCACGCCCCGAGAGCTGCGGCACGGCCGCCCCGCAAGCTGCCACGAGCGGTGCCAGAATGAGCGAAATCTTGTCGCCGACACCGCCTGTGGAGTGCTTGTCTACTGTGGGACGGGGCAGAGAGGCGAGGTCGAGCCTTTCGCCTGAGTCGATCATGGCGGCTGTCCATCCAGCTAGCTCGTCGACTTCCATCCCGCAAAGCCGGATTGCCATCAGCAGCGAAGAAGCCTGTTCGTCCGGAATGCTCCCCGCAGTGTAAGACGAGATGAACCAGCGGATTTGATCGTCCGTGATGCGCTGCCCTGCGGCTTTGACAGCAAGAATGTCCTGCATGCTGAAAGCGGGGGTGGGGCTGGTTGAGCTGCTGGAGCTGGCTTTTGCGATTACATCTCTGCTTTTGTCTTGCTGATTTGGATCTGAGTGAGAGGCATCTGAACTGCGGACAGTATCATCGCTGTCAGCATCTGACAAAACATCGCCAGCCTCCGGCAAATCCTCCGGCGTGAACGCCCCTGGCAAGAGGTCGGCAATCGTCTGATGCTCGTTCACAATTAAACTGAACCCGCCAGCTTCCAGCAACAACTGCCGACACCGCCCGCAGGGAGTCAAGGGATTCCCATCGCCATCCGCGCAAGCCACCGCCACAAGCCTCCCGCCCGCCGATGCATACCCCCCAGCATGGAACTCCGAAACCATCGCACACTCAGCACAAAGCGTCAACCCATAAGACGCATTCTCCACATTGCAGCCCACCACAATGTGTCCCTCCTGGCCCCCTGCTGCCGCCCCGACACCAACCACCAGCCCCGCAGCCCCCACATGCAACCCCGAATATGGCGCATGAGCCCGCTGCGCCACCTCCCTAGCCCGCCCATAAAGCTCCCGCCAGTCAATGTTCATCGCAGTCCATCCTTCACTTGAGCAAATTCTAGGGGCTCGCGAGATTCAGCTGCATCTGCGCGTCGGCTCTGCGAATTCTGGCAGCAACAGTGTGCTCTGCGACACATGCCAAGAATGCATAAAGAGGCAAGGTGCCGATGCCGTTGGAGCTGAACTCGGCAGGGGTTACTGGAGCTTCAGGCGTGACCAGATAGCTTCGCCCATGGAATTCGGTGTGTCTATTTATGAGAGACTGCAATCCTTTTGTGTGATGACCTGCATAATTGCTGATTTCAAATGCGACTGGCGTATCGCTGTCGCTATAGATGAGATCCACTTCGTATTTGTCCTTCCAATAGCAGAGAGCGCGTTGCTTTCCCTCGTGGAGAGAGAGCGTGCGCAAGGCTGATGCCGCCATATTTTCCAGAATATGGCCCCATCTGACTGGATCCGTCTTGTATATCTCGCCGCCGCCGCGTAAGCCGTTCGCAATTGCGGCTTCCACAAAATAGAGTTTTCTCCCCCGATTGCCTGTTGAACCTTTGGAATATCTGGGAAGCGTGAACAACAGATACGCATTGCTCAGATAGTCTGCGTAAGTGTTGATGGTCTGTCTTGCTACACCGAGGTCTTGGCTCAGATTGCTGGCGTCAAATGTTTCGCCTATGAGACCGGCCATCGCATAGAGCAGAGTTTCAAGCGTCCCAGTCTCTCGCACCGCTGCTATCTGAGGAATATCTTTGTAGGCAACTCGTTCAACCACATTTCCGTAGAGGATGTTCTGTGTTTCAACAAGAACTTGCTGGCTGTTAGGGGTTTCTAAAATATCGGCACTCATCGTTTCGGGGAATCCTCCCAGCAGGCCGAGGGCGAAAACTCGGTCCGTCATTTGCTGGGTCGGCCTAAAAGACGATGGCAGCGTGCGGAGCCTATCTGCCAGAGTTTCCCTGTCTTCGGAAAGTCGCTCGTGTTCCCAGCCTTTCAATTGCGCATATTCAAGGAACTGCATCGGCATCAGATAATGCTCATCCCACCTACCTGGGCCGCTCTCTCTTCTTTCGGCTCGCAGGTTCTCAACCGCGCTGGATGTGGCGGCTATTCGGACCGGCAGCTTTTGGTCGTGAAAAATTTTCAGCCATAGGCCCCATTGAGGCGAGCGCACAATTTCATCGATGAACAGATACAGGGGATTGCTATCTGAAGCCTCCGAGCTGGCTAGCAAAGCCAGGACTATCGGTTCTAGGTCTTCTGGTGAATAACCCGGGTGATCCAAAGACATGCCATATATCATCTGCGACGACACCCCGCTCTCTATCAACCGGGCTGCCGTCTGGTTGAGAACGGTTGTCTTGCCCGTTCTGCGCGGGCCAAGAATCACCTGATGCCGTTTAGTCGAAGACATCTGCAGGAGACGGGTCAGATGGCCTGTCAGCCATCTTTCCCTCTCTGGCAAAGTACGCTTGAAATCAGCGATTGACATCTGCCGCCAAGGGCTTTGCCTTTGGATGAGATCCCATGTGCGCGACGGCAGTGTGTGTTCCATAAGTTCATTCTACCCAGTTTTAGCCAAATTTGGCAACTATATTAGCCTAATACGCTGATAAAGCTGTATTTTGGTAATATATTAGCCTTATTTGAGGGTTTAGTCCCACATAGAGTTGCGGCAAATAGCCATGCTCGTCATACCCCCTGTCTAAGATTATGAAAAGCCGACAGAGGACAACCATGACAACCTTGACCACCAGAAAAACCGCACCACAAGCTAGAGGGTCACGAGCGAGACCGAAGGCAGGGCTGAAAAAGGCAAGAGCAGACGAGAGTTGGGATTTCCGCAAGGCTGACACCAAGCAGCTGACTCACGGCATACACCCCTACCCTGCCATGATGATCCCGCAGGTTGCCGCTCGTTTGATTAGTCGCCATGGGGCTGCTGGAGATGTTTTGCTCGACCCATACTGTGGCACGGGCACATCTTTGCTGGAAGCCAAACTCGCCGGCATGGACGCAGTGGGGACAGATCTCAACCCATTGGCTCGCCTCGTAGCCAGCGTCAAGACGACAGAACAGGATGTCGGAAAGCTCGCAAAGCATATTGACCGGTTTGACGCGTTGGCGCAAAAAGCTGCGGCAGATAGCACTGAGACAAATGGCACTGGGGCAGACAAAGCTGCGATAAGCAAGAACGGCGAACTCAAAATTCCAGATTTCCCCAACATTGACTACTGGTTCGCCGAGGAAGTTCAGTATGACTTGGCTGTTATTTCGCATTTCATAGATTCTGTGGCCGACGCTGAAATCGCAAATTTTTTCAAGGTGGCGTTCAGTCAGACCGTTCGTGAGTGCTCATGGACAAAAAATTCTGAATTCAAGCTTGTGCGGATGAAAGATGAGCAGAGGGAGCTGTTTGAGCCTGACGCATACGGCACAATGGCTGAAATTCTGCGGCGAAACCATAGGGCGATGAGAGATTTGTCGGAAGTCTCACCTGGCGGGGTGGCCAAGGTTTGCTCGTTTGACACCGTTGATGGCATCCCAGATAATGTGATCCCGCCTGAATCGGTGGATCTGGTCGTCACTTCTCCGCCTTACGGCGATTCCCGGACCACCGTCGCTTACGGGCAGTTTTCTCGTCTCTCCAATCAATGGCTGGGATTTCATGAAGCCAGCAGGCTTGACAACGATCTGATGGGGGGACGGGGGGTGTCTCACGAAACAAGATTCGGCTATCAGGAGGTCGACGACACTGTCGCTGAGATAGCCAGAGTGGACCGGAAAAGAGCAGGGGAAGTCGTATCGTTTTTTGCCGACTACCAGAAGTCAATCAACAATGTCGCCCAAGTGGTGAAGCCTGGCGGCATAGTCTGCTATGTCGTGGGCAACAGGACTGTGAAGGGCGTCCAAATCCCCACAGACTTGATCACTGCCAGTTTCTTTGAGGCAAACGGCTTCACCCACTTGGAATCCATCGTGCGAAACATCCCCAACAAGCGAATGCCCTATAAGAACTCGCCCACCAATGTCCCTGGTGTCCTTGCCAACACCATGAAGCGCGAGATCGTCGTAGTTTGCCAAAAGCACTGAAGCTCAGCATCGCTTGACCTTTCATTGGAAACTGCGCTGCATGAGGCTGTGGTAAATGATAGGATGGAGTTGTAAGCCGAAACTAAGGAGCGACTTATGACAACGCTTCAGACTTCACACAACGAGCAGGGGCATGATGCTGCTCTTGGGAATGGTGCTGCTAATGGAGCAGGGGCTGGCACGGCCAATGGGCAGGGGGCGCATGGGCAGGTGCCGTTCTCTGCTGAGCAGGAGCGGATGAACGATGTTGAACGCATCATGGAGATCGCCGAGACCAACACCGACTTGGACTCTGTGATCCACGAGGTGGTCAACAACGCCGACTCGCTCTTCACCTGGGACTACACCAAAGGCGCGCGCCCTAAGCTGGAGCGGCTCTACGAGAAAGCCAAGACATCCCAATGGAACGCCGAGACCGACCTCGACTGGTCTATTGATGTCGACCCGTACAAAATTTTGACGCCCATCAACGACCTTCCGCCGACCACCGAGGACATCGCTGGCCCCGGCTCGCCTGTGGAACACTGGGGCGATGACGAGTGGAGAGAGTTCAACAAAGAGCAAGTGGTCTGGCGGCTCAGCCAATTTCTCCACGGAGAGCAAGGCGCGCTTTTGTGCACCGGCAAAATCGTGGAAACCGTCCCTTGGATAGACGCCAAATATTACGCCGCCACGCAGGTGGTGGACGAAGCCCGCCATGTGGAAGTGTTCGGCAAATATCTGAGCGAGAAGCTGGACGGCTACTACCCCATCAACCCGCACCTGCGCCTGCTGCTGGACGACATCATCAACGACAGCCGCTGGGACATGACCTATCTAGGCATGCAGATCATGGTGGAAGGGCTGGCCCTCGCAGCCTTCGGCTTCATGCACAGCCTCACCGAAGAGCCGCTGATGCGCAAGATGCTGCGTTATGTGATGGCCGACGAAGCTCGTCATGTGGCATTCGGCGTGCTGAGCCTCCAAGAGTTCTACCAGGAACTCTCAGCGGCAGAAATCCGCGAGCGTCAGGTGTTTGCGTTTGAAGCTGCTCTGCGGATGCGCGATCGCTTCTTGGCTCAAGAAGTCTGGGAAAAGATGGGCGTGCCCGTGAAAGACATGGTGGAAATATTCCTCTCTCTCCCCCAAGAGCGGCTCACCTTCCAGAGAATTCTCTTCTCAAAGATCGTGCCGAATTGCCGCAAGCTAGGTCTGCTGGACGCCGCCGACGGCTGGCTGCGCGACCGCTTCACCGAGATCGGCGTGATTGAATACGAGCATTGGGAAGACACCGGCGAGGAATACGACAATTTCTCAATAGAGAGAGGCGAAGAAGCCGAAGGCTTGGTCAAGCTGAGCCATTAGACATCACCAGACATTCGGCGAGACAGCCGATGGCGATTGGCTGCCACGACGCGATAGACAAGCCGAGCTACCCAACTGATCGGGGGCACCCGCATTAGCCTCCCTGCCACCCCCCAAAGCCCGCCGATGTTAATGAGGCTTTTGGCGATGGCAGCGTGGCCAGTGAATTGCCGACCGTCTTCATCCACCCAAACCGCCTCGCGAGCAACCACATCTTCAGCGAGACCGACTTCCCCCAGATTCAAGTCTTGCCAAGCGACAGCCGAAACACTGTCTTGCGACACCTCGGGAATTTTCTTGCGAAACCACCTAGCTCGCCTCACGCAAAATCTGCAGTCGCCGTCATAGACCAGCATCTGCGGGCGGCCAGAAGAAGCCGCATCGGGTTCAGCTTTCGGCTCAGCTGTTGCGGCCTGTGTTGGGCTTGCGGCCGTGATTGGCCTTTTTGCGGCGGGCATTAGCCTTCCTGCGTTGAGTTCGCTTTGACATTGCCCCATCCTACCCGCAAGACTACAATTCTCATATGGCCAGAACGCCTGCGGTTTCAACAAGCACTGTCGCTCGCTCCGACACCACAGACATTTTCAATCAACAGATCGGCCTTCGCTGGCAACCCGTCTCGGTAGACGCTGTAGGGCTGGAAGAACGCGCCGCCAGTCTCACGACACGCTCCATCAAGACGAGTTCTAAGCTTGAAGCTCTGCTGCTGTCCATCCGATGCATGGATCTCACAACCCTAGAAGGCGCAGACACGCCCGGCAAAGTCGCTTCTCTGTGCGCAAAAGCTCTGCGCCCCGACCCTGCCGATTCCGATATTCCTGCTGTGGCGGCAGTGTGCGTGTATCCAGAGCTTGTGCCGGTGGCAGTGAGAGAACTTCAAGGCACGCAAGTCTTGGTGGCGAGCGTGGCTGGCAGCTTCCCAGCAGGGCTGGGCCCGATCTCGGCTCGCCTGGAAGAAATCCGCTGGGCAGTGGCAGAGGGAGCGCACGAGATAGACATCGTTCTGAACCGCAGCGCATTTCTGGCGGGCGACTACACAAAGGCTTTTGACGAAATCGCCGCCTCCAAAGATGCCGCAGGCGATGCCCATGTGAAAGTTATCTTGGAAGTCGGCGAGCTCGGCAACTACGACAACATCCGCAAAGCCTCAATGCTCGCCGCAGCAGCCGGAGGCGACTTCATCAAAACCTCCACAGGCAAAATCGGCTCATCGGCAACCTTTCCCGCCGCGCTCTGCATGGCTGAAGCCATCCGAGATATCTCCGACCGCACAGGGCGACAAGTAGGGCTGAAGCTGGCAGGCGGCATCCGCACCGCCAAGCAAGCTTGGCACTATCTCGTGATCGTCGCAGAAACCTTGGGCCCAAGCTGGCTGCATCCCCGCTGGCTGAGGCTCGGTGCTTCAACTTTGCTGAACGATGTGCTCATGCAATACGCCAAGCTAGCCACAGGCCGCTATCAGCGACCAGACGACTTCACGGTTGCCTGACCCGCTCTGTTTGCCATGCCCCAAGACCTTCAATCTTCTAGCGCAGACGAAGCTTCTGCCGATGTGCCAGCCGCAAGCGGCGCAGATCGTTCGCCCCATGCCGCCGACCCGCCGGGCTTCACCTTGGAATACGCGCCAGCCCCAGAGTCCACCAGCATTCTAAGCCTCCGCGACAGCTACGGCCTGTTCATCAACGGCGCGCTCGGCGAACCCGGCGATTCTGCGATACCCAGCACGAACCCTGCCACAGGCGAGCGCATCGCCGACTTCACCCTCGCCGAACAAGCCGACATAGACAAAGCCGTAATCGCCGCCCGCCATGCTTACGAAGAGACTTGGCAGCCGATGCCTCCCAAAGAGCGTGCCAAATATATCTTCCGCATCGCCCGTCTGCTGGCGGAACGCTCTCGTGAGTTCGCCGTGCTGGAGTCGCTGGACGGCGGCAAGCCCATCAAAGAATCCCGTGATGTAGACATCCCTTTGGCTTCGGCGCATTTCTTCTATCACGCCGGCTGGGCCGACAAGCTGGAATACGCCTTCGCAGGTCGCACAGCCAAGCCAGTCGGCGTTGTCGGAGCGATCATCCCTTGGAACTTCCCTCTGCTCATGGCCTCTTGGAAACTGGCGCCTGCTTTGGCGTGCGGCAACACGGTCGTGCTCAAACCCGCAGAGACCACCCCCCTCACAGCCTTGCTGTTCACCGAGATTCTCCAAGACGCCGACTTGCCCCCAGGCGTGGTCAACATCGTCACAGGCGGCCCCGATGCAGGAGCCGCGCTCGTGGAGCATGACGGCATAGACAAACTGGCTTTCACCGGCTCCACAGCAGTCGGCAAACAAATCCAAGAGCGCTTAGCCAGTCGTCCGACCCGTCTCACGCTGGAACTCGGCGGCAAAGCAGCCAACATCGTCTTTGAAGACGCCGCCATAGATCAATGCGTGGAAGGCATCGTTAATGGCATCTATTTCAACCAAGGGCATGTGTGCTGCGCCGGTTCTCGCCTGCTGGTGCAAGAGCCTGTGGCGGAAGCGGTGGTGGAAAAGCTGAAACGGCGTTTGGACACGCTGAGGGTAGGCGACCCGCTGGATAAAAACACCGACCTCGGAGCCATCAACTCCGCTCCCCAGCTTGAAAAAATCCGCTCGCTCGTGGAAGCCGGCGTGGAAGAAGGCGCCAGTCTGTATCAGCCGAGCTGCCCGCTGCCGGAGAAAGGTCTGTTCTTCCGCCCCAGCCTTTTCACAGATGTTTCGCAGTCGCACCGCATAGCTCGTGAAGAGATTTTCGGGCCTGTGCTTTCGGTGCTCACATTCCGCACCCCCGAAGAGGCGGTGGAAAAGGCGAACAACACCGCCTACGGTCTCTCCGCTGGAGTCTGGACTGAAAAAGGCTCACGCATTTTGTGGATGGCCGAGCAGATGCGCGCTGGCGTGGTCTGGGCCAACACATTCAATCGCTTTGATCCGTCCAGTCCTTTCGGCGGCTACAGAGAGAGCGGCTTCGGACGAGAAGGCGGCAGACAAGGGCTGGGGGCGTATCTGGAACTTGCGGGAGAAGCAGCATGAAGACCTACAAGATTTTCATCGGCGGGGGCTTCCCCCGTTCGGAATCCGGGCGGACATATCCTGCAGTTTCTGCCAGCGGGGATTTGCTGGCTCATGCTGTGCTGTCTTCCCGCAAGGATGTCCGCGAGGCCGTGAAAGCTGCTCGTGGCGCGCAGAAATCGTGGGCTGGTCGCACTGCCTACAACAGAGGGCAAATCCTGTATCGGATTGCCGAGATGATGGACAGCCGCAAAGACGAGTTCGTCCGTGAAGTCGCAGCCTGCGTTTTGCCTGCCAACAGCGGTTCTGATACCGGCAATGCTCCCGGTGCCAACAACAGCTCCGAGCAACAAGCCGTCCGCGAAGCAGAAATCGCCACCGACCGCTGGATTTGGTATGCAGGCTGGTGCGACAAATTCGCTTCGGTGGGAGGCAGCAGCAACCCTGTGTCCGGCCCCTATTTCGGTTTCACTATCCCAGAGCCGACAGGTGTGGTGGGAATTATTGCCCCCGACGAAGCCCCGCTTGCTGGTCTGGTATCTCGTCTGGCCCCCGTTTTGGTGCCTGGCAACACGGCAGTGGTAATCGCCAGCGAAGCCCGCCCGCTGCCTGCTGTAGCTCTAGCCGAAGTGCTAGCCACAAGCGATGTGCCCGGAGGCGTAGTCAACATTCTCACCGGTCGCCGTCAAGAGTTAGTCCCTCCCTTGGCCAGCCACGGCGATGTGGATGCTTTGGATCTCACTGGCTGCGACTCAGAGTTGCTAGCCGAAGCCCGTTCAGCCGCCGCAGCCAGTGTAACCAGAGCGATAACGGCTTCTGCCAGCGAACGCCAATGGCTGACGCCTGCCGCCGAAAGCCCTTACATCATTGAAGCTTTTTGCGAATACAAAACCGTCTGGCACCCCAAAGGCGCATGAGAGATGCGAACAGCAATGGCAAGGGCAGTCGGTAAAGCCCCATGAACCGTCAATTCGTCTTCGGAGTAGACCTAGACGGTGTCTGCGGCGATTACATCGCTGCCTTGAAACCCTTTGTCGCCAAAGAACTAGGCGTAGACCCAGACGACCTCACCGACGAAGTCACTTGGAACTGCCCAGAATGGGGCATCACCAAAGAACAATACGAAGACATGCACGCCAGGGCGTTGAAAGAGCAGCGGCTGTTCCTCCACATGCCCACCTACCCAGAAGTGAGCGAAGCCCTGTGGGAGCTGTCAGACGAAGGAGTCTGGATCCGCATCATCACCCATCGCCTGTTCCTATCGGGCAGCCATGCCCTAGTAGCCAGCGACACCGTCCAATGGCTGGACAATGTGAAAATCCCCTACCGCGACATCTGCTTCATAGGCGGCAAACAAGAAGTAGGCGCCGACCTCTACATAGAAGACAACCCCGCCAATATAGACGCCCTACGAGCCTACGACAAATCAGTAATAGTCTTCGACCAGCCCTACAACCGACACACCAGCGGCCCCAGAGTAACCAACTGGCAGCAAGCCAAAGAAATCGCCCTAGAAACCCTGACCCAATACAAACGCTTCCACACCCCCCTCCCCGGCATGGAAGATGTGGGGTAGCAAGTCAGGCTTTGGCTTGGGTTCGGCGGCTGCCCATTGCTCCAATATAGCCCACTTTGGTCTCTGTAGACGCACCTATAGCCGCCGTAGCTGTTGCTGTGCTGAGCAAAGCAAACGCGAAAAATTTTGTGAGCTTCAAAAAGCAAGGTTTCCCCATAACCTAGCTAGTTTAATGTCGCGAACCGCCCCAATTTACAAAACGGCTATTTTCCTTGCTGATTTTTAGCTTCTAGGAAACGCCGACATATCCCCAGCAGAAAATACACGCTCACCAAAAACGAAAGTTATTGTGTCTTCTCTAATCTCACCCAAATCTGTATCATCTCTAATGTATGGATACCGCTCAAAATGCCACTGGCAGCCTTCTTGCCTAGGACCCGCCAGAACCTCTGCCCTATAACCAGCTTGCCGCCAATACAAACGAACACCATTACTACCTAAAGTAGGGTGACACACAAGCACATAAGCATAATTACCGTTCCTTGATATTTCTTTGACATGGTATGTGCCTTGCGACAGCAGGCTCTCTTGCGGCTGTAGCCCTGGTGTTAGCAGACCGTACCATACGCTGTTAGCGTATTCAGGTATCTCACCTGAAGGTCTCTTCCAAGCTGCACAAAGTATCATTTGCGGTGTTTCGGTTTCGCTTATAAGTTCAGATAAACGCAAACTGTCATAAGCTGTCTGCACGGCTTGCTGGATATAAAACTCTAGATTGCTCTCCGGGTTTATTCGCTCGCCGCCATGCAACTCCAACAACCTATCGGTTGTGAAAATAGCGTCACCGCTGTAATTTTTGAAAGTTTCATTCCATTCCCGCGTAGACTTCAACAGATCAGTGAAACTATATCCTGCTGGCGCGCCGCAGGTATTCTGCGGTGTGAAACCAAGCTGACCCAGCACATCTTCTATCGCTTGATAAGCGTCCTGCAAAGAAATATCCTGCTGGCAGCGCACAGCATCTCCGCCAAAATAAGGATGGCAATACCCTACACGCCCCAAGAACAAAGACAAATCAACAAGCTGACCTGCCGATGCAGGATTGTTCTCATTTTGTTCGGTATACAGATTAACAGCAGCCAATCCTGGCACATATCTGTCTCTAGGCACGCTGTCTGGCAGCGGAAGCTGCACATCGTTTCGCTGTCTCGGCCGCAAACCAGCTTGCTCTCTAGCAACCGCAGGAGCAGTATCTGTTCCAAGCAGAACTATAACAGCAGCGTCTTCTGCAGCGAACTGCTGCGGCATAGCTGTCGGAGCGTCTATTTCTTCTATTTCTGCTGCTTGCAGCACCTCTTCGGCTTTGGATTGCCAGCCTTCAGCGAAATACACAGCCGAAGAACTATATCTCTGCGGAGCGTTCTCTGGCGACAAAACCACATATCCTGCTTCCGACAGCTTATCTGTCATCCTGCCAGCAGCACCAGCAACACCGCTTCCGTTCAACACCTGAACCTGCAAAACCACAGGAGATTCAACAACAGTAGTCGTGGTAGTTGTAGAAGTGGTTGTCGTAGTCGTTGTTGCTAGCGCAGCCGAAGTGGTTGTCGTTGAAGATGTCGTGCTCGGCGATTCAGATGTTTCAGGTTCTTCAGCAGGCGCAGAAGAAGCCGTGGAAGTGGTCGTCGTGGCAGACGTCGTGCTAGTGCTGGATGTTGAAGCCGTCGGCGCAACAGTGATCTCAGGTTCAGATGTCTCATCTGCGCCTGGCTCTGGCGGCAAACTTTGCGCTTCCGCAGCAGCCTCGGCAGCTTCTGTATTCGTGGTCGCAGTTTCAGGCTGCGTGATAACTGCCGTGACAGCACCAGCGGCAGTTGTCGCTGGGCTGCTGTCGTTGCCGCCCGGCGAGCAGGCTGCTGCTAGCAAACCCGCTGCTAGTGCTATGGCTAATAGAAATTTTGCGTTCATCTGTGTAGCGTATCGGCGGGAAGCTGGACGCACAGAAAACATCATAGCCGAAAAAGTAGTATCTGTACCAAGCCCCACCACAACCGCAACGTGCCCGTCTCACCCAGCCGCCAAAATGCCAGTCTGAATTGACACATCTAGCAGGTCGGCTGCTTCGGCTGATGAAATGCTGCCGTGCTCTTTGGTGGCTCCTGCTTCTCGGAGCAGGTCGCAGCGTCAGAAATCTAGGCTCTCTGAGATTTGGGCTAGAGCTGTGTGTATATCAGCATCCGCCGGGATGAATCCTGCTGCTTTGTCCATCTGCCACCTTGCTTCGAAAATGTGCGAGTAAATCTTGAGGGATGTCAGCACCCTTTGGGGTGACAGTGAACCCGGCAACAATTTCCATGTGTTCTCATATATCTCGCATCCGCGAAGAAAATCGCGGTTTCTCAAGAGCAAAATCTGCCAGATATCATACAAATCTCTGCCTTTTACTCGCCTAGAAACACAATTGAATTTCATTGCTAACACTTGAGGAACGGAATAACCTAAAATTTTAGGAGAGCCTATGTCTATGTGAGGATTGCGCACCAACTCCCAATCGTCAACCAGATCCAACTCTGGCATGTTTTTTGCACTGTCTAAGTCCAGCATTATCGCCCCTTCCATGCCGTCTATCGCCCATTCCAAAAAATAATTTCCATGGATGAGTGAAATTTCAGCTCTCCCTCCGAACAGTTCCCTCGCTGTAACAGAGACTTCCTCCGTTGCTCGCCTCAAAAGTCTCTCTATTTTCCTGTCTGGTCGGTCAGGAATATCGAAATCCAAATCCTCTGAGAATCTGTAGCCTGGGAAGACGCACTGACGCAACAAAGTACCCCCCTTAAACACGATTTGCTTTTTCTTGGCAAAAGAATAAAGTTTCGCCAAGAACAGATGCTGGAACACATCCCTCGCTTCAAACGGGTTCATCATAAAATTTCAGGTTCGGGTGCGCGCTATGACTTCGGCGGGTTCTATATCCCATATGACATTCCAAACCCTATCGTAATGGTAAATGCTTTGTTTTGGGAATTTTCCGTAGAGATATATGTTTTCTGAAGTGTCTGCCGTGGCGGCTTTGGCTAGTTTCTTCAGCCATGCAGGCGACGAGTAGCCGTCTTTGCCGTCAAGCACATAAACAGTGCTGCACATTCTCCTGATCCCGTGCTGCATCCCTAAGACTTCTGATATCTCTAAGATTTCTTCAGGCTTGAAAGCAGCAGACTTAAAAAATTTCAGCAAACTTGTCGGAGTGTCGGGCATAGCTGGATTCTCAAAACATTCAATTACAGATCTGGGCGGCGACGATATCCAAGTGTTGGCGGAAAGCTTTACAGAGGCGATAGTAAGCGTTTCTTCAGATTCTGGCACATGCCACCATGACTGCTCGTCAATGAAGGCTTGCGTTGGATTCTCAGGATTTGGAGCGTGGATGATGTTTGGGCACATGATGGCAGCTATTGCTGTTGACACGAGAGCAGTTTCTTCGGCGATCCGTCTTGGAAGCAGACTGTCGGGGTAGACCTTATCAAGGAAAGCATCCCAGCGTTCCGTCGCTGCTGGCGTCAGCATGCCTTTCTCAGTTAACGGGCGGAAATCTCCTGTCTTTTTCGCTCTTGCGCGAGCTCGGAAAGAACGATCAAAAGAGTGAGTATCTCTGTTCTTCGTGGTGGGCATGGGAAGGTTCTGCTTTAGCGGTGGATGGGGCCTTCGCTGTCTCGGAGGGAGACTGCGGGGGTGTTGGTGCGCAGGGCTATTATCTCTGCTACTACTGATACTGCTGTCTCTTCGGGGGTTCTTGAGCCTATGTCTAGGCCGATGGGTGCCATCAGGCGTTTGATGTGCTCTTCGGTGGCTCCTGCTTCTCTCAGCAGGTCGCAGCGTTTGGCGTGGGTTCGGCGGCTGCCCATGGCTCCGATGTAGCCCACTTGGGTCTCTACCGATCGCAGCACGGCGGGGATGTCGAACTTCGGGTCGTGCGTGAGGATGCAGACTGCGTCGTTGGGGCCTAGACGGGCGCCGAAACGTTTGAATGCTTCGTCGGGCCATGCCACTATTACTTCGTCGGCCATCGGGAAGCGTTGCTCGGTGGCGAAGACCTTGCGGGCATCGCAGACTATTACTGTATAGCCGAGGACTTTGGCTACTCTGGCTAGGGCGGCTGTGAAATCCACTGCGCCGAAGATGAGCATGAGGGGCGGCGGGGCGAAGGACTCCACGAATACTGTGATGTCTTCCACACGCTGCTCGCCGCAGGGGCCGTAGTGACGAATGCCTGTGCGGGCGGCTGCTAACTCGCCTAGGGCGTCACGGGCTACTATTCTGTCGAGGTCGGGGTTGCCGAGGGTGCCATGAACGGTGGGCGTGGCTGTGGCATCGGCTGGGTCGGAACTCGGCGGGAAGATGAGAAGCTTGTCGCCCAACTTAGGAGTAGCAGGTGCCGCGAGGCTGCCAGGACTAGCGGATGTGCTGGAGGTTTCAGAAGTGCTGGAGCTGGCTGAACTGGAGCCAGCGTCAGGGCTGATCTGCTCGTCAGAACTAGCTTGGGCATCAGCTGGATTTTTGCGCTCCACCACGGTCGCCAAAGCAACCGGACGGTCTTCGCGTAGTGCTTCTTCCAGCAGTTCGTAGATTGACAGCTGCGCCATTGCCTGAGCCATCTGCTTCACCAGTCCAGCGGTTCTATGAAGAGGTTGATCGTGCCGCCGCAGGTGAGGCCGACAGCGAAGGCTTCGTCATCGCTGTAGCCGAAGCTCACCATCTTTCGTTCGCCTGTCTCCAGCACTTCTAGGGCTTCAGTCACCACGGCTCCTTCCACGCAGCCGCCTGAGACCGATCCGGCGACCTTGCCGTCTTCGTTCACCACCATTGCCGCGCCAGGGTCTCTGGGGCCGGAGCCTTCCAAGCTCACGACCCTTGCCACCGCAATGCGCTTTTGGTCTTTTTGCCATTTGGCGATGTCGTCAAGTATTTCTTTCATGGCCTGCCTTTGCTGTAGGTGTTTTCGAATAACCGCTTTCAAATTTTGCCTCAAACTCCCCCTTAGAGCAGATGATTTCAGCCAGCTCCCGCAGAGCATTGAAGGAATGCCCCGACACAAAATTGTCAACATGCGGAAGGGCTGCCGCCATTCCACGCGCTAGAGGGGCATAGTCGGGAGTGGCTTTGAGAGGGTTCACCCAGATGAGCCTATGGGCGGCCCTTTGGAGACGGATCATCTGCTCGGATATCGTTTCAGGGTCGCCCCGATCCCAGCCGTCCGAGAGGATCACCACCACCGCTCCGCGTGCCATGCCGGGGATGCCCCAACGGGTGTTGAACTCGGCCAGCGCATCGCCTAGACGGGTGCCGCCCGACCAGTCCATAACAGCCTCGGCAGCACTGGCGAGGGCTGCGTCTGGATCGTGCGTGGCGAGTTCACGGGTGAGACGGGTGAGACGGGTGCCCATAGCGAAAACTTCAACTCTGCGCCTAGCCGCCACCGCCGCATGTGTGAAACGCAGCAGAGCCCGGGCATAGGGAGCCATAGAACCGCTTACATCCACCAGCAGCACCAAGCGGCGCAGCCGTTCGCGAGGCTGAGCGTGATACCAGCGCAAAAGCTCGCCGCCCGTGCGGAGGCCGCGAGATACTGTTTGGCGAATGTCGAGCGGGCCGCGAGCGTGCAGAGACGGGCGCAGGCGGCGTGACATCACTTTCGCCCCTCCGAGGCGAAGCTGGGCAAACAGGCTCGTCATCTCGGCAAGCTCTTCGGGGGAGCACTGGGAGAAGTCTTTGTCGGCCAGCATTTCTTCGTGGCTGTAGCGCACGGCTATGATTTCGGCCTCGTCTTGTTCGGGGTCGTCTTCGGGGGTATCGTCTTCGGTTTGCTCGGATTCTTCGCTTGAATCCTCCAAGTCGTCTTCAGCGTCGTAGCCGACAGCCAGTTGCTCCTGCTCCATCTCAACCATCATTCCGCTAGTCCCCCAGAACCTCCCCCAAAAACGCTGGAACACCTCGTCATAGGCTGCTATGTCTTTCGGGTCGGTCAAAAGAGCGATCCGCCCAGCCCAATAGATCTCCGACTGCTTGGAGACATTCATCGCATCCAGCGCATCGGCGTAAGTCACGCTGGCTTGCACTGGAATAGCCAGCCCGTGCGCTCGCAGCTCGCGAACGAATTTCACAGATGCTCCGGCTTTCATTGGCAAATCTTTCACTGGCGCATCTCTAGCTGGCACATTTATATTGGCAAAAGCGGGACTATAAGATTCAAACGCCGCGATCGGCCTTGGCCGAAGCTTCAGCCACTGCCTCGGCCACTAGCTCCCCCAGTCCGTTGGCTCGAGCTCGTTCTTGGTCTTCGCGATATTTGAGCACAGCCCCGAGGGTCTGGCCGGCTGCTTTCTCATCTAAATCTTCCACACCCAGCGCGCTCAGAGCGTCGGCCCAAGCGATGCTTTCCGCCACGCTCGGCGGCTTGTAGAAGCTTCCGTTGCGAAGGCGGCCCGAAGCGGCGGCGACTTGGCGAGCGAGAGTTTCGCTGCTGGCAGACGAACGCAAAGAGACTATGGCTGTTTCGCGAAACAAGTCGGGGTGCTCCACCCAGTGATATAAGCAACGACGGCGGAGGGCATCGTGAATATCGCGCGTGCGGTTGGATGTGATGACTGTGAGAGGCGGCTGTGCTGCTGTGAAGGCTCCGATTTCGGGCACGGTTATCGTCCAGTCGGAAAGCACTTCCAGCAGGAACGCCTCAAATTCGTCATCGGCTCGGTCTATCTCGTCAATGAGCAGCACGGGGGCGACTGGGCTGTCGTCGGCGACGGCTTGCAGCAGCGGGCGGCGCACCAAGAACTGCTCGGAATACAAGTCGCTGGTCTGGAGGGCTGGGCTGTCTGCGGTTTCGGCAACTCGCAGGCTCAGAATTTGGCGAGCGTAGTCCCATTCATAGACAGCTTGGGAGATGCTGATGCCCTCGTAGCATTGCAGACGGATGAGCGCACCGCCAGTCCATGCTGACAAAGCTTTGGCGACTTCGGTTTTGCCCACCCCGGCTTCGCCTTCTAGCAGCAGCGGGCGGCGCAAGGTCATTGCCAGATACACAGCGGCCACAAGCCCTTCGTCGGGCAGATAGTCTGCCGACTCCAGCCCTGAGCGCACTTCTTCAAGCGTCAAGGTTGGCTGTGCTGCCGCCGAATTAGCTTCGGCTTTGCTCTCAGCCACGGTCGCTTTTGCACCAGATGCCATGACTATTAAGGCTAACGATGCCCCCGCTCTTCTAGCGCGGAGACATTAATAGCCACAGCTTAGAAATTGCTATCCCCAGCCCTACGGCAGTCAAACCCAAGCGATCTTCTTTTAACCGGTCGCCTCTTCCAAAGCCCTGCGGGTGAGCACGCGAGCCAGATGCTGGCGATATTCCACGCTGGCGTTTAGGTCGGATGTGGGTTCGCAGCCCTCAGCAGCAGCCTCGGCAGCCTCGGCAGGCGAAGCCCCTGATGCCACGGCAGCTTCTGCTGCTGAAGCACGCACGGGGGTGCTGTCCATGTTCACCAGACCGATGCCAGCAGAGCCGTTGCGAACCAGAGCCGAAACCCCCACAATGGCCCAATCCTGTGCACGCCGATTGAACTTCTGGAAAGACCAGCCAGCCCCGCCAGCCTTAGGCACTCGGATTTCAGTGAGCATCTCTTCGGGTTCCAGGGCTGTCTCCAAGAAACCGTTGAAGAAATCATCCACCGCTATCTCCCGTTCGCCGCCCGGCCCGTGCGCCACGAAGGTCGCGCCGAAAGCCAGCATCGCCGAAGGAATATCGGAAGCGGGATCGCCGTGCGCCACAGAGCCGCCGATGGTGCCACGATGACGCACTTGCGGGTCGCCCACATGCGAGGTAGCGGCAGCCAGCAGCGGAGCTTCGGCTTTCACGAGGTCGTTGTTTTCTACATCGCAATGGCGGGTGAGCGCACCGATGGCGAGATGGTCGCCGCCGTCACGGATGTATTTGAGGTCGTCCACGCGCCCCACATCCACGATCACTTCGGGGCGGGCCAAGCGGAAGCGCATGAGCGGAATGAGCGAATGCCCGCCCGCCAAGAGCTTGGCTTCGTCCCCGTGCTCGGCCAAAGCAGCCAAAGCCGCTTCAGCGGAGTCGGCTCGGATGTATTCAAAAGCTGCAGGTATCACTTCGCCACCTCCATGACTGCCTTGACGATGTTGTGATAGCCGGTGCAGCGGCAAAGGTTGCCCTCCAGCCCTTCACGAACTTCGTCCTCCGTAGGGTTCGGATTCTCCTTGAGGAGCGACACCGACGCCATCACCATGCCCGGAGTGCAATAGCCGCACTGGAGCGCATGGCACTGGCGGAAAGCCTCTTGCATCGGATGAAGCTCGCCGTTGGAGGCCAAGCCTTCAATGGTGAGCACCTCTTCGCCGTCGGCCTGCGCCGCGAACATCGTGCAAGACTTGACCGACTCGCCGTTCACATGGACGGTGCACGCTCCGCACGAGGAAGTGTCGCAGCCGATGTTGGTGCCCGTGAGACCAGCTTGGTCGCGTATGTAATGCACCAAGAGCGTTCTCGGCTCCACATCGTGGCGATGCTCCTCGCCGTTGATTTTGACTGAAATCTCCACTCTGAAACTCCTTGCTTGACTTGGGATTTGGTTTTTGGTTTGGGTTCTTCGCTTTGGAAAATTTGCTCTCTAAGTTTGTCTCTGAAGTTATCGCCGGTAATGGCTGTTTGTCTTGCCGCTTGAAGCAGCTAGCAGTGCCGACTAATTGCTAGCCGAGCTAGCAGCTGCTATTGAGTTCCACACTCTCTCAGGCGAGAGCGGAATGTCTATATGGCGGATGCCTAAATGGCTCAGGGCATCCACCACCGCGCTCTGCAGAGCAGGCGTAGAGCCGATTGCGCCCGACTCGCCTATGCCTTTGGCGCCCAGAGGGTTGTTGGGCGTCGGAGTCTCCAGAGGCACGAGCGTGAATGACGGCAGCTCTGCAGCCGAGATGAAGCCGTAGTCGGCGAGGTTGGAAGTCACGGGGTTGCCGTCTTCGTCATATACGAACTCTTCGGTGAGGGCTTGGCCGATGCCCTGGGCGATGCCGCCGTGACGCTGGCCTTCCATGATGTTGGGGTTCAGGATCGTGCCGGAGTCGTCGCAGGTCACGATCTTGGGCACGGTTACCTCGCCTGTTTCGGTGTCTACTTCCGCCACCACCACATGCGCTCCGAAGGGGTAGCTGCAGTTGGCGTTGTGGCTGCCTTCGTGCTCTAAAGCCATGCCGTCTTTGGCGGCGGCTGCGGCCACATCGGCCCAGCTTTGCGACACGGCGGGTGCGCCCTGCACATGGAATGCGCCTGTTTCGGTGTCTAGCACCACATCTTCCGCATCGGCTTCCAGCAGCTTCGCAGCGATCTCGCGAGCTTGGCTGGCGACCTCGCGGGAAGAATCGTAAACCGCCGAGCCGCCGAACTGAAGCGAGCGGGAGGCGAATGTGCCAGTGCCTTCTGCCACTTGGTCGGTGTCGCCCTGGACGACTTCAATGTCGTCTATGTCCATGCCGAGCTGGTCGGCGGCGACCATGGCGAAGGTCGTGGCGTGGCTCTGGCCGTGCGAGAAAGCCCCCGAGAAAATCTGCGCCTTGCCTTCGGGCGTGATGCGCACACGGGCGAACTCGGCCCCGCCGGGGGCAGGCCCGCCTGTTATCTCCACATAAGCCGCCACGCCGATGCCGAGCTGTTTGCTGTCGCCTCGCTCGCGGCGTGAGGCTTGCTCGGCCAGCAGGCCTTCGTAGTCGGCGGCTTCCAGGGCTTTGTCCAGAGAGGTTTCGTATGCGCCCGAGTCGTATTCGGTGCCGTGCGGAGTTGTGTAGGGGAAGGCTTCTTGAGGGATGAAGTTCTTGCGGCGCACATCTACGGGGCTCAGCCCGCATTCGGCGGCGAAGATATCTATAGCCCGCTCCACGGCGGCTGTGGCTTCGGGACGGCCTGCCCCGCGATAGGCCAGCACAGGGGCGGTGTTGGTGACCACCGCTTTGGCTGTGGTTTCAATCTTAGGAATCTTGTAGACGCCTGCAGCCATGATGTGGGTGAAGAACGGCAAGAACGCTCCGAGCCCACAATATGCGCCCGAATCGCCAATGACTTCCAAGCGATACGCCTGGATTTCGCCGTTTTTGCTGCCGCCTATGGTGGCATGTTGCACTTGCGCTCGTCCGTGCCCTATGCCTGTGAAGTTTTCCGTGCGGGTTTCCGTCCAGCGCATCGGGCGGCTGTGAACGCGAGACAGATGCGGCAAGATCAGCTCTTCTGGCGTGCCGCCGATTTTCTGGCCGAAGCCGCCGCCCACATCCGGGCAGATGACTTGGCATTCAGTGCCTTCGCCGTAGACGCCTGTGAGCGCGCCTTTGAAGCCGTGCGGAGCTTGGCTGCTGAGCCACACGACCAGCTTGCCGCCGTCCCAGACGCAAGCCACCGAGCGGCCTTCCAAGGGGGCGGGCGCAGTTTTGTGGTTGATGATGCGCTGCTTCACCACCACATCGCAGTCGGCAAAGATGTCTTCCTCGCCGATGCCGGTGGCCATGCCCATCATGCCGAAGTCCACTGCCGTGTTGGTGCCGACATCTTCAAAGATGACATTGTTGTCGGCGGCGGCGTCTTCAATGTCTATGGCAACCGGAAGCGGCTCGTAATCCACGAACACCATCTCGGCGGCATCGGCTGCTTGGTTGGGAGTCTCAGCCACGACCGCTGCTATGGGGTCGCCAGCGAAACGGGCTGTGCCGGTGGCGAGCAGAGGACGGTTCATCATGCTCGGCGGGAAGAGCGGCACCGCTGCCGGCACCGTGCCGACATCTTCGGGGATGTCTTCGGCCGTGTAGACGCCGAGCACGCCGGGCATGGCTGCCGCCTCGGATGCATCAATGCTGTTGATCTTGGCGTGAGCAAAAGTGGAGCGGACGAAATGCACATGCGCTGCTCCTTCTAGGCGCGGATCTCGGACATCGGCTGTGTAGGTAGCCCCTTCGGTTAGGAACTTGGGATCTTCTTTGCGCAAGACCCGTGTGCCCATGATGCTCATTTGCTCTCCTCCTGGCTTTGTATTTAATTTTTGCGGCCGCTGCGCTGGTGGGTTGCTCCCAGCACAGCCAGACTTTAGACTAGCCGATTTCTATATTAGTCTGCCACGCGGGGTGCTGCCCAAGGAGTGCTGGCCAAGGAGTGCTAGCCAAGGAGTGCGAGGCAGCGAGATGCAGGTTGCGGGAAGCGAAATGCAGGTTGCGGGAATCAGGGGCTTGGCGCAGAGGCTGGTGCTGAGGCTGGTGCTGAGGTAGTCGGCACCGAGGCAGCAGGCGCCGAAGTCGCGGGAGGAAGCACCACATAGGCTTGCTCGCCGGGGTAGATCAGATTGTGGTCGCGGCGGGCTACGCGCTCTACTTCGGCTGGGGTGGAAAGCCTGTCTATTTCTTCTTTGAGCTCGGCGTTTTCTTGGGTTGCCTCGTCAAGCTGCGTTTTCACCTCGGCTATGGTGCCGCGTTGTTCTTGCCACGCGTTGTAAGGGGTGACGCCGTAGAAGACGATGATCGCAGCGAGCGCGGCGCATAGCAGCAGCATGAGAGTGAAGCGGCTCCAGACGAGACGGACTAGGAACATCGGCGACTGCCTTTTTTCAGGTTCATGCTTGCTTGCTCCTCTAGCCTGCCTTCTAGCTTGCGGCTGCACTGTCGGCCGCACTTTCGGCTGCATCGCGTGCCTCGGCTTCGCGAGGCCAGAAGCGGGCGGCTTCGCCTAGCTCTTCTTCTATGCGCAGAAGCTGGTTGTATTTGGCGGTGCGGTCGCTGCGGGCAGGGGCGCCTGACTTGATCTGGCCGCAGTTCGTGGCCACGGCGAGGTCGGCGACTGTGGTGTCTTCCGTCTCGCCGGAGCGGTGCGACATCATGGTGCCGTAGCGATGGCTCTGGGCGGCTTGAAGCGTTCGGACGGTTTCGGTAAGCGTGCCGATTTGGTTGGGCTTGATGAGGATAGCGTTAGCGGCGTTGCGAGCGAAGCCCATGCTGAGACGCTCCATGTTGGTCACGAAGAGGTCGTCGCCCACGAGCTGGGTTTCCGAACCGATTTCTGCTGTGATCTGCTGCCAGCCGTTCCAGTCGTCTTCGGCGAGCGGGTCTTCAACTGACACCATTGCGTAGTCGCGGCAAATGGCTGCCAGTTCTGCTACAAATTCTTCTGATGTGAAGGTGCGGGGTTTGCCTTTGGCTGTGTCGCCTCGCAGGGTATAGATGGCAGAGCCGTCTTCACTCTCACAGAATTCGCTGGCTGCGATGTCGGCGGCGAGCGAGATGTCTTCGCCGAGACGATAGCCGGCCGCTTCCACGGCTGCGCTCAGCAAATCCAGAGCTTCTTTGTTTGACGACAGATCGGGGGCGAAACCGCCTTCATCGCCGAGGCCGGTGGAGAGCGATTTTTCTGCCAGCAGTCGGCGCAGCGTGTGATACACCTCCACCCCCCAGCGCAGAGACTCGGCGAAAGAGGGCGCACCGTGCGGGGCGAGCATGAACTCTTGGAAATCCAAGTTGTTGTCGGCGTGCGCGCCGCCGTTGAGCACATTCAAATACGGCAGAGGCATGATGTATCCGCCTACGCCTCCGATGTGTCGGTAGAGAGGCAAGTTTTGGTGGGCTGCGGCTGCTTTTGCCACTGCCAGCGAGACTCCTAGAAGGGCGTTGGCACCTAGACGGCGTTTGTCGTCGGTGCCGTCAAGCTCAATGAGAGTTGCGTCAATCTGCTGCTGGTCTTGGGCATCGGAGCCGAGCAGGGCTTTGGCTATCTCGTCATTTACATGCCCGACTGCTTTTTGCACTCCTTTGCCTGCGAAGCGGTCGCCGCCGTCTCGGAGCTCTTTTGCTTCGTATCTGCCAGTAGATGCGCCGGAAGGCACGAGGGCTCGCCCCTGGGCTCCAGAAACCAGCACGACTTCAGCTTCCACTGTGGGGTTGCCGCGAGAGTCGAGCATTTCCCTGCCGACGATGCGCTGGATAGCACTCGCGGAAGCCGATGCGCTGCGATTAAGGGGCACGATGGCTAGTTTGCCTCAAAAGGGCGAATTGTGCAAGGTGAATTAAATTTGGCTCTTCCAGAGATAGTCTCGTGATTCTTCTGCTGCCAGGTCTGCGCCTTGTTCTTCTAACTGACGGAAACGGTCTTTGAACCCTTGAGCAGCCGAGCGCAGGGCTGCTTCGCTGTCGATGCCTTGCTGGGCAGCGAGCTGGTTGATGGCGAATAGCATTTGGCCGATGGTCTTATCGTCTAGGGGCATCTGATCGTCTATCGGGGCGTCCAAAAGCTCGGCAGAAGAATCAGCCGACTCTGACGGGGGCTTAGCTCCTAGCGAGGCAGCTTTGCGCTGAACTTTTGAGGCGTAGAGCAAGGCGGGCAGCTCGCTCGGAATGCCGTCCATCACGGACTCGCGCTTGCCTTCGGACTTCTTGATGGCTTCCCAGTGCGGCGCAAGGTCTTCCTCAGATTCCACTTCCAAGTCGCCGAACACATGCGGGTGTCTGCGAATGAGCTTGGCTTGGATGGATGCCACGACATCATAGACATCAAAGTCGTCCCGCTCGGAAGCCAAAAGCGAATGGAAGAAGACTTGGTAGAGCAGGTCGCCCAGCTCATCGCAAAGCGATTTGGCTGCTGCAAGCTGCCGAGCGTTTTTATCGCTGTTTTGTGCGCTGCCCTGTTCGCTGTTTTCGCCGCCCCCTGCACTACCTTCGTCAAGAGTTTCCGACAGCTGGTCTATTGCTTCCAGCGTTTCGTAGGTCTCCTCCAGCAGATGCTTGCGAAGCGAAGCGTGAGTCTGCTTTTTGTCCCAAGGGCACTCTCGGCGCAGCAGAGCAACCACATCGGCGAAGCTCTCAAAATCGGGCCGCACATCTAAGGGGGATTTTTCCGGCTCAGACATCTTTCCGCACTTTTTTGTCCATTGCGATTGCTGTTTGCGATTTTGGGGGCACTTAGTCTCTGCCAGCCTTCAAATTCCTGCCCTCAAGCCAGCCCGAATTGCCGGTCGCCGGCATCGCCTAGACCCGGCACGATGAAGGCTTGCTCGTTCAGGTGGCTGTCGATGGAGCCTGTCACCACGCAGGCGTCGTAGCCTGTCGCTTCAAACGCGGCAATCCCCTCTGGGGCAGCCAGCACGCAGACCACCCGAATGAAGCCCACATTGGATTCTTTCAGCAGCTTGCATGTGTGGATAAGCGAACCGCCAGTCGCCAGCATCGGATCCAGCACCAAGGCTTCTTGCCGCTCCAAGTCGGGCGGGATGGTATTGACATACTCGTCGGGCATGAAAGTCTCTTCGTCTCGGCGGGCGCCGATGAAACCCACCCTCGCATTCGGCAAAAGCTGGAAGGCTGCGTCCATCATCCCCAGACCGGCTCGCAGCACGGGCACCACGATAGGCGGGTCGTGTATCTCCACGCCGGTTGCGGGGCACAGAGGCGTCTGAATGTCGATCTCCACCACTGGCTGTTCTCGCATCGCCTCGTATATCAGAAACTGCGACAGCTCGTGAAGGTTGCGGCGGAAGCCCGCCCTCTTGGTGTCGTGGCGGCGCAGACGAGTGAGACGCTCGGCGATGAAGGGATGATCTGGAATTGTGACTTTCACATCTCACATCTTAGATAGCGTGGCATCGTGGAAAGGTTTGGACTGGTCGGATTTCCCAACTCTGGGAAGTCGTCTCTCTTCAACGCTCTCACTGGCTCCAGCGCGCTGGCTGCGCCGTTTCCCTTCGCCACCAAAGAAGCGCATGTGGGGATGGCGGCAGTGCCCGACAGGCGTCTGGGCTTGCTAGCAGAGATGAGCGGTTCAGCCAAGCGCACTCCAGCGCAGGTTCAGTTTTGCGATATCGGCGGCATCGTGGAAGGGGCGAGCCAAGGGGAAGGGCTGGGAAATCAGCTACTCTCGCACATCCGCGAGGTGGAAGCCATCGTCTATGTGCTGCAGGCTTTTGAGACAGAAGACCTGCCTCAAGAGCACGCCCCGCTGTCGCAGCTGCACATCTTGGAGCTGGAACTGAGCTTGGCTGACTTTGACAGCACTCAGCGACAGCTTGAAAGACGAGAGAAGCAAGCTCGCAGCGACCCGTCTATGCGCGAAGAAGTTTCGCTGTTGGAGAAAGCAGCCCGGGTGCTAGCAGAAGGCACGCCGATTTACAGAAGCGAATTGTCGGACGAGGAGAAAGCCGCTCTGGCTGCGAACTTTCTGCTCACCAACAAGCCGATCATGGTCTTAGCCAACTTGGGCGAGGAAATTTTGGACGCAGAGGCATCGCAGGGAAGCAACTCGCAAGGAGACGATCCTCAAGCTAGCAATCCGCAAGAAGAAGTTTCACCCGATGGTCACGGCAGCCCGAGCAATAATTTGCAGGGGAGCGAGATCGCATCAGTCCTCGCCGAAGACCTCCCTCAAGCCGAAGTCATGGGAATGTGCGTACGGCTGGAAGAAGAAGTAGCGCAGCTGCCCCCCGAAGAGCAAGCCGAGATGCTTCAAGAGCTCGGTCTAGGCGAAGGCGCGCTGGCTGCATTCGCCAGAGCCGCAAGAAAACTGCTCTCGCTCCACACCTTCTTCACCACAGGCGAAAAAGAATCACGAGCCTGGACTTTCAAAGCAGGCTCCACAGCCCGTGAATGCGCCGGCGCCATCCACACCGACTTTGAAAAAGGC
The DNA here is from genome assembly GCA_965204495.1 of Candidatus Hopanoidivoransaceae bacterium. GTDB lineage: Bacteria > Actinomycetota > Acidimicrobiia > Acidimicrobiales > Hopanoidiivorantaceae > Hopanoidiivorans. The sequence continues at coordinate 810,435 of OZ241989.1, forward strand.
TTCATCCGAGCCGAAACCATAGCCTGCGAAGACCTTCTAGCCATAGGCTCATGGACAGCCGCCAAACAAGCCGGCAAAATCCGAGCCGAAGGCCGCGACTACCAAACCCAAGACGGCGATGTAATGGAGTTCCGCTTCACCCCGCCCAGATAGCTTCGCCTACTATCAATCGCTTTCGTTCAATTGCTCATGAATGAAGTCTCTTACTTCTGGGATGTCCAGCAAAGCAGTGAGGAAATCTTGAAAATTCTGTGGTGCGTCTTGGCCTCTCCCTGCGACTATCTCATCATAATCTATTTCCAGCAATCCACAGAATTCTCTTCCAGTCATACACTTATCAAGTGGTACTTTTTTCTTGAAGCCTTCATATATGGCGTTTCTATCTTCTTGGTTGAAGGCGACAAAATAGAATGAGACTGTATAAGGTAAATTCTGAGACACAGTCTGAACGAAACTTTCGAGATTCTTGTACTCTCCTTCGGCTTTTTTGGTATCAAATGTATCACCGTCTTTAAGTTCTACAGCATAACAATGCTTAGATTCTCCTGCGTGATGAAATATCAGAAAATCAGGTTCTTGCCCTGGACTGCTCAATTTCTTAGATTTTTTGACAGCCCGCTTAGAAACGATGTATATGTCGCTGTCAATTGCACTACCAATTGTGCTGCGATCTAGGAACTCGTCAAGGTCGTCTATCCTTGTGATCTTGTCGGACAGCAACTTTTCAAGTTCGGTGCCTGCTGATATCACTGTTCCTTGTGCACGAGAGAGAACTTGACCTAGAGCCTTGTTGCCGAAGACTCGCCCATAACCGCTGTTACCATCCCTGCGACCCTTGGCTTCGCTGAATCTAGCCATTCAAATCACATCCCAAGAATAGTCTGCCGCTGTCAAAGCAAGCATCCATAACGGAAAAGGAACCCGCAGCGGGGTCAACCACTACATCCCCTTCATTTGTGACTGCTTTAATCAAAGCCGACTGCAAGCCCACGGGCTTGGGATGAACCCCCTTAGAGCGCGGCACTCTTTCAACCCATATATCGGGAATGTCATGCACCTTCCAAACTCCCTTGGCTCTGGTGGGCAGCTTTTGAAGAACCACAAGATACTCCGCAAAGCGACGAGTCCTATACCCCATCCCCATACGATCTTTGCTCCAAGTAACCATGTCTACCACTTCCAATGGCTCTCCGTCTAGCCACTCCCGAAATCCAGCCATCAAATGATACTTGTCAATCCATAGGAACAAATGACCGCTCGGCAACAGAACTCTCGTCATCTCAGAGATAAAATCTGGAATGATATCTGTCATCTGCACGAGAGACGATCTTGCGCCGCCCCTGCTTACTCCCTCATTTCCATAGGAAAGATAGTCGAGTACTCCTCTGTATTGGGGGTCAAAAAATGCCGCTGGAATCGTCTCATCAGATAACGCCCCAAGAAGGTCAAGTCCGTCCATCTGCTGTCTCGTATTGAATAAGAGCCCGTCAGGGAGCACGACCTCTGGCTGAACCAGATCTCTTGATAGTGAAAAGACCGTGGGTGAAGTTACTTCCACTGCTTGAAGTGTCATCTGATTGTGCCCTTTCTTCTTTGTTAAAAAACTCTATTTGACATATTAGTCACCCCCTACGATGAGCATTCAGCATTAATCCTCTAAATTGAACTAATGGCTTGGTTGGCGGTGAATGGGCGGGTGGTGGCTGAGGCGGAGATCGCTTCGGATGCTGGGGCACGGACTAAGGGACTGCTGGGGCGAGACGGCATGAAGGAGCAGGACGGCATGGATGAGAAGGGCAATGCAACAGACAGCGTGCTCGTGCTGGAGCCTGCGGGGTGGATACATACTTTGGGGATGCGCTTTGCCATTGATGTGGCTTATGTGGATCGGCGGGGGCGGGTGCTTTCGGTCAAGACGATGAAGCCTTGGCGGGTGGGGATGCCGAGGTTGCGATCGCGGCGGGTTCTGGAAGCTGCGGCGGGCTGCTTTGCCAAATGGAATTTGAATGAGGGGGATCAAGTGGAGGTCAAGACGCAATGACTAAAGCCGGTGCCATAGTGCTGGTTGCTACGCCTATTGGCAACCTAGGCGATCTGTCGCCTAGGGCGGTTGAGACTTTGGCGGCGGCCGACATCATTGCTTGCGAAGACACCCGCAGGACAGGCAAGCTGCTGGAGCTTTCGGGCATTCAAGCGCCCAAGCTGATTTGTCTCAACGAGCACACTGAAGAGGAGGTCACGGGCGAACTTATTTCTTTTGCCCAGCAAGGTCAGCTTGTGGCTATAGCAACCGACGCTGGCTCGCCTGGGATTTCCGACCCGCCCGGGCCGCTTGTGGCTGCGGCACATGCATCGGGCATCGCGGTTAGTGTCATCCCCGGCCCTTCGGCTGTCACGGCTGCCCTGTCCCTGAGCGGGCTGAACACCAGCAGGTTCGTGTTTGAAGGCTTTCTTCCCCGCAAGGGCGAAGCCCGCTCGCAGCGGCTGGCTGCCCTCGCCAGAGAACCTCGCACCATCGTGCTGTTTGAAGCCCCTCATCGGCTAGCGCAAACCCTAGAAGACCTCATCCAAGCTCTAGGCCCAGACCGCCCTGCAGCACTCGCCCGAGAGCTCACCAAACTCCATGAGCAAATCGTCTCAGCCGCCATAGGCGAGCTCGCCGAACAAGTCGCCGACAGCACCATCCCCGCCAAGGGCGAGTTCGTGCTAGTGCTCCAAGGTTCGCCCGAACCTCCCGAACCCACTGACGATGCAATCCTCGCAGCCCTAGTAGCCGAACAAGCCGACGGAGCCACCCGCTCAGAAGCCGCCCAAAGAGTCGCCGATGCTTACGGCATCCCCAAGCGCAGGGTCTATGCCTTGTCTATCTCCAGCCGTTAGAATTCCCACATGTCGCGGTTTTATCTCACCACGCCGATTTTCTATGTGAATGACGCTCCGCATTTGGGGCACGCTTACACCGCTGTCACCGGCGATGCCATCTGCCGGTGGCAACGACTGCTGGGCAACGATGTGGTGTATATGACGGGCACCGACGAGCACGGCCTCAAAGTCCAGCGAGCAGCCGAAGCCAACGGCCTCACCCCCCAAGAGCAAGCCGACCAGACCAGCCAGCGATTCCGTGAAGCCTGGGATCACATGAACATCGCCTATGACGACTACATCCGCACGACCGAGCCCCGCCACCACAGCTCGGTTAGAGCTTTCATGCAACGCTGCTACGACAACGGCCACATCTACAAGGGCGTCTACGACGGCCTCTATTCCGTGTCGGACGAAGCCTATGTGACCCAAGCCGATGTGGACGAAGGGCGAGTGTCGGGGCCGGTGGAACGCATGAAAGAAGAGAACTACTTCTTCAAGCTCTCAGAGTTCGCCGAACCGCTCATGGAATGGTTTGAGCGAGAGCCAGAGAACATCACGCCCACCCGCTACCGCAACGAAGCCCTCGGCATCATCAAAGGCGGATTAGCCGATGTCTCGGTCACCCGAACTTCGCTTGATTGGGGCATCCGGGTGCCTTGGGACGAAAGCCAAGTGTTCTATGTGTGGTATGACGCCCTCATCAACTACGCCACAGTCGCCGGCTTTGAAGCCGACCCCGACCGCTTCGCCGCTTGGTGGCCCGCCACGAGGCATCTCCTAGGCAAAGACATCATCCGCTTCCACTGCGTCTATTGGCCGGCGATGCTCATGGCCGCAGGCGTAAAAGACCTGCCGAAGTTCCATGTGCACGGCTGGCTGCTCATCGGCGGCGAAAAAATGTCCAAATCCAAGCTCAACCAGATATCGCCCGAAAACATGACGGAAGAATTCGGCATAGACGGCTTCCGCTACGCCATGCTCCGAGACACCTCTTTCGGCCCCGACAACGACTTCAGCTACGAAGCCCTCCTCAGCCGCTACACGAGCGACCTCGCCAACGCCTACGGCAACCTGCTGGGGCGAGTTGCGGCAGTGACGGAATCCAAAGCAGGAGGCATCGGCCCAGCTCCCGCCCCAGGCAGCCCCTTGCGAGCAAGCGTAGCCTCCGCCTGCGAAGCCACAGCCAAAGCTTGGGAGCAAGTTCAGCCCTCGGTGGCTCTGGATGCCACTTGGCAAATCCTGCGAGACGCCAACGAATACTTCCAGCGCATGGAGCCGTGGAAGCTGCCGGAGGGCGATGAAGTCAATGCCGTGCTGGGCGACACCTTGGAATGCCTGCGCATCGCCACCATCCTGGCCAGCCCCGCCATTCCAGATGCCGCAGCCGTTGCCTGGCAAAGAATAGGCATGACGGGCAACCCAGCCGACCAACGCCTGCCCGAAGCCGCAGAGTGGGGAGGCTATGCCGGCGGCGCGCAAGTGGTGAGGGGCGACCCTCTGTTTCCCCGCATTGACAGCGACTGACTATATCTGCCTGACAAAAAATGCGCTGGATAGACAACCACTGCCATATGACTCTTGAAGAGTCAAAAGAACTGCTGCCGGCAGCACGAGCAGCAAAAGTGGAACGCTGCATCGTCATAGGCACCGACCGCCACACCTCAGCCGAAGCCCAACGGGTGGCGCAAGCCCACGAAGGCATCTGGGCCACAGCCGGCATTCACCCTCACGAAGCCCAGCACGGCACCGCTGGCATATTAGAACTTCTGGATCAGCCGTTCGTGGCAGCGGTGGGAGAATGCGGACTGGACTATTTCTACGACCATTCCCCCCGCCAGCAGCAGCGTGCCGTCTTCGCCGAGCACATAGGCTGGGCGCACGAGTCAGATCAAGCCCTAGTGGTGCACAGCCGCGACGCCTGGGACGACACATTTGCGATATTGGACAGCGAAGGCATCCCGCCCCGCACCGTCCTTCACTGCTTCACAGGAGGAGCGGCCGAAGCCGAGAAAGCCTTGGAGCGAGGCGCCTCGCTTTCGTTCAGCGGCATCATCACATTCCCCAACGCCGATAATGTTCGCGAAGCGGCTGCGGCGTGCCCGCTGGAACGGCTTTTGGTGGAAACGGATGCGCCGTTTTTAACTCCAGTACCATACCGAGGCAAGCCGAACTCACCTGCTAATGTTGTGCTTGTGGGACAAAAACTAGCCGAAGCCAAAGGGCTCACAGACGCAGAAATAGCAGAAGCCACTTGGCGCAACGCTTCAAAACTCTACAAGCTCGATGACTGACTGGCCGCCGACCGGGGGAACTGGAGGCACGGGAAGCCACCCGCCTGCTGAAGGCAGAACTCCGACCGGGCAGACTTCGCCCTCATGGTCGGTCTCTCCCACAGGCAGCACGCCAGCGTCGCCTGGGGGGATTTCGCCGCCGAGCAAGAAAAGGCCATTCGGCGCAGGTCTTTCCCGTGAAGCTCGTTTGGCGATCACCGCAGTCGCGGCTCTGCTAGTCATCGGCCTTGTGATCGGCTTGATATTCTGGGCCACTTCTGGCAGCGACGACTCCGACGACGCGGTTCAGCCTGTCGTCACAACCACCACAGCGGCACCCGCAACGACCATAGCACCTCTGCCAACTGTGTCGGTGCCCCCGCCGCCTCCGCCTCCACCCGCCACGACAGCTGCTCCGATAACTACCACCGCAGCCCCTAGCGGCTATGACCCTGCCGCTTTAGGCCCTGCCGTGCCGCCGGATGTGGCAGGTTTCCCGTCGCAGCAGGCATGGGCAGCCATGAGGGAATGTCAAACCGGCGGCGACTACACGGCAGTGAGCGAAGAAGGCACGAATTACGGGGCGTATCAGTTCCGCATTGCAACTTGGGACGAATTGGCCGGCCGCGAATACCCGTCGCTCGTGGGCGTGGTGCCTTCTGAAGCCTCGCCTGCCGACCAAGATCGCATGGCCTATGCGCTCTGGCAGGAATTCGGCTCCTCCCGCTGGCCTGGGTGCCGCTCCACCATAGACCCCACTCCTCCGCCGACCACGGCTGCCCCAACTGCTCAACAGGACGCTGCCGCTCCGACCACGGCTGCACCAGCAGAGATAGCCCCGCCCACCACGCAGCCCGGCAGCCCGCCAGTGCCTCCGGCTATTGATCTCTCGTCTCCTCCCACCACGACCACCACGACCACCACCACGACAACTGCTGCCCCGGCCCCAGCAGCCAGTCTGCCGACAGCGGCGCAGTGGGAGCAGCTCCGTCAGTGCGAGTCGAACGGCGACTACACCGTTCGCAGTTCCAACGGCCTCTACTACGGCGCCTATCAATTCAATATCAGCACATGGGACGATGTGGCCGGAAGGCACGCTCCTCTTCTGGTGGGAGTGCTGCCTTCGGAAGCATCCCAGCGGGAGCAGGATTTCCTGGCCCAGAAGCTCTGGGACGAGCGCGGCAGGCAGCCTTGGCCAGTGTGCGGAGCGAGACACTTGCCCGAAAATCCGAACCTATAACCCCCCCCCAGCCTTGACGCAGCCTTGACATCCACCGCAGCTTGGGACGAGCTTGCCGCCAAGCACGGCATTCGTCTCAAGAAATCTCTAGGGCAGCACATTCTCATAGAGCCGTCCGTCACCCAAGACATAGTGCGTCTTGCAGGGGTTGAACCCGGCGATCGGGTGATTGAGATAGGGCCCGGTCTCGGCACGCTCACGCTTGAGCTGGCAAAAGCGGGAGCAAATGTCACAGCCATTGAGACAGACGAATCGCTGAAACCGGCTTTGAGGGAAGTGCTGGAAGAATTTTTGCCGACAGGTTCTGTGCGGCTCGTTTGGGAAAACGCCGAAAACATCCATTGGAAGGAATTTCTGGACGAGCAAAGCCATCTGGTGGCGAACCTTCCCTACAACATCGCCACAGGTCTCGTGCTCGACATTTTGCGAGACGCTCCGCAGATGGCGACTTTTACAGTCATGCTCCAAGAAGAAGTGGCGATGCGCTTGGCAGCAGAGGCTGGCAGCTCTGACTACGGAATACCTTCGGTGAAAGTGGCCTATTGGGGCGAAGCTGCGGTGCTGAAAAAAGTTCCCGCTTCGGCTTTTCTGCCGCCGCCGAAAGTCGGCTCGGCTGTGCTGCAGATCGTGCGCCGAGAGCCGCCGAAGATCGCCCCTGAGCATCTTTTTCCGCTGGTGGAGAAAGCCTTCGGACAACGCCGCAAGATGCTTCGGAAGTCGCTGAGCGATGTGCTGTCTTCAAGAATTTTCACAGCGGCGGGCGTCAGCCCGAAGTCTCGCCCTCAAGATTTGGACTTGGCAGCGTGGGTGAGGCTAGCCCAAGCCGCCCCCCACTTCGACCGCCCGCAAAACAGACAGCAGCCTTGAAGCCAGCAGCAGCCGAATTGACGCCCGTCAAAGTTCTCGCTCCGGCAAAGCTCACCTTGTCGCTGCGCATCACAGGAGTGCGCGAAGACGGCTACCACCTAATTGATGCTGAAATGGTGACTTTGGATTTTGCCGACGAGCTGTTAATTGAAGAAGGCGAAGGGCTAGTGATGCTGGATGCCTACGATGCCGATAGAGAACTTACCGACTGGGAATTCACCAACTTGGAGCTCGCAGCCCAGAGCAACGAAACACCGGCAGGCGATGCCATCGCGACCAATAGCAAGACCAGCGTTGACCCCTCGGAAAACCTCATCGCCAAAGCCCTCGCTCTGGCTAATCGGCAAGCCAGAATAACCGTCGCCAAACGCATCCCTATGGGCGCAGGCTTGGGAGGCGGATCGGCTGATGCCGCAGCGGTGCTTCGCTGGGCGGGTATTGACGACCTTGACGCAGCAGCCTCGCTCGGCGCAGATGTGCCTTTTTGCTTAGTGGGCGGGCGAGCCCATGTGGAAGGCATCGGCGAGATAGTCAATCCTCTGCCCTCGCAGCCTGCCGTCTACACTCTGCTGACCCCGCCTTTCGGCTGCTCCACTCAGGCCGTCTACAACATTTGGGACGAGATGGGCGGACCTCAAGGCGAAAACGGCAACGACTTGGAACCAGCCGCCCTCAAAGCAGAGCCTCGCCTAGCCGAATACCGCGACCGACTCGCCGAGGCTACTGGTCAAACCCCTAGGTTGGCAGGCAGCGGCAGCACTTGGTTCGTGGAGGGCGAGCATCCCGGCCCCGCTCATCGCGTGGTGCGAACCAGCTTTTGAAAGAACCAGCCTTTGAAACCAGACCAACTCGCTGCGCCAAACAGCCTGAGCACTAAGCCCCCTCCCGCATCTCCTAGCCGTCTAGGAGGACAACGCTCCTAGCGGCCGCGACGCCTCTGGAAGCGCGTGCGGCGGCGCATCTTGCGATACTTCTTCTTGCGCATTCTCTTGCGCCGCTTTTTGATGAGCGATCCCATAAGAAAGCTAACCTTAGCACGAGTTCGGCAATTCGGCACACTGAGTTTCGGCAAGGCTTCTTGCCAAGCTTGCATCAAAGCAAGATAAGATTTCATAAAGATGGCCGGTAGTTCAACAGGCAGAACGCCTGACTTTGGATCAGGAGGTTGCAGGTTCAAGTCCTGCCCGGCCAGCATGAAGCCGAGAAGCCGCTAGACGAACCTGCTGGCAAAGAAGGCACCTCCAAGAAAGACCAACACAAGAAAGCACTAGGAAAGACGCGACTATGGAGGCCATCAGCCATCACCGACTGCACTTAGTTTCAGGTTCTACCAACCTGCCTCTTGCCGAGGCGATTGCCACCTACTTGGGCATCAAGCTCGGCGAAACCAACATCGGCAGGTTCGCCAACGGCGAGATCCACTGCCAGTTCGGAGAGTCGGTGCGAGGCGTGGACATTTTCATCCTTCAGAGCCACGGGGCTTTCAACGGCAATTCCCTCAACGACTCTCTGATGGAGCAGATACTCATGGTGGATGCCGCCCGGCGAGCCTCGGCACAGCGCATCACCGCTGTGTGCCCGTTTTTCGGCTACGCCCGTCAAGATCGCAAAGCCGCAGGCCGCGAGCCGATCTCGGCAAAGCTCATGGCCAACCTGTTCAATGCAGCCGGCGCCAGCAGGATCATCAGCTTGGATCTCCACTCAGGCCAGATCCAAGGCTTCTTCGACGGCCCTTGGGATCACCTCACAGCCATGAACATCCTATGCAACTACTTTGACGGGCTGGGCGACGACTTAGTGGTGGTCTCCCCTGATGCCGGACGAGTGCGAGTGGCCGAACGATATGCCATCGCCAGCGGAGCCGACTTGGCCATCGTCTACAAACGGCGCAGCATAACTCAGAAAAACAGCGTGGAAGCTCGCGATGTGGTCGGCGATGTGAAAGACCGAACCTGCGTGCTCATAGACGACATGATCGACACAGGGAGCACCCTCGTAGCAGCCGCCGAACAGCTCATGGAGCGCGGTGCAGCTAGAGTCTGCGCCGCCGCCACTCACGGAGTCTTTTCGGGGAACGCCACAGAGAAGCTCAACGACAGCGTGATAGAGCAGATAGTCGTAACCGACACTTTGCCACTGCCGCCCGAAAAGCAGTTTGAGAAACTGCAAGTGCTGTCTGTGGCCCCTGTCATAGCCGATGCCATCGGTGCGGTGTTCGGCAACACCTCGGTGAGCGACATTTTCGGCGGGCAGAACTTGTCTTGAAAATCTGCATCTGTTCTGTCTGCACCTGCTCTGAAAGGCCGCGCCCATCCTGAGAAACTGCCTCTAGCCTGAAAGACGGGGTTGCTTCTTCAAGAGCTTTTCACCGCCCTTGTGAGAGCAGCCGAACTTGAAACGCAATAGTCGCAAATAAAATCCGCAAAAGCCATAACCGGAGCAGAAAATCATGGAACAAAATCTCACTTTGATGCCGCGCACCACAGGAGGCACCCGCCCCGCGCGCCGTCTGCGCAGAGAGGGCGTAATCCCAGCCGTGGTCTACGGGCTGAAGAGCGACACGACATCCGTCTCGGTGCAGCTGAGCGACTTGCGGGCAGCCCTTTCCACCGCAGCCGGCCGCAACGCCGTTTTGACGCTGGACATTGAAGGCAGCAAAGAGATGGGCATCGTGAAGGACATCCAGTGGCACCCGTATCGCGATGAAGTGCTGCATGTGGATTTTCTGCGCATCAACCCCGATCAAGATGTGACTGTGGAAGTGCCGATCCAAGCCACAGGCGACCCTCACACCCTCAATCTGGCAGGCGGCATTTTGGATCAGCTTCTCTTCACGCTGACAGTCGTGACCAAGCCGAATTTGATTCCCGATTTGATTGAGGTGGATGTCACCGAGATTGAAATCGGCGACACCATAACAGTCGGCGACATCTCTATGCCCAGAGGTTCTACCACTCCTGTCGACCCTGAAACTTCCGTGCTGGTCGGTGCCGCTCCGCGCATCGCCGAAGTGGAAGTTGAGATGGAAGAGGAAGAAGAACTGGAAGGCGAAGCTGCTCCGGATGACGAAGCTGCCCCCGCTGAAGAAGCTGGCGACGAAGAGGCATCCGAGGAGGGCTAGCAGGAGGCTGCGCTGCTTGTTTAGGCTGCTCTGCTTGAGCTTGTTCAGCTTGCTCATGGGGTTTCGCCGCAACCGCCACTCAAGCCCTAGTGTCTCTGCAACTCGGGCCTCAAAAAGTCTGCCGCCTATAGGTCTGCTGGTTGTAGGCCTCGGCAATCCGGGGGCGAAGTTCCACAGAACCCGACACAACATCGGGGCTGATGCGGTGAAGTTCTTGGCGAAGCGGCTCGGGGCCACGCCTGTGAAGAGCCGCGACAAAGCCGAAGCTTGGCTGGCTGAAGCTGGAGGACAAGCTCTGCTGCTGGCGTGCCCCACCACATATATGAATCAGTCTGGAGAAGCTGTGCTGAAGCTGGCCCGCAGGTGCAAAATTTCAGTCGGGGGAGGTGCCGAAGAGCTGTTGATAGTGCATGACGAGCTAGACATCCCGCCGGGGCGCATAAAGCTCAAGGCGGGCGGCGGTTTGGGGGGGCACCACGGGCTGGAGTCAATTCGCAATCATCTGCGCACTGCCGACTTTCTGCGCCTTCGCATCGGCATCGGCAAGCCTCCCAGCAAAGAAGCAGGGGCCGACCATGTGTTGAGCCGCCCGCCCCCCGAAGAACGCAAGCTGCTGGAAGAAGCTGCCGAGAAAGCTGGCGACTTCGTGATTTCTATAGCTGCTGACGGCTTTGACTTCGCTGTTTCACGGGCGAACTGATGCCTGTGAATCCTCTTCAACCGCTGATTGAACACCTGCGCGACAGCCCGGCCGTGCCGAGCGCGGCAAGGACTGATGCTCAGCTGTCTGTTCCGCCCGATGTGCAAGCTTTGTGGATGGCTGTGATGGCTCATCGGCACAGCTTTGCTTCTGCGTCTCAGCCGATCGTGGCCGTGCTGCCCACTGCGGTTGCCGCTGAGGATCTGGCGAGGGAGCTTGCGGTGTGGCTAGGGGAGGGCGAAGTTGAGTGCTTGCCGGCTTGGGAGACATTTCCGTTTGAGCGAGTCAGCCCGACCTTGCAATCAATGGGCGACCGCCAGCGCATCCTGTGGCGACTGCGAGAGCATCCGCCCAAGGTCGTGACGGTTTCGGCGGGCGCGCTCACCCAGAGGCTCGTGCCGGCCAGCCTGCAGGTGACGCCTGTGGCAGTCTCGGTGGGGCAAATCCTAGACAGGGAAGCCCTCATCAGCCAGCTCATAGCCGGCGGCTACAAGCGATGCCCGCAAGTGGAGCACAGGGGGAACTTGGCAGTGAGAGGCTCTATCTTGGATGTCTTTGAGCCGTCAGCGGCGCACCCCGTGCGGCTGGATTTCTGGGGCGATCAAGTGGAGCGGCTCTGCGAGTTTTCTCTCACCGACCAGCGATCTCTGGCTGAGATCCCTGCCGCAGAATTTTTCCCATGCCGCGAGCTGCTGCCCACCACGGCAGTGCGCGAGCGGGCAAGTGAGCTTCTTCGCGAAGCTCCGTGGGGGAGGCAATGGTGGGATCGCATAGCTTCAGGCGAGATGTTCGACGGCATGGAGTCTTACCTGCCGTGGTTGGCCGAAGAAGAGCTGACGCTCGGCGATGCGCTGGCGGACTGCTGTCTGCTGGTCTGTCTGGATCCCGACCGACTGCGCCAGCGAGCTAAAGACATCCAGATGGAAGAAGCCGAGCTCGTGGCAACATTCGCCGAGACTTGGAAGGCCGACACTGAGGAACTGCCAGCCTTGCACACTTCTTACGAGCGGGCTTTGGCGAATTTCTCTGGGGAGATGCTGGAAGCGACTTCTTTCAGACAGCCTGAATTCTCAGAGCTGAGCGCAGAGGCATCGCATGGCGGCGAACCTGCCAGATTTCAGGGAGTTCGAACTTTATCTTGGGATGCTTTGCCGCAAGAAGTGCTACCACAAGATGCCCAGCAGTCCACTCCCCTGGAGCGAAGCTTCGGCAGAGCAGGCCCCCTCCCCATGCTCAAACAGCTGCTCGGCGAAGGCTATTCAGTCACAGTCGCAGCAGAAAGCGAAGGCTCGGCCGACCGCATCGCTGCCGCCCAGCTAGCAGATTTCGGCATTCACCTGCCCCGCCTGTCTGAGGCAACGCCTGCGGCATCCGGCGTGATAGCTGCTCCTATCGCTCACAGCTTCATACTTCCCGATGTCAAGCTCGCAGTCTTGACCGAGTCGCAAATCACAGGCAAAGCCAGCCGCCGTATGTCTTCCCCCAGGTCTTCCGCTGTGTCTTCCGCTGTGTCGTCCCCCGTGTCAGCTGCCGCTTCCCGTTCTGTCTCTGCCTCAAAAGCTGCTTCGCCTGCCGCTTCTCGCAAAGCCGCAGACGCCCTGCGAGATTCCATTCCGTTTGCGCCCGACAGCTATGTGGTGCATCGTCATCACGGGATCGCCAAATACGCAGGCATCCACACCCGTGAGCTTCAGGGCGTGCTGCGCGACTATCTGCTGCTGGAATACCGAGGCAACGACAAGCTTTTCGTGCCTGTGGAGCAGCTGGATACTCTGCGCCCCTACACGGGCGGGGAGACTCCGAAACTGAGCCGCATGGGAGGCGCCGATTGGCAGCGCACCACCGGCAAGGTGCGGGCGGCCGTAGCTGAGGTGGCCGAGGAGCTGGTGGAGCTTTATCGCACCCGACAGGTCGCCGACGGGTTCGCCTTCCCGGAGGATTCGGTGTGGCAGCAAGAGCTTGAAAGCAGCTTTCTGTATGAGGAAACTCCCGACCAAGCCCATGCGGCGCAGCATGTCAAGGACGACATGGAGAGCCGTTCGCCGATGGATCGGCTGGTTTGCGGCGATGTGGGTTTCGGCAAAACCGAGATAGCCGTGCGTGCCGCTTTCAAGGCTATTCAAGCCGGCAAGCAGGTAGCGATGCTGGTGCCCACTACCTTGCTGGCCCAGCAGCATTTTGACACTTTCAATCAGCGTTTCGGCAGTTTCTCGGTGCGCACCGAGATGCTTTCCCGTTTCGTGTCGCCTGCCGAAGCGAAAACCGCGCTTCGGGAATTGGCATCGGGCGAGGTTCAGTTCGTCATCGGCACGCATCGGCTGCTCTCAAAAGATGTGCGCTTTCACGATCTGGGCTTGCTGATCTTGGACGAGGAGCAGCGTTTCGGCGTGCGGCACAAAGAGCGCATAAAGGCGATGCGATCCAATGTGGATGTCCTGACTTTGACAGCCACCCCCATCCCCCGCACCTTAGAGATGAGCCTCACAGGCATCCGCGATCTGTCGCTTATTCAAACTCCGCCCGCCGACCGCCGACCCATCTTCACCTATGTGGGCAACTATGACGAAAGGGCGGTGGCCGAGGCTGTGCGCCGAGAGCTGCTGAGGGAGGGCCAAGCGTTTTATGTGCATAATCGTGTGCGCACCATTGAGGAAAAAGCCGAACAGCTGCGAGCGATGCTGCCCGAAGCCCGCTTCGTGGTGGCGCACGGCCAGATGGACGGCGCGACTTTGGAAGAGGTGGCTGCCGATTTCGTGGCGCGCCGCTACGATGTGCTGGTCTGCTCCACGATCATAGAGTCGGGCATAGACATCCCCAGCGTTAATACTTTGATAGTTGAAAACGCCCACAAGTTCGGTTTGGCCCAGCTGCATCAGCTGCGAGGGCGAGTAGGGCGTTCCCATCAGCGGGCGTATGCGTATCTCTTCACCCCGCCCGACATGGAGCTATCCGAAGAAGCCTACGAACGGCTCCGAATTGTGGAAGAGCACAACGAGCTAGGCGCAGGCTCGCTGGTGGCGATGCGAGACTTGGAAATTCGCGGCGCAGGCAACCTGCTAGGCGTGGGGCAGTCTGGCCACATCGCCGCCGTAGGCTACGACCTCTACTGCCAGCTAGTAAGCGAAAAAGTAGCAGAACTGCGAGGCGAAAAAGCCGAAGAAGAGTTGGTGGTAGATCTAGACCTGCTCCGCCCCACGCACCTGCCCGCCGACTACATGCCCCACGAAGCCACCCGCCTAGAAGCCTACAGAAATGTAGCCGCCGTCCAAACCGAAGAAGCCGCCGAAGATCTAGCAGCCAGCTGGCAAGACCGCTTCGGCGACCCTCCCCCCGAAGCTGAAGCCTTATTGGAAATAGCCCGCCTGAGAGCGGCTTGCATAACGGCCGGCATCGCCTCGGTAAAAGTAACCCGCTCCCCCCGACACGGCTCCCTGATAGCGTTAATTTCGCCTGTAAATCTCCCAGAAAGCCGTAAAGTCCGCCTAGAACGCCTCTACCCCGGCTCCACCCACTCGGCATCGCCGCCCACTCTAGAGCTAAAACTAACCTCAGAAACCACCGCCGCCCCCGAAATCATCGGAGCCATCTGGGAGCTTACTGAACAATCACGGGAGGAGTGATTGCGCGGCCTCTCGGCAACTACGACTCTGAGACCAGTGCTTTGGCGAAAGCACACATCAGTTCCGCCACTAACACCTGCAATATCATGATTGTTGCCTACTGTAGGTACTGTGTCAGGTAAGACCGCGTCAGGCACACCGTATCCGCCAGCGTCATTCCGGGGATACCTATTTTGTCAGCAGCGGTACTTTTAGGCACTCTCGCTATGATTGCGACTCTTTTGGCTTTCCTCTCGTTGCAGTCGGCACCGTAGATTGCAGGTACTCCTTGTATGGCTTCGCTGGTGTCTTCACCGTTTTCTATTTCATCACCTCCTGAGCTGCATAACGAAATTATACAAATCAAAAGAAGTAGGATGATGACAGGTATAATCAATACTACTATCAAAGGGCCGACGTTTAGCCCTCCGGGTTTTGTGCGTCCTGGAAATGTGCGTAGACTGGTGATGAGTTTTTTGATTAAGTTCATTGAAATCTCCCGGTCTGTAGCTGTTCTGGTATATTATGATTGATTGTGCTATACTGTGTTTCCGTGTGCTAGGTTTATTCTACATTATACCTGTAAATGATTTTTTATTGTGCAAGAAAAAGATTCGACAATCATCACTGCCGTGACCGCTGTCGTCTATTTCTCTGGTGATGCTGCTATCTGTTGGTATAGGTGTTCCTGGTGATGGCTAATCTACTTGCTAAGCTGTGATATCGGTTGGGCTGGTGCGGGGTTGTGTTGGATATCTGGTTGGTTGCGGAATGCCGATATTGGCTGTTTGTCTGTGGCTATGTTGTTGTAGGTTTCTATTACCTATCCGTATCGTGCGGATTGCGGATGCGTGTAGATGCGGCTGTTAGGTCCGACAGCTACCGTGCTGCCGTCTGCGCGTGTCTGTCCTTTGATTTCGTTCCATGGCGGATAGTACCATTGCGGCGTGTCCATCGGATAGCCGTCAGACGATGTTATCCCTGCGTAGTCGTTGGCTTGGCTGCTGGCAGATGCGGCGTTCGTTATGTTGCCTATGAACACAACATTTTCTATGTCTGGTCGGCAGTCCAGGAAGCCGATGTCGAAGCCCATAGCTGATGCGTGTTTGAATGTTGTGTCTGCTGGCACGGCTGGCAGGTTCGGCGAAGCTGTTTTGTCTCTGGCGACTATCCTGTTTTTGGATTTGCTGGCCAGTGTTGTGGTCGGGTCGTTGTCGCCGAAAATGTCCCATCCTGCTGTGGAACCCAGCGATGGCGGCATGGAGTATGTTGTTCCGTAGAACGATGTTCGCTGCGCGCTGTCGCCGCTGTATGCGATGGCAGGGTCGGCTGCCATAGCGCCGCCCGAAGCCAGCAGTGTTATCCCGCTGGTATCGGCGGGGTCTTTTTCCAGATACACAAGGTTCATAGCGGAGTGAGCGGTGTCGTCGAAAACGGCTATCTTGACACTCGCCGTGTTAGCGAAAGCCCCGCTGAAGCAGTGATCGGTCGTCGGCGGCCCAGCAGAATAGCCTGCCGGTCTCAAAACAGCAGTGGAAATCCTGCTGTACAGTCTCCCTGCGGCTATAGCTGCCGACATGTCGCTCATCGTACCAGCAGCATGAGAAACATAGACCGTAGACGGAAGGCTAGAAGCGCAGAACACCGGCGGACTGTCCCCCAGTGACGCTTTGACTGCGAACACTTCCGCTTCGTCGTATAGCTTGAACCGCTCCGCTACGGCTGTGGGCTGGTAGTCGACATAGCAGAACTCGGCGTTCGTAGCCGTGCTGTCGGTGTCTAGTCTGCTGTCGGCTGTTTTAGAAGTGTCCGTGCCAGACACCACAACAGGCGCGTACATCAGCAGCAACTCTGGTGTGCGTATTCTGCGTATTTTGCATGTGCGCTGAGCGTCAGTGCGTGTGCTGTAGACGGAGCCTTTGCCGTAGCTGGATGTTTCGTAGTCCAGCCTTGTGGCTTCCACAGAAACCGTGCCATCCGATGCGACAGCTACAAGGTCGCAGCCTGTGCCGTCTCTTGGAGTGGCGGTGGAAGCCGAGTATGTTGTGGCTGGGTCTTCTTGGTAGCCGCCCCATGCCAGTGTGGATGTTTGGTATCGCCAGTCGAAGCTGTCCCAGCTTGTTCCGCTCATATGACCTTCGGCTTGGCTGAATGCCGTGTCGTAAGCCGTCTTATACGCGGTCTGGTAATCTTCTATTTTCTGCGGACTGCCAGAAGGAACCGAACCTGTCGTCACCGAAAGCGAGTTTCCTGCCGCGTTTCTGTCATCGGCAGAAGCAGCTTCAAGGTTCGCTCGGTCGCCGTGCGACAGATAATAGCTGCCAAGCAGAGAAGCCTTGCCGAGAGCACGCAAAGTTCCAGGAGCCGAAGCTGTTGCAACAGACGGCAGACTGCTAGCCGTTCCGGGTGTTCCTCTCACATACGCGGCCGCTCCGCTAGCATATGTCGCTCCAGTCTGGACAGCGAAGTTCGGGTAAGAACTGCTTGTCGACTCGCCCTTAGCCGCCGCTGTGTATGTAGCGGAGAAAGAACTGCTTCTGGTAGATGTTCTATATGTGCCACTGACCGTGCCAGACACGGTATACGAACCACCAGGGCAGGTGTAATAGCTGGTTACACTGAACCCGATATTGCCTATACCGCACTGCGGTCCCGTGCAATCTTCCGGCGGTGTTACAGCACCCATGCATCTCCCGTCTGGTACTATAGTTCCGTCACAGCTTCGCTCTGTGCGCGCCAAAACAGCCGATATGTCGGGAACAGAATAGCTGTTGACAGTTGTCGTAACAGACACAGCGAGCGGCGACACCAGCCGTGTCCCGACGACAGCGTTCTGCTCTTCTTTTATCCCCGCCGCGCCGTTCCCCGAAGCAGAAGTTTCAGCGGAAGAAAACAAAGTTTTCAATCTTGAGATCTCCCGGTCGTAGTGCGCAACACAGCCGCTGTTCCCGCCGCTGATGACAGCCGCACGGCTGGAACCCGCTGTTCTATCCGTAGCCGTGTCATAAGCTGTCTTGGCTGCCGACAGAGCGGACGATAGGTTTGTGTGTCTTGTTGCCAGCAGAGCAGCATAGGTGGCTTTGTTCGCTTCTGTGTCGTTGAACCTCAATATAGCCAGACCTGAACCTGACTGCTGCGGTGTTCTGGTGTAGCTGCTGTAGCGTGAAGCGTTCGTGTCCGCCGCCGTTTTATAATCAGACAGCCACTGAGCGAACCCGCCTTCTCTGAGTTCCAGAAGCGAAAGCTCCGCTTCAGCTTCCGCCAGTTTCGCCGCGCAAGTATTCTCAGCCACACGGCTGGCATATCTATGCGCCATATTTTTAACTGCCCCCGAATAGTCAATGTCGCCGTCGGCGTCGTTAGGCGGAGCGGCCGTGTTCGTCCTGCCGCTAGCAGCGTAAGACGGCGCAGGCGACTGCTTGCGAGCCGCACCTGCCGGGCTGCTGGCATGGTCTGCTCTGCTCTCTGAGCCGTCAGCGCAGCCGTCAGGATCACCAGTGCCAGCCGTGGTGTCTCTAGGCGGCGAAGCCGTTAGCGGATGCGGCGATGTCACATCCAGATCCCAAGCCGTTCTCCCAGAAGCCACAGCCAAGGTTCTGTCAGTTGCCGCCACGCCAGGCTCCGCGTCGCTGCCGACTATCCTGTTCTCGTATATCTCCAGGTCGGCGGTAACGCAAGCATTTGCTGTGAAACTTGCCTGCGTAGGCGGCGGGTTCGGCGGGTCGCACCTAGCAGTATCCGCCAGAGACACCCTCTGACCCAAAGCTATCGTTCCGCGATCCACTAGCGACTGTATTTCAGCAGCAGTGTATTCCCTGTCCGCCCTGCCGTCACGGTTGCTGTCGCATCTCGGCATCGGAAACCTATAACCGCACTCGTACGCTCTGGCTGAATTCTTGATCAGTTTCGGCGCTGTGGCAGTGTAATAGCAGCCCAGCCTGCCATAGGCAGTGAATGTCCCAGAAGCAGGCGCGCCAGAATAAGCGATGATCCCAGAAGGCAGATCGTGGACTTCCACAGCGAACCTGCGCTCATAGCGCAAATCCGAGCGGCACCAGAACCTGTCCGCAGTCCGCCCGACTATATGGCTGAGACCTGTGAGAGACCTGCCCGTGCTGCGCCCTATCCTCTGATAAGAGTCCTCGCCTCTGGGATGAAACAAAGACGGACACAAAGCCACGGACTTGGCTTTCGTCAAATGGTAAGCGACATTGCCCAGCGCGACACGAACATCAGATGTCACAGTATAAGGAGGCACCCATGTCTGATAGACAGTCCAGACCCACCTCTGGGTTCCGCTGCATCTCCTGCTGCCTGTCGATGTTGTGTACCATGAGCCGCCAAAGCATCCGTAATACCCTTCCCCGCCCGTCCAATACCCAGGGATAGTAGTTCGCACAGTAGTTCCATGCCACGAAGCCCCGAAGTTTCCAGTGCTGCTCGAATCCCGCGACGGCACAGTCCATGTCGCAGTGTCAGGTGAAATAGCACGCCGATACCTTCTATTTTCAGTATGCCCATCCGCACGAGCCAGATAGCTGCTGTCAGAAGTACCCCCATAAGACCCCACAAGCGTATAGCCCGAAGCCGCTTTAGCTGTCCAGCTGCCATATCTCAAATCCGAAGCAGATCTTCCAGTTGTGTAAGCTGCCCCGCTCGGAGCGACCACAAGATTGCCGTTCTCGTCCAAAACATGACCCGCACCCGAAGCTATCTGCGCTGCGAGCCTGTTCTGCTGCGCTACAAAAGTATCGCAGCCCGCGTTGTTGCCCGCCGATCCCGCCGCCAGCCTCCATGTCGCGTTGCCGCCTCTGCCTGACGAAACGAGCACCGGGAAATCGTTCACCACGCTGTTATCGGTCTGAAAAAACCCGTCAGCCACACTGCTTTGACAAGCAGCCACACCGCTATAGCCGCCATATTTATGGAAAGGGATATTGAAACTCTTAGCGTTATAGCTCCCATAGCGCAAATTATCAGTATCCCAAGACTTCGGCGTAGGTCTATTCCCGCCGCCGTGGTTGTGTGCTGCGGCTGGCGTGGACAGTACAGCGACAGCTGCAATGGCTGTCGCTGCGCCGAGCAAAGCAAACGCGAAAAATTTTACGGCTTTAGAAAAACAAGGTTTCCCCATAACCGAGCTAGTTTAATGTCGCAAACCGCCCCAATTTACAAAACGGCTATTTTCCTTGCTGATTTTTAGCTTCTAGGAAAACCTAAGAGATCGCCAGAAGAGAAGACACGCTCACCAAAACCAAAAACAAATATGTCTTCCACGCCATAGGTATCCTCACGGTAAGTCTCAATTTCGAATGTAGCTTGGCATCCATTGTTCTGCAACTCGCCTGTTACTTCCGCCCGATATCCTCCTTCGCGCCACCACAGCCTAACATACCTTTCACCTATCGTCGGATGACAAACGATAAGAAACGCAAAGTTTCCATTCTTTGATATTTCTTTGACATGATATGTGCCTTGCGACAGCAGGCTTTCTTGCGGCTGTATGCCCGGTGTCAAAAGCGCGTACCATGCGGCGTTAGCGAATTCTGGTATCTCACCTGAAGGCGAAATCCACGCTTCGCACAAAATAAGCTGAGGAGCTTCCGTCTCGTCTAACAATTCAACAGAGCGTAAAACATCGTGCGCTGTCTGCACAGCTTGGCGGATATAGAAATCTAGGTTGGCTTCCGGGTTTATCCGCTCACCGCCATGCAACTCCAACAATCTATCCGTTGTGAAAATAGCATCGCCGCTGTATGTTTTCAAACTTTCGTCCCACTCTCGTGTCGGCTGCAGCAGATCAGTGAAGCTATAACCGGCTGGCGCTCCGCACACATTCTGCGGTGTGAAACCAAGATCGGAGAGGATACCTTCTATCGTTTCGTAGGCTTGAAGCACCTGTTCGCGTGTTCCGCGTTCTTCTGGAATCACACCGAAAATGTAGTTGTGAGCGTGGTTTCCTAAAAACCTCAGCCACCCTTGGAGAGTATGAGCTAAAGCAAAAGTGTACTCGTCGCTGTCTGTTTGCGGCGTATAAATATTCACAGCAGCCAAACCTGGCACATATCTATCACGCGGCACGCTATCTGGCAGAGGAAGCTGCACATCGTTTCGCTGTCTCGGTCGCAAACCAGCTTGCTCCCTGGCAACAGCAGGAGCGGTATCTGTGCCAAGCAGAACTATAACGGCTGCGTCTTCTGAAGCAAACTGCTGCGGCATAGCTGTCGGAGCGTCTATCTCTTCTATTTCTGCTGCAGCCAGTATTTCTGCAGCTCTGTCCTGCCAACCTTCTTGATAATACACAGCCGAAGAACTATATCTCTGCGGAGCGTTTGCTGGCGACAAAACCACATATCCCGCTTGCGAAAGCTTATCTGTCATCCTGCCAGCAGCACCAGCAACACCGCTTCCGTTCAACACCTGAACCTGTAAAACCACAGGAGATTCAACAACAGTAGTCGTTGTCGTAGTTGTTGAAGATGAAGTTGTCGTTGTGGTTGAAGATGTCGCCGCGCCAGGAGGTTCAGATGTTCCAGGAACAGAAGGAGTCGTAGATGTGGTCGTGCTTGATGTGCTAGTTGTGGTTGTCGTTTCTGCCACTGGTGCTGGCGGCAAAAGCTGCACTTCCACAACATAGCGAGTGCCAACACTATCAGTTATCACACCGCTAGCCGACACATAAATACTCGGCGGCACATCGCCGCTATCATCATCTTGGAAGAACCAGAAACTCACAAGCTCTTCCACCACAGAAACGGCATCGCCCACATCCGCGTCAACTAAATCCAGCGAAACCTCGCCAGGAAGACCGCTAAACCAAGCCACCACAGGCGAACCGCCGCCAGAAATTACTACTGTGCCAGTACCATTTCTAGATGTGAATGTCACAACTAAAGTGGTCTCTTCAAGCACTTCTGGTACTGTTGTAGCATTAGAAACAGTGATGGACGATGCTGTCACGGACTGAAAAATCAACGTGTTTCTTCTGCTGCTGTTGGTGTTTTCTTCGTCATTTGATGAACATGCTCCAGCAATGAGAACTGCTGTAAAACAGAATAGAGAAAGTATTTCTAGGATATTTTTTTCTGGTTTCATGTTATATTCTTCGGGAATAGCATATCTTAAAGTAATCAGATGTTTGAATTTCAAAATTCCTTTTATTATTGACTATTTTAAGGCTGGTGGCGGGTACGGAAAATGTTATTTGTTCAATTTTGTATAGCTTCTTTTTTATACGCAACACGTTTTTTACATCAAAAAATTGATTCCCTTTACTGTAAAACACGCAACTATACCATTTATCTCTTTGGAATTTATTACTAACATTGACTTCCACAAGTTTGTTATCATCCTTTTCTGCTTCGCGAGTTTTTCTGGATTGAAAGTGCCTATTATTCTTGCGATAAAATACGCGTTGATGCCAGATATTGCTTTGACATCTGTGACATTTTTCTAAATTGCATGCAAAACTATCTTTTTCTTCATTTCGCTTTTCTTGCATTTTGTACTGATCTTTCAAATTTCTTTTTTGCGGTTTACAAAGAAAATGTAATTTTCTGCTTTTGAGCTTTAGAGAGATAAAGAGAATTAAAGAAGAATACGAGAGTATTAATGCGATAACTGCAATTGCAAAAGCATTCAATAAACTATTATCACTTAGAAGTGCGGCAATTGAAATTGATAAAGAGCTTATAGAAATTATAATTGGTAATAACCCCACTGAAAGCGTTGAATATTTTGTTGCAATAAATTTCATCTTATCGTATTGTTTTTCTATTTGATTCATTTTTTGGTCAGCTTTGTTGAAAAAGTCATAGATAGTAGTGCTCTTTGGGAAAGTGCTGTGTAATTTTGAGGCATATTCATCATAATTTGGAATAATCATATTTTTTGATGCTAAATCTTTTATTTGAAAATAAGTTGCTTGAACATCTAAAAATTTCTCAATTAGATTTTTGAATCCCCACAAATTTTTCCAAAATATATGATCACGGGACTCAACTATTTCATATTGAATAGATGTATAATTATAGTGCGAATGGAAAAAATTATCAAAATATCTACCTAATGCGAACTGGACTCCCAAAACCTCAAAAACATTATTAATTCTTTCTAACTCTTCATAGTTTTGAGTTTTTGAGACAGCTATAGTTGTGTTTTGCTCTTTGGTCGAGAACAGATTATATGACCCATTGAATGGTGGTTTTCTAAGTTTTTTAGAAAAATCTACAAATACTTTTTTCAACTCACTTATGAGATTTATAGAATTTGTCTCATTGCTATGCTTCATTGCTACAACAGTGTTGATTTCCTGAACGCTACCAATGCCGCACATACCTTCAGTCGCCTCTAAACCACCAAAATTGTTTATATCCCAAATATCACTATTTTTGATGCAACAAGGAACAGATTCACGATAGAAATTTGTAACTTTTTCTGCAATGCAATCCAAAATCTCTCTAATATTTCTCTCAACATAGACCCGAAAATTTTCGAAAGCTTTATTCAAATCTATTTGATCTTTGGAAAGCTTCGAGCCCTCTGTTTTGATACTCACAGACCCAAAAGCAAACTCATAGAACTTTACCTCCAAAGACTTAACTTTCAAATCAGACAAATCAATCTCTTTAATTTCAGACAGACTTTCCTGAATTTTACTTGCCAGCTTATCCATATCAGACTCTAGAGTTACACTGCATCCAATGAAATATGGTGGCGAAACCTTTCTTTCCCAAAAATGTGCGGCATTTGGTGGAAGCCGCCACCCCCACGGTAACTCTTCTTGCATACCTTCAATCACTATTTCTTGATGACACTTAGATTCATTATTTTTGTGCAAGTCACTGCTCTCGTCTGAATTGTCTTTAGTAACTTCTTTTGAATTATATCTACCGGCTTGCTCTTTGTTTAGATCAGCACTGGCATCTGAGTCATCTTCAGTCGCTTCTTTGGGACTATATTTATAATCTCCTTGCAACTCCCGAGAGCTTAGGAAAACGCCCGTGTAAAATGGTGCCGAAAATGTGATCACCAAATCACTAGGATCCGCAACATTAGGTGGCCCACTACTCTCGGCAGGTGCGGTATCACTCAAAGAATCAGTGGAGCTCACAGCACCAACCCTCTATAGCGGACCCCCGCATAGCTAAAATTTAGCTGCCACTGAATTAAGTTACTCGATGACCACTTCGCAGATTTATCCACTGGTGCAAGGGTTTGCTGAACCGGGGCGAGACGGGGCGGCATCAACCCGCTGCCTGACAGCACCGCTGAGCGTGTCGTGGTCTTCATGTCATTCATCCTAGCATGTCCTGATTACGGTTGCTGAGCTTTTTTGCTTCATGCCGAATAGCATAGCACACTCGGTTCGCGCTTAGCGATTTTGTCTCGGCAATTAGCTGTGTTTCAGCAATCAACTTCGGCAATCAGCTCTTTACCCTGCTTCACAGTTGGGCATCAGAGCATCGGGCAGGGGGTCAGTGTGGATTACTGTCAGGCGGCGCATGGCTCTGGTTAGGGCGACATATAGAGATTGGGTGCCTTTGGCGGTTTGGTTGATGATTTCGGCGGGTTCTAGGACTATGGCTGCGTCTACTTCTAGGCCTTTGGCGTAGCGGACGGGGAGGACGGAGACTGTGGTGCTGAGGGCTCCGTCGTAGGCGGTGGCGCATTCTATGCCGGCTGACCTCAAAGCATCGGCTGTGGCTTCGGTTTTGTCGTCGGGCACTATTACTGCCACTGTTGCGGCATCGGCTGCTTCTTGCTTTACGGCGGCTGCGACTTGTGAGAACAGATTTTCTTTGTCGGCTCGGATGACACTCGGGGGTGTGCCTTCTCGTTGCACGGCTACGGGCATCGCCAAGTCGGGGTTGATGTCGTCCAAAAGCTTGGCGGCATAGCAGGCTATGGGTTCGGGGAGGCGGTAGCCCACTGAAAGCTCGGTTGTGCGGGAGCACCACTTGCTGGGCAACTGCTCCAATAACTCTTCCCAAGAGTCGCACGAGAGAGGGCCTGTGGCTTGGGCGATGTCGCCGACCAAAGTCATGGAGCCGTTGCGGGAGCGACGGGCCGACATTCGCAGCTGCATCGGCGTGACATCTTGGGCTTCGTCTATCACCACATGTCCGTAGGTTCGCTCGCATAGGGGCGGCAGACTGGAAGTCTCGCTGCTGGCTGCGTCATCGGAATCGCCGCCGATTTGGCCAGCCCTGCTGCTGCGTCCTCTTTTGCGGTCGGGAGGGCCGAGCCGCCATCTGGCTTCGTCCAAAAGCGGCACATCGTCCATCGTCCATGACTCTTTAGGCGGGCGGTTGGAATCTCTGGGCGGGCGGGGGATAGCCAGCAGAGCAAGCTCTTCTGGCGAAAAGTGCTTGCGCCCGGCGGAGCGCAAAAGCGATGGCACGCTGAAGAGGTCGTAAAGGAACTGAGCCGGGGTGAGTGAAGGCCACATCCATTCCAGTGCTTCTCGCACTTCGGGAGTGTCGCCTATGTCTTCTCGGACTGCTTGGCTGTCAAGGGCGAATTCGCTCTCGGGCGCTTCGCCTTTGTGTAGGTTGGCGGCCTCGGCCAGCGCGCTGAAAAAACCGCTCTCTATGAGTTTGCGACCTGCGCTGTGGGAAATCCGCCTGTTGCGAATGCTTTCTACCAGCTGACGGCTCTGCTCCACGGTGAAGCTGAATTCGGGACGATAGACGATCGTGAAGTCTTGTCGCAGAGGCCGTTGGCGATCTCTGAGGGCGCGCCTGATGAGCTGCGCCATTCGCAGGTCGCCTTTGACACGGGCTGCGGCTTCGGCGTCAAACCCTTCCACTACCACATCGGGGAGACCTAGCATCTCGGCTGGAGTAGCCACCACCGCTCCAGCTTCGCCAAGCGACGGCAGCACTATTTCTATGTAGTTGGCGAAAAGCCGGTTGGGGGCGACGATGAGCACCCCTTGGCGTTCCAGAGGGAAGCGGTGCGTGTAAAGCAGATAGGCGGCCCTGTGGAGGGCGACCACGGTCTTGCCCGTGCCCGGCCCACCTTGAACCACGAGCACTCCCGGCAGGGGCGAGCGGACGACTTCGTCTTGTTCGGCTTGGATGGTGGCAACGATGTCGCTGAGCCTGCCAGAGCGAGCTTCGGCGAGGGCTTGACGCACGGCACCGATGCCTCTGATGACGCGACCTGCGCTGTCGCGGACGGCTGGGCTGCTTCGGACTTCTGGACTGCTTCGGATATCTGTGCTGCCCTGCGCTATCGTGGCGGAGTCGACATCGCTAACGGCATCGCTGCTAGCGGCATTGCTGCTGATGGCATTGCTGGCCCCATCTTGAGCGGGGAAAGCATATCCAGCCTCATCGCCGAAATATTCGTCTTCAATGCGGAGCAGTCGGCGGCCTAAAGACGAGAAATGACGGCGGCGGCGAACCCCCATAGGCTCTGGCCCGGTTGCGCGATAAAACGGCTCAGCTACTGGTGCGCGCCAATCCACAATGACCGGGTTGTGCTCCTCGTCCCACACCCCGATGCGACCGATGTAGAAAGTGGCCGCACCATAGCTAGCCGCACCATGGCTATCCCCATCTGAGCTAGCACCGCCTGAACTAGCACCGCCTGAACTAGCCCCGCTTGCGCCAGCCCCGCCATAGCCAGCCTCACCAGAACCAGCCACGCCCGCATCGCAAGCCATGTCAATCCGCCCGAAACAGAGCGAGCGGTCGCCCAACTCCATCCGCCCCAGCCTGCGCTGCACACGCTCTTCAATCACATCTCGCTCATAGCGCGCCTGGTGCGTGCCGCCCTTACCCGACTCCACAGTAGAGCGAAGCTGCCGGGCCGCCCCCTTTGAAGCCTCCAAGCAGGCAAAGGCGTGATCTACATAAGCCTGTTCCTGCTCAAGGTCGTCCGACAGCCCAAGATGAGAACTATCTGTTCTCTTGGATGTATGCGTGTGCATATATGATCTCCGCCGTCTCAAGAACACGCTTGCGAAAGCTGGGTAGAGTTCGCCACCACTCCAGGCTCTGGCGCGTCAGCAGATCCGTTTTCCTCCCGAAAATCTCAGAAAGCTCGCTAGCGGCAGTCTCAAAATCTAGAGAGAGCCAAGAATTCTCGTTCTCCATTGTGATCAGCACATCCACATCGCTGTCTGAGCAGAAATCGTCTCTCAGGACTGAGCCGAACAAAGCTAGCTCAGTGATATGCCACTTTTGGCAAAACTGCGACACAGCTTGCTGATCCACATCGATAGGCAAAGGGGGCGCCATGCCCATATTTTACTTGGCAGTGGGCTTTCTTCCTCAAAAGCGATGTTTGGATACTCTCATATCCAATATCGCCATTAATCTTAAAGAGCGATGACTTTGAGCGACGAAAATCCGTTTTTGGCGGCTTGCTATGGGCGGGCGCATGAGAGGGTGCCTGTGTGGTTTATGCGACAGGCTGGGCGGTCGCTGCCTGAATATCGTGCGCTTCGGGGGAGCGACAGCATTCTGATCGCTATAGCGGATGCTGATCTGGCCACCGAGATCACGCTGCAGCCTGTGCACCGCTATGGCGTGGACGCTGCCATTTTGTTCAGCGACATCATGGTTCCCGTTCACGCTGTGGGCTTCGGCGTAGACATCCAAACGGGCGTGGGGCCTGTGATCGCCGAGCCGTTTTCGGATGCCTCCGATCTTGAACGACTGCGCCCGCTGGAGCCTGAAGAAGACATCTCCTATGTGCTGCAGACGGTGCGCAACCTGCAAGCCGAGCTTGTGGTGCCGCTCATCGGATTTGCGGGCGCGCCATTCACCGTTGCCAGCTATCTCATAGAAGGCGGGCCGACCAAGACTTTTCAGAAAACCAAATCCCTCATGTTTGCCGAGCCGGATCTGTGGGCGGCACTCATGGATCGGCTTTGCGACATCACTGAAGCGTTTCTGAAGGCGCAGGTTGAAGCGGGGGCGAGCGCGCTCCAGCTTTTTGACAGCTGGGCCGGCACCCTCAGCCCCTCGGCTTACGAGCAGATGGTCTTCCCCTACACCAAGCGCATCATCGCTGCGACTGACGGCCTCGGCCTGCCCAGAATCTGCCATGGTGTCGGCACTGGCGAACTGCTCGGGCTTTTCGCCCAGACTGGCGCCGAAGTCGTGGGCGTGGACTGGCGGGTTCCGCTGAACGAGGCTAGACGGCGCACCGGCGGGCAAGTGGCACTCCAAGGCAACCTTGACCCTGCTGTTTGCTTGGCACCTTGGCCGGTAGCTGCCGAGGAGACACGCAAAGTCTTGGCTGAGAACGGTTCAAACCCTGACTACATTTTCAATCTCGGACACGGAGTCTTGCCTCAGACCGACCCTGCGATACTGGAACAAATCGTGGAGTTGGTGCACGCCGAAGGCAGCTGCGAGGCGGCATGAAGACGATTGCCGCGACCTGCTTGAAGCTGTGACGGCGACTAGAAGCCAGCCCGCAAATATTGCCGGAGAAGACATGACTAAGCCCCGCATCGCAATAGTAGGCGGAGGAATTGCCGGGCTTGTCGCCGCCTATGAGATTGCGAAAGACGGGGGTGCGGAAGCGGTGCTCTATGAAGCCAGTGGGCAAGTGGGCGGAAAGCTGCTCACAACTCCGTTTGCCGGCCGCATGGTAGACGAAGGTGCCGATGCCTTCATCACCCGCGTGCCGCACGCCATTGAACTCTGCGAAGAACTGGGGCTGGGCGATGAGCTAGTGGCACCAAGCACATCAAAAGCATTCATCTGGAACGGCGGCGCGCTGAAGCCTCTGCCGAAGTCGCAAGTGCTGGGCGTGCCATTGGACATTGAAGAGTTGCGTAGAAGTGGCTTGGTAAGCGAAGCAGGAACTGCGGCAGCCGAAGCAGATTTGAAGCGTGCTGAGGTGGAGGCTGAAGCCACCCTCGCTAAAAAGACTCTCATCGCAGCAGCTGAAGAAAACTTGAAGCGTGCTGAGTTCGCTGCGAGAGACAGCAAGCCAACTATGGGCGCAGCAGACATCGCAAGCGCAACAGAAACAACAGGCGCACCAAACACAGTAGGCGCATTGGTGCGACAACGGCTCGGAGACGAAATCGCCGAAAAGCTTGTGTTTCCGCTCATCGGCTCAATCAACGCCGGCAACTGCGATTTGTTGGATCTCCAAACCACCGCGCCTCTGCTCGCAGAAGCAGCAGCTTCCAACCCCAGCCTTATCGCGGGGCTTCGCAACCTGCGACAGCAAGCACAGAGCAAAGCTTCGGCCAGCAAAGCTTCGGCCGATGAAGCGTCAATGGGCACAGCATCAGTCTTCTTGGCACCAAAATCAGGCATGGGCAAAATCATTCAGCAGTTGGAGTCTCGCTTGAGCGAGCGAATTCGCCTGTCTTGCCGAGCGGCATCAGTTGAAAAACTCGGCATTCGCTTTTCTGACGGGCGAGCCTCTGAAAATTTTGACGCAATCGTGCTTGCCACGCCTTCATGGGCGGCGGCAGACTTGCTCGCCAAATCGCACTCTGAAACAGCAGCAATGATAAGCGATATTGACTATGCATCTGTGGTTCTCGTGACTCTGGCTTTCAACTCCGACCACCCCGCCGACATAGAGTTTTCCGGCAGCGGTTTCCTGGTACCAGCCAGCGAGGATCTGACTATCACCGCCTGCTCGTGGGCATCGTCAAAATGGGAACATCTGCGGGGCGATCAAACGGGACGCAAAAACGCCAGCCGAGACACTATTAGCCAAACCATTGCCAGCCAAGCCACTGCAACAGGCAAGAAGCCATCGCGATCTGAATCACAAAGCAACACCATCTTGCGAGTCTCGCTAGGACGGCACGGCGACGATGCAATAGCCTCAGCAGATGACGAACGCATCATCGCCACAGTGCTCGCCGACCTAGAACAAACTATGGGTATCACAGCCCAGCCCTTGGAAACACGCATATCGCGCTGGCCTCGCTCGTTCCCGCAATATGCCCCCGGACACAGCAAACAAGTCGCAAAAGCCGAATCACTGCTCGCCCCTGATGGCATATTCCTGGCTGGAGCCGGCTATCACGGCATCGGCGTGCCCGCCTGCATCGCATCTGGCCGCAACGCCGCCCATGCCGCTCTTTGCCATGTGGGAGCAGCACAATGAGCCTCAACCCCGGCAGCCCTTCCCCACAGTTCTCGCATTCCGCCCCTTTCATGCATCAGTGCCGCACAATGAGACTCAACCTCCGCAGCCCCTCCCCAACCCAAGCACCGAAGGCAACGCGATGAGCAGCACTTTTGCCGGCCTCAGCGGGATATATCGCCCTAACGACAACGCGCCTCGGCAATCCACCTTCTGGCTCGGGCTGCTTGCCTCTGCTCTCTGCGGCCTGCTCGTCGCCTTGTCGGTGCCGCCTTGGGGTTTCTGGCCGCTCGCATTCCTCGGAGTGGCCGGCATGGACTTCCTCTTGGACAACCAGCGCGCCCGTGTCCGCCTAGCGAGAGGCAGCTTCATCGCAGCAGGCTGGCTTTTCCCTTCCATGATCTGGATGTGGGACTTTTCCCCAATGGGCTACATAGCCGCAGGTGTAGGATTTTCGCTGTTCTACGGCGTGGCAGGAGTGCTGTGCCCGCCCGATAGAAAGCTCCGCGGGCTGGCCTTGCCTGCTCTGCTGGTGCTGGTCGGCTATCTTCGCTGGCGATGGCCTTTCGGCGGGGTGCCGCTCTCCACTTTGGCGATGAGCCAAGCAGGATCGCCGCTGCTTGAAACGAGCAGAATTTTCGGCTCGCTTTTCATAGTCTGGTTGGTGGGCTTGGGAGGCGTGAGCATCGCTGCGATAATCCGCCGCGACTGGTGGATTGCCGCTGTCGGGCCGGTGGTGCTAGCTTTGGCAGCCAGCTTAGCCCCTCTAGCACCCACAGCGCGTGCCACCGACACGATTCGCATAGCCCTCGTTCAAGGCGGCGGGCCGCAGCGCACCAGAGCCGAAACCACAGATTTCGCTGTAGTCTTGGGGGCGCACCTGGATGCCACAAGCGAGCTGGTTCAGCCTCCAGTGGATCTTGTGGTTTGGCCCGAAAATGTGGTGGATGTGGAGGGGACTTTCGGGCCGACCACCCCTCAAGCCGCCCAGATCGCAGATGTGGCCGAAGCGGTCGGCGCGCCCATAGTGGCAGGCGTGATTGAAGACGCCGACGAAGACTCGTTCAACAACTTCAGCATCGTCATCACGGAAAATCGCGAGTTCGGCGACCGCTACGACAAAGTGCACCGAGTGCCTTTCGGAGAATATGTGCCCCTGCGCTGGCTGGTTGAGCCGTTCGCCCCCGACTTCTTGCCCGACCGCGAAGCCGTGGCTGGCACCGGGCCTGCCATTCTGGAAATACCCGGCGCAGCCAACGGGGAAGACTTGACAGCGGGCATAGTCATATCTTGGGAAATATTCTTTGAGCACCGAGTGCGCGATGCCGTGAACAACGGCGGTCAGATCGTCTTGAATCCCACCAACGGCTCTTCCTACTGGCTCACCATCGTTCAGTCGCAGCAGGTCGCCAGCAGCCGACTGCGAGCCATGGAAACCGACCGCTATGTGCTGCAAGCAGCCCCCACAGGCTTCACAGCCGTAGTCGCCCCCAACGGCAATGTGCAAGAACGCACCGCAGTCAGCGAACAGCGCGTCATCCACGCCGATGTAGAACTCCGTGAAGGCAAAACCCTGCCCGTCCGCCTAGGCCCCTGGCCCGCCCTAGGCATAGCCTTGATCACCTTCGCCTACCCCGGCACCCGCCACCTCCAAAACCGCCGCACCAAAAACCGCACCCAACTAGGCTTCCAGTTTTCCAGTCGGCGATAATTCGCACTCTTATAACTATTTGGTGTAAACTCTGAATTTATGGCAGACACAGACCTATACAGCAAGACACATCCGCATCTGCCTGGGATGAGTTCACTTTCCGTATCCGAGGCAAGTGAGCAAACAGCTTCAGAGGCTATGACTATTCCGCAAGCCAGTCTCTGGGCATCCCAAAAAAC
Organism: Candidatus Hopanoidivoransaceae bacterium; assembly: GCA_965204495.1. GTDB lineage: Bacteria > Actinomycetota > Acidimicrobiia > Acidimicrobiales > Hopanoidiivorantaceae > Hopanoidiivorans. The sequence continues at coordinate 842,065 of OZ241989.1, forward strand.
AGGCCAAACTGTCACCCCGTCAAACATATCGTACCTTATAAAATACGACAGAATTCCTCACCAAAAGGAAAACGGTGCCACAACTGTTTCAATCTATGATTTGGAAAAATACTACTCAAGCAGACTTGGATCAAGAGAACTGGCATATAAAAGAAGACTTGGCGATGACATTAATTGGCACCTTTCCTTTGACCAGTACAAGGAAGCAGAGACAACAAAACATGTTCATCGCATTCATCCGTACAAAGGCAAGTTCATTCCCCAATTGGTGGAATATTTTCTAGATTCTCACACTGATGAATACAAAGAAATAGCTTGTTTCTCTGAAGGGGACATAGTGCTAGACCCATTTTGCGGTAGCGGAACAACTTTAGTGCAATCCAATGAATTGGGGCTACATGCTGTAGGTATTGACATATCAATGTTCAATTCAATGATCAGCAATCTTAAACTCAAAGAATATGATATTTCTCAATTGTCCATGGCTGCAGCCAAGATTGAAAAGTCTATTGAAGCTAATTCAGCAGGAATAGTGGCGCGTCAATTTGAAATTTCACTTCTTGCGGAGTTGAAAAAATATAACTCAATTTATTTTCCTGCTCCTGGATTTAGAAAAAGAGTGAGACTAGGTGAAATTGATGAAAAATCCTATGCTGAATCTTGTCAACAAGAATTTTTAGAGGAATTTTATTCTCTACTTGATCAATATTCTGTGAGCAACGAAATAAACAGCGACACAGGAGGATTTATCAATAATTGGTATCTTGAACCTGTAAAATCAGAAATTGACTCTGCTCTGCGAGAGATAGATAGAATAGCTGATGCCGACTTGCGAGACATTCTGAGATTGATCTTAAGTCGAACGGCTAGATCAGCTCGGGCAACCACTCATTTTGATCTAGCCACATTGATTACTCCAGTCAATGAGACATATTATTGTCCCAAACACAGTAAAATTTGTAAACCGCTCTTCTCTATGCTGGGATGGTGGAAACGCTATGCCAAAGATACGATACAAAGATTAAATGAATTCAGTGAAATTCGAACTAAAACCAAACAACTATGCTTGACTGGAGATTCCCGAACAATTGACATTTTTTCAGCCGTTCAGGAAGAAGGCAAAGAGTTTGGCGAGACAGTAAAAAACAATAAGATAAGGGGAATCTTCACAAGCCCTCCGTATGTCGGAGTAATTGATTACCATGAGCAACATGCCTACGCCTATGAGATGTTCAATTTCCCCAGAAGGGACAGTTTTGAGATAGGGCCAATGAGTGCTGGAAACAATAAAGCTGCACAGACCGCCTATGTAGAAGGCATTTCAGATGTGCTATTAAACTGTAAGCAGTATCTCGTCGAAGATTTTGATATATTTATTGTAGCTAATGACAAAAATGAACTTTATTCTGAAATTGCAAAAAAGTCTGGACTAATGATATGCCAAGAATACAAACGCCCCGTGCTGAACAGAGCAGAAGGCAACAAGGGAAAGTATGGGGAATCAATTTTTCACATGAAAAGGAGTGACAAATGACAGTTGACATGAGCAAGGTAGAGGAACTGATTGAGCTTAAACTAATGAGTTGGCTCAATGTCAAAAGGGACTCACAAATCTTGCAGCCTGCAGACATGCTATTTCAAAGACTTCTAGTAGGAAGTAAGAGAGTGGCACTGAGTTCAATCGTCCATTCGCTGTCAACAATGTTCGGCATGTCAATCTACGAACAAATCGCCAAGCAAATATCGCTTGACTCGGGCAAATACGAAACTGTTGAAAGTCAGTACAGCATTGGAAACGAGCTATACACAAACGCCCAAAATGAAATTACTGATATTTGCAATCAAATATCCACAGAAGAGATTCAAGCAAACCACCACGAAGAGGTGAGAAGAATTATCAATGCGTCATCAACAGATTCAGGTATCAACAAAAAGGATGTTCTCAAAGTGGATTTACTTTTGATAAATTCTGATGATGGAATTGTTTACCTGTTTGACCTAAAAACTGCTAAGCCCAATAAACTGAATTTTAGCTCATATAAACAAATGCTGCTTGAATGGGTTGCAGCATACATTTGTGAAAATAGATCAACCACTGATTGGAATGCCAGTGACTGGGATATAAGGGCAAGCGTAGCAATACCCTATAACCCGAATTATCCAGATGACTACAATTGGTGGACGCTTAGAATGCTGGACAAGAACCAAATTATGGTGGGTGCTGACTTCTGGAATTACATAGCTGGAGACGAGAGCGCATTTTCTGAATTGATAGATTGTTTTACAAGAGTCAGCGAAAGACTGAGTCCTATGCTTGAAAGCTATCTTGCTGAGGTAGAAGAGCAGTATGACGAATTTGATGACACTTACCCAGTGCAAGACATTTTTCTCGCCTAAGTCTTCATTACTCCTGCCACCCATGTCTATGTAAGTCTGTGCGCCACTGACAAAATATTTGTGCGTGGCGATAGCCTTAAGCACTTATGCGCATAGCTCTTTTGACTTATCGGGGGAAGCCTCATGTGGGGGGGCAGGGGGTGTATGTGCGGGCTTTGAGCAAGGCTCTTTGCGACTTGGGGCATCATGTGGAGGTTTTTTCGGGGCAGCCTTATCCTGTGCTGGATTCTCGTGTGCGGCTTCACGAGCTGCCTAGCTTGGACATCTTCAACGACCTTTACCCAGCTCGGCTGCCGGGCTTTTGGGAGATCAAGACTTTGAGCGACGCGGCGGAGCTGGGCGGGTTTTTGACTGGGGCGTTTTCAGAACCTATGGCTTTCAGCTTGCGGGCATACTTCGCCCTCAAAGACCGCATCGGCGAATTCGACCTGGTGCACGACAATCAATGTCTCGGCTACGGCCTGCTAGCCATTGAAAACGCCGGGCTGCCTGTGCTGGGCACTATTCACCATCCCATCACTGTGGATCGCCGATTGGAAGTCACCCATGCTCGGCGCCCTCTGGAGCGGTTCGCCAAGAGCCGCTGGTATTCTTTCACTGCCATGCAGACCAGAGTGGCGCAGCGGCTGCAACGGATACTCACCGTCTCGCAGTCTTCGCACGAAGACATCTGCCGAGACCACAAGATTTCGCCAGAGAAGCTCGTGGTGGTGCCTGTGGGCGTGGATCCCGATGTCTTTCGCCCGCTCGCGGGAGTAGCCCGTGAGCCGGGGCGGATCATCACCACGACCTCTTCAGATGTAGCCATGAAAGGGCTGCGCTATCTTCTGGAAGCTGTCGCCGAGCTGCGCCGTGAGCGAGACATCAAGCTCTGGGTGATCGGCAAGCCCAAGGAAGGCGGCACGGTTGCTCGCACGATAGACAAGCTAGCCATTGGCGACATCGTGGAATTCGTATCGGGCGTGCCGGAAGAGCGGATTGTGGAGATGTACGCCCAAAGCGAAGTCGTGGCGGTGCCTTCGCTCTATGAGGGCTTTTCGCTGCCAGCTATTGAGGCGATGTCTTGTGCTGCGCCGCTCGTCACTACCACTGGCGGGGCACTGCCAGAAGTGGTTGGACGACATAACGAGACGGCGTTTCTCGTGGAGCCGGGCGATGCTGCTGCGCTCGTCAAGATGATCCGCCATGTCATGGACTCGCCTGAGCTAGCCGCCGAGGTCGGCTTGGCAGGGCGCGAACGGGTGGCGACACGCTGGAGTTGGCAGCACACCGCCCAACGCACTGAGGCGCAGTATCAACAGCTGCTTGAGAACTGGCAGCAGCCTCGCCATTCCATAGCAGACAGCATCCTGCGTTCTGTCGGCCTCTGAACACCTAGCAGCCAAACACTCAACCGCCAACACTTATTCCCCGAACACCCTGCAACCAAAGCACTCCGCCACCAACACTTATTCCCCGAACACCCTGCAGCCAAAGCACTAACAATGCTCACAGTTGACTACGACCGACTCGGCCTGAACGAAGACGACATTCTGCTCGACCTCGGTTGCGGTTTCGGGCGACACGCCTACGGCGCGCTAGCACGAGGGGCAAGGGTGATAGCCTGCGATCTTTCTCTGCCAGAGCTAACAGACATCCGCCACACCGTTGCTGCCATGCATCTAGCCGGAGAGCTGCCTGAGCACCGCACAGTCGGGCTGGCCGAAGGCGATGCCACTCGGCTTCCCTTTCCCGACGGCACATTCACAAAGATCGTTGCCTCAGAGGTGCTGGAGCACATCCATGATGACGCTGATGCCTTAGCGGAACTCGTCCGCGTGCTGAAGCCGGGCGGCACTTTGGCAGCGACCGTGCCAGCCCAGTTTGCCGAACGCATCTGCTGGGCACTGGACGACGGCTATCACGCTCCCAAAGCCGAAGGCGGTCATGTGCGCATCTATTCGCAAGACGAACTGGAGCGCAAGATGATTGCCGCCGGGCTGGCACCCATTGACAGCCACAAAGCCCACGCTCTGCATTCGCCGTATTGGTGGCTGCGCTGTGGCATCGGCGAAGACAGAGCCATCTGCAAGGCTTACCACCGCTTCCTCTGCTGGGACATTGAGCACAACTCGGCATTAGTGCGCTTTGCGGAGAACGCTCTCAACCCTCTAATCGGCAAAAGCCTCGTGGTCTACGCCCGCAAACTCGGCTAGCCAATCTGCTTCGGGGCAATCGACCAAGATAAATAACCTGCTCTTCGCAAGACAAGCTCACTTGTGGCAGTCATCTTGCTGCAGCCAGATTCCGAGACCGGCAAATCTTCTGGCACACTGGCCCCAGCTAACTTGCTGCAGTCAAAAAGGAATCACAAGGCGCGATTGTTGCTGCAACAAGATAGCTTAAAAAGCTGGACTATGAACAGACCAGCCACAGCTTCCTACACCTCCGCGCCGCAGCAGATCGATACCCAGGCTGCTGCCCTGTCGCCGGCAGAGGTAGTCGCCACCGCTACGACAATCGCTGAAACCCAGCTTTCCAGCGGGCTGATCCCTTGGTTTGACGGCGGCCACGCCGACCCTTGGAACCACACCGAGGCTGCTATGGCACTGACTGTCGGAGGGTTTTTCGCCGAAGCACAAAAAGCCTACGACTGGCTCGCTGCCGAACAGCTGCCGAGTGGTGCATGGCACCAGTACTACTGGGCCGACCCCGCCAGAAGCACAGCAGGGAGTGCCAAAGGCACGGCTAAAGATACAAGAGGCAAAACAGCAGAAGCCAAACCCGCCCCCAGAAGCCCTTTTGCAAGGGGCACCGCCAGAGGCGCAAAAATTGGCGCAAAAACTGCTGTCAAAGACGACAAGCTAGACACCAACTGTGTGGCCTATATTGCCACAGGCGTTTGGCACTACTTCCTCTCCACTGGCGACCGAGGCTTTTTGGAAGAACTTTGGCCAGTCGTGCACAATGCCATTGAATTCGTCTGCGATGCTCAAACTCCCAGAGGCGAAATCCACTGGGCACGCCACGCCGACGGCAAATACTGGCCCTTCGCATTGCTCACGGGCTCTTCCAGCATCAGCCACAGCCTTGAATGCGCTCTCAAGCTGGCATCGGCAATCGGCGAGGAACGCCCTCGCTGGCAAGAAGCCCAAGATCGTCTCCGCCCCGTTATCGCCAAAGTGCCGGAAGCTTTTGCTCCGAAAAAACGCTGGGCGATGGACTGGTATTACCCCGTTCTCTCAGGCGCGCTCACCGGGCAAGAGGCTCGCAAGAGGCTGCGAGAAGGCTGGGAGAAGTTCGTAATGGAAGGCAAAGGCGTGCGTTGCGTGGCCGACAAAGAATGGGTCACGGCAGCCGAGACAGCAGAATGCGCCATTGCCCACTTCATAGCAGGCGAGGCAGAAACCGCTAAAGAACTGCTCGGATGGACGAACCACCTCCGAGCCAGCGACAACCGCTATTGGACCGGCATGGCATATCCCGACCGAGTGCACTTCCCCGCTGAAGAAAAAACGACCTACACTGCCGCAGCGGTAATCCTGGCAGCAGATGTGATAGGGGCAGATGGCGATGTGGCAGAAGCAGACGACTTAGACAGCACCAGCAGCGACACCAGCAGCGGCAAAAAGAGCACTGCTTGGCAGGCCGGCACAACTCGTCAAATCTGGCTGCCGCTCTGAGCACTGCCCTGCCTTTGCTTGCTACGATAAGCCTTGCGACTGGCTCTCTCCAGGAAACATCTGCCGCTTTGTGAGCACTGCCCTGCCTTGCTTGCCACCCTGCTAGAAACTGCTTCTCCTCTCTGCCAAACCGTGTCTACAGAGCAATAAGTGCTTTTGCAAAAAACTAGCCAGCCGGGTGCCTAGCCTAAAACTTCTAGCCTGCCATCTTACGAAGCACTCTCAGGGAGCCTGTGGCTGAAACTTCCTCAAACTCTCCTGATTCCATAGCTCGGCACCAAATTTCATAAGGAGGGCGACCGCCGTCTGCGGAGTCGGGGAAGACATCGTGGATGGCTAGGATGCCGCCGCCGGCCACATGGGGTGACCAGCCTTCGTAGTCGGCGTGGGCTGGGGCTTCGCCGTGGCCGCCGTCTATGAATAAGAACGCCAGCGGTGTCTGCCAAGCTGCTGCCACTTTGGGAGAGTCGCCCACCACTGCCACCACATGGTCTTCCAGACCGGCATCGTGGATGGCGCGGCGGAAGTGCGGCAGCGTGTCTAGCTTGCCGATTTCGGGATCCACTAGGTCGGGTTCGTGGTGTTCCCAGCCTGCTTGGTTTTCTTCTGAACCCCTGTGATGGTCTACTGCAAACAGCAAAACGCCCCGCTTGGCGGCGGCAGAGCCGATGTAGATCGCCGACTTGCCGCAATAGCTGCCTACCTCTAAGAACGGGCCGACTGAAGGCGCGCTCAACGCGGCTTCATACAAGGCCAAGCCCTCGTCAGGCGGCATGAAACCCCGGGCGCTTTCGGCTGCTGCTAGGTGATGCGGATTCATAGCAGGTTCTGAGCGGATGGGGCGACGAGGCAGAGGACAAACGAGTGGTGCGGGTTTAAAACAGATCTCTCACTGCCTCATGTGTCGCATCAGCAGACGGTGTCATCCCAGGTTTTGCTGCTAAGCCGTGTCGTCTTTCTCAACAATTTCGGCTTCAACGAACACAGCCCCCGAAACCTCAGACGCCGAACCAGAGATGGCATCGCTGTCTTCAGAGCCGTCCTCTGGCACGGCGAAGAGCCATATCTCGCAAAGCATGAACTTCGCCAGCCACAAAATTCCGAACGCAAAAATATTAGCGGCCACAAGCAAAACCGCGCTGTCTGAAATAAGCCCCACGAGCCACACGAAAAGCGTGGAGAGCAGCAGCCCAACTAGGTTCATCATCCAAAACGGGAGGACTTCCCTTGAGACGCTGTGGGAGGCGACCTTGCCCCAGACCCAGCGTCTGCTCAGAAAATACGCTGGTATTGCGGCGATAGCCACCGCCAAAGCGTTCGCTGCCATTGCGGGCAGGTCTGCCCCTCTGTAGAAGAACACGAGAAGAACCTGCGTCAGAGGCACCACGATCAGGCTGACGCCCGCGTATCTCACCAGCCGCTTGCTGATGAAACGGAAAAACTGCCACGAAAGCAGCCGCGTGACTTCTCTTGCCTCCATGGCGCACTAGCCTACAAGTAATCATGCCACTCTCAGACCAAGCCCGCCCAAAAATCACCAAATTCGCAATCGCCGCTCTCGCTGTCGCCGCTTTTTTATCGGCTTGCTCCAATAGCGATTCCTCATCGCAACCGCCCGCGACCTCTTCACCTGAGAATACGACACTCGCGGCAACGACAATCACATTCCCAGAAATCAGCACTCCTCTGCCAGCGGAAACCCCTGAAGTGCCCCCGGCTACGCAGGCACCTGCGACCCAGCCACCCGCGACCGCCCAATCGCCCGCAACCCAGCCTCCGCCAGAAGCCCCCGCAACCCAGCCATCCGCCGAAGCCCCCGTCACCGCCGCTCCAACTAGCCCGCCCCCTCCAGCCAGCTCACCGCCCGCCGACCCTGAACCGCCCAATCCCACGCCTACCAGTCCGACGCCCTCCGGTTCCGAGCCTGTCGCTCCCGAACCTCCTGATAATACACCAGCCAGCAATGCCCCCGTTACCACTGCTCCTCCAACCACCGCTCCTTCAGCCCCTGAGTTCCCAAATGCGCCAAGTCTCGCCCTTCAGCCCCTCTACAAGTTCGACTCCGGGCCGCTTTCCATGGCTGTCCACCCTTCAGACGCCGACTCTGAAGTGCTGTATTTTACGCTCAGAGACGGCAGGGTCATGTGGCTGAAAGACGGTGAAGCCCGAATTCTCATTGACTTGCGCCAAGAGGTCGTAATTCAAAACATCTTCAACGAACTCGGTCTCACCGACATCGTCTTTTCGCCAGACGGCAACTTCCTCTACACCTACTCGGCCACCACCGATGCCGATGACTTGCACCGATTCGGATGGACTGGATTCGTATACGAATGGCCGATTGCCGTCGGCGCCAACGGCATAGTGGAAATCTCTGGCGCGAGGCGGCTCGTCTTGATGATTCCGCAGCCCCAGCCCACTCACAACGGCGGAGACCTCGCCTTCGGCCCCGACGGGATGCTGTATGTCTCAGTCGGCGACGGCGGCGGGGCAGGCGACCCGAGCGAATCCGGACAGAATCCGCAAACCCTGCTGGGCACAATCTTGCGCATCAATCCCGACACCGCAGGCGAAGGCCAGCTCGGGCAAGGAGGCACTTATCGCATCCCGCCCGACAATCCTTTCGCAGACGGCTTCCACGAGGGCATTGCCGGTGCCCCAGAAGTCTGGAACTATGGGCTGCGCAATCCTTGGCGCATCTCGTTCGACAGCCAAACAGGCGATCTCTGGATAGCCGATGTGGGGCAAAATATCTGGGAAGAGATCAACTTGCTGCCAGCAGCAGGCGGCACAGGCAAGGGCGCAAATCTAGGCTGGAACATTTTTGAAGGCACTAACCGCTTCGCCAAAGAAGGACGAGACGACAACATTCAGCTGAGCAACCATACCATGCCTGTGTGGGAATACGAACACGGCCCAGGCTTGTGCTCGGTCACTGGCGGGTATGTGTATAGGGGAACGGAGTTGGCTGGATACGACGGGGTTTACTTCTATGCCGACTATTGCGGACGAGAGATCTACGGCTTCAAGCCTTCTGTGGCCCATCAGCGAATCGCCCAACTGCCCGCCGCGTCAAACCCCGCTTCATTCGGCGAAGACAACTCTGGCGAACTCTATGTGCTGCTTCACGACAGAAACCAGGAAGAGCTAGAAGGCTGGGTCTACAAGCTAGTAGAGGCAAGCTAGCAGAGGCGGGGTCGGATGCCAACTAGCCGAGCCATCAGGCCTTCGGCTAAAGCTCAGCGCGATACACATTCGTGTCGCGCTGTTTGAAACCTAGCGACAGATACAGCTCGTTAGCAGCTTCCCTAGCAGGGCTGGATGTGAGGTCTATCGACCTGGCTCCCTCCGATGCAGCCCGTTCCATCGCAGCCAAGTTCAAAGCTTTTCCCACTCCTGCGCCCCGTGCGCTTTCATCCACCACTACATCTTCAATGCGGACGCGCAGACCCGTGGGAATGCGAAACAGCACAAGCGTGAGGCTACCGATTATGTCGCCGGCTTCCGCATATGCCACCAACAGCACAGTCGCAGGCGAACGCACTATCTCAGCAAGCTCTTCCACAGCAGGCATCTCGGCACTCTTGGAAAGCTGAGGCACGAGCCGCCCGAATGCTGCCGCAAACTCCTCGGTCACTTCTGACGGGTCGGCAACCTCACGGATTATCGGCTTCATGCTGACTCGTTCAAGCTGGCTCGGATGCTTTCGCCTCAGATGCTTTCGCCTGAGATGCTTTTGCCTCAGATGCCACCGGCAGCGGCTCGTCTACTACTAAGTCTTTCTCCCAAGGAACTTGGCGCGGAGGCTCGAAGAACACATCGGCCTGCTCGCCCCTGATGGCTCCGAAAGCCAGGTCAGCCCACCAAGGCGAACAGCCTTCGGGCAAGTTGCTTTCAGCGAAGAATCCTGCATCCAAGCACTCCAGCGGGTGAGGCGTAGGGTCGCCGCCCAGAGACTTGCACAAGAACACCATGGAGTAGAAAGGCTTGCGAGTGATCCTCTGGCGAATGGCGTCAAACACCGCTATCAAGCGCACTGGCTCGCAGCGGATTTTCGTCTCTTCCCACACTTCTTTCACGGCCACTTCAGCAGGCGAATAGCCCACATCGGCCCAGCCGGTCGGGAACATCCACGCTTGGGAGTCGGCTCGCTGGATGAGCAGTATCTCGCCTTTCTCGTTGCCTACCACTGCTCCCACAGACAGCTTCGGAGTCACATACCCTGCCACGCCCGGCTCCACCGAGTTCAGCCATTCCTCAACTTGCGGGCCGGGCTCAGGATGGTCGGCAGCGGCAGATCGCATCTCGGCCGCCAGAGCCAGCACTTCCTCGTAGCGTTCTTTTTCGTAGAGGCTCTCGGTGAAGCCGAGCCCCGTTCGGGCTATTGCCGCTAAAGCCTCCCCCCAGCGTATGAGATCGTGCTCGTCAGCCTTATAGTCAGACATCAACCTTGCGCTCAAGGCTTGCCGCTTGCAGAAGAAACGGCATGGTTGATGGCCCGTTCTATCTCCGTCATCTGCTCTTGGTCTACGATCTTCTGCTCCGCGCTGTTTTGCACATAGAACGAATCCACCACAGAGCCGCCCAAGCTTTGCGCTTTGACGCTGCTTATCTCCAAGCGCATCTGCGACATCGCCACAGCCAGCCGCCTCAGCAAGCCGAAGCTGTCGGGCGCGCCTATTTCTATAACCGTATGCGTGTCGGAACTGTCGTTGTCAAAGCGAATATAAGGGTCTGAAATCATCGGCTCGCCGGTCGTGGGCATCGTGGGCATCGTGCGCTGAGCCAGCCGCGCTTCCAGAGCCAGGCGTCCTTCCAAAGCTGCATCTACCTGCTCTTCTATGCGTTCCCAGTTGATGTCGCCTTTGAAGGTGGGCTCCACGAGGAAGTGGCACAGCCCCATCTCGTGAAGCACCAGCCCTGTGCCTTCCCGAATCAACAAGCCGTTCAAAGTGAGCACCCCAGCCACTTCGCTGAACTGGCCGCGATGATCCTTGGAGATGACGGTGAGCTTCTCGCCGCCGCTCTGGATCAAAGGAATGCCCGCAGCCATGAGCGAGCGATGCTGCGCTGTGGGGACTTCCTCTTCTATCGTTTCGGCCTTGCCCTCGGTGAGGTAGGTCTCGGTGCGCTTCACCAGATTGTCCAGCAGGTTTTTCTTCCATGGGCTCCACGCGTGAGTGCTGGTGGCTATGCTGTCGGCCTCGGTGAGAGCGGCCAGGCATTGCAGCATCTCCACTGTCTCCACTTTCTCTGCCACGCTCTTGATGACATTCTCGTCGTTGAGATCGCGGCGGGTGGCCACATCGGGCAGCAGCAGGTGATGCTCCACGAGGCTTTGCAGCACCGTGATGTCGTCTCGCTCAAAGCCCATGCGGTTGGCTATCTGCCCCACGAGCGGGATGCCTACCACAGTATGGTCGCCGGGATATCCCTTGCCGATGTCGTGCAGGAACGATCCCACCAGAAGCAAGTCGGGACGCTCCACTTGATCCACCAGGGGCGCGGCTTCGGCGGCAGCCTCGCAGAGGTGGCGATCAACGGTGAATCGGTGATAGACATTCTGCTGGCGCAGGCAGCGGCAAGGCTCCCACTCGGGCAGCAGCTTCGTGAACAGCCCCGTCATGTCGAGCTCTTCTATGACATGCACTGCAGGCCGCCCCGTAGCCAGCAGCTTCACGAAGAGATCGCGAGCCTCCGCTGGCCAAGGCTCTGAGAGCGCGGGGGCATCTTGCGCCAAGCGCATCATGGTGTCTCTGTCTATGGAGGCGTTCAACTCGGCCGCTGCGACTGCCAAGCGAAGGATGGAGAGCGGTCCGAATTTCGCATCAGGGTTGAAGCGCGCATACTTTTGGACGGAGCCTTCTTCGCTGGTTATCTCGGCAACTTCAAGTCCTTCTTCGCCAGAGGAGATAGCAGAGGGCAGAGGCTCCCAGTTGCGCTCCAAAGCCACACGCGGCGAACCCTTTTTTGAGCGCAGCCGTGAGATTCCGCCTGATCTTCCGCTCAGCAGTCGCGACTGGATCGACATTTCCTTGAGACGCCATCCGATCAGCCGGGCAGACAGCGACACATGCGACATGAGCTCGCGAGCATCCTTGTAGCCGCTGGCTTCGGCTATTTGATCTTGATAGTCGAACAGCAGGCGATCTTCCGGACGCCGAGCCACCCGATGCAGCTCTATCCGATTGGACAGCAGCACATCGTATGCCTCTAGTATCTCCGCGTCGTCTGAGAAAACGCCCGAACCCAAAGAATGGTCAAAATTCTCTTCGTCGTCTTCTTCGTCATCGTCCTTGCCAAAAGCTGGTTTGCCCATGATGGCCGAAAGCGCCCAGCACATCAGCTGAGCATCACGCAGTCCGCCCTCGCCTTGCTTCACATTCGGCTCAAGCATGTATGCCACCGAGCCGAACTGCTCGTGTCGCTTGTGGGCGTCCGCCAGCAGCTCTCCGATCCACTGCCCCGCTTGGCTGTACCAGATCTTGTGAGCCTTGGCTCGCAGCTTCTTGGTGACTCTGGGGTCGCCTGCCACATGGCGAACCGACAGCAAGGTAGTGGCAGTGTTGAGCTCGTGACGAGCCAGCAGGGCGATGTCGTTGAGGCTTCCTACCGAGTTGCCCAGCTTCAGGTTTTCGTCCCAGAGGGGATACCACAGATCTCTCGCCAAGTCGCTGATGTCTCTGCGGTAGTCATCGCTGTAGAGCAGCTGAATGTCCAAGTCGCTCTCGGGGCTCATCTCGCCTCGGCCGTAGCCCCCGAGGGCTATGAGGGAGATGTCTTTGGAGGAAGTCTCCTTGTTGATTGCCGACCACTTCTCAATGGCTGCGTCAAACAGGCCTTTCAGGTGGTTGTCGACGGCGGCTGTGTAAGCTCGGCAGAAGTCCTTGCCTCGGCAGTCGGCATCTTCAACGAGGAGATCCCTGGCTGCCCGAAGCGATTTGGGCGGGGCTTGGACTTCTGCCGTCATAACGCCTCCCTAGAGCAGGTAAGAGCTTGAAGAGTGCTCGGAGTGGTCTAGCCCGGCAATCTGTGCTTCATCGCTGGCTCGCAGCCCGACGGTCTTCTTCAACACCCAGGCGATGACGAATGTGCCGAGCGCGGAATAAGCGATTGTGGATATGACTGCTATGAATTGGTTGAGCAGAAGCTCTCCGCTGGCGCTGAAGAACAGCCCTTCCAAATCGCCTATCGCCAGGGACGCAACAGAATCGTCAGCGAAGAAGCCGATCATCAGCGCGCCGATGATGCCGCCCACGCCGTGGATGCCCACCACATCCAAGCTGTCGTCGTAGTTGAACTTCTTCTTCATGCCAAGTGCCAAGAAGCACAGCATGGACGCGATGAAGCCGATGAGTATGGCAGCCCATGGGCGAACCACAGCACAGCCCGGCGTGATTGCCACGAGAGCGGCCACAACGCCAGAACAGATGCCGACGATGTTGGTGCGAACTCCGCTGAGGTGCTCAACGGCAACCCAGCCGAGCATTCCTGCTGCAGCAGCCAGGAGCGTGTTGGTGAAAGCTTCTATGGCAACTTCGTTGGCTTCTAGAGCCGAGCCAGCGTTGAAACCGAACCATCCCAACCAGAGTATGCCAGTGCCGAGGGCCACCAGCGGAAGATTGTGAGGCGGTTTCTGGGCGGACGGCCAGCCTCGGCGTGGGCCAAGCATCTTGGAGAGCACCAAGGCTGCCACCCCCGCGTTGATGTGGATGGAAGTGCCGCCGGCGAAGTCGTATGAAGGCAGATCAAAAATCCAGCCGTTGCTTTCGTCGCCAGTCGCAAACACCCAGTGAGTAATCGGGGCATACACGAAGATGAGCCAGAGCGGAACGAACCAAGCCCACGCGCTGAACTTCATGCGCCCTGCTACCGCACCAGAGATGAGAGCTGGCGTGATGATGGCAAATGTGGCCAGGAACATGATGGAAAGCAGGCTCTCAGGATTGGTGACATTGTTGAGCCCGGCAAACTCCAGATCGCCGATAAAGGCGTTGTCTGCTCCGCCAAAAGTTCCGAATGAGAGCGCGTATGCGCATATCACCCACAAGATGGGCACGACCCCCATGCAGTAGAGGTTCATGCTCATCATGTTTGAGACGTTTTTTGACTCGTCTAATCCTCCGTAAAACAGTGCTAATCCAGGAGTCATAAATAGTACTAGTGCTGTAGAGGTCAAAACCCAGGCAATGGTGGAGCCATCCATAATCTTTTCCTTTCTGTTGGTGCTAGCGATAGCTTAGCATCTATTTAGTGCTGTCTGCACGAATTGATGATATTCCTCTGTTGGCGACTTTGCACGCAAATGCGCAGAGCTTGTCTTAGCCGTCTGACATTCCCGTGTTCAAATTGCCCGACTTGAGCCCTTCCAAGTCTACGGTCACATAACGATAGCCCGCCGCCTTCACTGCTCGCACCACTTCGCTGCGACTGGATAGCAGATCGCCGAGCCGTTCTTGCGGCACCTCCACTCTGGCAATCTCTCCGTAGTGACGCACCCTGCGATCCTCAAACCCCAGCTTGCCCAGCGCGGCCTCGGCGCGCTCCACCCTTGACAGCACTTCCACGCTCACAGGAGTGCCGTAGGGTATGCGCGACGCCAGGCAAGGAGCGGCTGGCTTGTTCCAAGTGGGCAGACCTAGAGAGCGCGAGAGGCTTCGCACATCGTCTTTTGTGAAGCCTGCCTCCAGCAGCGGGAAGCTGGCTCCGCGCCGGCGGGAAGCCTCTATGCCAGGGCGGTGGTCGCCGAGGTCTGATGCAGTGATGCCGAGCACTACGGCTGCTTCGTCTTGGCGAGCCAGAGGCGCGAGAGCGTCCATGAGGGCATCGCGGCAGTGGGCGCACCGCTGCGTGTCGTTGCGACGATAAGACTCGTTCTGCTGTTCGCTGGTGAAGACTTCCGACCAGCGCAGGTTCCAGTCTTTGGCCAAGCTCTTGCACAACTCGCGCTCTTCGGCTGGCAACGAGGCCGACACGGCAGTCACGGCGTGCGCGTCTTTTCCCAGCGAGCTGTTGGCGACCCATGCCAAGAGAGCAGAATCCACTCCGCCGCTGAACGCCACCACCACGCGCTCGTGCTGTTTCAGGTTGTTCTGAAGATTGCTGAGCTTTTCCACAATTCCTTTATGCTATCTGCGATCCCGCAGGCTGAGAGATCTGCTAGCAGTGGATTCAGGCTCTGGCCGGGCCGCAGAACCGGCCGCAGAAGTTGCTCTTGACAGGGTTTGGGAAGGCAAGTATAATAGCAGTCTGTGCGCCTATCAAGCCACATATTAAACAGAACGAAGCTGGTTGCCGGGATAGCAGGAGCGGTGCTTTTGCTCGCCTCGGCTTCGGCTGCTTGCAGCGATTCTTCTGACAACTCCGTTCCCACCTTGGCCACCGCAGTGGCTCCGGCGTTCAGCGGGACATCCGAACCAGACACCACTGCCACCACCGCTCCAAGGGCCACAACCAGCACTACCCTGCCTCAGCGAAACAACCCCGGGGAGGCAAACGGCGACCTTACGCTCGGCTATTTGCTCGCCTCAACCGGCGAATTGGCCTCCTTCTCAGCCCCGCTCATAATTGCGGTTCAGATGGCTGTGGCGGATGCTCAGGCTGCAGGCTTTCAAGATGTGGTCTTGGTCGGCGCCGACACAGCTTCTTCTGCCGAAGCCATCAGCAGCGAGTTTGACGGTCTCTTGGTGCAGGGTGCGGACGGGATTGTCGGAGCGTCCTCGTCTGCCCTGACGACCATAATCGTCCCCAAGGCCAAAGAATCGCAAACCGTGCTCATATCGCCGTCTGCCACCTCGGTCACGCTTACCGAAGCCGATGACGACGGCTATTTCTTCCGCACTGCGCCCTCAGATGTTTATTGGGGCAAAGTGTTGGCCGACCGTGTCGCCACTTACGGAGGCCAAAGGACAGCCATCGTTTATCGCAACGACATCTTCGGCAGCAGCTTGGCTACCGCAGCGACTGACGATCTGGCAGCCGACGGCGTGACAGTGGTCGACTGGATCAGGTTGGATCCCGATCCTTCCATCACCAGCTTTGCAGACGAAGTGGAGCAGCTCCTGGAAGCAGACGCGGACTCGTTCATCCTGATCTCTTTTGAAAGAGAGGGAGCTTTGTTTTTCAGAGAATACCTAGAGGCAGCAGAAGCTGCGGAAGCTCCGAAAATGAATGCTTACATTTCTGAAGACTTTGTGGATCCGCCTTGGGAACCTCTGCCAGAAGACGGTGTCGGCGCACTTCCGGGCATCAGCAACATCAGGGGGTCGGGGCCATCGGTAGAGAGCGAAAAGCGTTCGGATTTTGAAGAGAGATACAGGGAATATGTCAGCAGCCCCGAATTCTCTTGCCCTGAGAGCATGTCCGAAGAAGCCTGCCTAGCCACCCGTGAGCATGTCGCCAGCGCGCCTGCGGCCTACGATGCAGCGGTTGTCATCATGCTCGCGAGCTTGCATGCCGGCAGCACTGATTCGGCAGTGTTCGCCCCTTATGTAAACGAAGTCACACGCGACGGCAGGCCGTGCTCGTCTTACGAGGAATGCGCCCAGCTCGTCTTGGACGGCATCAACATCAATTATGAAGGCTTCTCGGGCCCGCTCGACTTCACAGATGCTGGCGAACCCGACCGGGGAACCTATCAGCTCTGGATGCTGAACGACATCGGGCAAATGCAATCCGAAGGGCAGCTAACCTTGGGTTGAGCTAACCTTGGCTGAAAGCGCATTAAAGCGATGCCCAAGTGTAGAATAAGCGCATAGCTTCTATTCCCCCTATCCCAGAAAAGGAACAATAATGAAGTCCAAACTAATTTTCACCTCAATTGCCGTAGTTGCCGCCCTCTCTCTTGTGGTAGTAGCCTGCGGCAGCGATGACGACGGAGACGACACTCTGAAGCTCGGCTACATTCTTCCCTCCACCGGTGATCTGGCATTTATCAACGAGCCGATGATCGGGGCAGTCGAGTTGGCTGTACAAGAAATCAACGATGCAGGCATTCAAAGCATTGAGATGATTTCAGGCGATTCAGGCACAAATGCTGATGTGGCCAACACCACAGCTGACAGCCTTTTGGCTGACGGCGTCCAGGGCATAATCGGAGCGGCCAGCTCGGGTATCTCCCTCTCAATCATTGACAAAATAACAGGATCGGGCATTCCAATGATTTCCCCATCCAACACCGCTCCAGACTTTACGACCTACAACGACGATGACCTCTATTTCCGCACTGTCACCTCCGACACACTGCAAGGCAGAGTTATAGCCGATCTTGTTCTAGAAGACGGTGCTCGCAACGCGATGATACTATACCGCAACGATGCGTACGGAGTGGCTCTAGCTGAAACAACAGAGCGTCAACTCATAGACATTGGCGTTGAGTCTGCTGGCCGGTTAGCTCTGGATCCACAAGGCTCCACTTTCACTTCTGAGGTTCAAGAAGTTGTGGCTGCAGGAGTGGACGCTGTGGTCTTGATTGCTTTTGACGAGGGAGGCCGTGTCATTGCGCAGATGATTGAAGCGGGCATAACCCCTGAAAATACTGCCATGTACACTCCAGACGGGTTGGCTTCCGACGACACATGGGAACTAGTCGATCCAGATGATCCATCTGTGGTGCAGGGTATGAGAGGCACAAGGCCTGCTCCCGCTGAAGGCGCAGAAAGCACTTTCAGCGATCGCTTCGCAGAGTTCAAGCCAGGCGTAGATGAGCTTTTCTCTTCTAATTCATACGATGCGGTCATAATCTATGCACTCGCTTCTCTAGCAGCAGACAGTACCGACGCAGCTGACTTTGCTCCCATGATCAACGATGTGACGCGTGGTGGCACCAAGTGTTCGCTGTATGCGGATTGCGCACAGATGATTATGGATGGCACCGACATTGATTACGACGGCGCTTCTGGCCCGCTTGATTTCGTGGACGCTGGAGAGCCTGGCATCGGAACTTACGAACTCTGGGAGTTTGACGCCGAAGGCAAAGTCCAGCCGTTCGCAACACGCACATTGTCCTGACCGACTGCTCGGCGCAGCAACCGCTTTCGGCATCTGCCAGGCACTGCTAGTACGCACTGCCTAGCACGCACTGTCACCAAGCAGCCCAGAAAGCAAGCCGCATGACCGCCGCCGACTATGTTCTACGCGGCGGTCTTGTGGCGGACGGCACAGGCTCGCAGCCACGCCGAGCCGATGTCGCCATAGCGGGCGATCGCATCTCGGCGATAAGCCCTGATCGCTCTGAGCTCGGCATCGGGGCTGGCACCCGTGAGATAGACGCTTCGGGGCATATTGTCGCCCCCGGCTTCATAGACATCCACACCCACTACGACGCGCAGGTCTTCTGGGATCCTGCGCTCACTCCTTCTAGCTACCACGGCGTCACCAGCGTGATAGCAGGCAACTGCGGATTTTCCATCGCCCCTGTGCGCCCAGAGCATCACGATGTGATCACCCGCACCCTAGAAGGCGTGGAAGACATGAGCGCGGCCACCCTGCGAGCCGGAGTGCCCTGGGATTTTGAGACATTCGGCGACTACTTGGAGTCGGTTGAGCGACACGGCACAGCGTTGAACTTCGGGGCTTATGTCGGCCACACTGCCTTGCGGCTTTATGCGATGGGCGACGACGCCTATGAGCGAGAAGCCACGGAAGACGAAGTTGCGAAAATGTGCGAGGTGCTGCTGGAATCTCTGCATGCCGGGGCTTGCGGCTTCGCCACCAGTTTCGCAGGCACTCACCGAGGCATAGACGGCAAGCCCATCCCCAGCCGTCTCGCCGCACGCGAAGAAATTGAAAGTCTCTTCCAAGCAGCAGCTTCCACGAAACAGGGGGTGATAGCTGTCGCCCCGGGCGAGCAAGTGAGCATCAAAGACTTGTACAGCCTGCAGCCCGAAGCTGGCATTCCTTTTACTTACACGGCGCTTTTGACTTCCCCGTCGGGAGGATGGCGCGACTTGATGGCGAGAAATCGGGACGGCTGGGAAGAAGGCGTGGAAGTCTGGCCGCAAGTTTCTCCCAGGCCGGGCACTTTTCAGATGACTATGGCGGAGCCTTTTGCTCTGAATCCCAACCCAGAGTTCGGCGCGCTCATCGGGCTTTCGGCAGACGAACGACTAGCGGCTTATGCCAGCTCAGACTGGCGAGACATAGCCCAAGAGGGCTTCAAGGAGCAGAAAATTCTGAAGCCTCGCTGGGAAGTCGTCACCATTGACGAAAGCGACACGCACCCTGAGCTCATCGGCCGCCCCGTCAAAGATGTAGCCGAGGAGCGAGGCTGTCGCCCGATTGATGTGATCTTGGACACCGCCATTGACGACAAGCTGGCCACCAGAGTTCGCACCGTCTTCGCCAACGACGAC
Source organism: Candidatus Hopanoidivoransaceae bacterium (assembly GCA_965204495.1). Lineage (GTDB taxonomy): Bacteria > Actinomycetota > Acidimicrobiia > Acidimicrobiales > Hopanoidiivorantaceae > Hopanoidiivorans. Next base: position 861,476 of record OZ241989.1, read on the forward strand.
AAAAAAGGTGTTGCGGAATTGCTGTCGGAACCCAACTGCACTCTCGGTCTATCCGATGCCGGGGCGCATGTCGGGCAGCTTTGCGATGCTCCTCAAGCCACTGATTTCCTGGGTCGCTGGGTGAGAGACCAAGAGCTCATGCCGATTGAAACAGCCATACGAAAGCTCACCGGCACCCAAGCCGACATCTTCAACTTGGAAGGACGCGGCTATCTCAAGGAGGGCAACTTCGCCGATGTCGTGGTGTTCGACTTTGACACCATAGACCCAGGCCCCACAAGGCGAGTGCGCGATTTCCCCGCCGACGAGGAACGCCTGACAGCCGATGCCCCCACTGGCATCAGCCATGTTTTCGTTAATGGTGTTGAGATTTCAGGCGGCGGGGTTTCGGGGGGACAAAACGGCCATCGTCCGCCCGGGAAACTGCTGAAGGCTTTGCCGAGATAAAGCTCTCTGCTTGGCCTTTTGCGGTAACTCAGAGGCAGGTTTTTGAGAACTGGTGGCGGGTTTTTGCCAAAGCAAGGTATTCTTGTATAATCACTGGAGAGGTGGCCGAGTCCGGTTGAAGGCGCTCCCCTGCTAAGGGAGTAAGGGTCTAAAAAGCTCTTCGTGGGTTCAAATCCCACCCTCTCCGCAGATAAACTCAAAATACCTGCGCCTGTAGCTCAAATGGATAGAGCGTCTGACTACGGATCAGAAGGTTGGGGGTTCGAGTCCCTCCAGGCGTGCCAACCCTGCCCCGACCACCCCCATCCCTGCCCCCACCCGCCACCCCTCTGCTGCAGGATTGGGGTGACTTTTAGTTTGAACTAAGAAAGAGAACCCCTGCCCCGACCGCCGCCCCCCTGCTGCAGGATTGGGGTGGCTTTTAGCGATTACTGTGAAAGAGCATCACTGCCCCGACTGTCGTTTACCAGCACAACTACTTCTTGACGCTCCTCTGGGGAGAGCACCCAGCCTGTGGCTGCTGCGTTCATGGCCACTTGTTCGGGTTTGGTCGCTCCTGCTATGACGGTTGCCACTTGCGGATGCGATGTTAGCCACGACATCGCCAACTCCAATAGGGTGCGCCCGTGGCTTTGGGCGTAATCGCTGAGGCGTTGGGCCGATGCTAGGTTTGCCTCGTTCAGAAACATGTCGCGCATCTCCCCTCCCCACATCGCCAAGCGAGTGCCTTCGGGGGCTTCGGTGGAGGTGTATTTACCTGTGAGCAGTCCCGACTCCAGCGGAAAATAAGGCACGAAAGCCACGCCTTCGCTCTCGCACACGGGCAGCACATCGGTTTCAGGATCGCGGGTGAGAATGCTGTAGTGGTTTTGCACCGATTTGAACTTGCCGCCCGCCGAAGCTAGCTGTTCGCCTGTGAAGTTGGAGCAGCCGATCTCTCGCACCTTGCCTTCCGCTTGGAGATCTTCAAGAGTTGCCAAAGTGTCTTCCAACGGGGTTTGCTCATCGGGCAGATGCATCTGAAAATGGTCTACGCAGTCGGTGCCCAGTCGCTGCAGGCTGGCCTCCAGCGACGAGCGCACCCACTCTGGCGCACCGCCTCGGCCGCCATCAGGCTTGGATGCCGAGTGTCCGAATTTCGTGGCGAGGATCACATCGTCTCGGTTGCTGCCCAAAGCATTGCCTAGGTATTCTTCAGAGCTGAAATTCCCGTAGAAGTCTGCTGTGTCGAAATAGTTGATGCCAGCGTCTAGGGCTGCGTCTACGACTAGCTGCGTTTGGCTTGGATCAATGCTCATGCCGAAGTTGTTGCAGCCGAGCCCCACCACTGATACGGATAGCTCGCCTATCTGTCTGTGCTCCATGGATTTGCCTTTCTTTTAGTGTTGAATTGCAATGCTGAATTTGGGATTTTGGAAGATCCGCTTGGTTTCTCTGTTTAGCTGTCGGCTTGGCTTCTGTTCAGCTTCCCTTCTGTTCAGCTTCTCGGCGCGATGCCTTGTTTCTCTGAGCCGCTTAGCAGCTCCAAAAGCTCGTCGTGGACTGCTCCGTTGGTAGCCAAGACGGAAGGGCAGTTGGCCACATCTATTTCGCTGCCAGCCCACGAAGTTATGCGACCTCCAGCTTCTGGGATTATTACAGCCAGCGGGGCCACATCCCAAGGGCACATGGTGTCGTCCAGCATGGCAGGGATTTTGCCGGTTGCCACCAGAAAGTATCCGTAGGCATCGCCCCAAGTTCTGAGCACATAAGGGCTTTGCGCCAAGCGAAGCCTTGCTTCTTGCGACAGATACTCCATGCCGCTCATGCACACCGCTTTGGATTCCGTGCCGCCCATGACCGTGCATTTCCCGCCGTTGTGAAAGCAGCCTCTGCCTCTGGCCGCTGCCACTGTCTCGCCTAGAGCAGGAAGGGCGATGACTCCGATGGCGGGGCCTTGCTCATCGCACAATGCCAAAAGCGTGGCATACAGCGGCACGCCGTGAGCAAAAGACTTGGTGCCGTCAATCGGGTCTATATACCAAGTGCGCCCGCTTGTGCCAGAGTGATCATCGCGCTCTTCGCCTACGATGGCGTCTTCTGGCCAGCGAGAGGATATTTGGCTGCGGAGAAAATCTTCCACGGCTCGGTCGGCCTCGGTTACTGGCGATCCGTCAGGCTTTTCTTCCACTTCCAAGCCGGAGCTTTGGAACCACCTCAAGGTGATTTCGGAAGCTTGCTCGGCGAGCTGCACAGCTTCGGCAAAAAGCTCTTCGGAGACTGCCTCTGTCATCGCCGCTTCAGCCAAACACCCCTGCCGAGCGCAGCTCGTCCATCTTGGATTCGTCGTAGTTCAGCACGCTGGTCAGAACCTCGTCTGTATCGCGCCCCACAGTCGGCGCTCTCTTGGGGGTAGGCATCTCTTCGCCCACGAGTTTCAGCGGCAGAGGCAGCTGGTCGGCACCCAGTTCGCTCTCGGGCAGCCAGGGCATCCGAGCTTGGAACTGCGGATCGTCCACCACATTGTGAGGGTTGTTGACGGGGGCGATCGGAGTGTTCACCCTGTCGCCGAATTCCAGCCATTCCACGGAGCTGCGCTTGCGGAATTCGTCTCGCAGAATCTCTTGCAGCTCTGTGTTGTTGCGGGCGTGGTCGGCGTAGGTGCTGCCGGGCCAGCGTTCGAACAAGTCCATCCGCCCGATGCCTTCGCAGAAGTTGCGCCAGAAAGCCTGCTCGGAAGCCATGAACAGCACATGCCCGTCAGACGACTCGTAAATCTGATAGCGCACCCCGCCCCACATGCCAGCCAGCCCGGGCGGGCGGCGTTCATAGTTGTCGGAAGGGTTGCCTGTTACTTCATCTTCTGGGCGTTTGTATGCCTGATAGGTTTCAATGCGATACCAGTCGTTGTAGGCGGCGGCGTCCGACTGGGCGATTTCCATGCGGGCCGGCTCGCCTGTGGCGCGGGCGCGAACTATGCCGGCCAGCAGCCCGAGCGCACCGATCATCGGCCCCACATTTATGCCCACATTCAGCCCGTCAGGGGGGATACGGCAGAAGTCTTCTTCGTCTGTTACGGGGTTGAGCAGGCCTGCCCAGGTGTCGTAGGCTATGCCGTGCGAGGGCATGTCTTTATAGGGGCCGGTCATGCCGTAGCCCGAGATCGTGCAGAAGACGATGCGGGGATTCACTTCGCAGAGCTTTTCAAATCCCAAACCCAGCCGCTCCAACGCCCCTGGGCGCATGGCTTCCACCACGGCATCGGCATTGCGCACCAGACCCAGATACACATCGGTGCCGCCCGGCTTCTTGAGGTCGAGCACGATGCTCTTCTTGCCCCGATGGGTGTGAAGATGCAGCAGCGACTCGTCTCCGATGATGGGCCAAGTCATCTGCCGGATATAGTCGCCCGCCGGCGTCTCCACCTTGATGACATCAGCCCCCATATCCGACAAAAATGTGCTGAGCAACCCCGGCCCCAGCAGCGAGCTCTCAATAACCCGAACAGACGACAACAACGGCGATGACGACATAATCTTTCCCTTCAGACGGCGATGGCTTTCTCAAAAGATACTACTCTTTTGAGCGAAGTCTCGTTTAGACGAAGTTTCGTATTTGCCGCCAAGAGGCACTCCGCTTGCCTCTGAGAAAGCGTAAATTGAAATCATGGAAACTGCTGAGAGGCTTGTCGGGGCTGAAGGGCTGGTGGGGGTTGAAGAGCTTGTGGGGGTTGAAGAGTTGGTGGGTGAGTTGCGGGGGGTGGTGGGGGATGAGCGGGTGCGGGTGGATTTGTTGGAGAGGGATCTTTACTTGAAGGACGCTTCTATTTATGGGGGCGAGCGGCCTGCTGCTGTTTGTTTTCCTCGGACTACTGAAGAAGTGGCGGGGGTTGTGGGGGTGTGTGCGGCGCATGGGTGGCCGTTTGTGGCTCGGGGGTCGGGGACGGGTTTGGCGGGAGGGGCTACGCCGATTGGGAATCCTGTGGTCATTGCCACTTCCAAGATGGACGAGATCATCTCGGTGGATGCGGAGTCTCGGATTGCTTGGGTGCAGCCGGGGGTCTTGAATCTTGATCTCACTAATCGTGCCGCCCCGTTAGGGCTTCACTATGCGCCTGATCCGTCTAGCCAGCAAGTCTGCTCCATCGGGGGGAATGTGGCAAACAACTCTGGCGGGCCGCACTGCTTGGCCTATGGGGTGACCTCTGCGCATGTGGTGGCGATGAAGGTGGTTCTGCCAGACGGCAGCGTGGCAACCTTGGGCGATGAAAGCCCCGAGCCTGAGGGCTACGACCTGCGGGGAGTATTCGTGGGCAGCGAAGGGACACTCGGCATCGCCACAGAAATAGCAGTGCGCCTCACTCCCAACCCGCCTTCTGTGCGGACGATGCTGCTGGTGTTTGACGCGGTTTCAGACGGAGCGGCGACCGTCTCTGGCATCATTGCCGCCGGGCTGGTGCCTTCGGCTATGGAGATGATGGATCGGGCAGCGGTGCAAGTGGTGGAGGCATTCACACACGCAGGCTTGCCCACCGATGCAGCAGCTGTGCTGCTAGTGGAGATTGACGGACTGGGCGGGGCGTCGGCCAGCGGGCTAGCCGCCAGCGAAGAGACCATCCGAGAGGTGGCCTCTGCCAACAACGCCCGTGAGGTCAAGGTTGCCGCTACGCCTGAAGAGCGGGAGCTGTTTTGGAAAGCACGAAAGTCGGCATTCGGGGCCACCTCACGACTTGCGCCCGACTATTACCTTCACGACACCGTTGTTCCCCGAACCAAGCTCGTGGAAGTGCTGGAGAAGGTCTATGAGATCGTAGAACGCTATGACCTGCAGGTCATAAATGTGCTGCACGCCGGCGACGGCAATCTGCACCCTCTGCTGTCGTTCGACAGCCGAGAAGAAGGCGTGCTAGAGCGAGTGGCGAAAGCAGCAGAGGAAATAATGCAAGCCTCATTGGACGCAGGCGGAGTGCTCACCGGCGAGCACGGCATCGGCATAGAGAAGCGAGATTTCATGCCGAGGATGTTCTCCGAGGCCGACTTAGCAGCGCAAGACACTCTGCGGGCATGTTTCGACCCTGCATCGCTAGCAAACCCCAGCAAGATCATCCCTGCAGGGTCGCGCTGCGGAGATTTCGCTCTGGCATACATGGCGAAAGCGGGGAAGCCGCTACCAGAGGAGGTTTGGGTGTGAGTGCTGCAGGGTTGAGAAGCACAGATTTGAGCAGCACAAGACTTGGCAGTGCTGGGCTGGGAAGTACTGATCTTGGCGGCACTGTAGTTGACGGCATTGAGATTAGCGTCTCTGGTCTTTTGGAAAACTTTTCTGCCGAGGTAGGCAGCGAAGACCCCGTAACAGTGAGAGGCGGTGGCACGAAATGGGAAGTCGGAGGGTTGCCGAGTGGGGATGCCCGCGAGGTCAAAGCGCCTTCGGGGGTATGGTCGTTTGCACCTGCCGATATGGTGGTGCGCTGCGGTGCAGGCACGACTGTGACGGAACTAAATGAGGAAATCGGGCGTGCAGGGCAGATGCTGCCGCTTGACCCGCTTTGTCCGAAAGAAGCCACGGTCGGAGGGGTGCTTGCTGTAGGACGAAGCGGACATCGCAGACTGCGCTACGGGCCTATCCGTGATCTGCTGCTTCAAGTGGTGTTTGTGAACAGCCTCGGACAGCTCATCCGAAGCGGTGGACCCACAGTCAAAAATGTGAGCGGTTTTGACCTCTGCAAGCTGATGGTGGGATCGCTCGGAACTCTGGGCTTCATCTCAGAGGTGATTTTGCGCTGCCAGCCAGTGCCAGAGACGAGCCAGTGGTTCGCAGGCGAAGCAAGCACTCCTGACATCCCCGCCAAGCTGCTGGCAGAGTTGTGGCAGCCGTCTTCAATTCTCTGGAACGGCGAACGAGTTTGGGTACTGCTGGAAGGCCACCCCAGCGATGTAGCAAACCAAGCTGCCTCGCCTGCTGCCAAAGCTGCGGGTTTGAGAGAATGCGATGAGCCGCCTTTGCCGACCGAAACTTTACTTAGGGGCGACAAAAACAACCAGCGCATATCATTGCCGCCTTCCACTCTGAAGCACTTGCCAAAGCATTTTCCATCAGACTCGTTTCTCGCTGAGATAGGTGTCGGCATCGTTCATCTCCATCCCGACCAGCAAGTTCCCGCCGACTTGCTCCCCCAACCCGACCAACGCTCTCTCGCTCTGCAGCGTGAAATCAAAGCTCGCTTTGACCCCACAGGCAGAATGAATCCCGGTCGCAGCACTTGGGCAGACTAGGCCCCTACCGCTTTAACTTTTTAAGAAGACACCGACATGAACACCAGCAGCACTTCCTCCCCCCTCAACACCAATACAGCGTTGGGGAAATCCGCCCCCCTGAAGCTCAGCCTGGATCCTGAGCAGCTTGCCAGCTGCACAGCGTGCGGAATGTGCCTGCCCCACTGCCCCACCTACAGGGTCACAGGCGAAGAGGCGGCATCCCCGAGAGGCAGGCTCGCCTTGATGTCGGCAGTTCAGAAATCGGGAGTAGCCGAGCCGTCTTTCGCTTCCCATATGGAGCTTTGCGTTCTGTGCCGAGGATGCGAAACAGCTTGCCCTGCTGGAGTCCCCTTCGGGCATCTCATGGAGCAGACAAGAGAAGCTTTAACAGAGCAATCGGTGAACACTAAACCCTTTAGACAACCGCGCAAATTCTTCCAGAGAAAGACCGAGAACGAACGCACTAAGCATCAACAAAAGCAAACCCACTCTTCTTCACCTATATGGCTGCGCTTCGGCTACAAGCTGCTACCCCATCGCAGGCTGCTGCGCAGTGCTGTGGCGATGGGGGCAGTCGCTCAACGCCTGCGACTTGTTCCGAAAAAGCTCAACCTGCCAGCAATTCCGCTCCGCCAAGGCAAACTTCGTCCGTCTGGCAACCCCAGCCGCAAAAGCAGCAGACCTAACAGCACAATTGGCAGCGGCAACAACAACATAGGCAAAAGCGACCCCAGCCGCAGCAGCCCAAGCAGTGACAAAGGCACCGTCTGGCTTTTCACAGGCTGCATTATGGATGCTGCCATGCGAGATGTGCATCACGCTTCACAAAAGGTGTTGGAAGCCACTGGCACAAAAGTCAGCTTCCCCAACAGCAAAGCAAACTGCTGCGGCTCGCTCCACCGCCACGCTGGTCTGGCAAAGGATGCCGCTAAGCTAGCCCGTCGCACAATCACAGCTTTCCCGGGCGATGCTCCCATACTTGTTAACTCGGCAGGCTGCGGTGCAGTGCTCAAGGATTACGGCAATACCCTCCAAACAGAAGAAGCTCGCAAGTTCAGCAGCCGCGTCAAAGACATTCACGAGTGGCTGTCTGGGCATGAGTTGCCACAAGTCATGACCGAAACCTCCACTGCTTCCACAGTCACTTCAGATGTCGCAACCGCTTCAGAAACCGTAGCCTCCCAGCCAGCCGCATCCCCTGCCAACACTACTGCATTACACTCAAGCACTGCAGCCTCAAAGCCCTATGTCACCAAACCTAAAGTCGCTGTTCTTGACCCATGCCACCTGCGCCATGCCCAAGGCGTGCATAATTCAGTCCGCGAAACCCTCCAGCCCTATGCTGAAATCGCCGAGTTAGACGATCAGGGCATGTGCTGCGGTGCAGGCGGGGCTTACTCCTTCACCCATCCAGATGTAGCCACCGCTATCCGCAACCGCAAAATAGAAGCCATCCAACGCAGCGGCGCAACCCAAGTGGCAGCCGCCAACCCCGGATGCATACTCCACCTCCAAAAACCCCTCCAAGCCCTAGGCATCTCCATCATCCATCCCGTTGAAATAATCGGCGACCATATCTAGAGATAAAAGCATCTGGCGGAGGGAGTGGGATTTGAACCCACGAGACCCCGCAAAGGGCCTAACGGTTTTCAAGACCGTCGCATTCGTCCGCTCTGCCATCCCTCCTTGCGGCTTCAGGCTACCAAGAGAGTTCAAGAACTCCCACTTCGCCGAGTGCTCTATCCTCCCTCACACTTATCACCCCCCCCCTGCTCAGCTCAAACCTCTGGCACAGACTTGCTAGCAAAGGCGAGCCAGCATAGTGAAGACGCGAGCCAGCACAGCCAGACCAACATCACACAGGCTCGGCTACTGGGTATGAACCTAGGAATTTGATGTCGGCGTGGTGGGTGCGGATGGCTTCTAGGCAGTGGGCCACATGCGACTCTTCGGCGTGACCCAAAAAATCAACTATGAAGCAGTATTCGCCTAGGGCTTTCTTGGTGGGGCGCGATTGCAGCTTGGTGAGGTCAATTGACTGGTCTGCGAACTCTTGGAGTATGCCCAACAGCGAACCCGGCTTGTTCTCACGCTGGAAGACCACCAGCGAGGTCTTGTCGCTGCCGGTCGGGGCGGGCACGCTGCCTTTGGCAACGGCCACGAAGCGAGTCTGGTTGCCGTGGTGGTCTTGCACTCCTTCTCGCAGAACCGAGAGGCTGTGAATCTCGCCTGCGAGCCTCGTGCCGATGGCAGCACGAGCGGCATCGCCCGATGCCACGACCAATTCGGCGGCTTCGGCTGTGGAGTTGGCTGTGGTCTGTTTCACCATCGGCAAGTGCTGGTGCAGAAACTCTCGGCACTGCCCGAACGCATGAGGATACGACAGCACTTCTCTGACGCCGCCCATCTCCGCGCCCGCCAGCCCCAGCAGGTGAAGCTCAATCGGCATGACCACTTCACGCTGGATGAGCAAGTCGGCTTCAAATGCCAGCACATCCAATGTGGCATTCACCGAGCCCTCTATGGAGTTCTCAATCGCAGCAAACGCCAGCGGCACTTCTCCCCGCTCGGCGCACATCAAAGCATCGGTTATAGACGGCATTCTGCGGTGCTCGGCAGCGGCCAAGTCGCTCTGCGTGAGCAAGGCTTGCTCAGTGAAAGTGCCAGACGGCCCGAGGTATGCCACCTCGCTGATGTCTGCGTTCATTTGCGAATTTTCCGCCGATTTTGCCATTCTGCGAATTCTATCTTTGGGAATGCAGCACTCAGCAGGCATTATTAAAGAGTGGGAAATGACATGCAAGCTACTCAGATTGCGCAGACTGCTGAGATGAATGGCCGAACTGCACAAACGAACGGCCGTGCGATGGGCGACCCAAGGGCAAGCCACAGCGACATGAGGCCAAGCAAATCATCTCATCTCAGCGAGTTCGCCCAGCTTGATGTGAGGCGCAAGGAGCGCATAGGCATCGCCGAAGCTGTTTATGCGCCCGGCAAGACGCCGCAGCAGTGCGCCGACATCGTGTCTGCGCTTTTGGCAGAGTTAGACGGCGCGCCCGGCCCTGTTCTGCTGAGCCGACCAGACGAACACCAGGCAGCAGCGGCTCTGGAAGCGTGCCCCGGCGGAGAAGTTCGCGAGCGTCTGATCTTCTGGAATCCGTTGCCGCAATTTGCTGCTGGGCGAACCACCGAAGAAATCGTCATCGCCACTGCTGGCACGGGCGATTTGCCTCCTGCAAAAGAATGCCAAGCTGTGCTGGAGGCTTACGGCATCGCCGCCGAGCTCATCTGCGATGTGGGCGTGGCTGGCATTCATCGCACCCTCGGCGCAGCCGACCAGTTCCAAGATGCTGCGGCTGTGGTCGTGGTGGCAGGCATGGAAGGCGCATTGGCCAGCGTGGTTGGCGGGCTGACGCCAGCCCCGATAATAGCTGTGCCCTCCAGCGTGGGCTACGGATCGTCACTGGAGGGAGTTACGGCCCTTCTTGCCATGCTCTCTTCATGCGCTCCAGGGGTGACAGTGGTCGGCATAGACAACGGCTTCGGCGCAGCCTGCGCTGTGCTTCGCTTGCTGCGGACAGACCGCTCTGCTTCCGTCAGCCATTCTGTTTCTGCCAACCATTCCGCCCCCGCCAACCATTCCGCCCCTGCCAACCATTCCGCTCCAGCCAGCCACTCTGCCCCCGCCGATCACCCAGCCAACCACTCCGCTTTTTCTGGGAGCCGACCATGACAAACGACCAATCCGCCCACATCGTCTGGTTCCACTGCTTCTCCGGCATCGCTGGCGATATGGCCCTCGGCGCGCTCATAGACGCCGGCGCCGACATAGACGAAGTCCGCTCAATGTGCGAGCGAATCCCCATAGACGGCTGGAGCTTGGAAGCCCATTCAACCATGAGAGGCGGCATAGCGGCCACCAAAGTTTCGGTCTTGGCGGAAGAGACTACGGTCGTCCGCACTGTCCGCCACATCACCGGCTTGCTGGAAGAAGCCCGTCTGCCCGAAAGGGTGCGCCAGCGTTCCCTCTCGGCCTTCAACATGATCGCCCAAGCCGAAGGCAGGCTTCACAACAAGCCCCCTTCGCAAGTCCATCTTCACGAAGTCGGCAGCCTTGACGCCATCGTTGACATCGTCGGCACCAGCAGCGCGCTTGAAGTGCTCGGCATCGGAGATGTGTTTTCCAGCCCTGTGGCGCAAGGCATGGGCATGATACGCAGCACGCACGGACTGATTCCCAACCCTCCGCCCGCCGTTACCGAGATACTTCAAGGCGTGCCGACTTTCGGCTTGGACATCGCCGCCGAAATGACCACCCCCACAGGCGCAGCCCTCATCGCCAGCGTCGCTACCAGCTTCGGCCCCATGCCGCCCATGAAAGTAGAAGCCAGCGGTTTCGGCGCGGGCACCCGCGAGCTGGAAGATCGCCCGAACCTCACGCAAGTCGTGCTCGGTCAGGCGGCTTCGCTGGCCGATCCGGGCCAGCCCGTGATGCTGCTGGAAACCAACATTGACGATGCCACCGGCGAAACGCTCGCTCACGCCATAGGTGCCCTCTTGGAAGCCGGCGCCCACGATGCCTGGCTCACTCCCATCCAGATGAAGAAGGGGCGACCAGCCCACAAAGTGAGCGCGCTTGCCGATGTCGCACTGGCCAAGCAAGTGATGCGCACGATGATTGACGAGACAGGCACTCTGGGCGTGAGAGCCCAGCAGGTAGAACGCTGGCCGCAAGCTCGCGTGGAAGAGTTCGTGGAGATAGCCGGGCAGCCCGTGCGGGTGAAAGTGTCGGCGGGGCGCACGAAGGTAGAGATGGAAGACGCTGCGAATGTGGCTCGCACCACAGGCCGCCCCGTGCGAGAAGTGATTTCTTTGGCAGAGGCAGCCTGGCGGAGAAAGTCGTTCGGCGGCGATCTGGCCGGCGGCGGCTTGCCCAGCCAAGACGGCCCGTCAGGCAGTCCCCCCGGCGATTCCCCCGCGTGGCAGCCCGAACCAGACGAAACCGCCTGAGCCGATAAACCGCCTGAGCCCGCAGAGCCTAAACCCATGCACGACCGCCTCTATTTCCGCCAGCTGCTCTCAGGCAGAGACTTCGCCCAAGGCGATCCGATGGCCCGTCAGATGGTCAACTTCGTCTATCTGGTGGGCGACCGCGAAACAGGCGAAGCCATGGTCATAGACCCCGCCTACGACCCGCAAGGCATCTTAGACATCGTGGAAGCCGACGGCATGAAGCTCACCGGCGCGCTAGCCACCCATTACCATCCCGATCATGTGGGCGGCAACATGATGGGCTGGTCGATCGTGGGCATCAAAGAGCTGCTGGATATCGTCCAAGTGCCGATAATCGTGCAGAAAGACGAAGCCGACCTAGTAGCCAAGACCACCGATGTCTCCCGCTCGCACATGCAAGAATGCTCCAGCGGCGACACCGTATCGGTAGGCAGCATCCCCATAGAGCTGATCCACACCCCCGGCCACACCCCCGGCAGCCAATGCTTCCTGGTAGACAACTGCCTGTTGGCCGGCGACACCCTCTTCCTAGAAGGCTGCGGCCGCACCGACCTCCCCGGTAGCGACCCAGCAGCAATGTACGAAAGCCTGACCAGCCGCCTAGCCCATGTTCCCGACCAGACCGTCTTGTACCCCGGCCATTTCTATTCCGCCGACTCCTCCGCCTCCCTAGGCCACACCCGCCAGCACAACTTCGTCTTCGCCCCCCGCACCCCCCAACAATGGCTAGCAATGTTCGGCGGATAACCAGTTTGATCCAAAGAATGTGCTAAATTTCAAGTATGCAGATGAACAGACCAGCCTCAAAGCCAATCAGCATCGCAGTCGCACCCCAAGGAGAATATCATGGATGATCGCGAGTTATTGCTGGCAGAACTTTCACTCAGGATTGCTAAAGCATCTTCCAGCATAGTAACCCTAGAGAAAGAGTCACCGGTATATCATTCTGATCTTGTGGCTGGCAGATCACCTTCTGCGAATCAAACAGAAGAGCTGGTCCGCGCCTTATACATACACTATCTGGTGCACGATCTTGGCTATGCTCCAGAACTCATATCAATGGAACACCCAGTTCCGGCTAAAACAGGGCGAGGACAAGGGGATAAATATGTTGATATTGTTATATGGAAAGAAAAATCTGGACAAGCATCCAATTGTTTCTGCCTATTGGAAATAAAAACGCCGGATGCATATTATCAAGAACACAAAGATGCTTGGGAGGGACAGCTCTTTGGGATATCAGAATTTATTGATCCTAGACCCTCATGTTTAGCTTACGGGACCTGGCAGTCAGAGCCAAGTGGGTTAGGCGTGCCTATACTGGAAGTTGTTGATTCTTCAATGTGGCATTCATACAAAGAATGGAATAGTAATAACCAACCAATTAAGTCTGATGTCATTCCAAAAAACTACGATAAACCAATTAAATCTTCATATATTTATGGCAGTCCAGTAAAAGATCTAAAGCGAGATATGGATGAGAGGGAGGCTACCTTTTTGCAAAGACACCTTCATAATGTTTTATGGGGAGGCGGGGGTTCCACTGATTCTGACATATTCAACCTACTGACTAGACTGATTTTTGCGAAAGCATTCGATGAGATGACTGCATCGCCGGGCGAAGAATATCAATTTCAGACAAAAGAAGGAGAAACTTTAGAATCCACTCTTATGAGAATAACTGATTTATACCAAGAGGCTTTAATAAAGCGACTTTCTTATCCTGAAGAAGTAGCAACTAATAGACCTATAAGGGAAGCTGGAAAGGGAACTGAAGCACAAATACGCTTTGCTATTGAACAATTAGAAAAATATCACCTAACAGACCTTGCTAATTCGTCTGCAACGCCTGATCTATTGGGTGGTCTTTTTGAATACATAATGCGAACAGGCTTTAAGCAGTCAAAAGGCCAGTTTTTTACACATCCGAACATTGCTAAGTTTTTAGTTGACATTCTTCAGATTGGAGAGCAATCTGTAAAATATATTGATTCTGGCAAGGAACTACCAAAAATAATGGATCCATCAGCAGGAGCAGGTACTTTTTTAATTGCTGCAATGAATTCTATATCTGAGAAAGTAAGAGAGTATGAAAGAGATAATAGAGGGAACATGAGTCAGTTAAGTAAACAAGTATTGTCTTCCTTAATTGATCAGCCAAGGCGCAATGAATGGGCAAAAAATACTTGCTATGGTATTGAACTTAATTCTGATTTAGGGTTAGCCGCACAGGTGAATATGTTTGTTCACGGAGACGGTTCGTCCTCTATTTTCACTGGGCAAGAAGAAGGAGATGGTCTTGCGTCCTTCTCTTCTTACACCCGAAAAGATATTTTATTATCCAGCGAACTTCAAGATTATCAATTCCCGGTGTCAGAAACATTTGATTTCGTCGTTACTAATCCTCCTTTTTCAGTGAAATTCACGGATAGTCAGATGGAAAAATACAGGAAATCTTTTGGCCTTGCATCAGAAACACAGAACAGCGAAGAATTGTTTATTGAACGCTGGTTTCAGCTACTTAAACCAGGCGGAAGATTAGGAGCAGTTGTGCCGAACAGTCTATTAGATTCTAGAAGTGAAACACCTGCACGCAATTTTCTATTGAGACATTTTTGGATCAAAGCCATCATATCATTACCTTCTGATGCGTTTTATCCTCATACTATGACAAAAACTTCTTTGCTTATTGCCGAGAAAAAAGATAACAATACTTTTAAGTCTCGTAGCTCCATGCCACTTGAAAAACTCTTGAAAGGAAATGGCGAGATAGTTTTTGGTCAAGTCTCATATCTTGGTTATCAGCGCACAGCAAAAGGTGAAAAAGAAGATCAAAAAAATGACTTAAACGCTATTTTAACTGAAACTGAAACATTGAACTTGTGGAATTCAAAATTATCTGAAATAGATAGTAAAATTCTAAAGGTAGTTCCTTCTGATGCAATACCAACAAAACCAACTGTCAGACTGGATGCAGAATATGCTTTACAACAATCATTGATATCTAGTCCTATGACAATAAATGAAATATTTGTTCTATCTGAATTCCCTGAGATTGACTCAGAACCAAATGATATCTATAATTATTGCGAAATTGGCGATATAGATCGCATGGGTTTAGCCTCTCCAAGAATAATTGACCCATCAACACAAGATGATAATCCAGAAATGCGAAAGCAGATTGATCGTATCCGAAAGAAAGTTCAACAAGGGAAAGCGATGAAACCAGATAGCTGGTGTATCCTAGTACCTAAAACTCGGCCATATCTCAAAAAGTTCGCTATTGTCAATGGTAAAGAAAACTCATATTTTACTACTGATTTTTTTGTTCTGAAACCAGGAAACCAGCTTATTGAACATTGCAATAAAAATGAAGAAGATGCTACATGCTTGTTGTTGCTTCTGTTAAAAGGAGAGTTGAATTCACTATTGACTTCTCTTTCAAGATGGGGAAAATCATATCCAACTCTTCACAAGGACGATCTGTCTAGTGCTTATATAGATCAACAAGTTTTTGAAAAGATGCTTACATCAGAGGTTATCTATGATGCTAAACTAGTCAGAGAAAAGGTAGAGGCAAGTATAGAAGCGAGAAATAATTTATTGCGCATAATTCAGCGTGTCGAAGGATAAAAGATACTTATAATTGCAATTGATTTGCAGAAAATTGATATTTAAGCAAAAAAGTTGTAGTCCCAATTCATTGATATGGGTGGCAGTTTTACTGAGTAGGCTCCAGGATACATATTGCCTCGAAAAAAATTAAGCAGGGGTATTGTTTTAGATTCTGGTAGTGAACTCCAATATGACGGGCGAAAAAGCAGACCGTCTCCATTGGTCAACAAAAACTTTGAAATTAATTGCTGTTTTTCTTCCAGAGTTCCATGAATTAATTTGCTGAAATCCTGTTTAAAAAGGTTATATTCACTTTCAAGCATTGACAGCACTACTAGAAGCTTCTCTTTTTCTATCAGAGGATAAATATTAATTTTCAAATTTATAGCATTATCAAGTAAGTTATGTGGATTTTCCATCATTGTCATACCAGTACTTAAGATAATGCCTTGCTGTTTTAGTGGAAATACCAGTATCATATGTCTCAATTTCCCCCAAGAACGGCTTTTTCTTATATTTTTATAGTTCACCAATTGACTATCACCTGCATATTGCCTCATATCCAAATAATCCATATTTCCACGCATGGGCTTAAGCATGTCGGGAGGCAACTCTTTCTTGAATTTTTCAATGCTATGGTATTTATTCTCTTCTGACCAAACATTTCTTAACACCTGTCTAAAAGCCATGTAAAATAGCTCCTTGTTGTCACGCTTTTGTGGAATTTTATTGTCTACACATTGAAATATCTGATCATGCTCCCAACACAGGCCGGAGAATTGAGCTGCTGCAGAGATGTCTACTTCAGTTGGCTCAATTGAAGGCATCGGTGTCCCTATATCATTTTTCCCAATTATTTTTGATTTAAACACGATAACTTTGCCGGACTCAGCTATAGTTTTAGACATCAGATTTCTTGACACAAAGTGGGCATTAATCGCCGGATTGCCACAGGGCTCAGGTTGTGGGAATACGCACTTTTCAAAGCTCCAGGTCCACTAAAGCGGACAGCCTTCAAAACTGTATTAAGGTGAGATTTGACTTCTTCGTCATTTGCCATGATAACATTCTATAAGCTGCGACAACTATTGAGAGTCAATTGTATCAGACGACAGTAAACAGAATGTCCCAATGTTTTCTTCAGAAAGCATAGGCGTTATATTAACCTGAGTTCCACTGCTTGCGACATAGATGCAGACAAGGCACCTGATGTTCAGACTGACAGAGAAGAATCCTAAAGCGGCAATCAACCGTGTCGGCACTCCTAAATGACGCTGTGAAGGAAGGTCTCATTGTTGTGGCCAACCCGTCTGATGGCAAACGAAGTCGCCATTATCGGCCCTTTTGGGATCCACCTGAAACAGGATTTTAATAGGCAGTTTGTTTAAGCCCATTTAAGAATTAGCCCCAAAAACCGCTTCACGAACCCCAAAAACCCTGAAAAATCAAGGATCGACACACCAGACTTTATTTAAGCCCATTTAAGAATCAGCCCCAAAAGCCCACTCGCGGAACCCGAAAACCCTTCACTCCTTCCCCGTATCCCGTTCAAGCGGTGGGGGCAGAGCTCGCACCTTGTCGGCGTGACGCGGCACTAGACTGGAGGTAGCTAAAATGTGCTTATGCTGATAACTACTGAGACATGCGACTGGCGCATGGCGTGTGCGAGGCGCAGGGCGTGCGCCCGGCGTGCCGCGTGCGAGAGATGCGCTTCGGGCGGCAGGTGCTGGGAGACATGCGGAAGGTGAGCGTGGTGCGCGAGGAGGGACTTGAACCCTCACGTTCTTATCGAACACAGGAACCTGAATCCTGCGCGTCTGCCAATTCCGCCACTCGCGCTAGGGTCGTTTTAGCTTAACTTGGGTCGCTTTAGTTTAACATGACTGCTTCATCAATCGCACTTCGGTGGGGGGCTGCCACTAGCACTGGGTGGCGGTCGGACGGCAACGAAGACTCGTTCGTGGTGGACGAAACCCTCTTCGCGGTGGCCGACGGGCTGGGCGGCTACAAGGGGGGCGAGATAGCTTCCAAGCTGGCTGTCCGCATCCTTCATCTGGCGGCCCGGCAGAAGACGCTGCCTATGTCGGGCTGGCTGGACGACCTTCTCCTGCCCGACCACATCCGCTCGTTCAAACCCGGCACCCGATCTCTCTATCAGACTTTCCGTGAAATAGACCACGCCATCTTGGAGCGCGCCACTCAAGACCTGCACCTCACGGGCATGGCCACCACCCTTTGCGCCATGCAAATTCACCGGGGCGAAGAGTTTGGCGAACCCGAAGAGAAGCCGTCTCCGCAGCCCTTTGACGACATCCAGCCCTATGACGACTTGGCAGAGAACCCCACATCAGCCAGTCAC
Organism: Candidatus Hopanoidivoransaceae bacterium; assembly: GCA_965204495.1. Taxonomy (GTDB): domain Bacteria; phylum Actinomycetota; class Acidimicrobiia; order Acidimicrobiales; family Hopanoidiivorantaceae; genus Hopanoidiivorans. Next base: position 879,143 of record OZ241989.1, read on the forward strand.
AATCGCTCAAGTAAAAACCATCCCAGCCAAAACCCCGCAAACCCAAACCACCCCAGCTCAAACCCCGGCGCCCCGTATTTCTCCATCGCCAATGTGGGCGACTCTCGCCTCTACCGCTTCTCAGGCAACAGGCTTCAGCAGATCACAGAAGACCACACCGTAGCCCAAGAGCTCATCCACGAAGGCAGGATGACCGAGCACCAGGCCGTCCAGCACGAGTCTCGTCACAAGCTCACCCAAGCTCTGGGAGGCTTCCTCAGCGAGCGAGGAGTAGACATGTGGGAGATGCCAGTCGTGGCGGGCGACCGATTCATGCTCTGCAGCGACGGACTGGTGGAAGGCATAGACAACCGAGGCATCACCCGCATCTTGGCTAAGAGCAAAAGCGCCCAAGCCACCGCCGAAACGCTGGTGAAAGAGTCGTGCAAAAAAGACGGCCGAGACGACACCACCACAGTCATAGTGGATGTAGTGTCGGCAAAACGCCCCTCTGGGAGACAGCATGGCTGAAGATCCGCAACTCCTCGCAGGCCGCTACGAATTCGTCCGCTTCGTGGCCCGGGGCGGCATGTCTTCTGTCTATCTGGCACGCGATGTCCGCTTGGATCGTCCCGTTGCCGTGAAGGTGCTCTTCGCCGGCCTCGCCGATAACCCCTCGTTCGTGGAACGCTTCCGCCGCGAAGCTCTGGCAGCGGCAAGACTGAACCACCCCCGCATCGTGCGAGTGTACGACTCCGGTCAAGACAGCGGCACTTATTTCATCGTCATGGAATACATAGAAGGCCAGACGCTCTCCAAAGTGCTCAAGCAAGAAGGCGCCCTCACGATGCCGACCGCCCTGCGCATAGGCGAAGATGTAGCCGAAGCCCTAGCCGATGCCCACAAGCAGAATGTGATCCACCGAGATGTGAAGCCGGGGAACATCATGTTCACGCCTTCCTCGGGTCTGAAGGTCACGGATTTCGGCATCGCCAGAGCGGTCACGGGCAGCATCAGCGACCTCACCCAGACAGGCACAGTCATGGGCACCGCCACCTACTTCTCGCCAGAGCAGGCCAAAGGCGACCCGGCTGACTATCGCACCGACATCTACTCCCTGGGCGTGGTGCTGTTTGAGATGCTGGCCGGCAAGCCCCCTTTCTACGGCGACTCGCCCATAGCAGTGGCCTATCAGCATGTGAACGAGCTGCCGCCGACTCTGCATGATGTCACAGACGGGGCCATTCCGCCAGAACTTTCAAATGTGGTGGCAAGGCTGCTGGCGAAGCGGCCGGAAGACCGCTATCAAGACGCCGAACTGCTGCGGCAAGACTTGGCGAGCATCCGCACAGGCCGACCCAGCCGCGCAGGTGCCCTGCCAGCCGGAGCCGCAGCAGCCGGCGCAGCCACAGGATTAGCCACAGAGTATTCAGGCAAGAGTTCGAAAAAACCGCAGAGGCGAAGAGAAAGCCGCCAGCGAGCTGCGCAAGATGCACCCCCTGTGCCTCCTGCGCCTCGCTCCTCCGTGCCCGCTGCGTCTCACCCCGCCGCGCCTCCTGCGCCCGGCGCATCTCCCCCTGCCCCGCCCGCCGAACCGCCGCGATATCCGCCACCTCCACATCCGCCCAGCCGCCCGCCCCCGCCTAGGCGCAGAATAACCGACACCGAGATCATCGCCGCCCGCCACCGTCGGCGCACTGCGCTGTTCTGGGCATCGTTCGCCCTCATCTTGGCATTGCTGGCAGGCATCATCACCTTCATCTCCCTCTCAACAGACGACAATTCAGACGACAGCGCAGAAGCACCCCGCATAGACCTGCCCTCAATGGTGCGAAACGAAGAACCAGTAGCTGTGAATCGCCTTGACGAGCTCGGCTTCAAATGGAAGCTTGAATACGAGGAAAATGCCCAAGTTCCCCGAGGTCAAGTCATCAGGCAAAACCCGCGAGCCGGCGCAAGATTACCAGAAGACACAGAGATAACCCTCACCATCAGCTTGGGCGCAGAGGCTCTGTCTGTGCCAAATGTGGTGGCATGGGATGTAGACGATGCCCGCAGGCTCCTGGAAAGCGGGGATTACCGATTTGATGTGCTGGTGCAGCAGGTAGACAGCAACCTGCCTGTGGGGCAAGTCGTTTCTCAGTCGCTGGAACCGGGCGAGCAAAGGCAGCCCGGCACGCAGATCATTCTGAATATTTCCAATGGGCAGCAAACCTTGCTAGTGCCCGATGTGGTGGGGCAGCCACGCGCCGTGGCCCAAGCAAGCATCACTCAAGCCGGGCTCAGATATGAAGAAAGACGGGTGCCGAGCGAAACCGTTCCTGTCGACCAAGTGATTCAAACCGACCCTGTCGCCGGCACAGAAATCAGGACGGACGCAGACACCGTTGTCGTGGTATTCATCTCCATCGGCAGCGACCCGACTCGCACCGTGCCTTACATAATTGACCTCACCGAAGCCGAAGCACGAGACGAACTGGAAGAGAGCGGCTTCATCGTGGCTGTGATCTACCAGCAAGTGCTCCTCCCCGAAAATGTCGGCAGAGTAATAGCGCAAGAACCCGCCCCGGCCACCAGCTTGAGTCTGGATCTCTTCCCCACCGTTACTATTACTGTGGGCTCCGACCAAGAAAACTTGGAGCCGACAGTGTCGTTGCGGCCCGCTTTGGAATCTTAGACGGCTAGGAAATTTTCTAGGAGGGCGTAGCCGGATTCTGTTAGGACTGATTCGGGGTGGAACTGTAATCCTTCTGTGGGGTATTCACGATGGCGGATGCCCATGATGATTCCTTCATCTGTTGTGGCTGTCACGGCTAGCTCTTCTGGCAAGGTCGCAGGGTCGGCTATTAGCGAGTGATAGCGGGTGGCTTCCAGGGGGGTTTCCAGCCCTGCGAAAATGCCGGCGCCGTCGTGGTTGATCTTGGAAGTCTTGCCGTGGCAGACTTGGTCGGCGCGCACTATCTCGCCACCGAATGTCTGAGCGATGCTCTGATGGCCTAGGCACACTCCGAGCACGGGGCAGCGAGGCGCAAAATACTTCACCACTTCATTGGCAGCCCCGGCGTCTTCAGGGCGGCCGGGGCCAGGGCTGATGAGCACGGCATCGGGGCGCAGCCAGTCGAAGTCGTCATGGCTGATCTGGTTGTTGCGATAGACGATCGGCTCTGCACCCAAGGTGCCCAGATAGTGCACCAGCACATACACGAACGAATCAAAATTGTCAATCACGAGCACTCTTCGCTGCATGAGTTTCATCGTACAGCCCAAATGCGCTATCCTGAGAGCATGAGCACACCTCCTAAGCGAAAGCCCAAAGGCGGCCGAGTAACAGCCAAGGGCACCCAGCCCGAAAGCAGCCGCTACACCGCGCCCATCCCCGAAAGCCAAAAGCAGAGCCCCATCTGGGTGCCGATCCTGCTCTTCAGCTTCCTAGGCGTGGGCGCCATTGTGATCATCATCAACTACCTGGGCTTGGTGCCGGGCGGCGAAGCCAACAACTGGTATCTCCTAGGCGGCCTAGGCTTCATCCTCGCCGGCATCATCACGGCAACCCGTCTGCATTGAAGCCAAACCTCCCAGACTGCTCCCAGCTTTTGCCGCTACTCAATAGGAGCCATCAGCGACATTTCGTCTTGACAATGAATCGGAGGCGGAGGGTCTTCTGTGGGCGAGACTGTCATTCGCATCTCTGTTCCGCAGATGTCGCAGCGGTACATTAGCTTCACTTTTCGCAGCTCGCCGGCAGGCGGCGGTTCGGGGGGAGTCTGCGACAGCAGCCGCAATGCCCAGATGCCGCCGACCACAATCAGCAGTCCCACCCCCACTGCCACCAGAATGTTCAGAAATGTTCCCACTTGCCTGCTCCTATTATCACCGCTCGCCTTTCTCAGAATCACCGCTTGCCTGCCCCTGCAATCACTGCTCCCTGCTCCTGCAATCACCGCTCGCCTGCCTCAAAAATCTCAAATTTCCCTGCTCCTGCAATCTCAGCTTGCTTGCTCATATAGTCTGATGCTAACTAAACTTTAAGCTCAACCCAAAAAAGAAAGGCAAGACTCATGGACGATTTCAGCACAGCAGTGGATGTCGCTCTTCTCATCGCCAGAGTATCGCTCGGGCTTACCGTCTTCGCACACGGCTACAACAAGTTCTTCAAAGGGGGCAAGATTGAGGGCACGGCCGGCTGGTTCTCCAGCATCGGCATGAGGCCCGGCAAGATGCACGCCTACTTCGCAGCCTTGGGCGAGATGGGCTCGGGGCTGTTCTTGGCATTCGGCTTGGTCACGAGCATCGCAGCCTTGGGGATGGTCGGGCTGATGGCTGTGGCTTCGTGGGTGGTTCATCGTCACAACGGCTTCTTCATCATCAAGGAAGGCTGGGAATACACCTTCATCATCGCCGTGTTCGCCGTTATCATCGCCATGATCGGCCCCGGCGACATATCGCTGGATTACGCCATCGGTCTAGACGAGAAGCTAGACGGCTGGACAGGTCTCATAGTGTCCGGCGGCGGAGGCATATCGGCTGCCGCCCTGCTGCTGAGCGTCTTCTATCACCCGGATAAACCCGAAATGGAAGAATCCCAACAGAGCTGACTTCCAGACTTTTGGCTGGCAACCCGCGTAAAATTTTCTGAAAAATATATCTATAGTGGCAATTATGAAGCCGTTTTTCAGCCCCTTGCCTCTGAAAAAATCCAAGCTCGTCAAAGTTTTCGTGGCGACCGCGTTGTTCGCTTCGGTGCTGATCGCCTCGTCTGCTGCCGTGTCTCAGCCAGCTGCGAGCCAGACTACCTCCGACATCGTCTTCACCGCGCCGACTGGTTTGATAGTCGGTCGCAACCGCACCCTTGAAATCAATGCCTCTAATTCTGTAGCTGACGGCAGCAATACCATCACCTGCGCGGACGCCACGGGCGTGGACGCCACCAAGATGACGGTCACACGCGGCACAGGCGCCAATGCCTGCACTTTCACCGTTGATCCGGTAGACAGCCTCGCTTCGGCCTCGCAAGGCGACGCTACTTTCTCTGTGCTCTTCACTTCTTCTGGCGGCGATACTGAAACAGGCACCTTCACTGTGAACATCGGCCCTGATTCCAATATTCGGACTGTGAGTGTTCCCGGTACGCTGTCCTTAACTGTCAGAAATATAAGGATGAACTTCTCCCGTTTCGCCACCGACGGCGACTACGAAATTTTCTGCACTTCTCTGACTGCCAATACTGGCACTATCAGCAACCGCGCTGCCGACAGCTGCGTTTTCGACTTTAGGCAGTCTTTTGGCATTGGCCAATTCAATGTGAGTTTCAGGTCTGCTGGGGGTTCAACGACCACAACCACCATCAGGGTGGCGCCTTCTTTCGGCACTTCCCTGCGGTCTTTCAGCTTCCCTGCCCAGAATGTAGTCGTCGGCAGCACCACAGAGCTTCAAGCCAGCAACCATATCAGTCTCCAACGCGGCGGCACCCATTTCTGTTTTGATCCCACCAATATAGACAGCAAGATCACTGTCATTCTCAGGGGCTGTCGCTATATCATCACTGGCGTCACTGCCGGCACGGCTTCTTTCAATGTGAACTTCAGGGTCACCGACGGCGCAGTTCGCTCTGCTGCTGTTACCGTAAATGTGAGGCTGCCCTCCAACATCGTTTTCAACGCGCCGACCGGTTTGGAAGTGGGGCGGAACCGAACTCTTGCCATAGACGCCTCTGAGCACGCCACAGACAGCAGCTATACCATAACCTGCGGCGACGCCACCGGAGTGGACAACACCAAGCTCACCTCCGTTACCCAAGTGACTCCCCCCGGTGGCTGCGTCTTCACCGTCGACCCTATTGACTCCCTCGCTGCCGGCTCGCAAGGCGACACGACCTTCTCCGTGCCATTCACTTCCTCCGGCGGAGACACCGAAACTGGCACTTTCACTGTGAACATCGGCCCCGACAGCAATGTCGTCTTCACGGCTCCGTCTGGTTTGTCTGTCGCTGCCGGCCGGGTGCTGGTGATTGACGCGTCCGACTATGCCTCTGACGGCAACTACACCATAACAGGCTGTGCTGCTGCTACGGGAGTGGACTCTAAGATCACGGTTTCGAATGCGGGCTGCAGCTACGGCATCACTGCCGGCTCGACTGCGGGCACGGCCAGCTTCACCGTGCCTTACACCTCTTCGGGCGGCGACACGGAGAACGGTGCCATATCTGTGACGATAACGAGAACTTCTACGGAGTCGCCTGTGGTGGCTTTGGACGCTGCGGGCTGCACCGACGGCACTTTCGTCGACACCACGGCTAATCCCAGAGTCATGGGAACGAACAACGATCTGGTGGAAGACTGCCAGGCTCTGGTGGCTGTGCAGAATCACTGGGCCGCAGTGGCCGCCAACAGGAAATGGCCGTCTTCTCACAATCTCAGGCAGTGGGGAGTAGGCGCCAATCAGAAGATCACCGCCCCCTGGCCCGGTGTGACCATCACCAGCAAACGCGTTACCGAACTGGCTCTGCAGCATTCTCATTCTTCGGGCGATCCCATCAACAGCAGCTCGAGCATTCACGGGACTCTGCCCGCAGAGCTAGGCGACCTCACTGCCTTAACCTCTCTGCTGCTGAATGACAATATCCTCATCGGCGACATCCCCACAGAGCTGGGCAACCTCATCAACCTGACCGATCTGTATCTGAGTACTAACCAGCTCACCGGCACAATCCCCACGCAGCTGGGCAGTCTCACGGATATGATCGATCTGGAACTCAATGACAACCAGCTCACCGGCGCCGTCCCAACGCAGCTAGGGAGTCTGACTGATCTTGAATACCTCCACTTGGACGACAACCGCCTCTCGGGCAGCATCCCTTCGCAGCTAGGAAGCCTCACCGAGTTATATGACCTGCATCTCAACAACAACCTCCTGTCGGGCACTATCCCTCAGCAGCTTTCAGGCCTCACGACCGTACGATCCCTGAGAATAGACAACAACCGCCTCACTGGCAGCATCCCCTCGCAGCTAGGGTCTCTCAGCAACACCCTCAATAGTACCGGACTAGACATCTGCGAAAACTACCTCACCGGGGCAATCCCCACCGCTTTGAGAACGAAACTGAGGGACTATCCCACAGCCTCGGGCTACGACCCTATAGCCTGCCAGAACACAGGCTCTCCCCCGACCGCCACTTCAGACATAACATACACTCCCCCAGCCCTAGTGCCCATAGAGGCCGGCACATCCGAAATCATAGATGCTCTCGCTTATGTGAATGACGACCCCTACACCATAACCTGCGCTGATGCCACAGGCAAGACCGCCAGCCTCACATCGGTAACACGCGACGGCTGCCTATACACGATCACAGCCGGCAGCACCGCAGGCGACGGCTCATTCACCATCCCCTACACCTCCAGCGGCACCGACACCCACAGCGGCCTGCTGAATGTCAAAATACTCCCAGCATCAGTTATCACTTACACTCCAGTTTCCGTGCAGGCGGCTACGGGTGGGATGACTTTGATTGATGTTTCTTCGCTTGCTTCGGACGGCTCTTACGCTGTGTCTTGCGGGGATGCCAAGAGCATTGACTCGAAGCTGTCTTCGGTGACTAGAACGGCCAATACTTGCATTTATTCGATAACAGTCGGCAGCACTGCGGGCGCGGCTAGTTTCGTGGTGCCTTTTGCCTCCACAGGCGGTGCTGCTTTGGATGCGACTGTGTCTATTACTATTGTCCGGCCTCTCTCGGTTATCGTTTTCAAAGAGCCGTTTTATTTGGATCTGGCCACGAATCAGACTTTGACTATAGACGCTTCCGATTACGCGTCTGACGCTTATGGCTTTACTATTTCTTGCGGGGCCGCAACGGGCGTGGATTCCAAGATCACCATCCAGCGCACGGGTTGTAGTTTCGTGGTGACGCCTACAGGCGCAACCGGAACCGCCGTCTTCACTGTGCCTTACACCTCATCGGGCGGCGACACCTACAACGCAGTTTTCGCTATAGACATAGGCTCGGCTTCTGCTATTGCTTTCAGTGCTCCTTCGGGGCTTACGCTGGGGACTAATCGTTCCATGACTCTTGACGCAGCCAGCTACGCCATAGACGGCAGCTACTTGATCACTTGCGGCGATGCCACTGGCGTGGACTCCAAGATAGCGGTCACACGCCCGAACGCGAACGCCAGATCTTGCGAATACTCCATCACGCCCACAGGCGCGACCGGAACCGCCACCTTCACCGTGCCTTACACCTCCTCTGGCGGGCACACCGCGAACGGCACCATCAGCATTGGGATAACCGCAGCTTCCACGATCGTCTACTCGGCACCCACAGGGCTGACTATGACAACCGGCAGCAGCATGACCATAAACGCCGCAAGCTACGCCACAGACGGCAGCTACACCATAACCTGCGGAGACGCGGCAGCCCGTGATGCCAAGATCACCCGCATCACCAACACAGGCTGCAGCTATGAAATCACCTCAGGCGAAACCACAGGCACAGCCACCTTCACCGTGCCTTACACCTCGTCTGGCGGACACGCTCTCGCCGGGCAGATTTCTGTGGCGATCACCGCTCGTGCACGAAATGTGGCGCCGGTATTTGACAGACAGTCAATGATGTGCGGAATGCTAGGCTTCCAGCCCGTCCGCCACAGCACCGCCGACCGCATCACCGAAGCAGACAGCTCAGCGACATTCTGCCGCACACCCGCAGGCATCATATGCCTCAAAGGAAGCTACCAAGCCGAAATGCCGAACAGGCTCGTCAACACCATCGGACTGGAAACCAGCCTCGACAGCTGCTACAACAGCATCAGCTGAATAGCTCAGGGGTTCCGCACTCTGCCTCTGAGCGCCATGAAGGCGAAAATCTGAGCTACTACTCCTACGCCCAAGATGGCGGCCAGCCCTTTGCCTAGGGCTACGCCGTCCCAATCCACGAAGAGCGAACGCATGCCTTCAAGCATGTAGGTAACAGGGTTCCAAGTGGCGATGGCCGACAGCCAGCCCGACAGGTTCTCTTGCGGCAGCCAAGCCGTAGTCAAGAACACGAACGGGAAAAACAGCAAGAAAGAGTTGTTCACTGCTGTGGGGTTGCCAGAGCGCAAGGCTATGGCATAGGGGAATCCCGTGTACATAAGCCCCCAGAGCGTGCCGATGAAGATGAACAGCAAGACGCCGAGCGGCCCGGTGGGAAAGTCCACTCCCACGATCAAGCCGAGCGACACCACAGGCACGCAGAGGGCTATGAACACCACGAAGTCGGCCACCATCAGCCCCAGCAGCAGCGACACCCGATTGACAGGAGTGAGCAAGAGGCGGTCGAAGTAGCCGTCTTTTATGTCGGTCACCAAAGCTGCCGCCCTTGAAAGACCTGTGACGGTGGTGATGATAGCCACCGGCAGCTGAAAGGCTTTGTAATCTATCTCAATTGCCGAGAAGTCGGCGATGCCGCTGAGGGCACCGATGGTCACGGCGTAAAAGAACAGCGGCACGAACAGAGCGGGGATGATTGAAGCCATGTCGCGAGGCAGCTGGCGCAGCGAGCGATTGGCTACGGCTGTCAAGTCGCCCCAGAAGCCCCTGTCTCTGGCGGCGACACCTCTGGCGTGGGCAGCTTCGGTCTGTGCTGCCGGCGTTTCTGCTTCTGGCACCTCTGTCTCCGACATCGCCTACCTCCCCTCTTCGGCTTCTTCTGCGTCGCGGCGGTATTCTTCTTCAATCCGTTCGCCGGTGTGATGGAAGAACACATCGTCCAAAGTGGGCGTGCTGAGCGACACCTTCACCACAGGCATCCCGGCAGCAGACAGAGCCAGAGCCACAGGGCTGATGGTGGCCGCGCCCTGAGACGAAGAAATCACTAGCTCCGAGCCTTTGGCCTCCACATGCTCCACGCCTTGCACTCCCCCCAGCACTGACCCAGCATCGGCGTCACCCTCAAAGCACTCGTCTGCGGGGCAGTCCAAATTCACCACGATCACATCTTTGCCCACCTGGTGCTTCAACTCTTCTGGCGTGTCTTCCGCCACGAGGTTGCCCGAGTTGAAGATGGCGACTCGCCCGGCAAGTTCGTCGGCCTCTTCCAGATACTGCGTGGTCAAGAAAATCGTCACGCCCATGTTCTGGTTGAGATGGCGTATCTCTTCCCAAACGGTGGCTCGGCTGGTCGGGTCTAGCCCGGTGGTGGGTTCGTCCAAGAACATCACCAAAGGGCTGTGGATGAGAGCGATGGCCACATCAAGCCTGCGTTTCATCCCGCCTGAATATGTGTGAACCCGCCGGTCTATGGCGTCCATCTCCAGAATCGGCGCAAGCTCGTCAATCCGCTTGGTGATCTCAAGCGAGCTGAGTCCGTAATACCTGCCCTGTATGCGCAAGAGCTCTCGCCCCGTCATCTTCTCGTCCAATGCCGTGCTCTGCAGAGCAGCCCCGACCCTCTTGCGCACCTCGTGCGGGGCCTTAGTCACATCAAAGCCCGCCACCTCAGCCCGCCCCGAAGTGGGAGCCAAAAGCGTGCAGAGCATCTTCACCGCCGTGGTCTTGCCCGCCCCGTTCGGCCCCAGAAACCCGTAAATCTCCCCCTCCGCCACCTCCAAAGAAAGCTCGTCAACCGCCCGAAGCTCCCCAAAATGCCGAGACAAACTCTCAGCCGTTATCGCAGACATTCAACATAGTGTAGCGATGCAGACGGCGATAGCCGTCTTACCCGCTTTCGCTGTCTCGCCGCAACAGCCTCGCCTGTTGCCTCGCCTCCGCTGCTTCGCTGCGCTAAGCTTTGCAGCAGGTCTCTGCTGAAATGGAAAGGTGAGCTTCAGCGATGAAGAAACCAGTGCGCCGATGCTGACACGCCTTGTCGTCCGCAACTTCAAGCTTTTTGAAGAAATTGACATAGAACTCGGCCAGCAGGTCGTGTTCATCGGCCCCAACAACTCTGGCAAGACTTCAGCATTGCAGGCTCTTGCCCTGTGGGACGAGGGGAGGATGAAATGGCTGAGCGCACGAGGGCACGGCGAAGTGCCCAGCAGAACCCGAGGCGTCACGATCAATCGTCAGGGCGTTCCTGCCTTGCCTGTGTCCAATTCCAAGATGCTCTGGCGCAATCTGCTGCTCCGGCAAGCAAGGGAGGGCAATCACAAGAACGGGCACATATTGATTGATGTGGAGGTGGAAGGGATAAATGTTTCCGCCGATGAGAACCGCTGGGCTTGCGGGTGGGAATTCGACTATACGAACCCCGAGTTCTTCTACTGCCGACCGCTTCGCCGAGAAGACGGCACTCGCATGGCTGTGCCAGAAGCCGTCAGCAATGTGCAGATGGCATATCTCCCCCCTATGTCGGGATTGACCGCGAACGAAGTCCGCTTGGATCAAGGGGCCGTCAATGTTCGCATCGGCGAGGGGCGAACGGCTGAAGTGCTGCGAAATCTCTGCTACAAGATAACCGAATCGCCCAACGGCGAAGACAGCTGGGAATTGCTGTGCGAGCGAGTGGAGAAGCTTTTCGGAAACAAGCTGGACCGCCCTCACTACATAGCCGACAGAGGCGAGTTGGAGATGACCTATCGCACGCCCGACGGCATCCAGCTGGATCTCACAGCCAGCGGGCGGGGCGAATTGCAGACGATTCTTCTGCTAGCCCACATGACCCTGAATCACGGTTCCGTGCTGCTGCTTGACGAGCCGGACGCCCATTTGGAAGTCCTCCGACAGCGGCAGATCTATCAAGTGCTGAACGATGTGGCCGAAGAGACCAGCAGCCAGATCATCGCGGCCAGCCATTCCGAGGTGCTGCTGAACGAAGCAGTGGACAGAGATGTGCTGATCGCTTTCGTCGGCAAGCCTCACAGAATTGAAGAACGAGGCAGCCAAGTCGCCAAGTCGCTAAAGTCCATAGGCTTTGAGCACTACATTCAGGCGGTGCAAAAAGGCTGGGTGCTGTATCTTGAAGGCTCCACCGACCTCGCCACTCTTCTGTCTCTGGCCAGAAAGCTAGACCACCCTGCAGCAGAGCTGCTGGAAGCTCCGTTCGTGCATTATGTGGCAGACCAGCCGAATTTGGCGCTGGCGCACTTCTACGGCGTTCGTGAAGCAAAACCGGATTTGACAGGGATAGCCATTCTTGACAGACCTCCCCCCGGCAAGGAACTGCCCTCCGACCCGAATTTGAACCTGACGGCTTGGCGAAGACGCGAAATAGAAAACTACATCTGCCACCGTGAACTGCTGCTGAAATTCGCCGCCGCTGAATCAACCCGCGTCTATGGCGAAGGCAACCTGTTTTCCGACCCGTGGCGAGAAGCCATGGAAGAGCGGATTTCAGAGTTGGAAAAGGCACGAGAAGTTTCTCGTCTTGAACCGCCTTGGGATGCCGATGTCAAAGTCAGCGACGAATTTCTGGATGCGGTCTTCGCTAACTTCTACGAAAGAATCGGTCTGCCCAACAGAATGCTGAAGACCAACTACCACCGCCTAGCCGAATTCCTGGAGCCGTCAGAAATAGACCCCGAAATCTCCGAAAAGCTGGAAGCCATCGTCCGAACTGCAAACAAAGCGACACCGGGCTAGCTACTCTGGGCTAGGGGCACCGGGCTAGGGGCAACAGACTTTTCGTTAAGAGTGGAGCTGATGGGACTCGAACCCACGACCCCCTGCTTGCAAAGCAGGTGCTCTAGCCAGCTGAGCTACAGCCCCGTGTGTGCTTATGCTAGCGGCAAATGCTGTTTATGCCTTGATCTGCGGAGAAAGTGCTTTAATCTGCGTTGAAACAGGCAAGCTAGATAGAACATGCTTGACATTCATTTGATTCGCAGAGACCCTGAAGGGGTGCGGGCTGGGATAGCGCGGCGGGGCGAAGGCTCGGTGGCGCTGGCCGACTTGGAGAAGGCGCTGGAGCTTGACAGGGAGCGGCTGCAGCGCATTCACGATCGGGACGCTATTCGCCATGAGATCAACGAGCTTTCGGGGCAGGTGCGGGATTTGCGGCAGGCGGGCAAGGTTGAGGAGGCCCAAGAACTGCAAGCCAAGAGCCGTCAGCTCGGGCACGAAGAAAGCCTGCACTCCGACCGTGTGGTGGTGCTGGACGAGGAGATACGCTCGCTGCTGCTCGCCATCCCCAACATTCCTGCCGCCGACTGCCCCGACGGGAGAAGCGAGGCTGACAACCCCGTGCTGAACTTGCATGATGAAAGGAACTTGACGGGCCAACGGAATTTGGCAGGCGAGGCAAGCGGAGCAGAGGCAAGCAACGCGGCAGGCAAACCACCGCATTGGGAGTTCGCGGTGGAGATGGGAATTTTGGATTTAGAGCGGGCAGCCAAGATCTCCGGCGCGATGTTCGCCATGTTCCGCGGCGACGGAGCAGCCTTGGCCCGAGCTTTGCTTTCCTACGGACTGGATCGCAACGGCGACCTCTACGAAGAGATTCTGCCGCCTTCGCTCGTGCGCCGCGACACGATGGTCCGCACGGGGCACCTCCCGAAGTTCATAGACGATGCCTACGAGATAGCCCGAGACGACCTGTGGCCCATCCCCACAGGCGAAGTTCCGCTCACCTCTCTGGGCGAAGACGAAATCCTGGACGAAAGCCAGCTGCCGATGCGCTTCATGGCGGCCACGCCGTGCTATCGGCGAGAAGCAGGTTCGGCAGGGCGAGACACCAGAGGGCTGCTGCGTGTGCACGAGTTCCAGAAGGTGGAAATCCTGGCATACGCCACCGAAGAGCAAGCCCGCTCGCTTCACGAAGAGCTGCTGGAGCGGGCAGTCGGAGCAGTGAGCGACCTCGGCCTGACCTACCGAATAGTAGACATCTGCACCGGCGACCTCGGAGCATCCTCCGCCCGCACCTTTGATGTGGAAGTGTATGCGCCCGGAGCCAGCCGCTGGCTGGAATGCTCTTCGGTCTCGTGGTTCAGCGACTACCAAGCACGCCGAGCCAACATCCGCTACCGCCCCGAGGGGCAGCGAGGCAGCCGCTTCGTGCACACCTTGAACGGCTCAGCAGTGGCAGTGCCGCGCCTATGGGCAGCCATCGTGGAAACCTATCATCTCCCCAACGGCGAAATCGCCGTCCCAGAAGTGCTGCAACCCTACTTAGGCGGACGAGATCGCCTCAGAGCCAACCCCCTCGCGCAATAGCAGTAAAACCTAGAGCTAAGCTCGGCTTTCTTCTAAGACTTTTTCTGCTGCTTGCTGCTGAGCTGCCTGCTGCTCCATTGCCTGCTGCTCCGCCTGCCTTTGACGGCGGCGCACCCGACCCCATACAATCAAAGCGACAACTGCAGCCACGAGCACTTCAAACAGCACGGCCCAGCGGCCCGGCTCTCTGAACCAGTCGGCGACTCTGAAAGGCAGATCTATGACGAACCTCCAGATGGGAAGCACGAAAAGCTCCCAATCGTAGTTCCAGATCTCGACCAACGCCCAAGCTACGATCCATAGCCCTAGCCAGAGATACGCCACCCTTCGATCCAGCATCGGCCACAGAGCCCTCAGCACCACCGCCCAGAGGATGAACGCCACAGCCACGGCAACGCGGGCTTCGCCTGTGTCTGCTAGCCAGTTGGTGATGTTGGTCTGGAACTGCTGCGATGTGTCCACGAACCAGTTGCTGCCAAAATTTCCCCGCATCACTTGGATTTCCCACCAGCCGTAGAGAATCAAAAAACCGCCCGCCAGCACCAAGAACCCGCCAGAGATTTTGCTCACATACGGCAGCACTTTTCTCATGGATGTGGCGATCTCGTTGCGCCCCAGAGCGGTGGCGAGAGTCAAAATCATCACGATGAGGCTCATGCCGCCGGCGTAGGCCAGAAAAACCAGCGTCCCTTCCCACAGATTGCGACTCTCAAAAGAACCCACGACCGTGGCGAAAAACAGCGGGGCGGTGCAACCCAGCGAAACCACCGCAAACGAAACGCCGAACAGAAAAATAGACGGCAGCTGCCGGCTCGTCCCGCCCTTGTTCAGACGAGGAACCAGCAGCTTGGGCTCGTAGCCGAACAGCATGGCGATGCCAAGAGGCATCATGAGTATCCCGATTACGAAAGTCGCCCAGCTCAACCTGCTCTGTATCGCCCCTTGGCTGACGATCGTGGAAGTCAAAAGCCCGACTGTGCCGAAGAACAGAACGAACCCCACAGTCAAGGTGAGTCCCACCACAAGGCCCCTGAAAATATTTCTGCCGATATTCGCCTCTTCGCTCGATTCCAAGCTCACGAAGTACGACAGGTAAGCAGGCAGCATGGCGAACCCGCACGGATTGAACGCCGCCACCAGCCCCACGGCAAAAGCAGAGCTCAAGATACTGCTAAGAGCTAATTCATTAGCTAATTCATTCATGAAAGCACCTTAGCCGAACAGAAAGCATCAAAAGCCTCATCAATGAAATTCTCTTCGCGATGCAGCAACCTTCAGAAATCCTGTTAGACTGTGCCCTTATGAAATCATATATCAGTCACCCCCCCCCGCATGTTGAGCGTCAGGGCCGTCCAGGTCTTCGCCACGCTGGTCTGTGCAGCCTTGTTCGGCTCAGTGCTCTTCGCCGCCGCCGTTGCCGTTTCCGACCCGGCGGCCGGCGCGATCCAAGTTCGCAACCTCCCTACTATAAAAGCTCCAAGCGGAGGCAGCAACACAGTTGACTTCACCGACTATATATTCGACAGCGGAGGCGGTTCTATCAGCTGCGTCCAGTGGCCTACTGTTAATACAGCCGATCCAAATGAAAACCTAGGTGCTCAAGTCACCAGGAGTGGTTGCACTTATACCTTCACTATGAAGGCCAACCCTCCCTTAGCAACTGCTTCAATTACGGGCTTAAATTTCAGAGACTCTGCCAATAATCCTACAAGTGTCATGATCAGTGTACAGCCCGGCCCGGATTCAAGCATCACTTACACAGCTCCTACCGGCCTGCGGGTAGAAGCAGGCCAGACTATTGAGATCAACGCTCGGAGCTATGCTAGCGAAGCTGACGTCTCATATAAGATTTTTTGCGGTGACGCTACCAGTATAGACAACACTAGGATTGATTCGGTTACACGCGACGACTGCACCTATACTGTCACGCCCAAGTATGTCCTAGGCGCAGCTAGCTTCACTGTGCCTTACACCTCCAGCGTAAACGGATCTAGTAGCGGCCTCATCAGCTTGCAGGTGACGCAGCCGACGCCGCCTACTGATTTTGTTTTCAATGCTCCTACCGGCCTTTCGGTGGCTACTAATCAGACTTTGACGATTGACGCTTCAGACTATGCTTCTGATGGCAGCAATACTATTTCTTGCGAAGATGCCGTCCGCGTCAATACTAGGCAGCTGCAATCGGTGGTGCGCGGCCGCGGCGTGAACGGCTGCAAGTTCACGATCACGCCTCCGCATTCCAGCGTTGCTCCGAGTGTGCCGTACTCTACTAGCTTCTCTGTGCCTTACACTTCTTCTGGGGGCGGCATTGCGATCAGGATTGTGAGCGTTCGGGTGACGGCTCCTTCTTCTATTGATTTTACTGCGCCTGCGGCTACTCCGGCCGTCACGGTGGGCGGGTCGCTTAGGCTTGATCTGGGGGCTTACGCCTCTGACGGCAGATATACCGTTTATTGCGGTGCTCCTGTGATAGTTACAGGGGCTGCGAGCCTTTTTAATCAGGCCGGTTGCATCGTTTATCTGTCTGCCGGCTCCAGCGCGGGCACTGCGACGGTGGAGGTGACTTATACTTCTTCAGGCGGGGCTAACTCTACTCAGACTGTGTCCGTTGAGGTGATCGAGGCTTCAAATATTACTTTCACTCCGCCTTCTGGTTTGATAGTAGGCACGAACCGCACTTTGGTTATTGACGCTTCGGAATATGTGTCCGAGACGGACGACAGCTATGCGATCGCTTGCGGTGACGCCACCAGCATTGACACTGTTGAGATCCAGTCGGTTACTCGCAACGGCTGCATGTTCACCGTGACGCCTAAGGCTGTGCAGGGCATGGCTAGTTTCGTGGTGCCATATACTTCGGACGGCGGCGACACCGAGAATGGCACTATCAACCTTCAGGTAGGACCTCCTTCTACTATTTTGTTCACCGATCCGGATCTGTATCGGGCGACTACTCCCACGAGCTTGATGATTGACGCTTCTACCTTTGTGAGCGACAATGCTGCTTACAACATTTCTTGCGGGGGGGTGGCGTTTGAGCCCAGGGAGATCACTAGCGTGGTGGCTGCTTCGCCAGGCAGCTGCAACTACACAGTGACCCTCACGGGAACTCCAGGGCCGAGCAGCTTAACTATTAATTACATATCCACCGGCGGCCATTCCGTTACTGCGCGGGTTTCGCTGACGGTCGCTGCTTCTAGCATCACATTCACTGCTCCGAGCACGGCTCCTGCTGCGACTGCGGGCGGCACGGTGACTATAGACGCTGGGGCTTTCGCTCGCGACGGGCGTTTCGCGATTACTTGCGGGACCGCCACGAACTCGAGTTCCAGCATTTCCAGCATCTCGCGCAACGGCTGCGTCTACACGGTCACAGCGGGCGCATCGGCGGACGCCAGTGCTAGCTTCACTGTGCCTTACACTTCCAGCGGAGGCGCGACTGCTAACGGGGTGGTCCCGGTCAACATCGGCCAGAGTTCCAGCGTGTCTTACACCGCCCCAACCGATCTGAGAGTCGCAACAGGCGCCACTAAGACTTTCGATCTGAGCTCTGCTGCCACAGACGGCGGCTATAGGATTTCTTGCGGCGCGGCCAGCAGCATAAGCCCATCTTTGACCAGCGTCTCTAACACTGGCTGTAATTTCGCTGTGACTGCCGGCAGCACCCAAGGCACGGCTACTTTCACGGTGCGGTTTACTTCTGCTGGGGGCACCAATGCGGACGGGGTCGTGTCTGTGAATGTGGGGGCGGCTTCTTCGCTGGCGTTCCGCCCGTCTGCTGGTCTGATTCTGGGCGCGGGCAACACGAGAGTTTTCGATCTTTCTTCTTACGCTACTGACGGCAACTATGCTGTGAAATGCGGGAACCCTTCGAGCATTCCCAGCAGCAGACTGACTGTCAGCAGGGGCAGTCTCAAAGCCGACGGTTCTTTTGACGCTAAAGGCTGCCAGTTCACCGTAACAGCATATGACACGCAGGGAGCGACCAGCTTCAGCGTGCCGGTGACTTCTGAAGCGACCGACACGGAGGTCACGGCCACAGTAAACATCGCTATCGGAGCTGCGTCCAATATAGTCTTCTCCGGTCTGCCTGCCGCGTACGCTCCGACTGTGCCTGTTGATCTGCCGCCGATTCCGAAACTTGATCCGAACGATTGCAGCCGGTTCACAATCAACATTACTGCGAACTCCATATTCGGCGGCGCGATCCTTGCCGATTGCCAGGCTCTGGTGGCTCTGCAGAATCATTGGGCCACCGAAGCGAACCGGAATCTGCCTTTGAATCATTTTCTGAGAACCTGGGGGACTTCTACTGAGAGGCTCGACCTCTGGGAAGGCGTGCAGGTCGGAACTCAAGGCAGCCGAGGGCTTGTCATCGGCTTGGATCTCAGCATGCAGGGAATAAGAGGCACCCTGCCTCCTGGGTTCGGAGCTGGGTTCGGAGCCGGCGAGGGTCTGAGGAATCTTCGGACTCTGGCTCTGAACGGCAACTATCTCACCGGAGCTATGCCTGCCAGCCTCAACAGCTTTTCTCAAGTACCTTTGGAATTAGCTGTGCCGATATCTGGGGAAACAGGCTCTCTGCAGAGGTTCTATTTCTGCAACAACTATTTCAGAGGTGCTTTGCCGACTTTGCTCAGCGATGCCAGAGCGAATGTGCAGAGACAGTCTTTTTCTCCTAGCTCGCTTTTCGCTGCCGGCGATATTCCGTGCCAGCTTCAAGGATCGCCGCCCGCTGCGAAGGCCCGCTCGTCGTCTTATACTTACGCTCGGGTGGGAACGGGCGCAGAACGGCGGGTAACGGCCTGGATCACAGGCTTGGGACTGGACAGCGCGAGCTATGATTCGGACCCCATAGAATACTGGGACGCCGACACCAGCCAGTGGGCAGACACCAACGAGTTCACCTGCTTGACTTTTGACTTCACAGACCCCGCAAACCCATCATGCACTAGGGTCAGTGAGACCAGTTTGCCGGCCGGTTCTGTGATTCGCTGGCGGAACGGCTACTACGACACCGCCACCCTTGCTTCTCTGAACCTCACGAATGTCTCTCTCTCAACAACGCTCCCTGTAAACGCTTTCGGGGCACGAGGCGGCACCATAACTTTGGACGCTTCCAGATACGCCTCTGACGGCAGCTACGCCGTCACCTGCTCGGACGACTACCTGGAAGACGACGGCATCTTCGCCTCGGTAACCCAGACCGGCGCCGGCAGGTGCACCTTCACGCTGCGAGTCAAAGCCGCCGCAGATACCACAGTCGAAGTCGCCGAACAAGCAACATCATATCCATTCCTAGATGTCACCTTCATCTCCACTGGCGGCGACCGCGTGGACCGGAGCTTCTTTTTCTTCATAGCTAGATCCATGCCAGAACCCCCGACGCAGCCCACGCGACCCGAGCCCGAGCAGCCCGGCCCAGTTCAACCCGGCCCAGCACCTGCGCCAGAGCCCACCCAAACACCCACCACCGAACCTGCTGAGACCGCTACTCAATCCGGCTGGAACACCTTCACAGCCCAAAGCAGCGTCACGCCAGCAGCGATCCGCAGACAGCTCAACCTTCCGAGAAGCCAACCCGTCTACACATGGGATGCCGAAACGCAAGCCTGGACACGAGTAACCAACCCCGCTCAAACCATACCCGCAGGCACCTCCATAAGCTTCCTCAGCCGAGGGCTCACGACAGAAGAAATACAAGCCGCGAACCTAGGCCGCAATACCCCGCAAGCCAGCCTCACTAACGGCTGGAACATCATCAACATCGCTGGGGAAGCAGAACGCGCCGACGACAGCGACTTCCTAGTGGATGACGCTCTCGTGGACTGCGACGATCTCTTCGGCGTGATAGCCGTCGTCAGCTACGACGCCCGCACGAGGAGATGGTCGCTCTATCTGCCTTGTCATCCCAGAGCGGAGGCCCGCCTCACCACAGGCGAAGATGCTCCTTATGACCGCATGGACTCTCTGAGCGAAGGCGACTCCACCTACATCTACACCAGATCCAGAATCCCTCTGGAAATAACCTGGAACACCGAAACCCAAACCTACCAGCCAGCCTCCTAACCCCGGCCCCTAGCATCCAAGTGCCGGGGGCTTGACAAATCAGGCAGCTTTGCGCTCGGCTGGGATCGTTACCTGCTCTACCCTTTCGCGCAGATACTCCGGCACGGGCACATCGGGGAAAGCCACATCGCCTAGCGGAGCTTTCTTGGAAGGGCGGCCTCTGCGCCGTTTGATCGTGAGAATGTGGCCGTCAAAGAACAGCTGCCCTCCCCACACTCCCCAAGGTTCTTGACGGTCAAGCGCGCTCTGCAGGCAGGGCCCTATCACAGGGCATTCGGCGCAGATGCGTTTCGCCTTCACGATGTCGTTCACATCGTTGGAGAAGAACAGAGACGAAAGGTCTTCGTCGGAGGAGTTGCAATTAGCATGCTCCAGCCACTCGGGAACCTCCAAAGTGAAGGCCATATCGCGCATCCCTTCTGAAATCAGCGGACAATTGCCGTAAATTTTAGAAAGCCGCCCCCTCTAAAACTGGGATTTCCCAGCAATTCGGATTGGGCAGATCGGGCTAGGCAGGGGCTAAGAGCTTCACTCCGTCTTCACGAGCTGAAAAGCCTCATCAATAAAATTTCCTTCCTGACAATGCACCAACCTTCAGAAATCCTGCTAAAGTGCACTCCTATGAAATCTTATATCAACCACCCCCCCCCCGCCCGCATGTTGAGCTTTAGCCCCTTGAGGGTCTTCGCCACACTGGTCTGTGCAGCCTTGTTCGGCTCAGTGCTCTTCGCCACTTCTTTCGCCTCGGCCCAGACGCCGCCTACTTCAGAGATCGTGTTCAACGGGCCTTCTGGTCTGGTGGTAGCCAAGAACCGTAACCGCGTGGTCAATGCTTTGGACTATGTTTCTGACGGGAGCTATACGATCACCTGCGGCGACGCCACCAACATTGACACCACCGAGATCAATACTGTGACCCGCAGCGGCTGCGATTTCACCGTAGACCCCAAGAATGTCGAAGGCGCGTCCAGATTCACCGTGCCCTACACCTCCAGCGGCGGCGACACCCACAACGGCGTCATCAATATTCGGGTAGGGCCCAACTCTAGCATCGCTCTCCGCAACTACGATGCGGCCTCTACTTTCACCGTTCCCAGCGGCGGTCGCAACACATTCAACATGCGAGACTATGTGTACGACACCCAAGGCTATTCGTTCAGCTGCGTAGCTCTAACTATTTCGGTTTATATAACGCCGAACCCGAACCCTAATACTGACTGCACCTACACTTTTAATGCCGACACCGCTGCTTGCAACGGATGTCATCTTGACCTAAGTTTTCCCGTAACTCCGTTTGGCGGAAGCGATGAAAACCTTACTCTCAGGCTTCACACTTACGGCCCTGCTTCCAGCGTCACCTACACGCCTCCCACTGGTTTATTGACGGGACCGGGCCATCCTATTGAGATCAACGCTCAGGGCTATGCAACTGATGTTCGCGACGCATATAGGATTTCTTGCGGTGACGCTACCAACATAGACAGCACTGGGATTGCTTCGGTTACACGCGAAGGCTGCGTATTTACTGTCACGCCCAGGAGCGTGCAAGGCACAACCATGTTCACTGTGCCCTACACTTCCAGCGCAACCGGCACTGCTAACGGCGTCGTCAGCTTGCAGGTGGGCCCGGCTTCAAACATCGTTTATAATGCTCCTACCGATCTTTATGTGGCTCTTAACCGCACTCTGACGATTGATGCGGCTTCCTATGTTTCAGACGGGGGCTACACGGTTTCTTGCGGGGACGCTACCGGTTTCAACATTGCTGAGCTGGCTTCTGTGGCTCGGGGTTCTGGGGCGAATAGCTGCATGTTCACTGTTACGCCTTCTCAGTTCCAGCCGGGGGGGACCACTCTGCCGGCTACTAGAAGCTTCACTGTGCCTTATTCTTCTTCCGGGGGCGATACTCATGACGGCGTCATCAATGTCATGGTGAATCCTTCTTCTACTATTACATTTACTGCGCCTGCTACTAATCCGAGTGTGGCGGTCGGCGGGTCGCTGACGCTTGATTTGGGGGCTTATGTTTCTGACGGGAACTACACGGTGTCTTGCGGTGCCGTGACGGTGTCGTCGGCTGTTTTGAGCTTGTCTTCTCAGAACGGGTGCAGTGTGGTGTTGGCTGCTAGTTCCAACACGGGGCCGGCGGCGATCTCGGTGCCTTATACTTCTACGGGCGGTGCTACTTCCAGCAGCACTGTGCTTGTGGATGTGATTGCGGCTTCTAGCATCACTTTTGACGCGCCTACTGGTTTGGTGGTGGGAACTAACCGGGTTCGGGTTATTGACGCTTCGGAGTATGTGACCGAGACGGATGACAGCTACACGATTTCCTGCGGGAACGCCCAGAGCATTGACACTGTTGAGATCCAGTCGGTTACTCGCGAAGGCTGCATGTTTACTGTCACGCCCAGGAATGTGCAGGGCACAGCCAGTTTCACGGTGCCTTACACTTCCAGCGGCGGCGACACCGAGAACGGCACTATCAGCATTGAGGTGGGGCCTCCTTCTACTATTTTGTTCACCGATCCGAATCTGTTCAGAGCCACTTCTCCCGCGAGCTTTATGATTGACGCTTCTAGCTATGTGAGCGAGAATTCTGCTTACACGGTGACTTGCGGCGCAGATGTGGAGTTTGATTCCAGAGAGGTCACCAGCATAGAGCAGGCTTCGGCTGGGAGCTGCTCTTACACTGTTACTCTCACGGGCACTACCGGGGTGAGCCCGTTCTTCATCACTTATACTTCCACTGGCGGGCATTCAATCACTCGGCAAGTGTCTATGCAGGTCGTTACTTCTAGCATCACATATACTGCTCCGAGCCCTGCTCCTGCTGTGCCTACGAGCGGATCTATTGAGATTGACGCCAGTGCTTTCGCGCGCGACGGGCGCTTCACCATTACTTGCGGGACCGCCACGAGCGTGAATGCCAGCATTTCCAGCATCTCTAACACCGGCTGCGTCTACACGGTTACTGCTGGCGCGACGGCGAATGCTTCGGCTAGCTTCACTGTGCCTTACACTTCCAGCGGAGGCGCGACTGCTAACGGCGTGGTTCCGGTGAATATCGGCCCGAGTTCCAGCGTGTCCTACACGGCCCTGACCGGTCTGAAAGTCGCAGCGGGCGCCACGAAGACTTTCGACCTGAGCTCTGCTGCTACTGACAGCGGCTATACGATTACTTGCGGGGCGGCCAGCAGCATCAGCGCTTCTTTGACCAGCGTCTCCAACACCGGCTGCAACTTCGCTGTGACTGCCGGCAGCACCCAGGGCACGGCTACTTTCACGGTGCGGTTTACTTCTGCTGGGGGATCCAATGTAGACGGGGTGGTGACTGTGACTGTGGGGGCGGCTTCGGCTTTGGCGTTCAGTCCGCCTTCGGGTCTGGTCATCGGCGCGGGCGGCACGAGGCATTTCGATCTTTCTTCTTACGCCGCCGACGGCGACTATGCGGTGGAATGCAGCGAGGCTACTAGCGTTGCCAGCATTTTGGCTGCTACTACTAGGGGCTATCTCAAGTCTGACTACTCTTACGACCCTAAGGGCTGCCAGTTCGAGGTCACAGCCCAAGACACCGAGGGAACAGGCACATTCAGCGTGGAGGTGACTTCGGAAGCTACCGACACGACGGTCACAGCCACGGTCTCTATCGCTGTGGGGGCTGCTTCTGATATCGTTTTCTCTGGTCTGCCTGCCGCTTATCCTCCGACTCTGCCTGCTGAGATGCCTTTGATTCCGAAGCTGGATCCGGGCGATTGCCAGCGGTTCGCTTTCGGCATCGCAGGCATAGTCAATGACTGCGTGGCTTTGGTGGCTGTGCAGAATCATTGGGCTACTCCGGAGAACCGGAACCTGCCTCTGGACCATCCTCTGCGGACTTGGGGTACTTCTTCTCAGGGCATAAACACCTGGAACGGCGTAACTGTGGGAACCAACGCCGGCGAGGGAGCTGTGATAGGGCTGAATCTCTCGGATCTGGGCATCAGAGGCACTATCCCGCCCGCTCTGGGAAATCTGCGTGACCTGGAAACGCTGAACCTGCAGCGCAACTACCTCACAAGCGGAATGCCCTTCAGCCTCAACAACCTAGCCAAAGTGCAAGTCGCATCCCCTCAACGGACGGGAAGCCTGAACAACTTCTTCTTCTGCTTCAACTACCTCAGTGGCACCGTGCCGGCTCTGATCAGCGATGCCAGAGCAGGCGTGGAGATAGACTCTCTGAGACGCTCGGGCGCCGGCACCGATGCCATTGCCCGCTTTTACGCGCGTTTCGGCTTGCAGGACTATCTCAGACGCCCGGCCGCCGGAGCCACGATTCCCTGCCAACTCACAGGAACGCCGCCCGCCGACAAGGCCCGCTCGTCTTCTTACACCTACGCCCAAGTAGGCACAGGCTCAGAACGACGGGTGCAAGCCTGGGTCACCGGCCTCGGCCTGACAAGCGACTACTACGACCTGAGACCGATACTGTACTGGGATGCAGACAACGGGGAATGGGCGAACACGACGCGCCAGACCTGCGTGGCTTATTTCAATCCGCCCCAAACAGCCGCATGCATCCGGTTCCGCGAGACTACTCTGCCGGCCGGTTCGGTGATCAGCTGGGTGAACGGCTACTACGACACCGCCACTCTCGCTTCTCTGAACCTCACCAATGTGTCGCTCGCCACGGGCTCTAGCGCGGCGGTAGGCCAGCGAGGCACGACCATCAGCTTCAACGCCGCCCAGTACGCCTCTGACGGCAGCTACGCCATCACCTGCACAGACTACCTAGAAGACATCGTTTTCACTTCCGTCACCCAGACCGGCCCCGGCGGGTGCACTTTCATGATGGAAATAGACTCCACCGCAGATGTCACCGACAGGGCTCAATCCCTGTACTACCCGTACCTGGATGTGACTTATGTCTCAGCCGGCGGCGACACCGTGGATCAGAGCTTTTACTTCTTCATAACCGAAGACTCCAACATCGTCTACACCCCGGCCCAAAGCCTGCACACCCAGAGCGGGGGGAGAGTCACGATGGACGCTTCGGTTTATTCTCCGTTCGGCGCGAACACCCGCTCCTGCGGCTCACCGACCGGTTTTTATGATGCCACCAAGATACAGGTGCTCAACCAACTAGGCTGCGACTTCACTATAGGCGCCATAGACGGAGCCACGACACCGGCCACTAGCTTCAAGATCCTCTACCACTCAAACGACGGCAGAGCCGGCGTGACCGAGTTCACCTTGGCCGCCGCCACCACTGCTACCGGCACCGCGCTGACCCTGACCTCCCCGGCCGGTCTTACCATAGCAGCGGGCCAGACCAAGCAAATAGACGCTTCGCAATACGCCGCAGACGGCCGCTACCGAATCACCTGCGGCACTCCGACCGGCGTAGACGCAACGAAACTCACGATTGCCCAGCTCGCCCCGGCGAACAGCTGCAACTACAGAATCACCGCCTCGGCTACAGCGGCTGCGGGGGCTACCAGCTTCACCGTGCCCTATAGCTCCTCAGGCGGCACCACCGGCACAGGCACCGTCGCCATGACTATAGGGCCGGCTTCCAGAATCACATACACCGCTCCCACGAACCTCGCCAGGGGAGTAACAGAACAGATCGTCATAGACGCAGCAGATTACGCCAGCGACGGCAACTATGTCATAGGCTGCGACAACGCCCGGAATGTGCCCGCTGGCCTGCAAGCCGTGGTACGCAGAGGAGACTGCGTGTTTGAGATACAGCTCAGCAGCCTGCAAGGCATCTACCAATTCACTATTCCTTATATCTCCGCCGGCGGCGCGACCTTGGATGCCACTGTGCGAGTCACCACAGGCCCGCCGAGCCGGGTAAGCTTCACCACCCCAGCAGCATTCCCCCTCGGCCGCAACCGCACCCTTGTGATCAATGCCCTGGAGCACGCCACAGAACCCAACAACCACTTCATAGAATGCAGCGACCCCACCGAAGTAGACGCAACCAAAATGACCGTTACCCGCGACGGCTGCAACTACACCGTGGACCCCATAGACAATCTCGCTCCAGCCAACCAGGGGAACACTTCTTTCAAAGCCTCTTTCACCTCAGGCACTAACACAGTAGAAGGCACCTTCACCGTCAACATCGGCCCCGACAGCACCATAACCTATGTCGCTCCAGTCGGGCTGGAAAGAGGCAGCAACTTCACCACCTACACAATAGACGCCTCCGGCTACGCCACCGAGATAAACCCCACCAACTACACCATAACCTGCGGCGACTCCACGAACTACGACACCGCTGAAATAACCCGCATCACCCGCGCGGCCAATACCTGCAGCTACACCCTCACCTTGAACGGCAACCAAGGCGCAGCCAGCTTCGTGGTGCCCTATCGCTCAACAGGCGGCGACAGCGTCGACGCGACGGTCAACTTTAATGTGGGCCCGGCTTCTGCCATCGTGTTTACCGCACCCCAGTCCAATCCCGCCATCGGCGACAGCATCACCCGCACCTTTGACATGAGCAGCTACGCCTCAGACGGCAGCTACACCATAACCTGCGGCACCATCGCGACATCTTCGTCTCTGGTCACACTGGGCGCGCAGAACGGCTGCAGCATCCCCATCACCTCGGGATCCACCGCAGGCACAGCCCAAATTTCGGTGCCCTACACCTCCAGCGGCGGAGCCACCCAGACCAGCACGATCTCGGTAGATACGGCCGTTGCTTCAAACATCCAATTCACCGCGCCAACCGACCTGAAAGTTGGCATCAACCGCACCAGAACCATAGACGCCTCGCAATACGCCACCGACGGCGGCTACGCCATAACCTGCGGCACAGCCACAGCCATAGACAACACCAAACTAACCTCGGTAACCCAAGGCACCGGCTGCAGCTATGTGATCACACCCGTAAGCAGCCTCACCGCCTCCCAGCAAGGCGCAGCCGCATTCACTATTCCTTACTCATCCGCTGGCGGCACCACCGAAAACGGCGTCTTCTCCATAGAAGTAGGCCCAGCCTCCACCATCGCGTTCAACCCCCCGGCACCCGCTCCTACAGTAGCCAAGAACCAAATCCTCACAATTGACGCGTCCTCCTATGCCTCAGACGGCAACTATGCCATCACATGCGGTGACGCCGCCAGCATAGACACCACCGAAATCCAAGCAGTAACCCACACAGGCACCAGCTGCACATATACCGTCTATCCCAAGAATGTGGAAGGCCCAGCCAGCTTCCAGGTGCCCTATATGTCCGCAGGCGGCCACACCCAAAGCGGCACCATCGCCCTAACAGTAGGCCCCGATTCCAAGCTCGTCTTCACGGCTCCCACAGGGTTGACCGTCCGCACCGGCCAGACCCTGCGAATCAACGCCTCGGACCACATCACGGAAAACAGCCCCTACACCGTAACCTGCGCTGACGCCACCAGCCTGACCGGGCTCGCATCGGCGACACGCACCGGCTGCGCATACACTGTCAGAGCCGGCAGCACTGCAGGCACAGCCAGCTTCACAGTGACATACACATCCACCGGCGGCGCCACCCGCAACGGCACTTTCACCATAACCGTAACCGGCTCGCCGGAACGACCCGACACGCCGGAACGCCCGCTACCCCAACAACCCACCGCCGGCCCGGCGCCCGAACCTACCCGAACACCCACCGACACTGCTGCTACCGCTACGCAATCCGGCTGGAACACCTTCACAGCCCAAAGCAGCGTCACGCCAGCAGCGATACGCCGAGGTCTCAACCTCGCGGCCAGCCAACCCGTCTACACATGGGACGCTGAAACGCAAGCTTGGACGCGAGTAACCAATCCCGCGCAAACCATACCCGCAGGCACCAGCATAAGCTTCCTCAGCCGAGGACTCACGACAGAAGAGATAGAAGCCGCTAATCTGGGCCGCAACACCCAGCAAGCCAGCCTCACCAACGGCTGGACCATAGTCAACATCGCCGGAGAAGTCGAGCGCGCCGACGACAGCGACTTCCTAGTGGATGACGCTCTCGTGGATTGCGACGAGCTCTTCGGCGTGATAGCCATCGTCAGCTACAACACCAGCACCAGGAGATGGTCGCTCTACCTGCCGTGTCACCCCAGAGCGGAGGCCCGCCTCACCACAGGCGAAGACGCGCCTTATGACCGCATGGACTCTCTGAGCGACGGCGATTCCACCTACATCTACACCAGATCCAGAATCCCTCTGGAAATTGCCTGGGACGCTGAAACCCAAACCTACCAGCCAGCCTCCTAACTAGGCAAGTCGGGCTAGGCAGGGGCGAAAAGCTTCACTCCGTCTTCGCGATACGAGCTGCGCATCTCGCCTAGCACTTCTAGATGCAACAGGTGGGCGTAGGCTTCGCTGCTGGCCATGTCGCCCCATACTCTGGGAGAGAACAGCTGTTTCATGTATTCCTCCACAGAGGCTTCGCCTAGCTCTTCCGAAGCTTTGCGAATGATGTCCAAGCGTTCTTCGTGGTGCTCTATGATGTCGTCCGAACGCTCGGCTAGGCCGTGGAAGGGATGTCCGTGAGCGGGCAGCACGAGTTCAGCTTCGGCGAAGTCGCTCATGCGGCGCAGCGACTGGAAGAACAGGGCTAGCGGGTCGTCAGCCGAGGTCGCGCCTGCGATGTGCGGGGTTATCGTGGGCAGCACATGGTCGCCGGAGACCATTATTTTGTGCTCGGGATCCCACAGACAGAGATGATCGCCTGTGTGCCCGGGCGTGTGGATGGCGATCCATTCCCGTCTTGCCAGCTTTATCACCTCTGAATCCACTACCGTGACGCTCGGCGTGGGAGTGCGGAACCACTTGCGCTCGTCCATGCCTATCTTTTCCCACGCTTCAATGTCGGCAGCCAGAGGCGGTTTGCGTTTCGTGCCCCAAGGGGTTCGTCCGCCTCTCTCCCAAGGGGCTTTGCCTTCGGCTACGGCTTGATCCAAATCGTCTTCGGCGCTAACGGCAGCTTCGGCATCTAAATCGGGGTTTTCTTTTGCTTCTTTGGCTTCCCAAGCAGGGCGGAAGCTTTCGTGCGTCAAGATGTCGGCGCCTGTTTCTTGGCGGAGCCGCTCTGCTCCGCCGAAATGGTCAAAGTGGGAGTGCGTGATGACGGCGGTGTGGATATCGGCAAGCTTGAAGCCAGCCAGCTTTATGCGCCCTTCTAAGACCGCGAACGATCTGGAACCCGGCAGGCCGGGGTCTATCACTGCTATGCCTCGCTCGTCTTCCAAGATGTAGCAGTTCACATGCCCCAGCCCTGGCAGCTCCACAGGCAGCTGCGAGCGCAGCACGCCGGGGGCCAGCTCGTCTATGGCTTCGGTGGCTTTTTCGGCTTCTTGGCGGATCGGGCGGGAGGGTTTTGCGTCGATCTCGCTAGTTTGACGGGCTTCGGCTGTCATAGCTGCACCTCCACGGCCGACTTCTTGCCCGCGAACACATGGTCTCTGTAGAACTTGAGCTCTTGGATGCTCTCTAGGATGTCGCCCAGAGCTCGGTGGTTTTCAGACTTGGGCGGGCGTTTCTGAACCGCCTCGGGAAACCAGATGTCGGCCACTAGCCTGACGCTTGAGACATCCACTATGCGATAGTGCAGATGCTCGTCTATCTCGGGCATGAATTTGCGCAGAAATCGCCTGTCGGTGTGCACCGAGTTGCCGCAGAGAGGGGCTGTTTTGGCTAGGGGGATGTGCTTGGCGATGTAGCGATGAGTCTCGGCGGCGGCTTCGGCGAGAGTGGTGCTGGAAGTGAGGCAGGCATGGGTGAGGCCGCTCTTGGCGTGCATGCTCAGCACCGGCTCCGCCATCGCCTCCAGAACTTGGCGAGGCTGATTGATGACGAATTCCAAGCCTTCGTCCAGCGGCTGGAGGGCATAGTCGGTGACGACAGTGGCGATTTCCATGATGCTGTCGGAGGCTTCGTCCAAGCCAGTCATCTCCATGTCTATCCAGCAGAGCACTTAAAGCAGGCTAGCCAGTCTGCGCGCTCTTCACGCAAAAAGCTGCTGCCGGTTGTTATAAGCTGCTGCTGGCTGCTATAGATGCCCGTTGCTCGGCGGCAGGCTGAAGCCTACGACAGCTCCTCCTTCTGGGTGATTCTTCGCCCAGACTTCTCCCCCGTGATGCTCCACAATCTGGCGCACTATGGACAAGCCCAGCCCCGAGCCAGCCGTGCTTCTGGCCTCCACTTCTCTGTAGAAGCGATCAAAAATCTTTTCGGAATGATCGGGATTGATGCCGTCGCCGTAATCGCGCACTTCAAGCTGAGATCCCGCAACTTTCACCTCTATGGGCGAGCCTTCCGGGCTGAACTTCACGGCGTTGGACAGCAAATTGCCCACTGCCCGCTTGAGACCGATCTCATGGCAGACCACTTCTCTCGGGCCGTCGGTTGTGACTTCAATCTTGCGATGCGACTGTCGGCGGGCTCTGTCGGCGGCCTCCTCGGCCACGCTTCCGAGGCACAGAACTACGCTTTCATCGGCTCTATGGGCTTCGCGATTCAGCTCCATAAGCTCGTCCACGATTTTGGCGAACTCCACTATTTCCGCTTGAGCGTCTTCCAAGACGGCTTCTCGTTCTTCGGGGTCGGTGATGATGTCTCGGGCGAGCATTTCAATATTGGTGCGCAGGCTGGTGAGCGGCGTTCTGAGCTCGTGGCTGGCATCGGCTATCAGCTGCTTCTGCTGCTCGCGGGATCGGTTGAGGGTGGCGAGCATCTTGTTGAAACTGCTGGCCAGCAGCACCACTTCTCGGCTGCCTCTGACATCTACTGGCGTAGTGAGATCCAGGCTTTCGGTGATGGTGTCGGTTTTGTCGGCTAGCTGCTTGACGGGCTTCACCAGTCTGCGTCCGACTATCCAGCCCAAGAGGGCTGCGCCGATAGTCGTGAAGGCTCCTACTTGGATCACCCTGTCGCGGAGATCTCCGAGAGCAGCGTCCACTTCGCTGAGATCGCGACCTATCTGCAGGGCTACGCCGTTGCCTATCGGGACTGTATAGACGCGCAAATTCAGGGTTTCCTCTACAGTGTCGCTGTCAGTGCCGCTTTCATCCGCAACAGGCAGAGCACTGGCATCGCCTGTGTTTGCACCTTGGTTTGCACTTGGGTTTGCACTTCGCGGATCGCTCTCACGACCAGCCCAGCCGTCCGGGTTGCCTTCAGGGCCAGTTATCGGAACGAAACTCGGGGTTTCTATGGCTGCGGCGAAACCCTCGTCTTCTTGGCCGTACATAGCCGTAGGTTTCATAACTGCTACTTTTCTAGTCGTGTATGTGGCACTGCGATCGCCCAAGCAAATTTCCCAATCTATTTCTTCGGCAGGCAGCGGCCAAAATCCGTATCCTCCAAGCGGCAGACGAGTCTTCTCATCGGTTGTTCGGTCGTGAATCAGAAGCTGCATCCACGAGTCGTTTCTCAGCAGCAGGGAAGCTTGATAGTCAAAGAGATCCTGCGCTTCACGCCAGAGGTTCAAAAAACCTTCGGGCACGAAATCCATATTGCCGCTCTGCAAGGCAGTGGAAGGGTCTGTTCCTCTTTGAATGCCGAGGAATTCCTCGGATCGTTCCACGAGAAACTCGTCTACTTCTTGATGCAGTTCAGCGCGAGCAGACACATACCCCAGATACACCGATATCAGCACGGCCGCGATCACTGCGCCTGCCAAGAGCACGACGAGCTGCCTGCCTAGCGGGATAGAAAATCTGCGGCCTTCCTTTTTCTGCCTTTTTTCCTGAATTGGCTTGTCCGCAGCGGGGAGGTTTTTGCTGCGGCCCATCACGCATCGCCTTCTTCGGGTTCTCGCACCACATAGCCCACGCCCCAGACTGTGTGCAGCAGTCGCGGCAGTTCGCCCTCTTCTGTCTTGCGGCGAAGATAGCCCACATACACATCCAGCGACTTGGAGTTAGTGGCGAAGTCGTAGCCCCATATCTTCTCGTAGATGACCTCTCGCGTCAACACCACGCCTGCGTTGAAGACCAGCAGTTCCAGCAGGTCGAATTCCATCTTCGTGAGGGTGAGCTTTTTGCCGGCTCGCGTGGCGATGCGCTTGCCGGAATCAATCTTGAGATCGGCTAGCTCCAGCGGCTCGCCACCGCCTGCGGCTTTCAATTCGTCTTGCACTATGCTGGTGCGCCGCAGTAGAGCGCGCATTCGGGCGAAGAGCTCGTCCAGCGCGAAAGGCTTCACCAGATAGTCGTCTGCGCCTGCATCCAAGCCGACTACTCTGTCGCTTACTTCGTGCTTGGCGGTGATGATGAGAATAGGAGTCTGATCGCCTTTTTCGCGGAGCCGCTGGCAGACCGTGATTCCGTCCATGCGAGGCATCATCACATCCAGCACGATGAGGTCTAAGCTGTGCGCAGCGACTTGCTCCAGAGCTTCTACGCCGTCGGTTGCCGATATGATCTCGTGCTTCTCATGGCGCAAAGCCCGCTCTAGAGAAGTCCGCACGCCGGGGTCGTCTTCTGCTACCAATACAGATGCCATTAGCCTGAGATTAGACGGGGAAGTTGGAAAAGTAGCCGCGAGAACCGCTCTCTTGCCTAATTCTTACTTTCGCTTCGGAGTGGTTCTTGGGACGCTTCTAGGGCGCGCTTTCTGAAATGGTTTTTGGGGTGCTTCATTTTTGACATTATATTATTTGCTGTCCTATTATTCTAGTCAGGCGGGCATTTTTAATTTTTGAGCGGCTCCTCAGTCAAATTTAAATGCCGTCGGGGATTGCAAATCTGCGCATTCCGCGCCAAACTAGAGACATGGAAAAAACCATCCCCAAAATCATCTCAGTGGACGACCATGTCGTGGAGCCTCCGAATCTGTGGCTGGATCGCATCCCGAGCAAGTATCACGACCGCTGCCCCCGCGTGGAACGCGACAAGGCGACTTTCAACTTTGAGGGCGGCGTCTTCAGCTACGAGAAAGGCGACCCCGACGGGCAGTGGGGCGACTGGTGGCTCTACGACGATCTCGTCTATCCATTTCCCAAGCTTTCTGCCGCCATCGGATTCGAGCCGCTCACGCTCACTCCCGTCACCTTTGACGAAATCCGTCCCGGCTGCTGGAAGCAGAAGGAACGCCTGGAAGACATGGACGCCAACCATGTGGAAGCTTCCATCTGCTTCCCGAATGTGCTGCCGCGCTTCTGCGGGCAGTCTTTCCTGGAGCGTGAAGACAAAGACCTCGCGCTGCTCTGCGTGAAAGCCTACAACGACTGGATGATAGACGAATGGTGCAAAGGCGACGGCGAGGGCCGGCTCATCCCGCTCACGATGGTGCCGCTCTGGAGCGCCGAGCTTGCCGCCGAGGAAGTCCGCCGCTGCGCCGATAAGGGCAGCTATGCGATCACTTTCTCGGAGAACCCGTATCATCTGGGGCTGCCTTCTGTGCACGATTCCGACCGCTTCTGGGATCCGTTTTTCGCGGCTTGCGAAGAGACCGGCTCGGTCATCAACATGCACATCGGGTCGTCTTCCAAGATGCCCGCCACCTCGCCTGACGCGCCTTTTGCGGTGAGCTCCACTATTACTTTCTCCAATGCGATGGGGTCTATGTGCGACTTCGTGCTCTCTGGCGTGTTCTTGCGCTTCCCCGGCTTGAAAGTGGCCTACAGCGAAGGGCAAGTGGGCTGGATGCCGTATGTGCTGGAGCGCATGGACAAGCTATGGGAAGAGCGCACCAACGAAGACGACGGCATGTTCGGCGTGGATCTGCCCGAAGCCCCGAGCCACTATGTGCGCAACCATGTGTACGGCTGCATGTTTGACGACGAAGTCGGGCTGCGCAACCGCGACATCATCGGCATGGACCAGATCACCTTTGAAGTGGATTACCCCCACGCCGACAGCACTTTCCCTCACACCAAGAAAATCGCCACCGAGATAGTGGAGAGAGCCGGCTTGAACGACGAAGAAATCTACAAGCTCATGCGGGGCAATGCCATAGACCTCTACGGCTTGCAACGCTGGGGGATTACGGAGTAGAAGCCAGCACGAGCGCAGCGGGCAAACCCAGCCAGTGATTGAAAAACTGCTCCAGCAGTTGACGCTGGAAGAAAAATGCTTGATGCTGCACGGGCGGGGGATTTGGGAGGTGGCAGGCTGCGAGCGGCTGGGAATTCCAGAATGGACGCTGAGCGACGGGCCGATGGGCGTGCGAGGGCGAGGAATCGGCATGGGGAAGGAGATGGCCAAAGGGCTGATGATGCCTGCGCCTATCGCAATGGCAGCCTCTTGGGATACAGATCTTCTGGCCGAATCGGGAACCGCCATAGGCTTGGAAGCCCAGGATCGCAAGGTTCAGGTGCTGCTGGCCCCTACCGTGAACCTCCACAGGGTGCCGACATCGGGGCGAAGCTTTGAGTGCTACAGCGAAGACCCTCATCTCACCAGCCGCATGGCTGTGTCGTTCATTCAGGCTGTGCAAGCTCAAGGCATAGGGGCGTGCATCAAGCATTTCGCGGCCAACGAGCAAGAAACCGATCGCTTCATTTCCGACAGCATCGTGGATGAGCGCACCCTGCGAGAGCTGTATTTCGCTCCGTTTGAAGCTGCCGTGAAAGAAGCGAATGTGAGAGCCGTGATGGGCAGCTACAACTTGGTAAACGGCACTCAAGCTTGCGCCAATCGCTGGCTGTTGGAAGACATCTTGCGAGACGAATGGGGGTTTGAAGGCTTCGTGGTGACCGACTGGAGCGCGCTGCACTCGGCGAAAGAGCCTGCGCTGGCCGGCACCGACTTAGAGATGCCCACAGGCGGATACTGGTCGGGCGGTCAGCTTCAAGAACTTGCGGAATCAGGCGAGGTGCCAAAAGAAGCCATAGACCGGAAAGTTGCCAATGTGATGCGGTTCTTGGAATGGGCCGAGCGGCTTCAAGGCGAAACCGACCATGAAGAGCAAGTCGTGGAGCATCCCGGCCACGCTGAACTTGCCCGCAAAGCTGCGGCCGCCGGAACGGTTCTGGTGCACAACCGCAAAGGGCTGCTGCCGCTGATGCCTGATGCTGCTGCAAATCTGTCTGGCGGCAGCGCATCGCCGAACGACGCTGCTGCTGGCGGCCCAGGCACCGCATCGCCAGACAACACCACTGCTGCCGTCGGCCGCCCAGACACCGCACCGCCAGACAAAGCTTCTGCTGCTGGCGGTCCGGTCTCCGCATCGCCAAGCAACACCCCTGCTGCTGGCAACCAGCCGCCAAAATCCATCGCCCTGCTGGGACCCAACTCGCTGCGCCCGTGCCCCGGAGGAGGCGGCTCAGCCGAGCTGGGCCTCCGAGAGTCTCCCGACCTTCCCACTGCATTGCGAGAACGCTTGGGCGAGAGCGTCACCGTCACCCATCACCCGTGCTTCTCGCTGGATCGCGACGCCCCGCCGCTGCCAGAGGGGTGGCTCGGCCCCGAAGGTGCGACCTTAGAGTTCTACGAAGGGCGCAGCATCAGCGGGGAACCTGCCTTGATCCAAACCGATGCCCCAGTGCCGATGATGTATTTCGGAGGTAACTGGCCTGTGGAAAGCAGCTACTTTCTGGCCGTGCGCCAGCGGCTTGTGATAACTCCGGATGTAAGCGGCCCTTGGCGTTTCTGCGGCGCAGGCTTCAGCGATGTGCTGCTGTATGCCGACGGCGAGCTGGTCTCCGATAACCGTGAGAATTCTTTCTCGCTGGGGCCAGGGCTGAAAGGCGGCGAAGGCATCGTGCGGCTTGAAGCAGACAAGCCTGTGGAGCTAACACTGGAGCACACCAGCGAACGCCAGCACCAACGCTTCATCCTGAGCGACATTCGGGCCGCTCCGTTGCGCCCTGCTGAGGAAGAAGGAGCAGAAATCGCAGCTGGCATTGAAGCGGCCGCCGAAGCTGATGCGGCGATAGTCGTGGTGGGCAGCACATCTCACTGGGAGACCGAAGGTGCCGACCGTCCCGATCTGTCTCTGCCGCTGCGCCAAGACGAACTAGTGCGCCGTGCGATAGAAGCTAACCCCAGCACCGTGGTAGTGGTCAACAGCGGCGCGCCCATGCTGCTGCCTTGGCTGGAAGATGCCGCAGCCGTGCTGGTGAATTGGTATCCAGGGCAGGAGGGCGCGGCAGCACTGGCTGATGTGCTGGTAGGCGTGGCAGAACCATCGGGCCGAATGCCAGTCACCTGGCCACGCAGTTTTGAAGACACTCCTGCCGGAGCGAATGTCCCTCGCACGCACCCCGGCGAAGACGGCAAAGTCTTCTATGACGAAGGCGTGCTGATCGGCCACCGCTGGCTAGACGAATGCGGCACTGAGCCGACAGTCTGCTTCGGACACGGCGGCTCTTACACCAGCTTTGAATGGACTACCCCAGAGGTGACAGGCGAGTTCCCGACCTCGGAAAGCCTCACCTCAGAAAGCTCCAGTGAAAACCCCAAGGGCTTGGCGGCAAAGGTAACCGTGCGAAACACCGGCACTCGCCCCGGCAGCGAGGTGGTGCAATGCTACTTGTCGCACAAAGCTACCAGCGAAACTGCGGGCGAAATTGCAAACAACACCGAAAGCCGAACCGCCCCCATGCACCCCCCTCAATGGCTGGCAGGCTTTGCCAAACTCCATCTTGATCCCGGCGAGACTGCCACTGCCGAAATCCCCCTCAGCTTCCGCTCGTTCGCCCACTGGAACACCGACAAGCAAGATTGGGCCATAGCCCCAGGCGACTACGAAATCCGCCTATCCCGCTCTTCTCGTGAGGCTGTTTTCACTCTCCCCGCCAACTAGTCTCCCCCAGTCCGCCAACTAGCCCTCCAGCCAGCCGACCAGCACTCCTCCCAAAACCAGCCCCCTCCCAGCACCCCTGCCAACCCGCCTGCGCCCCCCTTCATTTGCCGGTGGAGCCGAAGCCTCCTTCGCCTCTGTCGCTAGCGGGCAACTCGTCCACTTCTTTGAGGCGAGTCTGCGCCACTTCTTGGATCACCAGCTGCGCAATGCGTTCGCCCTTTTTCACTTCGTAAGACTGGGCGGGATCGGTATTGACGAGGATCACCTTCAGCTCCCCCCTGTAGCCGCTGTCTATGAGGCCCGGAGTATTGAGGCAGGTCACGCCGTGCTTCAAGGCCAGACCGCTTCTAGGCTGCACGAAGCCTGCGTAGCCTTCGGGGATGGAAATAGCCAAGCCTGTGGGCACCAGTGCCCGCCCTCCCCCGGCTTCCAAGGTGGCGTCTATGGCGGCATATAAGTCCAAGCCTGCATCGCCCGGCTTGGCTCGCTGAGGCAGCTCGAGGCTTTTGTCTAATCTGGTGGCGAGTATCTCAAGTTCAGGCATCTCAATCAACTTTACTTGAATGCTCT
The DNA here is from genome assembly GCA_965204495.1 of Candidatus Hopanoidivoransaceae bacterium. Classification (GTDB taxonomy): domain Bacteria; phylum Actinomycetota; class Acidimicrobiia; order Acidimicrobiales; family Hopanoidiivorantaceae; genus Hopanoidiivorans. The sequence goes on from OZ241989.1 coordinate 916,604, forward strand.
TTTGGAATGCCTGTCATACCCATGCGCTAAGCTGGGAATCCATACAAAATTCAAAAAACAGAAAGGCACACAAAATGATACTCATCGCTGGAACAATGAATGTCGACCCCGCCAAAGTCGACGCGTTCATGGCAGAAGCTTGCGAGCTTATGCGCGCCACTCATCAGGAGCCCGGCAACCTCGCCTACTCATTTTCGCTTGACCCGCTTGAAGAAGGTCTCATCCACATCTTTGAAAAGTGGGAGTCGGAAGAAGCCCTTGCCGAGCATATGGGGCTGGAGCACTTCACGGGATTCACCGGCAAGATAGGCGACTTGGGGGTGACAGGCGCAAGCGTGAAAAAATACACAGGCGCCACAGAGGGCGATCTGTTCTGAGATACCGACCCCAGAAGTACCGACCCCAGAAAAGCCAGCTTCTTCGGGTCAGCTTGCAAGTCTGCTTGAGGGTCAGCTTGACGGGATGTTGAGCACTTGGCCGACGCTGATCACATCCTGATTTTCAATATTGTTGGCAGCAACAAGGTCGTCCAAATCCACATTGAACCTGTTGGCTATAGATGCCAGCGTGTCGCCGCTGGCCACAGTGTAGGTGCTGCCGTCTGCGCTAGTAGTGCCAGTTGCGCCAGAGGTGGATGCTCCTGCAGCAGTTCCCGTCCCGGTTCCTCCCCCAGAGCCTGTGGGGATGATGAATTGCTGGCCGATACTGATGACATCGGCGTTTTGAATGTTGTTAGCCGAGATGATCTCGTCAACCGTCACATTAAACCTGTCGGCTATGGCTGCCAAAGTGTCGCCCGACTGGACAGTGTAAGTCAAGCCGCCGCTGGCGGGGGCTGCTGTGGTGGGAGCGGGCGGCGGGGCTGCTGTGGTCGGAGCGGGCGGCGGGGCTGCTGTGGGGGTAGGCGGCTGTACTGGCGCAGGCACAGGAGCCAAAGTCTGCACTGTCGGAGCGGAAGTTGTGGTCGTAGATGTGGTGGTTTCAGACGATTCGTCGTCTCCCCCTCCGCCGAAACAGCCTGCTAGGACTAATGCAAAAACTGCTGCAGCACCCAAAAAGATGCACTTGCCGAACTTACGCCGCTTCATTACCCGAAATGTTAGCACACCCGACACTGGAAATGCCAAATGATTTTATGCTGCGCTGTTTTCCACAAGCTTTCTAGCGTTTTTCTAGCTCAAATAACTCTCATCGGGAGCTGGAAATCGGTGTGAACGCACATCCTCGCCAAACCTGCAGAGTGCCGAGACAGCCTCGTCTTTCAAAGAAGCGTAGCGGCGCACGAACTTGGGCGAGAGGCTGTCTTGCATGCCCAGCACATCGTGGAAGACGAGCACTTGCCCGTCGCAGTCGGGGCCGGCTCCGATGCCGATGGTCGGAATGTTTATGGCTTCGGTGACTCTGGCCGCCGCTCCAGCGGGCACGCCTTCCAGCACAAGCGAAAAACAGCCTGCCTTTTCCAAAGTCTGAGCAGCGGACAGAAGGGCAAAGGCGGCTTCTTCGGTTTTGCATTGCACTTTGAATCCGCCGAGCATTTTTATGGATTGAGGCGTGAGCCCGATATGGCCCATAACGGGAATGTCGGCATCCGAGAGCGCTTCCAGCATCGGCAGCCGGCGCGTCCCGCCTTCCAGCTTCACGGCTGTGGCACCGGCGCGGATGAGCTTGGCGGCATTCGCCAAAGTCTCTTCAGGCGAGACATGGTAGCTCATCCAGGGCATGTCGGCCACGATGAGCGCAGACGGCTGGGCTCGTGCTACCGCCCTCGTGTGATAGGCGATGTCGTCGACCGTTACACGCAAAGTGTCTTCGTGGCCGAGCACGACCATTGCCAAAGAATCGCCGACAAGCAGGATGTCGGCCCCTGATTCGTCGGCAATTTTTGCTGTGGGGAAATCGTAGGCGGTGACCATGACCAGAGGCTCGGCCCCGTCAGCTACTTTTCTGCGGCGCACGCAAGGCACCGTCAAGCGGGCTGATTTCATGTCAGTTCTTTCTGTCGTCCAGCGTCGTTATGACTGCCGGCGGTGAAGTTATCTTATCAGATCTTTCGGGCTTGCGTATTTCTGGCCCGATTTGAGGTATCTAGACAGCAGAAGAGATAGAGCAAGAACTAGGAGCTAGAGGCTCGCGTATTTTTGACCCGGCTTGAGCCATCCAGCCCGTGCACTGTGTAGCTGCGGATCTGATAGTTCCAAGAGCACGCGCAGCAGACTTCCACCACTCGGCAAGTGAAGACGCCGACCCTTTGCTTGAGACGCTCCTCATCGGCTGCGCTCTCCAAGCAACGGCCTTCGGCGGGCAGCCTGGGGCCGAACGCATACTTCACCCACATCAACCTCTCAGCCTCGCAAAGCGGACACGGGCCGGCAGCAGGCTTGCCTACAGAGCGGGCGGCTCGCAGCAGCATCGGGTGGGCATCGCGAAAGTCTTCTCTCGTCAAAGGATTGTTTCTCGCCTCTTTGACCGCCGCCTCGCGCAAGAGACGGTAGCTGACCTCAGCTAACTCTGCGGTCTGCGATCTCGCAATTTGAGATGGGCGCGATCTTGGCGATGTCATTGAACTCAATTATCGCGCATTTACCTTGCTGTCGCATTTATCTGCCTTGCTGCCACATTCATCCCCGCATTCAGCTGATTCCGCCTCTTCCGTCCCACCACAGCGAAACCTGTTCTAAGGCTTCGCTCTTTGAGATCTGGCCCTGATCTATCAGCACTCCGGTTAGATGCGCTATTGCTTCTCCCACCAGAGGCCCTGGGGGAAGCTGGAGATGTTCCATGATTTCATCGCCTGAAACAGGCACCTTGAGGCTGGCTATGTCGTTTTCCTCATACAGCTTCTCAAAGCCTGCGTACTGCTCTGACAAGCCATGCTCGCCAGCAACAGCTTCGGCGAGTCTTCTGGCGTCGCGAAGGAGCGTCTTAGGGGAGGAAGCATTTACTTGCCATTCGCGCACTAGTTTGATGCTTGCTTCGCCGAAACCTGTTTGATTGCCGGCAGAGCCGAGCATCTGAAGCAACGACTCTGCGTCTCTGCAAATGAAATCAGCTTTACGAAGCACGCTTTTTGAGAAGCGAAGCGCTTCGGGAAGACTCGCTTCTATGGCTGAGGTCGGCTTGCCGGGCAGCCCTGCGTTTATGGCTAATCCCGCCAGGCGCGGCTCCAGACGGCGAGGCAGTTGAGCCAAGCGTGTGCCTATCATCGTGGCTCTGTCTGCAAACCTCTCGCCGAAAACACGGTCGCTCAAGCCTGTGCTGGCCAGCAGTCCGAAAGCTGCTGTCGGGTCTTCCAGCAGCAGCGTCTTCTCAATTTCGTCTGTTATCCGCTCAGTGGAGACTATCTCCAGCCGCTCTCCCATCTCGCTCATAGCCTTCACGACTTCTTCTGTGGGCGTGAGGTTGAACTGCGCCACGAACCGAGCAGCCCTCAACATGCGCAAAGGGTCATCGCTGAAAGACTCCTCAGCCGAGAGAGGCGTGGCCAGCACCCGCTCGCTCAGAGCAGACGCTCCTTCAAATGGATCCACCAGCGTGCCCTCGGGCAGCTTCACGGCAATGGCGTTGATCGTGAAATCTCTGCGAGACAAGTCTTCTGTGATGTCTTCGCCGAACACCACATCGGGCTTGCGCGAGTCATGATCGTACGCCTCTTTGCGATGGGTCGTGATTTCGCAACCTCGCCCGTCTATCACGCAGCCTATGGTGCCGAACTTTTCGCCCTGAGTCCAGAGGCTGCTGGCCACAGGCTCCACTATCTGCTTTATCTCTTCGGGCAGCGCATCAGTGGTAAAATCCAAGTCGGCCTCCGTCAAATCCTGCCCCAAAAGCAAGTCGCGCACCGCCCCGCCCACCAAGAACAGCCGCTTCCCCCTTGCCGCAAAAAGCTCGGCAAGCTCTGCGGTCTCTTCTATGACAGGGCGCAAACCCTCAAGGTTAAGCATCGGACGGGACATAAATCGCTTACTCTATAAAAGTAATACCTGCTGATGGGCTGTGGCGCGATGCCGCCGAAGAATGCAATCCACCAGCACCACAACTTTCGCATGCCAGCATCAGTCAAAACTCGCCGACAAGAACAACAGCAACTAGCCCGCCACCCGACAGAAAGGCCGCACCATGAGCCAAATACGCATCGTCACCGACAGCGGAAGCGACATCTCGCCTGAAGCTGCAGCCGAGCATCAAGTCGCAGTCGTTCCCCTGAAAGTCCGATTCGGCACAGAGGAATACACCGACCACCAAGACATAACCGTTGAGCAGTTCTACGAGAAGATGCAAGCCAGCGCAGAGCTGCCTGCTACTGCGGCCCCTTCGCAAGGGACTTTTGAAGAGACATTTCGCAGCCTCGCAGCCGAAGGCGCGACTGACATCATCTGCGTGAACATGTCATACAAGCTTTCAGCCACAGGGCAGGCCGCAGTGGGGGCGGCTGGCGCGGTAGCAGATGCCGTGAATGTGCACGCTTTTGACAGCAATATGGTGTCTGTGGGCTTGGGCAACATTGCCATAGAAGCGGCCAGGGCTGCTGCCGCTGGGCGCACCCTAGAGGAAGTCAAATCGCTCGCCGAAGACCTCATCGCCCGCACGAAGCTGTTCGGCGTGCTCAACACTTTGGAAAACTTGGCGAGAGGCGGGCGCATAGGCCGCGCCAGGGCGATGCTGGGATCAGCTTTGTCCATCAAGCCCATTGTGGAAGTGGCAGACGGCGAAGTGGAGGAAGCCGCTAAGCCTCGCACCCGTCGCCGGGCATTTCTCTGGATACGCGATCAGATGCTCAGAGACCGAGAAGAAGCCGGCGGCATTTCGCATCTCGCTGTGGGGCACGGCATTGCCGATGACTTTGAAGACTTTTGCGCTTTGCTGAGCGAAGAGTTTGAGACCTCTGAGATGCTTACGGGTATGGTCGGCCCTATCATCGGCACCCATGCCGGCCCGGGCATCATCGGAATGTCGTATGCGACCGGCGGGCCATCGGAATTTGCGGTGTCCCGAGCCTGATTTCAGACTCAAAAATCTCAGGCTCAGAAAATCTTGCTCTCTGGCTGGCTAGCACATTGGCAAAGCAAAAATCTTTGACCGATGCTTCATCAGATGAAGAGCTTGTCAGCGCAGCCCAAGGCGGCGATCGCTCAGCTTTGGAGAAACTGCTGAATAGGCACTATGCGAAGATTTTCAGCGTATGCCGGCGCATGTTCAACTCTGAAGAAGATGCCTGCGACGCAGCACAAGAGGCAGTTTTGTCAATCGTGCGAAACTTGCCCAAGTTCTCTCAGCAAGCAGCTTTTTCAACTTGGGCGTACCGAATTGCAGTGAATGCGTGCTTAGACGAAATTGCCAAACGCAAGCGTCGTCCGCTCCTGACGCTCGGCTGGAGAAGAGGCGAAAAAGCCGGCGCAGAGGCGACCGACCCCGTTTTGTCTGCGCCCGATCCATCGGACACTGCCGAAACCGCCGCAGCACGCGTGGATGTCCAAGCTGCGCTGGCCGACTTGCGAGAAGAATTTCGCGTGGCAGTGGTCTTGCGAGACCAAGGCGAACTGAGCTACGAAGAGATAGCCGAACTGCTGGATGTGCCGATAGGCACTGTGCGATCCCGCATCGCACGCGGGCGTGCCGAGTTAGCTGAGAGACTTGCAGCAGAACCCCAGCAAAAGCAAGCATCCGGGGAACCAAATCAAGAGCAAGTAAGTCTAAACAAAGGGCAAGCAGAAGATCCATCTAGCGGTTCGCAAACCCATCCCCAACCGAAAGAGCGCAGAAGTCTAAACGAAGGGCAAGCGGAAGATCCCTTCGCGCCCGAGGCAGAGCCGAGCAAAGCAGCCTCCAGCCGAACAAGCAATAGACCGATTCCATAAGTGACCAGCCCTATGAATGACATGACGAATGACTTGACGCCAGAAGAGCGCGACGAGCTCGCCTCGGCCTACCTAGACGGCGAAGTCACCGCCCAAGAGCGTGCCATGGTGGAAGCCGACCCCGACTTGTTTGCCCGCGTGGAGCGTTTTCGCCATGCTGCAGAAGAGGTGGCCAGCCCTGCGACCGAAGCGGGCAGAGAAGAAATCATTGCCGAGGCAATGAAAGCTTTCAAGCCAGAGCCGGCTAAGCAACCTGAGAAGCTTGCGAGCAGGCAGCCGAGGATATGGCGAAAGAAATCGCGTGAGCTCAGAGAGCGGCTTCGCAATCGGCGGCTGGCGCCCATTTTGGGCGCGGCGGCTGCGCTGGCAGTGGTATTCTTGGCGATTACCTTCTTTGCGCTCACTAGCGAAGACACCGGCGACGACTCTGATGCGGCTTCGTTTGCCACCGATGCGCCGGCCACTACATTTGAGTTTGCGCCGCTTTTGGAGTCGGCAAACTTTCAAGCTGACGAAGCCTTGGCTGATGCTGCCCCTGCTTTTGCTCCGGCAACCACCGCTGCACAAGCCGCTGATTTTGCTCCGGCCACCTCTGCGGCCCCGGCCACCACCGCTGTTTCTCCGGCTGTTGCTCCTTCTGGCGAGGGAAGACCTTTTGCAGAAACCGAGCAAGATGATATGCGGGATGGAGCCGAGGCGCAGCAGGCCGCTGGCCCGCCTCAAGAAGCCCGGGCGCAATTAGCCGAGCCCGACGGCGGCCTAGACGCCGAATGTCCTGAAGCCCAGCCCGCCGAAGAGGAGCCTGCCGAAGAGGGGTCTTCCGTCTCAGAGCCTGACGACGCACAAGATTCGCTCGATCCCGACACTTCCCCTGAAACTTCTCTAAATCCCTCATCAACCACCTCATCGCTGCCGCCTGAGGAAGCTTCTGAGGAAGATTCATCTGACTTGAACACGGATATCTTTGAAGACGCTCCTCTGGCGGAATGTCCCTGAACCGCAGAATAAGACCCAGTCGTCTTCCCACACCACAGCCCTCCTGTAGAATGGAGCAAGTGGATGAGCAAGCAACAACCGCCGAAAATGACCCTGCAGATCAGGAGGCAAAAGAAACCCCTTGGCCAGAATCGGTAGCCGACACCATAGTCGATTCAGTCACCGCCTTGCGCAGGCTGGCGATGAAGCCTATCTCGCGCATAGCCCGGCGAATCGTCTATGGATTTATCGCCGTAATTCTTGCCTTGCTGATCCTTTTGCTCGCCGTCATCGGCTTGGTTCGGCTGCTGGATGCTTATCTGCCGCAAGAAGTCTGGCTCGTCTATGCCATACTCGGCGGAATTTTTACGATCACCGGGCTGCTGATCTGGTCTCGCCGCCCGAAAGGGGCAGCATCTTGAGCCAGCCAACACACATTTCTACGGCGAGAAGGGAAACCAAATGAGCGAAACGCACGAAGTCGTCATCCTCGGCTCGGGGCCGGCCGGCCTCACGGCAGCCATCTACACGGCCAGAGCCAACCTCAAACCTGTGGTGATAGAAGGAGAGCCGTCTTCCACAGGCGACCAGCCCGGCGGCCAGCTGATGATAACCACCGATGTGGAGAACTACCCCGGCTTCCCCGACGGCGTGCTCGGCCCCGACTTGATGCGCGACTTTCGCTCGCAAGCGGAACGCTTCGGAGCCCAGATGGTCACAGAGAAGGCGACGAAAGTAGACTTCTCCGACCGCCCGTTCAAAATCTGGGTCGGCGACACCGACACCGAACCCGACTATCTTTCCGAAGCTGTCATCGTCTCAACCGGGGCGCAGTCCATCATGCTGGGGCTGGAAGCGGAGGAGCGCATGGTGGGGCGCGGTCTTTCCACTTGTGCTACTTGCGACGGCTTTTTCTTCCGCGACCAAGAGATAGCTGTGGTGGGGGGCGGAGATTCAGCCATGGAAGAAGCTACCTTTTTGACGAAATTCGCTTCCAAAGTCACGATCATCCATAGGCGCGACCAGCTCAGAGCCTCGCGGATCATGCAAGAAAGGGCTTTCGCCAACGAAAAAATAGAGTTCCTCTGGAACCATGTGGTCACCGACTTGCTAGGCGATGAGAAGCTGCAGGGCGCGCAAGTTCAAAACACCCAGACCGGCGAAGAAACCGACTTGGATGTGACTGGCCTGTTCATCGCCATCGGTCACACGCCAAACACCGGCCTGTTCGCCGGGCAGCTAGATATGAAAGAAAACGGCTATCTCACCACCGATGCCGACTCCACCCGCACCAATGTGGAAGGCGTTTTCGCCTGCGGCGATGTGCAGGACGACTACTATCGCCAAGCTGTGACTGCTGCAGGCTCAGGCTGCATGGCAGCCATAGAAGCCGAACGCTGGCTGGAAGCTCAGTAGAGCTGGGCTGGCAAAGCCAGTCAGCACAACCCTAAAAGTCAGCCCCTTCGTATCTCCAGAAGGTTACGCCTTGGCTGCGGACGGCTCGCAGCAGAGGGGCTGGGTCGGCAAGGCCTGCTAAACCTGTGGCACCTGCCCCTTGGCTGTTCAAAATCCGACTGCCAGCAATGCGCTCTGCTGGGATCTTGTCGTCCGCGACTTGTTCGGCCAAGAGTATCGCCACCTCTGCCGCCAGGGCTGCTGCAGCCAACGCTGGACGGGCTGCCGCTCCGAGCACGGTCTGCGTGGGCTGTCCGTCTTTGCGGCCTCGCACTTCTACTCTGACGGCACCCACCCCGCCCTCGGCAGGCGGCGGAGTGAGCATTGGCAGGCGGGCTGTGAATCTGTCTTGGCGGCGGGCGGCACGGCGAGCACCGATGCGGCGAACCTTGGGGTAGGCAGCTTGCAGCAGCAGCGGCTCTGCCAAGCCGGCTCTGTAGCAGTCTTGAGGGCCGACCGGATCGGGAAACCAGCAAAGCTCACGACCTGAACCCCCGGCCCGTGTGCGCCACTCCCCTTCCAGCCATTCCACTCCCCGCTGCCTGAGCGAACGATGATAGTTGCGGGCGCAGGCTCTGCCCCCTGTGCCGGCTCGCGCCACATGAATTTCTTCCACAAGCTGAAACTCGGAAGCAGCTTTAGCCACCAGCAAGCACGATACTCCCGGCGAAAAAGCCGCCCCAGCCACCAGCGTCGCATCGTTGCCGATGGCGAGGCTGTTGAGAGCTAGCAAATTTTCAACTTCGCCCAAGCCCCCTGCCACCGACACCACAGAGACTCCCCGCGAGAGGTAAAACGCTGCCGACGAAACTTGATGCGGCCTGGCCAGCACGACTACATCGGCAGAGGTCTTTTTGCGAAGCTGCGGAAGCAAGTGCCTGCGATTGCCGCCGGGCATCTCGGAAGCAGTCACGCCCTCACGGGAACGAAGATGGCGAAAAACCCTCGCTCCCACCGCCCCTGTGCCCACAACGCCGATGTGCATCTGCCGCTTTTCTTCCCGGTCGCTTTACTCGCCTGCTGCTTTGATATTGATTCAGAGTTCTCGGGGCTTGATCTCAGTCCAAGTCAAGCTCCTGCCAGCCTCCGTTGTGGAGACGAGCTTCCACCGCCCCCGATGCCCGCAAAACGGCTGTTACGGCTGCGGCCACCACAACAGCCACGACCCACTTCAAAAGCGAACGCAATAATCGTGCCATCCAGTGGGGCTAGTTGGACTTGAACCAACGACCTCACCCTTATCAGGGGTGCGCTCTAACCGAGCTGAGCTATAGCCCCGAAGCAATTTCAGGCTAGCGGCTTTGCGGGAATATCCTGCTTAGACAATTTCCTGCAATGCCTGACCTGCAATCTGAATGCCCTCCGCTTATAATCGGCATTGTGACGCCCCCATCGGCAAGCTGCTGAAGGCTTGCGAGTCTGCGGGCGCACAAGTGCGAAACCTAAGAAAGCAGAGGAGGCACATCCATGACCGAAGAAACCCATGCCAACCGTTTCCGAAGAATTGTACGGCTGCGACGAGGCCGAAGCCAGACAAGCGAAGAAACCGACAGCCAAGAGCCGTCAAGCTCTGAGGAAGCTCACGAGCAGGAATCCGCTGCCTCTGACACCTCAAGCAAGTCGGCTAAGGCTTCCAAGAAACGCAGAACCAGCCGCAAAATTCGCCGCTACGAGGTGCCCATCGGCACGGACGGCGGCACCCAGACTGTGCTGCGTTTCAAACCGCTCGGCTTTTGGAAGATGTTCGCCGCCGTAATGCTAGGTTTCTTTACCGGGCTGATGCTGTTCCTAGCGGCAGCCGTGCTAGCGGTGATAATACTCGGAGGAATCCTCTGGGGAGTCGTGAAAGACCGAGTGGGAGACTGGGTCGTGGATGTGGCGAATCAAGTCTCAGACGAGCTTGACGAAGCCGAGCAAAGCGTCAGCAACATAGCAGATCGGGTTGACCAAACCGTTGAAAATGTCGGCGAAAATGTGGATGATGCCATCAGCCAGGCCGGCAGCACAGCCAGCAGTGTCGTCGCGCAAGCAAGCGGAGACTCGGACAGTTCAGATTCGGGCTAGTCGCTTTCGGACTGAGGGCGAAATCTCACGGTCTCCTCTTCAATCAAAGTCACCCTGACGCCGCCCACCAAGATGCTGATGAGGTTATAGAGCAAGCACAGCACGACAGTGAGTGCCGTCAGCACTAGCACGCTGAAGAGACCCAGCCAAAAATACCACTGGAAGAGTTCTTCGCCGTTGATGGTGAAAGTCTCATAGTTGAAAATCTCCAGGATGAAATTCTCAAATCGCTCCACATATCCCTGCGAGTTGATGACATTCCAAAGAATGACGCCAGCCAGCAAAAACACCCCCCAAGCGCAAAAATAGAACAAAAGCGACACTTTCAGCACCGACCAAAGCTCAAAACCATAGAGAACTCTTCGCACTCGGCGGGCTTCTCGCCTAGCCGCTCTGCGACGCTCCAACCAGCTTTCCCAGGCAGTGCCTTCAGGCTTGACGGCAGCAGCTTTTGCAGAGTCCTCCTGAACGACGGTCACAGCCCCATTCTATGATGACGGACTAGCCTGAAACTTCTGCCTGCTAATTCTCTTCAGACTTTTATGAGGGTGCCAGAACCAGCCCTGCCGATTGCGCCGATTTGCCGAAAGGCCAGCCCGTGAGCCCCTCTGCTCCGCCGCGCCGAATCTTGCAGCTGCTCACCTTGAGCGTGGCTCAGTTCGTGATCGTCATGCATCTGGCCGCTTCGGAAACAGGTCTGCCCGTGATCCAAGCCGCATTGGACGCCTCAGGTTCCGACCTTTCTTGGATTCTCAACTCGCACATGCTGTTTTTTGCCGGGCTGCTGCTGCCTATGGGGGCCATCAGCGACTATTTCGGACATCGCCGCGTGTTCATTGCAGGGCTGCTGATATTCGGGCTGGCTTCGGGGATAGCCTCGGCTGCCGAAGAGGTCTATCAAATCGTGGTGATGCGCTCCATCATGGGCGTGGCATCGGCAGCACTTGTGCCCACGACGCTGGCAATAGTCTCTGAGACCTTCCCCGAAAGAGAGGAATTCAGGCGTGCTGTGGGAGTTTGGTCGGCGGCTGCGCCAGCCGGCGGAATCATCGGACTGGTGGGAGCGGGAATGGCGGTGAAATTCTTCTCTTGGGGGTCTATATTTTTGCTGCCTGTGCCGTTCGTGCTGGCAGGGCTGGCAGGGGCTGTGTTCGTGGTGCCGCCGTCCAAGAAGACTGCAGTTCAGACACGACCCTTTGATCCGATGGGCGCCCTGCTGGGGATGGTGTCGGTAGGGGCGTTCGTGTATGGCGTGATTGAAGCTCCGAACAACGGCTGGGACAGCGCAGTGGTGCTGGGCATGTTCGTGATTTCAGGCTGCGCCGCCGTCCTTTTCGTATTCTGGGAGCGGTGGACGCAGCATCCTGTGCTGAAGCTGGATTATTTCAAAAACTTGCGCTTCACCGTGCCGCTCATGGCAGCCATTTCAGGCAGTTTGGGGCTGTTCGCCTATGTGTTTTTGCTGACGCAGTATTTTCAGTTCGCCCAGGGCCACACTGCCTTGGATTCAGGCTTGCGCACGCTGCCTCACGCAGCACTGGCCGTGTTCATCTCGCTGGCTGCTCCGCTGCTGGTGGCAGCCAGAGGCTTGCGCTTCGCCATGTGCGCTGCGCTCTTCTTGGAGACCGCTGGTTTGACTTGGCTGGCTCTGGCCACCCCGCACACGCCTTACTGGGGCATTATCGGAGCTTTGGCTTTGATCGGTTCAGGCTTTTCAATTCTGGTCACCACCACTCCCGCAGCCATCGTTATGGGCTTGCCCGAAGATCAGGCAGGCGTAGGCTCTGCCGCGAGCGAAACCTCCAAAATGATGGGCGGCGCGGTGGGCATAGCCATCGGCGGAACTCTCTTGGCCACCGGCTATCGCCGCAGCATCAACTCCACAATTGACGAACTCTCCGCCGAGAGCGCAGCAAACGCCGAGACTTTGGAAGGCGCCAGAGACTCCATCGGCCGAAGTCTTTCCGCCGCCGACGAACTAGGCGGCACCGCAGGCGAACAGCTGGCAGCCGCCGCAGTCAACGCCTTCGACACAGGCATGACCCTGAGCCTCTTAGTCGGTGCCGCCATAGCTCTAATCGCCGGCATAGCCGTTGCGGTTCTGTATCCCAAAGCAGCCAAAGCCTCTCCCGGCAAAGTCGCCCCAGGCCCAGCAAGTTTTTGACGCTGCTGGACTGTGATTGGTCGGCTTGAAAACTGAGATAACCGGTCGCCTAGATAGCCAGCCGCTTAGCGCCATTCGTCTGAGCGGAGGCGGCGGATGCGTTCTTGGATGGGGGGGTGGGTGCTGAAGATGCCTGCGAAGCCGCCTCTGGCTTGTGCGCTGAGGGGGTTGACTATGTAGTGGGAGGCTTGCTCTTGGGAGACATGGGCGGGGATGCGGCCCGAAGCGAGGCCCAGTTTTTCCAAGCCGCTGGCCAGCGGTTCGCCGTCGTCAATCAGCTGAGCGGCGGTGCGGTCGGCTTTGAACTCGCGGGTGCGGCTGATGGCGGCTTGGATCATCATGGCGGCTATGGGGGCGAGGATCATCAGCATCAGCGAACCGATGAGGTTGCCGCCGTCTCTGCCGCCTCTGCCGCCGAACAGCAGCGCGCCCCAGAAGACTATGCGGGCGATGAGCGTGATGGCCATAGCCACTGCTGCCGCCACTGAGCCGATGAGGATGTCGCGGTTGCGGATATGCATGAGCTCGTGCGCCAGCACGCCTCTGATCTCGTTCCAGTTGAGATGATTGATGAGACCTCTGGTGATGGCGACGGCAGCGTTTTTGGGGTTGCGACCAGTGGCGAAGGCGTTGGGCTGCTCTTCGGGGGTGATGTAGAGCTTCGGCATCGGCAGGTCGGCTTTGGATGTGAGCTCTTCCATGATTTCGTAATAGCGCGGATATTCCGACCGCTCGGCAGGAATGGCTTTGGCGGAACGAATGGCAAGCTTGTCGGAGAACCAGTAGGAGATGCCCACGAGCAGCAGGCCCAGCACTGCGCCGATGATGGCTCCCCGTACTCCCCAGATGGAACCGACAGCAATAAACAGCCCGCCCATGAAGGCGAGCAGCACATAGGTTTTGAAGGTGTTTTTCATGGTGCTTTCTACGATACTGGCGAAACGGGTTTTAGGCAAAACACAGACGGCAGACTGAGTGAATTTTTACCAGTTTCTAACTAATGGGGCGCAGTTTCTAACCGATGGGCGATCTGCCTTTGCGATGCTCGTAATAGCCCGAATGGATATAGACGCACGGGAGACCGAAATCTCTGAAAATCTGCACATTCTTGGGGTCGTCCTCAAAGCCGAGCACTAGCTCAAAGCCTCGGTTTTGAAGCTCTTTGAGGGATGCCAGCTTGTAGTCGCCTGCTGTGAGGGTGTCTTCTTCGGGCGAGCGCAAAACCAGCAGATCCCAGCGCAGATCCTGACGCTTGAGCCATTCCAAGGTGCGCTCTCGCACCCAGCTCGGGCGGGCCGTGAGCAAGATCACGAGAAGCTCCGGGCGCAGTTGGCGCAGCAGCTCAATGGTGGAGGGTATCGGAGGGTCTTGGTCGCAGGCGTTGAAGAAGCCTCGCCAGTCTCTGGGCGGCTCGTTCAAGAAGTGCTGACGGCCGGCGGCATCGGAGATGACCCCGTCCATGTCTGCCACGACAGCTAGACCGGGCTGACAAGGGCCGTCGCGCCATGACCAGCTTGGTGGGAAGCTGTCTTCCGGGGAAGCCTTGCTTGAGATGCTGCTAGAGACATTGCCAGCAGCCTCAACTGATTTGGCGCTTTCAGCTGTCATCTGCGTTTCCTGAGTTTAAAGGTGAAGCTGGCATTCTCAAGGCCAGCAGTTTTAGCCTTCACTCTTGGTCTCCCTCTGCCGCTCGGCTGCGGATCTCTTGGACGACGCCGGCATCGGCCAGAGTGGTGGTGTCGCCGAGGTCGCGGCCTTCCACGACATCTCGCAGCAGACGCCGCATGATCTTGCCGCTGCGGGTCTTCGGCAGGTCGGGCACCAGCACCACTCGCTTGGGGCGAGCTATCGGCCCGAGCTTGGCTGCCACATGCTGGCGCAGCTCCTCGCCGAGCGCGGCAAAAGCATCGGCCGGGGTGCCAGCATCTTTGGCTTGGTCTCCCCCTGCGACTCCTTTGCCGCTTTCGGTCACTTGTCTTTCCAACTCTTCTGCCGCAGCCCCGCGCAGAATAACATAGCCCACAATGGCTTGGCCTGTGATGTCGTCTGCGGCCCCCACCACGGCCGCTTCTGCCACAGCAGGGTGATCCACGAAAGCCGACTCCACTTCGGCTGTGCTGATGCGATGCCCCGACACATTCATCACATCGTCCACCCTGCCCAGCACCCAGATGTAGCCGTCTTCGTCTATCTTGGCTCCGTCGCCTGCGAAATAGCAGCCTTCAAAGCGCGACCAGTAGGTTTGGCGGTATCGTTCAGGGTCGCCCCAGATGCCTCGCAGCATGGAAGGCCAAGGGCGCACGATGGTGAGATAGCCGCCGCCTTGGGCGACAGGGGTGCCGCTTTCGTCTACCACCTCGGCGAAAATCCCCGGCAGGGGTTCTGTGGCCGAACCGGGTTTTGCGGTGGTGACGCCGGGCAGAGGGGTGATCATGTGACCGCCGGTTTCGGTCTGCCACCAAGTGTCTGCGATGGGGCACTGCCCGCCGCCTATGTGCGTGCGATACCACATCCACGCCTCTGGGTTGATGGGTTCGCCGACCGTACCCAGCACTCGCAGGGAAGACAAATCGTGGCGTTCGGGCTCTTGCGCCCCCCAGCGCATGAAAGTGCGGATGGCTGTGGGGGCGGTGTAGAGCTGGGTCACGCCGTAGCGGGCGATGATGTCCCAGAGGCGGTCTTTCGGCCAGGCGGCTGGGTCGGCACCTCTATCTTGCTCTCTGGGGGTGTCGGGCGTGCCTTCGTACATCACAGAAGTGCAAGCGTTGGCTAGAGGGCCATAGACGATGTAGCTGTGGCCCGTGACCCAGCCGATGTCGGCGGCGCACCAGTAGATGTCTTGTTCCGGTCGGATGTCGAACACCACTTTGTGGGTGAAGGCCACTTGGGTGAGGTAGCCGCCTGTGGTATGCATGATGCCTTTGGGCTTGGCTGTGGTGCCAGAGGTGTAAAGCAGATAGAGCAGATGTTCGGCGTCAAAAGGCTCGGCGGGGCAGTCGGCGGCGGCATCGGCCATGGCTTCGTGCCACCAGATGTCTCGGTCGGGGGTCATAGAGGGGTCGGTGCCGCAGCGATCCACCACCACCACATGTCGCACAGATTCTGCGCCTTGCGCTAGCGCAGCATCCACATTCGGTTTCAGCGGAGAGGGCGTGCCTCTGCGATAGCCGGCATCGGCGGTGACGATCACCTTGGCTTGGGCGTCTTCGCAGCGGTCAATTATGGCATCGGGCGAAAAGCCGCCGAAGATGACCGAATGCGCCGCCCCGATGCGAGCGCAAGCCAGCATCGCCACCGGCAGTTCGGGAATCATCGGCATATATATCGCCACCCTGTCGCCAGCCGTGATGCCGAGGCCGAGGAGCACATTGGCGAACTTTTGCACATCGTCAAGCAGGTCGGCATAGGTGATGGTGCGAGTGTCGCCCGGCTCGCCTTCCCAGAAATACGCCACCCTGCTGCCCAGCCCGGCTTCCACATGACGGTCTAGGCAGTTGTAAGAGGCGTTCAGCTTGCCGTCTGCGAACCAGCGGGCATCGGGCAGGTTCCATTCCAGCGTGGTTCGGAAGTCGGTCTGCCAGCTCAGCATCTCGCGAGCTTGGCGCGCCCAGAAAGCCTCGTAGTCGGCGGCGGCTTCTTCGTAGAGCGAGCGGTCGGATGCGATGGCAGCAGCGGCGAACTCTGGCGACGGCGGGAAGGTGCGCTCTTCGGTGTAATAGTCTTCTATAGCAGGCGTGGCTGCGCTAACGACTGGACTGGCATCTGAGTTGGACATCGGCTCTCCTTGGATGTGCGGCGCCTTTTCTATTTTGCCGCAAATTCTTGCAGTTCTGCCGATGCTCATCGCACCCCCTCTCTACTATTGACTTATGGCAACCACGATCACCCGCTACGGATCGCCCGCAGCAGTCGCTCTGCGAGATGCCATCGCCCGTTGCCGCCAGGGCGCGCTGCTGAAACCCATCACCATCATCATGCCTTCGGTGGCGATGGGGATGCCTGTTCTGCAAGAAATCGCACGGCTGGCCGGAGGGGCCAAAAGAACCGGGGGGGCTATTGAAAGCAGTTCTGACGCTCAACTCCGAGAGCAGTTATCGTCTCTGGCACCTTCACGCCCTGGAACGGCTGATGCAAACAATTCTGATTCTCAAGGCGTGTTCGGCGTGCGGCACTGGACTGCGGCCGGCCTAGCTGAGCACATTCTCAATTTCTGCGAACCCGCTCAGCGTCGCCCCCGCAACGACAGAGTCGTGGCTGCTGCTCTGAGGCAGATAGACGATTTCGGCGTTTTTGAGCGAGTGCGCCACCATCAAGCCGCAGAGCAGGTGCTGGCGGGCACGCTTGGAGAGCTTGAGCGGCTTTCGGAAGAAGACTTGGAGAAGCTCGGCAATTTGCCCAGTCAAAGGGCACGCGATCTTTTGCGGTTGGAACTAGAGGTGCGTGAAGTGCTGGGCGACGACTGGCTTTCCAACAGCCAGATGATGCAAAGGGCTGTGGAGGCTGCCAGAGAGAGCTTTGAATCGGCCTGCGAACCAGAACCGCCCTTGCCGAGAACGAAGAAAGCTGTTGAGGCTGCCAGAGAGAGCTTTGAATCGGCTTCTTCTGCTAGCCGTCTTCGGCTGGAGCTCGGCTTTGTCATAGTGTTTTTGCCTCAGCAGCTCAGCAAAGCAGAAGGCGAGCTGCTGCGGCTTTGCGAACCCGAAGCAGTGATCATCGCTTTGACAGGCTCGCCAGAAGCAGACAGACCCGTTCTGCGCTGCGCTCAATTGTTGGATTCATCGTTTGCTGCCTCGCCTTCTGCTGTTGCTTCTTCTCTTCCGTCCACTCCCACCTCACCTTTTGTGCCGTCTGCGGCTAGCACTTTAGTGGTTTCTGCGCCTACTGCCGAAGTCGAAATTCGCTTGGCTGTGCGCAGTGTCATGGAAGCCTTGCGGGAGGGCGTCCCAGCAGACCGGCTGGCTATCGCATTCGCCTCGCGAGAACTCTACGCCCGCATTCTGGTGGATCAGCTGCGAGACGCCGGCATCAGCTTCAGCATTGCCAACGGATTTCCGCTGCATGAGCGAATAGCGCCTAAGACCGTTCTGGCCATGCTTCATCTGGAAGCCGGCGACTATAGCCGCAGCGATCTGATCGGCTTGCTGGCATCTGCGCCGATTGTCGCCACGGAGAGGCCCGCAGGAGAAGACGGGTGGGGAGTTCAAAAAGAGCCTGTCCCGGTTGCCGCGTGGGACAGAGTGAGCCGCAAAGCGAAAGTCGCTCGCGGGCAATGGGAAGCGTGCCTTCAGAGGTTCATAGAACTTCAAGAAAAAGAAATCGACCGCAAAACTGACGATGCGGAGTTGGACGAGCGTCGCGCCAGCTATGCGAGACGTGAAATCTACTACGCCAAATCTCTGCTCAAATTCGTGAAGCGGCTGGAGCAGGATGTCAATAAAGCTGCTCTGGCTGAGAGTTGGAGCGAAAAAGCCAAAGCTGTGCGGAGTCTCGTGGATCGCTACATCTACACCGGAGAAAACTTTCAATCTCTCGACGCTTCGCAAAACGGCAGTACTGCCGAAACTTCCCGAACTGACAGCCCTGCAGAAACCAGCCCCCCCGGAACCAGCCCTGCAGAAAGGCCCGATTGGAACGAAGACGAAGAGCAGGCCAAAGAGGGGCTGTTCAAAATCCTGACACGGCTAGAAGCTCTGGAAAAGATTGAACCCGCTCCCAGTCACCGCGATTTCGTTCAAGCTCTTGCTCAAGAGCTGGAGGAAAACAAAAAGCGCATCGGCTCGCAGGGCATCCGCTTGCTGAATTTAGACTCCGTGATCACAGGATCGGTGGATCGGCTCTGGATTCTGGGCTTAGCTGAAGGGCTTTTTCCGCAGAAGCTTCACGAAGACTCTCTGCTGCCCGACAGCGATAGAGAGCTAGTGCCCGATCTTGCGCCTCGGGGCGACCGCGTGCACGAACAGCAAAGACGCTTCCTGGCAGCCCTGCAGCTGCCTTTTGAAGAGCTGACTTTAAGCTATTCCCGACAAGGGAGCAAAGGCGAAAATCTGCCTTCGCGTTGGCTTTTGGATGTGGTTCATGCTCTTTGCGGCACCAGCGTGTTTGCCGAAGAACTTGACGCATTTCTTCAAGGCTTGGAGCAAGGTTCGCCGGCTAGCGCAGAAGAGCAGGCGACGGGAGGCGAAAAGCTGCCGGCGGCCGAGGCAAAAATATTGGCGGGCAAATTCGTGGCGTCTGCGACTGCTGATCTGCTGGAGGCGGCCTTTCCAACGGGTGAGCAAGAGTTCAACTTGCGCTGTCTGCTGCCTGAGCTGGCCGGTAAAAGCGCCAACCAAAGGGCCGAAGCCATAGCCGGTTTCAGCTCGAGCAATGAGGCTTTGCGTGCGGGCATAGAGATGATTCAGGCTCGGTCTTCCAGCCGTTTCACACGCTTTGACGGCAATCTGCTAGACGAAAGCATCGCCGACAAGTCGGAAATCAAAGCTTGGCTCGGCGAGCGTCTGGGCGAACCTTTTTCGCCTTCACGCCTTCAGGACTGGGTTGAATGCCCTCACGCCTTTTTCATGTCTTCCGTCCTGCGAGTGCGCCCGCTGGAGGAAGCAGAGGAAGCAGACCGCCTTTCTCCGCTGGTTCGCGGCGAAATAATTCACGATGCGCTTGAGCAGTTTTTCAGCGAAGAAATGGAAAATGCAGCCAGCCCTTCGCACAACCCCGATTCGGCATGGGACGAAAGCCATAAAAATCGCCTGTGCGAAATAGCCGCCCGGCTTTGCGATTCGGCAAAAGGCGAAAACCGTTTTGGGCTGCCTCTCTACCATGACCAAGAGCAGCAGGCAATATCGGAAGACATGAAGAAGTTTTTGGACGACGACTCTGCCTATCGCTGCGAAACTCGCTCAAAGCCTGTGGCCTTGGAGGCGGAGTTCGGATATCAAGGCCAGCCGCAGCCGGCTCATCAACTTCCCGGAGGCGCGGCGATCAAGCTTCGTGGTCGCATAGATCGCATTGATGTTCGAGACAGCTCAGGCGGGCCAGCGGAATTCGTGGTGATTGACTACAAGACCGGCAAGCACGACACCGGCGAGAAGCTTCAGAAATACAAAAATTTGGACGAACGCAATCCTCACGGCCAGGGCCGAAGACTGCAGCTGCCTTTGTATGCCAGCGCGGTGTCGGATTTGCCGATCGTGAAAGAGCGCAGCGCAGGGTCTGTCAGGGCTGCAGGGTCTGCCGGGGCTGCAGGGTCTGCCGGGGCTGCGGGTGGGGCCAGAGTGCCTGAAGTTATCTATTGGTTCGTCACCAGCCAGAGCGATTTTTACAGAGAGCCTCTAGTGCTTTCGCCCGCTGCGCTTGGTGAAATCAACGAGGCTTTGGAGGTGATTCATTCGGGAATTCAGCAAGGGCTGTTCCCGCCTGGCGTGCACAAGGCAGCTGGGGCTGGAGTTGCCTGCGAATGGTGCAATCCCGATCGTTTCGGGCCGAGCAAGCACAGCTTGGGGCAAAAGCTGGATTCCGCTCTGCTTCGACCTTGGCTTGAACTCGCCTACCCCGAAAGCTTGGCTGAGGAAACTAGCGAGATAAAAGCCAGCAAAGCGGCGGAAGTCGGGGGCTGAAGATGGCAAGAGAAAATTCCAGCGCGACTGAAATCCTTGACGCGGCTGCAACCTCTGAGACGGCCGCAACCTCCGACTCGGCAGCCCGCCAAGCTATTGAAACCGATCTTGACAGCACGCTGTTCGTGCAAGCAGGCGCAGGCACTGGCAAAACCACAGCACTGGTAAGCCGGATTCTCACCCTGATTGCTTCTGGGGTTGAAATCAAAAACATCGCGGCCATCACATTCACTGAAAAAGCTGCGGCAGAACTTCAAGCCAGAATCCGCCGGAAACTTCAAGAAGCAATTCTCAACTCCGCCGACTCTTCTGTTCCTGCTAACCATTCGCCTCCCGCCAGCACATTCGCTCCCGACGAATTCTCCGCTGCTTCCAACTCCAAACAGCTTTACAGCAAAGCTCTGGCGGATCTGGACAACGCCGCTATCTCCACCCTTCACTCTTTCGCCCAGCGGATTTTGGCGGAGCACGCTTTGGATGCCGATCTCCCTCTGCAATTTGAGGTTTTCGACCCGGTTGCTTCCGTCATCGGTTTTGCGGAAAGCTGGGAGCAGTTTCACGCCGACTGCCTCCTAGACGATAACCACGCGCAGGCATTCCTGCTGGCCGACACTATGGAAATCCGCAGCGACTGGCTGAAGAATGTAGCCATCTCGTTCCGCGACAACTGGGATCTGCTGGAAGCCTGCAGCAGAAAAAGCCTTCCGCCTCTGGGCGAAATTCCGCTCGACCCGGATGACCAGACCGATGAAGATCGCCACAAAGACTGCCAGAAAGTCATCACCTATCTTGAATCGCTCATCGCAGATTTCACTCTGGAGCAGGCCGCTTTACGAAAAACCCAAGGGCAGATGATTTTTCACGATCTGCTAGTGCTGGCTCGCGATCTCTTGGCCGACCCGGAAAGAGGGGCGTCTGTTCGCGCCAGCTTGCACAACCGCTACAAATTTCTTCTAATTGACGAGTTCCAAGACACCGACCCTATTCAGATAGAGTTGGCTGTCCGCATTGCCAGCGCGGTGGATCAGCCCGAAAAAAGCGGGCGCAGCCGCTGGCAAGATCATCAAATAGAAACTGGAAGGCTGTTTTTCGTCGGCGATCCGAAGCAATCCATATATCGTTTTCGCCGAGCCGACATCTCTCTTTACCTAGAAGCCGCAAAACGCTTCGGCTCCCCCGGCGGGAAGACTCTAGGGCTGACCGCCAACTGGCGTTCCACAGAACCTCTTATCTCATGGGTGAATCACACCTTCGGCAATCTAATCAGCTCAGCGGAAGGGTCGCAGTCGCAGTACGAGCCGCTGGAGGCGATGCGCAAGCCGATGGCGGGCGATCCAGGCCCCTCTATAGCCCTCATAGGAGCAGATGCCCACAAAAGAATCCCCAAGCTCGGCGAAGACGGCAACCCGGAGAAATACAAAAGCGGCAAAAGGAAAGGCCAGCCCAAATTCAAAAAACAGACGATGCCGTATATTAGAGAGGCTGAAGCTCACGATATTGCTTGTCTAATCCGTCAAATCGCCGATGAAGAATGGCTAGTCGGCCGAAAATCAGCCGAAGGCTATGATGCTCGCCCCGCTCAGCTCAGCGACATCTGCATTCTCATCCCCAAGCGAACCGGCCTGCCCATTTTGGAAACCGCGCTGAGCAAAGCAGGAATTCCCTACAGGGTAGAGGTTTCCAATCAGATATTTTCTGCCCCTGAAATCCGCGATCTGCTGGCCGTGCTCTCAGCCATTGACGATCCGGCAGACGAGCTGATGGTGGCGGCTGCTTTGCGCTCGTCTGCTTTCGGCTGCGGCGATGACGACCTCTTCGCCTACCGCTTGAAGGGAGGGGAATGGAACTATCTGAACCCTTGGCCCGCTGCTGTTCCTGATGGCGAAAACTGCTTAGCGGCAAATGCTTTGGAATGGCTGCGCGAGATGCATCATCAGCGCAATTTGCTCACTCCCAGCCAAGTCGTGGAGAAGGTCGTCCGAGAGCGCAATCTTCTGGAACTGGCTCTGGCCGACAAGAACTACAGAGACATCTGGCGCAGACTGCGCTTCATCGGCAGCCTCGCCAGGCAATTCACCGATCAGACCGGCGGCTCTCTCCGCCAATTCTTGCAATGGCTGAAACGCCTGGGCGAAGACAAAATGAAGCTTGAAGAGACGATCGTTCCCGAAAGCGACTACAACGCAGTGCGGATAATGACCGTTCATGCAGCCAAAGGGCTGGAGTTCCCCATAGTGATTCTGGCTGACATGGCATCACAGATGGCCGAGCGAAAAACGAACGGAGGCGTGGTCTGGAACAGCAGCGGCCAGCCCGGCATTTATTTCAAGAAAGACTTGGCAAGCCAGGCATATAAAGACTTTGCTGAAGCTCATCGAACTTTTTCGCATCACGAAAACATCCGCAAACTCTATGTGGCTTGCACGAGGGCTAAAGACCATCTGGTCGTGTCGCTTCATCGAAACGAACCGATCGAAGAAGGCGGCACAGCCAGCGGCAGCACAGCAGACGGCGCAGCGGCCGAACCGAAAACATGGGCAGAAACGCTGCACTCGGTCTTGCCGGCTGCAGACGATCACTGCCGATCGTTTGACTTTTCAGATGCTTCAGGTTTGGCTGTCAGCCCTGAAAGCGACATCGGAAAGCTCAGTGCAAACGCAGGCACTGCTTGGAAAGATCGCGCCGTTTGGGAAGCAGCGCGTGACAGCATTGCTGGCGCAGCTCAAAAACGGAGGGCATTCAGCGCGTCTGAAATCAGCAAGATGGACGGCCCAGACACAGCAGGCCCAGGCGCAGCAGGCTCGCACATCCCAAGCTCAGCCGCAGCAGTTGCGCAAAAGACCGAGGAGCCAGAAGACGATCTCAGCAAAGACCCGGATGAAACCCACGGCTCGCATAAGGGGCGAGGCGCCAACGAATTCGGCAAGGCTGTGCACGAAGTCTTGCAATCTTGCGATCTTGCCGCGCTGAATCCAGATGATCCCGGCACCAGAGAAACGCTGGGCAAGCTCACCGAAGCCCACGCTGCAACCTTTGGGATCACTGTCGAAGATCGCAAGGCTGAGATCATTCGCCTAGCCCAGATGGCGCTTCAGGCAGACATCATCCGCGAGGTGAGCAATCGCGAGCATCTGAAGGAAATCTATGCAGCCGCTCCTCTGGCTGACGGAAAGCTCATCTACGGATATATAGACCTGGTTTTCCAAGACGGCAACGGAGACCTAGCGATAATAGATTACAAAACCGTCAAGGATTTTGACGCGTTCCGCGAGAGCAAAGACAAGCACTGCCGTCAGATGGCGGCTTATGCGCTGGCCTTGGAAAAATCCACTGGCCTGGCAGTCAGCCGTTGCGTTCTCGTGGTGCTCCCCAGAAAGGGCAGCGAGGCCAGCGAAGAAGACATTTCCGGCGAAGAGCTAGAAGAAGCCAAAAGATCTGTGGCCCTGTCGCTCGCTGATGCCGGATGACAAGGCTCAGCTGGCTGTGCTAGCTATCTGCCTGTGAAGACGGCTTTGCCGGGGCCGTTTTCTATGAAGCTCTTGATGCCGATTTTGGCGTCTTGGGTTTTGAAGGAAGCGTTGGACTCGGCGGTTTCCAAAGCCAAAGCTTCGCGCATCGGCAGATCGAAGCCCTGATCGGTGGCCCTTTTGATGTTGCGCAGCGAAGCTGGGCCTTTGGCGTAGGTTTCGGCTAGCTCCAAAGCTCGGGGGTATGCTTGTGCTGCTGGGCAGACTTCGTCGGCGAGGCCGATCTCCAGAGCTTCGGCAGCAGGCACACGCCTGCCTGTGTACATAAGCTCCTTGGCTTTGCTGATGCCGATAATGCGAGGCAGCCGCTGAGTGCCGCCTGCGCCGGGGATGATGCCGAGCAGCACTTCGGGCTGACCGAAAACCGCATCATCGCCGGCTATGCGAAAATCCGTGCATAAAGCCAGCTCGCAGCCGCCGCCCAGAGCGTAGCCATTGACTGCCGAGATGGTGATCTGCATCAGTTCCGCGATGCCTGTGAATGCCTCAGATATGCTCCTGGGCACTTCGTCAGGGTCCCTGTTGGGCATTTCTTTGATGTCGGCCCCTGCCGCAAAGATTTTGGGGCCGCCCCAGATCACCACTGCGGCGACATCTTCGTTATCGCTCAGCACTTCGGCGGCCTCGCCCAAATCTCGGACGACTCCCGCGCTGATGGCATTCATCGGCGGGCGGTTGAGGCGCAATGTGGCTATGCGCTTTTCCGCCATGATTTCTAGCTCTACGAATTCGCCCATTTTCTGCTCCTTATGTCTTGCGACGGTCGGTTCTCTCCCCTGCTGGCATTCTCTACCGGCTTTCTCTCAGAATAGTCTGCTCTGATGATGCTCTGAGAGAGCGGGTCTCATCCAGCTTGGTCTAGCCGGCCAGAAGGCTTGCCAGCGACCAGACGGCCGCCACTGTGCCTGCGACAATCATCACGATGCTGCGCACCAAGGGCGGACGGGCGAGATCGTCTTCTTTCACAGCACCGACTGGGCGGGGGCGTATCAAGGCGAAGACAGTCCCCACAGCCATGGCGGCCCCTAGAGCCAGCACGATCCATGCCAGAAAGTCTTCGCCCAGATACATCCAATTTTCAGGTTACCAAGGCTTGAATTTCAGTTACGGCAATGGAGGTGCTGAAGCTATTGGTGCGAGTTGCGGTGGTGCATGGCTTTGGCGCAGGGAGCGTTCGGCATGTTCGCACCGACCAGTTGATCGTGGTATTTACGCTGCGTGCAGAGCCGTCGCCCATGTGCCGATAGGTATACCAGCAGGCTCCTGCAGCACGAGCTGCGGCTGTGGGCTGGCCATTCGTGTCTGTCCAAGCTGGCCGCCACGGAGTGCCGATTCCTGTGCAAGTCACTTTTTCGGTCTTTTGCTTGCCAGAGCCGTCAACTACTTCAAAAGCCCAAACAGAGCTTGTCACGCTCATGGTGGTGACATTCGTGCGGTCTTGCGAGTCTCTCCAAGTGATTGCGGGGGGATTTGCAAAAATCTCGCCGTCTGAGCCTTTGAGCCAAAGATACAGAGGCAGCTGCGTAACCGCCACCGAAGGCGACCATCCCAATGAAACCGTCGGCAAACTAGGCGGGCCAACGGCAGAGGGCGGCGGCGAAGCGGAAGGCGGGGCCGCAGTGGGCGGAACATAAGTCGGAACGGAGGGAGGCGGGGGCGCAGCGGTGGAAGGCGGCACTGGTTTTTTCGTCACTGGCACAGTCACCCGAGCGGTGGTGGGCGGAGCAGACGCATAAATGCAGCTTTTGCTCTGCGCAGAGGCTGACCTTCTCAGAACTCCCCCGCTGGCGTTCGTGCTTGGGCAATACAAACACCTACCGCTGCTGAGAATGGCTATTGCGCCGCGCATGCAAACGGTGTGCCCTTTGACTCGGTCGTTGATGCTGTAGTCGTTGCGGTTGCTGTCGCACCAATACTGCCCGGATGCGCCTCTGGTCCGCCTGTGCGTCCCAGCAGGGCAGGCAGCATTCGGGTCGTAGTATTTGTCGGCACTGGACGAGCACCTGCCTGCTGCTGCTTGGCTGGGAGTGAAAGTGTATGCCGGCCCGCCTGAGACTCTGCAGGCAGCGTGCGTTTCCCTGTTTCCGTTTTTCACTCCTAATCCGTAGCCTGGGGCTTCCTTTTTGCTGATAGTGCTGACTGGGACTTTCTGGTCGCCGGAATTCGTCGCGCCTTTGTCGGTCTTTTCGGCTGCCTTCGGCGAAACTGGTTTGGGGGCAGGGGGCGAGCATTGGGAAGGATTGTATCTGCAGGGGGCGCACACCCCGAAGACGGCAAAAGTTCCGGCCCCGCACGACTGGCCCGGCCCTTGTCGCGTGAAACCAGGCGGCAATGCGGCAGCTGACGCGGCCGATGCTGGCAGAACCACTGGCACCAAAACCAGCAAGGCCAATAAAGCGGCAGGTATCAGCCCCACTGCAGCCAAGCAGCGAAGCGAAAATTTGCAGTTGTGTCTGATGTTCTTCATTGCTGCACCTCCTGTGTAGCGGTTAGTTCGTCTGCTGTGAAATTCCAAGTCCCGAAACGCCATCTTTCGCCTGTGTCTGCAACATCGTCTGCTAACTCCGCTCGTTGAATCTGAACATGGCGGGCGCAAGGGTCTTCTTCGTAATCTGATGCGTAATCCTCTGCCACGCTCACTCGCCAGCGACCTCCGGCCCACTGCAAGAGCAAGGCAGCTGCGAGCGGGACATCGCTCAGCGAAAGCTCGCCGTAGGCCATCGGCGGCAGACATGCGACTGCCGAGGCGTTGCCAGTCATCAGACCGACCACATGCACTCTCTGGGGCAGCAGATAAGAGACGCTGGTGTCGCCTGCGATGAGATCACGCAAGTCGTCCCATTTCCATTCCAGCTTCGGCAGCATTGCCACTTGCGAAAGGCAGAGCAGCCCTTGCGGGGACGGCTCTCGGTGCGTCCGCGCTACGACTGCGTAGTATTCCCAGACGGCGTTAGCGACATCACGAGCGGTGAGCGCAGCATTCTCATCGGTTATGACCGCATAAGTGAGCTCTTCGGCTTCTGCAAAATCGGGAATGAACGAAGGCGCGCCGCAGGTCTCCTGGCTATTGAAGCCCAGACGATGAAGTTCCTCCACGGCTTCAGTCGCACCCAGCGAAAGAACTCGCATCACAGGAGCGTCTTCGGCATCAACATCCGTCTCTGAAAGCACAACAGGAAATAGCTTGGCTCCCTGCGACACGGCAGCCTCTCTGTCTGAGTTGCCAGTTCTTTCGCCGGTAGATTCGTCTGCCTCCTCTTCAGCATCATCTGCCGCGAGGTCATGCCTTTCTGCTCTCCCGTCTTGCAGCACAGGCTCATCCACGCCCGTGAAGCCGACCTGGGCTGGTTCCTCCGCAACCGACGCTTTCTGCTCTGAGCACCCGATCGCGAGAACGCAAACCGCCACTGCAATTGCCACAAATCTCATCAGACACCTCCCCTGTGATAGAAACGGAGCCGTCGCAGCGAGCGACAGAAATGAGGCCGAAACGGCGAAACCCGAATGCCTAAAATGCCTAGAAAATCTCAGGCATTTTTTTAACTAGCCCTTAATTAGTTAAAGAAAGGCAGTTTCGCCAAAACGCGACAACCAATTTAAAATTCTTCATTTCCCCCTCCATCAGGCTTTCGCTCTGCCGCTCTCCAACCCAGTCTGCCACCCCCCCCCGTCGCCCCTCCCTGCCTGTCCCCCGGCCTGCCCCCGGTACTCAAGCAGCCCAGCCGTCTGTGTCTATGTTGGCGAAAAGGCTCAGCTCGGGGATGAAGCGCATTCTGACTTTGCCCACAGGGCCCATGCGATGCTTGGCCACGATGATCTCGGCCAAGCCTCTGTCGGGCGATTCCTCGTTGTACATCTCGTCGCGATACAGGAAAGTAACCACATCGGCATCTTGTTCTATGGAGCCTGATTCGCGCAAGTCGGACAGCAGCGGACGCTTGTCGGTGCGAGCTTCCAGACCTCTGGAGAGCTGCGAGAGAGCAAGCACCGGGCAATCTATCTCTCTAGCCAAGATTTTGAGGCTGCGGCTCATCTCGCCGACTTCTACGGCGCGGCTGTCTCGTTGCTTGCCGTAGGGCGTCATTATCTGCAAGTAATCAATCACTACCAGCCCTAGATTTTCGGAGTTGCTGTAGCGGCGGGCTTTGGCGCGGACTTCCATGGTGGTGAGGGCGGGGCTGTCGTCTATCCAGATGTTGGCGCTCTGCAAGCGCGACATGGCATCGGTGACTTTCATCCAGTCTTGCTCTCGCAGCTGCCCCGTGCGGACACGGGTGTAATCCACTCGTGCTTCGGCTGCCACCATTCGCTGCGCCAGCTCCAGCTTGCTCATCTCCATGGAGAAATACAGCACCGACTTGTCGGTGAATTTTGCCACATTCAAAGCCATGCCCAAAGCGAAGCTCGTCTTGCCCACCGAGGGGCGGCCGCCCACGACGATCAAGTTGGAAGGCTGCAGCCCGGCGAGGAGTTTGTCGTATTCCCTGAAGCCGGTGGGCACGCCGGTGATGTCCATCTTTTTCTCATAGAGCATCTCCATGCGATCCAGAGACTGCTCCAAGAGAGCTCTCAAGGGTTCGGCCGAGTCGGTGAGACGCTCTTGGGTGGCTTCGAAGATCTGCCCTTCGGCTTCGTCTATGGCTTCGCCTACATCTTCGGGCGCGCTGTAGCCGATCTTGATGACTTCGTGGGCTTTCTCTATGAGCCTTCGCAGAAGAGCGTGATCTATGACTATGCGGGCGTATTGAGCCGAATGGCCGGCGACCGGGGTGGATGTCTGAATGTCTATGAGGGCGTCTTCTCCGCCTACTGCTTTGAGGCCTTCGCCAGAGCGCAGCTTCTCGGCCACTGTCACCAGGTCCACAGGCTGGCCTGCTTGGTAGAGATCGCTTACGGCATCGTAGATGCGAACATGCGCAGGAGAATAGAAATGCCATCGCTGAAGCCCCTCTTCCAGCGAATCCGAAATCGCCTGAGAAGTGAGGAACATCGCTCCTAGCAGAGCCCTCTCTGCTTCCAGGTTGCTGGGCGGCTGGCGATTTTCAAAGCTCTCGGGCTGAGAGCTTCTGCTTGAATTTCTTGCGGACGCAGACGAGAAAGAGACTATGTTGCTGTCACGGTTGCTGTCGCCGTCTGTTTGCGGTCCTGAATACGGATCTGACACATAACCATTATCCCAGCCCCTACGATGGGCATTCTGTTAGCAAGCTGTGGAACTCTGTTAGCAGGCTGGGGAACTTCTGTGTTTTTTGCTGTGGAATTGCTGTGTTTTTCCCAGATTTTCTGGGGATAACTAGGCAATTTCTGCGATGACTTCCACAGTGATTTCAGGTTGAACTTCTTCGTGCAGATTCAACGGCACTTTGTGCTCGCCGACTTCTCTGATGGGGTGCTCAAGGGCTATGACCTTGCGATCCAGCTCTATGTTCATCTGCTCAGAAATAGCCAACGCCACATCTGCTGCCGTGACAGAGCCGAAGAGCTTGCCCCCCTCTCCGGCACGGGCGGAAATCGCAAGAGTCGCCGCAGAGATGCGGTCTGCCATTTCCTGGGCGACCTCCATGTCGTGGACATCTTGAAGCCTTCTGATTTCACGGGTGCGTTCAGCCTGCTTCTCTGCGCCGGGCGTGGAACGGAAAGCCAAGCCCTTGGGCACGAGATGGTTGCGGGCAAACCCGTCGGCGACTGCTACGATGTCGCCCTGCTTGCCTAGACCCTCTACATCTTCACGCAAAATGACCTTCACTGCTGCTCCTCCGGGACCTCTTCGGCTGGACTCTCTTCAGCTGGATCTTCAGCTTCGGTTGTTTCTCCTGACGCTTGCTCCGAGGCGACGGCTGACTCCTCCTCTGATTTATCCGCCGAAATGTCTTCAATTGCCGACGCAGCTTCATGCGCTTTTTCTTGATCCGCGTCTTCCCTGGCTGGTTCAGCAGCCTGCATCCGAGGCGGGGGAGGAATGCTGGCAGCCGCACCGCCAGATCTCCTCTCTCTAGCTCCTCCGCTCCCCTCCTCGCTGCCTGCTGTGTGGCCTGCCGCGCTGCTTTCTGGTGCGTCTTCTGCTTCATAGCTGCGCCGGTCGGAACTGCGCCGCTGGGTCGTGATGCGGTTTTCATAGGGCAGCAAAGCCATCTCACGCGCGTTTTTGATCGCCAGAGCCACGGCTCTCTGCTGCTGTTCGTTGTTGCCTGTCACGCGACGAGGACGGATCTTCGCACGGTCCGAGATGAACCGGCGAAGAAGCGTCACATCCTTGTAGTCGACATAGTCGATCTTGTCTTTGGTGAGAATGCTCACCTTTCGCCGCCGTCTGCTGTCAAAGCGACGAGCGCGGCGTTGCGGTCGTGCCATAGCACCTCCTCCTGAGTTCTTCGAGTCTTCCTAGAACGGGTCTTCGTCTGCCGGAGCGTAAGAACCGCCGGCTCCGCCGTCCCAGCTTTCGCCTTCGGAAGCAGCAGGCGGCTCATACACAGGCGGCTGGCTGCCCCTAGCCGTTCCGCCGCCAGTGCCAGCAGGATTGCCGCGAGGGCGATAGCCTCCCCCGTCGTTGCCGCCCGGATACGGATTCTTGGCCACGCTGGCTGTCGCCCAACGCAGGCTGGGGCAGACATCGTCTGCGATTACCTCCACTTTCTGGCGCTGTTCGCCGGTTTCGGTTTCCCACTTGCGCTGGTTCAGCCGCCCATAGACGACCACACGCATGCCCCGAGTGATTGATTCCGAGACATTCTCGGCCAGCTGGCCGAAGCATGTCACATCAAAGAAGTGGGCTTCTTCCACCCTCTCTCCGTCCCGCTGATAGCGGTTGTTCCATGCCACCGCCAAGGTGGTCATGGCGTTGCCTCCGGATGTCTGGCGGATCTCGGGGTCGCGAGTCACATTGCCGATGATTACGAGTGTGTTGTCAAATGCCATTTTTCTACTCCGCTGTTTCTGGTTCCGCCGATTGGTCGACGGGCTCGCCGAGGAGTCCCCTGCGAGCTGCTTCTTTGTCTGGCAGGCGGATGAGCTTGTGGCGCACAACCTCATCTGCGAGGCGCAGGGTTCTCTCCAACGGGGCCATGTCGCCTCCGGGAGTGACCAATTCCAGAACCGTATAGATCCCCTCATTCTTATGGTTGATCTCATAGGCGAACTTGCGCCGTCCCCAGCGGTTTTCGCTGTCCACCCGCCCCTCTAGGCCAGCCATATAGCTGGCAACCTGACCAACGATCTCGTCTACACCAGCTTCGTCAGTGTCAACATCAATAATGATCATCAGTTCGTAGGCTCGCATCTCGAGCAATCCTTCCTTTGGGTCTGTCTTGGGCAGACGATCTGTGAATCAGCAGACTTGCTGTTTCGCGGATCGCTTCCTCTGGCAGAGTCCTGCTTTGGCAGAACAGGTTTCTGTTTTATTTAAAACTATCAGCTAATGCTGCAATCAAACTACCGCTAAATTTCCTAAATCAATTCTTGCTCCAGTCTATGCATCAATTCCTGCCCCAGTCCCCGCCCTTCGGCAACGGGTGCCTGAACAGCTCCGATGCCGTTCCGTGCGTGAGACGGGCGATGTCTGCATCAGGCAGGTGCGAGAGCATGGAATGCAAGTGCGTCTGGCAGTCGGGCCAGGTGCTGTCGGCGTGGGGGTAGTCGGTCTCCACCATCACATGATCCGGTGCGAGCTTCAAAGCGGAATCCACCGTGGACGGGTCGTTGATGGTGCAGAAATAGCCGTTGCGCAGCAGCACTTCGTGGGGGCCTATCTCGCCTTTGGGCCAGAAACTCCGCCCGTGCCCGGATATTTCAATCTGGTGCTTGAGCCTGTCGTACATCACAGGCACCCAGCCCACTCCCCCTTCGCTGAAAGCCAGCTTCACTTCTGGGAACCGCAAGGGAATCTGCGACCAGATCCACTCGGCGCAAGCCGAATAAGCCTGAACTTGGAACTTCGTGGCGCCGCAGCCGACCGACGGGCCATTCGGATCGGCTGGCAGAAGCTGCCCGGATGAGCCGATGTGCAAGCAGATTACCGTGTCGGTCTCTACGCAGGCTGCTATCACCGGATCCCACCAGCCGGAGTGCAGCGATTCCAGCCCTATGTTCTGGGGCTGCTCGGGCAGCGTGACGGCTACGAACCCTCGTTCGGCGTTGCGGCGGATTTCAGCAGCTGCTGTTTCGGCGTCTCGCAGCCAGGTGATGCCCATCGGGATGATCCGGTCGGGATAGCTCCCCCACCATTCTTCGTATATCCAGTCGTTGAACGCTCTGGTCACGGCGAGCCCCAGATCAGGGTCGGAGCAGTCGGAATATACCCGCCCGCAGAATCCTGTTATCTGGCTGGGGAAGCAGATAGAGGCCCAGATGCCGCCGATGTCCATGTCGGCTATGCGGTGATGGATGTCCCAAGAACCTCGTCGCATGTCGGAAAAGCGCGCCGGTTCAATCGTGAAATCGTCACGGTCGCGCCGGCCGACCAGAGCGTTGAAGCCGAGCTGCGCGAAGCTTTTGCCGTCAAACACCCATTCCAGTGCTCCCCCGTCTGTCTCTACGATCTTGGGCGCCGACTCCTCATAGCGGGCTGGCATCCGCCCCTCAAACAACCAAGGCGGCTCCACCAGATGATCGTCTACAGAGATGAGCATGTAGTGGCGTTCTTGCATCGGCGGATCGGGCAGCAGCATTTCGCTCAGCGGCTCATCCACGATGGCTTTCATGTCTATTGTCATAACAAGCACTATAGCCGATAGGTGTTGCCGGCGTCCGAGCTGTATGTCTTGCTTGCCTGCTTCTAGCCTCCGTCTTCCAGCTTCCGCCCGGGCAGAGCGAAAGCCACAGCGGCCGAGAGCAGGCTGAATGCCACCATTATCCAAAAGGCGACATCAAAGGCGGCGTGATAGGCCCCGACTACGACGGCTTGGGCTGGTTCGGAAAGAGTTTCCGCCAGATCGGGGTCGTCTTCCAGCTGGCTGGGCGACAAGCCTCCCAAATCCACGCCCACGAGTTCTG
This sequence comes from Candidatus Hopanoidivoransaceae bacterium, assembly GCA_965204495.1. Taxonomy (GTDB): domain Bacteria; phylum Actinomycetota; class Acidimicrobiia; order Acidimicrobiales; family Hopanoidiivorantaceae; genus Hopanoidiivorans. The sequence continues at coordinate 949,242 of OZ241989.1, forward strand.
CTGAAATCCTTGCTGCCAGCACTGCGCCGATGATCGCCGAGCCTATTGTCTGGCCGAACGATCTGGTGGAGATTGCCAGAGCCGTGCCGGCCCCCAAGTTGCTATACGGCACTGAATTCTGGATGGCTATAGTCACCACAGGCTGAATCATGCCGTTGCCCAGCCCGGCTACGAAAGCAAAAGCCATAGCCGTCAAGCGAGTCGTGTCGGGGTTCATGGTGATGAGCAGAAACACCCCGAAGGCGAAGATCAGGCCGCCCAGTGCGGGATAAAATCTGTATTGCCCGGTGCGGCGGATGAGCCAGCCGACCACGGTGGCCGACACCAAAATGCCCACAGGCACGGGCGTGAGGCTGTAGCCCGCTTCTGTTGGGCTCACGCCAGTCACAAGCTGGGCATAGAGGGGAATCAAAATAGCCGAGCCGAAGTTGGCCATGCCGAAGAGAAAGGTCGCAATGGACGCCACTCGCACGACCCGATTGCCGAACATAGACAAGGGCACGACAGGCTCTGCTGCGCGCAGCTGAGTCCATGCGAAAACCGCCAGCCCCGCCAAGCCTGACGCCAGCAGCACAGCCATCAGCCCCCAGCCGCTGATAGAGCCGATGAGGGGCAGATCCCAGCCGTCGCTGCCCGACTCTGCCGCGAACGCCGCTCCTGATACCAGCCCCAGCCCCATTATGAGCAGCACCGCTCCCCGATAGTCAATCACGGGCTGGCGATCCGGCGCAGCGAATTTCCGCACCGGCGACACCAGCAGAATAGCCACCGCTCCCCAAGGCAGATTCATGTAGAAAATCCAGCGCCAGCCGACCGTGTCCACCAGAACCCCTCCCAGCAGCGGCCCCAAGAGGGCGGCTATCGTCCAAACAGAAGTGAGCACGGCCATATAGGTGCCCCGCTTGCGAACCGGCACAAAATCGCCGATTATGGCGTTGCTGAGGGCCACCAAGCCGCCTGCGGCAAGCCCTTGCAGCAGACGGGCGATGACGAGCATCAGCATTGACTGGCTCGCCCCTGCCAGCATTGACGCCGCCATGAAGCCCAAGACGGCGAATGTGAATGCCCTGCCTCGACCGAAGAGGTCGCCGAGCTTGCCCCATATCATCACGGACACTGTGTGCCCCAGCAGATACGAGGTGAAGACCCAAGCCGCAGATGAAAGGTCGCCTAAATCGGTGGAAATGTCATTGACTGCCGTGGCGATGATGAGCAGATCCAGCGCGGCCAGCGAAATGCCGAGCATCAGACCTGCTGTTACCAGCAGGCTTTGCGTTGAAGAAAGACTGTGCGGGGCTTCTTGATTTTCGCCCCCTGTTCGCGCTGCTCCCGCTTGTTCTGCTATGCCAGCCTCAGATAAATCAACCTCAGGCTTCCCCTCTTCAGATTTTTCTTCGGGCACGCTTTGCTGGCACGCTTTTTTCGAGCGAATTCGTCTGCTGACGCGTCGCCTCAGGCAGCTTAGAGCGCGGCGAAACCTGCCTCCAAGTCGGCCAAGATGTCGTCTATGGACTCAAGCCCCACAGAGAGGCGCACCAAGCCAGGATGCGCCCCGGCGGCGGCTTGCTCCTCTTCGGTGAGCTGCGAGTGCGTGGTGGATGCCGGGTGTATCACCAAGCTGCGCACATCGCCGATGTTGGCCACATGGCTGTGAAGCTTAAGGGCTTCCACGAACTTCTGCCCAGCCTCACGGCCGCCCGAGACGATGAACGAAGGGATAGACCCGTAGCCGCGCCCGCCTGTCAGCTTGGCGGCCCGCTCGTGCGTGGGGCTGGATTCCAGCCCGGCATAGAAGACTTGCTCTACTTCGCTGCGCCCTTCCAGGAATTCGGCCACAGCTTGGGCGTTCTGGCAGTGTCTCTCCATGCGCAAGCTCAGCGTTTCCAAGCCCTGCAGGAACAAGAAAGCATTGAAAGGCGAGATGGCCGCTCCGATGTCGCGCAGCAGCTGCACACGGGCTTTGATGATGTACGAGCCTGCGCCTAGTGCTGGCCAATAGGCGAGGCCGTGATAGCTGGGGTCGGGTTCGGTGAAGCCGGGGAATTTGTCGTTGGCGCTGAAGTCAAAGCTGCCGCCGTCTACTATGAGGCCGCCGATGGAGTTGCCATGCCCGCCGATGAACTTGGTGGCCGAGTGCACAACGATGTCGGCCCCCCACTCAAATGGGCGGACCAGCCAAGGAGAAGCCACAGTGTTGTCGACCATGAGCGGCACGCCGTTGTCGTGAGCCAGCGCGGAGATGCCCTCAATGTCCAGAAAGTCGTTGCCCGGATTGCCGAAGGTTTCGCCGTAGAAGCACTTGGTGTTGGGGCGAACCGCCTGCTCCCATTCGCCTAAATCGTGGGGGTCATTGACGAAAGTCACCTCTATGCCCATCTTCGGAAGGGTGTAGTGGAAGAGGTTGTAAGTGCCGCCGTAGAGGGAGGCGGAAGAGACCACATGGTCGCCTGAGTGAGCCAAGTTCAAGACGGCGAGCGTCTCGGCTGCCTGACCGCTGCTCAGAGCCAGTGCGCCGGGAATGCCGACTGCAGTCTCGGTTGCGCCTTCAAGACTGGCCACGCGAGCTTCCAGCACCCCTTGGGTGGGGTTCATGATGCGGGTGTAGATGTTGCCCATCTCTGCGAGGGCGAACAGATTGGCAGCGTGCTCGCTGCTGTTGAAAGTGTAAGCGGTCGTCTGATAGATGGGCACTGCCCGGCTGTTGGTTTCGGCATCTGGCACCTGCCCTGCGTGAATTTGACGAGTCTCGAATCCTTGTTCGGTCATTGCATTTCCTTTCGATTGCTTGAGAAGTGTTGCTTGAGAATTGACTTTTGAGAGAATTTCAACCCTCTATGCACGCTACAGCCATATGCACGCTGCAGCTAGAGGGCAGCGGCTCAGCGAAGAGCGTAGAAGCGTCCGTTGCGGTCGCCCAAGAAGATCATGCCGTTCCAGACGGCCGGCGTGGACTCTATGCGCCAGCCCAGCGAGATTTGCCAAAGCCGAGGCGGGGCGGTGTCGCTGGCTGCAGCTTCTGAGTCTGGATTCGGCTGGTCTGGGCTCTGCTGGCCCGGGCTCTGCTGCTGGTCGCAGCCCTCGTCTCCGCTCACATCGTAGGCGCTCAGTTTGCCTCGGTGGTCGCCTTGGAGCAGCACATCGTCTATCACTACAGGGCTGCCCCACAAGAAGCCTTCAAATTGCAGCTCCCAGCAGATTGCGCCAGTGTTGCGGTCTATCCCGAGCAGCCTGCCGGTGTGGGTGGCGGCATAAATCATGTTCTCATACAGGGCTGGCGTTGCCCACAGGCCGCTCTGGGTTCGCAAAACGGGCGGGTTCGCCTCTAGGGGTTCCAAGTCTTTCACACTCCATACGATCGGATCATCTGGACGGGAAGGATCTAGCTTGAGTATCTGTCCGACTTCTTCCGAGCGCGCTCTGGCTTTGGCGTATTGCTCGCCGAGGCGTTCTCGCTCCACGCCCACATACAGCATTCCCTCTTCGTCTATGACGATGCTGGCATCCACATCTCCGCCAGTCCAGAAGCGGAATGTCCTTTGGGGCTGCCAGTCTGTCGCCTCGGAAGCACTATCTCCGACTTCTCCATCGGCTTCTTCGCGGCCCAAGCCTGAGATGTCCCAGCCTTGCACCAAGCCGCCAGAGTTGGCGAAATACAGGGTGTTCTTGAAAATCGCAGCAGAGCTTTCAATGGAAATTTCTTCGTCTGCTATGTCTTCCAAAAGCTGCTCGTCCCAGCCGGGGAACACATGCACAGGCTCGGGCGACACCGACGCCAGCCCGGAGGTGTCATAGCCTCGGTTGAGCTTCACGATGTAAAAGCTGCTGTTCTCGCCGCCTTCAAAGAGATAGTCGTCTATCACCAGAGCCGAGCTGTCCCAGTCGTCGTTCCAATAGAGCTGGTTTCCCGAAAGCCGCTCCACATCGTAGGCATTCATGCGCCATAGCTCTTCGGGCTCTTCTCTGTCAAAGGCGATGATACGGAAATTGTCGTCTCTGGAACCGAAATAAACGAGCGGATAGCCATCGGGGTCGACCGTGACGGTGCCTTTGATAAGATCTCCCGTCTGGAAGCTGGGCAGCAGCTGCTCGCCTGTCTCGGCATCCAGAAAATGAACCGCGCCGTCATAGGCGCCGAAAATCACCCAAGTGCGTCCGTCATAGGGCACCACGGCGGGCTGCCCTGTCCAGCCCGTGCCGCACCATTCCACCTGCGCGCCTAGCCAGCTGGACTCCGAGCACATCGGCTCTTGCGAGCTGGGCGGATAAGACCAAGCGATCCTAGGCGACTCTGGCACTGGCCCGCTCCCGTAGTAGCTGCGGGTGGGCGAGCCTCGGAATGTGAGCAATGCGCCTTCTTCCGCCGCTGCCCCGGAACTGTCCGACCCCCAGGGCTGCCCGACCGATGCGGGATCTACCCAGTAGTCAGGGGGCTGAGTTGTGGTGGTGGTGGCAAGCAGGGTCGTGGTGGGAGGCAGCGTGGCTGAGACAGACGGCGGCGGGGTTGGGACAGACCGAAACGGCAAAGGTGTCGGCGGGGAGACGCCGGTGCTGGGCGCAGCAGGAGAAATGCTGCTGGTGCTCCCCGTGGCGTTGCCGTCAGGCGAGTTCTCTCTCGGCTGACTGTCTCCGGGCACAATAATCAAGCTCAAGACCAGTGCCAGCACCACGAGACAGCCGAAAATCAAAATGCCGGCGCGGACGAGAGATTTTCTTTTCAATGCCAATGATCCTTAATATCGCTCTCTCAACCGGAAATCGAGCGAAAAGCTCTCTGCAGCAAGGGCGTGTCTTCCATGTCTTCGGCGCGGACGAGAGGAATGGCGGATTGGCCGGTGTCGGAGTCTTCAGCTTCGCCGCCTTCTTCTTCGTCTTTGCTGCCTTTGTCGTCTTCGGCTGTTGCTTCTGTTTCGGAATCAATCATCGTTTCGCTGTGCGCCAAGCTCAAACCTGCTCGGCGAATTGTCTGATCGTCTGGGGGATTGCCGGTTTGATTGTCATTCTGCGAGCGATTGTCGGCGAATGTCCAAGTGAGCGGAGCGGTGAAGGCATCAGCGTGCTTCGAACACAGCATCAATGAGGCGACGAGAACATCGCTTTCTCGGGCTGCTTCTTCTGTCAAGTCTTCCATCCAAGCCTGCGATTCGGAGGACGAATAATGACAGACTGCCACTGCTGGCTTTGAGCAACCTTTCTGAGCACACGCAAGCACATTCCCTAAGTTAGTTCAAGCTCCGCCTGCCATCTGGCAAATGTCTTGAAAATTTCTGCGAATTCCCATATCCCTAGCATCTATATCTCTGGCATCTCTTCAGCATCCCCGAATGTTCAGCTTCTCTGGGTAAAATTCGCATATGGTCAATCTGCTTTGTCGGCAAACTTTCTTACACGACACGACTCGCAAAACATGACGGCCACCACGATTCTGGATCCGCTGCAGGGCGATGCTCGTCCTGCGGAAGACTGGGTGACCACCTTCCATCTCGCTCTTTTCGCAGTTGACCCTTTCACCGAGGAAAGCAGCCTGATCATCCCGACCGCCGGGCGCATAATGCGCAATTTCAGAGGGGCCGACTGCAGGGTGGCTTGGCTGGTGGCAGGCACTAAAGACGAGGCGTCTCAGTTTCTGGGGCCTTGGGCTGAAGAGATGCTGACATTCGCCGATCCCGACCGGGCGATGATAAAAAGCCTCGGACTGGAGCGTCTGCCAGCCTTTGTGCACCTCAATCACGGGCTGGAAATCTCCGCATCAGCCGAGGGCTGGAACCCCGGCGAATGGCGAGACGCTGTGGAGTCGCTTTCTGAACGGATGCGCTGGAGCCGGCCAGAAGTGCCTGTCCCCAGCGACCCGGCCCCGTTTGCCGGCACGCCCGCTGGCAGCTAAGCCCCAAGCAATACTTCCCTTCCCTAGACGGCTAGACAGATGACATCTTCCACGACTAATTCTTCCCAGACCGTGTTCTCAGAGCCGTTCCTGTCCGACCCTTTCCAACTCGGCTCTTCAGGCCAAAAGCCCGAAGAGGCAGCCAGCTATCGCAAGCTAACCTCAGACTATGTTTCCGCTTTCAAAGCCGAGGGCTACGAATTTCTGAAAGTAGAGGCCGAAGGGCTGAGACTGCTCACAGCTACGGCCATGCACGACATGGCGCACCTGCTTCGCCCCGGCCACCTGCAGCAGCTTCGTGACATCTTGGACGACCCGGAAGCATCCTCAAACGACCGCTTCGTGGCCACCGAGCTGCTGAAGAACGCCAACATCGCCGCAGGCGGCATCTTCCCCGGCTGCCAAGACACCGGCACAGCCATCGTGAAAGGCAAAAAAGGCCAGCTCGTCTTCACCGGCTTTGACGACAAAGCAGTCATTACCAGAGGCGTCTATGACACCTATCAAACCTCAAACCTGCGCTATTCGCAGCTTGCCGCCCACGACATGTTCACCGAAGCCAACACCTCTACCAACCTGCCCGCAGAAATAAAGATAGAGGCCGTGCCCGGCAACGAATACTCGCTGCTCTACATCGCCAAAGGCGGCGGCTCGGCCAACAAGAGCTTTTTGTTCCAAGAAACCAGAGCATTGCTCTCCCCCGAAAATCTCATTGACTTCTTCGACGAAAAGCTGCGAGCCATCGGCACGGCCGCTTGCCCGCCGTATCACCTGGCCATAGTCATCGGCGGCACCTCGGCCGAGCAGACTTTGGAAGTAGCCAAGCTGGCATCCACCCGCTATCTGGATTCTCTGCCCACCAGCGGCGACAGCCACGGGCGGGCTTTCCGCGACACCGAATGGGAGCAGCGCATCTTGGAACTGACTCAGGGATTCGGCATCGGCGCGCAGTTCGGCGGCAAGTATTTCTGCCACGATGTGCGGGTGGTGAGGCTGGCTCGCCACGGAGCCTCGTGCCCTGTGGGAATCGCCTTGTCGTGCTCGGCCGACAGACAGGCATTGGCGAAGATAACCTCCGAAGGCGTGTTCTTGGAGCAGCTGGAGCAAGACCCGGCTCGCTTTCTGCCCGAAACAGCCGACAGCGATCTGTCTTCCGATGTGGTGCGCATAAACCTCAGCCAGCCTATGGACGAAGTCCGCGCCGAGCTCAGCCGCTACCCCGTCAAGACCCGGCTGTCTCTTTCGGGCACTTTGGTGGTGGCACGCGACATCGCCCACGCCAAGATCAAAGAACGCTTGGACAGGGGCGAGCCGATGCCTTCGTATCTGGCGGATCATCCCGTGTATTACGCCGGCCCCGCCAAAACCCCAGAAGGCGAAGCTTCGGGATCGTTCGGGCCGACCACAGCCGGGCGGATGGATTCTTATGTGGATCAGTTCCAAGCCGCAGGCGGCAGCTTCGTGATGCTGGCCAAAGGCAATCGGTCGCGTCCAGTGGTGGATGCCTGCGCCCGTCACGGCGGCTTCTATCTGGGGGCCATCGGCGGCCCCGGCGCTCGCCAAGGCGCCGAAGCCATACGCAAAGTGGAAGTGCTGGAATACCCTCAGCTGGGCATGGAAGCGGTCTGGCGAATTGAGGTGGAAGACTTCCCCGCTTTCATTGTCATAGACGACAAGGGCAACGACTTTTTCGCCGATGTCTCAACTCCGGTGAAGCTGCGAAGTTGATTTCTGCCGATAGACTTAAAAGTCGGCAACCTATTCGTTCATCCCATTCTCAATATTTTGAAAGGAACTTCAAATGTCGGGCAACATCACTCATCTTACGGAAACCACATTTGACGAAGCCATCAGCACTTCTGACAAGCCAGTGCTGGTGGATTTCTGGGCAGAGTGGTGCGGCCCCTGCAAGGCCATCGCACCCATTTTGGAAGAGCTCGCCGAGGAGCACGCCGACCGCTTGGCTGTGGCCAAGGTGGATGTGGACGCCAATCAGTCTCTGGCTCTGAACCATCAGGTTATGAGCATCCCCACGCTGATAGTGTTCAAAGACGGCGAGGCTCAAACCCGTCTGGTGGGCGCCAAGAGCAAGCGCGACCTGCTCGCCGATCTCAACGACTATCTCATCTGATTTGCAAAACACGGCGGCTCTGCCGATCGGGGTCGGCGACCGAGGCGAAGCAGTCGCTGACATACGCAGGCGGCTTCGTCTTGCCGGATTTCAGGTTGAAGACGGCGAAGACTTCAATTCCGCCACCCAGAAAGCAGTCGGCCAGTTCCAGCTCGTAGAGGGGCTGCCTGAGAACGGCACAGTGGATCGCCCTACTTGGTCGGCCCTCATTGAAGCCGCCCGCTCGCTGGGCGACCGGCCGCTTTATCTGCGCCAGCCCATGCTGCGGGGCCAAGATGTGGTGGATCTTCAGCACATGCTGGGAAAGCTGGGTTTTGACGCCGGACGGGCGGACGGCTTCTTCGGCTCCCAGACCGCAGACGCGGTGATGCGATTTCAGCAGAACACGGCCTTGAACGATGACGGCATTTGCGGCCCGGCTACTGTGAAGACGCTTTCGCAGGTGGTCACCAGATCCGGCGAAGAAAGCGTCGCCGTGCTCAGAGAGCGCGAAAAACTGCGGCAAATTCCGCCCACAGTCGCAGGAAGGCGAATAGTGATCGGCGAGACCGGAGGTTTGGGCGCGCTCACAGAAGCCGTCTTCAGAACTCTGCGGCGAAAGCGTGCCGCCAGCTCTGTGTTTCATCATCCGGATGTCTTCGTGCAAGCCGAGCACGCCAACAGCGTTGACGCAGAGCTTTATATCGGCCTTGAAGTGGAAGCTCGTTCTATGTGCACGGCTGCTTATTTTTCCACCGAGCGATATACATCTCAGGGCGGCAAACGCTGCGCAGAGATAACTGTGAGCTTGCTGGCCGATCTGCTGAAGGCCGAACATGCTGCCGCTGTGGGGATGCGTCTGCCCATTTTGCAGAAAACCCAGATGCCAGCAATATGGCTGCGGCTGGGATCGGCTAAAACAGTAGTGCAGCACACCGCAGACATCGCCTCCGCTCTGACCAAAAGCATTCACCATTGGGTGGAAAATCCCCTGAAAGACTAGGCATTCGGCTAGGCGGCATAAGCGAAGCCTTGAATTTTCACAGAGTTATCCACAAAGTTTTGCACATCTGTGCAAAGCTTCAGATACAGCTTTAGGGTAGATACATTTAACCTTAACTTAACCTTTTGAAATATAAACTACACTTATGTAATTTCGCGGCCTTGCGCCCACCCTTTAGGCTGTCCCCCCGGTCAGCAAGGTGCTCACTATTCTCTCCAAGTCTTCCAAGTCGGCGAACTCTATTGTGGCTTTGCCGGGAACTCCTTTTTGACCCATTTTTATCGCCACTCGTGTTGAGAGCCTTTCGCTGAGATAAGTTTCCAACTCCATGACATTCGCATCTTTGGCGGACTCTGAAGCTTTCTTCTTGGGCTTGTCGCCTCCAGGCTTCTTTCTATGATCTTCAAGCTGGCGCACCGACCAGCCTTCCTTCACGACTTTTCTTGCCAGCGAAATTTGGTTTTTCTTGTCTGATATAGTTATGAGGCTGCGAGCGTGCCCTGAGCTGAGTTCTCCCGATACCAGGAATGATTGGATCTCTGGAGGCAGCTTTGTCAAGCGCAATGAATTCGTAATTGCGGTTCGGCTCTTGCCCACGCGCTTGGCCACTTCGTCTTGAGAAAGACCGAAATCGTCTATGAGATGCTGATAAGCCGCTGCCTCTTCAAGCGGATTGAGATCGCTCCTGTGCAGATTCTCCATCAGAGCATGTTCAAGCGAATCTTCGTCTCCGACTTGTCGAATCACTGCCGGAATGTGCGCCAGCCCTGCTTGCTTGGCAGCACGCCATCGTCTTTCGCCAGAAATTAGCTCAAAAGAGTCTGGCCCCTTGGGGCGCACTGCTATCGGCTGCAGAACGCCGACAAGCGCCACCGATGCGACTAACGAGTCGAGGGCTTCTCGGTCGAAGTGCTCCCTCGGCTGGCGGGCATTCGTGCTTATGCTGCTTATGGGCAGCTCACGATAGCCCGATGCGTTTGAATGCCCCTTCGGAATGAGAGCGTCCAATCCTGATTTCTCACTCATTGCTGCTTGCCTCCGTATTCGTTGGTGGATAATTGGCTGCGGCTATTTCTTTGGCAATTCTCTTGTAGGCCAAAGCTCCGCGCGAAGAGGGCGACCAGAGAGTTATCGGCAAACCCTGAGAAGGCGCTTCGGCCAGCTTGACCGAGCGAGGCACGACATGTTCTGAAACCAGATCTTTGAACATCTTGCGCACTTCCTTTTCAACTTGATGAGAAAGTTTGGCCCTGGCATCGTACATCACAAGAATGACCAACGAGACTGCCAAGTCTGGATTGAGGTGCACTTGGATTTCAGACATGGCGTGGGTTAGCTGAGCGACTCCTTCCAGCGCAAAGTATTCGCACTGAATCGGCAGCATCACCTCTTTAGCTGCGCTGAAGGCATTAATAGTGAGCAAACCGAGCGTGGGCGGGCAGTCAATGAAAATGAAGTCGTACTCTGCTTTTGCTTCTTGAAGGGCTAGATCCAGTCTCTGCTCTCGCTTGAAAACATTGAACAGCTCTATCTCGGCACTCGCCAGACTCAAGCTGGAAGGCGCGATCAGCAGATTGCCGACTGCGGTGGCTTCAGTGATGTTGCTTATGGATTCATTGTCCAGCAGGACATTGTAGACAGACCTGTCTACATGCTTAGGATCAACCCCTAGGCCAGTAGTGGCATTGGCTTGGGGATCCATATCTACGACCAGCACCCTGTTGCCTAATTCTGCGAGGCAGGCAGCCAGGTTTATTGAAGTCGTGGTTTTGCCCACGCCTCCTTTTTGATTGGCTACTGCAATTATTCTTGATCGGGACAATTGTCTCCTCCTTTTATCAAAAGACACAATAGCACACTCAAGAAAGTAATCAAATTATTTTTTAGATGTTTCACATGAAACATCAAAGAGAGTTTTTGCTGGCACTGAAATGGCGCAAATTGTTTCATGTGAAACATCGCTCAAGCAGGGGATTGGCCTTTCTTTCTCAGCACAGAGATGCCCGCTTCTTCTTTCAGGTCGAATCTCTCCAGTATCGCTTTAGTCCAGCTTCGCCCTTCAGGGGGACTGCTAACAAGCAAATAGCCGTTTTCTGCCAGAAGGCTTTGAGTGCCTTGAACCGTGCGTTCTATGCTGCCGAAAGCACGGGCAGTCACGATCTTGTATTGCATCTTGTGCTCAGGCATTTCAGCGGCTTTTTCAGCTGGCCCGTTGTGCACGCTCGCATTTATGCCCAGCCGCAGCACAGCCCATTCAAGAAAGTCGCACTTCTTAGCCGACACATCGTTGAGCACCCATCTGGATGCCGGCCACTTTACGCATATAGGCAGGGCTGGCAATCCCCCGCCGCTACCCGCATCCCAGCAGGCAATGTCGGAATGTTCGGCAAAAAGCGATTTGAAAGCTACGCTGCCGAATTTCCAAGAATGCTCTATTTCTTCGGCGAGGTCGGCATTTTTGCCGATAAAGCCCAATTTCTGGGCGCGCCCTAAAACGAACTGCAGCGACTCGGCGTCTCTAGCCTCAAGTTCCAGGGTTTTGCTCTCTATCTATCGGGAATGATGACGACCCGCCTCTGCGAGTCTTCGCCTTCAGACACTGTGCTCACATCCTCTATTTCGGATACAGTGTCATGCACAATCTTTCTGTCGGCCGCATTCATGGGTTCCAAGACGATCTCTTTTGAGGTGTCTCTGGCTTCTTCTGCCAGCTGTTTTGCGAATTTGGCCAAAGCCTCACGGCGCTTTCTGCGGTAATCCCCCACATCCAAACGGATTCTGGGGTATCTGGCTCCCCTGGCATTGCGCTGCACGACAGTGTTGATCACATCGTAGAGACAAGACAGCACATTGCCGCGAGGTCCGATCAAAACGCCCAAGTTGTCTCCCACAACTCGAACTTCCATGACCTCATCGTCCGTTTCTATCTTGATTTCTGCCTCGCGCCCCAAGGTTTCAAGCAATCCTTCCATGAATGGAACGATGATCTCTTGAAGCTGCTCGTTCGTCATCTGTGATTCCATGTTTCTTCCTTCTTTGACCGACTCTTTTCGTTCTTTCGGTCTTCTGTTGTTGTTTCTCTGGCGAGAGTTTTTTCTTCGGACTTGCCTGGGCTTGACCCTAGCACGAACTCTGGCTTCGCTTCTGACTCTGCCGAAAAGCCCTGTTTTTTCTTCAGCCAAAACTTCGAATTCGGCTTCTCTTTCTGCCAGACCTAAGATTTCCAGGGCCTTTTGCTTGGCCTCTTCCACATTCTGGCCTGTTGTTTCTATCCATTCCACAGCTTATCTCCTCCTCTTCTTTTTGTTTCTGTTGGCTTCTTCAATCTGCTTCTTTGAGGGCGTTACCCTTTTGGAAACGCCTGTTTGTCTAGGATTTTTGTTGTTTGAATTGCTGTTTGCTCTACTGTTTGAACTGTTGTTTGCCCGGCCGCCAGCCTTAGGCTGCGGTGCTTTAGCTGCTGAGGCAGAGGTTTCCTTAGCCGAAGGGGGCTTGGCTTTGGGACGAGGCGGCGGCAGAGAAGAAGGTCGGCGGCGACCGTGTACGCTTTGGTCTTCCTGCTTTGGCCCGAACAGGCCTTCCAACAAGCCTTTCGGCTTTTCTTGGTCATCAGCAGGAGCGTCTGCTTCTTCATCAGAATCTGCGATTTCTGCCAATTCCTTGCGTTTTTCTTCAGCTTCGTTCCAAGGCTTATAGACCCTTCTGGTGATAAATGCTTGCTGCCCGACACCTATGGCGCTGGTAGTGACGAAATAAACGATCAGACCTGCTGGCAGCGAAAACGAAATGATCGGCAAGAATATAGGCAGCACTCGCATCAAAGTGCGCTGCATGGGATTGACCTCTACATCGGTATTGCGCCCTGCGATCTGGCGTTGCTGGTAATAGCCCAGAACTCCCACGAGAATTACCATCACCAGATAGGGGAGTGCTTTGACCAAAGATTCCGACAGGGCTGCGCTAGGCGAGAACGAAAGATCTATTCCGAGCCACAGCATCTCGGTGTCGCTGGAGAGAGCTTTGAAGAGCTGAGTGCCTTCGTCCACATAGCGTGGGTTGAATGTGCGCTCGCCAAAATCGACTCTCTCAACAGTGCAGTTGATTCCCGGCCCTGTCGGGCAGGTCTGAATCTGCGAGACTACATTCCCAAGCGCCTTGCCTACTTCGCTCGTCCGCCGCGTCAAGCCCCGCAGCACCTGATACATGACCAAGAAAACCGGTGCCTGTGCCAACAAAGGCAAGCAGCCGCCCAAGGGGTTGATCTTGTGCGTTCTGTAGAGAGCTTGAACTTCTTCGTTCAGGGCTGCTCTGTCGCCTTTGTGCTTGGCTTGGAGCTTCTTCAGCTCTGGCTGGATCTTGCGCATCTCCAGCATTGACTTGGTGCCGCGCACAGTCAAAGGAGTAAACACGATGCGCACAGCCAGCGTCAGCAGAATGATCATTGCCCCATAACTGGGCCACAAGGCGTAAAGGCCTGCCAAAATATCGGAGAAAAGATCAAACATTGCCTATCGCCTCTGCTTCTCTTGTTTCAGCAATGCTCTGCTGTATGCTCTGCTCTATTCTCTGGTCAGGGGTTTCAGGCACAGGGTCGTATCCCATGCCGCCGCCAGGCCGACATCTCATAAGCCGCCTAGCCGCGTATCCCCAGCCTCGCCAGAACCCGTGAACAGCAAGGGCTTCTGAGGCATAAGCCGAACAAGTAGGCTCAAAGCGGCACACGCGGTGGCGATTGGCTGTGGCAGCTTGGTAGACCTTGATGACCCACAAAGAAAGCCTTGACAGAGACAACCTTGAAGGGGGGGATTTCTCGCTCATAGAACTACATCAATGTGATTTAGCGGCCGACTTCAGCTGCTTCAAGGCGTTCGCCACATCTTCTCTCAGCCGATGATATGAACTTTCAGGAGCAGCGACTCTTACGAGATAGTCCCCGGGAGGCAAAAAATCAAGGTTCTCCGCAGCAGTCTCACGGAAAATAGCCCGCAGTCGGCGTCTCAGGCGGTTTCGCTGCACCGCTTTGCCCGTCTTTTTGCCTATCGCATAAGCCACTCGCCGATCAGCTGGCACACGAGCAGCCGGCACGCGGCCGGGGGAATTGCCAGCAGTGCCAGAGCACTCTGGCGCCGCATAGCGAATGTGCACATTCCCGGAGCGCGCAGTCATGCCTTGCCTTCGCAGCCGTTCGAAATCCGACCGAAGCCGAAGGCTACCAATTCGGTTTACAGCTCTCAGGCTGAGAGTCGCTTTCTTCCTTTGGCTCGCCGAGCTCGGACAGTAGCCCTGCCCGCTCTATGCGACATCCTCTTGCGAAATCCGTGTCGCCTGGCGCGACGACGAACTTTTGGCTGATAAGTCCTTTTCATTGCTATTTCTCCTTTGCCCAGCTTTGACTGGCCTTATTGTGCTTTTCTGGGCTGTTTTCCGGCCGGTTCTCTTTTTTCCGAATTTGACGCTCCAAATTCAGACCTGCAAAAAGCATTCTACTGGCAACGACACTGCTTTCCACACAATCTTTTCCACAGATATTTCCACACCTCTGAATTTCCCGCTTCAGCTTCAAATCTGGCTGCCGAGTATAGAAATTCAGCTGAAATCCGCATTCTGCTCAGATGATCTGCTAGAGAGGCCGTTGCATCAGCTTGCAACTCGTCTGCATCTCAACTCGTCGCGGGGCAATTTTGAACCCTTGATTTTTCAGACAATTCGCGCTCTTCCGAACAGAAGAATTCATTCTCGGTGCGAACCGCTGAAAACACAACTAATATCTCACAAACATCAAGCCGTTTCCGACCCCCGATCATCGTCAAATTTGCACCTAGAAATTCCTGTTATGACATCTCATCCGCCTACCGCTGTCGTTCAGAAGTTTTCCACAGCTTTGAACGCTGTCGCAAGCAAGAAACTCAGCAAGGAGATCGCATGAAGACTGAAATCCCCCGCTGGCAGCAATCCGAACTGGACATACCGCTTGACGACCTCCGTCAAGAATTGGGCGAAGCCAAGTGGAACAGCACCTTCGCCCACTCGCATCTCTTTCACACCGAGCCGTTGCTTGCCTCGGAATACCCTGATTCAGCAGAGCCAGACATATCGGACCCCGGTGTCTGCGCCCAGCACTCTTTCGTCTTAGCCGTTCCGAACACCGCCATTCGTGACAATATCGTCAAACGCCATATCGTCGACCTGCAAAGACTGATAGCTCGCCATATCCAGCAGCCTGAAGAACGCATCGACCTTGAGGTGCGTGTGGCAGAGCTGCCGCAGAACGGTCTCGGCCCGACCCGCTTAGCAGACATAGGATCCCCAAGTCAATTTGCCGGCACGGGCCAAATCGGCGCAGTCCCGGTCTCGGCCCGTCACCAGACCGCTTTCCAGAACAACTGGCACGAGCCACGCCCTGCACCTCCTCGCACCGACCCCCGCTTCACATTTGAAAACTTCGTGAGCGGCAGCACCAACCGCTTCGCCTACCAGGCAGCTCTGGCAGTCGCCGAAACCCCGGGCACCGCCTACAACCCCCTTTTCATCTTCGGCAATGTAGGCCTCGGCAAAACCCACCTCCTGCAAGCCACTGCCTATTTCGTCAAGACTCACTACCCCGACAAAACCGTGCGCTACATGGCCACCGAGACCTTCCTCAACGACTTTCTGATGTCCATTCGCAATAAGCAGAGCGAGCAGTTCCGCCAGAGATATCGCAAACTGGATGTGCTCATCCTGGACGACATCCAAATCCTAGAGGGCAAAGAAGCCATGCAGGAGGAGCTGTTTCACACCTTCAATCACATGTACGACCAGAACAAACAGCTCATCTTCTCGTCCGACCGACCGCCCGATGCTCTCCTCACCCTCCAGGACCGACTCCGCAGCCGCTTCAAATCAGGTCTCCTCACAGACATTCAGCCTCCTTCCATAGAAGTCCGGCTTGCCATCTTGGAGCAGAGCGTGGAACACCACAACGCCCGCAGAGACCGCAACACCCAACCCCCGATTGTCATTCCTGAAAACGCCCTCATGTTCATAGCTGAAAATTTCACCGACAACATCCGAGAGCTGGAAGGCGCGCTCACGAAAGTCATAGCCCACGCTCAACTGCTGCGAATACCGCCCTCTTATGAATCAGCCAAGGAAATCCTAGGCGACCTCATCAACCACAACAGCTCAGAGAAGCTCACAGCCCATGACATCATCCATCTGGCCACAGATTTCTTCTCTGTGCCGCAAGAGGAGTTGCTCGGCCCATGTCGCACCAAAGACCTCGTAATGGCCCGCCACATCACGATGTACGCACTCAGAGAGCATACCGATCTCAGTCTCCCCACAATCGGCGGACTCTTTGACGGGCGGGATCACACCTCGGTGCTTCATGCCGTGAACAAAATCACCGAGAAAATGCAGACCGACAACACTATCCACTCGCAAGTGCTGAAACTCACGAATCAGATCACCAAAGGCAAAGCAGTCGTGTAGCGAGCAAGCCTTGACAAATGCTGAATCAGCTTTGCAGCCTGTGTAAAATAGGATGAAAACCTATGAACAAACACAGCGGCTTTTGGGGAAATCTGGCAGAGCTCAGAAATCTTTCCCCATGCTCTCACAAAGCATCCACAAAGCCGCACAGCCAGCAACCCTTGTAAATACAGGAAAATCAGAAGTTTCACACATTTTCACTTGACTACTACAATTACTAAATTCATTAAAACAACCCAAGGAGTTAACAGCATGAAATTCACATGCGAACGAGAAGCACTTCTGCATACCGTCACGACTGCCAACAAAGGCGTAGTGCCACGCCCCGAGAAACCCATTCTCAATTGCATCCTCTTGGAGCTTGCCGACAACACGCTCACAGCCACAGCCACCGACCAGCATCTGTGGGTGAAGGCTTCTATGCAGGTGAGCGACGGTGCCGACGGAGCGATTGCGATGCCGGCGCGGTATTTCGTGGAGGCTTTGCGCTCTTGCGATCCAGGTGCCGTCACTTTTGAATCCGCTGAGAACAAGACCACAGTGGAGTCAGGCCGCGCCAAGTTCGTCTTCAATCACCTCCGAGCGGACGACTACCCGCAGATGCAGACGAGCGACTTTGCCGAGACCACTGTCAAGGCTGAAGAGTTTCTGGACGCTCTCAAGCAAGTGGTGACCGCCCGCAGCACCGACGAAGCCAGAACCGTGCTCACGAGCGCGCTGTTCGCTTCAGAGGAAGAAGACGGAGGCAGCTTGCGATTGGTCTGCACCGATTCATACAGGCTTTCTCTCAGAGACCTGGACAGCTTCGACCTTTCCGTTTTGGAAAAGGACATCTTGGTGCCCGGCCGTGCCCTGGAAGAAGTCAGCAAGCTGGCGGGTCAAGTGGAGGAGATGACCATAGGGGTGGGCAGCCAGCACATCTTCTTCTCGGCGGGCGACAGCTACTTCATGACCCAGCTCATAGACGGCGACTATCCCAAATACAAGAACCTCATACCCAAACAAGACGACTACCCCAACTGTCTGCGCATCTCAGGCAACGGCGACTCCCCCGAAGAGCAAGGCCAAGCCAGACTGAGAAAAGCCATCGGCCAGGTTCGGATCATGGCCGGCCCCGACACCCCCGTGAAGCTGAAGCTGGAGAAAGAGAAGGTTACGCTCAGCACCGCTTCGGATCACGGCGAAAGCGTGACCGAGCTGGATGTGAACTACGAAGGCGAAGAGATGACCGTGGCTTTCAACCCGAAATACCTGCTTGAAGGCGTGGATGCCTGCCCCGGAGACGAGCTGTCCATCTATCTGCTTGACGAGCTGAAGCCCGCTGTGCTGCGGGGCAGCCCGGAGGAAGACTTTCTGTATCTCTTGATGCCAGTGCGCGTGTCTGGCTGAGGCAAGTGACAGCACTCAAATTTCTTGAGCTTCAAGACTTTCGCAACTACACAAGTCTCAAACTGCAGCTTCATCCCGGGCTGACGCTGCTCGCCGGCAAGAACGGGAGCGGCAAGACCAATCTCATTGAATCGGTGGGTTTCTTGGCGCGCGGCGGCACTCTGCGCAATATGCCAGCCGAAGGGCTTATACGAGACGGCGCGGAGCAAGCAATCGCGCGGGGCGAGTTTTCTTCTGGGCAGCGCAGCTTGCTCGTGGAGGCGCAGCTGCCTCGCCCGCCCAGGAGGCTCCGTCTGCAAGTCAATCGGCAGCCTGTGGCACGGCGCAGCGACCTGCGTTCTTTTATGTCGATCACGGTGTTCTTGCCAGGGCATCTCTCTGTGGTTCAAGGCAGTCCTGACGGGCGGCGCGAGTTCTTGGACGAGGCAGCAGCTGCCCTATTGCCTGCGGCAGCCGAAACGCAAGCTGATTTGCAGCGAATTCTGCGCCAGCGAAATGCCTTGCTGCGGCAAGCTAAAGGTGTCCTCGCACGCGAAGATGCGATGTCGCTGGATGTCTGGGACGAACAGTTTGCCGCCGCAGCTGCCGCCTGCACTGAAATGCGACTAGCAGCTTTGGCAAAGGCTGCAAGCTATGCGGAAAATGCCTATCAGCAAATAGCGGGGGAGGGGGCGGAGGTGAAAATGATCTATGAGCAGTCATGGCGTGGCGACGACTTCTCGCAAGTCCTAGCAGCTACCCGACAAGACGACCTGCGCCGAGGGGTGACTTCCATAGGCCCGCACAGAGACGACCTCCAGCTGCTGCTGGAAAATTTGCCGGCTCGCACCCACGCTTCCCAGGGCGAGCAGCGCACCTTGGCATTGGCCATGCGGCTTGCCCTGCATCAGCTGCAGACCGATGCTCGCCAAGAAGTGCCTTTGCTGCTGCTGGACGATGTTCTCTCCGAGCTTGATGCCCAGCGCAGCGAACGGCTCATCGAAGCTTTGCCCGAAGGCCAGGCCATCCTCACATCTGCGACGCCGCTTCCCGAAGTCGTTCAGCCAGACGAGGCATTCACTGTCTCCGAAGGCATTTTGTCTCCGAAGGAACTTAGAGCGAAGCCCGGCGACAAAGTTTGAAGCAAACCCCAATGCCATCTTGTTCCGACAACTATAATTGCCTCATGCGGTCGAACATTCGAGTGCCAGGCATGTGGGTTTTGACCCCCGAACAACCAGAAGCCACACGCCTGGGCGATGTCTTGGGAAAAGTCGCAGAAGGCTTCGGCAAGCAGAAGTCGTCATTGGAGACGCTTTTAGTCATTGTCCGAGAGTGGGATTCAATAGCAGGTGAGCACGCGTCCCACGCTAGGCCGGGCAAGCTGGACGACAGCACTCTGCATGTGCTGGCCCAGAGCACTCGTCACGCTTCGGTCATACGCTGGGAGAGCACGGCCATGCTACACCGCATCGCTGAAAGAGTCGGCGAAGGCATCGTCACCAGCATTCAAGTGATCGCGCCGCTTTAAGAAAACAGCATGGCGAAGCCTGTTGGAAATAGAGCATTTGCGCTGCTTCGGCTCGCCTCAGTCAAGCAGACAAATTGAGCAGCAAAATCGTTTGAAAATCTACACCTTTCTGCTAGACTTTGTTATTGCATGAGACGAGTTAATTTCACAGTGTTCCGCACCGGCGAAACTGCTTGAAAATTTCATTTATTCGGTCTTGCAATGAACGACAGATCTGTTCTTTCCGAGGCCTCTGCGCCTGAAGCGGAGGAGGGCGACAGCTACGGGGCTGACGAGATAGAGGTCCTGGAAGGGCTGGAGCCGATCCGCAAACGCCCCGGAATGTATATCGGAGACACCGGCACGGCAGGTCTTCATCAGCTGGTCTGGGAAGTGGTGGACAATGCTGTGGACGAATCCACGATGGGCTACTGCGACCGCATAGATGTCACTCTGCATAGCGACGGCTCGTGCGAAGTCTCCGACAACGGCCGAGGCATCCCCACCGACATGCTGGAAGAGCACGGCAAGCCCGCAGTGGAGGTGGTCTTCACAACTCTGCATGCAGGCGGGAAGTTCAACAACGGCACGGGCTATCGCTTCTCTGGGGGGCTGCACGGCATAGGAATCTCTGCTGTGAATGCCCTGTCGCGAAGAGTGGATGTGGAAATACATCGCGACAGCAGAGAGTTCAAGATAGCTTTCGCCGACGGGGGAGAAGTGGCCGAGCCATTGCGCAACGGGGCCCGATCTCAGGCGGCCCAGTCTCAAGAAGCCCAGTCTCAGGCGGCCGGCCCGCACGCTCAGAACAGCGACAACCAAGCTGTCGCCAGCCCGAACAGCCATTTCATCCAGCCCAGCGCGGCGCACATCTCTCAGACGCGAACAACTGGCACGACTGTCAGGTTCTTCCCGGACGCGACAATTTTTGAAGACATCACCTTCAGAGCGCAGACCATTCGCGAGCGGCTGCGGACTATGAGCTTCCTCAACAAGGGGCTGCTCATCCGCTTCAGAGACCTGCGAAGCCACCGCCGCGAAGACGCCAGAGCAGAAGTCGCCAGGGCGGAGGATGCCAGACAAAGCAACGACAGCGGCCTAGAAGCGAACACCCAAGAGGCAAACATCCCAGCCGCAAGCCCAGCAGGCACTAGCAACGGCGAATGGGTGGAGTATTACACCGAAGACGGCATCGTGGATTTCGTCCGTCATCTCAACAAAGCCAAAGAGCCGCTCTTCCCCGAAGTCGGCACTTTCGCCGAGCAGACCGAAGAACGCGAACTTGAGATAGCCTTCCAGTGGAACAGCGGCTTCAACGCCGACGGTATCCACTCCTACGCCAACGGCATCAACACCACCGCAGGCGGCACCCACGAAGACGGCTTCCGCAGATCGCTCACGAATGTGATCAATCGCTACGCACGCCAATTCAACAAGATCAAAACGGACGAGAAAAACCTGTCCGGCGAAGACATCCACGAAGGCCTCACCGCCATCGTTAGCGTGAAACTCGGCGAGCCCCAGTTTGAGGGGCAGACCAAGCGCAAGCTCGGCAACGGCGAGATCACCCAGTTCGTCCGTGAAGCCACCAACAAGTACTTCACACGCTGGCTGGAAGAAAACCCCGGCCCAGCCAACCAGATACTTGAAAAAGCCCTGCTCGCCCGCAAAGCCCGCCGTGAAGCCGAAGAAGCCCGCCGAGCAGTGCGCCGCAAGTCTGCGCTGGTGAGAAGCGGACTGCCCGGCAAGCTCTCGGACTGCTCGTCTCGCTTCCCCGAAGAATCCGAGCTGTATGTGGTGGAAGGCGACTCCGCAGGCGGATCGGCCCGCAAAGCCCGCGATCCCAAAACCATGGCCATTCTCGCCATAAGAGGGAAAATCCTGAATGTGGAGCGCGCCACTGCCCTGCGCATGATCCGCAACGAGGAGATACAGTCGCTCATCAACGCCATCGGCGCCAACTTCGGCGAAGAATTTGAAATAGACAAAATCCGCTATCACAAAATCATCCTGCTCTGCGACGCCGATGTAGACGGCAGCCACATCAGCATTCTGCTGCTCACTTTCTTCTTCCGCCAGATGCGCGAGCTCGTGGAGAACGGGCATGTCTATATCGCCCAGCCGCCGCTGTATTCCACGATGGTCGGCAAAGAAAAGCGATATCTCAAAGACGACGCCGACAAAGACGCATTCCTCAGAGACCGCCCCAATCACAAGAGCGAATTCCAACGGCTCAAAGGACTAGGTGAAATGGACGCCGACGAGCTTTGGGACACCACGATGGACCCGGACACTCGCACATTGCTTCAGATCACGGTGGAAGAAGCCACCATCGCAGACGAGATTTTGGCGCAGCTCATGGGCGATGTGGTGGAAGACAGAAAACGCTTCATTCAGGAGAACGCGAGCGATGTCAGATTCCTCGACATCTGATCCCGGCGACAATTCCGAGCCAGTTTCGCCTTCC
Organism: Candidatus Hopanoidivoransaceae bacterium; assembly: GCA_965204495.1. Lineage (GTDB taxonomy): Bacteria > Actinomycetota > Acidimicrobiia > Acidimicrobiales > Hopanoidiivorantaceae > Hopanoidiivorans. The sequence continues at coordinate 971,054 of OZ241989.1, forward strand.
GTGCCGACCGGCGTTCACCCGGTCGAGCTTCAGACCGAAGTGGAAGAGTCCTTCATGGAATACGCCATGTCGGTCATCATTTCACGCGCCCTGCCCGATGCCCGCGACGGCCTCAAGCCTGTTCACCGCCGCATCCTCTGGTCTATGTCCGAGAACGGCTTGCGCCCCGACCGGGGCCATGTGAAGTGCGCCACGGTGGTCGGCGATGTGATAGCCAAATACCACCCCCACGGCGACAGCGCGGTTTATGACGCCTTGGTGCGCATGGGACAAGACTTCAGCCTGCGCCACATGCTGGTGGATCCGCACGGCAACTTCGGCTCGCCCGGCGACCGCCCCGCCGCCTATCGCTACACGGAATGCCGTCTCTCTCAGTTGGCAGTCCACATGCTCAGCGGCATAGACGAAGAAACGGTGGATTTCGCCACCAACTTTGACGGCCGACATCGCGAACCTCTGGTGCTGCCTTCGCGGTTCCCCAACCTGCTCGCCAACGGCAGCCAAGGCATCGCAGTAGGCATGGCCACCAACATCCCCCCTCACAACCTCACTGAGATCATAGACGCCACCATCCACCTGCTGCGAGAGCCCGAAGCCGCAGACGATGCTCTGCTCGGCTATGTCTCGGGCCCGGATTTCCCCACTGGCGGCCTCATTTTGGGCAGCAGAGGCATCCGTGAGGCCTATCGCACCGGGCGGGGCACCATCAAAGTGCGCGCCCGCACCCACATTGAAGAAGACGGCGACACCGTCCGCATTGTCGTGACGGAGATGCCGTATCAGGTGAGCGTTGAATCAGTGGGCAGGCAAGTGCAGCAAGCCGTGGAAAACAAAGAGAGCAAAGAGCTGGCAGGCATCCGCGATATGAGAGACGAATCCGCCAAAGGCAACACACGGCTCGTGTTCGACCTCAAACGCGGAGCGCATCCCGATGTGGTGCTCAACAATCTGTTCAAGCATTCCCGGCTGCAGACCACCTTCCCGGCCAACATGGTCGCTTTGGATCGCGGCATCCCCCGCACTATGACTTTGCGCCAGATGCTGACCGCCTATGCCGCTCACCAGATAAGCGTGCTGCGGAAGCGATCCGAGTATCGTCTGCGCAAAGCCCGCGAACGCGCCCACATTCTGGAAGGTCTGCTGCGGGCGGTGGACATGCTGGATGCGGTCATCTCGGCGATCCGAGAGTCGGAAAACCGTGCCGCAGCTCGCGAGCAGCTCATGGCAGAGCCGTTTGAGTTCAGCGAAGTCCAAGCCGACCACATCTTGGACCTCACCCTCGGCCGCCTCACCCGCATCGGCCGCAGCGAGCTTTCAGAAGAATACGAAGAGAAGCAGGCGCAGATAGCCGAGCTTGAGAAAATCCTCGCCGATGAAAGCCAGCTGAAGCAAGTCATCATAGACGAGCTCACCGAGCTGCGAGAAGCCTTCGGCGAGTCTCGTCGCACGGAAATTGTGGAAGACCCCGGCGAGTTCGATATGGAAGATCTGCTGGAAGACGACGAAGTGGTGTTCGTGCTCACTGCCGCAGGCTACGCCAAGTGCGTGCTGGCCGAAGAGTTCCGCACCCAAGGCAGGGGAGGCGTGGGCATCAGAGCCGCCAAGCTGAACGAGGACGACGATGTGAAACAGATCATCTACACATCGGCTCACGCATATCTGCTGTTTTTCACCAGCTTGGGGCGCACTTTCAGGCTCAAAGCCTATGAGATTCCCCGTCAGGGCCGCGAATCCAGAGGCATTCCGCTGGTCAACTTCCTCAACTTGGCCGAAGACGAAACAGTCGCCGAAGTAATAGACACCAGAGACTACGAAACCTATCCGCACCTGTTTTTCGTGACGCAGAAGGGGAGAGTCAAGAGGTCGCTGCTCACGGAATTCGACAGCACATATAAAGGTCTCAAAGCCATCAATCTCGTAGAGGGCGACAAGCTCGTGCAGGTCATGGCCACCAAAGAGGACGACGAGGTGATGCTGGTGACCAAGCACGGCCAAGCCATCAGGTTCGCTCTGAACGAGGTGCGCCAGATGGGTCGCAACGCGAGCGGCGTGATCGGCATAAGGCTGCGCTCTGGCGACGAAGTGGTCTCGGCTGTGGCGGTGGAAGACAGCAAACATCTGCTGGTGGTCTCCACAGAAGGCTTCGGCAAGCGCACGGAGTTCTCGGAGTTCTCGTGCAAGCATCGAGGCGGCTACGGCATGAAAGGCTTCAAGGTGGTGGAAGAGCGGGGAGAGGTGGTGGGCGCGCTAGGGGCGGGCGAAGAAGACGAGATACTGCTGATCACCAGCAGCGGCACCATGATACGCACTTCTGTGAGCGATGTCTCGGTGCAGGGCAGGGCTGCTTCAGGAGTGCGGGTGATGCGCCCTCGCGAAGGCGACAGCGTAAAAGCCATCACCCCCGCATCGCCTCTGGAGAACGACGAAGAGGAAGAGCTTGTCGCCGAAGGCATCGTTGAGGAAGCTGCTGAGGGAGCAGACCTAGGAGCAGACCCAGAAGCAGCAAGCACAGAAGCGGCAAGCACAGGAGAAGCCGTCACAGCTAACAGAGAAGCTTCAGCAGCAGAAGTCAGTTCAGAAGAAGTCAGCGAAGGAGATGCAGCAGGGGAGGAGTAGTCTGCTCAAATGACTTTGAGCAGAAAGCGGAACAGCCAATGTCGGCTCTTCGCTTTCGGAACTTCCAGCAGACGGCTCAGTCAAGCATGTAAGCAGCAGGCGGCTCAGATGCTGCCTATCATGGCGATCTTTCTAGGTCTGTCTGCCGGCGTGCTAGTGGTCGTGTCGGCACTGGGCGACCGATCTGTTCGCATAGCTCAAGCTGACGCAGTCGCAGATGCTACAGCTTTGGCTGCAGCCAGCGGAGGCGAAGCAGAAGCTATTGCTGTTGCCCGTGCCAACGGCTATGAGCTGCTGTCGCTCAGATGGGATGAGGCTGGCGCACTTGATCCGCCTTTGTCTCAATCAGAGCAAGAATCCTCCAGCGAATTTCAGAAATCTGCGAACCGAAACCGCACTTATTGCAAAGTTGAAGCAAGGGTCAGGGAAAGCGCAAGCTTGGCAACTCAGGGCCGATCCCTTTTCGGCGGAATTTTCTCTCGTCCGTTTATCTCCTCTGCGGCCAGCGCAGCCGGCCCATGCCCAGAGTAGGCGTAGTTGCAATTCTCAGCTGACGATGCTGCGAGACAGAGCTTCTTCAGTGAAAGTGTGCGCTGAGCTGGGAGCGAAACGCACACAAGCTGCCAGTCTCGGGGCTTGACGGAGACGGGGAATGCGAGCCGCCTCATGGAGCGTCAGGTCTATGGCTGTGCCCAGAGAACCCGCGCAAAGATCGGCTTTCGGAGGGATCTGCCCTGCAGTCGCTGCCTCATTTTTTCGAGCTTCGGCTGCTTCTTGGCGGCGGGTTGAGGCGGATACGACCTGCATAGATTTGATGCCGCTCTTGGGAAGCAGTATTGCCTCGTCGCCCAGAGTGAGAGGGTCGTGCAGCACTATTCCAGCCGGGACGAATACGACCCACCTTCTTGCGAGGATGAGCAGAGACTGATAGCCGCGAAAGGCGACAGCCAAGCCGACAACCAGCACGACTGCGCCTAGCACCCATCTTTCGGCTGCCAGCAGAAGAGGCCCGCTGATAGAACCTGCGATTATCGCCGCCCACACCAAAGGAGTCAGAGCGAATGCCGTTGCCGCAGGCGGGCGCAGCAGCAAGCGTCTTTCTACGCTTGTATTCGGCTGGTTTGCTACTCGCTGGTCTGTGAAGGCCGCGCCGACACTCGGCATCAATGACGCTGCGGCTGCAATGGCTGCGATAGCCAGCCCTAGGATAGTTTCGCCTAGTCGCTCTTCTGCCACTGACTGTGTTGCCGCTGCCCAGACTGCTGCGGCCAATCCTGCGGGCATCCAAATTCGCACAAATCCCAAAGCGAAAGGGCGCAAGATCATAGCTGCCAGAGCAGTCGCCCCCCAGAGCACCCAAAGCCCGACGGCGCAGGCTGTGCGGAAAGAAGGAGCGTAGCTATTGAGGGCTGTGGCCAGCACCTCGCCAGTGGTGAAAGGAACTACCAGCCAGGCTGCGCGCATGATCCAGACCGGCCACGCCCAAGCTAGCAAAGCTTTCGCGCTGATTTGATCTGAGCTTGCTCGAGGCATCTCTGCTTGCAATGCCTCAGCTTGAGATGCTTCAGGGTTTTCCTGCGACAGCGTTTCCACTCGTTTAAGGTTGGCACGCGCTGAGTTGTTTCGCGCGCAGGCGAAAGAATTCTTCAAGGCAATCCTGCAGGCGTTTCTGAAGTAGCTGGCAGGGCGCCTCAAATAAAATGGAGGTATGGTCTCGCAAGCTGCTGATGCGAAAGAGCAATCTCAGCAAGACGCGGCCGAGCGCGCCAGCGAACTGCGCCAAGCCATCCTCCGCCACGACGGCCTGTATCAGTCGGGCACTCCTGAAATACCCGATGCCGACTATGACGCTCTCATTCGCGAGCTGCTCGCCCTGGAAGAAGCTCACCCTGAGATCCAGACTCCCGATTCGCCCACGCAGAAAATCGCAGGCTGGGCCTCCGACTTGTTCACAAAGGTAACCCACGTCGTGCCCATGATGTCGCTCGACAACGCTTTCGACGAAGCCGAATTGGGCGAATGGCATCAACGAATTCTGCGGCTGCTAAGTGTCAAAGCGAGGCAGGATGCCCTTTTCGGAGACGGAGATGCTGAAGGCGGCGGAGACCGGGGTGCTGGCGAAGAAAGCGAGGGCGCAACTATTGAACTAGGCGGATTCGTCTGCGAGCCGAAGTTTGACGGGCTGGCTATCTCAATTCGCTACGAGAACGGCCGCTATGCGCGAGCAGCCACCCGAGGCGACGGCACTGAGGGGGAAGATGTCACAGCCAATGTCGCCACCATCCAGTCGGTGCCCAGGCGACTTACCGGCGAGGCCCCTGCTGTGCTGGAAGTGCGGGGCGAGATATATCTGCCGATCTCGGATTTTGAGGAGATGAACAAGCAGCGAGAGGAAGAAGGCTTAGATCGCTACGCCAATCCTCGCAACACGGCAGCCGGCTCGCTTCGCCAGAAAGACCCTGCGGCCACGGCCGCGCGCCCGCTGGCATTTTGGTGCTACACCCTCGGCGAGCACGAAGGCACGCCGGATTTCGCCGGCCACAGCGATGTGCTGGAATATCTGAAGCAGGCAGGTCTGCCCGTCAATGACCAGTGGAAGCTCTGCGCCGACCTCGCCGAAGTGAAGGAGCATCTAGCAGAGGCCGAGCGCACCCGTCACGACCACGACTGGGAAGTAGACGGAGTAGTCGTGAAGCTCAACTCGTTGGCGCATCAGCAGCAGCTAGGCGTCACCAGCAGGCACCCCCGCTGGGCGATTGCCTACAAGTTCGCGCCGGAAGAAAAATCCACAAAGCTGCTGGACATATCGGTCTCGGTGGGCGGCAAAGGCAAAGCCACGCCTTTCGCCGAGCTAGAACCGGTGTTCGTAGGCGGCTCCACCGTTCAAAAAGCAACCCTCCACAACGAAGACCAAGTGCGCCTCAAAGATGTCCGCCCCGGCGACACAGTGGTGGTGCGCAAAGCAGGCGATGTCATCCCCGAAGTGCTGCGCCCCGTGCTAGCAGAACGCCCCAAAGGTCTCCCCCAATGGAAGTTCCCAGAAACCTGCCCATGCCCCCTAGCCGCCCCCCTAACTCGTGAAGAAGGCGACGCAGCCCACTACTGCACCGAACCCCAATGCCCCTCCCAAAAATGGCGCGCCATAAAGCAATTCGCCTCCCGCAAAGCCATGAACATAGAAGGCCTAGGCGAAGAGTGGATACGCAAACTAGTGGATGCCGAGATGATAGAAGACACCGCCGATCTCTACTCTCTGGATTACGAGGCTCTTGTTGAAATGGACGGCTTCGGCGAGAAAAAACGCGACAGTCTCCGCGAGCAACTGGAACTCTCCAAGCAACGCTCTCTCGGGCAGCTGCTGTTCGCTCTGAACATCCGTCACCTCGGCGACGCAGTGGCGGATTTGATTGCCGCTCATTTCAAGCATTTGGACAAAATCATGGCCGCCTCTGAAGAAGAGCTTGACGCCATAGACGGCGTGGGCGAAACCATAGCAGCCAGCGTGCACGAATTTTTTCAAAATAAAGACACCAAAAAGCTTGTCGAACGGCTGCGAAAAGAAGGCGTGAATTTCGAAGAAACGCTGCCTGAGCCGGATGCCGACATTCCGCAGATACTCGCAGGTCTCACATTGGTAGTAACTGGGGGCATAGAAGGCTGGGGCAGCCGCGACGATGTGAAAGCCGCAGTAGTGGCAAGAGGCGGCACTTTCGCCACCAGCGTCTCAGGCAAAACGAGCTTCGTGGTAAGAGGAGCCTCCCCCGGCAAATCCAAAATAGACAAAGCCGAAAAACTAAACACCCCCATAATAGAAGCCGAAGACTTCGCCAAGGCTCTTTCAGTGTCTGACTCTGTTGATGAGTTCCGTGCGAGCTTGCTCGCCTACGGCTAGGAGGAATGCGTCTAGCGGTATGGAGCCTATGCCTTCAAGCCGTTGAGGGGAAGTGCTGCCCGCTGACAAGCCAAAAATATTGCTAGTTTTGTCGCTATAAAATCATTATAGTAAAAATAATGGTATGTATATAACGCTTATATCAATAATAACACTATTATGCTAGCAAAACTACCACTATTTTCACTGGGGAATTACATACAAAACTTACGAAATCTGCTGGGTTCCCCCTCAGGGCAAGGGATCTAGCGGTTTTGCCGATGCTTCCCCTGTTCTCAGTTAGCATGGGTTCATCGCTAAACTGCTGTCGGGAATGGTCTTTGTCGTCAAATAGATGTGCGTATTGCGGTATTGTTATATTTGGAATTTTTTCCAGTCTCCGAAAACAGCATATAATATATATTATGAAAACAAAATTTTACATAGCGATAGCACTAGCAGCAGCTTTGCTGGCAGCGTCTTGCTCTTCGGACAGCGACAGCGAATCTGGCGCGTCGACATCTGCTGGCGGTGCTGTTGCGGCGACTTCAGCCGTTCCGGTATCTGAAACTGCCGATGGCGAGATAGCTGATAGTGTCGGCACTCGCTATGTGGTGGAGGCCAGCTCGCTGCCTGTGGCACCTGGAACAGAAACGCCAACCACGACCACATCTGCAGCGACCTCATCGGCAGCAGCAGCCGCGCCCACCTCTACTTCTTCGCCTGAAACGGCCGAAACAGAAACGGAAACAACTACGACAACAACTTCCGCTTCCGCCACATCGACAACGACGACCACTACCACAACCTCCCCGCCGCCCGCTACGACATCGCCTGTTGTAGCTGATCTTTCGCCTGCGCAGCTTCAGGTTCAAGTGTTGAACGGCAGCGGTGTCGCGGGGGCGGCGGGCAGGCTTTCGGCTAGTTTGCGGGATGCGGGGTATGCGGTTTTGCCTGCGGGCAACGCCCCTGGCAGGTTCGCTACCTCGGCTGTTTACTATGTGGCATCTGAGCATCGTGACGAGGCGGAGCTCGTGGCAGAAGTCGTAGCGGAAAGATCGGAAGCGGCCGCAGACGGCGATGTCGCTGTGGCTAGCCTGCCAGCTTCAGGGCAGATACCGGCTGGGGATGCTAATGTGGTGGTGCTTATCGGCCGCGACGATCTGGGCGAGAGTCTGCGGACTGCGGAGGGAAGTTCTGGGCTTAGGCGAACGCCGGACTTCGACACTCCTTTGCCGTTAGCGGCTAGCGTTCCGCGTGACAGGTTCGTGCCGGGTCTTTTGGATGTTCAGATTTTCACGGCTGCTAACGATGAGGGTTCTGACGAGATGAAAGGCATCCTCAACGCCCTGTCAGGCTGGTTCAACATCGCAGGCAGATACCAGTCGCAAGCATCACGGGCAGCAGGCAACCTAGCTGTGGAGTTGAACACTTGCGATCCTGAAACCAGTCGCGGAAGACGGCAGATACAAAGAGCCGAGGCAGCAGGCGAAGAATGCCAGATCCACGACTACGACTATCTCCAAACACAGGTCTGGCCCAACATAGAACGCAGCCTGGAATGGCTAGGCTTCACACCGCAGAATGTATGCGGAGCACCAGCAGGATATTCGTTCACAGATCTGATAAAGCCCACCAGAGAGTTCGATACCGTGACGCAGAACTACACAGGCAACGGCATTTTAACAACCGACAGGCTTCTGGAACTCCACGGCGGCGAACGGGTAACCCCTGAAGCGAACCTTGATTTCTATATTCGCGAAGCAGTGCAAACAGCGCACGATCATCTCCGAACTGCTGAACTTTTAGACGAAACGGAGACTATGCAGATAATTCTTTGTGTCGCGTTGACAGCTCCTGCAGGTGAGATAGGCGAGTTCGCTAACAGTTTGTTCAAGTCTGGTTTCATCCCGGGTGTTCAGCCACGCGAAAGCCTGCTGTCCCAAGGCACCTATCATGTCAAAGAAATATCCAGGAACGGAAACATCGCAGATGTGGTTCTATGCCATCCTACTTTAGGAGAACAGCAGATTCTGTTGCATTGGAGAGAAGCAGGTTATAGAGCCGAAGTTACAAACGCTAGGACATATATTGGCTGCCAGGCGGCTTATGAAAGAGAAACTTATATTGCTGAAGATACGAATGAGGACACATTTATGTTTTCTTTTGGTGAGCGTGTGTTTTCTGCTGGCGATATGTCAGAGTTCCCTAGAAGCTAAAAAATGGCAAAGGAAAACAGCCTTTTTGTAAATTCAGGCTGTTCTCAGCATTAAACTAGCTAGGTTATGGGGAAACCTTGCTTTTCAAGTGCCGTAAAATTTTTCGCGTTTGCTTTGCTAGCCGCAGCAACAGCCATCGCTGTACTGTCATCGTCAGCCTCAGCAAGAACACCCGGCGGCGGGTCTACGCCCACGTTGAAGGAGTGGGATACGGATAACCTGTCCCGCTGGGTCAGTTCCAGTTTCGGGAGGGCGGGTGCTAGGAACTATCGGATACCATTCCACAACTACGCGGGACGGGCAGAACGCTGTCCAGCATCAACAGCGAACCTCTGCTCGTAGGCGAAGGCGAGTATTGCGGCACGAACATCAACCCGTCAGATCTGGCGAAAAAGCGAAAGGCAAATTCAGTGTCTGACTCTGTTGATGAGTTCCGTGCGAGCTTGCTCGCCTACGGCTAGGAGGAATGCGTCTAGCGGTATGGAGCCTATGCCTTCAAGCCGTTGAGGGAAAGTGCTGCCTGCCTTGCTGCTATGTGCAGCTTTTGCGCTGGCTCGCTAGAGTGGCTCTGTGCTTGACAGACAGAAAATCAAGGCGGTGCTCTGGGATTTCGGCGGGGTTTTTACGGCTTCGCCATTTACGGGCGTTCGCAAGTATGCCGAAGGCTTGGGAGTCGACCCTAGGACTTTGCAAGAGCTTGTGTTCGGCCCCTACGAGCAGGACACGGATCATCCTTGGCATCGGCTGGAGCGAGGGGAGCAGACTATGGCTGCCACATCTGCAGAGATTGGCGCAGTGGCCGAGAACTCTGGCATAGACGGCTTTACGCTGGACGGCTTCTTCCAGTCGATGCGTTTGGACGAAAGCAGCAGGCAATCCGATCGGTCGGCGGTGGTGGATATGGTGCGCAGGCTCAAAGAGGACGGCGTCCGCAATGCCATCATCACCAACAACATCGCAGAATTCAGACAAGCGTGGCGGCAGATGATCCCAGTGGACGAGCTGTTTGAAGAGGTAGTGGACTCCAGCGCGGAAGGTATCCGCAAGCCCGATCCCGCCATTTATCATCTGGCCTTGGAGCGGCTCGGCGGGCTGGCTCCCCAAGAGACCGTCTTCTTGGACGATGCCGTCAGCAATGTAGAAGCCGCTCGCAGTCTAGGCATTCACGGCATTCATGTGAAGGAAGACCCGACCTCAGCCATGGAAGAGCTGGCGCAGGCGTGCGGCTTGGCGAGCTAGCATAGCCAGCCGAGCTAGCCGAGATCAAAGCGCATCAAAGCACCAATTTACTGTTCGGGCTGCGCCAGGCCCTTCGGTGATGGCATAGAACTCGGCTTGGGCGCAGTTGCGGCCCGGGCGAAGCTCTTCAACGGTCTGCCCTTCGCCCACTATGTAGTTGAGCCGGTTGAGGCTGCGACTGAAAAGCACCTCGCTCTCCGGAATCTGAACTCCGTTGATGCGAAGCGTGATGGTGTACTGCGGACGATCCTGCAGATCTATGGTCACAGAACTCTGCACCGGCACTGATTCCGCGTCAGCTGCCGGCCTCAGTTCTTCCACGGCAGGGTCGAGCGAAGGGGCGTCTCCCCCACGAGCGAGCACCGCCAGAGTTATCACGGCTATCCCTGCCACAGCAATAGCCAGCGCAACCAGCATCCCTAACTTTTGACGCCTCTCCAGCGACAGCCTGTCAGCCATATCTCTAGCGTATGGCGGTTGAAGGCGCAGTTTCGGCACTGCTGGGTGGTAGCTTAAATCGCAGGTGGCACGAGAAGGGCAGTTTTTCGCTGAGCGGTATCAGCTTCTCAAGCTGATCGGCGAGCGCGACGCGGGCGAAGTGTATTGGGCGCAGGACACTTCGCTCCACAGACCTGTGGCTGTGAAAATTCTCAGTTCCGAGCTGGCTAATGACGGCAACTTTCTGCGCCGCTTCCGAGCCGAAACTCAGGCGGCCGCCCGGCTGTCGCACCCCAACATAGTCTCGTATTACGACTGGGGGCTTGAAGACGGAGTTCCCTATGTGGTATCGGATCTGTGCAGAGGCGGCAGCTTGCGCGACATGCTGGAATCCGGAGCACGACTTTCCCCCTCGCAGGCTTTGGAAGTGGGCATCGGAGTGGCTGACGGGCTTCAAGAAGCTCATAGTTCCAATCTCATCCACAGCGGCATAGCGCCCAGCAACATATTGTTCGATTCGCAAGGTCGGGTGAAGATCACCGATTTCGCATTAGCGGCTCTTCACGCCGAAGCATCGCTGCCGAGCTTTCACGACCGCATCTTCGGCCCCAGTTTCTATGCGGCCCCCGAAGAGGTGGAGAGCCAGGAGATCACAGAGAAAGTAGATGTGTATGCTTTAGCAGTCGTGCTAGTCGAAGCTGTGACGGGCGAGCATCCGTTCGCCAGCGAGACGGCTTTGAGCATGTTGTGGGATCGTCTGTCACGACCCCTGCCGTGTCCGCCTTTGCTGGCCGAGCTTGCCAAGCCCCTGGCCAAGGCAGGCACTATTCGGCCCAAAGATCGGTCAAGTCTAGAAGAGCTGGCCGCAGAACTGCGAAATCTCAAGGAGACGCTTCCGCCGGCCGATGCTTTGCCATTGGCAGTTCTGCAAGAACCGCCTAGTGCTGACTTTGCCGAGCAGAGGGTCAAAACCGAAGGAGGCGACAAAAGCAGAAAGACAGCACGGAAAATCAAAAAGAGGGCCAAAGAACGAGACAGTCGCAGTGGCAGCGGCGAAGAAATCAAAAATGAAGGCGATGCAGATGGCGAGTCGGAAGGCTCGCAAGAAGAAAGCGACACTTATGGCATCCAGCTCCGCCGCCGCAAATGGACAGCAGTCGGAGCGGTGGCAATTGTGGTGCTGGCTGCTGTCATTGCCTTGCTCGTGGTCAATCGGGACTCTGCCACCACTAGATCTGTCCCCAATGTCGTGGGGATGGATTGGGAGGACGCACTGAAAAGAATCGGCGATGAAGTAAGCGGAGATTGGGTTGAGGTCAAGCGTTACGAGCAGCGCCAAGACGACACTCTCAACGGCGAAATAATCGCACAAGATCCCGAACCAGGCGAACAAGTGGCAAAAGGAGCGACTTTGACTCTCGCCATGTCGCTAGGCGACAGCTTGGTGACGCTTCCTGAAGACATCATCGGCATTCCGATTGAGTCTGCAACTCTGCAACTGCAAGACCTGGGACTTGAATTGGGAGAAACCAAGGAGGTTTTCAGCAACGACGCTCCGGCAGGGATAGTTCTAGGAGTCGACGACGAAAGGCAAAAGCTGCTGGATGTGCCTCCTGGAAGCCCTGTGTATCTCACTGTTTCGGCAGGAGCGCAGTTGTTGACGGTTCCGCCAGGGCTTGTCGGCAGCGACATAAACATCATTGAAGAAAATCTGCGAGAAGCGGGTTTCGATGTGAGCGTGGAAAGACAGCACGACAATCAATTTGCAGAAGACACGGTGTTGCGGGTCGCGCCCGAGTCGGGCACGGTGGTGTCCTCTGGAGACAGTTTGCTGCTCGTAGTGTCTGACGGTCCGAGGCCAGTGCCGGAATTGGCTGGGTTGAGCGTAGGACAAGCCAGAGTGCTTTTGCAACAGCAAGGGTTTTGCGTGGCAGAAAGAACGGTAGAAGGCGATGTGCTCAACGAAATCGGCGATGACACCGAAGTGCGCAACAGCGTGCCGCCTGCTGGAGCGACATTTTCACTCGCAGAGGAAGACGAGGGAGGGGGAGCAGAAGTTCAGTGCGTCCAGCTCATTCTGAGCGGCTAGCTCAGACACGCCGGCATAGCCGGGCCATCTCATCGGCAGCATCTCATCGGCGGCATCTTAGCTAGCATTGTAAGGCATGGCAACAAGCAGCGACGAGTCCGTTCGGATTTCATCGGAAGCAGTCGCCCATGTAGCTCGCCTCGCCCGCTTGCATGTGACTCCCCAAGAGCAGCAGATGTTCTCCCAGCAGCTCTCCAGCGTGCTGGAATACGGCAAAGAAATGGACGCCTTGGATCTCGCCGACATACCGCCCACATCGCACCCCTATCAGCTGAAGAATGTGCTCCGAGCCGATGAAGCGGCAAAAGGCAGCGACCGAGACGAAGTGCTGGCTGTTGCTCCCGAGGCACAAGACAGTCAATTTCGGGTGCCGCCTGTGCTGGAGCAATAACGCTAACTCAAGATGGATCACAAATCAGCCCTAGAACTTGCAGCCGCGATCAAGTCGGGAGAAATTTCAGCGACTGCAGTAGCCGAAGAAAAGCTGGCTGATGTAGCAGCTCGCGATTCTGAAATCGCCGCGTTCGTACAAGTGCTTGACGAGGAAGCCTTGGCTGCCGCTGCTTCATTGGACGAGCGCATCGCAGCAGGCGAAGACCTTGGCCCTCTAGCCGGAGTGCCAGTCGCTTTGAAAGACAATCTCTGCACCCGAGGCATTCCCACCACCTGCTGTTCGCGCATTTTAGAAGGCTGGAAACCGCCTTATGAGGCGACTGTGGTGACCCGTCTGCGAGAAGCTGGGGCCGTAGTGGTGGGAAAAACCAACTTGGACGAGTTCGCTATGGGGTCTTCTACCGAAAATTCCGCTTTCGGCACCACCAGAAACCCCCACGATCTCAGCCGTGTGCCGGGCGGCTCCAGCGGCGGCTCTGCAGCGGCTGTGGCTGCCGGCTTTGCGCCATTGGCATTGGGAAGCGACACAGGAGGCTCCATTCGTCAGCCTGCTGCGCTTTGCGGAGTGGTCGGCGTGAAACCCACCTACGGCAGAGTCTCGCGCTACGGGCTGATAGCTTTCGCCTCTTCTCTGGATCAGATCGGGCCTTTTGCGGCTTCGGTGGCAGACGCAGCAGCTTTGCTGGAGGTCATCGGAGGCCATGATCCTGCCGACTCCACCTCCATCCCCGAGGCAATGCCTTCGCTTGCGGAATGCCTAGGGCGAGGCGTGGAGGGGATGCGGATAGGCGTGGTTACCGAATTGTCCAAGGGAGTATCCCCAGATGTCGCACGGCGAACCGCAGAGGCGGCCGATGCTTTGGCGAACGGGGGAGCGGAGGTGGAAGAAGTGAGCGTGCCTGCCGCGAAATTCGGCCTGTCAGCCTATTATCTCATAGCACCGGCAGAAGCCTCCAGCAATCTCGCCCGCTATGACGGCGTGCGCTACGGAATGCGAGCCGAAGCCTCCAACGCCGTGGACATGAACATCGCCACCCGCACGGCAGGGTTCGGCGAAGAAGTCAAGCGGCGCGTCATGCTGGGCACTTTTGCGCTTTCGGCAGGCTACTACGACGCCTACTACGGCAAAGCCCTGAAAGTGCGAACCTTGATCATCCGAGATTTCGACCGAGCCTACGAACGCTTTGACGCTCTGATCTCACCGACCTCTCCCACTGTGGCTTTTGAAATAGGGGCGCGCACCGACAACCCGCTGGAAATGTATCTCTCGGATGTCTGCACTGTCCCTTCCAGCTTGGCTGGGCACCCTGCCATGTCGGTGCCATTCGGCACGGGCGACAACAGCGACGGAGACAATCTGCCTGTCGGCGTGCAAGTGATGGCCCCCGCTTTAGGCGAAGAGGTTATGTTTCAAGTGGGGGCGTTCTTGGAGAGCGTTGCGCCATGAAACTTCCAGAAGGCTGGGAAAGCGTCATCGGGCTGGAAGTCCACGCTGAGCTGCTCACCGACACGAAGCTCTTCTCGGCCAGCCCCAATCGCTTCGGCGGCGAGCCCAATACCCACATTGACCCAGTGAGCCTCGGTCTCCCCGGAACTTTGCCCGTAATCAACCGCCACGCTGTGGAGTTGGCCATCCGAGTGGGCTTGGCGTTGAACTGCGATGTGCGCCCTTCCACTTTCGCACGCAAGAACTATTTCTACCCCGACATGCCCAAGAACTACCAGATCAGCCAATACGAAGACCCGATCAACGCCGACGGGTTCTTGGAGCTGCCGTCTGGCAAACAGGTCGGCATAGTGCGGGCGCATCTGGAGGAAGACACCGGCAAAAGCACTCATGTAGGCGGAGGAGGCCGCATCCACGAAGCCGGCTATTCGCTCATTGATTACAACCGAGCCGGCGTGCCGCTCATAGAAATCGTGAGCGCGCCCGACTTGCGAAACTCAGACGAAGCAAAAGAATATGCCGCCGAGCTGCGGGCGATTCTGGTGGCTATCGGGGCTTCCGACGGAAAGATGGAGGAAGGTTCCCTGCGAGTGGATGCCAACATTTCCGTGCGGCGTGCGGGCGAAGAATTGGGAGTGCGCTGCGAAGTCAAGAATGTGAATTCGCTGCGTTCTCTAGGGCGAGCGATCGACTACGAAGCCCTCCGCCAAGTGAAACTGCTGGAAGAAGGCGGCGAAGTGCGCCAAGAAACACGCCACTGGGACGAAGACGACAGCAAAACCCACTCGCTGCGCTCCAAAGAAGGTGAGACCGACTACCGCTATTTCCTGGAACCCGATTTGGTGCCTCTTGTGCCGGAAGCAGAATGGGTGGCAGAAATCCGAGCCGCCCTGCCTGCCCTGCCCGCCGAAAGACGCAAGCGGCTGGCTGAAAAGACATCAAACGGAGCTGCGCCAGACCTGCCGTCAATAGCCACGATAGTGAGCCGTGACCAAGACGAGCTTGCCTTGTCTGCCGTTTCAGCGGGTGCCGCCCCAGAGCTCGTCTTCAAGCACATCTTGAACAACCTCGCCGAAGGCGCAGACAAACTGGACGCTGCAGCTTTCGCCGAGCTGCTCAAGGCAGAAGCTGATGGCGAAATCTCCGCCTCGCAAGCCAAGGCGATTCTCGCCGACCTAGCGGCCGAGGGCGGCTCAGCAGCAGAAGCCATAGCCGCCCGAACCTCAGACGCCGCAGACACGAGCGAACTAGAAGCCTTGTTGGACGAGCTCATAGCCCAGCACCCGGACGAATGGCAACGCTTCTGCGAAGGCGAGCAAAAACTGCAAGGCTTCTTCGTGGGCCAGATAATGAAAGCCACCAAAGGCCAAGCCGACGGCCAAGCCGTTGCCAAGCTTTTAGCCCAGCGCAGAGGATAGAACTGCCGCAAGGAGCGAAGCCCGCCAAATGCAATTTTTGGGGATGTCTTTCCGCAAGGGATGAATGTGCTATGCTTCGCGTATGAGCGAAACTACAGCAAACGGTGAAGGCAGCCCGCCGGAAGAAGGCTCCATGTCTACAACAGAAAACGCTTCCCCTGCGAAGGTTGCTGCTCCCGAAGAGGCCTCTGCCTCTGGGAAAGCGAAGCGATTTTTCGCAGATCCAGCGGCGCAGAAGATGATGATCTATCTGATTGTCATGGTGAACGCGGCCCTCGTGGTCGTCGGCTCGCTTCTGCCATGGCTTGACGAAGGCAAAATCAGCGACATCAACCGCTTGTGGTCCACAGCGGTAGGCGATCTCGCTCAAGGATACGGTCTGCTGACCCTGGTCTTCGGAGTCGCCCTTGTAGCAGCGTTGATCGTGAAAAAAGACAACTCCTGCCTGCATCTTTACTTGGGGACTGCCGCATTTTGGGCAGTCTTTGCCTTTGTTCTCGGCCCGAACAAAGAAGAAGAGGCAGGCGTGTGGATGGCGCTTTCTGGGTCTGCGGTAGTGGCATTCGTGCTGCTGACGCACCAGCTCGGCGAGTGGATGAACGAAATAAAGCAAAGCAAGAGCGAAGCCCAAAACGGAAACGGGGACTCAGCAGAAGACAAAGCCGCCGTCAACAAGCGAGCTATGAACGCAGGGCTGGCAAACTTGGCCGGTGTAGGCGCGTTGCTCAGCACGCTCCAGTGGGATTGGATCAGGTTCCCAAGCAATGCCCCTGAGGGGTTCTTGGACTTTTTCGACATCAGCAGGTCAGTCGGAGCCTTTGACAAACCGCTCAGGATGACATTGATCGTCTTTGTCTGGAGCATCGTGGTGATCCTCAGTTCCATCATTACGCTGCAAGAGCCCAACTACAAAAAACCGATGCCGAACCTGTTCAAAGCCATCCGCGTCAGCTGGACGCTGGCAGGCATAGCCATCTGCACTGTCTCTGGCGGTCTCATGCTGACTGAAGTATTTTGGGGCGATAGCGGAGCCGGTGCTTTGCAAGAAGGCCCCTTCGTGGCATTCATTTCAGGCGTTCTGCTGCTCTACGCATCCCGCTCTGAATGGGCTAAGCCAGAATGCGAAGTCTCCTAGGTCGTTTGTGGTATGCTTCGCGCATGAACGAAACTTCCAAAAAAACTATTCCGTTTCTGCTGGTCACGATCGGCGGAATATCTATTGTGCTGGGCACTCTGCTGCCGTGGGTGGCAGGTGCCAGCGGCTCCCAAGCCCCTATAGTCGGCAACTTGAGCGGGGGCTACGGTCTTGTGGCTAAAGTCTTCGGTTTGTGCCTGATTGATGTCACGCTTCTCAAGAAAGGCTTGAACAAACAGTTCTTTTTCGCCCTCGGAGCGTTGGCGGCTACTATCGCCATGCTGCTCGGGCCGCACAATAACGAAGCAGGCGGATTTTGGCTGTCGCTGTCGGGGGCGGGCTTGGCGGTGCTGGTGCTCGGTCTTCAGAGCTTCAAGAAAATGCGGCAAGCTCGGGGAGCAGCACAAAGCGGCGCAGAAGCCATGTCAGCAGAAGCTGCGCCGTCAGCTGCACTCTCAAAGGCAGAGCAGAGCGAAGCACTTCACAAGCGTTTGGCACTCGCCTTCATCGCCTTGCTCGCGGGAACGGCTGCTCTGTTCAGCACATTCGCGTGGACTTGGATGTCTGGCAGCGACGAGCACAGCGGCAACTACACCGGGTTTGACTCACCGCTCAGGATGACGCTCATCATCTTGGTCTTCAGCATACCCGTGATAGTCGGCTCGCTCATCGCGCTTTCAGAGCCCAGATTCAGCAAGCCGAAGCCGAAACTGCTCAAAGCCGTCCGCACGATCTGGGTGCTGGCAGGCATGTCTATGGGCGCGACTGCCGCAGGGGTCTTGATAGGTAAAATTCTCTGGGGCGAACACATGTCAGGCTCCCTCCAAGTAGGCCCCTTCGTAGCCGTCCTAGCCAGCCTCGTGCTGATTGCGGCTTCCCGCTCGGAATGGCCTACGCCTAAGTCAAAGCCAGCCTGAGATAGCTCAATCGATCGGGGGGACGCGGGGGAGCTGGCGACTGAGGATGTCTTCGTGGCGCATGTTGATCTGAGTGTCGAAGGTGTCGTTGGTGGGGATGTAGAAATCGCCTGCTCGCACTGCGGCGAAGACTTTGTCGGCGGCTACGGCTGGGTCCAGGCCGGCCTCGGCGATGCTCACCGCCAGCACTTCTTCTATAGATCGCCCTGAATCTGCTGTTTCGTGGCCGGGAGCGTTGGCAAAAGCCTCTTGGCGATTGCGAGCGGAAGAGCCGATGTTGGTGCTGACGAGGCTCGGCACCAGCACCGACACGCCTATCTTTGATCCGACTGCTTCCAGATCGTGAGCCAAGCATTCCGAAAGCCCTACGGCTGCGAACTTGGAAGTGAAATACGGCCCAGAGAATGACGCCGAGATCATGCCGCCCATAGAGGATGTGTTCACGATGTGGGCTTCTTCGTCTTGCTCCAGCATTCTCGGCACGAATGCGTCCACAGCATGAACGATGCCGAGCACATTCACCGACATCACCCATTCCCAGTCGGCTAGCGTCCGCTCCCACATCAGCCCGCCCACGAACACGCCGGCGTTGTTGCAGAGCAAATGCACCCCGCCTCGCCAGCCGAAAGCAGCCTCCGCCAAAGCCTGCACCGATTTGGCATCGGCCACATCGGTCTGCACGCACAGAACCTCGGCGTCTCCTCTGCCTTCGCCCCCGCTTTCGCCTCCTTCGTCCTTCGCTTCGCGGATGAGTGCCGCAGTCTCTTCCATCGGCGGCACTTCAATGTCTGCAACCACCACATTCATTCCCTCGGCTGCGCTCCGCAAGGCAAGCTCGCGGCCTATCCCGCTGCCCGCTCCTGTGATGACTGCCGTCTTTGATTTGAAATCATCCATGAGGCAAGTCTAAGCCAAACAAGATTTCTGGGATGGCTGTTGCTGCACGGTTGCCGACACACAGAGCAGAAATTATCCCTGAGGCTGGTCTAAGCAGATAAAATAGCCGCGATGTCAGTGAAGTCGGAGACAGCAGTTACGATCTCGGTCGACGGGGCTGAAATTGCTGCCGACAAAGGGCAGCTATTGATTGACGCGTGCGAGCAGGCGGGGGTCTATATCCCCCGATTTTGCTATCATCCTCGGATGCGCTCGGTAGGGATGTGTCGCATGTGCCTGGTGGAAGTCGACACCGGGAGGGGGCCGGCTCTGCAGCCTTCTTGCATGGTGGAAGTGAGCGAAGGGATGACGGTGGAGACGGAAAGCCCGGCTTCTCAGAAAGCTCAAGAAGGCGTGCTGGAATTTCTGCTCGTGAATCACCCGTTGGACTGCCCTGTCTGCGACAAGGGCGGGGAGTGTCCGCTTCAAGACCAGACGATGGCTTTCGGCCCTGGCGAGAGCCGCTTCGTGGAGCCGAAACGACACTTCGCCAAGCCCATCCCCATCAGCTCGCAGGTGTATCTGGATCGGGAACGCTGCATCCTCTGCGACCGTTGCACCCGCTTCGCCTCGGAAGTGGCGGGCGACCCGCTCATACAATTCATGGACAGAGGCAGCACCACTCAAGTCAACACCTTCCCCGATGCGCCGTTCAGCTCGTATTTCAGCGGCAACACTGTGCAGATTTGCCCTGTAGGCGCGCTCACTGCTTCGCCTTATCGGTTCAAGGCTCGTCCTTGGGATCTGGCCGAGTCGGACTCTACTTTCCCCAATCCGATGGGCGACCGCATCGTGGTGGAGTCTTCTCGCGACCAGATCTTGCGCTATCAGGGGATGGACTCCGACGCGGTGAACTGGGGCTGGCTGAGCGATCGCGACCGCTTCAGCTTCCAAGCCGGCAGCCATCCCGACAGGCTGGCTGAACCGCTCATGCGAGACGAGGTCGGCAATCTTGCGCCTGTCGCATGGAATGCAGCATTGGATGCGGCTGCTGGGATGGTCGCTGCTGCGGTGGAGACTTTAGGGCCGCAGTCGGTGGCTGTGATCGGCGGGGCGCATCTCACCTGCGAAGCGCAATACGCTTGGGCGAAATTGGCAAAGGCGGTATGGGGCACCGACAACACCGATGCCCAGATCGGAGACGGCTTGGCTGCTGAAGTGGTGCTGGGGTTGCCTAGGGCCACTGTGAATCAGGCTTGCGCGACGGGCGGCACGGTCATCCTTGTGGCGGCCGACCCGAAGGAAGAGCTGGGCACTCTCTATCTGCGGCTGCGTCCGGCGGCAGAAGCAGGCGATGTGACGCTGCTGGAGATCACGCCGACCGCTACTGGTCTCTCAGATGTGGCGGCTTGCAGCTTGCGGGTGCTGCCGGGAGACGGGCCGATAGTGGTTGAGACGCTGCTGGCTGACGATCCGGTTGCCCACGCTCGAGCTTCAGGTACCCCTGAAGACGGAAAACTCGGCATCACGGCTGTGAGCGACATAGCGGCATTGAGCGAGTTGTTGCGGGAGAAAGCCGGTGATGCGGGTGCTGGAGCTAATGCAAATCTTGGCGAAGGAGTCAGCGAAGGTTCAGGGGCAACTGGCAGCGGGAAAGATAGATCGCTCCTGACGGTCATCTTCGGTCGCAGTTCGCTTGCGGAATCTCCGGATGTGATTGCTTCTGTCGCCGCCCAAATCGCCGAGGCATATCCGCACGCCCGCTTCCTGCCTGCTTTGCGAAGAGGCAATGTGCACGGCGCGCTGGAAATGGGCCTTGCGCCAGGCTTGCTCCCAGGGCGCACTTCTTTGGGCGCAGACGACAATTGGTATCGCAGTATCTGGGGGAGCGTGCCTGCTGAGAAAGGCAGCGACACCGCCGGCATCATCGCAAAGGCTGCAGCAGGCGAGATAGCCGTGCTCGTGTGTTTGGGGGCCGACCCTGTGCGCGACTTCCCCAGCAAGCAGCTCATCGGCGAAGCTTTAGCGGTAGGCACCAGCATCATCGCCATTGATGCTTTTGCGAACGAAACGGTTGAAGAAGCTTCCATCGTGCTGCCCGCTGCTGCCTTCGGCGAGCGAGAAGGCACGCATATGAATTTGGAAGGGCGTCTCTCGCCTGTTGCTAAGCAAGTCAATCCGCCCGGCACTGCTCGTAGCGACTGGATGATCGCCGCAGAGCTGGCTCGCAGAGGCGGCATAGAGTGGGACTTCTCCTCCTCAGAAGACATCTGGGAAGAAATAGCCGAAATCGTGCCGAGGTTCAAAGGCATCAGCAGCGAAGCGGTTCGCAATGCTCCCGACGGCGTGTTGGTGGGTGACACAGGCCCAGCAAGCCCAACTGCCAGCGTTCATTTTGATATTCCCCCGATCCCGCACGACCGCTACGCCTTCCGTCTCGCCGTCAATCGCACTCTGTATGACAACGGCACTCTCGTTTCCCACTGCCCCTCGCTTGAGCCGCTGGCAGAGTTGGCAGCAGCGCGTCTCAACCCCGCAGCAGTGCGCGACCTCGGCATCAGCGATGGCGAAATCGTGACGGTTGCCTCTGCCGCCAGCACGATCACCATCCCCGTGAAATCCGATGCCCGTGTGCCCGAAGAGGTGGTCGTCATTCCCCACAACCACAGCGGGGCCGACCCCCGCGAGCTGATAGTGAGCGGCAGCACCGTCACGGAAGTTCGGATTAGCACTATTGCTGAAGGGAAGCCCACCGATAGCAATTTGGGTTATGAAGCAGATGAAAGCCGAGAAGCCAAAGCGGAAAACAAGAGTTCGGCTGAAGCAGGCCAAAAGAGCAGTCCAGCTAGCGAGCCAGCAAACGAGGAACCCGCATGATCTTCGGTGTAGACCCTCTCTTCCTCGGCGGCGTAGGGCTGGAGGAGGTCGCCATTGTCGCCATCAAGGTGCTGGTGGCGTTCACCTTTTTGCTGCTGAGCGTGACGCTCATGATCTGGTTTGAGCGCAAGCTCATCAGCGACATGCAAAACCGCATCGGCCCAGCGGTTGCCGGGCCGTTCGGCATTCTCCAAACTCTGGCCGACGGCCTGAAGCTCTTTTTCAAAGAAGACTTGCTGCCCTCGCAGAGTCGCCGTCTCGTGTTCCGACTGGCTCCGTATCTTTCGCTCGTGCCCGCGTTTCTCACTTTCGTGGTGGTGCCGGTGGGCGGCAACTTCACCGACAAAGACGGCGTGGTCAACTGGTGGGGCAACTTCACCCATCTTCAGGTGGCCGACCCGCCTGTGGGGGTGCTTTTGGTGCTGGCGATGTCTTCGGTGGCGGTGTACGGAATCATGCTGGCGGGCTGGTCTTCGGGATCTAAATATCCCCTGCTCGGCTCGGTGCGCGCTTCGGCTCAGGTCGTGTCTTATGAGGCTGCTCTGGGATTGTCTTTCGCGGCGGTAATCCTCACGGCGGGCAGCCTTTCCACCCATGAAATCGTGGCATCGCAAACCACCTACGGATGGAATCTCTGGGTTACCGGCATCGTGCCGTTCGTGGTGTTCATGATCGCCGCCACTGCCGAGCTCAACCGCCCGCCTTTCGACCTCGTGGAAGCCGAACAAGAGCTGGTGGGAGGCTTCCACACCGAATACAGCTCGCTGCGGTTCGCCCTCTTCTACATGGCCGAGTTCATGAATGTGATCACGATGTCTGCCATCATCGTCACGCTCTTCCTCGGCGGCCCCAACGGTCCGATTCTCACCGAGAGCGTGGATTGGATCTGGGGAGTGCTCTGGTTCTTCGTGAAGCTCTTCGTGTTGCTGTTCGTGTTCGTGTGGTTCAGGGCCACGCTGCCCCGGTTCCGCTACGACCAGCTCATGGACTTGGGCTGGAAAGTGCTCATACCTCTTTCGCTGGCCTGGCTGCTGGTGCTGGCAGCTTTGGACATCGGCGAAGACAGAGACTGGAACGGCTTTGCGGTGGTGGCAGTGTCGGTCGGCGGCATCGTGGTGGCTGCCGGTCTGCTGCGCGTCGCCATCAGCGCAGGCAGGCGCGCGCCCGACATTGATGCGCCGGGCGGAGCGGCAGATGACGATTTTTTGATTGAGATTTCAGATGCGAACGGGGCAGCATCGGCAAATGGCTCAGAGGTGGCTGAAGAGAGAGCAAGCGCAACAGAGCAGTCGGCTGCTGAGAACGCAGGCAAGGAGGCATAGCTATGGGCTATCTAGGCGGATTCGCCGTGACTTTCCGCAAACTCTTTGAGAAGCGGGTCACCACTTCTTATCCCCGAAAAAAGCGGCACAAGCCGCCACGGCTTCACGGTCGCCATGTGCTCAACCGCTACGAAGACGGCATGGAGAAATGCATCGGCTGCGAGCTTTGCGCAGCAGTGTGCCCGGCCAACTGCATTTATGTGCGCGGCGCAGACAATTCGCCCGACGATCCCGTTTCGCCCGGCGAACGCTTCGGCTACATCTACGAAATCAACTATCTGCGATGCATCCACTGCGACCTCTGCGTGGAAGCCTGCCCCACCGAGGCGATAACAGAATCCAAGCTGTTTGAGTTCTCCTTCACCAGCCGAGCCGATGCCATCTACACCAAAGACGAGCTGGTCGTAGGCGAAGACGGCAAACCCCAGCAGCTGCCCTGGGAAGACTGGCGAGAAGGCGATGACGAGCACACCTCTGCGTGGATGCGGGCTACTTCGCCTTCGGGCAGCGCGGCATACGAAGGGCGAGTGGCCTGGTCGGGCGAGCTGGGCTATGGCGTGCGTTCGGCCGAGGCGGGGCAGTCAGCAGAAGACGAAGAGGGGGAATAGCCTCTGATGGAAACCGTCGTCTTCATAGCTTGCGCGATCATCTGCGTGGTCGGTGCGCTAGGGGTGATAATCGCCAAGAACCCTGTGCACTCAGCCCTAATGCTGGTTGCGACCCTCTTCGGCGTAGCTGTGCTGTTCTTGGCTATGGACGCTCAGTTCTTGGCGGCCGTGCAGGTCATCGTCTATGCGGGCGCGATAGTGGTGCTGTTCCTCTTCGTCATCATGCTGTTCGGGGTGTATCGCAGCGAGAACCTGCGTGTTGAACCGATAGCAGGGCAGCGACCTATGGCCATAGCAGTGGGCGTGGCCACGCTCGCGCTCGGCGTCGTCATCGTGGCTGTGGCAACCGGAGGTTCGCCCACAGGCGACGAAGCCGTCACCGCCCCTGCGCTTGACAGCGTCACAGTCCACACTCAAGACGCCGCCACCGCCTTGCGCGACAACCAACCCAGCGGCGAAGAGTTTCTGCCGAATGTGCGCCAGTTAGGTCGGGTCATCTTCACCGACTATGTGTGGGCTTTTGAAATCACAGGCGTGCTTTTGACTATTGCCGTCGTGGGCGCCATCGCGCTATCTAGGCGGGCTCAATCGCGCAGAAGCGAGGAAGACGGCAAAGACGGAGCAGACGGCGCAGCTTTAGCCGCAGAAGGCACGCCGCTCAGCGAGGAACCGGCGTAATGGAAGTCACCACTGCTTGGTATCTGGTGCTGGGGGGCATCTTGTTCGCCATCGGCACTTTCGGATTGCTCGTGCGGCGCAATCCCCTGGTGATGTTCATGTGCGTGGAGCTGATGCTCAATGCCGTGAATCTCACTTTCGTGGCCTTCGGGCGAGAGCTCGGCGACATCGGCGGGCAGGTGTCCGTGTTCTTCGTGCTCGTGGTGGCTGCTACGGAAGTCGTCATCGGGCTGGCCATCGTGGTGGCTGTGATGCGCCGCCGTCCCGATGCCACCGCCGATGACATTGCCGCGCTGCGAGGCTGAAAGGCGAGATTGAGGCAAGGCTGAGAGACAAATGGAACGGCTCGTCTGGCTCATCCCTCTGATGCCGCTCGTCGGCTTCGCTCTGCTGCTGATCGGCGGCAGACGAATGGGCGAACCCAGAGCAGGCTGGCTCGCCACAGCAGCCACGGCAGGCTCATTCGCGGCATCGGTGCTGGTATTCATAGGGCTGCTGGGGCTGGAAGGCGAAGAACGCTCTGTTACTTTCACCTTGTTTTCGTGGGTGCCGGCGGGCGACCTGTCGGTGGATGTGTCGTTCTTGGCCGACCCGCTGTCTATCACTATGGCCCTGTTCATCACAGGGGTGAGCGCGCTCATACATTTATACTCTCTCGGCTACATGCACGGCGACGAGAACTTTTCCAAATTCTTCCTCTATCTCAACTTGTTCGTGTTTTCCATGCTGATTCTGGTGCTCAGCGACAACCTGCTGATGACATTTCTCGGCTGGGAAGGCGTGGGGGCTTGCTCGTATTTCCTCATCTCTTTCTGGTTCGCCGACGAAGCCAACGCCTCTGCGGGTAAAAAGGCATTCGTTACCAACCGTGTCGGCGATTTCGGCTTCATGGTGGCCATCTTTTTGACTTTCGGCGCGTTCGGCACGCTCAGCTACACTGGCATCTTCGCTGACACTTCCGTGGTGACCTCCACCACCGCTTCGGCTATCGTGCTTTTGCTGATGCTGGGAGCGGCAGGCAAGTCGGCGCAGTTTCCGCTGTATGTGTGGCTGCCCGATGCTATGGCCGGCCCCACGCCGGTGTCGGCTCTCATCCACGCCGCCACAATGGTGACCGCAGGCGTGTATCTGCTGGTGCGAGTCAATCCGCTATTGGCTGCGGCCGACGGCTGGGTGCTGGATCTGCTGGCCTGGGTGGGGCTGGCTACCGCTCTCATAGCCGCCACCGCCGCCATCGCGCAGAAAGACATCAAGAAGGTGCTGGCGTATTCCACCATCAGCCAGCTCGGTTTCATGTTCGTGGCTGTGGGGGTCGGCTCATACACGGCCGCCATCTTTCACATGATCACCCACGCTTTCTTCAAGGCGTTGCTGTTCTTGGGGTCTGGGTCGGTCATTCACGCTATGCACGAAGAACAAGACATGTCGCGCTACGGCGGCTTGGCTCGCTTCTTGCCCGTCACCGCTGTGACTTTCGGGGTCGGCTGGCTGGCGATAGCAGGCGTGCCGCCCTTCTCGGGCTTTTGGTCGAAAGACGAAATTCTGGCGGGAGCGTGGAACAACAACAAACTGCTCTGGGCGTTGCTGCTGTTCGCAGCGATGCTAACGGCCTTCTACATGAGCCGAGCAGTGTTCATGACATTCTTCGGCGAGAAGCGGTGGGCATCTGGCTCAGAAACTGGCGGCGCAGAGGACGCTGCTATCGTGGCGGCGGAGGAGACGGTAGGCGGGGCAGCGAGCCTGGCGTCAGAAGAGCCTGCCGAGGCAGTCGCAGCGCATTCCCACGAAGCGCATCACGAAGCTCCCCACGAATCGCCGCCCACGATGCTGCTGCCGCTGGTTCTGCTGGCAGGTTTGGCCACAGTCGCAGGCGTCATCAACCTGCCGTTCGTGAAATCCACGCACTTCTTGGAGAAATGGCTGGAGCCATCTCTTTACCACAACGAAGCGACTTTGGGTTTTGCAGGCGGCACCAAGTGGGTGCTGGCAGGGGTCGCTATCGTGGCAGGCTTGGTGGGCATCTGGATTGCCGTGCAGTTCTATCTGAAGAAAGCAGCCCCGGCAAAAGCAGTGGAGCTAGACATCTTCGCTCGCGCTTGGCGATACGACGAAACGATCACCAAAGTCGCCGGCGGCCCTGGTCGGCGCGCTTTCAACGAGGTCGCTCGCTTTGATCGGCGGTTTGTGGATGGCGCAGTCAACGGCGTAGGCAGCTTGGTGCAAGCAGGCGCAAACTGGCTTCGGCAATCCCAGACGGGCAAGGTTCGCAGCTACGCTCTGGGCATCGCCGTCGGCGCGGTCATTCTGCTCGTGTATTTCATCGCGAGGGCGAGCTTCTGATGGCTGACTTTCCGGTTCTGTCGCTGCTGGTCATCCTGCCGCTCTTGGGCGCGGCCGCTCTTCTGCTGATCCCGTCGTCCCGCTCTGAGATGCTGCGGCCGATTGCCTTGATGTTCGCGGTCGGCGTGGCAGCAGCTGCGGGCTGGCTGGTGGCAGTCTTTGACGCATCGGGCGGCTCTGAAACGGGCTTTCAGTTCGTCTCGCGCCACGAATGGATTTCATCGCTGGGCATCTCGTGGCATCTCGGCGTAGACGGCATCTCGCTGTTTTTGGTGGCGCTCACCGGGCTGTTGTTCCCCCTCGCCATCATCGCCTTGGATCCCGGCAGCGATCCCAAGTCTTACTATGTGTGGCTGCTCGTGCTGGAGGCGGGCTGCCTTGGGGCGTTCTTGGCTTTGGACTTGCTTTTGTTCTTCGTGTTCTTTGAGGTGGTGCTGGTGCCGATGTATTTCCTCATCGGCAAATGGGGGCACGAAAACGCTCGTTATGCCGCAGTCAAATTCTTCCTCTATACAATGCTGGGTTCGGCGATCATGCTGGTCGGCATCGTGAGTCTCGTCTTCTTGCATTCCTCGGCCACCGGCGGAGCGGTTACCTTCGATCTCGTTGAGATTGCCACTTCGCAGTCGCTCGCCACCACCACGGCTCGCTGGGTGTTCCTGTCGTTCGCCTTGGCGTTCGCCGTGAAAGTGCCGCTGTTCCCGCTTCACACTTGGCTGCCCGATGCCCACACGGAAGCCCCTACAGCAGGGTCGGTCATCTTGGCGGGGGTTTTGCTGAAGCTTGGCACTTACGGGTTTTTGCGTTTCGGGTTGTATCTCTTCCCCGAAGCCGTCAGCTATTTCGCTCCGCTGTTCCTCACGCTCGGCGTGATCGGCATCCTCTACGGGGCGGTCGTGGCTGCCATGCAGAAAGACTTGAAACGGCTCGTGGCTTATTCCTCGGTGGCTCATCTGGGTTTCATCATCCTGGGCGCGTTCGCCCTCAACATCCAGAGCTTGGAGGGAAGCGTACTGCAGATGGTGAACCACGGGCTTTCCACTGGCGCGCTGTTCTTTTTGGTGGGGTTCGTCTATGAGCGTCGCCACACCCGTCAGATCGCCGAGCTGGGCGGTCTGCAGCGAAGCGTGCCGCTGATGGCGGGCGTGTTCATGGTGGTGATGCTGTCGTCCATCGGGCTGCCGGGGCTGAACGGCTTTGTCGGAGAGTTTTTGATCCTGCTGGGCGCATTTGAGGCGAACCGCTGGTGGGCAGTGGCTGCCACTGCGGGCGTGATCTTGGCTGCCGTGTATCTGCTCTGGGCATATCAGCGGGTGTTCCACGGGCCGAGCGAAGGCGAGAACGCCAAAATGCCGGATTTGCGCTGGCGGGAATGGGCTGCCGTCGGGCCGCTCTTGGTGCTGATCGTGTTCTTGGGCGTGTATCCGAGGCCGGCACTGGATCGCATAGAGCCGGCAGTTGAAAGACTGGTGGAGCATGTGGAAATGCACGGCGGATCTGGCAGTGATGCAGAGGTTGCTTTGGCTGTCGGGTCTGCGGCTAGCGGTGCTGAAGGTTTTGCGCTTGAAGCAGACGGCTTGACAGCAAGTTCAGAAATCTCCGCAACCAGCGAGGTCGCCCCATGATGGCGGCAACTTCTGTCGGCGGGCTTCTCGCGCAGGCGTCTCCCAGCAATTTCGTGCCTACGCCGTCTATAGATTGGGAAGCCCTCGTGCCGCATCTGCTGCTGGCAGGCGGCGGAGTGCTGCTGCTGACGATCGTCTCATTGGCAGGCAACCGACTGCCGAGCGGTTTCGCTTCGGCTTACACATTCGCTATCGGCGTGGGCACCGTGCTGTCGTCCATCGTTCTCTGGCATCGCATCGCCGATGAAGGCGCCACATCCACGCTGTCTGGGATGGTCGGAATAGACCGGTTCACCATGTTCGTCACAGGGCTGATAGGCGGCGTGGTGGCTCTGGTCGCGCTGCTGGCGCACGACTATGTGAAACGCGAGAAGCTCTGGGGCACAGAGCTGTATGTGCTGTTGCTGCTGTCGGCGGCAGGCGGGGTGATCATGGCCGGGGCAAACGATCTGATAGTGCTGTTCTTGGGGCTGGAGGTGCTGTCCATAGCGGCCTATGTGCTGGCTGCCATGCATCTGCGGAGGTCGGAATCGCAAGAGGCAGGCATGAAATATTTCGTGCTGGGGGCTTTTTCTTCGGCTTTCCTGCTCTACGGCATCGCCTTGATATACGGCGCAGTCGGCTCTACAAAGCTGACTTACATCGTTCAGTTCTTGGAGGAGGGAGCGTTGGAGAGAGACGGCCTGCTGCTAGGCGGGTTCGCTCTGCTGCTGGTGGGCATGTTCTTCAAAATCGCAGCCGTGCCCTTCCACGCTTGGACGCCCGATGTATACCAAGGCTCGCCGACTCCCGTAGTGGCATACATGGCATCGGCAGTAAAGGCGGCAGGCTTCGCCGCGCTCCTGCGAGTGTTCGTGGCGGCATTTGAAAGCTACAAAGCCGATTGGCAGCCCATCGTCTACGCCATAGCCTTGCTAACTATGTTCGCCGGCGGAGCAATGGCCATAGTCCAGACCGATGTAAAGCGAATGCTCGCGTATTCCTCCATCAGCCACGCCGGTTTCATCTTGGTAGGCGTGCAGGCAGCGACAGAAGACGGAGTAGCCGCCTCGCTGTTCTACTTGGCAGCCTATGCCGCCATAGCAGTAGGCAGCTTTGCCGTTGTAAGCATGGTGGCCGCAGGAAGAAGCGGAAGGTTAGAAGCCACAGTCGGCGGCAAAGCGGCATCTGACAGCGGTGGGGCGGCAGACTACCCGACTTCTTCCGAAGACCCCGCCAACAACAGCATCACAGCCTACAAAGGTCTAGCCAAGAGACGCCCCATCCTGAGCGCAGCCTTCATGGTGCTATTGCTAGCCCAAGCGGGAGTCCCCTTCACCGCAGGCTTCTTCGCCAAGTTCACAGTCATCAGCGCGGCAGTAGATGCCCGCTCCTTCTGGCTGGCAATCCTAGCCATGATCTCAGCAGTAATATCAGCCTTCATCTACCTACGCCTGCTAGTGGCCATGTATCTGCCCGGCGAAGATGCCCCCGAAAGCGAAGCAGACGGAGCCGCGACCGAACCAACCGAAGCCGCCCCCGAAGCAACCGCCGCCGCTGGATCATCTGCCAATGCCTCAGCTGCCAAAGCCTCACTAGCCACAGCCCCCGCCACCGCCACAGCCCCCCGCTCCCGTCAAGCTCTTCGCCTCCCCACCCGCGAAAGCACAGTGATAGCCATCACCACAGCCTTCACCCTAGCCTTCGGCATAGTCCCCAGCTACCTCTACGACCTAACCCAAGAAGCCCTAATCGCCCTAGTGCCCTAGCAATCAAGCTGTCCACGCCAGCGCGAAGGTTAGAATTGTGCCATGACCAAGACTTTGCCTTTTGAGCTTGACACGCTTGCAGTCGCTGAGTTCTGCCACAAGTGGCATATCGCTGAGCTGAGCCTGTTCGGATCTGTCCTGCGCGACGACTTCAAAACAGACAGCGATATGGATGTGCTGATTTCATACACGGATGGGCATGGCCTGACCAGATTTGAGAAGCTCAAGGCCATCGACGAGCTTTCAGAGATTTTCGGCAGAAAAGTAGATATGGTGTCGCGCTCAGCTCTCGAGCACTGGAGCGTGCTCCCCAAAATTCGCTCTAGCATTTTTAACTCATCAGAGGTTGTATATGCGCTACCCCGCTAGGCAGATTATTGACTTGGTAGCGGAGGGCTGACTGCAGACATGCTGAGGTTATGGCTAAAGCGGTTGCCACTGAGGCATCTCTTGATGACTGGGAGTTTCTGCCATGCATGACTTTGGCTTCCTTGCTATGTTTGAGCCGCTATTCTGTTGGCTTCGCTGAAGATGTTGCTGGCGGCTGCGATTGCTAGTTCAGCCTCTTCCTCCTTGTATACTTCGCTTGGGAGCAGCAGTTTGTCAACAGAGATATATCGGACATTGGAGGAGTAATCCTCAAAAACAAAGATGTCATCTTCTATGTGGGCTAGTTCTGGGATTGCTTCGAGCAAACTGTCAAAAATTGTCTTGAGATCGTGCTCAAGTATGTCTTTGGCAGGGTGACCTGACAAATATTTGAGAGCCTTCAAGGATTTCTCGGCTGCTGTGTGGGCGTGCTGGCAAGTTGCCGAGAAGAACCTGCCCTCGAAAATGTGTGCTGCTAGCCGCAGTTCATTTTGGGAGTCCTCCAGCCAGAGGTCTGCTAGGGGCGTTTTCTCGAATGTCATAGATTTTCTCCCAGTCATCGAAGTGGGCCTTCACCAACTTCTCTGGGCTGCCCCTGCGTTCGGCAAAACACGGCTCGTAAACCTCCAGCGTCAGAAACACGCCGTGGTCTCGTGCGAATCTGAAATTGGGGCTAAAGTGCCTAGCCTGCTCAAGGGATGTGCCTTGGACATCGGCGATGATGAGCATATGCAGTTCGTCGTAGCGGCGGATGTCTCCGTTGCGGGCGGCACGCACATACGGGCCGCACAAGAAGGCTTGCTCTGCTTCGGTCTCGCGCAGGGCGGGCACGAGCAGGTCTGCTATCTCGGAGATGCTGAGCAGTTGGTGGGTTGTGGCGGTTGTGGTCATTTCCTTCCTCATGGTTGATACTTTACCAATTTGTGCTCTTAATTAATTAAGAAAGCGAAAATTCGCAAAACGCGACAGTCATTTCAAGAGCCATGTTTCCGTATTTGAAAAACTGGAGCTGCATTCCAGAAAAACTGGGGAAAGCTGGAGGGGTTGTCCTGAAATTCGCATTTTTGGGGAGTTTTTGCTAGAATTGGGGGGTGTTTGACAGAAAATTGGCGTTGCCTTCGGCGGGGGTGGATAGCTTTTTCTTGTGGGGGCCTCGGCAGGTGGGGAAGACTACCCTGCTGCAGCGGGCTTATCCGGAGGGCGGGAATACTTGGATAGATCTGCTTGACAATGAGCAGTTCAGGGTTTATTCCACTCGGCCCGAAACTTTGCGCCGGGATTTGGAGGGGTTGCCTGGCGCGGCCGACAGGCAGATCGTCATTGACGAGATTCAGCGAGTGCCTGAACTGCTGAGCGAAGTGCATTGGCTGATTGAAAATCGGGGGCTGAAATTTGCGCTCTGCGGGTCAAGCGCACGCAGGCTTCGGCGCAGAGGGGTGCATCTGCTGGGGGGAAGGGCTGTGCGCTACGAGCTGAGAGGGTTGACGGCTGCAGAACTTGGCCCCGACTTTGATTTGACCCAGCTTTTGAACAGCGGTTATTTCCCTTCCATATACGGAGCGGAGGATCCTCGCCGGATGATCAACGCCTATGTCTCCGAATATCTGCGGCACGAGATTGCAGATGAAGGGCTTGCTCGGCGGCTTGACCTTTTCTCGGACTTCTTGGATGCTGCCACCTTTCGTGACGGTGCCGTCGTCAACTATGCCAACATCGGCCAAGAATGTGCACGAGACAGCAAGACAGTCAAGAACTATTTCGATATCTTGGAAGACACCTTGATGGGCACGCACCTGCCCGCCTATCAGAAGCATCCCAAGAGCAAGCATCGGCACAAGCCGAAGTTCTATTTTGCCGATGTGGGGGTGGTCAACAATCTGGCGAAGCGAGGCGTGATGGAACCGGGGTCGTCAGATTTCGGCAAGGCTTTTGAAAACTGGGTGTTCCACGAACTCACCAGCTACATCCAATATCGGGGTCTGTACGAGGAGTTGCGCTACTGGCGGCACAACTCTGTGGAAGTGGATTTTCTGCTGGGCGACAGCATTGCTGTGGAAGCCAAAGCAAAAGCCAGCATTGGCAATCGCGATCTCGGCGGGCTGCGAAAGTTGGCATCGCACCATCCCAGCTTTACCCAGCGGGTGGTCGTGAGCTTGGTGCGCAAGCCCTATCGCACTGAAGACGGCATTGCCGTTTTGCCAGTGCAGGAGTTCGTAGAGGCATTGTGGGATGGTCGGATTGAGGGCAGAGCATCGGAGGAGATTTCTGAGCAACGGCTTTGGTGATTGGGGGGGGGGTGGCTTGGGCTTGGCGGTGGCTTCGCAGGAGTGGGAGAGAGGGAAGGTTTTGCGGGTTTAATTGTTTGCTATTGGGAAAATACTATTTCTAACTTATTTTGTTATAGAATTTTATATTGGTGGGCTTATTGGGATTGATATGAGCTAGTTTGTAAGTATATTTTAGATTTTGATAAACAAACTTAATATAGATAAAAATTTGCTATCATGGATTTGTATGAAACGAACAGAAAAGAGGCGATAGGGATATGACAGACGGGTTTGCTGGCTTGCCCAGTTGGGAGGGGGCGGCTGACATCTGGCGGGAGGTTTGGATTGAGGAGGTGCATCACTCTACGGGGCTGGGAGGGAACTCGCTTACACGCAATGAAGTTGAGCGGCTTTTGGCGGATGGGAGGGCTGTCGGCAGCAGGCTGTTGCTTGAGTATTTGTATGTGCGGGGGTACGGGGATGCTTCACGCTGGGTTTGTCAACAGGTTCCTGTGTCGCAATTTCGTAAGGCTGAAGCTTCGGATGGTGAAAGGATTGCTGGCCGCCCTGAGAGAGAGAACGGCGAGTTGGGGCAAGAAAAGATCAAAGTGCGGGAGCAGTCGGAAACGCAGGATGAATTCGCCGAGCCGCAGTCCCTAGTGACTTTGGGGGAAATTTGCTTTTTGCATGAGCAGACGACCCGGCTTTCTGGTGCCGCAACACACAAGACCGCGAGTTCGCCTGAAGAGCCAGGGCGGTTTAGGGAGCACGAGCTTCAAGCTTCGGCCGATGGCATCACGCCAGTGTCTTGGAGGTTTGTGCCCGCCGAGATGGAGAAGTGGCTAGCTCAGGCCAATGAGATGGAGGCGATACAAGAGTTGTCGGAAGAGCGGGCTGTACAAATGCGCTCCGGGCCACAGGCTATCCACGAGTTGGCTGAAGCACTAGCACGAATTCACAGCCGCTTTGTCAAAACCCAGCCGTTTGCAACGGCTAACGGCCTCGTTGCGCGGCTCGCCGCGAACCTTTTGCTCGTCCGCGGAGGCTTGCCGCCTGCCATTATTCAAAAGCGACAGCGCAGTGCTTATCAGCAAGCTCTGCAGCGGGCCGACCTCGGCGACTTCGCTCAGCTTGCCGACTTGTTCGCACAGGGCATATTTCGCAGTCTGGCTTGGTTTGCCCAACCTGAACTTGAAGAAGGTCTTGTGCCGCTCTCAGCCTTGGCAACCGAAGAAATCAATGTCGCAGCTTTGCGTGTAGCCGCAGCCCGAGGGCGCCTCAGAGCAATGCGACCCCTAGGCGGTCGCTGGCTCAGCACCCCAGAATGGGTCGCCGACTACATCGCCTCCCGCCATCAGCGGGCTTTGCCGTAAGTCGGCTGAGGCCAGTGAATGGTCAAGGCTACGGCTTGAGCCTGGTTATGTGCCGGAGACTGTTACCGGGTTGATTGAGGTTAAGACATCAAGAACCTCGCCGTCTCCCAGCTGGCCGTTCTCGTCCCAGCCCCAGCAAGTGATCTCGCCGCTTTCGCGCAAGGCGCAGGTGTGTGAAGCTCCAGATGAAATATCTGTGGCATCGTCAATCTCTGGGACTCTCACAGGCGTGGTTGAATGGCTGTCTTGGATGTTTTCAGTCGTGCCCAGCTGCCCTAGGAAATCCGCTCCCCAGCACGAAACCTCGCCTGATTCGTGCAAGGCGCAAATGTGCAAGTGGCCGACTGTTACTGCTGCGGCATCCGTGATGCCTTCTATTTTCACAGGCACAGCGGAGTGATCGCTGGCGGGATTAGCAGCCGCGCCTAGAGTGCCGTAGGAGTTGAATCCCCAGCAGGAGACTTCGCCTGTGGCATGAAGAGCGCAGGTAATGGTTGAATTTCCTGCCTCCACTGCCGTGGCATCGGTTATGCCTAGCACTTTTGCAGGGGCGGGAGCACTCGTGCCGAGGTTTTCCTCGCCTGTGCCCAGCTGCCCGTGCTCGTTGCGCCCCCAGCAGGAGACTTCGCCTGTGGCGTGTGCGGTGCAAGTGTGGGCGAAGCCTAGGGTTATGTCAATTGCATCGTCAATTCCGAGCACTTCTTGAGGCACCCATGAGATGGCGGTGCCTGGCTCCCCGGTGCCGAGATTGCCGTACCAGTTAGCCCCGCCGCAGACGACAGTGCTGTCGGTTCTGAGAGCGCAGGCGTGGCTGCCGCCCGTGACGATGCGGACTATGTCGGTTGCGTCTCTCCACACGACCGGCACAGGCGAGATATCGCCGTTGTCCAAAGTAGTCATTTCGCTGCCCCAGTAAAAGCCCCAGCAAGAAGCTTCGCCGCCCTCCAAAGTGGCGCAGCTTACGCCTGCTGATGCAGACACGCTTGTGGCATTAGTGATGCTTGCGACTTTGACCGGCAGCGGAGCAGCGTCTCCAGTCGCATCATCTCCTGCTTGGCCTTTCCAAGTCTGTCCCCAGCAGGAGACCTCGCCCGTGGCATGAGTTGCGCATGTATGGCGGAATGAGGAATCGACATCTATAGCATCGGAGACGCCTTGCACTTGTACTTGTTCAGTGGAAACCTCTCCGCCTAGACCGTTGCCCAGCTGGCCGTGGTAATTAGAACCCCAGCATGAGACTTCGTTGCTTTCACGCAGCACGCAAGCATGGGTAGTGCCAGCCGACACAAACACCGCATCATTCACATCTAAGACCGGAGTCGGCGTCAAGCCGACATCAATGTTTTGAGTATCAGGGCTGCCCAGCTGTCCGACATTGTTTCTTCCCCAGCACAAAGCCTGGCCTCCCTGCCGTGTCATGCAGGTAAAAGCTGATCCTGTTGAAATGCCTGTGGCATCGTCAATGCCCGAAACATCCACAGGCGAATTCGAAAAAGTCTGATCAAGCGTGAAGACGAGGGAATCCACATCTCCGCCCAGCTGTCCGTAGGTGTTGTCGCCCCAGCACGACATGCTGCCGCCTTCGCGCAGCACGCAGGTGTGCAGCTCGTCAGACGAAATATCCACAGCATCGTCAATGCCTGCGACTTTCACGGGCACTGCAGAATCGAATTCATTGCCGTTCTGTCCGTCGCCCAGCTCGCCTCCGAAGTTGTCGCCCCAGCAAGATACCTCGCCTGTGGCATGAACAGCGCAAGTGTGCTCGCCTCCAGCCGAAACTGCTACAGCGTCTGTGATGTCCAGCACCAACACGGGCACAGCAGAATTGGCCTCAGCGTTGCCCATCTCGCCGTTGCCCAGCTGGCCGTCGTGGTTGCGCCCCCAACAGGAGATCTCGCCAGAGGAGTGCAAAGCGCAGGTGTGCCAATGGCCGACTGTCACATCAGTGGCGTCTGCGATGCCTGCCGCTTTGACCGGCAGCGGCTCTTGATCAACGATTTCATTGTTGCCCAGCTCGCCGTTGGCGTCATCGCCCCAGCACGAAACCTCGCCTGTGAGGTGAACGGCGCAGGTATGCTCCCAGCCGGCAGAGACAGTCACAGCGTCTGCGATGCCTGAGACTTCCACAGGCACAGACGAGTAGATATCCCGGCCGAACTCGCCGTCGCCTAGCTGCCCTTTGTTGTTGTCGCCCCAGCAAGATACCTTGCCAGACTCCCAAACCATGCAGCTGTGACGAACCCCGGCAGAAATGTCAACAGGGACATCGCTGGGAGCAGCAGTTGTCGTGGTTGACGGAGGCTGCGTGGTGGGGGGTGTCGTTGTGGTCTGCGGCTCGGGCGCAGCAGTTGTGGTCTGAGCAGCGGTTTCGGGCTGCGTTGTCGTAGTGGGGTCGGCTGCGTCATCATCGCTGCCGCATCCAGCAATAATCAAAGCAGCTATGGCTGCGGCTGACAGTAATCTGGTCATTTTTATCTCCTTGCGGGTTTTGCAGGTTGTTAGTTCTATGCGTCTGAGACTCTAAGTGCCGAAGACTGTTACGGGGCTAGCTGAACCAGTGTCGTCCAAGGCTTCGCCGTCGCCTAGCTGTCCGTTTTCGTCCCAGCCCCAGCAAATAACCTGCCCGCTTTCGCGCAAAGCGCAAGTATGGGCAACTCCTGCTGAAACATCTTTAGCATCGTCAATTCCTGGAACCAGCACAGGTGCGGCGGAATGGCTGTCTTGTATGTTTTCAGTCGTGCCCAGCTGTCCCAACTGGTCGGCTCCCCAGCACGAGATTTCGCTAGTGCTGTGGAGCACGCACATATGCGAGAAACCGATGGTAACCGCTGCGGCGTCTGTGATGCCTTCTATTTTCACGGGCACAGCAGAGTGATCGCTGGCAGGATCAGCAGCCGTGCCGAGAGCGCCGAAGGCGCTGGATCCCCAGCAAGACACTTCGCCCGTGGCGTGAAGAGCGCAAGTGGCTGATGAATTTCCTGCCGCCACTGCTGTGGCGTCTGTTATGCCTGGCACTTTTACAGGTGAAGGAGCGTTTGTGCCGAAGTTTTCTTCACCCGTGCCAAGCTGTCCGACATCATTGACGCCCCAGCAAGACACTTCGCCAGTGGCATGAACAGCGCAAGTGTGGGCGAAGCCTAGAGCTATATCGGTGGCATCGTCAACGCCTACCACTTGTTGAGGCGTCCATGAAATACTGGTGCCTAGCTGCCCGATGCCGAGATTGCCGTACCAGTTGGCTCCAGCGCAGGTAATAGTGCCGTCCGTCTTCAGGGCGCAGGCGTGACTGTCGCCTGTTTCTATGCGGACTATGTCGGCTGCGTCTCTCCACATGGCCGGCACAGGCGAGATATCGCCGTCATCGTTTTCGGTGAAGTCGCTGTCCCAGAAAAAGCCCCAGCAAGAAGCTTCGCCGCCTTCCAGAGTGGCGCAAGTTATTCCTGTGTCAGCGGAAACGCTTATAGCATTGCTGACGCTGTCAATTCTCACGGGCAAAGGCGCGGCATCTCCTGTTGCCGTATCGCCCCTTGCTCCTTTCCAGATCTGTCCCCAGCAGGAGACTTCGCCTGTGGCGTGAACAGCGCATGTGTGTCGGAAAGAGGAGTCGACATCTACAGCATCGGATATGCCTTGCACTTGCACTTGTTCAGTAGAGACTTCCCCGCCTAGAGCATTGCCGAGCTGTCCGTGGAAATTGGAGCCCCAGCACGAGACCTCTCCGCTTTCGCGCAGCACGCAAGCATGAGTCGTGCCAGCCGATACAGACACGGCATCATCAACATCTGAAACTGGTATCGGCATTGGCGAAGAAATTTCATCACTAGGATTCCCAAGCTGTCTGTCAAAGTTGGATCCCCAGCATCGGGCTTGCCCGTTTTCAAGAACTGCGCAGGCAAAGCTCGATCCTGCTGAGATGCTCGTGGCATCGTCAATGCCTAAAACATCCACAGGCGAACTCACAGAAGGCTGGTTAGGAGTCACGAAGGTGGTTTCGCCGTTGCCAAGCTGTCCGAAAAGGTTGTTGCCCCAGCAAGCTATGCTGCCGTTTTCACGCAGTACGCAAGTGTTCCAATCGCTAGCCGAAATATCCACTGCATCGGAGATACCTGCAACTTTCACTGGCACGGCAGAATCGAATTCGTTGCCGCTTTGTCCGTTGCCGAGCTCGCCTCTGAAGTTGTCGCCCCAGCAAGACGCTTCGCCTGTGGCATGGACGGCGCAAGTATGCTCAGTCCCTGCTGTCACGGCCACAGCGTCTGTGATGTTGAGCACCGACACGGGCACAGCAGAATCGGTGTCATCGCCGCCCATCTCGCCGTTGCCCAGCTGCCCGTCGTGGTTGCGCCCCCAGCAGGATACTTCGCCTGTTTCATGCAAAGCGCAGGTGTGCCAGTGGCCGGCTGTTACTGCGGTGGCATCTGAGATGCCGACGGCTCTGACAGGCAACGGCACTTGCTCCACGATTTCGCCGTTGCCGAGCTCGCCGTTGGTGTCGTCGCCCCAGCAGGAAACCTCGCCTGTGGCATGGACGGCGCAGGTGTGCTCCCATCCGGCGGATACAGCCACTGCGTCAGCGATGCCTGAGATTTCCAGCGGCACGGACGAATAGAGATCTCTGCCGAACTGGCCGTCTCCTAGCTGCCCTTTGTTGTTGTCGCCCCAGCAAGACACTTTGCCAGAGTTCCAAACCATGCAGCTGTGACGAACCCCGGCAGAGATGTCAACAGGGAAATCGCTGGGAGCAGCAGTCGGCTGGGTTGTTGTAGGCGCGGGCGCGGGAGCAGCAGGGGGCTGGGTTGTTGCTGGAGGCGCGGGAGCAGCAGTAGTGGCCTGGGCAACAGAGGAAACGGTTGCCGGCTGCGTTGTCGTAGTAGAGTCGGCTGCGTCATCGTCGCTGGCGCAACCAGCGATAATCAAAGCAGCGATGACGGCGACTGACAATAATCTGGTCATTTTTGCTTGCCAGATGCGCAAGGCATAGTTATGTGCCGAAGACTGTTACAGGGCTAGCTGAACCTGTGTCGGCGAAGGCTTCGCCGTCTCCGAGTTGTCCGTTCTCGTCCCAGCCCCAGCATGTGACCTGCCCGCTCGTGTGCACAGCGCAGGTGTGAAAGGTTCCTGCTGAAACGGCTGTGGCGTCGTCAATTCCTGAAACCGTCACAGGCGTGGCGGAATGGCCGTCTTGTATGCTTTCAGCTGCGCCCAGTTGCCCTAGAGAATCATCGCCCCAGCATGAGATGCTGTTCGTGCTCAAAAGCGCGCAGACATGCTGAAAACCGACTGCCACTGCTGTGGCGTCCGTGATGCCCTGTATTCTCACAGGCACAGCGGAGTGATCGCTGGAAGGATTAGCATTTGCGCCTAAAGTGCCGAAAGTGTCGACCCCCCAGCATGAGACTTCGCCGTTTTCGTGCAGGGCGCATGTGGTGGCCTGAGCGCCTGCCTCTATTGCTATTGCGTCTGTGATCCCCACGACTTGCTGCGGGGAGGGCGAGTTGCTGCCGACATTTTCTTCGCCGGTGCCTAGCTGTCCGTAGTGGTTGCGGCCCCAGCAAGACACTTCGCCTGTGGCGTGCAGGGCGCAGGTGTGGGCGAAGCCGAGGGCTATGTCGGTGGCATCTTCAACATCCACCACTTTTTGAGGAGTCCATGAAATATTGGTGCCTATTTGTCCGGTGCCTAGATTGCCGTTCCAGTTGGCCCCGGCGCATCTGATCGTGCCGTCGGTGTGCAAAGCGCAAGCATGGCTTCCGCCTGAAGCTACTAAGACAATGTCCGCTGCATCAGGGTCGGCTCCGGGCAAGTTTGCCCACATAGCTGCCAAGGGCGAGAGGTCGCCGTTGTCCAAAGTGGCGGATTGGCTGCCCCAGTAAAGGCCCCAGCAAGCAGCTTCGCCTTCCTCCAAAGTGGCACAGCTCAAACCTGCTGATGTAGACACTGCTGTGGCATCAGCGACCCCTGAAACTTTGACAGGCAGAGGCGAAGCATCCCCGGCGGGGCCTTTCCAGTTCTGTCCCCAGCAAGAGACTTCGCCCGTGGCGTGAGCAGCACAAGTATGGGTGACCGAGGCAGCTACATCTATGGCATCGGAGACGCCTAGCACTTGAACTTGCGCAGTGGAAACTTCCCCGCCCGAAGCACTGCCTAGCCGTCCGTGGAAGTTGGAGCCCCAGCAGGAGACCTCTCCGCTTTCGCGCAGCACGCAAGCGTGGGCTGTGCCAGCCGATACAGACACGGCATCATCCACATCTGCGACAGGCATCGGCGTCAGAGAGAAAGCTTCACCAGCGGGATTCCCGAGCTGCCTAGAAGCATTGTTGCCCCAGCAGCGGACTTGCCCGCTCTGGAGGGCCGCGCAGGAAAAGTCTGCTCCTGTTGAAATGATTATGGCGGAGTCAATGCCCGAGACATTCACAGGCGAACTCACAAAAGGCTCTCCCGGCGAAATAAAAGTAGAAGTGCCGTCTCCTAGCTGTCCGTAGGTGTTGTCGCCCCAGCACGACATGTTGCCGCCTTCGCGCAGCACGCAGGTGTTCAATGCGTTAGTTGACACATCTATAGCATCTTCTATGCCCGCGACTTTCACGGGCACAGCAGAATCAAATTCGTTGCCTCTCTGCCCGGTGCCGAGCTCGCCTCCGAAGTTGTCGCCCCAGCAGGAGACTTCGCCTGTGGCATGGACTGCGCAAGTGTGCTCGCCTCCAGCTGAAATGGCCACAGCGTCTGTTATGTCCAGCACCGATACGGGCACAGCCGAACTAGCGTCGCCCATCTCGCCGTTGCCCAGCTGCCCGTCATAGTTGCGGCCCCAGCATGAGACTTCGCCGCTTTCGTGCAGAGCGCAGGTGTGCCAGTGGCCGACTGCTACTGCTGTGGCGTCTGTGATGCCTTCTGCTTTGACCGGCAGCGGCACTTGATCCACGATTTCGCCGTTGCCCAGCTCGCCGTTGGTGTCATCTCCCCAGCAAGACACTTCGCCGGTGGCGTGAACGGCGCAGGTGTGCTCCCAGCCAGCCCCCACAGCCACCGCGTCTGTGATGTTTTCGACTTCCATTGGCACAGACGAATAGAGATCCTTGCCGAACTCCCCGTCGCCTAGCTGTCCTTTGTTGTTGTCGCCCCAGCAAGACACCTTGCCAGAGATCCAAACCATGCAGTTATGACGAACCCCAGCGGACACATCTATTGGTTCATCGCTGGCTGGAGGTTCAGTCGTGACGGTCGCGGAGACTTTGACTGGTTCGAACGAGTCGTTGCTTTGCCAGATCTCGCCGTTGCCTAGCTGACCGTGTTCGTTCCAGCCCCAGCAGGTGACCTCGCCGCTTTCGCGGAGCGCGCATGTGTGGTGGTCGCTAGCTGAGACTGCTGTGGCATCGGTTATGCCTGTTACTTTCAAAGGAGCAGCTGATTGATCGTCCGGTATGTGGTCGTCTGCGCCGAGTTCGCCTGCGGAGTTGGAACCCCAGCAAGAAATTTCGCCTGTTTCATGCAGTACGCAGGCGTGGCTGGCTCCGGCTGAGACGGCTGCCGCATCGGTTATGCCTTTGATCTTCACAGGCACAGCAGAATGATCAATCGGCGAGTGCGCTCCCCCGACGCTCTCGTCGGAGCCGAGTTCGCCTCTCAGGTTGGATCCCCAGCAGGAGACTTCGCCTGTTTCATGGAGAGCGCAGGTGAGCGAAAGATAGGTCGTGGACACCGCTGTGGCATCGGTTATGCCCGACACTTTGACTGGGACTGCGCTGTTGGTCTCCAGCCCCTCTGTGCCGTTGCCTAGTTGCCCGTCTTCGTTGCGGCCCCAGCACGAGACTTCGCCGGTGGCATGGACTGCACAAGTATGGTAGAAGCCCAAGGAGAGACCCACAGCGTCGTCTATGCCGACCACTCTTGTGGGCGTCCAGTTGATGTCGCCGAATTCGCCGTTGCCTATATTTCCGTACCAGTTGGCACCGGCGCAGGTTATCGTGCCGTCGGCGTGCAGGGCGCAGGCGTGGTTGTCGCCTGTCTCCAGGCTTGTGATTTCTGTGAAGTCTTGCCGGGTGTCTCGCCATTTGGCAGGCACGGGCGAGACATCGCCGTCATCGCTTGTGACGAAGTCGTTGTTCCAGAAAAAGCCCCAGCAAGAAGCTTCGCCGCCTTCCAAAGTCGCGCAAGTGATGCCCGGGCTTGAAGAAACGCTCGTGGCGGTGCTGATGCCGTCAATTTTTACAGGCAATGAAGCATCTTCTGCTGCTATGTCGCCTGTTCCCCCTCTCCATGTCGTTCCCCAGCAAGAGACTTCGCCTGTGGCGTGCGTGGCGCATGTGTGACGGGTCGTGGCGGATACATCAATGGCATCGTCTATGCCTGGTGTCTGAACTTTCTCAAACGACACTCCGCTGTCCATTCCGTTGCCTAGCTGTCCGTGGATGTTCCTGCCCCAGCAATAGGCTTCGCCGCTTCGCACAGCGCAAGTATGCCCCACGCCTGCTGTTATTACTGTGGCATCGCTGATGTCCGGAATTTCAAGAGGAATGGGCGACGCAAAAACGGTGTCTGGCGAAGCGCCCAGCTGTCCGAAATAGTTGCCTCCCCAGCAAGACACTTTTCCGCCTTCGCGTAGCGCGCAAGTAAAGGCCGAGCCTGCTGACACTGCTATGGCATCATTGACAGTCACGACTTCAACGGGAACTCTCGGAGGAGAAATTCCAAGTGTTTCAGGAGTAATTCCCCAGCTTTGCCCGTTGCCTAGCTCGCCGTTCCAGTTGTCTCC
The DNA here is from genome assembly GCA_965204495.1 of Candidatus Hopanoidivoransaceae bacterium. Taxonomy (GTDB): domain Bacteria; phylum Actinomycetota; class Acidimicrobiia; order Acidimicrobiales; family Hopanoidiivorantaceae; genus Hopanoidiivorans. The sequence continues at coordinate 1,013,671 of OZ241989.1, forward strand.
TCCCCAGCATGAGATGTTGCCGCTTTCGCGCACCGCGCAGGTGTGCCAATCGCCTGAGGAAACGGTCACTGCATCGGAGATGTCGGAGACTTTGACAGGCACGCCCGTGTCGAATTCATTGCCGGCCGTGCCGTTGCCCAGCTCGCCTTTCCAGTTGTCGCCCCAGCATGAGACTTCGCCTGTGGCATGGACTGCGCAAGTGTGCTCGCCGCCTGCCGAAACCCCCACAGCATCAGAGATGTCTATCACATCCACAGGCACGAAAGAATCAATGTCTCCGCCGATTCGCCCGTCGCCTAGCTGTCCGTCGTGGTCTGCTCCCCAGCAAGAAATCCCGCCGGTCTGGCGCAGAGCGCAAGTGTGCCAATGCCCGGCCGTCACAGAGACTGCGTCGTCAATGCCTACTGCTTTGGCTGGCAGAGGAATAGTAGTTGCGCCATCTTGGCCGCTGCCTATTTCGCCGTGGCTGTTGTCGCCCCAGCAAGACACCTCGCCGGTGTCATGAACCGCACAGGAATGCTCCCAGCCCACTCCGACAGCTACCGCATCGTCTATGCCTGCGACTTCAACGGGAACCGAGGAATAGACATTGTGGCCGGACTCGCCGTTGCCTAGCTGGCCGTTCTCGTTTTCGCCCCAGCAGGCGACGCTGCCTGAAGCATAAGCGGCGCAAGTGTGGCGCGTTCCGGCTGCGATGCTGACAGGCTCATTTTCGTCAAGCGGTTCTGCGGCCGGGGGAGGTGCTGAAGTAGTGGTGGGCGGCGCGGTTGTCGTGGTGGGAGGGACAGTCGGCGCGGCCGAGGGAGCTGGCGCAGATGTCGTGGTCGGAGGTTCGGGCTCAGCGTCATCGTCGCTGCCGCAGCCTGCCACGAAGATCGCCGCTGCCGCAACAACAGCCAATAGCCTCAGCCAGACGCGAGCCGGCCGACGATTCCTTGTTCTCATGAGCCTTCTCCTATGTGTTCTCATGCAATCGTGTCTAAGACTCTGACTGGAACGATCGAGTCGTTGCTTTCCCAGATTTCGCCGTTGCCCAGCTGCCCGTGTTCGTTCCAGCCCCAGCAGGTGACCGCGCCGCTTTCGCGGAGCGCGCATGTGTGGTGGTCGCTAGCTGAGACTGCTGTGGCATCGGTTATGCCTGTTACTTTCAAAGGAGCAGCTGATTGGTCGTCTGGTATGTGATCGTCTGCGCCGAGTTCGCCTGCGGAGTTGGAACCCCAGCAAGAAATTTCGCCTGTTTCATGCAGTACGCACGCGTGGGTGGCTCCCGCTGAGACGGCTGCCGCATCGGTTATGCCTTGAATTTTCACAGGCACTGACGAATGATCTACTGGCGAGTGCGCTCCCCCGATGCTCTCGTCTGTGCCGAGTTCGCCTCTCAGGTTGGATCCCCAGCAGGAGACTTCGCCTGTTTCATGGAGAGCGCAGGTGAGCGAAAGATAGGTCGTGGACACTGCTGTGGCATCGGTTATGCCCGACACTTTAACCGGAACCGCGCTGTTGGTCTCCAGTCCTTCTGTGCCGTTGCCGAGCTGTCCGTCTTCGTTGCGGCCCCAGCAGGAGACTTCGCCGGTGGCGTGAACTGCACAACTATGGTAGTAGCCCAAGGAGAGACCTACAGCGTCGTCTATGCCGACCACTTCTGTGGGCACCCAAGAGATGGTAGTGCCGAATTCGCCGTTGCCCAGATTCCCGTACCAGTTGGCGCCGGCGCAGGTTATGGTGCCGTCGGCGTGCAGGGCGCAGACGTGGTTGTCGCCTGTCTCCAGGCTTGCGATATCTGGGGAGTCTCGCTGGGAGTCTTGCCATTGGACGGGCACGGGCGAGATGTCGCCGTCAGCGTTTTCGGTGAAGTCGTTGTCCCAGTAAAAGCCCCAGCAGAAAGCTTCGCCGCTTTCCAAAGTCGCGCAAGTGATGGCCTGGCTTGAAGAAACGCTTGTGGCAGTGCTGATGCCATCCACAATGACAGGCAAAGAAGCATTGCCTGCTATTGTCTCGCCTCTTGCTCCTCTCCATGTCGTCCCCCAGCAAGAGACTTCGCCCGTGGCGTGCGTGGCGCATGAGTGACGGGTCGTAGCGGATACATCAATGGCATCGTCTATGCCCGGTATCTGAACTTTCTCGTACGACAGGCTGGTGTCCATTCCGTTGCCTAGCTGCCCGTGGATGTTCCTGCCCCAGCAATGTATTTCGCCGCTTCGCAAAACGCAAGCATGCCCTACGCCCGCTGTTATTGCCGTGACATCGCTGAGATTCGGAAATTCAAGAGGAATGGGCGACCAAAAAGTGCTGCTCGGCGAAGCGCCCAACTGTCCGAAAAAGTTGGCTCCCCAGCAAGACACTCTTCCGTTTTCTCGCAGAGCGCAGCTAAAGGTTGAGCCTGATGACACTGCTATGGCATCGCTGATAGTCACGACTTCAACGGGAACTCTCGGAGGAGAAGTTCTCAGTGTTTCAGGAGTAATTCCCCAGATCTGCCCGCTGCCTAGCTCGCCCTGCCAGTTGTCCCCGCCCCAGCATGAGATGTTGCCGCTTTCGCGCACCGCGCAGGTGTGCCAGTCGCCCGAGGAAACGGTCACTGCGTCGGAGATGCCGGAGACTTTGACGGGCACGCCCGTGTCGAATTCGTTGCCGGCCGTGCCGTTGCCCAGCTCGCCTTTCCAGTTGTCGCCCCAGCATGAGACTTCGCCTGTTTCGTGCACGGCGCAAGTATGCTCGCCGCCTGCCGAAACCTCCACAGCATCGGAGATGTCTATAACATCCACAGGCACGAAAGAATCAATCTCGCTTCCGATTCGGCCGTCGCCTAGCTGCCCGTCGTGGTCTGCTCCCCAGCAAGAAATCCCGCCTGTCTCTCGCAGAGCGCAAGTGTGCCAATGCCCGGCAGTCACAGAGACGGCATCGTCAAGACCCACCGCTTTGGCTGGCAGAGGGACAGTTTTGTCATCCTGGCCGCTGCCTATTTCGCCGTGGGTGTTGTCGCCCCAGCAAGACACCTCGCCAGTGTCATGAAGAGCGCAGGAATGCTCCCAGCCCGCCCCCACTGCTATAGCGTCATCTATGCCTGCGACTTCCACGGGAACCGAGGAGTAGACACTGGCGCCGGACTCGCCGTTACCCAGCTGGCCGTTCTCGTTTTCGCCCCAGCAGGCGACGCTGCCTGAAGCATAAACGGCGCAAGTGTGTCTGGTTCCGGCTGAGATGTTTACGGGTACATTCTCGTCAGAGGTAGTGGGAGGCGCAGATGTCGGCGGCGCGGTTGTGGGCGGCGCGGCTGTCGTGGTGGGAGCCGCGGAGGTGGTCGGCGCGGCAGAGGGAGCTGGCGCGGCTGTCGTGGCGGCTGTCGTGGTCGGAGGTTCAGGCTCGGCATCATCGTCGCTGCCGCAGCTTGCTGCGAAGATCGCTGCTGCCGCGACAACAGCAAAAAACCAGACGCGAGTGTGCTTTGTTCTCCTCATGTGCTTTCTTCTCCTCATGTAGTTGTGTCTGAGACTTTGACTGGAACGAACGAGTCGGTGTTCAGGAAAGCTTCGCCGTCGCCGAGCTGGGCGTTTGCATCCCAGCCCCAGCAGATGATCTCACTGCTCTGGAGGAGGGCGCAAGTATGAGTTTGACCTGCTGATACAGCTGTGGCATCGCTTATGCCCGGTACCTTCAAAGGCGAATCCGTTCGGGCATCTGCTATCTGACTTCCTGTGCCCAGTTCGCCAAAGGCGTTGGATCCCCAGCATGAGACTTCGCCTGTGGCGTGCAATGCGCATACATGGTTAGCACCCGCTGAGACTGCCTCAGCGTCGGTTATGCCTTGGATTTTCACCGGTTCAGACGAATGATCGACCGACGAGTGGATGCCTCCGATATCTTCATGAGCACCGAGCTCGCCTAGATAATGGGATCCCCAGCATGAGATTTCGCCTGTTTCGTGGAGAGCGCAGGTGAGCGAAGAGATGCTTTCTGAGACTGCTACGGCATCCGTTATGCCTAGCACTTTGACCGGAACCGGGCTGTTGCTGCCCAGTCCGTCTTCGCCGTTGCCGAGCTGACCTTCATCGTTGCGGCCCCAGCATGACACCTCGCCGGTGTCATGGACTGCGCAAGTATGGTAGAAGCCTAGGGAGATATCCACAGCGTCGTCTATGCCTACCACTTCTTCGGGTGCCCAGGAGATGCTGGTGCCGAATTCGCCGCTGCCTAGATTTCCGTGCCAGTTGGCGCCGGCGCAGGTTATGGTGCCGTCGGCGTGCAGGGCGCAAGCGTGGCTGCCTCCTACCTCTGTGTGGGTGATGTCTGAGGGGTTTTGCCATATATAGGGCACAGGCGAGGTGTCGCCGTCATCGTTTGTGGTGAAGTCGTTGTCCCAGTAAAAGCCCCAGCAGTAGGCTTCGCCGCCTTCCAAAGTCGCGCAAGAGAGGCCCGGGCTTGAAGAAACGCTTGTAGCGGTGCTGATGCCGTCAATTTTTACAGGCAGAGGAGCAGCGGCCCCCGTTGCTGCATCGCCTCTGTCTCCTTTCCAATATTGTCCCCAGCAGGAGACTTCGCCTGTGGCGTGCACAGCGCATGTGTGGCGGCTTGCGGCCGATACATCAATGGCGTCTGCTATGCCTGCCACTTGAACTTTTTCAAATGAAATGCCGCTGTCCAGCCCATGTCCTAGCTGTCCGTGAAAGTTTCCGCCCCAGCAATATGCTCCGCTGCTGCGCAAAGCGCAAATGTGCCCCGATCCAGCCGTTAAAGCTATGGCATCGTCAATGCCTTGAATCGCAACAGGCACAGGCGAAAACAAGCTGCTAGTCGGCGGGATGCCCAGCTGTCCGTGCAAATTGCCTCCCCAGCACGATATGTTCCCGCTTTGCCGCACCGCGCAAGTGTTGCTCGCGCCCGCTGCGACTGCAACGGCATCGCTGATAGACACGACTTCCACAGGCAACGCTACGGTGGTAGCCCCTCCGCTTTGCCCGTTGCCTAGTTCGCCGTTCCAGTTGTTGCCTCCCCAGCACGATATGCTTCCGCCTTGTCGCACCACGCAGGTGTGAAAATCGCCTGAGGAAATAGCCACTGCATCAGAGATGCCAGAGACCTTGACGGGAATGTCCGAGTCGAATTCGTTGCCGACCAGTCCGTTGCCCAGCTCGCCTCGCCAGTTGTCGCCCCAGCAGGAGACCTCGCCTGTGGCATGGACGGCGCAAGTATGCTCGCCGTTGGCCGAAACATCTGTCGCATCAGAGATTTCCAGCACTTCCACAGGCACGAAAGAATCAACATCTTCCCGCGTAAATGAATCGATCTGTTCGCCTATTTGGCCGTCGCCCAGCTGTCCGTCGTGGTCTGCTCCCCAGCAATAAATCCCGCCAGTCAGTCGGAGAGCGCAAGTGTGCCAATGCCCGGCAGTCACAGAGACGGCATCGTCAATGCCTACCGCTTTGGCTGGCAGAGGGACAGTGTCGTCCGTTTGGCCGCTGCCTACTTCGCCGTGGCTGTTGTCGCCCCAGCAAGACACCTCGCCGGTGCCATGCAAAGCGCAAGAATGCTCCCAGCCGACAGCGACAGCCACAGCGTCGCTGATGCCTAAGACTGCAACGGGAACCGTGGAATAGAGATTGCTGCCGAATTCGCCGTCTCCTAGCTGGCCGTTCTCGTTGTCGCCCCAGCAGGAGACGCTGCCTGAAGCATAAGCGGCGCAAGTGTGTCTGGTTCCTGCTGAGATGCTTACGGGTGCTCTGTCGTCTAGCGGTTCAGAAGTTGTGGTGGGCGAAGTTGTGGTCGGCGGCGCAGTTGTTGGCGCAGCCGTGGGAGCGGCGGAGGTGGTCGGCGCGGCAGAGGGAGCTGGCGCAGCTGTCGTGGCAGCTGTCGTGGTCGGAGGTTCAGGCTCAGCGTCATCGTCGCTGCCGCAGCCTGCTACGAAGATCGCTGCTGCCGCGACAACAGCCAAAAACCTCAGCCAGCCGAAGCGAAAAATCTTTTTGCCGGAAAATTTGCGAATGCGGGACATGTCAGTCTCCCTGTTTGACGGAACAGAAAATTAATTTAGCAGGTTATAGACGAAGCTGTTTGCCTTATCTGCGCTTGAAGCAGCAGTTCCTAATCTGCGCTTGAAGCAGCAGTTCCTAGTCTAAGTCAACCATTACGGGCGTTGCCGACCTGGTGTTTCCTAGAGGGTCGCCGCTGCCTAGCTGTCCGTAGATGTTCGAGCCCCAGCAGGTGACTTCGCCGGTCTGGTGCAATGCGCAAGCGTGGTAGAACCCGGCTGAAATGGCGGTGGCATCGGAGATGCCGGATACCCTCATCGGCACTGGGCTGTAGATGTCGGTGATGACTTCGTCTGTGCCTAGCTGTCCGAAAAAGTCTGCTCCCCAGCACGAGACTTCGCCGGATTCGTGCAGAGCGCAGACATGGAAAAGACCGGCCGTTACAGCTATGGCATCTGTAATGCCTGCGATTTTCACCGGCACCGCAGAGTGATCGCTTGAAGGATCGGCGTTCGTGCCTAACTCTCCTCTGTCGCTCTGCCCCCAGCATGAGACTTCACCGTTTTCGTGAAGGGCGCATGTTGTGGTCAATGCGCCTGCTTCTACTGCTATTGCGTCTGTGATTCCCTCAACTCGCTGGGGCACGGCTGAGTGGCTGCCTACATTTTCTTCGCCGTTGCCGAGCTGTCCGAAGTGGTTGCGGCCCCAGCATGAGATTTCGCCTGACTCATGCAGAGCGCAGGTATGGTCGTATCCCAGCGTGATGTCGGTGGCATCGTCTATATCCGGAACATTTGAGAACGCGAAATCCAGAGTTTGGCCGAATTGCCCGTTGCCGAGCTGTCCGAACGCATTGGCGCCGGCGCATGTTATCGTGCCGTCTGTCTCCAGAGCGCAAACATGGATTCCTTCCGCCGCGATTTCAATGATGCTCTCCACGCCCAATGAAGTCTGCATCGGTGAGAGAGTCGCCACAGGCGAGATCTGGCCGTCTTCGGTTTCCGTGAAGCTGGTGCTAGCGAATCCGAATCCCCAGCATGGGATTTCGTCATTTTCGCGCACGGCGCATGAAACCAGGTTGCCTGCTGCCATGTCGGTGGCGTCAGTGATGCCGTCTATTTTGATCGGCACAGGCGGAGTATCGCCGGTGGCGGCATCGGCTGCTTGTCCTTTCCAGCGGCTGCCCCAGCACGAGACTTCGCCGGTGGAGTGAAGCACGCAGGAATGATGCGATGACGAAGACAAATCCACAGCATCGGAAATGCTGACCACTTTCACTTGCTCAGGTGTGAACAGACTGCTTTGTCCGTCTCCTAGCTCTCCGTAAATGTTTGATCCGAGGCAAGAAACCTCTCCGCCTTGCCGGACAGCGCAAATGTGACCTGCGCCGGCGGCTACGCCCAGAGCATCGGAAATACCTGAAACCGGCAATGGGGTCGGGTTTGCGAAAAATGCTTCGCTGTTGCCCAGTCGACTGTATGAATTGGATCCCCAGCAGGACATTTCCCCGGTTTCGCGCACAGCGCAGCTGACTGCGCCGCCAGCAGCTATGGCTACGGCATCGTCCAGAGAAACGACTTCATCCGGCCCAGTAATAAATGAATTGTTCAGCGCTTCGGTTATGAAGTCTCTGCCGTTGCCGATCTGTCCGAATTCGTTGCTGCCCCAGCATGAGACCTTGCCGCCTTCGCGCAATGCGCAGGTGTGGTCGAAGCCGCTGGCAACCGCCACAGCATCAGCAATGCCAGATGCCTTCACGGGCACCGCCGACTGAATGTCTGGGCCGGATTCCCCGTTGCCCAGTTCGCCCTCCCAGTTGTCGCCCCAGCATGAGACTTCGCCGGTGGCGTGCACGGCGCAGGAATGCTCGCCGTTGGCGCTTATGCTCACGGCATCGGAGATTCCTGTCACAGATACCGGCACGGCGGAATCCACGCCCATATCGTCGTTGCCTAGCTGTCCGTCGCGGTTGCGGCCCCAGCAGGAAACCTCGCCAGTGGAGCGCAGAGCGCAAGTGTGCCAATCGCCGGCTGTCACATCAATGGCATCGTCCAGCCCGATGACTTTGACAGGCACCGGAATGGAGTCGGCCGTGATGCCGTTGCCTAGTTCGCCGCTGGTGTCGTCGCCCCAGCAGGAGACTTCGCCTGTGGCATGGACTGCGCAGGTGTGCTCCCAGCCCGCCCCCACTGCCACTGCGTCAGCGATGCCTTGCGCTTCCACAGGGACGGAAGAATGCGCAGCCGCTCCGCTCTCGCCGTTGCCTAGCTGCCCGTGCAGATTGCTGCCCCAGCACAGAACTCTGCCTTCATTGAGCGTGCAAGAGTGGTTTACGCCGGCAGTTATGTCATAGGAGATGTCAGAGACGCTGGCTTCGGACTCGGCAGACAGCCCGACGACTGCCACAGGCGTTGCCGAATCGAGGTTTCCTATAGGTTGTCCGTTGCCTAGCTGTCCGTAGATGTTTGAGCCCCAGCAGGTGACTTCGCCGGTCTGGTGCAATGCGCAGGTGTGTCTGTTGCCGGCTGAAATGGCGGTGGCATCGGAGACGCCGGATACCCTCACCGGCGTTGCGCTGTCGCCGTCGGCGAATTCTCCGTCTATGCCGAGCTGTCCGGAGGTGCCTGCTCCCCAGCACGAGACTTCGCCGGATTCGTGCAGAGCGCAGACATGATAGAGACCGGCTGCCACAGCTATGGCGTCTGCGATGCCTGCGATTTTCACCGGCACGGCAGAGTGGTCATTTGAAGGGTCGGCGTTCGTGCCTAACTCGCCTCTGCCGCTCTGTCCCCAGCATGAGACTTCGCCTGTGGCGTGGACGGCGCATGTGGTGGTAAATGTGCCTGCTTCCACTGCTATTGCGTCTGTGATTCCCTCAACTCGCTGCGGCACGGCTGAGTGGGTGCCGACATTTTCTTCGCCGGTGCCTAGCTGTCCGTAGTTGTTGCGGCCCCAGCAGGAGACTTCGCCTGTGGCATGCAGAGCGCAAGTATGGTGGTATCCCAGCGAGATGTCGGTGGCATCGTCTATGTCCGGGACATTTGAGAACGCGAAATCCAGAGTTTCGCTGAACTCGCCGTTGCCCAGCTGCCCGAACATATTCTCGCCAGCGCAGGTTATTGTGCCGTTCGTCTCTAGAACGCAAATATGGACTCCCTCCGCAGCAATTTCCTCCATGCTCTCCACGCCCATTGCAGCCTGCAACGGAGAGACAATAGGCACAGGCGAAATCTGGCCGTCTTCGGTTTCCGTGAAGTCGCCGTTAATGAGATCGCCCCAGCACAGGATTTCTTTGTTCTCGCGCACAGCGCATGAAACCAGGTTGCCTGCTGCCATATCGGTGGCGTCATTGATGCCGTCTATTTTGATCGGCACAGGCGGAGTATCGCCTGTGGCTATATCTCCGGCATATCCTTTCCAGCCGCTGCCCCAGCAAGAGACTTCGCCGCTGGAATGAAGCACGCAGGAATGACTGAGCGAGGAAGACACGGCAACAGCATCGGAAATGCCCGCTGTTTTCACCTGCTCAGATGCGAACCGACCGCTTTGGCCGTTCCCCAGCTCTCCGTAAATGTTTGATCCGAAGCAAGAAACAGCGCCGCCTTGCCGGACAGCGCAAGTGTGGCCTCCGCCAGCAGCCACGTCCACAGCATCGTCAATGCCTGGAACCGACACCGGAGACGGGCTTTCGGAATGCACTTCGCTGTTGCCTAGTTGGCCGAAAGAATTGGATCCCCAGCAGGATACTTCCCCGGTTTCGCGCACAGCGCAACTGGATGAACTGCCAGCAGTTATGGCTATGGCATCGTCCAGAGAAACGACTTCGCTCGGATCAGCAATAAACGAATCATCCAATGTTTCAGCGACAAAGTCTCTGCCGTTGCCTACCTGTCCCAATTCGTTGCTGCCCCAGCAAGAGACTTTGCCGCCTTCGCGCAAAGCGCAGGTGTGGTCGAAGCCGATGGCAACCGCAAGAGCATCAGAGACGCCAGAGACTTTCACGGGCACAGCCGACTCAGCACCTGGCCCGGATTCCCCGTTGCCTAGTTCGCCCTGCCAGTTGTCGCCCCAGCAGGAGACCTCGCCTGTGGCATGGACTGCGCAGGAATGCTCGCCGTTGGCGCTTACGCTCACGGCATCGGAAATGCCTGTCACAGAAACAGGCACATAGGAGTCGATGCCCATGTCGTCGTTGCCTAGCTGCCCGTCGCGGTTGCGGCCCCAGCAGGAAACCTCGCCAGTGGAGCGCAGAGCGCAAGTGTGCCAATCGCCGGCTGCTACATCAACGGCGTCGTCCAGACCGACGGCTTTGACAGGCACCGGAACCGAACTCGCCGTTTCGCCGTTGCCCAGCTCGCCGCTGGAGTCGTCGCCCCAGCACGAGACCTCGCCAGTGGCATGAACGGCGCAGGTGTGCTCCCAGCCAGCTCCCACTGCCACCGCGTCAGCGATGCCTTGCGCTTCCACAGGGACGGAAGAATAAGCAGCAGCTCCGCTCTCGCCGTTGCCTAGCTGACCATGCAGATTGCTGCCCCAGCACAAGACTCTGCCTTCATTGAGCGTGCACGAGTGGTTTACGCCAGCAGCTATGTCATATTTTGGGAGCGCGGGCGGCGGCGCAGTTGTCGTGGTGGTAGGAGACGAGGTGGTAGGAGGCGGGGAGGTCGTTGTGGTGGGGACTGCCGTGGAAGTCGGCGCAACCGTTGTGGTTGAAGCTTCGGGTTCAGCATCGTCGCCGCTGCTGCAACCCGCTGCCAAGATCGCGGCTACAGCAACAACGGCTGTAAACCACAGCCATCTGCGACTGAGAAATCTCTGCTTGGCAATTTTGCGAATGTGAAGCATGTCAATCTCCTTGTCTGCGCCTCAAGCGGCAACTTGTCAATCTAGTCTAAGTCAACCATTACAGGCGTTGCCGACCTAGCGTTTCCTAGAGGTGCCCCGCTGCCTAGCTGTCCGTAGATGTTCGAGCCCCAGCAGGTGATTTCGCCGGTCTGGTGCAATACGCAGGTGTGGTAGAACCCGGCTGAAATGGCGGTGGCATCGGAGATGCCGGATACCCTCATCGGCACTGGGCTGTAGATGTCGGCGACAATTTCGCTGTTGCCTAGCTGTCCGAAAAAGTCTGCTCCCCAGCACGAGACTTCGCCGGATTCGTGCAGAGCGCAGACATGATAGAGACCGGCTGCCACAGCTATGGCGTCTGCGATGCCTGCGATTTTCACCGGCACGGCAGAGTGGTCGTTTGAAAGATCGGCGTTCGTGCCCAACTCGCCTAGGTCGCTTTGGCCCCAGCAGGAGACTTCGCCGGTTTCGTGAAGGGCGCATGAGGTGGTCAATGCGCCTGCTTCTACTGCTATTGCGTCTGAGATGCCTTCAACTCGCTGCGGCGAGGCCGAGTGGCTGCCGACATTTTCTTCGCCGGTGCCTAGCTGTCCGTAGTGGTTGCGGCCCCAGCAGGAGATTTCGCCTGACTCATGCAGAGCGCAGGTATGGTCGTATCCCAGCGAAATGTCGGTGGCATCGTCTATGTCCGGGACATTTGAGAACGCGAAATTCAGAGTTTCGCTGAATTGTCCGCTGCCTAGCTGTCCGAATGCATTGGCGCCGGCGCAGGTTATCGTGCCGTCTGTCTCCAGAACGCAGACATGGATTCCTTCGGCATCGATTTTAGTGACGCTCTCTACGCCTAACGAAGCCTGCATCTCTGAGATCTCTGAGACAGTCGGCGCAGGCGAGATCTGGCCGTCTTCGTTTTCTGTGAATTCGCCGTCAATATATCTGCCCCAGCATAGGATTTCGTCGTTTTCGCGCACGGCGCATGAAAGCAGGTTGCCTGCTGCCATGTAGGCGGCGTCATTGATGCCGTCTACTTTGATCGGCACAGGCGGAGATTCGCCGGTGGCGGCATCGCCAGACGCTCCTTTCCAGAGGCTGCCCCAGCAAGACACTTCACTGCTGGAATGAAGCACGCAGGAATGATGAAGTGACGAAGACAAAGCAGCAGCATCCTCTATGCCCGCCACTTTCACTTGCTCGGATGTGAACTGACCGCTTTGGCCGTTCCCCAGCTCTCCGTAAAAGTTTGATCCTAGGCAAGAAACCGATCCGCCTTCTAGGACAGCGCAGGTGTGGCGTCCGCCGGCAGCTACGCCCACAGCATCGGAAATGCCTGAAATCGTCAACGGAGTCGGTCTTCCGAAAAGTGCTATGGTGTTGCCTAGTCGACCGTTGGAATTGGATCCCCAGCAGGAGATATCTCCGGTTTCGAGCAAAGCGCAGCTGGCTGCGCCGCCAGCAGTTATGGCTATGGCATTGTCCAGTGAAACGACTTCGCTCGGATCGACAATGTTCGAACCGTCCTGCACTTCAGTTATGAAATCTATGCCGTTGCCGATCTGTCCGAATTCGTTGCTGCCCCAGCATGAGACCTTGCCGCCTTCGCGCAATGCGCAGGTGTGGTCGAAGCCGCTGGCAACCGCCACAGCATCAGAGACGCCAGAGACTTTTACAGGCACCGCTGACTGAATGTTTGGGCCGGATTCCCCGGTGCCCAGCTCGCCCTCCCAGTTGTCGCCCCAGCAGGACACTTCGCCTGTGGCGTGCACAGCGCATGAATGCTCGCCGTTGACGCTTACGCTCACGGCATCGGAAATGCCTGTCACAGGCACCGGCACATAGGAGTCGACGCCCATGTCGTCGTTGCCTAGCTGCCCGTCGTGGTTGCGGCCCCAGCAGGAGACTTCGCCAGTGGAGCGCAGAGCGCAGGTGTGCCAATGGCCGGCTGTGACATCAATGGCATCGTCCAGCCCGATGACTTTGACAGGCAGCGGCTCGGAGTTCGCCGTCGCGCCGTTGCCCAGCTCGCCGCTGGTGTCGTCGCCCCAGCAGGAGACTTCGCCTGTGGCATGGACTGCGCAGGTGTGCTCCCAGCCCGCCCCCACTGCCACTGCGTCAGTTATGCCTTCCGCTTCCACAGGGACGGAAGAATTCGCAGCCGCTCCGCTCTCGCCGTTGCCTAGCTGCCCATGCAGATTGTTGCCCCAGCACAGCACCTTGCCCTCTTTGAGCGTGCAGGAGTGGCTTACGCCAGCAGCTATGTCATAGGAGACATCAGAGACGCTGGTTGGACTAGCGACTGTCACAGGCGTTGGCGAGGTGGTGCTTGCCAGGGGATCGCCGTTGCCTAGCTGCCCGTTGATGTTTGAGCCCCAGCAGGTGACTTCGCCGGTTTGGTGCAATGCGCAGTTGTGGTTGAAGCCGGCTGAAAGGGCCACAGCATCGGAAATGCCGGATGCCTTCACTGGTGCCGCGCTGTAGCCGTCGTCGACAATTTCGTCTGTGCCTAGCTGTCCGAAAAAGCCTGCCCCCCAGCATGAGACTTCGCCGGATTCGTGCAGAGCGCAGACATGGTAGAGACCGGCTGTTACGGCTATGGCGTCTGCGATGCCTGCGATTTTCACCGGCACGGCCGAGTGGTCGTTTGCGGGATCGGCGTTCGTGCCTAGCTCGCCTCTGTCGCTCTGGCCCCAGCATGAGACTTCGCCGGTTTCGTGAAGGGCGCACGAGGTGGTCAATGCGCCTGCTTCTACTGCTATTGCGTCTGTGATTCCCACCACTCGCTGCGGAACGGCCGAGTGGCTGCCGACATTTTCTTCGCCGGTGCCTAGCTGTCCGTAGTTGTTGCGGCCCCAGCAGGAGACTTCGCCCGATTCATGCAGAGCGCAAGTATGGTCATACCCCAGCGAAATGTCGGTGGCATCGTCTATATCCGGGACATTTGAGAACTCGAAATTCATAGTTTGGCTGAATTCGCCGTTGCCGATCTGGCCGAACATATTGACTCCGGTGCATGTTATCGTGCCGTCTGTCTCCAGAGCGCAGACATGGGTTCCTCCGGCTGCTATTTCAATGACGCTCTCCACGCCCATTGAAGCCTGCAACGGCGAGACAATCGGCACGGGTGAGATCTGGCCGTCCTCGTTTTCTGCGATTTCGCTGTTGATGAGTCGGCCCCAGCACAGGACTTCTTCTTCGTTTTCGCGCGCAGCGCATGAGATCAGATTGCCTGCTGCTATGTCGATGGCGTCAGTGATGCCGTCTATTTTGATCGGCACAGGCGGAGCATCGCCGGTGGCAGCATCGCCATCCAGTCCTTTCCAGAATCTGCCCCAGCAAGACACTTCGCTTGTGGAGTGAAGCACGCAGGAATGATAAATTGCCGAAGACAAATCAACGGCATCGTCAATGCCCGCCACTTTCACTTGCTCAGATGAGAACTGAACGCTTTGGCCGTTCCCTAGCTCTCCGTAAATGTTTGATCCGAGGCAGGAAATAGATCCGCCTTGCCGGACAGCGCAAACGTGACCTGCACCAGCGGCTATGACCACGGCATCGTCAATGCCTGAAACCGGCAACGGGGTCGGGTTTGAGAAAGTTGCTTGGATGTTGCCTAACTGACCGTATGTATTGGTTCCCCAGCAGGATATTTCCCCGGTTTCGCGCAATGCGCAGCTGTATGCCCCGCCAGCAGATACGGCTATGGCATCGTCCAGAGAAACGACTTCGATCGGATCAACGATAAGCGAACCGTCCAGTGCTTCAGATACGAAATCTACGCCGTTGCCGACCTGTCCGAATTCGTTATTGCCCCAGCATGAGACTTTGCCGCCTTCGCGCAAAGCGCAGGTGTGATTGTAGCCGCTGGCAACCGCCACAGCATCAGCTACGCCAGAGGCCTTAACGGGCACCGCCGACTGAATGCCCGGGCCGGATTCCCCGTTGCCAAATTCGCCCTCCCAGTTGTCGCCCCAGCATGAGACCTCGCCTGTGGCGTGCACGGCGCAGGAATGCTCGCCGTTGGCGCTTACGCTCACGGCATCGGAAATGCCTGTCACAGAAACAGGCACAGCGGAGTCGACCCCCATGTCGCCGTTGCCTAGCTGGCCGTCGTGGTTGCGGCCCCAGCAGGAAATCTCGCCAGTGGAGCGCAGAGCGCAGGTGTGCCAGTGGCCGGCTGTGACATCAGTGGCGTCGTCCAGCCCGATGACTTTGACGGGCTCTGGAACCGAGTCCGCTGTTTCGCCGTTGCCCAGTTCGCCGCTGGTGTCGTCGCCCCAGCAGGAGACTTCGCCGGTGGCATGGACGGCGCAGGTGTGCTCCCAGCCAGCTCCCAGTGCCACCGCGTCGGTGATGCCTTCAGCTTCCACAGGGACGGAAGAATGCACGGTTGGTCCGCTTTCGCCGTTGCCTAGCTGCCCGTGCAGATTGTTGCCCCAGCAAAGGACTCTGCCTTCATTGAGCGTGCAGGTGTGGTTTGCGCCAGCGGCTATGTCATATTCTGCGGGCGCGGAAGGCGGAGCAGTTGTCGTGGTAGTAGGAGGTGAAGTCGTAGGAGGGGAGGTCGTAGGCGGCGGCGCAGTCGTTGCGGTAGTAGGGGGGGAAGGCTGCGCAGCCGTTGTGGTCGGGGTTTCAGGTTCAGCATCGTCGTCGCTGCCGCAACCCGCTATGAAGATTGCAGCTATGGCGGCGACTGCGAACAATCTCAGCCAGCCGCGCTGAGAAATCCTTTTGCCGGCAATTTTGCGAATGTGAAGCATTGCAGCCTCTCCTTGTTCAGAGAAATAAAATCACTAGCTAGCCTAGCACAAGCTGAAGACCCGAGCAGAGCTTCAGTTCCCCCAGAATGCCTTACAGCCAAGTCTCAATGATCTGGACTGGTGAGTATGAAGATGTGCTGTCCATAGTCTCGCCGTCGCCAAGCTGTCCGGAGGTTCCGGATCCCCAGCAAGTAATCTCGCCGGCTTCGTGAACTGCGCAGTTGTGGAAAGAGCCGGCTGAAATAGCTATCGCATCGGTTATGCCCGCTACTTTCATGGGTGTCGCGCTGAAGCCGTCCGGGGGTCTGTCGTCAACTCCGAGCTGCCCGAAGCGATCGCTGCCCCAGCAAGAGACTTCGCCTGTTGCCAAAAGAGCGCAGATGTGGTGTCTTCCAGCACTTACAGCTACAGCGTCCTGGATGCCCGCTATTTTCACTGGCACGGCTGAGTGGTCTTGAGAAAGGCTGGCAGCTGTGCCGAGCTCGCCCAAGGTGTTCTGTCCCCAGCAGGAGACCTCGCCTGTGGCGTGCAGAGCGCAAGAAATATTCTGCGTGCCGAGTGCGACAGCCACAGCATCGCTCACCCCTGCAACTTGCTCAGGAATGGTTGAGTTGTAGGTAACATTCAACTCGCCGTTGCCCAGCTGGCCGTAGTTGTTGCGGCCCCAGCAGTAGACTTCGCCGTCGGCGGTGGCGGCGCAGGAATGATCGTAGCCCAGAGACAGCTCAGTGGCATCATCCATGCCCACGACCAGTCTCGGAATCCAGTCGAAGAAGTCGGGGTTGAATTGGCCGTTGCCTAGCTGCCCGTATGCGTTGTCGCCGGCGCATGAGGCAGCGCCGTCTATGTATAGACCGCAGAAGTGTATAGCGGAGGCCACAACCCCTGACAATTCTGATGCGCCTTCTGGCGCTTGGAGCGGCACAGGAAGAGGCACAGGCGAAATCTCGCCATCGGAATTCTCTGTGAAGCTGTTGCCCATTATGAAGCCCCAACACCGAATTACTGAGCTTTCCAGCAGGGCGCAGGAAGCATCTCTGCCAGCTGAAATGCTGACAGCATCAGAAATTCCGGGCAGCTTCACAGGCCAAGGCGCAGCCGATCCTGTCGCAGAATCGCCGTCTCTGCCTTTCCATCTGCGTCCCCAGCAGGAGACCTCCCCTGTTTCGTGGAGAGCGCAGGTGTGATTGTGCGAAGCTGATACATCTGCGGCGTCATTCAGTCTCGCGACTTTTACTCTTTTCGGCTCGTAAGTTCTTTCTTGTCCGTTGCCCAGCTGCCCGAAAAGATTATCGCCCCAGCAGACTACTCGTCCGTTTCTGAGCGCAGCACATGCGTGGAATGATCCAGCGGTAACGAGTTCTATGCCTTCGCGTGCTGCATCCTCAAGAGTCGCAATTGGCATGGCAGACATGTCTGCTGCTCCAAAACTGCCCAGCTGACCGAGCGAGTTGCTGCCCCAGCAGGAGACTTCGCCTGCTTCTCGTGTGGCGCAAGCGAATGTCTCGCCTACAGAGATTTCGGTTGCATCGTTTATATCAGGAACAATGCTCGGAAACGGAGACAGAGGCTCCAAAGAGGTTTGAATGCTCTGCCCGTTGCCTACTTGTCCGAACTCGTTGTCGCCCCAGCAGGAGACTTCTCCTGTGTCCAAAAGAGCGCAGGTGTTTGCTGCGCTGGCCGAAACTGACACAGCATTGTAGATGCCCCTGACTCGCACCGGCAAAGACGAGTCAAAATCGTGACCGTACCTGCCGTCGCCGAGCTCGCCTCTCCAGTTGTCGCCCCAGCAGGACATCTCACCGTTGCGGTGAACCGCGCAGCTGTGCTCGCGACCCACATCTATTGCTACTGCGTCAGTGATGGCTTCCACAAGGATCGGTGCTGCTGAACTCGCTTCAGGGTTTCCGCTTTCGCCGTTGCCAAGCTGGCCGTCATTGTTATTGCCCCAGCAAGAGACTCTGTTCGTGGCATGAAGAGCGCAGGTGTGCCAGTGGCCTGCGGCTACCGCCGTGGCGTCTTCAATGCCGGCGACTTTCACAGGCGCAGCCACGGATTGGGCGATTTCGCCGTTGCCGAGTTCGCCTTGGCTGTTGTCGCCCCAGCAGGAGATTTCTCCTGAGCTATGGACGGCGCAGGTGTGGTCCCAGCCTGCGTCAATTGCCACAGCGTCAGCGACGCCTTCCGCTTCCACAGGAACTGAGGAGGCTCCGACATCGCCGTTGCCTAGCTGCCCGTGTTCGTTGCTGCCCCAGCACCAGACGCTGCCGTTGCTCCTTAGCAAGCAGGAGTGGCGTGCTCCTGCAGCGATGTCAAGCGGCAAATCAGAAGCTGCGAAATCAGATGTTACAGAAGTAGTCGGCTGGGCAGTTGTGGCGGCGGGCGGCTGGGCAGTTGCGGATGGCTGGGCGGGAACCGAAGTTGCGGATGGCTGGGCAGCGACTGACTCTGCTGGCGCCTCGGCGGAGGGAGCAGCTTCATCGTCGTTGCTGCAACCGGCGATGACGACCGCAGCTATCGCAACAACAGAAATGAATCGCAGCATACGGTCTTTGAAGGAATGGCTTGGGTCAGCCAGAGCTTCTTATTCCCATCTAAAATAAAAGTAGAGAGTCCAAGTGGATTCGGGCCAGCTGTCGGTGGTCTTTATGACGACATGGAACCTCTCTTCGCCTGTATCTTGGTCTTGTCGTTCGGCATTGATAATCAGACCCGTATTATCTGTTGAGATATGATAGGTGCCCGCATTTTGAGGATTGTAATATGTTGTTTGCTCTGGCGGATCTGAAGATACGCTGGGCGGGAAATAAGCTTTGAGCGGCCGGTCGTCATTGTTGTCGTACCATGAATAGAGGGTCATGAGATGGCTACTGCACCCTAGGCAGGAATATATAGGTATCTCGTTCCGAAATCCGCCCAGCGGTCTCGGGTTTGTCTGGCCTGGGTGCGCCTCTCGGCTCGGGAAGGCGACGACTCCCGGATATTTCGGAATCGGGCGTGGAGGCGGAGAGCACGAGAAAAGACGCCCAAAGCCCGCCAGCGTCATTATGAGAACGACAACAGCAAGAAAACGCACGGCCATTCTCTCAACCTATCGGGTATTGAAAGCGGTGTCAAGTCATAGGCGCCTAATAGCCTGAATAGGTATGGCGATATTGCGGCTGTTTGCCGGTGTGGGCGACATTGCCGGCACTCGGCGGTTGAGCGTGGAAGCTTCAAGTGTGGGGGAGGCTGTGGAGTTGGCAGAAAAACAGTTCGGGGAGGAGTTTGCCGAACAGGTTCAGACTTGCCGCATCTGGCTCAACGGCGAGCCAGCAGATTTGGACGCTCCGGTCGGCGAGGCTGACGAGGTGGCGCTGCTGCCGCCGGTGTCGGGCGGGTGAGTTAGAGGCGTGAACTTTTTTGCGTCCATTCAACGATGCAATAGCTCGGCTTGGGTAGGCTAGTGAAGCAATGTCGGATTTTCTGCGAAGCTATCTAACGGTCGGGCTCTTCGGAGGGCTGGCCGTGTTCATGGCTGTGCTCATCTTGGGGCTCGGCAAAGTGCTTCGGCCCTCTAGGGCGCAGCGGCAGAAATACATCAACTACGAAAGCGGGGTCGACCCTGTCGGCGACGGCTGGGAGCAGAGCAACATCCGCTACTACATCTTCGCCCTGCTGTTCGTGATGTTCGACATTGAGATCGTGTTCATCTTCTCGTGGGCAATCAGGCTGGAGGCGTTCGGGTTTTTCGGGCTGGTGGAGATGGCGATCTTCATCTTCATCCTGCTGCTGGGCCTGCTGTACGCTTGGCGCAAACGAGTGCTGAGGTGGGTGTGAGATGGGATTGATCGAATCAGGCAAGATGCCCAAGCCGCTCACGAAGCTGCTCAACATCAGCCGCCGCTACTCCCTGTGGGTGTATCAGTGGGGGCTGGCCTGCTGCGCCATTGAGATGGGCGCCACCTTCGGGTCGGCCCGCTACGATGTGATGCGCCTAGGGGTGATCCCTTTCCCCGCCAGCCCGCGCCAAGCCGACCTCGTGGTGATATCCGGCACGGTCACCGACAAGATGGCCCCTTCCATCGTGCGCCTCTACGAGCAGATGCCCGACCCTAAGTATGTGATCTCCATGGGGTCGTGCGCCAACTGCGGAGGCCCCTATTGGGATTCGTATTCCGTGACCAAAGGCGTGGATCAGCTCATCCCCGTGGATGTGTATGTGCCGGGATGCCCGCCCCGCCCGGAAGCTTTGCTGGAAGGCATCGTGCTGCTGCAAGAGCGCATCCAGAACGAAGACATTTCTGCCCGCTGGCGCGGCGAGCCGGGCGAGCCGATAGTCGTTCAAGGTTGAAGAGGCCATTCGTGACAGACACTACAGACATAGCCGAAGCCGATGTGCCTGCTCTGCCCGCAGGCTCAGTCGCCGCGCTCTCAACTCTCAGCGAGGCTCTGGGCGACTCTCTTTTGGAAAGCCACATCAAGCCCAACGGCGACCTATGGGTGCGAGTGGCGAATGAAGCTTGGCGCGCAGCAGGCGAAGCCGCCCGAGACGAGCTGGGATGCGTCTGGTTTGACTTTCTGTCGGTCATAGACTGGCTGCCTTCGCCGTTCGGCCGCGATATGGACGCGGAACAAGACCGCATCGTCTATGGAGCAGATGCTCGCGAGCTGGAGACCATGGAGCACGGCTACGCGGGCGGCGAGTCTCGCTTGCAGGTGCTCGCAAGGGTCGCGGCTGTGCCGAACGGCAGCGATGCTGCGTCTGCATCCAGGCCCGCTGTGATCCTCAAAGCCGACCTGCCCGATGATAATCCGACCGTGGAGAGCTGGATACCCGTGTACGCAGGAGCCGACTGGCATGAGCGCGAAGCTTGGGAGATGTTCGGCGTCGTGTTCACAGGGCATCCTGATTTGCGCCACATCTATCTGCCGAGCGAATTTGAAGGCAACCCCATGCGCAAGGATTTCCCACTGCTGGCCCGGCGAGTCAAGCCCTGGCCCGGCATCGTGGATGTAGAGCTGATGCCCGGCGAGGATGAGGATGCCGCCGGTGACGGTGCCGCAGAAGGGGCCGCTGAAGAGGCCGAGGAGTAGCAGCATGACCACTGCCACCCGCGACCAGATGGCCTACATCGCCGGCCAAGCTGCAGACGCCCGCCTGAATGTGGAACTGGAAACCGAGGGCATGACGCTCAACATCGGCCCTCAGCACCCGGCCACTCACGGCACACTGCGCATAGTCGCCCGTCTGGACGGCGAGCAGGTCATACAGGCCGAGCCGGTAATGGGCTATATGCATCGGGGATACGAGAAGCTCACAGAAGTCCGCACCTACCCGCAGGTCACCACACTCATAAATCGCATAGATTGGCTCGGCAGCTTCGCCAACGAGGTGCCGTTCATCCTGGCTGCCGAGCAGCTCATGGAGATAGAAGCCCCGCCTCGGGCGCAGTGGATCCGCACTATCCTGTTTGAGCTTTCTCGCGTCGCCAACATCTCGCTGTTCCTAGGCGACATGGGCGTGCAGCTCGGCGCGCTCACGCCCGTGTTCTATGCCTTTCGCGACAGAGAATTCGTGCTCAACCAGATAGAAGCCGTCACCGGCGGGCGTTTCCATCCCAACTTCGACCGCATCGGCGGCCTCAAAGACGACCTCCCCGCAGGCTGGATAGACGAGACCAGAGAAGTGCTGGCCAAGATGCGCACATTCTGCGACGAGCTGGAAGATCTGTTAATGGGCAACGAGATATTTGAGGTGCGCACCAGAGGCATCGGCATCGTCCCTGCCGATGTGGGGCTGTCCTACGGGCTTTCAGGCGCCAACATCCGAGCCAGCGGCGTGGATTGGGACATCCGCCGCGACAACCCCTGCGGCCTCGCCTACGACCAGCTGGACTGGCAAGTCTGGACGCACCCCGACGGCGACTCGTTCGCTCGCTACTGGGTGCGCCTCCAAGAAGTGCGCGAAGCCACCAAGCTCATTGAGCAGCTGTTCGACGGGCTGCCGTCTGGCCCGATCATGGCCAAGGTGCCGCGCATCATCAAAGTGCCCGCCGGCGAAGCCTATGTAGAAACCGAAAACCCATTAGGCGCGATGGGCTACTACATCGTGAGCAAGGGCGACCTCGTGCCGTTCCGAGTCAAGATACGCTCGGCCTCGTTCAGCAACCTGTCTATCGCGCCGTGGCTGCTGAAAGGGGTGTATGTGCCCGACATCATCACCATCCTCGCCAGCCTCTATTTCATACTGGGGGACATAGACAGATGATTGCGGGCATATTCGCTGAGCTGGCTTATTGGCAGCAGACTGTCATCAAAGCGGGCGTGGTGGCTGCGGTGATTCCGACTGCTGCGCTCATATTGGGCTATGTGTTCTTGCTGAAGATGATGAGCTTTGTGCAGAGCCGACTGGGGCCGATGGAAGCCGGGCCGCACGGCACGCTGCAGCTGCTGGCCGACGGGCTGAAATTCCTCCAGAAAGAAGACATCTTCCCCGAGAAGTCCGACAGGTTCGTTTTCGCGGCTGCGCCCGTGATGGTGCTGGTGAGCACTTTTCTGCTGTATGTGGTGCTGCCTGTGGGTCCGGATGCCGTCGTGAGCGACTTGGACGCAGGAGTGTTCTACGCTCTGGCGGTGTCTTCGCTTTCGGTGGTGGGGATTTTGATGGCGGGTTGGGCTTCGGCCAACAAATACGCCCTCATCGGCGGGCTACGGGCTGCCGGCCAGCTGATTGCCTATGAGCTGCCCCTGGTGCTGGCTGTGGTGGGTGTTATCATCCAAGCGGGCACTCTCAACCTTCAAGAGATCGTCTTGGCGCAAGCCGACGGCGAAATCTTCGGCTGGGGAGCGATTGGCAATCCCTACATCCTCACCCAGTTCGTGGGCTTCGCCATCTTCTTGGTGGCGATTCAGGCCGAGCTCACGCAGCCGCCGTTTGACATGCCGGTGGCCGAAAGCGAGATCGTGGGCGGCTATCAAGTTGAATACACGGGCTTCAGGTTTTTGTTTTTCTTCATGGGCGAGTTCGGCACGGCTTTCGTGTTCGCGGGGATCGCCTCGGTGCTGTTCTTGGGCGGCTGGTATGTGCCCGGCTTCGCCGCCGACAGCAACTGGCTGAATTTGCTGGGGCCGATCGTGCTGCTGGTGAAGATCATGGCTGTGTCGTTTCTGGTGTTCTGGTTCAGGTTCACCTATCCCCGCTTCAGGGAAGACCAGCTGCAGAAACTGGCGTGGAAATTTCTCATCCCGCTGGCTCTGGCAAATATCGTTATAACTGGGATACTCAAAGTGGCCGTGTGATGGAGGCAGAGACAACTATGGAGGCACAGAGAGCTATGGAGGCAACAGCATGAAACAGCTGCCAGGCATGTTCAAAGGTCTGGGCGTGACCGCCAAGACCATGCTCCGCACCCTCTTCCCAGACGGGCTGAGCAAGCCGATCCCGCAGCCCACCAAGGGCGCGCACACCGTCCAATACCCTCACGAGAAAGAAACGCCTGCGCCCAGGGCCAGAGGCGTCATCGCTTTGCACACCGAGAACTGCACCTCTTGCATGCTGTGCGCCAGAGAATGCCCCGACTGGTGCATCTACATTGAAGGGCACAAAGCCCTGGCCCCGCCCCGCCGGGAAGGCGGCAAGCCTCGCCAGCGCAATATTCTGGATCGCTTCGACATTGACTACGCCCTTTGCATGTATTGCGGCATCTGCGTGGAAGTCTGCCCGTTTGACGCGCTCTTCTGGACACCGGAGTTTGAATACTCAGAGCCTCGCATAGCGGATCTGCTTCACGACAAAGAGCGGCTTTCCGACTGGATGGAGACCGTGCCCGAGTTTGAAGACTACGAAGGCGGCTCGGAGCAGAAAAAACGCGCTGTTCCAAAGCCTGTGGATCGCACCAACCCTATGGCCGCTACCCCAGCAGCCGAATTGGGAGAGCAAGCCTGATGGTCGCTCAGAATGTGGCGTTCTGGATCATAGCCGCAGCCATGCTCTATGCCGGGCTGCGAGTGGTGACCACGCGTAATGTGGTGCACGCCGCTCTCTATCTCGTGGTGGTGCTGGCTGGCGCGGCCGCTCTGTTTCTGCTACTCGGCTCGGAATTCGTAGGCATCACGCAGGTGCTCATCTACATCGGGGCCGTCATCGTGCTGTTCCTCTTCGGCATCATGCTCACGCGTGCGCCGATGGGCAAAGAAAGAGACTTGGACCACCCGCGCAAGCTGCCTGCTCTGCTGGCCGCGCTCATTGTGGGGGGCGTGACTATCTACTCGGTGCTGGATTATTTCGGGGCCGAGCAGCTGCCTCGCGAGTCTCGCACCACCGCCCGCGAAGTGGCCGACTCTATTTTCTCCGAATACATCATCGCTTTTGAAGCTGTGTCGGTGCTGCTGCTGGCCGCGCTCATCGGGGCAATCGTGGTGGCGCGCAAGGAGTAGCGGTCATGTATGTTTCGCAGTTCGCCGTGCTCGCCGCCGTGCTCTTCGCTATCGGCGTATACGGGATTCTGGTGCGGCGCAACGGCATTCTGGTGCTCATGTCGGTGGAGCTCATCTTGAACTCGGTCAACATCAACCTCGTGGCTTTCGGAGCGTTGCGCGACACCATCTCCGGCGAGGTGTTCGCTCTGTTCGTCATCACTGTGGCCGCCGCCGAAGTGGGCGTGGGGCTGGCTATCGTTTTGATGATCTATCGCAATCGCCGCAGCGTGGATCTCTCGCAAATGGATCTGATGAAGGGGTAGGGAGCGGTGGAGTCTCTTCTGGGTGCTGGTTTGAGCGGTGCTGGCTCGCTGCTGGCGGCTGAAACTGCCGAGGGCATCGTCAAGGCTTCTGGCTGGTTCTTGGACAACGCCTGGCTGGTGCCTGCGTTTCCCGCGCTGTCATTCTTGGTCATCTTGTTCTTCGGCAAGCGGTTCCCCAAGGGCGGCTCGGAAGTCGGCATCGCGGCTGTCGCGCTGTCGTTCGTTTTCGCTGCTGCTGCTGGCATCCAGTGGATAGGGCAGGTCAACTCGGCTGGCGAAGAATCAGCTGTGGATGCTGTTACCTCAACATGGACATGGTGGGTGAACGGCGGCATTCAATTCTCCATCGGCACTCTGGTGGACGGCTTGGCAGTGGTGCTCATGTTCGTGGTTACGACCGTCTCGCTGCTGGTGCATGTCTATTCCACCGACTATGTGGCAGGCGACCGCCGCTACACGCACTTCTTCGCCTTCTTGTCGCTCTTCACTGCGGCCATGCTCTTCTTCGTGCTGTCGGAGAACACCCTGCAGATGATCGTGGGCTGGGAGCTAGTGGGCGTCTGCTCGTTCGTGCTCATCGGGCACTGGTGGGAGGAAAAGCCCAACTCCGATGCCGCCTTGAAAGCCTTCTTCACCAACAGAGTGGGCGACATCGGGCTGCTCATCGGCGTGGCCGTGCTGTTCTTCGCGGCCGACCAGACTTTCTCGGTGCTGGAAATCAACCGGATGGCTGTGGCTGGCGAAATCAGCCATCTGGCTTTGCTGGTGGGAGGTTGCGCTCTGCTGGCGGCTGTGATGAGCAAGTCGGGGCAGTTCTTCTTGCATACCTGGCTGCCCGATGCTATGGCCGGCCCCACGCCCGTTTCGGCCCTCATTCATGCGGCCACGATGGTGGTGGCGGGGGTGTATTTGATAGCCCGGCTCTACGGCGTTTTCTTTGAAGGGTTCAGCATCGCCGGCAGCAGCGTGAATCTCTTGGCTATCATGGGCGGGCTTACCACGCTGGTGGGGGCATCGCTGGCTTTCGTGCAGCGAGACATCAAAAAGGTGCTGGCTTATTCCACCATCAGTCAGCTGGGCTATATGGTGCTCGCGCTGGGAGTGGGGGCATGGACTGCGGCCGTGTTCCACCTCTTCACCCATGCGTTCTTCAAGGCTTGCTTGTTCTTGGGTTCGGGGTCGGTCAGCCACGCCGTCCACAGCTTTGACATGAAATCCGACATGGGCGGCTTGCGGAAATGGATGCCCCACACCTACAAGACTTTCGTTATAGCTTCGCTGGCCTTGGCTGGCATTCCGCCGCTGGCAGGTTTCTGGTCTAAAGACGAAATTTTGGCAGGCACGGGAGGCTGGGGGCTGGCTGGCGGCACTGGGGGCAACGGGGCTTATCTGGTGATGCTGATCATGGGAATAGCGACAGCCGCTCTGACTGCCGCCTATATGACCCGCTGCGTGTATCTCACTTTCTTCGGCGAATTCCGAGGGCACGGCACACCGCACGAGTCGGGGCCGAGAATTGTGGTGCCGCTTTGGATTTTGGCAGCTTTGGCGGTCGTGGCTGGCTGGCTCAACCTGCCGAAGGGCTTCCAGCTGGTGCCCGAGGGCTGGACAACGAGGTTTGAGCACTATGTTGAGTCTTCGGCCGACTATTTCCCGTCTATCGCCCATGCCAAGCCGAGCTGGACTTTGGCCATCGTCTCTACTTTGGTGGCTCTGGCCGGCATAGCTGCGGCTGCCAGATATTACTTCGGGCGAGTGCGGGCGGAATCGCCCAGGGCCACAGAGATGGGTCGCGGCTGGACGAAGCGGTCAAAGGTGGCGGCTGCCGGGCACACCTTGCTGGCCAAGAAGTACTACTTGGATCATCTCTACACGGGCATCATCGCAGGCGGAATCAAGGGGCCGATTGCGCGGGCGGCTTACAAATTCAACCAAGAAGGCATAGACCGAGTGGTGAATGCCGCAGGGGAGCGGTCTGTGAAAGCGGGGCATGTGGTGTATGACATCATTGACCAGAAAGTCGTGGACGGCGTGGTCAACTCTTCGGGCGTGGCGCCGCAAATGGCGGGCGAAGAGATACGCAAGATGCAGACAGGCAAAGTTCAGAGCTACGCAGGGATAGTTTTTGTGGCGGCCGCATTGCTGGCCCTAGTGTTCATCGTGTTCATCTAGCAGAGGAGGATTAAGGAATGCAAGCATTTCTCGACGACTGGGGATTGACGCTCCTCACCTTTTTGCCTCTTCTCGGGGCATTGCTGGTGATGGCCATCCCCAAAGCCGACGAACAGATGCAAAAGGCAGTGGCCCTGTTCGCCACGCTGGCAACGGCGGTGGTGGCTGTGCTGCTGCTGGCATGGTTCGACTTGGACAACGCAGGCAGTCTTCAATTCGTGGTGGATCGCTCGTGGATAGATGTGATCAACAGCCGCTACATCATGGGCATAGACGGCATCTCGCTGCCGCTCATGCTCCTGACCGTGCTCGTGGTGCCGCTCTGCGTGATCTATTCGTTCAAGCACTTCCCCGAGCCTCGCAACCCGAAAGCGTTTCTCGCGCTGCTGCTGATTTTGCAGACAGGCATGATCGGCACTTTCGTGGCGCAGGATCTGATTTTGTTCTTCGTGTTCTTTGAAGTGGTGCTGCTGCCGATGTATTTCATGATCGGCGTGTGGGGCGGCGAAAATCGCCGGTACGCAGCCATCAAGTTCTTCCTCTACACCTTGTTCGGCTCGGCGTTGATGCTGGTGAGCTTCTTGGCTCTGTTTTTCTTGGCAGACGGGACTTTGGCGGGTCTGGCCGAAGCCAACACCTTTGACATGCGGGCACTTTCGGGCGGGGCGACAACGGCCATAGCCCGCACTAGCCAGATGTGGATCTTCGCGGGGATGTTCTTAGGGTTCGGCGTGAAAGTGCCGATATTTCCGTTCCACACTTGGCTGCCCGATGCTCACACCGAGGCGCCTACTGTTGGGTCGGTCATCTTGGCGGCTGTGCTTTTGAAGTTGGGAACTTACGGGTTCGTGCGGGTGGCCCTGCCCATGCTGCCAGAAGCTGCCGCAGCTTGGGCGCCGGTGATAGGGCTTTTGGCCGTAATCGGAATCATCTACGGGGCCTTGGGCTGCTTGGCGCAAAAAGACATGAAGCGGCTCATCGCGTTCAGCTCGGTGGCGCACATGGGCTTCGTGATGCTCGGCATCGCCACGATGACCGACTTCGGCATCAACGCCGCTGTGTTCGGCATGGTGGCGCACGGGCTGATTACGGGGATGCTTTTCTTCTTGGCCGGCTCGGTGAAAGATCGCTACCACACCTTGGACATGTCAAGGCTGGGCGGGCTTTTGGTGCAAGCCCCCAAGATGGGCTGGATTTTGGGGTTCTGCGCTATGGCTTCGTTGGGGCTTCCCGGCTTGGCGGGGTTCTGGGGGGAGTTCCCGGCGATCTTGGCTTCGTATAATCCTGCGGGGATTTTGTCGGAGGCTGTGTTTAGGACATACATGGTGATAGCCGCTGTCGGCACTGTGCTGGCGGCGGGGTATCTTCTCTGGATGCTGCAGAAAGCAGCTTTCGGAAACGCCAGAGAAGAGTTCGCCGACTCTCCCGATGTGAAAGACGCCACGAAGCACGAATTCTGGGCGTGGGTGCCGATGCTGGTGCTGATCGTGGTGCTGGGTTTTTATCCCAGGCTCATCCACGAGGCTTCCGACCCTGCCGTAGGCGAATCGCTGGTGGTGAATGTGGGCGACAATGTCTATGACTGCCTGGATTCCGAAGACGGCAGAGACTGCTTTGACGATCTGCGCGAAGAGTCGGCTAGGAGAAGCAACGGCTGATGTCTGAATTTGTTCGGCCTGCGCTTGACTGGCACGCGCTCGCGCCAGAACTGACGCTCTTGGGCGTCGGCGCGTTCCTCACGCTCATAGACATCTTCTTCGCCGAGCGCGCCCGAGCCATCACCTCGGCTTTGGCAGGCTTAGGGTTTCTGGCAGTGCTGGTGCCTATTATCACGCTGGCATCGGCAGGGGTGGCATCGGAGCCGAGAGTGATGTTCGACGGCGGCTATGTGGTGGACGGCTTCGCGCTGCTGCTCAAAGCCATCTTCGTGATCGCCGGCTATCTGGTGGTGCTGCTCTCCACCAACTATTTTGCCGAAGGCGACTACTGGGAAAACGAATACTACGGCCTGCTGGCAGCGTCAATGCTCGGCATGTTGGTGATGTCGTCTGCCAACGACCTCATCACCATTTTCATCGCTCTGGAACTGCTGTCAATCCCTGCCTATCTGATGGCGGCATGGCGCAAGCGCGACCTCAAGAGCAACGAAGCGGGGCTGAAGTATTACCTCGTGGGTGTGGTGGCTTCGGCGATTTTGCTCTACGGCATGTCGCTGCTCTTCGGAGTGTCGGGCAGCACCATGCTGTGGGATCTGGCTAACAGCAGCGATCTCGCCTCTGGCGTGGATTCGCCGGCGATGGTGACTTTGGGGGTGATCTTCGTGCTGGCAGGCTTGGCGTTCAAAGTGTCGGCGTTCCCGTTCCACACCTGGGCGCCCGATACTTACGAAGGCGCGCCTACGCCGGTAACGGCATTTCTGTCGGTGGCTTCCAAGGCTGCCGGTTTCGTCGCGCTGGTCATCTTGGTCTTCGTGGGATTCTGGGATCGCTCGGATGTGTATCAGCCCGTGTTCTGGATTTTGGCGGCCGCGTCTATGACTGCCGGCAACTTCATGGCCCTGCGCCAGACCAACATCGTGCGCCTGATGGCATATTCAGGCGTGGCGCAATCCGGCTTCCTGCTGGCTCCGCTGGCTGTGGCGGGCGAAAGCGCAAGCGTGGCAGACGATGCGCTGCAAGCGATAGTGGTCTACCTGGCTATCTACGCTGCGATGAACCTAGGCGTGTTCGCAGTGATCATCGCCGTGGCGAGGCGCACCCGCACAGGCGCGGTGGAGTCTTACAACGGCCTGTTCCGCACTGCCCCCGTGATGGCTGTGGTGATGACCGTCTTCTTGGCTTCGCTGGCAGGCGTGCCCCCCGCCGGCGGCTGGTATGCCAAATTCTCTATTTTCCGAGCTTTGGTAGCCCCCAGCACAGTCTGGGGCTATGTGCTGGCAGCTGTGGCTGCAGTAAACGCCGTCATAGCCGTCGGCTACTACGGAAAGATAGTAGCCCGCATGTGGTTCGAAAAGCCGTGGGTGCCAGGCGATGACGCAGAAGAAGATGATGCCGTGGAAGAGAGCACAGGCGAATTGCCAGCAGTCGGGCCAGGCGAAGCTGCCTCAGAAGCAGCATCAAGCGATATGCCTGAGGGCGCGGCAACAGAAACTGTGGCAACTGAAACCATGGTCAAAACCGATGCCAGAACAGGCAGTTCCCTGCCTTTCGCTCTAGTTCTAGCCATCGGCCTCTGCCTAGTAGCCACCCTCCTCTTCGGCATAGTCCCCGGCACCCTGACCCACTTCACAGATGTAACCCTCCTAGCCCCCATACCGCCCGGAGGCTGACACTCTATTTTCTGTGTTCTAGTTGGTGTCAGCAAAGTAATCTTTCCAGCTATAATCAGACATATGGCACGCACAACCTATGATCTGCCGTGGGTGGAGGAATTTGTTCCCACCAAAGGGCTTTCGGCATGGGTGGTTTTTGATGATGGGTTGCAGGGCGAGGTTGATCTATCGTGCTTGAGCGACAGACCTTACGCTGAAGCTTGGCGCAACCCAGGCGGGTTTGTGTCTGTGAGATTGGAAGCGGGCGTGCCTGTGTGGGGCGATGAAGAATTAAGCCCGTCGTATCTCAAAGAATTGCTGCAGAAGACACTCCAAGACCACGAGAGCGCTTCTCATCACTCGCGCACTCTAGTCGGCTAAGCTTTTGGGGGAATTGTGCCGTTTCCCTAACGGCACCAGTGTTTCCGTGTATTCGGATGACCATTACCCTGTGCATGTTCATGCCCGCAGAGCAGAATTTCGCGGAAGGTTTGAACTTGACACGGGCAACCTGTCAGAGCCGTCGAATCGGAAAAGACGCTTTCCGAAAAAGGAAAGAGACGCAATTTGGGAGTGGATTCGCACTAACGAAACCGCTATCAAAAAAGAATTCGGCAAGATAATGAGAGGAGATAAATTTGAGAAAATTCCACCACCGTGATTTCAAGCTTGGGGCGTAGCAATGAACTAGCCTGAAATCATGGCGCGGGTGGCGTTTGGGGCTGATATGAAGACAGTGGTGTCGGATGCTGTTGTGGGGTGTTTGCAGGAGGCGGGGCACGAGGTGGCGGTGCTGCATGAGGGCGATCCTTGGCCGGAGGTGGGGCGTGATGTGGGAGAGGCTGTGGCTGGAGGCGATGCTGATTGGGGAGTTGTGTGCTGCTGGACGGGCACCGGGGTGTCTATGGCTGCCAACAAAGTGCCCGGGGTGCGGGCAGCGTTGTGCGGAGATGCCGAGACGGCCGAGGGTGCTCGCAAGTGGAACGATGCCAATGTGCTGGCTATCGGGTTGAGGCAGACTTCGCCAGAAGTTGCGAAGGAGATGCTAGAGGCGTTTGCTGCAGCCGAGCCTGATCCCGATGAGGCTGAGAATATTGCCAAGCTGATTTGATGCCCGGACTGTTTTGGGCGATGCCGACCGCCTAGCGTTGCCCACCCTGAGAACACCGCCAAGCCTACTTGATACTCGGGCTGCTGGCTGACTTGCATTCTGGTCGGGCAGGTATAAAATTCAAATTGCAACCAGCCAAATCAACACTAAAGGAAAGGCAGAAATGAGCAGTCCGCAAGCATCCATCTTTGCCGAGATGGGCCAGCACCAATGGTATGTGCATCTCTCAAGAGAAGGCGAGGCAGCAGCCGACTTGAGCCACATCCGCTCGGTGCTTCGCCAAGCCATATCCGACAGCGAAGCCAAAGGCATAAACCTAGTGGTGGGCTTCGGCCCAGAGTTGCTGGCCGACTTGGGCGGGGATGTGCCAGCAGACTTCCAAAGGTTTGAGACCGTCAAATCCATTGACGACAGCGGCAAAGAAGCCATCGGCACTCAAGAAGAGCTGCTGCTTTGGATGAACAGCCCCCAGATTGACGATGTCTGGAAAACCCAATACGACGCCCGCACTGCCCTTTCGGGCCACATGAGCGTGGCACGAGAGACCGTCACCTTCATCTACCGCAATTCCCTGGACATGACCGGCTTCATAGACGGCACCGGCAACCCCAAGCCCGAAGAAGAACACCGAGTCGCCCTAGTGCCCGAAGGCGAAGCGGGCGCAGGCGGAAGCTTCATTCTGGCCCAACGCTGGATTCACGATCTGGAAGGCTGGAACCAGATGTCGCTGAGCGACCAAGAAAAAGCCATAGGCCGCACCAAAGCCGACAGCACTAAATTGGAGCATCAGGAAGCCTATTCGCACCTGTCCCATGTGGAAGAAACCGAAGACGGCCGCATAGACGAAATCATGCGCCGCTCCACCCCATACGCCTTCCACGACGGCACAGTCGGCCTCTACTTCATGGCCTTCTCCCGCAAACAAGAAATCCTGCGCAACATGCTAGATGCCATGTACGGCAGAGAAGGCCAACCCCGCGACAAGCTAACCGATTACTCCAACCCCGCCTCCGGCTCCTACTACTTCGCCCCCTCCAGCAACCAACTAGAAAAAATGCTCGCCGGCTAGCAAGCAAGCAGTCAGACCGCTAGGCTTTATCAGGCTTATGTCTTTGTTTGCTTCTGAGGCTGGAGTGTCGAGCGGGGGAGGGTTTGACGGCGACAATATTACCGACTGGTGCCTCGGGGAGTTTCAGACTCGCTATGGCGATCCGGGTATTACTAAGGATGACATTTGGGATTATCTCTATGGGGTGATGCATGCTCCTGACTGGCGGGAGAAGTATGCTCACGATCTGCAGCGCAGCTTGCCCAGGGTGCCGTTGGCGGCTGATTTTGCGGCATTCTGCGATGCGGGCCGACAGCTGATGGATTTGCACATCAACTACGAGACCGTTCCTGAGCACCCGCAGGTCGTCTGTCTGGTGGATGGCAGTGCCGACGAAGGCCAGAGCGAGACTGATGCTTATCGCATCAAAGGGCGAATGCGCTGGGGCAAAAATCCTGCCACGAACAAGCGTGACGATTATACGACTTTGGAAGTAAATGCTCGTTGCATGCTAACTTTCATCCCGCAGGAAGCACAAGACTACACAGTCTCAGGCAGATCACCGCTGGACTGGGCGATTGACAGCCTCCGCCGCAAGGAAGATAAAGCATCTGGCATCACAGACGACCCCAACGGCTGGCACATCTGGGCAGACGAGCCGTTCAACCTCATTCGGCATCTGCGGCGGCTGGTGTATGTGAGCACCGAGAGCGCAAGCATCATCGCCAATCTGCCGCCTTCGCTTGACGACTAGCACCATGCCTAATATCCACGAAACGATCGAGCGCCTGAAAGACGGCGACCCGTCTTCTGCTGTCCTCGGCCGCAGGTTTGAGGTTTTCATCCAAGATGTGCTGCGCTCGCATCCGGGCGAATACGGCAGAGAGCGTTTCGCCGAAGTGTGGCTGTGGCAGGAGTGGCCCGACCGTGAAAGCCACGACTTAGGCTCCGACTACGGAATAGACATCGTAGCCCAGCAGACCGATGCTTACGGCGGCGGGCTGTGCGCGATCCAGTGCAAGTTCCGCAGCGAGGGCGGGGAGGTCTCAACTCAAGAAGTCAGCAATTTCCTAGCTGCTGTAGGCGGGGTGTTTTCTTCCTCGCTGCTAGTGGCGACAGCTCCGATTGCCAAGAAAGGCATGGGCAAAATCCGCAACGCCACGCCCCGCTGCGAAGTTCTCCACACCGCCGAGATGGACGGCTGGGTAGACGACTGGGCCAGCTATCTCAAAGCCCCCCAAGATTTCGAGATTCCGCCTCCGCCGAAGCACAAGTTGTTCGATTTCCAATGGGAAGCCGTCAACGCCGTGACTAAAGGTCTGTCCGAAAACGACAGAGGGCAGATGATTTTGCCATGCGGAACCGGCAAGTCTTTCGTGGCTCTGCGCATCGCCGAAAAGCTGCTTGAAGAGTCGGGCGGCAGAGGTGTGCGGGTGCTCTATCTGGTGCCCAATATCGCTCTTGTGGGCCAGACGATGCGCGAATGGTCGGCCCAGCGCAGCATCCCGCTGCAATACTTAGGCGTCTGTTCCGACTCCACAGCAGGCCGCAAAGCCTCCGAGCGAGTCGACATAGCGGACGATATCACTGGGCTGGCTATTCCAGTCACCACCGACCCGGTGAAAATCAGAAAGGAAATCACCGAACCTGTGGCAGACGGCGTGATGCAGGTGATCTTCAGCACTTATCACTCATCGCCGAGGATCAAAGAGGCTATGGAAGCCGGAGCAGAGTTGGATTTGATCATCTGCGACGAAGCGCATCGCACCACAGGCATAGACAAGACAGGCATAGACAAGGGCACTGGGAAAGACAAGTCCGAAGCTGACATGATCGGAGGCAAAGAGTCGTATTACCAGATAGTCCATCACGACCGCCACATCCCCGCCAAGAAGCGTCTCTACATGACGGCCACTCCCAGAGTTTTCGCCGAGCGCGCCAAGCAAGACCTAGCCGAGGGCGATGACCCCGACTGCTATGACATGAACGACGAGAGCATCTATGGGGAGGAGTTTTATCGGATGTCGTTCGGCGAAGCGGTCGAGGCGGGGCATCTGACGGAGTATGAAGTTCTGGTGATCACCGCGAGCCAAGAAGCGTACCTGCAATCCATTGGGGGGGGGTCCCACGAATTGATATTCGGGGAAGACTCCGAGACTTCCCTCAACGACGCCGTAAAGCTTGCAGGCTGCTGGGACGCGCTGGCTTCTCCCAAAACCACCGAAGTCTCCGAATGGCTGCCCGGGCAGATCCACGAAGAAGGCGGCGAGCCTGCCCGCTCTGCCATAGGGTTCACCAACCGAGTTGCCACCAGCCAATTCGTGGCTGAAAAATGGGAGACAGTCGCCAAAAGCATTGCGAGCAAGGCTGCCGACCCCAGCTTTAAGCCTGTGACAGTCATGCAGACTGGCTCGGACGGACAGCAAATCCGCACAATTGGAGAAATTCAATACCCAGACTTCTCTGCAGGAAAGCGCGCCGAGAGCCCGTTTCTGCACATCAATGTTGAGCATGTAGACGGCACCACTCCAGCCGCCGAGCGAGTGCGGTGCCTGCATAGGTTAGAACAAGACAGACTGACCGCAGGTGATTCAGCAGCCAGCGCAGCAGGCGGCACCGCCGACACCTGCCAAATAATCACCAATGCCCGTGTGCTGTCCGAAGGCGTGAATGTGCCAAGTCTGGATGCCGTGCTGTTCCTAGACCCGCGCAGCAGCCAGATAGACATCACTCAGCAAGTAGGCCGTGTGATGCGCCGTGCTCCGGGCAAAGAAAAGGGCTACATCGTGATTCCCGTAGTCGTGCCCCAAGACGCCGACCCCAGAGAGCAGTTAGAAGCCAGCGACTGGAGCACTGTGTGGCAGGTAGTCAAGGCTTTGCGCTCGCACGATGAGAGGCTCAACTACTACATCAACCAGCCCGATGCTTGGGCGCAAAACGCCCCGTTCTCGGTGAGAGTGGCCAGGCTGGGCGAACCCGATGGCGATCCCAAGAAACTGCAAGAAACATACCGACAGCTCCATCTGGAGCTCAGCCACGAGATCGCTTCCAAGGTGGTGGAGATCTGCGGCGACCGTCAGACATATCCCACTTGGGGCCGCCGAGCCGCCGAAGTCTGCGCTCAGATTCAGACACGAGTTGAGCATCTCACAAGCGAGGGCGGTCTCTGCGAAGAAGCGTTTGAGAAGTTCCTAGAAGGCATCCGAGCTTCCGTGCGTGGCGAGGTGGAAGTGAAGGCAGCGCAGCAGATGATAGCCCAGCACATCGTGACCATTCCCGTGTTTGACGCGATGCTAGGCAAGAACGAGTTCTCTCAGCACAACCCGGTTAGCAAAGAGATAGAGCGGCTGCTCGCAGAGTTCAGAGCCAAGGGGGTGTATTTCGCCGGCGAGACCAAGCCGCTCACCCGCGCTTACCAGAACATGAGCGAAGCCTTTGAGGGAGCGGTGGAAGGCTCAGCCCGACTGGACATCCTGCGCCAGATATACGACGGCTTCTTCAATGAAGCCATGCGAGACGAAGTGAAGCGACTAGGCATCGTCTATACGCCCGTGGAGATAGTGGATTTCATGGTCCGTTCTGCAGAAGCCATCTGTCGCAAAGAATTCGGCAGAAGCATCAGCGATGAGAATGTCCATGTGCTGGATCCCTTCTGCGGCACTGGGACTTTCCTTGCAAGACTGCTGGAGATGAAAAATGCCAACGGCGAATACATCATCCGAGACGAAGATATAGACAGAAAATATCTAGGGGAGATTCATGCGAATACTCACTCAGAGAGTAGTGAGGGTGACGGTGCTGAAATCCACGCTAATGAACTAGTTTTGCTGGCGTATTACATCGCTGCTTTGAAAATAGAAGAGGCCAAGCATACCCGTGATGTTGAAGCGTCAGGTAGTAGCGGTTATGAGCCGTTCAACGGTATTGTTTTGACTGATACTTTTTTGACTCCTCCTGAGCAGAGTTCATTCAACGACTATATGGATGAAAACATACAAAGTCGGCTTAGGCAAGATCAGATACCTATGACAATAATTTTCGGCAATCCGCCTTGGTCTTCAGGGCAAAAGTCGGCTGGCGATGATAATCCCAATATTGAATATGAGGCAATCGGAGACAGGATTGATGCAACCTACGGTGCCAAGCATAGAGAGGTTACAGGCAAGTCAAGGGGTGGTAATGCATCGGGCAATTTATATGTGAAGGCCTTGCGCTGGGCAACAGATAGGATTCTCCCAAGCAAAGAAAGAGGAGACCACCCGTCGATCATCGGTTTTGTCCATCCCAATTCTTTGACTGATGGTACATCTCTTGCTGGAGTGCGGGCGATGATGCGGGAAGAATTCTCCAGCATCTATGTGGTGAATCTGCGGGGGAATGCCTACAAGAGTGGCGACGAGTTCCGCAAAGAAGGCGACAAGATTTTCGGCGGCGGTTCCCGCAACGGAGTTCAGATTACTTTTCTTGTTCGCAATCCCAGCAAAGATTTGTCCGAACCTGCTGTTCTGAGTTATGCCCAAGTGCCCGACAGGATGAGCTTGCAGCGAAAGTTTGAATGGCTCGCCGAGACAGGCGATGTCACTAGCCCAGAACTGAAAAAGGTGCCTGTTACTCCCCGACACGACTGGGTGAACCTCAGCGACGGCACCTATGAGAAGTTGTTGCCGGTCTGCGACACCGACAAAAACAATGAGAGCGTGGCAGCATCTAATCACGCTTCGGGTGTCAAAACCAACTGTGATACTTATGTCTATTCTTTCAGCCGCGATGCTCTTGAAGAGAAGATCTTGAATCTCATTGATGCCTACAACGAGGCTCTGGACGATGTGGAATGCGATCTTTTGACCGTTCAAGCTGCGACTCAGAACACACAGCTTGAAGCCATCAAATGGACCGACACGCTCAAGACCAGTCTCAAGCAAGGAAAGAAGATAGAGTTCGAGCCGCGGCGCATCCGCGAAGTGCTGTATCGTCCCTTCACCAAGCTGTGGCTCTATGAAGATGACCGCATCCTGTCGTCAGTCAGCACAGTGTCAAAGATGTTCCCCCGCGACGAAGAAGTGGAAGCTGTGGGTTTCACCGGCGGCTCGGGCCGGGGAACCACGGACTCTGTTTTCGCAACAGACGCGCTTTCAGATTTGAATAATCTGCGGGGGGGGGGTGCCGGATTACTGCCAGACGGCGATCCTCACAACCAGCGGCAACAACATGATTTTCCAGGCACTCGCGACGAACCTGCTGACGGATCTCGCAGCCATCAAGGGATCCCAACAAACCAGGGTGATCCCCCGAGCGATATGACACGGGGGGGGGGTCTCGCAGAGCAATCTGGGTCGCCTGCCCATCCAGCACCTGCGTATTCGCGACACTCGCGACCAATATCCCAGGGGATCTCAAGGCAGCCGGAATCAACCAAGCCAACCGAGCAATCCCAAGAACCAGATAGCGCGGGGGGGGGGGGGCAATCTCCAGCAATTCTCGTCACAACCCCATCCAACAAAGCAATCTTCGGAATTCTCGCGACCAGAACCCTCGGGGATCTCTGCGCAGCCGGAACCCAGCAAGCCAGCCGAGCCATCCCCAGACAGCCATCCTCCTGACGGGCCCGTCCAACATGGCGACCTTCGGCACCCTAGCCACCACCCAGCTTCCCGACCTACACTCCATGGCAGCCGGCCAACAAACCCGAACAATCCCCAAACAGCCAAACCCCCAGCCAGAGCAGCAATAGTGGTAACAACCCCCTCCAACCGAGTCCGCCCCGCCGTCCTAGCCACCCCCATCCTCCCCGACCTCCACCTAATAGACCCCGCCGGCCGAGTCCTCACCAGATAAGCGAGACAGCCGATATGCAACAACGCACTATTGCGGCATTGGATGAATTTCTGGTAGGATAGTTGATGTGGCACTGAAGTATGACATGGCAAAACTGCCAAAAGACAAAAAACCTGGTGACAAGTGGGTTGCCTTCGACGGCAATGAATACACCATCGCTTGGGATTGCGAGACGCTCATTGATGATGAGGGCGTGTACCGCTCTCCCTTCACCTTGCGTCCGCTATCAGACCGTTTCATGGAGATGCAGAAATACGACATTTTTGACGAAGCGATGATAGAGGCGATACACGCAGCTTCCTGACATGGCAGATGTTCTGCTGGACACCGAAGTGGTATCGGTGCTGACATCAACCAGAAGCCATGTCCGGTGTTGTTATCAAATGGAGATATGGTTGCTGATCAGATGAAATCCTGGGTCAAGACCTGTTTCTATGGTTTCAAACACTGCTGGCAGAATTGGGATGATCTCAGATAGTTCGTTCTTTACTGAGTCCAATATCAAAACAGGTATCATAAGCTCGCCTCCGATTGCCTCATCCTCAATTCTCTTGTCCGATGTGATCAATACATCGAAGTTGTGCTTAGCTGCAAGCCGCATCAACTCGCCATTTTTTGTTCCCTTCCACCCCAATTTTCCGACTGTGCTCACATCAGCCCAATCGGGGAACATTTTAGCCACAGGTTCGGGCATGGATTCGTCAAAGAGGACGAACACCGCTATTCTTGATCTGATTTAGGGATGGTGCAGGTCAGCGCATCAATGGCATCTGCTCGGTCCACGGTCGGGAAGTGCGCCAAGAACTCGTCAAGGGTATATCCCTTGGCCATATAGTTGATCAGGGTGGAGTACGGAACGCGAGTCCCTTTGAAGCAGACCCGCCCCCCGAGAATCTCAGGGTCTGAACTAAGTCCTGGTGTTTTCATGCCTTCCCTTCTGCCATAGGAGTTGAATTACAAGTATATCAATTGTAAGGTTGTCAAGCGAGCCAACGAGAAACCGCTGATAGGAGTGATGTAGTCTTTAGCTGTGGTGGTGGATGGAGGTGAGCAGGCTCGGGTGCCTGGAGGGGTTGAGAATCCGAATAGGGCTGTGTATGACAGGGTGGCGCAGGATTGGGAGGCGGAGAGACAGCCTTTGGATTACAGCGGGGTTGATGCGTTTGCTGAGAGTTTGAGGGAGGATTCTCGGCGGGGGAGCAACAGTGGGGATGGCAGCAGGGGGTATGAGCACACTGGGGATGAGCACAGCGTAGATGGCAGCAGGGGAGAAAGGCACCTAGGGGAGGGGCACCGGGGGGATGGCAACAGGGGGGATGAGCACACGGGGGATGAGCAC
This sequence comes from Candidatus Hopanoidivoransaceae bacterium, assembly GCA_965204495.1. Classification (GTDB taxonomy): domain Bacteria; phylum Actinomycetota; class Acidimicrobiia; order Acidimicrobiales; family Hopanoidiivorantaceae; genus Hopanoidiivorans. Next base: position 1,052,774 of record OZ241989.1, read on the forward strand.
AGGAAGGAGGGCCGCAAGGTGGATAGCAATAGCTCGGTGTGCTTTGATTTGGGGTGTGGGCCGGGGTGGTATGCGAGCAGGTTGCCTGAGCCTGTGGTGGCGGTGGATTCCAGCTTGGAGATGCTTCGGGCTGTGACTCGGTGGGTGCCGAATGCTTTTAGGGTCGCGGCGGATTTGCAGCATCTGCCGTTCCGAGAGCACGCGGCTAGAGGGGTGTTGGCTAGCAAGTGCTATTTGCATCTGCCTAAGCGGGAAATTCCTATGGCGCTTGCTGAGCTTCATCGGGCAACGGCGGTGGGGGCTTTGGTGGAGCTGGTCTGCATCAGGGGCGACCAAGAGTGGGGCACTTTAGAAGGTGACGACTTCCCGGGCAGGTGGTTTTCAATGTGGGAGCCTGACCATCTCTGCGATGTGGTGGCGGGGGCTGGCTTTGAGGTGATTTCCGCAGAAGCAGCAGATGACACCGCAAGGCGGCACGGGCACGACTTGATTACTTTGCGAGCGCGCCGCATCCGCTCCTTGGCCGACACCGTGGGAGCCGATATGCGGCTGCTGATATGCGGATTGAACCCGAGCCTTTATGCCGCCGACCGAGGCATCGGCTTCGCCCGTGGAAGCAACCGCTTCTGGAAAGCCGCATCGCTGGCAGGAATCGTTTCCAAAACCCACGATCCAGCTTCCGCTCTCCGTAACGACCGCATAGGCATGACCGACATCGCCAAACGCGCCACAAAACGAGCCGACGAAATCACCGCCCAAGAATTCCAGCAAGGCATCGCCCGTGTGCAGCGGCTAGCCGAATGGCTAAAGCCCCGCGCAATCTGCTTCGTCGGTCTCGGTGGCTGGCGCAAAGCCATGAACCCCGAAGCCCAAGTAGGCCCCCAGCCTGAAACACTGGGCGGCACACCCGTCTATCTGATGCAATCCACCAGCGGTGCCAACGCCCACGCCAGTTTGGAAGATTTGGTAGCTCAGATGCGAGATGCAGCCGAGCTTGCGGATAGACGACCGCCTGAATCCGAGTTGCTTAAATCTGAACTGCCCGGCTCTCAATCCGGCTGGCACAGCTTACGCTGTCAATTTCTCCATTAACTCCCCGACGGCTTTTTCTGCGATGATTTGCATTTCTTCGTCGGTGCGGTCTTGAATGGGATGCTCGGTCAAGACGAAAGGTGCTGCGAAGCCGAGTGCCGCAGATTGCGCTTGAGCGGCTCGCTCGAATTCTTGGGAGGCCACGAAAACCATCGGCACGCCCCGCCTTTCCATGTCTGCTGTGTCATGCACACTGCATGAGGTGCACGACCCTCAATCGGCTAAGGCTTCAATGACAGCATCGCACTGAGAGGCGATCTCTTGGCGAAGATCCACCGGGGCAGGCTTCGTGAAAGTGGGCTTGGTGAAGCGAAGGGTTTGGATGCCTTGGTCGTTCAGCTGCGCTTCCACGCGATCCAAGAACACATTGCCTCGGGGTTTGGAGATGTCCAGCAAGCCGACCGTCTTGCCCTCTAGCGAGGCGGAGCGCGGCATAGGCTGGCGCATGGCCGGGGCTTCGCCGCCTGTGGGGTCTAAGACTTCTAATGTCATGGTCGCCTCCTTTGCTCTATTCTGGCTGTCTGCTTTATTCTGGTTGTCTGTGTTGTTGCACTAGTGCTGCTGCTTGAACTATTGCTCAGCCCTTGCTCAAGATTCTATCTCACGGGTGATGTGCTGGCTGCCAGACGGGCCGCTCGCCCAGCCGCAAATGGCAGACGAAAACAACCCCGCTGTGCCGCCCGCATGGACGATGATCAACCCGTCTTTGCGAAACTTGGGCAACTGCTTGACTTCTGCTTTGTCGGAAGTGGTGATGCCGATGGCCGTTTCGGGAAGCCGCCCCACATCCACCATCAGGTTCTTCTGCAGTTCCTCTCTGAGCTGCTGCTTCGACCAGCCTGCATCGCGGTATCTAGCAGCGTGCTCCGGCGACACCACCAAAATCGTGTCGAAAGCCAGAGCCATTTTGGGATGCCCTGTGGTCATCAGGCAAGAAGCCAGCGACTTGGTGAGCGACTCCGGCTTGCGAGACAGCTGATCCACGATCACCCTCGGCCCCTCCCCGGCAAAAAGCGTGACTGTGGAAGCATCGGCGGAAAAGCCCCGCTCCTGAGACAGCGACTCCCAAGGCGAACCTTCTTCGTCTTCGGCAAAACAGAACGAGAGCTTGCTAGGGCTGCCCAGCGTGGATTGATCCACCTCGCCCGGCCGTCCGCCGCCCACATTGCGGATCACCAGGGCCAGAGCGCGGCCGATCGTCATGTTGGCTCTATTGCCTTGCCCTAGCGCATTGCTGCCGCTGTTCATGCCGATGCGCTTGCGGATAGGGCCGTTCGCGACAATTATCGGCCCGACCGACATCGTGGTGGCCAGCACGCCGTGAATGTTGAACTCGTCGGTGCAGGCTGCTTCCACTGCGGCGAGCACCACAGGCAGATACTCTGGCCGACAGCCCGCCATGACAGCATTGACAGCTACCTTCTCCACCGTGCATTCCACGAGGTCGGGCGCGACAGTTGCGATCACTTCGTCTGGCGATCGGCTGGTGCCTGCCAGCATCTGCTGAACTCTCTCGGGCGTGGGAGGCACGAGCGGGAGACCGTCAGACCAGCCCCTGTCGAACATCGCCTCAAACGGGTCTTCGGCAGCCCCGAAGCGGATTGCAGGTGTTGCGGTTTGGGTCATGGATGCCTCCGTCTCTAAAGTTCCGCGCTAAGCATCGCACAGCATATGCCAAGAGAGTTTATAATCTGAGATTACCGCAATAAACGCACAAGGAGTTTTCAGTGAGCAGCAGCCCCTCATTTGACAGCGCAGCTTTTCGCACCGTCCTAGGGCATTTCCCAACAGGCGTCACCGTGGTGACTGCTATGGGGCCAGACGGCCCGGCTGGGCTGGCAGTGGGATCGTTTGCTTCGGTTTCGCTGGAGCCGCCCTTGGTGATGTTCTGCCCGGGCACCCAATCCACCAGCTGGCCGGCCATCAGGGATTCGGGGGCGTTCTGCGCCAATGTGCTTTCCGACCAGCAGCAAGACATCTGCAGCACCTTCGCCGGCAAGTCGGGCGACAAATTCGCAGGGCTCTCGTGGACAACAAAAGCCACTGGTTCTCCCGTGCTGGACGAGGCGCAGGCTTGGATCGACTGCGAGATAGCGGAAGTCATTGAAGCAGGCGACCACTGGGTGGTGCTGGGAGCCGTGCGCGAGCTGGCAGCCGATTCCGATAAAACTCCGCTGCTGTTCTACAAGGGCGGCTACGGCTCTTATCAGCCGCTCGGCTAGCAAAGCGATTGAGCAGCAAAAGCCAACGAGCCCAAACAGCAAGCCCGCACGCACAGCCAACGAGCCCAGCCCGCACGCAAAGCCAGCAAACACAGCCATGCCGATCTACGCTTTGGGCGACCTTGTGCCCGACATTCACCCTGATGCCTACATCCACCCCGATGCCGTTATCATCGGTCAAGCCACTATCGGCGCTTACTCTACCGTTTGGCCGACTGCTGTGATACGAGCCGACGATGCCCCCATCCTCATCGGCGAGCGCACTTCCATCCAAGACGGCTCCGTCCTCCACACCGTGCCTTCCTCGCCCACCACAATCGGGAATGACTGCACCATCGGCCATCTCGTGCACCTGGAAGGCTGCACCCTCAAAGACGGAGCTTTGGCAGGCTCGGGATCGGTCATTCTCCATCGCGCCGTTGTGGGCGAGTGGGCGTTAGTGGCGGCGAACGCCGTGGTGCTGAACGACATGGTGATACCGCCGGGCGCGCTCGCCGTAGGAGTTCCCGCCAAAGTGCGCGAGGGAGCGGTCAACACCGAAGAACAGCGAATGGGCGTGGAATCCTATGTCGCAAGAGGAAAAACCTACAAAGAGCAGCTTCGCAGATTGGACTGAACAGGTTTTGCCGACCTATAGCCCTTGTATCTCTGAGAGATGGCGATAGACTGAAATCTAAGAAGCTATGGCAATCTATGACAATCGGTCTTAATTGCTTAGCCTACAGCAAGGAATGGCACAATGACCAAAACAGATATCGGCGTAGACCTCGGTGGCTATCAGCTCGGCTGGAGCGACGAAGAGGACTATGTCTTCAAGCCTCGCAAAGGGCTGGAGGAAGGCATCGTGCGGGAGATGTCGGCCATGAAGAGCGAGCCCGAATGGATGCTCAACTTCCGTCTCAAGTCGCTGAGCCGCTTTGAGAACCGCCCTATGCCCAAATGGGGCGGCGAGCTCGGCAACATCAACTTTGACAATATCTACTACTACATCAAGCCCACAGAAAACCAAGCCAAAGACTGGGATGATGTGCCCGAAGCCATCAAGGACACCTACGAGAAGCTAGGCATTCCCGAAGCCGAGCGCAAATATTTCGCAGGCGTGACCGCCCAGTACGAGTCGGAGGTGGTGTATCACCGCAACAGGGAAGACCTTGAAGCCCAAGGCGTCATCTTCTGCGATATGGACACCGCCATAGCCGAGCACCCTGAACTCGTGCGCAAGCATTTCGGCAAGGTCATCCCCCCGAACGACAACAAATTCTCCGCTTTGAACTCTTCGGTGTGGTCGGGCGGGAGCTTCATCTATGTGCCGCCCGGCGTGTCGGTGGAGCTGCCTCTGCAAGCCTATTTCCGCATCAACGCCGAGAACATGGGCCAGTTTGAGCGCACCCTCATCATCGCAGACGAAGGCTCGCAGGTGCACTACATAGAGGGCTGCTCCGCCCCTGTCTACACCACCGATTCGCTGCATTCGGCCGTGGTAGAAATAGTGGTCGGCGAGGGTGCGAGAGTGACTTACACGACCATCCAGAACTGGTCGAACAATGTCTACAACCTCGTCACCAAGCGGGCGAGGGTGGAAGCCGAAGGGCACATGGAGTGGATAGACGGCAACATCGGCAGCCAGCTCACGATGAAATACCCGGCCGTTGTGATGGTGGGGCCGAAGGCTTCAGGCGAAGTGCTGTCTGTGGCTTACGCGGGCGACGGCCAGCATCAAGACACCGGAGCCAAGATGACCCACGCCGCCCCTGAGACCACATCCAAGATTCTTTCCAAGTCCATATCCAAAGACGGCGGGCGTACCAGCTATAGAGGTCTCGTGCGGGTGGAAGAAGACGCCGCCCGCTGCAAGAGCCATGTGCAGTGCGATGCGCTCATCTTGGACGAAGACAGCATCTCCGACACTTATCCTTACATGGAAGTCGGCACGGGGGATGCCGAGATCGGCCACGAAGCCACCGTTTCCAAGGTGGCCGAAGAGCAGCTGTTCTATCTGATGACCAGAGGTCTTTCCGAAGAGCAGGCTGCGGGAATGATAGTCAACGGCTTCATAGAGCCGGTCACCCGCACGCTGCCGATGGAATACGCCGTGGAATGGAGCAGGCTGATAGAACTTCAGATGGAAGGCAGCGTCGGCTAGCTGCCCTCGCACTGGACAGCAGGGTAGCTATGGGAATGCGAGAGGACTGCAAGCAGTTCGAGAGCCGGTCGTATCCGAACGGCGACACGGTTCGCAAATGCAATCTGGATTTGGCGCCCGAAGCTCCCTGGCGATGCCCTGACGACTGCCAAGCTTACGAGCGGCGGCGGGTGGATGTGAATTGGTCGTACGGTTCGTTGGTTACGCCGCCGACTCCCAAAGAGCCTGAATCGCTCAAGAAAGACGACAACTCCATCGCCGCGCTCTTGGACGAAGCGGAAGACATCGTGAACAAAGCGGGCCCGGCCATCCTTGCCGAGATGCAAGCCGAAGACGGCAGCAATTGGGATATGGGATCGCTGCCGATGGACAAAAAGGCTCGCAAGCAGGCGCTCAAGGCTCGGCGGAAAGCTCTCAAAAGGCGATCTCGCCGCAAGAAGCGCGACATCTAAGCTTCTGTGAATCCTTTTACGCCGGAGCTCTCGGCCGGGCTGCCGGGGCCGTCTTGGTTGCAGGCTCGCCGTGCCAAAGCAGCCGAAGCTTTCTGCGCGGCCGAGATGCCCAGCCCGCAAGCGGAGGAGTGGCGTTACAGCCCGATTGAAGATTTCGACATCGGCAGGTGGAAGATTGCGGAAGCCACGAATGAGCATTCAACGGCTGAGACGATCAAGGAGGCTCTGGCGGGAATTGAAATATCGGGGCTGGTGATCTGCAGAGATGGCTGGCTAGTGCACGCAGAACTTGCATCGGAACTTGAAGCTTTGGGGGTGAGGTTGGGTTCGGTGGAAGAAGAAAACGATCTGGAGGATCCGCCGTCAGAGTTATCGCCAGCGGGTTCATCGTCAGATTCGCCGCAGAAGGGCGATATTTTTTCCAGGCTCACAGAGGCTTTTTCGCCTAATCCTGTGGTGCTGAATGTGCCCAGAGGCGTGGATTGCGAAGGAGTGATCGTGGTCTTGCATGAGTTTTCAGACGGCAACACAAGCAGCGCAGACCAGGGCTTAGCTGTGTTTCCGTGGTTGAGCGTGAAGCTAGGCGAAAATGCCTCGGCCAATGTCTTAGAACTCACAGGCACGGGCGCACTGGAGGGCCTCTCTCAAAGCGACCAGTCTCAAAGCAACCAGTCCCAGAGCGACCAGCCTCAGAGCGACCGAACTCAAGCTACCCCCGACATGTTCGTGTGCCCGCTGGTTACCATGCGTGTGCCCAGCAGCGCCAGATTGAGGTATCTGAATGTTCAGAGTCTGCCTGCCGATGCTTGGCAGATCGCCTCTCAGGTGGCTGATGTGGGATCCCAAGCCACGCTCTTGTCTTCCACGGCAGCACTAGGCGGCAGCTATGCCCGATTGCGCACCGACTGCAGTCTTTCCGGGCGCGGGGCCACAGGCGACATCGTGGCTCTGTCGTTCGCTGATGAAAACCAGACCATAGATTTCCGCACTTTCCACTCCCACATCGCGCCCGACACCTCCAGCAACCTGCTCTTCAAAGGCGCCATTGACGACGAAGCCCGCTCTATCTACACCGGCCTCATCCGCGTCGGCCCCGAAGCCCGAGGCACTAACGCCTTCCAGACCAATCGCAATCTCAAGCTTTCCGACACCGCTTGGGCCGAGTCGGTGCCCAACTTGGAGATTGAAAACAACGATGTGGCCTGCTCGCACGCATCCACTGTTGGCCCCGTGGAGGAAGAGCAGATGTTCTATCTGCAGAGCCGTGGCGTGCCCGACGATGTGGCCGAGCGGCTGATTGTGGACGGGTTTTTCGCCGAGACGCTGGATGCTCTGCCGTTGCAGTCGGCTGTGCCGATGGTGAGAAGGGCGTTGCACGAGAAGCTTCCCTACGAGTTTGCGGAGTAAGACTGGTGGAAGAGTTTGAGTATGTGCGGCTTTGCGGGTCTGATGAAGTCTCGCAGGGAGAAGCTCGTCGCTTCGTGGTGGACAGCCATGAGATTGCGGTGGCACGAGTGGGCGACGAGATATTTGCCATCGGCGATGTCTGCAGTCACGGGCATTTTCTGCTTTCCGAAGGCGAGGTGGATGAAGACGAATGCACTTTGGAGTGCCCGAAGCACGGCAGCTGCTTCAATCTGCGCACTGGCGAGCCGGAGACTCTGCCTGCCACTGTGCCTGTGGCCGTGTATCCGTTGAAGACGGAGGGCGGGAGCCTGCTCGTGGGAGTTCCGAGTGAGGCCAGCCAAGGTGGAGCCAGCCAAGGCGAGGCAGCCAATGGGGGAGGGCAAAGCTGATGGCAGAGCTGATCGTAGAGGATCTCTGGGCTTCTTCCAACGGCAAGGAGGTGCTGAAGGGCATAAGCCTAGAGGTATCTAAAGGGCAAGTGCACGCTGTGATGGGGCCGAACGGATCGGGCAAGTCCACCTTGGCGCATGTGCTGATGGGTCGGCCGGGCTATGAGGTCACATCGGGCTCCATAACTTTGGACGGACGCGACATAGTCGGTCTGTCGCCTTTTGAGCGAGCGCAAGCCGGCTTGTTCTTGGTGATGCAGTATCCGATTGAGGTGCCGGGAGTGAGCTTGGAAGCCATGCTCACAGCGTCTTTTGAAGCAGCAGGTCGCGATACCGGCGAGCTGCCGGAGGCCCTGCTCAAAGAAGCGGCAGCCGTGGAGCTGGATGTCGCCCTCTTGGAACGCTCCCTCAACGACGACTTTTCAGGCGGCGAGCGCAAGCGCAGCGAAGCCATCCAGCTGGGAATGCTGCATCCCAAAGTGGCAGTGCTGGACGAAGTCGATTCGGGCCTGGATGTGGATGCCCTGCGAACCATAAGCCGCCGCATAGAAGCTGCCACCCTCCCAGAAGACGATGAAGAAGGCTTGGCAGTGCTAGCCATAACCCACTACACCAAGCTCTTCGCCGAGCTGGAACCGGACAAAGTGTATGTGCTGATAAAAGGCAAAATCGCAGCCTCCGGCGGCAAAGAGCTAGCCCACCAGCTTGAAGCTCACGGCTTTGAGCAGTGGGACACTCCCGAAGAAGTAGAAGTAGGCATCCGCCTGGGCTAGCACTGTGCTAGCGTCTTGCTGCTAGATTGAATTCATGGCAGTGGACGAGTTGCTGAGCGACGAAGAGATCACGGCGCGGCTAGCCGAAGTGCCGGGATGGGAACGGCAAGGCGATGCTCTGCACCGGGATTTTGAGTTCGCCGACTTCACCGAAGCGTTCGGATTCATGGCCCAAGTGGCCTGCGTAGCCGAGCGGCTGTTCCACCATCCTGAATGGTCGAATGTCTGGAACAAAGTCTCAATCGCCATAACCAACCACGCCGCCGGCGGCATAACCGACCTAGATTTCAAGTTCGCCCAACGAGTAAGCGCCCTGGCAGCTGACTGACCGAGCTTGTAGTTCGCGCTATATTGTCAATATGTCTTCAGTCAGCCTCCGCTATTCCGCAGGTGCGATATGCGCCTCTTTGCTTGCTGTGCTGCTAATTTCTTGCGGCAGCTCGTCACCAGAGCAGAGTTCGACACCGACAGAGACGGAGACCCCGGCAGTAGACGAAGCTTCTTACGACTCTGGTCAATCAGCAGATGAGATTTCTTCTAGCGCGCAGCGGCTGTCTATGTCTAGGGTTTCCGACACTCAAGCCAATGAAGTCATTAGCCTGACGCTGAATCTGATGCAAGAACTTCCTACCACTTCAGTGGTTTCTCTGCGCACTGATGAGGCTGCAGCCGAAGTTTGCGATGGCTTGGGAGACAAGGCTGCTAAAGAAGATTGCAACTACGCTCTTGACACAGTCAACTCCGTATGTGAAGAGATAGATGATTTTGGGCTGTCAGGAGCAGTAATTGACAGCGTTGATGACTGCAGATTTTATTTTCAAGCAATGCTTGTGGCTTTTGCCGATCAGGAATCCTCTGATCGCATGTGCCGCAGGCTGACAAATGACGCTCAGATCAGTCTTTGCAAAGACTGGGCTGCAAATATGGGGGAATACAGCCAAATGTGCGATCTGACTGGCAGAGAGCGAGAGATTTGCCTTGCTGCCATCTTCAGATTTTTAGCGGACTTCTGGGCTGAGGCGATGACGCCAATGCTAAATAGTGTTGCCGATGCTGATTGTGAAGCTTCCCTCAGCGACCTAGAGCGCGACAGATGCACAGCCGTTGCAGCAGTTACTTCGCTGCTTGAATCTGTTTGCGTCATTATTTCTGATTCTTCCAATCGTGCTGATTGTCAAAGCTCTATATCGCCGCTTGTAAGTTATACGATTTCTTGGATAAATGTCTCCTTTGATGCTGCTGCTCCCTGCTACGAAAGCTACGAGGAAAACCTTGAAAGAGAGGACTGTCTGTCAATCTCGCTGTTCATTGCTGGCAACGCTCTTTGCAGTGAACTGCCAAGCGAATTGCCTAGTGGATTCTCTGACGACCTTTGTTTTGACCAAGAAGAGATGTGCGACTATGCTGCTTCAAGCTTTGGCTCTGGCAAGGAAAGATGTCTGGATGCGATGAGCAGGAGTTCTGAAGGGTGTGCTGCCATCTCAGCGGGACCTGAAAAGCAAGTCTGCCAGATCGCCGAGAGAGGTTGCAGCGGAATTACGATCACCCCAAGGCAGGAGGATTGCCTAGCCGCCATTAGAGGAGTGAAGGCTTTGCTTGAATGTGTTGAAATCAGTGAGGTTGTGTCCGAAAGAAGAGCTTGTCTCAGAAATCTGGAAGGTGGCTAAAGTCAGGCTCTCAGGTCTTCTAGGCTTCTGTTGTCTTCAGATAATCTGCTAGGACATTCCAGCCTAGGGTGGCGCATTTGATGCGGACGGGGAACTTCATCACTCCTTGAAGGGCTTGCAGGTCGCCCAAGTCTATGGCTTCATGGCCTGCTGTTTCATGGCCCGCAGTGTTATTACCTGTGGTGTCATCTTCGGCATCGTCTTCATCTGACAGCGAGAGGCTTTTCTTGAATGCTTTGTTGATGGCTTCGGCTTCTTGGAAGGTTTTGCCTTTGATGGCTGTCGACATCATGGACGCTGAAGCTTGGCTGATGGAACAGCCGTTGCCGCCGATTTTCACATCTGCTATGGTGTCGCCGTCGGCGAGGATATACAGCACCACATCGTCGCCGCAGAGGGGGTTGAAGCCTTCGCCCCTGTGTGCCGGAGGGCATTCCAGCTCGCCGCGGTTGCGGGGGCTGCGGTAGTGGTCCAAGATGACCTCTCTATACAGATCTTCCAATCCGCTCATCGTCTTATCCTAAAAATGTCGCTTAGCAAGCACTGCCTAGAAAGTGCCGCCTAGAAGAAGGCGTCTGTCTCGCCGAGGGCATCGGCTAGGCAGTCTATGTCGGACTCTGTGTTGTAGAGATACAGCGAAGCCCGCGCTGTGGCTGCCACACCCAAATGGCGCATCAGGGGCTTGGCGCAGTGATGCCCTGCTCGCACGCAGATGCCGTGCTGGTCTAGTATCTGCGAGACATCGTGGGGGTGGATGTCGCGATAGGCGAACGAGATGGTGCCGCCGCGATCGTGCGGGTCGGCAGGGCCGTGAATGACGATGTTCTCCCCGAGGCGGTCGCCGAGCGTCTTGAGCGCATAGGCGGTGAGCGACTCTTCGTGCTCCGCAACTGCTTCCATGCCGACTTCTGTGAGGTAATCCACCGCCGCGCCCAGGCCGATCGTCTCGGCAATGGGGGGCGTGCCGGCTTCAAACTTCCAAGGCAGATCGTTGGGCAGAAAGCCTTCTGTGCTCACATCCAGGATCATTTCGCCTCCGCCTAAGAACGGCGGCATCTCTTCCAGCAGCTCGCGGCGGCCCCAGAGCACGCCGATGCCTGTGGGTCCGCACATCTTGTGCCCTGAAAAAGCCACGAAATCAGCACCCAAATCACTCACATCGCAGGCGCGATGGGGCACCAGCTGGCAGGCGTCGCACACCACCACAGCCCCTTGCTCATGTGCGGCATCGGCAATGGTGCGCACCGGCACCACAGTACCCAGCACATTGGACATCGCCGAAATCCCCACTGCCTTCACGCCGTCCAGCAACCTGTCTAGCCCTGAAAGATCCAGGTGCCCGTCTTCCCCCACGGGAATCCAGCGCAGCTCCAGATCGCGCTCGGCAGCCAGAATGTGCCAGGGGACGATGTTGGAATGGTGCTCCAGCAAGCTCAGCAGCACGGCGTCGCCGGGCTGAAGGTTGGCTCGCCCCCAAGAGAAGGCCGCCAAGTTGAGCGCTTCGGTGGCGTTCTTGGTGAAGATGATCTCTTCCGGTTCCGCCGCTCCGATGAAATGCTGAACCTTCTTGCGTGCGAGCTCCATCTGAGTGGTGGATTGCTCGGCGATGAAATAGGCGCCGCGATGCACATTGGCGTTGTAGTCGTCGTAATAGGTGGCCATAGCCTCCAGCACTGCCCTAGGCTTCTGCGAGGTGGCAGCCGAATCCAGATAGACGATAGGCTTGCCGCGCACCTCTCTGCCGAGCAGCGGGAAGTCGCCTTTGAGGCTGGCAGAATCCAAAACGCTTACCGCCATGCTTCGTATCCTTCGCTGTCGAGCCGTTCGGCCAGAGTCAGATCGCCGCTTTCCACTATCTTGCCGTCAAGCAGGATATGAACATAGTCGGGTTCCAAGTAGCCGAGCAGTCGCTGAAAATGCGTGATGACAAGACATCCTAGCTCAGGCCGCTCGGCGGCGATCTCACGCAAGCCTTTGGCAACTGCCTTGAGAGCGTCCACATCCAAGCCAGAATCGGTCTCGTCCAGCACGGCGAACTCCGGCTCCAAGATCGCAAGCTGCAGAACCTCGTTGCGCTTCTTTTCGCCGCCTGAAAAGCCTTCGTTGAGATGGCGGCTGGCAAATGACGGGTCTATGCCGAGGCGATCCATCCAGCGCAAGATAGTCATTCGCAAATCCAGCACTGAAAGCTCTTCGCCTTTGCGGGCAGAGAGGGCTTGGCGCAAAAAGTTCATCACAGACACGCCGGGGATCTCTTGGGGATATTGGAAAGCCAAGAAAAGTCCTGCCTTGCTGCGCACATCGGGGCTCCAGTCGGTGATGTCGTCGCCCTTGAAGAGCACCCGCCCCGACATGACGCGATATTCGGGGCTTCCCATGAGCACCGAAGCCAGAGTGGTCTTGCCTGATCCGTTCGGCCCCATCAGAGCGTGGATTTCCCCGGCATTGACGACAAGGCTGAAGCCTTTCAAGATTTCAGTGTCGTCATCGGCGACAGCGTGGAGATCCTCGGCAACGAATAATGGAGCGGTCATCTATATCTTTCCGGCAGTCAAGCTTTTCTCGCAAGCGGCTGCGAAAATCCTCACCAGCCCCGCTCGGCCCATTCGCCCAGGTTGGGGCTTTCACGGCCGATGGTGGTGTCGTCTCCGTGCCCTGGCAGAACTATCGTCTCAGGCGCAAAGCGGGAAAAGATGAGCGTGTCCAAGGTCTGGATGATGGTGGGGAAGTGCCCGCCTTCAAAGTTGGTGGCACCGGGGCCGCCGGGAAATAAAGTGTCGCCCACGAACAGCAAAGGCGAGCCTTCCACTTGGAAGCACATCGAGCCGGGCGTGTGTCCGGGCGTGAGCAGCGTGTGGAGCCGCAGGTCGCCCACTTCAATCACATCTTCGCTTTCTATGAATTCGTCATACGACTCGTTTTCAAGCATGTAGGCATCGGGCTGGGCTATATGCACATGGTAGCCAGCCTCGCGAATCTGGGGAACGGCTGCGATGTGATCCCAATGCCCGTGCGTTTCCAGCACATGGCCCACATTCAGCGAGCGGCACAGATCCAGCAGCTTTTCGTGCTCGTTGGCTGCGTCTATGAGCACTGCCTCGCCGGTGCGACGGCAGCGAATGACGAAGACATTGTTGTCCATCGGCCCCACCACCACCTTGTGCACCTCAATGCGGGCGTCTCGGTAGTAGAGCGTGGAGCCTGCGTCGGCGGCAGTGCGCTTCGCATCGTGCTGAGGCCAGCAGTAGTGGTCTATGCGATATTGATCGGCTACCGTTTCGGGAGGGGCGGCATTTACTGGGGTGTTTTCTGGCATAGTGTGCTCCTTTGCAGGCTAAGCTAACTAAAGGCTTATTTCCATTGTGCCACGATTGCAGCGATCGCCGTTGCCAAAAGTCAATACTCGCAATAGACGCCAGAGCCTGACAACCCGGCAAATCCGATAAAACACGAAAGGGACAATCTGTGAATTTCGCCTTCAGTGAAGAACAAGAAGAGCTGCGACGCTTCGTGCGCCAGTTCATGGAAGAGAAGTCGCCCGAGACAGCAGTGCGCGACCTCATGGCCACCGACAACGGCTACGACCCAGATGTGTGGAAGCAGATGGCCGAGCAGCTAGGGCTCCAGAGCCTCATCATCCCAGAGGAGTACGGCGGACAAGGCTTCGGCTACATAGAGCTTGTGGTGGTGCTGGAAGAGATGGGCCGGGCACTGCTGTGCGCGCCGTTCTTCTCCACTGTTGCCCTAGCCGTCAACACCCTGCTCTGCAGCGACGACGAAGCCGCCAAGAAAGAACTCCTGCCCGAGATAGCTGCAGGCTCGGCCATCGCTACTGTGGCTTTCACCGAAGAAAACGGCCGCTGGGACAGCGAAGGCATAGGCATGGAAGCTGCGGAGTCGGGCGGCAGCTGGCATGTGAGCGGCACGAAGATGTTCGTTCTGGACGGACATATAGCCGATGTGGTGATAGTGGCCGCCAAGACGCCCCAAGGCGTGAGCCTGTTCTGGTGCCGAGGCGATGCCGAAGGGCTGAGCCGCTCGGTACTTTCCACGATGGATCAGACCCGCAAGCAAGCGCGCTTGGAGTTCAGCAACACTACAGTGCAGCCGCTGGGCGAGCTCGGCTCCGGCTGGGAGACCCTAGAGAAAGTGCTGGATCTGGCTGCGGTAGCCTTGGCTGCCGAGCAGGTGGGCGGGGCGCAGATGTGCTTGGACACTTCCGTTGAATACGCCAAGACCCGTATGCAGTTCGGCCGACCTATCGGCAGCTTCCAAGCCATCAAGCACAAGTGCGCCGACATGCTTTTGGAAGTGGAGTCGGCCAAGTCGGCCGCCTACTATGCAGGCTGGTGCGCTTCAGAGATGAACGAAGAGCTTGCCTCCACCGCGTGCCTCGCCAAGGCTTATTGCTCGGAGGCGTATTTCCACGCAGCCTCGGAGAACATCCAGATACACGGCGGCATCGGCTTCACCTGGGAGCACTCCGCGCATTTGTATTTCAAGCGCGCCAAGAGCAGCGAGCTGCTGTTCGGCGACCCGGCGTATCATCGCGAACTACTGGCCCAGCGCATCGGGTTCTAACTGCTGCAGAGATTGATCGCAGGGATAGCTCGGCCGTAGAAACTGGAAGTCGTGGTTCTCCTGCTTCTAGTTCTCTGCGGGCTGTTGATTCTTGCCATCGCTGGCTATGCGGTGAGTCGCTCGTCGGCACGCTTGGCTCGCACCGAGGGGGTTTCGGTCTTTGATTTGAAACAGGCTGTGGCGTGGGTGGCGCAGCGAATGCCAGACGGGGTGGAGGTAGACGAAAGCACAATGAGCCGGCTGTTGCTGCTGCAGCTGGATTACCTGCGATCTTGCGGTGTGGCGACTTTCGGCAATGTCGACCAAGTCGCCGTTGATGCAGCAGTTGAGTTGGGCGCAGTGACTTTGGACGAAGACGACATGGTGGCTACAGTTCTGGGGCTGGCTTGGAACGAGGGTTTGGATGTAGACGAACTAGATGTGGTGGTGGTGCTGGACGCCAACAACGGCTACTTGAGATCGATTGGGGCAATTGGCGAGCAGAGCGGTTAGATGAACTCCGTGCCATTGCCTTTTGGTCAGAGATAGCCTGCATTGCATGGCAGAACTTCGGCAATTTCCTGATCATCGCTATGTGGGCGACAAGCGAACACAGCTTGTCTACGATCTGGAAGTGGGTTCCCATGAGGCTCTCATTCCCGATTTGGTGGAGTCGGAGCAGTTCATTTGCTTTGCGCCCGATACGCTAGCCGAGGCGCGCAACCGCGGATATCGCCTGGCCGAATAAAAGGCCCAAAGAAAAGCGCAACGAGAAGCACAGTGAGAGGCTCAGGCGAGCGTTCTTATGACTGAGCCGACAAGCGAGCAGACAGCAGCTGAGCAGACGGCAGCCGGGGGACAAGCTCAGGTAGTCTCTGACGGTCTTGCTCTGGAGGCTTATCTGAGCAGTCCGAAAGTAAGCGACAACTCGCCCGCTCTGCTGATTTGCCAAGATTTCCCTTACGACAAACAGGGATTCGGACATCTCGACAAAGCTCTGGCCGACCGTGTCGCCCGAGAAGTGGGCTGGCCAGCTTTGGTGTTCAACTATCGAGGTTGCGGCGCCTCTGAAGGGAGCTTTTCTTTCGGCGGCTGGAAGCGAGACATTGACGCAGCCGTCAGCTATCTCGCAGAGCAGCACCAAGGAGTTTGGACAGCGGGCTTCGGCGTAGGCGGAACTTTGGGTATTTGTGCGGCTGCTGATAACCCACTGATTCAAGGAGTGGCTTCTATATCTGCCCCCGACAGCTTCCAAGACTGGGCTTCGTCTGCTGAAGACTTGCTGTCATTCACCCCTGCAAGAAGGGCGATGAGAAAGGAAGGGTCTCCGAGAGGCTTTGAAAAATGGACAGAAGGGATGGAAGCATTTAGAGCCACAGAGGTGATGGACCAGCTCAAGTCTCGCCCGCTGCTGGTGATACACGGTCAAGACGATCGGCTTGTTCCGATGTTTGACGCTCGCGCCATAGCCGACGCTCACGCCTCAGCTGACCTGCGCATTTTGGAAGGCGGCGGCCACAATCTCCGCTACGACCCCCGCACCGTAGCCCTGCTCTTCGGCTGGCTGGACAGAAACCGCCATTGAGAGGCTGGCAGATAAATTCCGGGCCGACAGGCGAATTTCTTTAGTATTCTGATATTTCGGGCCTGGGTGGCGGAATCGGTAGACGCAGGCGGCTTAAAATCGCCCGCCCTAGAGGCGTGTGGGTTCGAGTCCCACCCCAGGCACTGGAAACCTAGGCACTGAGAGCAGCAGCTCAGTCGCGGTAGTTGCCGAAATCCAGCGGGATGTTGAAATCTGCTTCCTTGAGGGAGGCAATGACTTCTTGGAGGATGTCGCGTTTTTTGGCGATGACTCTGATCTGCGCGCCTTGGGTTTGCGACTGGACGCCCTTGATGCCTAAATCTTTGATGAACTTATTCAGCTCACGGGCCTTGTCGGTGGAGATGCCAGCGGCGAGGGCTGCTTCCTGACGCACCGTGCCTTTGGCTGCTTCTTCTACCTTGTTGAAGGTCAGACCTTTGAGCGAGACTTTGCGGCGCACCAGCTTCTCCTTCAGCACTTCTCGCAGGGCAGCCAGTCGGTCTTCTGAGCTGGAGCGCAGCGTGATGGCGTGCTCTCCTAGTTCCAGCGAGGAGTCGGTGTTCTTGAAGTCGTACCGCTGCGAGACCTCGCGAGAGGCTTGATCCACAGCGTTGCGGACTTCCTGAAAGTCGAGTTCTGAGGTGATGTCAAAGCTTGGCATTGGAGTTGAGCAAGAGGTTGAGGGATTTGGACGATGGCGATAAGAACTAGCAAGATGGTTGTGTGTGGGCCGGGAAGGATTCGAACCTCCGAAGTCTATGACGGCAGGTTTACAGCCTGCTCCCTTTGTCCACTCGGGCACCGACCCCGCAACCGCTTAGGCTAGCGGGGATTTGAGCGATTTCAGCATCCTCTGGTAGATGGCGATGTCGAGCCATTGATTGAACTTGCGGCCGACTTCTTTCTCCACGCCGACTTTTTCAAAACCCGAAGCCATGAACAAGGCGTGCGAGGCGTCATTCGGCCCCGAGACTCGGGCGATAAGAGTGTGGAAGCCGTGCTGCTGGGCGGTTCCGACCAGTTCGTCCAGCAGGGCTTTGCCGATGCCCTTGCGCTTGTGGCTGTGATGCACATACACAGATATTTCGGCAGTGCCTCTGTAGGCAGGGCGTTCACGATAAGGCGAAAGCGAACCGAAGCCCACGACTTCTTCGGAGATAGCCGCGACTATGGCTGCGTAGGCACCCACATGAGAACGAAGCCAAAGCTTTTGTTCTTTTCTGGTGCGGGGGCGAAGGTCGAAAGTGCTGGTGCCGTTCTCCACCTCGTGGTTGTAGATGGAGCGGATGGCTTCTATGTCTTGCTCGGCGGCTGGGCGCAACACAGGGCTGTCTGGTTTCGGGCTGTCTGGATTCAAGCTTTCTGGATTTGGGTTAGCTGGTTGGCCAGCTGGTTTCGGGCTGGCTGGTTTCGGGCCATCTGAACTCGCGCCGCTCATGCACTTGAAGCTAATGGAGTATGCAGCAGATTTTCTGTTTCTCGCCAAGTTGCGGGTTGCTAAATCTCGGGTGTCCGTATTAGCGGGTGGTTCGTATAATGGAGAAAGCACCCGCTCCCTTAGCTCAGCCGGAAGAGCGTTTCCATGGTAAGGAAAAGGTCGTGAGTTCGAATCTCACAGGGAGCTCGCCCAGCCTCTGGCGAAATCGCCGGCAGGCAGCGGGGCGGCGTAGCTCAGTTGGTAAGAGCGCTCGACTCATAATCGAGAGGTCGCCAGTTCAAGTCTGGCCGCCGCTACTTGAACCCCCTCTGCTGCGCTGCCTCGCTGCGCCCTATTGCCGAGTTCTTGCTATACTGGTGAACATGGAAAGTCACCCAGAAATCATAGAGTTCCTCAACGAAGCTCTCAAAGCCGAGTTGGCGGCCATCAACCAATATTTCACCCACTCCAAGATGTGCGAAAACTGGGGCTGGAATCGGCTGGCTGCCAAGTTCCGCGAAGAGTCCATGGAAGAAATGCATGATGCCGAGAAGCTCATGGATCGGATTCTCCTGCTAGACGGCATTCCCCAGCCCGACAAGATCGGCTCTGTGAAAGTCGGGCACACGCCCGAAGAGCAGCTGCAGCGAGACTTGGAACTTGAAGAAGCTGCCATCACCCGCTATCGCCGAGGCATAAAGCTTGCTTTTGAACACGGCGATGACGGCACCCGCGAGCTGCTGGAGCATCTGCTCATGGGCGAAGAGGAGCATCTCGACTGGATAGAGACGCAGATGCAAATGATTGCCGACATCGGCATCGCGCTCTACCTGCAAGCTCAGGTGGGCGAGTAGTCCAGTCTTGCAGCGGCCCAGCAACGCTGCAAAACGCCTTTCAAAAATCGCAGCCGCAAAGCGGTTGCAAATTCTGAAAAGGCAGGGTAGAGTATCATCTAGTCTGACTTAGAAGATAAAAAAGCTAAATCGCAGAAGCTAGCAGTTGAGAAGTCGATCAGTTCAAGAACCTTGCCTCTAGGTGCTTGTCTGGTCGCAGGCAACACCCATTATCAGTCCAACCGAAAGTCGCCCCGAGAGGCGGGGGTTTAGAAGTTTTGGAGGTTTTATTGTGGCAAAGGAGACATTTGTCCGCTCGAAGCCGCATGTGAATGTAGGCACGATGGGCCACATCGACCATGGCAAGACCACGCTCACGGCAGCTATCACCAAGGTGCTGTCGGAGCGCGGAGAAGGCACCGAGTTCGTGGAATTCGACCTGATCGACCGGGCGCCCGAAGAGCGCGAGCGGGGCATCACCATCAATGTGTCGCATGTGGAATACGAGACGGAAGCCCGTCACTATGCCCATGTGGACATGCCCGGCCACGCCGACTACATCAAGAACATGATCACCGGCGCAGCTCAGGTTGACGGCGCGATCTTGGTGGTGTCGGCTGCCGACGGCCCGATGCCTCAGACACGCGAACATGTGCTGCTGGCTCGCCAGGTCGGCGTCCCCCGCATTCTGGTCGCTCTCAACAAGGTAGATGCCGTGGACGACCCAGAGCTCGTGGAGCTAGTGGAACTGGAAGTGCGCGAGCTTCTCTCCGAGTACGACTTCCCCGGCGACGACACCCCCGTGGTGCCTGTGTCGGCACTCAAGGCTCTGGACGGCGACGGCGACGCAGCCAACCAGATCATAGAGCTGATGAACAATGTGGACGACTGGATCCCCACGCCTGAGCGCGATGTGGACAAGCCGTTCCTGATGCCGATTGAGGATGTCTTCTCCATCACCGGCCGAGGCACTGTGGTGACAGGTCGCGTTGAGCAGGGCAAGGTTCACACAGGCGATTCCGTGGAGATAGTCGGCATCCGCGAGACTGCTTCAACTGTCTGCACAGGCGTGGAGATGTTCCGCAAGCTTCTGGACGAAGGCCAAGCCGGCGACAACATCGGCGCTTTGCTGCGAGGCACCGGCAAAGACGAAGTGCAGCGCGGTCAGGTGCTGGCTGCGCCCGGCTCCATCACTCCGCACGACAAGTTCGAAGCCGAGGTGTATGTGCTGACCAAGGAAGAGGGCGGCCGCCACAAGCCCTTCTTTGACGGATATCGTCCGCAGTTCTACTTCCGCACCACCGATGTGACCGGCTCTATCTCTCTGCCCGAAGGCACGGAGATGTGCGTGCCCGGCGACAACACCACCATGTCGGTGGATCTCATCAGCCCCATCGCTATGGACGAAGGCCTGCGGTTCGCCATTCGTGAAGGCGGACGCACTGTGGGCGCGGGAGCTGTTACCAAGATCACCCACTAGACAACCAGAACATAGTGCCCTGTTCCAACCCAGGGCACACCAACCAGCGGCGTTCATGCGCCGCAGTTAGGGCAGTGGCGCAATTGGTAGCGCACCGGTCTCCAAAACCGGCGGTTGGGGGTTCGAGTCCCTCCTGCCCTGCGTATGTCATCAATGAACAGACAATTCCGGCGCATGGCGAAACGCCAGGGCGAGGTAGACGACGAAGGCACCCCGATTGCCACTCGCCGTCAGCCCACCGCCTCTGGCCCCAAAGAGCGCACATCCCCTGGCCAGTTCGTCAAGGAAGTGCGTGCCGAGCTGCGGCGAGTGCATTGGCCCACCCGATCCGAGGTGGTCAACTACTCCATCGTGGTGCTGGTGGTGATCGTGATTCTCACAGCTTTCATCGCAGGCTTGGATTACGGCTTCGGCGAGGCAGTCCTGCGGCTGTTCGGCGAATAGCCGCTGAGAATGCCTAAAGACATATAGCGAATAAAGAACCGCGCCCGAAAATCAATAAACAGAAAACACAGCAAAATTCTCATGGAAACTCTCACCGAAAACCCCAGCAGCCTGGCCCCTAGCAGCCTGGCCCCCAGCCGCTTGGCCCCCCCTAGCAGCCTGGCCCCTAGCAGCCTGGCTCCCAGCATCCCGGCCTCCGACAGCCTCGTCTATGTCAAGGACGACGAAGACGACCTCAGCCTGCCGCCCAACGAGCGGCCGGGCAAGTGGTATATCGTCCATACTCTCTCGGGGGCTGAAAAGCGAGTGCAGCGCAATCTTGAAGAGATAATCGGCGATCAGGAAATCACCGAAGCCAAGCTATATGAGGTTGTCGTGCCTATGGAAGAGGTCATGGAGGTTAGGTACAACAAGAAGATCGTGTCTTCTCGCAAGCTTTTTCCGGGATATGTGTTTTTGCGCTGCGACCTGCATGACGATTTCTGGTCGGTGGTGCGCGAGACTCCCGGCGTGGTAGGCTTCGTGGGCCAGACCAAGCCCAGCGATTCACCTCTCCCGCTTCCCCCCAAAGAAGTAGACCAGTTCCTCAAGCAGCCGGAAGGCAAAGAGAATGTGCACCGTTCTAGGCCGCGCCTCATGTACGAGCTCGGCGACCCGGTGCGAGTTAAAGAAGGGCCGTTCGCCGACTTCACCGGGGAGATCATAGAAATCAACGAAGACCACCTCAAGGTAAAAGTGCTGGTGAACATCTTCGGCAGGGAAACTCCTGTGGAGCTGGAGTTCTCCCAAGTCGCCAAGATGTAGGCAACAGCAACGCAGCAGCAAGAAAACAACAACGCAGCAGCAAGAAAGCAGACAGCGAGAAATCATCATGGCACAACCCAACAAACGAGCAGCCGCCGTGGTTACTATCCACATCCAAGCAGGCCAAGCCTCGCCCGCTCCGCCTGTGGGAACCGCATTAGGGCCGCACGGCGTGGCGATCATGGATTTCTGCAAGGAATACAACTCCAAGACGGAGGACAAGCGAGGCCAGATCGTCCCAGCCGTCATCACCATCTACGAAGATCGCAGTTTTGATTTCATCCTCAAGACTCCGCCCACATCTTTCTTGATTCGCCAAGCCCTGGGAATTGAAAAAGGAGCCAGCGAAGTGGGGCGCGAGGAAGTGGGCGCCCTCACAGACGCTCAGCTCGGCGAGATAGCCAAGATCAAGATGCCCGACCTCAACACCGACGACATGGAAATGGCCAAGCTGCAGGTGGCAGGCACCGCTCGCAGCATGGGCGTCTCTACTAGTTAGCAAAAAACTGACCCTAAGAAAGCCACAAGCCATGAAACGAGGCAAGAGATACGCAGACGCGGCCAGCCAGCTCGACCGCGCCCAGATCTACGCGGCCGAAGAAGGCCTGGAGATCGCCAAGACTGCCGGCGCAGCCAAGTTTGACGAAACCATAGAGGTGGCGGTGAAGCTGGGCGTGGATCCGCGAAAAGCCGACCAGATGCTGCGAGGCACAGTGGCCCTTCCAGCAGGATCGGGCAAAGAAGTCAAAGTAGCAGTGTTCGCCCAAGGAGCCTCGGCGCAAGCCGCCCGCGATGCAGGAGCCGACCGAGTCGGCGATGACGACCTCGTGAAAGACATAGAAGGCGGCGATTTGGACTTTGATGTGGTGATTGCCGAGCCGTCCATGATGCCAGCAGTAGGCAAACTGGGCCGCGTGCTCGGCCCTAGAGGTCTCATGCCCAACCCCAAGACAGGCACAGTCACAGAGGATGTAGGCAAGGCCGTGGAAGATTTCAAAGGCGGCAAGGTGAGCTACCGCACCGACAGGCAAGGCAATGTGCATGTGCCCATCGGCAAATCCAGCTTTGAAAGCCAAGCTCTCATGGATAACTTCAATGCCGTCATAGACGAGCTGGTGCGCTCAAAGCCGGCCGCCGCCAAAGGACGCTATCTGCAAAAAGTCAGCGTTTGCTCCACGATGGGGCCAAGTGTGAAAATAGACCCGTCCTCGCTAAGCTGAGAAGTTTTGCTATGAGAGATAACAACACTGCAGATACAACCACCATGGATGCCAGCACAGCCCGCACCGGGCGAGACCCTAGACCTGAGAAGGTCGAGATCGTCGCCGATGTCCGCGGCCGCTTGGAGAAAAGCGATGCCGTGCTCTTCACCGAATACAGGGGCTTGAATGTGAGCGAAATGGCTGAGCTGCGCGCCGCTCTCTCGCCCGTAGGCGCGACCTACAAGATCTACAAGAACACGCTAACCCGTGTCGCCGCTCGAGATCTGGAGCTTGACATTGAAGACTATCTCCTAGGACCCACCGGCTTGACCTTCATAGACGGCGACCCAGCCGCCGTTGCCAAAGTGCTGGACGGCTACAGGAAATCCCACGATGTGTTCGTCATCAAAGGCGGGCTGCTGGGCGATGTGATGATCACTCCCGACGGCGTGAGAAAACTGGCTTCTCTGCCGCCTCGTGAAGAACTGCTAGGCAAACTCGGCGGGCTGGTGCAGGCGCCGATGGCGCAGATGGCCGCAACTCTGGCTGCGCCCCTGCAGGAGCTGGGCGGGCTGCTCGGTGCCATGCAGCAGAAGTTCGCAGGGCTCATAAGAGCTCTCAAAGATCAACAAGAACCCAATTAAAACCCAGCAAAAAGGAGATAAAGCAATGTCAAAAGTTGACGAGGTGCTTGACAGCATCGGATCTATGACTGTCCTTGAACTGAGCGAGCTGCTCGAAGCGTTTGAGGAGAAGTTCGGCGTGACAGCCGCAGCCCCGGTAGCCATGGCTGCCCCGGTCGCAGCAGCAGTCGCTGGCGATGCCGGCGGCGATGAAGGCGCAGCTGAAGAAAAGACCAGCTTTGATGTGGAAATCACAGCAGTCGGCGACAAGAAGATACAAGTCATCAAGGAGCTGCGCGCTCTCACCAGCCTCGGCCTCAAAGAAGCCAAGGAATTAGTAGAGGCAGCCCCCAAGGCTGTTATGGAAGGCGTGTCCAAGGAGGACGCCGACAAGGCCAAAGCCGCTCTTGAAGAAGCCGGCGCGACCGTAGAGGTCAAGTAGCACGCGTCAGTTAGCAGTGCTAGGCGCAGGTTTTGCGCCTAATCCCCGGCTTTTGAAAAAGGAGTGAACTTTGTCTGCTATTCGCGAGCGATACAGTTTCGGCAATCTGGAAGAAGTCGCCGAACTTCCCAATCTAATTGCAATTCAACAAGACTCGTTTGACTACTTGATGAGGCACGGTCTGGCAGAGGCGTTTCGCGCCTCTTCGCCTATCGTGCACCACTCGGGCAAGTATTCTCTTGAGTTGGAGTTTGACTACGAAGACGAGGATCTTCGTCTCCCGCCCAAGCATTCGGTTGAGGAGTGCATAGAAAAAGACCTCACCTACGCCATCTCAATCTTTGTGAACGCTCGCTTCATCAACCAGTTGACCGGCGAGATCAAGCAGCAGACCGTCTTCATCGGCGAGTTTCCTGAGATGACCGACCGGGGCACTTTCATCATCAACGGCACCGAGCGGGTCGTGGTGTCGCAGCTCATCCGCTCGCCGGGCGTGATTTTCCAGGCTGGAGAGCGTTTCCGCCTGCGCAACATCAACAAGCACCAGCTCGTAAAGGGCACCATTCATCCGTTCAGAGGCGAGTGGCTGGACTTTGATGTGGAGCAGCGGCCCGGCAAGGAAGTCACCGCGGGCGCGCGTGTGGCCCGCAAGCGGCGCCTTTCTATGTTCACGCTGCTCACGGCTTTCGGCTACGGGCAAGACAACGCGCCCGGCTTCTTTGACGAATTCGTGAAGCAGTTCCCCTTCTTGCAAGAGCAGTGGGACAAGGAAAAGCAAGCCGATATGGACAGCGAACAAGCCTTGCTGGAAGTCTTCAAGCGCGCTCGCCCCTCTGAGCCGCAGACCTTGGAGATGGCACGCAACTACCTCTACGGCTCGTTCATTCGCCCAGAAACCCGCCGTTACGATCTCTCCCGTGTGGGACGCTACAAGCTCAACCGCAAGCTCGGGCCTGAAATTGTGAACCTCAAAGAATGGCAGGACGGCATCTACGACCGCATCCTCAGCCGCTCCGAAAGCGCACGAGCTTGGGAACGCGAGCGCAAGCTCATTCGCAAGAGGCTCAGAGAAGAGCGTGCCGCAGGCAGATCGCTCACTGAAAAAGAGATAGATCAGATTGTTGAAGAAGAGCTCACCAAGAACTGGCTCTACGGCGGCTTCAAGCAAGGCGAAGACCGCCCCGCTTCGCCTCACCGTCTGCCCGATGTGAGCATGCGCCGCCCTCCCGAAGCCTGGGGCGGTCTGGCAGCTTCAGAAGTGCTGGCGGCTTGCACCTACCTTTTGAACTTGGCCGACGGCGTGCAGGGCTACCGTCTGGACGATCAAGATCATTTCGCCAATCGCCGCATCCGCACGGTCGGCGAGCTGATTCAAAACCAAGTGCGCATCGGTCTGTCTCGCATGGAGAGGGTGGTGCGCGAGCGCATGTCCACCCAAGACGCCGAAGCCATCTCGCCCGAAAGCCTCATCAACACTCGCCCTGTGGCCGCCTCGGTGAAAGAGTTTTTCGCCACCAGCCAGCTCAGCCAGTTCATGGATCAAGTGAATCCCTTGGCAGGTCTTACTCACCGCAGGCGTCTGTCAGCATTAGGGCCGGGAGGCCTCACCCGTGAGCGGGCAGGCTTTGAAGTGCGCGACATCCACTTCTCCCACTACGGTCGCATGTGCCCGATTGAAACCCCCGAAGGCCCCAATATCGCCCTCATCGGCGCGCTCAGCACCTACGGCAAAGTCAATGAATTCGGCTTCATTGAAACCCCTTATCGGGTGGTCAAGGACGGGCGGGTCGTGCCCGGCGAAATCCGCTATCTCGCAGCAGACGAGGAAGAAGACTATGTGATCGCCCAGGCCAACGCGCCTCTCAACCCCAACGGCACTTTCCGCAACGACCGCGTGCTGGTGCGCCAGTCGCCCCAAGCCGCTTCGCTGGACGACCTTCAGATGCAGCTGGAGCAAGAGTCGTTCTTCGGGGCTACCACGCAGATTTCCTTCCTTCCTCCCGATGAAGTGCAGCTCATGGATGTGTCGCCGAAGCAGATCGTGTCGGTGGCAACGGCGCTGATTCCGTTCTTGGAGCACGACGACGCCAACCGTGCGCTCATGGGGGCCAACATGCAGCGTCAAGCCGTGCCCCTGCTGGTGCCCGAGGCCCCGTTCATCGGAACCGGCCTTGAACGAAGGGCTGCTCTGGACGCCGCCGATGTGATCACTGCCGATCTTTCGGGGCGTGTCGCAGAAGTGGACGGGCAGTCCATCACCGTCAAATACAACGCCCGCAAAGAGCCGACGGTCTATCCGCTGCACAAGTTCCAGCGTTCCAACCAGAACACCTGCGTCAACCAGAAGCCCCGCGTCAGCAAGGGCGACCAAGTAAAGCAAGGACAGCTCGTGGCCGACGGCACTTCCACCGACAACGGCGAGCTTGCTCTGGGCAAAAACTTGCTGGTGGCTTTCATGTCGTGGGAGGGCTACAACTTTGAAGACGCCATCATCGTCAGCGAACGCCTAGTGCGCGACGATGTGCTCACCTCGGTGCACATCCACGAGCACGAAGTGGAAGCCCGCGACACCAAGATCGGCCCTGAAGAGATCTCCCGCGACATCCCCAATGTGCCCGACGACATCCTCCACAACCTGGACGACCAAGGCATCGTGCTCATGGGTGCAGAGGTGCGGCCGGGCGATGTGCTGGTAGGCAAAGTTTCGCCCAAAGCCGAGACCGACCTCACCCCCGAAGAGCGTCTCATCCGCGCCATCTTCGGCGAGAAGGCCAAAGAAGTGCGCGATACTTCTTTGAAGCTGCCGCACGGCGAAGAGGGCAAAGTCATTGACATCAAGGTGCTGATGAGCGGCGAAGATCACGAGCTGCAGCCCGGCGTGAACCAGCTGGTGCGAGTGCATGTGGCCGAGCGGCGCAAGATCAGCGTGGGTGACAAACTAGCCGGACGCCACGGCAACAAAGGCGTCATAGCATCGGTGCTGCCGGTGGAAGACATGCCATTCTTAGAAGACGGCACTCCCGTAGATGTGATTTTGAACCCGCTGGGCGTGCCTTCGCGGATGAATGTCGGACAGCTCCTAGAGACCCACTTGGGCTATGCTGCCCGCTGGGGCTGGAAAGGCGCTGAGAAGCATCTCGCAAAAGAGCACATAGACAAAAACCCGGCAACAGGCCTGGAGCGCAAGACGCGCCCGGCCACCCGCCCGGCTGTGCTGGTGGAAACTCCCGTGTTCGACGGCGCCCGCTGGGGCGAAGAAGACGAAGACTCCGGCAAGCATCTCAGCATCAAACAAGCCTTGGAGAATCTCAACCCCGACTCCGCAGACGGCAGCGGTCGCCGGCTCATAGGCACAGACGGCAAAGCCAAGCTCTACAACGGACGCACAGGCCAGCCGTTCGACCAAGACATAACCGTGGGCTACATGTACATCCTCAAGCTGGCCCATCTGGTGGACGACAAAATCCACGCCCGCTCCACCGGCCCCTACTCCATGATCACCCAGCAGCCCCTCGGCGGCAAGGCCCAGTTCGGCGGGCAGCGTTTCGGCGAGATGGAAGTCTGGGCTCTGGAAGCCTACGGAGCGGCCTACTGCCTGCAAGAGCTGCTCACCACCAAGTCGGACGATGTGGTGGGCCGCGTCAAGATCTACGAAGCCATCATCCGAGGCGAGAACATCCCCGCTCCGGGCGTGCCCGAGAGCTTCAAGGTGCTGATCAAAGAAATGCAGGCTCTCTGCTTGAATGTGAAGCTGCTTTCGCACGGTGGCGAGCAGATCAAGATACAAGAGCTGGACGAAGAGGAATATCGCACCATCGAGTCCCTCGGCATCAACCTCTCCCGCCCGGAGAGAGGCTCGGACATGGACGACAAGCAACGCGAAGCCCCTGCGCCCGCATATGAATACGAACCGGTCGGCACGGTTTAGGGCAAACAGAAGCACAAGAGCAAGCAACAACAAAAGCACTCGGCAGAATTCCCACTATCTGAGGAGAAGGCATGATTGATGTCAATGACTTCAGCAAGTTCCGCATCGGGCTGGCAGGCTCCGATGACATTCGCGGCTGGTCGCACGGCGAGGTCAAAAAGCCCGAGACCATCAACTATCGCACGCTGAAGCCCGAGAAAGACGGGCTCTTCTGCGAAAAGATTTTCGGCCCAGCACGCGACTGGGAATGCCAATGCGGTCGCTACAAGCGGGTGCGCTTCAAGGGTATCATCTGCGAACGCTGCGGCGTGGAAGTTACTCGCTCGAAAGTTCGCCGCGAGCGCATGGGGCACATAGAGATGGCGTCCCCCGTAGCCCACATCTGGTATCTGCGCGGCACCCGCTCGTGGATGACCTACCTGCTCATGGACACCGACAGCCGAGAAGACCTCAAAGCCACCCAGCTGGAGAAAGTCATCTATTTCTCGGCTTATCTCATCATCTCGGTAGACGAAGACGCCCGCACCCAGGACATGCCCGAATTTGAGGCGGAAGTGGACGATCTATGGAGAAACTACTCCAACAACTGCCGCATCTACCGCAACCATCTGCTCTCGCTGCGCGATCTCCACTACCTGCGCCTTGAAGCCGAGCTTGCCAAGATGGAAGGAGATGCCGGCGCGGACTCTAAAGACTCTGCCGCCGCCAGCAAGCTCCGCGAGGAATACGACCGCACCATCAAAAAGATCGCCGAAGAGATAGAAAGTCTCTCTGCCGAAATCAAAGAAGTGGCCGAGCATCGCCTAGACGCTATGCGCTCGCAAGCCAAGAGACTGGAAGGCGAGATAGAAGAAGCCTCGGGAGCATCCAAGAAGAACATAGCCAAGCTGCTGTCTGACGCCCTGGAAGAGATAAACGACAAAAGCGAGCAGATCCAAGCCCAGCTGGATGTCCCAGAAGGCGAGCTGAAGCCCGCCGAACCCGTGACCGATGACGGCGAAGCCGACTTGGCCGAGCTGGTAGACCAGCTTGACGACCTTCGCGACCAGCTTGAAGCGCAGCGCAAAGAAGCCGTTGCCGAAGAGCGTTATCTGGAAGACTTCGCCAAGCTGCGCTCTCGCCAAGTCATAGAAGACCAGCAGCTTCATGAAGAACTCGACACTCGCTTCGGCGAACTTTATGTGTCCAGCATGGGAGCAGAGGCCATTTTGGAACTCATAGATCAGATTGATTTTGAAGACGAAGAAGAGAGGATTCGCAAAGCCATCAATCCGACCGACGGCAAAAAGCCGCTTTCGGGCCAGCGGCGCGAAAAGGCGATAAAACGTCTTGAGATACTCAGCGCCTTCAACAGCCGCGACGACAACGGCCGCCTCAGCAGCGATCCGCGATCAATAATTCTCAACACCATCCCTGTAATTCCTCCCGACCTGCGCCCTATGGTGCAGCTGGACGGAGGCCGTTTCGCCACTTCCGACCTCAACGACCTCTACCGCCGCGTCATCAACCGCAACAACCGCCTCAAGAAGCTCTTGGAGATCGGCGCGCCCAACATCATCGTCAACAACGAAAAGCGGATGCTGCAGAAATCCATAGACGCCCTGTTCGACAACGGGCGGCGCAGCAAGCCGGTGATGTCGCAGAACAACCGGCCGCTGAAGTCGCTGTCGGACATGCTCAAAGGCAAGCAAGGCCGCTTCCGCCTCAACTTGCTGGGCAAGCGCGTGGACTATTCGGGGCGGTCGGTCATCGTGGCCGGGCCGTCTTTGAAGTTCCACCAGTGCGGCATTCCCCGCCTCATGGCTCTGGAGCTGTTCAAGCCGTTCATGATCCGCGAGCTGGAGCGGCGAGGCATCGCTTCTTACATCAAGTCGGCCAAGCGCATGGTGGAAGACACCATCTCAGGCCGCGCCCGCCCCGTGCCCACAGACGACCCTTCGTATTCGTGGAGCGGCGACGACACGGTGTTCCAACTTCGCTCGGAGCAAGTCTGGGATGTGCTCAACGATGTGGTCAAAGAGCATCCCGTGCTGCTCAACCGCGCCCCCACGCTGCACCGCTTGGGAATTCAAGCGTTTGAGCCCGTCTTGGTGCACGGCAAAGCCATCCGCTTGCATCCTCTGGTCTGCACCGCTTTCAACGCCGACTTTGACGGCGACCAGATGGCTGTGCACCTGCCGCTATCGTCTGAGGCTCGCGCTGAAGCGGAAGTGCTGATGCTGTCTGCCCACAACCTCTTGTCGCCTTCCAACGGCCGCCCCTTGGTGACGCCCACGCAAGACATGATCATCGGCGCCTACTACCTCACTCAAGCTATTCCCGGCTCAGAGGGCGAAGGCAGAGTGTTTCGCACGCAAGAGCAGGTGGAGAGAGCGGTTGAAGAAGACAAGCTCAGCATCCACGCTCTCATAGATTATCGTTCCCCCGACCTTTTGGCAGAAGGCGGCAACCTCTGGGGCGACGGCAGCGACGAGATAATCGAAGAAGCCACGGCTGCGAGCAATGGCGCAGGTAGCACCGCAAGCAGCACAGCAAGCTCCGCTTATGTTCCCACCACCGCCGGACGGGTGATCTTCAATCAAGTTCTGCCCGAAGGCTTCCCGTTCGTGAATGAGAAGCTAGACCGCAGGCAAGTGGGCGCGCTCGTGGAATATCTTGCCTACAACTACTCGCGCTCCACCACCGCCGACAGCTTGGACGGTCTCAAAAGCCTCTGTTTCCGCTGGGCTTCCAGATCGGGCATCACGGTTTCGGTGGACGACATCAAGACGCCGCCTTCCAAGACCAGGATTCTTGAACGCTCCGAAGAAGAAGCCGAAAAGGTGGAGAGAAACTTCAGCCGAGGCATCATCACCGACAGCGAACGCCGTCAGCAGGAAGTGGAAATCTGGACGGAAGCCACCAATGCCGTGCGCCAGCATCTGGAAACCGATCTGCAGGCCGACCCGTTCAACCCAGTAGACATGATGATCCGTTCAGGCGCTCGCAGCAACATGATGCAGGTGCGCCAGATCGCGGGAATGCGCGGTCTCGTGGCCAACCCCCGAGGCGACATGATCCCCCGTCCGATCAAGTCCAACTTCAAAGAAGGCCTTTCCACGCTGGAGTATTTCATCTCCACGCCGGGCGCACGCAAAGGCCTGGTAGACACGGCCCTGCGAACCGCCGACTCGGGCTACCTCACCCGCCGGCTGGTGGATGTGGCTCAGGAAGTCATCATCAACAACATAGACCCGTTCGACTCCGACCGCCCGGTGCCTTCGCTCTTGATCCACGATGTGCGTCCCGACACCCCGGAAGAGCGCACCCATCTGGAGTCGCGCCTGTTCGGGCGTGTGATCGCGCAAGATGTGGAACTTTCGGACGGCACGGTCTATCCCAAAGGCGAAATGGTCACCCGCGAGATCATGGAGCATATGCGCGACGACCCAGATGTCAGCGAAGTGCGGGTGCTTTCTCCTCTCACCGACGATTCCGAATACGGCATCTCGGCTATGTCTTACGGCATTTCTCTGGCCACAGGCAAGCTCATTGAAGTGGGCGAAGCCGTGGGCGTGATTGCGGCGCAGTCCATCGGCGAGCCGGGCACGCAGCTCACCATGCGCACCTTCCACACAGGCGGCGTCGTGGGCAAAGACCTAGCCGACGGCCTTCCCAGGGTCGTGGAGCTCTTTGAGGCTCGCAGCCCCAAGGGCAAAGCTGTGGTGGCAGGGGCTTCGGGAACGGTGCGCATCACCGAAGACGAAAGCTCCGACCGCACGGTCACCATCTTCCCGATGGGCGAGACGGAAGGCGAAAGCATCATCATTCCACGCGGGCAGCGGCTTGAGGTGGAAGACGGTCAAGAAGTCGTGGCCGGAGATGTGCTGGTGGAAGGCCCGCTGGATCCCAAGGAGCTGCTGAGCATCAAGGGCATCCGAGCCACTCAGCAGTATCTGGTGGATCAGGTGCAGAAGGTCTACCGCGAGCAGGGCGTCTCCATCCACGACAAGCACATAGAGATCATCGTGCGCCAGATGACGCGGCGTATCATCGTGGACAGCTCGGGAGATTCCGAGTTTCTGTCGGGAGCGGTGGTGGATGCCCGCAAGTATCGCGATGTGAACCGCCAGCTCATGCAAGAAGGCAGAACGCCCGCCTCTGGTCGTCCCGAGATCATGGGTATCACCAAGGCTTCGCTGGCCACCGATTCGTGGCTGGCCGCTGCCTCTTTCCAAGAGACCACCCGTGTGCTGACTGCTGCGGCTATAGCTTCTCGCAGCGACGACTTGAAGGGTCTCAAAGAGAACATCGTCATCGGCAAGCTCATCCCGGCAGGCACAGGCGTGACCGACTATCGCGAGATAGCCCCCGAAGCACCCGACTATGTGCCGATGGAGTCGTTCGTCTCAGACGAAGAAGAGCTGCGCCGCATCTTGGATCCCGACGGCGAAATGATCGGCGAAGGCGGCCATTTGCGAGTAGTGGAGAACGGCGACGCCATGGAAATGATAGGCGGTGTTCAAGAACAGGCTTCCTGAACAGGTTGCCATATATGGCATAAGGCTCTAGGCTGTGAGGGCGGGGAAACTTTTCTTTTGTTTCCTCACCAAGCATGCCTAACAAAAAAGCAACAACACCCAAAGAAACTAGCAAAAGAAGCAAACAACAAAAAAGGCAAGACGATGCCAACGATTCAGCAGCTCGTCCGCAAAGGACGCAAGGCTAAGACCAGAAAAGAGAAAATGCCCGCCCTCAAGGGTTCCCCTCAGCGCAGAGGAGTATGCACCCGCGTCTATACCACGACGCCCAAAAAGCCCAACTCTGCCATGCGCAAAGTCGCCCGTGTGCGCCTCACCAGCGGAATGGAAGTCACCGCCTACATCCCCGGCGAAGGCCACAACCTTCAAGAGCACTCCATCGTGCTGGTGCGAGGCGGCCGAGTGCGCGACCTGCCGGGCGTGCGCTGCAAGATCATCCGAGGCACTCTCGACTCCAGCGGAGTAGACGGACGCAAGCAGGCTCGCAGCCGCTACGGAGTCAAAAGGTAGCAACGGCTGTCAGAAATTTCAGAAATTTTAGAAGTTTTCAAAGGATTTATTTTCATGTCGCGCAAAGGCCCTGCTGCCAAACGAGAGCTCCCTCCCGATCCGGTATACGATTCGGTGCTTGTTACCCAGCTGGTGAACAAGGTGCTGACTCGCGGCAAGCGCACGCTGGCCGAGCGGATCGTCTATGAGGCTATGGACATCGTCTCTAAAAAAAGCCGGCGCAGCCCCGTTGAGATTTTGGAAACCGCAGTGGAGAATGTGCGCCCCGCTTTGGAGGTGCGAAGCAGGCGTGTTGGCGGTGCCACCTATCAAGTGCCGATGGATGTGCGTCCTCGTCGCCAGCTGACCCTCACCATTCGCTGGCTGGTCAACTACGCCAGAGACCGGCGTGAGCACACTATGTCGGAACGCTTGGCCAATGAGCTGCTGGACGCAGCCAACGGCGAAGGTGCTTCCGTGCGCCGCCGCGAAGAACTGCACAGGATGGCTGAATCCAACAAAGCATTCGCCCACTACCGCTGGTAATTGCCCCATCCCTGCCCCGACCACCGCCCCCCTGCATCTAGGTTTTTCTAACTTTTCGCAATTGTATTAATAGAGCACCCCTGCCCCGACCACTCCGACCCTGCCCCCACCCACCTCCCCCCTGCTGCTGTTTTTTCGTTTGATGTCCCTTTTGCTTGCCTAGAACCATCCTTGCCTGACTGAGAATCCCCATGAACAGACATCCCCTTAACTCAGTCCGAAACATCGGAATTATGGCCCACATAGACGCGGGCAAGACCACCACGACCGAGCGCATTTTGTATTACACAGGACGCAACTACAAGATCGGCGAGGTGCACGACGGGGCAGCCACGATGGACTGGATGGAGCAAGAGCAAGAGCGCGGCATCACCATCACCTCTGCCGCTACCCACTGCATCTGGCGTGATTTCCGAGTCAACATCATTGATACCCCAGGCCATGTGGATTTCACCGTTGAGGTGGAACGCTCCCTGCGTGTGCTGGACGGCGCAGTGGCCGTGTTCGACGGCGTGGCAGGCGTAGAGCCGCAGACGGAAACAGTCTGGCGGCAAGCCAATCACTACGGCGTGCCCCGCATCGGCTTCGTCAACAAGATGGACCGCATCGGCGCGGATTTCTTCTTCTGCATGGATTCCATCCGCGAACGCTTGGATTGCGAACCGCTGGCCCTGCAGATCCCCATCGGCGCGGAAGCTGACTTCTCCGGGGTCATTGACCTCATCTCCATGACCGCTCTGGTCTGGAACAGCGACGACCTAGGCGCCACTTGGGAATCCCAGCCCATTCCGGAAGACCTCCAGCAGACAGCCGAGGCGTATCGCGAAATCCTTCTGGAAGCCGTCTCGCAGCACAATGACGAGCTTTGCGAAAAATATCTGAGCGATGAACCTATCGCCCCCGAAGAGATTCAAGCTGCCATTCGCGAAATGACCCTCTCCGGCAGCGTCGTGCCCATCCTCTGCGGCTCGGCTTTCAAGAACAAAGGCGTGCAGCCGCTTCTGGACGCCGTGGTGGATTATCTGCCCTCGCCGTTGGATGTGGCGGCTCCCACAGCCGTGAATCTGTCGTCTGAAGAAGAAGTTCAGCTTGAAGTGAGCGACGAAGCCCCCTTTGCGGCCCTGGCTTTCAAGATAATGACCGACCCGCATGTTGGCAAGCTCGTATATCTGCGGGTCTACAGCGGCAAGCTCGCCAAAGGCGACACCGTTCTCAACACCCGCACCGGCCGCAAAGAACGCATCGGCAGGCTGCTGGAAATGCACGCCAACGACAGGGTGGATCGCGAGCAAAGCTATGCGGGCGACATCATCGCCTGCATCGGCATGAAGAATGTCCGCACGGGCGACACTCTGAGCGCAGTCGGCCAGCAAGTGGCCTTGGAACAGCTTGTGTTCCCCGAGCCGGTCATCCATGTATCGGTGGAGCCCCGCTCCAAAGCCGACCAAGACAAGCTCAGCAAGGCACTGGGCGCGCTCTCCGAAGAAGACCCCACATTCAGGGTCAGAACCGATGAAGAAACCGGCCAGACCATCATCGCAGGCATGGGCGAGCTACACCTGGAGGTGCTGGTAGACCGCATGATGCGCGAGTTCAGCGTGGCAGCCACAGTCGGCAAGCCGCAGGTGGCCTACAGAGAGACGATCACCGGCACGGTATCGGAATACACCTATCAGCACAAAAAGCAGACTGGCGGTGCCGGTCAATTCGCCGTGGTGACGGCAACGCTTGCGCCGGGCACGCCTGGCAGCGGCTTTGAATTCTCCAGCGAGATACGCGGCGGGGCCATCCCCAAGGAATACATACCTGCGGTGGAGTCGGGGATCAGAGAGTCTATGACATCAGGTGCCTTAGCTGGCTTCCCCGTGGTGGATATGGGCGTCAGCCTGACCGACGGCAAGACGCACGATGTGGACTCCTCAGAGCTAGCCTTCAAAGCTGCCGGAGCAGGATGGTTCCGCGAAGTCATTATGAAGGCCGGGCCTGTGCTGCTGGAGCCTGTCATGTCGGTGGAAGTGGTAACGCCCGACGATTATCTCGGCGATGTAGTCGGCGACATCAACAGCCGTCGCGGGCAAATTCAGAGCACCGAGCAGAGAGGCAGCAGTCAAGTGGTGTCGTCTCTCGTGCCTCTTTCTGAAATGTTCGGCTATGCTACAGATTTGCGCTCACGCACGCAGGGGCGGGCAACATACACAATGCAATTCCAGGCGTACCATCAGACTCCTGCGAGTGTGCAAGAAGAAATAATCGCACGCCTGCGCGGCATTTGACGCAGGCAAGCAGCGGCCAAGAAAGAAATTATCAAAGCAAGCAAATGGCATCAGAACAAAAAATTCGCATTCGTCTCAAGGCTTACGACCACGAGATAATTGATCAGTCCACCAAGAAGATCGTGGAGACGGTCAAGCGCACCCAGGCCGACCTGCGCGGCCCGGTTCCGCTGCCCACCCAGAAGCACCGCTTCACTGTCATCCGCTCGCCGCACAAAGACAAAGACAGCAGAGAGCACTTTGAAATGCGCATCCACAAGCGGCTTTTGGACATTCTTAACCCCACCCCTAAGACAGTCGATTCGCTGCAGAGGCTTGATTTGCCAGCAGGCGTAGACATAGAGATAAAGATCCAGAGAATTTGAGCATCATGGCAGAAAAAGCAATTGTCGGCAAAAAGGTGGGCATGACCCATGTCTGGGACGAAGAGCAGCGCGTCACCCCGGTGACCGTGCTCAAGGTCGCGCCTTGCCGAGTGGTGCAGGTGAAACGGCCTGAAGGCGACGGCTACAGCGCGCTCCAAGTCACTTGGGGAAATCGCAATCCCGAAAAACTGAATAAACCAGCATTAGGGCATTTTGAGCGGGCAGGCGTGACGCCGGGAGATTCGCTGGTGGAGCTTCGGCTTGAAGATGTGAGCGAATACGAAATCGGTCAAGAATTCGGCGTGGAAATCTTAGAAGCAGGCGAAAAAGTAGATGTA
Source organism: Candidatus Hopanoidivoransaceae bacterium (assembly GCA_965204495.1). Taxonomy (GTDB): domain Bacteria; phylum Actinomycetota; class Acidimicrobiia; order Acidimicrobiales; family Hopanoidiivorantaceae; genus Hopanoidiivorans. Next base: position 1,088,768 of record OZ241989.1, read on the forward strand.
ACGGCAGTCAGCAAGGGCAAGGGTTTTGCGGGGGTTATGAAGCGGCACAACTTCAAAGGCCAAGGCGCTTCGCACGGCGTCCACAAGGTGCACAGAAAGCCTGGCGCGGTTGGCCAGTGCGCCACTCCTTCTCGCGTGTTCCAAGGCAAAAAAATGCCGGGCCGCATGGGGGCGCAAAAAGTCACGACTTTGAATTTGCGAGTGGTGGAAGCTGATGCCGAGCGCGAGCTTTTGCTGGTCAAGGGCGCAGTTCCCGGGCCTAAAGGCGGCGTTGTGGTCATTCGCGACGCTGTCAAGGCATAGGCGCACAGGGGCAAGCAAGCGGAGGTATTAGGCGATGGCAGATCTAGAAGTCTCGGTGCTGGATTCTCGCAGCGGCAAGTCTGCGGGCAAGGTAGCTCTGGACCCTGAGTATTTCGGCATCGCTCCCAATGTGAGCGTGATGCATCAAGTGGTTACTGCTCAGCTAGGCGCCAGAAGGCAGGGAACGCACAACACCAAGACACGCTCCGAAGTGCGAGGCGGCAGCTCAAAGCCTTGGCGCCAAAAAGGCACAGGCCGCGCCCGCCACGGCTCAATCCGTTCCCCCCAATGGCGGGGAGGCGGCGTGGCGCACGGCCCGAAGCCTCGTGATTACAGCCAGCGCACTCCTAAGAAGATGATCCGCTTGGCTGTGCGCTCCGCGCTTTCCGACCGAGCAGCCAGCGGCGATGTGATCGTGGTGAACGACTGGAGCTTTGAGCAGCCCAAAACCCGTGAAGCCCAGCAGCGTCTGGCCGCCATCGGCGCAGACGGACGAGTGCTGCTGGTGCTGCCGAGAGATGAAGCCAACGCTTGGCTCAGTTTCGCCAACCTGCCGCGAGTCCACGCTCTGCAGCCAGACCAGCTCAACTGCTACGACATCATGGTAAGCGATGTGGTGGTTTTCACGGCAGCTTCGCTGCCCAGCAGTTCAGCGGCTTCGCCGCCCAGCAAAACTACTAAAGCGGAGGCTGCAGCATGAACGACCCACGCGATGTCATCTTGGAGCCGATCCTGAGCGAAAAGTCCTACGGGCTGATTGAGGGCGGCGTCTACACCTTCCGCGTCCACCCCAACTCTACGAAGCCCGAGATAAAAGACGCTGTGGAAGAGATTTTCAATGTGAGAGTGCAAAAGGTGAACACTTTGAGGCGCAAAGGCAAGCGGATGCGCAACCGTCGCAACTTCACCTACGGCCGCAAACCCGACACCAAGCGTGCTGTGGTGACCCTCCACGAGGGCGACAGCATCCAGATGTTCGACCTATAGGCAAAGCTTCTAGAAAAGGCTAGGAATTCAAGGCAATGGCAATCAAACGGCGCAATCCGACCAGTCCGGGCAGACGGTTCCAGACCTCTCACGATTTCTCCGAAATCACCAGGTCTCGGCCGCACAAGCCCCTGCTCGCCCCGCGCCGTTCCACAGGCGGGCGCAACAACTTGGGCAGAAAAACAGCCCGTCATCGCGGCGGCGGGCATCGCAGGCGTTATCGCATCATTGATTTCAGACGCAACAAGGCTGGCGTTCCGGCAACGGTGGCTTCCATAGAATACGACCCCAACCGCACCTGTCGCATCGCTCTTTTGCACTACCACGACGGCGAGAAGCGATACATTCTGGCCCCCCAAGGCTTGGAAGTGGGCGATGTGCTGCAGTCCGGCAAGGGTTCGGAAATCCGCCCCGGCAACGCCATGCCTCTGCGATTCATACCTACGGGCACAGTCATCCACAATGTAGAGCTCGTCCCCGGCGGCGGCGCCAAGCTGGCTCGCAGCGCGGGCGCCAGCGTGCAGCTCATGGCCAAAGAAGGCAAATACGCCACTCTGCGCCTGCCTAGCAGCGAAACGCGCCGAGTAGAGTTGGAGTGCTGCGCCACCATAGGCGCCATCGGCAACTCCGAGCACGAGCTTTTGAAGATCGGCAAAGCAGGCCGAAATCGCTGGAAGGGCGTGCGCCCTCAAACTCGCGGCGTGGCTATGAACCCGGTAGATCACCCTCTCGGAGGCGGCGAAGGCAAGAGTTCAGGGGGCAGGCATCCCGTATCGCCTTGGGGCAAGCGAGAAGTCCGCACCCGCAACCACAAGAAGAAGTCGTCGGATCTCATCATCCGCCGTCGTCGCAGCCGCAAGTAGCAAGGAGACTGCAAAAATCATGGCAAGAAGTCTCAAGAAAGGCCCCTTCGTGGATCCGCATCTTCTGAAGAAGGTGGACGCCCTCAACGAATCGGGCGAGAAGACCGTCATCAAAACATGGTCTCGCCGCTCCACCATCATCCCCGACATGGTAGGCCACAACATCGCTGTGCACGATGGCCGTCGCCATGTGACGATCTATATCACCGAGTCCATGGTGGGTCACAAGCTCGGCGAGTTCGCCCCCACACGCACCTTCCGGTCGCACGCCGGAGGCGGTGGTCGTTGATCATGGCTCTGCAGACCGCTCGTCCGGGAGCAAAGGCTTCGGTGCGCAACATCCGCGTGTCGGCCTTCAAGGCGCGCCCTGTGCTGCGCTTGATTCAGGGAGAATCCTATGGAGAAGCCATAGAGATATTGAAGTTCTGCGAACGGGGCGCAGCCGATGTTATAGCCAAGTGTTTGCTATCCGCTGCCGCCAACGCTGAGCACAACGAAGGCATAGACCCCGAAGAGATGTTCGTGTTTTCTTGTTTCGCCGATGAAGGGCCGACTATGCGCCGCTGGCGGCCCCGTGCCAGAGGCAGGGCGACTCGCATCCATAAGCGGACTTCCCACATAACTATTCAGTTGGTGCGTTATACGCCAGAGGAGCTGGCGGAGCGGGCGGCTCGGGAATCCACTACTTCTGCTGCTGCAGCTGAGGCTAGGCGGCGGAGGGTTGCGGCTAGTCGCGGTGAAGACGAGGCTTTGGAAGATGCTGAAGAGTTAGAAGGCGATGAAGCTCTGGCGGATGCTGAAGAGCTAGAAGGTGAAGCATTAGAGGATGCTGACGCTCTGGATGAATCTGAAGAGGAAAGCGTTCTTGAAGATTCTGAAGATGCGCCAGCGGAAAGCGAAGAGGAAGCTGCCGCTGAAGATGACGCTGAGCAGGAAGCTGTCGCCGAAGCCACCGATGAGGCAGCCGATGAAGAAGCAACAGAAGAAGCCGATGATGCCGAAGATGATGCCGCCGTAGAAGCATCGTCTGACGATGAAAAATCAAAGAGCGAGGATTCATAATGGGGCAGAAGGTCAATCCGTACGGGTTTCGTCTAGGCGTCACTACCGACTGGAAGTCTCGGTGGTTCGCCACGCGCAAGCAATACTCCGCGTTCGTGGTGGAAGACTGGAAAATCCGGGCGCACATCATGGAACGGCTCCCTCACGCTGCCATCAGCCGCATAGAGGTTGAGCGCACGCGCGACAGGCTGCGAATAGACATCTACACCGCCCGTCCCGGCATCGTCATCGGCAGACGAGGCAGCGAAGCCGACCAGCTGCGTTCCGACCTCGCCGCCCTCACGAACAATTCGCAGATTCAGATCAACATCCAAGAGATTAAACAGCCCGAATTCGACGCCGCCCTCATCGCCCAAGGAATCGCCGACCAGCTGGTGGGCCGCGTGGCTTTCCGCCGTGCCATGAAACGAGCAGTCCAAAACGCCCAGAAAGCCGGCGCTTTGGGGATCAGAGTGCAGTGTTCAGGGCGTCTCGGCGGCTCTGAAATGGCCCGCACAGAATGGTACAGAGAAGGCCGAGTGCCTCTGCACACTCTGCGAGCCGACATAGATTACGGCTTCCGCGAAGCCCACACCACATACGGTCGCATCGGCATCAAAGTCTGGATTTACCGAGGCGAGATTTTGCCCTATAAACTGGCTTCAGCAGACAAAATTACTCGTGAAGCAGCGATGGCGGCAGGCGAGACCTCTGGCGGTCATGTCATCTCCTCAGCCGAAACCACCGCCGAGACGATTGTTTCCAGCGGCACCGAGATAGAAGAAATGGCCCCGCTCGTGGGCAAAGCCTCAGACGAATTTGAAAAGCTGCTGGAAGCCGAAGAAGAAATAGAGCGAGCCGCTTCACGCGAGCGTCGCGACAGCGGAGCTACGCACTTCCGCTTAGAGGACTAGAACCATGCTAATGCCCAAAAAAGTCAAACACCGCAAGCACCATCGCGGTCGCACGAGAGGCGCCGCCAAGGGAGGCACTACGCTCGCAGCAGGCGACTACGGCATCCAAGCCCTCGCCCCCGGCTGGATCACAGCCCGTCAAATTGAAGCGGCCCGTATCGCTATGACCCGCCATGTGCGCAGGGGCGGAAAAGTCTGGATCAACATCTTCCCCGACAAGCCCGTGACTCAAAAGCCTGCTGAAACCCGCATGGGTTCGGGCAAGGGAAACCCAGAGAAATGGGTGGCAGTGGTCAAGCCCGGCCGCATCCTCTTTGAACTTTCCTATTCCGACCGCGAAATAGCCCGTGCCGCCATAGACAGAGCCATCCAGAAGCTGCCTATCAAAGCCAAGTTCGTGGAACGAAAGGCAGGAATTTAGCAATGGCAAGCATGTTAGCCGGTCACACCGAAGACGAGCTCCACGAGATGCTTGACGAAGCCAAGGACGACCTCTTCAACCTGCGCTTCCAAAGCGTCATCGGGCAGCTGGACAACAACGCGCTGCTCAAGCTCAAGAAGAAGGAAATCGCCCGAATTCTCACAGAGCTGCGCATCAGAGAAATAGACGAGGCCGAACAGCTTGAAGCAGAAGCTCTGGCTGCTGCTCCGGCAGTTGGCGCAGCCGGCACTAGCCCGGCAGCCGACGCTGCCAGAGCTAGCAACAAAACCAGCGAGGCGGACGATGACTGAAGAAAACTCAACTCAGACCGAAACAGCAGCTAGCACAGCAGCTAGCACAGCTCAAGCCAGCCCAACGCGCCCCAACAAGCGCAAAGTCCGCGAAGGCATGGTCGTGTCGGTGGCTATGGACAAGACCGCCATAGTACAGACCTCCGACAGGGTGCGCCACCCTCGCTACAACAAGATCGTGCGTCGCCGCAATCGTCTCTATGTCCACGATCAAGAAAACGAGCTCCAAGTGGGCGACCGCGTGCGAATCCAAGAGACCCGCCCGCTCTCCAAGACGAAGCGTTGGCGTCTTGTGGAAGTCACTGAACAGGTTCGGTAGAGGTGCGCCATGATACAACAAGAGTCGCGACTTCGTGTCGCCGACAATTCAGGAGCCCGCGAGGTTCTATGCATCAGAGTGCTAGGCGGTTCGCGCCGTCGCTACGCCTCCATCGGGGATGTGTTCGTGGCGACCGTCAAGAGCGCCATGCCGGGAGCAGCCGTCAAGAAAGGCGATGTGGTTCGCTGCGTGGTGGTGCGCACCCGCAAGGAAACTCGCCGCGCCGACGGCAGCTATGTGAGATTTGACGAGAACGCCGCCGTGCTAGTGAACGAGCAGAACCAGCCGCAAGGCACCCGCATCTTCGGCCCTGTGGGCAGAGAGCTTCGCGAAAAACGCTTCATGCGCATCGTGTCGCTGGCGCCGGAGGTGCTGTGATGGCCAAGATCCGCAAAGGCGACAGAGTGGTCGTGCTCTCCGGCAAAGACCGAGGCAAAGAAGGCACAGTTTCTGCCGTGTTCCCGCAGGCAGGCACAGCCCTAGTAGACGGCGTGAATGTGGTTCGCAAGCACCAAAAGCCCAACCAGCAGGGCGTTATGCAAGGCGGCATCATAGACAAAGACATGCCCCTGCCGCTCTCCCGCCTGGCCCTAGTCAGCCCGCAAGACGGCAAAGCCACCCGCGCTGGCTACCGATTTACTCCAGACGGCGAAAAAATCCGCATCTGCAGACGCACAGGAGCCGACCTGCCATGAATGCCGAAGCTGTGACCGAAGAAGCCGTGGCTGAAGAAGCCCTGCCTGAAGAAGCCCTGCCTGAAGACGCTGTCGCCGAGGAAGCAACTCCTGAAGAGGAGACCGCTGCGCAAGAAAAGGCGGCTGTCTCTTCCAACGGGCATATCCCGCACCCGCCTGCCCGTCTCAAGCAGCGGTATGTCGCCGAAGTGCGCCCGCAGCTGCTCAAAGACCTCGGTCTGAGCAACATAATGACCGTGCCCACGCTAGAGAAAATCGTGCTCAACATGGGCGTAGGGCAAGCCACCCAGCAAGCCAAGCTTCTGGAAGGCGCGCAAGCCGACATGGAGCGAATCTCCGGGCAGCGTCCTATCGTCACCAAAGCCAAGAAGTCCATCTCCAACTTCCGCCTCAGAGAAGGCAACCCCATCGGCGTGAAAGCCACCCTGCGAGGCGAGCGCATGTGGGAGTTCTTCGACAGGCTCGTGAACTTCGCCATTCCCCGCATCCGCGACTTCCGAGGTCTGCCTCTCAAGTCTTTTGACGGTCACGGCAACTACACCTTCGGCATCACCGAGCAGCTCATTTTCCCCGAAATCAGCTACGACGACATAGACACAGTGCGAGGCATGGACATCACCATCGTTACCACCGCCCATAGCGACGAGCACGGACAGGCTCTGCTGTCGGCCTTCGGTTTCCCCTTCAAGCCCGACAACTAGCGAAACTCTCAAATCCCAGAAGCTATCAAATCTCAGGAGCAGAAATGGCAAGAAAAGCCTTAGTTCAGAAACAGCAGAAAGTCCCGAAGTTCAAAGTTCGGGCCTACACCCGCTGCCAACGCTGCGGCCGGCCTCGCGCCGTCTATCGCAGATTCGAGCTGTGCAGGGTGTGTCTGCGCGATATGGTGCACGCTGGGGAGATCCCCGGCGTGACGAAAGCGAGCTGGTAGCCCTATGGCCATGACCGACCCTGTAGCCGACATGCTCACCCGCATTCGCAACGCCAACCTGGCCATGCACGACGATGTCGTCATGCCTGCTTCCAAGCTGAAGGTGGAGCTGGCCAAAATCCTCAAGCAAGAGGGCTACATCAAAGAATTCAGCGTGGCAGAAGCAGACGAGCAGCCCGGCAGCACCCTCACCATAGATCTCAAATACTCCCCCCGCAGAGAGCGAGTCATAACCGGCCTGCGCCGCATTTCCAAGCCAGGGCTGCGAGTGTATTCCAAAGCAGCCACTGCTCCGCGAGTGCTGGGCGGCTTGGGCGTGGCTGTGCTTTCCACCAGCCGAGGGTTGATGACCGACAAAGAAGCCCGTCGTCGCAAGCTGGGCGGCGAAGTGCTTTGCCACATCTGGTAGCAGGCACGCATTACCGCAATACAACAGAGCAGCAAAACAGTAAAAAGCACAAAAAAGCAACTCTACAGAGCAGCAAAACAGACAGGAAGATATCAATGTCACGCATAGGCAAGGAGCCCATCAAGATGCCGTCGGGCGTCAAGCTGGAAGTCTCCGACGACCGCCGAGTCACAGTTTCAGGGCCGAAAGGCACCCTCGCCTGGGAGCTGCCCGCGCCTGTTTCGGTAAGGGAAGAAGGAGACGAAGTGCTGGTGGAGCGCATCAACGACGAGCGACAGTCCAAAGCCCTTCACGGCTTGTCTCGTTCGCTGCTCAACAACATGGTCGTAGGAGTGAGCGAAGGCTTCGTCAAAGAGCTGGAGATCGTGGGCGTCGGCTACCGAGCGCAAGCTCAGGGCGACCGCAAGCTAGAGCTGCAGCTGGGCTTCAGTCATCCCGTGCATATTGACGCCCCCGAAGGCGTTACATTTGAAGTGCCCTCGCCTGTGAGCATCCGAGTTCACGGAGCCGACAAGCAGGCTGTGGGGCAAGTGGCTGCCTCCATCAGAGCGCTTCGCAAGCCCGAGCCCTACAAGGGCAAAGGCATTCGCTACGCAGGCGAGCGAGTGATCCGCAAAGCAGGCAAAGCAGCCAAGTAGAGCACTGAGCAGCAAGTACCACAGCAAACATCACAGCAAGCACGCACAGCAGGAGTTCCCCATGACCACCACCCGAAGAGCAGCCCGTCTGCGCCGGCACCGCCGTGTCCGCAAAAAGCTATTCGGCACGCCCAGCCGGCCGCGCCTCGTGGTGTTCCGCTCGGCCCGCCATATCAGCGCGCAGATAGTGGACGACATAGCCGGCCACACTTTGGTGTCGGTCTCCACCACAGAAGCGGCCTTGCGCAACTCGCAGAGCAGCACACAGGACGGAGCCAAAGCAGCGGGCGAGCTGCTAGCCGAGAGGGCCAAAGCAGCCGGCATCACATCTGTAGTGTTCGACAGAGGCGGCTACAAGTTCCACGGCCGTGTAGCAGCACTGGCAGAAGCCGCCCGCGAAGCCGGTCTCAAGTTTTAGCAAGCACACATCAGGAGGCAAAGTGACCACAGGCGAAGCCATCCCGGGCAAAGCCCCCCTGCGGGAGTCTCGGGTCATCAACATCAACCGAGTTGCCAAAGTCGTAAAAGGCGGACGGCGGTTCTCGTTCACCGCCCTAGTGGTGGTGGGCGACGGAGCCGGACGGGTCGGCCTGGGCTACGGCAAAGCCAAAGAAGTGCCGCTGGCCATCCAAAAAGGCACAGAAGATGCCAAGCGCAACCTGTTTCGCGTGCCGCTGGCAGGCAACACCATCATCCATCCCGTCATCGGCAAATGGGGGGCCGGGCGGGTTTTCCTGCGCCCTGCTTCGCCGGGAACAGGCGTCATCGCCGGGGGAGCGGCACGCGTCATCTTGGAGGAAGCCGGCGTGCACGATGTGCTCTGCAAGTCGCTAGGGTCGCCCAACTACATCAACATGGCTCGTTCCACCATCGCCGGTCTCAAGGCTCTGAAGCGGCCCGACGAAGTGGCCGAGCTGAGAGGCCTGTATCCTGAAGATTTCGTGCCCGCAGCCCTGTGGAAGAGCTATCAGGAGACTGAAAGAGAATTCTTTGCTGCGGTGTCCGCAGGAGTCGCAGAGGAGCAGCAATAAATGGCCAGCAAGGATCGCACCCTTCGTGCCGTGCAGGTGCGCTCTGCCATCGGCGCCAAGCCGAAGCACATAGGCACCCTGCGCTCGCTGGGCTTAGGTCGTATCGGCAAGGAGAACACCCTGCCCGACCGCCCCGAAATTCGCGGCATGTTGCGCCATGTCTCGCACTTGGTGAAATTTGAGGATTTGACGGTAAAGGCACCCAAAGGCAAAACTGTCGCTGCCAAGGCTGCTCCTGCCAAAGCCAGTGCTGCCAAAACCAGCACAGCCAAAACCGACTCAGAAGAATCTGGTGAGACTGGCGCAGCCAAGAAGACCACCAGCACAAAGAAGCCGGCCGGCGCAGCCAAAGAGACTGCTGCGACAAAGAAGTCCAGTACAGCCAAGAAGTCCACTAGCACAGCTAGCAAGGCCGGCGCAGCCAAAGAGACTGTTGCGACAAAGAAGTCCGGCACAGCTGAGAAGACAACCAGCGCAGCTAAAAAGACTGCTGCGACAAAGAAGTCCAGCACAGCCAAGAAGGACACTGGCACGGCCAAGAAAACAGATGCTGCCAAGAAAGCCAGCACAGCTAAGAAGGCGACTAGCACAACCAAGAAGACCGCTTCAACTAAAAAAACCAGCAGCAAAACCAGTAGCAAGGCAGGCGACAAATGAAAGTGCATGATCTCAAACCATCGCCCAACTCGCGTCCCAGCGGAGTCCGTGTAGGCCGAGGCATCGGCGGCAGGCGCGGCAAAACCGCCGGGCGCGGCATGAAAGGCCAAAAAGCGCGAGGCACCATCCCAGCAGGCTTTGAAGGCGGTCAGATGCCCTTGTCGCGCCGGCTGCCCAAGCTGAGAGGCTTCAAAAACCCCTTCCGCGTGGAGTATCGCCCTGTGAACTTGGAGAAGCTCAGCGATCTGGAGGAAACCGAGATCACGCCAGAAGTGCTGCTGAGTCACGGCTTGGTGCGCAAAGGCTCGCTCGTGAAAATCCTAGGGCGCGGCGAAGCCACCAGAGCGATGCAAGTTTCCGCTCATGCTTTCTCCGAGTCGGCGCGCAAAGCCATTGAAGATGCAGGCGGCAGCGTCACGATCATTCCCAAGCCTTGGGGCGACAGGCGTCCCCCCGCCAAAGGCAACGCTTTGATGAACCGTTGACCCATCCCTGCCCCCCCATCCCTGCCCCGACCACCGCCCCCCTAGATTAGGTTTTGCTAGCTTTCAAGCATTCGTGTAGATAGAGCATCCCTGCCCCCACCCACCGCCCCTTAAAAGTTTCGTCCCCAAGAGACCACCCACTTAGAGACACACAAACATGATTTCCGTTCTGCGCAACATCGGCAACATTTGGAGGATCACCGATCTGCGCAACAAGATCCTCTTCGTGATCGCCATGATCGTCATCTACCGGATCGGCACTTTCATCCCGGCCCCTGGCATCAACTACGCAGCCTTGCAGCCTCTTCAAGATGAAGCCGAAACAGGCGGAGTTTTGGCATTCTTGCGCCTTTTCAGCGGCGGCGCGCTCACGCAGTTCGCCGTGTTCGCTTTGGGCGTCATTCCTTACATCACGGCTTCCATCATCATGCAGGTGCTGGCCGTGGTGGTGCCGCGTATAGAGCAATGGCAGCAGCAGGGTGCTGTGGGCCAGCGCAAGATCAACCAATGGACCCGCTACATCACCATCGGCATCGCCATCGTGCAGTCCACCAGCCTGGCGTTCCTCTTCAACAACGGCGGCGGCGGACTTACCAGCACAGGCATTCCCGACTTGCTGCCCGAATTCAATGTGGGGCGCGTGGCCATCGTGGTCTTGACGCTCACCGCCGGCACAGCTGTGCTCATGTGGATGGGCGAGCTCATCACGCAAAAAGGCATCGGCAACGGCATCTCCCTGCTCATCTTCGCGGCGGTCGTGAGTGCTTTGCCGGCGCAGCTTTCTTCGGTCAGGACTCAGTCGGGCTGGGGCGCTTTTACCGGCGTGGTGGGTATGTATCTTCTGCTGCTGGTGGCCATCGTGTTCGTGGAGCAAGGCCAGCGGCGCATCCCCGTGCAGTTCGCCAAGAGAGTGGTCGGTCGCAGGATGACTTCGGGCGGCAGCACTTACATACCTCTCAAGGTGAACCAGTCGGGCGTCATTCCCATCATCTTCGCCAGCTCAGTGCTGTATCTGCCGCAGCTCGTGGTGGTGGCTTTCCCCGCCAGCGGCTGGGGAGCCAGCATGCAACGCTGGGTCAACGACAACCTTCTCTCGCCCCGCGACCCTGTATATCTGATCGTGTTCGGTCTGCTCATCATCGGCTTCGCCTACTTCTACACGGCCATCACCTTCGACCCTGTCAAGCAAGCCGACACTCTGCGCAAGCAAGGCGGCTTCATCCCCGGCATCCGCCCCGGGCCGCAGACAGAGCGTTATCTGGCGCGCATCCTGTCTCGCATCACTTTGCCGGGCGCGCTGTTCCTCGCCATCGTCGCGCTCATCCCAGCCATCGTGCTGGCGCAGTTCCTGCCCGACGAAACGCTCGGCATCTTCGGCTTCACCGGCATCTCCATCCTCATCGCCGTGGGCGTGAGCTTGGAGACCATGAAGCAGATAGACAGCCAGCTGATGATGCGCAACTACGAAGGATTCCTCAAGTGAGCCCGGCATCAACCAGCACCGCGACTATGAGCACAGCAGCGAGCACCCCAGAAGCTAGCGACCCAGCAGCAAGCCCAGCAAGCACGCAAGCTTCGTGCTTCCTGATCTTGGGGCGACAGGGCTCAGGCAAAGGCACCCAGAGCCTGATGCTGGCAGAGAAGTTCGGTTTGGTGCACATCTCCACAGGGGATTTGCTGCGTGAAGCCGCCGAATCGTCATCGCCTCTAGGTCTGCGAGTCAAAAAAATCATGGATGCCGGCGAGCTTGTCTCAGACGAAGTCATGTGCGAAATCTTGGCCGAGCGCATAGCCCAGCCCGATGCCGCAGCCAGCGGCATTCTGCTTGACGGCTTTCCCCGCACCACAGCTCAAGCCCAAGCCTTGGCGTCCATAGTGGGCGAAGTCAAAGGGGTTCTGAATTTGGATGTGCCCATAGAAGAAGTCACGCAGCGAATGCTGGCCCGCAATCGTGATGACGACACAGAAGAGTCCATAGCCCGCAGACTCGCGCTCTACGAAGAGCAAACCGCACCGCTGCTGAGCTGGTACGAAGAGCACAGCCGGGTTGCCACAATAGACGGCATCGGCACAGAAGCAGAAGTGTTCGAACGCTTGGCAGACGCTTTTTCGGTTTTCCGAGAGAACTGAACTGAGAAGCAGCTTGAAATTCAGCATTCAGAGATTAGAATTAATCGTTCCCCAATTACGATTTCCCAGCAATACCTGAAAACCCGAAGGAGGCAGTACACTGGCTAAGTCAAAAGAAGAAGCAATCATCCTCACAGGGACGGTTGTGGAATCTCTCCCGAACGCCATGTTCAAAGTCAAATTCGACAACGACCATGTCGTTCTAGCGCACATATCCGGGAAAATGAGGGTGCATTACATCCGCATTCTGCCCGGCGACAAAGTGCAAGTGGAGCTCACCCCATACGACTTGGACAGAGGCCGCATCACCTACCGATACAAAGCCAACGAAGTACCTCCTCCGACCCCCGCCGCCCCTTAAAACGAAAGCCCTGAAATGAAAGTCCGACCCAGTTCCAACCCTGCCCCGACCACCCCCATCCCTGCCCCCACCCACCGCCCCTTAAAACGAAAGTTCTGAAATGAAAGTCCGACCAAGCGTGAAACGCATTTGCGACAAGTGCAAGGTAATCCGCCGGCGAGGTGTCGTGCGGGTCATCTGCACCAACCCTCGTCACAAGCAAAGGCAGGGCTGAGATGGCACGCATAGCAGGGGTGGATGTCCCCAGAGAGAAGCGAGTGGTGATAGCGCTCACCTACATCTACGGCATCGGCAAGACTTCTGCCGAGCAGATCTGCGCCGAGGCCGGGGTTGACGAAAGCGTCCGAGTGCGCGACCTCTCCGAAGCAGAGATCGCCAATCTCCGCAACAAGATAGACGACTGGGTGGCCGACACCGAGCGAGAGTTCTTCTATGTGGAAGGCGATTTGCGCCGTCAGACACAGGAAAAGATCAAGCGCAAGGTGGAAGTGAATTCCTACCAGGGCATCCGCCATCGCAGAGGTCTGCCGGTGAGAGGCCAGCGCACCCACACCAACGCTCGCACCCGCAAAGGCCCGCGCAAGACAGTGGCAGGCAAGAAAAAGGTGCTCAAGAAGGGCTGAGAAAGCCTACGAGTCAAGCAATCCGGCACGGCAATCCAGCAAATCAACCCAGGAACTCAAAACAAAGGACGACCAGAGATAAATGGCAACCAAAGACGGCCGCTCTCGGCGGCGAGCGCAGAAGAATGTGCCCCAAGGGGTGGCTCACATCAAGAGCTCGTTCAACAACACCATAATCACCATTTCCGATCCTCAAGGCAATGTGATCTCGTGGTCTTCGGCGGGCAATGTGGGCTTCAAAGGCTCTCGCAAGTCCACGCCCTTCGCCGCCCAGACAGCCGCCGAAACAGCAGGCCGCAAAGCCATGGAACACGGCATGAAGCGCGTGGAAGTGCATGTCCGGGGGCCGGGCTCGGGCCGCGAGACGGCTTTGCGCTCGCTGCAAGCCATCGGCTTGGAAATCTCCGGCATCAAAGATGTGACGCCGCTACCGCACAACGGCTGCCGTCCTCCCAAGAGAAGGAGAGTCTGAGATGGCACGCTACATAGGCCCCAAAGCCCGCATCGCCCGCAGACTCGGCACGCAGATCTGGGACACCAAAGGCGAGCGTTCCGCCCGCGACAAGCGCCCCTATCCGCCCGGCGAGCACGGACGCACCCGTCGCCGTGGCACTCAGTCCGAATATCTCGTTCAGCTGCAAGAGAAGCAGAAGGCCCGCTACATCTACGGTCTCTCCGAAAGGCAGTTCCGCCGGGTCTATCAAGAGGCGCATCGCCGTCCGGGTGTCACCGGCGAGAACATGCTCGTCTTCTTGGAGCTGCGCTTGGACAATGTGGTGTTTCGGGCCGGCTGGGCTTCCACTCGTCTGCAAGCTCGCCAGTTCGTGAGCCACGGGCATCTGGAAGTCAACGGCCAGCGTGTGAATGTGCCCAGCTATCGCGTGCGAGAAGGAGATGTGATCTCCCTGCGCGAAAAGGCGAGAGGAATGCTGGCGATCCGCTGGAATCAAGACATGCTGGATCGCACCACTCCGATCTGGCTGGAGCATTCCGACGAGAACAAGCAAGTCACTGTGGTGCAGCTTCCCACTCGTGACCAAATAGACACTCCCACCCGTGAGCAGCTCATAGTAGAGCTTTACAGCAAGTAGCCCCCTAAGCCCCCAGAGGTGATGATGCTTCTCCTTTCGCGACCAACCATTGACACACTAGAAGAAGACGACTCTCGCGGTCGCTTCGTGATAGGCCCGCTGGAGCGTGGCTTCGGCCACACGCTGGGCAACTCCTTGAGGCGGACGCTGCTGTCTTCCATCCCCGGGGCTGCCGTGACGCAAGTGCAGCTAGAAGGCGCCATCCACGAATTCGGCACCATTGAAGGCGTAGTAGAAGATGTGAGCGACATCATCCTGAACTTCAAAGACCTCGTGTTGAAGATCCCCGAAGACGCCGAGGAGATCGTGATTGAGATAGACCAAACAGGCCCCGCCACCATAAGCGGGGACATCTTGGCGAAAAATTCGGACATTGAGGTCGTGAACCCCGATCTCCACATTGCCACGGTCAACAACAATAGCGCGCTCTCCGGAGTCGTGACCGTTTCTCACGGACGCGGTTATACGCAGGCTGGCTCGGCTGGCCCCGCCAGCACCGACGGAGTCATCCCCGTTGACGCTATTTTCTCGCCCATCCGCAGAGTTACATTCGTGGTGGAAGAAACCGCCGACGGTTCGGATCAGCTCATCTTGGATGTCACCACCGACAAGACCTTGCAGCCCAGCGAAGCCGTGGCTTCGGCGGCCGGCACGCTGCGTTCGCTGCTAGGCGTGGTTGAAGGCATCGCAGACGAATTCCCGCAGGTGCAGGTTGAACAGGTCGTTGCCATGGCGGCTGCCGAAGAGCTGGTGGATCGTCGTCTCATTGAAGAGCTGAAGCTTTCGGAGCGTTCCCAGAACTGTCTGAAGCGTGCGCACATCAACACCATAGGCGAATTGATCGGCCACACCCCTAAAGAGCTTCTGGGCATAACCAACTTCGGCGAGAAGTCTCTCCGAGAAGTTCAAGAAGTGCTGGCAGCCCACGAGCTTTCGCTGGTTGAAAGTCTGGACGATTCTATGATCGGCGCAGCCTCTGCCAGCATTGAGGCCAGCCAGAACGGCGAAGCAGACGGCGAGACGGAGCCTGCCGATGAGCCAGCAGGCGAGCCCGCCGAAGAAGCCTAACAACTAGCATCGAGCCAGGAGCATAACCATGCAAGGCAAACCGAGAAAAGGCAAGCGTTTCGGCAAGAGCGCATCCCATCAACGCCTGATGATGGCCAACTTGGTGGCATCGCTCGTGGCAGCCGAAGGCATAGTCACCACCGAAGCCAAAGCCAAAGCGATGCGCCCCATAGCCGAGCGGATCATCACCAAAGCTCGCAAAGGCGGTCTCCACAACCATCGTCAAATCCTGGCCTATCTGAACGACACCGAGATAGCCGACAAACTGATGGAAGATGTCGGCCCTCGCTATGCCGACAGACCAGGCGGCTACACCCGCATCCTGAAGCTAGGGCCTCGCAAGGGCGACAACGCTCCGATGGCGCGTATAGAGCTGGTCTGAGCTGGTCTGAATTCTCAAATCTATCTGCCCAATCGGATGCTCAGACGGGCTTCCCATCTGGGTTGTTCTTCTGTGCTGCCTAACCGGGGCATCCGGCTAGCTTGATTTTTCGCTATGGTGCTGAAGCTGCTGCTGGCTTACAATGGCGCAGGTTTCAGAGGGTTCGCACTGAATCCGGGGGTGCGCACAGTCGCAGGCGTGCTGACTGAAGCTCTAGAGCGAGCCTTGAGCCAAGAAGTCTCCCTAGTCTGCGCCGGTCGCACCGATGCCGGAGTCCACGCTTGGGGGCAAGTGGTGAGCTGCGAAGTGAATCCTGAGCTAGATGAAGCAAATCCTGCTTTGGATCTGGATAAGCTCCGTGATTCTCTCAACAAAATGTGCGGCCCTGAAATAGCAGTGCGAGAAGCGGAGTGGGCAGCCGCCAGCTTTGACGCCCGCCGAAGCGCTGCTGAACGCACCTATCGCTACCGCATTCACAGCCATCCAGTCGTCAATCCGTTCACAGCCGATGCGACATGGCACATCTCGGCACCTCTGAGCATAGACGCTATGAACCAGGCTGCCCAGCACATCCTGGGCGAACACGATTTCACCTCCTTCTGCCGCAAAGCCGAAGACAAATCGCTGGTCAGAAGGGTCAATCGGGCCGTCTGGTTTCAAGCTGAGGAGTATGGCGCCGATGAGACGGTGCTGGAAATCGCAGCCTCGTCTTTCTGCCATCAGATGGTGCGCTCTCTGGTCGGCACTTTCGCAGAAGTCGGCCTAGGCAAACGCCCTCCCGAGGCGATGGCGGAAATCCTAGCTGCCAAGAGCCGCCAAGCTGCCGCCAATCTAGCTCCGCCTCAAGGTCTCTGCCTCTGGCATGTCGCATATTGAGCAGGCAGGTTGTTTGCGGCTTGCGAGCAGGTTGTTAGATCAGGGATTTCGCCATAGGATAAAAGGCTGTGCAAGCAACTCTGGAAAAAACAACCGAGAGCCCCAAAGCCGCTGAAATAGAGCGGGAATGGTGGGTCATAGACGCCGAAGGGCTGGTGCTCGGGCGCATGGCTACCGAAGCTGCCCGGCTGTTGCGAGGCAAGCACAAGCCGTTCTTCTCGCCGCATTTAGACTGCGGAGATCATGTGATCGTGATCAATGCCGGCAAGGTGGTGCTCACTTCGGACAAGGCCGAGCGCAAGCGCATCTGGCGGCATTCCGGCTATCCCGGAGGCATCAGAAGCCGCACCTACGCCGAGCAGCTCAGCCTCAAGCCTGAAGAAGCCATCCGCAGCACGATCAAAGGCATGCTCCCCAAAAATCGCTTGGGGAGTCAGATGCTCGGAAAGCTGAAGGTCTATGCTTCAGCCGACCATCCCCACGAAGCCCAGCAGCCTAAGTCTCTGACATTGGAACACGCCAAGGCACGAGGCGAGAAAGACAGCAGCAAAGAACACAGCGGCACAAACCACAGCAGCACAGAGGCTTCGGCATGAACGGCCAAGGCAAACCTCTAGTCCAGGCCACTGGTCGGCGCAAGCAGGCTGTGGCTCGTGTGCGCTTCCGCGAAGGAGTCGGCCAGATCACCGTCAACAAGCGGCCTTTTGAAGAGTATTTCACTTCTGCATCGCAGCGTGCCATCGTGATGGGCCCTCTCCAAGAGGTCGACCTCACGGCCCGCTACAACATAGACGCCACCATCGAAGGAGGCGGTTTTTCAGGGCAAGCCGGAGCCTTGCGCTTGGGCATCGCCAGAGGCTTGATTGATTTGGACGAGGAATTGCGCGAACCTCTCAAGCGCAGAGGGATGCTCACTCGCGACTCCCGCAAAAAAGAATCCAAGAAATACGGACTCAAAAAAGCTCGCAAAGCCCCGCAGTATTCCAAGCGGTAAGCAGTCAAAAACACTGGTGGCGACTGCCGAGATAGCTGCCGCATTCAAGCAAGTTCTTGGAAATCTCTGGCGACCACTTCAGAGGCGGGCACTTCCATGAAACGCAGCTTCGGCACCGACGGCATTCGGGGCCGTGTCCCCGATGAGCTGGGCTACGAAGACGCAGCAGCGGTAGGCTACGCCACCGGCCGCACTTGGCCGAGGAGCAAAGCTCTGGTGGGATGCGACACCAGAGATTCCTGCCCTCTGTTGGCCGCCGGGATCATCGCTGGTTTGGTAGAGGCAGGCGTATCGGCCGAGTGGCTGGGCGTAGCCACCACCCCCGCAATTGAACACGCCGCCAAGTCGCAAGGCGTGGCGGGCGTCGTCATAACCGCATCGCACAATCTGCATCCCGACAACGGCATCAAAGTCTTCGCCCCCAGCGGCCTAAAACCCGACGACGCCACTTTGAGAGAGTTGGAAGCATGGTTCGCAGATGTGCCTAAAGTTTCGACAAAGGACGAAGGCAGAGAAAGTGAAGAAGAGGGAATTAATGACGGGAGAATCAAGGGCGGGGAAATCAAAGTCAGCGAAAGCGCAGGCAGAGCAGAAGGCGAAAAATCTGGAAGCATAAGCCCCGACACCGAGAACCAATTGGCAGCCGACCTGCAAAACTTTTGGAAGCATCCGCCAGAGGAGCTTCCAGGTCTCAACCCCCATCTCCGCAGCTATGCAGGCTCTCTCCCGAAGATCAACCTGCAAGGCCGCACCATAGTGGTCGACTGCGCCAACGGAGCAGCCGCTGCCATCGCCCCTGCGGTGATCCGCAGCTTAGGCGCCGAAGTCATCGCAATGGGCACCTCGCCCGACGGCACGAACATAAACAAAGAATGCGGCTCCACCGCCCCAGAAAGAATGGCCGCCGCAACCCGCGAGCACAAAGCCCACTGCGGCTTCGCCCTAGACGGCGACGGCGACCGCATAGTCATGGCCGCCCCCAGCGGAAAAATCTTGGAAGGCGACAACCTGCTGGCTATCCTCGCCCACGACATGAAAGCCCGAGGCGAGCTGTCTGGCAACACAGTAGTAATCACCCCCATGACCAATCTAGGTCTGCGCCAAGCCCTAACAAGCTGGGGCCTAGAGTTCAGCGAAGTCCCAGTAGGCGACCGCCACATCCAACGCGAACTAACAGCCAACAACTGGAGCCTAGGCGGAGAGCCCTCAGGCCACATAATCGCCGCCCAACATTCCCAAGCCAGCGACGGCCTACTAGCAGCATTGCTGATCTTAGAAATCATGCTCCGCACCAAAACCTCCCTAGACAACCTAGCCGAACTATTCCGCCCAGTCCCCCAAACCCTAACAAATGTGCCAGTAGCAGGCGACCAAAACCAACTAGCAAAACAAATAGCCCCAGAAGCCGCCAAACTCCAAGCAACCCACGGCGATGCCATCCGCCTAGTAGTGCGACCCTCCGGCACAGAACCCGTCCTAAGAATAATGGTAGAGTCAGAAACCCCCCAACTCAGAAAAGAAATCACCAACCGCCTAACTGCCCTAGCGACCGAACTAGCCGAGATTCAGGGCTAGCAAAGAACATAAAATTCTCTCGTCTCGCACAGCACCCTGTTTTCGTGTTCTGTTCGTCTATGCGAGTAAGATGGAGTCATGTCGCTTGCCACCGTGAAGAAGTCTGGTTCCGCCCGTCTTGATTACATCAGGCACGGGTGGGCTACAGGCGACTACAGAACAGATATGACGCACTGCCCGCTCATCTCTGAACTGCAGGGGGCAGAGTGGGAGAAATCGATGGATGCCGTCTACGGGGATGTGCCTCGCCGGATTTCCTGCGAGACGGCTATGATGTCGCTGCTGGTGATTCCAATTACAGCGGGACGCACTAGCAACTCTCCTTCCCCCCGCTCCGACAAAACAGGCTTGGCAGGAGTGAAGATGTTCCACTATTACGAAGCGGAAGAGACCTTGACGATAGCCGCTTGGCAGATAGCTCCCAAAACATGGATATCCAACCAGCCTCGCTCTGTTCTCGATGCCGCGTTTTATTCCAACAAGAACCGCACTCCAGAATTTCTGCTGCGGGCTTTGACGATGTGTCGTTTCAAGATTTCCGAGTTGGTGAACATCGCAGAGCAGACAGGCATGAATGACGCGCTCAGAAGACTCGCTAGCATATCATCCCTGGTAGACGACCAGAAGACCAGACCGTGGCTTGGGGAACTCCGAGAACATGCCAGACTCCTGCAAGGAGAATTGCTACCGATATGGGCAGGCTACTGGCCTGTGCCAGAACACGATCATGGCTATTGGGTAGACGAAGAATTCGGAGTCGCATGGAATTCTGGCAGGGAAGAAGTCAGATCCCAACTCGTGCCGCGATGACATCCGCAACAAACCAGATCTTGGAAACCCGTGATTTTCTGCAACACAAAATCGTGGCAGAATTTTACTCCAGCGTCTTGAAAGAACATCTGATTTTTAAGGGCGGAACTATGTTGCGGGTCTGTGGATTCCCTCAATACAGATACTCCGAAGACCTCGACTTCGACCTAATCAATATTTCTATGTCAGATTGCTACGCAACAATGGAAAGAATCCTGGAAGACATTTCATCTGAGATCGATTTGGTTTTATTTCTCCAGACGGGTAATGCTATTGAGGCTTCTTCCATCATATGGTCAGATGACAAATGGGGCGAAGGCAGTATCGTTTTAGATATGTCGCCTGTCCGCCCATCAATACAAGCCGACACCGATTACCGCAAAATACAACCTAATTATCCAGCAATCAATAGATCTTCGCTTATAAGATGTCATTCTTTTGTTCAAGTAGCGGCTAGCAAATTCAATTGCCTCTCCAACAGATTCCGCGGCAGAGACATATACGACATGAATAGACTCATTTCTGTTCACGGAGTGCTGACGAAAAGCTGGAACCAGTACTTGCAGACATGGAAAACCTATGACAAGACTTTCCCGCCAGAAAACATATTCCAAAGAATGCTCACCCAAAGTGACCGTTTTCTAGCGGCATGGGAAGAAGACAGCAATGCTGGATTGATCCCAGACGGCGATTTCTCAGAAATAATGCAATCTCTGATGCAAGCCTTTCGTGTCCTTCCTCAAATGCAAGGGTCTGACAAACCCCAAAAAATGAAATAGAGGGAGGTTGATGTTTCCGTCGCCGCGGGGGTTTGCGGGATGGTTGTGTTTTTCTGAGGTGCTGCTTTTAGGCTGCTGTTTAAGCCTGTTTTGGAATAGTGTGTGAACCTGCTGTGTTATACTAGTGCGACAGCGATATGCGGGAGGCTATTTCTGCTATGAAAACAAAAAAACGTGCTATGGCTGCGGTGGCGGCTGTTCTGCTGCTGTTCGCGTCTGCCTGCTCGTCAGACGGCAGCGACAGCGGCGGCGAATCCGCGACGACAGCAGCAGAAGCCGCCGGGACGACGGCGACATCTGCGGCATCCCAAACCACGGCGACTGCTGCCGACGCGGAAGTCCCGCTGCCTGCCACGCCAGTGGCAGAGACTACAACAACGACTGGCAGCACAAGCACGACTACGACTTCTTCTGCGTCCGAAACATCTGAACCTCCTAGCGCAGCAACATCTTCTACCACAACCTCAACCACCACAACGACTTCCGTCGCACCCACCACAACCACATTAACAACAACCACTACGACTGTTCCTTCCGCAGATGGTTTGCGTGTTCAGGTTTTGAATGGCTCTGGCATAGCTGGTGCGGCTGGGAGGCTGACTGAGAGGCTGGAGGAAGCTGGGTGGGATGTGCTGCCTGCGGGTAATGCGCCTCGCCGGTATGCTGTGTCGGCTGTGTATTACAGCCATGATGTGCTGGAAGACCAGGCTGCGGAGATTGCTGTGGATACTGGTGTTGGCGGGGTTGTTTCTCTGGCGATGCCGTCTCCTGCGCCGTTCGTGGTGGAGGGAGCCGGTGTGTATGTGGTGGTGCTGATAGGCGCGGACGATCTCGGTGGTTCTCTGCGCCCGCCCGCTCAGGCTTCCGGTTTGCGGCCCCGTCCTAGATCCGATGTGGCACTGCCGCTGCCAGCCAGCGTGCCTCGTGACAGGTTCGTGCCGGGTTTGGCGGATATTCAGATTTTTTCTGCTGTGAACGATAATTCGCCTATTGACGAGGTTCGGGGCAATCTGGACGCTATCAGCAGCACTTTGAATGTGATAGGCAGATACTCCGCCCCCGGAGCCAGATTGCTGGCTTTTGACAGGAACACAGAAGAATACTGCGAACAGCAGCGCGCCATAAACCCGCAAGAAACATGCATAGTGCAGGACTACGAATATCTGCAGTTCCTCTACACCAACCTGGAGAGAGCTTTCGCGTATTTCGGTTTCACGCCCCAAAATGTGTGCGGCGCCCCTGCGGGCTACAGCTTCACAGATCTGCTGGAGCCCACTAGGGAGTGGAACGAAGAAATCAACACATGGTCAGGCGATGCCATCTTCACCACCGACAGGCTCATAGAACTCCACGGCGGCCCACGCATAAACCCAGAAGAAAACCTGAACTTCTACATACAACAAGCAGTGCAAACAGCACACGACTCTCTGCGGTTGGCAGAGCTTTTGGACGAGACAGAAGCACCGCAGCTCGTCCTGTGCCAAGCATGGATTGACGCATCAGGCGAACTGCCAGAATTCGCAAACGCAGCATGGTATACGCTCTTGACACCAGGAACACAACCGCAAGAAAACCTGCTCTCGCAAGGCACATATCACATGAAATACATATCCCGTAACGGGAATCAGGCGTTCGTTTATGTCTGCCATCCCACGCTGGGCGGGCAAGGCATTGCGCTTATGTGGCGCGAAGCGGGCTACAGGGCAGAAGTCGTGAACCCCAGAAACTACGAGGGCTGCCAAGCCACCTTCGAGCAATACGATAACTCAGGCATCCCGTTCCAAGACGGCGAGATAGCTTTCAGCTTCGGAGAGCATGTATTCTCATCCAGAGATCTGATGGAATTCCCGCGACAGTAAAGCTGGCGATTGTGATTCGCTGAATGCGGAAGAGTTAGGTCTGGAGAGGATCAAAAAAGAGCCGCTTGCTCCTCAGCTAAAATTGCGTCCCTGTTGATCAGCAAAGGCTTAATGTTTTCTTTGCTAACTCCTAGAATTTGACCAATTTCCAAAATATCGTCATTGGCGCTTTTGACATCAGCCTTAAAGCCTTGAAGAGCTCGTTTGAAATATCTGGGGAGATGTTTTTCAGGCTGACCAGCAGGAAGTAGCCGTTCTTGCAATTCCTTGGCTATGTGTTTGCACTTTTGTCGCTGAACCCATGAAATGATGTGAAGTGTATCCATAGGCGAAATGTTTGGCTCGCCCTCTGGCGAAAAGGAGAGAGGGAGAAATACCTTCGGGGCGAGTTCGCCTTCGTGAGTTTTGCTCAGTTCGGAACTCTTAGGTGATGCTATGAGAGCCTCTTCTGATACTATATTGCTGACATCTGCTGTCATTTTGCTTCCTCCTAAGTAGGGGTTTTCTGGCATTTTACCATGACTTCCTGTGTTTTGTGGGATTTGGGCTAGTTATTTTGGCATACTAGGCAGACATCTAAACCGTTGTTTGCTGTGTCAGCTATATGATCAGCTATGCCCTCATAAGCGATATACATCTGTTCTGATGTCAACAGTTCTTCAGCCACAGGTTTGCACAGAGGAGAACATGGGGCGGGTTGATGGAAGCCAGCGAATCTGAATCCCGTAGAGGAGGCGACGGTTTTGGTCATGTGTATCGTCCATGAATGCCCTTCGGTTCTGTCCGTGAAGATAAACACCTCTGCATCGGTGTCGCGGGAATCTCTGAGTTCTCTGAAAGCTTTCAGGATAGTCTGCCCTAGATCCTGGGCGCTTTCTTCGGTGTTGGCCAAGTCGTCCAAAATAGCAAGGCTGGACAGAGGCATATCAGTTCCCATAAATTTTTTTCCTTTCTATGTGCGAATATTATAAGGTTGAGCAACAGCCAAAAGTTCAAGAAAGGCTTTGCGGGCAGATGCTGCGGGAATCAGATGAGGCTGTGTTTTGATGTTGCCTGTGGCAGTATCGCTTATCGGCGGTGCGGCGTATGGTCACGGATGCTCCCTTTAGACGCTGGGCGAAGCTGTGGTCTGGTTCTGGGGTTTGCTGGGATCTGTCCATGTGAAATAAGCTAGTGGGAGAGCCAGCCAGCGCAAGTCATTTTCACAAAACTGCAAAACATGGTACCTGGCTTGATGTCTCGGTGCCTGTGCGGCATTAAAATATCACACCTGTGAATCGTTTAGCTCTAGCTGTTTTAACCTGCCTGATCGGTCTTGGTGTAGCTCTAGTTGTGACAATAGCTGCAATGTCAGCTGCAACATTAGCACAAAGGCCTCCTGGCGGCGGCGGGGGTAAGCCCACGACGAAGCCGTGGGACACGGACAATCTGGTCTACACGCAGGGAACTGTCTCTTATTCTGCTGAGAATTTCAGGGTTCCGTTTCACCAGTACAGGGGCTACCGCACAGCTGCCGGTGCTTCTTCTGCTGCCAGGGAGGCGTGCGCTCCAGGCGGCATCGCTGACGCGTTCTTTCAGACCGACAGCGGCAGAGGCAGAAACGATTTCCCTGTGCTGGCGAGCAACACGGCGGGCACCGTCTGGTCTGAAACGGCTACGGGTTCCAAGACCAGCGGGTGCGCAGCTTTCGTGGACGCTCAGATCACCATGGCATCGCGTGCCAGAAGCAACGGCGGCTACTACCTCGACAGCCAAGGCAACCTGAAACTGGAAGAAAATGTTTCCAGCGCGAGATTTTTGCGAGACCCTGCCAGCAGGACACGAACATACGGCACCTGGTCCGCCAGCAGACCCGCCAGAACAGGCTACCAGAGCCTATCCAGAGCATCTGCCTCCGACAGCGCCATACCCGCAACGGTGAAAACCTACGGGATCCTAGCCCACACAGCCAACAGCCCGGGCTGTCGCTCACAGGCCGGCGGGCTGGCACTGGCCAACGGCGACGCCGACCCTTACCTGGCTAGAACCGACAACTCCCTACCAAACAGAGGAACATCCGGCAGCTACGAGAGAGCCTCCTCGCCGCAGCCTTCAGGAGCTTGGGAGCCCTCAGCCGCCGCGATCTCGACGCAAAACGAATTCGTCATCAGATCAGGCACAGTCTGGTACGCGCTCGCTCACAGAGACGGGGAGGTGCTGCCAGGCTGGGCGGAAGCAGCTAGGAACCCTACGCCTGTAACGCTGGACGGGATAAACGCAGGAGACGGCGATGGTTTCGGGGAGATCGTGAGAGAGGAGTCGCCGTTGGGCTGTCGCATGCACAATGTGTTTTTCGAAGCTTCAGAACTGGACAAGGGAAAGGCTGTGCATGGCTGGATGACAACGCTGTCGGGTATGCCCCGCCAGGATTGGAACATGTCGGGGATGTGTTTTTCGTAGGGCGCAGATTGAAGGTCAGAATACCTGATGCGAAGTGCATGCTGGCGATGAAATTGTTCGCAGCGCGAAGCAAAGATATGGAAGACGCGAAAACCTTGGCGATAAAGGCAGGCATCACCTCGGAAAAGAAGCTCACGGAACTTTTTGTTCAAGGATACGGGGCAAGACATCTGAATTCTAAAAGACGCGAATTCATAGAGCTCGCCGCAACCGGCGTAGCCTAGCTTCAAGTTTGCACATCAGGACACGATATCGGAGAGCGGGTGTTCTCTCCTAGCTACCTGCGAGCTTTCCCCAGAGCCAACAGATGAACCCCGTGTTCAAATCTGCTTGATGTTCACTTCACCATCTACTGCGTACCCTCGCAGGTTGCCGGAAATCGTGTCGCAAACACAAGGCATCGTCAGATGCCGCTACGCCGGAACGGAAGCGATGGCAAAATGCCACTCCTCATACGGCATCTCTATAAGCTCATCGGAGCAAAAATCGGGCGAGATGTGGCTGTCCTCAGATTAGAACATTCCAATGCGCTTTTTTGCCTCTAGCTGTGTCTGCGCTCCCACTGCTAGGAGGAATAGGTCAAGGGGGAGAGTTCCGATGCTGCTTTCGTCGGGGTGGATGACTTTGGCTTCAGGGCGCACTACATAGCAGTTCCCGGCAAATTTCTTGTGACGCTCGGAGAGGGCCGTCAATCCAGAACCGTGAGGTTTTCGCGATTTTGTGATCTCAAATGCCAAGGGTTCTCGGGGGTCGTCGTAGATCAAATCCACTTCGCTGTCGTCTTCTCTCCAGTGGTATATGCGAATGCTGGCATTTGTAGCCAGCGCATGAAGCGATGCCGCAGCCAGATTCTCCAGTAAGTGTCCCTTTTCCCCTTGGTCGTCAATAGGGGTCAGACCTCTCTGGAGGGCGGCGTTTCTGACAGCCCCGTCATAGAAATATAGCTTTCTGCCGCGTTTTTGAGTTGTGACTTCGTTGCTTGAATAGTTGGTGAGCATGAATATCAGAAATGCATTTTCCAAGTGCGAAAGATAGGTTTCTACCGTTGCCACAGGTATGTCCAGATCGTTGCTCACATTCTTGGGCAAGAACAATTCTGATATTTGCCCCCCAGCTGCGTAGAGCAGCCGCTCGAGTCGTTTGGGATTCCGAACTTCTGTTGCGAGTTGGATGTCTTTGTAGATCACCCGGTCGATTATTTCGCTTCTCAACACCCTCTGAGCTCTGATTAGCGCCTTCACCTCGGTGTCGCTTTCGTCTCGTTGTTCGTCTGCGATGATCTCGGGGAATCCGCCCAGCAGCATGAATGTACGCAGCAACCTGTCTTTGGAGGGGTCGGGAGGGATGTTTCGCGGCAGCAGCCGAAGGGTTTCGGCAAGCGTGTCGGCCACATCTATTTTTATCTCCGATACCGGTGGGAACATGGTGGCTTTGGGAAACAAAGTTGGGATGCCTTCACCATCATCTTCCTCTTGCGCGCTTCTTGGAGACATTCTGGCGAGGTGAAGAAAGTCGTAAAAGCTGTAAGGCGGGAGATACTGCTCTTCCCAACGGCCGACACCGCTTTCAGCGTGGCGCGATTTGGCAGCACCAGAAGCACTGGCTGTGGCGGCGATTCGCACAGGCCATTTCAGATCGTGAAATGTTTTCAGCCAGTTGTGCCACTTTTCGGCATATACGATCTCGTCTATCATTACGAAAGCCGGATGTTCAGATGTGGCTTCGCAAGATTCAAGAGCCGCTTTCACCAGCTTGCCGAGATCTTCTTCTATCAGCTTGGGGTGATCCATTTTCAACCAGTGAATCTGAAAGGGCGGGATGCCTTCAGCCAGAAGGTGAGCAACGGTTTGATAGAGCGCAGTCGTCTTGCCCACACGGCGTGGGCCGAGTACCAGCTGGTGTCTTCGGGGCCGGTTGTGCTCCAGTCGCTGCCAGAGGAATTCGGCTAATGGGCGCTCCGGGCCAGGCAGCAATTCGTCTGGCACGATCCCTGAGCGATGCCATGGATTCAGCTCGTCCAGCACTAGGCTCACATCATCTGATAACTGCTCTTGTGGCATGTCCGTCTCCCTGCGACCTTCTCCCTGCGACTTTGCTATGCCTATAGTTTACCGCAAATAACACTAGAACATACAACTTTTTAGGCTTATTTCTAGAATAAGCTATGTTATAGCGTAGCTTATTCTGAAAATAACCATTAAATCGTGCTGCAAAAGCTGCTTATATGGGATAGCGATGCCTGCGAAGAAGACCGATGATGAACTAAACTTAATTTGATGTGCGGCATTATCGCGGTGCTTCGCCGTTCGGCTCGTCGCTCGCCTCCTTTGTCGGGTGAAGCTCATAGTCTGCTGACTGAGATTGCCGACAGGCTCGATAGGTCGCATTCGGATGTGCTGGCAGAATTGGACGAGACGGCAGAGCGGACAGAAGCTTTGAATGCCATGCTGCAGGGGGTTCCCGGGCTTGTCTGCTTGATGGAAAGCGACCTTGTGGCTCTTTCCAATCGTGCGGCTAGCGGGCTTGCCGACTTTGAGGCTCGGCTGGGTGCCGGCTTGAATCCAAGCGGGCTGACACGGCTTCAAGACGCCCTTTGGTCTGTCCGATTTGACCGCATTGCCGCTGCCGAAGCTGCGCTGGGGCTGCTGGGCGGCCGCAAGGCAGTCGCTAACTCTTCAAATCCGACCTTGGCAGGGGCAGCCCTGTCTATGCAGACTGTGCTCTCGGCTTTGGATCGCCTAGAGGTGCGGGGGCGGGATTCCGCAGGCATTTGCGTCATAGCCCCGTCAGTGCCGCACGATGAAGTGGTCGCCTCGCTAGTGGAACGAGCGGCGGATGCCCAGTTTCGCTCTGGAAGCGTCCGCGTGCATTTCTCAGAAGAGACTGCTGCTGTGTGTTTCACCTACAAAGTGGCAGCCGAAATCGGAGAGCTGGGCGACAACACCAGCGAGCTGCGCCGCCAAATGCTCCAAGATGAAGAACTTCGCCGATGCTTGGCGGCCAACACCAGAGAAGCTGTGGTGCTAGGGCACACTCGCTGGGCGAGCGTGGGCATCATCTCAGAAGCCAACGCCCATCCAGTGGATAGCGTGAGCCTAGTTCTGGGAGATGATGCCGCTGGGCGAGTTGCGGAGAAGACGGAGGGAGAGAGAGCAGCAGTCAATGGCGCGGGGATTGCCGACACGCTCCAAATTGCCGCTGTCAACGGCGACATAGACAACCACATCAGCTTGGCGCAGCACTACGGTTTGCAGTCGCCGCCAGGCATTTCCACCGACTCCAAGGTGGTGCCGCTGCTGATCTCTCACTTTTCCCGACAGGAGGAATCTTCAGACGGAGCATTTCGAGTCGCCTCCCAAGAGCTGGCAGGCTCGGCCGCCATCGTCTCATGCTCGCTTGACGACCCCGACCGCCTGCGCCTCTCGGTGCACGGCAGCGGGCAAGCCCTGTATGTGGGTTTAGCCGAAGACAGCTATGCGCTGGCCAGCGAGCCCTATGGCGTGCTGGAACAGACCCCCAGATATGTGCGCGTGGCCCCCGATGGGGTCGGGATGGCCGGAGACACCAGCAGCGTAGTCATCTTGGATGCCCGTCATGCTGGCGAAACCCGAGGCATCTTGCGCGACGGAGGCGAACCTGTCGGCGAAGACGATGTCGTGACTGCTGAAATCACCACGAGAGATGTTGCCAGAGGCGACTTCGACCACTATCTCTTGAAGGAAATCTCAGAATCGCCCGCATCCGTCCGCAAAACGCTGCGAACCGGCGATAGCTTGCCGCCCGAAGACCTTTTAGCCGAAGACTTGGCAGAGCGCATCCGCAGCGGCAAAATCAGCAAAATCGTGGCTATCGGCCAAGGCACAGCGGCCGTTGCCGCCCAGTCTTTCGTGGCTGCCTGCCGAGACGAGTTCCAGCACGACGCGCCTTCGGTCACGGCGATGGTGGCATCTGAGCTGTCGGGGTTCGCTATGGACAACGACATGTCCGACCATCTCATCGTTGCCATCAGCCAGTCGGGCACCACCACCGACACGAACCGCACGGTGGATCTGGCAAAATCCAGGGGCGCGGCGGTCATAGCCATCGTGAACCGTCGCAACAGCGACCTCACCGACCGCGCCGATGCCGTCTTCTACACATCCGATGGGCGAGATGTGGAAATGAGCGTGGCATCCACAAAGGCTTTCTACTCGCAGATAGTGGCCGGCTTTCTGCTCGCATTCAACCTCGCCGGCCTGCTCGGCTTGCAAAACCCCAATCGCCAGCGCATCCTAAGCGGCCTTCAGCGGCTCCCCGACACGCTGACACAACTGCTGGAGCGTCGCAGCGAAATCCGAGAAGTCGCCCGCCGAGTCGCCACTCAACGCCGCGACTGGGCAGTGGTGGGCAGCGGCCGAGACCGCATCGCCGCAGAAGAAGTGCGCATCAAGCTCTCAGAGCTCTGCTACAAATCGGTTTCCTGCGACAGCATAGAAGACAAAAAGCACATAGACCTTTCGTCTGAACCGCTGATTGTGGTCTGCGCAGCCGGCATAAGCGGCTCCAACGCTGAAGACATCCACAAAGAAGTGTCAATCTATCTGGCGCACAAAGCCTGCCCTGTGGTGTTCGTGGCTGAAGGCGCAGCCGCAACCCAGCAGCAAGCTGCGAATGCCAGCCAGAACGCCAGCCCAAATGCCAGCCCGAATGCCAGCAACATAGCCAGCCCCCACATCATTGAGCTTCCGGTGGCGGCCCCCGAGCTGGCTTTCGTCTCCTCGGCCATGGCCGGGCATCTATTTGCCTACGAAGCAGCTTTGGCTGTGGATTCCCTAGCCGACCCTCTCCGCAGCACCAGAGCCCTGCTGGAGCAAGCCATAGCCGAAATAGAGACTGACAGACTAGACCCGGAAGCCACCACCGAAGCAGTGGAGCAGCACTGGCGCGAGCTTCAAGAACCTGTGCGAGCCTACGGCAAGCAGTTCGCCGAGGGCTTGGCCCAGGGCGACTACGACGGGCATCTGAGCGCAGGCGCGGCAGCAAAACTCTCATCTTTATATAAATACTCAGGGGGTGTGACAACCATGAAGTCGTACCAGCAGGAATTCGGCGTGGTGGGCACTCCGTCCATCGTGTGGCAAGACTTTCTGGAAGCCCTCAACGAGGTCATAGACACTCTGGCTCGGCCTGTGGATGCCATCCGCCACCAAGCCAAGACAGTCACGGTCGGCATCACTCGCAGCGACGAAGAATTGCTGTCTCGTCCCCTAGCCGCATCTGTTACGGGTGCTGGCGCGCCGCGTGAAGCCCTGAGCTATGAGACTCTGCGAGAGCTGGCCGCTTTGGATCCGGCAGTGGCGGAAATCACTGGCCACATCCGATACAAGATTGACGGCGAGCAGCTGGTCATCGCGGATCGGGCAGGGGCTTCTTTGGTCATCCCCTCGCTGGTAGACAGCGACCCGGAGCTGCGCGGCACCAAGCACCACGCCGCAGCCGAGCAGCGCATCTTCTTGACCCAAGGCCGCCGCGACCGCCGAACCATCTTGATCGTGCCTGAAATCGTGAGCGCGGAGACCACCGCTTTGACCTTGCTCCATTTGGAACTGCAAGAGTTCCTGCCAGCCGAGGTCGCCGTCGCCGCCCTGCGAGGCTACAGAGGAAGATACGAAGCCCTCTGGGGTGCCGTCACCGAAACGG
The DNA here is from genome assembly GCA_965204495.1 of Candidatus Hopanoidivoransaceae bacterium. GTDB lineage: Bacteria > Actinomycetota > Acidimicrobiia > Acidimicrobiales > Hopanoidiivorantaceae > Hopanoidiivorans. The sequence continues at coordinate 1,119,439 of OZ241989.1, forward strand.
AAAAGCACTTTGACATTGAAAAACTAGCTGAAGTTCCCGTGGTAGATCTCTTCACCGAACCGATTGTGACTCTGGCGGATCGCTGGAGGCAGGGTAATTGAGAAAGTCGGCGATGATCGGACTAGGAGCAGATGTGGTGGAAGTGGAGCGAATGCGCCGTGCGCTGGCCCGCACGCCTGCTTTGCGCTCGCGGATATTCTCGTCCGCAGAGCAAGCCTATGCCGACCAACATGCCGACCCCGCCCCGCACTTGGCAGCCCGTTTCGCTGCCAAAGAAGCGGTAATGAAAGCTTTGAGCGCAGGCATAGGCGAACTTCGGTTTCGCGATATAGAAGTGCAGCGCATGAAGTCAGGCGCACCAGAAATCGTGCTTCACGAAAGGGCACGCCTTCGCCAAACAGAAGCCGGCGTGAACAAATGGCATGTGAGCCTCTCCCACACCGACAGTACAGCATTCGCCGTGGTGATCGGGGAATGACCGGGAATTCGGAGAGCATATGAAAACGCAGAGTTCATCTGCAGCTATGCCGGATACTGCGCCGGTAGCTGCTATACCTGTTGTTACCCCAGAGGAGATGGCAGCTATAGACGAGGTTGCCATAGCCGAGTTGTCGCATGAGTACTCCGAACCTCTAGGGGTTCTCATCTCACGGGCGGGGGAAGCTGTGGCAAGAAAAGCTCGGCAGATGCTGGTTGAGCGTTGCGGGCAGTGTTACGGGCAGAGAGTACTCGTGCTGGCAGGCAAAGGCAACAACGGCAAAGACGGAAAAGAAGCAGCAAGACGACTGCGAAGCTGGGGTGCCCAAGTGCTCGTGGTTGACATAGCAAGCCAACACTCAGAAGGCACTGAAACCGATTCTCACAAAACCTGCAAGAATAATGCCAATAGCCCTAACGCCGACCCCCGCGAAACTGATATCCGCAAAGCCGCCAACCACGATGGTTCGCCCTTCCAATTAGCACCCCCCCAATCTTTCCAGCCGACAGACCTCATCATTGACGCCGCTTACGGCACAGGCCTCTCCCGCCCATACGAACTGCCCGTGTTCGTCAGGGATCTGCCCAAAGACATCCCGGTGCTAGCAGTCGACATCCCTTCGGGCGTGTGCGGCTTGACAGGCGAGATGCTGGGCGAAGCATTGCAGGCAACCGCGACAGTAACCTTCGGGGCATACAAACCAGGACTGCTCTTCGCCGAAGGGAAAACTCTCAGCGGGGCAGTGGAAGTGGCCAGCATAGGTCTGGATGCTTCAAGCGCAAAGACACATTTGCTCACCGCCGGCAGCCTCGCCGCTTTGCTCCCCAGGCGTGATGCTAATGCTCACAAATGGAATGCTGCCTGCTGGGTTGTCGGCGGCTCGCCGGGAATGGCAGGTGCGCCGTCCCTGGCAGCCAGCGCAGCCTTCCGAGCAGGAGCAGGCTATGTGCGAGTGAGCACGCCGGCCACCGCTGCCTCACCCGATACGACCATATCGCCTCCATCTGCCCTTTCGCCGACCGCAGATACCTCTGACACCCCAACCCCCGTAGCTAACAGCCAGATCACTGCAGAGATCGGAGGAGACACAAACCCGGCATCTTTTTCAGAAGTGCGAGAGGCAGTGGGATTTGCTTTGCCGAGGAATTGCTGGAGCGAGGCAGTCATTCAAGCTTCAAACAAGTTTCATTCCCTAGTAGTTGGCCCAGGCCTCTCAGCCAGCGAAGAAACCCGCAAGAGCGTGCAGAAGCTGTTGGCATCTGATGCTGTGCTTTCGGGCAGGCTGGCGATGCTCATTGACGGCGGTGCCTTGGAAGCACTTGGCCAGAGGCTTCTGGAAACACCGCTGAAGACAGCACCTCTGAAAGCAGAACCACTGAAGGCAGCATCGCAGAAAACGCCATCACCGCCCAACGGCGACCAAACTAAGCAAAGCGATGCCAGCCCCCAAGTCGTCCTCACCCCCCACGACAGAGAATACTGCTATCTCTTCGGCAGCCCGCCAGATGCCGACAGAATCAAAGCCTCCCGCGAGCTAGCTGCAGCCACAGGTGCTGTAGTGCTGCTGAAAGGCCCCACCACAGTCGTCTCCCACCCTGACGGCTCGGTGCTGCTGAGCGCGGCCGGCGACCAGCGACTTGCCACAGCAGGCACGGGCGATGTCCTCGCTGGCATAATAGGAGCATTGCTGGCGCAAAAGCTAGACGCATTCCATGCAGCAGCGCTAGGCGCAGAGTGGCACGGCCGAGCCGCACGCCTCGGCTCAGCAAGCGGCCTCCTCGCCAGCGACATCTGCGATCTGCTGCTGCAGGTTATGCAGAAACTCAGCAAAACTCAAATGATCTAGCCGTAGATGTCCCGCAAATAACATTTTGAATAACTGCATCCCCACAGATGCCCCCAAAAGCAGCCCCTCCCAACAGCATCACTGCGCGAACCCCGAAAATCAGCGATCCTAAGCAATGCGACCCACAAGCGCTCAGATAGACCTGTCTGCCATAGCCCACAATGTGAGCTTGCTGACTGAGTTGGCGGGGGAGGCGCAGCTCTGCGTGGTGGTGAAAGCCGATGGCTACGGGCATGGCGCAGTGCCCGTGGCTCGCACAGCGGTGGCGGCTGGAGCATCTTGGCTGGCCGTGGCTTTAGTGGAAGAGGGCGCAGAATTGCGTGAAAACGGCATTGAAACGCCTATCTTGCTGCTCTCTGAGCCACGCCCGAATGAAATGATAGAAGTCGCGACCCACCGTCTGCGCCCCACCGTCTATTCTGCCGAAGGCATAGCCGCATTGACGGCAGTCCAGAGCACAGCCGCCGAACCGCTGGGCGTGCATCTCAAGATAGACACAGGCATGCATCGGGTAGGCGTGCCGCCGTCCGAGGCCCAGCACATCGTGAGGGCCTTGCAAGACAAGCCGGGCATCGCATTGGAAGGAATCTGGACTCACTGCGCCACCGCCGACAACCTCATTTCCAACTTCGCCGACATCCAGCTAGACCGCTTTGATCAGGTGCTGGCAGAACTTGACGAAGACAGAAGCTGCCCGCCCATGCGCCACGCTGCCAATTCTTCAGCCCTGCTCACCAGAAGCCGAAGCGCCTACGATCTCGTGCGGGTAGGCATCACAGCCTACGGAATTTCGCCGCTAGCCGAAGACGATCCCCTAGTCCACCCCTCGCTGCAAAAACCCTCGCAAGAACAAGGCGCCGCAAACGCTCCTGCGTCTCTTTCGGAGATGGCAAAGTTCGTGATATCCCAGCTTCGCCCGTCAATGCGTTTGCGCTCGGAAGTGTCCTTCGTGAAACAAGTCGCCGCCGGCGAAAGAATTTCCTACGGGCAGCTTCACAAGTTTGAGCACAGCACCACAGTCGCCACCATTCCCATTGGCTACGCAGACGGAGTCAGACGAGATTTCGGTCTCAGAGGAGGCGAGGTGCTTATAGGAGGCAAACGCTGCCCTGTAGTCGGGGCAGTCACTATGGATCAGCTGATGGCAGATGTGGGACCGAGCTCTCAAGCCCAAGCCGGCGACGAAGTGGTGCTGATCGGCAGGCAAGACGAAGAGACGATCACAGCTTCAGAAATCGCCAAGAGCGCAGACACCATCCCATACGAAGTGGTCTGCGATGTGGGCAAGCGAGTTCGCCGCGAGTATGTCTAGGCGATTGTGGGCGGTTTGCTGTTGAGTGGCTTGCTGTTGAGTGCTGCCGGCTAGAGAGGTTGCCGCCGAGCGAACTAGTCTTGCTTGGTCTTGCCTTTGGCTTTTTGGGCTTTCTTCCAAGCACGGACTTCTCCTAGCGACTCTGCATCGCTGATGTCGGCAACCGAGCGGGGAGTGCTGTCGGCAAAGGGGCCGGCGGCTTTTTCCCAGCCATCAGGCTGCACGCCGAAACGCTTGGCCAGCACTGCCGTGAAGATCATGGCTTTTTCTTTGCCGAAGCCGGGCAGGGCTACTAGGCGCTTCTGGATTTCTTCGCCAGACTCGGCTGTTTCCCAAATGGCGGCCGCGTTGCCGCCGTAGTTTTCCACGATGTGCTGGCAGAGGGTCTGAGCTCGTGCGGCCATAGAGCCGGGGAAGCGATGCAGGGCGGGCTTTTCTTTGAAGGCTGCCAAAAGCTCGTCTTCGGGCAGAGTTGCTATCAGCTCAGCGTCTAGGCGGTCGCCGAGGCGGTCTTTGAGCTGCCAAGGCGAGGTGAAGGCTCGCTCCATAGGTATCTGCTGATCCAGCATCATGCCTAGCAGCAGGGCCAGAGGGTCGGTGTTTACGAGGTCGTCGGCTTCGGGGATGCCGGTTACGGCGAGTGTGCCTGTGGTCATGGTGTTGCCTTTCGGTGCTCGGCTATCTTGCTGTGCTGATTTTGCTTTGCTGATTTGCCTTTATGGGGGGGGGGAGGTCAGACGGGTGAGACATCAGGTGATGTCGGCGTGGTCTTCGTGCAGGGCCGGGCCGCAGTCGTACCAATAGGGGTTGATTCGGTCGGTGTCTATGTCGTAGCGTTTCAGAGCATCGGCCACCACGGATGCTGCGATGCTGCCTTCTCGCGCCAGCCCTGTGAGGACGGCTATGACCGCATGTGCTGAATCCACTTCAAAAAAGCGGCGCATGGCGGGGCGGGTGTCGCTGCGCCCGAAGCCGTCTGTGCCCAGGGAGATCATCGGGCGAGGCGTCCAGCGGGCGATCTGGTCGGGAACCAGGCTGAGATAGTCCGAGACTGCCACGATCGGGCCTCGACTGTCGGCGAGTTTGCTGGCCACCAGCGAGGCACGCGGTTCTGCTTCGGGGTGAAGCCTGTTCCAGCGTTCGGCGTCCAAGGCTTCTTCGCGCAAAGTCTTATACGAAGTCACGCTCCAAAGCTCGGCCGAGACGCCGTAGTGCTCGGCTAGTTCCCGTTGGGCGTCGCGGGCTGCCTGGTGCGCCGGGCCAGAGAAAAGAATAGTGGCGTGGTGCTGCGCTGCATCGGTTTCGCCCTGTCCGGTTTCCTCCGCAAGCTCGCCTGCCAGCTCGCTTTCGCCTTCAAGCTCGCCTTCAAGCGCATCCTCGCCTGCCAGCTCGCTCTCGCCTGCCAGCTCGCCTTCAAGCGCATCCTCACCACCAAGCACGCCTTCGCCCTCAAGCAATCCCTCGCCCTCGCCCGAATCGCCCGGCCCTCGCGACCAGCGATACAAGCCGCTGATGATGTCTCGGTCTGAGATATGGTCGGCACGGCGAGGCTGTTCGTAGTTTTCGTTGTAGATGGTGATGTAATAGAAGATGTCCTCGCCGTGCTCCGCTCCCCCTTTGGGATACATCCGTTGCAGGCCGTCTTTTACAATGGTCGTGAGCTCGTAGGCAAAGGCCGGGTCGTAGGCTTGACAGGCCGGCACAGTGCTGGCAAGGACGTGGCTGTGTCCGTCTTGATGCTGGAAGCCTTCGCCTGAGAGGGTGGTGCGCCCGGCGGTGGCTCCGAACAGGAAACCTCTGGCCCGAGAGTCGGCCGCCGACCAGATGGAGTCGCCCACTCTTTGGAAGCCGAACATGGAATAAAACGCATACATCGGCAGCATCGGCACGCCGAGGTTTGCGTAGCTGGTGCCGGCGGCGATCCATTCGGCCATGCTGCCCGCTTCGGTGATGCCTTCTTCAAGCAGCTGCCCGTCTTTGCCTTCGGCGTATGAGAGCAGAAGGTCGTGATCCACCGGTTCGTAGAGCTGGCCCATCGGCGCATAGATGCGGAACTCCCTGAACAGCGAGTCCATGCCGAAGGTGCGAGCCTCGTCGGCCACGATAGGCACGATCCTTGCGCCGCAGTTGGGGTCTCGCAGCAGGGTGCGCAGCATGGTGGTGAAGACCATCGTGGTTGAGACTTCGCGCCCGTCTGAGCCTTCGTCAAACTCGGCGAAAATCTTCTCGTCGGGCTGCTCCAGCGGTCGGCGGTTGCGCACATATCGGCTCGGCAGCCAGCCTTGAAGGGCTTTGCGCCGGGCGATCATGTATTTGTATTCCTCGGAGTCTTCAGCGAAGCGATAGTAGGGGGGTTGCGTTTCGTCTCGCAGGTCTTCAAGAGGGATGACTTCTTGCAGGTTGAGGCGGTCTCGCAGCTCTATGAGCTGTTTTGTGGTCATTTTCTTGATCTGGTGGGTGGCGTTGCGGCCCTCAAAGCCTTCGCCGAGCGTCCAGCCTTTGACGGTTTTGGCAAGAATGACAGTCGGGCGGTCGGTTGTTTCCGTAGCGGCTCGGTAGGCGGCGTAGATCTTCTGATAGTCGTGACCGCCCCGAGGCAGCGCACGGAGGTCGTCATCGCTGAGGTGCGCCGCCATAGCTCGCAGGCGAGGGTCGGGGCCGAAGAAATGATCGCGGATGTAGTCACCCGACTCGGTGGCGTATCGCTGATAAGCGCCGTCCACAGTGGAGTTCATCTTGTTGAGCAGCACGCCGTCCACATCTGCGTTTAGAAGCTCGTCCCAGCGAGAGCCCCAGATGACCTTGATCACATTCCAGCCTGCGCCTCTGAAAATGCTCTCCAACTCTTGGATGATCTTGCCGTTGCCTCGCACGGGGCCGTCAAGCCGCTGAAGGTTGCAGTTGACCACCCAGATGAGGTTGTCCAGCCCGCTGCGCCCGGCGAGCGAGATGGCGCCGAGGGTTTCAGGTTCGTCCACTTCGCCGTCGCCGAGGAAGCACCAGATGCGATTGTTGCTGGTGTCTTCTATTTTGCGGTGCTGGAGGTAGCGGTTGAAGCGGGCGTGATAGATGGAGTTGAGAGGGCCGAGGCCCATGGAGACGGTGGGGTATTCCCAGTAGTCGGGCATGAGGCGAGGGTGGGGGTAGCTGGACAGCCCGTTGCCGCCGATCTCCATGCGGAAGTTGTTGAGCTGCTCTTCGGTGAGGCGACCTTCCAGGAAGGAGCGGGCGTAGATGCCGGGGGAGTTGTGGCCTTGGATGTAGATGTGGTCGCCGGGGATGCCGTCGGCTTTGCCTCGGAAAAACCAGTTGAAGCCCACTTCGTAGAGCGAGGCGGAAGAGGCGAAGGTGGAAAGGTGCCCGCCGATGCCGTCATAGAACTTGTTGGCTCGGATGACCATGACGGCGGCATTCCAGCGGATGAGACGGCGGATGCGCCGCTCAATGTCCACATCGCCGGGGAAGAACGGCTCGTCTTCGGCCGGGATGGTGTTGATGTAGGGAGTGCTGACGGTGAGCGGAAAGCCGATCTGCAGCTCATTCGCCCGCTCCATGAGACGGCCGATGAGAAAGCGTGCCCGCTCTTTCCCCGATGAGCCCACGAGGGCGTCTAGGGAGTCCATCCACTCCTGCGTCTCGACAGGGTCTATGTCGGGAAGCTGGTGCGTGTAGTGATTGATCATTCTTCTTTTGATTTTAGAGGCGAATGGCTGCAATATCTAATGCGTTATACGATTTAACCAATGGAGGAAGAGACCGCCGAGGCCGATGACGAGCGGGTTATCGTCTATACCGACGGGGCTTGCTTGAACAACCCCGGCCCGGGCGGCTGGGCGTGGATCATTCCCGGATACAGGTACGGCAGCGGCGGTGTTGGCGAGACCACGAACAACCGCATGGAGCTGATGGCTGCGCTGGCTGCGATCCGTGAAGTCGACTCGCCGATGGTCATCGTGACCGACAGCAGATATCTTTCGGATTGCTTTGAGAAAAACTGGTGGAAGAAGTGGGTAGCCAACGGCTGGCGCACGAGCGATAAGAAATCCGTGAAGAACAGAGATCTCTGGCAGCCCATCATTGAGGCTTATCAGGCGGGGCTGGTGGAGTTTCACTGGGTGCGAGGTCATGCTGGCAATCCCGGCAACGAAGCCGCAGACCGTTTGGCCAGCAGCGCCGCTTACAAGCAAGAGAACAATTCGGGCTACGGCGAGCCGTATTACGAAGGCTGGCTGGCCGACAACACCGGCAGCACTGGGGAGCAAAGCGGACTATTTTAGAAAGATGGCTAATTCGGCTAATCCAGATAGCGATTTGCCCAGCGACTTGCCCAGCGATTTGCGGGAGGCATTGGAAGCAGCCCGCGAGCGGCTGGTGGACGGCTCAGCGTGGGAGGATTTTTGCGACACCTTGAAGGTAGCAGGGCGAGTTGTGCATCGCGAAGCGCCCGGCGGAGACGAGCAAGACCTCGTTGAGGGCTATCGCTACATCGTTCGCATGATCCTGATGGCGACATTCAGAGCGATAGAGCGGGAAGTTCCCACTGGGCCGCGAAACATAATGGTTATCCCTCCGCCGATGAAGGGCGGCATCGGTGTTCAAAGCCCGAATCAAGATCATGTGGTGCAGCCTGTCGACCCGAAATATCGTTTTCGGGTGACTGGTCAGCGCGGTTCGGCCTATGTGCATATGTCTGCGTGGTCGCCGCCTGTGCCGGCGGATGCGGGCAGCTTTGAAACAGGTTTGAAGTCGGAAGAGCTGATAGGCGTGTTCAATCCCAACGACAGCAAAACGCCCTTCACGGCTCTGCTGGACGAGTTCGTCACAGACGATGACGGGAATGTGGAGTTCATCATCTGCACCGAGGAGCTAGCTGGCGATGAGAAGCCTGAGCGATGGTTCCCGATGGTAGCGACCACCCGCGAGCTGATGATGCGTGTGGTGTATGACGACAGAGAATCCCAACGCCCGCCGAGGCTGCAGATTGAGCGGCTAGACGATTCTGAAGAGCCTGAACCCCCATTGCCCGCTGACATGTCCAAAAGGCTGGCTGTGGGGGCGCAGCTGGTGCTGGGAAATCTCTGTTCCTATGCCGACTGGACACGAGAGTTGATGGAGAAAGAAAACAAGCTCGGCTTGAGCGAGTTCTATGCAGGGCGGATCGGGGGTTCGCCTGACGATCGCCACTTTGAATTCGGCTACTGGCGGGTGGGCGAAGACGAGGCTTTAGTCGTGGAGTTCTTTCCGCCCCCGTGTCAGCATTGGAACTTCCAGCTTTGCAACCACTGGATGGAGAACTTGGCCAACTACATTACCGGCCAAGGCTATTGCGCCCAGGAGATAGCCGAGCCTGCCTCGGATGGGACTATCCGTCTAGTGGTCTCTCAGACAGATCCAGGTGTCCCCAACTGGATAGACCCCGCAGGTCGCACCCACGGCGTGATGGGTCTGCGCTTCGTCCTGCCGCAGGAAACTCCAGAAGTCTCAACCCGTCTTGTGAAGCTAGGCGATCTGGCAGATTTGTAAGGGGAAACCAATGAACTCAGAAAACAGCACGGATGCTGAAGATATTGCCGCTGATAATACGGCCGCGAATTCCCACGCATCCCAAGAAATGCAGGCGAAAGCTCAGCAACGGCTGGCCGACGGTTCGGCTTGGGAAGATTTCTGCGACACCCTGAAGGTAGCAGGGCGGGTCGTGCAGCGCGAAGTCCCCGATGGCGATGAGCACGACTTGGTGGAAGGATATCGCTACCTCGTGCGAGTGCTGCTTCACTCGGCTGCCAACTACATTGAGCGAGTGGTTCCGTCTGCGCCGACCAAATTGCGCATCAATCCTCCGCCGCTCAAAGGCGGAATAGGCATCCAAAGCCCGAACCAAGATCACGGATTTCTGCAAGTGGATCCGAGATACAAATTCAAGGTGACAGGCCAGAGAGGGTCGGTGCCCTATGTTCATATGGCTGCTTGGTCGCCGCCGGTTCCCCAAGATGCAGGAAGTTTTGCGACTGGGCTTGGTGCCGAGGAGCTGCTGGAAGATTTCAACCCTGTCGCCAACAGAGCCAGCTTTGAAGCCTCGCTGGACGACTATGTGATAGACGACGAAGGCAATGTGGAGTTCGTGATTTGCACAGAAGAACTGGCAGGCGAAGAGCAAAGGCGGTTCCCCATAGTCGCCGACACCCATGAAATCTTTATCCGCGCTGTCTATGACGACCGCTCCACCCAGCGTCCGCCCAAGCTGCAAATAGAAAGACTGCCAGATGAAGAGGGCAAAGTGGCTTCTGAACCAGAGCCGCCCCTGCCTGCCGACATGTCAAAGCGACTGGCGATGGCCGGCCAGTATGTGCTGGGCAACATAATCTCGTTTTCCGCACTGAGAAATATAATGGCGACAAATGAGTTCCCGCCCCAACCAGGAGACGGAACCCAACTAGGCGGCGCCTCAGACCGCCATTATTCCGCCTGCCAATGGAAGCTGGAGGACGACGAAGCACTAGTAGTAGAGTTCAACCCCACCGGCTGCCAGCACTGGAACTTCCAACTCTGCAACCACTGGCTAGAAAACCTCCCCAACTACCTAACCGGAGCAGGCTACGCCGCCCAAGAAACCGCCACCCCCGAACCAGACGGCACCGTCCGCCTAGTAATAGCCCAAGAAAACCCAAACAACGCAACCCCAAGCAGCGCAGCCCTAAACAACGCAACCCCCGCCAAACCCCTCAACTGGATAAACCCCGCAGGCTACAACCACGGAGTCCTAACCCTACGCATAATCCTCCCCCAAACCCCTCCGGAGGCAACCATCAAACTCGTAAAGCTGAGTGAGATGCAATAATGCTACCCCCAGAAAGTGGCAGCAGTTGCGAGCAGAGCAATAATTAGGCTTGCTCTTGAAGCTCGGTGGCTTCTATTTCTTGGAGGCGGGTGAAGTGGTGGCGGAGTTCGGTGCGGCGGGAGCGGTCGTGGGCTAGGTTGGTTAGTTCGTGGGGGTCTTCGGTGTGGTCGTACCATTCGTGGTCGTGGTCTTCGAAGGGGGCGTCGGCGTCGAAGCGTTTGCCGGTTTCGTCTCGGGTGCCGTCTCTGCGGATGCCGCCGCCTATGCCGTAGTAGCGGGCGTATTTCGTTTGGCCGTCGAAGAAGCCGCGCACGGCGTAGCGGGAGTTGCAGATCAGGTCGGACTGGGCCGAGTCTTGGGAGAAGAACACATAGTCGCGCACCTTGGCTTCAGGGTCGGCGACTACGGGGGAGAGGTCGTGGCCAGAGAGAGTGGGGTGGTCTGTGAGGTTCAAGCCTGCCATGCCGCAGACGGTGGCTGCTAGATCCACATGGGTTGCCAGCGCATCAGTTTGCTGGCCGGCGTGCGAATAGCTGCCTGCTCCTGCGGCCGGTTTGACAATGAGCGGCACGCCCATCACCTCTTCGTACACGCATGGCAGTTTTGCCCGGAGCCCTCCGTGGGAGCCGCAGGCGTCGCCGTGGTCGGAGGTGTAGATGATCGCGGTGTTGTCGTACAGCCCCAACTCGTCCAAGCATCCCAGAATGTCGCTCAGGCTATTGTCCAGAAGTTCATGCAGCCAAGCGTAATAGTCAAGCTGCCGAAGCCATGATTTGTGGTCGTCCAGCGACATTGAACCCACGAAGTGCTCGGTGTTTCGCACCTCTCGCCATGCCCGCTGCACTTCTGGCTTGGTGTGGAGATCGTCTTCAAAATTCTCGGGGAGCTTATCAAACAGCTCAGGGTAGTCTTCGGGGGGCGGCTCCAAGGCGGCTTCTTCTTTGCCTTTGCGGGTGAAGCTCATCATCAGCTGGATCAACTCGGCGTCTTTGGGGTTTTCCTTCTGATACGACAGATGATCAACGGGATACCACATGATGTCGTGGGGGTTGACCAGCGCGACCGTCAAGAACCAAGGGTCGCCGCTTGTGCCGTGCTGCCTGAGCCAGTCGGTGGCGTAGCTGGTGATGAAAGGGTCAAATCTGCGCCCGCTGCATGGGCCGCCCACGAAATTTTTGTCGTCTCCTTCCCAGTCTTCATATCCGTGTTCTGCGAGATTAGGGGTGGTGCTGTGCGAGAGATGCCATTTGCCCAAGTAGCTTGAGCGATAGCCGGCTTCCGCCACTAGCGAGCCGATGGTGGGGATGGAAGGGTCAAGAGCCGCGTGGGTCGGGAAGCTCACATTGTCCACCACGCCGTGGTCGGCGAGATAGCGGCCGGTATAGAGGCTGGCCCGCGACGGCGAGCACGGCGAAGAGTGAGTGTAGTAGCGGTTGAAGCTGATGCCGTCGCGTTCCAAGCGTTCGTGAGCCGGCATGGAAATTTTGCCCTTCAGCCAGTCGTTGCGCCTCTCCTCGTCAGACACGATCATCAAGATGTTCTGTTTCACTTTTCCTCCAGCTTTTCTGCAAATTGAGGCTTGACTGCAATTCCTCTCACCCGTCTCTCCCCAGCATGTTGAACACTTGACCGCTTGCTCCGTTGGTGGGCTGGGTGGCCATGAACAAAGCCCAGTCTGCCACATCTTCAGGGTCTTTCACCCAGTCGGTGCCGATGTTGAACTTGGCGAGCTCCTCTATGGGGCGCATCATCAGCTGCGCCAGCATCTCGGTGCGGACAGGCCCCGGCACCACTTCGTTCACCGTTATGTTGCGCGTGCGCACTTCCATAGCCAGCACACGGGTATACATAGCCACAGCAGCCTTGCTGGCGCAATATCCCGACATCCCCTCAGTCGGACGATGCCCCTGTCCCGAACCCATGATGATTATGTGCCCGCCCCCATCGGCTTCCAAAGCGTCAAGCGAGGCAGCGCAGCAGTGATGCACCCCGCCTAAGTTGAGCGCGACCACTCGGCTCCAGTCTTTTAGCGGCAGTTCTCCGACTTTGAGCATCGGATGCGCTCCGCCCGCATTGGCCACCAGAATATCCAACCGACCGAACTCGTCCAAAGTCTGCCTCACAGCAGCTTCCACTGCAGACGGGTCGGTCACATCTGCCGCGCAAGCTATTGCCCTGTCGCCATTGTTGGTGATGCCTTCCACTGCCTCGTCAATCTGCGCCTGAGTGCGAGCCACGCAGATCACAGCCGCTCCCGCCTCGGCATATCGCTCAGCAATAGCCCGCCCGATCCCCCGCCCCGCCCCCGTAACGAGTGCGACTTTGCCGTCCAGAGATGTCATGTTGCCATAGAGTAGTCAAGATTTAGGGTTTAAACTCATTATCCAAAGGGGTGTGACGAGCATTCCCTTGTTTAGACTGCGGCAGGCAAATAAAATCTTCTTTGATGTGGCGGATTGGGAGCGATACTGGGGGGACATTTACCGACCTTGTGGCCCCCACTGGGGAGATTCTGAAGGTGCTGTCTACGCCTGACGACCCAGGGCGGGCGGTTGCGGAGGGGGTGCTGGTGTTGCTGGGGGATGCTGGGGGGGACGGGCATGGTGATGGGCATGGTGACAGGCATGAAGCTGAGACTTCACGGCTTCAAGAGTTGGCGCATGGCACGACGGTGGCGACCAATGCTTTGCTGGAGCGCAAGGGCGCGAGGGTGGCTTTGATTTCCAATGAGGGATTTGCCGACATAATTGAGATTGCTCGCCAAGACCGCCCTTCGCTGTACGACCCATTCGTGGATCGACCAGAGCCGCTTGTGAAGCGAAAAGATCGCCTTGAGGTGATCGGGCGGCTGGATGCCAATGGAGAAGAGATTGAAGCACTTCAAGCAGACTCCTTGCCCGAAGTGCCCGAAGACATTGAAGCTGTGGCTGTGTGTCTGCTCCACAGCGATCTCAATCCCAGCCATGAAATGGCGGTGAGAGACGAGTTGATGAACATAACTTCGTCGCGCCGGGCTGCCCCCGACATCACCTGCTCGCACGAAATCGCCCCTGAGTTCCGGGAATACGAGCGAGCTTCCACCACCGTCATAAACAGCTATCTTCGCCCTCGCTGCCGCAGCTATCTCAGAGGGCTTGGCAGCGTCGCCGATGATGTGTTCGTGATGACTTCGGCTGGCGGTCTTTTGCCTGCCCACGAAGCTGCCGAAGCTCCAGCCAAGCTGCTGCTGTCGGGGCCGGCAGGAGGCGTGCGGGCTGGCGCGCATTACGCCGCAGCCAACGGCCATCCCGATGCGGTTACTTTTGACATGGGCGGCACGAGCACAGATGTCTGTCTCGTCCTAGGCGGGCAACCAGCACCTGCAGCCGAGAGGGAAATAGACGGCTACCCCGTGCGGGTCATGTCGCTGGATGTGCTCACTATTGGGGCTGGCGGCGGATCAATCGCTCGGCTGGATTCAGGCGGGGCTTTGACGGTCGGCCCGCAGAGCGCAGGGGCTAAGCCCGGCCCAGCCTGCTACGGACTCGGCGGCACTGCCCCGACCGTGACGGATGCCAATTTGCTCTGCGGGCGCATTCCTGCCGGTGCCGCAATGGGAAATCTCGGTGCGCTTGACGCAGCATTGGCTGAGCAAGCTTTTGCACAAGCTGGCATCGCCCCGCAAGGCGTGCTTTCTGTTGTGAATGCCAACATGGAGCAAGCTTTGCGAGCCGTCACCACCCGCCGAGGCGTTGACCCCAGAAATCTTGCTCTCGTGGCTTTCGGCGGGGCGGGGCCTCTGCATGCCTGCGAGCTGGCTGATTTGCTGGGAATGAAAACCGTGATCGTGCCGCCTCGTGCTGGTGCGCTTTCGGCGGTCGGCATCCTAGGCGCGCCTCGTCAGACGGATCTCGTTCGCTCTTGGGGCGACTTGCTAGATCACGAAGGCGCTATTGCAGAAGGGCGGAAGCTTAGCGATGAGGCATTAGCGCAGCTTCCTGAAGCCACTGATGTTAATGTCAGCTTTGACTGCCGCTACGAGGGGCAGAGCCACGAGCTTGCAGTCGCCTCACCAGAGGATTTCCACGCCGAACACGAACAGCATAACGGCTACCGCAGAGAAGACACCCCCGTAGAAGTAACGGCAATAAGATGCGTGGCTCGTGCGATGCGAAATGTCGTTCTGCCGGATTTGGAACGAGAGCAAGCTGTCGGGCCTGCTGTCGTCTCTGAGCCAGACACCACGATTTGGATACCTGAAGGCTGGGAGAGCAGAATGGGGGCAGAAGGATCTCTAGTAATTAGGCGAAAAGCATGAGTTCGGTTCAGACTGCCGCATCCGCTGCCGGGTCCGATCCTGTGGTTGTCAGCCCCAGACTAGACCCCGCCTCCCTTCAGGTCTTGCTCAGCAAGCTGGCCGGAGTGGCAGAAGAGATGGGTGTGGTGCTGCGAAGATCGGCGTTCAGCCCCAACATCAAGGAGCGAGCCGACTGCTCATCGGCGATCTTCACGCCAGAAGGCGAGCTGTTGGCGCAGGCCGAGCACATTCCCGTGCATCTAGGCGCTATGCCTGCATCGGTGCTGGCGGTGATTGAGCGGTTTGGGGATGCGTGTCAGCCGAGAGATCAATTTGTGGTGAACGATCCCTTTGCCGGCGGCACTCACTTGAACGATGTCACCGTGGTCGCGCCTTACTTCGGAGGCACTGCACTGCTCGGCTGGGTAGCCAATCGCGCTCATCACGCCGACTTGGGCGGGGCTGCTCCAGGTTCCATGCCTGCCGATGCCACCGAGATTTACCAAGAAGGTCTGCGCATCCCGCCTGTCCGTCTAACAGACGATGTTGTCGCGATGATCGTGGCCAACTCGCGCACCCCTGCCGAACGAAAAGGCGACCTTGATTCACAGATCGGGGCGAACATCTGCGGCGTGGCGCGCCTTGTTGCTCTGACAAGCGATTCGCCGCTGCCAGACTTTTCCAGCCCAGCAGACATCTTCGCAGAAGTTCTAACTTACGGCGAACGGCGAATGCGTGCCGCTTTAGCCGCTTTGCCAGACGGCACTTGGCAGTTCTCAGATGTGCTGGACAGCTACGGCCCAGCCCCAGACCAGCAAAAACCTAGCACGATCAACCTCATTCTCACCATCGCAGGCGAAGAGATCGTTTTTGATTTCATAGGCACAGACCCTGCCGTGCGAGGCAACGCCAACGCGGTTCGGGCCGTCACCGACAGCTGCGTGGCTTTTGCTTTGCGAAGTGCTACCGATCCGTCTATCCCCGCCAACGGCGGAACTATGCGGCCAGTGCGAATTGTTACGCCGCGGAATTCGCTTGTTGCTGCCGATCCGCCCGTGGCGGTAGGAGCCGGCAATGTGGAAGTAAGCCAGCGAATTGCCGATGTGTGTTTGGGCGCACTGGCCCAAGTTGCGCCCGACCGAGTAGGCGCAGCTTCGGCGGGCACGATGAACAACATCCTCATCGGCGGCAACGGCTGGGTATATTACGAAACCGTTGCGGCAGGCCAAGGTGCCCGCCCAACCAAAGACGGCATGAGCGGAGTCCACACTGCCATGACCAACACTCGCAACACCCCGATAGAGGCATTGGAGCGCGCCTATCCGATGCGAGTGCGCCGTTTGAGAATCCGAAGAGGCAGCGGAGGCGAAGGTCTCTACCGAGGCGGCGACGGCATAGAGCGCGATTTGGGAATGCTAGAGCCGGCCACAGTGTCGCTCATCACCGAGAGACGCCAAAGCGCCCCTTGGGGTTTAGCCGGCGGAAGCTCAGGCGCAACTGGCGAAAACTGGCTGCTGCCGAGAGGCAACCCAGAAACCGCTATCCCCGAGCCAGCCGATCCTGAGTCTGCCAATCCTGAAGCTGCCGATCCCGAAGCCGCCAACCCCCAAATTGCCAATCCAGAGGCCGCTATCCCCCTTTCCGACAAAGTAACCCTGCAAACAAAAGCAGGCGACATTATCCGAGTTCTCACCCCCGGCGGAGGCGGCTGGGGAAGTCCCGAGTCGTAGGCTGACCCCTGCTCTCCAACCCTTAATAGCTATCCCTGGCCTAATACCCCCTAATTACTCCAAACTTCTCTTTCTTTTCAGGCCACTCTTCAAATTTCTCCCCTCCGTAGTCGCTCTCGTCATAAGGGTCGTAGCTGCCCTTCTCAAAGTAGTTCTCCTCTTTGTCTTTGCGGGCAGCTTGAACCTCATCGGGCGAGCGCACACGACCAGAGTCGTGTTTGAACAGCACATCGTTGTAGCCTTGCCCTTCTGGGACGAACTCGTCCAAAATCGCCTGCTTGAATCCTGCATAGAGCACCCTTCGGCCTCTATTCACAACTCGCGGAGCAGGTGCGCCGTGAAGAGTGTGCCCGAAGTGCGCTGTTACATCTCCAGGCTTCGTGTCAATTGCCACGGTCGGCCAAGTCTTCCTCACTTGCATTCCGTGATTTGAGTGGTGGTGCGAGCCCGCCAAGAAGTGAAGCTGCCCTGTTTTCTCGTTGGCTTCGTCAAGCTGAATGCCGATGTTCACCCCGGGGCAGAGCACGGGATGCCCGCCCATTCCGCAATCGCGGTGCCAAGGAAGGTCGGAAAGCCCTTCTACGATTCTTCCGTGCTTCACCACCACGCTGTAGCCGTCCAGTCTGTCGCAGTTGGGCAGCAGTTCCTCGCCTGAGAAATCGGCAATCCGTTGCAGTCGCTCATCGTCGCGCAATGCCCGAATCATCGGATATTTCTCGTTCATATATGTGACCCTGCAGCACACCTGCGAACCGTCTCTTTTGGTGGCCCACCATGATTTTTCGTCATCAGGCGCGGCGTTTTCCATAGCTTCGCTCACGATGGCCCGATATGCCTCCACCTCGCCGGGCGTATAGACCTCGCGCAGATGCAAAAATCCAGCAGTCTGGAAGAAGTTCGCAATCTCCTCCGGGTCGTCGTCCAGAGTGAACGACTGCTGAAGGTCGAGCCTGCGACCTTGCAGGTCAAGCAGCTTTGGCGACCTCACATAAACGGGTCGCCCGAAATATGCCGCCAGCAAAGTGGGTTCCCACGCTGCGAAATTGTCAAATTCGCCCTTCCACATGCGAATGGCATCGGTGTAGAGCAGGGCGAAGCAGCTTTTCATCTCTTGCGCATACATCGCCCAGTCGTCAGGCGGTATCTCCACCACGACCTCTGCGTCCAAATCGCCCGGTGTGATTTCCAAGCCGTCTTCGGTGATCGTGTAGGTCACGGCACGCCCGTCGGTGAGATGCCAAGCGAACGAGCGGCCGGGTTTCGTGGTAGATGCCGCCAGCGCCCCGTTGCCCTCGGCTAAGCGGCTGGGAAGCTCGGTTGCGTGGAAGTCGTCAAAGTCAATTTCGTGAAGCGTTTTCATTCATCCAAGTATAGACGAGGGGTGTGATGGGCATCGCACCGTCTATTCTTTTTTGCAGATGATCATAGACGCCCACCTCCACGCCGTCTCGCCTCGCACCAGCCGCTACCCGCTTCGGCAAGTGGATTTGCCGGGCAACTCGTGGGTGAAGACCGCCCCCGCCTCAGCCGAAGACTTGATCGCCGAGATGGACGCCGCAGGCGTGGCAAAAGGCGTGCTGGTGCAACCCGTCGGCGCATACGGCACCGACAACAGCTATGTGGCCGACGCGGGCGCAGCGCACCCCGACCGCTTGGCAACAGTCTGCGTGATAGACATGACGGCCGCCGACCGCTTGGCGCAGCTCCGCTACTGGACGCAAGAGCGAGGCATAGGCGGCGTGAGGCTTTTTTCAGTGCCCACCCCGAAGGTGCCATGGCTGGACGACTCCGCAACCTTTGAAGTCTGGGGAGCCTGCCAAGAATGGGGCGTGAAGGTAAACGTCTGCCTCCTACCCGAAGAGCTGCCAAGGCTGGGGCAGGTGCTGGCGAGATTCCCCGACACCCCAGTAGCCCTAGACCACTGCGGCTTCGCCGACTTCACCGACGGCCCGCCCTGGAACGCCGCCCAGCCCTTGTGGGAGTTAGCAGAACAGCAGAATCTATATCTGAAAATAACCACAAATGTGCTAGACGCTGCTGGCGAAAGTGCCACCCGCAAGCAATATGGCCAACATGGCACTGAAGGCAATTTGAGTCAAAACAGAGAAGCCAAACAGAGCACAGACCGAGAAGCCGCCAGCCTCAAAGCACAGAGGCACCTGATGGTTACCCTCGCCAATCGCTTCGGCGCAGCCCGCCTGATGTGGGGCTCCGACTACCCCCAAGTCCAAAACCGCCCCTACAGCGACCTAGCAACCCTCGCCCGCACCGTAGCCACAGCCCTGCCCCCAACCGAGCAGCCCCTCTTTCTAGCCAGCACATTCCAAAGCCTGTGGCCGACATCTGCATAGGCGGCAGGTATTCAACTGACCACTGAGGCACTTGACAACGCCGTGCAGCAATGCTATGCTAGTCCCCATGCCACGCAGGAGAAGTGCCCGATGACCGAAATGTCTCTGTCGTCGTGGTCGCGCGGGCGGCATCAGCTTGCCTTCTCCTATTCCTTTGAGGATCTGTTCTTCTCCACCACCTTCTGGTATGAGGGGGCGGACTTCTACGAGCTGGAAGAGCGATACGGGGCCGAGTTCATGCAGCGGCTGTATTTCCACATCGCAGCCTTTGACATCAACAAGGTTGCGAGCCTGCGCCCCAGCAGGCTGAGTTGGGGGCCTTTCGCAGATTTCGCCACCCCCAAGTTCGCCAGCCTGTGGAGAGACATCTTCAAGAATGTCTGGGCGCAGTGGCGCTATCAGAATGACGACCCAGAATATTTCGGCCCGAGCTTTGAAGTGTCGGAAAGCTCGGCTGGGGCTGTCCCTGTTGCGACCGAGCAGGGCGATGTGGACATTCTGGCGTTCTGCGGCGGGGGCAAAGACAGCCTAGTAGCGATGAAGCTGCTAGAACGCGGGGGGGGGGGGCAGATTATTTGATTCTCTAACTTATTCGAGCAGCATCTACGGCCGCTCGCAAATTCAGCACGATTTACTGGATTCGCTGCTCGATCACGGTTCGCCAAACCACCGCAGAAGGCTATGGATATTTGACGATTTCCTGGAGTCGCCTGTTCTCGCGCTTAGTTCGCAGGGCGGGTCAAAGACTCTAACCGCAGCCGAGACGCCAAGCTCAATTTTCACAGCCATCCCGTTTGCGCTCCAGCACGGCTACCGGTATTTCTCGCTCGGCCACGAGCGCAGTGCCGACACAGGCCAAGTGTTCTGGGAAAAAACAGGGGAGGATGTCAACCACCAATGGGGCAAATCGCTGGAAGCCGAAGAGTTGCTGAACAACTATGTCCAAGAAAATCTTGTTTCCAATCTCACATATTTCTCCATCCTAAAGCCGATCTACGATGTGATGATTTTCAACCTGCTGCGCCAAGATTTAGATGCCGTCAAAGACACCCACTCATGCAACGAAGCAAAACCATGGTGCAAAAAATGCCCCAAATGCGCTTATGTGTGGCTCAACTACATGGCATGGCTCCCCGTTGAACTAGTAGACGAGATATTTGATGGCACAAACCTCTTCGACATAGAAGAAAACCAAAAAACCTTCATGCAGCTAATAGGCGCAGCAGACCGACTCCCCTTCGAATGCATAGGTCAAGCAGACGAAAGCAGACTGGCTTTTGAAATGTGCCATCGCAAAGGTTTAGAGGGCAAGGCTATGGATAGCTATATTAGGCATGGTTTAACTATTGATATAGAAAAAGTTTTGAAAAAATATCTAGATATTGATAGCCCGGCGCAACATTTTCCAAAGCAAATTTGGGATTTTGCAGAGCCAATTATTAACGAGATAAAAGAAACAACAAATTCACATATTTTGGAGCAATGCAATGAATGATGTTAAGTCAACTGACAACACTTCTTCTGAAGAAACAAGTGGCGCTTCGGCTGATGTTGAATCAACTGACGCCACTTCTCTTAAAGAAACAAGTGGTGCATTGCCGCAGTCTGAAGAAAAAGCAAATGAGGGCACCTCTCAGTATACTACTGATATAATTTTCTCGGCACCATTCCGCACAGATATTGTGCTAGATTCCAAAAAACTTTTGAAAGGGTACAATGAATATAGAAACAAAGTTGAACAAGAATTAAATTCCAGCAGCCAGTTTGCAGGTTGGAAATTTGATCCACATATTGATATTTCTAAAACAAGCAGTTACGGATTAATTTCACCTGACAAACCAGGGCTTACTACTATAGCACCGTATTTCATTGGATATGTTATCCGTGCTGATGACAAGTGCAATAATGATACCCTAGAGCACCTGCAAACAAAAATAAACGATGAATTAAATTCAAGGATTAACAAAATAATTTCAAACAGCGAGACAAAAGAAAATCAACATAATTTTGGCAATAATTTCACCTTAAGAAAGGTAAAGCTAAAATTTTATGAGTTTGGATTTGGTTCAATCACTGTTCATGTTGGATTTAAAAACGCAGAAATGCTAGATGAATCAGTTTTAAAATATGCAATTGAAAGTGATGAAATTAAATCATTTTTTGACAATTTTATTTCAGGTTATATTGATGCATATAAAGAAAGTGTGCATGAGAAACTTTGGCAAAAATCTAAATTTGAGCCAGATAATTATGGGCCAGATAATTATCTTGTTGAACCGCGAAAAGTATATTGGACTCACAGACTTATTTCATTCATACTGACATCTGAATTTATCAATTCTGGAGAAAAGGTCAATATGGATGCAAATGGTGCAGAAAATAATAGTTTGAAAAAAGACAAAGTTAGTGAGTTTTATTATGAAAAGAAAAACCTTTTGACTCAAACTATTGCGGTGGACAATGAAGATCAAATTATAATTAGTGAACTTAGAATGAAGAAGCAAATTTTCATTCCTGGAGTTGGCAATTCAATTATAATATCCGAGAGTAATATAGATTTGGTTTCAGATGTTGCCGAAGAGCAAAAAGAAACAGAGTTAGAAAAATACTTGGAAGAAAAAATTGATAACATCAGTAACATAATCTCCATAACTGGAACACATTCAGCATTTGTGCATTATTTCCATGAAAATTTACTGTATTTTGTTAATGAGGTAACTGAAGAGAGCGAAAAAGAAAAAATCAAGGTATTTAATATTTTCAAAAAGAATATGGCAAAGTTGTTGAATAAAATACTTAAAAAATTGGATATTTTTTCTCACATCAGTTTTTTTCTTCAAGAATATAGATCTTTTTATCTTAGTTCCATTGGAAAGGGGGCATATCACAAGTTAGTGGAAGTCTGGGAATTTGAAAAGCAATGGGATGGAGTGAAACAACTAATTGATACTTTGGAAAAAATTTATAATAAAAATGACGAGTTTATTGATAGAAAGCAGCAAAAAGTTTTAAGTGTATCTGCACTGCTATTTGCTGCGGCTACTCTCATTACAAGTTTTGGAAAAGTAAATTTGTTTAGAATAAAATTTGAATTTTTTACTATTGACAGCTTTGATAACATCTTTGTGATACTTTTTCTTGTGATACTGGCATACTTTGTGTGCAAGAAAATCGCTTCCATAATTAAGAAATATCTGCCAAAACTATGCTATAAAATAAGTTCTTTCTGTAGAAAGATTTCCGCTAAAAGTGGCCAATAGAGTACTATCTTGAATTTTTTACAGTCCTGTTTTTCGTTGCAATCTTCGCATATGCAAAATAAATTCAAAGGATATATGAGGTGAAAAAATGACAGAAGAAACTGCTCGCACTGAAGGCTATCTGTTGATTGATACCCTGAAAATTATCCTAACAGGCCCTGTTCAAATCAGCAATCCTCTGGATTTCAGCCAAAAGACCACTGCCGAGTATCAAAGGATACAAAAAGGAGTTGAGGGAGAAATGAATAAAGTATTTCCACTATATCATTGGGCAATTCCTGTGTCAGATGATGGGCAAAAATATGCAATGGGCTCTGGTGGCACAGGCAAAGCTCACAACCCTCCTCACTATCTTGAATGTTCAATAAATTGCGATCTGAGCAGTTACAGCTTGGAAGAATACAATTTTATAATTGAAGAAATTGACATCAAATTTTATGAATTCGGTTTTCTGACAGTTTCTGTCTCGCTTGCTATTTCCTCAAACTCCGATGACGGCACGAACAGGCATGAAATAAGATCTGATGCGTTTTTGAGCATCGTTAACGAACTTGATAATAATATTGTCAATGGTAAAGTGGAGCAAATTGAAGCATTAGTTTCAGATATAACAGAGAAATATATGAAGGCAATTAAGGAAAACGACATCAAAGAGTTCTTTACCAATCAAAATATCTCAAATGAAGCAACGAATAAAAGTAGCAAAAATATCAAATCGCTTCACAGAATTTTTGAATATGAAGTTGATGAAAGCTCAGAAATTGAAGTTGCGAAAAAGGCATTCGACCAAATTGCAAGACTTTCAAACGGTGAATGGCAAGAAGAAAATTCTTTCTCTCATTTTGTTGGAGTGGCAAATTCTGTCATAGTATATGACGGCAGTATGAATAGTAATGCTGAAAATATTGACAGTGAAATCTTTAACCGCTACCAAAGAGCATACAAAACTGTGCTGGAAACAGCCAATGCTTACTACTTTATTGCAGAATTCATGAAAAATGGTCTATCTGATTATTCAAGAGAATCAGTAGCAATAGAAGAATCAAAAAAGCTATTCAAAAGTCAAAAGAGTTTTGATGAGGCAGAAACTGGACTGAATAAATTTATCCTTTTGACATCAAATTTTTTCTCGGTGGCGGATGAATTTACAGTTAATTTGAATCCCCAAGGTCAAAATGTTTGGAATAGAATGGATAAAGTATGGAATACAACTAAAACAACAAAAATGCTACAAGATCAGCTTCAAAACTCGTTGCTAATAACAGATAGAATTCTAAAACAAACCGCAAACAAAGGACAAAAATGGCTAAATATCTTTGCCTTTGTCTTCGCTGCTATCGGAGCAATATCACTCGTTGAAATTTCACAATCTGATGGCTTTGACTGGGAATTTGACATCAATATATGGAATATTGATAATATTGACGAGCTAACATCAGCATCTATCAATCTGTTTGGCGCATTTCTAGCGGTCCTCTTTGTGCTAGCGGTTATCGGTGCTTTACTGTTCTGCATTTACATTGTGGTCAAAAAAATAACCAAAGTACTTCCCAAAAAGGTGAAGAAAAAATGAAAGTCAAGCAAAGATTTATGCCAAATAATGGCATTTTAGCTGTGATCTTCACCGCGCTTATCCTTGCGGTTGGCTGCTCGCCTGGCGGCAATGACAGTAGCAGAGATGGCGATAATGTTTCTGTGGTTTCCCAGCCTACGGCCACTCCGTCATCTGAGACTACCGCAACTGTGGACACAGCACCAGAAGCGGTTGAGGAGGCTTCTGTTGTTGTGCCGTTCACAGCAGCTAACGACTCTGGCACTGTTGCGGTTTCTGGTGATGGTTCGCCTGTGGTGGCTTGGTTTGGCGGTCTTCCTGGCGAAGTTTCGCTGGATTTAGCGGATGCGGATGTGACCGATCCTGCTGCTGTGGTGGAAGAGCTTGTGAGTTTCTGGTTTTTCCAGGATGATGATAGCGGTGATGTGCCGCCTAATGTTTATGTGTCGGCTAGCGGTGTGATAACTGATAGTGTTGGCACTCGCTATGTTGTGGAAGCGCAAGGTTTGCCGTCTGCGCCTGTGGCAGAGACAACGACCACAACTAGCAGCACAAGCACGACTTCGACTTCTTCTGTTCCTGAAACATCTGAACCTCCTAGTGTGGCGACATCTTCCACCACGACAACTTCATCTACAACTACCACGACAACGACTACTGTTGTTGAATCTCCTGTGGTTTTACAGGTTCAGGTGTTGAACGGAAGCGGTGTTGCTGGTGCTGCTGGAAGAATGACAGACAAGCTGTCGCAAGCAGGATATGTGGTTTTGTCGCCAGAGAACGCTCCGCAGAGATACAGTTCTTCTGCTGTTTACTTTCAGGAAGGTTGGAAAGATAGAGCTGAGGAAATACTGCAAGCGGCAGATATAGAAGAGATAGACGCTCCGACAGCCATGCCGCAGCAGTTCGCTTCAGAAGACGCTGCTGTTATAGTTCTGCTTGGCACAGATACCGCTCCTGCTGTTGCTAGAGAGCAAGCTGGTTTGCGTCCGAGACAGCGAAACGATGTGCGACTGCCGCTGGCGGACAGCGTGCCTAGAGACAGATATGTGCCAGGACTTTCCGATATTCAAATTTTTTCTAGGATTAACGACGAAGGCAGCGATTCCATGAAAGCCAAGCTAGACGAACTGAAACTATTTGTGAGATATGCAGGTCAGTATTCTCCTGATGGAACTTTCGGAATATTTCCGAATGAGAGGGACACTGCTGGGACTCTGCAGCAAACATGGCAGTTGATTGAGGATACTTTGCTGTGGATGGGGTTCACACCTCAGAATGTGTGCGGTGCCCCAGCAGGATATAGTTTCACTGATCTGCTGCAACCGACTAGGGAATGGAACGCTAGCACAAGAACATACTCAGGAGACGCTATCTTCACAACCGACCGGCTCATAGAACTGCACGGCGGAGAACGGATAAACCCGGAATCCAACCTGGAGTTCTATATTCGTGAGGCTGTGCAGACAGCGCATGACGCGCTTAGGCTTCCTGAGCTTTCGGCTGAAACTGAAGCTATGCAACTGATCTTGTGCCGAGCTTTGCTTGCTCCATCTGGTGAGGTGCCAGAGCTGGCTAACAGTTTATGGTATGCGAATCTTACACCTGGGATACAGCCGCGTGAAAGCCTGCTATCGCAAGGCACCTATCATGTCAAAGAAATATCAAGAAACGGTAATTGGGTTGGTCTTTATGTTTGCCATCCAACCGAAGGAGCACGTGGAATTATTTTATATTGGCGCGAAACTGGATATCGTGCCGAAGTAACTGGATCCACGAATTACAATGGCTGTCAAACTGCTTTTGAAGAGTATGATTACTGGGGCGACATAGGCAGCGAAGACACAATAAAGTTCTCTTTCGGTGAGCGTGTGTTTTTTGCTTCGGATTTGCTGGAATTTCCCAGGGGCTGAGTTTTCGTTTTGGTTTGGCAGTTGGGTGTAGCAGTTATGGCAAAAAGTTTTCTAGTTCGCTGAATTTTGTTCCGTATACTATCTGGTCTGATTTGTATTAATTTACTTAAGCAAACCTTATTCTGTCGCTGTTGGCATAAACTCTGTGCCGCGAACCGATACATGTATCAGTTATTGTGGCTAATGTTGTGTAAACACGGAGAATTAACGTTGTAGTGGCGGGTGTGTTTTCTATAGTCTGATGATGCTACTGTTGATATGAATGTTATGAGTAAAGCAGTGTCCACTATTGTTGCTATCATTTTCTTTAGTATTGTTGCTCTTTTGTTTTATAGTGTTATTATAGTCTATAGGGTGAAATGAAATATACTATACTAAAATAGTTTTCCGGGGTTGCTTTCTAAACATATAATGTCTAGATATGAAGCAAGAAACAGTTAATACTTGATAAAAAAGTGCTAGATAGATGGTTTGTTCAGACTAAAAATACGAAAGCTGATATAAAAAAATTTGGAATCTTAAGGAAAAACGAAAAAAATGAGGTGACATTTTTTGTAATCTTTCCTATAGAGTAGAGTGTAGCAGTTGTACTGTCAAGCGCAGTCATGATTAAGATAGACATAGGAGCAAGACATGAAAAGCGAATGTGATAAATTGATAGATTCGATTGGAGAGTTAGCGGTGCGCGGCACGGCAAGAAAGGCTGTTGTATACGGCGAACACGATGCCAATGATATGTCTGGTGTTAATATTTTTTTCGCAGTTGATTCTTGCAAAAAGTTTTCTGAAGTGCATGATGATATAGTCTTCGGTGTTTTCAGTCGAGGTGTTTACGGAGCAGTAGAGCCGATAGAATTTCCTAATGGAGATAGCACATTCTATGCTATGAATTTGATGCATTTAGAAAAAGCAACACAACATTACGAACAGGCAGGTAACACCCTTGTATCCGCCAGATGAGTGCTATAGGCACTCTGCTCAGAGATACCTGGAGTCTTCTGCTAGAGAATATGAAGCTGGGGACTATGCGGGTTGTTGCGAGAGGATAGCCTCTGCCGTTGAAATGGCTGGTAACGCTTATCTTGTTGCTAGAGATATATGCTTTGATAATGATTTGTATGATACATATGGTCACAGCATAAAGGGCAGGTTTAAAGATTTAGGTGATATTCTTTCGGAAGAAGAGATAAAAAAGATGGTGTACAGCGTGTATCCGTTGAGTAAAACAAAAGATGGTAAACGTAAAGAATACGATAAAGGCTTTAATGCGTTCAAGTATGCTAGATATAACACTCACAGACCGAAGAGTTGCCCTCATCAGTGGGTCACACGCGAAATAGCTGATAACATCAGAGAGAAAACAGTCCCAGTGTTGAAGTTACTGATTGAGAGCGTTGAAGCTAATAAATATTGAAAGTAGCTATGAGATTTCTACTAGCCAGCCTGACATCAGCACAAGACAGCAAATTCAGCTTCGGCGAGCGTGTGTTGTCAGCAAGCGACCTACTGAGATTTCCCGTAAGCAACAAATTATCAGAGAAAATAGCCGTCTTGAAAACTTAGACGGTTTGCGGCATTATAATATCTGGGTTATGGGGAAATCTTGCTTTTTGAAGATCATAAATTTTTTCGCTATAGCTTTGCTCGGCGTAGCAGCTGCTATAGCAGCCGTCGCTGTCCTGTCCACGCCAGCAACAGCACAAGCACCCGGCGGCGGTGGTGATAGCGATGATTATCCGTGGGATACTGATAATTTGCGCTATGCGGCTGGTCGCTATTCTGCTAGGAGTTTTAATGTTCCGTTTCATCAGTATGGCGGCTATAGGGAAGGTGCTTGCCAGGGGGGTGTGGCTGATGCGTTTTTTCAGGCTGGCGGTTCTGTTGGGGCGGTGAATGATTTTCCGTATTTGGACTGGGTGACTGATGCTGACGGGAATGAAAGCTGGGCTGTTCAAGAAGGCGGCACTCGCAGCAGCGGTTGTGATAAGTTCGTGAAGCAGCAGGACGAGATGGCAGCCCAGATTGTAGGCAATGGCGGGTATTATTTGGATCTCTCGGGAAATCTCAAAAAATTGAGCGACGACCCGCCGTCTAGGTTTTCTGGAAGGTCGCTGGTTTATGGGGACTGGGACAGCAAAGGGTCTGGTTTTGCTATAAACAGCGGCACAGGAGAGTTGGTAGCTGGCCGCGACGGGAACGGCTATAGGGTTCGTGCTGACGGATGGAAAACCAGCAGCGGTTTCCATCTTGCCATTTACCCTGCTGGCGCAACATGGACTATACCCGAGGGCACCCAAAACGGCAGGTTCGGGGGACAGCAGAGCTGGCACGGCATATCTTACAGAAGAGGTTCTGCTGTCGTTACCAGAGTCGCCAGACCTGTCGGCGGTGTTGTTTCCGGGGGTTATCTGCCGAATGTTCCGGGGTTGTGCCCTGCCAGGTTCCATCCCCGTGGCGAGGACTCGGTTGAGCGGATAGGTTCTCACACTGGCAGGACTCTGACAGGGCTGACCCATGCCAGAGGCAAGATAGCGGATCAGTATTGGTGTCGTTCTGATTTGAGGTTCGCTAGAGCGTTCGAGACGCAAAACCATGGCGTTGCTTTGCATCGCGCAGCAGAAGGCATGACAGGCGCGTTCCAGTCTTACGGCAGACTGAACTGCTACTACACAGCTTTTTCTGTTAGCTCTCATGCCAGCTACACGGACGGTATTCGCCCTGCTTCCAGCGGAGGGATGGTGTGTTCGTATTTGTTCCCGATTCCTCGATGCGATCCTGACACCGACAACGACTCTGATAGCGATTGGCGGGATTACACGGCAGAGGAACTAAAAGACATCGCAGACGATCTGGTCTCTGCGAAGTTCAACAAAGACGAAGGGGCGGCGTGCCCGGAGGCTACGCCTGACGATCCCGACCCGCAAGATCCCACGCCTAGGAATGCGGCTAG
Organism: Candidatus Hopanoidivoransaceae bacterium; assembly: GCA_965204495.1. GTDB lineage: Bacteria > Actinomycetota > Acidimicrobiia > Acidimicrobiales > Hopanoidiivorantaceae > Hopanoidiivorans. The sequence continues at coordinate 1,147,942 of OZ241989.1, forward strand.
TTTCAACGACCCTGCTTGCGTCACGGCAGGTTTGAGCATCTATGAGAACAGAACAGTCGGCAGCGATGCCGCTCCTGGCGTGCCAGCATTGGACAGGACTTTGGCTGTGGCTGCTGGGAGAACAGCTTGGGATTTGGATATAACCTCTCCGTATCACGCGACGGCTTCGCCGCCGAGACGCAACGGCGACGCCACGGGCTGCGCTGACGGGTCTGAAGACAGAGCATATCACTCCACACTGGCTGGGCACGCGAACAGGAAACAATCGCCTGCGCCGTCTTATGCTGCTAGCGACAGAGATGACGATGCGGCTCCGCCGAACGATCTTGACAGCGACATCGACTACTCGGGAGCGGTGAAGAACATGGCTCATCGCTACGCGAGCCGTGTGGCGGAGAATACTTGCGCGGCTAAGCGGGCTGAGGCTAGTCTGCGGTTGGAGATGCTGGAAGCTGAGGCGAATATTTACAAGGACTGGATGACTAGATATAGCACTTGGGCTTCTGGCATGGAAACCGGGTTTTCTGAGTGGCTGGATGACAATCCCGTTTTGAGCACTTCTAATGCCGCCAATGCGACTTTCGGTTCTTATAAGCACGCTGTGCGCAGAGGTCTCAGAAGAACTTACGCTTCTGGCATGGAAACTTTCTATGCGGGGCGCAAAACCAGGTCGGCTTCTGTAGCTGGGCGGTCTTTGACTAAACCTGCTGTGGGTGCGTCATGGTGCGGCGATGTGTCATCTCTTACCAGTTCTTACGCTTCTTCGGTGGGAACTTTGAAAACTGCGGCGACAGGTGTGCTGACTTACGGTTCTGCGGCAAGATCTCCTGGGTCTGGACCGATATCTCCTGTTGTTTCCCCGCCGAACGCGCCTACCGCCGGTCGTGTTTCTTCGTCTGCTGCTGGCACAGAGCCTAAAGCCGCTGTGTATAGAACCACGAATCACAGCAGCAGCTATTGCCACACCAGCGGAGCGGTTCCTACAAGCGGTCCTGTTTTCGGCACTTGGGTTACTTATACCTATGGAGGTTCTTGCACGATCACAGCAAACAAAAAAACTTATTCAGGAACAACCGTTAATATCAGCTATTCCACGAGAACGCTTGTAACGCCTGCGATAGCTGAAGTCAAAGCCACAGCAACAGCCACATACAACTCCTACACTCTGAGGCTTTCCAGCGGAACTTGGAGCAAAACTGCTAGGGTGCCATCTGCCGCAGGAGCAGCTACTTGCAGCACATGGCGAACTACCTCCTGCTATGTCTCCGGATCGCATCCGCTCCATAGCCGCTATGTCGCATGGTATACAGGCACCACTCCCGCCGTCTCCGGTTTCCCGACTATCACAGCTTCACCGACCAATGGAACATTCATTAACACATCAATATATAACCTGCTCGGCAGATACTACGCCTCGCACCCGGCCAGAACAGGACTCAAAAACACATCGGCTTCTGTGCGGAACGCAACCGCCACAACGCTTGGAACACTGACAGCCACAGCCACAACAGGAGAAGGAATACTCCCAGCAGCTTTTTCAGCATCCGCAGTTCCCGCGACATCACAGAACGCCACCGCAGCCACAGCCAACACAGAACGCACACAGATAAACACAGCAGCCGCCACATGGCGCAACACCTACACCACAGCCTACGACACCGCATATGCCCAAGCCACAGCCGACATGGGAACCACAGCAACAACAACCACATGGAACAACTTCGACTGGCGATACCAACAATCCACACTCACATGGAGCAACTACCAAGAAGACCCAGCTGTGACATACAGCGGCTGGGTGCCGCAAACAGGCGAAACCGAAACAGACAGAAACGGCACAGGCTGCGATTTGATAACTGTCACAGCCGATGGCACGGTTTCTGTGGAAGCCACAAGGCTGGACTACGAAACATCCAGCTACGGCAAAGGCTCTGTTTACAGCGCACGCACTGACGCTCAGCGCACATGCAAAATACGCAGAACACGCACACCAGAACTGATACTCGAATACCAGCCGTCTCGCCCATCAGGAACAGATGCTTCCAAAACAGCAACCTTCTGGCATGTCGACTACCAGCCCACACCTGCTGCGGAGCGGTTCAAACTCTACGACGAAGCAGAAGTGTTCGCAGTCAAAGCGTTTCTAGCCGACAGAGCACCAGTGCTGTGCTACCAGCCAGGCGAAGCACTAGTAGCGCATGTGGGAGCCAAAGGCATAGACGCTGTGAACAAAGCGGTATTCAGAAATGCTTCAGGATTCGCAGGCGGGAACAAAAAGCACTGCTACCGACATCCATCGGCGGCGCAACTAGGAACGCCGCCGCAGCCGGCGTTCGCTTTCTTTGACGACACAGCACACTCGGCTATGGCTTCGGTGAATGTCGTCTGGCAGCAGCCGACACCGAAGATAGTGTCCAAACTCGGCTCAACAGACCATCTGAAAATGATGACAAACACCGTCAACCTTGTCGCTAGCTCTCCTGTCGCTTATGCGGATGCCACACGGACTTCCAGCTTCTACGGCACCTACTACACTTTCCCGACAGACACAAGCGTCAACTCTCCTAGCGGATGGGACATCACAGGACACCCCACACTGACACTCACATCGACATTCACACAGCATCAAGTGCAAGCCAAAGACACAGCCGCGAAAACACCTACAACACACACGATGGTGTTCAAATTCGTGGACTGCGTGTTCGGAATAGAAGATGTGGCATTCGTAGACAACATCGCAAGCCCCTATCCGCTGCTGTCTGATCCAGTAGTTATATCTACTCATCTAGCATTTCTATGAACCATTGCGGCACGCTTTGGGGTTGGTATCCTTTGTTTCGGCTGGCAGGTGGTGGCGGTATCTTAGGCGGGGTCTCTCCTTTGGAGCAAAGATGCCATGAATACAGAAGATTTGCCTCGTAGTATTCCATCCACGGGATCAGTTCCTTCAGATATCTTCCGCTGAGGGCTTCATCTCTGTGATGCGAGGTCACCACTTCCAAGGAGGTCACGAACACTTGCGCTTCTTCCCGACCGTGCGTGGCGTGAATGTGGGGGAGAGGCTCTTCCCGCGCCCCCCATCTCATTCTTATGACAAGCCCGCTGGGAAAGCGGGAAAGTTCAGGCACGGCGGGTTCTTATTCAGAGAGTGCCATATCTGTGCTGGCGTGCAGCTTGGCGAGTTTAGAGTCGGGGTCTTTCAGCAGAGCTGTCGCTATCGGCGGGTCTATGTCTTCGTAGCTGCATCCGGTGGCGCGGCAGTAAAGCACACGCGGAGAGATGTCGGTGTCGCTGTCCCACATCGGCGATCCGCCTTCCACATAGACACGGCGGAACATATCGGGGTCGCGGAATCGCTGGAACGCTGGATATTCCAGAAAATCAGACACATCGACTACGCCTTCAACCCCGTCTGAGAAAACCAGTCTGAGCGAGTGATCGCCTTCAGGAGAGGCTTCTTCCACAGCTATGTATCTGCCTTGCGATGCCATGATTCCAGTATAGCGCGTTCGGCTGGATCAAATCATGCCATCTCTTTGTGTTTTTACTTTGCGTGCCATTCGGTGCATATTTCCCACGGCGGCTGCGGCCTCAACCCTCTGTTCAGGGGTATCGTCCCGCAATGACCTTATAATCAGCGATCTGTAGCCGCTGGGATCCAACTGCCTGGACTCTGCCATCAGCATTGACACCTCTTCCGCGGTGGGCATAGACGCGGAATCACGGTTGTTGCTGTTCTCTGAAGCCACACGCCTATTTTATCAGGCAAGTCTGGCTGGCATGAATACCTGCCAAGCCTCAAGTTCTCGCCAAATGCTGCGTGCCGCGTCTCCCTGCGCGGCTGTTTATGATCTTGATATTTATTCGCAGCCATAAACTGAAGGGCAGTGCCATCAACCTCAATGACCCAAGCCTCAGTGATGCCAACGCTAGAAACACCAGCCGCCGAAGAAACTCAGAAATCTCCGTCTACCACGGCCGCGATCGTGTTGGCGGCGGGGGCTGGGGTTCGGTATGGGGGGGCGGGGCATAAGTTGCGGCGGCCTGTGCAGGGGCGGCCGCTTATTGTTTGGGCGGTTGAGGGGGCTTGTGAGGCTGGGTTGGATGATGTCTATGTGGTTACGGGGGCTGAAGACCTGAGCGACTTGCTGCCGCCTGAAGTCACCGTCATCCAGAATCACGATTGGGAGCAGGGGCAGGGGTCGTCATTGCGGGCTGGCATTTCGGTGGCTGGGCGAGACGGGCACGGAGCGGTTGTGGTGGGGCTTGGGGATATGCCGTTCGTGACTTCTGCCGCTTGGCAGGCGGTGGCCGCTGCGCCGGGGGAGATCGTCACCAATACCTATCTTGGCAAACGCCGTCCGCCTGTCAAGCTTGCAGCAGAAGTGTGGCCGCTTTTGCCGCTTTTTGACGATGACGAGGGGGCTCGCGGCCTCATGCGCCGTCGTCCTGAACTGGTTTCGGAGGTAGCCTGTAGTGGAGAGGCAGCCGATTTTGACACTAACTACGATTTCACCCGCTGGCGACCTGCTGCCGACTAGAAGCAGTCGGGAAGCCAACAGGGGAGACGCATGGGAATTTGGGATTTACTTGACGGATCGGCTGGCATTTGGCCTCTTGGCCTTCAGAAAGGAGAAAAAGCGAATGGATTTTTCTGAGAGTTTCAGCGTAGACGCTGCGCTGAAGGATGTTTGGGATCTGATGACGGATGTGGAGCGGATTGCGCCGTGTCTGCCCGGTGCCCAGCTGCAGGAGATAGACGGAGAAGACTATCACGGGATCGTCAAGGTGAAAGTCGGCCCGATCACCTCGCAATACAAAGGCACAGCTCGCTTTGAACAGGTAGATGAAGCCGAGCACAAGATCGTGCTGACCGCGCAAGGGCGCGACACCAAAGGCGCAGGCAACGCCAGTGCCAAGATAGGGGTGTTGCTTGAAAGCGATGCGGCGGGCGACGCCTCCACAACTCAGGTGATGGTGGATGTGCACCTCGACCTAAAGGGCAAGGTGGCGCAGTTCGGCAGAGGAGTGCTGGCGGATGTGAGCGGCAAGCTCATGGCCAAGTTCGCCGAAAATCTAAGCGAGATGATTGCGGCTGGGCAAGCGGATGCCGACGAGGTAGAAGCAGTGGATCTGCTGGAAGTCACAGGCTCTCGGCGTGTCAAAGCAGGCATAGCAGTGGTAGGGGCTGCGTTGCTTGCGGCAGCGTTGTTCATTCGCAGGCTGTTTCGGCGCAAGAAGGCCGACTGAAAAGCCGAATTCTGAAAAGCTGCATTAGGCAGACAAAGACAAATAGGCAAGCAGATAGGCGAGCAGCAGCTAACAAGTCTGCTCTGTCTGGCATGAACCTCCAAGACTGGGAAGATGTTACTGCATAGCCAGACAGCTGGTCTCGGATAGCTGCGGCCTCTGGCATGAACCTAAAAGATTGGGAAGATGTCTCAGCCCTTCTGGGGCGCGAACCACGCTGCGGTTTTGAAGTGGCAGTGCGCAACGATGACGGCTCGCCGCGTGTCATCAAGAACGACCCGCTGCTTTACGACGGCACTCCGATGCCCACTCGCTACTGGCTAGTAGATCCAGACGACTGCCTGCTAGCGGCACGCTTGGAATCCCAAGGCGGCGTCAAGCAAGCCGAAGCCGCCGTAGATGCCCGAGCCTTAGAGGCAGCCCACGCCCGCTACGCAGCCGAAAGAGATGCCGCCCTTCCCTCTGGCTATGACGGGCCACGACCCGCTGGCGGTGTCGGCGGCTGTTCCAAGGGAGTGAAGTGCCTCCACGCTCACTACGCCTGGCTGCTCGCCGGCGGGGATGACCCAGTCGGCAAATGGATGCTGGGGCATCTGGGAGGCGACACAGCAAGGCTGGGTGAGAGGCGAGCCGACAGCTCAGACTACGACACTGCCGAAACCACAGAGCAAGAAGACGAAGCCGGAAAAGACCAAGCCGATGCCCCCTGAGTCTGAGCAAGCACCTGCGTCTGCCTCTGAATCTGCTGTCTTCGCTGCCATAGACTGCGGTACGCATTCCACACGCCTGCTCATCGCCACGCCAAGTGGCCGCGAACTCAAGCGATGCCTCGCCATCACCAACCTCGGCGAAGGTCTGTCGGATACCGGAGTTTTGCTGGAATCGGCGATGCTGCGCACCCAAGAGTGCTTAGCTGAATATATGCAGGCAATCCGAGAGCACGGCGTGAGCGAATATCGCGTTGTCGCCACTTCAGCCGCCAGAGATGCCCGCAACAGAGACGAATTCTTCGCCAAAGTTGCCGATGTTGCGGGCCGCCCACCCGAACTGCTCAGCGGTGAAGCAGAAGCCCGCACTGCTTTTGCCGGCGCCACCTCTGCGCTCAATTCGGCAGACGGCCCCTATCTCGTGTGCGACATCGGCGGAGGTTCCACAGAGTTTGCGTTCGGGTCGCAGCAGTGCGAGGCTGTATTCTCAGCAGATATGGGAAGCAGTCGCCTGACGCAGCAGTTCATCAAGCACGACCCTGCCCTGCCCGAAGAGCTTTCGGCTTGCATTTCGGTGGTGCAGCTTCATCTTGACGATTTGCTCGCCGCTGTGCCGAAAGCAGGCGATGCCAAGCAGCTGGTCGGTCTCGCTGGCACCGTCACCACCGCCGCCGCCGTGGAGATCGGCCTCATAGATTACGACCCAGAAGCGGTGCATCATTTTCGCCTAACCAAAGAAGCAGCCGAAGATGTGTTTCGCACTCTCGCCACCGAAGACCGCGAGCAACGCTTATCCAACCCCGGTCTGCACCCCGGCCGTGCGGATGTGATAGTGGGCGGCTTGTGCGTGCTTGTGAAAGTCATGCGCTATTTGGATTTTGAGGAATGCTTGGTGTCGGAAGCCGACCTTTTAGACGGACTGATTGCCGACATGACGCAGGGCAGCAAACCATGACGAGGAACATCAAACCATGACGCAGGGCGCATCGGCTCAGGGCGCATCGCTACTGAGCGCATCCGCGCAAGGCACATCGCATTTCGTGATTGCCGCCAATAGGCTGCCCGTGCGCTGGTCGCCGGCCAAGAACAAGTGGGAGCCGAGCCCGGGCGGTCTGGTGTCGGCCATGCTCACGAGCTTGGACGATTTGGCTCCGCTCCACTGGGTCGGCTGGACGGGCGTGGCAGGCGATGCCCCCGCCGAGTTCGACAAAAGCAATGAGAACATGTCGTTTCTGGCGGTGCCGCTCAGCCGTGCCGAGACAGAGCTTTATTACTCGGGCATGTCCAACGCCACAATCTGGCCGCTCTATCACGACGGCGTGCGCCCGCCCGAGTTTCATCGCTCATGGTGGAACAGCTATGTGGAGGTGAACAGACGATTCTGCGATTCGGTGGCTTCGGTCGCCGCCCCCGGCGCCACCGTCTGGGTGCACGACTATCACCTGCAGCTCTTGCCCAAAATGCTGCGCGAGCAGAGGCCCGATGTGAAGATCGGCTTCTTCTTGCATATTCCGTTCCCGCCGGCCGACCTTTTCGCGAGGCTGCCGTTTCGCCAGCAGATCATGGAAGGTCTGCTCGGCGCCGACCTCATCGGCGTGCAGACGAAACGCAGTCGCGGCAACCTGCGGCGCACTGCCGAATTCCTCGGCGCAGCAGAAGCCGAGCGAGACGACCTGATGATAGTGAGAGACAGCACTGAGAGAGGGGGCACTGTCAACAATGCCACCACAAAAAACAGCACAGCCAAAAACAGCACCGCGGGCAACGGCACCGCAAAACACGGCACTGCGCGCAAAGTCATGCTTGAAAAGTTCGCCATCGGCATAGATGTGGCGCGATTTGAAGAAGCCGCCCAGTCGCCAGCAGTTCAGCAGCGAGCCGAGGAAATCCGCGAAATGATAGGCGTAGATAAGGTGCTGCTCGGCGTAGACCGTCTGGACTACACCAAAGGCATAGACATCAGAATGCGAGCCTTCGGAGAGCTGCTCACCGAAGAGCTTTTTGCCCCAGGGGAGTGCTCTATGCTGCAGGTGGCAGAGCCCAGCCGTTCCAATGTGAATCAGTATGTGGATCTGCGTGAGCATGTGGAGCAGCTGGTGGGCAAGATCAACGGTCTTCACGGACAGCTCGGCCGTCAAGCCATCCACTATTTCCACAAGAGCCAGCCGTTTGAAGAGATCGTGGCGATGTATCTGGCTGCCGATGTGATGCTGGTGACGCCCCTGCGTGACGGCATGAACCTCGTGGCCAAGGAATATGCGGCAGCCCGCCGAGACAACACGGGCGTGCTCGTGCTCAGCGAATTCGCAGGGGCTTCAGAGCTTCTGCGAGAAGCGATTCTGGTGAACCCTTACGACATAGACGGCCTCAAGCGAGCCATTACCGATGCAGTGCGAATGCCTGAAGCCGTTGCATCTGCGAAAATGGAAGAGATGCGAAAGGCAGTGGCAGGCAACGATGTGCACGACTGGGTGCGAGACTTCGTGGACTGCTTGGACGCAGGGCCGGATTCCGCGAATTCTGTCAAGACGGCAAAGACGGCCAATTCAGCCAGGACTGCCAAAACCTAGGAGATCAAATGGCTGCCGCGCCTCTTTCCCTGGAGCTTATGAACAAGCTGCGCTCTCTGGCACAGACGCCTATCCTGCTCGTGGCCACCGACTACGACGGCACCCTCGCCCCGATAGTAGACGACCCCCTGCAGGCCCGTCCGCTGCGGGAATCCAGCGTGGCTCTGAGGTCTTTGGCTGTGCTGGCCAACACCCATGTCTCCATCATCTCAGGACGGGCATTGCGCGATCTCGCCGCCTTGTCTCGCTTCCCCGAAGAAATACATCTGGTAGGCAGCCACGGCTCTGAATTCGACATCGGCTTCGTGGAAAACCTCACCTCTGAAAATCTGCAGCAGCTTGATTCAATACAGAGCGGCTTTCAAGCCATCGCCGAGCAGCACGAAGGCGTTTTCTTGGAGATCAAGCCCGCTTCTGTGGCCCTGCACTATCGCCGCTGCGCTTCTGAGATTCACGAAGAGGTGGCAGCCCAAGCCCAAGCCGTCTTAGGCGACATCTCCGGGGTGCAATTGAAGCTCGGCAAGCTGGTGGTGGAAGCCCTCGTGGTGCAGCACAACAAGGGCACCGCTTTAGACAGGCTCCGCCACCGTCTGGCAGCCGAAGCTGTGCTGTTCCTAGGCGACGACACCACAGACGAAGAAGCTTTCGCCCGCTTGACAGGCCCCGATGTGGGCATCAAAGTGGGAGACGGCGAGACCTTGGCGCAGTTCCGAGTGGCCGACCCTGAAGAAGTCGCCGAAGTGCTCGGCTTTCTCAGCGAAGAGCGCGAAAAGTGGGTGCAGGGCGGAGGTTTCCCCGCCATCAAAAATCTGAGCTTCCTCTCCAACGGCCAGACCACAGCGGTGCTCACAGAGTCTGCGAATGTGGTGTGGCTTTGCCATCCTCGCCCCGACTCTGCCGCAGTGTTCGCCGATCTTCTGGGCGGCGCAGGCGCAGGGTCATTCTCAGTTCGCCCCGACATAGACGCTTCTGCAACGGATGCTTCTGCAACAGACGCTTCGCAATCATCAAATGGCCAGCAAGTATCAAACGGCCAGCAGAACAAACCGCTGCGCCAGCGGTATGTAGACAACACCCTCTCTGTGGAAACCGCATGGGAGAACATGCAAGTGGTTGATTTCTTGGAGCAGTCGGCTTGCACGCTCCACCGTGTGCTCACAGGCGAGGGCGCGGCTGTGGTGGAGTTCGTCCCTCGTCCTGACTTCGGTCGCAGTCATCCCCTGCTGGAGCTCACCGAAGACGGCATCATCGTCACCGGCGGAGTCGACCATATGGCGCTCAGAGCACCGGGCGTCATCTGGACTTCCCTGCGGGGCGGCAGGGCTGTCGGTCGGGTGGAGCTCAGCCGTGAAGAACCGGTGGAGCTGGAGCTGAGGCTCGGCAGCAACGATCTCAGCCCTGCGCCAGTCAGCTCGGTGGTGGTCAAGGAGATGACCGAAGCGCACTGGGAGCATTGGGCCGACAAGCTCGTCTTGCCTCAGCGATACACCGAAATCGTGCGGCGCAGCGCGCTCACGCTGAAAGGTCTCTGCTACGACCCGACCGGGGCCGTGCTGGCCGCAGCCACCACCAGCCTCCCCGAAGAAATCGGCGGCGTGCGCAACTGGGACTATCGCTACTGCTGGCCTCGCGACGCAGCCATGACCGTCCAAGCCCTCGTGCTGCTGGGAAGCACTAAAGAGGCGGTGGATTTCATGGAATGGCTGAGCCGGCGACTAGAGGATATCCCCAGCCCCGATCTGCTGCGGCCTCTTTATCCAGTCGAGGGCGATATGTCGGCCCCCGAAGCCGTCATCACCACTTTGAGCGGCTATCGGGGGAGCCGCCCAGTGAGAGTCGGCAACGCTGCGGCCAACCAAGCTCAGCACGACATCTTTGGCAGCGTGCTGGATCTGCTGTGGCATCTAGTTTCGGCTGGCGCCTGGCACGGCCCCGGCGAAGACACCGCCGGCGGCGTGGCGCTCAGAGGCAACACTTGGGCGACGGTGGAAGCCATGGCAGCCGCTGTGGAGCATCTGTGGGAGCTGCCCGATCATGGCACATGGGAAGAAAGGCAGCCGCCCCGTCATCATGTCCATTCCAAAGTCATGTGCTGGGTGGCTCTGGATCGGGCGATAAAGGTCGGCCGCGTGATAGGCAAGGCGGCTGGTGAGGCAGCAGCCGGCGTATCTGGGGCCGGGGCTGCCGGCGCAGGAGGTGCGGCGGGCGCAGCCGGCGATGCAGCAGCCAGCGTCGCAGCAGCCGGCGCAACCGAGGAGAAGCTTGAACACTGGCAGACGATAGCCGACAGAATCCGTGCTGAAGTCGCCGAGCGAGGCTGGAACGAAAAAGTCGGCGCCTACACCGTGGCCTACGATGACGATTTCTTGGACGCCGCCGTGCTGCTCATGGGTCTGTACGGAATGGTAGAGCCGACCGACGAGCGATACATGGCAACCGTAGACCTAGTGGAGCAGCGTCTGCGCCTAGGCCCCATCGTCTATCGCTATCGTTTCGACGACGGCCTGCCCGGTTTTGAAGGCGGCTTCTTCATCTGCGCCTGCTGGCTGGTAGAAGCCCTGCACCAAGTAGGCCGAGTAGAAGAAGCCGAAAGCCTGTTTGAAGAGATCTTGTCCAAGCTAGGCCCCACAGGCCTGCTAGCAGAACAATACGACCCCGCCACCCGCCGACAACTAGGTAACTTCCCGCAAGCCTATTCTCACCTAGGCGTAATAAACGCTGCCCTGCGTCTGACTGGCGCCAAAGAAGCGCCTGGGTATGACTGACATTGCCTCAGTTTCCGCTGCGAAGGCTGCGATTCAGCGCGAGTGCTTTGGCCCATGAAATCCAAACGCCGCAATCGGAGCGCAAATCTTCGGGAACCGAAGCTTCAAGGCAAGCGCGTCATTCTGCGCCCGCTGACGGCTGGTGATTTCCCGCAATGGACGGAAGTGCGCCAACGCTGTCGCAGCTGGCTGCTGCCTTGGGAACCCCGCAAACTCCCCAACCTGAGCGACCCCGACACCGATCCGAAAGCATTCCAGCAACGCTGCCAGTTCATGAAAACAGAGCGAGAAGCAGGCAAAGGCTACGGCTTCGGAGTTTTCGCCAACGGCCAGCTGATAGGCGAGATGAACATGTCATCGGTGATGGGCCACCCCTTCTACAGCTGCTATGTCGGCTATTGGATAGACCAATCACAGGCCGGCCAGAGCTACGCCCCCGAAGCCTTGGCAGCCGTCCTGCGCTTCGGCTTTGAAGAATGCCTGCTATACAGAATGCAAGTAGCCATCGTCCCCACCAACTCAGCCAGCCTGCGAGTGGTAGAAAAGCTAGGCATCCCCAACGAAGGCATAGCCCGCAAATTCCTAGAAATCAACGGCACCTGGGAAGACCACCAACTCTTCGCCATGACCATAGAAGACTGGGAACAAAAAGGCGGGGCTTTGACAAGGGACTGGCTGGAACCTGCTTGATAGCCAAATGGCCGGCGTTTGCTTGCGCCAATCGGCAATCACAGCGAGGAGGTTGTCGGGGGAGTTGCGGAGACTTGCGGGTAAATCAGCAGGACTAGCTGCTGAGTTGCCGTGTTTTGAAAATCTTAGGGAGGGTGAGGACTAGGGCGAAGGCGGCCAAGGCTAGCAGGGTGGGGAGCCAAGCTTGTGAGAGGGTGGGCCAATCAAGGCGGGTGCCGTCTATGGCTTCGGTTTCGTCGCGGGAGATTATGCCCACGCCGTTGGGCCAAGGCCATAGCACTCGCATTGAGCCTAGAAGCAGCCCTAGTAGCACGGCGGTCGTAGGACGGCGGAATTGAGTCAGCAGGCGGTGGAGGAGGGTGGAGAAGAGGGCTAGTCCTATGGCTGCTCCAAGGCAGAAAACTAGGAGTTGCGCGATGGCTATATCGTCAAGGGCTGCTAGCAAGGCTGCATACATGCCTACTATCAGCAGCAGAAACGAGCCCGAGATGCCGGGCAGCACCATAGCGCAGATTGCCAGCGCGCCTGCGCCGAGGTAGACGAGGAGCGACGGGTCGGCTTGCGGGGTTGCGCTGAAGCCGAGCAGAACGAACACTCCGGCTGCCACAGCTACGGCTAGCAGCAGTTCCCAGAGAGCAAGACGAGCTTTTTGAGCGGGCCGCTCCAAAGACAGATAGGTGGCGACCAGCGAAGCCAGCACCAAGCCCATGAAGATGCCTGCCATTTCCTCTGGGTAGTCATGCAGCAGGCGTTCCATCAGAGAAGCCAGCGAGAAGACTGCTATCACGATGCCCACCCCCAAAGGCAGCACGAAAAACCAGTCGGCTTCTTTGAACCTGTGGCGTGCCCCTGCGATGTCGCCCCGCAGAAGACGGCCACCGATCGCGGCCACTCCTCTGATAGCCCCAATAAAACGCTCGTAGATTCCCAGCAGCAAAGCAACTGTGCCGCCCGAGACGCCCGGCACCAGATCAGCCGCCCCCATAGCAAAGCCCCGCAGGGCTGTGACGGCTGCGTCAACTAGGCGGGTTGGCTTGGGCTGGTTTGTCGGCTTCATTTGCGGCTCTGGTTATCTTCGTTCTGATCTGTTCTATATTGCTTGTTTCTAGTTAAGCGGCTTCTGTGCCATGCGATTTTCTCATCCGATGATCCACTGGGCGGCTTTGTAGTTGCCGAAGGTGGTGGGGTCGCAGAGGGTTTGGGCTTCGGTTGGGCGGCTGCGGGCTATTAGGGCTTTTGTTGTGGGGGTGGCGGCGTTTTGCTGCCACTCTTTTTGGCCTTCGGCTACTAGGCTTTGGATGCCCCAGTCTTGTAGGAAATCTGCTTGGGTTTGGAGGCTTGCGGGGGGTGGGAGCTGGTCGAATGCCACATCGCTGGTGATGTCTTGCTGGCCGGGACAGGCTAGGGGGGAGGTGCCTTTGCCGTGTTTTGCGTAGGTGCGCAGCCAGCCGTTGCGTTCTGCTAGTTCGGCTGTGGTGGCTCCGTAGTCAAAGACGATCACTCTGCCTCGGCCGATTAGTTCACAGGCTTGGCGCACCCAGGCCGAGGCTTGTTCTTGCAGGGGGATGCGTGCGCCGACGGGGGCATTCGGGGCGAGGGAGGCTGCGAGTTGGGGGTCGCCAGGTGAGATTTCGGCGTGTAAAAAAATTGGCTGTGGGTCATTCTTGATTTGTGAGCGTTGCTGAAGATTCGCACTTGGTGAATGGCTGACGCGTTCTTGAGAAGCATGGACCGAAGCCGCAGAAGCTCGCTCAGTGGCATTGCTTGCGAATTCGCCATTTTCCGACAACCCCACTACCACTTCTTGCCAGCCCGAAGCTGTGCGTTCAAGAATTCTGAAAGGGAGATTGTCCAGCAACTCGTTGGCGATGACCACGCCGAATGGCACAACAGGTTCGTCGCGGGAAATACACTCTGACAGTTTTCCCAAGCTAATGACTTTGCCATCACTGTTTGCAGCAACACCTTTCAAAGTCTCTTGCTGCTGAGCTCGCAGCAACTCCGACCGCTCAACCATCACATAGCGCATCGCATCAAAACACGCAGGCTTTGCCCGCAACACGCTTGCGGCCAGCGCGCCTCGTCCTGCGCCTGCCTCCATGACTGTGAAAGGGTCGGGCTGTCCTAGCTCATTCCAGCAGCCGTCAATGGCGTTCGCAAGCACGGCACCGAAGAGCGGGCCTACTTCGGGGCTGGTCAGGAAGTCTTTGCCTCGGCGTCCTGCTTGGCCGCCGCTGCTGTAGAAGCCGTGCTTGGGGTGATAGAGGGCTTGTTTCATCCACTGGTCGAAACCCATCGGGCCTTCTGCTGCGATTTGTCTGCGGATTTCCTGCTCCAGCGGGGTCACACGACAAAGTTTATGGCTTGCGTGCAGTCGCCTTGATATATGAATGGATGTATGACGAACTTGTCGCCGTCTTTGCGAAACTCTGGAGCTTCTACAGGCTCTGCCTCGCCCGGCATTTTGGAATACAGCTCCTCGCTGCTGTCGGCGGCGATGGACGCGACGGCGCGTGCCGAAGAGATCGCCAGCTTGGCATCGGCATTGGATGCGGCACAAGCAGGGTTGGCAAGCGTCTTGGAGCCAGTGGTGGAGCAGCACACCGAAAATGTCTGGAGCGGGTCGGCCGCCACCAGAAGCCGCCAAGCATTGGCCTATAACAACCAAATCCTCTGGCGAGCCGACCGAGACACGGCAAATCTTGCCGCCGACTTGCGCGTGCTGGCTCGCCAGGCTGCCGAGGAAGCCGAGCGGCGTTGGGAAGAGTGGTGGATCGCCGTGTATAAAGGCGAAGTTTTGACAAGCTTTTCTTTTTCGGGTTGATGGTTGGAAGACAGGAAGGCAGAGGTTTGACGATGAACTCTGAAAGGGCGCACAGCAGATATTCCGTGCGGATTATCTGGTTGGGGCAAAGCGGGGCGGCAAATGCGACCTCTAGGGGCCAGGGTGGACAGGAAAGGGCGTGGGCGCAGCGCAGAGGCAGCCAGCTAGCGGGGCAGCGAGGATTAAGGGTTCAAGAAAATGCAGGCGGAGCGGATGGGGCATCAGGTATGGGGGAGGTGGCAGGGCAGCGAGGTTCAGAGGTTCAAGAGAATGCCGAGAGCATAGAGGTTCTGGTGCAAGTTAATCGTGCCCAAGCACCGACTGTCGCTGATCTGAGCGAGGCTCTTTTTTCAGCCAGCAGTGCTGGGGGCAATGCTAGGGGCAATGCTGAGTGCGATGTTGCAAGGGACGGCGAAGCGATTCATCTGGTGATTGACGGGCGAGAGTTCGCTCCGCATGTCTTGCTGGATGAGTGCCCGCTGTTTGAAGGTGTTGAAGTGATGCCAATAGCAGAAGGCACTCGCGAGGCTGTTGCCAATATGAGCTATGAGACAGCCATTGAGGTTGAAGTGATGCCAGCTGCGGAAGGTACCCGCGAGGCATCCAGCTACTTGGATGTAAGCACTTCGGAGGCGGGCCCGCCAGCCGCAGATTTTCAGGCAACAGCCATTCTCGCAGCGGACGGCATGTTCGCAGACACAGGATCTACAGCCCCGAGAGACACAGGTTCATCAGCCCCCAATGCCAAAGGATCCGCAACCCCCAGATCTGTCGTGGCAGTCATCGGCGGAATAGACAGCGGGCAGCAAATCGGGTTGGGGGCTCATCCTGTGGTGGTGGGGCGAAGCTCTGCAGCCGATCTTCGCATAGATCACCCAGAGGTTTCGCAGCGGCACATGCAGATTCAGCACCGCCAAGTGCTTGATTTAGACAGCAGCAACGGAGTGACGATTGAAGGGCGCTCAGCCGCCGACAGAGCAGAGATTGAGCCCGAGCAACGCATCGGAATCGGCGGTGCTGTGGTGACTTGGCGGTTGCAGGAGGACGACAGCTTGGAGATGTCCGGCTCGCCGCCCAAGCTTATGTTCAATCGTCCGCCCCGCTCTCTGCCGCCTGCGCCTGCCCAGCCGTTTCGTCTCGCCGGCAAACGCTCCGACGGGGGACTGCTGCCCGTGCGCCCGCCCACTTGGGCAACTTTTGCCATTCCGCTGGCATTGGGTCTGATTCTGGCTGTGCTTTTCAACCCATATATGGCTTTGTTCGCTCTGCTGGGGCCGGCTATGGCGGTGTCGTCTTGGCTGGAGGGGCGTGGTCGCAACAAGAAAGACCTTCGCAGCCGTAAGCGTCAAACGGCGAAAGATCGCGAAGCGTTCAAGACGCACTGCCGAAGGGCCGCTGCGCAGGAAGCGGCTCGCCGCCGATTTGAACACCCCGACCCCGCCGCCTGCTTGCAATGGGCTGTTGCGCCTGCCGCCCGCCTGTGGGAACGCAGCCGAGCCGATGACGACTTCCTGCACCTATCTATCGGACGATATGACGCCTCTTGGCAGCCGCCGGTGGACACTGCTGGGGGAGGCGGCTCAACAGGCGGCTCAGTAAGCGGCTCAGCAGGCCAAGTGCCTGAAGAGCTTGCCGACTTGCGAGACAGCACGACATTGCCAGATGTCCCGTTTGTTGCCGACTTTTCCAAAGGAGTCATCGGCATAGTCGGCCTAGGAGAGAGGCTTTAGCGCGATGGCTCGTGATGCAAGCGGCAACTCGCTATGGGCCTTCGGATCTGAATATTGCTGTGGCTGGAAGCGAAAAAGATTGGGGATGGGTCTCGTGGCTGCCGCATTTTTGTTCTGCGGAAGTTGGTAGCCCGCCCGCTGAGCACACGCTGGCAGTCTGGGCGCAGCCTTCGACCGGCTTTGCTGGAGATAGAGCTGTTGGTCGGAGGTCAGGCGGCGGAACAGAGGTTTTGGCGAGTTCTGCAGCCAATTCTTCTGGTGCTTCTCTTCTGATTCTCGCCGAAACTCCAGACGAACTTCCCAGCGATTGCTCGATAAGCATTCAACTTCTGGATGACGCAGGCAGATGCAGGGTAACTGGTTGGCCTCGCACCGTGCTGGCTGACGGGCTAAGCCGAGCCACAGCCCGTCAAGCTGCGCTTCGGCTCGCTCGTTTTGAAGATCCTCTGTCCAATACTGCAGGGTTGCCGCAGACGGTCTCGCTCGTGTCGCTGCTTGGGCTTCAGTCTGTGAATGATATTTGCGCTGGGCGGGCGCAGCAAGAGTGGCAGAGCAACTCCATGTCAGCACCCATCGGATGGAGCGACGGCGAGATCGTTTACTTGGATTTGCCAGCCGACGGGCCGCACGGCCTCATCGCTGGAACCACAGGCTCGGGCAAAAGCGAACTCATGCGCTGTCTGGTGGCGTCGCTGGCATTCACGGCATCCCCCGAACAGCTCAACTTCGTGCTGATTGACTACAAAGGCGGCAGCGCGTTTGACGCTTGCGCCGGCTTGCCTCATGTGGTGGGGCTGGTGACCGACTTGGATGAGAGACTGGGCGAAAGAGCATTGATTTGCCTGCGGGCTGAGCTGGCTTATCGCGAGCAGTTTCTCCGCGACGCCCAAGCAGCCAGCATCAACGAGCTTTCGACTGGCCGATCCCCTAGCCGATCTTCGGGCCGCTCTTCGCTATTGCCCGCTGGTGGTGAGGCTGGTGTCGGTGGCACTCGCGGCGGGCTTTCTTCCAGTCGTTCACCTTTACCCCGCCTATTAGTGGTGATTGACGAATTTGCTGCTTTGGCTTCCGAGTTGCCGGGGTTTCTGGAGTCGCTGGTGGACATCGCCCAGCGAGGCCGCAGCTTGGGGGTTCATCTGCTGCTGGGCACGCAGCGGCCGGCGGGTGTGGTCAGCCCGTCAATTCGCAGCAACACGAACATTCGCATCGGCTTGCGCATGTTAGACCCGCACGATTCTGAAGATGTGATAGGAACTCCTGCCGCAGCAGCGATAGAGCAAGGCAGCCCGGGGCGAGCCTATGTGCGCTACGGGTCGGGGCAGCCGATGCCGTTTCAGGTGGCAGCGGTAAGCGGCATATCGCCTTCGCCTAGCGACAAGCCTGTGGTGGTGGAAAATGTGGCAGCAGAAATGGCGGGAGTGGAAACCCACATGGCGATGCAGACAAAGGGCGGCGGCACTGGGGATTTCGGGGCTTGGCATAGTGAGACCGTCGACCGTGAAGCCTTGCTTGACGAAACTGAGAATTTTGAGATTAAAAGCAATGTGTCTGGAGGCAGTAAGGGAAGCAATAACTCCGTCAGCCTCGCGATTGAGACCAAAACCGATCTGCAGAGGCTCGTGGCTGCCATAGGAGAGGCTTGGGAGCAGACGGAAAGCCAGCCGCTGAGATGCCCCTGGCCAGAACCGCTGCCAAGCAAGCTTGATTTAGAAGAGTTGCAAGAACAAATGGCTAGAGCCGGGCTTGGTGACGGGGCCTCAGGGCTAGGGATGGGCGCACATTCTCCGTTGCGAGAACAGGTGGCGAGTGTCGGGTCAGGCGAAGCAGCCGATGCTGAAGCTAGTGCAGTAGCCCTTGGGCTTGAAGACCACCCCGAGGAGCAAACTCAGCGTATCTGCTTCTGGCATCCCGCAGAGAAAAACCTGCTGCTGGTTGGTCTGCCGGGCAGCGGAGCATCCGAGACACTTCTGACATCCGTGTTGCAGCTGGCAAAAGCAAGGGATGCAAGTGCCCTGCAAATCTTCGGGATAGATTACGGCATCAGCAATTTGGCTCAACTAGCAGATTTGTCTCACTGCAAGTCAATTCTCGGCCCCGCTGAAATTGGTCAAAGAACGGAGCTGCTGGAATTCATGTTTGAAGAGCTGGCTGAACGCCAGACGAGAGGCAGAGGGGTCAGTCCCGAAGTGGAAGATCGGGCGGAGAGGGAGGTGGCTGATGCGCTGATGAGCAATAGCTTCGCCGCAACAACAAGCAATAGGGAAGTCGGAGGTAGAGAAGTCGGAAACAGAGCGGTCAAAAACAGAGAAGTCGGAAACAGAGCGGCACCACCGCAAACACTACTGCTTATAGACAACCTCGGCGCGCTGCTGCATGCCTTGGAAGACGAAAGAGACTATCGGCGCATAGAAAAACTCACTCGTCTGTATCTGGATGGCCCGTCTTGGGGAATCACGACCGTGTCCGTTGCCGAAAGTCTCGCCGCTGTGCCCCGTAAGTTTTTCTCAGCAGCCACGATGCAGCTGCTGTTTCGGGTCTCGGATTCTTCGCCCTATGGCCCGGCGAACATTGATGCCAGCAGGCTGAGTTTCGGCAGGGCTTTTATCATTGGCGGCGGATCGGTTGGCTTAGGCAATGCCGGCGGGGCTTTGGCAGCAACGGGGGGAATTACACGAGGGGGAATAGCAGGCAGGGGAGGTGCCACAGGACCAGTGGAAGTTCAAGCAGCAGTGGTTTCCGATCTGCCAAAAGCCATCTCAGATATTGCTAAAGACCCTGCCGAACTTGCAACCCAGTCGCACGCTTCGCCAAAACCACAACAGTCCTCCTCGCAAGAGTCACACCAGTTCTCCCCGCCGAGACAGCCCAAGTCTGAATCCATCACCCCATGAACCGCACGCCATGAACCTCATCAGCCTTGACACCGCTGCTTCGTTGGAGCTGATCGGCAGATATGCGACTGCCGAAGACAAGGTGCTCCAGTATCGCAGGGAACTCACTCCTCTCTTCGTCAAAGCCCAGCAGCATCTGGGGCAGGTTCCCTTAACTCTGGCTTGGCTTGACATAGCTCATGCCAACTTGCGCCGCTCCAGAGGCGACTTGATTTTGCGCCGTGAGTGGTTCATCCGTGCTGACTCGGCCGCAGCAGGCGCATACGAAGGCTGGCAGGAGCTAGCACCGCTGTCGGCAAACAGGCGTTCTTGGCAAGATCTCGGCAGCCTGCTTTCGTCCCACGAAGACCTGTCTGACGAAGAACTCTCCTCCCTGCTGGAAGAGATAGCAGCCCGCTCGCTCGTATTCCCCGCGATGGCTGCGGATTTGCTGGCGCAGCTCGGCCCCGACGGGTTTGCCAGCATCGCCGAGCGAACAATGCTGAAGCTGGAAAGGCACTTGTTCGTAAGCGATCAAACTCCCGCATTAGCTCTCCTGCGAGGGCTTTCTATGCTCGTGGCAAATGCTTCGCACGCTCCTGCCGGCATTCCGCAAGAGCTGGAAGACTATCTCATGCCGACCGAAGGCACTCATGACGACAGGCACAGGGTGCGCCATCTGGGGATGCTGGTGGCGGGCGGCAGTTTTCATTCTGCGTTCGCCTCTCGGGCATCGCTGTTTCTGCTGAGCAAGCAAAATCGCGAAGTCGTGACTGCCGCTCACCACAATCACCCGTTGCGAAAAGGCGGCAGAGCGCAACAGCCTTATGCGCCGCTTCTGAATCCCTTGGTCAACTCCACCGAATCCGCCAAGACTTCTCCGCACGCTTCCCTGCAGATGCTGAGCGAAATAGTCGCCTCCCCTGAAGGCATCGTGGATGTGGATACTTACATGATTCACGGCGAGTCCCCTGAAGTGATCGTTGATGGTCTCACAGACTCCATCGTGAATGCCGCTGTTGAAGACCCGTATCTGCGAGAGCAAGCTTGGCCCGCCTTTCTCAAGCTGCTGGAATGGCTGCCAGAGAACGACAGCACCTGGCAGCCGCATTCCCCGGCATGGTCTTCCATAGCTCGCTTCGCAGGGCTGTATTGGCCTGAGTTGCGGAATGTGGCGACTTCGGTGACTTCCCACGCATTCGCCAGAATTCTCGCTAGCCCCGAGGCTATGTCGGTCATGTCGCTGAGCGTGGGGGCTTTCGCTCTCGGACATCTGAGCGATGCGATAGAGGTAGAGCTAGACGAGAGTTTGGACGACACACAGCGAGATCGGCGCATCTCGGCTCATGTGGATGCCGTCTCGGACGCTTACCATCATGTTTTCGCAGCCGCTGTGAATGTGAGCGAGCAGAAGCAGAAGAAGACGATGTCGCTGTTGGCCAGCGGGTTGAACTTTCTGGATCGCCGTCTCATGCGCGTCATGCTCGTGGGCGGCCTTACCCCCGTGCAAAAGGCTGTGGCCACCGTTGCTGCCACAGGCATTCGCAAAGCTCGCGAGAGCGTTACTGAGAGTTTGGAGGCATCTGCCCCGCAGGGAGATGTGTCGCCCAAGAGCATTTTTGCCAATCAGATTATGAATCGCGATAGAGCGGCTGTCGGCGGTCACGCGCCGATGCCGACTTGGTTTGAGTTGGAGCTGGCCAACAAGCTGCTGGAGCACAAGCCTGAGTTGGCCGCCAGTATTGAGGCAGGGGGCGTCGAGGCAGGCGGCACAGCGGCAGGCGGCACAGCGGCAGGCAGCACCGCATCAGGCAACACAGCATCAAGCCGTTGGCTGAGTGAAAACCGCATCCAGCAAAGCGATGACCCTGCTTTTGCCCAGTGGTTCACGGAAGTCGTGAATGCCGACCCGCCTACGGAGTTTTCGCTGGCATTCGTGCACCTGCAGCGAGAGTTCGCCCACGATCTGCTTTTGGATGCCACCAGCGTTGAACTGGATGCTGTATGGGAACAGACTCAGGAAGCTGTCGCTCTGTCTCGCCAGACTGCCGAAGAATGGCAAGAATGGCAGGAGGAATGGGAGGAAGAGATGGGGTGAGGCATCTCAGCTTGTCGCGCTTTCTATCACAACCGACTTCTTATGTACCTTCACATTCGGATGAAGCGCAGAGATGCGCTTAGAGGTTTCTTCTGAGAGAGGTTTCTTGAAGTCATCGGAAATAGCGATTTTTATTTTGCGCTCTCCGCAGGTGCACTCAATTGTGATCACAGACGAAGCCGGACGCACGCTGGTGAAAATTTTGAAAGTCTCGTGCAGCAATTTGCTCGTGAGGGCATGGGTGTCTTCGCTCAGCATCTCGCGCATCAGGAAGAGGTCTAAAAACCCCGCCGACACGCTGTCGTACACCTCTTCTGAGGGGAGTTTAAGGACGATATGGTCAGACTGCACTGCTTCTAGCTTGCCACAAGTCGCCCTTATTTGGCAATGATGGGCGTAAATTCATACAATGACCTCCAAAAGCCTGCGGGTCGGTTTGCTCGGACACGGGGCTATCGGCTCTGCTGTGGCTGCGGGGTTGGAGTCGGGCAAGGTTGAAAATGCCGAGTTGTCTGCCGTCTTAGATCCTTGGGCGCCTCATCCGAGCTTGGGAGTCGGCTCGCTGCAAGAGCTTTTGGATGCCAGCGATGTGGTGGTTGAAGCTGCCGGGCACGATGCCCTGCGTGAGCACGGATGCGAGGTGCGGGCGGCCGGAGCGGATTTGCTGGTGGTGAGCGTTGGGGCTTTGGCAGACGAAGAGCTTTATCATGGTTTGCTGGCTGCTGGCGGATTAGCTGCTGGCGGGCGGCGGGAAGCGACAGATGCTGTTGGCGGGTTGGCTGCTGGCGAGCGGCATGACGCGGCAGAACCTGCTGGCACTGGTGGCAAGCTCTACATCACCACTGGTGCCATCGGTGGTTTCGACACGCTGAAAGCTGTAGCTTTGGCAGGGGCGATAAAACGCGTGGAGATCGCATCCCGCAAACCAGCCGCCAACCTGGTGCAACCTTGGATGGATGAAGCTTTGCGCGAGGAGCTTTTGGCTGGTACTAGTGGCCAGGGCGAGATAATCGCATTTTCAGGCTCGGCCCGCAAAGCCTGCAGTCTGTTTCCGCAATCGGCAAATGTGTGTGCCACGCTTTCGTTGGCCACTTTGGGCTTTGACAAAACGCAGGCGACCATGGTGGGCGACCCTGCCCGCAAGCGAGTGCGCCACGAAATACGAGTGGAAGCCGAAAGCGGCATCTACGAATTCGCTTTTGAGAATGTAACTTCGCCCAGCAACCCCAAGACGAGTGCTGTCGTGCCCTATGCCGTTTTGAGAGGTTTGAGTTCTCTAGCCGATGCCGTATCCCGAGACGGCTTGCAGTTCGTCTAGGCCCAGCATGTCTAGGCTCGGCCAGGTTCGGCTTGTCTAAATTCGCCTAGTTTCTCGCAGCGTTCCAGCCCCGCACGGTGCTTCAATCGCAATCTTCTTTAGTCGTATTTATGAGAGTTGCCCGACCCGAGCGATAGCTGGTCACTTCGCCTTCGGCCGACACTTCAAAGACGATACGGAACACGGCATCGCCTGGGTCGGCGGGCACGAATTCGGCTGTGGTAGTGCCGTCGTCATTGGCTGTCTCTTGTAGGCGGTCGCCCAAGGCTTCTTGGAGCGAATCCAAGCTGGTGCCCACTCCGTAGCCCGAGCGGGTGCGGATGTCGGAGTCGGTGATGTCGACCCGTTCCACATAGCCTCGCCAGAGCCACACTTCCACGCCTTCAGGGCCGTTCACAGGAGTGACGACCAAGCATTCGGGCATGGTGCCGTCGGGTATGCCCACCCACTCGGTGCGGGCTGTGGCTTCGGCGTCTCGGAACCAATCGCCGAAATAGATGTCCCCGATGCCGACGGTTGTGACTCGCGATCTGGAATCGAACGCCGTCTCGCCTAGTTCGTATGTGGTCGGCGGAGAAGCTTCTGTTTCTGCCCCTTCGTTTTCTGGGTCGTCCGGGGTGCCAGGGGAAGTCGTGGTGGAAGCGGAGGTTGTATCAGAGTCGCCGGAGTCGGCGGGCGGCGGGGTTGTGGTCTGCACCACTATGCCGCCAGTGCTGCGAGGTTGGGCGGTCGTGGTCGACTGAGCGGCGGATTCAGAGGTCGTGCTGGTTGCGGCGGGGGCTGTGGTGGTGGAGCGCGTGATCGTGGTGATG
This sequence comes from Candidatus Hopanoidivoransaceae bacterium, assembly GCA_965204495.1. Classification (GTDB taxonomy): domain Bacteria; phylum Actinomycetota; class Acidimicrobiia; order Acidimicrobiales; family Hopanoidiivorantaceae; genus Hopanoidiivorans. Next base: position 1,171,576 of record OZ241989.1, read on the forward strand.
TCGTCTGAGCAAGCGGCTGCCAATAGCACTGCCAAAGCCAAAGACAACCCGAATAGCGAGAAAAAACTGAGTTTGCGTCGCACGATGCTGATTTTAGACATTAAGCCAGCGCATTACAAAGCATATTTCAACTGAGCGTGGGCCGCCTGGGGCTCGAACCCAGCACCTTGAGGTTAAAAGCCTCCTGCTCTACCCGATGAGCTAACGGCCCATTTCCAGTGTAGTGCTGGATGTGTTTTCTGAAAACAAGTCGTCCTCAAACAGCTCAGCCTCAAAGAGCAGCTCCTCGCCTAGCCGAAGTTTGCCGCTGTCATACTCCACCGCCCGCCCGCACAAGTTCCCGATTCTGCGCCAAGGCACTCCCAGCGACTGCTCCAAGGTGATGATAACCCCCGCATGAGCCACCACCAGCACATCTTCTTCAAATTCCCCAGCGATGCTGTGAATTGCTTCAAGCACTCGCTTTCTGAAAGCTTCGGTCGTCTCTGCCGACTCAGGCCATTTGTGCCCACTCAGATAGCCCGGCCATCTTTCCTCCACTTCGCTGCGGGTGAGGCCTGTCCATTCTCCCAGATCGCGCTCGGTCAAGCCGGGATGCGTCGCAATATGGCTTGTGCCGCTGCTTTCGGCGATGATCTCGGCGGTTTCTGTGGCCCTCACCAATGGCGAGCTGACTACGCGGGAAATGTGAGAATATTGCGGCGCGGCAGCCTTGGCTGTTTGCTTGCCTTCGGGGGAAAGGGGCGGGTCGGCGTGTCCTTGCCAGCGTCCTTCGGCATTCCAAGTGCTTTGAGCGTGGCGGAGCAGCAGCAGACGGAGCATTCCCTGCAACGCTAGCGGGATTTTTGCTTCTTGCTAGGCGGGATGCTGCTCGCTCGGAAGGGCACTTGGGAAGAAGCATCGCGCCAGATAGCCTTAATGCGATGGACAGCTTCACACATGCCCCTGCCAGTGCGGCTGTCATTTCGCTTCACACATCGCCTTTTTCGCAGCCGGGCGCGGCCGACAGCGGGGGGATGAATGTCTATATCCGTGAGCTTTCGCAAGCCATGGCGCATCGCGGCCACGACATCACGATTTATGTGCGCCGCTCGTCAGCCGACGAGCCGTTTGAAGATTACCCGACTGAGAAGGAAGTGGAGCCGGGGGTGCGACTGGTGACTATTCCCGCCGGCCCGCCCGACTTGGCGAAGGAGAAGCTTCCCGCCGTGGTGGATGAGTTCGTCCATAAGGTGCTGCGAGATATAGAAGACCGGGGCGGAGTGGATGTGATTCATGCTCACTACTGGCTTTCGGGCATGGCAGGGCACATCTTGAAGCACGAGCTGGACTGCCCGCTCTTAGTCAATTTCCACACTTTGGCTCGTGCCAGATGGGGCGAGGAGCTTTCGGATGCTGAGGTGTCTGAGCGGGCCGAGCAAGAGCAGATTGCGATTGACTGCTCCGACACTGTGGTGGTGTCTTGCGGGCCAGAGCAAGAGCATCTGGAGGAGTTTTACGATGTGGAAGCCGAGCGGATAGCTGTGGTGCCGCCCGGCGTGGAGCACGGATTTTTCTCGCCCGGCCACAAGGCTTCGGCTCGGCGGGCTATCGGTTTCGGCGAAGGCCCGCTGCTGCTTTTCGTGGGGCGCATCACGCCGCTGAAAAATCCTACTTTGGCTGTGGAGACTCTGGCTCGGTTGCCCGAAGCCAGGCTCGCAGTGGTGGGAGGATTGAGCGGAACAGGCGGCGAGGCTGAGATGCGCTCTATGCGGGCAACGGCTGCAAGTCTTGGCGTGGCTGATCGGATCAGCTATGTGTCGCCCAAGTCGCACCGTGCGCTTTCTAGTTATTATCGGGCTGCTGATGCAGTCTTGATTCCCAGCCACAGCGAATCATTCGGGCTGGTGGCTTTGGAGGCTGCTGCGAGCGGCACGCCTGTGGTGGCGGCTTCTGTGGGCGGTTTGCGGTCGCTCGTGGAGCACGGCAGCACAGGATTTTTGGTGCCCGAGCCCGCCCCAGAGCTTTACGCAGCATTAGCCAGCGAGATTCTGGAAGACGGCAGCCGTGCCGCCGAGATGAGCATGAACGCTGTGGAGTTGGCCGCTGGCTACAGCTGGGAGTCGGCTGGGAAGTCGCTCTCGCAGGTGTATTCGGAAGTGCTGAGCGCAGGCTTGCTGGACTGTTTGGTTTAGCTTGCTTTGCTCAGATTTGTCGCGTCCAGATTGCCTTTCCAGACCGTCTCGCTCAGATCGTTTCGCCCAGACCGCTCACATTCCAGCCGTTCCGAAAAGTTGATTGCAGTTTCTGTCTCGGCATTCTAACTTCCACAAGCAGATGTCCGAACCCGCAACCCCAGAGCAGCTTGACGAACTAGAGAGGCAAATAGACCGCTGGGCTGCGGCTGCTTGCGCCACCCATGAAGAGTTGGTGGATGTGCAGCGAGGCGAAGAAGGCGAAAGGCGTTGGTATCTGCGGCTCAAAGGGGAGGAAAAGCAGACTTTCTCAGTGTGGTTCAAGCTCGGCCAGCGCACGCTTTATTACGAGACTTATGTGGCCCCCGCCCCGCATCACGACCCGCCCAAGCTTTTGGCTTATCTCATGCGCCGCAACATGAGTATCTACGGGGCCGCTTTCGGAGTCGGTGATGAAGAAGCTATTTTCTTGGCTGGGCGGCTGCCTGTGGAGCAGATATCCGACACCGAGCTAGACCGCATCTTGGGAATGCTATGGGAAGAGACAGAGCGGTGCTTCAGAACCGTGCTGCGATTGGGTTTCGGGGTTGGGGAGTAGGTTCTCTTCCTCAGCCCCCTTCCTTTCCCGGTCTCACCCCGCCCTTTCCCTCCGCCCTCTTGCTCGCTTTGTGAAACTTTTTGGTGGCAAAGCATTCATCTGTGAGCACCACAGGCGTGGCTTGTAGAATGACAGGAGTGAGCATTCGGCTTCAGGTTTTGGGCGGGGGGAAGATGGGTGAAGCCATTGTGCGGGGGCTTCTGTCTTCAGGGTGGGCGCAGGCAGACGAGATTTCGGTGGTGGAAGCTCTGCCTGCCCGCCGTGAGCAGTTGGGCGAGATGTATCCGGGTCTGAATGTCGGCGAGAATTTGAAGCCGGGCATAGATGTGCTGCTGGCAATCAAGCCGCAGGATGTGGCTTCGGCTCTTTCGCTTGGCGATTCGCTAGAGGGTGCTGGGATTCAGTCTGATGGCTTAGGTTCGGATTCCGAGGGGAGGCAATCCGATTTGGATGCAGAAAGAGAGCAATCTCCCGAGACAGCCGCCTCCCGATTTCCGAGGCTGTTGTCTATAGCTGCCGGGGTTCGCATTGAAGTGCTGCAGTCGCTGTTGGGAAGTGAATGCCGTGTGCTGCGGGCGATGCCTAACACTCCTGCCTTGCTCGGTGCTGGGATGGCAGCTTTGGCAGCAGGGCCAGGGGCAACCGGCAGCGACTTGGCCTGGGCCGCAGATATTCTGCGGTCAGTCGGCAAGGTCGTGGTGGTAGAAGAGGAGCTGCTGGATGCCGTTACGGGGGTCTCAGGCTCGGGCCCGGCTTACCTCTTCTCGGTGGCCGAAGCCATGATCGCTGCTGGTGTGGAGGCAGGGCTTGATCCTGAAGTGGCGGACACGCTCACTCGTCAGACTTTGCTAGGTTCGGCGATGCTGCTAACCGAAGGCGAAGACGCTCCAGAACAACTAAGGGAGAATGTGACCTCTCCCGGCGGCACAACGGCTGAAGCCCTGAAGGTGTTTGAGGATAGAAACCTGAGGGATATTTTCCGACAGGCGATACTGGCTGCAACTGAGCGGTCCAAGGAGCTTGGCGGGGAAGCAGGCGGGTGAGTAACTGCCAAGCTTCGCAATGCGCAAACAAGTAAAACATCGGGCGGCTAGTGGACTGCTTCTCGCAAAGCTGAAGGAGCAGTCGGTGAAGAAAGTTTTCTGCCAAGGTGTTTCCTAGCGAGACAACAAGCCCCCGACTGCCGACCCCGTCAGTTTAAAAAGAAAGTTCCCCTCATCTTGTTTCCAGGCCAGCCTTCATCAGCTTGCCGGCAGCATTTCTCGCGAGCGGCTCGGTGCGGATTTCCCAGATGGTCGGCACTTTGTAGGCGGCTAGCGTCTCGGCGCACCACTCAGCAAGCTGGTCTTCTGCGATTTGTCGCTGTGCGATGGGCACCACTACAGCTTTTACTTCTTGTCCCATCTCTGGGTGATCCACGCCCACCACGGCCGACTCTTCCACATCGGGGTGGGCGTCCAGCCTGTATTCAATCTCTATCGGGTAGATGTTTTCGGCGTTGCGGAGGATCATGTCTCTTGCGCGAGAGTTGATGAAGAGGTAGCCGTCATCGTCTAATCGGCCGATGTCGCCTGTGGCCAGCCAGCGGCCGGGTTTTATCGCTTGGGCGGTGGCTTCGGGGTTGTCCCAGTATTCCAGCATGGTGTAGGCGCTGCGACAATGGATTTCGCCTTCTTGATTGGCGGGCAGGGGCTGGTCGTTTTCGTCACGGATTTCTATCTCCATGCCCACGCCGATCCTGCCGCACGACTCTGGGCGTTCCACATATTCTGAACCCCCTATGTTCGTGATCACAGCGGTGGATTCGCTGGAGCCGTAGCCCGCGCCCAGAGAGCTGGCTGCTGTGGGGAAGTTGTCTCGTAGCAGTTGTTGCAGGGCGGGGGAGGTGGGCGAGCCGCCTGAACCCGCAGTTCGCAGCGAAGAGGTGTCGTATTTTCGGAAGTTCGGATGGCGGATGACCCTAGAAGCCATGCTGCCTATGGCTGAGAAGGAGGTGATTTTCTCTTCTTCAATGAGCTGGAGCACATGTTCGGGATCAAAGCGGCCTCGGCGATAGACGATCTTTCCGCCTATCACGATGTGCATCAAGATTCCAGCGTGAAGCCCCGACACATGAAACAACGGCGAGGTGCCCATGACGATGGTCTGAGGCGGGGGCGGGGGAGAAGACGGCGGCTCTCTACCTTCTAGGGCTGCTAGCTCTTTTTGCAATTCGGCCTCGGCAGTGGAGCGGATGAAGCCGTTGGCCATTGCGGTCTGCACGAAGCCGATGAGAGCACGATGCGAAATGAGCGCGCCTTTTGATCGGCCTGTCGTGCCGCTGGTGTAGAGGATGACAACAGGGTCGTCTTCGTCTATCGGCACTTCGGGGGCGGCGGCATCGGGAGCATGGCGCAGCAGAGACACGAAATCGCCATCTATGTTGATTATGCGGAGGTTTTGGGGGATCTCTGCTATTTCTTCAAGTCGTTCAAGGCGGCGGGCATCGCCGATGAGGACTTTCGGAGCGGAATGCTGGATGCCGTATTCAATTTCTGCTGGCGTCCACCAGCCGTTGAAAGCCGACACGATGGCCCCGATGCTTGCCGCTGCGTAAAATGCCACAGCCCATTCGGGGCAGTTGGCCGCCAAAATCGCCACTCTGTCACCCTTTTGGACGCCGAAGTCCTCCTGAAGTGCCTCGGCTGCCGACCAGACTTGATGCCTGAACTCTTGATAGGTGAGGCGTTGGTCTTCCAGCACTAGGAACTCGCGCTCGTCAAAGTTGGCCGTCTGTTCCACATATTCCCGCAGCGACCGAGCACGGCTCACGAATACCTCATGCTGCTCGCCCAGCACTTCTTCAACGGCCGTCTCAAAAAACCCGCCCGCCCCGCAAATAGCCTCCTGCGCCGCCGCCATGTGCTTGTCTCTCAATGCCTGAGTATCTGTCATGTCTCCCGCTTTCTGGTCTGTAGTTTGCCCCTTTGCAATAATAGGGCAGAGACTGCTTATCCTGAAAAATAGCTGGATTCTGTTGTCAAAGAATCTGACATTTCTGAAGAGTCATCGGCGGGTGTTTGGGGGAGGCCGTCGCATAGGGTTATTTGGCGGGTGCGGACGGCGGGGGTGCGGGGGGTGCCTAGGATTGGGCCGGTTAGGTTTAGGGGGTCGGTGGCGTTTAGGGTGATTTGTTGGCTGTTGCGGGGTTGGCGGCGGACGAAACGGAGATCGGCTGCAGCTTCGGGGAGGGCGAACTGCTCGCCTGTGAAACCTGTGACGAATCTGCCGCCGCGCACTATGCCTCTGGCTTCAAGCCTTCGTAATGCCCAGAGCACATCTCGCCAAGGGATGGCGCTGTTCTCCAGCACGAAGACATCGCGGAAGACCACGCCCCAGCGGGCCAGCAGCTGTTCGGCGAAAAGCTCGGCTAGCTCGTCTGGGTCGCCCTCGGCTTCTGGGGAGGGGAGCAGTGCCCAGCGGCCTTGGACTCGGCTGCCTTTTCTGCCAGTGAGATTGGTATATCTGTTTGCTAGCTCTGACTTTCCTTCTGTGTGAGTCGCGCCTATTCGACCTGAACCTCTAGGCGTTCCGGATCTCCAGCGTCTGCGGCTGCCTCGGGACATTTGATTGGGGATAGGGGGACGATATTGCTTGAAGTTCTGATTTGTGCGGGTGCGGTTCAGCAGGGAGCGCAGTGCGCCGAAGCTGTCTGCTGTGAGCAGCCCTCGGGCGATGCCGTCGCCTAGGCCGTTCTCTACATCGGTGGGGAGGCGGCCTGTGTCTGCGGCTAGTTCTGCTAGGAAGCGGGCGCCTTTGGCTTCTAGAGCTTCAAGTATCTCTGCGGTTGCTCCGGCCTCGGGCAGCTCTGGGGTTTCTTCGCCTCTGACGGCTGCTAGCAGCCAGTCTGTGTCGTCTCGCATTGCCAGAGTTATGGGTGTGGCACGGGATGGGCCGCTGCTGGCTCGGCTACTACCAGAGCGGTTGCTGCTAGCTCGGCTACCGCTGGCTCGCCCGTTGCTGGAACTGCCAGACGAGCTAGGGCTGAAACGGCCCCAGACCACCTCTCCCGACATGCATAGTTCGTCTAGCCTGCCTGGAGTGTAAGAAGCGACTCTGCGCGCCAAGACATCTTCTTCCCAAGATGCCGCTGGTAGCTCCCAGCCTTGAAGCTGTTCGATTACGCGCCGTAGCCCTGCTGTGCCTCGCACTTGGCAGCCGGGGGCCACATGCTGCCATCGCAGCAGAAAGCGCATGAAGTCTTGCGCTGTGACGGGCTCGGTTTGGCTGCGGCGTTTCTTCTTGGAGTAGTGGTGGATACGCAGCAGCAGTCGGCGAGCGCACCACTGGGTTTCGGCGGTGATCAGGTTTTGGCTGGTGGGCTCGGTCGGCCTGTTGGCATTTGCGGCTCGATCAGTGTGGGTGTTAGATAGATCAGTAGTTGCTGTTACTATGGCTGTCGGTTCCCAGTTGCCCTGCAGCACATAGCCTTGGGTTTCAAGTTCGGCGAGGGCGGTTCGCACCGTATTGAGGGGCAGGGCTGTAGCTGCGGCAAGCTCGGTTGCTGTTATCGGCCCGGTTATGTCCAAGTGCCCCCGCAGGAGTTTCACTGCGGCTTCGGCTGGGTCTGCGGGAAGATTTGGAGGCTGCTCACCGCAGATGCCCTCCCCAGCTAGCACAGACGCGGCTTTGGCAGGGTCTGCGTGAAGATTTGGAGGCTGTTCTGCGGGCGTGCGACTGGTATCGGCTTGCGGCCAGAGAGCAGCCACTTCATCTCTCATCTCTGCTGCGTGCCATAGTTCAATGGTTTCGGTTTGAGAATTGCTGGCTGGTTTAGTCTCATCTTCTGCTGTGCCAAAAATGTGGTTGTCTCCGTTTTCCCGTTTCACAAAAATCGCAGCGGCCCGCGATCGTTCTGCCAACTCGCTGAACCAGTCTCGCCATTCTTCGCGGGCGGGCATGGCTACGAGCCAGTTCAGCACATCGTGTAGCTCATCAGCATCACGGGGAGCGGGGGCGACTTCTTCGCGTACACGCTCAATGGCAGTTGCTTCGGGTTCGGCGATGAGGTTCGGGTCTAGCCCGCGCCGCATGGCAACGGCTTGGGTGCGTCTTTCTTCCAGAGGGGCGTCATCCAAGAATGTGAAGGGTTTGCCGTTCAGCACTTCGTGGCTGAGGGGCGAAGGTTCGGGCGTGTCTATGAAGCGCATATCTACAGAACTTTCTTCTATCTCCCGCAGAAGCCCTTTCAGGCGGTCTATGTCCAAGGCTTCCCGCAGGGCGTCGCTCACAGTTTGGCGCACAAGCAAGTGATCGGGGATTTCAATGTTCGGGCCAGCGGCGTTGTCTTGACAGGCTGCCAAGGATGGGAACACGGCAGCCATCACATCGTCGGCTTCCATGCGCTGGATTTGGGGCGGGTTGCGTTTGCCGCCTTTGAAGCGCAGCACGGTGAGAGCTCGGTTCAGATTCCACCGCCAGCGTGTGCTGAAAATGGGAGTGGGCAGAACGGCTTGCTCCAGCACTTCTTCGGCTGTGCTGCTTGTGACATATCGTGCGATTTCTTCCAGCGGGAAGCTGTGCTGCGGGCCGAGCGACAGCACGATGGCATCGTCATTGGCTGCTGCTTGCAGTTCAAAATCAAAAGTGCGGCAGAAGCGTTTTCGCAGAGCCAAGCCGAAGCCCCGATTGACGCGGCTGCCTCTGGGATTATGGACGACTAGCTGCATCCCGCCGGTCTCGTCGAAAAATCGCTCCACCACGATGCGGCGATGGCTGGGTAAAGTTCCCAAGAGCTTGCGGCTGGCAGCTAGATAGTTGACGATGAATGCCGCAGCTTCGCTGGGGATGCCGCATTGAGTTTCCAAGTCGGCGGCGGCACGGCGGAGTTGCTTTGCGTCAAGGCGGCTGCTAGGGGCAGATAGTTCGGCTGCGTCTGGATCGTTGCTGCTGTGTTCCGTGTCGCTGTTTGCCTGCCCAAGACCATTGATTTGGCGATTGGAATCTGAATCACCTTGCAAATGTTCCCTCTGCAAATGCTGCTCCACGACCTCCCGCAACGCCCCTACTTCTTCGCTCAACTCCGCCGTGCGCCCGGGGGCTTCGCCTAGCCAGAAGGGAAGTGTGGGCGGCGCGCCCTCGGCGTCCACAACTCGCACGATGCCGCGCTCTACCCTGCGGATGCGCCACGAGTGGGTGCCCAGCAGGAAGATGTCGCCGGCCATGGATTCCACTGCCCAGTCTTCGTGCACTGTGCCGATGAAAGTGTCATCTGGGTCTAGCACCACTCTGTAATCGGCCACATCGGGGATAGCCCCGCCTGAAGTGATGGCTGCTAGGCGTGCCGCCCGCCGAGCGGAGACTTCGTTGTTGATCTTGTCCCAGCGGAGATATGCGCCTTTTTGACCGTACCCGCAGGCAACGCCCTCGCAAGCAAATCCCAGGGCTTCGTCAAAATCTTCACGAGCAAGCTCGCTGTAGGGCGCAGCTTGGCGCACAAGCCGATAAAGCTCGTCTGTTTGCCAGTTTTCTGCCGCCACCTCTGCCACTAGCTGCTGCACCAAGATGTCTTTGGGCGCAATGGGCGGCTCCACAGCGTCCAATCGCCCTTCACGGACGGCCCTCATAAGAGCGGCGCACTCCACCAGCTCGTCTCTCGTGAAGGGGAAGAGCCTGCCCTTCGGGGTGCCGTATCGGCTGTGGTTGGAGCGGCCCACCCGCTGCAAAAACACTGCGATGCTGCGAGGCGATCCTAGCTGGCAGACCAGCTCAACCGGGCCGATGTCTATGCCTAGCTCCAGCGAGGCGGTGGCTACTAGGGCTTTGAGGTCGCCTGCTCGCAAGCGGGTTTCCACCCGCAGGCGGCGATCTTTGGAAAGCGAGCCGTGGTGGGCGGCGACTTCGCCTTCGCCCAGGACTTCCCCAAGCTGATGCGCTATCCGCTCGGCCATGCGCCGAGTGTTGACGAACACCAAAGTCGTGCGGTGCTCCTTCACAAGCTCGGCTATGTGAGCCAGCACTTCGGCGGTCTGCTCGTGCGAGGCGACAGCTTCTGGCTCGGTGTCGGGGAAGTGAAGAGCGATGTCCAAGTTGCGCTGGTGGCCGATGTCTACTATCTCACACGGGCGGTTCACGCCCACCAGCAGACGGGCGATGACTTCCAGCGGCCGCTGGGTGGCTGAAAGACCGATGCGGGTAGGGGGAGCATCGCAGATGTGCTCCAGCCGTTCCAAGCTGAGGGCTAGGTGGCTGCCTCGTTTGTCGCGAGCCACAGCGTGAATCTCGTCCACAATCACCGTCTTGGCTGTGCGCAGCATCTCACGGCTCTTTTCGGCAGTGAGCAGAAGATAAAACGACTCGGGAGTGGTTATCACGAAAGTCGGTGGCTTCTTCAGAGCAGCCGCCCGCTCGGACTGAGGAGTGTCGCCCGAGCGCACGAACACTGTGAGGTCGGGCGGTTCAAAACCCAGCTTGCGAGCGCATTCGGCGATTTCTCGAAGCGGTCGCTGCAGGTTTTCGCTGATGTCGGTTGCCAAGGCTTTGAGCGGCGACACATACACCACCTGCGTCTGCCGCTCCACATTTTCCCCCTCGGCATGGGCTTTGTAGAGATTGTCAATGGCGATCAGCAGAGCGGCCAGAGTTTTGCCCGAACCAGTCGGAGCCGCCACCAAAGTGTTGCGCCTCGCAGCTATGTGCCCCCAAGCCTGCTCTTGGGGAGGCGTGGGACCTAAAGGAAACTTCTCCTCAAACCACATCCGCACCGCTGGATGCATCGTTTTTATTTTATCCGAAGATGCTTTGGAAGGCTTGGTAGGTTTGGGTGTCGGAGTTCCAGCGTATGTTGAGGGGCTGGCGGGTTCTGGTGAAGATGTAGATGGTGTCGGCAGGGGCGATGCTCATGAGGGGGCGATAGGGGGCGTTTTCGCCTGTGGTTAGTCTTCGCTGTGCTGTTGGATGGCAAGGCAGCGATATCGACCATCTCCTGCTGCGTGTGCTGTAGCTGGCTATGGCTATGATGCCTTGCTGGTTGCGGCAGTCTGTGAGGGTGGGGTCTAGCAGGAAGTCGGCGCCGTCTGTGCGTGCGATGCCTTGGGGGATGCTGAGAGTAGACCAGCCTGAGGTTAGGCGCATTCGGGTGGTGCCGCCGCCTAGGTTGCTGGTTCTCATTTCTCTGTTGGAAACGGCCTCTTCAGTGCGGAAGGATACTCTCGTGCCGGCTGGTATTGACTGGGCGGGACGGGTTACGCGTGTCCAGGTTTGTCTGGCGGTGTTCCAGGTGTAGATGGTTTGGCTTGAGCCCAGGTTGAAGGCTTGGCGTATTTGGGCTGGGGTGGTGCCGCCTGATTGTGCTGTGAGGGTGTTCCATCTGGGGCCCGGCTGGTCGGGTTCCAGGGTCGTGGTCGGGCGAGAGGGGTCGGGTATCGTGGTCGTGGTGGTCGTGGTGGGCGGCGGCGGTGTGGGTCGCCGTGTGGGCTCGGCGGGGGGTATGATCGGCCGTTCGGGGCGTTCCTCGGGTCGTGTGGGGGCGGGCGTGATGGTGATGTGGACGGTGGCCAAGTGGGTGTCGCCCCCTGTTGATGTGTAGGTGATGTGGAAGTCGGCGTCGCCTGCGGTGCTGCCGGCTCTGACGGTGTAGACGCAGCCGTTGCGTGTTACCGAGGAGATTTCGGGGTCTATGTCGGTGGCGTCCAGGCAGGCGATGGTGTAGCTGCCGTCTGTAGCGTAGGAAGACAGGTCTATGCCGCGTGCGCTATTGGCTTGGAGGGTTATGTCTGTAGGGGCGGTGTAGACGATGTCAGACGCCGGGCCGATGGTGATGGTGAAGCTGGCATTGTTGGTGTTACCGCCGCTGGAGGTGTAAGTAAATGTGAAGGTAGTGTCGCCCTGGGCTGCGGCGGCTGCTGCGGTGATGGAGTAGCGGCAGCCGTTGCGGTGTATGTCGGTCAGCTTGGCTGGTTCAGTGGCTGTGGCGTTGCCGCAGGTTATGGAATACGGGCCGTCCGTGGCGTAGCTGGCTAGGTTGATCGTTCGGGTGTTGCCCGCGCCTATCTCCAAGTCCGTAGGAGCGGTGAAGACGATGTTGGATGTTGGCGTCACAGCCACTGTGATGCGGCCGCTGCGGGTGTCGCCGCCTGAGCTGGTGTAAGGCACGGTGAAGCTGCCGCTGCCCGTGCTCGTGCCCGGGGTTATCGTGAAGTTGCAGGTGTTGGCGGTGCGGGCTACGGATGTGAACACGGACGGCACGCCGGTGGCGTCTTCGCAGGTGATGGTGTAGATGCTGTCTGTTGTGTAGTCGGATGCGTCTATGGTCAAGGTGCTGCCTATCTGTACCGACAGATCTGTGGGCGCGGTGAAGACGATGTTGGAGCGCAGGCCGATGGTGATAGCTATCTGCGCGTTCAGGGTTGCTCCGCCGGTGGAGGTAAACGGAATGGTGAAACTGGCAGAACCAGCGATGCTGCCTGCTCTTACCACATAGCTGCAGCCTGTGCGGGAGACGCTCGCGATTCTGGCGTTGATGGCTGTCGCGTCGCCGCAGGAGACTGTGTAGCCGGTATCAACAGCGGTAGAAGCATCCACAGTGATCTGGCTGCCTGCTGCCACAATCAGACCCGTGGGAGCTGAGAAGATGATAGTGGACTGCGGGCTGATGTTGACCGATATGGTTCCGGTTGATGTGCCGCCGCCGCTGCTGGTGTAGGGCACATTGAAAGTCCCTGTGCCTGTGCTAGACCCAGGTGTTATCGTGTAGTCGCAGGTGCCAGCGGTGCGAACCACCGATGCGAGCGATGAAGAGACACTGGCAGCGGTGCCGCATTGCAGCGAATACGGCCCGTCGGACGCGTAATCGTTGGCATGAACTAGCAGCGTCTCTCCGACATGGACATCCAACCCAGCAGGAGCCGTGAAAGCGATACTGGAAGCCGGCCCCACAGACAGCGAAACTGTGCCGTTGAGGGTCGCTCCGCCTGTGGAGCGATACGGCACAACAAAGCTAGTGCTGCCTTGATTAGCGGCGGCGGTCACTTCAAAGCTGCAGCTAGAACCCGTGTGGGTAACAGAAGCAAGCCTGCTGGCGTTGATGCCGGTGGCGTCGCCGCACGAGATCGTGTAGCTGCCGTCTGTGGCGTAGCTGCTTACATCTACAGTCCTAGCCGTGCTTACGGGGATGACTATGCCCGAAGGCGCGCTGTAGGTGATAGTAGAAGCAGCCCCGATGGTAACAGACACCTGCCCGTCCAATGTGTGCCCGCCTGCGGAGCTATACGGGATCGTGAAGGTGGCAGCGCCCGTCATGCCAGCCACAGGCGTAATGGTGAAGTCGCAGCCATGCCGGACTATGTGCCGGATTATGTGGTCTATGCTGGCGTGAATGCTTCTGGCGTCAGCGCAGGCGATCGTGTAGCTGCCGTCTGCGACATAGCTGGAAGCGTCTATAGTCAAAGTGCGGTTGTGGCCCACCGTCAAAGCGTTCGCCCCCACGGGAGCGGTGTAGACGATAGTGGAAGCCGGCCCGACCGTGATATCGAAGACTTGGTTCAGCACATGCCCGCCAGCAGAGCGATAAGGCACAGTGAAGGTCGCATGGCCCTGCTGCGACTGCGTCAGAGTGCTGATCGGGTTGATGGTGTAGCCGCAGCCGTTGCCGGCAGAACTCCTCGTCACCGATGTCAGCTTCGTGCTGTCCACGCCGGTAGCGTCTAGGCAAGAAATCGTGTAGTTCCCGTCCCTCACATAATCCGAAGCGTCAATCACACGGGTGCGGTTGATGCCGACCTGCAAGGCGGGATCAGGGGCGGTGAAGACGATGGCAGAAGGCTGGCCTATGGTCACAGAAACTGTGCCCGTGGATGCGGCTCCGCCGTCTGAAGTAAACGGCACTATGAAAGTGGCCGTTCCCAAGCTGGCTGTGGTGAGGGGCGCAGCGGCGAACACACAGGGCATGTTCGCAGCGTCCGGGCGGGTAACCGATGAGAACCTGGAATGGATGTTGGTCGCATCGCCGCAAGTCACGGTGTAGCTCCCGTCAGTAGCCGCGCTGGAGAGATCCACGCTCAAAGTCCTGTTCCGCCCCACTGTCAGACCAGCAGGAGCAGTGTAAGCAATGGTGCTGTCGGGGCCGATATTCACCGTGAAAGTCCCAGAAGCCGTAGCACCGCCGGTAGAGGTGAATGCCACAGCAAAAGTAGCGTCGCCCTGCGAGCCCACAGCCAGAGTATCAACAGGATCGACAGTGAAAGAACACCGGCTGCCAACGGAGGATCGGGTGACCGTCATCTTGTTCGCATCCACCCCCGTAGCATCCGCGCAAGACACCGTATAAGCAGCGTTCTCGCCGCTCACAGCAGCCAGAGCGTCAATCGCCAGCGTGCGGTTGCGGCCTATCTTCAACCCTGTGGGCGGCGTGAAGGTCAAAGCAGAGTCGGGGCCGATATTGACAGTGATGGTGCGGGTTATGATGTGTCCGCCGGTGGAAGTAAACACCACAGAGAAAGTCGTGGTGCCTTGGTCGGCCGGGGCGAGGGCATCGACGGGGTCTATGGTGTAGGTGCAGGTATTGGCAGTGCGGGTAACCGAGGTCAGTTTGGTGTTGTCCACGCCTGTGGCGTCAGCGCAGGAAATGGTGTAGCTGCCGTCAGATGCATAGCTGGAAGCGTCAATCTCCAAAGTCAAGTTCCGCCCTATCCTCAAAGTTCCAGGAGAGCTGTAGCTGATAGTAGAAGCCGCCCCCACCGTGATGGAGATATTGCCGTTGGCCGTGTCGCCGCCGTCTGAAGTGTAGGGGATGGTGAAGGTGGCTGTGCCCTGCGTGGAAGTAGGCGTGATGGTGTAGCCGCAGCCGTTCCCGCTGGTATCGCGAACCACAGAAGTCAGAGCCACAGTGCCCGTTGTCGGCACATCGGCTGCGGTGTTGGTGGCTGTGCCGCAAGAGATGGTGTAGCCGCCGTCAGCCGCGTAGTCCAAAGCATCTATGGCCAGGGTGCGGTTCGTGCCTACTGTCAGACCTGTGGGAGCGTTGAAGACGATGCTGGAGGCTGCGCCCACATCCAAAGTCAAAGTGCTAGTAAGAGTTGCGCCGCCGGATGAGCTATACGGAATAGAAATGTCGGCGGTCTGCCCAGGGGTGGCCCCGGCGGTTACCGGAATGCGACAGCCGTCCTGGGTGCCCAGGGTGATGTCGGGATCGCTCTCGGTGATTGCGCCGCAAGAAATCGTGTAGCTGCCGTCTGTGGCGTAAGAACTCACATCTATGGTGCGGGTTCTGCTGGCAGCTATAGCAGGATGAGAAGCCGGCGCCATGAAAGTTATTTCAGAGTCGGGGCCGATATTGACCGTGATAGTGCGGGTTATGGTATGACTGCCTGTGGAAGTGAAGGTGATAGCAAAGGTAGTGTTGCCTTGGTTGGCCGGCGTTAAGGCGTCGACGGGGTCTATCGTGAAGGTGCAGGTATTAGCCGTGCGGGACACAGCCGTCTTGGAAGTGTCCACTCCAGCGGCATCCGAGCAGGAAATCGTGTAGCTGCTGCCAGATGTCTCTGCTACATAGCCGGAAGCGTCAATCTCCAAAGTCCGGTTCCGCCCCACTGTCAAAGTTCCAGGGCTGCTATATGTGATAGTGCTGTCGGGGCCGATATTGACAGTGAATGTGCCAGAAGCGGTAGCTCCGCCTGTGGAGGTGAAAGCCACAGCAAAGGTAGTGTCGCCCTGTGAGCCGGCAGCCAGAGTATCCACAGGATCAACAGTGAAAGAACAGCTGCTGCCAGTATGCGAAACAGTCATCTTGGTGGCATCCACGCCCGTGGCGTCAGCGCAATTTATAGAATACTCGCTGTTCTCGCCGCTGATGGCCGCCGCAGCGTCAATCACCAGCGTGCGGTTGCGCCCCAGGGTGAAAGTGCTGGGAGCGGTGAAAGTCACACTGCTGTCGGGGCCGACCTTCACAGAAATCGTCCCAGTAGCTGTGGCACCGCCGCTGGATGTATAAGGCACGGTGAAAGTAGCGTTTGTAGCCTGCAGCGTAGAACTCAGGCTGCTTACCGGCGTAACAGTAAATGAGCAGCTGCTGCGGGTAACCGATGCGAGCCTGGTGCTGTCTATGCTGGTGGCGTCCCCGCAGGTGATCGTATAGCCGCTGCCGCTGGTCTCGCTCGCATAGCTAGCAGCATCAACCACCAGAGTCTGGTTGCGGCCCACCAGCAGCCTGCCCGCGCCAGTCGTGGGCGGGGCGTTGAAAGTGATCGCCGAGTTCAGCCCCACATTGACTGTTATCGTCCTGTCTATGCTGTGGCCGCCGGTGGAAGTGAAAGTCACGACAAAGGTGGCAGTACCTGTTGATGCTGAATTGAGCGGGTCTATGTTATAGGTGCAGGTGTTAGCCGTGCGACCGACCGAAGAAAGCCTTGAATGGATATTGCGGGCATCGGAGCACGAAATCGTCCAGGTATTGCTGGCTTCCGTTACATAACCCGAAGCGTCAATCTCCAAAGTCAAGTTCCGGCCTATGAGCAGACTGCCCGCCCCGGTAGCAGGCGGAATGTTAGCGGTGATAGTGGAATCCGGCCCGATGTTGATGGTGTAAGTCCCAGAAGCGGTGGCTCCGCCTGTGGAGGTGTATGCCACCGTGAAAGTAGTGTCGCCCTGCGAGCCCACAGCCAGAGTATCCACAGGATCAACAGTGAAAGAGCACCCATCGCCAGAAGAGCTGCGAGTGACCGTCATCCTGTTGGCATCCACGCCGGTAGCGTCAGCGCAAGTCACCGTGTAGGCAGCATTCTCGCCGCTCACAGCAGCCAGAGCGTCAATCACCAATGTCCGGTTGCGCCCCAGTGTGAAAGTGCTGGGAGCAGTGAAAGTCAAAGCAGAATCAGGGCCGATACTCACCGTGACGATGCCGTTCCTGCTATGGCCGCCCTCAGAGGTGAAGGGGACAGTGAAAGTAGTGTCGCCTTGGTTGCCCGGCGTCAAAGCATCAACGGGATCAATCGTGAAAGTGCAGCTATTGGCCGTGCGAGTAACCGCCATCTTGTTGGCATCCACGCCCGTAGCGTCGCCGCAAGAGATCGTGTAGCTGCCGTCAGATGCATAGCTGGAAGCGTCAATCTCCAAAGTCAGATTCCGCCCCACCCGCAGCCTGCCGGCTCCCGTAGTAGGCGGAGCGTTGTAGCTAATAGTAGAAGCCGCTCCCACTTCTATGGAGATATTCGCGTTCGTGGAGTCGCCGCCGTCCGATGTGAGCGGGACAGTAAAGGTAGCAGTGCCCTGCGTGGATGTAGGCGTAATGGTGTAGCCGCAGCCGTTCCCGCTGGAGTCGCGCACCACCGAAGCCAAAGCGACGGTGCCCGTGGTGGGCGCATCGGCTGCGGTGTTGGTGGCTGTGCCGCAGGTGATGGTGTAGCCGCTGTCCGAGGCGTAGTCCAGCACATTGATGGTCTGGGTGCGGTTGGTGCCGACTTTGAGATTCGTTGGGGCTGTGAAAGTGATGCTGGAGGCTGCGCCCACATCCAGGGTCAAGGTGCCTGTGGTGGTGTGCCCGCCTGACGAGCGATAGGGGATGGAGATGTCGGCGGTCTGCCCAGAGACCGACCCGGCGATTATCGGAATGCGGCAGCCGTCTTGGGTGCCCAAAGAGATGTCGGGGTCGCTCTCGGTGATAGTGCCGCAAGAGATCGTGTAGCTGCCGTCTGTGGCGTAAGAACTCACATCTATAGTGCGGGTTCTGCTGGCAGCCACAGCAGGATTAGAAGCTGGAGCTGCGAAGACGATGGTGCTGTCGGGGCCGACATTGACGGTGAGGGTGCGGGTTATTTCGTGTCCGCCGTCAGAAGTAAAAGTAATGGTAAAGGTGGCGTTGCCTTGCTGGGCCGGTGTCAAGGTGGTGATAGGCGTGATGGTGTAGGAACAGGTGTTGGCAGTGCGAGCAACGGAAGTGAGCTTGGTGCTGTCAATAGCTGTAGCGTCAGAGCAGGTGATGGTGTGGCCGCTGCCCGATACTTCAGACACATAATCCGAAGCGTCAATAGCCCGAGTGCGGTTCCGCCCCACAGTCAGGGTTCCGGGGCTGTTCCAGGTGATGGTGCTGTCGGGGCCGATGTTGACGGTGAATGTGCCAGTAGCCGTAGCACCGCCCGATGAAGTGAGAGGCACAGAAAAGGTAGTGTCGCCCTGGTTGGCCGGGGAGAGCGAATTCACAGGGTCAACGGTGAAGACGCAGCCTGTGCCAGTGGAGGATCGGGTGACCGCCATCTTGCTGGCATCTACTCCAGTGGCGTCGCCGCAAGTGATGGTGTTGTTGCTGTCGGCTTCTGTGGCATGGGTCAGAGCGTTTATCTCCAAAGTGCGGTTCCGGCCGACCTTCAGCCCGGTGGGAGCGGTGAAGGTGAGGGTGCTGTCGGGGCCGATGTTGACGGTCACGACTCCGTTCGCGGTGGCTCTGCCGTCAGAGGAGAACGGAACAGTAAAGGTAGCGTTGCCCTGCAGGGATGAACTCAGGGTGCTGATCGGGGTGATAGTAAAAGAACAGGTGTTGGCTGTGCGGGAAACAGAAGTCAGCCTCGTGCTGTCAATGCTGGTGGCGTCCCCGCAGGTGATCGTGTAGCCGCCGTCTGAGGCATAGTCCGAGGCGTTTATGGTCAAAGTCTGGTTCCGCCCGACCGTAAGATCTGTAGGAGCATTGTAGGTTATGGAGCTGTCGGGGCCGATATTGACAGTGAAAACCCCAGTAGCCGTAGCACCGCCCGATGAAGTAAACGCCACAGAAAAAGTAGTGTCGCCCTGCGAGCCTGTGGCCAGGGTGTTCTCCGGATCCACCGTGAAGGTGCAGCTGTTAGCCGCGCGGGTAACAGTCATCTTCGTGGCATCCACCCCGGTAGCGTCGCTGCAAGTAATGGTGTAGCTGCCGTCTGAGGCATAGCTGGAAGCGTCAATCTCCAAAGTCTGGTTCCGCCCCACTTTCAACGCCGACGGCGCGTTGAAGCTAATGGAAGAAGCCGCTCCGACCGTCAAAGTCACCGCCCCCGACTCTGAATGGCCGCCCGAAGAGACATAAGGAACAGTGAAACCGCTAGCACCCGCAGTGCCCGTGAGAGTAATGGTGTAACTGCAGCTCCCGGCAGAAGCCTGCTCTACGGTGCTGATTTCAGTGGTGTCAATGCTGGTAGCGGCCCCGCAGGTAACCGTGTAAGCCATGTTCTCGGTTATATAGTCCAGCGCATTGATAGTCAGCGTCAGCAAGTTGCTGCCCTGCGTCAGCTGAGGATCGTTAAAGGTGATAGTAGAAGCAGGCCCCACCGTGATATTGACAACGCCGTCAACGCTGTGGCCGCCTTCGGAGGTGTAAGGCACCGTGAAGCTAGCCGCGCCCTCCACAGCCGTAGGCGTGATAGTAAACATACAGCCGCTGCGCGACACCGACATGAGCTCAGTAGTGTCAATGCTGGTAGCCTCCCCGCAAGAAATCGCATAGCCGCTGTGAGACTCGCTCACATAATCCGAAGCGTCAATCACACGGGTGCGGTTCGTGCCCAGCTGCAAGCCAGTAGGCCCCTCGTAGGTGATAGTGGAAGGCGGGCCCACCTCAATGCTGATAGTGCCGTTCTCCGTGTCGCCGCCGCTGGAAGTGTAAGGCACAACGAAACTGGCAGAACCCTCCGTGCTCGTAGGCGTGATAGTAAACTCGCACCCGCTGCGCGACACCGACATGATCTCAGTGGTGTCAATACTGGTAGCCTCCCCGCAAGTGATCGTATAGCTAGCATCTGTCTCGGTTACATAGTCCAAGGCATCGATCACCTGTGTGCGGTTCGTGCCCACCTTCAACCCCGAAGGCGCATTGAAAGTGATGTTGGACGCAGGGATGACTTGAACGGACACGCTCTGGGTAGAAGTAGCACCCCCAGAAGAGATATAAGGCACCGAAATGGTGGCGGTTCCTGAGGTAGAGCCAGCGGTGATAGGGATGCTGCAGCCGTTCTGAGTGCCTAGGCTTATCAGAGCAGACGACTCGGTGATTGTCCCGCAAGTAATCGTGTAGGTGCCGTCAGAAGCATAAGCGCCCACATCAAGCGTGAGAGTGCCGCTAGGTAAGACAGTCGGGGTAGGCGAAGGCGCGTTAAAAACAATTGTAGAAGCCGGGCCCACCTGCAAACCGATGCGGCCGTTCACCGTGCCGCCGCCCGTGGAAGTATAGGGCACAGTGAAGCCGGATGCCCCCTGAACATTCTTAGGCGTTACAGTAAACACGCAGCCGTTGCGCGTTACCGTAGAAATCTCAGTGGTGTCAATGCTGGTAGCGTTCCCGCAAGAAATCCTAAAATGAGAATGAGTCTCACTCGCATAGAGCGCAGCATTGATATCAAGAGTCCGGTTCGTGGCCACCGACAAACCAGAAGGCGCAGTGAAAGTAAGATTAGGAGCTGGCCTGACATTGATCACCAACCTACCGCTATAGGTACATTGAAATGTGCCCTGATTGCAGATTTGGAGACCTGTATAGCTTTCGCGTCCTGCAGTTGCGGTAGCTCTAGCTGTGACTGTGTAAGCACAGCCATTGCGAGAAATAGAAGAAAACTTGCTTGTAGAGCTAAGTGTAATATTAGGGCAAGCGGGCGTGCCGGTAGAAGTTATGTATCGGTTTAGATCAAAAGTCGCAGATGTCCCTGCTGTGATCCAAAAGTCATTCAGGTTGGTATTTGATCCACCAGTTCTGTAAAACCATCGAAAGGTTTGAGCTTCTGCCGGGCTGGATGTGGCCACCGAAACGGCGAACAATGATGCTCCGATCAGAGCCACCGAGACGAGTGCTACGACAATTTTGCGAAGAGCACGAGGGAGCCAGCCGTGCGTCGCACGGGGGGGGGTGGTCTTAGGCAGCGACTTCATTTTGGCCTCACGCAGAGAGAGCTGTGCATAGCACGGGGGGGGGTGTCGTAGACGACTTTTTCCTATAGGGGTTTAATTTCATATAAGGTATTGTAGCAAGCAAGTGGATTATTGCAAGTCATGTGTCTGATTTGGTTCATGTGTCTGATTTGGTTGCTTTGATGATTTCCAAGAACGCTTTGCCTTCCAGCAACAGGGCATTGCTGATTTCTGCGTGTCGCCAAGCCATAGCAGTTCGTTTCACTGCTACGGCAGAGTGCATGTTCTTCTCAGCGATGGCTGTTGCGGCTGCGATGGCATCTTCCAGAAATGTCTCGGACACTTTGAACACCAGACCCATCTCTCTGGCTTCCTGAGCCCCTACCCATTCGGAGCTCAGCAGCAGCCACATGGCGTTCTGCCATCCGAGCAGCTGCGGCAGCAGCCAAGTGGATGCCGCCTCCGCCCCCACTCCCAGAGAGGTGAAGGGACATTTGAAGCGCGCCTGAGGCGAAGCGAATGCGAGGTCGGCGAACCCCAGCATGGTAGTTCCCAGCCCCACGGCTGCCCCGTTCACCGCCATCACCAGCGGTTTAGGGAAGCACTGCAGGGCTTGCAGCAGCTTCCAAGAATCGCCAGCTTCAGCATTGCCGGTTGCCTCGTCGCTTGCCTCGCTGCCTGCTTTATCGCTTGCCTCGCTGCTTGATGCCTCGTCTGGCAGCCCGCCCGTCAATGATGCCAGTTCTTTGAGGTCTATCCCCGCGCTGAAAGCTTTGCCCTCTCCTGTCAGCACCACTGCGCCTACGCTGCTGTCCTCGGCGGCGTCGCCAAGAGCGGCGTTCACCTCGTTGCGCAAGGCGTGATTAAAAGCGTTGCTGGCTTCGGGGCGACAAAATATCAGCACCTTCACCCGCCCTTTGGTCTGTGTCTTCAGCAAGCTCATGGGTTCTCCTGTCTGCATCGTTTCTGCTGGGATGTGCGCCGCGCACCGTTCTGCCTAATCGCAAGTTTAACTCGGGAGTGTGAGAGCATCAGCACAGCCAGGCAGAACCGAACTCTCACCGCCCGAACTAGCGCAAGTTTAACTCGGGAGTGTGAGAGCATCAGCACAAGCACTGCTTCGGGTGGCTAGTATCGCAAGGAATGGAGACTTCCAGCACCGCCGCTCTCGCTTCGCAGAATTCTGGCTCGCTAGCTCTGGAAGTTGAAGACATCTCGGTTGTGTATCAACGCTCCATCAAAGCCCTGCAGGGCGTGAGCCTCAAGGTGCCGGAGGGCGAGGTCGTGGCGATTTTGGGCGCCAACGGCGCAGGCAAGACTACCTTGCTCCGCACCATCAGCGGACTGCTGGGCTTTCACGGCGGGGCTGTTGCTTCGGGGTCGTATCGCCTGTGGGGGCGACCAGCCGAAAAGCTAGCCCCGCAGACGATAGTGAGGCGGGGCTTGGCACAGGTAATGGAAGGCAGGCGCATCTTGGCGCAGCTTACAGTGGAAGAAAACCTTGACTTGGGCGCCATCTCGGTGACTAAGAAAGAAGTCCGAGAGGCTAAGCCTCCAATCGTGGAAGAAAACCTTGACCCAGGCGCCATCTCGGTGCGCAGCCGCCGCGATACTGCCGACCGCAAGCACCCTCGGCTGTGGCCGATCAATTTGCTGCGTGAGAGCGTGCGCAGCCGCCGCGACACTGCCGCCCGCAAGCACAGCTTGTTCGAGCAGTTTCCACAGCTGAGCGACCGCCGGCATTCGGTGGCGGGCTATCTCTCTGGCGGGGAGCAGCAGATGCTCGCTATCGCCAGAGCGTTGATGAGCGATCCGCGCTTCATCATTTTGGACGAGCCTTCGCTCGGCTTGGCCCCGATAATCGCCCATCAGATCGCCGACATCATCTCTGAGATAGCCGCCGGCGGCACGACGGTGCTGCTGGTGGAGCAGAACGCGGCTATGGCCCTTGCGCTGTGCCGCTATGCCTATGTGTTCCAGACGGGCAAGGTTGCGAAGGAGGGCACGGCTGAAGAGCTGCTGGACGACCCATACATGCAAGAGCTTTATCTGGGGCTTGCCGGGGCAGACGCAGCATGACTGAAGCAACTGCTGTCAAAGATTCGGCGTCTGCTGCGGGCCAATCGCAATCTGCTGCCAGCAGATCTGATGCTGAACTTCGCGGGGCAGAACTCAGCGAGGCAGAACCGCGCGGAGCAGAACTTCGCATAGAAAATGTGAGCTTCGGAGTGGGCGGCATCTCTATCTTGGAAGATGTCAGCCTCACGGTGCGGCCCGGCGAGCTGATGGGAATCATCGGGCCGAACGGAGCGGGCAAGTCTTCGCTGTTCAACTGCATCAGCGGCATATATGTGCCGACCGTCGGGCGCATCGCGTTGGATGGGCAGCCGCTCACAGGGCTGCGACCTGTGGCAGTCGCTCGCCGAGGCGTTGCCCGCACATTCCAAAATCTCGCGCTTTTTGACAACCTGAATGTCGCCGACAATCTCATGCTGGGCCGCCACCGTCTTATGCGCACGGGTTTCGCAACGGGTGCAGTGTGGTTCGGGCGGGCACGGCGGGAGGAAGCGATCCATCGCCAGGCTTGTGCTGAGCTTGTGGAACTGCTCGGCTTGGGAGCATCAGCGCATCTGCCTGTGGGGCTGCTGCCGTACGGGGCGCAGAAGCGAGTGGAGCTAGGGCGAGCTTTGGCGTCTTCTCCCGATGTGCTGCTGCTGGACGAGCCAGTGGCGGGGATGAACACGGAAGAGACCGAGCAGATGTCGGCGATCCTGCGAAACATCCACCAGCAGCTGGACATCACGATAGTGCTAGTGGAACACGATGTGCACATGGTGGTGGGCCTGGCCGAGCGCATCTGCGCGATCAACTTCGGCCAAGTGGTGACAGTGGACGAGCCGCAAGCCGTGGTGTCGCACCCGACGGTCGTGGAAGCCTATTTAGGGTCGGAGTGGTCGTAATGAAAGACACCAGATCGCCACTCCACGACACTCTCGTCTATACCGCATGGACGCTCGGCGCGCTCGCAGCGGTCTTGCTCATCGTGTCTTTGGCCGACGGCGGCGACGGGCGGGAGAAGTTCCTGCAGCTGCTGGTTGGCGGCATCGCCTTGGGGAGCATCTATGCGCTCTTGTCGTTCGGCTTCGTTATCGTCTATAAAGCCACAGGCGTGTTCAACTTGGCGCAAGGCGGTTTCGTGCTGCTCGGCACATATCTGGCGTATCAGTTCTACACCGACTGGGGCTGGATGTTCGGGCTGGCTCTGGCGGCTGCCGTGCTCGCGATGGCAGCTATCGGGGCAGGCATAGAGCGGGCCGTGATGCGCAAAATGCTCACCAAGCCCACCTTCACAGCCATAATGGTGACGCTCGCCATCCTCATCGTGATAGAGCAGATCACTCGCAGCATCTGGAATTCGCCGGGTCTGGTGCTTGCCGCTCCCTGGGGCACAGGGCGCATTCAGCCCGGCGGCGTGACCATCCGATATCTGGATTTCTGGACGGTCGGCTTCACCTTCGTGCTGCTCGGGGCTTTCTTCTTGTTTTTCCGCTACACCCGCATCGGCTTGGGGATGCGAGCCACGGCTTTTGACAGAGAGGTAGCCTCGGCGCAAGGCGTGCGGGTGGGCTTGTCGTTCGCGCTTTCTTGGGCGATTGCCGCTGCCGTGGCGACCGTGGCCGGCGTTCTGCTCACGAGCCGCAGCGGGGGCGCGCTCACCCCTGCCATCAGCTTTGTGGCCCTGCGGGCTTTCCCGGCGATGATCCTAGGCGGGCTGGATTCCGCAGGCGGAGCTGTGGCAGGCGGCGTGATAATAGGCGTGGCCGAAGTGATGGTGCAAGGCTATGTGGATGTGGACTGGCTTGGGGAGAGCTTTGAGACGGTGGTGCCGTATCTAGTAATGCTGCCGATCCTGCTATGGCGCCCCTCCGGTCTTTTCGGCACAAGAGCAGTGGAGCGGGTTTAGGGGATTGGAAGATTGAGATGAATACAATAACCCGACTTTTGAGACGAGGGTTCGGAGGCAACAGCGTGCCCAGCCAACCTCGCTCAAGCTCAGCCAACTCCCCAGAAAAGCCGCCTGCTGGCTCTTCAAGTCTGTCTTCTGCTGCATCCCCACCGCGATTCCTCCCAGGCTGGGATGCCAGGGCCGCTGTCTTCGCAATCGTGGTTTTGATCGCGCTGCTGCCAGTGCTCTTGGACAGCCCGTTCTGGATGAATGTGCTGGTCACCGCCGGTGCTTATTCTGCCGCAGCCATCGGTTTGAATATCCTCACGGGCTACACAGGGCAAGTCTCGCTCGGACACGCAGCGTTCTTGACCATCGGCGGCTACGCAGCAGGATACTTCGGCGCATCGCAAGGCTGGACGCTGATTCTATGGCTGGGAATGGCTGCAGTGTGCGGAGCGATAGTCGGCGGGGTGGTCGGCCCGTTCGCCCTGCGGGTGAAAGGCGACTATCTGGTGGTGGTGAGCTTGGCTTTGCTGTTCATCACCTCCCATGTGGTGGAAAACTGGGATAGCGTCACCGGCGGGCACGACGGCATTTCAGTGAGCAAAGCTTCACTGGCTTTCGGCCCCATCAACTTCGGCGACCTGCGTCTGTTCGGCAGGGAATTCAGCCGAGAGGAGGGCTTGTTCTATCTCGCTTGGCTGCTCGTGGGCATTTTTGCCGTGATCGCACGCAACATCATGCGGTCTCGCCCCGGACGAGCCCTGCAAGCCGTACGCGACCGCGACACCGCCGCCGAAGTCTTAGGCGTAAGCAGCGCCCGCTACAAGATCGCCGCTTTCGTGCTCTCCAGCGCCATGGCAGCCACCGCAGGCGGAGTGATAGCCGTAGCGCAAAGATTCCTAACCCCGAACGAGCCGCTAGCCGAGCTTTTCATCTCCATCCAGTTCGTAGCCATAATAGTGGTAGGAGGCGTGGCGACCATCTACGGCTCCGTGCTAGGAGCAGTGCTGCTGGTAGCCCTCCCAGAAGTCATCAAAGAATACACCCACTGGTTTGACTTCACAGTCCCGCTTTTTGACCGACCCCTAGTGTCGTCCTCAGGCTTGGATCAAGGCTTGTTCAACCCCGGTTCATTCAGCAACCTGCTCTTCGGATTGCTGCTAGTAGGCTTCCTGCTGCTCTGGCCCAGGGGTATCGCAGGCTGGCTACAATCGCTCCGCGCCCTCCTGCGCACACTATCGCTTCGCCGCTAATTCAATTTGTGGCTGTCTCTGAAATTTGTACTGCTGATGGCCTGCCCAGTGTGCCATCCCAGATGTAAGCGATGAAACGACCTGAAGCGGAAAGTGTGTATTGCGTGTTTTCTTCTCTAGTTATGGTGATATTTATTGGATTGCAGATAACCGCAATGGCTGAAAAGTCTCCATGCACTAGTACATTTTCAGGCAAGTGTTGGTTTAGAATGGGCAAACCGACATAATCCAGCTTTTCTCGCAATTTTGCGGCAGTTTTCGGATGGCACATCAAAAGCATATTGCTTGAAGTTGTGTTGTCTGTTGCTAGGTGTTCAAGATTCAGTACTCTTTCATAGGAAGCATATTGGTTCCAAAATTTTTCAGTCAGTTCTTTGTTGCATCTTCTGGCATACAGTGGCAGCAGTCTGTTGAAAACCGTGTGTTCCGTCATAGTAGCCATTGTGTGGTCAGAGAACGGAACGCTGTCGGGTCGTTTCCAAGGTGTGGCCTGTAACCCTATACTTAGTTCAGCGGCTACTGTTGCTTCTCTGAATTGAATATCTGGAATGGGCAGTCCATGATAAAGATGCTCGCGAGCATCAGATATGACGGGCTGGCGGAACCCTGGCTGCTTCAATTCGCCTTCTAAATCTTTGACGCAGAAAGCTGATACTCTCGCCCAGAGAGGAGCCTCTTTCCTCATTCGATGCCGCACGCGAGACAGTGTTTTTGGATTGCAATCCAAAGACATGAATGTTTTTGTAGACGGCTGACTGTCTTTTGGAGCAAACAGGTGTCGTCCTGTCCACTCTAGGGTATAAGACACAAAGGGGATCTCCGTTGATGTCATGTGCTTACTCCTTGTTGCAGCAGATAATTTTGCCTGACTTCCATTGCCAGCATAAAATGGCTTAAGGGCACGGACTTGATTTCGCTATGGTGATCAACGGGCGCATCGGGAGTTACCACATAAGTATTCCCCGCCAACTGGTTGTATCCGCTTTTTGACAGCAGTTTTTTTACTCCCTGCAGTTTGCGCATTTTATTTGTATAGCTGCTGCCGACCTCTATTGCCAAAGGGGTGCCGCCCCGTTCTTCTTCCAAAACGAAATCTATCTCGCAGCCTTTGTCACGCAGATGGGAAAGCTTAGCTCTGCCGAGCGTAAGTTTCACAAGTCCGTTCAAAGAAGCGGCGACCATGTTCTCAGCAGACCATCCTCGTTCGCTGTCGCGCATCTGTTCTGGAGTTCTAAAGCTCAAAGCTGCCGGAACAGAGTTGTCATAGAAAAAAACTTTTTTCTTTCGCTTCGGGCCTGAATAATTTGGCAGTAAGAACAGCAGCATTGCATCATCAAGTGCAGCAAAATATCTGTCTAGCGTGGTTTCTGCCATGCTGATATCTGGGTTTTTCGCCCATTCTTTTCTGACAACTTCCCGTCCAGGATGCTCTGCTGCTAGACGCAATATAGCAGAAGCTTTAATCGGGTTGGATATTTTAGAGTACTCTTCGATGTCCCGTTGAAGTATTTGGGTGATAATCTGTCTGATGTGTCCGTGCCTTTCAACCATGAACTCTGCCTTTTCTCCATCATTCATCATTGGGCGAGGATACAAATTTTCTGGACACCCTCCTGTAGATGCTAGATCCCAAAAATATTCCTGCAGAAGTTTGTCATTAAAGTCTGGAGCAATATGCTTAATTATTTCCCTCAACGGCTTGTCAGCAATTTGAAAAAAATCTGGAAACGGCAGCGAACTGCGCACAAGATTTGCGGCTTCTTGCATCTGAGATGGAAGCAAATAATATTCAGATGCTCTGCCAGCCCAGCTTTCTATCATTCCCCTGTTCAGTGCTGATGAAGAGCCTGATGTGCATACTATTCTGAACGGATACAGGGCTGGTTCATCATATGCCCGTTTCAGCGTTTTGTTCCACCCTCCTGAATACACTATTTCGTCCAGCAGAAGAAAACAAGGTTCTTTTTCTGAGGCGCCAGTGATAGATTTGATTCCCTCCAGAAGTTCGTGCAGTCTAATGCCTGTAAAAACATCGTCATCCAGAGACAAAAAGACTAGTTTTTCAGGTTGGCACCTTTGTTCTGTGACTGCTCGTTTGGCTAGATGCTTAAGGACTGTGGTCTTGCCTACCCTTCTGGGCCCCAGAATGACTTTGTGGCAGGCTCTTTGAGATATTGGCGTGGTGGTGATTTCTCGCCACAGCATCTGCGCTAGGGTCCGTTCTTCGCATGTATTCGCTTGGCTGTGAAAGCGGCCTGCGTCTGCCATCCAAGGGCTGTTCGCTTGGATGATGCGTCTAAGAAGTTCGATGTCCATGTGTCTATTATAGCACAAATTGGCAAAATGTGGTATTTAAATGCTATATCTTCTGCAAAGATATAGTATCAAGGGTGATATTTTGACAAAAGCTAGTCTTCATCCTCATGGCGAAGCCGAATTATGCGTTGCTTGGGCTTAGGCCGTTCTGGGATTTTAGAGCCTCTCCAAGATTGTCACATTGGCTTGGCCGCCGCCTTCGCACATGGTTTGTAGGCCGTAGCGGCCGCCTGCGCGTTCTAGTTCGTGGAGGAGGGTGGTCATCAGGCGGGCTCCGGTGCAGCCTAGGGGGTGGCCTAGCGATACTGCGCCGCCGTTCACATTTACTTTTTCGTGGGGCACATCGCATTCTTTCATCCATGCCAGCACTACCGAAGCGAAAGCCTCGTTGCATTCAAAGAGGTCTATGTCGTCTATCGCCATGCCGCTTTTTTCCAGAGCGTATTTGGTGGCGGGGATCGGGCCGGTCAGCATGATCACAGGGTCTGTGCCGCGCACCGACATGTGCTGAATGCGGGCCATCGGCTTGAGGCTGTGATCTTTGACTGCTTTCTCCGAGGCGATCAGCAGGGCGGCCGCGCCGTCTGAAATCTGGCTTGACACGGCTGCGGTGAGGCGGCCGCCTTCTATGAGGGGCTGCAGCTGCGACATTTTTTCCAGCGATGTGTCGCGGCGGGGGCCTTCGTCGGCAGCTAGGCCGTTGATGGGGATGATTTGGGTTTCAAAGCGGCCTTCGTCTGTGGCGCGGATGGCTCGCTGATGGCTGGCGAACGCGAACTCTTCCATGTCTTCGCGGGTGATTTCCCAGCGGCGGGCGATCTCTTCGGCGCCCCAGAACTGCGACACTTCGGCGGTGCCGTAGCGCGCCACCCAGCCTTTTGAGCCGTGAAACGGGCTTTCGTCTTCCACGCCTATATGTTCGGCGACCGTCATAGCCGAGCCGATGGGAATCATAGACATGTTCTGCACGCCGCCTGCCACCACGAGGTCGTTCACTTCTGCCATCACGGCCTGGGCTGCGAAATGCACGGCCTGCTGACCCGAACCGCACTGGCGATCTATGGTGGTGCCCGGTATCTCTTCTGGCAGCCCGGCCACCAGCCAGCAGGTGCGCCCGATGTCGCCCGCTTGGGGGCCGATGGCGTCCACGCAGCCCCACATCACATCGTCAATGGCTGTTGGGTCTACATCGGTGCGGTCTAGGAGTTCCTTGATGGGGATGGCACCTAGGTCGGCTGGGTGCATGTGCGATAAGCCGCCGCCTCGTCTTCCGACCGGCGTGCGGACAGCGTCTATGATGTATGCTTCGTTCATAAATTCATTATGCCTTGAAATAACCGCTAAGTTCAGAAGCAGATGGGCGAAAGAATTGGCTCAGTGGAATACAGCCATGTTGACGCTGAGTATTTCCAGAGACGCAGGCTGAAGCGGCACGCCGGCATTTGGTCGCTCTGGGCTCTTGGGGTGGGGGCGGTCATCTCCGGGGATTTCTTCGGGTGGAACTTCGGGCTTTCAGTCGGCGGGTTCGGCGGACTCTTGGTGGCTACAGGCATTGTCGCTCTAATGTATCTGGGAATTTGCTATTCCATAGCCGAGATGTCGCCAGCCATGCCGCACACGGGCGGGGCGTATTCTTTTGCCAGAACCTCAATGGGGCCTTGGGGCGGATATGTGACGGGGCTGGCTGAGAGCATTGAATACATACTCACCCCTGCGGTCATAGTGGTGGGCATCGGCAGCTATGTCGGCCTTGCGATAGACGACATTTTCGGCGTGGATGTGCCTGCCCCTATATGGTGGCTGGTGTTCTACGGCATCTTCGTGGGCATAAACATCGCCGGCGTGGTTGCGACTTTCAGATTCACGATTTTCATCACATTTCTGGCTCTGGGCATCTTGCTCGTCTTCTGGATCGGGGCAATCCCGAATTTCAGCTGGAGCTTGGCCACCGACATTCAGCCAGAAGGCGGCAACTCGCGATTTTTGCCGTTCGGGTGGATAGGCGTGGCCGAGGCTATGCCCTTTGCCATCTGGTTTTATCTGGCCATAGAGCAGATTCCGCTGGCTGCGGAAGAGTCGCGCAATCCCAGCCGAGACATGCCCAAAGCTTTGCGCTGGGGGATTTTGACGCTGATTCTGGCTTCGGTTCTGACGCTGTTTTTGAATTCGGGCATTGAGCCTGGGGCTGGCGAGGTCGGCGAGAGCGAAGAGCCGTTGTTTCTGGCTTTCAGAGCTATTTTCGGAAGCGGCGTGGGCACTTCGGTTTTGGCTTTGGCGGCTGTTGCTGGCTTGGTTGCCAGTTTCCATACGATTATCTATGCCTACGGGCGCAAGATATATTCGCTTGCGAGGGCTGGCTACTATCCTCGCCGTCTTTCTGAAACTCATCCCAAAACGCAGACTCCGCACTGGGCGCTGATAGCGGGGGCTGTTATCGGGTATTTGGTGGCGCTTTTGATTGAGTTCAGCGATGACTGGTTCGGAGAAGATGTGCGAGTGGGGGCTGTGCTGCTGAACATGGCGGTTTTCGGCGCGGTGATCTCCTATGCGATGCAGATGGCTTCTTTTGTGATTCTGCGGCGCAGGTTCGCAGCGATTGAACGCCCTTATGTGAGCCCTGTGGGCAGTGCTGGCGCGATCGTGGCTGGCGTGATCGCCTTGGCCACTCTTGTGTTCTTGTTTTTGAACTCCGATTATCGCTTGGGGGTTTACGGCTGCGCCATCTGGTTCGCTGTGGGGCTGGCGGTTTTTGCTGTGAGCGGGCGCAAGCGTCTGGTTCGGTCGCCTGAAGAGGAGTTTGCTTTATCTCAGTGACATTTGCTGTGACATTTGCAGGGGCACTCGCAGTGACACTCGCATTGACATTTGCAGGGGCACTTGCAGCGACACAATTCGCCGCCGCATAATGGCTAGACTTTGTTGCTAAGCTATTGCCAAGCAAAAATTGTCTGGCAGATAAACCGCTATTCAGAAATCTCAGAAAAGTTCACCTGAAAGGACACCCATGAAACGCACACGCACTTTCGGCATTCTTGTCGCAGCAGTTATCAGCAGTTTGGCTTTGTTCGCCGCAGCTTGCGGCAACGATGACGATGATGCCGATACTACCACAACCACTGCGCCGTCTGACACTGCCGCTCCTATGACTTCCGCAGCCCCAGAAACCACTGATGCGCCTTCTGGCACCGATGCTCCCGAGCCGACAGCGGCACCGCAGGCCACTACCGCAGCTCCGCCTACCACTGCCGGGCCGCCTGAGTCGACCATCGGCTTCGACGGCAGCACCATCACGCTCGGCTATCTCACCGATGAGAGCGGAAGTCTCGCCATCGTAGGCACCCCGCTCAAAGAAGGCGCCGAAGTTTATTGGGAGTGGGTGAATCAGAACGAAGGCGGCGTGGCAGGCCAATACCCGGTCGAGCTGCTCGTGGCGGACACAAACGATAGTCCATCGCAGACCATCACCGAATATCAGCGCATCAAGGACGATGTGGTGATGTTCGCCGAGGTGCTTTCCACTCCGCCCACGCAAGCTCTGCTTGAGTTCCTTCAGGAAGACAACATCGTGGCCGTGCCCGGCTCGCTGGCCGGAGCATGGGCCGGCGAAGCCGTCTTGCTGCCGAACGGCGCAGCTTACGAATACGAGATGATCAACCTCGTGCAATGGTATTTGGAAGAGTCGGATCTGGCATCGGATAGCGATGTGCACTGCGCCGTGTATGTGGATGACAAATACGGCAATGACTCTATGCGCGGCGTGAACTACGCAACCGAGCAGTTGGGAATTGATTTGGCAGAAACCCAGACCATCAACCGGGGCGACACCGACTTCACTGCGCAAGTCTCGGCCATGAACGATGCTGGCTGCACCGTCGTGTATGCGGTTACCGTGCCGACCGAGCAGAACGGCATGTTGGCCCAAGCTGACGCCATAGACTTCAACCCCGTTTGGCTGGGCGCGCTGCCTTCATACCTCAACTTGTTCGCAGCCGGTCGTCCCGAGCTTTACACCAACTTCTATGTGGCTTTGGACTCTCCGAACCTCAACGACACTTCAGTGCCCGCCATGGCGGATTTCATAAACAGGTTTGAAGATATCAACGGCGGCTCGCCCAACACCTTCCACCTGTCGGGCTATTTCCAATCGGTAGCCGTTCATGCTCTGCTGGATAAGGCAGTGGAACTGGGCGATCTGAGCCGTGACGGAATAGCCGCAGCAATGGCGCAACTAGGCGAAGTAGACAACGCCGGGCTTGCCGCCGAGAACTATGTGTATGGACTGCCCGCAGACCGCGTGCCCACCAGCGCGACTCGCATCTTCAAATTTGACCGCGATCAGCCCCCCAACTTCCTAAACGAAGTCCAAATCTACGATTCGCCCCTGAACGAGAGCTTTGACTTAGTGGGCTAGCGGGCTAGCGAGGCTGGCGAGATTGCCTAGCCCTAGTCTCCGAGCGCCCTAATCTCCGAGCGAAGTCAGGATGTTTGCGAACTCCTGCCGTTCGGCATCTGTGAGGGCGGCGTAGTCGTTGGCGGTTAGGCGGTTCGTTTCTGCTTCTATTTGCTGACGCCTTTCCTTTAGGTGCGAGACATCGGGGAAGGGCGGCTGCCATTGGAACATCTGAGCTATGCCTTCGCCTCCCGGGCTCGACAGGATGGCTTCTAGCGGGGTCATGCCGTCTGAGAGGATGGCTACGGAGTGGCGGGCGAAGCGCAGCTCTCGCAGCAGATGCAGCATGTGCGCTGCTCGGGCGGGGGTGTCGGAGGGGCGATCGACCGAACGCCAGCCGCAGAAGAGCGGGGCCGCAGTAGGGGATGCGGCATCTGCGATTTTGGCTGCCAGCTCGCAGAAGCGGGCAAGCTCTGGGGTGTCTTCCAGGTTGGCGCGACCCCAGTCGTGGCAGGCGGGAGCGTAGTAGTGGTGAGCGGTGGGTATTGGATTGACATGTTTGACAGTCTCGTTCCACATGGTGCTCAGCGGCTCTGGGGCGACGACCACAGCGGCAGCTGCAACCTGTTCTCCATCCGTATTGCCCATCACGCCGAAGCGTCCTGCTATATAGCTGGCCATTCCGTCTAGGGGAGCTTGGCCTTCGGGGGGCGGTTCGCATCCTTCGGTGAAGACATCGCCTTGGGTGGCTCCTACTTCGGCTGCTTTGGCGAAAGTGGCCATGTCCAACATGAACTTTCCGCCCCAGTTGCGTATCGGGTCGCCTGTGGCTTCTGCGCATTGAAGTGGGGTCATCTTTTGCTCCTTTGAGTTGAGTGTTTATGCGATTTTTGGGGTGTTTTCTATTGATTTATTGCTGCTGATAGGTGTTTCTAGTGACTTTCTGCTGCTGATAGCTGTTTCTAGCGATCTTCTGAGGCTAGTGATTTTCTGGTGCTAGTGATCTTCTCGGGCTAGATAGGTGTTGCTAGTGATTTTCTGGGGCTAGTGATCTTCTGGGACGAAGCGAACTTCGTCTGAAGAAAGAAATCCCAGATCTTTGGCGATTTCTTGGGCTAGCACTATTTTCAAGGGGTCGTGCGCTTGGAGGCCGTCTTCTGCGATCCACGCGATTGCTTTGCCCACTGGGTCAGGCGGCGCGCCGCCCATCTCGTGCACCAAACGCAGCCTTGAACCAGCTGCACTCACCCGCTCGGTGAAGACCACACCGGGATCGACGCTCAGCACTTGAATGCCTTGCCCCTCGTGTTCTTGAGCCAAGCAGGGGGCTAGTCGGTTGAGCCCCGCCTTGGTAGCGGAGTAAATCAAGCCGGATGCGCCGTCTTCTGAGAGGCGTAATGCTCTGCTGTGGCTGGCCTGCGAAGAAAGGTTGATGATGACTCCGCCCTTGGGCTGGCCGTTTTCGCCAGGCTCAGACATTATCTGCAGAGCCCGCTGGGTGATAAGAAGCTGGGCGGTGAGGTTGCACCAGATGCGCTTTATGATGTGTTCTGGGTCGACGGTTGTGAAGAGGTCGGTGTTGCTCGGCCCCACATAGATGGCGTTGTTCACCAGCACATCCAGCCTGCCCCAGCGTTCGTATACCGTGTCTACAGCCGGCGCCAGAGTTTCTTCTTCCAGCAAGTCCAAGCGCACTCCCAAGCTCTGCTGCCCGCAGGCGCGAATGGCTTCTTCGGTTTCGCTCAAGCTGCCGGGCAGCACGGCTCCGGTTTCGGGTGCAATGGCAGACGGGTCTCCGGGGTTTATGGTGCGGGCTGTGACCGCCACATCAAAGCCTCGCTCCGCCAGAGCGACTGCAGTCGCCTTGCCGATGCCTCGGCTAGCCCCCGTAACGAGTGCGACTTTCGGCACTTATCGCCTGCCTCTGATGAGACCGCCGGGGCGTGCGCCTGTGTCGATTCCGTTGCGCCGCACCACTTCTCCGCCGGCGACAGTCGCCACATAGCCTTCTGTGTCTTGCAGCAGGCGGCGGCCGTTGGCGGGCAGGTCGTAGGCCATGCGGGGCGCACGAAGGGTGAGACGGTCGTGGTCTATCACATTGATGTCGGCTCGCTTGCCGACTTCCAGAGTGCCTCGGTCGCCCAAGCCGAACAACTCGGCCGTGTCGTGGGTCTGCTTGCGCACCACCCATTCCAGCGGAAGCTGTTCGCCACGGGTGCGGTCTCTCGTCCAGTGGGTGATCATGTAGGTGGGGATGGAGGCGTCGCAGATCATTCCGCAGTGCGCTCCGCCGTCGCTCAGCCCCGACACCGACTGCGGATGCGTGAGCTGCTCGCGGATCACATCGTGATTGCCGTGGAAGTAGTTGAAGAGCGGTAGCAGCAGCAAGGCGTGCCCGTCTTGTTCGCAGAACAGGTCGTATGCCATTTCAACTGGCGAAACCCCGGCGGCTTCGGCTATGGCTGCTACCGTCTGGCTGGTGTCCGGCTCGTAGTTGGGCGGGTCGCCGAGCACATAGATTTTGCCGAGCTGCTCCATGATCATTGAGCCCATGGAGTCGAACAGCTGAGCGGGATCGGCCGGGAGGTCTTCCTCGCCGAGGATTTGCGCTTTGACTTTGGGGTCGAGCATTCTCGCCACTCGCTCCTCCACAGGCAGGTCGGCCAGCGAGATATATGTGGGCCGCTTGGCGAAAATATGATGCGTCTGCAGCCCCACGAGCAAGCCGAACGGACGGGCGGCCACCTGCGGAAAGACCTGCGCCCCTTCGTCCAAAGCCCGAAGCGACTCTTCCATCATGTCTCGCCACAGGTCTGGCTGGGCTTGGACTTCCAAGAGAGCGAAAGTTACAGGGCAGCCGACTTCTGCCGAGAGCCGCCTCATCCAGCTCATCTCTTTGGGGGGAGCGATCAAGTCCAGCCCTGCGGCACCTGCTGGAGCAAGCTCAAACACGCCGCCTCCGCCTGCCGCAAGCCCCCGCCCGAGACCGAAAAGCTCGTCTTCGGCGGCGAAAGTGCCGGGCACGGGTTCGCCGTCTATGGCTCTGTGGCCGATGGTGCGGCTGGTTGAGACGCCGAGCGCGCCCGCTTCTATTGCTTCGCGCACGATGTCGGACATTTCTCTGATGTCGTCTGAGTTGGCAGGCTCGTTCTTGGCGCCTCGGTCGCCCATCACATAGCCCCGCACCGACCCGTGAGCAATCTGCGTGCCCACATCTATGGCGAGCTTGCGGTCGTCCAGCACATCCAGATACTCGGGAAATGTCTCCCACCCCCAAGTGATGCCTTCCGAGAGGGCTGCGCCGGGGATGTCTTCCACGCCTTCCATGAGACCGATGAGCCAGTCTTCCTTGCCGGGCCGCACGGGGGCGAAGCCGACCCCGCAGTTGCCCATCACGACCGTAGTCACGCCGTGCTGCGAGGAAGGCTCCAAGAGATCGTCCCAAGTGACTTGCCCGTCGTAATGCGTATGGACATCCACGAAGCCGGGGGTCACGACCATGCCGCGTGCGTCCATAACCTCACGAGCCGCCGCCGAGCCGTTCACGCTGGCATCCGGCCCAGCAGCAGCCTCAGATAGGGCTGCGCCAGGTTCGCGCCGAGCGACATCCACGATCTTCCCGTTCTTCACAGCAATATCGCCGAAAAAGCGATCTCCGCCCGTCCCGTCCACCACCGTCCCGTTGGCAATCAGCAAGTCATACATGGTTGTGCTCCTTCATTTGGCTGGAATGCTAGATTTTGGCTGTCTTGGGCGCCGGGCTGGCCTCTGGTTTGCTTGTGCGTCTAGCTTGGTTGTCGTCTAGCTGGCTTGTGCGCCCTGTGCCTATGCTATCAGAGCCTACGACAGGCATTGCCTGTTCTCACCGCCTGTTCTGCCGCAAGGCCAACTTCTAGCCGACTGCGACTGGCATAGCAAGATATGGCAATCGCAGTCGGGGCGGGGGGCTGTGATATCTGCCGAAGCGTTGTATAATAATTGCAAGCGTGAAAGGAGTTTTTATGTTGGCAACATCTGGTCTGGTGCGTCGCGATCCTTCAGTTTTGGGCGGGTTGGCTACCTTCCCTGAAGTGCGTGTGCATGCGGACGCTCTATTCATTGAATTATCGGCTGGAGGCACGATCGCCAGTTTCTGTGACCACTACCCTTCCGTATCAGAACGAGAGGCTGTGGCTTTGCTGCGCGCTAGAGCAGAAGAGGTAGTTGGGCTAGAAATGTGACTGCCGATCTGATACCAGTTCTCTTGGATAACTGCATGTCGTTTTACCTGTCTGACATGTTCGAGCATCCGATGCGCGCTTACCACCCGAAACTGCTTGACAAGGAACACCCCGGCCGCTGGGATTTCAAGTGGGCGAAATTGTTAAACGGAGACCTTGCTGAAAAAGCGCGTTCCGAATTGAAAGTCAAGGTTATTCTCACGGTGGACGGAGGCTTCCATCAGCAAATGAAGGAAGACCCTTACAGAGTTGCCATTATCCGTTTAGAACGAGCAAAACCTGGCTACAGCGAAACTGAATTGCATAGGGAGTTGCTGGCCAGATGGATTTTGCCTGCTTTGCACCACGAAATTGCTCCAGGTGTGTACGATTGCGATTCAGAGTATGGTCTTAGAATGCTTTTTGATCAAGACGGGGGTACCGTGAGATGAGCGAGCATCCTGTTCTCGACGAGAACGGCTATTTTTTCGGCACTTCAGCGTCCATGCACGAACTGATAGAGACATGGGCGAACGGCGGCACAACGGAAGATTTTTTGAGCCAGCATCAAGATGTATCCATGGAGCATATTCTGTCGTTTGTGGCTGAATTGATGTACGACCGATAGAGCAGTCTGCTTGGCAGGCGCACAGACAGGTCGCTGACGGTAAAATCCCCGAAGCAGCCCAGATACATTGATATAAAGCCACTATCCGAAATGATAGATTTCTTTGTTGTGAGACACGCAAAATTGGTTTTGACGGCTGCTTTTGCGGCTGTTTTGGGGCTGGTCGGTTCGGCTTGTTCGTTGGGCGGCGACGACAGCGGCCCTGGGTCGACAACGGCTGCGGCTGCTAACGCTGTCACGACCACAGAGGTTGCTTCTTCTGTGCCGCCCGTGACCGCCACGACATCTACTGCCGCTCCGGGCACTGAGAAGGTAGAGCCTGTGCCGAGTGTTGCTCCGTCTGCGACTTCGGGTTCTGCTGAGGTTGCGCCTTCGGCATCGTCTTCTGATTCTGCGCCGCAGGGAACTTCCGAAACACCGGGCAGCACAACGACAACTACCGCGACCGTTTCTGCAACCACAACCACCGTTACTACGACAACTTCTGCTGCGCCGCCGACAACCACTACCTCTACGACCACCACAACAACAACGACTACCACGACCATTCCTTCCGCAGACGATTTGCGTGTTCAGGTTCTGAACAGCTCTGGGATTAGCGGTGCTGCTGGGAGGCTGACCGCAAGGCTGGAAGAAGCCGGCTGGGATATGCTGCCTGCGGGTAATGCGCCTCGCCGGTATGCTGCGTCGGCTGTGTATTACAGCCACGATGTGCTGGAAGACCGGGCGGCTGAGATCGCTGTGGACACCGGCGTGAGCGGGATTGTTTCTCTGGCGATGCCGTCTCCTGCGCCGTTTGTTGTAGAGGGCGCGGATGTGTATGTGGTGGTGCTGATAGGCGCAGACGATTTGGGGGGTTCTCTGCGTCCGCCTGCGCAGGCTTCTAGTTTGCGGCCCCAGCAGCGCAACGACATTCA
Organism: Candidatus Hopanoidivoransaceae bacterium; assembly: GCA_965204495.1. Lineage (GTDB taxonomy): Bacteria > Actinomycetota > Acidimicrobiia > Acidimicrobiales > Hopanoidiivorantaceae > Hopanoidiivorans. The sequence continues at coordinate 1,209,841 of OZ241989.1, forward strand.
ACTCCCTCTGCCCGACAGCACCCCACGTGACAGGTATGTGCCGGGGCTCGCTGACATCAACATCTACTCCCAGATAAACGATCAGGGGTCGCGTGATTTGCAAGCGAAGCTAGAGGAGGTTTCCATATATCTCCGCTACATCGGCAACTACCAGCCCTATGTCGGCGCGACAGCCGAGCTAAGAGACACGCAAGGAACATTCCGCGAAACAGCCAAGCTGTTAGAAGACGCCCTCGCGTGGCTAGGTTTCACACCCCAGAACGTCTGCGGAGCGCCAGCAGGCTATTCTTTCACGGATTTGTTGCAGCCGACACGGGAATGGTCGGACGAATTCAAAGTCCACAGAGGCGACGCCATCTTCACAACAGACAGGCTTTTGGAACTCCACGGTGGCGAACGCATAAACCCCGAAGAGAACCTCGGCTTCTACATCCGTGAAGCCGTGCAGACTTCCTATGACGCTTTGCGGCTATACGAACTCCTAGACGAGACAGAAGCCCCGCAAATGATACTCTGCCGCGCATGGAAACTCCCAGAAGGAGAAATCCCGGAAGGAGCCAACGCCTACTGGTACGCCCTGCTGACACCAGGCATACAACCCCGCGAATCCCTCCTCTCGCAGGGAACATACCATGTGAAAGAAATCTCCAGGAACGGGAACATGGCTTATGTTCTAATCTGCCACCCGACACTCGGATCCAGATATGTTGACCTGGCTTGGCGGGACGCAGGCTATAGAGCAGAAACCGTAGGGGGATTGCGGAACAATGGATGCCAAGCCAATTTTGAAAGAAGAGGATACATCGCAGACTACGAACCCGAAGAAACAATAACCTTCACCTTCGGCGAGAGATTGTTTTCCGCGGCAGACCTTCAAAGTTTCCCCAGAAGCTAACTGAAATGTTCAGTTAACCCACTCAACCATGTCGAACTCGCGATCTGCGATCACATTGTCGTGAGCTTCGCTCAGTTCGTCAAACTTGGTAAGCACCCAGTGCTCTATTTTTCCTGACAAACCTTTCGTCTTCCCCCTCAACAGTAACGAACCTTCCAGTTATTTTGTTCGTTCCCCATTCCACCCGATACAAACGCCTGCCTCGCCTACCGATGTGCATGTGGCGGTTGCTTTTCTCCGGCGGATCCGGATGGCTTATCTCTTTTGTCACATAGGCCTTGTAGGCTCTGGGGATACTGTCGCAGATGCACGCCACGGTTCAGATAATGCTGGGGCGGCTCGCGAAAATAGATTCTGAAACGCTGGAAACCCACTTCTCGTAGGGCATCTCTACGAGTTCTTCTGCGCACAGGTCGGGTGAGATGTGGCTGTTTTCTCCCCAGCATGGGATCCCGTCATCCACCCTCCAATGGTTGAAGCCTTGTGTGTCCCATTTGTCGCAGGGATGGCCTGTCCAGTCGGACATGTCTACCACGCCTGAGCGCTCGTCGTCGAACCACACATAAAGCTGTCTGCCCGTGGGTGCTGCCTCCACCGCGGTCACGGAAGGCAGGCGGACTGATCGGGCTGCGTTTGTTTTCGTTTTCATGGTTTATAGCATAGCGCAAGCTGGCTGTTTCCATGTTTTCCCGATGTTCCCCTCTGGGCAGGGGCAGTAAAATAGAGTCTCTATGGGCAATTTCAGCTTGTTCAGGCTTTTACGGTGCGCTCTGCTGTCGGCAGTCGGTCTGGCGGCTGCTTTTGCGGCTGTTTTGGGGCTGGTCGGTGCTGGCTGTTCTTCGGGTGGCGACAGCGGCCCTGAGACGGCTACGACTGAGGCTGCGGTTGGGGGTATTGCGACCGCCGAGACCGTTGCGCGGCCCGATACCACTGACACGACAACGACTGCCGCACCTGCCGATCCTGGCACTGGGCAGGCAGAGCCTGTGCCGAGTGCTGGGACTGCGGGTTCCGTTGAGCCTGCTCCCCCAACTTCTGGTTCTGCTGAGGCTGTGCCTTCGGTATCGTCTTCGGGTTCTGTGCCGCCGGGGGCTTCCGAACTTCCGAGCAGCACCACCACAACAACCACCACCACTACTGCCGCGACCGCTTCTACTAGCACGACCACTACCTCTACGACCACAACTACGACCACAACCACAACAACGACTATTCCCTCCGCAGACGACCTCGGCGGTTCTCTGCGCCCGCCCGCACGAGCTTCTAGTTTGCGACCCCGACAGGACAACAACACCCAACTTCCCCTGCCCGCCAGCACACCGAGGGACCGCTATGTTCCGGGCCTCGCGGACATCAACATCTACTCCCAAACAAACGATCAGGGCAGCCTCGATTTGCAAGCCAAACTCGAAGAGCTGTCCATATATCTCCGCTACATCGGAAACTACCAGCCCTACACCGGAGCCACAGCCTCCCTAAGAGACACACAAGGAACCTTCCGCGAAGCAGCCAAGCTGCTCGAAGATACTTTGCTGTGGCTAGGATTCACACCCCAAAATGTTTGCGGGGCGCCAGCAGGCTATTCTTTCACGGATCTGCTGCAGCCGACACGGGAATGGTCAGACGAATTCAAAACCTATAGCGGCGACGCTATTTTCACAACGGAGAGGTTGTTGGAGTTGCATGGCGGCGAGAGGATAAACCCAGAAGCCAACCTAGAGTTCTATATTCGCCAAGCAGTACAAACAGCGCATGACGCTTTGCGTCTGCCGGAACTTTTAGACGAAACCGAAGCTCCGCAGCTCATCTTGTGCCGCGCTTTTCTAGCGCCATCTGGCGAGGTGCCAGAATTTGCTAACGGAGCATGGTATGCGCTTCTAACACCAGGTATACAGCCGCGAGAGTCGCTGCTGTCGCAAGGCACATATCATGTCAAAGAAATATCGCGAAACGGAAATTTTGCTTATCTTGTGGTATGTCATCCGACGATAGGCGCGCGGTTTGTCGCGTTGCATTGGCGCGAAGCAGGCTATAGAGCCGAAGTTGTGGAGGACATCAGAACTAGTGGTTGCCAAGCAGCATTCGAAGAATTTGACGCTGAACCTGAAAGCATAGAGTTCAGCTTCGGCGAACGGTCGTTCTCGGCTTCAGACCTTCAAAGCTTCCCCCGAGGCTGAGTTTGCGTTTTGGGTTTTGTAGTTGGGTGTAGCAGTCATGGCAAAAAAGTCTTTGCGTCCGCTGTCTCGGGTTTAGGTTTTGAAGCAGCAAAGGATTACTTTTTGCCGTAGCATTTATTTTCTTCTGCGTTTCCTATCGCGTGCTCTTTGCTGAGATTTGGGCATGTATCGGCAGACAAACCCCGAAGGCGGCACATCAAACCGCCAGGCCGTTCCGCCGCTCGGTCAGCACCTTCTTCGCATCCTCGGCATCCAACCAAAACTCGTTTTTCCAAACGATGTCTCCCCAGGCATTCAGCCGCCCTCGGGCGGGATGTTGTGGGTTGCGATGTAGTCGGCGAATAGGTTGGCGGCTTCTTCGGGGGTGTAGCCGAAGTCGGTCAGGGTGTAGGAGTGGCGGCCGTGCTTGCCTTGGGGGTTGTCGTCTAGCCAGGTTTGCATGGCTCGGCGCGTTTCGTCTGTCAATTTCCAGCCGAGCCATTCGTATATTTGCTCGGCGGTTCGCATCGGGTTTTGCATCATGTCGGCGTAGAGGATGTTTAGGAAGCGATCGGGGCGGGCGGCTTGGGCTTCTGCCATTCGGCCGACTATCATCTGCCAGACTTCCAGCCAGCGGGTGCGGATGTAGGATGCCCAGTCGTGGTCGCTGGTGTATCCGGTGAAGGTGGTGATGAGGTTGAGGACGGAACCGAATGAGGTAGCTGGGTCGCGGTGGGTGAGGATGATGCGGGCATCGGGGTAGGCGGCGAAGACTTCGGGCAGGGCGATGCTGTGGTGGGGCGACTTCAGCATCCAGCGGCCGGGGGCTTCGCTTTGGAGCACCTGCAGGGCGATTTTGTGGTAGCTGTAGCCATCGTGCTGGGGCTGGCTGGGATACCATTCGCCGTAGCTGGGGAGATTCCAAAGTGTTTCGTAGAGCATGGATCGGCAGGCTTGGGCTAGCAGGGTGACGCATTCTGTGGGGCCGTTGGGGGCTTCCCAGTGGATGGTTTTCATCTCGGGGCGGGCTTCGGAGAGGTATTCCTGATTTTGCTCCATTGCTTGGATGCGGGGGTCGGCGTGGAAGGTTTCGGTGCGGGGTGGCGGCATCGGGTTGGCGGCTTCCCAGCCCATGAGCGAGCGAGTGGCTGGGTCTTGATCCAGCAGGTAGCTGAGCAGGGTTGTGCCCGTGCGACCGTGGCCGGTGATGAAGACTGGGGAGACGACCGGCGAGGCGAGAATGTCGGGATGGCGGCGTGCCCAGTCCAGCACTAAAAGGCGGTTGCGGAGGTAGCTGACTAGCTGCATCTCCAGCATGAATTCGCCTGTCGGATTGAGACGCGATTCTGTTGTGGCGGAGTGGAGGAGGGTGTCTAGGGCTTCTTGCCAGGGGGCGTGGGATGGGGGCGGTTTGGGCGCGCTGGTTGGGGGAGTGCTGTCGGGGGGCGGGCTGGTTGGTTGGGTGTTGGTTGGGGGCGGGCTGTCTGGAAGCGCGTTGGCTGGAAGCGAGCTGTCTGGCAGGTCAAAGTCGGTTAGACCTGCTTGTTCGGTGGCTTGCGAAATGAGTGATTCGGCTGTTAATGGCATGAGTTTTACTTTAGGTTTATGCGATGCTTGTCGTAGGGCTTGCTAATCTCAAATTTATGGAACAGCAAAACACAGCCACAGACGAGACATCAGCAAGCCAAACTCCCGCGAGCGAAATGCCCGCCAGCGAAACGCCCGCGAGCCAAACGCACAACCGCAATGGCGAGGCGATGAAGGGGCGGTTAGAAGCCATCTGGATCAAGCGAGCGCACAAGGGGTCGATGGACGCAGTGTCGGAGGCAGAGCTTGTAGAAGGGCAGGGCTTGAAAAACAACGCCGACCAAGGCGGCAGGCGACAGGTGACGATTTTGTCCAAGGAGCGGTGGGAGGAGGCTGTTGCTGGGCTTGGAGATGGCAAGTCGGGCGAAGAATCGCACGGGGAGTCGGATGCCTCTGGCTTTGCCGTCGATCCCAAAGATCGCCGTGCCAACCTGTTCGTTTCAGGCTTGAATCTGCAAGAGACCAGAGGCTGGACGCTCGCAGTCGGCGGGCATCGCATGGTCATCGCAGGCGAAACCAGGCCTTGCGCCTTCATGGACGACATCTGCGATGGCCTGCAAGACGCCCTGCGACCCAACTGGGGCGGCGGCGCCTACGCCCAAGTGCTAGAAGGCGGTGCTATCTCTATTGGCGACGAGGTAACCCTCATTCCGCCTTCTGAAGGCAACTGAATTTGCGATTTGCCGATTTCCGCTATTCGAAAATCAAGAAAGAAGACAATCCGAGTTAGGAGAAAGAGATGCCAAACTTTGAAATTCGCTATGACTTTCGGTGTCCGCCGGGCATTTGCCCTGTGGAGCCTGCCGATCTTTACGAGGCTGCATTGGAGCAGTGCGAGTGGGCTGAGTCGCTGGGCTTCAGCAGGGTTACCATTTCCGAGCATCACGGGGCAGACGACGGCTATCTTCCTTCGATGGTGGCTATGGGGTCGGCTATCGCGGCTCGCACTTCAAAGATGCGCATTCGGTTAGGGGCTATCATCGTTTCGCTTCACGATCCGTTGCGCCTTGCCGAAGACTTGGCGGTGCTGGACAACATCAGCCGTGGGCGGCTGGAGGTCGTCATCGCTAACGGCTATGTGCCTTCGGAGTTCGCCATGTTTGATGTGAAGCTCTCGGATCGGGTAAAACTCGTGACCGAGGCGGTTGAAGCCATCAAAAGCGCTTGGACGGGCGAGCCGTTTGATTACAGAGGTCGCACGGTGCGGGTCACGCCCAGGCCTTGTCAAGAACCTCGCCCGCCCATAGTTCTGGGCGGCGCTTCAGAAGGGGCTGCCCGGCGAGCCGCCCGCATCGCTGACGATTTCATGCCCACGATGCCGAAATTCTGGGATTTCTATCGCGACGAGCTTCAAAAACAAGGCAAGCCCGATCCGGGGCCGATGATGCAGGGGGCCAACATGTATCTGCATGTAACGGAAGATGCGGAGCGCACTTGGGAGCAAATCGCCCCTCACGCCCTTCACGAGATGAACTCCTACGGGCAATGGGCTGCCGAAGCCGAGTCGGCAACGGGCTATCAACCAGTGGATGACATAGAAATGCTGAAAGGCATAGGAATGCACAAGATTTTGACGCCTGCAGAGACGGTGGAGCTTGTGAACTCTACGCCAGATGACGGGGCCGTGCTGTTCCACCCGCTTATGGGAGGGCTAGACCCTGAGATCGCCTGGGAGAATTTGCGTTTGTTCGAGTCGGAGGTTCTGCCTCGTGTGAGGTAGAGATCGCGGATTGGTTGGCGAGGGTTTGAGAGCTTTCTAGCGCAGACCTGGGTTCGCTTGGGTGCTCTGATTCAAGGGGGTAGGCTTTGAAGGAATTAGAAATTAGCAGCGGAGATTGTTTATTCCACCACCCCGCGCTCTGCCAAGTCGTCATAGTCGTCTCTGCCGATTTCGGCTAGGAGGGCTTTTGTGTCGCGGCCGTGATGGGGGGCATCGGTTGCCGGGGTTGTAGGGGTGTTTTCAAATGTCGCAGGGTGGCGAGCTTGGACTACTCGCCCTGCCACAGGATGGTCGGCCTCCACGAAAAATCCTGTGGCAGCCAGCTGCTCTAGAGAAGGCACATCGCCGGGGGCCACTGCAGGGCCGGCGGGAACATCGTGGGCGTCCAGCCGGGCGCAAGCTTCGGCCACAGTTAGTTTCCTGAGAGCTTCATAGCACCGCTGCCAAGTTTCAGGAGTGATGCCCATTCGGGTTTCGGCCTCGGCTGTTTCGGCTTCGGAGGTGCCAGCCTCTCGGGCACCCGCCTCATCAGTGTCTTCGTTATTCTCTTGGGCTACTTCCAAAGCTGTGCACATTCCTGTGAACTGATCCGGCATGGCAGCCACGATATAAATCCAGCCGTCCGAGCATTCCAAGGGTTTCACATGCGCCCCAGGGTTTGACACCTGAAATCCGTCATAGTCCGCCAAGGCTTCTCGCCCCGTTCCGTCCACCCACAAAAAAGCCACGGACGACTGCAGCAGCGGCACATGCACAAGCTGCCCGCCGGCTCCTCTGTCTCTGGCTGCCAAGGCTGCGAGCGCGGCTTGGCTGGCGAAAAGTGCGGTGAGTTTGTCGGAGGCGGTGTGACGAAGGTTGTGGGGTTTGCCGGTTTCTTCATCGGCTTCAATCATCGCCAATCCCGAAAGTCCTTGGATTACTCCGTCATAGGCTGGTCGGTCGCTCCAAGGGCCTGCTGGCCCGTAACCCGAGATGGCTACCAAGATGATGTCTTCCTTTTGCGCTTTCAGGTCTTCGTAGCCGATGCCTAGGCGGTCGGCCACGCCGGGGCGGAAGTTTTGGAAAACGATGTCGGCGGAGCGCACGAACTCCAAAGCAATTGCCAGGCCTTCAGTGTCTTTCAAATTGACGGCAGCCGCCCGCTTGGTTCGGTTCGCAGCCAGATACGGCCCCGAAACCGAAGCAATAGACGGCCCGATGTAGCGGAGCACATCGCCGAAGCCGAGCGGTTCGAGCTTGACCACATCGGCGCCCAAGTCGCCCAGCATTCCTGCGGCTAGCGGCCCGGCCAGAGCGGTGGAGAAATCCACCACCCGCACACCGCTGAGCGGGCCGCCTCTGCTGGTTTGAGACATTTGCGGTCTATCTGAAACCTTGGGCGATGTGCTCGTGCCACCAGGCGGGAGCGTTGTCGGTGAGGTTGGGCAGGTGGGAATAGTCGTGCCAGCGGGTGATCATGCCGTCATGCACTTCCATGACCGAGGTGAAGGGGTGGTCTATGACTTCGCCCGTGTGGAACACCCATGTCTCGGTGTGCTCGGTCACGACGATGTCGCCCTCGGCGATGAAGTGCTTGGGGAAGTGCCAATAGTTCTCCAGAGGTTCAATGCCCAGCTTGAGGCGGGCTATTATCTCGCCCGGGCCGGTTGCGCCTAGGGCGTCTAGCCCCACATCGGTGTAGTGGGAATCTTCGGTGAAGAAAGTCGCCATTTTCTCCCAGTCGCGGCGAAAATGCGCATCCCAGTAGCGTTCCACGACTTGCTTGTTGCGAGCTTCGTGCGTTCCCATCTTGGTCTCCTTTAGTTTTGTCTGCGCTGCTTGGTTTTGCCTTGGTGTCTAGCTTTGGCAGTGTCTAGCTCTGGGATTGATTTTCAAGTTATCCACCTGTATTTTGCGCGCTTAATTTGTGCGCGTTTCAGCTTAGTTGATGCGCCGCCGTGCCAGCCGCAGGGAATTTCCTACCACGCAAAGAGACGACAAGCTCATCGCTCCCGCAGCTGCCACGGGAGGCATCACGCCGGCTGCTGCCAGCGGAAGCAGAGCCGCGTTGTAGATGCAAGCCCAAACCAGATTGGCCAAGATGGTGGAAGAAGTCTTGCGGGCGATCTGTATGGCTTTGACCGATTTGCGAAAATCGCCGCCGATAACGGTGATGTCGCTGGCTTCGGCGGCCACATCTGCTCCGTCCGACAGGGCTATTCCCACATCGGCTTTGGCTAATGCCGCAGCATCGTTCACACCGTCGCCGATCATGGCGACTGTGCTGCCTGCTTCTTGCAGGCGGTTCACTTCGGCGAGTTTGTCTTGGGGGAGGCATTCGGCGATAACTCTGTCGGGCTTTACCTGTTCGGCCACATGCTGTGCACTTGCTTCCGAATCGCCGGTCGCCATTATCACCGAGATGCCGAGCGACTGCATGTCTGCGACCGATTGGTTCGCCTCGTCGCGCAGCTCGTCGGCGCAGATGATGAGACCTTTGGCTTGGGGGAGTTGGGCAACGCTGCCCCAGCCCACGAAGACGCTCGCAAAACCTTTGGCGGCAGCGGAACTCGCGGCCTCGTCTAGGCGGTCGGGAATTTCCGAAAATAAACTGCGAGCTCCCAAAGCTGCTTTGCTGCCGTCTTTGAATTCGGCTAGAACGCCTGCTCCAGGAGTTTCCTTTAAGTCGCGGAACTCTATGGAAGATTCGCGTTCTCTGGCGATTGCCTGCGAAAGAGGATGAAGCGATTGCTGAGCAAGGGCTGATGCTATTTCGAGCAGTTCAGTTTGAGTTGCATCTCTTTTTTGCGCTGTATTTCTTGTTTGTTCTGTGTCTCCTTCTTGCGCTGTGTCTGCCTCGTGCGCTGTGCCTGCTTCGTTGTTAAGGCCTGCTTCTTGGGTCAGATTTTTTCCTCGCAGCAGCCCGTCCGTGAAATCGTCTACCACGATCTGCCGAACGGACGGGCGGCCGTGGGTGAGCGTGCCAGTCTTGTCTATGACGGCGGTGTCGAGACGGCGAACCGCTTCCCACACATTGCCGCTTCTGATGATGATGCCTTCTCTGGCAGCCCGCCCGACACCCGCCACGATAGCTGTGGGGGTTGCCAAGCCCAGAGCGCACGGGCAGGCCACCACCAGCACGGCAACTCCAGCGGCGATGCCTGTGGCGGCGCTTTCGCCAGCCAGCATCCAGCCGATGAAAGCGATAGCGGCGGCAGCTATTACCGCCGGAACGAAGACCGCACTGGCACGATCCACCAGCCGTTGCACGGGGGCGCGAGACTGCTCGGCTTCTTCCAGCAGCCGCATGATTTGGGCGTGGGCTGTTTCGGCACCCACCCGCCGGGCTTCCACCGTAAGGAGACCGGTGGTGTTCAGCGTGGCTCCTGTGACTTCATCGCCGGGCTGCACCGCTTCTGGGATCGGCTCGCCGGTGAGGAACGACTTGTCTATGGCGGAGTGCCCTGATAACACCACTCCGTCTGCGGCTATGCGTTCGCCCGGTCGCACCACGAAGCGCATTCCTACGGCGAGGTCTTCAATCGGAATGTCGGTGCCGTGTTCTAGGCGTGCTGTGGTGACGCTGAGCTTGGCGAGCGAGGCGACCGCATCTTGCGATCTGGCTTGGGCGCGGCTTTCCAGCCATCCCCCCAGCCGCACGAAGACGATGATCGTGGAAGCCATCGTGAAGTGGATGTCGCCGCTGGTGTCTGTTGTCGTCACCGACATCGACCAGATCCAGGCCACCAGCACACCCAGCGATATGAGCGTGTTCATATTGGGGGAGCGGGCCAGGGTGCTCGTCCAGCCGTCTCGCAGGATCGGCCATCCCACTCCCCACACCACTATTGTTGAGAGCGCGCTCAAAAGCCATTCTTGATTGAGCGGAGAAGAGTCGGGCAGCAGCCAGACGACCCAGCCGAAAGCTGCCGCCAACGCCCCGAACAGCAGGATCAGCCCGTCTAGACGGGTAGAGGCGGCTGGGGTGTGGCAAGAGGGGGTAGGAGAGTGGCAGGATACCCTCTCTGTGGCTAAAGCCCGTTCATCGTATGTCAAAGACATGAGATAACAAAATTCTACTTCGGATGCTGAGCTTCTCTGGCACGCAAGCCTGTGGAAAACTAAGCTCTATTGTCATATGACATCAAATGCAGCAGATTCAATGTCTGAGCCGGCAGTGTCTGAGCCGGCTGTGCCGGATTCACTGGCAGTGTCGGACTCACTGTCAGTAGTGGCGTCGGAGACCGCAATGTCGCCGTCGGAAACCGCTGTCTCATTCGCAGACGAGCTCGACCCGCCCGAACTGGTGCCGGCCAGAATGCTCACGCAGTTTCTCTACTGCTCAAGGCTGTTCTATCTGGAGTGGGTGAATCAGCAATGGGACGACAATGCCCACACCGCTCAAGGCGAATATGTCCATCGGGCTGTGGACAGGATAGGCGGTGCCGCGCCGGCAGCAGACGATGACAATCCGTTTTTGGAGGCGAGGTCTCTGAAGCTGTCGTCTGAGAAGCTCGGTCTGGTGGCTGTGGTCGACTTGGTGGAAGGCAAAGGCGGCGAAGTTCATCCTGTGGATTACAAGAAAGCCAAACTGCCCGGCGATTTGGCATTGCAAACCTGGGAGTCGCACAGGGCGCAGCTTTGCGTGGCAGGGTTGCTGCTGCGAGAGGCAGGCTATGTGTGCACCAGCGGCAGCATCTACTATGCCGGCAGCAAGCGCAGGGTGGAGGTGCATTTTGACGACGAGCTGGTAGACCAGACGATGTCGGCTCTGGAGGAACTGCGCGAAACGGCCACTCTGCCCGAAGCCCCGCCTCCGTTGGTGGACAGCCCCAAATGCCCCGACTGCTCGCTGGTGGGGATATGCCTGCCTGATGAAGTCAATCTTTTGGCAGAGATTTCCAAGCATCCGCCTCGCCGCTTGGTGCCTCGCGATCCTCAGTCTCGCCCTGTTTATGTGGCTGAGCAGGGGGCGAGAGTGGGCAAGGCCAAAGGTCGGCTGCAAATCAAAAAAGACAGGGAAGTCATCCAAGAGGTGCGCTTGCTGGATGTCTCGCAGCTTTGTCTCTATGGCAATGTGCAGGTGTCTTCGCAGTGCGTTCGCGAGCTTTTGGGCAGGGATGTGCCGATCTGCTGGTTCAGCTTCGGCGGATGGTTCGCTGGCATGGCAACGGGTTTGCCTGCCAAGCATGTGGAGCTGCGGCGGCGACAGGTTGGCCGTTCTAGCGTGGGCAGAATGGACATCTCCAAAGCCATCGTGCGCTCCAAGATTTTGAACTCCCGCACTTTGCTGCGCAGAAATTTCAAAGGGGGCGATGAAGCTGTGCACCAGCGGACGCTGGCATCGCTCAAATATCTTGGGAAGGTGGCGGGCAGGGCTTCTACGGTCGCTGAGCTCATGGGCGTTGAGGGCGCGGCCGCACGGGATTATTTCCAAGCTTTCAACTCTATGCTCCGTGAAGAGCACGGCTTGCCCGGGCGTCCGTTTTCGTTTGAGGGGCGCAATCGCCGTCCGCCGTTGGATCCGATCAACTGTCTTTTGTCTTATTGCTATTCGCTGCTGACTAAGGAGTTGACGGTCGTGGCTCATGCTGTGGGGTTTGACCCTTACATCGGCTTTTTCCATAAGCCTCGGTTCGGGCGGCCTGCTCTGGCTTTGGATTTGGCCGAGGAGTTTCGCCCGTTGGTGGCGGATTCTGTTGTGATCACTTTGATCAACAATGACGAAATCAGAGCTTCGGATTTCGTGGTTCGCTCGGAAGGGGTTGCGCTCACCGATGCAGGCAAGAAGAAAGTCTTGGGGGCTTACGAGCGGCGTTTGGATGTGGAAATCACCCATCCCGTGTTTGACTACAAGATCACATATCGCCGTGTTTTCGAGCTTCAAGCCCGTCTGCTGGCTGCCACGCTTTTGGACGAAGTGGCGGAATACACGCCGTTTGCGACTCGGTGAGACTGTCAATGAAACCCAGCTACTGCTTTAAAAGTCTGAACCGAGAACACGCGTCATTTTCAACTAGTGAAACTGTCAACTAGGTAAAACTGCCAACCCGATGAAATTCTCAATCCGCTAGCATTATGTTGATGAAATTCGTTATTTGTAAATCACTTGCTGCAGGCATAGCAATCCTGTCTGCTCTGTCGCTTTTTGCGGCTGCTTGCGGAGGCGATGATGGCAATGGCGGAGACGCGGATGCCGTGTCTGGCAGTGTCTTGAAGCTCGGCTACATCCTGCCTCAAACCGGCAGCTTGGCTTATTTGACAGATGCTATGGAAAACGGTGCGGCATTGGCAGTGGAGGAAGTCAATCGGGAGGGTATTCAAGAGATAGAGATGGTAGCCGGCGACTCTGGCACCAATGCCGATGTAGCCAACAACACGGCCGACAGCCATATTGCCGAGGGCGTGCAGGGCATTGTCGGTGCGGGGGCATCGGCTGTTTCATTGGCAATCATCGACAAAATCACCGGCGTGGGGCTTCCGATGATCTCGCCGTCTAACACCTCTCCAGCTTTCACCGCCTATGACGACAGCGAGCTTTATTTCCGCACAATCGCTTCGGATGTGCTGCAAAGCAGGGTGATCGCCGACCTTATCGCCGAGGACGGCGCACGCCGAGTGGCCATCATGTATCGTGCCGATGCCTACGGAAAGGCTTTGGCTGACGCTTCCGAGCAAGGTCTTATCGCCAACGGCGTGGAATCCGCAGGCAAGTTCGCTTTGGATCCCGAAGGCAGCACCTTCACATCTGAGGTGCAGGAGGTTGCGGCATCGGGGGCCGATGCTGTGATTTTGATTGCGTTTCGCGAAGGCGGGCGGATCATCGCCGAGATGATTGAGGCTGAAATCGGGCCAGGCGACATCGCTCTGTATGTGACGGCTGGTTTGGCTGTAGCCGATCTATGGGAGTTGGTCAATCCAGAAGATCGTTCGGCGGTGCAGGGAATACGAGGGACGCGCACCGGCGAGAGCGAGTCGGCTGAGCGGACTTTCAGAGATCGCTTTGCGGAATTCGCGCCTGGCGTGGATGATGCTTATGCTCCCGAAGCCTACGATGCGGTGGTGATCTATGCCTTGGCTGCTTTGGCGGCGGGAAGCAATCAGGCATCGGATTTTGCGTCTGAAATCAATGGCGTGACTCGTGGGGGCACAAAGTGCTCGCTGTATGCAGATTGCGCCGAGCTGGTGATGGCGGGTGAAGACATTGATTACGAAGGCGCGGCTGGTTCGCTGGATTTCGTGGATGCCGGCGAGCCGAGCGTAGCGACTTTTGACATTTTGGAGTTTGATGCCGAGGGTGAAATCGTGGTGCTTTCGTCTAGGACGCTTCGGGGTTAGGATGCTTCGGGGTTAGGACGCGCGGCTGATTCCTGTGTTTCGTGTTTCTGTGGCATGGTCTTGGCAGCTGGTTGGGAAATTCAGTCTTGATGAACTTCACGCTTGTTCGCAGCACTCTTTCTGGTGTCTCGCCGGGTTTGAAAGTCTGATTGGCAAGCCTGTGCGGTTCTGAGTGAGGGAGATATATGAGTCGGAATACCTATCTGGTCGCCTACGACATTTGCGGCGATGAAAAGCGTTTGCGGAAAATCCACCAATGCATGTGCGGGTATGGCTACTCTCTGCAATACTCGGTGTTCTTGTGCTCGCTGGATCAGGTTGAGCTGATCGACCTGAAGATGGATGTGAGCGAAATCATGAACCACAGAGACGACAGCGTAATGATCGTGTCACTAGGCCCCTCAGAAACGGCGGTGGAAAGTCATTTTGAATTCATGGGAGTCACCCCACCGAAATTTGACGAGGGAGCGGTCATCGTCTAGTTGGTTGCGCTGGTGGCGGTTGTCCGAGCATCTACAGCAGACAAAAAGATTCGCAGTCGATTCTGAAATAGCAAAGATATTTCTTGAGGGGGATGGGGGGTTCGAGGGGTTCCTGCGAGAGGTCGTGTGGCAACACCATCCCCAGCCACCTCTCGTGCCCTGCTACAATAACCCCAAAGAGGGGCATCCGAACCTTGGCAATCTATTCCCCAAACAAAAAATCCCCACCCACTCGCAATCGGCCAATTCTCCCCAAGCCAATTGCGCCCAACAAAGTGAGTGCTATCGGGGGGCAGTCCGCCCCCCCTTCATTGAAGCTGAGAAACTACATGATGAGCTTCGGGGAGGCTTATCTATCGGGGGGCAGTCCGCCCCCCCTTCATTGAAGCAGACCGCCTGATTACTTGCATCGTCATTCTGAACCCCCTATCGGGGGGCAGTCCGCCCCCCCTTCATTGAAGCTCGCCGTGGTCTGTCGTCTCTACATGGACTGGCACTCTATCGGGGGGCAGTCCGCCCCCCCTTCATTGAAGCGCTTGACAATATGCGAACGCTGGAGGCGCACATCCTATCGGGGGGCAGTCCGCCCCCCCTTCATTGAAGCCACTCGGTTGAGAGATGAGACTGGTGCGGAGGCTTTCTATCGGGGGGCAGTCCGCCCCCCCTTCATTGAAGCTCAGCCATACAAACAGCCTAGCAGATAAGTTCCCTCTATCGGGGGGCAGTCCGCCCCCCCTTCATTGAAGCCGCATGTCTTGGGCTGGTCGTTGATGACCCTGATTGCTATCGGGGGGCAGTCCGCCCCCCCTTCATTGAAGCAGGAACACGCCGAGCGCAGTAGCAGCGATGAAGCCCCTATCGGGGGGCAGTCCGCCCCCCCTTCATTGAAGCGAAGAATATGAGATGAGGTCTCTGCTGGATGGCTCCCTATCGGGGGGCAGTCCGCCCCCCCTTCATTGAAGCCGCTCTTGCGCTGTGCGCATCAGCGAGTTGAGCGTGCTATCGGGGGGCAGTCCGCCCCCCCTTCATTGAAGCAGCGGCATCTACACCACCAGCCAAGCCAAACCCTGCTATCGGGGGGCAGTCCGCCCCCCCTTCATTGAAGCTAGCTGGCAGCTATCAGCCTGCCCGCAACCTTCTGCTATCGGGGGGCAGTCCGCCCCCCCTTCATTGAAGCCTGGCAGAGCAAGGAGTTGCCAGACATGCATGCTGCTATCGGGGGGCAGTCCGCCCCCCCTTCATTGAAGCGGCAGCGATGGCTGACGGCATCGCCTGCCTCGGCAGCTATCGGGGGGCAGTCCGCCCCCCCTTCATTGAAGCTCGTGGATTGCTGATCCTATTGTTGCTAGCACGAGCTATCGGGGGGCAGTCCGCCCCCCCTTCATTGAAGCATTCAGTGTCGGCACAGAAAAAGTCGCAAGTTCGGCTATCGGGGGGCAGTCCGCCCCCCCTTCATTGAAGCTCTGGTGAAGAAGCCAGCGATACCACCATCTTCAACTATCGGGGGGCAGTCCGCCCCCCCTTCATTGAAGCCGCAGCGTCTTCTTCACTTGAGCGTCCGATAGGTATCTATCGGGGGGCAGTCCGCCCCCCCTTCATTGAAGCGGCTGGGGACACCTCCACAGCGCAACAGCCTCTATCTATCGGGGGGCAGTCCGCCCCCCCTTCATTGAAGCATCAGGACACCTTTGCCATTGCCTCCATCGCCGTCTATCGGGGGGCAGTCCGCCCCCCCTTCATTGAAGCAAGACCCTGAGAGTTTTGAATCTGAGAGGTTTTTACTATCGGGGGGCAGTCCGCCCCCCCTTCATTGAAGCTTATCAGGCAGGCTTCACGGGGCAGCTAGCCCCGTCTATCGGGGGGCAGTCCGCCCCCCCTTCATTGAAGCAGAGTGAAACAAGCTAGTTCCATTTTGGCACGAAAACTATCGGGGGGCAGTCCGCCCCCCCTTCATTGAAGCGGACTTGTTAAATGCGGATGATGAGCTTGTGGCGGCCTATCGGGGGGCAGTCCGCCCCCCCTTCATTGAAGCTGGCGGTCTCTCATCCCGCCGCAAGCCATAAACGAACTATCGGGGGGCAGTCCGCCCCCCCTTCATTGAAGTCTGCGCCTTTGTAGCCTGTGCCTGCCACGACAGACCTATCGGGGGGCAGTCCGCCCCCCCTTCATTGAAGTGATATTGTGTCATTCTCAGTCTCGTGTTTGTGGTGGCTATCGGGGGGCAGTCCGCCCCCCCTTCATTGAAGTTCTACCAGTTCTGAGGTTATTTTGGTGACGGCTGACTATCGGGGGGCAGTCCGCCCCCCCTTCATTGAAGTTTGGCAATACTTTGAGGCTCTGCCCGCTCAGGTGGACTATCGGGGGGCAGTCCGCCCCCCCTTCATTGAAGTGCCTATCTGGGTAGCGTTCGTATGAGTCACCTGCGCCTATCGGGGGGCAGTCCGCCCCCCCTTCATTGAAGTGCAGTCCACGCGATCACTCCAATAGTGATTCCTATGCTATCGGGGGGCAGTCCGCCCCCCCTTCATTGAAGTGCTTCACACGCACTAGCAGCCTACGCCCGACTCACCTATCGGGGGGCAGTCCGCCCCCCCTTCATTGAAGTTATTCCATCTCCACCTGATACAAAAGCCCAGAGCGCCTATCGGGGGGCAGTCCGCCCCCCCTTCATTGAAGCGGGGGGTAGGCGATTTTTGGCTGGTGTTTTAGAAATCTAGGTCTGGGGCGGGTTCTAGTTGTCCTGCTGACAGGGGGGTTTCTGCTTCGCTTTCTGTGAGGAACACCACGTCGCCGTCTATGAATTGTGGTCGTAGGGGGTCTTTTCTGTGATACAAATTGCAGGGCTCTAGCACTCTGTAATTTTTGCCCTTGGTCACACCGCCTCTCAAAATCATCTCTTGGACTGATTGAGCGTTCACAGCCAGCAAGAAAACAGCCAATGGCAATTCACCGATGCCTAGAGGGTGATGTTCGGGGCGAACCACAGGGCTGCGTGGTGTCACCATGTATGAGTTTCCCCTGAATTTTTCTTTCTCTTCTACAAGTTTTTTTAATCCCTTCAGATGATGATCCTTTGAGTTTCCTACTTCAAACGCCAAGGGATCCTCTGTCTCTCCGCCGAAAATGAAATCTACCTCATATGTTTCTCTTAGGCGCCAATATTCCAGAGTCATCCAACTGTTCTCTGCCAGCTCTTTTAATGCCGCTCCCGCCGCATTTTCCAGCACATGGCCTTTCTTTGGGAGATCTTCCAGCCCTGATGTCCCCATTCTCCTAACGGCCGAAGGAACGGCTGGGTCAAAGAAGCAGTATTTCTGGTTGCCAGCCTTCCGCATCGGTGCGTCGGAATAGGCGTCTAGTCGGAAGAGAATGTTCGCATTCTCCAAATGGGAGAGATATGTGCTTGTTGTTTTTCCCTGAGCTTCGCCCAGCTGTTTGCCAATCTTGGCAACTGTGGTCTGCTTGCCGAGCAGACCCGCGACAGAATGCATTACGGCCTCAAGAGTTTTCCGATCTCTGACATCATGGAAGGCAACTATGTCTTTGTCAACCGCCCTGCCTACTACCTCTTTGAGGTATCCATGATCCCGTCTGACCGCTGCTCTGAGGCTCGGGTTATGCGTGGAATGGTCATATCCAGTGATGCACACGGGGTATCCGCCTGTGATGAGGTATCTGTCCAGAGCAGTCGCTACCTGCTCGGGAACGGGCGAGACCTGCGGGATTGATTGAAGCCGTGCTCGCAAAGATGGATATCCTGTTCTGCACCATTTTGGAATGATGCTGGCATCGCCGAAAACAAATTCGCACCATTCCATGAAATTGCAAGCCATCAAGCGATATTCTGCCCAGCGGTCTGGGCCGCTTTCTGGTTTGCGCTTGTCGTTATTGGCAAGGATCATCCCAGAACTGGAAGACGCTAAAACTCTGATGGGTCTGTTTTGAGCGAGAAGATTTTTTAGCCACAGGTCCCAGTCGTCGCTTGCTCCTATCTCGTCCAAGAACAGAAAAATCGGCTCATCGATGCTGGCATCGGGGCACAGCAGCAACAAGGCATCTGCTATCGCCCCTAGATTTTCCATCTGAAGCTCCGGGTGATCCAGTTCCACGAAAAAGATGCGCTCTCTGGGTATTCCCTTGTCTAGCAAGCTGTCAATAGACTGCCAAAGCAGCGTGGTTTTGCCAGACCTGCGGGGGCCCAGCACAAGATGGTAGCATCGCGGGTCGTCTCGGATGAGGGTGTCGGGCAGAACTCGCATCATGTGCCTGTGCTTGGGCAGGGATTTCTCCGTCAGCTCGGACGAGTCTGTTTTCCACCCGTTCTGATCCTCGAGTATTTCTTGGAAGCGGGGTATGTCTATGTATTGAAATGCCATCGTTCTACCTCCGTTATCTGAATTATGTATCTGCATTATACATGTTTTTCAGTTATATGACAACCTATTTTGTTGATGATTTTGCCATATATTGGAGATTGATAGCATTTTCTAGGATTTTAAGGCTTATAGAACTGGAAATCTTGGAATATCTAGAATATAGATATCCAAATTCCAAGAAGCTAGATTTGTCCATCACAGACGGAATTAGCTTGCCTAATTCGCTTCTGCTATGTTTGTGCCGGCGCAGGCGAGTGAAGTGGTCGGCGTGTCAGTGATTGTGCCGTATGTGACCTGCCGAGAGCACGGCATCGATTATCTCTGCGGTTAGTGCTTTCACCGCGCCGGCTTTCGGGGGGCGGTCCGCCTACCTTAATTTGAAGCTGGTTTGGCTGCTACTACCGCAGGGCTACTGGATCTGTTTCTGGGGTAGTCAACTGCTCCCTTCCCCAATTTGGCCTTCCACTTGGTCATTGAGCAGATCCATTTTGGATTTGACTTCGTGGTTCCAGCAAGAGTAGCGCCTCATTCTGAGCGTGATTGTCTCTTCGGAGCGATCAGGGTCTGGTTTAACGCAATCAATTTCCGACGTGACAAACATGATGCTCAAGATGACGATGAGTAGGAAAAGGATGGTGGATGAAATGCTTACAACGAGTTTGAACATGATAGTGCCTTTCTTGTGATGGTTGGATTAGGGGATCTTGGTGTTTGTCGAAGTGTTGTCGCACCCGCTGCGGTCAATCCGCTAATTGCGGTGCGACTTCTTTGCCCATGAACAATGGCTGCCAACATGTCGGGGCGGTGATGGTGATGTGTCGCAACCCACCTTGTTTCTCGAGCGGGCCGCAGGTGCAGTCGGCTACTGGTGCTGCGCGGTGATGGCGATGTGTCGCTACCTACCCTTCGGGGGGGGGGGCGATTTGAAGTGACAAGGCGGGATTAGTTTGGATTAATTCATTCTAGTTAATTTTGGGAGGGTTCGTCAAGCTTGTCTTAAATTGAAGCCAGATGGTTTGCGCTGAGAAGTTGCTATATTCTATCAAAATCTGGTGTGGGGCAAATTACAAGTCATCGCCGTTGTCGGCCGAAATAAGATGTTGCTATATTCTATCAAAATTCGGTATGGCGCATATAAGAGCTCCTTTGTGCCCCAGCTCTTAGTGGGCTGTTTCTACGGCATTGGAGATGCCAGTTCGCGGGAACGAAGGGGACCCCGTTTCGAGGGCTCTTTTTCTTCCTTTTGCTCTAGGTGTTTTAAGCTGTTTCTTGAAAAAAATGTCTGCTAGGTCGCAGTATATGGTTTCTATACTTGAATACATCTCTATCAATTCTCCAAATTCTTCATCAATTTTCGCGAGTTCTTCCATTTTTGAAATTAGAGACTTAATGCTAGAGCAGATGCTTTGAATAATTTGAAAACACTCTTCCATAAGTTCTTCATCAGTTGTTGATTGAACTAGGAACACCATGCTGTTATTTCGCATGTTGAGTTTCACAAAGCTGGGCTCATCCAAATCTTCATTTTCAAAGAGATTGATGTCTTGACAAATATCTGAGAAAGCCAAAGTTTCTATAATAAAATCTACGATGCCACTTAATATTTCAGCAGATTGACAAATAAATGTTCCAGTATTTTCTAAAGTATCCGACTCATCGAGAAATAAATCGGATCCATTGCCAACATAATTTTCTGTAAACCAAGTTGGGAAGTTGTCTAATCTAGTTTGCAAATTTGCAATTTGCAAGCAAAAATTGTCATATTCATCTACGCATTCTTCCAATGACTCAAGAACTTGATCAAATTCGCCTTGTGTCGGCCTAATATCGCTCAGACGAAAGTTTGCTTGATTCCACGAAAATTCAATAGAGAATATTCCCCCAAAATCTTCTATGTTCCAGATTTCAGAGCAGCGTTCCAAAGCTTCTTGAGCATAATTCAAGAATTGCGATGAATCAGAAGCGAAGCACATTATTTGTCTTATATCAGACCAAAGAGAACTGAAGTACGCTACTTCTGCCTCACTAAGTTGTGTTTGCAAAATAGTGAAGTTGTCGCAGACTTTACTAAATTCTGGTGAGCACTCAGATACCACAATATTAGTTTCTATACCATCTGCACAAGTTTTTGTTGTTTCAATATACTCCAGTAGTGCCTTGTTGACCTCAGATGATAAATCAACAGGCAGAGTTTCTAACTCATCAGACAACTGGGTGATTTGCTGTTGGGTCAGCCATTCGGGAGCAGGCGAATTGCGGGCCTCTGGCGAGAGCAGAGATAGCAAAAATTTGATGAGCTGGGTGTCTGGATCATCTGGTGCTGATTCATCTCCTGATAATTGGGATGCCCTTTCTGCGAGGATATCTTCTGCTGTAGGTGTCTCGCTAGGAAGTGTCGGAGTGTTAGAAGTCGAAGTTGCTGGGGACGTGGTGGTGCTTGAAACGGCAGAGGTGCTTGGTTGCGTGGTAGGCGAAGAAGGAGCAGATTGGTTTTCGGTTGCTACAGGCTTGGAGGCATCCGCGCATCCAGCCAAGAGCAGACAGACTGCCAGCACACCCAAGACAGAACGACTCAGCGATGGAAGGGTGGAAGGCACGAATTGTCAGGTTAGTCGGAGCGCGCCATCTTTGAGCGGGACTACTTTCTGAGCACAAAATGAAGGGGCGACACATCTGTGCAGCCCTTCATGAGCATTTGCGCAGATTTGATGGTCTGCGGGGGTGGTGTCAGGCTGCCACTTTTACTTCCACTTGGCGGGGTGCTTCGGGCACTACCAGCGGGACGGTGACAGTCAGCACGCCGAATTTGCTTTCGGCTGAGGGTTGGGCTGAGTCGGCGTCTTCGGGGAGACGGATGCGGAACTCTGCGTTGTCGCTGGTTCCCCATGCTCCTACCGGGACGAAATTCTTGGGCTCTTCGTCTGCGGAGTCGTTTTCGTGCTTCTCGTCTGTGATGGCCACGAGAAGTTGGTGATCAGCGATGCTGACTGCGATCCTTGCTGGATCAACGCCTGGGAGGGCGAAACGATACTCCAGCCTGTCTGGGAAGCGGGTGGCCGATGGCCGGGGCAGCTCCCTTCGGGCTGTGAGAACCCCATTGGATGGGGACTTGAAGAAGATGTCGAAAAGGTCATCCATTTGCCTGAGCATTGTTCTATCCTTTCTGTTCGGTGCTTTGCTCTTAAAGCTGTACAACGCAAACAGGGAGGGATTTATTCCAAGCATTTGGAAGCGGAATTCAATTCCGCGAAAATGTGATGACAGTCCTGGATCACAGGGCTTCAGACAAAAAAGATAGCACTAATTGCTATTGGCTGTCCGCCAGATTATTTGGGGTGGACTGAAGGTGCCATAGCCACCTTGATCTGAGCGCAGTATCTGCGATTGCAGAATTCGGGATATTCCCCATGATGGATAGAAGTGGCTACGATTTTCTGGTGTTAAGCTGGTGGCTTGTGCGAGGAGGGCAATCACGGTTCCAAATCCTGCGGGGCGAATCCAAAGAGGCCAAGTATATTTTCCCTGTTTCCAACCACCTGAGCAACCAAGTGTTAAGGTTCTCTTGCCGTCTTGCCTTGAAAATACTGGATGTCTGCTAAACCCTAAAATTGCTAGAGCTTCGGGACCAGGATTTGTGTATTTGTCGGTAGTGGATGGGTTGGAGGCTGATAAGGCGTAAACACGGTCGTCAACTATATCCCACATTAATGATTCTTTTTTGCTTTGATATGGCCAAGGGCCAATAAGACCTTCGGTTATATCGTCTTCAGTTGCGGAAGTAAGAATTTCTTGTGCCATGCTAAGAAATTTTTGTTGGCCTGCTGTGAAGTAGAGATCGTTTGGTTTGGCTATATTATTGTTGTCATAGCTTCCTTCGGCTATCAATGCTGTGGCAAATTCGCTACCAATTTGTCCAACTGACGACATGAGGTATTCTCTAACCGTTTCATCAGAGAACTTGGCTTTTTCTTTTTCTGCTTTTGTCCCAAGCTTTGGAGCCAGAGCAGGGCTTTTTGCCCATTTGGGGAAGACTGCCATTGCTTGATCTACTATTTTTTCCACTGGGTAAGCCTCGCTGACGATGGCATGGGGGATGACATCGTTTGACCACCAGAGCTTGGGTTGGTCGGGCTCGTCGGCGAAGAGGACTTGGACACCTAGGGCGGCAAAGAAGCCTAGGGGGTTGGTGCCGTCTAGTCCGGTCAGGTGAATGCCTTCGTATGCTTGGGTCATCAGCCGGCCTCTTTTTCGCTTTGACGGTGGTCGGCTAGGCGGAAAATGGCTTCTAGCCAAGCTAGACCGTGGTGCCCGTATTTTTTGCTGAGCTTCCAGAATCGGTCGGCTCCTTCAAGAGCTATGGTTGTGGGAGCCAAATCAGAGGATGCTTCCATTTGGTGTCTTTCAAAGGTGTATTGCAAGTTTTGCGGGTCGGTTTCTTCTGGGATGATCGGGATTGGGCGTGCCCAGCCGTGGTGGGTTGCTATTAGATGCAGCACTAGATCTGGGTCGTGGGCTTCCTCTAGCACTTTTGGGTTTGATTCGATAAGTGCCACGCTTGCCATTTCGTGACGCATGTTTTTTGGATATTCCCAAACTTTTGCAGCCTTGGGCAGAGATTTTGCCAGCGGCTCGTCAAGTTCCGCTCTCTTCACGGGATCGCCGCCTACTAGTTGCAGTTGAAATCTGAGGTCTACTTTTCCAAGATCATGGAGCCTGCCAGCTAAACGGAAGTCGCTTTGAAGTTCTTCAGACAGACCAAGGCCTTTTGCGAATTCTGAAGCAAGGTTACCGAGTCCGTCCATATGTTCTTTTAGTGTTACTCCTGTGCCGGTGCACGATTGAGCTTCGTCTGATCCTTCGATTGTGGCAGGGTCTACTTTAGCTTTCTGGGTTTCAGGGTTATGCTCAACCAGAACCACATATTTTTCTTGCTCGGAGATGTAGTGTGTGCCGAATCTGTTTTGAAGCAGTTGGCTTGCCCATTCGGACTCTGGAAGTTCCGTATCGCTCTGCAGTTGCTGCAGCCACTCTTCTGCGATTTCTCTGACAGTAGCATCGCTCTCTTCTGATGGAGGTAATGGAGCGTTCTCATAGATGCGTCTGTCTAAGCGAAGCGTGAGCCTGCGTTTATAGGCTGCTTGGGCTGCGTCACCTAGATCGCGAACAAGTTCGCTGGATGTGGGATCCCAGTTGCCGTTGCTCAGACCGCCTCGGTCGGGGTTGACTATGATGACATCGCCCGGTCGGATTTCGCTGGTGTTGTCAAGCGGCTTGGCACCTTCTTCGTGGCCTTGCCATCTTGTGCACTTCCATTTATCGGTGTCTTTCTCTGCATCGTCATCAATTTGCGGTTTTTGCTTAGCCGGGATTGGCAGCTCATCTTCGGCACCCATCGTTTCCACATCTGCTATTGGCTCTTCATCGGCTGTGTCCTTTGGCCCCAAAGCCAGCCATGACCTAGCTGCTCTGATTGGAACTTGCAGGTACTCGGCTGGACGAGGGGGAACTAGTCGCAGAGCTTCCTTTGCGTGATCCCATCTCCATACCAGTGAGACATCGGAGTCGGGGGAGGTTTCCATTCCATGCAAGAACGCATCAATTCCAGGCTGGATTATGGGTTCAGGGTTCGTTTGCGCCCAAGCTTCTATGTGGGTGTTCAAGAGCAGCGGAGCTTTGCGGGGACGTGCAAAGGCTTCGTTTGGGAAGTCGGTCAGGGTTCCTTGCACGCCCACATTGAACGGGTTGCCTATCCCGTGTCGCTCAACTAGCTCATTCCATGTTGCTTTGACTGCATCGCCATACACGAAATCTGACTTTTTGGATTTCAAGGCAGACTTCACGCCGAGAATCCAAGCTTGAGCGGGCGAACCAGAACGCTCTTCATAGGTGCCTCTGCGGTCGAGGCGGCCGAACCGCTGTTTCAGGCTGTCGATAGGAGAGCACTCGGTGATGAGGCAGTCAAAGCTGAAGTCGGCACCGACCTCTATTGCTTGAGTGGCGACCACGAAACTGGGATTGCTGTCTTCGTTAGAGCCTTCCGGGTTAGCATCCGGGTCGACAAGCAGTTCAATCTCTTCTAGGGCTTTTTCGCGGTCTAATGGCCTCATCCTGCCTGTGATGAGATGGGATTCATAACCTGCGTCTGCTAAAGCCTGATTGACTGCCCTGGCCGTGAGCACGCGATTGACTATCACGCCAACACTTCGGACGCCTTCTGGCAAGTCTTTTTTTGCAATCTTCAGAACCTCATCGGGAATTGCCACCTCTGGGGGCTTGGCAGAACTCGTTTCTCGGAGTCGGGCGAGCTTCAGAGCCTCTACCCGCTGGCGGAGAATTGCGGAACCGGAAAGGTCTTCGGGAACTAAGCGAAATGGCTCAGCCTCGCTGGTAGTAGGCGTTGCCGACATCTGTACTGTGTGGAATTTGCGAGAAGGCAAGGCTTCTCCGTGTTTCAAGTTGCCCACTGCCGATAAGGTCTCCGCAAAAGGCTTGGCCAGATGCACCTCGTCCAAAATGATCAAGCAGTCGTTGCCTGCCAGCCCTGCATGAACGGAGCGCATCTTCTTGGAAATGCCGTAGCCCCTGAACAGGAGGCGAGAACCGAACTGGTCAACAGTTGAGACAAGAACCCAAGGCAAGTCGGGCCTTCGTGCCCATTCGCTGTCTATTGGGATGCCTCCTCTCAGAGTGGTGGTGCCCAGCAGTGCTCGGTCATGGTCGGAAGCGCCCCCTGTGATGTCAGAAATCCGCTCTCTGATCAAGCGCAAAACTTCAGTTTCGCCATCGTCGATCTTTTTCTGTATCAGTTCAGCTCGCTTATAGACCTGATCCACGATGATGCGACGGTCAATCACGAATATGACCCGCCTGGGAAATTGCTCAGGATCCACAGCCAGAGCAAAGACGGCGGTATCCAGCACAGAAGTCTTGCCTGAGCCTGTCGGCAGATCTATGACTTCGGGCCATTCGCCTGTGCTGATTACCTGCTCTGTCAGGCGAACCTGCCATGGAAACGGTTCGTAGCCGTGAACATCACGAAAATAGACGGGGAAGTCTGCTGCGTTCAGGTCAGCCATTGGCATCTCCTCCCGCCCTGATTGGTACCATCAGTCCGAGACCTAGGAATCGTCCCGACCCCAGCAGCAGAGGCCCTCTTACGGGCTGGTCAAAAGTTACTGCAGCGTGCACCAGTCTGCGAGCGACTTGGTTGCCGTCACGACCTCGTTGCTTGAATGCTGGATATTTTGAGGCTGGGCGAGCTCCTAGGATGAAGGGGCTGAAAGATACCACGACATCAGTCGGTTCAGGCAAGCCGACATGCCTGCATGAGTTGGCGACGATTTCTTCAGCCCTAGCCCACGCTTTGGCTCGCGACAGGGGTGTGCCCTTTGAAAGCTGTCCGGGGTGTGTGGGCAGAGCAATCGGGGTTGCGGTGACCCAGCGCTGAGACTCGCCGTTCCATCTATTCCTGCGCAGAGTAACTAGTTGACTCGGACCTGAAACCCGGGTCATGCTCATATCGCCTTTGGTGCCAAAAGTAAGTTTCAGAGCCTCTTCGTCTCTTGTGGCTTCCCACTTGGCTATTGCTCGATAGACAGCATTTTTGGAATCTTCATCCATGCTTTCTGGCAAGTTGATGGCTGCTCCCATAATCCTCCCGTCCGAATGCTCGTATTGAACCCAGGGCAGAGCAAGGAAGCCGACATGCGGGTCAGGTGAAGGTTGGCCATTGGACTTATGCCCGCTGATGCTTTCGGGGATTGGGTCGTCCGCATAATGAAGCAGAGCCGACCTGAAAACCGAGGTGATTGCCGCTGTTTGAGTTGAAGGTGCATTGCGATCTTTTGCCACGAACTCAAAGACCAGCCATTGGCCGGCGGTGTCGGCCACGACTGGAGAAAGCTCTCCGTCTTTCTCAATGTCTACCTCCTTATACCGCACTGGCTCAAAGGGCAGAGTCCTCGGCTTGTTGGCTTCGTGCGACTTATGAAGCTTTTCCAACGCTGCGAGTTGTCCCTCACGAATGCAGCGCAAGGATTCGCCAGTTTCGTTTGGAATCCGATTTGGCGGCGGCGGATCGGATGCAAGCCTGCATGAGACCAAAGAAGATGAATGGCCTATTCGTGTGACACGCTCGGTCAAGCCATCTAGAGCTTCGGCTATTTCGGGTGAAGGAGCAGTGCCCCATAAGTAAGTGACACGAGGCTCTTCAGGAGTCACAGAGGGAAATGTGCGAGCCTGCTTTGGGCGGTGCTCGGGCATCAAAGAGAGGTCAGGGTCGCTCGTATCGCTGAAAGCAGCCCACACTTGGAATTCCTTGGCTTTGTCCAACTCTTTCCGAAGCTTTTCCACCGCTTTTGTTATCTCGCCTTCTGATTCCTGCAAGGCAACTTGGAGTTCGCTTTCAAGGGTTTCAATCTTGCGAGCATTCTCCATGTATTTGTCTATGGATTTGACCACTTTGGAATCGTTGACAGGCACAAAATGCGTGAGCACTTTTCTCGGTGTCCCCTCAGGCACGACGATAGATGGCGGAGGCTGGGCTTCTAACCACTCAAGAGCTTCACGCTCATGGGTGTCTTCGTCTTCGCCCCATGTTGCTACCAGTGCAGAAAAAAGCCGAGCAGGATGCGGCGGCCACTCTGGGCTACTGCGGTCGTGGTGGGCAGTGGCGACGAAACGACCGGTCAAAAAATTGACCTCAATGGCAAGCACGGCTTACTCCGCTTCTGGCTTTTCGGTT
The DNA here is from genome assembly GCA_965204495.1 of Candidatus Hopanoidivoransaceae bacterium. GTDB lineage: Bacteria > Actinomycetota > Acidimicrobiia > Acidimicrobiales > Hopanoidiivorantaceae > Hopanoidiivorans. Next base: position 1,237,117 of record OZ241989.1, read on the forward strand.
TTGGCTGCTTTTCGGCTTTTCGCCAATAGCTCAATCAGCTTCGGGGAGGGTTCTAGCCGTATCTCGGATGTCTCCCAGCCGATGCCAGCCTTTTCCGCCTCCTCAGCAGCCCGCTTCAGAATGTCGGATGCGACCGATCTGTTGATGTCCACAACAGTGGGGGCTGAGCCATCCCGTGCTACAAGTTCCAAAGTTTGGGTTTCAGTCGGAATCAGAAGACATCTGGAGCGAAGGTCGTAGTCGTGCTCATATAGATAAGCGGCGGCTGCTACGCCGAGTGCTGCGATGGCGGTCTGAGCCGCCGCTTCTTTGGCGCGGTCGCGTCCTCCGAAACGAAGCTTCCTCAAGGCTGCTAGCGAAATCACAGTAGTTTGGACTGCCCCTGAGATGGTCACGCCGCCCGACAGAGAATCTATAGAGGGTGCGATGTTGCCGTGGTTGATTTCTGAGGGTCTGCCTATGACTTTGGGCTTGCCTTTTTCTTTGGCAGCTTCGTCTTCGTTGACGGTCCAGACTTGGGCAGGGTCTGCATGCTCGTAGATGAGATCTTCGGCTGACAATTTTTCAATCGCGAGAGGATCCAGCCGGCTGCCTACTTTCTTGCCGACCTGCACATCCAAGCCGATGATCTCTGAGACATAGGCTCGCTGGAATTTCGACCCCAACCCGCCCTTCGGCCCTGTGCTGTCCCAAACTCCGAACAGCAGGGCTGTGGGCGAATACCGATATAGGGCGGTGGCGTCTCGTGGGGTGGCGTTGGTTATCTGCTGTCCGACATCAGACAGGCGGAACAGAGTGCCGTCCAGCAGGCTGTCGCGGAAGATGGCATCGGCTATCCTGTGCGGAGCTTCAAGGGCTGTGAGCTTGCCGATTTCGCTCAAGTCTTCCTCGTCGCTCTTGGCATCTGAAAAATCCACATATGGAACGGGAAACGCTAGATCGCCGTCCAGCCAGCCTTCCAGCAGGGCTTCTTCGGCTCGGTTGGCCTGAGACGCTACCGAGTCCAACAGCACGGTTTCCACTTCTTTGTCGTTGATTTGGCGCGTCTCCACAGCGTATTTGTGGTCGGCTCGGCCGTCAACGGCGTATGAGGGCGGAAACACCTTGTCTTCGGTTCCGCCAGCAGGTGCCAGCGACAGACGAGACCGCAAAGCTACGGCACCTCCCGCTGTGGCTTCTGAAAGCTGTTCAAAAGTGAGTTCGGTCATGATTTTCTCCTTGATGGCTTGTCTGTGTTTTGGGTGTTCTGCTGTTGGGTAGGGTGTCAAATCGCAATTGCCAATACACTAGCAGGGGGGTGTGATGAGCATCGCTGGATCGGCTTGCTAGGGGCTGAATTTCATCAACGACAAGACTAGCGGGGGGGTGTGATGGGTATCGTGGCGACAGGCAATCCCGTGTCCCAAGCTCACCCCGAAAAAAGCGCAAGGCTGTTTTGCAGCACCTGCGTGTTATATCTCTGGGTATGGCAACCACAGCAGATTCACAGAAGTTCGCCTCCTTGCGGGAGCACGAGGAGCGGCGGGTAAACGAGACGGGTGTTTTGCGGGCGGCTAATGACCGCATGATTGCCTATTTGATGAACATCAGCATCGCCATGTGCTTGGGCTATGCCTTCAGGGGCGATCTCTCTCTGCTCTCGGGGCTGGAGATCGCTGCGCTGCTGGTGGTGCTGCTGGCTGGGGCGGCGCCAAGTGCTGTTTTCTTCTTCACGGAGAGGCCGAGGGAGGATGTGGGCTTGACAAAGAGGCACTTGATGATGGAGCAGCATAAGATTGAGATAGCAAGGTATTTTGCGGTGGGTGCACAGCGAGAGAATGCTGAAAATAATTTGAAGCTGGCTAGACGCTGGAGGAGAATATGTCTTTTGCTATGGGGCGCAGCAATGATTGCGGCTATACTGCTAGTAGCCGTCAATGCAGCAGTCAACTAGGAAGGAGCGAACATCATGGGCAGATTCATCGACAGAATCTTGATCAGAATCATGGACAGAACCGCTCCTGAAGAGCCTGAGGAGGAGCAAGACATAGAAGCTCTGCGTGAGCGCAAGCTCGAAATTCTGAAATCCGCAGGATTGGACACCTCTTATGCCACTGACGATATCCTTGACGCTTTTGATATCATCAAGCGGCCATTCCATCTCAGGTAGACCTCACGGTACATAGTAGGGTGTGCCTGTGATACCGCAGAATGCCCATCACGCCATGCTCATCACACCCCTTGGCTACAATCTGGGTTATGACTGACAAGACCGACATCACCGTTTATCACAATCCGAAGTGCGGGACTTCTCGCAGCGTGCTGGCTTTGCTGGAAAACCACGGCGTGGAGCATGAGACCGTCCTGTATATGGACGACAAGCTCAGCCATGACAACTTTGAGAGCATCCTCGCCATGCTCACCGACCCGCCTACCATGCTCATTCGCCGTGACCCCCGGTTCAAGGAGCTGGGCATCTCAGAAGGCGAGGTGCAGACACGGGCGCAGGTGCTGCGAATGCTCGGCAAGCATCCTGAGCTCATGCAGCGGCCGATCGTCGTGACGGGCGGCAAGGCGTGCATCTCCCGCCCGGCAGAAAAAGCTGCCGAGTTTCTGGGGATCTAGCAATTCAGTCTTACCAACTCGCCTCGCCTTGGGGCGACATTGCTCCGCTTTGGCGGCGGGTTGTGGCGCGGGCCACAGACCTATTGGTTGTGTTCTTTATTGAGTTTGTGCTGGTGGTGGTGCAGGTGTTTTGGTTTATGGACGATGTGTCGGACAGCGTGCAGCCTGAACCTTGGGGGAGGTCGTTCATGGCGACTGTCATCTTCGTCGGGATTTATGCCATCTACGAAGTGCTCTTCCACACCAGAGCCAATGGGCAGACGCCGGGGAAGCTCTTGCTTAAGGTGAAGGTGGTGCGGGCGGCTGACGGCGAGGCGCCTCGGTGGTGGCAGTCGGCAGTCAGGTGGCCGCTGGTCGGCGTGGCTTTTCCGCTGCTGTTCGCCCCCAACTTGGGATTTCCGAATTTCTTGTGGCTTGTCGGGATAGCTCTGGCTCCAGGCATCACAGCCATCTTCAGCAAAAATCGCAGAGGCATCCACGACCTGCTCGCCGCCACGATAGCCGTCTCGCACGAGCCGACCGAAGAAGAAAAACGCCAAGATCAACAAATCCGAGACAGGGCACGGGAGCGGCGAGAGAAATACAGCATCTGGCGATTGTGGAGCGACAGAAGTTAAACAAACCGCCTCTTGCATCCACTACCATCTATCCAATGACTATGACAGCCTCGCCTGATGCAGCCCAGATGACTGGCAACGCTGCGACGGGCAACGCTATGACTGACTACGCCACGCCAGACTTCTCAGCACCCGGCTCAGCAGGCTCGGCGACCGCAGACCTCTTAACTCCGTCCCGCAACTCCACCCTGCTGGATGTCCGCGACCTCCGCACTCATTTCACCACCGACCGAGGCGAGCTCAGAGCCGTGGACGGCGTGTCTTTCTCGCTAGAACACGGGCGCACTATCGGCATCGTGGGGGAATCCGGCTCTGGCAAGTCGGTCACCGTCCGCTCCATCATGAACATCCTGCCTCGCAATGTGGGGCTGCAGGCGGGCGAAGTCTCGTTTGAAGGCGAAGACATCCAAAATCTCACCGGCCCCGAAGCCAAGCACTTCTGGGGCGTCAAGATGTCGATGATTTTCCAAGACCCGATGACCTCGCTCAACCCTGTGGTGAAGGTCGGAAGACAGATCACCGAATCGCTCCGCTATCACCTCAAGATGTCGCGCCCCGAAGCCACCGCCCGTGCCCTTGAACTGCTTGACCTCGTCGGCATTCCCGAAGCTCGCCGCCGCCTCTCCGAATATCCGCATCAGCTTTCGGGCGGGATGTGCCAGCGGATCACCATCGCCATCGCCCTCGCCTGCCATCCGAAGCTGCTCATCGCCGACGAGCCGACCACCGCCTTGGATGTGACCGTCCAAAAGCAGATACTAGACCTGCTCGACCGCCTTCAGACAGACCAGCAGATGGCGATGATCCTCATCACTCACGACCTCGGCGTGGTCGCGGGCCGAGCCGACGAAATCGCCGTGATGTATGCCGGGCGCATCGTGGAAAAGGCAGCCACCACCGACCTCTTCGCCAGTATGCGCCACCCCTACACCCAAGCCCTGTTTGAATCCATCCCCAAGATTGAGCACCGCAGCCACACCCGCCTGCGAGCCATCAGCGGCCAGCCGCCCGACATGACCGACCTCCCCGAAGGCTGCAGCTTCTCGCCCCGATGCCGCTACGCCCAAGAACGCTGCCTCACCGAAAAGCCCCCGCTGGAAACCGACCCCATCAACACCAACCGCAGCTATGCCTGCTTCTACCCCGTCAACACCCCAGCAGGCGAGGAAGCCTTGGCGATAAACATCAAAAGCGGCAAAAGCGCGGCTGGGTTGGACATGAGCAAAGAAGGACTGGAGGGCAATGGGGTTGCTGAAGGCGGATTGGGGAGCGTAAGCGGGTTGGGGAGTGGATATGGAAAGATGGCTGGAATGGAGAGTGAAGGTGGTATGGAAAAGAAGGGCGAAGAGGGACTGGAAGGAAGAGAAAACTAATGGCAGGCACAGGCAAAGCGCATCTGGCTAACGGCTTGGCTAACGGCGCTATGGGCGGCAACACCGCGCCCCCAGACGACATAATTCTCACAGTAGAAGACCTCGTCGTAGAGTTCCCTGCCGCAGGCGGGCAGAAAGTCCATGCCGTCTCTGGCATCAGCTTTGATGTGCGAGAAGGCGAAACCCTCGGCCTGGTCGGCGAATCGGGCTGCGGCAAATCCACCACAGGCCGAGCCGTCATGCAGCTAGAACAAGCCGCCGCTGGCAAAGTCGTCTTTGACGGCACCGACCTCACGAACCTCTCAGGCGAAGAGATGCGGCGAATGCGCACCCGCATGCAGATGATCTTCCAAGACCCGATCTCCTCCCTCAACCCCCGCCGCAAAGTCAAAGACATCGTGCGCGAAGGTCTCTCAATCTGGCACCAAAATCAAAAAGGCCTCTCCTCCGAGCGGGTAGACGACATCCTCCGCAGCGTCGGCCTCAGCCCCGAGATGGTCGGCAATCGCCGTTCGCACGAATTCTCAGGCGGGCAGTGCCAGCGCATCTGCGTGGCCCGTGCGCTCGTCTTAGACCCGAAGATCATCATCTGCGACGAACCGGTCTCGGCTCTGGATGTCTCCGTCCAAGCGCAGATACTCAACCTGCTGGAAGACATGAAAGCTCGCTACGGCCTCACCCTCATTTTCATCGCGCACGACCTCGCCGTTGTCAAGAACATCAGCGACCGAGTGTGCGTGATGTATCTGGGCAAGATGTGCGAAATCGGCCCGTCCGATGACCTCTACGAGCAGCCCCTCCACCCCTACACCGAAGCCCTGCTCCAATCCATCCCGCATCCCGACCCCACGCACGCCGTCTCAGACGATGCCTTGGAAGGCGACCTGCCATCGCCCATCAACCCCCCGTCGGGCTGTCGCTTCCGCACCCGCTGCCCCCAAGCCGCCGACATCTGCGCCGAAGAAGAGCCGGAAATCCGCGAGATGGCCCCCCAGCACTATGTCGCTTGCCACTTCCCGCTCGCGGCTGTGGCGGAGTGAAGACGCAGTTTCTCAGCACGCCTTTAGAAAACCGACTAATATATTAGGAATACCAAATAACGAGAAGAGCAACAACAAGCAAGACCCCAAGACAAATTCCCAACAAGAGTAAAGGAAGCCATCATGCCAACAAGCAAGAAATCCATTCGCAGGAAGATAATGGCAATCGTTGCTATCGTCTTCGCCCTAGCCCTAGTTGCATCAGCCTGCGGCAGCGACGACGATGACGATGCCGAAGACACAGGCCAGGTTGAGGTAACCACGCCGACAACACAAGCCCCAGAGCCTCCAGCCGAGCCCGGCGAAGACCCCGAGCCCGGCGAAACGCAACCCCCGGCTACGCCTCCGCCCACCACCACGACCGAAGCTCCTGAAGTGGCTACCGGCGGAGAGTGCACCGAAGACCTCAAGGGAGGCGAAATCACTTTCGGCGTGTTCTCTGAGACGGCAGGTCTTGACCCGACCGTTTCCACCGGCTCAGGCGTAACCGGCATGAACGAGCTGATGGCGATCTACGACATCCTGATCCGTTTGGACAGAAACACAGGCGAGTACATCCCCCATCTGGCTGAATCCTTGGAGCCAAACGATGATGCCACAGTCTGGACTCTTGGACTGCGTGAAGGCATAACCTTCGGCAACGGCGACCCGCTAAATGCCGATGCTGTGATTGCCAGCATTGACCGGTTCAACAACACCGATCGCGCGCTCGGTCAGGGCAACCAGTCTGGAGCGTTCGTGTCGTACATTACCGAAATGGTCGCTGTAGACGACCTCACAGTCCGATTCACTCTGGATGAACCCTGGGGCACCTTCCCCTACACCCTTGCTGACGAGCCAGGCATGATCGTGAATGTGAATGTTCTCAACAGCTTCTCAGACGAGGAAAATCCCATAGCTGCTTTCAGCAGAAATCCAGTGGGAGCAGGAGCTGGCCCATATGAGGTAGAGCGCTACGCCCCCGGTGAAGAAATAGTGCTTCGCGCCAAAGACGACTACTGGGGCGGCCCGGTCTGCATTGAGAAGATCACTTTCGTGCGCTTCGCCGGAGCGTCGGCCACATATGACGCCTTCCAGAATGACGATGTCCAGGTGGCCTTTTTGCGTGAGCCGAGGGCTATCTCTGAAGCCCGTGAAAACGGCGACGAAAATGCTCTGGTGTTCTTGCAGAACACCGGCGGGGTGATTCTGATCAACAACGGCGTACGGGGATCAACCCCGCCGACTGCCGATGTGCGCCTCCGCAGAGCTATTTTCTTAGCCACCGACACTGATGTCATGGATCAGCGAGCCAACGACGGCACTGGCTTGCCGGGCAAAACTCTGCTGTCTGAGAGGTCTTTCTACTATGATGCCGATCTTTTCCCAGAATTCCCGACGGATGCCGATGAAGCTCGCGCACTTGTGGAAGAAGTCAAAGCAGAAGGCAACTGGGACGGCACCATCCGCTTGCATTGCCACAACGCTCCTAGCCGCGTAGACTGGGCGATCGCAGCAGAAGCCCTGCTTGAAAATGCGGGCTTTGATGTGGAAGTCATCAACGACGGCACCATTCAAGACCTGATCGGAGCGGTAATAATACAGGCCGACTACGACCTTGCCTGCTGGGGTTTCAACTTGGCAGACGACACTCCGTACATACCAGTTCTGCAGCACACCTGCACCTCGCGGTCTAATCGCACGGGATACTGCAGCGAAGACATGGATGCCGCCATCGCCAGCTTGCGCGCTGCCGGCACATACGCAGAGACACAGCGAGCATTGGCCGACATCTGGGAGGAATGGCAAGAGACAGTGCCGAGCGTGTCTTATGAGACTATTGAAGAGTACATCCTCTTCAAGGACAACATAAGGGGAGTCATCGGAACTCAGGCATCTGGCGTGCTGTTCCACGACGCATACATAGAGCAGTAGCTCACTGCCAGAGGATTATCAGGTACCCGCCGCCGTAAAAGTGGCGGGTACCTGTCTTTTGGGCAGGTAAATCATGGCTCGGCTAGTCGCGCTGAAACTTCTCCGGCTAGTGCTGCTGATGTTCATCGTGACGGCAGCAGTTTTCGTGCTCATCAGCGTGGTGCCGGGCGACCCAGCGGTAGCTGTTCTCGGCTCGGAAGCCACACTTGCCGAATACGAGCGGGTCAGAGCAGAACTCAATCTGGATGATCCCATTTGGGAGCGTTACGCGTCTTGGCTGGGCGATGCTGTTACAGGCGACCTTGGCAATCAGTTGACCAACCAAGCGTTCACTGTGGTCGAGCGCATTCAGCAGACATTCCCCGTCACACTGGAAATAGCCTTGCTTTCCATGGTGATCGCCTTGCTGGTGTCAATACCGCTGGGCATATTCGCTGCGCTATATCAGGGCAGGATTTTTGACAGGTTTTCAAGCGGGACGGCTTTCGCAGCCATCGCCCTCCCCAGTTTTCTTTTAGGTTTGCTGTTGAAATTTTTTTTCGTGGACAACGACCGGCAGGAAATCTCTAAAAACTTAGTGCTGGTGCTGATCCTGTTCGTTGCTGCCTGGCTGCTTTGGCGAGCTTTAGCGCAGCTGGTTGCAAGGGGCAGCCGAAAACAGAATTCTTCAACCGATTTTTCTTTGGCTGTCGTGGTTGTAGCAGTGGCTTTGGCATTTTATCTTTGGTGGCCTGACGACTTCAAGAGCGGAGGATTTGCTCGCCTCACTAGCGATGAAGGCCTTTTGGCCAACCTGAGAGACGCTCTTTTGCCAGCTCTGACGATAGCCATCACTGAAATAGCGGTGTTCATGCGCCTGCTGCGTTCCGACATTGCCTCAACGCTGCAGGAAGATTTCATTTTGGCGGCCAGAACCAGGGGATTGTCCCGCCAGCGCATCCTCTTTCGCCACGCTCTGCGCCCCTCGTCTTTTTCGCTTATCACGCTTGCGGGCGTGTCGTTCGGCCGTGCCATCGGCGGCACAGTCATCGTGGAGACTGTTTTCAAACTGCCGGGAATGGGCACATTTATCGTAAATCAGGGGGTCAATTTGTCGGATTACAATGTGGTGCTAGGCGGGGTGGTCGTATTCACCACAGCCTTCATGCTGCTCAATACCGGCGTGGACATCGCCTATAACTACCTTGACCCGAGGATTCGCCGTGGCAGACGCTAAACCAGCGATGTTGTTTGTCGGCATTGCCGCCTTTCTGGCTGGCATTGCCTTGGTCGTGGTCGGCACAGCCGTCTTGACGGGCAGCGATGCGCTGATCAGAGGCATCTTGGCGATTCTGGGAATTGTGGTCGGCTACTTGGGGCTGAATGAGCTTGCCAAATCAATTTTCGGAGAGAAGTTTGACACAGGGCTGTGGCTGGCCATCTTCTGGTTCGCGATAGTCGTTCTGGCTGCTATTTTTGCCGACCTTTTGCCCCTGTCGGAATCACGAGACGCTTCCAAAACCATACTTTCTGGCACTCCCACTCTCAAGCGGCCCGACATTTTCTCAGCCAACCCTCTCGGCACGGATCGCCAAGCTCTGGACATTTTAGGCGGAGTGATCTATGGAGCCAGAGTGTCCCTTCAGGTGAGTCTCGGAGCGCTTGCGATAGGCATAGCTGCGGGCGGCATCATCGGCGTCATTGCCGGCTATTTCAGCAGAAAGCTGGACACAGTCATCGGAGTCATCACCGACTCTATTCTTTCTGTACCTCCGCTTATTCTGCTGTTGGTGCTGGTGACAGTCTTGGAACCGAGCCCCCTCAATATGTCGCTCACTTTGGCGGCGGTTGGCGTTCCGACTTATATCCGCCTGGCCAGGGCCAATACTTTGGTGTTCGCTCAGCGCGAGTTTGTGCTGGCGGCCCGAGCTATGGGGGCGAGCCGCAAGCGGATCGTGTTCCGAGAACTGGTGCCCAATGTGGCTTTGCCGCTGCTCAGCTACGCTTTCATCATCGTGGCTGTGCTGATTGTGGCTGAGGCGTCTTTGAGCTTTTTGGGCATCGGCATTCAGCGGCCCGAGCCTACTTGGGGCAACATGATCGCAGCAGGCCAAGACGATTTTGACAGGCACCCCCATTTGGTGTTCATACCCGGGATTGTGATGTTCTTGACGGTGTTCGCTCTCAATCGCATAGGCGAGAAAGCTCGCGAGCTGTGGGATCCGAGAGAGTCTAAGGTGTAGTTGCCAGCAGATAAATGCGAATATGCACCAGTGCTGAGAAGCGCAGGAAGGAGCGAACATGACAGCAGCGGCTGAAGCCACAGGCCCGATGGCGGGGGTGCGGGTGGTGGAACTAGGGGTGTGGGTGGCAGGGCCGGCGGCAGGGGGGATCTTGGCCGACTGGGGTGCTGATGTGATCAAGATAGAGCCGCCAGGGGGCGACCCTGCTCGGATTTTCGGGCAGATGCTAGGGGGCGATTTGCCCACTAATCCGCCTTTTGAAATGGATAATCGGTCTAAGCGGTCTATCGTTTTGGACTTGGCTCAGGCTGAAGCGCGGGAGGTGGCTAAAGAGCTGATAGCTGGGGCCGATGTGTTCTTGACCAACTTGCGGCTGAGCGCGCTGGAACGCTTGGGCTTGGATTACGAGACTCTGAGCCGAGACCATCCCGAGCTCATCTATTGCAGCATCACCGGCTACGGCACCGAAGGCCCCGATGCCGACCGCCCTGCCTATGACATCGCAGCTTTCTGGGCACGCTCGGGGATCGCCTCGGTGCTCACGCCCCCCGGCGGCAATCCGCCGTTTCAGCGGGGCGGGATGGGGGATCACTCTGTGGGATTGGCGGGCGCATCGGCTGTGTCGGCCGCGCTGTTTCATCGGGAGCGCACGGGCGAAGGTCAGTTCGTCTCCACTTCGCTCTTGCGCCAAGGCATCTACACCATCAGCTTTGATCTCAACTGCAAGCTGATGTGGGGCAACGAAATCCAAGTCGGCACCCGTGAAGGCATGGGCAACCCTTGCATCAACAACTATGTGGCAGGCGACGGCAAGCGGTTCTGGATCGTAGGGCTGGAAGGCGAACGGCACTGGCCTCCCCTGGCCAGAGCTGTCGGCTACCCCGAATGGCTAGAAGACGACCGCTTCAGCAGCCCGTTGGGTCGCTTCCAGAACGCCCGCGAGCTTATCTCGCTCCTAGACGAGGTGTTCGCCACCAAAACCCTAGAAGAATGGTCTCAAATCTTCGCCACCGAAGAAGACTTCTTCTGGGCGCCAGTCAACACCCCCGACGACCTCCTAGCCGACCCGCAGTTCGGCCCATCAGGAGCAATGGTCGAAGTCCCCGACGGCGCCGGCGGCACCAACATGATAGCCTCCCCCTGCGACTTCCACGGCTCCCCTTGGGCACCCCGCTCTGTAGCCCCAGAGTTAGGAGCCAACACCGAAGAAATCCTCAAAGAACTAGGCAAACCCCCCGCCGCCATCGCCGCCCTCCGAAAAGCTAGCGCAATCGGATAGAAAAGAAGGTTGTTCTGCTATTATGGGTGATGGTAATCCAACCGTATGCGGAGAAAATGATATATGAACTTGACACTCATCGCTGTGGTGCACGAAGCAGAAGAAGGCGGTTTTTGGGCTGAGATTCCCAGTCTTCCCGGCTGCTATTCGCAGGGCGAGACATGGGATGAGGTGACGAGCAACATCAAAGAAGCCGCCGAGTGCCATCTGTTCGACGATTCAGCCGAAGGGGAAGTGCTGGCCGACTGGGTAAAGGAAGACCGAGATTATGGATTTCGCAGGGAAGGTTGTAATCGTTACGGGGGCTAGCCGGGGGATTGGGAAGGCGGCTGCTGTTGCGTTGGGCGAGCTTGGGGCATCGGTGGCTTGTGCGGCACGGGCTACTGACGATAACCGTCTCAAGCTGCCTGGCACGGTCAATGAAACCGCTGAAGCTGTTACTGCTGCGGGCGGGCGAGGCTTGGCGGTGGGCTGCGATCTTTCCAGCCTTGACGACATTGAGCGCATGATTGACACCACCGCTTCGGAGTTCGGCGGCATAGACATGGTTATCAACAACGCAGCTATAACCTTTCCCGGCGATCTAGACCTTACCCCCAAGCGGTTCAAGCTGATAATGGACATCAATGTCACGGCCCCATTGGTTGCCACTCAGCTGGCCCGCCCGTATCTGGCGCAAAGCGAATGCGCGCGGATACTTCATATCTCTTCGGTGGCAGCCGCAGGCTATTTCCCGCACATGATGGCCTACGGCATGAGCAAGCAAGCCTTGGAGCATCTCACAGTCTCATCTGCCGCCATTCTCGCTGAAGACGACATAGCAGTGAATTGCTTCCGCATTGATGTGCCCGTAGCTTCCGAAGGCTATCTGATGAACGACCCGCACGGCGACCACTCTTCATGGCACCCAACAGAAGCTGCCGCCGAAGGCATGGTCTGGATGCTCGCACAGCCCAGCAGCTACACAGGCCGCATAGAAGCCATGAGCCACATCGCCCACCGCGAGCAAATCATGGAAAGCGTCCGAGCCAATCCTGCGGTGGTGCCCGGCGGCAGTGCCATGATTGCCACCGCAGGCGGCAGCCACGCGGAGGTTTGAAAGTTTCTAGTTTGACTGGCTAGAAGCAGCTGCTTTTAGCGCAGCTAAATCGGCAATCAGAATTTGCATCTGACCTTCGATTTTGGCAAGTGTCTGCTTGATGTCGTCGACATCCTTTCTGAGATCAGCCACATCAGCTTTCAGAGCAGCGTGGCCGGCTTTCAGAGCATCAATTTCTGCTCTCAGAGCAGCAAGTTGCGCGCTGACATAGGCGATTGCCGTCAGCCCTAGTGGGATCAGGGTTGCTAGCAGTGTGATGGTTACGGCTGTCATTTTGCTGTCTGCCTTTCTGCGGTTTAGTCTACCGCGTCTGACTAATGTTTGTCAGGCAGAAACATTAGTGCCCAGCTGCTGCAAATCGTACTGTGGGATCTAGCGAACGGTAGATGGCGAAGATCAAAGATGTGACCATCACCAAGGCTCCCAGAGAAAACAGCATCTCCGGGCCGCCGTAGTCGTAGATGGGGCCGCCGACCAAACCTATAGAGCCTGCTACCACGAGCCCGGTTCCGCCCATCAAGCCTTGACCGGTTGCTTGATGTTCAGCAGGGCTGTTAGCAGCAATGCCGACTTGCAGCCCAGGCAAAGTGAAAGCGTCTGCAACCGCATGAACTGCCGAAATGGTGACTAACAGCCACAAGATGTCAAACCACCCGTAAGCCAAGACGCACAATGTGGCCAGAGCAACCGACCAGACGATCACCTTCAGCGCGCCCTTTTGCTGGGTGATTCTTCCTCCCATAGGAGCGAAGATGATCATAGGCACGGTGAACAATCCGAATGCGATGCCGACAAACCAAGTAGCAGCGCCGTTGTCGTCCAGCAGCTGCGCCCACGAGACTTCATAGACGCCTATTGACCCATAGAAGGCTATGGATGCAGCCAGCATTCCTTGGATTCCGGGAATCCCAAGCAATAGTCGTATCCCGCCTTCTTTTCTCGATGTTTCCGTTATCGGACAGCTCAGGTCTTTGCGCCAGATGAGCAGCAGCACAGCCGAAAAGATGCCTGCCAGCACCAGAAACGGCACGCGCAAGCCTGCGAAGCTAGCGATGACTGCCGCCATCACAGGCCCCAATGTGAAGCCGAAGACATCAACCGCCGACACAGTTCCGAGGTTCTTGCCCATGTTTTTCGGATCGCGTGAGATGATTATCTTGCGGATCGGCGGCCCGCACAAACCTGCCCCGAGCCCCAGCAGTATTCGCGCTGCCACGAATTGATAGATGTCGCTGGCTGCTGCCATCCAAAGCGCAGCTATGACACCCGCCAGAAGCCCGAAGCGGATCATCTGCTGCCCTCGCCCTTTGTCGGCGTGATGCGAGAGCCAGACTTGCGTCGCAAACCCTGCGAAAAATCCTGCTGCTGTGAGACCTCCTAGACTCCAGCCTCCGAAGCCGTATTCGTTTCGGAATTCGGCGAACAGCGACACCACGAAGCCGTAGCCTGTGGCTGCCACTGCTGTGACTAAATAGAGGGTGCCGAAGCGTTGTGCAGTGGGCTCTTCAGCAGACGGCTCAGAAGCTTCGGAAGGTATCTGAACTTCGGGTTCGACTGCTTCCAACTCAGGATGCTGCTCATCACGGAGAGCCATAGAGCGTCAGCAGGCCAATGGTCACTCTGAAAATGCCATCACGCCGAAAAATGCCGCATGACTTGACCCACGGCTTCTTCGGTGCGTTCCAGCGTGATGAGATGTCCGCAGTCGGGCAGCACGGAAACTTCGCTGTCGGCGATGGCTTTGCCGAAAAGCTCGGCGTAAGCCACCGGCACCAGTCCGTCTTTGTCGCCCCAGAGCACGAGGGTGGGGGCGGTTATGCGGTAGAGACGGCGATGCAGGCCTCTGTCGGGAATAGGCATCAGGAATTTCCCGACGGTTATCAGCCCTCGCATGAGCGAGATGGTTGACTCCACTGGGTCGTCGCCGCCCATCATGGCTTCTCTGGCTGCCTTGGCTATCTCCGAGTTCGGGTCGGCCCAGAGGAGCGGGTCTAGCTCTAGCGGGGGAGTGGCGAACATGTCTACCGTGGGGATGTCTTCGCTCCACAACCCCACCGGCGCGAGCAGGGCGAGGCTGGCGACCCTGCCGGGATAGTGGGCGGCAAGCTCTGCTGCGAACATCCCCCCGAACGACTGCCCTGCCAGCACGAAGCTTTCCAGCCCCAGCACTCGGCACACATCGTCGTAGTGCAGCACCACATCGTGCACCGTGCGCATCTGGCGAAGCTCGTCAAGATCGTTATAGCCGGGAGCCACAGGCGCATAGACGCTGTAGTGCTCGGCGAGAGCTTGCAAGAACGGATCGGCCGGCGACACGCCATTGGCCGAATGCAGATAGACCAGCGGCGGCCCCGACCCGCCTAGGATCACTTCGGATGCGAGACCGGATGGGAGTTCGTGATTTTCGGAATAAAGTGTGCTGCTCATCGGATGTCTTTCAGGTTTGTTCGCGGGAACGAGAAGGTGGAAGCTGCGGGCGGCAGTCTTGCAGGTGATTCAGCCGGCAACTATCAGGCTGCCACGCTCCGCGCATCGCCCAGCGGCGCAGGCTCAGCAATGGGAGGAGGCTCGGCGGGATACCAAGGGTCGTCCCACTCGGAGAATTTGTCGCGCAGCTTGGGCATCACTTCGGTGGCGAAGCGGGAGGTGTTTTCATACACCAGCTCTTTGCTCATGTTGCCGAAGTGCAGCAGCAGCATCAGATGCCCCACACGCAGCGCATCGCCCAAGTCCAAAAGCCGATCCACCACGGTCTGCGGGCTGCCGCAAACCACATAGGCTTTGTCGACTATTTCTTTCCAAGTCGTCTCCGAAGATGTGGTCTTGGATATCGCCCCCGCCGTCTGCACTTGGCTCTGCAAGCCTCGGCGTATGGATTCAACGCTCATGTAGCCCGGCACGGTGGTGAAGCCGGGATACCAATGCAAGCAGCGGTTGTAGAAATACAGCGCGGGTTCTCTATAAAGCTCCTCCGCGTGGGCATCCGAGTCGGCCACGCCCACGAACTGGAGGAAGCCCGCCCGATGCGGGTTCATGTCGGCCCCCATCTCTTCCACCACTTCCCAGTAGCTCTGCATGGAATTCTTGCCCGCCTCGTAGCCGAAATACGACAGATAGGCGTAGAGATAGTCGTGCTCCACGCACCAGCGCCAAGTATCCACGCTGGCCCCACCGCCGGGAATCCAGACAGGAGGGTGCGGCTTCTGCACCGGCCTCGGCCAAACATTCACATAGCGAAGCTGGGTGAATTCGCCATTGAACGCAAACGGCTCGTCAGCCTGCCAAGAGCGCATGACGAGTTCCACGCCTTCGCGATACTTATCGCGCAAGGTGGCTGGGGATTGCCCGTAGCTGAAGACGGTGTCCATCGGCGTGCCGACGGGGAAGCCTGCGATTAGCCGCCCTCCCGAGAGGCAATCCAGCATGGCGAACTCTTCGGCCACCCGTATGGGCGGGTTGTAGAGGGCCACCGAGTTGCCCATCACCACCAGCTTGGCCTGGCTGGTGCGGCGCGCCAATGCGGCCGCCATCAGATTCGGCGAAGGCATGAGACCGTAGGCGTTCTGGTGATGCTCGTTCACGCAGATGCCGTCAAAGCCGAGCTGGTCGGCATATTCCAGCTGATCCAGATAGTCGTTGTATGCCTGGTGGCCGACCATCGGGTCGTACAAGGTCGGGTCGACATCCACCCAGACCGAGCGGTTCTTCTCGCGGAAGTCGTCCGGCAAATCGGGATATGGCATGAGGTGGAACCAGTGGAGCTTCATAGCTGCCTCTCAGTTTCGTAGGGGGTGGGGTTGCGCTTTTGGCGGAGTTTTTGGACTGCGGCGTGATGTTCAGACTCAGAGCTTTCGCTGTGCTCGGTCTGCTAGGTTCGGGGGCCTACTGCTAGGTTCGCGGGTCAAAGAAAATGCACTCAGGCTGCCAAAGCTTTCTTCAGCGACGCAGCAGCATCATCCATGCACTCACGAGCCTTGTCTACGAATTCGCCGAACCCGAAGAAGCCGTGGAACATACCGTCCACACGCACGATTTCCGCTTCCACCCCAGCCTCTTGCAGCCTCTTCCCATAGCCTTCGCCTTCGTCTCGCAAAGGGTCGTATTCAGCAGTGATGATCAACGCAGGCGGCAACCCCGAAAGGTCGTCTGCCCTAATCGGCGAGATATAAGGCGTCATCGGGTCGGCATCGCCCACATAGTGCCCATAGAACCATTCCATAGTCTCGGTAGTGAGAAACGGCCCGTCCTTGTTTTCCTGCATAGACGGCCAGCGGGCTGGCTCCATATCGCACACGGGATAGACAAGAGCCTGAAACTTCAGCTCAGGCCCGCCCCTGTCCCGCACCATCTGCGTCACCACAGCCGCCAAGTTCCCCCCTGCGCTATCGCCCGCCACAGCCAACCGAGAGGCATCTATCCCAAGTTCCGCTGCATGCTCAGCCACCCACACGGTAGCCGCATAACAGTCCTCAGCCCCCGCAGGAAACGGATCCTCCGGCGCAAGCCGATAATCCACCGACACGAAAACAGCCTCCGACTTCACCACCATATCGCGCACCTGCCCGTCATGCGTGTCAATATCCCCCAACACCCACCCACCCCCATGAAAAAACACCACCCCCGCCAAACCACCCCCGCTGTCCACCCTTCCAGCCCCCTCCGGCCAATAAACCCGAATAGGTATCTCATTCCCATCCGGCCCAGCAATAGCCCGATCCTCCACCCTCCCCACAGGCGTAGGCTCCCGCTCTATCACCCCCGCCTTCATATCCTCCCGTATCTGCTGCGGGCTAACATCCGGCGTCAACTGAAAATCAGCATCAGCCATAGCATCCAATATCACCTGAGCCTGCGGATCAATAGGCATAATCAGTCTCCTTTATTTTCTGTCGTAAATAACTGCTCCCCTAAGTGTAGCGCAAAAACAAAAGCCCTCCCACAAAAACCCTTTACACCAACTCCAGACCATCCATCACCCCCAACCCCAAATAGCGACTTTACACAAACGAAAAAGCGAGGCGGGGGACGGCATGTCTTTTTTTGGCGTGTCTGGTTGAACGCAAAAGCCTTCTTAGCAAAAGGGTAAGGTTCAGCCAAAAAAAGATGTGCCGTTGCCCGCCACCCAGCCCCAGTGCCTATTCCAACCAGCCAAAAAAGATGTGCCGTTGCCCGCCACCCAGATCGCACTTCTGCTGCAACCCACGCCAAAACCCACTAAGCTAAAATGCTGATACCCAGCCAAAAGGCACCATCCATCCGAAAGGAAATCCGTCATGGGAATGAAGTTTGCGATGTTCTACGAAATCCCGGTCGCCAGACCGTGGCACAAGGACAGCGAATACAACGCTTATCAAGAAACCATCGAGCAAGTCGTGCTAGGCGACCGCATGGGCTTCCACAGCTTCTGGACAGTAGAGCACCACTTCCTAGAGGAATACTCCCACTGCTCCAACCCTGAAGTCCTCTACGGCAACATAGCAGCCCGCACCGAGAACATCCGCATCGGCTACGGCGTCCGTCTGCTGCCCAAACCCTACAACCACCCGGTGCGCACAGCCGAGTCGGTAGCTGTCTTAGACCTCATCAGCGACGGACGAGTAGAGTTCGGCACAGGCCGCTCTTCCACCCGTGCCGAGCTGGAAGGCTTCAACATCAATCCCAACGAGACCCGCGAGATGTGGGACGAAGCCCTGCATCACATAGTGGGCTGCTGGACGAATGACGAATACGAATTTGACGGCAAATACTGGCAGATGCCGAAACGCCGAGTGCTTCCCAAGCCCCGCCAAGACCCGCACCCCGCCATCTGGGGAGCCACTAGCAGCGTCCCCGGCCACTACGAGATAGGCAACAGAGGAATCGGCCTTTGCTCGTTCACCGTCGGCCAGCCCCCTGAAATGCTGCAAGAGCGTGTGGATGCCTACAGGAAAGGTCAAGCCGATTGCAAAGAGCCTGTCGGCAAGTTCCGCAACGAGCAAGTAGCCACCTTCACGATGGTGCACTGCAACGAGTCGAATGAGAAGGCTCGCCAGATCTCCGAAGAGTCGTTCGTGTGGTATCCGAAGTTCGGCGGCCAACTCATAGCTTCAGTCGCCGACTATCTGGCAGACTTGGAAATCAAAGAAGCAGGCTCATACGCCTATACGCAAGAGACCGCCAAGATGAGAGACGAAGGCTTGATGGGCCATCTCAACATGGACTACATCTGGGATTCGGGCGCAGGCGTGGTAGGCGATCCTGACCGTTGCATAGAGATATGCAAGCGGTACGAAGCAGTGGGCTGCGACCTGCTGTTCTGCCTGCTGAACCCTTACAACATCGCCCACGAGGATGTGATGACATCCATTGAGCTGATGGGTCAGCATGTGATCCCTGAGTTTGCAGACTGAACTGTTTGCTGACTCAGCGGTGTTCGACCGCAGGGCAACGGCGCATCTTTTTTTGGCTGAACCTTACCCGTTTGCTAACCAGGCTTTTTCGCTAAACCAGACACGCCAAAAAAAGACACACCGTCCCCCTGCTACCCTTTGAACCGAATAGGAAGTATATGACAACAACAAACAGGCAGTGGCTATTGGCTCGCCGTCCGCACGGGATGGTTTCGGTCGACGACTTTGATCTGGCTGAGACGCCATTGGAGCCGTTGGCCGAGGGGGATGCCCGTGCTCGGATGAGCTATCTCACCTTTGAACCTGCCATGCGCGGCTGGATGGACGATATGGAGAGCTATATGCCTCCAGTACCCTTGGGCGAGCCGATGCGCGCCCCAGGGCTTGCCATTGTGGAAGAATCCAACCATCCCGACTATGCCCCGGGCGATGCTGTGTTCGGGATGATGAGCTGGTCGGAATATGTGCATCAGCACGACGGCTGGAGCAAAGTGCCCGAAGGCGTGGATTACGAGCTGATACTCGGCCCGTGCGGCGGCACAGGCGTCACTGCGTATTTTGGCTTGCTGGATGTGGGGCAGCCAAAAGAAGGCGAGACCGTGGTGGTGTCGGGCGCTGCAGGGGCGACAGGTTCAGTCGCAGCCCAGATCGCTCGCATCAAAGGCTGCAGAGTGATCGGCATAGCAGGCGGCGAAGACAAATGCCGTTGGCTTACCGAAGAAGCTCGCTTGGATGCGGTGATCGACTACAAGTCGGAAAAGATCTCTGCCCGCCTCGCAGAGCTGTGCCCCGATGGCATAGATGTGTATTTCGACAATGTAGGCGGCTCAACCCTAGAAGCAGTGCTCAACAACATGGCGATGGATGCCCGCATTGTGGTTTGCGGCATGATCTCTGGCTACAACGACGCCGAGCCGCAGCCCGGCCCCCGCAACCTCTTTCAAGTGATCATCAAGCGAGCCACCATCCGAGGCTTCCTTGTGTTTGACTATATGGATCGCCGCGACGAAGCTCTGTCCGACCTCTTCGGCTGGGTGGCATCAGGCGAAATAGCCTCCCGCAGCGATGTGCAAGAAGGGTTTGAAAACATCCCAGCCACCTTTCTGCGTCTATTCACAGGCGCAAATCAAGGAAAGCAGCTTTTGAAGTTATAGCAGAAATTGCTATTGCATTGAGCCCTTGCCCGTGCTAAACTAAGCACCAAGTTCAGGAAAAGTCATTTAGCATAAAGATACGCAAAGAGACAAAATAGTCAATATACTTACAATCAACACTCAACCAAAGGAGTAGAACAATGAAGAAATTCGCAATCATCGCAGGCGCGATGGCAATGGCAGGCGCCCTTTTCCTAGCCTCGCCCGTGTCGGCACAAGACAATGAAGCGATCACCGCTGTCCTCAATGATGACGGCTCAGTTACTGTCTCAGGCACTGGCTGGGAAGGTGCCCCGAATCTGTATGTGACAATCTGCAAAGGTGCTGATCCATCAGCCGGAGCAGCCGGTAATTATGGGATCACTGCTACTAATGCAATACAGGTCTGCGCAGACATCATGACAGACGGCTTCTCTACTAACCCTGATCGTGGTGACGGCGGCACAACCACCTACATCATTCCAGCCGCAAAAGTTGGAGAGGTTCCCGAGGCAGGCTATGTGATTCTGCAAGGCGAATTCGCTGCAGGTTCTGACTGGTCTGCTACGACAGTCGTGACTGCTGGCGGTGAAGAAGAAGAAGAGGCCGAAGATCCCGACGAAGAGCCTGCCGCCGCAGAGCCCGCAGAAGAAGCTGCTGAAGGAGCTGGCGGTGAAGAAGACCCCATGACTGAAGAAAGCCCGATGGAAGAAGCCGAAGGCACGATGGCTGAAACTGGTGCTGAGAGCGGTCTGCTCGCAGTCATCGGTGTGAGCGTCTTGCTCGCTGGTCTGTTCGCAGTCGGCATCGGCCGCAGGTTCGCCAAGCGCTCCTGAGTCTCAAAACCCCCAACCCACCAAAGAGCCGGGCCCCTAGGGGCTCGGCTTTTTGCGTTTAATACCCCGATTTGCCAAGGTGAATTCCAAGGTGAGGCGGGGGACGGCGTGTCTTTTTTAGGCGAGTTTTCTTGTCTGAGCATAAAAAAGATGCGCCGTTGCCCGCCGTTGCAATAGCAAAAACTAAAGGAGTAAAGTCATCAGCAAGATAAAACTCGGCATAGCCATTGATTACTCGCAGCCGCAGATCACTATCCCGTATGAGAAAATCTCTCTGGCTGAGCGTCTCGGCTACGACTCTGTTTGGTCGGCCGAAGCATACGGCTCTGATGCTCTTACACCTCTCGGCTTCATAGGCAGTCGCACCCAGCATCTTCGCTTAGGCACAGGGCTTATCCAGCTTGCGGCCCGCACGCCAGTAGCCACCGCCATGGCTACTGCCACTTTAGATCAGCTATCAGGGGGTAATCGCGTCATCATCGGCCTCGGCGTTTCGGGGCCGCAGATCGTGGAAGGATGGTATGGCCGCCCTTGGGGCAAGCCGGTTGATCAGCTCCGCGACTATGTGAGTATCATGCGGAAGGTCTTCAAACGCGAAGGCCCGGTAACCCACGAAGGCAAAGCCGTCTCGCTGCCATATACCGGCGAAGGCTCAATCGGGCAAGGCAAACCGCTCAAGTGCATCCTTCATCCCAACCCCGACATCCCCATCTGGCTGGGCTGTGGCGGCCCCGCCAGCACTCGCCTAATGGCAGAGCTGTGCGACGGCTGGCTCCCGATGGGTCTCACCCCCGAAAACTGGGAGAGCACATATCGCCCGCTGGTGGAGGAAGGACTGGCCAAAGCTAACGCTTCCAGCGGCAAGGCAGCTCCCAAAACTCTGGCCGACTTGGAAATCCAAGGCGGCTGCCATGTGGAAGTCACCGACGATGTGGAAGCTGCCTGGGCACGCCGCAAGCCGGCTATAGGTTTTCTAGTGGGCGGCTATGGCAGCCGAACCCACAACTTCCACAAAGAGACGATGATCCGCCGAGGCTACGGCGAGGAAGCCGAAAAAGTCCAAGAGATGTTTCTGAGCGGCAAGCGTGATGAAGCATTTGCTGCCATCCCCGATGCCTACATAGACGAAATGGGTCTCTACGGCAGCGAAGAGCGCATCCGCGAGAGGTTTGAACGATTTCACGGCGGGCCGTTCACTGGTCTAACTGTCCACACCGATGACATGGAGATAGTAGAGATGATGGCAGATGTGGCAGAATTGACGCCGAGGGATTGAGAAAGGAATCCGATGGCAAAACAAGAACTGGTATTGACCGAAACCCCGGCGCCGCATGTGCGCAAGCTCATTCTGAACCGCCCTGAAAAACGCAACGCCATCAGCACGCCTTTGCGCAAGGAACTGCTTTCGGCTCTGCAAGACGCCGACCGCGACCCTGAAGTGCGAGTTTCTATAATCTGCGGGGCGGGGCCGTGCTTTTCTTCCGGCTACGACCTCGGCGGCGACCTCATGGTTGAAGCTCCGCACTACACCGCAGCAGGCGCGGGAGAGTGGTCGCGCCAAGTAACCGAGAGCTGGCTCGGCATCTGGGATCTGGCTAAACCTGTCATCGCCCAAATCCACGGCTATGCCCTAGCAGGGGCGACCGAGTTGGCTGCCGCGTGCGATTTAGTGTATGTGGCGAGCGATGCCCAGATCGGCCATCCAGTGGTGCGAGTGCTCAGCCCGCCCGACTTCAACTATCACCCTTGGCTCATGGGCTTTCGGGCTTCAATGGAGATGATGCTCACTGGCGACTCCATAGACGGCGAAGAAGCCGCCCGCGTGGGTTTCGCCAACAGATCGTTCCCGCCTGATGAGCTTGAAGAGCAAGTGCTGGCCAAAGCCTGCCAAGTGGCTAAAATCCCTGCCGACTTGTTGCAGATCAACAAGCGGTCGGTGCATCGGGCGATGGAAGCGATGGGCGTCCGCAACGCCATTCGCGCCATGAGCGACTATCAAGCTCTGGCAGGGCACTTGGAATCCGTGCAGGCTTTCAGAGAAAACGCTCTGGAAAGCATCAAAAAAGTCGTGGACCGCCCGAAGGCTGCGGGGGGCGGAGAGGATGGCGCGGCGGGTGACTAACCCGTAGGCGAGAGTGCTCTGCGGTGAGTCAGTTATGCAGGAGGGGAGATTTGGTGCTCAAGAAGGGGGCAGCCCGGCTTGCTGGATCGGTTCGTAGTCGGGCGGGGTGTCGTCAGGAGGGGTGTCGCCGTCTGCGTCTGCATCCTGCCGTGCGCTCCCGTCTACATCTTCCACTTTCACCTCCAAATCTGGGCGCACTATCACCACCGGGCAACAGCCGTGATGGGCGATTTGATGGCTCACCGAGCCGAGCAGCAGCCCTCGCACGCCGCCTCGTCCTCGCGAACCCACCACTAGCATGTCGGCGTCTTCGGCTTCGGCGATGGAGATGAGCGTATCGGCCGGGCTGCCTTTTTTGCGCACATATTTGATGTCTGCCTTTTCTGTGCCGATCTCTTCCAGCACTTCATGGGCGATTTGCTCCTGCATTCGTCCGACTTCGTCTTCCACATTGAAGTTGTCCACCGGGATGTAGGTGAAGTCGGGCGAGACGGGCACCCACGACGGCGAAAACGCTGTGGCTACCACGATCGTGGCGCGGCGGAACTTGGCTTCTTGAATAGCCCACTTGAGGGCGGCTTTCGCCCCGCCTGAGCCTTCTATGCCAACTACTATCTTGCGCTCTCTGTCGCTCATGGTTTTGAGCTTAGTTGATTTGTTTGCCTTTAATCTGATGTTGGGCTTGGGGAAAGTAAGCGCTTGGTTTGGGTGGCGGGCAACGGCATATCTTTTTTGGGCTACGGTGCTACCCTTTTTCTAAGCGGGTCTGGAATTCAATCGCAATACGCCCAAAAAAGACATGCCGTCCCCCGCCTAACTTTTGCGTTTGTGTAAAGTTGCTAGGTTAGGTTTTGGTGGAGTGTGATGGGGGATCTGTGTAAAGTTCGTTTTTGAATTTTTTGATTAGAGCGGGGTGTAGGGGAACTTTACATCTACGCCGCCGTCTACCACTAGGGTTCGGCCTGTTATGTAGCCGGATAGTGGGGACGACAGGAATAGAGCGGCTCCTGCTATGTCGGGAGGGCGGCCCATTGCGCCTAGGGGGGTTAGTTCGTCGTTGTGGCGGGCGCGTTCTTCGTCAAACTGGGCTTCCATTCGGGGGGTGAGGATGGTGCCGGGGGCCACGGCGTTGGCTCTTATGCCGTGTGGGGCTAGTTCTATTGCGACCGACTTGATCCATGCGAGCAAGGCTGCCTTGCCTGCTCCATAGGCGGCGTGGTTGGGGGCGGCGGTCAGCGCGCTCACTGAGGCGATGAACACCATCGTGCCGCCGTTGCCTGCATCTACCATGCGGTTGCCTAGGATTTGCGAGGCGAGGTAGGCGTGGCGCAGCACCATATCAAATTGCCAATCCCAGTCTTCGTCGGTGATGTCTAGCACGCCGCCCCAGCGTGCCATGCCGATGATGTCTACGAAGCCGTCTATTGAAGGCAAGTGCTCGGCGGCTGCTTCGGCTAGGGATTCAATGTCGGAGCGTTTGGTGGCATCGCCCACGAACGGCTTGCCGCCGACTTCCTCTGCTACAGCTTCGGCTAGTTCAGGATCAATATCCATGCACAGCACTTGCGCTCCCGCTTGGCTGAGAGCATGAGTGGTCTGACGCCCCATGCCCTGCCCCGCGCCGAGCACCACATAGCCCTTGCCGTCAAGGCGCAGCCGCTGCAGATAGTCGGGAACTGGAGAAGTGTCAGAGGGCATTGAAGTTGGGGGGCTGGGTCGCAGATGATTCGGATTTGAGTTGGCCGGGATTATCGGGATATGAGCGGTAGCGGAGATAGGAGGTTCAAACTTCAGAAACTTGCGCAATTCAAGTCTGCCACATCGTGATTATCTCATCCGTCGTAGTGACGGAGGCAAGGTAGGGGAGCGTGTGGCGCAGAACTTCATCGCCGTATTCCTGCGGCACTCCCACCACAGCATCCGCAGGCACCACCACATGATAACCCAGATCCACTGCGCTCATAACCATGCCGGGGATGCCGATATTAAGCGACTGCCCGCAAGCCACAACCGTGGTAATCCCCATATTGCGCAAAATCTGATCCAGCGAAGTAGAAGTAAAAGGCGTCATCCCATGCGACCGAGCAGCAAAAATGTCAGAAGGCTGAACATCAAGCTCAGGCACAATCTCCGCCGCCTCGCTCCCCACAGCCAGCGGCGTGCTCTTAGCAGCCAAAGCAAAAATAAGACAATTGGTAGATGTCCCCGCCCTGTCTTCCCGCACCTCCACCGTACAATGCACCACCCGCACCCCCGCCTTCCGAGCCTCAGCACAAAGCCGAGCCGCCGCCCCCAAAGACCCCTTAGCCTCCACAGCATCCCGCAAATCCGGCAAAGAAGCCAAATCCCCCACCACCCCCCGCTGACACTCCATAGTCAAAACCGCCGTATGAGACGGATGAAGTAGTTCTTTGAGGTCAACAGCCATACAGAGCTAAAGGATAGCAGAAAAAGCAAACAAGCTCCAAGGTGAGGCGGGGGAGGGTGCGTCTTTTTTTGGCGTGTCTGGTTTAGCGAAAAAGCCTTCTTAGCAAACGGGTAAGGTTCAGCCAAAAAAAGATGTGCCCTTGCCCGCCGTGCAATAGCAAACACCATCAAAGAAAAGCCAAAAAACGCCAGATCCCCCAGCGACAAGCTAGCAAAAACTACCGAGGAATATCCTTCCAAGGCATATTCTTGTCAACCTCAGGCCCCTTAGGCAGCCCCAAAACCCGCTCGCTCAAAATATTCCGCATAATCTCCGAAGTCCCACCTTCAATAGAGTTAGCTCTAGCCCGCAAGAAGCTAGAAGTGAGAATTGTGTGAGTGGCGGTTATTTCCTCATACGAGCGGGAAAGCGGATAGCCAGGTTCATGCAGCATCCCCTCCGACCCGAGCAAATCCACCGAGCACTCCGTAATAGCCTTGTTCAACTCCGCACTGAACAGCTTGCCCACCGACCCTTCCGGCCCAGGCGTCCCAGCAGTGGCATTAGCCCTAGCCCGCATGTTCGTCAACCGCAGACATTCCGCTTTCACCCAAAGGTCGGCCACTCTGTCGCGCAGCACCCGATGCCGGGGGCTGTGCGGGTCGGGCTGGTGATTTTTCCATGTGTCCAGCAGAACAGAGATCGCCCCGCTGCCTCTAGGCGCCACGCCGCCGCCCAAAGCCACTCGCTCGTTCATCAGCGTGGTGATAGCTACGCTCCAGCCGTTGCCCCGCTCGCCCAAACGATGCGTGTCGGGGATGCGCACATCAGTCATGAACACTTCGTTGAACTCCGCCACGCCAGTGATTTGATAGAGCGGTCGGATTTCCACGCCCGGCGCATGCATGTCCAGCACGAAGTATGTGAGACCGCGATGCTTAGGAGCTTCAGGGTCGGTGCGAGCCACCAGCATCCCCCAGCGCGAGCGATGAGCCACGCTAGTCCAGACTTTCTGCCCATTGACGATCCACTCTTCGCCGTCCTGCTCGGCACGGGTAGCCAGACCTGCCACATCCGACCCCGCCGAAGGCTCGCTGAAAAGCTGACACCACATTTCCTCGCCGGTAAAACAAGGGCGCAACAGACGCTTCTTCAAGTCGTCAGAACCGTGAGTGAGCACCGTCGGCATCCCCATCCCGATGCCGATGGGGTTTATAGTCAAGTCGTTGTAAAGCCGTTTGTGCGAACGAAGCTCGTCATTCACCACCGATTGAGCTTTAGGGTCAAGCCCCAACCCCCCAAACCCTTCAGGATAATGAACCACAGCCAACCCCCTGTCGAACTGCTCCCCCCGAAACGCCGTCATATCAGCATCAGGGTTCTCCTCCACCAATTCCCCTGCCATCCCCCGCAGTTGTTCATCAGTTATATGTGCCATCAGTTCAATCGTATCAGATTATTCATCTAAACTAGCAAAATGGAGATCGAAGTGATAGACGAAACGCTGCTCAACATACTCGCCTGCCCGGAAGACAAAGGCCCGCTCTATTACTTTGAGGCAGACGGCTTCTTCTACAACCCCCGCCTGCAACGCCGCTACGAAATCCGCGAAGGCATCCCCGTGATGCTGATAGACGAGGCGACTTCCGTAAGCGACGCTGAACATGAGAGCCTCATGCAGCAAGCGGCAGGCGGCGGCATCCGTCTGACCTTTGAAGAGCGAGAATAAGCCAAGCGACACTGAAGCGCACTAGGAGGCGCAATGAGCGAACTCGACACAGTAGGAATGTTTGAAGCGACCGCCGGTCTGCCAGAGCAGATACGCGAAGCGGTGCGCCGAGCCGAAGCCGCCGAAGGCTTGCCGCCGCCAGGCGGAATCTCCAACATCTTGGTGGTCGGCATGGGCGGCAGCGGCATCGTGGGCGATTTCTTGACGGTCAGCGCAGGGCCGTTCATCTCTCTGCCGATAGTGGTGGTGAAGAACTACGAGCCTCCTTCGTATGTGAGCGATAAGACTTTGGTTCTGGCTGTCTCATTCTCGGGCAACACCGAAGAGACCATCCAAGCTGTCTCCACAGCTGCTTCTCTGGGCGGCCGTGTTGTGGCCATCACCACTGGCGGCCAGCTAGCGGAAATGGCAGGCCAGTGGAATATGCCCGTGGTGGAGGTAGACCCTGAAATCCCGATGCCGAGGGCCGGGCTGGGGGCGATGGCTATCCCCGCACTGGTGATTTTGGAGCGAATCGGCTGCTTCCCCGGTGCCAAAGACTGGATCGCCGATGCCGTTTTGACTTTGGAAGCCCGCCGGGACGAGCTTATGAAACCCGGCAACGAAGCAGAAGAGCTGGCCCGCCAGATAGGTCGCACTTTCCCAGTGATCTACGGCGGAGGCGGATTGGGCGGCACAGCCGCGCTGCGGATGAAAACGCAAGTGAACGAAAACGCCAAAGCCCCGGCTTTCCACGCCGCCGTGCCCGAAATGTGCCACAACGAGATAGTCGGCTGGGGACAGCACGGCGACATCACCCGCCAAGTGCTCTCCGTGCTATTCCTGCGCCACGACTACGAACACCCCCAAGTCACCAGAGTCATAGGCGTGCTCAAAGAGATGCTAGAAGAAGTCGCCGAAGGCATCCACGAAATCCACGCCAGAGGCGAAAGCAGCATCGCCCAGCTGCTAGACCTCATCATGTTCGGCGATTTCGTCTCGCTCTACATGGCCACCCAAGCAGGCGTAGACCCCGGCCCAGTGCCCGTGATCACAGAGCTGAAAGCACGGCTCAAGGGTTGACAGTCAGCTGCCACTGTTCAGCAGACTTGATAAGTAGCTTGATGTCGCTATACTAGACATCAGAAAGGAAAGTCAAACCTGTGGCATCAGTCAAACCTCAAACGCGGACAGTCGGAAAAGCCGATTACATTGAGACCACTTTGAGAACGCTCCAAGAAAGCGGTCTCGTCGGCAATTCCGAGGTGGCCAAGCTGTCTGGAAGTCTTGGTTCCAGACTCTTGCGTTTGCACGAGAAGAACGAATCAGTGCCCGAACCGCTGATTTGCGCCACTGAAGTTGGCACTATAGAGATTGAGTGGTGGCAGTCTCACCACTGCTTCACGCTAGAAATTGAAATGTCGTCAATGAAAAGTTATTGGCATCTTTCTCATCTTGAAACTGGCTCTTGGGAAGAAGGATGCGTGGATTTATTGACAGCCCAGGATTGGGAAGACTTGGCTGCTCAGCTAACAGCGATTTTCAACTAGCAGGCATCTCATCAACTAGCAGGCATGGGGGAGACAATTGTAGATGATGTATTACAGGGCAGTGCCACTCAGTTTTCTTAAGGTGCAGGAGTTCGCGGATGTTCCCGAGACTGTCTCAAATAATGTGCAAGCTCGCACATTCACGCCTCAATACGACCCTGAAGAAAACCTGATTGCTCTTTCTTTGGGTGACAGTAGCGTCCTTTCCCCAAGTGAGCTTGTGGCTCAAGTCAGCAGCAGCACAGGGACAAGATATGCTGGCGTTGTCGTATTGGAAAGTGAAGATTTGCGGGGTGCGGGCTACGAGATGCATCGCAACGACTTCCCTTTCGAAGGCCATGTGAATGCTTTGATGGAGGCGCCCCCTGATGTTACGACCGGCTTTTTGAAGAATTTGGGCAAAGAGTTGAAGAAAATCGCAGGCGACAGGCAAGTCATAAGAATTTGACATCGGTTTCTTTGACGCTGCTATGCAGGTAATCTTTAACTTCAATGGATGCCGCGCCAATCAAAATCCCGTCTGAGTTGATGCCGAAGGACGGGCGGTTCGGGTCGGGGCCTTCGCGGGTGCGGACGGAGGCTGTGGCAGCTTTGGCGAAGGATGCCGATGGGTATCTGGGCACTAGCCACCGGCAGCCGAAGGTGCGGGCTGTGGTGAGGCGGTTGCAGGAGGGGATGCATGAGCTTTTCGGTTTGCCAAGCGACTACGAGATTTTGCTCAACAACGGGGGAGCCACGCTTTTTTGGGATTCTCTTTGCTTCGGTATCATCCGCCAGCGCAGTCTGCATCTCTGCTTCGGCGAGTTTTCGTCTAAGTTCTATCGGGCTGTCAAAGAGGTGCCGCGCTTGGACGAACCCGTGCTGTGCGAAACTCCGCCAGGCGATCACCCCGTCTGCGAAGCTCAGGCTGGCATTGATACCTATGCCTTGACACACAACGAGACCTCCACTGGCGTCTGCATGGAGCTGCGCCGACCCGAAGGCGCGGATGACGATGCCCTAGTGGTGGTGGATGCCACTTCTGCGGCTGGCGGGATGCTCTGGGATCCGGCCGAAGTCGACATCTACTATTTCAGCCCGCAAAAATGCTTCGCTGGCGATGGCGGCTTATGGCTAGGTGCCTTCTCGCCCGCAGCGATTGAGCGCATAGAAGAAATTCACGCCTCCGACCGCTGGATTCCGCCGACACTAGACATGAAAATAGCCTTGGACAACTCCCGCCTCAATCAGACTTACAACACACCTGCCCTAGCCACCATCCACCTCACCCTCACGCAAGTTGATTGGATGCTGGAGAACGGCGGCTTGGCTTGGGCCGCAGGTCGCAGCGCAGAATCGGCACGCATCATCTACGGCTGGGCAGAAGAGCGCAGCTTCGCCACGCCTTTCGTGAAAGACGAAGCCAAGCGCAGCCCTGTGGTGGCTACCATTGATTTTGACAGCACGATAGTAGCCGACGACATAGCCGCAGTGCTTCGGGCCAACGGCATCGTAGATACGGAGTCGTATCGCAAACTAGGCAAGAATCAACTGCGTGTTTCGCTTTTTCCGGCTATTGATCCGGAAGAGATTACGGCACTGTGCGGCTGTATTGATTTTGTTGTTGAGCGATTGGGTTGTTGAGCGTCTTTCTGATTAAAGCGTTTGCTGAATGAACCGCAGGGCAACGGCGCATCTTTTTTATGCTCAGACAAGAAAACTCGCCTAAAAAAGACACGCCGTCCCCCTGCTACCCTGTTTTCTTTGCTGAACCGTAGGGCAACGGCGCATCGGCTCAGACAAGCGAACTCGCCTAAAAAGACACGCCGTCCCCTTTCTGCCCGTGGAAATGAAAAGCGGCTTCTACAATTGGCATAGTGAATGCGAGATTTGCTGCGGCGATAACCGTGGCCGTACTGTTTACTGCAGCTTGTGGTGGCGGGGGAGGCGATGAGGCTGAAGTAACCACCACCGCTTCAACCACGCCAGCGGCACCGACCACCACAATTCTGCAGACCACCACGACCAAAGACCCTCTGTGGGTTGAGATTGACGCATCCAAGATGGAGCCGATGGAGATCTTAGAAGGCGATTTCGCCGTAGCCGACAGCTTCAACAGGTGCGACATCTATGCCCCAGAGGTGCTCACCCGCCTGCTCGAGCGCAGGTTCAGCCTGGTTTTTGACGGCGCCGGCTACGACCCCGGCTTCTCCGGCAACTCCGGTGCCTGCATCTGGGACACCGCCTCTGCCTCTGACACAGCCGCCTCAGTAGTGCTGCGGCTAGCAGCCCTCTCCCCCGAAGCCGTAAGCGGCGAAGAACGCGCCGACCCCGCCATGGGCGACAGCGCGGTGGTGCTCGGAGACATCTGGCGACAGTATTGCTCTTGGGCCGACCCAGTCTGGGAGATGCTAAGCAGCACCGACGGCCCCGGCGTAGCATTCCGCGTCGGCAACGCCATCGCCCAAGTCAATGTCGTCCTCTTTGACGAAGCAGATTCCATAGACCAGCTAACCGCCGAGCTAGTCCTAGCCCAAAACATCTCCCGTCGCCTAGCCAACGCCGACTTCACCCCCTGCAAGCCATAGATTGTTCTATGCTGCTGGAAGCTGTGCAGCAATGTCCTGCTAGGATAGTTTCAAACCGAAAGAACCGACAGACAAGGAGGACTAGATATGGATATCGCTATCGTTTCATTGCTGAGTGCTCTGATTATTGTAGCTGGGACACTCGGTGCCAGCATCTTCAATGTGCTGCTGAAGATGGCCGAAAGGCTGAAGGGGGTTGAGGTGCGGGTGGAGGGGCTTGCAGAAAGGGTGGGCGGACTTGAAGTGCAGGTGGAGGGGCTTGCAGAAAGGGTGGGCGGACTTGAAGTGAGAATGGGCGCGCTTGAAGCGAGAATGGACGGGCTTGAGGGAAGAACAGAGGGGATTGAGAAAGACCAAAAAGTTTTGACCGACAAGCTAGACGAACTGCTGCTAGCCCAAAAGTCTCACTCGACCCCGGCCCCCTAAACGCAAAGAAACTCAATCGGACCAGCAAACCGCCGAGCTAGTCCTAGCCCAAAATATCTCCCGTCGCCTCGCCAACGCCGTCTCGCCAACGCCGACTTCACCCCCTGCGAGCCGTGATAGCCTAGACAACGGAAGGTTGCCGGAGCGGACGAACGGGACGGTCTCGAAAACCGTTGTGGCCACTAGGTCACCGTGGGTTCAAATCCCACACCTTCCGCAGCAGCATCTCCAAAAAACTCGGCTAGTAGATCGGGGCCAGTAGCTAGAGTGCCTTCTATCCCTTCACGGCCCCTGCCAAGATGCCTCGCACGAAGTATCGTTGCAGGCTGAAGAATACAATTAGTGGAACCACCGTTTGGATAAACGCTCCTGCAGTCAGCAGATTTTCTCGCAATCCGAATTCGCCAGCCAGAGTAGCGATTTTGATTGTGGCTGGCCACTCGCTGCTTCCCGCTCCGCCTCCGAGCATTGTGATGGCGATGAGATAGTCGTTGTAAGTCCAGAGGAACTGGAATATCGCAAAAGCTGCCAGCACGGGCACCGAAAGCGGCAGCACCAGTCGCCAGAAGATCGTGAAATGATCGGCTCCGTCTATGCGGGCAGCCTCAAAGATGTCTTTGGGGAGGCTTGATAAGTAGTTGTGCAGCAAGAAGATCGCAAAAGGCATGGCAAAAGCCGTATGGGTTAACCACACAGCGTTAGTGGTACCCACAAGCCCAACATCGGGGATGAGAGTTACGGTCTTATCCAAACCGGGAATAGTCACATGTGCTCCATTGCTGAACAACTGCAACAGAGGAATAAGAGCCACTTGGTTGGGGATGGCTAGCAGCGAAACAGTGATTATGAACAGCCACTCACGCCCCCGAAACTCTATCCACGCAAACGCATACGCAGCGAAAGCAGCGATGGCAATTGGGATGATGGTTGCTGGGATTGCGATGGCAAAAGAGTTGACTATCCCGTTCCAGAACCCCCCAGTCGCTTCCGAACTGAAAATATCTCGGTAATTCTGCATCGTTAGCCCGTCAAAGTTGCCTCTGAACAGCGTCCAGAAGGCAGAAGTGCGCTGCATGTCGCTGTTGCGGAACGAGTTGATAAATAGCCCGACGGTCGGAGTCGTCCAAAGAATGACGAGTACCCATAGCACCCAGGTGGGCACGCCGCGCAAGGTGCCGTAGACGATTTTGCCTACGCCTTTTTTGGCATCGCCTGCGGAAGAGCTAGCAGGGGCGGTTGAAGGAGGTGAGCTTGTGGTAGTCATGTCTCTAGTTTCTGCATTCGACGGATGTTATAGAACATAATCGGCAGTACAGAAATGAACAGCACCACAGCCAGGGCCGAGCCCAAACCGAAGTTCAGTTCTGTGAAGGCACGCTGCCACATGTCGCTAGCCAGCACTTGCGTGCCGAAGTTGCCATTGGTCATCACCTTCACGATGTCGTATACCTTCATCACGAGTACGATGAGAGTGGTCACGACAACGCCGATAGTGGTGGCTATCTGCGGGATTATCACGCGCCAGAAAATCTGAGTTTCTGTGGCTCCGTCCACCCTTGCTGCCTCTATGAACTCACCTGGCACAGCCTTGATCGCCGCAGAAAAGATGACCATCGCAAATCCTGTTTGAATCCAGATGAGAATGACCATGAGCCAGAGGTTGTTGAAGGGGGCATCCTGCAGGAAAAGAATGGTGTCGGCCATTTTTTCGCCGCTGGTTCTGGTAGCGATACCTCCCAAACCCGGTCCCACCATTCGGAAGAGCAGATAGCCGAAAAGTGCTGCCAGCAGTAGAGAGCTGCCCCCTAGCTTGTTGGCCTTTTGCGAAAACGACATGAAAGCAAATATCACCAAGCCCGCAGTGATGCCGATCAGCACGAACATAGCGAGTATCCCTGTCCACGAATCTGTGGTGCTCAGCTCGCCGAAGCCCACCCAGATAGAGTTGAGCACTCCAGTTTGCGGCTTGTTCGGAGGCCGCGCTATATACATATAACGCCAAATGATGCTTGCCCCCACGAAAGAAATCGCCATAGGCATGAAGATGAGAGACTTTGCGAACGATTCCATCTTGGCTCGATCTGCTAGTACAGCTACTACCAACCCCAGTCCCGTTGCCATGATCGTCACAAAGAAGACCCACCAGAGGTTATTGATTATCGTGCCGCGCAGAGTTGCGAACACTGCTGTGGCAATAAAGAACCAGCCGACCACAAAAGGCGAGATGGAACCTCCGCCGACGCGTGGGCGCCCATCTGGAGATCGCAGCCACTGCACTAAGACGACCACAAGAGAAAGTACCAGCAGCCCTCCACCCCACCAAGCCAGACTGGAACCGAAGAAGTTCGTCCAGTCGCTGAAATTCAAGCTCTTTTCGCTTGTGAAAATGAAGCCGTAGTTCTCAAGGCCATTCCAAGTGAGATTGTTGAATCTCCCTGTCAGGAAGGAAAGATATATGGTGCGCACCAGAGGTATAAGCAAGCCGAGCACGACAAAAGCCAAGGCAGGCACTAGGAAAATGTATTTGCGCGATTCAGCGTTTATCTTGATGCGTCCCGCACTGTCTGGGATTTTTCCTAGCCCAAGGCGCACGCCGAGAATCGCGAGCCCGATTATGGATGCCGCATACGCCTCCCATCTGCCGCCTCCTGCGCCAAAGTCTGCTCCGCCCCAAGCTCCCAGCATCCAGCCGATCGTGAGACCGATCAATGCCCAATGGCCTGCTCGTGCGAGATCACGCTTGATTGCTACGCCTAGTGCTCCGAAAATAGCTCCCGGGATGAGTGCCCATGCGAAGGCTGTGGCCCAATCCAGCGAAGGCAAAAAATCGGATCGCCAGGCCGCCCCTTGGATGATGCCGATGGCTGCCAGGCCTCCAGTTGCAAGCCCCATGCGCATCTTCGGTTCTGCTGTGTCACTGAGGATGCCGAAGATGATGCCTGTGGCGACTGCTCCTACGATGGGCCAGAAGATGAGTGTCGGGCCCACATCGCCCAGCAGCCGGTTGCCGTCCAAGATGCCGAAGTAGACAAGTCCGAAGAAAGCCCCCACGATCACATTGAATAGTCGCCAGCGTTTAGTGGCTTGGGAGAAAATATAGTTGAGCGCGACAAACAGCACACCGCTGACACCAACCGCCACGATAATGCGGATGAGTGTGGAGATAACTCTGTCTAGAATGTCCATTTATTTTCGCCTTTAGGTCGTAGTCGCCATTTGAAAATAATAGCGCATCTGAACGGCTGCTGCTGAAGTTTCGTGTTAAAAGCAAAAAGGCGGAGCCAGCCCGAAAGCCAGCTCCGCCCTGCTGTTGATGGATTGGGACGCTTTAGGGCCAAGAAGCCTCAATGGCATCTGTTGCTTCTGCGACTGACTTCTCGCCTGTGACGGCTGAGGTGCCTTCTGTCCAGAAGGTGCCTGAGCCGACTGCGGCAGGCATCAGGTCGGAAGCGTCAAAGCGTGCGACATTGGCTGTGCCCAGGATATTGATGAACGACTGCTCTAGGGGGAGGTAGTTGTCCATGTCCTGTCCGATAGCGGCCGAGAGGAAGCCCGAGAGAGAGCCGTCCTTGCGGGCTTGCTGCGCCTTCTGACGCTCGTTGGCGTATTCGGCGGTGGAGAAGTACTCCATCACTGCCCATACTTCAGGAGCATCGCGGAAGGCAGCAACCAAAGTGCCAGCCACGAGAGCAGGCCGGTCGTCAGCGCTGCGCGACGGGAAGTAGAAAACATCCACAGCATCTTCCGAACCGTCGGCAAATGGTGTGCCGTCAGGCATGAATGCTGCGAAGAACGAAGCTTGACGATGCATCATGCAGTCGCCAGCCACGAGCGGGTCGCCGTTGGCTCCGAAAGGAGTGGCCGCGATAGAGCCACCCGCTGCGAACACAGCACCTTCCGTATTCCACAGGTCGAGCACTTCCTGCCAGACTTCTTGCACTTCAGAAGAGTTGAAGGGCACATCGTGGTTCACCCACTGATCGTAGAACTCTGGGCTCTGAGAGCGTAGCATCAGGTCTTCAATCCAGTCGGTGAATGTCCAACCGGTTGCAGGGCCCGACTCAATGCCTACGCATAGAGGCGTGTTGCCGTCCTGGATCATCTGATTCACAAGAGCCTTGAATTCGGCCCAAGTCCCAGGCACTTCGTATCCGTTCTCTTCAAAGCGTGCCGGCTGATACCATACAAGCGACTTGAGGTCGGACTTGTTGGGAATGCCATATTGCGTGCCATCCACAGTGCCGAAGTCGTTCCATGCCTGTGGCCAGTTAGCTTGGGCCGCAGCTGCAACATTGCTAGGAAGCGGTAGCACCAGTCCGTCGCGAGCAAAGTCAGCTACCTTGCCGGGCTGCGGGAACACAGCTATATCAGGCGGGTCGCCTGCCGTCGCCTGTGCGTTGATCTGATCTGAGAAGTCGCGAGCACCTGAGTAGGTGATCTCAATTCCTGTCCTCTCAGAGAAGACATCCAAAGCATCTTGCAATGCTCCAGCCTCTTCCTCAGTGCTTTCGGGTCCGAACACTGTCACTGTTGTGCCTGAGAGATCCATGTCGTCCATCATGGTGGTTGTGGTGGCATCCATCATGGTGGTTGTCGGTTCTGCTGGTGCCTCAGTAGTGGTCGTGTCGTCGTCATCGCTTCCGCAGGCTGCTGCGATTAGCGCAAGCGATAACAAGCTGGCCAAAATCAGCCAGAGCTTTGTTCGTTTCATTGTTGTTTGTCTCCTGTGGTTTAGGTGGTTTCTGTTTTGTCTCTTGCTATTTCGTGCGAAATTCATAGTCGTCTATAGTCTAGCGGGCTTTGTTTGCTATGCATTGCCTGTTTCTTGCCAAAGCTTAAGGCTACAGGCACCCGCAGCGAATGTCAAGGCTGCTGTCTTCCCTTTGGAATTCGTCAGTTCCGCCATCCTCAGCGGGCGATCAGCACTTGGACGGTGAAGGCTACGAGGATCAACAAGCCTGTGGCAAGCGATAGCCACAGCAGCAGGCGGGTGCTCATGGGAGAGAGATGTTCATGAGCTCTCACGGACAGAACTCGCCGTCATCAAGCGGGCACTCACGGTTACGCGGCAACTCACGAGCGGTAGTGAAGGAACATCGACTCTATGAGCTCTCGTATCCCCTCGGCATCGCCGCCTTTGGCCAAGTCAATGGTGATGATGTTGCTGTTGATGTGGATGCCGTCTATGCCGCCCCGTTCAAAAAGCAGGCGGGCTAGGCGGTCGGGAGGGGTGTCTTCAGCGGCATCGCCGGCTGAGGCGTAGTGAAGATGCCCCATCCCCGTGATGGAGCGATTTGCCTCAAAGCGCACCACGCCCCGCTGCGAAGCTTGCCGTTCCACTACTGTCACTGGCTGTCCCATGCCTGTCTAGCCTACCAAATCTCTGACGGCGCAGAGCATCAACTTGGACTGCTCACGGCACAGCGAACAACTTCCTCAGCACGGCGCAGCGAAACATGCTAAAGTAATGGCAGATTGTTCAACTTGCGTTAACCATCGCCCATCTTGAACTCGACCAATTCCCCACTAAAGGAGCAAACACCATGAAGAAACGCTCATTCCGACTAGTAATAGCCGCCATCCTGTCGCTCGGACTGATCGCAACAGCCTGCGGCAGCGATGACGAAGAGGCTACCCCTGTCACGCTGCAGCTGCAGTGGTTCACCCAAGCGCAGTTCGCCGGCTACTATGCCGCCGTCGACCAAGGCTTCTACGAAGACCTCGGCTTGGATGTCGAAATCCTGCAAGGCGCAGTTGAGATCGTGCCTATCACCGTCTTGGATTCTGGCGGCGCAGACTTCGCCATCTCTTGGGTGCCGCGAGGCTTGGTGCCACGCGAAGAGGGCGTGAATGTAACCAACATCGGCCAGATATTCCAGCGCAGTGCCACTCTGCAGGTCGCCTTTGCCGACTCTGGGATTGAATCTGTCGCAGATCTGGAAGGCAAGAAAGTAGGCAACTGGGGCTTCGGCAACGAGTTTGAATTGCTGGCTGGAATGCGTAGCAACGGCATCGACCCCGACAGCGATGTTGAACTCGTGCAGCAAGCCTTCGACATGTCGGCATTGCTGAACGGCGACATTGACGCAGCCCAAGCCATGATCTACAATGAGTACGCACAGGTGCTGGAGACAGTCAACCCCGACACCGGCGAGTTGTATCAGCCATCCGACCTGAATGTCATCAACTGGAACGATGTGGGCACCGCCATGCTCCAAGACGCAATCTGGGCTGATGCCGACAGGCTCGCTAGCGACTCCGACTATCGCGACACTGCAGTTAATTTCGTCCAAGGCTCAATCATGGGCTGGATATGGTGCCGCGACAATGCAGACGAGTGCGTTGAGGTGGTCCTCAATAATGCCCCCGCTCTCGGCCGCTCGCACCAGACATGGCAGCTCAACGAGATCAACGCTCTGATCTGGCCTTCGCCCGATGGCATCGGCGTGATAGACCAAGATCTCTGGGATCAGACCATTGATGTAGCCGTCTCCGAAGGCATACTCCAATCCGCCCCCACCGCAGGAGCCTTCACCAACGACATCGTGAATGAAGCCCTAGACAACCTCCGCGATGATGGCGTGGATGTAGTCGGCTCAGGCTGGCAACGCCGCACAGTAACCCTAAACGAAGGCGGCAACTAGCCACAAAAGCGTGAAAGGCTGTCAATTTCATCCTTGACAGCCTTTCACCATCAATAGGCATCCTCAAACCCTCCAGTCTTCACCACCTAAACGCCTTAGCCTGCTGATTGCCCTAGGCCAAATAAGCGAGTGCTCGTGCTATATTGGGGTAAGGCAGTTCCCCGTATACCTTGAAGGAGAGCATTAATGAAAGCTGTTTGCGCGGGACACACCGAGCTGCTTGAAGTCTCATCCATAGAGACATCCGCCAAGGATCTTTGTGTGTACGCCAAATTTTCTGATGGCGCGCAGGGGCTAGTGGATGTGTCTGAACTGGCTTGGATGCCTGTTTTCGCTTCTTGGAAAGACGGCGAGTTCGACAAGGTATGGCTTGACGACGGAATACCCTGCTGGGGCGAAGACAACCATATCGGCCCCGAGTGGATGCGCGAACGGCTGCAGCCTATTGACAGTCGTTGAGCAGTTGCCATCTCACTGATCGGTGTGTATAAACTGGGGTTATGGAAAACGGCCGAGCGAATTCCAGCAGTGCTATACAGATCGACCCCGAAATTCTCGGCGGCAGCCCGTCCTTTCCTGGCACGCGGGTGCACATCAGTTCGTTCCTGAACGAGTTGGCTGGGGGCAGAACACTGAGGGATTTCCATGAGTTGTATCCATGGGTGTCGCTTGAACAGATGCGAGCCGTGCTAGAAGAGTTGAAGACCAAAATGCACCTCTGATGCTCTGTTATCAAAAGTGGTGGAGAATCCGTCCGTAAACTTGCCGATGGCTTTTGAACTGGAGCGACTTGACGGGTCGGGTATTCGTGTGCTTACGCCGTTTGACGAAGAATATCCGCAGGCTTGGCTGGAGCGTCTCAGCGGACAGGCGCCGCCGGTTCTCTATGCTGCTGGTGCGCTTGAACTGCTGAACCAGTCTGGCGTTGGGGTTGTCGGCAGCAGGGATGTGTCGCCCAGGGGCCAAGAAATCGCACAGGAGGCAGCCGAGCGGATAGCCAGTCTTGAGAGGACGCTGGTATCGGGAGGAGCGCGGGGAGTGGATCAGCTTTCTATGAGTGCGGCTTTTCAAGCTGGCGGAAGCGTGGTTGGAATTCTGGCCGATTCGCTTGTTCGCAAGCTCAAGAAATCCGATGTGCGACAAGCCATTTACGAGGGGCAGACGGTCATGTGCACTCCTTACAATCCAGATGCCCCGTTCAGTGTCGGCAACGCTATGGGGCGCAACAAGCTCATCTATGCAATGGCGGATTTGACGCTCGTGGTGGCTTGCGAGCCTGGCAAGGGTGGCACTTGGCAGGGTGCTAAGGAAACACTTGAAAAGAATTTCGGCCGTGTCGCCGTGTGGCAGGGGCCGGGAGGGGGGACAGGCAACGCACAGCTATTGGAGGTGAGGCAGAAACGCAACGAACAGCTATTGGAGACGGGGCAGGAACTAGGAAAGGGAGCTATACCGATTGCATCAATCGAGGAATTGGAAGCCGCCATCCTTCAGACATCAGACTTTAGCGATCCAGAGGCAGCACATTCACATACAATCGCAGCAGATTCTGATTCCCGCGAACTTGAAACGATAGATACTGCTATAGAACCAGAAGAAGCCATAGACAGCAATCCCGCCGAGGTAGAACAGCTCTCATTGGGGTCGGTTGCCTAGTCAGGCAATTTCTCTTTCGCTGTTTGGTCGCGACTGGGGGATTTAAGGGGAAAGCAGAAAGCGAGAGCGGGGGAGGATTCTACGCCGCAGCCTTAGCAACGCCGGCCATCAGCAAACCCAGTTCTTGGGGGGTGGCGGATTCGGCGGGGAGGACATCCATTAGGCGGCCTTCGTAGATTACGCCTATGCGGTCGGCTAGGGCTAGGACTTCGTCTAGGTCTTCTGAGATGAGCAGGGTGGCGCAGCCGTTGGCTTTTTGCTGGGCTAGCTGCTCGTGGATGTATTCGGCTGCTCCTATGTCTACGCCTCGGGTGGGCTGGGCTGCCAGTATCACTTTCGGGCGGCTGGAGAGCTCTCTCGCCAAAATCAGCTTCTGGATGTTGCCGCCTGAGAGATTGTGGGTGGGGGTTTCAATGCTGGGCGTCTTTACGGCGAAGCGATCCACCAAGCTGCGGCAGTGCTCCCTTATGGCTCCGAAGCGCATGAAGCCGAAACGGGCGAACTCCGACTCGCCTCGGTTCAGCAGCATCAGGTTCTCCGACACCGAGAAGCCGCCCACCACGCCTTCTAGCATCCGCTCCTCCGGCACATACGACATCCCAGCATTGCGCACCTCGCTCGGATGAGCGTTGGTGACATCTGCGCCGTCTATTTTCACCGTGCCGCTCTTCGCCTCGCGCAAGCCAGCGATAGCCTGCGCCAGCTCCCGCTGTCCGTTGCCCGACACCCCTGCCAAGCCGAAGATCTCGCCCGCATGCACCTCCAGCGAGATACCATCCACAGACAGGTTGCCTCGGTCGCCCTCCACCGCCAGGTTCTCAATCGCCAAAGTCGCCTCGCCCGCATCCACTTCTGGCTTGTCGGGCACCAGTTTCACAGGCCGCCCCACCATCATCTGGGCAAGTTGTTCCCGGCTGGTCTCCGCCGGCTTGGTTTCGCCGCTCACGCGCCCGTCTCGCAGTACGGTTATCCTGTCGGACACCGCCATCACCTCGTGCAGCTTGTGCGATATGAACACCAGCCCCCGTCCGTCAGCAGCCAGCTGCCGCAGCACCGCTATCAGCTCCTCCACCTCTTGGGGGGTGAGCACCGCCGTGGGTTCGTCCAGCACCAGCACCGAAACCTCCCGATACAGAGCTTTTAGTATCTCCACCCGCTGGCGTTCCCCCACAGCCAGCTGCCACACATACGCATTCGGGTCGACTTGAAGACCGTAAGCCTCCGACAGCTCCAAAATCCGCGTCTCCACAGTCGGCAAGTCGGTGAGAGGGCGGCGTTCCGACTTCAACCCCAGAGCCACATTCTCGGTAACGGTGAGAGTCGGCACCAACATGAAGTGCTGATGCACCATGCCGATGCCGTGCGCTATGGCATCAGACGGAGACGAGACGGCTATCGGCTCGCCCCTCATCAGCACCTCGCCTTCGTCGGGCTGATGCAGACCGTAGAGCACATTCATGAGAGTGCTCTTGCCCGCCCCGTTCTCGCCGAGCAAAGTATGCACCTCGCCGGCTTTCACACTGAAGTCGACCCGGTCGTTGGCCAGCACGCCCGGAAACTGCTTGGTTATCCCCCGCATCTCCAGCAGGGGCATATCTGAAACAGCAGCAGTGTCTTCGGCCACTTCTCTGCTCTGTTAATACTCAGAAAAGCTGTGCTTCAGAAAAGAAAGTTTCTCAGATCAGACGGCCGCAACCGCCTGATCTGAGAGGAGAGGCTGCTCCGAGAGGAAGAACCGCTTATGCTCCAGTGCTGATGCTTCCGTCTGTGATGCCGGCGATGGTGTCTTCAGCCAGCTGCCGCACGGAGGCGGGCAGGTCGTATCCGCTGTTGTAGGCGATCTCCAAGCCGCCGTTTTCAAAGGTTATGGTGAATGCTCTGCCGCCGGATGCGCCGCTGTCCATATCGGACAGAATCTCTCGCAGAATCACTTCCCACTTATAGACCTGAGACGCCACGACGATGTCAGGAGCTAGCGACCGCTGGTCGGCTTGGGTGCCGAACCAGAGCACGCCTTCTCTCTGCGCCACGCCAACCGCGCCCACGACCATCTGCGCCGAGCCTGTCATCACATCTGCTCCTTGCCCCACATGAGCCTCGGCTGTCTCGGTTGCCAGAGCCACATCGCTGAACGAGCCTGTGTAGACCACATTCACACTCACATCGCTGTTCTGCGCTTCTGCGCCGTTCTTGAAGCCGTCCACGAACAGCTTGGCATCTCCTACTTCAATCGGGCCGACAACGCCGATCGTGTTGCTATCTGTCAGCTCTGCTGCCATTGTGCCGAGCACATAGCCGCCTTGGTCGGAAGCTGCCGTGTAGGCGTAGACATTGTCCAACCCGAAGGTGTCCAGAGCGGTGCCCCAGGCGAAGGTGGTGTCGGGATAGTCGGGGGCTATCTCGGCTAATGAACCGCCGTATTGCGAGCCGTGAGCGATCACAAGATCGAAGCCTTCAGCGGCGTAGGCCCTGATCTGTGTGGCGGCCTCTTCCACGATGAAAGTGCCGTCTGTTATCGCAACTTCTATGTCACGCTCTGCCTCTATGGCTGCCACGCCGTCGGCAATGCTCTGCGAGAAGGCCAAGTCGTTGGATGCGCTTGGCGCAACTATTGCAACTCGCAGACGGGCTGCTGGTTCTGGGGCTGCGGTGGTTGGCGCCGGAGCTGCTGTGGTCGGGGTAGCCGCAGCCTCTGTGGTCGGCGCAGGTTCTGGGTCGTCATCGTCGTCGCTGCCACAGGACGCGGCGAACAACGCCAGAACCCCAGCCAGCAGCATGTATCCGAAAAATCTGTGAAGCTTCATTGTGCTCTCCTTTGGTTTAAAGTTCGGGCTTGTGAGAAGTTTACTTGATATTTGCCTGCCGTGCTGTCATACTGCGATTTCTAATGCGCTCCTCTTCGGAACGGCAAGGTCAGAGCTGAGGGTTGCCCGATGCGGTTCGTCACCACGACTAGGGCAATGATAGTCACCGCTGCCGGCGCCATCTCAGCCAGCTGGCCTGATGCGCCGCTGATTATCCCCAAAGTCTTCCACTGCAGCACCAATGCGTTCACCAGGCCGAACAGCAGCGACCCAGCCATCACGCCGATAGGCCGCCACGCCCCGAAATACACCAGTGCCACAGCGATGAAACCCATTCCGTTGGTGATGTTCTGGATGAAAATGCCTTTCTCCAAGGCCAGCGCAGCCCCGGCCATCCCCGCCAGCGAGTTGGCGATGATGATCGTGGCATAGCGGGTGCGAGCCACGCTCACTCCCAAGCTGTCGGCCGCCTCGGGAGTTTCGCCGACCGCTCGGATGTTCATGCCGAATGTCGTGCGGTTCACCAGCAAGGTCGCAGCCGGCACCAGCAGAAACACCATATAGACCAAGATGCTGTGGTTGTAGAGATCGGGATAAGGGATGTCAAGACGGGTATCGCCCACAGAGAATTCAAACAGTCCTTCAAATCCCCTGATTGGCTTGGGCGTGCCTACGAGCTGGCGGAACAGCAGGTCGCTCATGCCCAGCCCGAAGAGATAGATGCCGATGCCGCTGATGCCTTGCTGAGCGTGCAGCGTGACCGTTATAAACGCATACACGAGCCCCATCACGGCACCGATGCCCACCCCTATGGCTAGCCCCAGCCACGGGCTGCCGGTTTCCAAGGTCGTGTAGTAGGCTCCGAAAGCCCCGAGCAGCATCACGCCGTCTACGCCCAAGTTCAGCACCCCGCTTCTCTGTCCGATGCTTTCGCCCACCGCCGCCGCCACGAACGGTGTGGCTAGACGGATCATCGCGGCTATGGTCACCACCAAAGTAGAGAGCGTGAAGAACCCGCTCCAGCCGCTGCGGGCCGCAAAGATTTCGCCGGCGGGCAGATCCACGAAGGCCAGAGAATTGACTAGAGCGTTCATGTGACCGTCGCCGTAGAGGTTTCGGAAGCAGCGGTCTCCGAATTCCCGTCTGAGCTTGAGTCGTCTCCGGAATTTTTCCGAGATGCGTCGCTGCTGCCGTCAGGTTCATTTTTTTTGCCTGTTTCTGCCCCGTCTGCTCTGCCTAGATGCGAAAGCCGCTCGGCCCACTCCCGCGCCCTCCCTACGATGCTTTCGCTGCTCACCACGAACACCACCACCAGTCCGCTCAGAGCGATCACCAGAGGCGTGGCCACCTGCACTGCCCGCTGCAAAGCGAACGCGCCCACCAGCAGCCCGCCGAAGAGAAACGAAGCGGGAATAGTCCAAAGCGGATGCAACGCCCCGAACAGCGCGGCCACGATGCCGTTGAACCCTGCCAGCTGCGTGAAGCCGGCCGGCCCGCTTTCCACGCTGAGGCGATGCGCCGTGGAAGACAGCACCAGCACGGCCCCAGCCAAGCCCGACATCATCCCGCTGAAAGTCAGCGCCAAAACGATGTTGCGCTTCACCCTCATGCCCGCATATCGGGCTGCCGCCTGGTTGCCGCCCACTGCCCGCATTTCAAACCCCAGCGATGTCCGCCAAAGCAGCACGAAAGCCAGAACCGCAGCCAGCACGCCCACGACTATGCCCAAGTTGAACTGAGTTCCCCCCACCAAAGTAGGCAGCTTGGCATTCTCAGAGAGACGCTCGGTCTGGGCGATGTCGCCTAGGACTTCCTCGCCTGCTTTGTCTTTCATCGGGCCGAGCAGCAGAAACTGCATCAGGTAGCCCGCCACGATGTTTAGCATGATCGTGCTCAGGATTTCGTTCACGGCGGCATAAGCCTTCAGCATCCCCGGCATCCACCCCCAGAAAGCCCCGCCGACCGCTCCGCCTATCAGAGCCAGCGGCAGCAGCACAGGGCGAGGCAGATCCGGCAGCACCAGCACGATAGCCGTGCACAGTAGCGCGCCGGCGATTATCTGCCCCTCGCCACCGATGTTGATCACAGACGACCGAAAGGCGATGCAAATCCCCACGCCCACCAGCAGCAGCGGCGTGGCGCGCAGCGTCGTTTCCGAGAGTTCGTCCAGCCCGCCGAAAGCCCCCGAGAACATCGCCCTGTAGCCTTCAATCGGATCGCCCCCGAAGGCCAGCACCATGAAAGCTCCGATGATGAGAGCCAAGATGACCGCAGAGATTGGCACCATCGGCCCGATCGCGTTGCGGAGCAGACGCTGCTTCAATCCGTCCATC
This sequence comes from Candidatus Hopanoidivoransaceae bacterium, assembly GCA_965204495.1. Classification (GTDB taxonomy): domain Bacteria; phylum Actinomycetota; class Acidimicrobiia; order Acidimicrobiales; family Hopanoidiivorantaceae; genus Hopanoidiivorans. The sequence continues at coordinate 1,281,840 of OZ241989.1, forward strand.
TTCATAATCTTGGCACATTTCGGATGGCTATATCTGAATAGAGGCTCTTCCGGCGGCTTGCCGTGCTTCGCGAAAGCCGATTTCATGCCTTATCTGCCGACACTTACCCCGTCCGTTCCGATAATCTGAATGTTAAGTCATGCTCACGAGCAGGTCTGCCGTGCAGGTCTGTCATAGAACAAGACTTGCGAAAGCAGTCCTCCCCAAGAGCAATCCAATTGCCTACCAAGGAGCAAATCCCATGAAAAGCCCCCCCGCTAAGATCATTCTCGCCCTCGCCGTTTCTGTCTGCCTGGTGGCCGCCGCTTGCGGCAGCGACGGCAACAGCTACGAAGGAACAGACATTGTGCTGACAGGCACAGATCTGGACAAGGCAAAAGAGCAGGTGGCAGCCGCCATCTACCGCTACAACCAGATAGGCGATGACGCCTTTGACGAGATTTCCGACACGGACGGCTCGTTCATAGACGGCGAAACCTACACATTCGTGATCACCACAGATGGTATAGTGCGAGCGCACGCAGCCAACCCCGATCTCGTGGGCGATGACATTTCCGACCTCCCAGACAGCGACGGCAGCTTAGTGACCCAAGGCATCATAGATGTGGCATCTGCTCAGGGCGGCCTGGCGACCTATCGGTTCACCAATCCAGCCACGGGCGAGGAAGAGCCGAAAGACAGCTGGGTTGTGCTGCATGACAACCTCATCTTCGGCTCGGGCGATTACATCACCGAAGCCGAATGGTCGCAGCAGATGGTAGACCAAGCCCTAGCCCTCTATGACGAGATGGGCGAAGACGCTTTTGATGTCATCAATGACAGCGGCGATTTCATCCAAGGCGAGATATATGTGTTCGTGACCGGGGTTGACAGCATCTCCGAAGCTCATGCCTACAATCCGTCTCTGCAAGGCACCAGCCGAGCCGACCTAGTGGATTCAAGAGGCACCAGAATTACAGATCTGCTTATCAGCGATGCCACCAACGCAGGCGCCTGGGTGACTTACTATCGCAACAACCCGTCTGTCTGCGAAGACGACAGTCCTACCGAAGATTGCGAACAAGCCAAAAGATCCTGGGTCGTGCTGCGCGACGACTATGTTTTCGGGGCTGGCTACTTCGAGTAGCTAATCCACAGCACGGGCGGCCCAGGGCATGGCTAGTCGTTCTGCCAGAGATGCCAAAGCGTAGAGCACGATACCGATGAGGCTGCCTGCCAGCACTGTGGCCCAGGCTGCATCGTATTGAGTGAAGCCGGCGTAGGTGGTGATTTTGCTGCCTAGGGAATCTTGGCGGCCGCCGAAATACTCCACTACTATCGCGCCGACCACGCACAGCGAGCTCACCAGCTTCAGAGCGGTGAAGAAAAACGGCAGTGCCGAGGGGATGCGCACCCGCCGGATGATCGTCCAAGGTTTTGACGCCAGCGATTTCATCAGCTCTATCTGGTTCGGGTCTACATTCGTGAGGCCTCTAGCCGTGTTGATGAACACGGGGAAGAACACCAGCAGCACCACCACTGCTTGATTGGAGCGAGGGGAAGTCAAGCCCAGCCAGTTGTTGAAGATAGGGGCGAGGGCGACTATGGGGATGGCGTTCACAGCCACAGCCAGCGGTGTGATCATCTCATTCGCCGAGCGAAAGCGGGTTACGATGAGGGCGGCAAGCACTCCGAGCACTACCCCGCCCGCCAGAGACGAGACGATGATGAAGCCCGTGTTGCGAGAGGCTTGGAAGATGTCGTCCCAGTTTGCCTGAAGCTCGGCGAGTATCTCAGTAGGACGAGGCAGCACGAAGCCGTCGGGGTTGATCACCAGCAAGCCGAGTTCCCAGACGAGCAGCCCGGCTAGGCCGAAGGCTACTGGCAGGAACCACGGCGAGGTGAGCGCCGACCGGAAAGACGCAGCACGGAAAACGCTGCTCATGAGCGCAGGGCCTCGCGTACTTGCACGATGTGGTCAAAGAAGTCTTCGTTGTCGCGGGTCTCATCGGTACGGTCGCCCAGATTCACATCCACTTTTGCTGTGATCTGCCCGGGGCGGGGCGACATCACGCACACTTGCGTGGAGAGGAACACGGCCTCGGGGATGGAATGCGTGATGAAGATGATCGTCGTGTCCGTCTCTTTCCACATCCGCAGAAGCTCGGTTTGCATGTGCTCGCGGGTCATTTCGTCCAACGCTCCGAACGGCTCGTCCATCAGCAGAAGCGTCGGACGGAATGCCAAGGCTCTGGCGATGGCGACCCGCTGCTGCATCCCGCCCGAAAGCTCACGCGGATAGCTGCTGGCGAATTCCGACAGCTGCACCAGCTCCAGCATTTCATCGGCCCGCTCTCGCCGCAGTATTCTCGACCAGCCGAGCAGCTCCAAAGGCAGCTCTATGTTCTTGCGCACGGTTCGCCAGTCGAACAAGCTCGCCGTTTGGAATGCCATGCCGTAGTCGCGGTCTTTGCGGGCTTGATTCGCCGTCTTGCCGTTCACTGTCACCGTGCCTTCGGTCGCTTCGGTGAGGCCGGCCACTAGCCGCAGCAGAGTGCTCTTGCCGCATCCCGAAGGCCCGATGAAGGTGGTGAATGAGCCTGGCGCGATGCTCAGGTTGATGTCTGTGAGGGCCGTTACCTGCGATGCGCTGCCAGGCAGGAATGTCTTGCTCGCGCCTATGATTTCCACCGCTCCTTGCTCTTGGCGGGGCTGGGCTTCTTGGGCGGGCTGGGCTTCTGGGTTGGGGTTTGAAGACATTTCTGTAATCCTATGTTCTGGCGGTTTGGCGGCGGCGGACTAGGAGGCTGAATTCAACTAATGTGATCACGGCAGCGGCGAACAGCCCCAGCACTGCAGCCCCGATGATGGAGGCGTAGAGCCGTTCTGGGCCTGTGCTGTATTTGGATGCGAAATCCAAAATCAGATAGCCGATGCCGTCCGACTGAGCGGCTGAAATTTCCCCCACGATGGCGCCGATGATGCTCGCCAAGGCTGCGATCTTGAAGGCTGGGAACAGATAAGGCAGCGAGGCGGGCAGCCGCAGCCGCCACAAAGTCTGCCACCAGCCTGCGGCATAAGAATCCATCAGCTCTTTGGAGTCGGGGTCGGGCGACTGCAGCCCTCGCAGGCCGTTCACCGCTACGGGGAAGAAGGTCAGATACACGGCTATCAGCGAGACCGACATCCAGTCTTGCCATTCCCAAGGGAAGAAGCCGAAATTCTTGCGCCCCCAGATCACAATTATCGGGGTGATGGCGATGAGGGGCACGGTCTGCGAAGCGATCACATAGGGCATCGTGCCTTTTTCCAGAGTGCGGGATCGCAGCAGCAGGATCGCAATAGCCATGCCGATGATGACGCCCAGCACGAAGCCCGCGACGGCTTCTCTGAGAGTGAAGAGCGAGGCGTCCCAGATGAGACTGATCAGGTTGGGGCCGCCTTCGCGCAGCGGTTTGTTGAACTCCGAGATGATGTCGCGTATCGGGGGCATGTCGCGATCGGTGCTGCGGGGCAGGAAGGTGCCGATTAACCACCAGTCGCGCTGGCCGTCTTCCAAAGCGCGGCCGATGACCTTGTAGAGAGAGTAGATGCCGCTGACTGCTGCCAGAGCCGCAATCGCCGACAGGGCTTGAAGCAGCAGCCTGCGCCACCAGCGGCGTTCAGGCATCGCTGCCTTGCTGGCCGGGGGACGTGGATTGCTGAGCGGGGGGCGCGGATTGCTGAGCGGCTCGGAATGCAGGGATCACTTCAGTGCCGTAGGCGTTGAGCGTTTCGTCTTTCTGGTCGTGCATCAGATAGACAGCGAATTGGTCAACCCCCAGATCACGCAGCTCCGAGAGCCGCTCCACATGGGCTTCAGGCGGCCCCAGCAGGCAGAAGCGGTCTATGATTTCGTCTGGCACGAAATCGGTGTGTGACGCGCCAGCCCTTCCGTGTTCGGCGTAGTCGTAGCCTTTGCGACCGGCGATGTAGTCGGTGAGGGCGCGGGGCACCATGGTGCCTTTTGTGCCATAGCGTTCCACGAGATCGGCCACATGATTGCCGACCATGCCTCCGAACCAGCGGCATTGGTCGCGTTGGTGGGGGAGGTCGTCGCCCACATAGGCTGGGGCTGCCACGCATATCGTCAGCTCGCCGGAGTCGCGCCCGGCTGCTTCGGCCGCTTCTCGCACCGCGCCTATCGTCCATTCGGCGAGGGCAGGGTCAGCCAGCTGCAGGATGAAGCCGTCGGCTTTCTCGCCGCAGAGCTTGAGGGCTTTCGGGCCGTATGCCGCCATCCAAGTTTCCAGCTCGCCGCCGTGCGACCACGGGAACTGCTGCTTGGTGCCCAGATAATCCACTTCTTCGCCTCTGGCCAAGCCTCGCAGCACATCCATCGTTTCGCCCACTTCGCCCAAGGTGCAGGGCTTGCGCCCGATGACTCGCATAGCCGAGTCGCCTCTGCCGATGCCGCAGATCGTGCGATTGCCGAACATGTCGTTGAGGGTGGCGAAGCAGGATGCCAGTACTGTCCAGTCTCGTGTGCCCGGGTTGGTGACCATCGGGCCGACTTTCATCTGCTGCGTGGCCGACAGCATCTGCGAATAGATCACGAACGGCTCTTGCCAGAGCACATGGGAGTCAAATGTCCATCCGTAGCTGAAGCCTTGCTGCTCGGCAGCTTTTGCCAGCTCCACCACCCGCCAAGCGGGAGGGTCGGTTTGCAGAACGACGCCGAAATCCATTGGTGGCTGGCCTTATCGCTGGGTTTGCCGGGTCTGCCTTACCGGGTCTGAGGGAATCCCAGATTGATCGTGCTGGTGGCAGGGTCGGGCCAGCGAGACGACACCACTTTGGCCTTGGTGTAGAAATGGATGCCTTCGGGGCCGTACATGTGCGTGTCGCCGAAGAGCGACCCCTTCCATCCGCCGAAGGAGTAATAAGACACCGGCACCGGTATCGGCACATTGATGCCCACCATGCCCGCTTGCACATCAAACTGGAACTGCCTCGCCGCTCCGCCGTCTCTGGTGAAGATGGCTGCTCCGTTGCCCCAGGGGTTTTCGTTGATGAGGGTCACTGCTTCTGAGTAGGTGTCCGCCCGCAGCACGCTCAGCACGGGGCCGAAAATTTCGTCACGGTAGCAGTCCATCTCTGGGGTCACATGATCCAGCAGGGATGCCCCTAGGAAGAATCCTTCCTGGGCTATGTCGTCTTCTCCGCCGTCGCGCACCACTGCCGCGCCTTGGTCGCGTCCGCCGGCGATGTAGCCGCGAACTTTGTCGCGATGCTCGCTTGTGATCAGCGGGCCCATCTCCGAATCCGGGTCGGAGCCGTCGCCGACTTTGATCTTCTCCAGCCGTGTGCTGATGGCATCCACCAGGCTGTCGCCCACATCGCCCACAGCCACCACTGCCGACACAGCCATGCAGCGTTCCCCCGAAGAGCCGTAAGCTGCGCTCACCGCTGCGTCCGCAGCCGAGGGCACATCGGCATCGGGCAGCACGATCATATGGTTCTTGGCCCCTCCCAAAGCTTGGGCGCGCTTGCCGTTGCGGGTGGCCGTCTCATACACATGGCGGGCGATGGGGGTGGAGCCGACGAAGCTTATCGCGGCCACATCGGGATGCTCCAGCAGCCGCTCCACTGATTCTTTGTCGCCGTTTATGAGGTTCACGACTCCAGCCGGCACGCCTGCTTCTTGCAGCAGCTCCATCGTGAAGAGCGGGGCCGAAGGGTCTTTCTCGGATGGCTTCAGCACGAAGGTGTTGCCGCAGGCGATGGCGTTGGGGAACATCCACATCGGCACCATCGCCGGGAAGTTGAACGGGGTGATGCCCGCCACCACGCCGAGGGGCTGGCGTATGGAATACACATCCACGCCTCTGGAGGCTTGCTCGGTGTATTCGCCCTTCAGCAGCTCGCCTACTCCGCAGGCGTACTCTATGTTTTCCAGCCCCCTGGCCACCTCGCCGAGCGCATCGGAGATGACTTTGCCGTGTTCTGCTGTGAGCCGCTTGGCGATTTCGTGCTTGTTCTGCTCCACGAGTTCCCGGAAGCGGAACAAGATGGCGATGCGCTGCGCCACGCTCACCTCCCGCCACGAGGCAAAAGCTTCCTTGGCCGAGGCTACGGCATGGTCTACTTCTGCGACCGAGGCGAAATCCACCTCGCCGGTCTGTTCGCCGGTGGCGGGGTTGAAGACCGGGCCCGAGCTGCCCGAAGCGCCGGGCGTGAGCTTGTTGTCTATCCAGTGATGTATCTGTTGCATGGTTTGCCTTTCTCTGCCGTCTATGCCAAATGCTGCGACTATACCAAATACTGCGACAAGCCTCGGCGCAGATAGCGTCCGTCGCCGGCTTTGCCCAAGTATTCTCGCTTGCCGTTTGCGTCTTGGCCTATGACTATCTTGCCTCGCGACAGCACTGTGTCTACAGCCCCGGCTATTTCTACGCCTTCGTAGGCCGAATAGTCCATGTTCATATGATGCGTCTCCGCCGAAATGCGGGTTGTGGCGTTCGGGTCATAGACCACGATGTCGGCGTCGGCGCCCGGCAGCAGCGCGCCTTTTTGCGGCCACAGGCCGAACATCCTCGCTGGCGTGGCCGAGCAAGTCTCCACCCAGCGTGCCAGCGAAAGCTCGCCTGCCACCACGCCCTGATAGATGAGGTCCATGCGGTGCTCCACGCCGCCGATGCCGTTGGGGATGGCGCGGAAGTCTTGCAGCCCCAGTTCTTTTTGCTCTTTCATGCAGAACGGGCAGTGGTCGGTGGAGACGATGCTCAGGTCGTTGGTGCGCAAGCCTCGCCAGAGGTCGCCGTGATGGTGCTCGTGCTTAGTGCGCAGCGGCGGCGAGCAGACATAGCCGGCGCCTTGGAAGCCCGGCGCGCCCAGATGGTCTTCCAAATTCAGATACAGATACTGCGGGCAGGTCTCGGCGAACACATTCAGCCCTTCGTTGCGGGCAGCCGCCACTTGCTCCAGAGCTTCCGAGGCCGAGAGGTGCACGAAATACACAGGCGAGCCGGCCACGATCGCAAGCTGTATCGCCCGATGCGTGGCTTCGCCTTCCAAGCGGGACGGGCGGGTGATGCCGTGATAGACAGGGTCGGTCTGGCCTCGGGAGGCGGCTTGTTCGGCGATCACATCTATGGCGATGCCGTTCTCGGCGTGCATCATTATGAGACCGCCGTTGTCGTGGGCGTGCTGCATGGCTCGCAGTATCTGGCCGTCGTCGCTGTAGAACACTCCGGGGTATGCCATGAAGAGCTTGAAGCTGGTGATGCCTTCGCCCACGAGGGTGTCCATCTCTTTGAGTGCCGCTTCGGTCACATCGCCCAAGATCATATGGAAGCCGTAATCAATGGCGCAGTTGCCCTCGGCTTTGGCGAACCAGTCGTCCAAGCAGGCTCGCACATCCTCGCCCGTGCGCTGCACTGCGAAGTCTATTATCGTGGTGGTGCCCCCCCAAGCTGCCGCTCTGGTGCCCGTCTCAAATGTGTCGGAAGCAAAAGTGCCGCCGAACGGCAGCTCCATATGGGTATGCACATCGATGCCGCCCGGCACCACATACTTGCCTGCGGCGTCGATGGTGGTGTCGGCTGTGATGGCGTCGGCTGTGCCGCTGCTCGCTTCCGCGCTGGCGTCGCCAGAGCCCGGCTGCAACAGGGCCGCGATCCGCTCTCCCTCCACCAGCACATCCAACTCGTGCGACCCCTGCGGCGTGATGACCGTGCCGTTAGTGATAAGTGTCCGCATTTGCTTGGCTCCTGTGTTGCTGGCTCTTGCTCCTGTGAATTCTTAGTTTAGTTCAAATCACTAAACGCTGCTTGCTGAGCCGGCTATGTCTGATTCGAGCCTGTTGAGTCTATGCGGTTAGGCAGCTACCAGACTTGGCACACGCTCCGGGGTTCACGGGGGGGGGGGGCGGGAAACCGCTTGATTCTGTGCTTGGGTGGCAAAGCTTGTGATATTATAGTGGACATGAATAAGGAAGGTGGGAAGTCTGCTGCAAGTTTGCTAAGAGATATCTGGGAGTTGGTTGACGGGCCAAAGCCTCCCAAGCAGAAAAAGGAGCACAGACTGCTTGCTTTCTTTTGGCGTGGGGTGGGTGTTGTTGTGCTGTTGTTTTTAGTCGCAGCAGACCTTCCGCCACAGCCTGTGATCGTGACAGAAGATCTGTCTTTTGAGGTTGTGAGACAGATGGAAGAAGCAAGCGAAGCATGTCGTGCCACCCGCGATTCGGACGAGTCCTCGTGTACCAGTGAAGTATGGAAGGCTTGTCATATAGCAGATCAGGATTTGAGCAATTTAGAAGGATCTCCTAGTCCTGGAGAGATGAGTGCGATGAGATTTTTGTGTGATTTGGCTGTTATTACTGATGCTGGGGAGTTGGCTGGTGCCTTGACTTCTGGATATGGAGATGAATACTTTAGGAGTGGGTGGTTTAAAACTGTCAAAACAGATGAGGGTAATGCTTCCTTTCTTTTGTTTCAAGATCTCTTATCTGTGGAATTAAGTGCTTTGATTAACCCCGTTGATATTGGTACAGATTTGGTAGATCCTATCATTATCTGGACACCATCAAATTATGTAATTTCCAGGCTAAGAAAATCTCGGGGATATGATGATATGTCGGGTGACACAGAGAAAAAACTTCTTGCTTTGCGATCCAGTGTCAGATATTTTTTTCAACCATATGCAGGTTATGGATCGGCCTATTACGTCGATCTTCACGCTGTAGGAACATACGAAGATCAAGATTGGGGAGCAATCGGCAGAAGCCTCTGGCGACAACCGTCCGATTTAGAACTAAACCATGAAATCACTGAACAAAATTGCTGGACGGCGAGAATGGCAGTCAGGGAGAGCCGACAAGGCTGGGAAAGGTTGCAGGATAGCTGTCGGCACCTAGCTGATACCTGCGAAGAAAAAGCAGACAGATTCAGTGTCTCTTGTTCTTTGGCGAAAGGTGCCGCAGAGTTTGAAAGCATGTGGCAGCGGCTGCCAGAAGTCTGCGCTCTAGCCGGTGAAAGAGTTGAAAACCCCGCTAGCGATGAAGAACCAGCTGCAGATGCCTGCAATCAGGCAGCACTAGCCATATGCGAATACCAGAATGTGTCGCCCGAAGACGAATGGCTAGATCAGCTGATTTCCATGCGAGACTTCGCCTGCGCCGCAGCCAGCAGAACCCCAGACCTGCAATTTGTGAAAGTTGACGAGAGAGCCCCTGAGTACAGACCGCGATTTTAGCCCCCCAGACTAGTTAGCCCCCCAGAACTTGAGCAACAGGCTGCGCGATGAGCTAAAATAGAAAGGCATAGAAACACACCCACACAGGAGGACGAGCCATGTCTAACATTGTCCGAGCAGCCATTGTCCAGCACAGCTACAAGGGCGACAAGGAAGCGATGATCGAAGCCCACGAGCAGAGCACTCGTGAGGCGGCAGCGCAGGGGGCGCAGGTGATGTGCTATCAGGAGCTCTTCTACGGGCCGTATTTCTGCCAAGTCCAAGACGCCGAGTTCTATTCGTGGGCAGAAGCCATCCCCGACGGCCCCACCACCAAGCGAATGCAAGAACTCGCAGCCGAGACGGGCATGGTGCTGGTGGTTCCGATGTACGAGCAGGAACAGCCCGGAGTGCTCTACAACACCGCCGCCGTGATAGACGCAGACGGCACCTATCTAGGCAAATACCGCAAAACCCACATCCCGCAGGTGAACGGCTTCTGGGAGAAGTTCTACTTCCGCCCCGGCAACCTCGGCTTCCCCGTGTTCGACACAGCTGCGGGCAAGGTCGGCGTGTATATATGCTACGACCGGCACTTCCCCGAAGGCTGGCGGGCACTGGGGCTGGGCGGAGCGCAGATGGTGTTCAACCCTTCGGCCACCAGTCGCAGCCATTCGTCTTACATCTGGAAGGTGGAACAGCCCGCCTCGGCCGTGGCGAACATGTATTTCGTGGGCGCCATCAACAGAATAGGCAAAGAAGAACTAGGCGAGAACGACTTCTACGGCACCTCCTACTTCGCCAACCCCAGAGGACAATTCGTAGACGGCACTGCTTCCGACCAAGAAGAAGAGCTGCTGGTGCGCGACTTGGACTTGGACCTCATAGAAGAAGTCCGAGCGCAATGGGCGTTCTACCGCGACCGCCGCCCCGAAACCTACGATTCCATCACCGACGGCTAGACCAGCCAGAAAGCTGAACCTGCCAGAGAGGAGAACAACCGCTATGTCGCACGACGAACTGCTTAGCCGCGCCTATGCGTTAGTCGCGCCTATGCGCTCACGCTCTCCGCGGTAGTGTTATGTTTGCCGCTTTCGGAATCGCTGTCTGCTGAGTTTCTGCGGGCGCGCCTGCTCTCTGCCGTCTTTTTGTTGTGACACGATTTGCAGAGAGTCTGAAGGTTCTCCAGATAGTTGCTGCCTCCGTCCGTCCGCTCGCAGATGTGATCTACTTGCAGATACTCCTCGGAGCCGCATTGCACGCACTTGTGCCCGTCCCTCTCTAGAGCCTGCTCTCTGGCTTGATGCAACGGGGGCTCTGGACCGAGCCCGGAAGCACCGATGTCGTCCAGATGCTCTTCTCTCTGTTTAAGCAGTCTGGCGAGCCTTTCGCTCTGCCACTCGTCCAGCTCGCCGTTCAGCACTCGGGCGATGTCGTCGCCGACTCTGGGTAGGGCGACTAGGGCGGCAGCTAGAGGCTTTCTGCCCGCCGCAACCTCGTCCGCGTGCTCCTGCGAGCACTTCAGCTCTGCGAACACACGCTTGCCGCTTGAGCCTGGAAGCAGGCGCCATATGCTCCCGTCGTCTATCACACCCCAAGCGTCGTTGGGGAGGTAGCACCAGAGCTCCATTGCCTCCCAAATGCCGGGCAGTGTTAGCCTCCCCCACACTCTGCTGCGGCCGTCGGGGGGCGACAGCAGCAAGACGAACTCCACAGCGGTAGTGTCCGCCCACCCGTCGCCATGATCCCCGACCGCTTCGCCTGAACCGTCTGCTGTTTGGTGTTCTTGATTGATTGTGCTTTCTTTCTGTATTAGAGCGAATTTGTAACAGCCTCCGCAGCCTCGGCGAAGATGCCTACTGCTTCGTCAACTTCTTCTTCGGTGACGCTCAACGGCGGGCAGATTCGCAGGGCATTGGCATACAGGCCGCCTCTGCCGATAAGCAGCCCGCGTGCCTTCGTCTCCTCGTGGAAAGCCGCCGCAGCAGCCGCGTTCGGCTCGCCCGTCTCTGGCGTTTCTGCCTCCAATGCCAGCATCAGCCCCTTGCCTCGCATCTCGGCGATCCACGGGTTCTCTTCTGCAATCGGTACCAAGCCGTTCGCCAATCGGTTGCCCATTTTCAGCGAGTTGGTCTGCAGGTCGTTTTCCAAGAGGTAGTTGAGGTTCGCCAATGCCGCAGCGCACGCTATGGGGTTGCCGCCGAAGGTGGAGATGCTATTGACTTTGATGCTGTCTAGGATGTCTGCCTTTGCCACCACTCCGCCCAGCGGCATTCCGTTGGCTATGCCTTTGGCGAAAGTCAGCACATCAGGGGTGATGCCGTGCGCTTCGTAGCCCCAGAAGTTCTCGCCCGTGCGCCCCCAGCCCGTCTGCACCTCGTCGGTGATATACAAGATGCCGTGTTCGTCCAGCACTTCTTTCATCGCTCCCAAAGTTCCGTCGGGGGAATGCGTGAAAGCCCCCACCCCTTGGATGGGTTCAGCCATGAAGCAGGCCACATTCCCAGAAGTGGCTGTGGCGAGCACATCTCGCAAGTCGGCCACGCAAGCTGCGGTGAAATCTTCGTCGCTGAGACCGTCAAACGGCCCTCCCCGCCTGCGCGCCGCATTCACGAAATGCACCGTGAGACCAGACAGGCTCGTGGCCGACCAGCCCTTGTTGCCCGTGATGGACTGAGCCGCGAAAGACCTGCCGTGATAGCTGTTGCGCACCGCCAGCACTTGGTTGGAGCCGCGATACAGGCTGGATATGAGCAGGGCCGTGTCGGTGGCTTCGGTGCCCGATGTGGTGAAGAAGACCTTGGCGTCTTCAATGCCGCTCAGGTCGGCGATTTTCTCTGCCAGCTCCACCATCGGCTCCGATAGATACACAGTGGAAGAGTGCAGCAGCATCTCGGTCTGCTGACGAATGGCTTCTTGCACCTCCGGGATGGCGTGGCCTGCGATGGTGGTGATGATCTGCCCGAAGAAATCCAGATAGCGGTTGCCTTCGCCGTCCCACACATGGCGCCCTTCCCCCCGCACGATCTGAATCGGCTCGGCATAATACAAGGCGATCCAGTCGGGCATCACCGCCCGATGGCGGCTAAGCAGTTCGGCGTGCGACATAGCGGTTGTTCTCCTCTCTCGGTGTGGCTCTGTGCCTTTGATTATAGCGCATAGCGCAGGCTGTTGCCTATTCCTGCTCTGCCTCGGCGGTTTCGCCTTCAGATATTTCGAAATATGTTTCGGCGTAGTCAGTGAGGAACCCGTCTGTCGCATGTACGCGCACATAGACGCGGCCGGAGAAATCTTCCTGCTGAAAAGAGATAGTTGGGCTAAATGTGTAATCATCCTCTAAATATGTTTTTCGGTATGATGCTCTATCATCAATGGAGTACCAGACTTCATAATCTAGGTCATCGCCGTCTAAGTCATATCCATACCATGTCATCCGGATCGTATCACCGCTCTGGTACACTTCTCCGCAGCCGGGGCTCACGATTTCAACAACAGGGGAATTCGCAGACTTGTGGAATACCCCGATTTCCTCGCCAGCGTATAGAACCGCAATACTCTCGTATTCCGAAGGATCAGGAAAAGCACCTGATACAAAAATGCTGAATCTATATTTGCTAAAATCTGGGTCAAAGTAAACATCGCCTGGAATCATCTTGCGATAAGGTATAATAGTTCCTGGTGGCCAAAATACTATGTATTGAGAGCTGAAAACAGTTTGTCCCGTCGCATCGCGCAACTCAATATTCCCTCTTCGATGAGTGCCACCTGCTGATGGTTCTGATGACAGACTAGGCACTGCTAGCACTTCTACTTGAAAAGATGATAAACCTATCGGGTCATTTTCGTGCGACAAATATACTTCAGCGTCAATTATATGATCCAGTGTTTTCTCATTTTGCTCGCCTCCTGGATTTAGTCTAGGCAAATCACATTCAGTTCCTGAGCTAATTTCTTGATCTTGTCTTTCAGGTGAAGTTTCTATCTCTGCTTCAACTTGCTTTTGCTCGGACGAGCATGCACTAGAATCAAATTTGACATATGTTTCAGCGTAAGAGGTTCTAGTAGAATTCGACACATGCACACGGATATATACATCTTCGGCCCTATGCAATTCAGCTGGATGAATCCACTTACTGAAGTAATCTCTAAGACTGAAGAAATATTCAGAAGCTGAAGAAGGCCTCAATATGTTTTCATAATTCGTTCCTCCATCTGTCGAAATCCAAATAGAATATATAGAGTCGACGATGCTAAGCTGACTAAATGTCCCTCGCACTCTGATGCGTGTCCGTCCTCTGATTACCTCCTCATAGCAATATAAACTTCCGTGATCCGGCGTAAGATCTTCCACAATCGGGGCGTTCCGAGATCTCCAAATTTCTCCAACATCTATATTTGAATTCACGACCGCAATTCTATCATAATCCGGCGGATCTGGAATCCTAACCAAAAAATTATTATAAAATTCTGGATGTACCGAAAATGGAACACAATACACCGCCACTCCCAAATCATCACGCAATTCAAGATTCAATATCTCCAAATCATCGTCTGGCTCAACAGGTACCCACAAGCCAGGATAAGTATCAACACGAAGAGACTGCAATCTCAGAGGTTTACCTTCATCAGACAAAGTGACTCTTCCTTTAATAAAATCTGTGCTCTCGGCTGTTTCTACGACATCCTGATCCGTTTGGCATTCTTTTAGTGTCCCAGTCTCTTCAGCCGTTTCCTCAGTCAGAGTTTCTTCTGATTCAGCCGGCTGCTGAATAGCTGTTTCTACCTCTGTCGTGGTGGATGGGATTACTGCGGTGGTGGGAGTGCTGTCTTGAAAATCTGCTTGCTCTCTTTCTTCAGCAGAAGAACTAGCCGGTACGCTAGAAGGCGAAACCGGAGCAGAGTCCGAGACCTCTTCTGGCAAGATAGTCGCATCTGTCTGATCAAAAGAACTCGAACACCCGACCAAGACAACACACAAGACAGCCAATACCACAGCAGACTTGCAGTGCTTTCTCCCACCTTTCTTATTCATTAGATCCATAATAGTCTCACGCTCCTTTACTATTCGAGCAGAGCATCTAGTGGTGTTATGCCCAGTATGGTGTTCACGCCTGTGCCGGGATAGATTTTGTCTGCACCGGCATTGCCTCGGATTGTGTCATCGCCGTCCCCTCCGTATATCGTGTCGTCTCCCCGCCCTCCATGGATTGTGTCTGGGCCGTCATCGCCGAACAGATTGTCATTGTCGGCTTCACCGTACAATTTGTCGGCTCCGTCTCCTCCAGCTGCTCCGTCGTTGCCTCCCCCAGCGTAGATCACATCGTTGCCTTTGCCTCCTCGGATGATGTCATCTCCTCTGTGGGCTAGAATCAAGTCATCTCCATCACCGCCGTAAATTAGATCATCTCCGACTCTGGCATAGATTGTGTCGTTGTCTTGGCCTCCGTGGATTATGTCATCTCCTCCTCTGGCATCAATAGTGTCGTTGCCGCCTAGACCGCAGATCACATCATCGCCTGATGTGCCAGTTAGAACATCGTCTTCATCTGTTCCCATAATAGTGCAGTCAGGCAAAGCAACGAAAACTGTGACTTCACCAGTATAGCATTGGCCTGCAGTATCACAGACACTATAGGAAAAGTTGTCTGAACTTTGAACACTAGAGATATATTCAATAAGTATATGCCCAGGCAGCAAAGTGTTAACCTCGGCATAGCCATGCCCCTGGAGGTTATCAATCGCGAGTGTGGAGAAGTCTAGATTATTGGCTAGATCAATATCATTGGCAAGTACATCTATCTCTGTTAGTAGATCCACTTGAGTAAACGCGATATCGTCAACTATTTCTGGTATCACGGGTTCTTGATTTATTTGGATATCAACGGAATCGGTCGTAGACATTCCATCGCTATCGGTCACAGTAACCGTAATTGTATGATTTCCCGACGCAAAGTCTCTACTAGGCAATGACAATCTGTCTCCATTCACCTGCGGGATGTGGGTTTTGCGGTATTTGCCTAGATAGGTGCCGTCGGCGTCTATCACGGCGGCGGTGTTGTAGAGCACTCCGGGCTGTTCCTGTTCGTACATCGGCACCACCAGCACCATGCCCGTCTCGGCTGCGAGCTCTTGCATTCGCTTGGTGGTGGGGCCATCGGGGATGGCTTCGGCCCACGAGTAGAACTCGGCGTCTTGGACTTGGCAGAAATAAGGCCCGTAGAAGAGCTCCTGATAGCACATCACCTGCGCCCCCTGCGCCGCCGCCTCACGAGTGCTCTGCTCGTGGGCTTCGATCATCGCTTCCTTGTCGCCCTTGTAGCTGTGCTGGACAATGGCTGCTCGGACAATGTTAGACATGGCTCGTCCTCCTGTGTGGGTGGTTGTCTATACCCTCCATTATAGCTCATCCCGCAGCCATTTTCACGAATTGCAGGTCTGGGGTTCTGCTGGCTGCGGTGCAGGCGAAGTCTCGCATGGAAATCAGCTGGCCCAGCCATTCGTCTTCTGGCGACACAAACTCGTATTCGCATATGTCTAGAGCTGCCTGATGGCAAGTATCTTCAGTCGGCTCATTAACTTTTTCATAGGTCATCGCGCAGATTTCTGGAAGCATTTGCCACATGTTCTCAAATTCTGCAGCTCCTTTGGAGAAAGAACAAGAGGCACTGAATCTGTCCGCTCTTTTTTCGCAGGCATCTGCCGAATGCAAGCAGTTATCAAGCGATTTTTTCCAACCAAGTCGTTTTTCTCTGACGGCTATTCTGGCTGTACTGCAATTTTGCTCTGGAATTCCTTGGATATTTACAAAGCCGTCTGACTTCTTCCAAGGATTTACATTCATAACCCACCAGTCGCGGCCACTAGGTGAATCGCCAGATCCATAGTTTCGATAAGGTTCAAAAAAATCAGAGATACTTGATAACAATGTATTAAGTTTTATGGATGTCTCGCTCAGCTTAGGTTTGGTAACTATATAAGGATTGCTTGCCAGATCGGATAATTTTAGTGAACTTAACGATCTAAAACTTGGGTTTGTAAAAGATACTCTAACTAAACCATCAAATTCACTATTTACGAGATCATGGAACGCAAGAAAAGAAGCATTACCTCTATCAGTCTCGGTAATTTTATAAAACCCTTCTCTGAAATATTCATCTCCATATCTTGAAGCCAAAACCGCTCCCAACTCGCTCGCATCAGCTATAACAGCAGCGTCACATAAATAGCTCGCAGCGATTTCAGATGCTTTAGTGGGCATCTCATGAGAATTGTCAAGCTCTTGCTTAGCCATGTGACAAGCCTTCCACACCTCAACAGCGCACGAAGATCCTTCAGAATCTCGAGCACCACGACATACATCTCCTGCTTCTTCCATCTGCTGGACCACTTCAAAAGACAACTCATTGGTAAAGAGCACAGGCCGAGGCGAAAGATCTGCTGTGACCAGAATTGCTATAATTACGATTCCCACCCCACGCCAAAAATAAACGGGCCACCTATTCCGGCCCCATGTATACCTAGGAGCAAGCGGCATTCCAACCACTCTCCAAATTTCCCCCACCACTTTTAGGATACCCTTTAGCAGCCTCATCGATCAGTAAATTGTGTCGTCCAGTGTTGTGCCGAGTATTGTGTCTTCACCCGCTCCTGGGGTTATGGTGTCTTTGCCAGCGTTGCCTCTGATGATATCGTCGCCTTGATCGCCCCAGATGATGTCATCGCCTCTGCCCCCGTGTATCTTGTCTGAACCTTGGTTGCCCTCCAAGCTGTCATCGCCTGCTTCTCCATACAACTCGTCAGCTCCATCACCGCCCATTATCCTGTCGGTTCCCTCTCCGCCATAGACAATGTCATCGCCAAGACTGCCGTATATCACATCATTGCCTCTGTGGCCTAGAATAAAATCATTTCCAACACCACCATAAATTATGTCATTGCCAGCACGTCCATATATTATGTCGTTGCCTGTCCCGCCGTATATTCTGTCATCGCCTGATCTTCCGTCTATCTTGTCGTTCCCGCCAAGTCCGCAGATCACATCATTGTCAGCAGTACCATTCAAAATGTCATCACCTTCAGTTCCGGTGACTGTGCAATCTGCGACTGACACAGCAACCCTGACTAGGGCGGTGTCACATCTATCGCCATAGTCGCACATCTCATACGAGAAAACATCTACGCCTTGATTGCTGGCGATATATTCTACCACAGGCAACCCGCTGGGAGCGACAACAATCTTCGCTGTGCCTAAGACGGGCTGTGCATATATACTCAGAGTTTCCAGTTTTGCATCATTTTCCAAATCTATGTCGTTGGCGAAAACATCTATCTGCACAACACTGCCAAATACGGCCGAAGCAGCATCATCAACTGCCTCAGGCGCAGTATTGAGGGCATTGACCGTCAGCATTGTAGAAGCTGAAGTTGTCATCTGATCGCTGTCAGTAGCCGTTACGGTTATAACATGATCTCCAATAGACAGATCTGAAACTGCTATAATCAGCAATCCGCCTGCTCCTAGACTGCCGTCTAAGCTGCTATGCCAGTTAAAGGCAGACGAACCAAGAAATCCATCCTCTGCGTCATAGCCGTGAGCATCAAGAGCGACGACTTGTTCAGAGTCGAGCACTAATCCAGAAACTGGGCTTTCTATGCTGACTTCTGGGACATTGCCAGCAATAGAAAAAACAGAAGTCTCCACAAAAGACGACCTCGTGCCATCCGAAACAGAGACACCGATTCGAGCACTATCAGACCCAGCAAGCAAACCAGCCTTAAAACTTATACTAGTCTCCTCGGTTTCCAAAGACAATGCCTCATAGTTAGTTCCTCCGTCAGTAGAATAGAAAACACGGTAGAGCAGGTCGTCACCATCAGCATCGCTACCTTCCCAGTTTATATCTATCATATCATCATGATTGTATGACTCGCCCGCTGGCAAACCAGAAATAGATAATACTGGAGTGTTCAAAGAACGGTTGACAATAGCTATCTCGTGTCCGCCTCTTGTGATAGCAAAACTGCTATACTCAGGAGGATCAGCGACAACAACTGAGAAAATTGCCTCTTGAACATCTTCAGATTCGTTTTGATAAGGGTAGTCTTGAACAGAAAATGGTATACTGCGAACTATTGTCCCATCCTCATCTCGCAACTCCAAGATGAATTCTCCAGCTTCGCCAGGCTTTAGATAACTAGATCCAGAAAACACAGAGTCTAATTCAACATCGACAATATTGTCTTCACCAGAAAACGCTATAGAACCAGAAAACAACTCAGATGAAACTATAGAAACATCATCAGTACCGTAACGCTCGAACAAAGGTAAACTCAACAAATCAACAATATCTTCATAATGAAAAATATCTATCCATCTGCCCTGGTTATAAATTGTTGTGGGCCTATTGCGACAGTAACTCATAAGTGAAAAAACAATATACGGATCGATTACTGCAAAATCGCTGTAGACGGCATGTGGAGAGGAAAATGCGAATCTAGAGGGGTAAGCAAATCTAGTGTCTAATCCCCATACCTCAGTCTCGGGTGTTGCCGAATACTCTAGAGGTCCCAAAGCAGGTCGCCATCCTTTATCCTTTTCCGTATAGCGTCCCTCTTGGCCTATTTTGTAAAAATAACGATAGGTATCTTTTGCATTAGATACTTCTCCGCACTCTCCACGATATGATCCATTATTGTTCCTATTGCTATCATCCCGAACTCTGATTGGATGTTCCTGATTCAAAATATGGCCCAATTCATGCCCTCCAACATTGCGATATGCTGCGGTTTGCGATCTAATCCCTGTTCCATCATTTTCGCCACCAGTGTACCAAACTGCCGCGGAACCACCAATATTAATTGCTTCCCCGCTCGGCAAATCGCAATCTTCATTTTCTTCGCAATCTTCTTCTCCTAGCAAGACTCCTAGGTAGACATAATTCCTCGGACCTCTTCCTTGCAATGTTGAAAGCCTTCTGACGTAATAGGAAATATGTTCACGACGACTAATTGGTTCAATTGAATCAAAGGGAGTAAACATGTGTCTTCTAGGTGCTTTGTCAAACGGTGTATACTCAATATTGGGGAGTGGTAGGACTGATACAATACGCTTAAATTGTTCGTCAAGATGGGCTTCTTGTGTTTCAGAAATAGTATTATCTTCTTCGTTTATTACCGATAATGGAACCATAACAATATTGGGTAAATTCGTAAGCTCGGTGAACTTTATTCTCGCAACGCACTTATTATTGCAATTAATATTTTCATCACTAAAAAGAAGTTCAAGTTCTAATTCTTCATTAGTTTCAAGATTCGCCCAATCATCCGGAAGCAAAAAATTCAATGATGATCCCATATACCCACGACGCTCAGTTACATTTGATCTAACTTCAACCTTACGTTCATAATTAGTTGGAGGTCTAGGGCTATCATCAAACTCTGTTTTCACAGAGTCCGCTACCTTAGAACCTTTCAACTCTGCTGTAATTTTTCTTCGCATCGCAGTTGTTTCCATGAATACGCGGACGGCGGTTCGTCTATTTTTTACTAAGGTTACTGTGTTTTCCCAATTTTGCAATCCTTGTGTTACTTCCATGGCAACTACGCGTACTTCGGGTTTCGGGAGAGGTATGATCGTGCCGCCTTTTGTTGTGGCTGTGGCATTTGATCCCAGGACAACGGAATTGCCTTCGAATTCCAAGGTGTGGCCTGTGCAGGCATATATGTGGTATCCTTCAAGATGCGACGCAGACAAGCCTGATTCGGAAATCACGCAAGACACCTCAACAGGCATTGTGGTTTCTATATCCCTCAAATATAAGCTGGAGCCAAAACTTGTGGGATCACTTCGATCAGCGGCATCCCAATACCTAGTCAGAATAAAACTGTTTCTTGTATCCAAATCAGCTATCCTGATTGCAAAATTCTTGGGCGAAGCGTATTCGTCTTCGCAGTTGTCAGAATAGGACAAAGTATCAGTCACATAGCACAACTTCGCGAACCAAGGCAAATTAGGCAGCGAAGGCACCCTAGATTTCAATCGAGAAATACCTTCAGGCTCAACTTCAGTGCTTTCTGCTACTACAGTCTCAATGACCAAATTATCGTTTGCGGCAATATCCAAACTGGACACAGGCGGTATCACAGCGGGATTCGCGCACCTCAACACATCCTCATCGCACCCAAAATACAAAAAACTAGTTTCACCCACTTTAAGCGACAAGAAAATTATGTCCTTAGACAAAGGTATAAACAGATCCCCTTTTAACAGCCAAAACTGATTACCGCTAGCCTTATAGATCATACATACAGTCCGCCCCCCGACATAGGCTCTCCAAGCAGCATCATATGAGTAAGTCCCGCAAAGATAAGAATTCCACCTGGCATACCTAGGAGAAAGATCCAACCTCCACATTCTCAACCCTTCCAGACTCTCAGTACTGATAGGCGACCGCGGATCAACCTTGATCTTACCCGCAGCATCAGACCCTCCCCAAACCAGCCCAGAAACAACCAACACGCAAACCACGAACACCCCCAGCACAGCACGCCACACACCCCTCACAGAAAAGAAGCCAAAATCTATTCTCAACATGACGCCTCCTTGGTTGGTGAGAATATTATAGCACCAACTGAAGCGTGTGTCAAGACTAGTAATATCTTGTCAGATCTGGTTTCAGGGCGCAGAGGGGAGGTTTGTCCAGCCTTTCTTTTGGTAGCGGCCGTACCAGCCGCTGGCTGCCATTGTGCCGCCGTCTACCATTATCGTCTGGCCTGTGACGAAGCTTGAGAGGTCGCTCGCCAGGAACAGCACGACTCTTGCGAAGTCTTCTGGCTGACCGAATCGCCCTAGGGGGATCCACGACTGCACTAGGGCAGGGTCGCGCTCTCGCATCATGGATTCCAGCGGGGTCTGGAGGGTGTTGGCCATGTCGGGGGCGATGGCGTTCACTCGGATGTTGTCTTTGCCGTGCTCTACGGCGAGGGTTTTGGTGAATGCGCTCACCCCGGCGTTGAAGGCGGTATAGACGGAGTTGCGCGGGCACGCTCTGAACGCTTCCACGGTTGAGTTGTTGACCACAGCCCCTGATTGCTGCTCCACCATGTGCGGCAGAAAAGCGTGGGTGCATCTGAAGACATGCTGAAGCGTGATGGCATACTGGGCGTCCCACTGGTCTTCGTGGGTGTCGGCGAACAGCCCGTTGGGGCGGTAGTCGCCCACATTGTTCACCAGAATGTCCACCCTGCCGCCGCCGAAGTTCATGGTTTCGTCGTGAAGCTGCTCCACCACGCCTTTCTCGCGAATGTCGCCCACGAGGGTATGGACGCTTTGCCCGGCCGCTTCAATGTCGGCTGATGTGTCGGCTGCCAGATCGGGGTCTATGTCGCAGAGCACCACTTTCGCCCCGGCGTGAGCCAGCAGCCTGCTGACCCCGCCCCCGATGCCGCCGCCCCCGCCCGTCACCACGGCGACTTTGCCTTCCAGCAGTGGCCAAGAGAGTTCAGAGAGATTGGATGGGTCAGATGAATTTGCCATGCTGCGTTAACTTAGCAGGAATCGGTTTGCTGGGCTTCTGGCTAGGTGCGGGCTTCTGGCTAGGTGGTCTTTTGTCAAACAGCTAGAAATCAGCCAAAGCATCCTTAGCTAAGATTTGCAAGCATGGGCGAGGAATCTGAACTTGCTGCTGTGGCTGCCGAAGCTGAGGGGTGCGTCAAATGCGGGCTGGCAGCGGAGCGCAACAGCGTTGTGTTCGGGATGGGACATCCCAAAGCTGCTCTCATGTTCGTGGGGGAGGGGCCGGGGGCGGAAGAAGACGCACAGGGCTTGCCGTTCGTGGGGCGGTCGGGCAAGCTGCTCGACCAGCTGCTGAAGGAAGAGATGGGCTTGGAGCGAGAGAGCGTCTATATCACCAATGTGGTGAAGTGCCGACCGCCCGGCAACCGCGATCCCAAGCCAGAAGAGATAGCAGAGTGCTCGCCGTATCTGCAGCAGCAGTTGGCGCACATTCGCCCTCGGGTCATCGTCACTCTGGGAAATCCTGCCACCAAGACGATGCTCCAGACCGCCACAGGCATCACCAAGCTGCGCGGCACCAGCCACACTTTCGGCTACCCCGGCGGCTCGGCCACACTCGTCCCTACATTTCACCCTTCGGCTGTGCTGCGCAACCAGATGAATATGCCTCTCATCCGTGCCGATCTGGTGGCGGCCAAGCAGATTCTGCTGTCGCAGTGAGATTGTGGTTTTGAGCTTGGCGCAGGGTTCGTGGCAGCGAGATTGCGACAGTGAGTTTGCGAGAGCGAGTTTGCGCTAGTGAGATTGGCACGGTGAAATTATCAACAGCATCGGCGGGGGAGACTCAGGCTGTCGCAGCAGCTGTCGCACCGCATTTGGCGCCGGGCGACCTTGTGCTGCTCTCAGGCGATTTGGGCGCAGGCAAAACCACCTTCGTGCAAGCCGTGGCTGAGACATGGGGCGTGACTGAGCCCGTCACCAGCCCGACTTTCGCTTTGGCGCATCACTATTCGGGCAAATGCGAGCTGCGCCACATAGACCTCTACAGACTGGCTGAACCAGCCGAGATGCTCGACTACATCTTGGACGAGTTAGAAGAAGCCATCCTGCTGGTGGAGTGGGGCGCGCCGCTGGCAGAATTCTTCCCAAATAGCTACTTTGAGGTAAAACTAGATTTTTCAGCGGGCAGCAGTTCAGAAGCGGGCAGCGGTTCAGATTTTCGCCGCATTGAAATAAACGGTGTCGGAAGCCGCTGGCAGGAGGTGCATCAAGATATGAAATCAGCCTTGAAGCCTTTTGCGAGCAAGTGACTTTGAGCAAGTGACTCCAAACAAATGACTGCCATTTTGGGAATAGAGAGCGCTTCTGCTCTGGTGGGATGCGCCGTGAGCGAGGGCGAAAAGGTAAAGGCAGCCATGGTCGCGCACAGCGAGCGCAGTCATGGCGAGATGCTGGCTCCGATGGTGCAGGCTGTGCTCGCCGAGGCTGAAATGACAATTGACGACATCGGGTTGGTGGCAGTGGACTGCGGCCCCGGTCGCTACACCGGTCTGCGGGTCGGCATCGCCACTGCTGCAGCTTTGGCTTATGCCCGATCTCTGCCTGTGGTGGCAGTCGGCAGCACCGAGCTTCTGGCTTTCGGAGCCAGAAAGTTCTGCGGCAACATAGTTCCTGTGGTAGATGCCCGAAGAGGCGAGGCTTTTTTTGCGGTTTACCAAAGCAACGGAGGCAATGGCAGCGGGGATAAAAGCAGTGGGGGCGAAGGCGGCGGGGATAAAGGCAGCGGGGATAAAAGCTCAGGTGGCAAAAGCAGCGGGAATAAAAGCAACGGGGGCAAAAGCAACGGGGACAAAGGCACAGGGGGAAGTCTCACAGAAATATCACCGGTCAGCATCGCCACGCCGTCGCACCTCAAGCAGCGATTGCTCCAGCTTGAAGGCCCAAGCTTGATACTCGGCGACCTCGCCCTTAACTCTTTTGACTTTGCAACTGATTCTTCAACCCGCATCTCTGCCCACTACTGCGAGAACCGCCCCTCGCCGTCATCGCTGGTGATTCTGGCAACCCAAAAAGCTGCGGAAGGCCAAGTCTTAGAACCTGCAGAACTACGACCGCTATACCTACGCCGCCCCGACATCAACACAGCAGGCCGCAGCAAAATCAGCCTCTAGGAAACCCCAGCAGTTCGCTGGCGGCGAACAGCAAAGCATTCCTAGAGGGCTGCTTTGCCGTTAGTATTGCTGTGTGCCCGGTCTCTCGTGGATGAACACAAAAAATTTTCTGCTCGCGGCAGTTCTATCAGCAGCTCTGCTAGCCGCAGCCTGCTCGACAGACAGCAGTGACAGCAGCCCTGCTACGACAGCGGCAACGACTGCGGCTGGTGCTGGCACGACAGCCGCCACGCAGCCGGAAACAGCGACAACGGCCGCAGAAGCAGCCGAAGCTGCTACGGAAGCGCAAGGTTTGCCGACAGAACCTGGCGCAGAGGAGCCATCTGAGCCTGTAGTGACGGTTGCGCCGACATCCACTACAGCCAGCACAACCACAACTACTAGCGCAACTTCAACCACGACTTCTACTACAACATCTACGACTTCTTCTGTTCCTACCGAAGAGCCTGAAACATCTGAACCTCCTAGCTCAGCGACATCTTCAACCACTACAAGCACATCTACGACTACCACGACAACGGCTACTGTTGTTGAATCTCCTGTGGTTTTGCAGGTTCAGGTGTTGAACGGAAGCGGTGTTGCTGGTGCTGCTGGCAGAATGACAGATAAGCTGTCGGAAGCTGGATATGTGGTTTTGTCGCCAGAGAACGCCCCGCAGAGGTATAGTTCGTCAGCCGTTTACTACCAAGAAGGTTGGAAAGACAGAGCCGAAGAAATACTGCAAGCAGCAGAAATAGAAGAAATAGACGCTCCTACAGCTATGCCGCAGCAATTCGCAACAGAAGAAGCTGCTGTTATAGTTTTGCTTGGCGCAGATACTGCTCCTGCGGTAGCTAGAGAACAAGCAGGATTGCGACCCAGACCGAGAAACGATGTGAAACTGCCACTGGCTGATAATGTCCCTAGAGACAGATATGTTCCAGGACTGGCGAACACCCAGATTTACACCCGCGAGAACGAAGACGACCCGGAAACAGAAAAGCGCATCGTGCGTCTAGCGGACTGGCTGAGAGGAGTATCGCATCATGCGAACGAAGAGTATATTTTCGGCATATACCCAGAAGACAGATCCACAAGAGAAGGATATTTGAACCTGTTGCAAGCCATAGAAGACGAACTGGAATGGCTAGGTTTCACACCGCAAAATGTGTGCGGAGCGCCAGCCGGTTATAGTTTCACTGATCTGTTGCAGCCGACCCGCGAGTGGGACGAAAATTTGAAAACATACGGCGGTGATGCTATCTTCACCACCGATCGGCTGTTGGAGTTGCATGGTGGTTCGCGAATAAATCCTGAAGCTAATCTGGATTTCTATATTCGTGAGGCTGTGCAGACAGCTTATGACAGTTTGCGGCTATCTGAACTTATAAGCGAAACCGAAACACCGCAGATGATACTTTGCGCTGCATGGAAGAGACCTTCAGGTGAGATACCTGAATACGCTAACAGCGTATGGTACGGTCTGCTAACACCAGGGCTACAGCCGCAAGAAAGCCTGCTGTCGCAAGGCACATATCATGTCAAAGAAATATCACGGAATGGAAATATGGCTTATATCTATATCTGTCATCCGACACTAGGTGTAAAACCTGTGTATATGTGGTGGAGAGAAGTCGGTTACCGTGCAGAATTAACAACTGGAACGTTACTTGAATCGCGTAATTGGGGATGTCAAGAATTCTTTGAGACAGACACCTATTTTTATGAGGACACTAACGGTGCTGAGGATACTTTCAGATTCGCTTTTGGTGAGCGTGTGTTTTCTGTTGGGGATTTGCTGGGTTTTCCTAGAGGCTAAAAAATTGGCAAAGAACATGAACCAACCATCGCTAGTCCTCGGTATTGAGACCTCCTGCGACGAGACCGCAGCCGCCGTGGTGCGCGACGGCACGGACATTCTCGCCTCGGTCGTGAGCAGCCAGACAGCCATGCACGCCGAGCACGGCGGTGTCGTGCCAGAAGTGGCGAGCCGAGCGCATCTGGAACATCTGCTACCCGTGGTGGACGAAACCCTGCGAAAAGCCGAAGTCCAGCCCCAAGCCCTAGATGCCATAGCAGCCACTACGGGGCCGGGCTTAGTAGGTGCCCTGCTGGTGGGAGCGAGCGCAGGCAAAGCCCTGTCGCTGGCTTGGGATATGCCGTTCGTGGCGGTGAACCACCTGCACGGGCATATCTACGGAGCTTTCCTAGAAGAAGCAGATGTGGCGATGCCTCTGGTTGCCCTGCTGGTGTCGGGCGGCCACACGATGCTGATTGAGATGCACGCCCACGGCGACTATAAGCTGCTCGGCCAAACCCGCGATGATGCCGCCGGCGAAGCGTTCGACAAAGTAGCCAGACTGCTGGGTTTGGGCTATCCCGGCGGCCCCGAAATAGACCGACTGGCCGCGCAAGGCAACTCCCAAGCAGTGCAGTTCCCCCGTCCGATGCTGAATGACGGCTACGACTTCTCCTTCTCCGGCCTCAAAACCGCCGTTGCCAACCATCTGCAAAAGCACCCCGACACCCCGACCCAAGACATAGCAGCCTCCTTCCAAGCCGCAGTGGTAGATGTGCTAGTGGCTAAGACAATTCGTGCCGTAGAAGCCGCCAGCACCCCCATAGCCAGCATGGTATTGGCAGGCGGAGTAGCGGCAAACAGCGAGCTCCGTCGCCGCTTCGCCGAAGCAGCCGAGCGAATCGGCACCCCCTATTTCCTCCCCAGCCGCTCCATGTGCACCGACAACGCCGCCATGATCGCCGCCGCAGGCTGGCAGCAGCTAAAACTCCAAGGCCCCTCCCCCCTGAACACCCCCGTAACCCCCTCCTGGGGCTTCGCGCCGGGCGGCCCCAGCTAGCTGTTTGGGCTGATGTAGCATTTAGTGTCTCTTAGCTTAATTGCAATACTCTGAGGTATAATCGCAATATGGCGCACGCAAAAGCACAGAGTCGGCCAGTTCAAGGCAAGTATGTCCGTCTGACGGAAATTTCCCCAGGCGAAGGCCATCACACCTTGAACCTCGTCTTTGATGATGGCGAGCAGGGCATTGTGGATGTTTCCGACATCGCTGCTTCGCATCCAGCTTTCAGGGGCTGGGAAGACGAGCAATTCTTCAAGCAGGTGTCTTTGGATGAGTATGGCACGCCGTTTTGGGGAGAAGAGCTGGATCTTTCTCCTGACCTGCTTTATTGCCGTCTCACCGGTCTCTCCCCAGCAGATATAGCTCCGAAAGGCGAAGACGAGGCTCTCAAAACTCTCAAGTCCCGCTATGCTGGAAGCGACAGAAGAACTATCTAGGAGACACCTATGGCATCGCTTTCATCTGCTCCAGTGCGGTCTGGATATGCAGAGCTTCCAGAGATAGAGCACATAGAACCTGCTGACGGAAACCTAGTGGTTTTTGTCAGGTTCACAGACGGCAGAGAAGGCATAGTGGATATGTCTCCATTGGCGTCTATGCCGATATTCTCTGGCTGGCAGACAGGCGACTTCGCTGATGTGCGGATAGACAACGGGGTAGCCTGCTGGGGTGAAAATGGGCATGTCAGCCCAGAATGGATGTACGAAAACACGAAAATCTGCTCCAAGTTGAATTTTGAGCAAGACTTCAAAACCGCTTTAGCAGCAACCTAGCCTGCTGATGGCTTTGCTGTGCCACTTCCCGAGTGGCATCAAAGTATACATGTGGCAAGAAACAAGGCATGGGCCACATTTCCACGCTATTCGAGGCACGGGCCCCGGTCGCGAGTGGGCTAGATTTTTCTGGGACTCCGACCCGATACGGTACGAAGAATCCGGCAAACGCCGCCAACAGCTGTCAAGTAGCGATCTGAAAGAGGTTGCGGAATGGGCCGCTCGCCACAAAGCTGAACTGGATGAAAGGTGGAAAGTTGTGATGGCAGGCGGTTCCCCAACGAGGATCTCTTACAAATAACATGGCGATAGCAATAGATCTCACTGGACGCAAGGCCCTGGTCACGGGGGCGGGGGCTGGGATTGGCAGGGAGATTGCTGTTTGGCTGGCTCGGGTGGGGGCGATGGTTGCGGTTTTGGATGTTAGAGGCGACAAGGCCGAGGAGACTGTTGCTCTGATTGCTGCCGAGAGCCATCCTTCAAAGCTCTTGGCTTTCGCTGTGGTGGGCGATGCCCGTGACGACAGCCGCCTTGTCGCTATGATCCGCGAGGCTGCCGACAGGCTGGGCGGGCTGGACATTGCAGTCAACAACATCGGGATGATGGGGCCGAAGGGGAGCGCGCCGTGGCTGCAGACCACGCCTGAGATGTTCCGCGATGTCATCGATCAGAATCTCGTGATCACCGGCATCTCTTGCATGGAAGAGGCCAAGCTGATGGCAGATGCAGACGCCAGCATCATCAACATCTCTTCGGGCGAGACGACCCGACCGTCGCCTTACATGGCAGGCTACGGGGCAGCCAAAGCCGCCATCAATCATCTCACTTCCACTCTGGCTGTGGAGCTCGGGCCGCTTGGCATCCGTGTCAATGCCATAGCCCCTGGCACTACCCTCACGGAGACAGTCAAAGCTGCTTTCACCGAGGAGCACTATCGGCAAGTCGTGGAAGCCACCCCGCTGCGCCGTGAAACCGAGGCCGACGAGCTGGCCCGTCTGGTGGTTTTCCTAGCAAGCGACCTCGCCCGATGCATTACGGGCCAACTGATTCTCGCCGATGCTGGAGCGCATCTCTCTCGCACCCGCCCGCCTAACATTCGCATTGAATAGCTAACCTCAGCCTGCCAAAGCCTGAAGATGTCCAAATAACAGCCTTCAGAACGGCTAATCTATAGCTATGACTGATTCGGCTGTGGAGACAGCCCTTGAAAAAGTGCGCGAGTTGCTCCGACCAGACGGCGGCGACATAGTTCTCGCCGAAGGCGCAGCAGACAGCAGCGAACAAAGCAACGCCCTCAAACTCCAGCTGATCGTGGAGAATTCCGACTGCCCAGAGTGCATTCTGCCTGTAGAGATGCTCGAGCCCATCGCGCTGGACATCATGTCGGCCGACCTGCCAAGCTTGGCTTCCGTCTCAATCATCGACCCAAGAGTCGCAGCCGAAAGCACAGCCGAATCAGCAGTCGGAGCCAAAGAACCCGCAGCCATCTCCGCCGAAAGCAGCCGCCATGTCTGACGAGATGACCGCTCTCGTGCTGGAAGAGGCAACCGACAAGATGCAGAAGTCGGTGCATCACACGCAGGAAGAATTCGGCGGCATTCGCACTGGCCGAGCCAGCCCCGCCTTGGTAGAGAAGCTGCTCGTCAACTATCACGGCACTGAAGTCCCGCTTCGCCAGATAGCAGGGTTCAGCGTGCCCGAAGCCCAGCAGCTCGTGGTCTCGCCGTATGACAAAAGCGTCATCCCCGAAGTGGAGAAAGCCATTCAAAACGCCTCGCTCGGTCTCAACCCCGCCAACGACGGCAGCAACATCCGCCTCGTCTTCCCTCCGCTCACCGAGGAACGCCGACAGGAGCTTGTCAAGCTGGTGCGCTCAATGGCCGAGCAGGGCAAAGTGGCTTTGCGCCACACTCGCCGATCCGCCAGAGGCGATTTGGAGCAGTTCAAAAAAGACGGCGACATCTCCGAAGATGAAATGCAGCGGGCAGAAAAAAACCTAGACAGCCTCATCCACGACCACGAACGCAACATTCAAGAAGCACTAGAGGCAAAAGAGCAGGAGCTTTTGGAAGTCTAAGCTTTTAGAAGTCTGAGGCAAACCCGAAAGTGCTTTGTCAAAAATACTTTTCACATCACAACAAAGGACGGACAATAAAGGACGGCAAAAAATGGCAGACAGAGAAGAAGAACACAGGCAAGACCAGCACAGCCGAGGCGAACACGCCAGCCCTGGCGACGCGTCAAGGGGCCAGTCATCCGAGGGCTTCCAGTCTGGAGAGTCGCAATCAGAGGGCTTTTCCCCAGAAAGCTA
This sequence comes from Candidatus Hopanoidivoransaceae bacterium, assembly GCA_965204495.1. Lineage (GTDB taxonomy): Bacteria > Actinomycetota > Acidimicrobiia > Acidimicrobiales > Hopanoidiivorantaceae > Hopanoidiivorans. The sequence goes on from OZ241989.1 coordinate 1,311,641, forward strand.
CTCCGAAAGCTACTCGGCAAGCTACTCGGCGGCGGGCACTTCTCAAGCAGGCTCGCCGGCACAAGAAAGCTCTTTCTCAGAGGGTTCTTACTCGGAAAGCTCATTCTCTCAGCCGAGCTCCTTCTCCAGCGAACCGCAAGCCGGCGGCGAGGCGACTTCGTGGGAGGAAGCATCTCTGCCGCCGTGGTCCGACCGCACGGGCGAGCGAACCCAACTAGTGGAGCCGCAAGACTTGCCCAGCGGCTCGCCTTGGGCATCGTCTGCCGCCGCTTCAGAATTCGACAGCGAGCCTCTGCAAGCCCGCGAAGCAGCTTCGGCAATTCTTTCGCAGCAGAGCATGCAGCAGAATCCTTCGTCTCAAAGCCCCTCGCCGCAGGGCATGTCTCAGCAAAGCTCCGGTATGGACGACTTTTTCGGCAGTCCCCAGCAAGCTGCTGGCCAAGCTCCCAGCCGGGCTTCCAGCCAAGCCCCCCCTGCCCGTTCGGATCGCAACCTTGCCACTGCAATAATCACTGGCGCCATTCTCATCGCATTGGCTTGGTCGATGTTCGCCATCGGCAAAGTCGCCACCCTAGTCTTCACCACCATCGTGCTGGTCGTGGGCATCGCCGAGTTCTATTCAGCCCTCACCAAAGTGCGCTACCACCCTGCTTCCCTCATAGGCTATGCCACCACCATCGGCCTCTGCTTCGGCGTGTATTGGAAAGGCACAGACGCCTACCCCATAGTGCTCGGCATAGCGGTGATGGCCTGCCTGCTCTGGTATCTCCTAGGCGGGACGGGCGGCGGACAGACAGGCGCACTGCCCAACATCTCGGCGACATTCTTGGGCATCATCTATGTGGGCGTGCTGGGTTCGTTCGCTGCCCTGCTCCTGACCTTCCAAGACGGTGTCAACCTAGTGGTAGCAGCCGTCATAGTTTCGGTGGCATACGACATCGGCGGCTGGGCTGTCGGACGACTAACGGGCAGAACCCCGCTTGCCGAGGTAAGCCCCTCCAAAACAGTAGAAGGACTGATCGGCGGCATTCTCATCGCTTTCTTCGCCGCCCTGCTGATCCTCACCATTTTCAACATGTCCCCTTGGGTAGACCCCGGCAGCGCAGGCGACCGCGTCTTCTTCGCTGTCTTCGCCTGCCTAATCGCCCCCCTAGGCGACCTGTCGCAATCCATGCTAAAACGCAACCTAGGCATAAAAGACATGGGCGGTTTACTCCCCGGACACGGCGGCGTCCTAGACCGCTTCGACACCCTCCTCTTCGTCCTCCCAGTCTGCTATTTCGCCGCCAGAATAACCGGCGTAGCAGTAGTTGTGTAAGAGTTTCTGGAAAATAGCAAGTTCTATAGCAAAAACCCACCTAGCTGCCCACAAACTCCACGGTGAGGCGGGGGGCGGTGCGTCTTTTTTAGGCGAGTTCGCTTGCGTGTTTGAGCATAAAAAAGATGCGCCGTTGCCCGCCGTGCAATAGCAAAAACCATCAAAGCAAAAAGCAAAACCCAAAAAAGAAAAAAGCCAAACCACCCCGCTACTGCCAATGCGCGCCCTACCCCTCTCTATGATTAAAGAATGACAACATCTCTAGCAGTCCTAGGGTCAACCGGCTCAATCGGCACACAAGCCTTAGACATCGCCCGCGACAACCCCGAGATGTTCAGGATCGCGTCCCTAGGAGCATCCTCGTCGGTCCAACCGCTAGCCCGCCAAGCCCAAGAGTTCCGCCCAGATGTAGTGGCACTAGCCGACGAGTCCAAAGCATCCGAGCTTGCCAAGCTGCTACCCGCCGGCGTAGAGCTCCTAACAGGCCCCAACGCAAACGCCGAAGCCGCCGTTGCTGCCGAGACCGTCATCAACGGGATAGTAGGTTTCGACGGGCTGCCCGTTACGCTAGCCGCATTGGAATCAGGCCGCAGGCTGGCTCTGGCCAACAAAGAATCGCTAATCGCGGCCGGGCCTCTGGTGCAGCGCGTGCGCTCCACACCAGGTGCCGAACTTCTGCCAGTAGACAGCGAGCACTGCGCCATACATCAGTGTCTGCGGGCCAATTCTGCCGAACCTCAGCACTCCTCGGAGCCAGACAGGATCAATAACTCTGAGCACTTCAAGCAGAGCACCAGCCAAGCCAACCCAGCCAGCCAAGCCAGCAGCCACGACCGCCAAGATCAAGTCAGCCGCATCGTGCTCACCGCCAGCGGCGGCCCGTTCAGAGGCCGCACACGCGAAGATCTGGCCGATGTGACCATAAAAGACGCCCTGGCGCACCCCACTTGGAGCATGGGGCCGAAGATCACAGTCGACTCTTCCACGCTCATGAACAAAGGCTTGGAGGTCATTGAAGCCCACGAGCTGTTCGGCTTGGACTACGGCAGGGTTGAAGTGGTCGTCCATCCGCAGTCCATCGTCCATTCCATGGTGGAATTCATAGACGGCGCCACGGTCGCTCAGCTTTCCCTTCCCGACATGCGCCTCTGCATCGGCTACGCCATCTCCTATCCCGCAAGGCTCCCGCAGGCTTTCGGACGGATTGACTGGCATGAGTTGCAGAGCTTGGAATTTGAAATGCCCGACACGGAGGCTTTCCCGTGCTTGGGTCTGGCTTACGAAGCCGGTCGCAAGGGAGAGACCGCCCCTGCCGTGCTCAATGCCGCCAACGAGGTGGCAGTGCAAGCTTTCTTGGACAGCGAAATCAGCTGGCTGCAGATATCAGAGGTGATAGAAGCCGCTTTGGAATCCCATCGCGACACGCCCGCCGATTCGGTTGAAGCTGTTTTGGAGGCGGATCGTCTGGCTCGGCAAAACGCCGCAGAACATGTGAGCAGGGCCAGCGGGCGCGCAGTAGAACAGATCGCGGGGTCTAAGCAGATAACAGAAGCTAGGCAGATCGCGGGCACAAAACAGATCGCGGGAGCAAGACGATGATGCGGTTGCCAGATCAACAGGATCAGCAGCAAGAAGAGCGAGCTGCCAATCTGCCGCCCGCCCAGTCGCAGGTGTCGCGATATTTGGGAGCAGTCTTGATAGTCGGGTTGCTAGCGGCATTGACCGTTTTCAGCGGGTTAGTTGCCCTTGCGGTGGTTCTGGCACTCATCTTCATGATCTTCCTCCACGAGCTAGGCCACTTCCTCACGGCCCGCTGGACAGGAATGAAAGTCTCAGGGTTTTTCTTGGGTTTCGGCCCGAGGCTTTGGTCGGTCCGCCGAGGCGAAACGGAATACGGCGTGCGTGCTCTGCCGCTCGGCGCCTATGTGCGCATCTTGGGCATGAGCAACTTGGAAGACATCCCGCCCGAAGAAGAGCACCGCACCTACAGAGCCAAACCCTACAGAAGCAGGTTGCTGGTGGCCGTGGCTGGTTCTGCCATGCATTTCCTCCTTGCTATCGGCGTTCTGTGGTTCGCCTTCAGCGCGATCGGCTATTTCTCTATCACCTCTTCGGCTGAGGAGCGAAGCCGCGAGTGGAACATAGCAGAGGTCATCCCCGGCACTCCTGCCGATGCAGCAGGATTCCAAGCAGGCGACAAGATCATAGGCGCTAACGGCAACCCGCTCGACTCGCGCATAGAGGCCGTAGATTTCATCAGCCAGCGGCCGGGGGGCAACGCCGACTTTGAAGTAGAGCGCGGCGGTCAGATCGTCTCTGTGCGGTCCGACATCGGCACCAACGCCGCCGGCGACGGCAGGCTCGGCATCCGCATCCTGCAGCTAAATCCGTCGCCCTCTGGCTTTTTCGAAGGTTTAAGGCAGTCGTTCTCGGAATTCGGCGAGCTTGCACGCCTTTCCACTGTCGGCCTTTGGGAGGTGTTTTCTCCTAACGGCCTGCAAAACCTCTGGGACGATGTTTTCGGAGACGGCCCAGAGCCCATCATCGGCGAAGGCACAGGAGAGGAGAGCCGGGCAGTTTCCATCTACGGAGTGTCCCGCATAGCCATAGATCTGGGCGACACCGGTGCCTGGGGCGACATGCTTTTCCTGTTTGCCGCGATCAACATTTTCGTGGGCCTGTTCAATCTCGTTCCGCTGCCTCCGCTGGACGGCGGGCATGTGGCGGTTGCTACCTATGAGAAACTTCGCTCGCGCAAAGGCAGGTCGTATCGCATTGACGCCGCCAAGCTCGTGCCGCTGCAATATCTTGTGCTTTTGTTGCTCATCGCAGTGTTCGCAGCCGTGCTGTATCTGGATGTAGCCAACCCGATCAGCTAGGCAGATGATGCAGGTAATGCAGGCAGGCGAATAATGCAAGTAGCGGCGACTTCTCCTAGGCGCAAGACCCGCCAGATAATGGTCGGCTCTGTGCCTGTGGGCGGCGATGCCCCGGTGTCGGTGCAGTCCATGACCACCACCAAGACAGCCGATGTGGAAGGCACTCTGGCTCAGATATACGCTCTGGCGGGAGCCGGGGCCGACATCGTGCGCTGCACCTGCAACGATTTTGAGGCAGCCGAGGGCTTGGCGCAGATCGTCCCTCGCTCGCCTGTGCCCTTGGTGGCCGACATCCATCACCAATACAAAATGGCCTTGGCTGCTCTTGATGCAGGCGTGGCTTGCCTGCGTCTCAACCCTGGCAACATCCGCCGCCCCGAGCACATCAAGCAGGTGGCTTCCGAGGCACGCGACCGGGGCGTGCCGATCCGCATCGGTGTGAACGGCGGCTCTCTCCATCCCGACCTCTATCGCAAATACGGCGAAAAAGTGGCGCCCGAAGCCATGGTGGAGTCCGCTATGGACGAGCTGGCTTATTTCCAGGAAGTCGGCTTCGACTTGGTGAAGATCTCCGTCAAGGCTTCCAGCGTGCCGCTGATGATAGAGAGCTACCGCCAGCTCTCCGAAGCTACCGACATACCTTTGCACCTAGGGGTCACCGAAGCCGGCCCTCCGCCTGCCGGAATCGTGAAATCCACCGCCGGCATAGCCACCTTGCTAGCAGAAGGCATCGGCGACACCATCCGCTATTCTCTCACAGCCGACCCGGTGGAAGAAGCCCGAGCCGGCAGGCAACTTCTGGAAGCCATGGGCTTGCGCGAGCGCAAGAATGTAGACCTCATCGCCTGCCCCAGCTGCGGCCGAGCCGAGATAGATGTGTTTGAAGTAGCCAACCAAGCCATGACAGCCTTCGGCGACAGAGAGATTCCGCTGCAAGTGGCAGTCATGGGCTGCGTGGTGAACGGCCCCGGCGAAGCCCGCGATGCCGATTTGGGAATAGCCGCAGGCAACAAGCGAGGCCACCTTTTCGTGAAGGGCCAGAATGTGGCCGTAGTGCCCGAAGACGAGATGGTAGGCACCTTGGTGGAATGGGCAGAGTTCATCCACGAGAACGGCGCCGATGCCGCTCTAGCTCGTGTGGACACCGAACGAGCCAAGCGTGAAGCCGAAAAAGACCGCAACGCTCTGCTGGAATCGCAAGGCGAAGATGTGAATGCTGCAGAAACCAAGATAGAACTCATCCGCAACAGATGAGCACAGGGCGAGTGGAACAGAGCTAGTGGGACAGAGCACAGGGCGAGCGGAACAGAGCAAGTGGAACAGAGCAAGCAGAGCAGGGCGAGTAGATAGCAGCAGGATGTTCTGATGGCAAAGTCGTCGCCCCTCGCTTCGCCAGCCGAGGATTTCCCTCGCTGGTACCAAGATGTCGTAGCCAAAGCCGAGCTGGCCGACAACGGCCCAGTGCGAGGCACTATGGTAGTCCGTCCCTACGGATACGCCCTCTGGGAAGCCATGCAGCAAGAGGTAGATGCCCGCATCAAAGCCGCAGGCGCGCAGAACGCCTATTTCCCGATGTTCATCCCGATGAGCTATCTGGAGAAAGAGTCCGACCATGTTGAAGGCTTTTCGCCCGAGCTGGCTATCGTCACCCACGGCGGCGGCAAAGAGTTGGAAGAGCCGGCAGTCGTGCGCCCCACCAGCGAGACCATCATCAACGCTTTCTTCGCCAAGTGGGTGCAGAGCTATCGCGATCTCCCGCTGCTCATCAACCAGTGGGCCAATGTGGTGCGCTGGGAGATGCGCCCCCGCGTGTTCCTCAGAACTTCCGAGTTTCTCTGGCAAGAAGGCCACACAGCCCACGCCACTCAAGCCGAGGCTGCAGCCTATGCGCTGCAGATACTCACCGATGTGTATCAGGATTTCATGGTGAATGTGCTGGCCATCCCGGTGCTCAGCGGTCTCAAGTCGCCCGCCGAGAGCTTCCCCGGCGCTATCCGCAGCCTCTGCTGCGAAGCCATGATGCGAGACGGCAAAGCCCTGCAGATGGCCACCAGCCACGAGCTAGGGCAGAACTTCTCCCGCATGTTCGACATCTCCTATTCCGACCAAGACGGCAACCTGGAAAATGTCTGGCAGACCTCTTGGGGCTGCTCCACCCGCATGGTCGGCGGCCTCATCATGGCTCACGGCGATGAAAAAGGTCTGGTGATCCCTCCGAAGCTAGCCCCCACGCAAGTGGTGATCCTGATAGTGCGAGACGGCGAAGGCGTAACCGAAGCCGCCGAAGATTTGAAGCGCAGGCTCGCAGGTGAGTTGGGGGGGGCATCACTTGGGGAAGCAGCACTGGGGGGAGCATCACTACAAGGAGCATCTGGCGGAGGAGAGCAGAAAATCCTCATAGACAGCCAGACCGCCGTCTCCTTCGGCCGCCGCAGCACCGATTGGGAAATCAAAGGAGTCCCCGTCCGCGTGGAGCTAGGCCCCAGAGATGTTGAAGAAGGAGTCGGCGTGCTGGTCCGCAGAGACACCTCCGAGAAAACCCCAGTGCCTCTCCCAGAGCTTCCCCAAAAAATAGCAGCCACTCTCCAAGCCCAGCAAAACGAAATGCTAGCCGCCGCCGAAGAACAACTAGAAGTCAGAACCCAAGAAGCCGCCGCTATAGAAGAAGCAGCAGAAATCGCCCAGCAAGGCTTCGCCCGCATCCCTTGGAAAACCATAGGCACAGAAGGCGAGACCGCCCTAGCAGCAAAAGGCGTCTCAGTCCGCTGCCTGCTAAAGCAAGACAACACAACCCCAGCCACAATAGACGACCCCGATCTAGTAGCAATAGTCGGCCGAGCCTACTAGCCGGCTGGCTAGCCGCACCCAGTGAACCGCACCCAGCGGATATCTCAGTTTTGGGAAGAGAACTCTGAAGGCAGACAGCGCACACTCTTTTAGGGCTATTATCTGGGGATTACTATAAGGCAACTGACTAACCATAAGGCGACAAAGGAGGCGAAATGTCGGAGCATAAATCTTTATTGGCTGGCAAAGCGGCTGTGGTGACTGGAGGGGGTAGCGGCATCGGGGAAGCAACTGCCAAGGCATTGGCTGATGAGGGCGCGTCGGTGGTCGTGACCGACATAAACGGCGACGCAGCTTCAACCGTGGCCGATGCTATCAACTCGGCAGGCGGCAGCGCGGTGGGGATGCGAGTGGATGTCGCCGTTGAAGCCGATGCCGAGGCTATGGTGGCTGCTTCGCTCAATGAGTTCGGCTCGCTGGACTGCGCGGTTAACTGCGCGGGCATCAGCGATGCTCCCGTGGCTTTCACAGAGATGACTTTGGAAGCTTGGAATCGGATGCTACAGGTCGCCCTTACAGGAGTGTTCTTGGCTATGAAGCATGAACTGGCTGCTATCTCAAGGCCGGGCGGCTCCATCGTGAATGTGTCGTCTGGGGCTGGTTTTACGCCTGCGCCGGGCCAGCCGCATTACACGGCAGCCAAGCACGGCGTGCTAGGTCTCACGAAGTGCGCGGCCAGAGATTTCGTGGGCGAAGGCATTCGGGTGAACGCGATCTGCCCGGGCATGACAGACACTCCCATGCTCCGAGAACATTTTGAGCAGGCGCCGGAATTTCTGGAAAAAGTGGCGCAGATTTCGCCATCTGGCCGACTGGCTATGCCCGAAGAAATGGCTGACATTGCAGTGTGGCTCTGCTCCGAGCGCTCCTCTTACATCAGCGGCGAAAGCATCATCGTAGATTTGGCCGGCCTCTGCAGATAACCCAGTGCTCTAGCCCTGGGCAGCCAGCCCTGCCAGCCAGCCCTGCCAGCTAGCCCCGTGCCAATAGCCATTCAGCCAAGAGAGGCATCTGCCTACTCAGCGAGGTGTCTGCCTATCCAGCCAGAGGGGTATCCCAAAAAGTGCCTTCGCAGGTCTGTTTCAGAAGGTCGGCGTTCATTATCCGCTCTTCCAGCGAGCTGGGTTCGTCCATCTGACCCATCTGAATAGCTCGCTCCGAAGTGCGTATAGAGACTATGGCGTAGCGAATCTGAGCGAACACTTCCCAGAACTCTATATTCTCAACTGGGCGACCGGAGAACTCTTCGTAAGTCGCCAAGATGTCGGAACGGCGATGGAAACCGGGAATCCCCGGCATTCCATAGCGAGTGGCCAGGTTGGCGAAGAAAGCGTGCATCTGAAAGAACCAAGCCAAATCCACCTCCGGCGGCCCCAGAGCAGCCATCTCCCAATCCAGCACTGCCACGGGAGTGCACTCCCTGAAGAGCATGTTGCCGATGCGGGAGTCGCCCCAGTTGACCGTGGTGAAGGAGATTTGCCGAGGCCGGTGGGCGTCCAGCCAGTCAAAAGCCGCTTCAATCACTTCGTAGCGGTCGTCGCCACGAGCCCACTCGTAGTAGAACTTCTGATAGTTGAGATGCTGGTCTAAGGCAGTCTCCCCGTATTCGGGGCGGCTGAGAAAATCCAAAGCCGGATCAGAAGCGTCCAGGGCGTGTATCCCGGCAAGGGTGCGCAGAGCATTGCGCTGTAGCTTGGCCCGGTTTTCCTCCGACTCTTCCAGCACCCAGCCTTGCATCGTGTAAGGCATCATGTCGGGCGGCACATCGCCCTCAACCCGCCCCGTCACGAAAAACGCCGAGCCGATATGGTCTGGGTCGGGCTCAAACCAAAAGACAGGCGGCACAGGCACATCGGTGCGGTCGGCCATGAGCTTCAAGCAGCGGTATTGCAGCTCCAAGTCGTATTGCGGGAAGACGGGAAAGGCCGAGTCTTCCGGGGCAAGTCGGGCGACCAGCTGCTCTTCGTGTTCGGCGGAGCCTTCCTTCCACGAGGCAGCGAAAAACAATGTCTCGCTGGACATGCCTGTGGCTTCGGGCGAACTCACAGCGCCGACTTGCGGATCAGAGCCTTGCGGCAAGGTGTGCTTGAGCCAACGCTGCAGTCGGCTTCTTGCTTCTTCTGGGTCTCTTGTGCTGGGCATGGGATAAAACTCTATCGGGCATATCTTTTTTGACATGCTGATGTGGCTTGCTTCAAGCTAATCTGAGCTATATAGACGCGCAGCAATATAGCGAGATTTGGGGCGATGAGGGGAGCCGCCAAGACGAAGAAGGTCAGGTCATATCCACCCTGATTCTCACTCTGCCTGTGCTGTTGCTGATCTTCTTGGTTTTCTTCACTCTCTCTGTCACTCAAGCCTCCTCCGTAGCCCAGACAGCCGCTGACGCCGCCGTGCTCCGCATCCAAGAACACGATGCCCTCAGCTCCCTCCCCGCCGATGACCCCGCCACCCCGCAAGACGAACGCAAGGAAGCCTTCATAGATCTAGTGCTCTCCGACCAGCTGATCCAAGCCGGCCGAACCGAGGTATACCGCCGCCTATGCCCCTCCAACCGCTGGATAGTAGGCGACTCCTGCAGCGACTGGGGCTACAACTTTCCGCTGCATGAAGAATGGGAAGATAAGGATACGGACGGCGAAGTAGACGATATGGACGGCGATCCAGAAGACGAGCTAACCAATTGCCTAGACAGAGACCCGAGAGCTACAGCTCAAGTCCCTCCGCCCAGGGCAGACGACACAGACGGCTATCTATACCGCTGGCCCGATGTGAAAGTGTGGATAGCATTTCCGAACTTCCCCCTCCCCGGCAGAAGCGATGAAGACGCTGACGGTAACGGAAGCTTTGACCTGATCTGCGAAGGCAACCCCCTGCGCGACATAGACCCCGGTGACGACAGATGGCAGCAAATGATGGACTACCCCCTAGAAGCCTGGCGCATAGTAGTAACAGTAGAAGTCCGCCCAGTAATCCCCGGCCTGATGAGCTTCTTCGTAGGAGACGAAAGTCGCCCCCTCCTAGCCATCCAGCGCGACACCCTACAAAGACAAGCCATCTCCTGCGGCCCCCTCTTCCTCTCCGGCCCCCCCGACCTCTGGAAATGCTAACATCACCCCACCCCCCCGGATTGTGCCTCCAATTTTCCTTTGTCTAAACCCACCAATTTTCAAGCTCCCGGGTAAGGCGGGGGACGGTGCGTCTTTTTTGCACGACTTCAATGGTTTAGCGAAAAAACCTATACGGCAAAAGGGTAATGCGGAGGCAAAAAAGATGCGCCGTTGCCCGCCGTTGCAATAGCAAAACCCAAAAAAGAAAAAGCCCAAAAGCAAAAACTACCAAAGCAAACAGCCAGCCAAACTAACCTAAAGTAATGACTTCAGAAGCAGTTCCCCCAGCCATATGCAAAGTAGCTCTCCTAGGCTGCGGCACAGTAGGCACAGCCCTGCTAGAACTTCTGAATGCACAATCCGACCGCATAGCCTCACAATGGGGAGTCCAAATAGAAGTCGCCGCAATCCTAGTTTCTGACACCACCCGCCCCCGCCCCGCTGTCGTCCCCAAAAACTTGCTAACCGAGAACCCCCAAGAAGTCATAAACCATCCCGACATAGATGTGGTAGTAGAAGTAATGGGCGGCACCGACCCCACCCGCGAGCTAGCCATATCCACCCTCCGCTCCGGCAAACCCCTAGTCACCGCTAACAAAGAACTGCTAGCCCGCCACGGCGCAGAAGTCTTAGCCGCAGCCGCCGACGGCGGAGTGCGCTTGTATTTTGAGGCGGCCGTAGCCGGCGGCATCCCTCTCATTCGCCCGCTCCAAGTGTCGCTCGCCGGCGAGACGATCCACACCATCATGGGCATCGTCAATGGCACCACCAACTACATCCTCACCCAGATGGCCGAACACGGCGTCTCCTACGAGGCGGCCTTAGCGCAAGCCCAAGACTTAGGCTACGCCGAGCGCGATCCCACAGCCGATGTGGAAGGCCACGATGCCGCCGCCAAAGCCGCAATCTTGGCAAGCATCGCCACAGGCGCAGTCGTCCACATGGATGATGTCTATTGCGAAGGCATCAGCTCTCTGACCGTGACCGATCTAGAGTCGGCCGAACGCCTGGGATATGCGGTGAAGCTGCTTGCGATAGTGGAGCGCGAAGCGATTGAGGCGGCGGGGGGATTGATGGATGGGAAAGAGGGGGGTGGTGAAGGAGGGGGAGAGAAAAGTGGAGAGAGGGGTGATAGGGGAGAGAGTGGAGTGGGGGGTGGCAGCGAAATCATGGTGCGAGTGCATCCGGCATTAGTCCCTAAAGATCACCCTTTGGCAACTGTCCGAGACGCCTACAACGCGGTTTTCGTGGAAGGTTCTGCTGTGGGCGAGCTGATGTTCTACGGCCCCGGCGCAGGCGGAGGCCCCACAGCCACTGCCGTGCTTGGCGACCTCATCAGTGCCGCCACAGAAGTCGCAGAGAATGCTTCGAGCAGCGAAGCTGGGTTGGCTGCAGCCTCGGACAATTCAGCGCAAGCCGAGCTTGAAGATGAGGAAACTGAGCTTCAAGGTGAGGCTCAACTCCCTGATCAAGCTATGGGGTATCCCGAAGTTGGCATTCTCCCGATGGACGAGCTTCGCACTTGCTACTACCTGAGCGTAGAAGTGATAGACCGCCCCGGCGTGCTGGCTGCTGTGTCGGGAGTGTTCGGCAAGCACGAAGTCTCCATCCGCCTGATGGAACAGTATGAATTGCCCGATAATCCCAACGATGCCCATCTGGTGTTTCTCACCCACATAGCACAAGAAAAAAACATGCAGGCAGCCATCCGTGAGCTTCAAACTTTAGAAGTAGTGCGCCAAGTCAACACGCTCATTAGAGTCATAGGCGGCGAATGAGCTAATGGCTTCCAGCCAACCCCTTCGCTACATAAGCACTAGAGGCGAAGCTCCCGCGCTGAACTTCGCAGATGTGCTGCTGGCTGGTCTTGCCAGTGACGGCGGGCTATATGTGCCTGAAGCATGGCCGCCTCTGTCTCAAGTGGAACTGCCGCAAGTCGCACCGCCTCAGCCAGCTGCCGCCAGTTCCTCCAGATATCCCGCCTTCGCTGCTGAAGTCATGTGGCCGTTCGTGGCGGGTGCTTGGGAAAAAGACGACTTCGCCGCCCTCATAGCCGATGCCTATTCCAGCTTCAGCCACCCCGAAGTCGCGCCTCTTGTGCCGCTCGGCGACCCCGACGACAGCATCTGGCTCATGGAGCTTTTCTGGGGGCCGACTTTGGCATTCAAAGACATCGCCCTGCAGCTGCTCGGCAGGTTCTTTGATGCCGAGCTAAAGCGCCGCTCGGGGCAGATCACCATAGTCGGCGCAACTTCCGGCGACACTGGCTCGGCTGCCATAGAAGCCTGCCGCGACCGCGACACTATGGACATCTTCATCCTCCACCCCCACGAAAGAGTTTCGGAAGTGCAGCGGAGGCAGATGACCACAGTGGATTCCCCCACAGTCCACAACATCGCCTTGCGTGGCAGCTTTGACGACTGCCAAGACATAGTTAAAGCCCTGTTCGCCGATGAAGCTTTGAAAGACCGCCTGCAGCTTTCGGCCATCAACTCCATCAACTGGGCCAGAGTGATGGCGCAGATCGTCTATTACATCTGGGCAGCCGTGCAGTTGGGGGTGGATTTGGGCGGAACTGGAGTGGGGGAGATGGCGAATGAGGGAATGGGGAGAGGGGGAAGTGAGGGAGAAGGGAAGGGGATAAGTGAGGAAGTGGGGAGAGGAGCGGGGGGGAAGGCGTCAAGCGAGGAGGGGAGTAGAAGCACGGCAGGCAACATTTCATTCGCCGTGCCTACGGGCAACTTCGGCAATGTCTATGCAGGCTATGGCGCACGCGGTATGGGGTTGGACGCTCGCCTCATCGTGGGCACAAACCGCAACGACAGCCTTGCTCGTTTCTTCTCTACCGCCACTCTCTCCACGGGCGAAGTCTCGCCTACTCTCTCGCCAAGCATGGACATTATGATCCCCAGCAACTTGGAACGGCTCATCTTTGACATCTTCGGGCGCGACAGCAAAGCCACTGCCGACTTCATGCAGCAGGTGCGCCAAGCTGGCACAGCTACCGTCCCTGCCGACCGCTTCTCCAGCCTCGGCGATGTCTGGACGAGCCGCCGCACCGACGATCCAGCCACCTTGGAAGTCATCGGCAAAACCTACCGCGACACAGGACGCCTAATCGACCCGCACACCGCTGTCGGCCTGGCCGCTGCCCAAGAGCTGCGCACCGAAGGCGAGCCTACGGTGGTGCTGGCCACAGCCCATCCTGCCAAATTTCCCGATGCCGTCAAGCAAGCCACAGGCATCACTCCCGATCTGCCCGATTCCATGGCCGACCTGCACGAACGCACCGAACGATATGCAGTGCTGGACAACGACCTCGCCGCAGTCCGCCGCTACATTGAAGAACACGCCCGCCTCGGCTAGTTGTATGCCCCTCCCTCTAAGCCATCTTTGGGAAAGCTCAAAACTTAAAAGCTCCCAAGCCATCGCCACGCCCGCTCGAACCCTCGCCCGCTTCCGAGGCCTCAAAATTTCTTTCGCCAGCCTTAAACCTCAAACACTGCAAAACCCGAGTGCATCAAGGCGAACCAAAATCAAGGCAAACTGAAACTTGTGAAATATGTGATTTGCGTGCCCGACGGCTGTGCCGACCAGCCTGTCGCCGCGCTCGGCGGACGCACGCCCCTTGAAGCAGCCGAGATGCCAGTGCTGAGCGAACTGGCTGCTCGCGGCACCCTCGGACAAGCCAAAGTCATCCCCGACGGCTTCCCGCCCGGCAGCGATGTCGGCAACATGTCTATCTTTGGCTACGACCCTGCCCTGTACCACACAGGCCGTGCCCCGATTGAAGCCGCCGCCCTCGGTCTAAGACTGGCAGAAGACGAAATCGCTTTCAGATGCAATCTGGTGAAAATCAGCAATGATGTCACCCCGATAATGCGAGATTTCGCAGGCGGCCACCCCGACACCGACCAAGCAGCCAAGGTCATCGCCGCCCTCAATAGCCACTTCAACAGCTATTTCGGCACGGCAGGGGAGTTAGCTGGCGGAGGAGAAGGCTTGGGAAGCACCGCTGCGGGGGATAGCCAGGGATCGCTCGCTAGCTCCTCCGTGTCGTTCCACCCCGGCGTCCAATATCGCCACATCATGGTTGCTCCACGCGAATGGGAAAATGCCATCTGCGTCCCGCCTCACGATCTCACCGACCAGCCTGCCGTCCTCCCGTCTGGCCCCCACAGCGAACACCTCCGCCGGCTCATGCACGAAAGCCAGCAGATTCTCGCCGACTTCGACCTAGCCGCCAACCAAATCTGGCTCTGGGGCCAGGGCCGCCAGCCGCAGATGCCTTCGTTCAGCAGTCGTTGGGGTCTCTCCGCCGGTCTCGTGACGGCCGTGGATCTGGTGCGCGGCATAGGCGTGCTCACAGGCATCTCCGTGGTGGAGGTGGAAGGTGCCACCGCTTGGTACGACACCAACTACGAAGGCAAGCGCGATGCCGTGCTGCAGATGCTGCGAGACGGAACCGACCTGGCCGTGCTCCATGTGGAAGCCAGCGACGAAGCCGGACACGCAGGCGATGTCGCCGAGAAAATCAACAGCTTGGAAAACTGGGACTCCCGCATCTTCGCCGGCTTAGTGGAGGGCCTAGACGAAATCGGCCCCTGGCGAATGCTGGTAATGCCCGACCATGCCACCCCCATAGAGCTGCGCACCCACACCTCCGACCCTGTGCCGTATCTGCTGGTGGATTCGCAAACCCGAGGCGCAGGCGGCAGCTACACCGAACGGGGCGTGGCCGAGGCCCCCGTAGAAGACGGCCACACTCTCATGGCTAAATTGCTGGCCGCGTAAGCTTCCTCCACTGCCCAAATTTTCTAACCGCCGACCCCACCGCTTGCTGCCTTATGTCCGCACTAAGCACCCTCTAAGCAACCCTGCCAACCAGCCCCGTCAAGCAGTTCTCCCAAGCACCAAAAACTCCCTCACAAATTGATGTTGCAAATTCTCCGATACCTGCTAGGATTGCATCAAGACCTCCGACAAGTGCGCTGTTGATGTTTCGCGCCTTGAAGATGTCTTCCCAAAGTTACCCCTTTTATTTGCGTTTATTCTTGTATGTCTTTGAAGCACGATTTCGCGCACCCTGTTACCCTTTGGCGACCGCAGAAATGAGGTATTGTGGCAACCACTAAACTCACCCGCTCCGACTTGGAACGGAAGAAACGAGACGAGTTAGACAGCATTGCGAGAGCTATGGGCGGCAAGCCCTCCAGTCAAGCCCGCAAATCCGAGATCGTGGATCTCATCATGAACCTCACTGGCATGAACGGCTCAGAAGCCGATATCGTCAGCGATGTAGCCAGTGATGTCGTCAGCGATGTAGCCAGTGAGACCAACGGCGTGGCCAGTCGCACGGCCGAGCGTGATTCAGGTCCGCCTCGCGTTTTCCGCTTCGACCCGGGCGGCGACATCGCCGATGACGATTTTGATCTTGACGACGACATAGCCGATGAAGATTTCAGCTCGCAAGTCAGCAACGGTCAGGCAGGTGCTGTAGAAGCAGGTTCAACCCAAGCAGGCACAGCCGAGGCAGACCCAGCCCAGACAAGCACAGATCAAACCAGCACAGATCAACCCGGCACAGCCCAAGACAGCCGGTCTCGCAGCTCTCAGTCAAACCAAGATCAATCCCAAGAGCAACGCCGCCGCAATCGCCGCCGCAACCGACAGCAAAACGACGAAAACCCCGCCCAAGTCATAGACATTGAAGGCCATCTGGATCTCCGAGACGACGGCTACGGCTTTCTCCGCGTCAAAGGCAACCTCCCCACCAAGTCGGATGTGTATGTCTCGGTCAAGCAAGTCAAGCAGTTCGGGCTGCGCAAGGGCGACCGAGTGCGTGGCGCATCCCGTCCGTCCGCCCAAAACGAGAAAAATCCCGCTCTGCTGCGCATAGATGCAGTCAACGACCACGAGCCTGAACTCGCCAAAGACCGCCCCGAGTTCGGCCAGCTAACACCGCTCTTCCCCGACGAGCGTCTCCGCTTGGAGCGCGACGGCGACTCCCACAACATGACCACCCGCATCGTGGATCTCCTGTCGCCCATCGGCAAAGGCCAGCGAGGGCTCATCGTCTCGCCCCCGAAAGCCGGCAAGACCACGATTATGAAAGAAATCGCCCGCTCCATAGAGATCAACAACCCCGAAGTAGTGCTGCTGGTGCTGCTGGTGGACGAGCGCCCCGAAGAGGTCACCGACATGCGCCGCTGGCTGCGCCGCTCTACCAGCGAAGTCATCGCCTCCACTTTCGACCGCCCCGCCAGCGAGCACACCTACATCGCCGAGATGGCCATAGAGCGTGCCAAGCGCATGGTGGAGGAAGGCAAAGATGTGGTGATCATCTTGGACGGCATCACCCGTCTGGCCCGCGCCTACAACCTCACGGCCCCGCCTACCGGCCGCCTTATGTCGGGTGGTTTGGACGCTGCCGCGCTCTACCCCCCCAAGAAGTTCTTCGGCGCAGCCCGCAATGTTGAAGAAGGCGGCTCGCTCACCATCCTCGGCACCGCATTGGTGGAGACGGGCTCCAAGATGGACGAGGTCATCTTTGAAGAGTTCAAAGGCACAGGCAACATGGAGCTTCGCTTGGATCGCCGCTCCGCCGAACGCCGCATCTACCCCGCCATAGATGTGGATGCCAGCTCCACCCGCCACGAAGAGCTGCTGTTTGAGCGTGAGCAGCTGCAGCAAGTCTGGAAGCTTCGCCGTGTGCTTTCGGGCTTGGCCAACGAAAACGACGGCCACGGCGGGGCCGGCTTGGAGCTTCTCATAGACCGTCTCAAGCAGTTCCCCAGCAACGATGCGTTCCTCTCAGAAGTTGCCCAAGGCCAGATGCGGACTTAGCATAGTAAGCAGCAGACACTAAGCAGCGCAAGCTCAGATACTTCAGCAGAAATTAACTCCAGCATTCTCAGAGGCAACATGAAAACCGACATCCATCCCGATTATCGCCCAGTGGTGTTCCTAGACACCAGCTCTGGCGAAAAGTTTCTGACCCGTTCCACCGTCCAGACCGACGAAACCACCGAGTGGGAAGACGGCCACACCTACCCCCTGGCCAAGATTGAAATTTCCAGTGCCAGCCACCCGTTCTTCACCGGCCAGATGACGATAGTAGACACCGCCGGCCGCGTGGAGCGATTTGAACGGCGTTACGGCAAGCGTCGCCGTGCCGGTTCGCCAGAAGCAAAAGCTGAGGCAGAAGCTGAAGCTAAGGCGGAGGCGGAAGCTAAGAAAGAAGCGGAGGCAAAGGCAGAGAAGGCAAAAGCTGACGCCAAGGGTAAGGCTGAGGCCAAGGGCAAGGTAGATGCCAAAGCAGAGAAGGCGGAAGCAGAGGCCGACAGCGAAGCTGCCGCCGAAGCTACTTCAGAAGAGAGCTGAAAGATGTCTCATGCGAGACGACCACAATGAACTAGAGCAGGAGTTCGACAGACTAGAAACCCAGTTGGCATCTCTGTCCGACTTCACAACAAAAGACGGCACAGCCAACGACTCCTACGCCAAAGCTGCCAAACGCTACAACGAACTCCGTCAAATCGTCATCCGTCTGCGCGAACAACGCCAGCTAGCCGAAGACATCGCCACTGCCCAAGAAATGCTGGCCGAAGCCAGCGGCGACGAGGCGAGACTTCTCCAAAGCGAGATAGACGAAGCCCAGTCTCGCCAAGACGCCCTCAGAGACGAGCTAATGGACCTGCTCGTCCTCAAGGATCCCAACGATTCCAAAAATGTGATCATTGAGATTCGCGGCGCAGAAGGAGGCGAGGAAGCCAACCTCTTCGCCCGTGACCTCTTCGGCATGTATCAGTCTTATGCGGCCCGCCGAGGCTGGAAGCTGGAGCTGCTGGGCGCGCAGGATTCGCCCCAAGGCGGCTACACAGATGTGGCGTTCATGCTCTCAGGCGAAGGCGTCTGGGCCAGCATGAAACACGAAGGCGGCCCGCACCGCGTCCAGCGTGTGCCCGTAACCGAGTCGCAAGGCCGTGTGCACACTTCTTCCGCCACCGTCTCGGTGCTCCCCGAAGCCGACGAGGTAGATGTGGAGATAGACGAGAACGACATAGAAGTGAATGTCTATCGCTCTTCTGGCCCGGGCGGTCAGTCGGTCAACACCACCGACTCCGCCGTGCGCATCACCCACAAGCCCACCGGCTTGGTCGTGACCATGCAAGACGAAAAAAGTCAACTCCAGAACAAGACCAAAGCCCTGCGAGTGCTGCGTGCCCGCCTAGCCGAAATGGAACAACGCCGCCAAGCCGAAGAGCTTTCCAGCCAAAGACGCAGCCAGATAGGCGGCGGCGGACGAGGCGAAAAAATCCGCACCTACAACTTCAAAGAAAACCGAGTAACCGACCACCGCATCGGCCTCACCCTCCACAAACTAGAACGCATCCTCAACGGCGAGCTAGAGGAAGTAAGCGACGCCCTAGTAGCCAACGAACGAGAGCAAGCCCTCCAAGAAGCCGGCCAGTCGGACTGACTGATGCCGCCAGTTGCTTTTTTGGTGCTGATTTCAGAATGGCTGAAAATCTGACAGTTGGGGCCGTGCCAACCTGGTCTCAACTGCATAAGAGAGGTTTTGCGCGCCTGACCGCGACGCCTCGCCACTGCTCGCCCTCGAAGAACGCCGCAACTCTCAGTTCGCCTGAAGAAACCGGCAGACGCAGAGACGATTCCGCCTGCCAGCCAGAAACCCTGCGAGAAGAAGCAATCTCCCAGAATTCTCATCTCAATCCCGACACAGCATCCCGTCGCATCCTCGCCGAAATCTCGGGCTGCGAGATGAGCGAGCTATTCAGCATCTGGCATGAACCAGCCACTGAACTTGCCGCCGCCCGCTTCGAGCAAATGCTCCAGCGGCTGCAGGCAGGCGAGCCGTTGCAATATGTTCTGGGAAGCTGGGGCTTCCGCCGCTTGGATCTGTTCCTAGACAACCGCGTCCTGATCCCACGCCCCGAAACCGAGATAGTAGTAGATGTAGCACTGAATGAGCTAGCCAACCGTGCCAAAATGCTCAGCAACCAATCAGCATCCCAAGGCCATGCGACAACTGGGACTGGCTTACCCCCTCGCCTACTAGTTGCCGACCTAGGCTGTGGCTCAGGCGCAATCGGTCTCTCGCTGGCAGCAGAGTGCCCGAATGCTGAAGTCGTCTGCACCGACATCTCATCCGATGCTCTAGCAGTAACCCGCGCCAACCTAGCAGGCATAGGCACCGCAGGCATGAGAGTACGCCTAGCCCAAGGCAGTTGGTACGACGCACTCGAGAAAATCCTTTCACCTCACCGACCAACTACCCCCACCCAAAACTCTCAAGCCGCCAATCTCCCAAAGCCGCCCAAGAAAAGCACAACCAACTCGAACCCAGCCCAAAACTCTCAAGCCGACTCACTAAAAGGCAAGCTCGACCTCATAGTCTCCAACCCTCCCTACATCGCCGACCACGAGCAGCTCCCAGAAGTCATCACCGCCCACGAGCCAGCCGCTGCCCTCTACGCCGGCCCCAAAGGCACCGAAGCCATCCACACCCTGCTAAGCGAAGCCCCCCAATGGCTAACCCCCGGCGGCTCAATAGTCTGTGAAATAGCCCCCCACCAAGCCAAAGCAGCAACAAATGCAGCCCAAGCCAACGGCCTGACCAACATAAAAATCCTCCCCGACCTAGCCGACCGCCCCAGAGTCCTCCGAGCACAATTCCTGTCCCCCCCGTCCCCCGCCTCCGCCTAATGTCCCTCCAGTAGTAGTCCAGTGTCCCACCAGAAATAATCTGTGATTCCAAGAATTCCGAGATTCCTATCCATCGTGATAAAATAATTGATGTGGCAGTTACTTATGGAACCCGTCAGTTGCTTTCCGTGGCAGAAATCGGCGAGTTGCTGACCCCTGTTTTGGAGAGGCACGAAGTCGCCGAAGCGTATCTTTGCGGCCCCTATGTCCGCGCTGACAAGAATGGCGACATCCGCCGTTCAGACGAATTAAGCATCGTGGTTGTGGCAGAAGACATACCCGCCAGCCAGCAAGATAGATACGAAAGCTTTCGCGATCTGAATCAGACAGCCCTGTCTGAAGGAGTGCTCCTGACGGTTCATGTCTATTCCAAAGAGGAAGCAGAAAGAGCAGGCAGCAGCGAACAGATCGCGCGCTGGCTAGCCGACGACTGGGAAAAGATTTTGTGACCGACATCACCCCAGAGAGGCTTGCCTTAGTCTGGCTGGATGATGCCAGCTACGATTTAGCCGAAGCAAACAAACTATTCGTGGCAGAAAGCTATCCATGGTGCTGCTTCATCGCCAGCACTTCAGCAGAGAAAAGCCTCAAAGCCCTCATCTACCGCTTCGAGGATTCGCCAGAAGACATGCGACACCATGTTCTCTTGGACTACTACCTGCGACTTTTGCCAACGGTACCAGAGATGGAATCAATCCAAGATGCTGTGTCGGTATTTGAAACCTATAGTTCCTATGTGCGCTATGTGGATAACGCTCAGCTATCTCCTGCCCGTTTTCGCTATGACAGATCCAAAGCCGAAGAAGCTCTGGAAGCAGCAGAGCAGATTTTAGAAGCATCCAAAAAGATATTCCAAAAGGCATCAGAGATACTCAAATCAATTTGAGGTGGAAAGTCATTACCAGAATTCTCAAGATAGACGACGATTCCGGAATGGCATTGCGGGCAGCGGCTGAAGTGCTGCAGGCGGGGGGAGTGGTGGCTATTCCGACCGACACGGTTTATGGGTTGGCGGCTGTGGCGTCTCAACCCGAAGCCGTCGCAAAGCTAGCGGAAATGAAGGGCCGCTCATCATCACAGCCGATAGCAGTCTTAGTGGCGGACGCTGACCAAGCTGAGTCGCTGGTCGGCGAGTTATCCGCTGCAGCCGCAACTCTGATGGACGCCTTCTGGCCAGGGCCTCTGACCATCGTGCTGCCCGTAATGGACGGGAAGGCTGCTTTGGCTGATGTCTTATTGGGCAGAGACAAGCAAAATGATGCAGACGAGCCAGCCAGAACGATAATCGGTGCAAGCAGCTACTCGCTTGAAA
Source organism: Candidatus Hopanoidivoransaceae bacterium (assembly GCA_965204495.1). GTDB lineage: Bacteria > Actinomycetota > Acidimicrobiia > Acidimicrobiales > Hopanoidiivorantaceae > Hopanoidiivorans. The sequence continues at coordinate 1,332,836 of OZ241989.1, forward strand.
GCCAATCAAGAACCCGCCCCGCAGAAGCAGCAGGCAAAGCCACAATCGGCGTCCGCTGCCCTGATCATGCTTGGGTTCGCGAGCTAACCAGCCAAGTCGGCCCAATAGCTGCCACCAGTGCAAACCAGCACGGTAAGCCTCCCAGTATCACCGCCGAAGAGGTCGTGCAAGCCTTCAGCAAAACCGATGCGTCTGCTGTTGAGAATGCATCTGAAAATACCAAAGGCAAATCCCCCCAAGGCAGTGTCCCTGAAAGAAATCTTGCCCTAGTAATAGACGGCGGCCCTTCCACAACAGTCGCTTCAACCGTCATAGATTACCTTTCCCCTCAACCCAAAATCCTCCGCGAAGGACCCATCACCCAAGAGCAGATTGATGCTGCCTTGAGTCCATAGCTACTGCAGCACAGCCAAGGTTGCTTCTCTTATAGCTTCGGCCATGGGTTGCGGGCCTTTGGCGGTTAGCTTGTTGCTGAAGACTTCGGGTGCCCAGAGCGGGTCGGCCCTTATTGCGGCTAGGTCGGCTAGCAGGGGCGGGAAATCTACCGCGCCTTCGCCGGGCAGCAGGCGGGCTGTCATGCATTCGGTCATCGGGTCGCCTTCGGCTTCGGGGGCGGCATCGCAGAGTTGGACGGCTCGGATGAACTCGCCGGGGATCTGCTTCAGCCGCTCGTGGTCGGGGCCGCCGGGCTGACGCTGCCAGTGCCAAGTGTCTATGAGGATGCCGCCGTTTTCTTGGCCGGCCGTCTCCACGATCTGCCACGCTGTCTCAATGCTGGGAATCGCCCCCCAAGGCAGAAATTCAATCGGCACATTCACGCCGAAATCCTGAGCGGCACGGCACACTTCTTTGTAGCGAGCCGCCCCCGCCTTCACCGACTCCACTTCATCCCCGAGACACACAGCCAGCACATTCTCGGCCCCGAACGACGCCGCCAGTTCAAACGCCCCTACCGCGCCTTCAATCGCCTTGGCATCGTCGGGTGCCGACCAGGGCATTATCGCCTCTACCATCCCCACCGACAGCCCCCGTTCGGCTACGGCATCCCTTGCCTTCTGCTCTGCTATGTTGTCCCCCTGAGCCCCGCCCCCCAGAGCCAGCATCCAATGCAGCTGCCAAAGCGATATCCCCGCAAACTCCGCTTCTGTCGCCGCATCCAGCCCTGCTAGAAAATCCCGCTCACTGCACTGCATCGGATCGCTCTGCAGCGTGGCAGTGCAAAGAATGATGCGCTCGTCTTGAGCCGTGTTATTCGCCATGTTATTGTCAGTCATGCTGCCACTATAGCCTCTAAAGGTTTCTATAGGCTGAAGGAGAATGGCACGGGTGGCGATAGGGGCAGATCATGCGGGGTTTGCGCTTAAAGACGAGCTTGCTGAGATGCTCTTGACTCTCGGATATGAGGTGATCGACTTCGGCACGGACAGCGAAGAACGAGTCGACTATCCCGACTTCGGGGCGGCAGTCGCCGCAGAGGTTGCCGACGGGCGAGCCGACTTGGGTGTGTGCGTCTGCGGCAGCGGTCTTGGCATCGCCATGGCTGCCAACAAAATCGCGGGCGTGCGAGCCGCACCTCTCCACGACGCCACAACCGCCCGTCTCGCCCGCGAGCACAACGATGCCAATGTGGCCTGCTTTGGCGCGCGCCTTGTCGATCCCGAAACCGCCAAAGAAGCTCTGCAAGTTTTTTGCGCCACCGATTTCCAGGGCGGCCGCCACGCCCCTAGAGTGCAGAAGCTAAACGACCTCATCTGAAGCTTCGTCTCTGGTTTGCTGTTTTGCCGAAAATCCCAATACCCTGAACCAAAGAAGCACCCCCCAAAGGAGAACCCCGAATGCCTTGGCCACAAGTCCATGACGATGAGCTGTTCGACATCATCAGCCGCGAGACTCGCCGTCAGAATACAGGTCTCCAGCTCATCGCCTCGGAGAACTTTGCCTCGCCTGCGGTGCTTGAGGCGGCTGGCTCGCCCCTCACCAACAAATACAGCGAGGGCTACCCGGGCCGTCGCTACTACGGCGGCAACCTTCTCATAGACGAAGCCGAAACCCTGGCCCGCGAGCGTGTCAAAGCCCTCTTCGGGGCCGACCATGCCAATGTCCAGCCTCACTCTGGCGCCAACGCCAACATGGCCGTCTATCTGGCGCTTCTCTCGCCCGGCGACAAGGTGATGGGACTCAGCTTGGATCACGGCGGCCATCTCACCCACGGCTCGCCCGTCAATTTCAGCGGGCAGCTCTACGAATTCGTCTCCTACGCCGTCACCGACAGCGACGAACGTCTCGATTACGCCCAGATCGGCGAAACCGCCCGCCGCGAGCAGCCCAAGCTCATCATCGCCGGTGCCACCGCCTACCCCAGAATCATAGACCCTGCCCCCCTTCGCGCCATCGCCGACGAAGTGGGCGCCTACTTCCTGTTTGACGCAGCCCACATCGCTGGCCTCGTGGTGGGCGGCGTCCATCCCAACCCCGTGCCCTATGCCGATGCGGTTACATTCACCACCCACAAGACGATGCGCGGCCCCCGAGGCGGCTGCATCCTCTGCACCGAGGCACTCGCCAAAGACATAGACCGAGCCGTCTTCCCCGGAATGCAAGGCGGCCCCCTGGAGCACATCATCGCCGCCAAAGCCGTTGCCTTCCGCGAGGCAGCCACCGAGGATTTCAAAGATTACGCCCGCCAGATAGTCCGCAACTCTGCTGCCCTTGCTGAAGGCTTGGCAGCCGAAGGCTTCCGTCTAGTCTCAGGCGGCACCGACAATCACCTCATGCTCGTAGATCTTCGCACTTTCGACGAAGACCTCACCGGCAAGATAGCTCAAGAAAAGCTGGATGCAGTTGGCATCACCACCAACAAGAACACCATCCCCAACGATCCTCGCTCGCCTTTCGTCACCAGCGGATTGAGGCTCGGCACTCCAGCCGTCACCACCCAAGGCATGAAAGAACCAGAGATGGCGCAGATAGCCCAGCTCATCGCTCGCACCCTCAGAGACGAGAGCATCCCAGTGAACGGCGCACTGAACGGCGCGGCCAGCAGCTCATCCAGCAGCCACGCCGAGCTGCAAGCCGAAGTCGCCGACCTCTGTGCCAGATTCACGCCCTATGACGATTGAGCCGCTGCCGACTACCGCAAACACAAAACCCCAACACCAAGAACCCCCGCACAAAACCCCAACACCAAGAACTCCGACACCAACAACTCCAACCCCAGCCAACAACCCCAGCACCCCATGCCCAAGACTCCAGTAACCGAAGGCGTAAAGCGCAGTTCCGGCTCTTACGAGCTGGTCTTCAGCGCGGCACTCATGGGGCTGGTCGGCTTCGGACTCGACACGCTGTTCGGCATCCGCCCCGTCCTCACCGTCATCCTTGCCATCCTCGGTGCAGCAGGCGCAGTCGCCAGTATCTACTTCCGCTACCGTGAAGCCATGCGCCGCGAAACGCCCAAGCGGTAAGATTTTTCTAATTCCTGTCTATACTTCATCAAGAATGAAAGAAAACAAGAACTGCGATTTAGCTGAGAAGGTGCTCCGTGACTGAAACAGAGGCGCAGTCGCCATCCTCTCAAGCGGCCGCTTCTGCGGTCTCCTCATCTACGGCCTCCTCCCCGATGACGACGGGCATCCCCGGCCCGTCGCCCGCCTACCAAGTGGCTTTGGACATGCTCAAGCGGGGTGCCATCATAGCCCCCCTGCTGGTCGCCTTGGGCGCGGCCATCTGGGGAGCAGCAGGCGCGGCAGCCGTCGCCTACGCCCTCGGTCTGGTCCTCATCAACTTCTGGCTCTCAGCCGCCATCATCGCCTCCACCACCCGCATCTCCCTGGCTTTGCTCATGGTCGGCGTGCTATTCGGCTTCCTGCTGCGCCTCGGTCTCATCTTCTTGGCAGTCTGGCTGGTGCGCGATGCCTCGTGGCTGGATATGTTCGCCTTGGGCATCGCCATCATCATCACCCACCTAGGCTTGCTGGTCTGGGAGCTTCGCTATGTCTCGGCTTCGCTGGCCTTCCCCGGTCTCAAACCCCGCAAAGCTGCCGACCCCGCATTGGCAACCACTGCCAAAACGGCAGAATGAAAGCATAATAGAAAGCAAACACAGCAAAAGACAACACAAAATAGCAAACACAGCAAACACAATAAAAAGCAAGCAAAGCAAACACGGCAAACACAGCATGATCCTCTCGCAGATACATTTCCCCTCGATCAAGAACATCGTTGAGTGGCCCAACTTCTTCGGCGACGGCTGGTACGGATTCAACAAGATCGCTCTCATCGCTCTCATCGCCGCTGCCGTTCCCGCCATTCTGTTCTTCATCGCCGGTCGCCAATCCCGGCTTGTCCCCAGAGGCGTCCAAGGCTTCGCCGAGGGCATTGTCAGCTTCGTTGAGAACCAAGTCGCCAAGCCCGGCATCGGCGCAGGCTACGAGCCATACCTTCCCGTCCTCATCAGCTTCTTCTGCTTCATTGCGGTGGGCAACCTCTTTGAGGTGATCCCCTTCTTCCAGATGCCTCTCAACGCTCGCATGGGCGCCCCGCTCGTGCTGGCTATCATCGCCTACCTCTTCTTCATCATGGTGGGTATGAAGCACAACGGCCCGGTCGCCTATTTCAAGATGGTCGCTTTCCCCGAAGGCGTCCCCAAGGCCATGTACATCCTCGTCACCCCGATTGAGCTGATTTCCACCTTCCTCGTCCGCCCCTTCAGCCACGCCATCCGACTTTTCGCCAACATGCTCGCAGGCCACATCCTGCTAGTCAGCTTCGGCGTGCTCTGCATCGCAGTCTGGACGCTCCAGCTGGTAGCAGTGCTGGAAGTCCTCACCTTCCCCGGCCTCATCGTCTTCACCGCTTTTGAAATCGGCGTGAGCCTCATCCAAGCTTTCGTCTTCGCCATCCTCGCTGCCGTCTACATCGGCGGCGCGCTCCACCCCGCCCACTAAATGATCGCCCCGCTAGCTGAGAAATCGCCAAAGACGGCAGACTGACAGACCGCCCCCGAAGCAAGCCCGACACCCCAATAACCCGTTCGCAAACAACCCCGTTCGCAAATAGCAAGGAGAAACCAAAATGAGCAACTTCATGGAACTAGCCCAGCAAGCAGCAGAGCTTGCCCAAGACGGCACCACCAGCACCGGCCTCACCGCCGACGAGCTCAAGAGCGCCGAAGCCGCCCAGGGTGCCGGCATGGCCTACGGCCTCGCTGCCATCGGCCCCGGCATCGGCATCGGCTATCTTGTCGGTCAAGCCGTCCAAGCCATCGCACGCCAGCCCGAGTCGGCTGGACAAGTGCAGACGGTCATGTTCTTGGGCATCGCCTTCACCGAGGCTCTAGCCCTCCTCGGCTTCGTCGTCTTCATCATGCTGAAGTTCGTCTGAGCCGCACGGCAGGATTTTTCGCTCTGAGAGACAGCTGACCGAACAGCTGACACACCAGTCTGCATCCGACAAACTCCCGATAGTTTCCAGCAACACCGTAACCACCAGCAATACCCAGACCTCCTAGCACCATGTCATCCGACAGCTTCACATATTTCGTGCCTGAAGAGCTAGCTCTCGGCGAGCTGGCGGCTGATGCCCCTGAGATTGCCCAGGATGCTCCTGGGGATACAGATCTTTCGGAGTTCGAACAGATATTGGACATCGTGCATGTCACAGAAACTCACGAAGTCTCACAGGAATTCACTGTTTGCCTGCAAAGCGCGTTGAACGATCCGCTGCTGGAAAGGGCAGGCGTGGCGGATTACTGCATAGAACGAGTGGGAGTAGGCGGCACAAGCACAACCACAGCACCTCAATCAATAGAAGTCGAAGATGTGCCCAACCCGGTGCTGCCGGCCACGAACGAAATCTTCTGGTCGGCGATTTTCTTCCTGCTCCTCTGGGGATTGATGAAATATGTGCTCCTCCCTCCCATCCGCAAGCTCCAAGCCCAGCGTGCCCAGAAGCTCCAAGACGACAGAGACGCCGCCCAGCGAGCCGAAGAAGACCTAGCCAAAGCCCAAGCCGATTACGATACCGCCTTCCAAGCCGCACGCGAAGAAGCCAACCTGCTGCTGGACGAAGCTCGCACCCGCGCCAGCGACCGCCGGGCCGAACTAGTGGGTGCAGCAGTGGCCGATGTGAGCGAATCTCGTGCTGCTGCCACCCGAGAAATGTCCGCCGCCCGCTCGGAAGCAGTCGGCAACCTCCGCAGCGAAATACGCGAGCTAGCCGTAGATGCCGCCTCCAATGTGCTCGGCACTCGCCCCTCCGACACCGCCGCCGCCGACCGCGCGATAGACGAGTTGCTGGAAGAGGCTCTGCAACGAGAAACGATGCCACAAGAAATCCAGCCGCAGGGCCAAGGCCAACAGGCTCAGGAAGGCGGACAGACAGACGGGGACTCTGGTACCAACTCCGGCAGCCCCGACTCAGACAACGCTGGCTCAGGCAGTCCTGATTCAGCTAGCACCGACTCAGTTAGCACCGACTCAGGCAGCACCAACTCAGGAGGTAGCGACTGATGAACTTGATTTTCGCGGCCGGCGAAAAAGAAAACGGACTCTTCTTTCCGAGCGACATCAACGAGTTCTGGTGGGGAGCGGCCGCCTTCCTGCTGGTGCTCGCTTTTTTGGCATGGAAAGTCTTCCCGGCTGCCCGCAAAATGATGCAAGGCAATGCCGACAAGGTAGAGGGCGAGCTGCAGTCGGCTGAAGAAACCCGTGTCGCCACCGAGTCTCGCACATCCGAGCTTCGTGCTCAGCTGGGCGACATCTCGCAGGTGCGTGAAGATCTCATATCCGAAGCTCGCACCTCAGCGGCTCGCTTGGAAGCCGACCTCATCGCCCGCGCCGAAGCCGAAGCCGAAGAGACGCGCCGCCGAGGAGAAGCCGAAGTCGCCCTCATCCGCCGCCAAGCCGCAGCCGACCTTCAAACCGAGGTAGGTGTCTGGGTGTCTGAAGCCGCAGAAGCCCTCATAGCCGAAAGCCTTCGCACCGATGACGCCGCCCAAGAAGCCTTGGTTGATGCCTATATCACCAGCGACTTGGCTGCCGCTGCGGAGCCGGCTCAGTAGTCCCTATCCCGATTAGCCCCAGCCCAATAGCACCCCGAAACCGAGCACCCCGAAACCGAGCACCCCCGAAACCCCGATGACCACCCCGCAAGTTCGCAGCTACGCCAAAGCCATGGCGGAGATAGCCGAAGCCGAAGGCTGCCTGGATGAAGTCGCCGACGAGATGTTCCGCTTCTCCCGCGCCCTCGCAGGCAGCGACGAGCTCCGCGACGCCCTCAGCGACCGCCACATCCCCGTCCAACGCCGACAGCAGATCGTGGAAGACCTGCTCGCCAGCCGCGCAACCCCCGCCACAGTCGGAATGCTCTCGCTCATAGTCGCCTCCGAGCGTTCCAAAGACATCCAGCCCATAGCCGAAGAGCTAGCCGACATAGCAGCCTCCGCCAAGAGCGCGGAAGTGGCCTATGTCCGCGCCGCCGTCCCGCTCAGCGAAGCTCAGATCGCTCGCCTGCGCGAAGCCCTCAGCGAAGCCACCGGCAAAAACATAGAAGTCAAAGCCTCGGTGGATCCCACCGTCATCGGCGGCATCGTCACCACCGTCGGCGACACCGTCATAGACGGCAGCGTCCGCTCCCGCCTAGCCAAGCTCCGCGACGCCTTCACCGGCTGACATCGCCTATACAATCCGACAACCTGCCAATCCGCCCCGAACAGCCCCGCCAGTCTCTCCAATCCCCAACACCCCGCCAGTCTCCAACATCATTCGCAAAGAGCAAGATTTACCGCCCAGATTCCCAGCCCGAACCACCAGAAAGACCAACCATGGCTGAACTGACCATCAACACAGATGACATCCTCGCAGCCCTTCGCCGCAACCTAGACGATTTCACCCCCTCGGTGGAACACAGCCAAGTCGGGCTGGTGCTAGAAGTCGGCGACGGCATCGCCCGCATCTCCGGCCTCCCCGCAGCCGCCGTGAACGAGATGCTTGAGTTTGAAAACGGCAGCATCGGCCTAGCCCTCAACTTGGACGAAGATGTCGTAGGCGCAGTCGTGCTCGGCGAAGTAGACGAGATAGAAGAAGGCCAGACCGTCCGCGCCACCGGCAACATCCTGTCTGTGCCAGTCGGCGACAGAATGCTCGGCCGTGTCGTCAACGCCCTGGGCGAACCCATAGACGGCAAAGGCCCGCTGTCTGCCGGCCCCACCCGCCGCATGGAAGTCCAAGCCCCCGGCATCACCGGCCGCAAGCCAGTCCACGAACCGCTCCAGACCGGCATCAAAGCCATAGATTCCCTCATCCCCATCGGCCGAGGCCAGCGAGAGCTAATCATCGGCGACCGCAAAACAGGCAAGACCACCATCGCGGTAGACACCATCTTGAACCAAGCCGGCCAAGGCGTCAACTGCGTCTATGTGGCCATCGGCCAGAAGGCGTCCACAGTCGCCCAAGTGGTCGCCACCTTGGAGGCGTACGGGGCGATGGAATACACCGTGGTCGTGGTCGCCCCCGCTTCCGACCCGGCCCCGTTCAAATATCTCGCCCCTTATGCGGGCTGCGCTATGGGCCAGCATTGGATGGACAACGGCGCCCACGCCCTCGCCGTCTATGACGACCTCTCCAAGCAAGCCGAAGCCTACCGCCAGATGGCCCTGCTGCTGCGCCGACCGCCCGGCCGCGAAGCCTACCCCGGCGATGTCTTCTACCTCCACAGCCGCCTTTTGGAGCGAGCCGCCAAGCTCAGCGACGAGCGAGGCGCAGGCTCTCTCACCGCCTTGCCGATCATTGAGACCAAAGCCGGCGATGTCTCGGCCTACATCCCCACCAATGTCATCTCCATCACCGACGGCCAGATCTACCTCCAAGACGACCTCTTCAAATCAGGCATCCGCCCCGCCGTGGATGTGGGCATCTCGGTTTCACGGGTCGGCTCGGCAGCCCAGATCAAAGCCATGAAGTCGGCAGTCGGCACCCTCAAAGCCGACCTCCAGCAGTTCCGCGAGCTGGAAGCCTTCGCCACCTTCGGCTCCGACTTGGACGCCGTCTCCCAAGCTCAGCTTGAACGAGGCTATCGTCTCACCGAACTGCTCAAACAAGGCATCAACTCGCCCATGCCAGTGGAAGAGCAGGTGGTGTCGCTCTTCGCCGGCACACGAGGCTACCTGGACGACATCCACACAGAAGATGTCCGCCGTTTTGAGACAGGCCTGCTGGAGCACCTCCGCAGCAAAGACCTCCTGCGCACCTTCGCCGAAGGCTTTGAAGAGGAGACTCTAGACCGCGAGATTTCCGTCTACGCCAGCCAGTTCACGGCGACCGACGCGGCAGCCCCCGTCGGCGACGAGCCCGACCCTGAACATCACGGCGATGCCAGCGAATCAACCGTGGATTCCTCAGTCACTCTCCCTGAAGTAGACCTTCAGCGCGAGGCCGGCGAAGAATAAATCAAACCCTAAAGCCAAGCCAGCAAGCAAACCCAGCAAGCCAGCAAGCACCAGCCAATGCCCGGCAGTCAAGAGCGCATCCTTCGGAGGCGGATCACATCCGTCCAATCCACTAAGAAGATCACCCGCGCCATGGAACTCATCGCCGCCACACGGGTAGCCAAAGCCCAGCGCCGAGCCCAAGAAGCCCGCCCCTACGCCGAGCGCATCACCGCCGTCATTGAAGATCTAGCCGCCGCCGGCGCGCAAGTGGATCACCCCCTCTTGGAAACCCGCGAGCAGACTCGCAGAGTCGGCTACAGAGTTGGCTACCTGGTCATCACCTCCGACAGAGGCTTGGCCGGCCCCTACAACTCTTCGGTCATCCGAGCCGCCGAAAAAGAAATCACCACCCGCCGAGCCGAGGGCGCAGATTATTCACTCGTGCTCATCGGCCGCAAAGCCGCCGACTATTTCCGCTTCCGCAACTACCGCATAGACCACTCTTTCACAGGCATCAGCGACACCCCCAACTACGAAAACGCCCGCCAAGTAGCCGAAGCCGTCTCCGAGGAGTTCATCTCCCGCCGTGTAGACGAAGTGCTGCTCGTCTATATGGAGTTCATCTCTCTGGGCACCCAGCGTGTGGCCGTCCGCCGCTTCCTTCCCTTGATAGACATGAGGACGATCGCGGCCGCAGGCGGCGGAGAAGCCGAAGCCCGAGCCGCCTTTGAATTTGAACCCACCCCCGAAGGAGTCCTAGAAGCCCTGCTGCCTCGCTATGTGGAATCCCGCCTCTTCTCGGCCCTGCTAGACGCCGCCGCCTCCGAGCACGCCAACCGCCAGCGAGCCATGAAAGCCGCCACCGACAACGCCGAAGAGCTAATAACCAACCTCACCCGCCAAATGAACCGAGCCCGCCAAGACGCCATCACCACAGAAATCATGGAAATAGTAGGCGGCGCCGAAGCACTGAGAGAAGCCTCCACCCCCCACCAGGAGCCTGCAAATGCCTAGCCCAAAAACCCCAGGAACTCCAAGCAAGGCGGGGGACGGCGTGTCTTTTTTAGGCGAGTTTTCTTGTCTGAGCATAAAAAAGATGCGCCGTTGCCCGCCGACAGATTAGCAAAAACCTAAGAACCCCAAAAGCCAAGCCAAAACCAGGAGACCCACAAATGCAAGAGTTAAAAGACGGCAAAGTAGTCGCCATTGCCGGCCCAGTCATAGACGCCGAGTTCCCCCTCGACTCCCTCCCCGAGATCAACACCGCCCTAGAGTTCGATGTAACCATAGACGGCGAAACCCAAGCAGTCAAAGCCGAAGTCGCCCAGCAGATCGGCGACAACCGCGTCCGCGCCATCGCCATGCGCCCAACCGACGGCCTCACCCGAGGAGCCGCAGTCCGCAACCTAGGCAAAGGCATCACCATCCCAGTAGGCAACGCCACCCTAGGCCATGTCTGGAATGTCCTAGGCGACTGCCTAGACGCCGACCGAGCCGACCTCGCCGTAGATGACGAATGGGAAATCCACCGCCCGCCCCCCTCTTTTGATCAGCTAGAACCCACCACCCAGATGTTTGAAACCGGCATCAAAGTCATCGACCTGCTCACCCCCTACAAGCAGGGCGGCAAAATCGGTCTCTTCGGCGGCGCAGGCGTGGGCAAAACAGTGCTCATAACCGAGATGATCCGCCGAGTAGCCGAGCAGCACGGCGGCGTGTCGGTCTTTGCCGGCGTAGGCGAGCGCACCCGCGAAGGCACCGACCTCTTCTTGGAGATGGAAGAATCCGGCGTTTTGGAAAAAGCCGCTCTGGTGTTCGGCCAGATGGACGAACCCCCCGGCGTCCGCCTCCGTGTGGGCCTAGCTGGCGTGACCATAGCCGAGTATTTCCGCGATGTCCAGAACCAAGATGTGCTGCTGTTCATAGACAACATCTTCCGCTTCGTCCAAGCCGGCTCCGAAGTCTCCACCCTGCTGGGCCGTATGCCTTCCGCAGTCGGCTACCAGCCCACCCTCGCCGACGAGATGGGCGAGCTTCAAGAGCGCATAACCACCACCCGAGGCCGCTCCATCACATCGCTGCAAGCCGTGTATGTGCCCGCCGACGACTACACCGACCCGGCCCCCTTCACCTCCTTCACCCACTTCGACGGCACCACCGAGCTGTCCCGCGACATCGCCGCCCTCGGCATCTACCCGGCGGTGGATCCCCTGTCTTCCACTTCCACCATCCTCACCCCCGAGGTAGTGGGGGAGCGGCACTACAATGTCGCCCGCCGCGTCCAAGAAATCCTGCAGCGTTACAAAGAGCTTCAAGACATCATCGCCATCTTGGGGCTTGACGAGCTTTCCGAAGAAGATCGGGTAACGGTCTCCCGTGCCCGCAAAGTCCAGCGTTTCCTCTCGCAGCCCATGTTCGTGGCCGAGGTCTTCACGGGAATGTCCGGCATCTTCACCTCCATAGAAGAGACAGTGGATTCCTTTGAAGCCTTGGTGAATGGCGATTTGGACGACATGCCCGAACAAGCCTTCTTCATGGTGGGCGGCGCAGACGATGTGCGAGCCAAAGCCGCCGACCTGCAAAAGCAAGCGGCCTAGGGGTAGGCAAGCCAGCGGCAGGCAAGGCTGAATTCAAGCAGAAAGCGGTGCAAGCAGAGCAGTGAAGCAGAAGCGCAGTGATGCAAAAGTGGCGGGCGTGAAAGACGAGATGGCACTATGAAGATAGAAATGGTGTCGCCCGAGCGGCACATTCTCTCAGGCGAGGCGACTATGGTCGTGGCCCGCACCACCGAAGGCGACATCGCCTTTGAACCCGGCCACATCCCCTTCGTGGGAGTCCTCCAGCCGGAGCGCATCAAGGTGATCTTCGCCGACGGCTCCGCCCAATACGCCGCCGTCCATTCCGGCTTCGTGGAAGTCTGCCACAACGAAGTCTCCATCCTCTCCGACCGAGCCGAGCTAGCCTCCGACATAGACATCCCCCGCGCCGAAGCCGCCCGCGACCGAGCATCTGCAGCCCTCTCCGCCGACCCCGACAACGAGAGAGCAGCCGCCGCCCTCAAGCGAGCCGAGATCCGCCTGGAAGTCGTATCGCTCGCTGGCGGTTGAACCTGTATCTCCCTCAACCCCGTCTCCCCCCAAGTCTCCACACCAGCACCCTCTACCGCCAAGCATCAAAGTCTTCAACCGCAACAACGCTCTGACCCCAGCACCGCCACGACCCAGCACCGCACCATGAAAGTCCCTCTCAGCATCGGCGACTTCTTGGCACGGGGGGAGACGGTCTATCCGAACCGCATCGCCGTCATTGACGAACCCGACCAGCCGGCCGCATCTTGGGGCGAGGTCACTTTCGCCGATTTCGCCGAGCGATGCCGCCAGTTCGCCGCCGGGCTGGACAGCCTCGGCGTGGGCCAAGGCGAGCGCATCGCCATCGTCTCGCACAACTCCGCCCGTCTTCTGCTGGCCATCTACGCCTGCGGTAGCTCGGGCCGCATCTGCGTGCCCATCAACTTCCGTCTCAAACAAGAGGAAGTGAGCTACATCGTGGAGCACTCCGGCGCGTCCGTGCTTCTCATAGACCCTGAACTTTCCGACAGCTTGGCCGACACCCTCGCCGCCACCTCCGCCAGCACCCAATGCCCCCACCGCTTCACCCTCGGCGCCGAAAGCGACCAAGCCCTGCTCGCCGCCGATGCCGACCCTCGCCCCTGGCAGCCCGACGAAGACGCCACCGCCACCATCAACTACACCTCCGGCACCACCGGCCGCCCCAAAGGCGTGCAGATGACCCATCGCAACATCTGGCTCAACGCCGTCACCTTCGGCTGGACGGCAGGCGTGAGCGATGACGATGTGTATCTCCACACCCTCCCCATGTTCCACTGCAACGGCTGGGGAATGCCCTTCGCTCTCTTCGGAGCAGGCGCAGCCCAGGTGGTGCTTCGCAAGGTTGACGGCCCCGAAATCCTGCGGCGCATAGCCCAGCACGGAGTCACCTACCTCTGCGGCGCGCCCGCCGTTGCCAAGGCCGTGTTGGATGCTGCCGCCGACTTCCCCGACCCGATCCCCAGCGGCGTCCGCATGACCGTAGCCGGCGCGCCCCCGCCCACCCGCATCATAGAGCAGCTTGAAACCGACCTCGGCTGGGAGTTCATGCAGCTCTACGGTCTCACCGAAACCACCCCTTACCTCACCATCAACCGCCGCCGCAAAGAGACCGACCATCTGCCCCCCGCCGAGCGAGCCGAACGCCTCTCCCGTCAAGGCGCCCCTGCCCTCGGCATCAAGCTTCAGATAGCCGAATCGGGCGAAGTCTGCGCTCAGGGCAATCACATAATGCACGGCTACTGGAACCAGCCCGAAGCCACCGCCGAAGCCATATCCGAAGGCTGGTTTCGCACCGGCGATGTCGGCTTCATAGACGAAGACAACTACCTAGTGCTCAAAGACCGCAGCAAAGATGTGGTTATCTCAGGCGGCGAAAATGTCTCGTCCATAGAGGTTGAAGACTGCCTCTTCTCGCATCCCGCCGTGGCTGAGGTAGCAGTCATAGGCGTGCCCGATGAAAAATGGGGCGAGACGCCCAAAGCGGTGGTGGTGCTGGCTAAGACTGCTTCGGGGGTCGCGGCTGCCAGTTCTGCCGCCGGGGTCGCTGATGTTTCAGATGCTGAGACTGCTGCTGAGTCGGAGGGTGCGGCTGCCAGTTTCGCCGCAACCCCCGCCGCCGCTCCCATCACCGAGCAAGATCTGATAGATTACTGCCGCAGCCGCATGGCGCATTTCAAATGCCCCACCTCAGTGGATTTCTGCGACGAGCTTCCCCGCACCGCCACAGGAAAAGTCCAAAAATACCTGCTCCGCCAACCTTATTGGGAAGGCCGCGACACTTTCATAAACTAAAAGCTCAGCAAACCCAGCCAGATTTCCAGTCCAGTTTCCCATCCCAGTCTCCCAGTCCCGCCACCCTTCAGTCCAGTCCAATCTCCCATCCGCCGCCACCCACCAATCCAGCCACCCGTCCCGCCAGTCCCGTCCCCCCAGTCTCCCAAGAACCCAACCAGAAAACCCCAACCAGAAAGCGAGACCCGCCATGAAATATCGTCCACTCGGCCGCACGGGAGTGATGGTCAGCGAATACTGCCTAGGTGCCATGATGTACGGGCAGATGGGCAATCCCGACCACGCCGACTGCATCCGCCAAATCCACGCCAGCCTTGACGCCGGCATCAACTTCATTGACACCGCCGATGTCTATTCCATGGGCGAGTCGGAGGAGATTGTCGGCAAAGCCCTCAAAGACCGCCGTGAGAATGTGGTGCTAGCCACGAAGTTCTACGCTCCGATGGGCGAAGACCCGAACCAGCTAGGCGCGTCTCGCCGCTGGATCATGCAAGAGGTGGAAAACAGCCTTCGCCGGCTAGGCACCGACTACATAGACCTCTACCAAGTCCATCGCTTTCCCGAAAATGTGGACATCTCCGAGACGCTCTCTGCCTTCACCGACCTCCAGCGTCAAGGCAAAATCCGCTACGCCGGCTCGTCCGAATGGCCGGTGGATCGCATCATTGAGGGCCAGTGGGTCGCCGAGCAGCAGCACCTCACCCCGTATCGCTGCGAGCAGGCTCAATATAACCTCTTCACTCGCCGCATCGAGCGTGAGATGCTCCCCGCCTGCGACCGCTACGGGATGGGCGTGATCCTCTGGAGCCCGCTGGCAGGCGGCTGGCTGACCGGCCGCTATCGCACCTCCGCCGACTTCACCGAAGAGAGCCGCCTAGTGCGTATGGCCCAGCGATGGGGCAGGATGGACCCAGAAAGCGCCCTCAACCAGCGCAAGATGGCACTGGTTGAAGACCTAGCCGAGATAGCCGACAACGCCGGCGTGTCGCTAACCCACATGGCAGTCGCCTGGACGCTAGAGCACCCTGCTGTAACCTCCACCATCATCGGCCCCCGCACCCAAGAGCAGCTAGACGACTTGCTGGCCTGCGCCGATTTAGTCTTAGACGAAGACGCTTTGGACGCCATAGACGTCCTGCTCCCCCCCGGCACCAACATAAACCCCACCGACCCGTCCTCAGAACCGGCTGGCATGTCAAGAGAAAGCAGACGCCGAGCTTCCAGATAAGCCACTGGTTGGCCTAGCCAGCATCTTTGCCCAGTCACCATCCGAACGACCCCCGAGACTTCTCACCAAAATTTCTATCGGTGGGCTTCCAAGCGATAGGCCAACTGCTCCGTTAGCACTTTTGCGTCCAGCCACAAACCGAATGACCCCAGAGACTTCCCACCAAAATTTCTATCGGTGGGCTTCCAAGTAACCATGCAAAACATCTCATTCCTATCCGACTATGGCACGAAAGACGAATTCGTCGGCGTAGTCAAGTCTGTCATCCGATCCATCGCCCCTGATGCGCTGATAACCGACATCACTCACGGCATTCCCCGCCACAGCATCCGAGCCGGCAGCCTAGCCCTGGCCCGGGCTTCCCAATACCTCAACCCCGGCATAATCCTAGCCATAGTAGACCCAGGAGTAGGCACCGACCGCAGGGGAGTGGCGGTAGAGCTAGACGCCGCAGGCAGCGAAGGCTACGCCAGCATCTTCGTCGGCCCCGACAACGGCTTGCTCGCTCCCGCAGTCGCCTTTTCAGGCGGGGCCGCCAGAGCAGTCTCGCTCACCAACGCCGACCTGCAAATCCCCTCAGCCGGCTCCACCTTCGCCGGCCGCGACATCTTCGCCCCCGCCGCAGCCCATCTCTGCGCAGGAGTCCCTTTGGAAGATCTAGGCGATCTGATACCAGTAGCTTCCTTGATGCCCGCCGTAGTCCCCTCAGCCGAAATCCACAGCGACCGCATACGGGCAGAAGTCCTATGGATAGACCATTTCGGCAACGCCCAGCTGAACATCGGCCCCGACGATCTTTCCCCCCTAGGCGAGCGTTTCTCCCTAAAAATCCTAGGTCTCCCCGAACCCGTAGGCGCCGAACCCGGCATCCCGCACATAGGCATCCCCGCCTCGCCTCTAGCCAGTACCCCGCAGGCCGGCACCTCCCATGCCGGCACTCGTCAAGCCAGCCCCACCCAAGCTAGTCCTCCACAAGCCAGCCCCGCCCAAAGCGGCATCACCCCCCCAAGCATCGGCATCAGCCCCCCACCCAGCTCTTCCCAGCCACCCACCCCAATCATCGGCATATCAAACACAGGCCCCACCCAAAGCATCACCACAGCATCGGTAGCCACCTCCTACGCCCAAATCGGCCCCCGCGACACAGGCTTGGTAATAGATTCCTACGGCATGATCTCCATAGCCATGCGCCAACGCCCCGCCGCTGAAGAACTCTCCCTAGAAGAAGGCATGTCAGTAATACTGACCCCCCTAACAGGCGATCTAGTAGAACTAACCCCCCGCCGCAAACCTTAACCCACGCCGCAAAACACTATCAACTTCTACACCCTTTTGCTAGTCTTTTAAGGGTATGGAAGGCGCAGTTATAGCCGAGCGCAATGTGCCTGTCTCCGAGCAGGTAATTCGTTCTTTCTGCGAGAGGCACCGCATCGTACGATTGGGTTTCTTCGGTTCGGTGCTGACTGACGAGTTCAACGAAGCCAGCGATGTGGATGTGATCGTAGATTTCCAAAAGGGTGTGCCCGTCACCTATTTTGATGTCGCAGAAGCATCAGACGAGTTAGAGCAAATCATAGGTCACTCTGTGGATGTGGTCACTTTCAGAAGCATAGAGTCATCCCACAACCCCTTCATCCGCGACGGCATTCTGGAGTCTGTCGAAATCTACTATGAGTGAGATTTTAGAGGCGTAATAGGTTTTGGCCTGTGGTTGAGGCGGTTTGGATGAGGATGTCAAGGGGGGCGGTTAAATCTAGCGGCACAGAGGCGGTGTCTTTTGCTAGTGTGCCGTCTGCGGTTGCCACGAAAGCGGTGATTTCAAGTGTTGTTTCGGGGGTTGCCGTTTTATCTTCGGATTGGCGGGGTAGCAAGGTGGCATAAGCTCCGGCGGGGAGGTTGCAGTCGCCGCCTAGGGCTTTTAGGAAGCCTCGCTCGGCTTCTAGGCAGATGCGGGTGGGGGAGTGGTTTATGGTTGCCAGCAATTGTCTTGTGGCGATGTCATCGCTGCGGCATTCTACGGCTATTGTGCCTTGGCCCACTTGCGGGATGAATGTCTCAGGGTCAAGCACATCTATAGCTCCGATGCCTTCAACTTCGGTATCAAGGTTAAGGTTGTTGCTTGCCTGAGAGTGGACTCCGCCTGATGCTTCACCGCCTTCGGTGATGCCGCCTCCAGCTTCGCTTCCAACTTTCACGAACCCGAGCCGTTCTAGAGCAGCAACCGCTACGACTATGGCATCGTAGTTCCCAGCCTTTGCCAAGCGGGTGGCGATGTTGCCTCGTAGGTCGGCGAAATGAAGGTCGGGTCGCAAAGCGGCAAGCTGCGCTCGGCGGCGGGGGGCACCCGTGGCAACCGTTGCTCCGTTCGGCAAATCTGCCAGACGACATCCCACTAAAGCGTCCCTAGGATCGCCCCGTTTTAACACTGCACCTATAGTCAAGCCTTCGGGTGTCTCGGCTGGCATGTCTTTCGCCGAGTGCACAGCAATATCAGCTTTCCCCGCCAGCACAGCCGCCTGCACTTCCTTCACGAATACCCCCTTGCCGCCGATCTCAGAGAGCGAAGATGCCAAATCGCGGTCGCCCGCCGTGGAAACAATCACAAGCTCGCCTGATGCCTGCCCCTCCAGTTCTTGCCGCACCGCATTCGCCTGCCAACGGGCAAGCTCGCTGCCCCTTGTGGCAATTCTCACATTCACAGCAGCACTCCGATTTCCCAAGCGATGATTTCAGCCGCAGCGAGTGATTTCAGTTGATGTCTGCAAGCTAAACGGGCAAGCTGCTTCACCAGATATAGCTGCCTGCAGCCTTCCAACTACAGCCGCCTTCAACCCCGCAAGTCAAACAAATCTCGCAGAGCTTCGCCTAGCACTTCGGATTCGGAAGAGTCGGCCGACTCTTTGATGCGGGCGGTGGGGGTGTGCAGCACTTTGTTGACGATGCTGTGCACCAACGCTTCCACAGACTCCCGCTGCTCGCCGCTCAGCGAAGCTAGCTGCGATTCAAACTTGTCAAACTCCGACTGCGAAATGTCGCAGATGCTGCGTCGAAAATCCACGATCAGCGGTGCCATCGCTTCTGCCGAATCCGCCGCCAAGTGGTTCTCAACTTCCTCGTTGATTATCGCCTGCGCCCGATGCATCTCCTCCAGCGAAGCTTCGGTCTCAGCAACCGCCGAAGCCTCCGCCACGAATGCCTGCACATCGGTAATGTCAAAAAGCGTCACCCCGTCAACCTCCGTCGCCATCGGGTCGACATCCCTAGGCACAGCCAAATCCAGCACCACTAACCTGTGCGGTTTCGCCCGCCCTTCGCCTGTCGGCACTCCCTCAGCCACTCCCAACTCTCCGCCAGCCAGCCCCCCGCCGTCTTGCCTCTCGCCAACGCTGCTCCCGCTCAGCCCACTGGTTCCGCCCCGCTCGCCGCTCCCGCCCCGCCGCTCCATCACCGCAGCCAGATCACTCCGCTCCAGCATCAGCGAGGGTGCGCCTGTGGCGGAGATCAGAAAGTCCATCTCCAATAGCTCTTCGCTCAGTTCGTCCAAGTGCACTGCCCGCCCGCCGACTTCCGCCGCCAGGTGGCTCGCCCGCTGCCAAGTGCGGCTCGCCACGCACACTTCCTCCAACCCCATCCCCGAAAGCAGCCGCGCTCCCGTCTGCCCCACTTCGCCCGTGCCCAGCATCAGCGCACGCCGCCCCGAAAGGTCGCCCAGCTCCTGCTGCAGCAAGCCGACCGCCGCCTCGCACACCGAAGAGATTTTCTCCGTGCCCACCGAAGTGTTAGACCGCACCCGTTTCCCCGTCTGCAGCGCATGACGGAACAGACGGTTCAGCTCCGGCCCCGCTACCGCTTCCCGCTGCGCCGCCTCCCAAGCCCGCTTCACCTGCCCCTGAATCTCCGTCTCGCCGAGCACGGCAGAGTCCAGCCCGCTCACCACCCTGAAGAGGTGCGCCACCGCGTCTGCCCCGAACAGCGAGTAAAGCTGCGGCGAAAATTCCCCTAGCGGCGTGTAGGAGAACTCCGCCAAGAACTCCCGCACATTCTCGTAAGCCCCGTGAAAAGTGGCAGCGAACGCATACACCTCCACCCGATTGCAGGTGGAAACCACCACAGCCTCCTGCACATGCTCCAGCCCCCGCAACCCCGCCAAAGCCTTCTCCAGCCGCACCTCAGGCACCCCCACCCGCTCCAGCAAAGCAAGCGGCGCACTGCGATGATTAAGACCAACAACAAAAGCAGACATAGCGGTAACCCAATTCTAGCAGGTTTCGCCCCAAGTTCTCCCGCGTGAGTTCCGTAGTGTTGTTCCCGACTGGGATTTGACATCGGTGTTGCGACTTTCCTGAGCTTCCAGCAGGTCTACTCTTCCCATCGGCGGCCGTGCGGCTTACGATTAAGACATGGCACTGTATCCGATCAACCTTGATGTGGGGGGTAAGCGTTGCTTGGTGGTCGGGGGCGGGAAGGTTGCCTTGGGGAAGACGCAGGAGCTTCTGCGGTGTGGGGCGGAGGTGGAGGTTGTCGCCCCGTTGATCTGCGATGAGCTTTTGGTGCTTGCCGAAGGTTCTGCTTCCACTCTCCAAATCAGCCGAAGAGCTTATGAACCAGGCGACCTACACGGCTGCCTGATAGCTATTGCAGCCACAGGCGATTCTGAAGTCAATCGGCGAGTCTTCCTAGACGGGCAGCAGCAGGGCGTGCTGGTGAATTCTGCGGATGACCCTGAAAATTGTCATTTCACCCTGCCTGCCCGTGTGCGAAAAGGGGATTTGCTGGTAACGATTTCCACCGAAGGCCGCAGCCCCGCAATGGCATCTTGGCTGCGGCGACAAATAGAGGCATACCTAGACGAAGACATACTGCGAATGCTGGAAGTGGTCGCCGAAGTGCGAGACGAAATCAAAGCGCAAGGCATCCCCACCGAACCGCTCGACTGGGCGACAGCCCTCAACAACGGCATCCTAGAACTAGTCCGAGAAGGCAAAATCGCCGAAGCCAAGAGCCAAATCCTTGCCAGCTTGGGAATTCCCGCTAACTCGTAACCCTCTGCGATACTAGAAGAATGCAAACTCAAGTGGCATCGGCTGCCTTTGCATCTGTCATCGCTCTGGCGTTCTCAATGGCACTACTCGACCGCTGGCTCCGCAGCTATAGACTAGGCGGCAAAATCCGTAGCAAGCATTTGCTGGCATGGCTGATGTCAATGCTGGCTTTCGCCGTGGCGTCTGTCGCGCTCTGGGCGGGCGCGGCTTTCGGGTGGGACATCGCCACCTTCCGCGTGTTCTACCTCTTCGGCGCAATCCTCAGCGTCCCGCCCCTAGGTCTCGGCACCCTCTACCTTCTGAGCAGCGAAAAAACAGCCGACCGCTGCGCCATCGCAGTCGCTGCCGCCTCCGTCTTCGCCATCGGCGTCCTAGCCGCCGCCCCCACCACAGGGCGACTATCAGCGATAGGTCTCCCGAACGGCGCAGATGTCTTCACAGCCCTGCCTCGCCTCCTAGCCGCCATCGCCTCCATAGCCGGCTCGCTAGTAGTAATAGGCGGCGCAATCTGGACGCTCCAGCAGGGCAAAAAAAGGCAAGCTACCCAGCTAGCAGCTACCCAGCATCCAACCGGCCAGCAGCTTGCCCAACCCGACATAGAGCAAACCGCCTCCCAAGAAGCCCCCCAGCCAGTCAACTCCCCGCAAGAAACAAGCCAGCCCGCAACCGACCCCGCCGCCCCCCAACCAGCCGCCCGTCAAGTCACCTCGCGCATCAAAGCCGGCGTCTCCTTAATCGCTCTCGGCACGATAATCCTAGGCTTAGGCGGAGCATTAAATTCCGTAGCCGAAGAAATGACAGCCTTCGCCCTAGCCCTAGCCATCGGCGCCGCCTTCCTATTCACCGGCTTCCTCCTATCCACAACCCCCAAAACCTCGCCTCCCCATCCCTGATTTCTCCCGCTGCCCCACTGGGTTTCAGGGTTTTCAAGACGGCCGTGCCGTAAATGGTTGTATTGTGCTTGAGTTTTTGATATGCTGCAAATATGTCTCTCGCATCTGTTTCTGCGCCTCTTGAGCTTGGGTCTGTCCGACCTGGGGACAAGGTTGAGTTCGGCTGCGGCCGTGTCTATGAGGTAGCCGCAGACGGGGATACTTTGATAGACGAGGAAGGCTGGTTTTGCCATCCGTTCACCAAGCAGCGGCTGCCGGATCAGCAGTTGGCACAGCTTATGGCGGCAGGGCCTCTGCCTCAGTGGGTCGCCGACGAGACCCGAACACGCCCACGAGGGCGATAGCACAGCCTGTGGCGGTTGCCCTTTTAGACACTGGGGTAGTGTCCTGTCTGCTGCTGTCGCCAGAATTCGCCCGGATTCCGTGCCTGTTTCTGTATAATTGACTTTCAGATAAGCACAGTTCAAATAGACAGCAGGAGGAGCAGATGTCAAGCACGATAGCACCGCGCACTGAGACGGAAACAGAGTTTTCGGCAAAGTTTCCTTTCGCTGCTATGAACAGGCTGTTTCACGATGCGTCAGAAACTTGGGAGGGATTTCCCCGTGTGATAGAGACAGAAGAAGGCGTGGAAGCGCACTGGAAGAACGCTGGCAAGCATGTCGCTCTTGTCATAGAACCTTTCCGTTTGTCCGAGAGTTTCATCGTCATCTACGACATAGCGGCAGACAGCCACGAGACCATAGACATAGACCTAGCAAAACCCGCATCTTGGGAAAAAGCCGCAGAACATATCATCGCCGCATTCTAGAATGCCGAGCGAAGACCAAATCCTGTATCGTGTGGTCTCTGGGTATGTCGCTTTAGACCCAGACACTGGTCTGCCCGAACAGGAAGTATTTTCTACCCAGGGGCACAGAACCCAAGACGGGCATCCGTGTTTTTCGGTGTTCTACAAGGGGGAAAATATAAAGACACCCGAAGATGCTTGGAATTTGTACAAAAAACTAGGCGGAGCCCCCGCCTACGGAGTTGTGCAAATCTCAGCAGCACGACTTGATGCCCTCGGGTATCGTCTGCTCAAAGACGACAGAGGCCCCGACGGCACGGCAGCGAAAGGACATGCCACAGTCGTCGCCCCGGCAGACAAGAAGAAGCGGGTAGCAGGCAGAATCGCTCTCACCTACCACGCCGTATCCATGGGCGGCTGGGTTCTAGGGCCACTCCAACACCCCAGATAGCACAAACCCGAGCTCAGCCGAAAAGCGGATTCTCGGCGACACCGAGCTCTTCTGGTATGGTAAAGCCTAAGTCGCACAGGAACGGAGAACCCGATGCCTAAAATCAACCCGCTAGCTAACCTGCCCACGGTCCCGCCTGGGGCGCAATGGACAGCCCAAGATGGGAACGAATACACCGTCCACCCCAATGGCCATACTTTGATTGACTGCGACGGGAACTACTTCTCGTCTTACGACTTGCGCCCTCTGCCGAAAGTGCCTATGGACCGTGCCCACGAGTATGCGGTGTTTGAAGGAGACGACCCAGAGTTCATGCTCGCGATGTCCTAAGCCTCGTTCGTATGCTGCTGGACACAAAATCTTCCAGCAGGCTATCTAGCTCGCTTTTGCCAAACATCTCTGATAGCCTCCATTTTGCCCATCTTGCGGAAAGTGCTGTTGAGAAGCTCTGCTTCGAAATACACGCCGTGCTGTTCGCAAACGGGCGGCGCTGAACTTTTGACAGCCATGCCGAAAGCTGTGTCCACGGAACATCCCGAGAGTGTGGATTCGGGCGAGACTTTCACGCTTTTCGCCCATGACGGCAACTCCAGTCCGTCTCTGTCGCACAAAGCGTGAACCACCGACGCGGTGGCCGCCAGCAGAAACGGGTCTGCGTCTCGGGGCGGCTCGCCGGTAAGCATTTCCTCGCGGCAGCGCGGTTTGCTGTTCCAGTCGTCTACGAACTGGATCAAAGGTCGGGTGATCATCAGCGAATCCACTTTCAGCATCTCGGCGATCATGTCGCCAGCAGCGACGAACTCCATGTCGCAGGTTTCGGTCTCGGACGCTGCTCGTGCCATGCTTTCTAGTTTATCGCAGACACTAGGCTTGACCAGCACAGCAAGCTCCAGACTTCTCGGCAAGTTTCGCATAGTAAATCCCATAAGTTGGGACGGAAGCATCTGAGTGGCTGAATCTGCTTATTTGAATAGAATGGAAATATGGATAAGGAGCACGATATTCTGGTTGCCCGCATAGACAACGAGATGAACCTGAGAACCGCAGCCAGAGAGACCACTGATGAAGCGAAACGCACGATCAAACTGCTGCTTTCCATATCCCTTGCTGTTGTCTTGTTCTTGGCATATCGGATTTACGATATTCGCTATTGGGTTGATGTCCTGACTTGTTCGGTGTTCGCTGTCGGTATGCTTCCTTACGGTTTATGGATAGCCACTAGGCGTCACGCGGAGAGAATCAAATTGCTGACATACGACATGGAGAAGATTTGGCCTGAGTATCAGATGACAGCCAAAGCTGGTTTTTGGAAGTCAAAGCGGCTGGGTGAAGAAAAAGAACGAGATATAGTGCTCAAGCACACCCGCCGTTACACTAGGCTTTTTGCAGTACTCATTCTATTGGCTACAGTAATGCTAATAGTCTCTCCTCTTACAGAGAAAGGCGAGGAACATGAAACTTCGAAGAACGAGCAAGAACAGCACGAGTAGCCAGAAGTCCGACAATGACGGGCCGAAAGCTACGGTAGCGAAGAAAGGCGAGACGGTCACTGTGGAAGACATTCTCCGCGATGCCCAGATCGACATAGACAACCCTGATATCATCGCCGCATTCGGAGTGGAATCCAAGAAATCGGCTTTCTGACATGCACCGCCACAGGGGGCGCAGGTCGGGGTCTTCGTCTGGTCGTTCTGGCCTGGCTTTTGATGCCCGCCTTCAGGCCGTTCGGAGTCGGCAGCGGAGGGGCTGGATTTATCTGGTTTTCGGGTGTGTCGGAGTCGCTTGTCGGCTCGGTGTTGTGAGTTCGGTTCGGGATCGTGTCTCTTCTAGACACTGGGGTAGTGTCCTGCCTGCTGGCTACTCCACCCAATCAACCATTTTGAAATCAGCACCGCTGATCACAAGGTCGTGCGCTGCGCTGAGTTCATCGAACTTAAACCGCACCCATCGCTCAATCTTTCTAGCTAGCTTCCTATTGCCTGCTTTGCCTGTCTGAACATTGACAAACTTTGCGCCTTTGGCATCTACTCCCCATTCTATTCTGTACAACGATGTGTTTCTAAGAAATATGTGCAAATGACGGGAGCTTTTGCCGACTGGATGCCTGCGCTCTTCTGCCACATAAGCACGCAACCCGCCAGGTATGGAATCGCAAATGCACGGCACAGCGGCATCACTTCGCAGACACAGCCGACAGCATAGACAGCCAACTGGCATACGGCATCTCAATGAGTTCTTCCGAGCATAAGTCTGGTGAGAAATGGCGATCTTCGCCCCAGCACGCCATGCCTGCGTCTACTTTCCAGTTGTCAAACCCTTCCTCGCGCCACCTGTCTGCGAGGTGGCCTGTCCAGTCTGACAGGTCTAGCATTCCAGAGCGTCCGTCGTTCATCCACACATAGAGCAGCCACGCGTCGGGCGCGGACTCCACCTGCTCCACGGAAGGCAAATCCACTTTGCGCCTAAACCATTTCATAGCATCAATTGTATCAGAGGCTGTCTATATCTCTGCCTAGCCGTGGGCGGCTTGTAGTGCTTGTTCGTCTTCTTTGTCGAACTTTCTTATCTTTATTTGGATTCTGCGGGCTTGTTCCACGGTGAGGCCGTTCTGGGCGTCTAGTTCTCCGTTCAGCGCCAACTCTGCGTAGTATTCGTCTAGCTTTGCTCTGTGCCGACTAGACCTCATGGCAAGCCCGGTGCTTTCGTAGATGTCGTATTCTTCGTACATCACCGCTGCTTTTTTCTGGTCTGGGTAGGGCTGCAGAGTCATGGGATCGTGATAGACGCCGTCAGGGGAGACGAGCGAGTCGTAGTCGCCTGCGATGGTGTAGGTGATGCCGTCTTCGCGGACTACCTTGTCGCCCGGCTCCAAGTCGGGCAAATCGGCCCAGTAGCGCACTGGCGTTTTCTGCACCACGACTGTCGGGTTTTCTTTGGCTGCAACCATCGCCGCCTCCTTTCTGCTGGCTGGTGTTTTCGGGCCTGTCGGTGTCGCTAGTCGCTCGGTGTTGTGAGTTCGTTTCAGGATCGCTTCTCCTCTGCAGTTAAATCTACCACCCGCCTGCTGCAGAGGGCGTTCATCGCAGAAGCCCGCGAGGGCGATAGCACAGCCTGTGGCGGTCATGCGGCGGTCGTCATTGACAGTCGTCACCAGTGAAAATTTAGGGCAGCACCGAGTGTCCGCTTATATTCTCAAGACAACTGGCCATTCTATGTCGTGTTCAGTTAGATTTTTCCGCAGTCTGCGCAAATGATCTCTAGGACGTTCTGGCAGATCTGTTTGCAGTGTGATGGAGCCTTGGAAAATAAATTCCATATCTCTGAAAAGGTTGTCAGAAGCAAATATCTCCATGTTGCTTGACATTGCGTAAGCCGCCACCCAGATGTCGTTATCTTCAGACTGGAGAAAACTGTCTGTCATCCCAGCACGCAGAAGTATCTCATAAATTTTTGAATGATAGCTTTGCGTCAGCAAATTGGCATTGAGCAGACTAGAACCGCGCAGTGCCTTCCTTGCGAGGCTTTCAGCATCTCGTTCCGATTTGTTGTGCCTCTCGCGGTAGAATTTCACGATTTCGTCAAATGTGAAATCCGTATGCCGCAGTAGCTTGCCTCTAATAGCGTTCAGAAAAAACTGATCTGTCCGCCGAGCATGTCTGATAGCAGAGGACGCGTCTAGGACTATTCCGTCATTCGGCATTGACTGCCCGTGACAGCTGCCTGTCTATTTCGTCCATCAGAGCGGTTCGCTGCTGGACATTTTGATTGAACGCCTGCATGTCTTCAAGGCTGCCTGATCTGGCTTTTTCAGCTAGCCGCTCTCCTTCTTTTTGCAGGTTCAGGATTTTGCCTTCGGACTGTTCCAAAAGCTTGTTCTCAGCGTATGCCGCATACATTGCGTCTATCTTCGGAGGGCTGAATCGTTTCGTGGCTGACAACTTGAGGGCGAATTCCCGCTTCGGCACCAGCCCGTTCTGGCTGTCGGTCAGGTCATCCAGAAATCCGCAGAAGCAGCCGTTGCCGACCGCCGCAACGGATGCGCTCTCGCAGGGGCCGTCGCATCTCAGTTGCCCCAGTTCGGAGAACACGGCAGCGGCCAGCTCGGAAGGCCCAGAAGGGACAACATACTCGGGGCTGTCAATCGCGTCCATATCAAATAGGCTACAGGCGGCATTTGAAGTTTCGCAGCAGAACGAAAACGGCAAACGAAAACGACGCCTGTCTCTAGCAGAACTGCTGCGCCCCATCAACTGGCTGCAATAATTTGATCTACGATTTCGCCAGGAATGACGCTGTAGCGGGCGTTGAACTCTGCCGTGCCGGGCGGGACGGGCAGCAAATCGGCAGGCGAGTACTCCACCCCCTCGGCATCTATGATGATGTATCCGTCGGCGCCGACTGTGTATGTGTTGCCGTCGGCTGCCACATACTCCGAACCAGGCGGCGCGCTCGGCGGGTTGCAGTCGTTTATCCATTCACTGCTCATGCCTGAAATCGTATCTGTATTATTTGCGAAATGTCAGCCATCGTTCTGCGGCGAGCGAAGACTTTGGGGGGAGCTATTCTTTATCGGGCTTTGGCACATGCAGAATTTCTACGATGTCTTTTGCTTTGTCTGCCAGGCCTTTGTCTTTGGTCGCTAGCGGGATTCCGTGTTCTTTCGCCAGCGCAACAAGCCACTGGTCGTTCTGGCCAGGCCGCTGGTGTCCGCCCCCGGGCCAGTCCAGGTCTGAGTAGATTTTCGCTGTTGAGGAGCCAATAGGCAGGAATTCAGCCTCGTCCAGAAACTCCCGCTGTTCGGCTACCCGTTCTGGCCCGATGCCTCTGGTGTAGTTGAGGTGCAAAGACTCAGCTTCGGTTATCGGGCAGACGACATACTGCATGCCCGACAGCAGGTCTTCGTATATCTGCCTGTCGATTAGTTCCATGCCCCGAGTTGCCAGAAGGCAAGACATGACGCATGAGTCAAGCAGGACTTTGCTGGGTTGTTCATCCATGCCCCCCGAAAGTAGCAGGGGGGTGCTGCACGGCTATAGGGGCTGCTGGGCTATGGGGCTGCACGGCTAGTCGCAGGCGGCTTCTAGTGCTTGTTCGTCTTCTTTGTCGAACTTTCTCATTTCTATTTCGGCTCTTCGGGCTTGCTCTGTTGTGAAGCCGTTCTCGCCTACTACTTGCCCTTTTTGCTCCATCTCTGCGTAGTATTCGTCAAACCTTTCTCTGTGCCTGCTGGATCTCATGGCTTGCCCGATCCAGTTTTCCATGGGGTAGTCTTCGCATTCCACGGCTGCTTTTTCTTGGTCGGAATACGGCATCAGGGTTATCGGGTCGTAATAGACGCCGTCGGAGGAGACTAGCGAGTCGTAGTCGCCTGCGATGGTGTAGATGAGTCCGTCTTCGCGGATTACCTTGTCGCCCGGCTCCAAGTCGGGCAGGTCGGCCAGATAGCGGACTGGAGTTTCCATGAAAGCGACCGTCACATACTCTGTTGCAGACAAAAGAGTCGGATGCCCGTTCTCAGACGCGACGGCCGGACGCTCTGTCTCAATAGCTAGCGGGTGGAGACGCAGATGCGCCGCCCGGACTTCCCTAGGCACGGCAGTCTGGGTCTTGTCCGCAGAGGTGTCGATCTGGTGAGCTTTCTCAGACGCGTCGGTCGAGTTCTTTCTCTCAGAGGCATCGGTCTGGCGAGTTTCCACGGACGCGGCAGTGGGGAGCTCCCTCCCAGACGCGTCGGACGAGTTCTTTTTTGCGTATACGTCGGTCGAGTTCTTTCTCACGGATTTCCGCAAAAGCTTCAGCATCTCCTGTCTCCTTTCTGGCATCGGGTTGGGATCATGTCTTCTGGCTGGTCTCCGCAACTGAAATTCAATCTACCATCCGCCTGCTGCAGCATGGGAGAAGGGAAACAAGGGCTCTAGCGGTTTTTGCTGATGCTTGGGTTTTGCTGATGCTTGGCTATGCTGTGTCAGAGACATGGGATACGAAATCTTCGAAGAATGCAGGCGGTTTCATAGTGGGGTACGCCTCGGCGAACAATTCTGATAGTCCGGCTTTGGAAGTTATGCCTGTTTTCTTGGCTAGCAATATGGCATCTTTTTTGTCTCTGTCTCTTGATGCGGCTATCTTCATCGCCAGCAGCGACCTCTCGTCTGGAGTCTCCACGGTCAGCTTCCTGCCTGAGAACACTCTTCTCAAATTCAAAGCTATTCCTGTAGGCAGACATCCTGCCGCGTTGTCGTTCATCCACCAATAGTCGAGTCCGTGCTTCTTGCCGACATTGGCTACGGCGTCTTTGAGATATGCGGGGAGAATGTCCGATACCACATCTACATCTTGCGTTCTTCTGTCGTGCCACAAAAACATCAAAGAAGCCCCGCCGCCTATCACGATCTCTGTGAACGGCGCGTCTGCCAGTTCTTTGTCCAAATCTTCCAGCAGGTTATCTAGCTTGTTTTTGCCAAACATCTCTGATGGCTTCCATTTTGCCCATTTTGCGGAAGGTGCTGTTGAGAAGCTCTGCTTCGAAATACACGCCGTGCTGTTCGCAAACGGGAGGTGCTGAACTTTTGACAGCCTTGCCGAAAGCTGTGTCTATGGAACATCCTGAGAGGGTGGATTCAGGCGAGATTTTCACGCTTTTTGCCCATGACGGCAACGGCAGTCCGTCTCTGTCGCACAAAGCGTGAACCACCGACGCGGTGGCCGCCAGCAGAAACGGGTCTGCGTCTTGGGGCGGCTCGCCGGTAAGCATTTCCTCGCGGCAGAGCGGTTTGCTGTTCCAGTCGTCTATGAACTGGATCAAAGGTCGGGTGATCATCAGCGAATCCACTTTCACCATCTCGGCGATCATGTCGCCAGCAGCGACGAACTCCGGGTCGCAGGTTTCGGTCTCGGACGCTGCCTGTGCCATGTTTTCTAGTTTATCGCAGACACCAGGCTTGACGAGCATAGCAAGCCCCAGACTTCCCGGCAAGTTTCGCATAGTAATCTCCGAAAATACCAACCCAAGAAAGCTGGACGCGAAGTTCCGAAAGCAGGTTCGGTGTCGGCGGCGGAAGGGCGGGGCCTGGTTTAGAAGATGCCTATTTTATGCGAAGAGCGGAAATGTTTCTCTGCGGCTGTTTAGAGCGTGCTCCAGCATAGACATTGCAGTGATATGCTGAGGTCATGTCGTTGACGAAGACCGCACCTGCGGCATCGGTTGCTGTTCGCGATGCTGAGTTTTCAGGCGCGGGCGAGGTTTTTCGGATGCTGGCTGGGTCAGGTGTTTCGTTTGTTCTTGTCGGGTCTTTGGCGGAGAGCGTTTGGGGTTCGCCGTTGTTGGCCAGCAGGATAGATGTTGTAAGCGAGATGGGGGAGCATCTAGAAGACGAATTGACCCAGGCTTGCTCAAATGCCGGTTTGAGGTTTCGCGTCTCCCGCGAACTGGAGCCTTTCGGCGGTTTGCAGGAATGGGAAGCCCGCAGCGCAGCGGTTCCCGTCTTCGGCGGGAAGGTGCGGGTCGCCCTTCTAGACAGTTTGATAGTCGCACGCGAAGCGCAAGCCGATCCTGCTTTCCCTCTGGAAGCCCTGTATGTGCTGGCATCCATGCTGGAAGACCCCAGCGGCGAGCGAATCAGCGGGCAGCTAGCCGAGTGCGACTATCACGCATTGATCGCCGACAATCTGCGCCACAGCCCAGAAAACAGAATAGATAACGCCACAGCATGGCGAAAAGGCATGCGATGAGCAATAGCATTTTCTTGCCGTCGGAGATACTAAACGCCCTAGTAGAACACAAAGTGGAATTCGTTCTTATAGGAGGCTATGGAATAATCGTGCACGGAGAACTGCTGAGCGAATCGTCCGACATAGAAATATACCAAACGACAGACATAGACATCGCCCCAGATTTTTCAGACGAAAACATCGCGAGACTGTGCGAATGCTTGACAAGCATTGATGCCTGCCCGCCAAGTGCCCCAACACCCCGACCAATAGTCCCCAGCGATTTCTCCGAATACAAAACATCCATTTTTGCGACGAAATTCGGAAGGGTGGACATAGTCAGAACCGCAGACGCCATTGGCCATTACAAAGACATCGTGAAAACCGCTGAACCCGTTAGCATTCACGGCACAGAATTTCTCTTGGCTTCCCTTCAAACTATTGAAAGATCCAAAAGAAGAGCAGGAAGGCTAAAAGACAAATCAGGAATTCACGCCATAAAGCAACTGAAACAGGCATACAGAGCGAAGATATCTAGCTTGCGAAGACGGCGATAGAATTTTCGGGGTCTCCTACAGCAATGCTAATAGTCTCTCCTCTTACAGAGAAAGGCGAAGAACATGAAAATTCGAAGAACGAGCAAGAACAGCACGAGTAGCCAGAAGTCCGACAATGACGGGCCGAAAGCTACGGTAGCGAAGAAAGGCGAGACGGTCACTGTGGAAGACATTCTCCGCGATGCCCAGATCGACATAGACGACCCTGATATCATCGCAGCCTTCGGGGTGGAGTCCAAGAAGTCGGCTTTCTGACACGCACCGCCACAGGGGGGCGCAAGTCGGGGTTTTCGTATGAGATGTGGGAGAGGGGCCGGGAAGGGAGGGAGCAAGTTGGGACGGGGGGGGGCAGCGCAACGCTGCTGGTGTTTGCTATGATGGAGGCATAGGTAATTCCTTCTATTCCAAAATTTGAGAGGCATTCCGATGAAAGCGCAGATGATTCATTCCAGCGATCTTGGGGAAACTTTAGAGCGATTTGCCGAGCTGGGCAAGGGCTGGTTCGGTCATCCTGAGAGCGAGCCGCCGTCGCGTGACGGACTGGAATGGTTCGCGGGCAGCGAGGGGAGGCATCTGCTGGATTTAGAGGCGGGAGGGCAAGAAACCTTGCTACCGGAATGTTCTATGGTTCCGCTTCCCGACGGCAGGCTGCTGCTGGAATGGCGGAACGAGACGGCTGTGTTCGCAGCGGAACTAGACCTTGATGCCAGATCGGGCATGTGGAGCCGAGAGGACACGGAAACCGGAGACACGGAATACGGGGACACCGATCTGCGAAGCAGCGATGGCTGGGAAGTGATAGAAGAAGAACTGAGGCGAGTAGCAAGCCGCGGAGATATCCTCATTTTTGACGCGCCTATACCGAGCTGAATTCGCGAAGTTGCTGGTGAGAAGGCTGGGATGGAAAGAGGGGGGGGGTGAGAAAGACGGGGTGGGGGGGATGGGTTGTGGCGACGGGGAAGACGGGGTGAGGGAGGTGGAGATGGGGAGGGGGCGAGCGGAGATGAGGGGGGATGAGAAAGACGGGGTGGCGGGGGGGGGATTATATAATGTATAAAGTTGGCTTGGGGAATTGGGGAGGAAGTATTGACAGGATGGGGTTGGTATGTGCTAGAATGATTTGGCTGGACAGAAGTAACAACTGAGTGCATAAAAAAATCTGACATCCAATATTATCCCGATTGACTGAATGACGCGGCACGCAACAACTCTATTGCACTCGGCTCGTGAAGCCGATTACGCATCCTCTCGCTTGGCGGGGGCCGAGGGTGAGCGGCGTGGCTACCTAGGGCGGAGGGGAGCGATGCGCCGAGTATGCGGGGGGGGGTCTGGATGATGAGCGGTAGGCAGAGGAGCGAGCGTCAATCTGCGGGGGGGGGGGCGTTGATGATGGCTAGGGGAGACGAAGGCGTCAGTCGCGGGCGGGTTGGGGGGCGGCGGGCGTTTTTTGCTTTTGTGGCTGTGGCTACTTTTGCTGCGGTGCTTTTTACTACTTCTTATGGGGCGGGGCATCCTGTTACGGCGGCTCTTGTGCAGCAGGCGGAGCAGGCGCTTAGAGACGAGCAACGGAATCGGGGGATTGGCGATGGGGGCGACCAGTCGGGTGGCGGGGGCGGTCAGCAGGGTGGCGGGGGCGGTCAGCAGGGTGGGGAGTCTGGTGGGGACGGCGGGGATGGTGAGAGTGGCGGGGGCGATCAGTCGGGTGGCGAGGGCGATCAGTCGGGTGGTTCTGGGGGTGATGGTGATACTGGTTCGGGTGGGCAGTCTGGTGGGGACGGCGGGGACAGCCAGAGTGGTGGCGATGGTCAGCAAGGTGGGCAGTCGGGTGGCTCTGGCGGGGATGGGCAGCAAGGTGACCAAGGCGACAGCCAGCAGGGTGATACTCCGCCGTCTTCTACCGTCCCGTCTTCTACTGTGCCGCCGTCTTCTACTATTCCGCCGGCTCCGCCGTCTTCGGTTGAGGAGGTGGCGCCGCCTGGGGATACGGAGACTGGGGAGCCTGCTGAGCCTGGGGATACGCCGCCTGCTGAATCGGGCGAGACTACTGAGCCTGTTGAGCCGGCTGTGGGGGAGCAGTCAAGTGTTACATTCAATGCGCCTACGGATCTGATTGTTGCCAAGAATCGGACTCTTACGATCCATGGCTATAACTATTTCTCGCCCTCCGGTGGGAATTGCTCCGCTATCACGGGGGTAGACAACTCGCAGTTGACATCTGTCACAAACTCCGGTCAGGATGGCTGCACTATTGTGATTGATCCTGTTGACACTTACGAAGGCAATGCTTCCTTCAGTTTTACATTCACCGCCTTTGGCGGTGACTCAGCCACAGGCCGCATTGATTTAAGAGTCGGCCCTGCCTCCACGATTACCTTCATTGCCCCCTCTCCCAATCCTTCGGTGGTCGTCAACCAGCGAATAACCATAGACGCCTCCGAGTATGCGAAGGAAGCATCCGCCAGCTACAGCATTGCTTGCAGCGCCCAGAAAAGCGTAACTGGCGGTATCAGAATAACTAGAGACAAGTGTGTTTACACGGTCACCGCCGGCCCTGCTGCAGGCAGCGCCTCTTTCGACGTGCCGTATCGCTCCACAGGCGGTCACGAGATTGAAGAGACCATCAACATAACCGTCACCAACGCGGCTGATTCCAGCATCACTTTCAATGCGCCCTCTTCGCTGGTATTTCATTCGGGCAGCCGAAACGCAATAGATCTTTCTTACTATGCTTCCGACGGCTCTTACGCAATCAGCTGCACCAGCGTCACAGCTAGCGCTGGAACCATTAGAAACCGCGACACAGACAGCTGCAGCTTTGATTTACAGACATCTGCTGCCGGCAATTTCAGTGTCACCTACAGATCCTTCGGCGGCGACACCCATATGGGCACAGTCGCATTCACGACCTCCCTCACCAGCAGCAGAATACGCTACACCGCCCCTGCTTCCACCCCGACTGTCGGCCCAGGCGAATCCATCACCTTGGACGCCGCTGCTTTAGTCTCAGACGGCAGCTATTCAATCTTCTGCACTGCCCCGCAAAATGTCACCGCCAGGATTTCCGTCACCAAAAACCGCTGCGTCTATACCATCACGGGCAGATCCGTGGGCTCGGCCACTTTCCGAATCCAATGGCGCTCATCTGGCGGAGACAGCCACCAGGAAGACATTTCAGTCACTGTAGAGATCCCCTCCGACATCGTCTATACCGCCCCCGCTAGCAACTTGCAAATCGGCGCGCGCAACTCCAAGACTTTTGACCTCTCTACCTACGCCGTAGACGGCAGCCACACTATCAGCTGCAGCTTCGACCAATCTTCCCGCCACAGCCTGCTGACCTCCGTGGTGGCCACAGGCTGCTCTTTCGCCGTTACCGCTGGTCGCACCCAGGGCGCGGCCACCATCGCCGTTACCTACACTTCCTCCGGGGGCGATACGCACTCTGCCAGCATTCCGATCACAGTCGGCCCCCGCTCCTACATCAGCTTCTTCGGGCCCTCTGGAGGCCTCAAGATAGGCGCGGGTAACACCCGAACCTTTGACCTCTCCAGCTACGCCACAGACGGCAGCTACGACATCACCTGCAGCTTTGACCAATCCTCCCGCCACAGCCTGCTTACCTCCGTCACCCCCACAGGCTGTTCTTTCGCCGTCACCGCTGGCTCCACTCAGGGCGCGGCCACTATCGCGCTCACCTATACCTCCGCCGGCGGCCACACCCGCAACGCCTCGGTCGCCCTCAATATCGGCGCAGCCTCCAGCATCACCTACACAGCCCCCACCGGCCTGCGAGTGCGCACCAGCGCCAGCATCGCCATAGACGCCTCCGCCTACGCCTCCGACAGCGACTACACCATCACCTGCGCCGACGCCACCAGCCTCTCAACCACCCTCACCTCCGTCACCCGCACAACCGGCACTTGCATCTTCTCCATCACAGCAGGCGCAACCGCCGGCACCGGCACATTCACCATCCCCTACACCTCAGACGGCGGCGACACGCACAACGGCCAAGTCTCCGTCACTATCGCCGCCAGCGAAATAGAATTCACTGCTCCCGCAGCCCTGTCGGTCACCACAGGCGGCACGCTCACCATCAACGCCGCCTCCTACGCCTCGGACGGCTCCAACACGATCACCTGCGCCGATGCCACCAGCATCTCGGCCAGCCTCGCCTCGGTCGCCCGCACCGCCAACACCTGCAGCTACACCATCACCGGCGGCTCCTCGCAAGGCATGGGCAGCTTCTCCATCCGCTACACCTCCTCCGGCGGCGACACCCACGATGCCACGATTTCCGTCCGGATCGGCCCCGCCGCCAGCACAGCCTTCACAGCCCTCACCGCCTCGGGCTGCACCGACGGCACCTTCGTAGACACAACCGCCAACCCCCGCCTCGTCGGCGCCAATAACGACTTGGTAGACGACTGCCAGGCCCTCGTCGCCCTGCAAACCCACCTCTCGGCCAACTCCGCCAACAGCAGCCTCCTCTCCACGCACGGCCTGCGCCAGTGGGGCACAGGAGCCACAGCCACAGCCAAGCGCATCGCCACCACAGGCACGGGCTTCAGAGCCACCAACACTTGGAAGGGCGTCACCGTGAGCGGCGGGCGAGTGACTTCCCTTGATCTCTCAGGCTTCACCCAAGGCGCCAAAGCCGCAGGCACCATCCCCGCCGCCATCGGCAACCTCACCGCCCTCACCGCCCTGTATCTGAACGCCAACGATTTCTCAGGCTCCATCCCCACCGCCATCGGCAGCCTCACGAGCCTCACCTACCTAGACCTCTCCAACAACAAGTTCTCAGGCTCCATCCCCACTCAGCTAGGCAGCCTCACCAGCCTCGCCGACCTCAACCTCTCCAACAACCAGCTATCGGGCGCAATCCCCACTCAGCTAGGCAGCCTCACCGCCCTCGCCGGCCAGTTCTCCTTCAGCCCCGGCCTAGACCTCTCCAACAACCAGCTCACCGGCCCCATCCCCACCCAGCTGAGCGCGCTCACCGCCCTCAAGAAGCTCAAGCTCCAAGGCAACTACCTCACCGGCTCCATCCCCTCCGCTCTGTCTTCCCTCACCGCCCTCACCGAGCTTCGCATCAACAACAACTGGCTGGAAGGCTCGTTCCCCTCGCAGCTAACCGCCCTCACCGCCGTCACATCCATATATCTCTGCAACAACTATCTCACCGGCACCGTCCCCTCGTCCCTGCGCAGCCGCGTGCGAGACACCACCCAGCACACCCCTCGGATCGGCTGCCAGCGAACTTCCGACATCTCCTTCACCGCCCCCACCGGCCTCACGGTCAACACCGGCGCATCCCTTGAGATAGACGCCAGCAGCTACGCAACCGACGGCCGCTACGCCATCACCTGCGCGGATGCCACCGGTCGTTCAGCAACCCTCGCCTCCGTCACCCGCACAGCCAACACCTGCACCTACAACATCACCGCAGGCGCAGCAGCCGGCACGGGCAGTTTCAACATCGCCTTCACCTCCTCTGGCGGCGACACCCACACCGGCGCGATCTCGCTAACCATCACCGCAGCCACCGGCGCATCCTCCATCACCTTCACCGCCCCCGCCGTCAATCCCGCAGCGGCAGCCGGCGGCTCGGTCAAGATCAACGCAGCCTCCTACGCCTCAGACGGCGACTACACCATCTCCTGCGGCACAGCCACGAGCGTGTCTGCCTTGATCTCCAGCATCGCCCGCGTCGGCTGCACCTATACAGTCACAGCCGGCAACACAGCCGGCAACGCCTCATTCACCGTGCCCTACACCTCGGCCGGCGGCGACACCGAATCAGGCACGATCACCGTCACCATCGGCGCAGCCTCCAGCATCACCTTCACAGCCCCCACGAACCTGAGCGTGCCGCTGGACGGCTCTCTCACCATAGACGCCACCAGCTACGCCGCAGACGGCAGCTACACCTTCACCTGCAGCGACGCCTCAGTGCGCGCCTCCTCGGACGGCAGCACCCTCGCCACAGTCTCGCGCAGCGGCTGCAACTACAGGGTAGCTCCGAGCGGCACGGTCGGCAGCTTCTCCTTCAGCATGACCTACACCTCCTCCGGCGGCGACACGGAGACAGGCATCTTCTCGGTTCGCGTCATCGCCTCCACCTCGCTGGTCTTCAACTTCACCGACCCGAACCTCACGCTCGCATCCGGCGCCAGCACGATAATCAACGCCGCCGACTACGCCTCGCACGGCAGCCACGCCATAAGCTGCGGCCAGGCCAGCAGCATCAGCAGCACGCTGACCGTCACCAAGCGGCGCATCGCCGGCGACACCTCCGGCTGCTCTTTCTCGGTGGTGGCCGGCTCGCCCGTGAGGAACTTCTTCGGCGACATCATCCGCACCACGCCTTCCGCCCCCGGCACCGCCACCTTCACCGTCGCCTACACCTCGGCAGGCGGAGGCAGCCGCTCGGGCACGATAACGGTCACCATCGGCGCAGCCTCCAACATCGTCTTCACCGCTCCCGCCGGCGCCAACGCTCTGTCTGTGGAGGTAAATCGCCGCATCGTGGTAGACGCCGACAGCTACGCCGCCGACGGCTCCTATAGCATCACCTGCGCTGATGCCACCAGCGTCTCCAGCCTCATCTCCGTTGCCCGCAGCGGCTGCGACTTCACAGTCACCGCAGGCTCCACCACAGGCACAGCCAGCTTCACCGTGCTCTACACCTCCTCCGGCGGCGACACCCACAGCGGCCAGATCTCCGTGGCCGTGGCAGCAGCCACCACCGCATCCGAAATCGTCTTCACCGCCCCTGCGACCTTGCAGGTGCAGCCCAGCCGAGGCTTGAACATCAACGCCGCCAGCTACGCCACAGACGGCAGCTACACGATCAGCTGCACCGGCATCACCACATCGTCCACCACCATCTCGCTCAGCAACATCAGCGGCTGCAGCTTCCGCGTCAGCGGCACCAGCACCACAGGCGCGGGCACTGTTGCGGTCGCCTATTCCTCCAGCGGCGGCGACACCCACACCGGCAATATCCCCGTTCAGAACAACCCCGCATCCAACCTCGTCTTCACCGCGCCCACAGGTCTCAAAGTCGCCACCAACCAGACGCAGACCGTCAATGTCCTAGACCACGCCTCAGACGGCGACTACACCATCACCTGCGGCGCAGCCACCGCGATAGACACCACCGAGCTCTCCACCGTCGTCCGCGACACCTCCGGCGACGGCTGCACCTTCACCATCACGCCCAAGGCCGTCCAAGGCACGGCCAGCTTCACCGTGCCGCTCACCTCTTCGGGCACCGCGAACCTGGTCACCACCAACGCCGTGTTCTCCATAGAAGTCGGCCCGGCTTCAGACATCGTCTTCACCAGCCCCAGCCCCGCCCCTGTGGTAGGCAAGTCGCTCTCTATTGACATCACCGCAGGCTCTTATGCCGCAGACGGCACTTACAGCATCACCTGCGGCGATGCCACGAGAATAGACGCCAAGCTCTCCTCGGTAACCCACACCGGCAGCAGCTGCACCTTCACAGTCACCGCCGGCGCCACATCTGGCCCAGCTTCCTTCACCGTGCTCTACACCTCCTCCAGCGGCGACACCCTCAGCAGCATCATCCCGGTGAGCATCGCCACCTCCGACATCGTCTTCACCGCTCCGACCAATCTGAGAGTGGCTGCCAACCTCACGCTTGAAGTAGACGCCTCCGACTATGCCGCAGACGGCCCCTACACGATCACCTGCGGCGACGCCACCGGGCTATCCACATCGCTCACATCGGTAGCCCGCGCCACCGGCACTTGCGACTTCACCGTCACCCCGGCAGGCACCACAGGCACAGGCACCTTCACCGTGCCCTACACCTCCTCCGGCGGCGACACCCACAGCGGCCAGATATCCGTGACTATCATCGCCGACTCCGATATCGTGTTTTCGCCGCCCGGCCTGCTGTGGGTGGAGCCTTTGATGGATATCAAGATAGACCTGGCCAAGTGGGTGTCTGACGGAGATTACGCGGTTACTTGCACTGGCGCTTCTGCTTCTCAGTATTTTCCCACTTACATCAGCAATGTGTCGCGCGACGGCTGCGAGGTTTCTTTCAGGCCGACACTCAGGACTTGGACCCGTGTGCGCAACATGAGCGTCAGCTTCAGATCTTCTGGCGGAGACACTCATTCTGCCACGCTGCGCATGAGGACTATAGACGGGTATTCGGGCATCACCTATACTCCTCCCAGCCCGAATCCTTCCGTGACTGCCGGCCAGAGCGTGGTGGTGGATGCCTCGGAGTGGGCGAAGGAAGACGGACTGGGTGGCTTGTTCAGCCTCTTCTGCGATGACGCCACCGGCGTGGATGCCGACAAGCTGTCTGTGTCTCGCTTCGGCTGCCTCTACACGATAACAGCCGAGTCCGACGCTACGGGCACTTCTTCGTTCACTGTGCCGTATTATTCCTCTTCTGCCCTGTCCACCCGCAACGCAGCGGTGACTGTTGACATCAATACCGGTTCCAATCTGGTCTTCACCGCCCCGACAGGCTTGGTGGTGCCCAAGAGCACAAGCATCACACTGGACGCGTCAGAGTGGGCGCAAGACGGCAGCTACGACATCACCTGCGGCAACGCCACCAGCATCTCGTCTTCGCTCACATCGGTAACCCGCGCATCTGGCACCTGCAGCTTCACCATCACCGCTGGCGCGACAGAAGGCTCAGCCACCTTCACCGTGCCATACACTTCTTCTGCCGGCAGCGCCAACACCGCCAACGGCGTAGTGCCTATCACGATAGGGCCGACCTCGGACATCACCTTCACCGCGCCCACTGGCTTGAGAGTGGTCGCGCAAAATTTTGTGCATTTCGATGTTTCCAGCTACGCCACAGACGGCCCTTACGACATCTCCTGCGGGAACATATCTCACTCTCTGCTCTCTTTTTCTATCCCGAATATAGAGCACA
Source organism: Candidatus Hopanoidivoransaceae bacterium (assembly GCA_965204495.1). GTDB lineage: Bacteria > Actinomycetota > Acidimicrobiia > Acidimicrobiales > Hopanoidiivorantaceae > Hopanoidiivorans. Next base: position 1,372,764 of record OZ241989.1, read on the forward strand.
TCGGGAACTGCATCATCTTAATCCGAACCCAGTCGACCAGCGGCAATTTCAACTTCAATATGGCCTACAGCTCCTCAGGCGGCGACACCCACACAGGCACTATCACCTTCAGCCCCACATCTGCGCACAACACCCCCTCGGTGCGCCACATCCCCACCCAGACGATAGGCGCGGGGAACACCAAAGTCTTTGACGCTTCCGCTTACGCCAGCATCGGCGGGGGCCTGTCCATCGTCTGCCGAGACGCTGCGCACATCTCGTCTCTGTTCGCGTCCATTACCCGCTCGGGCTGCCTCTACACCGTCACAGCGGGCACCACGCAGGGCTCGGCCACATTCCGAGCCGTCATCGCCAGCAATTCCCAGATAGCAGCCGCCCACAATGTCACCTTCAACATCGGCCCGTCGTCCAGCATCGCCTTCACCGCTCCTGCCGCCGCCTTCAAGGTCGGCACCAACCGCACCCGCGACATAGATGTCTCCAGCTATGCCGCCGACGGCAGCTATGCCATCAGCTGCGGCGATGCCACGAGCATAGACACCACCGAGCTGATGTCGGTCACCCACACGGGCAACTCCTGCGTCTTCACGGTCACGCCCAAGAATGTGCAAGGCACAGCCACCTTCACCGTGCCCTACATGTCCGCTGGCGGCACGAGCACCGACGGCGTCATCACCGTTGAAGTCGGCCCGGCTTCCACCATCACCTACACCGCCCCCACCGGCTTGGCTTTCGTGAGAGGTACCACTCACACGATAAACGCCGGCGGCTATGCCACCGAATCCCACAGCGGCTATGCCATAAGCTGCGGCGACGCCAAGGATGTCTCCAGCCTGCTCACATCCGTTACCCACACGGGCAGCAGCTGCTCGTTCAGCGTCGTGCTCGGCTCGACCGAAGGCACGGCCACATTCACCGTGCCCTACATCTCAGAAGGCGGCCACACCCTAGACGGCGTAGTCTCCTTGACCGTCGGCCCTAGGTCGTTCATCACATTTGACAGAAGGCAAGACAAGATCGCCGGCGGCATAGCGACCACGATAGACCTCCTCACCTACGCCTCGGACGGCCCTTACACCCTCACCTGCAGCACCGTCACCACCACTTCGCCCCGCATGTCCATCACCTCCCAGAACGGCTGCACTGTCACCATCACCACTCTCTCGTATCTGGCATCCGGCCCCGCCACCGGCACCATTCACCTGTCGTTCAGATCCTCCGGCGGCTACAGACGCGGCGTTCAGATCGTCCTGGTCTTCGCCCAGAATTCCGACATCTCCTACACCGCCCCCACAGGCCTGGCCGTAGGCAGAAACCTCACCCGCACCATAGACGCTCTGGACTATGTGACAGAGAACTCCGAATGGACGGTCTCCTGCGCCGACGCCACCGGCGTAGCTTCCGCCAAGCTCACCGTTACGCGCTCCACCTCCGGCGACGGCTGCTCCTACACCATAGACCCGGTGAACACCCTCACCCCCGCCCAGCAAGGCGACACCACCTTCACCATTCCCTACACCTCCACAGGCGGCGACACCCACAACGGCGTGGTGACCGTCTATCTAGGCCCCGACTCCGACATCACCTTCACCGCGCCGACCATACCAGTAGGCAGAAACCGCACTGTGGAGATAAACGCGTTAGACCACTTGACGGAAGGCACCGGCTTCACAGTCACCTGCGCCGACGCCACCGGCGTGGACAACAGCAAGCTCACCTCTGTCTCGCACACCGGCGACAGCTGCACTTTCACCGTAGACCCGGTAGACACCCTCACCCCCGCCCAGCAGGGCAGCACCACCTTCTCTGTGGCATTCACCTCCTCTGGGGGCGACACCGAAACGGGCATCTTCACCGTCAACATCGGCCCCGACTCCGAAATCACCTTCACCGCTCCCAGCCCCAAGCCGTCGGTCGCAGCAGGCGGCTCCGCCACTTTGAATGTCGGCAGCTACGCTTCGGACGGCAGCTACACGATCTCCTGCGGCGACGCCACGAGCATTGATTCCAAGATCACCTCCATCAGTCGCACAGGCTGCAGCTATCAGGTGAATGCCTCGTCTTCCGCCGCAGCCGGAGACGCTACTTTCACCGTGCCCTACACCTCCTCGGGCGGGCACACTCTCAACGGCGTCGTGACTGTGGCCATCTCCAACATAACCGTCACCACGCTCACAGGTCTCACGGTTCCCGCCGGCAAAGCCATTGACTTTGACCTCAGCGGCTACGGCTCGGACGGCGACTTCACCATCACCTGCGGCGATCCCCCTCCCGCCAGCATTTCTGTGGCACTCACCTCCGTGACCCGCAACGGCTGCGTCTTCACCGTCACCGGCTCGGCCATCCCAGGCTCAGGCTCTTTCAGGACCACGCTTACTTCCTCCGGCGGCGACACGCACGATGCTCTGATCTCCCTGGTCGTAGGCGACATCGTGAGTCTCGCCGCCTCCGGCTGCACCGACGGCACTTTCGTAGACACCGCCGACCACCCCAGAGTTACAGGAGCGACCAACGATCTGGTGGAAGACTGCCAAGCCCTGGTGGGAATGCAGAACCACTGGGCAGCCGTGTCGGTCAACAGCAACCTGCCCGGCAACTTCCTGCGCTCCTGGGGCACGGGCACCCCCTCGCAGCAGATGATACAGAACTGGGCGGGCGTCACTCTAGAAGGGACCACAATCAGAGTTGTCCGGCGAAACTGCATCGTAGTCAGCGGCAGAACTATCTGCACGGAGACACCCACTTCGCGACCTGGCCCGACCCGAGTCACCGGTCTCAGTCTCCCCAGCCCCTTAACCTCCACTCGCGTCTCTGGCTCCATCCCCGTGCAAATCGGCCTGCTGCGAGCCCTCACCTCGCTAGACCTCAACAACAACGCTCTCTCCGGCAGCTTCCCCACAGAGATGGGCAGCCTCACCGCCCTCACCAGCCTTGACCTCTCCAGCAACTCTCTGCGGAACGCTCTGCCCACGCAGATCGGTCTGCTCACCGCTCTCACCAGCCTGGATCTCTCCAGCAACAGCTTCACAGGGTCTATCCCCACGCAGGTCGGCTCGCTCACCTCCCTCACCAGCCTTGATCTCTCCGGCAACAGCTTCTCAGGCGCAATCCCCACGCAGCTAGGCAGCCTCGCCGCTCTCACCAGCCTGAATCTCGCCAGCAACCGCCTCTCCGGTTCCATCCCCACGCAGCTAGGCACCATCACCACGCTCGCCACCCTCGGCATCTGCACCAACTACCTCACCGGAGCAGTGCCCACAGCCCTGCGCTCAGGCGTGACCCTCACCGGCTATCCCATAGCCGACGGCTACGACTCTGTGGCCTGCCAGAGAGCCTCCGACATCCAATACACGGCGCCCACCGGCCTGCAAGTCACAGCAGGAAGCTCCACCACCGTAGACGCTTCGGCTTGGGCAACCGACGGCAACTACGCGATCACCTGCGGCAACGCCGGCAACATCCACACCAAGCTCAGCTCCGTCAACCGCACGGGCTGCTCCTATGAGATCACAGCCAGAGCCGCTTCCACCGGCTCGGCCACTTTCTCGATCACCTTCACCTCTGCGGGCGGCGACACCCACACTGCCGTCATCACCGTCGCCATCACCAACCTCGCCTTCACGGCCCCCACCGGCCTCGTCATGATTGAAGGGCAGACCTTCACCATAGACGCTTCCAGCTACGCCGTAGACACGGGCTTCACCGTCACTTGCGGCGATCCTGTCAATGCGAGCGTCTCCACCAAGATTTTGTCCGTCCTCCGCACCGCCAACACCTGCTCTTATGCCGTTATGGCCAAAGCCACGGCTCAGGGCGACGCCAGCTTTGATGTGGTGTTCACCTCCTCCAGCGGCGACAGCATCACCGGCACCATCCCGTTCAAGATCTCCAATGCATCGTTCACCGCTCCGCCCGTCCGACTGATCGTCTCAGGCCAGCAAGGCACAGTAGACGCATTAGCCTCCGACCCGGGCTTCACCATCACATGCGGCAACCCCACCTTTGACTCGTCTGGCAATTTCGACAGAGTAATAAAAACCGTCGGAAGGGCGATAGATGCATGCCACTTCACCTTTGAAGTCAAGAACGATGTGTCAGGCGCAGCCTCTTTCAGCGTGGTCTTCACCTCCTCCGGCGGCAGCTCTGTGACGGGAGTCTTCAGCTTCACGGTCGCCCAAGGCCTGCTGGCCAGCAGATGTTCGGACGGCACCTATGTAGACACCACAGCCAACCCCGCCGTGCCAGCCAACTACAACGACCTCATAGACGACTGCCAGACCTTAGTTGCCGCGCAAAGACACTGGGCCGGCAGCGACGGCTATCAGCAGCTTCCCGCCACCCATCCGCTCAAGACTTGGGGAATAGGAGTCAACGCCAAGATCGGCGACTGGAGCGGAGTGACCGTCTCGGGCAGGCGAGTTACCGGCCTAGACCTCTCCACCTCTTCGGGCCAAGGCATCCCAGGCACTCTGCCGACTGAACTCGGCAACCTCTTGGCTCTCACTAGCCTTGACCTCTCAGGCAATCTGTTCTCCGGCGCCATCCCCGCCCAGCTTGGCAGGCTCGCCAGCCTCACGAGGCTAGACCTCGCCGACAATGTGCTCTCCGGTGCCATTCCTTCGGGGCTCACCAGCTTGGCTCCCGCAACCGGCAGCTTGACCTATCTGGGCGTCTGCAACAACTATCTCACCGGGGCCGTGCCGACTGCTCTGCGCACTATGTACGCCGCCGCCGTGACCGGCTCGCCCGTCTATGACCCTGTGGGCTGCCAGTATTCAGGCACGGCCGGCAACCAGGCCATAGCTTCCCTGGACGCTGCGGGCTGCACCGACGGCACTTTCGTAGACATCTCCGTCCATCCCAGAGTTTCGGGGAACAACAACGACCTGGCCGAAGACTGCCAAGCTCTGGTGGCAGCGCAGAACAGCTGGGCGCAGATGTCGGCCAACAATCGCCTCCCCTCAGGCCACTCCTTGCGATCCTGGGGCGCGGCCACTACCCAGCACATCAGCACTTGGCCGGGAGTAACCGTGAGCAGCGGGCGAGTCACCACCCTCAATCTCGCCAACACCACCGGCCAGGGCATAACCGGCACTTTCCCCACTGAGCTAGGCAATCTCACTGCGCTCACATCGCTGACCGCCCAGTCCAACCGCTTCACCGGCAGCATCCCCACCCAGCTAGGCAGCCTCACTGCCCTAACCAGCCTTGACCTCTCCGGCAACCGCTTCTCAGGCAGCATCCCCACCCAGCTAGGCAGCTTGACTGCGCTAACCAGCCTGGATCTCTCAGGCAACTCCCTCGCCAACGCCATCCCGTCTCAGCTAACCAGCCTGACTGCCCTAACCAGCCTGGATCTCTCCGACAATGCCCTCACCGGCAGCATCCCCACCGGCATCGGCAGCCTGACTGCTCTGACCAATCTGGATTTGGGCGGCAACTCCCTCTCCAGCACCATCCCCTCTGGCATCTCCAGCCTGACTGCTCTCACCAATCTGGATTTGGGCGGCAACGCGCTCTCTGGCAGCATCCCCTCTGGCATCTCCAGCCTCACCTCGCTCACCAGCCTTGACCTCTCCGGCAACGCTCTCACCGGCAGCATCCCCACCGGCATCTCCAGCCTCACTTCGCTCGTCAGCCTCTATCTCAGCGCCAACCGCTTGCAAGGCAGCGTGCCGACCCAGCTGGCGACTCTGGTTCCCTCCGACTCGGGCAGCCTCGCCACGCTCGCCATCTGCGCCAACGAGCTCACCGGCGCGCTCCCCACCGCCCTGCGCACAGGCGTGACCCTCACCGACTATCCCACAGCCAGCGGCTACGACCCCATCGCCTGCCAGAGAGAGCCTTCCGACATAACATTCTCCAACCCGGCAGCCATTTCGCTGCTGCCTGGCACCAGCATCGTGATTGACGCTTCGGTTTTCGCCACAGACGGCAGCTACACGATTTCCTGTGGCGACGCCACAGGGATAGACGCCACCAGGCTCAGCGTGGCCCGCACTACTGGCACTTGCCTGTTCACCGTCACCGCCACTGCCCTCACGGGCGCGGCCAGCTTCACCGTGCTCTACACCTCTTCGGGCCGCGACACCCACAGCGGCGTGATAAGGATCACGGTCGGCGCGCCTCCCGCCTTGGGGTCTTCAGGCTGCACCGACGGCAACTTCGTTGACCTTTCCGCCAATCCGAGAGCCAGCGGCCTCAACAACGACCTCGCTGAAGACTGCCTGGCCCTGGTCGCCATCCGCAACGCCTGGACATCCCAAGCCTCCAACGCGGCCCTGCCCGCCGACCATCCGCTGCGCTCTTGGGGCACTACCGCTCACAAGATCACCTCTTGGCCCGGCGTGACGGTCTCGGGCGGGCGAGTAACCGGCTTGGATCTCGGCTATTCCGAAGCGGGCAGCCTTGCGACGAAGCTAGCGGGGAGCTTGCCGTCCGCCCTAGGTTCGCTCACCGCGCTCACCAGCCTTGACCTCTCGGGCCATCGCTTCTCCGGCGGCATCCCCGCTTCTCTGGGCAGCCTCGCATCCTTGGCTTCTTTGGATCTCTCTGGCAACAGTCTCTCAGGCGGCATCCCCTCCCAGATTGCCGGCATCAACAGCCTCGCCACCTTAGACCTCTCCGACAACCTCCTCACCGGCTCTATCCCCGCGTCTATCGGCGGCAGCTCCTCAGCCCTTGCTTCGCTAGACCTCTCGGCCAACCGCCTTATAGGTTTAATCCCCGCGTCTCTGGGCCAAGCCGCTTCGCTCGCCTCTCTGGATCTGTCTCAGAACAACCTCTCAGGCGGAATCCCCAACCTCGGCAGCCTCGCCAGCCTCACCACTCTGCGCCTCAACTTCAACCAGCTTTCCGGCGCAATCCCGCAGTCGCTGTCTTCGCTCGCAGCCCTCGTTACTTTAGACCTCAGCAACAACCGGCTCAGCGGGGCCATCCCCTCTCAGCTAGGGGCTTTGCCGGCCAGCGCGTCTCCGCCCGGAAGCCTCGCGGCATTCAGCGTCTGCGGCAACCGTCTCTCCGGCAATGTGCCTGCCGCTCTGCGCTCCGATTCGCAGCAGCCCGCGAGATACATCATTGATGTCCAAGGCAACTACGAGCCGATTGGCTGCCAGATCACAGGTTCGGCTGCCGCCGCTGCAATCGCGCCGCTTTCGCCCGCAGGCTGCACCGACGGCACTTTCGTTAACACCACAGACAATCCCCGCGTGACCGGCGTCAACAACGATCTCGTGGAAGACTGCCTCGCTCTAGTGGCTATTCAGAACCACTGGGCCGCAGTATCCGCCAACGAGTTCCTGGAAGCCGATAACCCCTTGCGCACCTGGGGCACGGGCGCGAGCGCGGCCGCCAAGCAAATCTCCACCACAGGCACAGGGCAGAGCAGAACGAACACCTGGGCGGGCGTCACCGTCAGCAGCGGACGGGTTACCGCTTTGAACCTGTCGGGGCTGACAGGCTACGGCATTTCGGGTTCTATTCCCTCTCAGCTAGGCAGCCTCAGCGGTCTCACGGAACTGGATCTTTCTTCCAATCGTTTCACGGTCGGCATTCCCTCTGAGCTAGGCAGCCTCGCCAGCTTGACGGTTCTGGATATTCAAGACAATCGCCTCACAGGCTCCATCCCCGCCCGGCTAGGCAGCCTTGCCAGCCTCACCGAGTTGAATCTCGGCGCGAACGACCTCACCGGTTCTATTCCGTCTGAGTTCTCAGGCTTGACGAGCGTGGCGGTGCTGGATCTCTCCTATAACCGTCTCTCAGGCTCTATCCCCGCAGGGCTCGGCAGCATGACGGCTCTGGAAGAGGTGCTGCTGAACGACAACCGCCTCTCCGGTTCCATCCCCGCCGAACTAGGCGATCTCAGCAGCGTCATAGAGGTGGATTTAGCCGCCAACCGTCTCACAGGTTCCATTCCCACCGAGCTGGGCAATATGGCGGGCCTGGAAGTCTTGTATCTTTCCGACAACCGTCTCTCAGGGGCCATCCCGTCGGCTCTGGGCGATCTCAGCGAGCTGAACGAGCTGGATCTGTCCAATAACCGTCTCACAGGGTCTATCCCCGCATCGCTGAACGATCTCTCCGAAGAGGTCTTCGGCTATCTCTACTCCCTCGGCATCTGCGGGAACTATCTCACAGGGGGCGTCCCCTCCGACTTGCAGGGCTTGCTGTCGCTGTATCCCGGCAATGTATACAATCCTGTGGCCTGCCAGAGGACTCCGAGCATCAGCTTCACCGCTCCGGTCGGCTTACAGTGGCAGCCGGCAAGAGTGTCGCCATCAACGCTGCCGGCTACGCCGCAGAGGAAGGCTTCGCTATCACCTGCACCGCCGCCTCTGAAGCATCGGCTCTCATCAGCATCGCCTCGCGCAACGGCTGCCGCCTCCAAGTGTCTGCCGGCTCCAGCACGGGCACCGCCACTATAACAGTCAGCTACTCCTCCGGCTCGGGTGCGACCAGGCGAGGCATCATTTCTTTGACGGTCTCTGCCGCCGCCGCTGCCGGCGCTTCCAGCATCAGCTTCACCGCCCCAACAGGCTTGACGATGCCCGCCAGCACCAGCCTGGTTGTCAACGCGGCCAGCTACGCCTCGGACGGCAGCTTTACCATCACCTGCGGCACAGCCACAGCAGTAGACGCCAAGATCACCCTGGCCCAGTCGGGCTGCCTCTACACCCTCACCGCAGGCGCAACCACGGGCGCGGCCAGCTTCACCGTGCCCTACACCTCCTCCGGCGGCAGCACTCAATCCGGCACTATCAGCGTCACTATCACGGCTGCTTCCAGCATCAGCTTCACGGCCCCCGCCAACCTGCAAATAGGCATCTACCGCACCCGCACCATAAACGCCTTGGACTACGCCACAGACGGCACATACACCATCACCTGCGGCGACGCCACCGGCATAGATTCCAAGATCAGCTCTATCGTCCGCGACGCTTCCGGCGACGGCTGCACCTTCACCATCAACCCCACCGCCACGCAGGGCGCAGCTGCCTTCACTATTCCGTATTCGTCCTCTGGCGGCAGCACCCTCAACGCCGCCTTCAGCATCAACATCGGCCCGGTCTCCAACATCGCCTTCACAGCCCCCACAGGTTTGACAGTCGGCCGCAACCGCACTCTCGCCATAGACGCTTCAGACCATGTGGCCGACGGCAGCTACACCTTCACCTGCGCTGACGCCACCGGCGTGGATGCCAGCAAGATGACGGTAACCCACACAGGCAGCAGCTGCGCCTTCACCGTAGACCCGGTAGACAGCCTCGCCCCCGCCAACCAGGGCGACACCACCTTCAGCGTGGTCATCACCTCAGCAGGCGGCAGCAGCACCACAGGCACATTCACGGTAAACATAGGCCCCGACAGCACCATCACCTTCACCGCTCCGACAAATCTGTATATGGCCGCCAGCGGCAACTTGGTGATAGACGCTTCGGATTATGTGACCGAAGTCAGCCCCGCCGCCTATACGATTTCCTGCGGCGATGCCACTAGCATCACTAGCGCGAGGTTCTCTTCTGTGGCGCGCAGCACCAGCGGGGACGGCTGCTCGTTCACTGTTACCGCCACTTCTTCCACTGGCGACGGGAACTTCACTGTGCCCTATACTTCCAGCGGGGGCAGCACCGTCAGCGGGCAGTTCACGGTGAGCGTTACTACCATCTCCTACACCGCTCCTGCTAATCTTTCTGTGGTCGCGGGGCGCAACACCATCATTGCGGCTTCGGGGTATGTGACCGACGGCTCCAACACATTCACCTGCGCCGATGCCACCGGGCAGAGCATCACCGACGGGCACATCTCGGTGTCGCGCAACAACTGCTTCTTCACCGTAACGGCTGCCACTTCTGCTGCGGGCCGCAATGTCGCCTTCACGACGGTGGTGACTTCTTCCGGCGGAGGCAGCCGCCCGATTGAGATTCCCTTGGCCGTCACTGCCGTTTCCGACATCACCTTCACGGCCCCAGTCGGCGGCGTCAATATCGGCGCAGGCAACTCCAAGACCATTGATGTGAGCAGCTATGCCACTGACGGCACTTACACTATCCAGTGCCGCTTTGAAGAGAGCGGCCGCCACGCTCGCATCACTTCGGTTACCACAGACGGCTGCAATTTCACCGTGCGGGCCGGCAACACGCAGGGTTCTGCCACGCTGAGCGTGCTCTACAACTCCTCTGGCGGCGATGAGACCACTGGCGTTATCACGCTGAATATCGGGCCTTCCTCGGTCATCTTGTTCAATGTTCCCGCTGCTTCCAGCTTGCCTGTGGTGGCTGGCGGGGCTGCTGCCATGGTGAATGCCGGCAGCTATGTCTCTGACGGCAGCTACACGATTTCCTGCGGGGATGCCACTGCTGTGTCGGCGACCATCTCGGTGCAGCGCACGGGCTGTTCGTTCGCGGTAACCGCTCAGGCTTCTGCTTCTGGCACAGTCAGCTTCGCCGTGCCGTACACCTCAGACGGCGGCAATGCCCGTTCCGGCACGATACGCATGGCTGTGAGCAAGATTTCCTACACAGCTCCTGTGGGCTTGAGCGTGGCCAGCCAGGGAATCTTTGTGCTTGACGCCTCCGATTACGCTTCAGACGGCAGCTTCACGATTTCTTGCGGCACGGCCACGATTCCTTCCTTTACCGAGCGGGCGAGGATCACCAGCATCAACAGAACGGGCTGCTCCTATGAGATAAGAGCCGCCAACGCCACTGGCAGTGTGGACATACGAGTGCCCTACACCTCAACCGGCGGAGCCACCAACTCGGGGACCGTGCGGGTGAGCGTGGGCGACATCTTGGCCCTCAGCAGCACCGACTGCTCCAACGGCACTTTCGTGAACACCACCGACAACCCCAGAGTGTCGGGCGCAGACAACGATCTGGTGGAAGACTGCGAAGCACTGGTGGCCATGTATCAGAACTGGCGCAGCACGGCAGCCAACAGCAACCTGCGCAGCAGCTATTTCGTGCGGACTTGGGGCGCAGGCACGGCTTCGCAGCGTCTGGTTGAGAACTGGGAAGGCGTAACCGTCTCCAGCGGGCGAGTAACCGGCTTGGATCTGGAGAACTTCGGCGAAGAAGACGGCGTGTCGGGCACCATCCACAGCACCATAGGCGATCTCGGTGCACTCACCAGCCTGAACATAGCCGGCCATCAGCTCTCGGGCAGCATCCCCAGCGAGGTCTATTCGCTCACTTCCCTCACCGAGCTAGACCTCAGCGAGAACTCGCTTTCGGGCACGCTTTCCACCTCGCTCGGCTCTCTCACTGCCCTCACCAACCTGATACTCAGAGGCAACAGCATCTCCGGCGGCATTCCCACGCAGATATCCAGCCTCACCGCCCTCACCGCTCTGGACTTGGGCTCCAACAGCCTCACGGGCAGCATCCCCACCGGCATCGGCAGCCTCACCTCGCTCACCCAGCTTGATCTGAGCTCCAACAGCCTGGAAGGCAGCATCCCCACTCAGCTAGGCAGCCTCACCGCCCTCGCCAACCTCCTCCTCAGCGGCAACAGCTTCACGGGCAGCATCCCCACTCAACTAGGCAGCCTCACCTCGCTCACATTCCTGTCGCTCAACAACAACTCTCTCACCGGCAGCATCCCGACCCAGCTAGGCAGCCTCACCAATCTCGCAGCCCTCTATATCAACAACAACCGATTGCAAGGCAGCGTGCCCTCGCAGCTAGGCACTCTAACCACCGCCAACTCTGGCAAACTCGCAGCCCTGGGAATCTGCGCCAACGAGCTCACAGGCGCGCTCCCAACAGCCCTGCGAACAGGCGTGATGCTCGTGGGCTATCCCGTAGGCGACGGCTTCAATCCCATAGCCTGCCAGAGAGACCCCTCCAATGTGGTCTTCACCGCTCCCACTGGGCTGGCTATCGGGCGCAACTTCACCTTGGCTATCAACGCTTCGGAGCATGTGAGCGAGCACGCTTCCTATACGGTGTCTTGCGCTGACGCCACCGGCGTGGACGCCACCAAGATGACGGTCACACGCAGCAGCACGGGCGACGGCTGCACCTTCACCGTAGACCCGGTAGACACCCTCACCCCCGCCAACCAGGGCGATGCCACCTTCAACGTGCTCTTCACCTCCACAGGCGGCGACACAGCCACCGGCACTTTCACCGTCAACATCGGCCCCGACAGCTCCATCACCTACACCGCTCCCGCAAATCTGTTCGTGGTGGCTAGCGGCACCCTCGTGATAGACGCCGCCGCCCACGCTGCAGACGGCAGCTACACCATCACCTGCGGCGACGCCACCGGCATCTCCAGCACGAGGTTCTCCTCCGTAGTGCGCAGCGCAGCGGGCAACGGCTGCTCCTTCACCGTTACCGCCACGGCATCCACAGGCGACGGCAACTTCACCGTGCCGTTTACCTCCAGCGGCGGCAGCACTGCCAACGGGCAGTTCACCGTGAGCGTCACCACTATCTCCTACAACGCACCCACCGGGCTTTCCGTGGCAGCGGGGCGGGGCATCGCCATCGGGGTTTCGGGCTATGTGAGCGACGGAGCGAACACCATCACCTGCTCGGACGCCACCAGCCAAGACATCACCGACGGACACATCACGGTGTCGCGCAACGGCTGCACCTTCACCATCACCGCAGGCGCTTCCGCAGCGGGCGAGAATGTGGTGGTTACGGTGCCGGTAACTTCCTCTGGCGGGGGCAGCCGCACTGTTGACATCGCCATAGCCATCACCGCCGCCTCCAGCATCGTCTTCACCGACCCTGCAGGCGGCGTGAACATCGGCGCGGGCAACTCCAAGACCATTGATGTGGGCAGCTTCGCCACAGACGGCACCTACACCATCCAGTGCCGCTTCAACGAGAGCAGCCGCCACACCCGTATCGTCTCGGTAACCACAGACGGCTGTAATTTCACCGTGCGGGCCGGCACCTCGCAAGGCTCTGCCACCCTGAGCGTGCTCTACAACTCGTCCGGCGGCGATGAGACCACAGGCGTGGTATCGCTCAACATAGGGCCTAGCTCGGCCTTGCTCTTCACCGCTCCGTCGGTCTCCAGCCTTTCGGTGGCTGCTGGCGGATCGGCCACCACCGTAGACGCCTCCAGCTATGTCACAGACGGCAGCTACACGATCTCCTGCGGCGATGCCACCAGCGTGTCTGCCACCATCTCGGTGCAGCGCACGGGCTGCTCGTTCGCGGTAACCGCTCAGGCAGCGGCTTCAGGGATTGTGAGCTTCACCGTGCCCTACACCTCAGACGGCGGCAACTCCCGCTCGGGCACGATACGCATGACCGTGAGCAAGATCGCCTACGCCGGCCCCACGGGCTTCAGCATGGCAGCCCAGGGAGTGCTGGAGTTTGACGCCTCCGATTACGCCTCAGACGGCAGCTTCACCATCACTTGCGGCGCGGCCACGATCCCCGAAACCGCCGAGCAAGCCAGAATCACCAGCATCACCCGGTCGGGATGCGACTACACAGTAAGGGCAGCCAGCGGCGCGTCGGGGGCAGTGAACATACAAGTGCCCTACACCTCCAGCGGCGGGGCCACCCGCTCGGTGCTGATACGGGTGGATGTGGGAGCCATCTCGGCCCTCAGCAGCACCGATTGCTCCAACGGCACTTACATAGACACCGCAGCCAACCCCAGAGTGTCGGGCGCAGACAACGATCTGGTGGAAGACTGCGAAGCCCTGGTGGCGATGCACGAGAACTGGCGCGCCACCACAGCCAACAGCAACCTGCGCAGCAGCTATTTCTTGCGCACTTGGGGCACAGGCACGGCCTCTGAGCGCATGTTTGAGAACTGGGAAGGCATAACAGTCACAGGCGGGCGAGTAACAGGCTTGGACTTGGAGAACCTCGGCGAAGAAGACGGCATCTCGGGCACCATCCACACCACCATAGGCGACCTCGGCGCCCTCACCAGCTTGAACCTGGCCGGCCATCAGCTCTCGGGCAGCATTCCCAGCGAGCTATGGACGCTCACCTCCCTGACCGAGCTAGACCTCGGCGACAACTCGCTTTCGGGCACGCTTTCCACCTCGCTCGGCTCTCTCACCTCCCTCACCAGCCTGCTCCTCGGCGACAACTCCTTCACCGGCGGCATCCCCACCCAGATTTCCAGCCTCACAGCCCTCACCAATCTGGATCTCAGCGGCAACAGCCTCTCGGGCGGCATCCCCACGCAGCTATCCAGCCTCACCGCGCTGACAAGTCTGGACTTGAGCGAAAACAGCCTCACAGGCGAAATCCCCACGCAGCTATTCAGCCTCACCTCCCTCACCAGCCTGCTCCTCGGCGACAACGACCTCACCGGCGAAATCCCCACCGGCCTATCCAGCCTCACCGCTCTGACGCTGCTTGATCTCTCCAGCAACGGCTTCACCGGCGAAATCCCCACCCAGCTATCCAGCCTCGTCAATCTCCTAGGTCTGTATCTCAACGACAACCGCCTGCAAGGCAGCGTGCCCTCGCAGCTCACGACCCTGCTGCCCGCGCCAGCAGGTTCGGGCAAGCTCACAGCCCTGGGCATCTGCGACAACGAGCTCACCGGCGCGCTCCCCACAGCCCTGCGAACAGGCATATCCCTGCTGGGCTATCCCACAGCCGACGGCTACAGCCCCATAGCCTGCCAGAGAGCACCCTCCAAGATCGTCTTCACCGCCCCGACAAACCTGAAAGTGGGCCGCAACCGCACCTTGAGGTTCTCCGCCGCCGACCACTTCACAGAAGACTCCGCCTACAGAGTAACCTGCGGCGACGCCACCGGCATAGACAGCACCAAGATCACCTCCATCGCCCGATCCTCCACAGGCGACGGCGCCTGCACCTTCACCGTAGACCCGATAGACACCCTCACCCCCGCCCAGCAGGGCGACATCACCTTCAGCGTGCTCTTCACCTCCACAGGCGGCGACACCGCCACCGGTACATTCACCGTCAACATCGGCCCCGACAGCAACATCGTGGTCACCAGAGTGCTGGGCAAGCTCATCGCCCCGAACAAGCCGTATCTCTTCAATGCCGCCGCCCAAGCCACCGACGGCGACTACGCCATAACTTGCTCTGGAATCCAGACCGGCACCTGGTCCACCAACTTCACGGCGACGCGTGTCGGCGGTGCCGGCAGCTGCCTCTACCTGATCACCGCTATCGGCGGATTAGGCGTCACCTCCGGCATACACTTCTTCTACACTTCCGAAGGCGGCGATGCTACCTCCGGCCAGCACCAATTTGAAATCGGCGCGGATTCCGCCATAACCTTCACCCCGCCTGCCGAGGGCACTTTCGTGCTGGACACCAACAGCAGCCAGCTCACCGTGAACGCCGCCACTTACGCCTCGGACGGCAGCTACACCATCTCTTGCGCGGATGTGGCGAGCAGCTCTGTCTGGGTGGATCGTCTGGGCACCTCTGCGGCGGCTCTGATCTCGTCTATCTCTCGCACGGGCTGCTCGTATACGATAACTTCCGCTGCGGGCCAGAGCACGCTCGGCGCTATCAGCTTCCCCGTGCACTACACCTCCAGCGGGGGAGGCGTGATCCAAGGCGTGATACCGATCACGGTGCGGCAGAAGTCGGACATCTCCTTCCGTGCCCCCACGCTGAGCTTGCCCGCCGGGCGCACTCTGGTGATAGACGCCGGCCGCTACGCCTCGGACGGCGCCTACAGCATCACCTGCGGCACGGCAACCTCGGTGAATGCCAACCTGACCGTGAGCAACACAGGCTGCTCGTATGCCATAACCGCCGGCGGCACCCTAGGAGCAGCCACATTCACCGTGCCCTACACCTCCAGCGGCAGCGACACTCACAACGGGGTGGTGAGCATAACAGTCACCAGCACCTACCCAGGCGCGATAATCCCCTTGGACGCCGCAGGCTGCACCGACGGCACTTTCGTGAACCTCACGACCGACCCCAGAGTGTCGGGCAACAACAACGACCTGGTGGAAGACTGCCAAGCTCTAGTGGCGATGCAGAATCACTGGGCGGCTATTGAGGAGAACCACTCCTTGGGTGAAACTCACAAGCTGCGCCTCTGGGGCACAGGCACGGCCACGCAGAAGATGGTAGAAAACTGGTCGGGCATCACGGTCAATAAGGATTACACCTTTGGCTCGCGACTGGCCACTGCCCCCAGGCGTGTGACAGAACTGGATTTGGGCAATGGGGCAGGCGCAGGAGCCTTCGCCCGGATCAACGGCAACATCCCCGCTGAGATAGGCAATCTGAATAGGCTCGTAGAGCTTGACTTGACTCGCAATAATCTGAGCGGTCCGATTATCGCAGAGTTGGCCAATTTGAGATACCTGCAGCGGTGGAAGATGGGTCATAACAAGCTTTCAGGCAGCATACCCTCTGAGATTTCAGTGTTTAACCAAACTCCTAGTGATGCCCCAGACGGCTTGAGGGATATTGAGTTCAATAACAACCAGCTTTCAGGCAGCATACCTTATGCCTTTACGCGATTGAGCACTGTAGGAGAATTTGACCTTAGCAATAACAAGTTGTCTGGAGCAATTCCTAGCGCACTAAGAACCATGGCAAATCTTAGTGAAATGAGATTATCCAACAACAGACTGACTGGCGCAATTCCAGCAACCTGGTGGGCGCAAACGTATGTTTTTACTGGAAGCGACGGCACGCAGCGTACAATTTCTGTGGATTTTGAAGCCCTTAGAAGGTTATATCTAGATGGGAACCTGCTTTCAGGCTCAATTCCGTCTGGTTTGAAGCTACTAAGTGTGCTAGGTACTGTACACCTTGCCAACAATCAGTTTACAGGCTCAATACCGTCAAACTTTGACTTTGTTTCGTTGGCCATCTGCGGCAACTATCTCACAGGGGCTGTTCCTGCCGGCCAGCAATTTGGCGGTGGCGGTTCGCTTATCAACTACCCCAGATCCGAAGGCTACGACCCGGTCGCTTGCCAGAGGTCTGGCACGCCCGATCTTCCTGCTATCTCGGCTTATCCGCTGATTCCGAAGCTGGCGGCTTCAGACTGCAGCGGGCGGTTCTTGCCTGCGGATGCTCCGGCGATGGCTGTGAGCGACTGCGAAATTCTGGTGACCGCGCAGAACCTCTGGGCCGACGAAGCAGCCAACCGCAACTTGCCGGACGATCACTTCCTGCGCACCTGGGGCAGGGGCAGCACTGTGGAGATCGGCAACTGGGAAGGCGTTACCTTCTCGGATTGGCGCGTCACGGGGCTGTCGCTGGCCAGCAAGAACTTGAGAGGCAGCGTGCATTCGCAGCTAGGCGACCTCTCGGCCATGACTTCTCTGGACATCTCCAGCAACCTGCTGAGCGGCAGCTTGCCGGGCGAGCTGGATCGTCTCACAGCCGCAGGATCGCTGACTTCTGCCAATGTGCTGCTCACGGGCAGCCTCACTTCCTTTGACTTCTGCTCCAACCATCTCTCGGGCAGCATTTCCGCCACTTTGGTGGCTCAAGACTCGGGCGTGACCTTCGGAGCGGCAGCCGAAGCGGTGAGAACGCAGCTCATCGCCGACCAGATGATGGTGTGCCAGCGAACCGGCAGCGTGCCCGCTGCGGCCGAACGGCAGCTGGGCTTCACCTACGCCAAGGCTCTGGCAGGCGGGGCGACGGTTCAGGGTCTCCACGCCGGCCTCGGCCTGGAGCCAGACGCCGTTATCTCGCGCTGGAACACCACCACCTCGGCTTGGGTGGCGATAACCTGCTCGCAGCGCGACGCAGCCAACGAATGCACCGGCGCATGGACGCCCGCCACCCTAGCCGCCGACACCGTCGTCCGCTATGAAGACGGCTATGCGGATTCCGCCACCCTGACCCCGCTGAAGCTGGAGCGGGTCGCTTCGCCCGAGCCTGTGGCCGCTGTGTCGGTGAGCTTCAGCACGCCCGCCACCTTCGCCCTGCAAGGCGGCAACACCTTGGTGATAGACGCTCGGAACTACATCGCCGATGCCGGGCTGGGCATCACCTGCGCCGATGCCACCAGCGTGGGCACGAAGCTCAACTCTGTGACCCGCAGCGGCTGCGTCTATACGGTTGTAGCCAAGACGGGCTCGGCCAACGAGGGCGCGGCCAGCTTCACCATTCCCTTCACGCCTACGGGCAGGTCGGCTCAGAACGGCGTGGTGTCGGTGACTGTAACGCCTGCTTCCGACCTCGCTATCTCGCAGCCTTCCGCTTTGGCGGTGAGGGCAGGGGTGAGCACCACGATAGATGTGGCCAGCCTCGTCACAGACGGCGACTACGCGATAACCTGCCGCGACGCCACGCAGATGCACAGCAGGATCACCACAGTTTCCCGCACGGCCGGCAGCTGCTCGTTCGCCATCACAGCCGGGGCTTCCAGGGCGGCCGTGACGCGAGGCGACGCCACGATCACCGTGCCGTTCGCTTCCACTGGCGGCGGCTTGACGAGCTTCCAGATACAGCTTGAAGTCTCCAAGATCGCCTACACCGCGCCTACCGACCTGCGCATAGAAGCCGTCAGCAAGACCTTGGAGATAGACGCCAGCGAATTCGCAGCCGACGGCGACTACACCTTCACCTGCTCGGATGCCAGCAGTCTCACCGGCAACCTCGCCACGGTTACCCACACGGGGGATTCCTGCACCTTCACCGCCGCCACCACTTCCAGCACGGCTACGGGCGCGGCCAGCTTCACCACCACCTACACTTCCTCCGGCGGCGATGTTCTGGAGGCTGTGATACCTGTTACCGTTGGCCCCGCTCGCAACATCGTCTTCACCGCTCCGACCGCCCTCGCAATCGGCGCAGGCGGGACGCTGGTGTTCGATGTCTCCAGCTACGCCACCGACGGCGACTTCTGGGAGATCACCTGCGGCGACTCCACCGCCAAGACCAGCCGGATAGCATCGGTGACGCGCATAGGCGACACCTGCGAGTTCAGGGTGAGAGCAGGCTCGGAGGAAGGCACGGCCAGCTTCACCGTGCCCTACATCTCCGAGAACGGGGCCACCATCAGCGGCGTGGTGCCCGTGGCTGTGGGCACTGCTGCCAGCATCGTTTTTGCGCCTCCTGCTGCGAGCTTCCCGACGGGGCTGAATGTGGAGGCTTCCAAGAGCATCGTGATTGACGCTTCGGCTTACGCTTCGGATGGGAGCTACACGATTTCTTGCGGCGATGCCACGAACAACTCGGCTCTGTGGCAGAGCGTGGTGCGCGATTCCGGCGGGAACGGCTGTTCGTTCACTGCTACGGCCAGGGCGGGGGTGAGCGGCCCGGCTAGCTTCACCGTGCCTTATTCTTCCAGCGGTGGCGGTTCTCTGAACGGCAGGATTTCTGTGTTCATTCGTCCGCTTTCGGATATCGTCTTCACGGCTCCGCCTACGACTGGGCGTTTTAGTTTGACGGTGCTTTCGGGGCGGGTGCTGGTGCTGGATGTTGCCGGTTATGCGGTGGACGGGGATTACGAGATTTCGTGCACCTCGGCTGCGGCGGCTGCTGATGCGGGGATCACGGTGGAGAACTCTGGCTGCTCGGTGGCGATAACCGGCGGGATGGCGGCTGGTTCGGCGAGCTTCACGGTGGGGTATATGTCTAGCGGGGGCGATACTCATACGGGCACGGTTGCTTTGAGCGTGAGCAGGGCGGTGTCGGGCACGGCTGTGCCGCTTTTGAGCAATGCCGGTTGCACGGACGGGACTTTTGTGAATCTCACGACTAATCCGAGGGTGACGGGGGCGAACAACGATCTGGCTGAGGATTGCATGGCTCTGGTGGCTATCCAGAATCATTTCGCCGGTTTTGAGGCGAATAGGGATTTGGGCGAGTTTCACGCGTTTCGCGAGTGGGGGGATGCTTCAACTGAGTGGGGCACGGGCACGGCTTCGGACAGGCTGGTTTCGAATTGGATCGGTATCACGGTGTCGGGCGGGCGTGTGACCGATTGGAATATAGGAGTCCAGGCAGGGGTTGTGTTTGGGACCTTGCCTAGCGAGTTTCAGAATTTGACTGCGCTGGAGAGGCTGGACATGGACGATCACGAGCTGTCCGGGAATTTGCCTTCGTGGCTTGGGTCTATGTCTGCTTTGGATGATGTTAATCTTTCGGGCAATAATTTCTCGGGGCCGATTCCTTCGGAGCTAGGCAACCTCAGCAGCCTTCAGTTCTTGAATCTGGCGGATAATGAACTCTCGGGGAGCATTCCCAGCCAGTTGGGATCGCTTTCCAATCTGGTGAGGCTGTATCTCGACCGCAATCAGCTATCGGGTAGCATCCCCTCTCAGCTGGGTTCGCTTTCCAGCACCGCCTTCAGGCAGCTTAATCTCTCCGACAATCGTCTGTCGGGGTCTATTCCTTCACAGCTGACTTCGCTCACCGCTTTGAGGAATCTGCTGCTGAACAACAACCTGCTCACCGGGGGCATTCCTTCGGGGATAGGCTCGCTCACCAGCCTTATAACTTTGGATCTGAACAGCAACAGGCTGTCGGGTTCTATACCGACTGGTGTATCCAGTCTCGCCAACCTGTTCAGGATGAACTTGAGCAACAACCAGATCACAGGGGCTATCCCTGCTGCTGTGGGCAATCTGGTGACGCTCAATCCTGCAGGCACTAGCTTCACCGGGGTAGTGCAGGTGCATATCTGCGGGAACTACTTCACCGGGCCGGTTCCAACAGGCCTGCGGCAGAGGACCACCAGCAACCGCTATGCGCTGTGGGACTATCCCATCTCCGAAGGCTTCAACCCCGTTGCCTGCCAGAAAGCCCCCGAAGAGCTTGTTTCCGACTATCCCGTGATTCCGAAGCTGTCGGCTGGCGGTTGCGTGGGCGGCGGCTATCTGCCTGCCCTTCCCAGCACCGATATGGTGAGCGATTGCCAGACTTTGGTTGCCGTGCAGAATCACTGGGCCGATGTGGCAGACAACCGCAATCTAGGCGCCGATCATTTCTTGCGCACTTGGGGGCAGGGCAGCACCCGTCTCATCAACCTGTGGGAAGGGGTGACTTTGAGCAGCAATCGGGTGATTTCTCTGAATCTGGGCAACAAGGGCTTGCGGGGTTCGGTGCCTTGGCAGCTAGGCAGCTTGTCGGGGCTGATAACGCTGGACATCTCCAACAACTATCTGGATGGCGAGCTGCCGTATCAGCTGGGCTTCCTCTCCAGCGTGCGCAGCTTGGGGCAGGTCACGACTGGGAGCTTGAGTTCCTTCAGGTTCTGCTTCAACTACTTCACCGGCGACATTCCCGCTGCTCTGCTGGATGCCGACGCGAACATCATCTTCGGCGTGCAAGCCGAGTTCCTGAGAGCGAATTTCGCGACCGATGCCAGCGTGGTGTGCCAGTTGAGCGGGGTAGTGCCCGACTCGCCCGTGCGCATAGCCGGCATCAGCTACGCCGAAGTTCTGAGCGGCGGAGCGCAGGCGCATCTGGTGCGCTCTAGGCTGGGGCTGGATTCTGACAGTCAGGTCTTCCGCTGGGACGCCGATAATTCGCTTTGGACTCTGGTGCCCGAGCTGGTCTGCACCCAGCGCAACGCTGCCGACGAGTGCACCAGGCGGGCTCAGAACCAAGCCAGCCTCGCCGAAGGCACTCTGATCTACTACAGCGACGGCTACGCCGACCGCTTTTCCCTGGCGAGCGCGAACCTGATAGACGGCCTTTCGCCCTCGGAGAGCGTAGCCGACATCCTCTTCACTCCGCCCGTGGTGGTGCCCTTGCAGGCTGGCGAGAGCGTCTATTTGAATGCGGCAGGCTATCTCTCTGGCTCTGATTTGGCTTTCACCTGCGCCGATGCCACTGGCCCGGCTATAGACGACAGCAAGCTCACCATCACACGATTGGGCTGCTCGTATTATGTTACTGCCGCCACTCCTAGCCCCATCAGCCGCACTTCTGAAGATGTGACTTTCAATGTGGTCTATACGCCGGCGGCTCCGGGCGCGACCGCCGCGAACGGCGTGGTGACGGTGCGGATTCTGCCTGCTTCCAGCATTGCTTTCGCCGCTCCGCAGAGCTTGTTCGTGGGCGTCAGCAGAAGCACGGTGATAGACGCTATTTATTCTGCTTCGGACGGGCCTTATGCGATCACCTGCGGGGATGCCACCAGCATTGACAGCACCAAGTTCTCCTCGGTGGCGCGCAGCACTTCGGGCAACGGCTGCTCGTTCACTGTTACCAGCACGACCTCGCTGGGCGACGGCACTTTCACAGTGCCTTATTCTTCCAGCGGCGGCGACACGGGCACGGGCACATTCACCGTGAATGTGAACAACATCGTCTTCGCTTCTCCCACCAATCTCTCCGTGGCGGCGGGGCGGAGCATAGAGATCACGGCGGACAGCTATGTGACAGACGGGGCCAACACCTTCACCTGCGCCGATGCCACCGCCATAGACAGCACCAAGATCAGTTCGGTTACGCGCAACGGCTGCGTGTTTACGGTAACAGCGGTGTCTACGGCAGCGGGGGAGAGTGTGACTATCACGGTGCCGGTGACTTCTTCGGGCGGAGCCAGCCGCACCATCGTGATTCCGATAGCGATAACGCCTGTTTCCGACCTCACCTTCACCGCTCCTGTGGCCGTGAAGATCGGAGCGGGCAACACCAAGACGATAGATGTGGGCGCATATGCCGAAGACGGCGACTACACCGTCTCGTGCAGCTTCCAGCAGAGCACGCGGCACGCGAGGCTTACTTCTGTTGCCGTGAGCGGCTGCAGCTTTACCGTGGTGGCGGGCACTACGCAAGGCGCGGCGACTTTGGCTGTGGAATACGAGTCTTCGGGCGGCGACACGCTGAGCGCGACCATCAACCTCAGCATCGGGCCGCCTTCCAGCGTCTCCTTCACTGCGCCGTCTGCTCTGGCTGTGGGGCGGAACCGGACTTTGACGATAAATGCTTTGGACTATGTGAGAGAGAACACCGCCTATGCCGTGTCTTGCTCGGATGCGACCGGCTTGCAGATCATTCCTTTCACTGTGGGTGTGCGCTTCATGTCGGTAACCCGTAGCACTTCAGGCGACGGCTGCACTTTCACGGTAGATCCCCTAAACACCTTGCCTTCCAACAGGTGGGGCAATACCACCTTCATGGTGGTCTTCACTTCCGAGGGCGGCAGCAGCGTGACGGGCACATTCACCATCAACATCGGCGGCGATGTAGCCATTCTGTTTACCGACCCTGGGGCGTTTACCATCGGCCGCAACCGCACCTTCACGATTGACGCC
The DNA here is from genome assembly GCA_965204495.1 of Candidatus Hopanoidivoransaceae bacterium. Lineage (GTDB taxonomy): Bacteria > Actinomycetota > Acidimicrobiia > Acidimicrobiales > Hopanoidiivorantaceae > Hopanoidiivorans. The sequence goes on from OZ241989.1 coordinate 1,395,931, forward strand.
ACCGACCATGTGGAAGACGGCGCGAACACTATTACTTGCGCCGATGCTACGGGGGTGGATGCGGCCAGGATGGCTGTGACGCGAGGCTCGGGCGCCAACAGCTGCGTTTATACGGTGGATCCTGTTGATAGCTTGGCTGCGAGCTTGCAGGGCGAGACTACCTTCAGCGCGGCTTTCACTTCTTCTGGCGGGTCTTCCACTACGGGGACTTTCACTGTGAATATCGGGCCGAGTTCTAATATCTCGGTATCGGTGCCTGGGGGCACGATACCGCTCAGACGCGGCGGGACTAACATCAAGATGGAGGTCTCGCGTTACGCTTCCGACGGCGATTACGAGATCACCTGCGATTCCATATCGTCTAGCACTGGGGTCATCAGCAACAGCACGCCCGGCAGCTGTCTCTTCAACTTCACTCCGAATAGAGGCGACGGCAGTTCTTCACGCGGCTCGATCAGGGTGGCTTACAGGTCTGCTGGCGGGGCTACTAGGACGGCCACTCTCGTGCCGCTGGAATTCAACCTCGCCAACAGTCTCTTCTGGCGTTATAACAACTTCCCCACCCAGAGCAGCGTGGCTGCCGGCAGGAGCGTCACGATAGATTTCACAGGTCGTATCTGGACTCACTCCAACCGGGACTCCGCATATTTCTGCTTTGACCCAACCAATGTCGATCCCAAGATCACTATCGCCCGACGAGGCTGCCGCTATATCATCACCGCCGGAGCTACGCAAGGCTCGGCCCCCTTCGTTATGAACTTCGGGGTGGGCACCGGGCATACTTACGCTCGGAGCGTCACGGTTACTATCCAGCCGCCTTCCAATATCGTCTTCACCGCTCCGACTGGCTTGAAGGTCGGGCGGAACCGGACTTTGGAGATCAATGCCTCTGACCATGCCGCAGACGGCACTTACGCCATAACCTGCGGAGACGCCACCGGCGTGGACACCACCAAGCTCACTTCCGTTACCCGCAACGGCTGCGAATTCACCGTTGATCCTATTGACACCCTCGCTGCCGGCTCGCAGGGCGACACCTCCTTCACCGTGCCGTTCACTTCCTCTGGCGGCGATACCGCCACAGGCACTTTCACCGTGAATATCGGCCCCGATTCCACGATTACCTACACCGCTCCGGGCACTTTCACAACCGGGCGGAACTTCGATTTTGACTTTGACATTTCAGACTATGCGGAAGAAATATCGGGCAACGGCTACACGATTTCCTGCGAGAATGCCGACATGAATACGGTGGAAAGCAACAAGGTAGCTGTTACCCGCAACGGCTGCGTCTACACGGTTGCCCCCGTAGGCCACAACGAGGCCAATGCCGCCGACCGCCTCGCGCCGGCATTGCAGGGTGAGACTTCTTTCGTAATCGCCATCGCGTCTGACGGCCAGCACAGACTAACCCCCACCATCACGGTGGATATCGGCCCTGATTCCGATCCCATGTTCACTGCGCCCGCCACTAATCCTGCTGTGGCGGCTAGTCGCACCCGTGCTGTTGATGTGAGCTCTTATGCCACTGACGGTAACTACACGATTTCTTGCGGCACTATCACCGAGACCGATGCCGACATCACCTTGGGCGCGCAGACCGGCTGCAGCGTGATGGTCACCTCTGTGGCTACGACGCCCCAGACCGCCGATATTTCCATTCCGTATACCTCATCGGGCGGCGGCACTGTCACGGGTACTCTGACTTTGGATGTCGGCGTTGCTTCCAATATCGTCTTCACTGCGCCGACCGGTTTGAAGGTGGGCATCAACCGCACGCAGACCATAGACGCTTCGGATTACGCGGCGGACGGCGGCAACACTATTTCTTGCGCGAATGCCACGAATATTGACACCACGAAGCTGGTGTCGGTGGTGCGCGACACTTCGGGCAACGGCTGCAGCTTCACGATCACCCCGATCAGCACTTTGACGCAGTCGCAGCAGGGCACCGCCAACTTCACCGTGCCTTACACCTCTTCGGGCGGCGACACCGAGAGCGGCGTTATTCCCATTGCGGTGGGGCCGGCTTCTAACATCGTCTATACCGCGCCGACCGGCTTGAAGATAGGGCGGAACTTGACTTTGGAGATAGACGCTTCGGGGTATGTTTCCGACAATGCCGCCTACACGATTTCTTGCGGCGATGCAACGGGGGTGACTAGCGCGAGGCTGGCTGTTACTCATACCGGGAGCAGCTGCACATTCACGATTGACCCAGTGGATGCCTTGCTGCCGGCCGACCAGGGCGACACCAGTTTCTCCATTCCGTTCACCTCTGACGGCGGGGCTACGGCTACGGGCACGGTGACTGTGAACATCGGCCCCGATTCAGCTTTGACCTTCACCGCGCCGACAGGTTTGACGGTGGGGCGCAATCGCACTTTGGTGATTGACGCTCTGGCTGCTATTAGCGGGGAGAACGCTGCCTATACGGTGACTTGCGCTGACGCTACTGGCGTGGATGCTACGAAGATGACGGTGACGCGCAGCTCTTCTGGCGATGGGTGCTCTTTCACTGTTGATCCTGTGGATAGTTTGGTTACCGGCTCGCAGGGCGACACGACTTTCTCTGTGGCGTTTGCTTCTGACGGCGGGGCTACTGCGTCTGGGACTTTCACGGTGAACATCGGGCCGGATTCAACTGTCACAGCTAACAACATTCCGCCTGCCACTGGAGCGGGCAGGCTGCTGATAGGGCGGAACTTGACTTTGGAGATTGACGCTTCGGGGTATGCGACGGAGGCGAGCCCGACCAACTACACGATTTCGTGCTCCGATGCCCGCAGCATCCATTCAAGGCTTAGTTCTGTTGCTCGCACGGCTAACACCTGCACCTACACGATAGACCCGGTGGATTCGGCTACTTCTGGCACTGCTACTTTCGTTGTGACTTTCACCTCCACAGGCGGGCACAGCGTGGATGCGACGATAACGGTGAATGTGGGGCCGGACTCGGTGATCACTTACGCCGCTCCGCCGACTACTGGTGCGGGCAGGCTGCTGACGGGCCGAAACCGTGCTTTGGTGGTGGATGCTTCCGCTTATGCGAGCGAGACCAGCGGCAGCGGCTACACGATTACCTGCGGGGATGCCACGAGCGTGGACAGCACCAGGCTTACATCGGTTACTCGCACTGCTAATACCTGTTCGTTTACTGTGACGCCTATAAGCACGCTGAGCACTACGCTGCAGACCACCGCTGCTACCTTCACCGTGCCTTACACTTCTACTGGCGGGGCTACTGCCAACGGGGTGATTTCGGTGAAGATCGGCCCCGACAGCAGCATGACCTTTACTGCTCCTAGCACTTTCACTGTCGGGCGCAACCGCACAATAGAGATTGACGCTTCTGCGGCGATAAGCGGCGAGGATTCTGGCTACACGATCACTTGCGCAGACGCCACAGGCGTGGATCCCACGAAGATGACGGTTTCGCACACCGGCAGCAGCTGTTCTTTCACGGTTGATCCTGTGGATAGTCTGGCTGCGGGTTCGCAGGGCGACACGACATTCTCTGTGGCGTTTACTTCTAGCGGCGGTGCTACTGCTTCTGGCACATTCACGGTCAACATCGGCCCCGACAGCACTATCACATATAGCACTCCGGGAACTCTGACGATCGGGCGGAACCGCACCCGCACTATTGACGCTTCCGGCTATGTGGCTGAGGTGACGGGCAGCAGCTACACCATCTCTTGCTCGGACGCCGCTGGAGTGGACACCAGCAAGCTGACTTCGGTTGCCCGCACCGCCAATACTTGCAATTACACGATAGACCCTGTGGATGCCTTGGCTCCTGCCAACCAGGGCGACACGACTTTTGACATCACCTTCACCTCCACCGGCGGGCATACCATAACCCGCACGATTACGGTGAATGTCGGCCCCGATTCCACCATCATGTTCATGGCGCCGGCTACTAATATCCCAATCGCTGCCAGCAGAACCCGCACCATTGATGTGAGTTCCTATGCCACAGACGGCGACTACACGATCACTTGCGGCACTATCGCCGAGAACGACCCCGACATCACCCTGGGCACGCAGACCGGCTGCAGCATTGATGTCACTTCGGGTCCCACGGCGAACCAGACGGCTGATATCACGATCCCGTATATCTCTTCTGGCGGGCACACTCTGACTTCTACTTTGGTTTTGGCAGTGGGCGCATCCTCCAGCATCTCCTTCAACGCTCCGACAGGTTTGAAGGTCGGCACGAACCGCACCCAGACGATTAACGCTTTGGACTATGCCTCTGACGGCGGCTATACCATCACCTGCGGCACTGCCACGAATACTGGGGCCAATCAGCCGACAACGGGCACTGTGGCTTTGATGTCTGTGGTGCGCGATACCAGCGGGAACGGCTGCGGCTACACCATCACGCCTACATCCGCGCAGGGCACTGCCACCTTCACTATTCCTTACACCTCTACGGGCGGCGACACATCAAGCGAGAACATCTCCATCACGGTGGGGCCGGCTTCTACTATCGTCTACAGCACTCCGGGAACTCTGAGAGTGGGGCGGAATTTGACTTTGGAGATTGACGCTTCGGGGTATGTTTCCGAAACAGCAGGCAGCGGCTACACGATTTCCTGCGCTGACGCTACCGGGGTGGATGTCACGAAGATGGCTGTGACACGAACGGCTAATAGCTGCACCTTCACGATAGATCCGGTGGATGCTCTGTTGCCGGCTAATCAGGGCAGCACTTCTTTCTCTGTGGTCTTCACCTCTGACGGCGGGCACAGCATTACCCGCACTATCAGTGTGAACATCGGACCTGATTCTTCGCTGACCTTCACCGCTCCCAGCACTTTCACTCTGGGGCGGAACAGGACTTTGGTGATTGACGCTCTGGCTGCCACCAGCGGCGAGAATCCTGTCTACACGGTGAACTGCGCCGATGCTACAGGCGTGGATGCCAGCAAGATGACGGTCACTCGCAGCTCTTCTGGCAATGGGTGTTCTTTCACTGTCGATCCTGTAAATACCTTGGCTGTCGGCTCGCAGGGCGACACTACTTTTGCTGTGGCATTCACCTCCACTGGCGGTGCTACGGCTTCTGGGACTTTCACTGTCAACATCGGCCCCGACAGCACCATCACCTATAACGCCCCGACAGGTCTGCAGATAGGGCGGAACCTGACCTTGACGATTGACGCTTCCAGCTATGTTTCAGAAGCAGGCAGCTCTTACACGATCTCTTGCTCCGATGCCCGCAACCTCACAGGCGGCAGACTCACATCGGTCTCTCGCACTGCCAATACCTGCAGCTACACGATAGACCCCAACAACTCCGCTTCTACGGGCAATGCCAGCTTCACTATCACTTACACTTCCACAGGCGGGCATTCCATAGACAGAGTGATTTCGCTGCGGGTAGGCCCGAACTCGGTGATCACTTTCACCGCTCCGCCTACGACTGGGGCTAACAGGCTGCTGACAGGCCGCAACCGAGCTTTGGTGATTGACGCTGCTAGTTATGCGAGGGAGACCAGCGGCAGCGGCTATACGATTTCTTGCGGGGACGCCACCAGCATAGACAGCACCAGGCTCGCATCGGTTACCCACACCGGCAGCAGCTGCTCTTTCACCGTTACTCCTGTGAGCACGCTGAGTTCTACGCTGCAGGCCACGAACGCTACCTTCACCGTGCCTTTGACTTCCAGCGGCGGTGCTACGGCTAACGGGACGATTTCTGTGAAGGTCGGCCCCGACAGCACCATCACCTACAATGCCCCGTCTCTGGAACGCGGCAGCAACTTGCGGACTTTCACGATTGACGCTTCGGACTATGTGTCGGAAACCAGCAGCAGCGGCTACACCATCTCATGCGGCACAGCCACCAGCGTGGATTCCACGAGGATAACCAGCGTGACTCGTCTGTCCAACTCTTGCCGCTACAGCATAGTGCTGAACGGCACTACAGGGGCTGCTAGCTTCACCGTGCCTTACACTTCTACCGGCGGGCATAGTCTCAGCAGGGCCGTGCAGATAACCGTTGGGGCTGCTTCGGCTATCGTGTTCTCTGCGCCTGCGTCTAATCCTGCGGTGGCAGCCAGCCGCACTCGGACTTTGGATGTGAGCAGCTATGCCACTGACGGCAGCTACACGATTTCTTGCGGCACTATCACGGAGTTCTCTGCTCTGATAAGCCTCGGAGCGCAGACCCAAGGCAGCTGCAGCATCCCTGTGACCGCCTCCACTGGCACAGGCACTGCCACTATTTCCGTGCCTTACATCTCCAGCGGCGGGGCGACCCTGACCCGCTCGGTGAGCATAGATGTGGGCGTTGCTTCTAATATCCAGTTCACTGCTCCCAGCAACCTGAAGGTCGGCATCAACCGCACTCAGACCATCAATGCTCTGGACTATGCCTCAGACAGCGGCTACACCATCACTTGCGGCACAGCCACGAGCGTGGATAGCACGAAGCTGACATCTGTGGTGCGGGATTCCAGCGGCAATGGCTGCGGCTACACGATCACTCCGATAAGCACTCTGACGCAATCCCAGCAGGGGGCTGCCAGCTTCACGGTGCCTTTGACCTCTGACGGCGGGGATAGCGAAAACGCAGTGTTCTCCATTGCTGTGGGGCCTGCTTCTACGATTACATTCACACCTCCGTCTCCTGCGCTATCGGTGGCGAAGAACCGCACGATCACGGTTGATGTGGCCCCCTATGCCGTTGAGGCCAACCCCACGAACTATGCGATCTCCTGCGGGGATGCCACCAGCATTGACACCGTGGAGCTGCAGTCTGTAACGCATACGGGCAGCAGTTGTACTTTCACTATCAACCCGAAGAATGTGACAGGTTCGGCGAGCTTCACCGTGCCTTATACCTCTGAGGGCGGGCACAGCGTGTCTGGGGCTATTTCTGTGACGGTTGGGCCGGATTCCAACATCGTCTATACCGCTCCGACTGGCTTGAGGGTGGCGCGTAATAGGACTTTGGAGATTGACGCTACGGATCACTTCACAGAGAGCAGCACCTATACCGTAACCTGCGGGGACGCTACCGGGATAGACAACACCAGGCTTTCTTCTGTCGCCCGCACTGCTAATACCTGCACCTTCACCGTTGATCCGATAGACACTCTGGCTGCGGGGCTGCAGGGGAACACGACCTTTGTTGTGCCGTTGTCTTCCACTGGCGGGCACACCCGCAATGCCGTGTTCACTGTGAATGTCGGCCCTGACAGCAATATCACTTTCACTGCTCCGACTGGCTTGAAGGTGGGGCGGAACAGGACTTTGGTGATTGACGCTCTGGATGCTATTAGCGGGGAGAATGCTGCTTACACCGTGACTTGCGCTGATGCTACAGGAGTGGATGCCAACAGGATGACGGTGACGCGGAGCACCCGCACAGCGAACTATGACCCCAGCAACCCCGCCCATGATGACGGCTGCTCTTTCACTGTTGATCCTGTGGATACCTTGGCGGTGGGTTCGCAGGGCAACACGACTTTCACGGTGGCATTCACCTCCACAGGCGGTGCTACAACTTCTGGGACATTCACCGTCAATATCGGCCCCGACAGCACCATCAGCTACAACGCTCCCACAGGGCTGCTGGTCGGTCGCAACCGCACCTTGACCATTGACGCTTCCGCCTATGTTTCCGAAGCCGACAGCAACAACACCATCACCTGCGGCGATGCCACCAACATCCACAGCAGGCTTACCTCGGTCGCACGCACGGCCAATACCTGCAGCTACACCATAGACCCCAACAACTTCGCCACAACCGGAACAGCCACCTTCAACATCCCCTTCACCTCAGACGGCGGGCACACTCGCACAGAGACCATCTCGGTGGAGGTCGGCCCCGACAGCACCATCCGCTTCACCGCTCCGCCGACTTCTGGCCCGAACAGGCTGCGGGTTGGACGGAACCTGACCTTGGCGATTGACGCTTTGGACTATGTAACCGAAAACATGGCTTACACCGTGACTTGCGGCGATGCCACCGGCGTGATGAGCGCGAGGCTGACGGTAACGCACACTGGCAGCAGCTGCGATTTCACCATAGACCCTGTTGACACATTGGCTCAAAGCTTGCAGGGCAACACCAGCTTCATGATTCCTTACACCTCAGACGGCGGAGCGACTGCTGTTGGCAGAGTGACCGTGAATATCGGCCCTGATTCTTCGCTGACCTTCACCGCCCCCAGCACTTTCACTCTGGGGCGGAATCGGACTTTGGAGATTGACGCTCTGGCTGCCACAAGCGGCGAGAATGCTGCTTATACGGTGTCTTGCGCCGATGCTACCGGGGTGGATGCTAACAAGATGACGGTCACGCGGAGCACCCGCACAGCGAACTATGACCCCAGCAACCCCGCCCATGATGCCGGCTGCTCCTTCACCGTTGATCCTCTGGATACCCTCGCTACCGGTTCGCAGGGCGACACGACTTTCTCTGTGGCTTTCACCTCCACTGGCGGTGCTACGGCTTCGGGTACTTTCACTGTCAACATCGGCCCGGATAGCACTATCACTTACACTGCGCCAACAGGTCTGCTAATCGGACGGAACAGGATTTTGAGTGTTGACCTCTCCGCCGCAGCCACAGACGGCAGTTATACCGTGACTTGCGCTGACGCGACCAATGTCGATCGCAGCAAGCTTGCATCGGTCACCCGCGCAAACGCTCAAACCAGCCCGTGCGTGTTTACCGTGACGCCTCGCACCACAGCCGCTCCGGGCACTGCCAGATTCAGAGTGCCGCTAACTTCAAGCGGGCAAGCCACCGAAACGGGCGTAGTGTCTTTGACCGTCGGACAGGACTCCACCATCGTCTTCACCGCCCCCGACCCAGCCCTGAAGGTCGGCATCAACCGCACCCGTGTGATTGACGCTCTGGATTATGTGAGGAGGGACGGGAACTACACGATTACCTGCGCTGACCCCACCAGCGTGGACAGCACGAAGCTGACATCGGTTGCTAGGGATTCTTCTGGCAACGGCTGCAGCTACACCATTTCCCCGATAAGCACGCTGACGCAGTCGCAGCAGGGCGATGCCACCTTCACTATCGCTTACACATCTACCGGCGGGCACTCCATCAGCGAAGTCTTCACCATCGGGGTAGGCCCGGCTTCCACCATCGTCTATACCGCTCCTGTGGGGGCGAATGCCTTGACGGTCGGCCACAACCGCACCTTGACTATTGATGCTTCGGATTATGCCGCAGACGGCAGCTACGCGATTTCCTGCGGCGACGCCACCAGCATTCACGCTCGGATAAATCAGATAGCTCGCAACGGCTGCAGCTACACCATCACTCCTGTGCCTGGCATGACGGGCGCGGCTACATTTACCGTGCCGTATAGCTCTGCCGGCGGGCACACGGCGGACGGGCAAGTGTCTGTCACAATCGGCGTAGCTTCCACCATCGTCTTGCGCTCTGCTTCGGGCGTGGTGGTTCCGGCATTGGTGAATACCGGCGTGGTCATCCCCGGAGGCACAACCAGGACTGTAGATGTAAGCAGCTACGCCACAGACGGCAGCTATGCGATCTCTTGCGGCGATGCGACCGGCCTCACCACCAGCAGGCTCACTTCTGTGACGCACACGGGTTCTAGCTGCAGCTTTGAGGTGACCGTTGGCACGAATCAAGGCTCTGCTATCTTCACCGTGCCGTATCGTTCTGCGGGCGGCCACTCTGTGAACGGCAGAATTCAGTTGTCTGTGGGGCCGGCTTCCAGCATTACCTTCACTGCTCCGACTAACTTGGCGGTCAATATCGGACAGACCTTGGTTGTGGATGCCAGCGATTACGCGGATGACGGGCCTTATACGCTGGAATGCGCTGATGCCACCAATCGCTCGTCTTCGCTCACATCGGTGGTTCGCACCGCTGATACCTGCCGCTACACGGTGACGCCTGGGTCTAGCACCGGCACTGGCACTTTTGATGTGGCCTACACCAGCAGTGGCGGCGCCACCGACACCGGGACTATCTCTATCACCATCAACCCGCAGTCCAGCATTACTTTCACTGCTCCCACAGGTCTCTCGGTGGCGGCAGGGCGCTCCATCACCGTGGATGCTTCCAGCGCGACTGACACCGGCTACACGGTCACCTGCGGCACAGCAACCAACAGGCACAGCAGGATCGCAAGCGTCTTCCGCACGGGCTGCAGCTATCGGGTGACCGCAGGCGGCAATCCGGGTTCTGCCCACTTCACCATTCCATTTACCTCCAGCGGCGGGGCCACCCTCAATGTGCAGATATCCATCACCATTGGCCCGCGTTCCAACATCGTCTTCACCGCGCCTAGAGATTTGTCTGTCCAAGTGGGCAACACCTTGACCATAGACGCTTCCAGCTACGCCTCGGACGGCACATATACCGTCACCTGCGGCGATGCCACCGGGGTGTCGTCTCTGCTCACATCCGTAGCCCGCACTGCGAACACCTGCAGCTTCGTGGCGACTCCGGGTTCCGGCACGGGCAACGGCGGCTTCACCGTGCCATACACTTCTAGCGGCGGAGCCACCCGCAACGGCCGCATCAATGTGGCTGTGACGCCAGTTTCCGACATACAATTCGCCGCACCCACAGATTTGGAGATTGGCGCAGGCAACACCCGCACCATCAACCTCGCGAGCTACGCCACGGACGGCCCGTATTCCATAACCTGCGGCACAGCGGCAGCCGCCGACACCTCCAAGCTCACCTCTATCAACCGCAACGGCTGCGATTACACCATCACCGCAGCGGCGGCGGCAGCCCAGGGCGACACCACCTTCACCCTCACCTACACCTCCAGCGGCAGCGACACCCACGATGCCAGCTTCATGATCACCATCGGCCCGGCTTCAAATATCGTCTTCACCGCTCCCGACGAGCCCTTCACCGTCCAAGCCAACAGCGCAAGGGGCATAGACCTCTCGTCCTACGCAACAGACGGCAGCTACACCATAGGCTGCGAAGACGCCACGAACATAGACGACTTGCTGCTCTCAGTGAGGCGCAACGGCTGCACCTACATAGTCGCAGCCTCCATCAACCCGGGAGACGCCAGCTTCACAGTCAACTACACCAGCACCGGCGGCGGCACCCAAAGCGGCACCATCAACATCACCATCACCCCCGCCGCCCCCGCCAGCCCCCCGATCGATCCGACCCAGCCGACCGACCCGACTGCCCCCACCGACCGTCCCACAACCCCGCCGCCAACCCGCCCGCCCGCACAACCGCCCACAACCACCACAACAACGACCACCACGCCCGACCAGCCCGGCCCCACCACAACCCTAGAACCCGACCAGCCCGGCCCCAGATGGAACACCCTGACAGCCCAGTCGGGCGGCACCACAGCCCAGCAAATCAGACTAAGGCTAAGCCTCTCGTCAAGCCAAGCTATCTACACCTGGAACACGAACACCCAGACATGGACAAGAGTAACCCGCTCCACCCAGATGATAAGAGCAGGCACAAGAGTGTCGTTCCGCACTGAAGAAGCAGTCTCCAACAGAGACCTGCGAGCAGCCAACCTAGGCGGCACCAACACCAACCGCCTGACAACAGGCTGGTCTACTCTGAGCGTCCCGCAAGGCATAACCCGCACAGAAGACAGAGCATTCCTCCTAGACCCGTCCCTAACCGACTGCCGCAACCAGCAAGGCATAATAGCCATAGCCAGCTACAGCACCCGCAGCAGGAGATGGTCGCTCCTATTGCCGTGCCACCCCGCAGCCCAGAGAAGGCTAACCACAGGCGATGATGCCCCGTATCGTGTCCTAACCAGCGTGGCCCCCGCCGACACGACTTATATCTACACCAGAACCCGCCTCCCCGTAACCATAAGATGGAACGAGGAATCCCAGATTTACGAAGTAGCCCCGACGGTGCTGTTCAGATAAAGCCTGCGGCTAGCGTCTGATTACCCGTAGCCTAAAACTAGATGGAACTCCACTTCGACGAACCAGACACTTTCGCCACCGGCGCCATCGGCCCCAAAGGCCAGCGTGTCTTCTTTCTAATGGCAAGACAAGGCGGCGAAGAAGCCCCAGTCAAGCTAGAAAAGCAGCAAGTAGCGAGACTTGCCGACTACCTAGAGCAGCTACTCTCAATGCTCCCCCCCTCAGAAGACTCGGACGATGACCTATACGAAGACCCCGAAGACCCAGGCGAGCCAGCCGACATGCTCTGGACAGTAGGCGGCCTAGAAATCGGCTATTCCGAACAGCGAGACAGAATAGCCCTCTACATAGAAGAGTTAGCCGAAAACCCCGACGAAGACAACCCCCAAGCCAACCAAGACACCCCCCTAGAACGCATCCGCATCCTCCTAAGCCGAGGCCAGACAATAGCCTTCATCCGCCAAGCCCGAGAGGTAGTCTCCGCCGGCCGCCCCCTATGCATGTTCTGCGCCGACCCCCTAAACTACGAAGACACCTGGTGCCCCTGCCACAACTAGCCAAGCCTGGCATTCTTGCCGATAGCAAGCTTGGCACCCTGCTCTATAGCTAGCCAAGTGCCCCCTGCCACAACTAGTGCCGCGCCCCCGCCATAGCTAGCCAACCTTGGCTGCTGGCACTTTGCCTGCCTTGGCTGCTGGCACCTCGTTTTGCTGGGATGCTATCAACCCGTCCAGTTTGACTTCCAGTCGGGCGTGGTCTTCTCTGAGACTGGCCTGGTCTTTCCTGAGACCGGCGAAGTCTTCTCTGAGACTGGACTGGTCTTTTCTGAGGCCGGCGAAGTCTTCTCTGAGGCGGGTCTGGTCTTCTCTGAGACTGGCCATGCCTTCTTTGAGATTGGACTGGCCTTCTTTGAGACCGGCGATGTCTCCTATGAGACGGTTCTGGCTTTCTCTCAGACTGGAGATATCTGCCCGCATCGCTTTGTTCTGGGAGTTCATGTCCCTCCTCAACTCGTTGAGAGAATCCTCAAAGCGGTCGAGCCTGCCGTCAATGCGGTCGAGCCTGCCGTCAATGCGGTCGAATCTGGTGTCAAGGCCGCTGAACCTAGCGTCAATGTCAGTGACCAATCTTCTGAGCGTCCAGCCCAGCAGCGATATCAGTGCTGCGATTCCGATGCTTGTGAGAGTGGTAATGATGACCATGATTTTGCCTTTCTGGGTTCGGGGATGGTGGTCTCACATTAGCTCTGCAGTGCTGCATTCCAGAATCCCATTCTAGCGCGCCGCCCCACAGCATCGGCGATAACCTCGGATTTTCGCAGAAAGCGAAGCGGAAGGATCGTCTTCCCAGCGGGGTCGCCGCCTCCGATTTGCGGGCGTTTAGGGGTGGGGGATGTCTCGACGGTCTTGGAGGAAGGGGAAGCGGGAGCGGGTGGCGGCTACTACTTGGGGGTCGATTTCGGCATACAGGATTGTTTCGCCTGCTTCGGTTGGCGGAGAGGCTGAGCAAATAGTCTCGCCAAGCGGCGAAATGATGGCGGAATCGCCGCAGTAATGGATGCCGCCGCCTGTGCCTACTCTGTTGATGCCTGCTATATAGGCTTGGTTTTCTATAGCTCGGGCTACCAGAAGGGATTGCCAGTGGTGGCGGCGTTTGGCGGGCCAGTTGGCGGGGATTAGGTATAGGTCGGTGGTGTCGGCTAGAGGCCAGAAGACATAAGGGAAGCGCAAGTCATAGCAGATGCTCAGGCTCACTCGGATGTCTTCTACTTGAACTTGCGCTAGAGAGCCGCCGCCTTCGTAGTGCTCGCCCTCCCCGCCGTATGTGAAAGGATGGATTTTGGCATAGCTATGGGTGCTGCCATCAGGCGCAGCTAAGACGAAAGTGTTGCGGGCTTTGGGCGCGCCAGTGCCAACTCGCCCAGGCCCAGTGCCTCCCGTGTCGGATTTGCCTTCGGTTTCGCCCGCACTCCCAGCGTCCGCACCAGCCTGCCTAGGTGCAGTGTCTTCCGTGTAGGATTTGTCCTCGCTTTCCTCCGCCCCCCCAGAAGCCGCCTCAGCCCGCACGGGGATGGTGCCGCCTAGCCAGATGTCGTGTTTTTGAGCTTCGGCGATCAGAAACTGGCTGCTGGGGCCATCCGGCGCCTCAGCGATCGTAGCGACATCCATAGAAAAGCCGTAGCTGAACATCTCGGTGAGCACGACAAGACGAGCACCCGCCCCAGCAGCCTCAGCCACGAGACCAGCCAGCCGAGCGAAGTTCTCCTCCGGCTGCTCCCAAGCGATGTCATGCTGAACAACTGCGAGTTTCATTAGGCTGCTTCGGAGGCCATTTGCGCTGGTTCTGCCAGCCCAGCAAAGTCAGTCAGACTTTGATGCCGATATCTTGTCTGCCTTGGATGCTGGCATCCCCTTTTGCTGGGATGCTATCAACCCGTCCAGCTTGATTTCCAGTCGGGCATGGTCTTCTCTCAGGCTGGACAAGCCTTCTTTGAGATTGGTCTGGCCCTCTCTGAGACTGGCCTGGTCTTCTTTCAGGCTGGTCTGACCTTCTTTCAGACCGGCGACATCTTCTTTGAGGCTGGTGACATCTTCTTTGAGGCTGGTCTGACCTTCTTTCAGACCGGCGACATCTTCTCTGAGACGGGTCTGGCCTTCTCTGAGAACGGCAATGTCTGCCCGCAGCTCTTTGTTTTGGGCGTTCATGTCGGTTCTGAGATCTTTGATCTGGGACTCCAAGTCGGTCCTGACCCCCTTGATTTCTGCTTTCAGTTCCTCGTGGGAATTTGCAAAGCTTGAAACCAATGCTCTGAGCGTCCAGCCCAGTAGCGATAGAAGTGCTGCGATTCCGATGCTTGTGAGAGTGGTGGCGATGACCATGATTTTGCCTTTCTGGGTTCGGGGATGGTGGTCTCACATTAGCTCTGCAGTGCTGCATTCCAGAATCCCATTCTAGCGCGCCGTCCCACAGCATCGGCGATGACATCAGGTTTTGCAGAAGGCGAAGCGGAATCGCTGGTGAACCCGCCCAGCCGAGAGGCTAGGACGCTAGCGAGGGGAGCCAGGGGGGGCGGGTGGTTTCGTGGGTGGTGATTTGGGGTTCTGAGCGGAGGGTTAGGCCGATGTCGTCTAGGCCTTCTATTAGGCGACGGGCTGAGGTTTCGTCTATGTTGAAGGTCTCGGTGATGTCTGCTTCGGGGATTTCTATGGTTTTGTTGGCTAGATCTATGGTGAGTTCCAAGTCGGCGTTTTCGGCTGTGAGTTCCAGCAGACGGGTCGCTGCCTCGGGCGAGACTTCCACGGGCAGCAGGCCGCATTTCACGGAGTTGTTGCGGAAGATGTCGCCGAAGCGGGCTGACACTACCGCTTGGAACCCTGCCTGCTGGAGCGCCCAGACAGCGTGTTCTCTGGAAGAACCCACGCCGAAGTTGGGGCCGGCGATGAGGATGTTCGCGCCTGCGTAGCGTTCGTCGTTCATCACGAAGCTGGGGTCGTCCCGCCATTCGGAGAACAATCCCTTCTCAAAGCCCGTGCGCTCCACTCGCTTCAGCCAGTCGCTGGGGATTATCTGGTCGGTGTCCACATCCGAGCGGGGCAAAGGCACTGCCCGCCCCTGAACGATTCTGACTGGTTCCATATCGCTGCCCTAGCCTGCCCTGGGTGCTGGCATCTTAGTTGCTGGCATCTTGGCTGCCTCGGATGGCGGTCTCACATTAGCTCTGCAGTGCTGCATTTCAGATTTCCATTTTAGCTAGGCGGGTGACGGCTTCGGCTATGACTTCGGGTTTTTTGCAGAAGGCGAAGCGGGCTAGGGGTGCGCCTAGGTCGGGGTCATCGCAGAAGACTTGCACTGGCACGGCTACCACTCCGCATCTTTCGGGTAGGCCTAGACAGAATTCCAGGCCGTTTTCGGCGAAGCTTGAGATGTCGGCGATTACGAAATAGGTGCCGTGCGACTGATGGACTTCCATGCCCGCTTCCCGCAGCCCTGCCGACAGTTCATTTTTGCGCTCATGCAGGTTTCGGGCTAGCTCTTTGAAATAGTCGTCTCCCAAGCGCAGACCGTGAACCACAGCGTGCTGGAAGGGCGCGCCGTTTACATAAGTCAAAAACTGCTTGGTGGTCTGGACGGCTTTGACAAGCTCCTCGCTGGCGCAAATCCAGCCGATTTTCCAGCCTGTTACCGAAAAAGTCTTGCCTGCCGAGCTAACCGTCACGGTGCGCTCAGCCATCTGCGGGAAGGTGGCTATCGGCAGATGCTCGCCTTCAAAGACTATGTGCTCGTATACCTCGTCGGTCACCACCAGCAGATCGTGCTCGGCGGCGAGGCTGGCGATGTGGGCAAGCTCATCACGGCTGAAGACTTTGCCGGTGGGATTATGGGGCGAGTTGAGGAGGATGAGGCGAGTGCGGTCGGTGATGGCTGCCTCCAGATCTTCCGGGGCGAAGCTGTAGTCGGGCGGGCGCAGAGGCACGCAGCAGCGGTGCGCTCCGGCCATGGCTATGGCGGCGGCGTAGCTGTCGTAATAGGGTTCAAAGACGACCACCTCGTCGCCGAATTCGCAGAGTGCCAGCAGCGCGGCAGTGATGGCTTCGGTCGCGCCTGCGGTGATGAGCACTTCGGTGTCGGGATTGAGGGCGATGTCGTAAAAGCGTTTTTGGTGCTCGGCTACGGCTAGACGCAGTTCTGGAATGCCGATGCCGGGCGGATACTGATTGTGCCCCGCTCGGATGGCGGCTATGGCTGCGTCTAGGATTTCCGGCGGCCCGTCGGTGTCGGGGAAGCCTTGCCCGAGGTTCACCGCTTGGGTAGCCACAGCCAAAGCCGACATCTGAGCGAAGATAGTCGTGCCGAAGCCACGCATTCGGGATGTGAGATATGGATTTTCTGGCATTTTGGTTCTGGTGGCTGGATTTGCGAGTTGGTGGTTGGACTGGTGGCTGGATTTGCGAGCGAGTGGTTGGATTGGTGATTGGATTTGTGAGTTGGTGGCTGGATTTGTGAGCTAGTGAGGCGGCTGGTGAAGGTTTGAATTGCTGATTTTATGGGACTTTGGAAATCAAGATTGCGAGACTCTCTTCTGGCATGAACTAGCAGATTGGATAGGAGTAGTTTTTAGCTCTTTTTGTTTTGCTGCCTTACATTCTCAGCCTCATCCATAAGTTCCTGCAGCCTTTGGCGAAGCTGCTCGGAGAATTCTCGCCTAGCTGCCATGCGGCCGCCGGTTTTGCTTCCGCTAGCCGCTCCGCCGCCCGCTGCACTGCCGCCGTCTGCCGCATTGCCGCCGTCTCCCAGACCAGCCGTCCCGCCGCCAGCCATGCCGCCTCCAGCCGACTTGCCGCCAGCTTCCGACCCAAATCGCATTGGCTCGCCTATGCAGATTGCTACTTTCTTGCGCCTCGGCACTTTCACGCCTGAAGGCATGGCTTCTTCAGTGCCGACTATGCCGACAGGCACCACAGGGGCATCGCACTTGGCTGCCAAATAGGCGCAGCCGTCAAAGATGGTCTCTACTTCGGGGCCGTGCTGTCGGGTGCCTTCGGGGAAGACCAGCACAGCTTCGCCGTCTAGCAGGAGTTGCTTGGTGGTATCCAGCGCTTGGCGGTCAGCTTGACCTCGGCGCACGGGAACAGCCCCGATAGACGCGCTGAACCACGAAGCCAGACGACCTTTGAACATGGAATCCTTGGCGAGCGAGCGGATATGGCGCTTGGAAAGCGGCGCGATGAGCGGCACATCCAAGTTGGAGCGATGCACCGGAGCGATGATGAGCGGCCCGGGCAGATTGAGATGCTCTTTGCCGCTGCTACGAAGCGAAAAGTAGGGGTAGACAAAAGTGCGGACTGTCCATTTGAACAGACCACACATCAAAAGGCTGGTGCGTCGCTTGCCTATGCTCAGCACCCGCTGGGTGAGACGGGTAAATTCATCCGGGCTATTCATGCTATTCATAGCTAAATCAGGGCAAAATCAGGACTCGCTCTGAAGGCCTGCCTCTGCTCATCGCCCCAGCCCAACTGCCCCAACCCCAAAGCCGCAGACTCGGGGCAGCAGAAGCAAAGATGTGCGACCCTAGAAATTCTGCTCCCCTACAGATTATGCGTGGGCCGACCAGGCCCTTCAGCTTCGTGGCCCGACATATCGGCGTTGAGGCGGGCTTTGCGCAAAAGGTCCATCATCACGGGGCCGAGCGTGGCGGGGTCGGGGTCTTCCGTGATGGCTTGGGGGCCTCGCCGCCAGCCTTCTGCCACCGAAAGCGAATTCCCCGACACATCGAACACCCTGCCTGTCACCCCTTTGGCTTCCTCGCTGCAGAGCCACACGGCAGTCGCCGCCACCCAGATCGGCGACATCGCCAAGGTGGAATCCTCGTCAAAAGTGCTGCCCATGAGCGGAGCGGTCAAGCGAGTGAGCGCGCCCGGAGCCAGACAATTAACCGTCACCCCGTATTTCACCAGTTCCATCGCCGAGATTATGCTCATGGCGGCGATGCCGGCTTTGGCTGCGCCGTAGTTGGTCTGGCCGATGTTGCCGTAGATGCCCGAAGGCGAAGCGGTGTTGATGACACGGGCATCGTTCATCTCGCCGGCTTTCGCACGCTCTCGCCAATAGACGGCGGCGTGGTGAAGCGGAGCGAAAGTGCCTTTGAGGTGCACTTTTATCACCGCGTCAAAGTCGTCCTCGGAGAGCGAGAAGATCATGCGGTCGCGCAGGATGCCTGCGTTGTTGATGAGGATGTCTATGTTGCCGTAGGTGTCTATGGCTTGGCGGATCATGGCTTCGGCTTGCCCGAAGTCGCCCACATCGGCCCCGTTCACTTCGGCTCGGCCGCCGGCGGCTCGGATTTCGTCCACCACTTCTTGTGCGGGCGTGATGTCGGTGCCTGCGCCGTGCTCGTCGCCGCCCAAGTCATTGACGATGACCGCCGCTCCGTGATGAGCGAGCATCAAAGCGTGCTCTTTGCCGATGCCCCGCCCCGCCCCCGTGACGACTGCCACCTTGCCTTCGCAGAGTTTTGCCATTTTTTTGCTCCTGTGATTTTGATTTTTGTTGCTGGTTTGTGTTTCAGTTTTGTAGTTCAGCTTTGTGGTTTCAGCTTTTCGGTTTAACCAGTTTATTGCCTACTACGACAAGCATGGGTTGAGATGGCTAGACGACTGGCCAGGGCCAGCGTTGGCCGCTGGGGTCGGTGGGGAAGACGGCGGATTCCAGCAGGAGTTCGGCTCTTTCCATGGCGGCGTCAAACTCGGCTGGGGTCAAGACTTCGGCTAGCTCGGAAGAGGCGGGGCTGGCTAGGAAAGCCGTGAGGTCGGACATGACGCACTGAGGCAGCGGCTCGCCGGAGAAATCCCACAGAACGGTGCGCAACTTGAAGTCGCTGTGGAAGCTGAGACCGTTGTCTATAGCGAAGATTTTGTCTGACCCAACCCGATCCACCCGCAGCAGCACATGGCCGCTTTTTCGGTCGGTGGCGTTGGACACGAAATCAAAGGCGCAGAGGCGCCGCAGGGGGAGGCCGAGCGAATCTATCTGGCGGATGGTGAAGTAGTGATGCTCAAAGTCGGCTAGCACGAATAGCTGCAGCGAGCCTTCGCCCAATGGCCCGTCGCGGATAATCGTGGGCGGTACGAGATCCCAGCCCAGAGCCTCCGACAGCAAGAAGCAAGCCCGCTCCCGTCTATGCAGCCCAGGCGGGAAATCCCACAGACGGCGTTCGCCCCGCACGGGTTTATAGACCGCTTGGACGGGGAAGCCGAGCTCGCCGGGCGCATCCACATCCACAAGAAATGTCGCATTGGAGCTCCAAGGCATTCTGCCCACCATGGAAATCTCGCCAGTATCAAGAACCGCCAAAGCCTGTTCGGTTGTGACATCCGGCCGCTCCCGAAACGGGCTGGCGTCATCCCCAGCATCGTCCCCAGCATCATCCCCCGCGTCGTCCCCCCGTGTCTCGTCTTCCTCCGACAAACTCGCCATTACATAAAAAGCTTAACTCGCAGGCGACCAACCCAGCCTTCACCCATTTACCGACACCACTACAGGCGCGCCCGCACCTAGCTGAATAACAGTCTGCGAAGCAGGCGATACCGCCAGACGCTGAAACATGTCCAAGTGCATCCCAAGAGCATGAGCCACGGCAGCCTTGATGGTGTCGGCGTGGGAGACTACGACTATGGTCTTGCCCCGATGGGCGCGTGCCAACTCGTTCAAGGCGGCGGCTATGCGGCTCTGCATTTCCAAAAAGGATTCGCCTTCGGGGAAGCGGAAGTTGCTGGGGCTGCGCTGAACCGTCCGCCATGCGGGGAGCTTGTAGAGGGCTTTGAGACGCCGCCCCGTCCAAAGTCCGAAATCGCATTCGTTGAGACCTTCGTGGATGCGGACTTTGCGCCTCGTGGCCGCGCCGATTGGGGCCGCAGTCTGCTGCGCTCGTTCCATCGGCGAGGAGTAGATGGCGGCTATCTGGTGCTTGCCGGCGATGTCTGCGGCTCTGGCTTCGGCTTGGGCGACGCCTTTGTCCGACAGCCCCAGTCCGGCTGCCCTGCCCGGAAGCACCTTGCCGGTGGTCGGCGTCTCGGCGTGGCGGATCAGCAGGATGGTAGTGGGCTTCGGAACAGATGCAGATTGCTTCGGAGCAGTCGCAGATTTAGGAGCATTCTGGGGTTTGGAATCAGACATAGGTTTTGCTGAAAAAGAATAGCTGAAGAAGGATAGTTCGCTGAAAGAATAGCCGACTAAGAATAGCAAACAAGAATGCGATAGCTAAAAGAATAGCTGAAAAGAAAGCGATAGCTGAACGAGACTGCGGCTTACGAGAATGCGGCCCAGCCGAAAATTATCACCCAAAAAGGCTTTGTCTGACTTCGTAAGTCTTAGACTCGCTGTTCCAAGCCAAGTTCAGAGGCAGACGCGTCCTAGTAAAGATATAGACGGTGTCCGCCGGGGCGATGCTCACGAGAGGCCGATACGGTGCGTCCTCGCCCCTGGTGAGCCTCCTCTGAGCGGCCGGATGGCACGGCAGCGACACCGACCATCTCCTGCTGCGTGCGCTGTAGGCGGCTATGGCTATGACCCCTTGCTGGTTGCGGCAGTCGGTGAGGGCAGGGTCTATGAGGAATGTCCTGTCGTCTGTGCGGGTGATGCCTTCGGGAAGACTGACGATGTTCCAGCCTTGGGCGAGGCGAGTCCGAGTGGTTCCGACGCCGAGGTTGCTGTCTCTCTGGTCTCTGCCGGAGACCCTTTCATCGGTGCGGAACGACACTCTCGTGCCCGAGGGTACGACTCGGCTGGAGCTGGTGACCCGTGTCCAAGTTTGCCTGGCGGTGTTCCAAGTGTAGATTGCCTGCCCCGAGGAGAGACCGAAGGCTTGGCGTATTCGGCCTGCCGTGGTGCCGCCCGACTGGACTGTGAGGGTGTTCCATCTGGAACCGGGCTGGTCGGGTTCCAAAGTAGTGGTCGGCCCATCGGGGTCGGGGATCGTGGTAGTAGTGGTCGTGGTCGTTGTGGTGGTCGTGGTGGGCGGCTGAGCGGGCGGCAGGACTGTTGGCCTTTCGGGCCGTTCGGTCGGTCGGGACGGTGCGGGCGTGATAGTGAGGAAGACGGTGGCTTGACGGGTGTCGCCGCCGCTAGAGGTGTAGGTGACGGTGAAGCTGGCATCGCCTGCGGTGCTGCCGGCCCTGACGGTGTAGACGCAGCCGTTGCGTGTAACGGAAGAGAGCTTGGAATCTATGTTCGTGGCGTCTTCGCAGCCGATGGTGTAGGCGTCGGCGCCGATGCCGTCTGCGGCGTAGGAAGAGACATCTATGCCGCGTGCGCTGTCGGCTTGGACGGTCAAGCCCGTAGGCGCGGTGAAGACGATGTTAGACGCGGGGCCGATGTCGATGGTGAAGTTGGCCGCTTGGGTGTCGCCGCCGCTGGAGGTGTAAGTGAGACTGAAATCAGTGTCGCCTTGGGCTGCCGCCGAAGCCGCGGTGATGGTGTAGTCGCAACCGTTGCGTGCGATGCTGGTGAGCTTGGCTGGTTCTGTGGCTGTGGCTGTGCCGCAGGTTATGGTGTATGTGCCGTCCGTAGCATAAGAAGCGAGGCTGATGGTGCGGGTGTTGCCTGCTCCTATCTCCAAGTCTGTGGGCGCGGTGAATTGTATGTCGGAAGCGGGCGTGATAGCAATGGTGATGCGACCGTTGCGGGTGCTGCTGCCCAGTGCGCCTGTGGAGGAATACGGCACGGTGAAGCTGGCTGTGCCTGTGGCTGTCGCTGTGGCTGTGGCGGTGTAGCTGCAGGTATTAGCCGTTCGGGTAACCGATGCGAGCCTCGTGCTGTCTATGCCAGTGGCGTCGCCGCAGGTTATGGTGTTGGCTCCGTCTGCTGCGTAGTCGGAAGCGTCTATCGTGATAGCACTGCCAGCTTGGACAGACAGCCCCTCTGGAGCGGCGAAGACGATGTTAGAAGTAGTGAGGGCCGCGCCGACAGTGACAGCAATGCGCCCGCTGAGAGTGTCTCCGCCAGAAGAGGTGTAAGGCACAACAAAGCTGGCAGCACCCGTGGTGGCAGACGATGCGACCGTGTAGCTGCAGCCCGTGCGGGAAACCGAATCCAGTATCGCCGAGACATTCGTGGCATCACCGCAAGAGATGTTGTAGCTGCCGTCAGAAGCGTAGCTGCCGGCGTCTAAGACCAAGCTGGAGCTAGGCGACACTCGCAAGCCCACAGGCGGCACGAAAGCAATCTCGGTAGCTGCGCCGATGGTGACCCTGATAATGCCGTTTACAGAGCCTCCGCCCGATGAGGTATAAGGCACAGTGAAAGTAGCCGCGCCCGTCATGCCGGCGACAGGAGTGAGGGTGAAGCTGCAGCCGTTGCGGGCTATGCGGTCTATTCTGGCGTGAATGCTGGTGGCGTCGTCGCAAGAGATGACATAGCCGCTGCCGCTTTCTGAGGCATAGCTGGAAGCGTCAATCTCCAAAGTGCGGTTGTTGGCTACCGACAAAGCGTTCGCACCCACAGGAGCAGTGTAAGTAATAGTAGAAGCCGGGCCGACTTGAACGCTGAACACCTGGTTCAACACATGCCCGCCAGCAGAGCGATAAGGCACAGTGAAGCTGGCTGCTCCCTGCTGAGACTGCGTCAAAGTGCTAATAGGAGTGATCGTGTAGCCGCAGCCGTTGCCAGCAGAGCTTCTCGTCACCGATGTCAGCTTCGTGCTGTCAATGCCGGTAGCGTCTAGGCAGGTAATCGTGTAGTTCCCGTCACGCACATAATCCAAAGCGTCAATCACACGGGTGCGGTTGATGCCTAGCTGCAAGGCAGGATCGGGAGCAGCAAAGACGATGGTAGAGGGCGGGCCTACGGTCATAGACACTGTGCCCGTGGTTGCGGCTCCGCCGTCCGAGGAGAACGGCACGACAAAGCTGGCAGTGCCCTGGCTGGCTGAGGCGCGAGGCGTCACAGCGAACACGCACGGCATAGTCGCAGCGTCCGGGCGGGTAACCGACAAGAGACTGGAATGCACGCCGGTCGCATCGCCGCAAGTCACGGTGTAGCTGCCGTCTGTGGCTGCGGCGGAGAGGTCCACACTCAGAGTCCGATTAGAACCCACCAGCAGACCTGTTGGAGCAGTGTAAGCAATCGCGCTGTCGGGGCCGATGTTCACCGTGAAAGCCCCAGAAGCAGTAGCTCCGCCAGTGGAAGTGAATGCCACAGAGAAAGTAGCGTCGCCTTGGTTAGCCGGAGTCAGAGAATTCACAGGATCAACTGTGAAAGAACACCCGCTGCCACTGGAGGATAGAGTGACCGTCATCTTGGTGGCATCCACGCCAGTAGCATCCGCGCAAGACACCGTGTAAGCATCGTCTTCTGTCAGGTGCTCCAAAGCGTCAATCACAAGCGTGAAGTTGCGGGCTATCTTCAACCCTGTGGGCGGCGTGAAGGTGATGGAGCTGTCGGGGCCGATATTGACAGTGATCCGGCCTGTGGCGGTCGCTCCGCCGTCTGAGGTGTAAGGAATTGTGAAGCTGGTGTTGCCCTGCAAGCTCGTAGCGAGGGTGTCAATGGGGTCTATGGTGAAGTCGCAGCTGCTGCCGGTGTGGGTTACCGTCAACCTCGTGCTGGACACGCCAGTAGCATCGCCGCAGGTAACCGTGTAGGCCATATTTTCGCTTACATAGTCCAAAGCGTCAATGCTCAAGGTCAGGTTCCGTCCAATCCGCAGCCTGTTCGGGCCAGAAGTCGGCGGAGCGGTGAAACGGATATTGCTGTCGGGGCCGACCTCCACCGAGACGGTCTCTGTGCGAGAATGCCCGCCGTCAGAAGTGAATGCGATAGAGAAGGTGGCAGTGCCAGGTGTGGCGAAGTTGCTGGGGTATATGGTGTAGCTGCAGCTATTGGCAGTGCGCGTGACTCTGGTGAGCCTGCTGTGGATAGCAGTGGCATCGCCGCAAGTGATGGTGTTATTGCTGTCGGCTTCGGAAACATAGCCGGAAGCGTCAATAGTCAAAGTGCGGTTGCGGCCGACCAGCAGACCTGTGGGAGCGTTGTAAGAGATAGTGCTGTCGGGGCCGATATTGACAGTGAATGTCCCAGAAGCCGTGGCTTCGCCTGTGGAAGTGAATGCCACAGCGAAAGTGGTGTTGCCCTGCAAGCCGGTCGCCAGAGAATCCACAGGATCAACAGTAAACACGCAGCCTGTGCCAGTAGAGCTTCGGGTGACCGTCATCCTGTTGGCATCCACACCCGTAGCATCCGCGCAGGTCACCGTATAGACGCCGTTCTCCGTCACCGCTGCCAAGGCGTTGATTTCCAAAGTCCTGTTCCGCCCCACCTTCAGCCCAGTGGGAGCAGCAAAGACGATATTGCTGTCAGGCCCCACATTCACAGTGAACACAGCATTGCGAGTGTGCCCGCCAGTGGAAGACAACGGCACAGTGAAACTAGTGTTCCCCTGCAGCCCCACAGCCAGAGTATCAACAGGATCAACAGTGAAAGTGCAAGTATTGGCAGTGCGGGCCACAGAAGTAAGCCTCGTGCTGTCAATCCCAGTAGCATCCCCGCAAGTCACCGTATAGGTGCTGTCTTCAGTGAAGTGATCCGTAGCGTCAATCACCAAAGTCCTGTTCCGCCCCACCCTCAAACCAGTCGGCGCGGTATAGACGATGTTGGAATCCGGCCCCACAGTCACCGATATAGCCCCAGACACGCTATGCCCGCCCTCAGAGGTATAAGGCACAGTAAAGCTCGCAGACCCCGTCACATTCTTCGGATTGATAGTAAAGGTACAACTGCTGCCCGTATGCGTCACAGACTGCAGCTCCACAGTGTCAATGCTGGTAGCATCCCCGCAAGAAATCGCATAGTTAGTCGGGTTGGCTTCAACCGCATAGCCAGACACATCAACCGTGATCGTGCGGTTCTTCGCCACCGAAAGCGCAGGCGACGGAGGAGTGAAAGTAATAGTAGAAGCCGGCCCCACAGCAATAGAGAACACCGCGTTCTCGCTATCCCCGCCGTCAGAAGTCAAAGGCACAGTAAAGCTCGCAGAACCCTGCTGCGATTGCGTCAAAGTGCTAATCGGAGTAATCGTATAGCCGCAACCATTGCCAGAAGAATCCCGCACCACCGATGTCAGCTTCGTGGAATCCACGCTCGTAGCAGTGCCGCAAGTAATCGTATATCCGCTGTCCGAGGCATAGTCCAAAGCATTAATAGTCTGAGTCCGATTGATGCCCACCTTCAAATCGCTCGGCGCACTGAACTGAATATCAGAAGCAACCCCCACATCAATAGAGATGGAACGGGTAGTGGTAGCTCCGCCGCTGGAGACATAAGGCACAGAAATAAAAGCAGTGCCCGTGCTGGTAGCGGCAGTGATAGGGACGCTGCAGCCGGTCTGCGAGCCGAGACTAATCAAAGCAGAGAACTCTCTGATAGTCCCGCAAGAAATCGTATAGCTGCCGTCAGTCGCATAGCTGCCGACATTCAAAGTCAAAGTGCGGCTGGCAGCCACCGCAGGATTAGACGCAGGCGCAGAGAACACGATAGCCGAAGCAGCCCCCACGCTTATCTGCACAGCCCTGCTAATCGCATGTCCGCCAGTAGAGGTGTAAGGCACGGTGAAACCAGTAGTCCCTTGTGTGCCGTTCAGCACAATCCTGTAGCGGCAAGAGTTAGACAGACGAGTAACACTGGTTATCTCAGTGGTATCCACCCCGGTAGGCGCACCGCAAGAAATCGTGTAGCCGCTGCCGCTGATTTCAGACACATAATCCGAAGCGTCAATAGTGAAAGTCCGCAGATTGCTGCCCCGCTCCAAAGACGGCGCATTATAGGTGATAGTGGAATCCGGGCCGATGTTGACGGTGAATTCAACATCGCGAGTAGCACCGCCGGTGGATGTCAAAGGCACGGTGAAAGTCGCATTGCCCTGCTGGGCTGGCGGCAGCGCGCTGTTCGGAGTGGCCGTGAAAGTGCAGCCGTTGCCTAAGGTAGAACGCGCCACGCCAGTGAAGTTTGGCACATCCACCGCTGTGGCGTCTCCGCAAGTCACTGTGTAAGCGGGGTTCTCGGTCACATAGCTCAAAGCGTCAAACGCCAGCGAGCGGTTCCGCCCGACTGTCAAGCCAGTCGGAGCAGTGAAGACGATGTTGCTGTCCGGCCCCACATTCACAGTTATCGTCCTGTCTATGCTGTGCCCGCCGGTAGAAGTGAAAGTAACAACGAAGGTAGCAGCACGCGGTGATGTGAAGTAGAACGGGAATGCGAAGTTGTTCGGGTCTATGGTGTAGCTGCAGGTGTTAGCCGTGCGAGCGACCGAGGTCAGCCTTGAATGGACGCTGCGGGCATCGGAACAAGAAATCGTGTAGTTGGACGGGCTGGCTTCTGTTACATAATCCGAAGCGTCGATCTCCAAAGTCAAGTTCCGGCCGATGAGCAGACCAGTAGGCGCAGTGTAGGTGATGGTGCTGTCGGGGCCGATGTTGACGGTGAAGGTGCCAGAAGCCGTAGCCCCGCCTGTGGAGGTGTATGCCACAGAGAAAGTCGTGTCGCCCTGCGAACCGACCGCGAGGGTATCCAGAGGATCAACGGTGAAAGAGCACCCATCGCCCGAAGAGGATCGAGTGACCGTCATCTTGGTGGCATCCACGCCCGTAGCATCGGCGCAACTCACCGTATAAGCAGCATTCTCGCCGCTAATGGCAGCCAGAGCGTCAATCTCCAAAGTCCGGTTTCTGCCCAGAGTGAAAGTGCTGGGAGCGGTGAAGGTCACAGAAGAATCAGGGCCGATATTGACCGTGGTAGCGAGGTTTATGCTGTGACCGCCGTCAGAGGTGAAGGGGATAATGAAGGTAGTGGAACCCTGATTAGCCGGTGCCAAGGTATCCACAGGATCTATCGTGAAAGTGCAGGTATTAGCCGTGCGGGTCACACTCATCCTCGTGGCATCCACCCTGGTAGCGTCCCCGCAAGTGATCGTGTAGGCAGAATTCTCGTAGACATAGCTAGAAGCGTCAATCTCCAAAGTCTGGTTCCGGGCGACCCTCAGACGACTAGACGGAGCCAGCGCCCGTCCCCTGATAATGGAAGGCGGCCCCACCGTGATGGAAATATTTTCGTTTGATGTGTCGCCGCCCGAAGAGGTGTAAGGAATAGTGAAAATGGCAGTGCCCTGCGCGGGTGTAGGCGTGATGGTGTAGATGCAGCTGTTGGCCACAGGGTCGGGGCGCGTCACAGACAGAGCCACAGTGCCAGAAGTCGGCACCTGAGCCGCAGTGTTTGTAGCTGTGCCGCAAGTGATGGTATATCCGCCGTCAGAGGCATAGTCCGAAGCGTCTATCGTCTGGGTGCGATTGACGCCGACCTTCAAACCGGTCGGAGCGGTGAAATCAATGCTGGAAGCAGCACCCACATCCAGGGTCAAGGTGCCAGTGGTGGTGTGCCCGCCAGAAGAGGTATACGGAATGGAAATAGTAGCGGTGCCCTGCGTGCCGACAGAAGTCACAGGAATGTTGCAGCCGTCTTGACTGCCTAGGCTTATCAAAGCAGACGATTCGGTGATAGCGCCGCAAGAGATCGTGTAGCTGCCGTCAACGGCATAGCTGGACACATCAATAGTGCGGGTGCGGTTGGCAGCAATAGCAAGATTGGAAGCCGGCTGCGTGAAAACGATAGTGCTATCAGGGCCGACATCCACAGTAATAGTGCGGGTAATTTCGTGCCCGCCTGTGGAGGTGAAGGTGATAGTAAAGGTAGTGTCGCCTTGCTGGGCTGGGGTGAGCGTGGTGACCGGCGTGATGGTGAAAGAGCAGGTATTGGCTGTGCGTGTAACGGAAGTCAGCCTGGTGTTATCCACCCCAGCGGCATCCGAGCAGGAAATCGTGTAGCTGCTGCCCGTCGCTTCTTCCACATAGCTGGAAGCGTCAATAGTCAAAGTCCGGTTGCGACCCACCGTCAGAGTGCCCGGAGTGCTATAGGTGATAGTGGAATCCGGGCCGATATTCACAGTGAATGTGCCAGAAGCTGTAGCTCCGCCTGTGGAGGTGAATGCCACAGTGAATGTCGTGTCGCCTTGGGAGCCTGAAGCCAGATTGTTTACAGGGTCAACAGTGAAAGAACAGCTGCTGCCAGTGTGCGAGACTGTCATCTTGTTGGCATCCACGCCGGTAGCATCGCCGCAAGAGATTGCGTAAGTGGAGTCCTCGCCGGTTACGGCCGCAGAAGCGTCAATCACCAGCGTGCGGTTTCTTGCGAGATTGAAAGTGCTGGGAGCGGTGAAGGTCAGGTTGCTGTCGGGGCCGATCTTCACCGAAATCACGCCGTTTTCGGTGTCGCCGCCGCTGGATGTGTAAGGCACAGTGAAGGTCGCGGCGGTGGCTTGCAGCGTAGAACTCAGCGTGCTTATCGGAGTCACAGTAAACGAGCAGCTGCTGCCGGTGTGGGTAACCGATGCGAGCCTGGTGGTGTCTATGCTGGTGGCATCCCCGCAGGTTATCGTGTAGTCGCTGCCGCTGGTCTCGCTGGCGTAGGCAGAAGCATCCACCACCAAAGCCTGGTTTCGGCCTGTGAGCAGCCTGTTTGCCCCAGTCGTAGGCGGAGCGGTGAAGATGATCGCCGAGTTGGGGCCTACATTCACTGTTATCGTGCCATCCACGCTGTCTCCGCCTGTGGAGGTGTAAGTGATTGTGAAACTAGCGGTGCCCGGGAAAGCGAAAGTGTTCGGGTTTATGGTGAAGCGACAGGTGCCAGCAGTGCGGGTAACCGATGCGATCCTGTTGGGCAAAGTGAGGCCACGGGCATCCGAGCAAGAAATCGCGTAGTTGGACGGGCTGGCTTCCGTCGCATAATCCGAAGCGTCAATCTCCAAAGTCTTATTTCGGCCTATCAGCAGCCTGTTGGCTCCAGTGGTGGGCGGAGCCATGAAAGTGATGGTGCTGTCGGGGCCGATATTGACAGTGAAAGTCCCAGTAGCCGTAGCTCCGCCAGTAGATGTGTATGCCACCGTGAAAGTAGTGTCGCCCTGCGAGCCGACCGCCAAGCTATCCACAGGATCGACAGTGAAAGAACACCCATCGCCAGAAGAGGAGCGTGTGACAGTCATCTTGTTGGCATCCACGCCCGTAGCATCAGCGCAAGTCACCGTGTAGGCAGCGTTCTCGCCGCTGGTGGCAGCCAGAGCGTCAATCACCAAAGTCCTGTTCCGCCCCAGTGTGAAAGTACCGGGATCGGTGAAAGTCAGGTTGCTGTCAGGGCCGATATTCACACTGATAGTGCGGGTTATGCTGTGGCCGCCGTCAGAGGTAAACACCACCGAGAAGGTAGTGGCGCCCTGATTAGCCGGCGTCAAAGCATCAACGGGGTCTATCGTGAAAGTGCAGCTATTGGCAGTGCGGGTAACAGTCATCTTCATGGCATCCACCCCGGTAGCGTCAGCGCAGGTGATCGTGTATGCAGAATTGTCCGACACATAGCCAGAAGCGTCAATCTCCAAAGTCTGATTTCGGCCCACTCTCAGAGTCCCCGGAGTGCTGTAGCTGATGGTAGAAGCCGGCCCCACCGTGATGGAGATATTGCCGTTGGCAGTATCGCCGCCAGCAGAAGTGTAGGGGATAGTAAAGGTGGCTGTGCCCTGTGTGGCAGTAGGCGTAATCGTGTAGCCGCAGCCGTTTCCGCTGCTGTCGCGAACCACCGAAGTCAGAGCCACAGTGCCAGAAGTCGGCACATTAGCCGCAGTGTTAGTAGCCGTGCCGCAAGTAATCGTGTAGCCGCCGTCTGTGGCATAATCCAAAGCGTCAATCGTCTGAGTGCGGTTCGTGCCCACCTTCAGACCAGTAGGAGCGTTGAAGACGATGCTGGAAGCTGCGCCCACATCTATGCTCAAAGAAGAAGTCAGAGTGTGCCCGCCAGACGAGGCATAGGGGATGGAAATAGTAGCGGTGCCCGTGGTGCCGGCAGAAGTCACAGGGATGCTGCAGCCGTTCTGCGAGCCGAGGCTTATCAAAGCGGACGATTCGGTGATAGCGCCGCAAGTAATCGTGTAGCTCCCGTCAGCAGCATAAGAACTCACATCAATAGTGCGGGTGCGGCTGGCAGCGATAGCAAGATTGGAATCCGGCGGCGTGAAAACAATAGTGGAATCAGGCCCGACATTGACCGTGATAGTGCGGGTTATTTCGTGCCCGCCGTCCGAGGTGAAAGTGATGGTAAAGGTGGCGTTGCCTTGCTGGGCTGGGGTCAAAGTGGTGATCGGTGTGATGGTGAAAGAACAGGTGTTGGCTGTGCGGGTCACAGAAGTCAGCCTGGTGTTGTCCACCCCAGAGGCGTCCGAGCAAGTGATGGTATGGCCGCTGCCTGATACTTCCGCGACATAATCCGAAGCATCAATAGTGAGCGTGCGGTTCCGCCCGACTGTCAGAGTCCCCGGACTGCTATAGGTGATAGTGCTGTCAGGGCCGATATTGACGGTGAAAGTCCCAGAAGCTGTAGCCCCGCCAGTAGAAGTGAAAGCCACCGAGAAAGTAGTGTCGCCCTGCGAGCCTGAAGCCAGATTGTTCACAGGGTCAACAGTGAAAGAACAGCTGCTGCCAGTGTGCGAGACCGTCATCTTGCTAGCATCCACGCCCGTAGCGTCGCCGCAAGAGATCGTGTAGCCAGAATCCTCGCCGCTTATAGCCGCCGCTGCGTCAATCTCCAAAGTGCGATTTCGCCCGACTTTCAAACCAGTCGGAGCGGTAAAGGTCATCGTGCTGTCAGGGCCAATCTTGACAGAAATCACCCCGTTAGCTGTAGCCCCGCCGCTGGAGGTGTAAGGCACGGTGAAGGTAGCGTTCGTAGCTTGCAGCGAAGAACTCAGAGAACTCACCGGAGTAACAGTGAACGAGCAGCTGCTGCCGGTGTGAGTAACCGATGCGAGCCGTGTGCTGTCTATATTGGTGGCATCGCCGCAGGTGATCGTGTAGCCGCTGCCACTGGTCTCGCTCGCATAGCTGCCAGCATCCACCACCAAAGCCTGGTTTCGGCCTGTCAGCAGCCTGCCAGCCCCTGTGGTAGGGGGAGCGTTAAAGGTAATAACAGAGTTCGGGCCTACCCGCAGTGAAATGACTCTGTCTATGGAGTGTCCGCCGGTGGAGGTGTAAGTGATAGTGAAGCTGGCATTGCCCGTTGAGGCGGAGTTGTTGGGGTCTATCGTGTAGCTGCAAGTATTGGCAGTGCGGGCAACCGAGGTGAGCCTGCCGCCGGTGAGGTTCCTAGCGTCAGAGCAAGAAATCGTGTAGCTGCTGCCGGCTTCAGACACATAATCCGAAGCATCAATAGTCAAGGTGAGGTTGCGACCTATCTGCAGACCTGTGGGAGCGTTATAGGTGATAGTGCTGTCGGGGCCGATGTTGACCGTGTAAGTCCCTGAAGCGGTGGCGCCGCCTGTGGAG
Organism: Candidatus Hopanoidivoransaceae bacterium; assembly: GCA_965204495.1. Lineage (GTDB taxonomy): Bacteria > Actinomycetota > Acidimicrobiia > Acidimicrobiales > Hopanoidiivorantaceae > Hopanoidiivorans. The sequence goes on from OZ241989.1 coordinate 1,427,730, forward strand.
GTGTATGCCACCGTGAAAGTAGTGTCGCCCTGCGAACCCACAGCGAGGGTATCCACAGGATCAACAGTGAAAGAACAACCGTCGCCAGAAGAACTCCGTGTGACAGTCATCTTGTTGGCATCCACGCCCGTAGCATCGGCGCAAGACACCGTGTAAGCAGCATTCTCCCCGCTGATGGCAGCCAGAGCGTCAATCACCAAAGTCCGGTTTCTGCCCAAAGTGAAAGTGCCGGGATCGGTGAAGGTCACAGTGCTGTCAGGGCCGATGTTGACGGTGATAGTGCGGGTTATGCTGTGCCCGCCGTCTGAGGTGAAGGGGATAGTAAAAGTCGTGACACCTTGGTTGGCCGGCGTCAAAGCATCCACAGGGTCTATCGTGAAAGTGCAGGTATTAGCAGTGCGGGTAACAGCCATCCTCGTGGCAACCACCCCGGTAGCGTCAGCGCAAGTAATCGTGTAGGCAGAGTTGTCAGAGACATACCCAGATGCGTCAATCTCCAAAGTCAAGTTCCGCCCTATTCTCAGAGTCCCCGGAGAGGTGTAGCTGATAGTGGAAGCCGGCCCCACCGTGATAGAAATATTGCCATTGGCAGTGTCGCCGCCAGCAGAAGTATAAGGAATAGTAAAGGTAGCTGTGCCCTGTGTAGCAGTAGGCGTAATCGTGTAGCCGCAGCCGTTCCCGCTGGTATCGCGCACCACAGAAGTCAAAGCCACCGTGCCAGAAGTAGGCACATCAGCCGCAGTATTAGCAGCAGTGCCGCAAGTAATCGTGTAGCCGCCGTCAGACGCATAGTCCAGAGCATTAATAGTCTGTGTGCGGTTCGTGCCCACCTTCAGACCAGTCGGAGCGGTAAAGACGATGTTAGATGCTGCGCCCACATCTACGCTCAAAGAAGAAGTCAGAGTATGCCCGCCAGACGAGACATAGGGGATGGAAATAGTAGCAGTGCCCATAGTGCCGGCAGAAGTCACAGGGATGCTGCAGCCGTTCTGCGAGCCGAGGCTTATCAAAGCAGAAGACTCGGTGATAGCGCCGCAAGTAATCGTGTAGCTCCCGTCAGCAGCATAAGAACTCACATCAATAGTGATGGTTCTGCTGGCAGCGATAGCAAGATTAGAAGCCGGCGGCGTGAAAACAATAGTGCTATCAGGGCCGACATCCACAGTAATAGTGCGGGTAATGCTATGGCCGCCGTCCGAGGTGAAAGTGATAGTAAAGGTGGCGTTGCCTTGCAGGGCTGGGGTCAAAGTGGTAATCGGAGTGATAGTGAAAGAACAAGTATTAGCCGTGCGGGTCACAGAAGTCAGCCTGGTGTTATCCACCCCAGCGGCATCCGAGCAAGAGATGGTATGACCGCTGCCTGATACTTCCGCGACATAATCCGAAGCGTCAATAGTCAAAGTCCGGTTCCGCCCGACCGTCAGAGTCCCCGGACTGCTATAGGTGATAGTGCTGTCGGGGCCGAGGTTGACAGTGAAAGTCCCAGAAGCAGTAGCACCGCCAGTAGAAGTGAAAGCCACAGAGAAAGTCGTGTCGCCCTGCGAGCCAGAAGCCAGACTATCCACAGGATCAACAGTGAAGGTGCAACTGCTGCCCGTATGCGAAACCGTCATCTTGCTGGCATCCACGCCGGTAGCATCGCCGCAAGTTATCGTGTAGCCAGAATCCTCGCCGCTTATAGCCGCCGCTGCGTCAATCTCCAAAGTGCGATTTCGCCCGACTTTGAGACCAGTAGGCGCAGTGAAAGTCATGCTGCTGTCGGGGCCGATCTTCACAGAGATAATCCCGTTAGCCGTAGCCCCGCCAGTAGAAGTGTAAGGCACAGTGAAAGTAGCGTTCGTAGCCTGCAGCGAAGAACTCAGAGAACTCACCGGAGTAACAGTAAACGAGCAGCTGCTGCCAGTGTGAGTAACCGATGCGAGCCGTGTGCTATCAATGCTGGTGGCATCCCCGCAAGAAATCGTATAGCCGCTGCCGCTCTCTGTCGCATAGCTGCCGGCATCAACCACCAGAGCCTGGTTGCGGCCTGTCAGCAGCCTGCCCGCCCCAGAAGTCGGGGGCAGATTTAGAGTGATCGCCGAGTTCGGGCCCACATTGACTGTTATCGTCCGATCTATACTGTGGCCGCCTGTGGAGGTGAAAGTCACAACAAAGGTAGCAGCACCCGTTGAAGCAGAATCAACCGGGTCTATGGTGTAGGTGCAGGTGTTAGCAGTGCGAGCCACCGAGGTCAGCCTTGAATGGATACTGCGGGCATCCGAGCACGAAATCGTGTAGCTGCTGCCGGCTTCTGACACATAATCCGAAGCGTCAATGGTCAAAGTCAAGTTCCGCCCCACCAGCAGCCTGCCCGCCCCGGTAGCAGGCGGGATGTTAGCAGTGATGGTGGAATCTGGCCCGATGTTGATGGTGTAAGTGCCCGAAGCAGTAGCACCGCCTGTGGAAGTGTATGGCACAGAGAAAGTAGTGTCGCCCTGCGAACCCACAGCCAAGCTATCCACAGGATCGACAGTGAAAGAACACCCATCGCCAGTTGAACTCCGCGTGACAGTCATCTTCGTGGCATCCACGCCCGTAGCATCAGCGCAAGACACCGTATAGGCAGCGTTCTCGCCGCTGATAGCAGCCAGAGCGTCAATCACCAAAGTCCGGTTCCGCCCCAGTGTGAAAGTGCCGGGATCGGTGAATGTCAAAGCAGAATCAGGCCCGACATTCACAGTGATAGTGCGGGTTATGCTGTGTCCGCCTTCAGAGGTGAACACCACAGAGAAAGTAGTGTCGCCCTGGTCGCCCTGCGCCAAAGCATCAACAGGATCAACAGTGAAAGTGCAGCTATTGGAAGTGCGGGTCACGGAAGTCAGCTTGGTGTTATCCACCCCCGTAGCGTCAGCGCAGGAAATGGCATAGCTCCCGTCCGAAACATACCCAGAAGCGTCAATCTCCAAAGTCTGATTCCGCCCCACTCTCAGAGTCCCCGGAGCAGTGTAGGTGATAGTAGAAGCCGGCCCCACCATGATAGACACATTGCCGTTGGCAGTATCGCCCCCGGCAGAAGTATAAGGAATAGTAAAGGTGGCAGTGCCCTGCGTAGATGTAGGCGTAATCGTGTAGCCGCAGCCGTTCCCGCTGCTGTCGCGAACCACCGACATCAAAGCCACAGTCCCCGAGGTCGGCACATTAGCCGCAACATTGGTAGCCGTGCCGCAAGTGATGGTATAGCCGCCGTCAGTCGCATAGTCCAGAGCATTAATAGTCTGAGTGCGGTCCGTGCCGACCTTCAGACCAGTCGGAGCAGTAAAGACGATGCTGGAAGCTGCGCCCACATCAAAAGTCAAAGTAGAAGTCAGGGTGTGCCCGCCCGATGAGCGATACGGCACGGAAATAGTAGCGGTGCCCTGCGTGCTGCCAGCAATCACAGCAATGCTGCAGCCGTTCTGCGAGCCGAGGCTTATCAAAGCAGAGGATTCTGTTATAGTCCCGCAAGTAATCGTGTAATCACCGTCAGCAGCATAAGAACTCACATCTATAGTGAGGGTTCTGCTGGCAGCGATTGGGATATTGGAAGCCGGCGGCGTGAAAGTAATAGTGCTATCAGGCCCGACATCCACAGTAATAGTCTCGGTTATTTCGTGCCCGCCATCAGAAGTGAAGGTGATAGAGAAAGTAGTCTCGCCCTGCAGGGATTGAGCGAGACTGCTCACCGGCGTGATAACGAAAGAACAGCTATTACCAGTGTGTGTAACCGAAGTCAGCCTAGTGTTATCCACCCCAGCGGCGTCCGAGCAGGAAATCGTGTAGCCGCTGCCTGACACTTCCGAAACATAGCTAGAAGCATCAATAGTCAAGGGACGGTTGCGGCCTCTTGTGAAAGTGCCCGGATCGGTGTAGGTAATAGTGCTGTCCGGGCCGATGTTGACGGTATAAGTCCCAGAAGCTGTGGCTCCGCCTGTGGAGGTGTATGCCACAGAGAAAGTAGTGTCGCCCTGCGAGCCGACAGCGAGGCTATCCACAGGATCGACAGTGAAGGAACACCCATCGCCAGAAGAGGATCTAGTAACCGTCATTTTGTTGGCATCCACGCCTGTAGCATCAGCGCAAGACACCGTATAAGCAGCATTCTCGCCGCTGATGGCATCCAGAGCGTCAATCACCAAAGTCCTGTTCCGCCCCAGAGTGAATGTGCTGGGAGCAGTGAAAGTCATACTGCTGTCCGGCCCCACATTCACCGTGAAAGTGCCGGTAACAGTCGCCCCGCCCGTAGAGGTGAAGACCACCGAGAAAGTGGCGTCGCCTTGCGACCCGGCAGCCAAGGTGTCAATAGGATCAACCGTGAAAGAGCAGCCGTCTCCAGAGGTGTCACGAGTAACCGATGTGAGCCTCGTGCTGTCCACGCTGCTCGCATCGGCGCAGGTAACTGTATAGACGCCGTCGGTCACTTCATCCGTGCCGTCTCCGTCATGGTCCAAGGCGTTTATCACCAAAGTCTGATTCCGCCCCAAAGTGAAAGTGCCAGGAGCGGTGAAGGAGAGACTGGACTCCGCCCCGATGGTCACGGTGAATGTGCCCGTCTCGGTGTCGCCGCCCGCCGATGTGAAGGCGACCATGAAAGTCGTATCCCCTTGCGCTGCCGAGCTGCTCGCAGTCGCCTCAAAGCTGCAGCCCGTGCGATTCACGGTCAGCTTGGTCGAATCCACGCCTGTGGCATCGGCGCAAGTGATAGCGTATTCGCCGTCCGTTGCAGCATCGCCGGCGTCAATAGTGATGGATCGCCCAGCCGCCACAGCCAAGCCCGTAGGAGCATCAAACACGATTTCAGAATCAACCTGGCAGGCAACACTCTCATAGCCTTCGCTGGTCGGATAATCCACAAGCGTCACGCCCGACTGCAGAGCCGAAGGCACCGCCCCGGTGAGATAGTTCCGGCAGATGCCGAGGGTGCTGAGAGCCCCAGAAGTCACCAGCGTGCCCAGCTGCGTAGGAATAGTGCCCGAAAGCCGATTGTCTTCCAGATGCAAGTTGGTGAGGCTCGTCAGCGAGCTCAGCTGGCTGGGAATGCTGCCGGTGAGCTCGTTCTCCGACAGACCCAGAAAGACGAGGCTGGTGAGCGAACCGATCTGTGTCGGAATAGAACCCGACAGCATATTGCCGCCCAAAGACAGCGAAGTAAGGTTGGTGAGCGATCCGATTTGCGTGGGGATGCTGCCTGTTAGCATGTTGCGGTGCACCCAAAGCTGAGTGAGGCTGGTGAGACTGCCGATCTCAGTGGGAATGCTGCCCGAGAACCTATTGCCATGCAGCCACAGCACAGTCAGGCCGGTCAGCTTGCCGTAGTCGGCTGTTATGGTGCCGGCGAGGTTGTTGTTCTGAATCTTCAGCTCCGTCACCCTGCCGGTTGCGACAGTAACCCCGGGCCAAGCGTCTATCTTCTGGGGCTCTCCCGCCGCGCCCCATAGCCGCAAGCCGGCGTTCCACCTCACATACTCGTTCCCGGTCGCGCCCGCGAAAGCGTTGAAGATGGCCACCAGTGCCAGGCAGTCTTCGGCCAAGTCGTTGTTGTTGCCCGTCACTCTGGGATTGGCCGTGAGGTCTACGAAAGTGCCGTCGGTGCAGCTAGCAGTAGCCAGCGTGGAAAGCCTGCTGTCTTGGCACTGGATCGGGCTGTATCCGCTGGAGGTGGGATAGTTGAAGAGAGTCACTCCGCTTCGCAACGCCGTAGGCACGGCCCCGGAGAGCCTGTTGCCGCAGAACCCGAAGGTGCTCAGAACCCCCGTGCCCGAAGTGGCGAGACTGGCCACCTGCGCAGGAATGGAACCAGTGAGATGGTTGTTCTGGAGGTAAAGAATAGAGAGGCTGGAGAGATTGCCGAGCTGGGTCGGGATGCTGCCGGAGAACTGGTTGCCGTAGAGCCAGAGCTGCGTGAGGCTGGTGAGCGAGCCGAGCTGGGTCGGGATGCTGCCAGAGAGCTGATTGTTGTAGAGGAAAAGACTGCCGAGGTTGGTCAGCATTCCTATGGATGCAGGCAGCGAACCGCTCAGCTGGTTGTTCGCCAGATTAGCCCAGGTCAAGCCTGTCATAGAGCCGAATTCAGTCGGGATGCTGCCAGAGAGCTGATTGTTGTTGAGAGTGAGAGACTGGACGCTGGTGAGCGAGCCGAGCTGGGTCGGGATGCTCCCGGTGAGCCGATTGTTGTTGAGCCAGAGCTGCGTGAGGCTGGTGAGCGAGCCGAGCTGGGTCGGGATGCTGCCGGTGAGCTGGTTGCTGTGGAGATGCAGAGCGGTCAGGCTGGTTAGCGAGCCCAGCTCCGTAGGAATGCTGCCAGAGAATTGGTTGCCGTTGAGAGCGAGCCGTGTGAGACCCCTGAGCCTGCCTAGCTCAGCAGGAATAGAGCCGCCCAGACTGGAGGAGCTCAGATCCAGAGATACAACTCTGCCGCCCGACACCACGACACCAGACCACTCCCAGATCCTCCTCGGCCTAGAGAATGCAGGGTTATTTGCCCCCCATGTTCGCATACTGATCGCATCGGGCAGAAGCTGGTTCTCGCTGGCGGCCGCCATAGCATTGTGCGCCGCCACCAGAGCCAGGCAGTCGTCGGCCAAGTCGTTGTTGGTGCCCGACACTCCGGGGAAGGCCACGAGGTCTACGAAAGTCCCGTTGGTGCAGTCGGCCGAGTCTAAAGTGTCAAGCGGGCGGGGGACTCTCTGGCACTGCACCGGGCTATAGCCTCTGGTGTGGGGATAGCCGAACAAGAAATCGCTTCTGCGAAGAGCGGTGGGCACATCGCCTGTGAGCTTGTTGCCGCAAATGGTGAATTTGCTCAAAGTGCTCGCCAGGCTTGCCAGCCCTGCGGGAATGGAACCGGTCAGCTCGTTGTTGCGCAACTCCAGAGTGCGGATGCGGCTGAAGCTGCTCATCTGCGAAGGTATCGCCCCGGAAAGCTGGTTGTTGTGGAGTCCGAGGTCGGAGAGGCGGGTGAGGTTGCCGATTTCGGTCGGAATGCTGCCGGTGAGCTCATTGTCGTTCAGCTGCAGATCCGTGAGGCTGGTGAGGTTGCCGATTTCGGTAGGGATGCTGCCCGAAAGCTGATTGCTGTCCAAGTGAAGAGAAGTGAGGCTGGTGAGGTTGCCTATCTCAGTCGGAATGCTGCCGGTCAAGTCGTTGTCGTCAATGGCGAGCTGCGTGAGGCTTGTGAGGTTGCCGATTTCAACAGGGATGCTGCCGGTCAGATCGTTGCTGAGCAGATTTAACTGGACGAGATTGGTGAGGTTGCCGATTTCGGCGGGGATGCTGCCCGAAAGATCGTTGATGTAGAGCAGCAGATGGGTGAGGGCGGTGAGCCTGCCGTAATCGGCGGTGATGCTGCCCTCAAGCTGGCTGTTGGTGAGGATGAGACGGGTGACTCTCTTGTCGGCGACCGTCACGCCCGTCCAGTTGGCGATTTTCTTCTGCGTGGCCGTGCCGGTGCCCCAAGTGCGCGGGAAAGCGGTTGAGGCGAGGTCGTCGTTGCCGCCTACAGCGGCATAGCTGTTCTGGATGGCCACCAGAGCTTGGCAGTCGTTGATCAGATCGTTGTTCGCGCCCACCACTATGGGATTGGCCGTGGTGTCTACGAAAGTGCCGTCGGTGCAGCCGTCTGGGTCTAGCTGAGCGAAGGCGAGTATGACCACGCTGACCGTGCCGTTGAAGGTGGTGCCGCCCTGCCTGTTGAACGGCACGGTGAATTCGGCTTCGCCCGCGGTAGTGCCGGCGGTTACAGTGAAATCGCACCCCGAGCGAGAAACGGAAATCTTGGAATCCACCGAGGTGGCATCGGCGCAGGTCACGGTGTAGCCGGCGTCATAGAGATGATCCAGAGCAGCGACTGTCAGCGAGCCGCTCTTGGCCAGCTGAAGCCCGACCGGAGCGGAGAAGAGCAAGCTCCTGGCACCCCCCACATTCAGAGTGAACTGCGCCGTGCGCCGATGGCCTCCAGCAGAGGTGTAGACCACCCCCACCACGGCTGTAGTCTCAGTGTTGCCCGAAGTGATCGGCATTGAGCAGCCGGTGGCAGTGCCGAGCGTGATGGCGGTGGAGGTAGTGGATATCGAGCAAGAAATCGTCCAAGTGCCGTCAGAGGCGAAGTCGGCGAAATCTATCGTTCTGGTCAAGCCCGCCGCGATAGTGCTCTGAGCCTCAGAAGGCGTGGTGATCGTTATCTGGCTGTCGGTCCCTATGCGCACAGACACCGTGCCGCTGTGGGTGTCGCCGCCGGAGGAGACATAAGGCACCACGAAAGTAGTCGCGCCCTGCGTCAAGCCCATGCGGATGCGGAAGTCGCAGTCGCTGGTGCGGATTACGCTTGCGAACTCTGCGGCTATGCCCGTTGCGTCCTTGCAGCCGATGGCGTAGCTGCCGTCTGAGGCGTAGTCGGAAGCGTCAATTATCAGCAGCTGCCCTATGCCCCGAGCCAGGCTTGTGGGCGCAGTATATGAAATGTCCGAATCCGCGCCGATGTTGACGGTGACCGTGCCAGTATGCGTGTCGCCCCCGGTGGAGGTGTAGGGCACGGTGAAGGTGGTGGCCCCAGCAGAGGCCCCGGAAGCTGCCGCGATCTTATAGGCGCAGCTGTTCGCCAGGTGCGCCGGCCGCAGAGTGCCTGTATCAACATCGGGCCGAGTCACGGTCAGCTTCGTGGCATCCGCCACAGTTGCCGCGCCGCAAGTGATGATGTGGCTGCTGTCGGTGGCGTATTTGCCGGCGTCTATTTCAATAGTTCCGCCTGCCGCCACAGCAAGACCTGCGGGGGAAGTCAAAGTCATCGCCGTAGAGGTGATATTGAAAGCGAAATTCTCCAGACCGACCCTGCCGTCCAAGGTGGTGTAATACACCTTGAAGCTCGTAGCACCGGTGGCTGCGTCGGCTTTGGCGGTCACGGAGAAATCGCAGCCGGAGCGCGTGAATGTGATCTTGTCGCTATCGCTGCCTATCGGGTCGCTGCAGGTCGCCGTGTCGTCCCCGAAGGGGGAATACACCGCAGCGTCCAAGGTCACCGTCTTCCCGCTGGCCGTGTCCAGGCTTTCGGCTGCGGTGTATGTGATATCGGATTCCTCCACCACCGCGAAATAGAAAGTCACATTCGCAGTGTCGCCGCCGGAGGAGACGAAAGTCACATCCAGATACGGATACAGCACCGACTGCGGCGTGGTGATCTCGGCGTCTTCGTCGGCTTCTAGCTCAAAGGTGCATTTGTCGTCGCCGCTCTGTGTTACCGAAGTGAATGTGAAGTCGTCTTCCAGCCAGTCTTCCGAGCAGGTGATCGCATAGCTGCCGTCAGAAGCGTAGTCTGACACATCAATAGTGACAGTTCCGCCCTGGGGCACCACTATCCCGCTCGGCGCAGGGCTGAGCGACACATTCGTGAGGAACACCCGGCCCAGAGTGGCGGCGTCGTAATAGCCGTTGCGATAGCGCAGGATGGTGCCGCCCGGCAGGGTGTTGTCCATAGTCCGAGCGCACACATCAATGTTGTCTTCTTCGCGCTCTAGGCAGACATAGGGCTCGGCCGTCTCCCAGGAGTTGCCGTCCCAGTATTCCAGCAGGCTCGTGTTTCTCGCATCCAAAGCCGCCGTATGCAAGCCCAGCCCTGTGATCCAGTCCTTGACGCGGCGGGTGCCGGCGCCGCCTGTGCCGGCGCGAGCATAGGTGTAAGCAGACGAACGGACTGTGGCGTCGCCCACCGGCGTCGGGAACTGGCAGGGAATGTTCCCGCTGGCGTAAGTCGGGTTGGGAGTGGCGGCTCTTGGCCCCCGAGCAACACCAGCCGCCGTAGAAGTCAGCACCAGCGGCAGGCTGCCTGTGAACCTGTTCCAGCAGAAGTCAAAATACCTCAATTTCCCTCGCGCATCACGATCTGCCTCAAGGCGCACCCTGGAAAGATTGTTCAAACTATCAGGCATCTCGCCTGTGAGGTTATTGCCCGAAATATCCAGCAACGCCAGATACGGCAGATTCCCGATATCAGACGGCAGAGTCCCTCTGATGCCCGCATCGCTGAGATCCAGCTCGGTTACGCGCCCAGTGTCCGCCAGAGTGTCGTCGTGCCCGCCCAGAGACACCCCGGCCCATTCGCCCATGCTCACGGTAGGCGCTCTGCCCCAAGTCCGCAGCGGGCTGTCCAGAGCCACATTCCTGTTCGCATGAGTAGCCCAGTGGTTCTGCAAAGCCACCAGAGCTTCGCAATCGCGCGCCGCGCCCACTATTTGAATTGACGGAGTAAAGGTGGTATAGCAAAGGGCGGGATCCAGCTTCGCAATCGGCGGCATCTCCTCGGCGGCAGTAGGGCGATACGGCGCGGGCAGAGCGGCCAGCTTAATGTCGGTGGCTGCGGTGATGGTTATGCTGACCGTGCCGGTAGCAGCAGTGTCGGTAGATTCCGACACCACAGACACGGTGAAAGTGGCAGTGCCCGCCATGCTGCCTGCAGTCACAGTGAACTGGCAGCCCTTGATGTCAGAAGTCCCGTCGGATTTCCGATAGCCCCTGACCACAGAAGCGAACCTGCTGTGAACGCTCGTGGCATCAGAGCACTCCACAGCATAAGAGCCGTCAGTGGCATTTGAAGAGAAGTCAAAAGTCTTCACGCCGCCCGCGCCCAAAGTCAAACCGGTAGGCGGGCTGAACGCCGCCGCAGAAGCCGCTCCCACGGTTATCGACACGGTACCGTCGTGGGTGTCGCCCCCCGCAGAAGTAAAGCGCACGGTGAAGGTGGCAGTGCCCTGGGTGTTGCCGGCAGTCGCAGAGAAATTGCAGCCGTCGCGAGTCACCCCAGTCAGCCTCGCACCCACGCTGCTGGCGTCGCCGCAGGTGATGGCATAGCCGCCGTCCGTTGCGGCAGACGAGAGATCGTAAGTCTTGGTCGCCCCCACTCCCACCTTCAGACCGGTCGGAGCAGTATAGGTAATGTCGGAAGTCTGGCCGATGTTCACGCCGATGACCGCGTTCAAAGTGGCCCCGCCCGAAGAGGTGTAAGGCACAGTAAACGAAGCCGTAGCATCGGCAGTGTTGCCCGCAGTAATCGTGTACACGCAGCCGGAGCGAGAAATGCTCGCAATCGTTGAACTCACTCTCGTGGCGTCATCGCAGGTGATGGTGAATTCCCCGTCTGTCGCCAAAGCACCGGCGTCGATCACAAGCATTCCGCCCAGAACCACAGCCCGAGGCGGCGAAGGAGCGGTGAAATTCACCCTGGAGGCAGGGCCGATGAGCACAGGAATGCTGCCGTTCCTGATGTGGCCGCCCGAAGAAGTGTAAGTCACCACCAAGTTGGCCGTGCCTTCCGTTGAGCCCGCCTCCACGGTGAAGCTGCAGCCCGTGTTGCTCACCGAAGCGAGCCGCGAATCCCGATTGCTCTGGGCGAAGCTGCAAGAGACGGTGAAGTCGCCGTCGGTAGCGTAGCCGCTCACATCAAATGTCTTGGTGTTGGTGGCAGGTATCTCCAAAGGCGAGGCAGGAGCAGTGAATGCGATGTTGGAAATGGTCAATGTGAATACAGCATCCAGCGTGCCGCCGCCCGAAGAGCTAAGCGGCAGAGTGAATGAAGCCGTGCCCGTAGCCGTTTCCGAAGCAGCGACAGTCAGCACGCAGCCCGGGCCCACAGTCACTGTGATCTTGCCGCTGTCAATGTCATCGCCAAAAGCCGTGCTGCCGCAAGTTATGTTGTAAGACCCGTCGCTGAAAGTAGTCGCACCCCTGATCTGCGTGCTGCGGCCAGCCCCCACCGAAAGATTCGCAGGAGCGGTGAAGACGATATTGGAGGCAGCCCCGATATTGACAGTGACAGTGCTGCTGAAAGGACGACTGCCGCTATCTTGGGGGTTGCTTGAGCCGCTTGTGGCGAAGTTCATAGTGAAAGTAGCCGCGCCTTGAGTAGAGCCGGCAGTGATGATATAGCGACAGCCCCTGCGAACAATGCTGATCTTGCTGTCCACATTGGTGGGGTCAAAGCAGAAAAGCGCATATTGATTGACTGCAGTCAGAGAGCTGGACACATCAAGCGTGAAACTCTTATTGACAGCGATGTCCTGGTCTCTAACTTTGTAGGTGCCTCCTTGGGTGAAAAAAAGAGGAGATCTGGCTAAGACAAAGGATGTGCCTGCCCCACGCCGCACAGAAAAACTTATAGAAGATCTGGCGCCTCCTGCAGACTGAAAAGTCGCCCACATCGTGCTGTTGCGCTGATAAGTGAAATCGAAAACGCAGCTGTTGGCAGCACGGTTGCGGATGGTGCCGCCCCCTCCAGTCACCGAAGTGCAGCTGAGTTCGTAGTCGCCGTCCGAGACTAAACTGTCAAGACTCACCTTGTAAGTTCCGCTTCCGAAGCTCAAAATGCTATTCTCAGTGACGAGACGAGAATCCGGCCCGAGCCTCACCGTGAACTCTGCATTCACCTGATGGCCGCCTTCGGATGTGAGGAGCACAGAGAAAGTCGCATCGCCCTGCAAGCGAGTAGCCAGAGTATCCACAGGATCAACGGTGAACCTGCAGCTATTAGCCCCCGAGCCTCGCGTGACCGTCATCTTTCTGGCATCCACGCCCGTAGCGTCTCCGCACGAAATGTCATACGATGCCGCGTTCGCCTCAGAAGCGTGGCTCAAGGCGTTGATCTGCAAAGTGTAGTTCCGCCCGATTGTCAAGCCAGTCGGAGCAGTATAGGTGATGGTGCTGTCGGGGCCGACCGTAATGCTGATGTTCCCGTTCTCGGTGTCGCTGCCCGCAGAGGTATAGGGGATAGTGAAAGTGGCAGTGCCCTCGGTGGCGGTCGGCGTGATGGTATAGCTGCAGCCGTCCCCGCTGGTGTCGCGAACCACAGAAGCCAGAGCCACCGTGCCCGTGGTTGGCACATCGGCTGCGATATTGGTGGCAGTGCCGCAGGTGATCTCATAGCCGCCGTCCGAAGCGTAATCCAGAGCGTTGATGGTCTGAGTGCGGTTCGTGCCCACTTTCAAACCAGTCGGAGCAGTGAAGGTGATGCTGGAAGCAACCCCCAGATCCAAAGTGAGAGTGGAAGTCAGAGAATGCCCGCCAGTGGAAGTATAAGGAATAGAAATATCGGCAGTCTGGCTGGTCACCGCCCCTGCGGTTATCGGAATGCTGCAGCCGTCCTGCGTGCCGAGGGTGATGTCGGGGTCGTTCTCGGTGATAGTGCCGCAAGAGATCTCCCAGTCGCCGTCAGCAGCATAGGCGGACACATCCAAAGTCCGCGACCCGCTAGTAGCTATAGCAGGATTAGCCGCAGGTGCAGTGAAGACGATAGTGCTGTCGGGCCCGATATTCACAGTGAATGTGCCCGTCTCGGTGTCGCCCCCAGAAGAAGTGAATGGCACAGTGAAAGTAGTGTCGCCCTGCAAGCCGACAGCGAGAGTATTCACAGGATCAACAGTAAAGGTGCAGCCATTGGCCCCCGAGCCTCGGGTGACGGTCATCTTCCTGGCATCCACCCCAGTCGCGTCAGCGCAGCTTATGGTGTTCGTGCTGTCTGCGGCATAGTCGTCTGCTTCTATTGCCAGAGTGCGATTCCTGCCCACTTGAAAATCGTCAGGCTCGGTGAAAACGATGCGAGAGTCGGGCCCGATATTCACCGAGAATGTGCCAGAAGCGGTCGCCCCGCCATTGGAAGTGAAAGCCACGGCGAAAGTAGTGACGCCCTGCAAGCTGGGGGCAAGAGTATTCACAGGGTCCACGGTGAAGACGCAGCTGTTGGCGCCCGAGCCTCGGTTCACAGCCATCCTGTCGGCATCCACGCCGGTCGCGTCGGCGCAAGTCACCGTGTAGGCGGCGTTTTCAGCCACATGGCTCAAAGCGTTGATCTCCAAAGTGTCAATCCGCCTCACCGACAGACCGGTCGGCGCAGTGAAGACGATGTTGGAGTCGGGGCCGATATTCACAGTCACCGAGCCAGTGGTGCTGTGGCCGCCGCTTGAAACGAGGGGGATCGTGAAGCTGGCGTCGCCCTGGTTAGCCGGCGTCAAGGCATCAACCGGATCCACAGTGAAAGAGCATCCAGAGCGTGTCACAGCCATCTTGCTGGCATCCACGCCCGTAGCATCGCCGCAGGTGATGGTGTAGCTTCCGTCAGCGGCATGGCTGGAGGCGTCAATCACACGAGTGCGGTTCCGCCCCACCTTCAGACCAGTCGGCGCAGTGAACACTATGGTTGAAGCCGGCCCCACAGTGAGCGAGATCGTCTGGCTAGAAGTGCTGCCGCCTGTGGAAGTGTAGGGGACGATAAAAGAAGTCGCGCCTTCAAAGCTGTCTACCGGATCTATCGTGAACACGCAGCTGTCTCCAGTGTGCGACACCGAGCTAAGCTGCGCCGCATTCAGGCCGGTGGCGTCCCCGCAGGTGAAGTCGTAGCTGCCGTCCGTTACATAATCCGAAGCGTCAATCTCCAAGGTGCGGTTCTTGCCGATGCTCAAGCCCGTAGGGCCATTGAAGCTAATGGAGGTGGTAGCAGTAACCTCCACCGCGATGGTCACAGCCACGCTGTAGCCTCCGCTGGATATCAAGGTGGCGCCGAAGTTGGATGCGCCAAGAGTGGTCAATCCCGACACCGTATATTCGCAGCTGTTGGGTCTGCGCTGAAGGGCGCTTATCTTTCTTTCCACTCTGCTGGCTATGCTGCAGGTGAGGGTGTAGCCGTCTGGTATAGTCGCATACTCGGAGAGATCAAAGACCTTGTTGCCCGTTCTGCCCACGAACAGACCTGTCGGGTTCTCGAACTCTATGTAGTCGGCTACTCGCACAGTGATGAGCACCCCTTCGGTGGCGCCCCCGCCGCCCGATGAAGCATACTGCACATAGAAGCTGGACGCGCCGGTGGTGCTGCCGCCCGTGACGGCATAATTGCAGCCTTTCGTGCGGGTTACGGTGATGTAAGAGTGGATTCTGGTGGGGTCAAGGCAGAAAATCGTGAAATTGCCGTCGGCGGCTACATATTGCGAAGCGTCTATGTTGACGGTTTCGTCTGAACGCACGAACAAGTCGGTCGGAGCGGTGAAGCGGACTTGCGACCCTACAGCCGACACCGTAGTGAAAGCGATAGTGCCGGTGCTGGAGTGCCCGCCGCTGGAGGCATAGGCCACCTTGAGGTTGCCTGCGCCTGTGGCAGTGACCGTGTAGATGCAATCATCCGCGCTGCCGACGCTGCCGCCGGTGATCTCGCCGCTCTGCACTCTGGAGCAAGAGATGGTATAGTCGCCGTCTGTGGCCCAGATCGCAGCGTCTATCTTCACTGCTGCGCCCGACTGCAAGATCAAGCTCGTGGGGGAGGTGAAGGATATCTCCGAGTCGCGGCCGACGGCAACGGTGAAGACGCCGTTGTAGGTTCTGGTGCTGGAAGAAGTGAATGGCACCGTGAAGGTGGCGTCGCCCTGCTGAGCCTCGGTGAGCGTGGATACGGGCGTGATAGTGAAGGTGCAGGTGTTGGCCGTGCGCGTCACCGAAGCCAGCTTGGCGGTGTCTATGCTGGTGGCGTCGCCGCAGGTGAATGTGAACTCGCCTTCAGAGATATAGTCGTCAGCGTCAATGGTCAGCGTGCGGTTGCGGCCCACTTCCAAGTCGGGCGCGTTGAATTCAATGGCGATGATAGTTACGGTCACGGTGCCGTCTGTCGTGTGGCCGCCTGCGGAGATGTAGGGCACGGTGAAGGTGACATCGCCTGCGGGGGCGTTGGCATCGGCAGTCACCGTGTAGTTGCAGCCGGTTCTCACGATGCTGAGGCTGGAATCCACGCCGGTAGGATCGCCGCAGGTGATGGCGTAGACCGAGTCGCTGGCGTAGCTGCTCACATCCAAGGCCACAGATCTGCCCGACACCACTCTCGGCTTAGGATCGGGAGCGGTGAAGGTGATGGTGGAGGAGGGGCCGATGGAGATGGGGAATCTGGCATTCAGAGTATGACCGCCCGTGGAAGTGTAGGGGATCATGAAGGAGGTCGCGCCCTGCGCTGTGGTGGGCGTCAAGGTGTATTCGCACGGCTTGGCGGAGGCATCGGCACGGGCTACCGAACTGAACGATCGCGAGTCCACGCCGGTGGCGTCTCCGCAGGTGATGGTATAGCCGTTGTGGGCTTCGGTGACATAGTCCAAGGCGTTTATCACGCGGGTGCGGTTGATGCCCACCTGCAGGCCGGTGGGCGGGGTGTAGGTGATGGTGGAATCGGGGCCGACGGTTATGTTGATCGTGCCGTCTAGCGTGTGGCCTCCTGCCGAGGTGTAGGGAACGACAAAGCTGGCTGCGCCTTGGACATTCTTCGGAGTGACGGTGAAGTTGCAAGAGTTGGGCGAGCGGACGACCGACATCAGCTCTGTGGTGTCTATGCTCTTGGCGTCTCCGCAGGTGATGGAATATCCTCTGTGGGATTCGGTGGCATAGTCCAAGGCGTTTATCACACGGGTGCGGTTCTTGCCCAGCAGCAGGCCGGTGGGGCCGCTGAAGGTGATGGTGGAGGCGGGCCCCACCACAAGGCTGATGTTGCCCGTGTGGGTGGCCCCGCCGGTGGAGGCGTAGTGGATCCGGAAGCTGGCCGGCCCCCTAGTGCTGGTGGGGGTGATGGTGTAGGAACAGCCGTTGCGGGAGACACTGGCAATCTCCACAGTGTCTATGTTGGTGGCGTCGCCGCAGGTGACTGTATATTCGCTGTTCTCGGTTACATAGCTCAGGGCGTTTATGGTGAGCGTGCGATTGGTGCCGAGTTGGAGACCTGTGGGAGGGGTGAAGACGATCTCGGAGCGCGGGCCGATAGTGACGGTCACTCTGAAAGTTCTCTGCTGGGTGCTTGTGCTCAGGTGAATGTTGAAAGAGGCCGTGCCCGATGCGCTGCTGCGAGCTCTTGCGGTATAGACGCAGCCGTTGCGAACGACAGAGTCGAAGTGCCCGCTGGGATTAGACGGGTCGAGGCAGTTGAGCGTGACGCCTTGCCCCACAGAGGCGAAATCCGTGGCGTCAATTTCTATTTTGCGCCCCGCTGCGACCGACAAGCCCGTCGGCGGCTCTCCCGTGATCTGAGTAGGGGAGAGGATATTCACGCTCACGGGGGCGTCGCGGGTGGCGCCGCCCGAGGAGCGATAGGGAATAGTGAAGGTGGACTGTCCGTGGTTTGAGCCGGCGTTGACGGTGTAGTTGCAGCCTCTGCGTGTGATAGAAGAGAAGTTGCTGTGGATGTTAGTGGCGTCCAAGCAGGAAATAGTGAAAGCAGAAGTGGTTTCCGTGATGTAGTTCAGAGCGTTTATTCTGAGCGACGAGTTGGTTCTGACCTGCAGATCGGTGGGGGCTTGATATGTCAGCCCGGAGGTGCCTCCGTTTTGTCTTAGCCAAAGAGTAGCTCGCTGCCATCTTCTTGCTGTGGAACCTTCGGAGCCGGCAGATTGGATCTGGTAATTTATAATGGGCGTACGGCTGACGCTGAGGTTGGTTATTGTTGCGGTAAAGGTGGCGACGCAGCCGCTGCGCGAGGCCGTTACTGAGTTGGGAGGGGTGTTAAGAGTAGAGAAGCTTATGCAGTTAAGGGCATAGTCGCCGTCTGGGCTTAAGCGTGTTAAATCCAGAACTGCTTGTTGTCCGCTCTTTACATGAATGAATTGAGACCGTGTAACACTCAAAACGGTGCGCGGGCCGATAGTGATGCTGATAGTGCCGTTGAGCGTGTGGCCGCCTGCGGAGGAATAAGGGATAGTGAAAGTAGTCACGCCCTCGGCGGCGGCCGAGTTGACCGGTCTGAGGGTGAAGTTGCAGCTGCTGCCGCTATGGGTCAAAGAAGCGATCTTGGTGTTGTCAACGCCAGTGGCGTCGCCGCAAGTGATGCCGTAGCTGCCGTCTCTCGCATAGCTCCCGACATTTATGGTTCTGGTTATATTGCGCGCCACTCGCAAGTTGGTGGGCCCACGGAAGGTGATAGTTGACGAGGGGCCGACAGTGATAGGAATCGCCCCGCTCGCAGTATGCCCGCCCGAGGAGGTGTAAGGCACGGTGAAGCTGGCCGCGCCTTGGACATTCTTGGGAGTGACCAAGAACTCGCAAGGCTTGTTCGCCGCGTCGGGGCGGGTGACCGACTGGAGCTCGGTGGTGTCTATGGCGGTGACATCCCCGCAGGTGATGGTGTAGCTGCCGTCGGCGGCATAGGAAGAAACATCAAAAGTGCGAGTGCGGTTGGTGCCCACCTGCAGCCTGCCTGCGCCGGTAGCGGGCGGGGCTGTGAATGTGATGGTGGAGTCGGGGCCGACAGTGATAGGGATGACCCCGCTGTGAGTGCCGCCGCCGGTGGAGGTGTAGGGCACAGTGAAGCTAGCCGCGCCCTGGACATTCTTGGGGGTGATGGTGAAGTTGCAGCCGCTGCGGGTTACCGACATCAACTCGGTGGTGTCTATGGCGGTGGCGTCCCCGCAGGAGATCCTATATCGGGTGTCGGTGTCGGTCACATAATCCAGAGCGTTGATCGTCTTGGTGCGGTTCTTGCCCACCGTCAGGTCGGTCGGCGCGGTGAAAGTGATGTCGGAGGTCGGGCCGATGGCTATGGTTACAGTCCCGGTTCTCGTGGAGCCGCCGGAGGAGGAGTAGTTGATTCTGAAGCTTTTGTTGCCGGCGGTCGCGCTGGCTGTGGGGCGGATGGTAAAAGTGCAGCCGTCTTGGGAAATGATGAGGTCGCTATGCGCATGGGAGTAGCTCAAGCAGAAGACCCTGTAGGCGCTGGTGGCTTCCCTCACATACACCGAAGCGTCTATCCTGCTGCTGCCTCCCGGCGGGATGATCAAGTTTGTAGGGGCCGTGTAAGTGAGGCTGGAGGTGCCTAGGTTGCCCCGAACCCAGATTTCTCGCGCGTTGAGGGTAGCTCCGCTAGTGGATCTATAGTTAACAATGAAGTGGGTTCGGGGACGGCCAAGGCCAAAGACGTTTGCCGTGAAATCAACTATGCAGCCGACACTTGAATCAATGATTACTGGATTACCGCTGGTTGGCGGTGTGAAACTCGTGCATTGGATTCCATAGTCGCCGTCCGAAGCATAGACCGAAGCGTCTATTCTTGTCCTCTGCCCGCCTCTGACTGCTAGCTCGCTCAAGAGTTCTGGCCCGCTGAAAGTGAGGTTGGAATCCGGGCCGATGTTGATAGTGAATGTGCCTGTGGTGGTTGTCCCGCCAGTGGAAGTGAATAGCACGGAGAAGGTAGTGTCGCCCTGCTGGGCGGGGGTGAGGGTGTTTATCGGGTCTACGGTGAAGACACAGCCGCTGCGGGAAATAGAGGTGATCTTGGCGGTGTCCACGCCAGTGGCGTTGCCGCAGGACACGGTGTAGGCGGGGTCTTCGGTTATGTAGTTCAGAGCACTGATCGTCTGGGTGGTGTTGCGCCCCACCCTCAGACCAGTGGGAGGGGTGAAAGCCAAAGTTGAAGGCCCGCCCACAGTGACATTGATTTTAGGCGAGCGTTGCGTGCCGTCGGTCACCCCGAAGTTCAGAGTGAAAGACGATCTGCCTTGCGTGAGGCCACTGATGATATAGCGGCAGCCTCGGCGGATGACGGAGATCCCGCTGTCAATGCTGGTGGGATCGAAGCAGACATAAGTATCGCCTGTCCAAAGGCTGACATTGCTATTTGACACGGTAAATTCTATGCGCCCGCCGACGGCAACAGTCTGAGCAGGAAAATTGTGAGACCTATACCACGGGCCATTGGAAAGCGATATCGGAATGCCAACCCGCAAGGTGGAGCCTCCAGCAGATGAATAGTTCACATTAATGGTGCCTGTGTTGCCGCCCTTGGTATAGGTGAAAGTGCAGCTATTGGCCGAGCGGTTGCTGATAGTGCCAGTCGTGGCAGTCACAGAAGTGCAACTGATCTCGTAATCTCCGTCAGAGGCGAAACGCTCAACATCCATTTTGACCCTGGCCGGGCCGCCAGTGCCCCAGATAGGCAAGGGAGAAGGAGGAGCTCCGACAATACCGGATTCGGGTCCCACCGTAATAGACACGCTGCCGTTATGGGTGGTGCTGTCGGAGAAGGTATAAGGAATAGTAAATGAGGCAGTGCCCTCATAGGTATCCACAGGATCAATCGTGTAAGTACAGCTCCCCGCAGTATGCGACACAGAAGAAAGCTGGGTAGCCGTAATCCCAGTAGCATCCCCGCAAGAAGAAATCGTAACGCTAGTGGTGATAGTTATATAAGAAGAAGCATCAATCTCCCGAGTAAGATTCCTCCCCACCAAAAGCCCCACAGGCGCAGTAAAAGTAATACCAGCAGACTGCCTCTGCGTTGTGGGTTCGGGCTCACCCCCAGCCTCGTCAGGCTCAACCGTCTCGGTAGTAGGCTCCGGCACCTCAGTTCCGCCCGCTGGCTCCTCGGTTTCGTCTGCTGTCTCTTCAGGTTCAACCGTTTCCGTACTAGGCGGCTGCCCCTCCTGCCCCTGCGCTGCGACAGGGTAAGCCACAGCCGCCGCAGCAAAAAGCACCGACCCAAACAGCGCAGTAGCGATGAACGCGATGAAACCCCTCCGAGCGAGCCCCCAGCCCCCGCGAACAGACGCGGCAAACTGCCCAAAGGCTTCAGCAAAAAAAGACGACTTCACAATCTGATTTTGCTCAAACCGGTTCTTCAATACACGGGGGGGGGTGGCAGATCTCATCTCAGTCAATTTTACCACTCGCTCCACATAATTTGCCAGTCAGCGCAAGGCATAATTTGCAAAGCAGAGCAAGACACAATTCGCCAGCCAGAAAAGCCAAATCAGCCGAGACGGTAGCTATAGTCCGATGACATGCAGGCGGACGAGCTTTATCGTCTTTATGCGCCACTCTCCGCTGCCATCTTTCTCGTAAGTTTCGTAGTAGTGCCCATAGCCCCGCAGCCCCCTAATCGGCGAGCCTTCGCCGAAGTCAACAAAGTCAAACATAGCCCAGATGCCTTCGGCCGTGCTGTCGCCCGTGAGCTGTATCTCCGGCATATGCCCGTGATGCGCAGTGATCGCGGCATCCACCGCCCCCTTCACGAAATCCCTGATGCTCTCACGCCCATGCACGATCCCCGCCGCCCCATCCACCCCGTTGCGCTCCAGCTCCCCCGACATATCCATCACAGCATCCTCAGCAAACACCAAGGCAAAATCGTCCCACCGCTTAGTATCCATCAACCGAAAATACCGAGCCTTAAGCCGCTTAATAGCCTCAATATCCCCCGCGCCACCACCCGCCGCGTCGCTGCCCGCCGAAATGCTGCCTGCTATAGCACTGCCTGCCGAAGCACTACCCGCTACGGCACTGTCCGCCGAAGCACTGTCTGATGCGCTCATAACTACCTCCCAGATGGCGGGTCGGTTAAGAAAAAAAGGATAAGCCAAATCTTACAGCCACCTCAAGAGCTTCTGCTCTTAGATGAGTTGTTTGGCTTGGGCTTTTTTGGCTTCGTGTTCGGTGAGGAAGACTGTGTCTCCGTCTTGGAACACAGGCTGTTGTTGCTGCGGGGGGCGTTCTAGGAGGTTTTGGGCGGTTTGGGTGATCGTGTAGTTTTGCGCTTTTATGTGTCCGCCTTTGATTAGCGATGACTGCGAGGCTTGCGCTGCGCAGGCTAGCAGGAACACGAATATCGGCATTTCCGCTATGCCGTCTGCGGAATTGCGGGCGTGTATGATCGGGGTCTCGGGTGCCAGCAGATATGCGCTGTTTTGGAATTGAGGCATTTTTTCCACTGCTTTTCTGAGGCCCGCCCGTCTGTGCGATATGTTTGATGACACTTCTACGGCCAGCGGGCTGGGGCCTTCGGCGTCAAATATGAAATCGGATTCGTAGTTTTCTTTGTGTCTCCAGAAGTTGAGTTCCGCTCCTGTGGTGTCAGCGAGTTCTTTGAGTGCCGCTCCGATTGCGTTCTCATAGGCTTGCCCTTTAGTGTTGTCGTTCTGAAGCGTGGAGGTAGAGGATCTTCGTATCGCCGCTGCCATGGCGGTGTCTCTGAACAAGATTTTCAGCTGGCGCGGAGCCTGCAGCTTTTGCTCCCCGTCCGCTTCGGCTTCGGGTTCTATATACGGTCTGATTCTGGATATCAAATCCGATCTTTCTATCAGTTCCATGTATGTGGAAGTGGTGTCTGCGTTTTTGAGACCTGCCGGCCTGCCGATTTTGCTGGGCAGAGTCTGCGTGCACACCCGAACGGCGCAGCTGTGCAGCAAGAGCCGCAGCCCTTTTCTGTCTCGGATCTGCTGCATGTCGGGTATGTCGTGTTCGGTTACCAGCTCTGCTATGCCTCTCAGGATTTCATGCGCTGCTGTGACATTGCTGTATGAGGGTTCAGCGTCGCTGATGCATTGAGGGTAGCCCCCGAACAAGATGAAATCGTTCGCGTATTGCTTCAGGATCGGATCGTTGGCTATGCCGACGGGGACGGATTCCAGTCTGTCTTTCAATGTGTCGTGCCAAGTCCAGCACCAAGAAGGCAGATTTTCGCAGTGTCTGTCTCGCATCTCGGTGTATTCCATGAAGTTGCAGGGCATGAGAGTGTGCGTAGCCCATCTTCCGATTCCGCTGTCTCCGCCGTTGCTGTATGTGAAGGCGCTGGACGACGCCAATATTCGCACAGGCTTTGAGCCGTCTGAGAACATCTTGAGCCAGCCTTCCCATCCAGCGGACGCGGCTATCTCGTCTATGAACAAATACAGCGGAGCAGAAGCGTTGGCATCCGATGCTATCTCCAGCAGGGCTTCGACTATGTTCCCGAGAGGCTCCCTGACGAGTTCGGGGTGATCCATCTGAAAATAGACGAGACGCTCGTCTGGAATGCGATATTCTTCGCGGAGCCTTTGAAGCGTTTGCCAGAGAAGCGTGCTCTTGCCCGCTCGGCGAGGGCCCTTTATGATGTGATAAGTCTTTGGGTTTCCGCTGAACACGATTTCCACCAGCACCCGCATAATATGGCGATGCCAAGGCGGGGCGTCCCTATCCAGCACATCGGGCTCAGTCATCCATCTGTTCTGATCTTCAGCTAGAATATGCTGAAGTCTGTTGACGCTGAGAGTTTCAAGCTTCACGGCTGCCCTTTCTATATCCGAGTTTTTGCTGCTTTATCACTGATATATCTGTGTTTTTTGATGATTTTATCAGATATAGCTGATTTAAGCAACCATTTAAGAGGATTTTCTCAGTTATAACTGAATAAATCCCCACAACGAGAGTATGACTAGCATCTGCCTGGCTAGGGCTGCGAATAGCTGGATGAAGGTCTCACTTGAAGGGATCGTTGAAGGGCAAGCTGGCTAGAAGATGCTCGAAGGCTATAGCGAAAGCAGCATCGTTGGGAATGAAACCCATTTTTTTGTCTTCTTGCCATGCTTCTTCGAATTCTCCTCTATCTAGATTAAGGGAGCCTATTATGCTGTTTGGCGTATCCCCCTTGAATATCTTCCACTCGCTTTCGTAATCTGTGCAGCCTTCAAAGAAAATGCTCGGAAATTGAATCAGAAGCTGCCACAGATCGTAGATATCTCTGGCCTTGCGCCTCTTGGTCAATGCTGCTAGCTTCCAAGACACGACCTGTCTCAATTCGCATCCGACAATATCAGGCGAACCCACAGAAGCATACTCGTTAGGCAGGAGCTTCCAATCATCTTGCACCTTTATCTTTTCCAGCGGAACGAAAGTCAAAAGCTGCAGCAAGCTGAAAGCTTTTGTTTTGCCGTCTTTTTTCCACTCAACACCTGTTGAGGCTATGCTCACATTTCCGCCGTAGTCCATGGCGACTATTTCTTCTGTTTTCTCGGCTACGGCCTCAAATATTTCTTCCGCCACTTTCGTTTCCATGTTCACTGCGAAATCTAGATCCTCAGAAAAACGATAGCCCGGGAAAACGCACTGCCGCAGAAAAGTCCCCCCTATGAACACTCCATCAGCGAAACCTCCGTCTTTGTAAAGGCAAGCCAAGAAGACATGCTGCAAATAGTCTCTGGCTTCAAGATGGTTCATGGCGGCCTCTAGTATATCAGATGGTTCTCCAGTTCTTCTGGCGGGGCGTTCCAGTCTATGTTCCATCTGCTGTCATGCAGATAAGGCGTGCGCTTTGTTTTGCGATCCAGCAATTCCGATATGTCTGATGTGCAGACAATATCCTTTTCCCTGATTTCTTCAACCCAGCTGGGAGCGGGTCTGCCTGCCGTTTTTTCCAGTTGCTCGGCGATACTGCACATCCTCCGCAGACCTACCGTCAGACCTGTTATGTCCGCCAGTTCTGCTATCTCGTCTGGGTCGAAATGGAAATCGTACAGAAACCTGATAGCCGACATAGTAACAGAACGGTTCCTAGTGCGACCAAAAATTTCCAGCATCGCTCTCAGCGGAAGCGATAGCCAAGTCCTCTCACCTATCCTTGTAGCGCCGACAGCCAGAACCTCTCTGCTCTCATACGCGTGATTCCAAGGGATGTCGCCGATAAAAGTATCCAAGTCTTCCGCAGGGGCTGAAGCGTATATCGTGTTCCCCGCCATTATCGGCAAACCGAAGCCATACAAAAGAGCCGACGCATACCCAATCCGCCTAGGCGTGTCGCCATAAACTTCATCCCAAAGCCTGTCGTAATTAGCCATCTGTTCATCGTCTGCCAAAGTTCCATGAACACCCGCCAATGCTCCATGAACACCAGACACATCCCAATCGCCTGTCTCCACCGCATGATAGACGATGGTGCTTACGCTAGTCATGCGTTCATTATACCGCGATTAGCTATTGAGGGTATGACACATCAGCCACCACGCCTTTTGCTTCCTGCCAGCCCGCTGCGTCGGACAGATTTATTTCGCCTGATTTCCATGTGCCTTCGGGAAGCCAAGTCACATGCCAATGCGCCGTCTTGCCCTCAAGATCGACCATGAACGAAAGCACCGCATCGCTGCCGTTCCATTCTATTTCCAAGCCGCCTCTCTCACCCTCGTCTGCCGTGTTCAGAGCAGGAGACGGCAAAGAGGCACCATGGCAGCGGAGAAACTCCAGCCCCCCGCTGGACTCGAACCAATCCAAGCCAGATTGGGATACAGGATAGCTGCCGTTGCCGCATCTATTGCCCTCCCCAGCCCTGATGCTGGCGAGAGAGCGTGTTATGTAGTCAAGGCTCTCGGTCATGCCACCGATGTATTTGGCTGCCTTAGGCATAATTGCCAATATACCACAAGACTTCAGCTTTGTAAAGTCTTGCGCTTCCCGCCGCAGGCTTCACGGCCAACCTTTCCCCATAAGCTAAATCCTATTGCCAAGCATAAAGACCTGCGCCGTCTGACCGGTGCCACCTGATTAGCAGTTGAATTCATGACAGTCGTGGCTTTGGGCGGGCTGTTGGGGGCTTTGGCGCGGTGGGGGGTTGAGGAGGCGTTGCCGCAGGGGGTGCTGATTGTCAATGTTTTCGGGAGTGCTCTGCTGGGGGGCGTTGTGGCTGTTTGGCAGAGCGGCGCGAATGCTCTTCGCCACGAAAGGCTGCTCACGGGGATTTCGGCCGGCGATGACGCGGCTTCTGGCTTTGCTGAGCAGTCGCTGGGGAGTGCCGAGGCGCAGATGGAAATTTCAGCCGGCGATGACTCGGCCGCTGGCTTGGCTGGCGGCAGTTTTCGCTTCCCGCCGAGGCTGATGGACGGGCTGGTGGGGTTTTGCGGCAGTCTCACCACTTTTTCGGCAATAGCTTTCACCGCTGCTGAGCATATAGACAGCGGAAGCTTCGCCAGAGGCATCGGCTCGCTGGGTTTGCAATTCGCTCTCGGCATCCCTGCGGCGTGGCTGGGATTCTCGCTTTGCCGACGATGGAAAGCAGCCTGAGATGATCGCAGCAGCAGGCTTCGCTATGTGCGCTGTAGCGGCGATCATGCTTCGCGTCTACGCCGCCAAGATGAAAGGCAGCCTGAGATGATCGCGGCAGTTGGCTTCGCTATGTGCGCTGTGGCGGCGACTTTGCTTCGTGTCTTCGCTGCCAAGCGTTTTGACACTGCCGCATTTCCTGCCGGCACTTTCGCTGTAAACATCATCGGCTCTTTCGCCCTAGGGCTGATGGGCGGAGCGAGTTCGGTCGTGGTGACTGTGCTCGGAGTGGGCGCGCTGGGCTCGCTCACCACATTCTCCAGCCTGACAAATGAAATCATGCGCAGATGCCGAACAGGCAACTGGACGACAGCCGCTGTCTATCTAGCTCTGTCGGCCGTCTGCGGAGTATCAGCCGCCTGGCTAGGTCTGCAAATAGCTGGATGAAAAGCTCGCCCGCCACCGAGATGCGAGGCGACTCAAGGGATTTTGCAGTCGGTGAAAGACCGCCCATTTTGTCGGCGTTCAATCCGAGACCAGTTCGGCTTGGCTCAAGGGATTCTGCAGTCGGCGAAAGACCGCCCCGCTGGAAAGACAGACCTGCTGGAAGCGGAATGCTCTTATCTGAAGAGGACTGACAGGGTGGCTTGGTAGGTTTGGGTTTCTTCGTTCCAGCGTATGGTTAGGGGTTGGCGGGTTCTGGTGTAGATGTAGGTGGTGTCGGCGGGGGCGATGCTGGTAAGCAGCCGATACGGGGCGTCCTCGCCTGTGGTCAGCCGTCTTTCGGCGGCGGGGTGGCAGGGGAGCCACAGCGACCATCTTCTGCTGCGTGCGCTGTAGCTGGCTATGGCTATTATGCCTTGCTGGTTGCGGCAGTCGGTGAGTTCTGGGTCCAGCAGGAAGGCTGTGTCGGCTGCGCTGCCGTCTGCCGTGTCGTCCGTGCGGGCGATGCCTTGGGGGATGCTGAGAGTAGACCAGCCAGTGGTGAGACGGTTGCTGCTGGTGCCGCCCAGGTTGGCTTCTGACAGGTCTTCGCTGGGAATGGCCTCTTCGGTGCGGAAGGACACTCTCGTGCCTGCTCGTATCGTCTGGTCGGGACGGGTCACGCGTGTCCATGTCTGCGC
Organism: Candidatus Hopanoidivoransaceae bacterium; assembly: GCA_965204495.1. Classification (GTDB taxonomy): domain Bacteria; phylum Actinomycetota; class Acidimicrobiia; order Acidimicrobiales; family Hopanoidiivorantaceae; genus Hopanoidiivorans. The sequence goes on from OZ241989.1 coordinate 1,454,639, forward strand.
GATATTGTTCCAGGTGTAGATGGTTTGGCTTGCCGAGAGCTGCAGCCCGAGCCTGATCTGCTGCGCTGTGGTGCCTCCTCCTTGGACTGTGAGAGTGTTCCATCTGGGGCCTGGCTGGTCGGGCTCCAAGGTCGTAGTCGGGCCAGCGTCAGGCATCGTAGTCGTCGTGGTGGTCGTGGTCGTAGGCGGTTGAGCAGGCGGCCGGGTAGACGGCGGCGGTGTCGTGGGCCGTTCGTCGGGCCGAGCGGTCGGCTGGTCGGGGCGTTGCGCTGCGCCGGCGGTGATGGTGAGGTTTATAGTGCCTTGTCGGGTGCCTCCGCCGGTGGAGGTGTAAGCAACGGTGAAACTGGCACTGCCTGCGACGCTACCCGTGACTATGGTGAAGCGACAGCTGCCGGCGATGCGATTCACGGTGATTTTCGGGTCTATGCTCGTGGCCGCGCCTTGGCAGCCGATGGTGTAGCTGCCGTCTCTGGCATAGCTCGCAGCGTCTATGGTCTGCGTGGTGTTGGTTCGCAGCGAGAGGCCGGTGGGCGAAGTGAAGACGATGTTGGAAGCAGGGCCGATAGCGATGGTGAAACTGGCTGTGTGAGTGTCGCCGCCCGAGGAGGTATAGACGACATTGAAGGTGGTGTCGCCCTGTGCTGCCGTGCCGGACGCAACGAGGGTGTAGTCGCAGCCGCTGCGGGTGACGGTGAGTCTGGTGCTGTCCACCCCAGAAGGATCGCCGCAGGTTATGGTGAATGATCCGTCTGCGGCGTAGGATGCCAAGCTCACTGTTCGGGTGTTGCCCACGCCTATCGGAATGCCGCTTTGAGGAGCCGTGAAGCTGATGTTGGAAATCGTCACTCCGATGCTGCCGTTGAAGGTGTGGCCGCCTTCTGAGGTGTAAGGCACGGTGAAGCTGGTTGACCCCGAAGCCCCCGAAGCGGCGTTGACAGTAAAATCGCAAGAAGCCCCAGTGTGAGACACCGACGAGAGCCTGGTGGCATCCACGCCAGTAGCGTCGCCGCAGGTTATGGCATAAGAGCCGTCCGATGCGTGATTGCCGGCATTGACCGTGACCGAAGAGCCCTCCACCACCGCAGCAGCAGACGGGGGAGTGAAGCTGATAGTAGAAGCAGGGCCTACTTCTACGCTCACCGTGCCGCTCACGGCATGGCCTCCAGCGGAAGTATAGGGAACATCAAAGGTCGCAGAGCCGTGCAGCGACATGCCGAGATTGTTGATCGGGTCTATCGTGAAGCGACAGCCGTTCCCGCTGGAGTTGCGGCGGACGGCGGAAAGCCTGGTGGTGTCAATATTCGTGGCGTTCCCGCAAGAGATCGCATAGCCGCTCCCGCTGGTCTCAGCCGCATAGCCAGCAGCGTCAATAACTCTCGTGCGGTTATGACCGACTTTCAGACCGGTGGGCGGCGTGTAGGTGATGGTGCTGTCGGGGCCGACTTTGACTGAAATCGTCCCGCTGGCTGTGGCACCGCCGCCGGATGTGTAAGGCACGGTGAAAGTAGCCGCGGTAGCCTGCAGCGAAGAACTCAGAGAACTGACAGGGGTGACGGTGAAGGTGCAGCTATTGGCGGTGCGGGAGACCGACGCAAGCCTGGTGTTGTCTATGCTGGTGGGGTCGCCGCAGGTGATCGCATAGCCGCTGCCGAAGGTTTCTCTTGCATAGCTGGCGGCATCAATCACTAGAGCGCGGTTGCGGCCTGTCAGCAGTCTGTTCGCCCCAGAAGTCGGGGGCAGATTGAGGGTGATTTGGGAGTTCGGTCCTACCCGCAGAGAAATCGCTCTGACTATGGAATGCCCGCCTGTGGAAGTGTAAGTAATCGTGAAGCTGGCATTGCCTGCGGAAGCGGAGTTGTTGGGGTCTATCGTGTAGCTGCAGGTGTTGGCTGTGCGGGTAACCGATGTGAGTCTGCCGCCTGTGAGGTTGCGGGCATCGGAGCACGAGATCGTGTAGGTATTGCTGGCTTCTGAAACATAGCTGGAAGCGTCAATCGTCAAAGTCAGGTTGCGGCCTATCTGCAGACCTGTGGGAGCGTTATAGGTGATGGTGCTGTCTGGGCCGATATTGACAGTGAAAGTGCCAGAAGCCGTAGCCCCGCCTGTGGATGTGAATGCCACAGAGAAGGTGGTGTCGCCTTGCGAGCCGGTGACGAGGGTATCCACTGGATCGACAGTGAAAGAGCACCCACTGCCCGAAGAGGAACGGGTGACTGTCATCTTGTTGGCATCCACCCCGGTAGCATCAGCGCAAGTCACCGTATAGGCAGCGTTCTCGCCGCTTGTGGCAGCCAGAGCGTCAATCACCAAAGTGCGGTTGCGGCCCAAAGTGAAGGTGCCGGGAGCGGTGAAGGTCAAGGCAGAATCAGGGCCGATGTTGACTGTGATGGAGCGGGTTATGCTGTGTCCGCCAGCGGAGGTGTAAGCGATGCTGAAAGTAGTTGCGCCTTGGTTGGCCGGAGCCAAAGTGTCAACGGGGTCTATCGTGAAGGTGCAAGTGTTAGCCGTGCGGGTCACAGCCATCTTCGTGCCATCCACGCCTGTAGCGTCTGCGCAGGTGATCGTGTAGCTGCCGTCAGAGACATAGCTGGAAGCGTCAATCTCCAAAGTCAAGTTCCGGCCAACTCGCAGAGTTCCAGGAGTGCTGTAGCTGATGGTAGAAGCCGGCCCCACCGTGATGGAAATATTGCCGTTGGCTGTGTCGCCGCCCGCAGAAGTGTAGGGGATAGTGAAAGTAGCGGTGCCTTGTGTGGAAGTAGGCGTGATGGTGTAGCTGCAGCCGTTCCCGCTGGAATCGCGAACCACAGAAGTCAGAGCCACAGTGCCCGTTGTCGGCACATTGGCCGCAGTGTTGGTGGCTGTGCCGCAGGAAATGGTGTAGCCGCCGTCAGACGCATAATCCGAAGCGTCTATCGTGAGCGTGCGGTTCGTGCCCACCCTCAGACCTGTGGGAGCGTTAAAGACGATGCTTGAAGCTGCGCCCACATCTATGCTCAAAGAAGAAGTCAGAGTATGACCGCCAGACGAGGCAAAGGGGATAGAAATAGCAGCGGTGCCCATTGTGCCGGCAGAAGTCACAGGGATGTTGCAGCCGTCTTGAGTGCCGAGGCTTATCAAAGCAGACGATTCAGTGATAGTCCCGCAAGTGATCGTGTAGCTGCCGTCTGCGGCGTAAGCACTCACATCTATAGTGCGGGTGCGGCTGGCAGCGATAGCAAGATTGGAAGCCGGCGGCGTGAAGACGATAGTGGAATCGGGGCCGACATTGACCGTGATGGTGCGTGTTATGCTGTGGCCGCCGTCTGATGTGAAGGTGATTGTGAAGGTGGCGTTGCCTTGCTGGACTGGGGTGAGTGTGCTTATCGGTGTGATGGTGAAAGAACAGGTATTGGCGGTGCGGGTAACGGAGGTCAGCCTGGTGCTGTCTACGCCGGTGGCGTTCCCGCAAGTGATGGTGTGCCCGCTGCCTGATACTTCCGAGACATAGCTGGAAGCGTCAATAGTCAAAGTGCGGTTCCGCCCCACTCTCAGAGTTCCAGGGCTGCTGTATGTGATAGTGCTGTCTGGGCCGATATTGACGGTGAATGTGCCAGAAGCGGTAGCCCCGCCCGTGGAAGTGAAAGCCACAGCGAAAGTGGTGTCGCCCTGCGAGCCAGAAGCCAAATTGTTCACAGGATCAACGGTGAACGAACAGCTGCTGCCTGTGTGCGAAACCGTCATCTTGCTGGCATCCACACCAGTAGCGTCAGCACAAGTGATGGTGTAGCCAGAGTCCTCGCCGCTTATAGCCGCCGAAGCGTCAATCACCAAAGTGCGGTTCCGCCCGACTTTCAATCCAGTGGGCGCAGTAAAGGTCATGCTGCTGTCGGGGCCGATCTTCACTGAAATCGTTCCAGTAGCCGTAGCACCGCCGCTGGAAGAATACGGCACGGTGAAGGTAGCAGCAGTAGCCTGCAGCGAAGAACTCAGCGTGCTTATCGGAGTAACAGTGAACGAACAGCTATTAGCAGTGCGGGTGACAGATGTGAGCCTGGTGCTGTCAATGCTGGTGGCATCACCGCAGGTTATGGTGTAGCCGCTGCCGCTCTCTGTCGCATAGCTGCCAGCATCCACCACCAAAGCTCGGTTGCGGCCTGTGAGAAGCCTGTTCGCCCCAGAAGTCGGCGGCAGATTCAGAGTGATCGCCGAGTTCGGCCCCACATTGACCGTTATCACCCTGACCACGCTGTGTCCGCCTGTGGAAGTGAAAGTCACAGTGAAGGTGGCTTGACCAGAAGAAGCAGCAGTATTCGGAGTGATCGTGTAGCTGCAGGTGTTAGCAGTGCGAGTAACCGAGGCGAGCCTGCCGCCAGTGAGGCTGCGGGCATCAGAGCAGGAGATCGTGTAGCTGCTGCCGGCTTCTGATACATAATCCGAAGCGTCAATAACCAAGGTCTGGTTGCGGCCTATCAGAAGCCTGCCCGCTCCAGTAGCAGGCGGAATGTTAGTTGTGATAGTGGAATCCGGGCCGATGTTGACAGTGAAAGTCCCAGTAGCGGTGGCACCGCCGGTGGAAGAAAACGCCACAGAGAAAGTCGTGTCGCCCTGCGAACCCGAAGCGAGGGTATCCACAGGATCGACAGTGAAAGAACAACCATCGCCAGAAGAACTGCGCGTAACCGTCATCTTGTTGGCATCCACGCCGGTAGCATCCGCGCAAGTCACCGTGTAGGCAGCATTCTCGCCGCTTATGGCAGACAGAGCGTCAATCACCAAAGTGCGGTTGCGGCCTACCGTCAAACCTGTCGGCGATGTGAAGGTCAAAGCAGAATCAAGACCGACATTCACAGTAATAGTGCGGGTTATGCTGTGGCCGCCGTCAGAGGTGAACGGAATGGTGAAGGTGGCCGCGCCTGCGGTTGCGGAAGTGTTGGGGGTTATCGTGTAGCTGCAGGTGTTAGCCGTGCGTGTTACAGATGTGAGACGCACGGTGTCCACGCTGGTGGCGTCGCCGCAAGTGATGGTGTAGCCGCTGCCCGTTACTTCCGAAACATAGTCGGAAGCGTCAATAGTAAAGGGCAGGTTCCTTCCACGAGTGAAAGATGTCGGGCCGGTGTAGGTGATAGTGGAATCAGGGCCGATGTTGACCGTGAAAGTCCCCGTCTCGGTGTCGCCGCCCGAAGAAGTAAACAGCACAGAGAAAGTGGTGTCGCCTTGCGAGCCGGAAGCGAGGCTGTTTATAGGATCAACAGTGAACTCGCAGCCGTTGCGAGTCACGGAGGTGAGCTTGGTGCTATCCACTCCAGTAGCGTTGCCGCAGCTTATGGTGTAGCCGCTGTCTGTGTCTGCGGCGTAATCGGAAGCGTCAATAGTGAGCGTGCGGTTCCGCCCCACCTTCAACCCGGTCGGCGCGGTGAAGGTGATATCGGAAGCAGGCCCCACATTGACTGTCACAGTGCTAGCGCGCACCTCGCCGCTGGTGATCCTGAAGTTCAAAGTGAAAGTAGCCGCGCCCTGCGTGTTCCCAGCAGTGATGATATAGCGGCAGCCCCTGAGGATGACTGTGATCTTGCTGTCTACATTCGTCGGCTCAAAACAGAAATAGGTATTGAAAGTATAAACACTGATGAAATTGGCAGCGTTGATCTCTGTTTTGGTGCCGACAGGAATAGTCCTGGTGGGGAAGTTAGCGGACCTCAGATACTGGCCGGGGGAAGAACGAGCCAGGAGAATTCTGGCTGTAGCCGTGGCACCGCCAGCGGATCTGAAGCTCACATCGAATCTGCCTTCGTTGCCTCCCCGGGTGTAGTCGAAAACGCAGCTATCGGCAGCACGGTTGCTGATTGTGCCAGTCGTGGCAGTCACAGAAGTACAGAAAATCTCGTAATCCCCGTCTGTGGCGAAACGGGAGAAGTTCACCTTTATATCGGAATTGAAGAACAACCGATTGAGAGGAGTGGGAATATTCACAGTCTGAATATTGGAATCAGGGCCGATATTCACAGTGAATTCGCCTGTTTCAGTATCGCCGCCAGAAGAAGTGAAAAGCACGCTGAAAGTAGCGTCGCCTTGCGCGCTGGCAGCGAGGTTGTTCACCGGATCAACAGTGAAAGAACAAGCATTGGCGCCAGTGCCGCGTGTGACCGTCATCTTGTTGGTATCCACGCCCGTGGGGTCTGCGCAAGTGATGGTATAGCTGCCGTCTGCCACAGCGTCGGAAGCGTCAATCGCTAGCGTGCGGTTGCGCCCCACTGTCAAACCAGTCGGAGCAGTGAAGACGATGTTGGAGGGGGTTCTTACACTTACGGAAATAGTGGCATCTAGGGAGTGGCCGCCCGAAGAGGTGTATCGCACGCTGATCGTGGCTGTGCCTGTGGTCGCGCCAGCCGAGATGGTTATGGTGCAGCCGTTTTGGGAGGTGATGCTGATGAGGGCGGACGACTCTGTGGCTGTTCCGCAGGTGATGGTGTAGCTTCCGTCTCTGGCGTAGCTGGCCGCGCTGATCGCGAGGGTTCCGCTGGTGTCGACTGCGAGGTTGGTGGGGGCTGTGTAGACGATGTTGGAGGTGACTGCGGTGATGGTCATGGAGATGGTGCCGAGGTGGGTGTCGCCGCCGGAGGAGGTGTAAGGCACGGTGAAAGTGGCTGTGGCGCCTTGGTTGTTGGCTGCGACGACTGTGTAGTTGCAGTCGGTTTTGGAGATGCTGGCGAGGTTGTTGGCTGCGAGGTTGAGGGTTTCGCGGTTGCCGGTGCTGGGGTTGAGCTGGACGGCATCTGCGCAGGTGATGGTGTAGCTGCCGTCTGTGGCGTAGTCGCCTGCCGGCACGACCACGGCCACGCCGATCTGGGCTGTGAGCCCTGTCGGCGCGGTGAAGACGATGTCGGAGGCCGGGCCGATGGTGATGGAGATGGTGCCGGTGGCGGTGGTTGAGCCGCTGGAGGTGTAGGGCACGGTGAAGCTGGCTGTGCCTTGGGTGTTGCCTGCGGTGATGTTGTAGGAGCAGCCGCTGCGGGAGTTGATGGTTATGAGGACCGACACCGAGGTGGCTGCGCCGCAGGAAATCGTGAAGGTGCCGTCGTCTGCGTATAGGGCGGCATCTACGGTGATGGTGGTGCCTACAGATGTTTCAAGGTCGGTGGGGGCCGTGAAGAGAATGCTGGAGGCAGCGTTTATGGTGATGGATATCTGGCCGTCGTGGGTGTCGCCGCCGGATGAGGTGTAGGGCACGGTGAAGGTGGCTGTGCCGCCTCGTGCTCCTGCTGTGACGGTGTAGGAGCAGCCGCTGCGGGAGATGCTGGAAATCTTGGCGTGGACATCGGTGGCGTCGCCGCAAGAGATGGTGTAGCTGCCGTCTCTGGCGTAGGTGGCTGCGTTTACCGTGAGGTTGGAGCCGCTGTTGACCGACAAGTTCGTGGGGGCTGTGAAGGCGATGTTGGACGCTGTTCCGATGGTGAATGTTACGACTCCTTGGCTGGTGGCTCCGCCAGAGGAGGTGAAAGTCACGGTGAAGCTGGCTGTGCCTTGAGAGCTGGCCGCAGTGAGGGTGTAGGAGCAGCCGTTGCGGACGACGGCGTTTATGTTGGTGGTGCTGGAGGCGTCCGAGCAGGCGATAGTCCAAGAGCCGTTGGTGACTGAGAGGCGCGAGGTGAGGTCTATGGTGATGTCTTGGTCTACGCCTATGGTGAGACCGGTCGGGGCGGTGAAGCTGATGGTGTGGCGAGGCGTGGCCGTGAGGCTGATCGTGCCGGTTTCGGTGTCGCCTCCGGAGGAAGTGTAGGGGATGTTGAAGCTAAGCGATCCCGAAGTGCTGGAGGTAGAGAGCGTGTAGCGGCAGCTGCCTAGATTGGTGACCGTGAGAGTGGCCGAGACGCTGGCGGGAGTGCCGCAGCTTATGACATAAGGCCCGTCAGCGGCGTAGCTGGATGCGTCAATGGTGATGGGCCAGTTCTGCGAGAGGCTCAGCCCTGTGGGAGCGGTGAAGACGATGTTGGATGTCGGCAGCGAGCCCGGCTGGGGAGCTGGCTGCGGCGGGTTGCCCGTGTTCTGGCAGCCGATAGTGGAGTATCCCTGGGCTGTGGGATAACCGGTGAGCGTAACGCTCGCGGTTCGCAGAGCTATCGGGACGGCGCCGGTGAGATAGTTGTTGCAGATAGACACCGCATGCAGATGGCCGTTGGTGGGCGCGGCGATGGAGTTAAGCTGCGCTGGCAGCACACCCGAGAACAAGTTGTCGTTCAGATGCAGCCGGCGCAGCTCCGAAAGGCTGGAAAGCTGCGTGGGTATGGAACCCCAGAGCCTGTTGCGGCCGAGATTGAGATTCCGCAGGGTTGCCATATTGCCTAGCTGTGCGGGGATGGTGCCGGTGAGAGCGTTGTTGGAGAGATTCAGGTCTTTCAGCAGAGTCAGGCTGCCCAGCTGGGTGGGGATGGTGCCCGAGAGCTGGTTGTCGTGAAGCCACAGGTCGTGGGACAGCTGCGTGAGACTGCCCAGCTCGGTAGGGATGCTGCCTGTGAGGCGATTGTTGGACAGGTCTAAGCCTTTCAGGGCGGTGAGCTTGCCGAGATCTGCCGGGATGGAGCCGCCCAGATCAAAGCTTCCCATTTGGATTCTGTTGATCCTGTGAGACCTCACGGTGATGCCGCTCCATTGGCCTCTGTCCAGCCGCACAGTGGTGCTGGCTCCCCAAGTCCTCATCGGGTGATTCACTGCCAAAGATTGATTTTGAGTGTCTGCGGCCCAGGCGTTATATGCGGCCACTAGCGATACGCAGTCTTCAACCAAGTCGTTGTCGTTGCCTGTGACTCTGGGCGCAGAAGCGCTTATGAAAGTGCCGTTGCTGCAGCCTGTGTCGGACAAAGTCGGCAGGGGGCTGGCCTGGCATTTGATCGGTTCATAGCCCTCGGAGGTGGGGTAGTCGACCAAAGTCACTCCGCTGCGCAAGCCATTAGGCAAATTGTCCGTGAGCTTGTTGGCGCAAAGCGCTAATCTGGTCAATGCGCTCAAAGATGTGAGCTGCGTGGGCACAGCCCCGGAGAGCTGATTGTTGTTCAGATACAGCTGTGTGAGGGCGGTGAGGCTGCCGAGTTGTGTGGGGATGGTGCCGGTGAGACGGTTGTTGTCCAGATGCAGCTGCGTCAGAGAAGTCAGGCTGCCGAGCTGCGTGGGGATGCTGCCAGACAGACGGTTGTCGTTGAGGAACAGCTGTGTGAGGGCGGTGAGGCTGCCGAGTTGTGTGGGGATGCCGCCGGTGAGCTGGTTGTCGTTCAGCGAAAGATGCGTCAAAGAAGTCGCAGTGCCGAGCTCCACGGGAATGGTGCCGCTCAAAGAGTTGTTGTCCAAGAACAGCTTCGTCAAAGAAGTCAAGCTGCCCACGCCGGTAGGAATGCCGCCTATCAGCGAGTTGTTATACAAAGACAGCTCAGTAAGGCTGGTAAGGCTGCCGATGCCTGAAGGAATAGAGCCTGTCATCTGATTGTTGGCCAAGTTGAGAACGGTCAAAGCGGTCATACTGCCAATGGCGGAAGGAATGGTGCCCGTTATGCGGTTCTGGAAGAGATTCAGTTCGGAGAGCGAAGTCAGGTTCGTTATCTCTGTTGGAATAGAGCTCAGACGGTTTGCCGGCAGAGAGATTTTCGTCAAAGCAGTCAGCTTGCCGATATCGGCAGGCAGCACACCGGTAATCTGAGTGTTCAGAAATCGCCCGCGCCTGCGCCCGACGGACTCCAACTCCGTCACACGATTGGCTCCGCTGACCGTCTCAACTGTCAATCCGGACCAAGTTGCGATCAAGCCGGTGCCCCAGTTGCGCAGAGCGGCACCGCTAGTCAAACCCGCATTGGCAGAAGTAGCCCAGCTGTTCTGAATAGCCACTATAGCCAGGCAGTCTTCCACCAGATCGTTATTGTCGCCCGCCACTCTGGGGTCGTTTGTGGTGTTCACATAGGTGCCGTCGGTGCAGCCCGTGCTGCTCAAAGCAGTCAGAGGAGTGGTCTGCGCTGCGGCAGGGTGAGTTAGCGTTACGGAGGCTCCGAACAGAACTGTGCTGAATAAAGCGACCGAGACGAACGCGATGAAACCTCTCCGGGAGGGAGATATTTGTTTTTGGGAAGTCTGCTGAGAAAAAACTTGTTCCGAAGAAGATGCCGTTCCGACAGAATTTTTATATTTTGAAAGCATTGGGAGTTAAGTGTATCGGGGGGGGGGGGAATTTGCTGACATACAGGGGCACTTGAATTAATCTTTGAAAACTAGTTTAAATTTTTTGTTTTTTAAACCTTGAGAATTCTAAGCACAGAAAAAGAGCTTGTCAAGTCAAGCTGGGAATGGGCGCGATTGCGGGTGTGATTGCGGGCTTGATGTCTGGCGTGGTTGCGGGTTTGATTGCGGGCGCGGTTCTCCGCAACATAGAATTGCGGCTGTGCCGAAGAAAAAAGCTGTCAAGCATGGGGAAGCTGCTAAGTCTGGGGAAGCTGTCAAGCATGGTGAAGCCCCACTAGCGGCGGTGGCCAAGAAGGTTGTGAAGATCGCCCCCTCCCACACCTACATCCCCAGCAAAAGTGCCTCCTTAGCAACGGTGGCCGAGAAGGTCGTGGAGTGCCGAGCCTGCGAAAGGCTAGTAGCGTGGCGTGAGGATGTGGCCGAAAAGAAGCGGGCGGCCTACAAGGACGAAGAATATTGGGGGCGACCCGTGCCCGGTTTCGGAGATCCCGAGGCTCGTGTGGTGCTGATAGGGCTTGCCCCCGGCGCTCACGGAGCCAATCGCACAGGAAGAATGTTCACAGGCGACCGCTCAGGCGATTGGCTATACCGCGCCCTCTGGCAGACAGGATTCGCAAACCAGCCGAAGTCGGCAGGGCGAGACGACGGGCTGGAGCTAACAGGTGCATACATAACAGCCCCCGTCAAATGCGCCCCGCCCGCCAACAAACCCACCACAGAAGAGCGCGACAACTGCCATCCGTTTCTTGCGCAAGAGCTAGCAGCCCTAACCGAAGCAAAAGTCTTCGTAGCCCTAGGCAGCTTCGCCGCTCGCGAGGTGGCTGCGTTCTTTGACTTGAAGCCCAGACCAAAGTTCGGACACGGAGCTTGTTACTCGTTTGCGGAGCAAAAGCACCTAGTCTGCTCGTATCACCCCAGCCAGCAAAACACCTTCACAGGCAAGCTGACCGAAGAAATGCTACGCGCCGTTTTTGAACAAGCCCGCTCCCTGGCCGGATACTAGAAAACACCGCTTGCCCACGAGAACCGCAAGGCAGGCGGTAGGCTGAAGCAGATGTCAACAAAGCTGACAAAGACAAGCAAGCTAAAGAAATTACTGCTCCTGCCGTGCGCGGCCGCTGCCGTGATGCTGGTAGCCGCAAGCTGCGGCGGCAGCGGCGCCCCCACAAGTTTTGCCCCCGAAGACGGCGGCGAAACAGTAAGGGAAAACTTCACCGAAGGCTGCGAGGTAGCCGTAGAAGACAGCCAACTGGCAGCCGATGCCAACGATGTCTGCCTGTGCACCTACAACAGAATCGTGCGCAACAGCGCAACATCAGACGGAGTGACTTTTAAAGACTTTGACGAAGTAGACGACGACCTCCGAGGAGACATCAATCTGCTGTCCCAACCCACCAACGACAGAGTAATCACCAAAATCCGCGAATATATGCGAGCCTGCATCACCGAATACTCCTAGCAAGGCGGCATCTGGCGTAGGCTGTAGTTTGATGCGATTCAGCCCTCGTAGCTCAGGGGATAGAGCAGCGGCCTCCGGAGCCGTGCGCGCAGGTTCGAATCCTGCCGAGGGCGCGGCGGCTGCGGGCTGCTTGTCTGCGGGCTGGCCGGCTTCGGCGGTGGCTGCGACTATGCAAGCTAGCGTGAAAGCTGCGTCCATTCCAGCTAGGTGCGTGAAAGCTGCGGCGCAGCCATTAGCATTGCGACCATGAGCACCACTGCCACCCGCTGGACTAACCAGTGGAAAGAGCTTTACGAGGAAGTCATAGACTCGGGGCTGTGCACGGGGTGCGCCGGCTGCGTGATCTCTTGTCCTCACGATGTGATCGGCTATCGCCACGAGGCGGGGCACTACAAGCCGTATCACCTTGAGGAAGAACTCGGCCTGACAGACTGCATCCACGGCGTCAAGGGATGCACCTCTTGCACCAGAGCCTGCCCTCGCTTCCGCCAATGGGAGACGCAGGCAGACGAGCACCTCTTCGGCCGTGTGCGAGAGGCGGGCGAAGCGGCGGGCATTTACAAAGACATCATCCTCACCAAAGCCACCGATGCCACCGTCCAAGAGCTAGGGCAAGACGGCGGGCTGGTTTCGGCGATACTCATCTGGTGTCTAAATCACGGCATCATAGACGGCGCGCTCGTCTCGCATCTTGAAGGCGATGAGGGGGGATGGAAAGCCGTCCCTGCGGTGGCGACCAACAAAGAGGAAGTGCTGGCGGGGGCAGGCAGCCGCTACACCTATTCGGCGAACACGCTGGCTTTCACCGAGGCTTCGGAACGAGGGCTGAAGAGCTTGGCTTTGGTGGGGATGAGCTGCCAGACTTCCATCGCGCCCGTGATGTGGAGCCGCAAGATCGGCAAGGTCGGGCGGCCGATCAAGCTCAACATTGGGCTTTTGTGTTCCAAGAGCTTTGACGATTCGCTGTTTGACGAGCTTTTCTGGGTGAAATACGGGCTGCGCAAGCAAGAGGTGAAGAAGATGAATGTGAAGGGCGTGCTGCAAGTGTGGATGCACAATGGCGACTACCACGAAATCAGTCTCAAAGAATGCCACGCTTGGACGAGAGAAGGCTGCAATATGTGCCCCGATTTTGCTGCGGAACACGCCGACATCTCCACAGGCGGCATCGGCGAAGGCAACGACTGGACTCTGACCATAGTGAGGTCGGACTTGGGGCGGGCGGTCATCATGGCCATGCTGGAAGACGGCGTGATAGAAGGCAAACCCGGCGATTCCGACCCAGGCGCGCTGAAGCTGCTCCACAAGCTGGCCGAGAAGAGCCGCGAGCGATGGCCGAAATGGGCTGCCGATGAAGTGCGGGTGCAGGTTGGGGGCTGAGCGGTCGGGTCGGCGGACTGAACGGTCGGGCTAGCAAACTGAATGAAACGAAGATACAGGCAGCAACAAGACGGATAACGGCAGACAGGCGAAGTTGGGGCAACAGAAACACGAGGCGGGGAAAAGACAAGCGAGTGGGGGGAATAGAGACACGAAAGGAAAATTCATGCATTACGGAATCATCCCGCCGTATCGGGCGAGCATCGTGCACGACCCTGAATATATGGGCGAGTTCGCCCGCCACGCCGACCAGCTCGGCTTTGAGACTATCTACTCGGTGGAGCACGCTGTGGTAGCGCAAGGCTACGACCGCAAATACCCCTACAACTCCTCGGGCGAGATGGCTCTGGCAGAAGACTGCACCATCCCCGACCCTCTGGATCTGCTGGCATGGCTGGCTGGCATCACCCAGAACATCCGCTTGGCGACAGGGATTTTAGTTGCGCCCAATCACCACCCCGTGCCGCTAGCCAAGCGGTGCGCCACGATTGATGTGCTGAGCGGCGGGCGGCTGCATCTAGGCGTAGGCGTGGGCTGGATGCGCGAAGAGCTAGAAGCCTGCGGCGTGGATTTCGCCACGAGGGGGCGGCGTCTGGATGAGATCATCCAAGTGATGCGCAAGCTCTGGGCCGAGGGCGCCACCGAGCACGAAGGCGAGTTCTTTAGCTTCGCCCCGTGCATGAGCTATCCCAAGCCTGCCGGCAATGACATCCCCATCCATGTCGGGGGCCACAGCAAGGCTGCGGCTCGCAGGGCGGGTCGGCTCGGCAACGGCTTCCAGCCGCTGGGATTGGCGGGAGACGATTTGCGGGCGGCATTGGATTTGATGCGAGCATCTGCTGACGAGGCTGGCCGCGACCCTGATGCCCTTGAGCTGACCTTGGGCGGCGGCTTGGCAGTATTCGACGAGGCTGCTCTGGAAAATGCCATTAGTTTCGGAGCCAACAGGGTTGTGGTAGGCAGCGGCACCAGCGACCTTTCGGCACTAAAAGACGAGATGTCGGCATTCGCTGAGCAATTCATTGCCGCATGAGCTTTGACAGCGCAAGCCTTAGGCAAGCTGGCATGAGCTTTGACGACAAATCCATATCTGCCGGGGAGCAAACGGCAGGCGAGGGACTAGAGGCAGCCGAGGGAAACAGCGCGGACGGGGAGCGCAGTTCAAGCGAGGGAAACGGCGCGGGCCAGCCTGAAGAAGCTGCGGTAAATCGCCGTTCAGGTGAGGAGTCGCTAACTGAGATGGGGCAGGCAGGGCAAGAAGAGAGCGGGGGGCGCAGTTCTGGCGAGACAAACGGTGCAGGCCCGCTTTCTGGAGTTAAGGTGATTGAAATCGCAGGCATCGGCCCGGGGCCGTTTTGCGCCATGCTGTTAGCCGATATGGGAGCAGATGTGATCCGAGTAGATCGCAGCAGTGCCGTGCGCGATGAATTTGTCGGCAGTTCTGGTCATGTAAAGCCGAACTCTGCCAAGCCCAGCCCTGTCAAGCCAAGCCCCGATTTGCTGAACCGAGGACGCCGTTCCCTAGGGGTGAATTTGAAAGACCCAGCTGGCGTGGAAGTGGTGCTAAGGCTGGCAGAGTCTGCCGATATTCTGCTAGAGGGATTTCGCCCAGGTGTGGCCGAGCGGCTCGGGATCGGTCCGGAAGTCTGTCTCAAAAGAAATCCGAAGCTCATATACGGTCGGATGACCGGCTGGGGGCAAGAAGGCCCGTATGCCCACACCGCAGGCCACGACATCAACTACATCGCTCTCTCTGGGGTGCTAAGCACTATCGGCAAAGCTGGCGAGCCGCCCGTGCCCCCCGTGAATTACATAGGCGACTTCGGCGGCGGCGGACTGCTTCTGGCATTCGGTCTGGTTTGCGCGCTGGAGGCGGCCAGGCGAGACGGCAAGGGGCAAGTGGTGGATGCGGCGATGGTGGACGGCTCGGCACTCATCGCCACGATGATATACGGAATGCACGGCTTGGGGGCGTGGGGCGAACACGGCGAAAATCTGCTGGACGGCGGTGCCTACTACTACGGCGTGTATGAATGCGCAGACGGCGAATTCGTCTCCATAGGTTCGCTGGAGCCGCAGTTCTATGCCGAGCTGCTGGAGATGACAGGGGTAGCCGATGATGGCGGCCCGCCCATGCCACTCCAAGGCGACAAAGAAGCCTGGCCTGCCACACGAGAACGCTTGGAGGCAGTCTTCAAGCAAAAAACCAGAGAAGAGTGGTGCGAGATCATGGAAGGCACCGATGTGTGCTTCGCCCCCGTGCTTGATCTTGACGAAGCCCCGAAGCATCCGCACAACATCGCCAGAGGCACTTTTGTGGAGGTGGCAGGGATGACCCAACCTGCCCCCGCCCCGAGGTTCAGCCGCACCCCCGGTAGCATCCGCCGCCCCCCGCCCCACCCAGGCCAGCACACCAATGAAGTGCTAGAAGAATACGGCTTCGGCCAAGGCGAGCTTGAAGAGTTGCGGGCATCCGGTGCGATTCGATAGAGAGAAACATAAAGAGATTCGGCAGGGGCAGATAGCTTTGCAAGGATGGCTGGCAGCCAAGGCAAGATGATAGATAGACAAGCGGGCGGCAGAGCAAAAGCCTTCTGTCCAAGCAATCAAACTGCGGAGAAGTCATGGCGAATTTAGTATTTTTTCATGCGCATCCAGATGACGAGTCCATCGCCACTGCCGGCTCCATGCTGAAAGCTGCCAGAGACGGGCATCGGGTCGTGCTGCTGGTGGCCACAGGCGGCGAATTGGGCGAGGTAGGCGAAGGAGTGCTGGCCGAAGGCGAGACGCTAGGCGGGAGGCGGGCCGCTGAAGTGGCAGCCTCGGCAGAAGTGCTAGAGGTGGCACGCTTTGAGATGCTGGGCTATCACGACTCAGGCATGGCAGGCGATGATGCCAACGATGCCCCGCACGCTTTCTGGCAAACCGACACCGAGAAAGCCGCCGAACGAGTGGCTGAGATTTTGCGCGAGGAGGAAACCGACCTGCTGACCATCTACGACCCCAACGGCAGCTACGGCCACCCCGACCACATCAAAGTCCACCAAGTCGGCACCAGAGCCGCTGAGCTTGCCGGTGTAGAGAAGGTGTTTTGGTCCACAATGAACCGCGACCAGATAAAAAGGCAGATGGCTGTGCTGGAAGCAGCCGAGGCTCTGCTTGACGAGGAACGCCGCGAACGGGCCAACGAAGACAACTTCGGTATGCCCGAGTCCGAGATCACCCACGCCATAGATGTTTCGGATGTGCTGGCAGAAAAAAAGGCTGCCATGAAAGCCCACGCCACCCAGATAACAGAAGAGTCGTTCTTCCTGACGATGGACGACGAACAGTTCGCCCAAGCCTTCGGCACCGAATGGTATGCCGCCGCCCACCTACCAAAAGGCGCCAGACAACCCGGCTTCAAACCCGGCGCCCCCGAAGGATTTTTCGCTGACTTGCTGAACCAACCGCCATGTTAAGTGACTTCCACGAAAGCTTCGCCTGGTTCGTGATAGCAGCCAACGGTCTAGCAGGCGTATGGGCGCTCTCGGCCCAGTGGATCACCGGCCTCCGCATGAGGTCTCTATGGTGGCTAATAGCGGTGGCGCAAACCCTGATTTTCGCAGAAATCGCCCTAGGCATAGGCATAATAGCCAGCCGAGACATACAGATAGACACCTTCCATGTCTTCTACGGCGGCCTATGCGTGCTATCCGTAGGCATCCTCTACAGCTATCGCCACCAACTAGCCCCCAAACGCTGGCTCCTCTACGGCGCAGGCAGCCTCTTCATAATGGGCCTAGCCATCCGAGCCCTAAGCGTAGCAGGCTAACCAGCCTCTCTCATGCTTGCGAGCCGAACAAGCTCAGGAGACTAGTTGCTTTCAGTGTCTGAGATTCCGTCCAATGTGCCGTTTTGATTTTTCTTAGGCACCTTTGGAGGTTTGCGAAGTTCGTGTTTGTGAGGTAGTGGATCTGGTAGATCATCTATAGTTAAGCAGTCGCTCGCCAAAATCTTGTCTAGCAATTGAGCTTGTTTGGGATATAGCTTGATGGTTTCCTCTAGAACCCAAAGTAATTCCAGTAGTTCCCTTGTAAATTTCTCATTCCATCGATCTGGTAAAATGTGATCAAGAGGAGAGGATTTCCGTCCAGATCCATTTCTAATCCTGTATCCGAGCCAAGACTGAACGACTTTTCTTCCAGAAACTTCAAAATCGAACACATCAGGTGAAACTGGACGGAATTCGCCAATTCCTACATGAAGGGTTTTTGTATTTTTATCGTATTCGAAGAATTCTGGGTATTTTTCATCCGTGACACTTTTGACGCATTTGGCCAAGCCGTTGGATATTGTCCCGCTTTCTTTTTCTGAGGGCGAGAATCGCCGATAGTAAGTATGCATCCAAATTAGCTTTCTGCCAATTATTTTGGCTTCATCAAATAATTTTGCATCTTTTGTTAAAGGCACACGCAACTCTTTGGATTCAAGTTCTTTGAAAAAGAAATCGGTAAACTTAGAGTTGCCCAATACGCCATAGATATATGCAAAAAGATCTTCTGCCCCTACTGATGTTTTGTATTCATAAGATAAAAATTCGAGAAGATCGCCAGAGAAATTGACTGCAGAACGGTCAAAGGATCTATATAGAGGAATAATATTCTTGCCGCCTCCTCCTGTTATGTGGTCCAGATCGGGAATATCAGAGCACACTACTAATGCAGGGCCCTTCCCCAATGTTTGAGTCAGTTGACTGGTAAAATAAATTTGTTGGCCGCTGTGCAATTGCCATAATTCAGGGCGAGGACGGGAGATGAGCCGTTCATCCGCAATGATGCATTGACGATCAAACGCGCGGTAGGCATATTCTACGACCTTTGGAATTGGTGCATCCTTTGGAAGTTCGGCTATGGGGGTTGAATCACCTCTGTCCTGTAAAGCGTTTCGATATTCGCCGCTTATTTTTCTGTCAGCTGTTTCGCGAAAAACATCTGATCGATTGCTAGATTTCATCAGATTTTGCCAGCGTCTTGCCAAGGTTTCTTTGTCTGGTGCTATTGGCCATGTCCGTTTCAGTTGAACGCCAGAGTGCTGCCATGGCATTAGATCAGTAAGGAGGGGCCATGTAAAGTAGGCTCCTTCCCCTTCAGGTCGGAAGGGGGAGTGCCAATCATCAGGGCAGTCGCGCCATTCGATCTCATCAAGGCTGTTGATATTATTGAGAGCAGACAGTTTCACCTCTCGGGTTCCATCAATTTTTGCATATCGAACTTTTGCCGGTTTTTCTCTGTTCTCCTTCCCAGTCCTTGTGGCTAAAGCAATTGCTACGGGTGTCTTGATAGCAAACACATTTTCAGTTTTGCGTGAACCACGACCTTCTCCGCCCAAATCTATGATCCAAATTTCGTCACAAACTCGGCGCATCACTTCACGCATTCCAACAAATGCTGGCCCCCATAGATAGCTAGATGCCGTAATAAAGCTTACTATTCCCCCGGTTGACGCGTCTCTCTCGAATACTTTCCACAAAGCCCACCGCCAAAAATAAACATAAAGGTTATATAGGCTTTTCAAATGCTTGCCTAGGCATGTTTCTTTTACTGGAGTAACGAAATCTGCTAGGATTGATTTTGAAGCATCGCCGTTATCGCCCCAACGAATCCAAGAACCTGTTCGATGGCCATTGTCAGATGTGACTGCTTCGTGGCGGTCATACGGAGGGTTCCCTAGGCATACCAGAACAGGCACATTTCCTTTCACTTTCAGAGCTTCCTGATGTTGCTTGGAGATGGGATCGAAAAACAATGGCAACTGGGGAGGAGAGGCATTGGGACTTTCCAAAGTGTCTGTAAGGTAGATATGCGCTGAACTGTCTTTGTTTGCTCCCCTGTCTCGGAGCGCGTGAGTGACTCGTAAGTCGCATACTGCGTACGGGCCTACCATTCGCTCAAAGCCATAGAGATTTTTGGACAAGTTCCTAGCATTTCCGGCTACAGCACCAGGACCTTGTTCAGCTTCAATTCGGCCAAGTGCATGTTCAATCACTCCAAGCAAATAAGTGCCAGTTCCTGCGGCAGGATCAAGAATAACTGTATCTATGTCTGTCAATCCCCACTGCTTTCCGAATCTGCTCACTAGCAATTCGTCAATCAGCCGCACTTGAGCACGGACCACTTCAACAGGAGTGTAGTATGCTCCAGCATCTTTTCGCAGTTTGGGATCGTAGGCGGCGAGAAAATCTTCGTAGAAATAAAGCCATGGATCCTGTTGGCCTGTAAAGGCATTAGGCGGAACAGTTGCTATGACTCTCAGCAGTAAATCGAGCGAGGCAGCCATCTCATCTCTTGCTTTTATGTCTGTCAGAACCTGCAGAGCGCGTGAGAGCAAGCTATGCTGTGCATCAAGCGCCTCCTGCGTGGATTCCAAAGTTAGAGGATCAGCTCCTTCGCTGCGACCGAGGAGAAGGGCAAATGTGACTGTCTGAGCATAGGCATCGGCGAACTGCTCATTGCTGGCATCTGGGAAAAGAAGGTCTCTCCAGTCAGTTGCTAATCTTATTATCGGAGAGTCGTCATCGCAAAGCGAATCAGTGACATCATTCCTCAGCATTCGACACAATGGTGCCAAAAGCCCTGCAAAGCTCTTCAAATCTAGGTTATTGTTGCGGTCGAGAGGGAGGATGGGTTCCCAGAGGAGGAAGTCGTGCAGCAGGGTTTGCAAGGCGGTGGCGTCGTCTTTCGAGACTGCTGCTGCGCCTTCGGTTACTACATCGCCTGAGAGACGGACGATTTGGCCGATCAGTTCGCCGTTGCGGTAGAGTGCCCAGTCGTTGCCATCGGTGTAGAGAATGTTGGGGATGCCCGAAAAGCGTTTGAACTGCTCGCGATTGTGGCCTGTGAAGTGACTGGCATCTGCTCCGGTGTGGGGAGCCTTGAGTTCGGCGTAGCCAGCTAGGAGGTCGTCTCTGTGGATGGCGAAGTCGGGGCAGCCCATTTTGTTGGACAGTTTGCTCTCATCTGTGCTTTCTACATTCCAGCCCAGTGCTTTGCCTGCCTCTTTGATGAACCCATCGAAGGGTGTTCGCAGTTGGGCTTCCGGCCCACCGGGTGTGACAGTGCCTGTCTTTGACCTAACCGAGCTTGCGAAGTCTTGGAGAGCTTGGTGTATGGGGCTGTTCATGTCACCAGATTAGTAGGGGGGTGTGACAGGCATGGGATTGATTATTCAGTTGGTGGCGATGAGGTTGGCGGAAGGGATCCAGGTGCCGTGGAAGCCGTAGGGGATTCTTTGGGGGAGGTGGATTGCGGCTAGGGGGTCTTCGGCTATGTCGCTTGCGGAGAGGATTACTAGGGTGCTGGTTTTGTCTTCTCGGTTGTAGACGATTGTGAGGACATAGCCGTCGTCTTCTTCGCCGGAGCTTGCTGTTTCATCGCCTGTGCCTGCTTCGCGGGGGACGAAGACTGGTTCGCCTACATAGCGTTGGGGGCCGAAGTGGTGATGGACGGAGGCTCGTTGCGCCATGTCCAGCTTGACTATGCGGTGGCCGAAGCCTACGGTGCTTTGGCGTTCTTCTGCCATTGTGGCTACATAGGCGTAGCGGTTGGGCATTCCTGTTCGCCGTTCGTCTATGCGGGGGTATTCGCAGCGGATGTCGAACATCGTTTCTTCGCGCACGAAATTGTGGCTGCGGTGGATGTCGTAGCGGCGCACCATGGCGGGGGAGTCGAAAGAATCGGCGTTGGTCTGCCAGAGGGTGGTGTAGTGGCAGGTGTCCAGAATGATGCGGTCGCCTATTTCGCAGGCGTTGATGGTGTGGAAAATGTAGCCGGGTTCTATGTTGAACCATTCGGGTGCCTGCCCGCTTTCTGGCGACCTCGGCAGCACGCCTAGACGGGCTTGATGATCGTGATCCCAGCGGTAGGCGGGAAGCCCGATCGCAGGGTCGAAGACTATGGGCAGATCCATGAACACCGCGTGGTCTGAGGTGATGGCGAAATCGTGCATCATGGTGGGCACTGGCATTTCAATCGGATGCTCTAGCTGCAAGTCTCCTTCTGGGCTGAACTGGTAATAGGTGAGGTGCGGCTGCGATCTGGGAGAGGTGCCGAAGGCGTGCATCTCGCCAGTGAGAGGGCAGACTTTGGGGTGCGCGCAAAGGGGGCCGCGCAGCTTGCCGTTGAAATTCATTGGGCCTAGCGATTCCAGATCGGAAGTTACTGCGTGGGGGAGGTGGGTGTCTTCCAAAGCCAGGATGCGCCCTCCGTGAGACACCACATGGGTGTTCGCCGAAGACGCCCCGAGGTGGCCGCCGGCGCCAGCGGCGTCTTCGGGGACACGGCGGTTGCGGTACCATTGCGCTTTGCCGTCTATGAGGCGGATGCCGTGCAGCATCCCTTGGCCCAAGAACCAGTGAGAGACTGGGGTCTTATCGGGGTTGGGGCCGTTGCGGACGAGCAGACCGTTGAGGTCATCCGGGATTGTGCCGTGAGACGGGAGGTCGTGGCTGTCTATCTCTTCGGCGACCGGAGCGTAGTTGCTCCGCAACCACCACGGGCGATGTTCTGTGCCTGGGGCTAGCCGGGCATCTGGGGTTTGCCCTGTGTCTGGGGTTTGCTGTGCGGCGGAGGTTTTTGATGTGTCTGAGGTTTCAGCCAATTGTGATCCTTTCTGTTGCGGTGTATGAGGTTGCGTGAGAGTTATGCGTAGCAGCCGGGGCAAAAATCGCTGGCAAGAAGGCAAATGTCAAGGCAGTCGTCATAACAAAGCCTCCGCTAGATCGCGCCATTCTTGCATCGGGAGGCGACCGCCGAAACCTTCGCCTGTGATTACTTGGATGGCCACATGGTCAGCGCCGGCGTCGTGGTGGGCTTTTATCCTCGCCGCCACATCGTCCAGGCTGCCCCAAGCTACCACGCCGTCTACCAGACGGTCGCTGCATTGCGTTACATCTTCTTCGGAGAAGCCGTGCCTGCGCAGGTTGTTCATGTAGTTGGGCAAGTCCATGTAGAAGGTCATGCCTGAGCGAGCCATCTCGCGAGCCTTCGTGGGGTCGCTCTCCAGCACGACTTTTTGCTCTGGGGCCAGCAGCGCGTCTGGGCCCATGATCTCACGGGCATAGGCAGTGTGCTCTGGGGGCACGAAATAAGGGTGCGCTCCGTCGGCTTCGGTGGCTGCCAGCTTCAGCATCTTCGGGCCTAATGCTGCCAGCAGCAAGGGAGGTTCTTCGGACGGCTCCACCGACATATACTGCGCCGAACGCATCTGCTCCAGATATTTCACCATTTGCGAATACGGCTTGGCGTAGGAAAGCCCGTGCATCCCCTCCACGAAAGGGGCGTGGCTCACTCCTATGCCCAGCACGAAGCGGTTGTCATAGGCTTCGGCGAGGGTTTTCTGACCTGCCACTGCTGTCATCGGGTGTCTCGCCGTCATCTGGCAGACGCCGGTGGCGACTTTGAGATTAGTAGAAGCGTCTAGCATTATCGCTGCCGAGACGAATGGGTCGCGGCCGAGGGCTTCGGGGCGCCAAATGGTAGGCCAGCCTATGGCTTCTATCTCTGCTACTGCGTCTCGCACTTGCGGAGTGGGGTATCTGTCGAGCATTCCCTGCCACACGCCGACTTTGCCTATGTCTGGTTTTTTGTCTGTCATATTGACAGATTAGCACAGGGGTGTGATGGGCATGGTGGCGTTGCTTGCTGTGTTGCTTCTTCAGTCGCTTCATCCGCAGGGCAGCGGCGCATCTTTTTTATGCTCAGACAAGAAAACTCGCCTAAAAAAGACACGCCGTCCCCCTGCTACCCGAGACAATGGGCATATCATTTTGGAAATCAAGAACTTGCTATTCCTCCACCAGTTCTATTAGGGTGCCGAAGGCGCCTTTGGGGTGGATGAAGGCTACGGTTGTGTTGCGGGAGCCGGGGCGGGGGGCTGTGTCTATGGGGGTGGCGCCGGCGGCGACCATAGATT
This sequence comes from Candidatus Hopanoidivoransaceae bacterium, assembly GCA_965204495.1. GTDB lineage: Bacteria > Actinomycetota > Acidimicrobiia > Acidimicrobiales > Hopanoidiivorantaceae > Hopanoidiivorans. Next base: position 1,477,629 of record OZ241989.1, read on the forward strand.
CCAGAGCTTCGGCGCAGTCGTCTACCCGATAGCCGACATGGTGCAGACCGGGGCCGCGCTTTTCCAGAAACTTGGCTATGGGCGAGTCGGGGCGGGTGGCGGCTGTGAGCTGGATATAGGAATCGGCGACCTTCAGCAAGGCTTCTTCCACGCCGTCGCTCTCCACGATTTCCCGATGAGCGACCTCAGCCCCGAAAGCCCGCTCGTAAAACCCGACAGCCTCGTCCAAATCGTGAACCGCGATAGCAATATGGTCGATTTCCGTCAATAGTGCTTTGGACATAAAATGCTCTTTTAATGCTATCCGAGCACCTAGCTTTTTCGGAAGTGCTTACTGGCTTGGGTGGCGGCTTGGGTTAGGAATTTGCGGCGTTTTTGGTCGGTGGCTCTGTCTATGCTGTAGAGGGCTATCCACTTGGTGCGACAGGAATGGTGGCAGAGGGAGCGCAGGGATTTCAGCAGCAGCAGACGGCCTGCTCTGCCTTGGACGAAGTTGACTCGGCGGGAGGAGCCGTGGGTTGTTATAGCCACTATGTCGGTGATGTGGCCTGTGATTTCTTTGGCGGCATCTTGAGCTTCGTCATTGTCTAGGGCATCGGGGAGCAGATGTTCCAGCCAGGCTTTGAGCATGGCGGGCAGGCCGTCCCACCATGTGGGATGGACGAAGACCAGAGCATCGGCGGCCAGCAGCATCTGCCGGTGCTCGGCGATGACAGCTTCAGGAGCTTTCGGATCAAAGCCTGATGTGTAGAGATCTAGCAGCTCAACTTCGGTGCCGTTCAGCGAGCGGAGTGCCCCAAGCACAGAATCGCGCAGGGCTGCGCTGTAGCTTTCGGGCACTGGGTGCGTCCAGACGAGGAGTATTTTCATTTTGCGGCTAGCTTCTGGAGCGACTCTTTTGCTTTTGTTTGGAAGGCTGCGGCATCGCTAGGCGTTGCGCCGGCGGTTCTGTGGCGCAGATAGACGCTTTTGCATCGGGGGTGGGTGATGATTGTGAGGGTTCGCTTCATCAGGCGTTTGCCGCCGTCGTGGAATTCACCGGGCAGATGCGACTCTGCGCTGTCGCAGGCGAGGGCGGCGACTTTTCGGACTTTGGTGAGATTGCGCTTGACCTTGCCGTTCACGAGTTTGAGAGCCACTCCCACCACCATCGTGCGGTCGAACCAGCCTTTCAGCAGGGCTGGCAGCGTGCCCCAGACCACAGGGTATACGAACACCAGAGCTTCGGCTGCCAGCACCTTGTCGGCGTGCGACTGGACTATGGGATCCACTATCGGATTGTCGGTGTGATAGGCGCGGCGGTCGTCAATCGTCATGGCCGAGGTGTAGTCGGTGAGGTCTATCACATCCGCATTCCAGCCGGAGCCAGAAAAGGCATCGGTGGCGGTGCGGGCGAGTTCGGCAATGAAGCTGTCGCCCTTGGGATTGGCGACGACCAGCAGGCAGCTTCTCGGAACTTCAGGGGCGATGTCTGCGGAGGCTTCGGCGGCTGGGGAGATTTCAGAGGCGGGATTCATATCGGCAGGCAATCTTATAGTGCGATCAGTGTCGATTTGCTAGGTGCTGCTAGGTGTCGGTTGCTGGGTACCAGTTTGCGCGGAGATCACATTCAGCTCGGCAGCTAGCTCGCCAAAGAGCCGCCGTTGATGTTGATGGTTTGGTTGGTGACCCACGCGGCTTCTTCGGATGCCAGCCATACGCAGGCTGCGCCTATGTCTTCGGGGGAGCCGAGCCGCCCCACTGGGATGGCACGAGCCAGATGTTCGGTGACGGAGGGGTCGTCTATGGTGTCCATCAAGCCGAGAGCGAGGCTGTTGGCTGTTATGCCCAGCTTGGCGTTCTCTATGGCGATGTGGCGCATGAAAGCGATGCTGCCGCCTTTGGCCGCGCCGTAGATGGACACCCCGATGTTGAGACCCGACTGCCCGGCCCCAGACGAAATGGTGATGATACGGCCCCATCTGCGGTCTTGCATCCCGGAGATGACTGCTTTGGTGCAGTTCAGCACGCCATAGAGATTCACATCAATGAACTTTTGCCACTGGTCGGGGCTGAGCTCGGAAAAGGGGGTCGGCGTGAAGGTGTTGGCTCCGGCGTTACCTGCGTTATTGACGAGGATGTCTATGGGGCCGAGATGCTCTGCGACCGATGCCACGCCATGCTGGACTTCTTCCAAGCTGGTCACATCAAATGGGGCAGCGATGATTTTGGGACTGCTGGCTTCGGATATGTTTGCTTCGTGGCTGCTGGCTGGTGCGGCTTGACTGGCTTGGCTGTCGGACTCTTTGGTATCGCTCCTAAATTGCCCGCTTGAGATTTCGGCATTCAGGTCGACAGACAGCCGCTCGGCGCAAACCTCAGCCCGCTCTGCCACCACATCATTAACAGCAACCGAAGCCCCTTGGCTGGCAAGAGCGGCGGCAATGCCTGCCCCCACACCTTGCCCTGCGCCTGTGACCAGAGCGACTTTCCCTGTCAAATCGAACATTTCACACCTTTTGTTGTTTCGCAACTGCTTCTTGTCGCTGAGCTATCCCACCCAAGCATAAGGGTTTAGCAGCACTGCCAGTTTGCCTTGCCAGCATTATCTATCTCAGCGCGTCTCACAGCAGTCTGTCTATCTCGGCAAGCGTAGCACGCGCTCGCCGATGATGTTCTTCTGAATCTCGCTGGAGCCGGCGTAGATGGTGTGCGCTCGGCTGTAGAGGAAGGTGCGCTGGTAGCGGCTGAGCGGATAAGACGAGTCTTCATAGCCAGAGTTCTCGGCGGCGTGCAGACTGGCGGCTCCGTGCACATTCATCGCCAGCTCGCCGAAGTCGCGATGCCAGTGCGACCAGTAGAGCTTGCCGATGGACATTTCCGGCCCCGGCAAGAAAGACTCCTGATCTTCTGCGGCAGCCACCGCGCTGAGCATTCGCAAATTGTTGTAGCGCATGATTTCCAGCTCGCAAAAGCTCTTCGCCAAGCCGTCTCGCACCAGCGGGTCGTGGGTTGCGCCAGTGGCTCGGGCGTAGGCGAGCAGATCCTCAAATTCTTGGGCGTAGGCGAGCTGCTGGCCTAAGAAAGAAGCACCCCTTTCAAACTCCAAGGTGCCCATCGCCACCGCCCAGCCGCCGCCCGGCTCGCCCACGACCATGTCGGCATCGCACTGCGCGTCTGTGAAAAACACCTCGTTGAATTCTGAGCCGCCGGTGATCTGCACGATGGGGCGGATTTCAACACCTTCTTGGTTCATCGGCACCATCAGATAGCTCAGCCCCCTGTGGCGTTCCGTGCCTTCCTCGGTGCGGGCCACCACGAAGCACCAGTCAGAGAACTGCGCCAGAGAAGTCCAGACTTTCTGCCCGTTGATGACCCAGCGGTCGCCTTCCAAGCTGGCTTTGGTGGCTACATTCGCCAAGTCGGAACCGGCGTTGGGTTCGGAATAGCCTTGGCACCAGAATTCTTCGCCAGACAGTATGGGCGGGATGAAGCGATGCTTCTGCTCTTCGGTGCCGAAAGCCAGCAGGGTCGGCCCCAGCAGCGTGACGCCCATGTTGGGCATTCGCCCCGGAGCTTCGGCTTCCACATAGGTGGTGTAGAAGACGACTTGCTCTATGAGCGTGTGGGCGCGGCCGCCGAGTTCTTCGGGATAGTCAAGCCCTAGCCAGCCGCCTTTGGCAAGCTCGCGTTCCCATTCAATCAGAAGCTCAGGTTCAAGGTCTTCTTGGCCCGTCCCGCCCTTGCCTCGCATCTGGGCGAACTCGCCCACCAGATGTTCTTCCAGCCAGGTGCGAACCTCCCCCGCGAAGTCTTGTTGAGCTTTTGTGAGTGAGAAGTTCATTATTTTCTTTCTTTTTGTGGCTGGCAGGCTGGGTGGCAGGGTGGCTGTCTGGCTGGCAAGCGGGGGCATTTATTTTCGGGATTTATATGCAAAACTAGCCAGGAATTCGGCACTTGCGACAGACCTGGCAGCGGGTTGGGGTCTGTTGGATATCCCAAAGTATCTCGGTTTGGATTCGATGGCGGCAGAGCGGCGTTCGCTGTTCTGTAATGAGCCATATTATCACGATCGCCAAGACACACACGCCTATGCTCCGCTAATGTTACATCCGCAGGTCGGTTAGGATCTACTTGTTTAACATCCGGTCGGTTCCAAAAACCTACCACAGGCTGTTTATCCGTAGCGATGTTGTTGTATGCTGCCATAACCCAGCCGTACCTAGAAGATTGCGGATGAGTGTAGATGCGGCTGTTAGGTCCGACACCTACCGTGCTGCCGTCTGAGCGTGGCTGTCCTTTGATTTCGTTCCACGCAGGATAGTACCATTGCGGAGCGTTCATCGGATAGCCGCTAGCCGATGTTATGCCTGCGTAGTCGTTGGCTTGGTTGCTTGCTGATGTGGCGCTTGTGATGTTGCCGATGAATACAACATTTTCTATGTCTGGTCGGCAGTCTAGGAAGCCGATGTTGAAGCCCATAGCCGAGACATGCTTGAAGGTTTGCGAGGTCGGCACGGCTGGCAGGTTCGGTGTGGCTGTTTTGTCTCTGGCGACTATCCTGTTTTTGATTTTGGTGTTCAGGTCGGTGTTCGGGTTGTTGTCGTCTAGGATGTCCCAGCCTGTGCTGTCGCCCAGGTTGTCTGGCGGTTCCCATATTGCGCCGTAGAAGACGCTTTGCTGGCTGTTGTCGCCTGGGTATCGGTAGGTTTCTAGCGCGTATTTTGTGAACGCTCCGCCTGTGAACAGGTTTATCCCTGTGGTGTCTGTCGGGTCTTTTTGGAGATAGACGAGGTTCATGTCGGAGTGTGCGGTGTCGTCGAACACGACCAGTCTCGGTCGGTCTGTGGCGGTTAGCCGTGGCCGTGCGAAGCAGTGGTCTTTGTCTTCTATTATGGCTGGAGGATTTGAGGTTGGCCGCAGAACAGTTGTTGCCAGATCCGCTGCTGAACGCCAGCTATCTTTGACTATCACTGCTGGCACGCTTGCCATCTGCCCTGCGGTATGTGACAGATACCCGTCTGCTGGCAGCGTTGTGCCGCAGAACACCGGTGGGCTGTCGGCGACCTTGGCTCTGACGGTGAAGATTTCTGTTTCGGCTGCAAGTTTGAACCGCTCATCTGCAGGATTTGGCTGATAGTCGGTATGGAAATAGCTCGCCGCTAAACCGCCGTCTGTGCCGGCTGGATTGTCTGGCTGATATTTGAGGTTGAGTTGCGGTGTTCGTGTTCTGCGGATTTTGCAGTTCCTCTCCCCAGAGAACAGCTGGCTGTAGGTTTCACCCACGGCGTAATGTCTTGTCTCGAAGTCCATTCTCGCTGTTTGCACCGTGACTTTGCCGTCGCCAGCGACATCTATGAGATAGCAGCCTTGGCTTCTGGTCGGCTGACCTTCGTCTGCTAGATAGCCTCCCCAAACAAGCGAGGATGTTTCATATGACCATGCGAAGTTGTTCCATGCGGTCGTTGTGGCTGTGGATCCCATATCTGCAAGAGCTGCGCTGTAAGCGGTGTTATACGCTCTGGTGTATGCGGTTTTGTAGTCGCCTGCTTCTGTTTCAACAGATGTGCGTGAAGCCGTTAGCCCGTAGGGTGCGGTCACGGCGGATGCTGCGAAGCTGGTTTTGGTTGCTGCGCCTGCTGTGGCTGATGTGAGAGTTCCTAGGTTGGTGGCTGCGGTGTCGCGTGTTGACGCTGTGCTGCTGTTGAGGTTGTTTCTGGCTGTGTTTGCTGGGTCGTATTTGCCGAGCAGCGCAGCTTTGTGAGCTGGCACAGCCGCAGGAGCGGACGGATACGACGCCGCTGCCAACCTGGTCGGCGCAGACGGTAAAGTTGGTGATGCTCCTACAGCTTCGTAGTATCTCGCAGCCTGGCTTTTCCCCGGTGTGCAGCCCCCGCCTTGTGGCCATGCCGGCTGGCTCTCTTCAGATGTCCAAGCTATAGAAATCGTTATTGGGCAGCTAGAAGATATCGGATTGGTCGCGCCTTTATATGCTCCTGTGGTTGTGTATGTAACAGTGCGGGCAGCCGAACGGCTGTAATTTTTGTGCGCTGCGGTGGAAGGATATGTAGTAGTTTCAGTCTCATACCTGTAGCCGTTTGGACCCCAAGTTGACAAAGGAAGACACAGCTCTCTTATCAAATTTGCTTTTTCAGTAGCCGACATACCTTCAGCGGCATTGATAAAGTTTATGCAATTTTGACGAAGGTTAGCATATATAGTGACTTTAATTTGCGTTGTCGTTGGAGGTCTTTGGCATCTAGTTCCTTGTAAGCTGCCTTCTCCCTGGTTGCAGTAATAGCTGGTAATAGATATAGCCGTCACATAGAATGGATTGCTTCGTCTCACAGACTCGCTGCTTGTCGGAGCAGCAGTTGTAGCTGAGAAAGTGGCTTTGACATAGCTGTCGTAAGAATTATGGTAAGCTCTCTTGGAAGTCGCTATTGCGGCTGAGAAGACGCTGTCGGCAGAAGAAAACAAACCTGCGATTCTGGCTATCTCCGCGTTCCAATGAGCCACGCAGCTGCCGCTGCTGAAAGAACGCAAAGCAACAGCGTCAGTAGTGCGCTTGTGATTCGCTCTGGCGGTGTCAAGAGCAGACTTGAAATCATCCGCTGCGGTCTTCTTGTCGGTGGCACGCGAAATCAAAGCAGTCTTGTTGGTATTGAACCACGACAGCCAATAACCCCTATGGACGCTATTATCAACAACGACAGCTTCCAGCTTCTCTTTATAGCCCTTCGGGGAAGCGTTGGAGAACAGCTTGCGGTTAGATTCCACATCAGCCGCATACCTAGCCGCATAACCGCCCAGATCCGAACCAGAAGCAGCCCTGGAGAACATATCCGCTCTAGCCTTGCCTAAAGCCAAAACAAGCTCAGCCTCAGTTTCTTTCGCAGCGCAAGTATTCTCAGCTACATCGCTGGCGAAACGATGAGCAATGTTTTTGACTGCTGCTGTGTAGTCTGTGCCAGGGGAGCCGAAGTTTTTGCTGTGCGGCGGAGACTGCCAGTTGACTGCAGCAGAAGACTTCGGCAGGTCTACCTCATCTGTTGTTACGGCGTCTTCTGCTGCGGTGTTTTTGCGAGCCGCAGAATCGGCTGTTCCGTGGTCGGCTCTTCCTTCAGAGCCGTCAGCGCAACCTGAATGGTCGCTAGCTGCTCTAGGCGGGCTGGCTGTGCCAGGGTGTGCGGCAGCGACATCTAAATCGAAAGCAGGATTGGCTGTATCGGCGGTTATTGTGCGATGGTCTGTGCGAACGCCAGGTTCGGCGTTGAAGCCTTTTGGTCGGTTTTCGTAGATTTCCAAGATGGCTGTCACGCAAGCATCGGAGGTGAAATCTGCTGTCGCGCTAGCTGCGACTGCTGCTGTGCAAGGCGTGCTGCCGTCACTAGCAGGAGTGAAACTTGCGCCTCTGGCTGTTCTGTAGGCTTGAAGTTCAGCGTCAGTCATATCGCGTTTGGCTCCATTTGCGGTGCATTGCGGATTAGTGTCGCAAGCTGTTGTGCCGTCAGATGCGAATGGAAACACGCCTGGGCTGTTTATACGAGGTGCATACAGGCTGTCTAGTTTCGCTCTGGCTATAGGCTGTTTTGTTCCGTTTTTTGTGCATTGCGGTATCTGGTAGACATATTCGCAGGTGTTCTTGATTGTGCCTTGTATGGATCTTGAGCCTCTTTGCATTTCTGTTGCGTCAAAGCCTGTGGCTGTGAAAAAACAGCCCACACGACCATAAGCTTGGAACTGCTTGGTTGGCACCGTCACGCCTGGAGGACATTTCGGTCGCGGATCCGGCCCGCAGGTTCTGCTTGTGAATTCTGGTTCATACCATATTTGCTTGCGAACATCGGAGCGGCACCAATACTGGTCAGCCAGCCTGGTTTTTGTTGCGTCTGTAAGCGACGACAAGGTTCTGCCTGTGCCGTTGCCGATTCTGCGCGCAGCGTCCTCGCCTCTAGGATGAAAACCAGACGGACATAAGCTCAGATAATCTCTGGCTTGCAGATGCAAAGCCGTAGTTGCCGTCACGCCAGCAGATGCAGGAAAACGAGGTGTCCAAGTATATACGCTGCCAGATTTTTGAGTATTCAACACAAGCTCAATGCTGTGCGGCACAGCAAAACCGGCATTACCCGCACCCCTGAATTTCGCGTTGGCTAAACTTCGGCTGTCTGTATAATAGTCAATCCGCGCTGCATAGCCGCCGAAACCGTAGCTGCCAGAGTTCGCACTCCCGTCTATTCTGAACTTGCCGCCCTGATATGTCTGGCTGCTGAGCGACCATCTCTGCGTCCTGTAATTCCTGCCTGTGGTATGAGACGGCAAACCTCGCCGCAGAATACCTTGACTGTCAAGCCAATAACCGCCGTTAGCGCGACCGCCGCTCAAAGCAGTCATCTGTTCGGTCACGAACTCCGAACAAGTAGCATCTGCTCTGTGCGCCACAGACGGGGTCCCACTGGCTGGAACCGTCACATCCAATATCGGTAGATCGTTGCGCACATCAGGATCAAGCTGGAAAAACCCGTCCACTACACCAGACCCGCAAGCCTCATGCGAACCACGCTCGCTGTCGTCTAGATGCGGTATAGCGAAACTCCTAGCAGAATAATTCCCGAACCGCAAATTATCAGTATCCCAAGACTTCAAAGTGGTCTTACCTCCGCTGCCGCCAGTGCGTGCTGCGGCTGGGGTGGCGGTCAGCCAGAGCACAGCAGCCAACGCTGCCGCTAGTGCGACGGCGGCAAGGATGCCGTATCTGAAAATTTTCGCTAAGCAAGGAAACCCCATAGCCCAGCTACTTTAACGCCATCCGTAGCCAAGATTCCAGCGCAACGAAAGCAGCCTAAAAAATTTTTCTGAAAAAAGGTTGTGAAAACCGGCGCGACATGCTATTATGAGCCATATGAGCATGACGAGAACGCTGAGGCTACCAACAGGTGACGGCTTGACAGTGCCGCATCTCGCCTTGCTCCAGCAGTCCGTTGCCCCTGTGGATAAATCTGCGGGGGGGGGTGCTCGTCTAGCCTAATCTGGCAACGGCCCAACCTCAGCCGCGCGGGCAAGCACAACAGAGGGGGCAGCCGCGCAGCGGAGCGGCTAGGTCTAGCAGATCTTTTCGCAGGGGGTTCAATCTCAATCGCAGTAGCGGTCGCTGCTGCCATGCCCGCGTCCGCTACTCCAATCTCCGCGCTCGGCTTACCGCTGCCAGCCAAGCGATTCTCACATTCTGCACCTCGCTGCCAGCCGTCGCACCTGAGCACCGATGCCTGTCTTGCTACAGCAGAGCACAGGTCTGCTTTCAAAGTTCGCGATTCACAATCCCATATACACACGAAAGAAAGGAAAAGATAATGGACATTCCATTGCTCCACGAGCTACAGCACCCAGGTTTTCACAAATTGAGCTTCACTCCGCTCTACGATCCGCTTGTTTTGGTTCTTGATAACCAAAAACTGAAGGAAACACGTCCAGACATATTGGGAGACGATGAACCGAGAAGGGGTGTTTTTGTTCTTATTAAACCACCCATAGGAACATCGATTAACTACAATCTCTATGTTGGTTGCGCCGGTGTAGAACGGGAACAGACCTTGTATGGGCGGGTACAGGAACTCAGGTCAATCTCAAATACAGAAGGAATGGCGGGTTGGAAGAAGGCAATATTGTTATGCAATTGGGAAAATGACATACAAACAGAAGAAGGCGGGCCGGGCGAATACTCGGGAAAACCTGACTTAATTGGGGAAGTTATGCGCAATGAAGCTCACCACTTGATTGACATTTTGTACACAAAATTGGGAAAAGCAAACAATCCAAAGTGGCATTTGGCTATTAGAGACATAGATCTTTCTTGTATTCCGAACCCTGATATGCGGAGATACGAATATTATGCAGATGTAGTAATGCAACTGCTGCAAATGTTGACTGAGAATGACTCTGAGTAATTTGTTTGTCTGGTCTTTAGCAATAGATTCAGACAACTCGAACTCAGGGATGTTCTTATTCCTTACTTGGAAAACTAAACCTCTGCTGCTGAAATGTTCGACATTCGCGGTTTTTTATCTATAACTACTTTTATAGTATCTCGGCAGCAGAGGTTCAGCTATGAAGCACAAAATTTTATTCGTCGCAGCTTTAGCGGCTGTGTTGATTGCAGCTAGCTGCTCTTCGTCAAGCAGTAGCGATGACGGCAGCGAAAACAGCACGACGACAACTTCTCAGAGCGTCACGGTGCCAGCTTCGGCTGTTACTGCGATGGCAGCATCTTCAACACAGCCAGAAACTGCTGACGAGGTTTCTGTTGTTGTGCCGTTCACATCAGGCAACGGCAGTGGCACTGTTGCGGTTTCTGGTGATGGTTCGCCTGTGGTGGCTTGGTTTGACGGTCTTCCTGGTGAGGTTTCGTTGGATTTGTTGGATGCGGATGTGAATGATGCTGTGAGTGTGGTGGAGGAGCTTGTGAGTTTCTGGTTTTTCCAGGATGATGATAGCGGTGATGTGCTGCCGAGTATTTATGTGTCGGCTAGCGGCGATATAAGCGATAGTGTCGGCAGCCGCTATGTTGTGGAAGCGCAAGGTTTGCCGCCAGCACCATTGGCAGAAACAACAACGACTAGCAGTGCAACATCAACCACGACTTCTAAAACAACCGCATCTACGACTTCTTCTATGCCTGAAACATCTGAACTCCCTGGCGCGACAACATCTTCAACCACAACGACATCTACATCTTCAACAACCACGACAACGACTACTGTTGTTGAATCTCCTGTGGTTTTGCAGGTTCAAGTGCTGAACGGCTCAGGTGTCGCAGGTGCCGCTGGCAGGATGACAGATAAGCTGTCGGAAGTAGGATATGTAGTTCTGTCGCCTGCGAACGCTCCGCAGAGATATAGTTCTTCGGCAGTGTATTACCAGGAAGGCTGGCAGGATAAAGCTGAAGAGATATTGCAAGCAGCAGAAATAGAAGAGATAGACGCTCCGACGGCGATGCCACAGCAGTTCGTTTATGAAGATGCGGCTGTGGTGGTTTTGCTTGGCACAGACACCGCGCCAGCAGTGATCAGAGAGCAAGCTGGTTTGCGGCCGAGACCGAATTTTGATGTGAAGCTGCCGTTAGGCGATGATGTCCATCGTGACAGGTTCGTGCCTGGTTTGGCTGACATTCAGATATACACGCGGCAGAACGATGAAGACCAGATAACATTCGACTACATTAATAGCCTTCAGCAGTGGCTCGGCTATGTCGGCAATTTCCAAGAGAACGGCAATTTCGGTGTGGCTTCATGGGATCGTGGCTCCTATCGCGATCTGCTGACGGTTTACGAAAGCATAGAAGAAGTATTCGACTGGCTCGGTTTCACACCGCAGAACGTTTGCGGAGCGCCAGCAGGTTATAGTTTCACAGATTTGCTGCAGCCGACAAGAGAGTTCAGCGAGGAAACACAAAGCTATCGAGGCGACGCGATATTCACCACCGATAGATTATTGGAGTTGCATGGCGGTAAGCGGATAAACCCGGAAGCTAATCTGGATTTTTATATCGATGAAGCTGTGCAGACAGCGCACGATAGTCTGCGGCTTGCTGAACTATTAGATGAAACAGAAGCTCCGCAGCTTGTCTTATGTCAAGCGTGGATTGACGCTGCAGGTGAGATGCCAGAATACGCTAACGCCATGTGGTACGCGCTTTTGACACCTGGGATACAGCCGCGTGAAAGCCTGCTGTCGCAAGGTACATACCATCTCAAAGAAATATCTAGGAACGGCAATATTGCAGATTTTGTTGTATGTCATCCTACTCTAGGTGAACAGCAGATTCTGTTGCATTGGCGCGAAGCAGGCTACAGAGCAGAAGTGACAAACGATAGAACAAATATTGGCTGTCAAGCTGCGTTTGAAAGGGAAACTTATATTGCTGAAGACACCAATGAGGACACCTTTATGTTCTCTTTCGGACAGCGAGTCTTCGCCGCCAGCGACCTGCTGGATTTTCCTAGAGCGACAGGATGACAGCGGGCACGCCAGAAAAGCTGCGGGCGGCTTTCTGGCGGTCTCGTCTGAAATAAAACCGAAGCTGCGGGATGCTGTGGCGCGGAAGCTCGACTGCGGCTAGCCGCTGCCAGAAGCCGCCGCAGGGTTTGCGCTCATCAGCATCTGCGGCTTGCGCTGCCACAAAAACAGCGAAAACCGCTCCGAAGCCAGAAAATAGGACATCCTATAAACGATGAGAATTGTGCGCACAGGAAATCATCGCCAGCACCGCCAGCAACGACAACACCATCCGCTATCACCTTCGGTGAGCGGTCTTTCTCCGCCAGCGAACAGCAAAGCTTTCCTGCAGGCTGGCTTTGCGCTAGTATTGCTGTGTGCTCGGTCTCTCGTCTAAACAGATGAACACAAAAAAATTTCTGCTCGCCGCAGCGATATCAGCAGCTCTGCTGGCAGCAGGCTGCTCGACAGACAGCAGCGACAGCAGCAGTTCTGCGGCAACATCGGCCGCTGCGGCCACAATAGCCGCCACGCCGTCTGAAGCTGCGGCAACTGTCGCAGACACAGCAGAGGCTGCAGCGGAAGAGCAAAGCTTGCCGTCGCAGCCAGCAACAGAAGAGCCATCCGAGCCTGCGCCCACGGCTGCGCCGACATCCACTACAGCCAGCACAACTACTGCGACCACCAGTGCGACCTCAACATCAACTTCGACTTCTACATTAACATCTACGACTTCTGCTGCTCCTACTGTAGAACCTGAAACTCCAGAGCCGCCGACCACAACATCATCTACTCCAACTACTGCTGCGCCAGCGACAACCACAACTACTACAACTATTGTAGAATCGCCAGTAACATTACAAGTTCAGGTTTTGAACGGCTCAGGTGTGGCTGGCGCGGCTGGAAGGCTTACAGCTAAGCTTGCTGAGGCTGGCTATGTGGTTTTGCCGGCCAGCAACGCGCCGCAGAGATACAGTTCTTCGGCTGTTTATTTCCAGGATGGTTGGCAGGACAGAGCAGAAGAAGTCTTGGCAGCCACGGAGATAGACGGTATAGAGCAGGTTTTAGCTATGCCTCAGCAGTTCGTATCACCAGACGCTTCTGTGGTTGTGCTTATAGGTAGAGACACCGCACCAGCTGCCGTAAGGAGCAGTGGGCCTGCGCCTATCAGAGAATATTATTTCACAAGCAAAGATTTTCCTATTGATGTTCCAAAGGACAGGTTCAGTCCAAGAGCTTTTGGCGCATCATATAATTTTGCTGATGTTCCTGAATATTTTGATCGTGCGGCTGGGTTAATGCAACAGGCTGCTTATTGTTTCGAATCTGAGATTTCTTATTTTGAGGATAACTGTTTGGAGAACGATCTGCCGGCGATCTGGTCAGAAATAGAGCAATTGCTAGATCGTTCAGGTTTCACATCGAGAAATGTTTGCGGCTCTGTAGCTGACGGCAGCTTCACAGACGGCATAGTGCACACAAGAGAATGGAATCCCGCGACAGAAAACTATAGCGGCTACGGAATTTTGGCAACAGACAGGTTTCTTGAAGTTAACCGCCAAGCAGGAATCAATATACAGCGGATCAGCCCGGAAGCAAACCTTAATTTCTATTTGAGAAAAGCCGCTCAATCAGCTTATGATCGTCTCAGATTCCAAGAAATCATGGACGAAACAAGCGCAGACCATCTCATACTATGCGCGCCATGGGTGACAGGCTCTGGTGCGCTACCGTGGGCAGCTTATTGGGTAGCGAACACATTCGCTACGCCGGTCACCGAATTCTGGTCGCAAAGCACATACCACATAAAAGAAATATCTAGGAACGGCAACCTCGCTTATGTCATCGCGTGCCATCCGACGCTAGGCTCCAGATTTCTATTTTTGTGGTGGAGCGGATCTGGCTACAGAGCAACAACAGCAGAAGCTATAAGACATAGCGGCTGCCAAGCAGCATTCGAAGAATACGACACCGAACCTGAAAGCATAGCATACACCTTCGGCCAGCAGGTTTTCGCCGCCAGCGAACTACTAGATTTTCCTAGAGGGTGAGATTGCAATTTGGTATTATTGGTTCGGAATCGTTTGCGACATCCAAGGATTTAGGCTGTCTGAAGCGGAAGGATCAGAACGGCAAAAGCAGTCCTGAGCTGTTTCGCAGCATGAGCGTAGAAGCAGGATTTCTTTGACGCGAAAATCCGTTTCGTGGTGCTTTTGGCGGTTTCGGGCTGAAAAACCTTGATTTTACAGGGTTTTCTGATGTCGGATTTCTTTGACAGGAAAGTCCGCTTTGTGCCGCTGTCTGCGGCTGCAGGCAGGAAACCATGCTTTCACAGCACCTTCGTGTGGCGCATCGGTTTGAAACGGCACGGAGGACACTTTCAGGTTCGCTTTCGGCGAGCGTTCGTTCACAGCAGATGCCCCGCAAGGGTTTCTTAGAGTGTCAAAGTGACAGCGAGCACGCCAGAAACGCTGCAGGCGGCTTCCTTGGGGGTCTCGTCTGAAATGAAATCGAAGCTTCGAAATGCTGCGGTGCGGAAGCTTGGCTGCGGCTTGCTGTTTTCAGCTTCGGCGGCAGAGCAGCCGCTGACGGAAACCGCCGCAGGGTCTGCGCTCATCAGCATCTGCCGCTTGCGCTGCAAGAAACACCGCCAGCTGCTCTGAAGCCAGAAAATAGGACATCCTACAAATGATGAAAATACGCACAGGAAAACACCGCAGCACCGCCAGCACCTACAACACCAACAGATGCAGCCTCGGCGAGCGGTCTTTCGCTGCCAGCGAACTGCTGGATTTCCCTAGAGCGTCAGGATGACATCGGTCACGCCAGAAAACGCTACGGACGGGTTTCTGGCGGTCTCGTCTGAAATAACGCTGAAGCTTCGCCAAGCTGCGGCGCGGAAGATCGGCTGCGGCTAGCCGCTTCCATGTTCGGCGAGCGGTCTTTCGCTGCCAGCGACCTGCTGGGGTTTCCGAGACAAGCAGGGTGATACTGGCACGCCGGATGCGTGCCCGCTGTCTCAGGTGTTCAGGTTGTGAAGCAGAACAGAGCTACTTTTTGCCGTTCTGCTCCGCCCACAAGTCGTAGAAGGGGCTGTCTTTATCTGGACGCCCCTCGCCAAACGTAACTGTTAGCCCTGGAAAGGACTTTAGAAAGTCTACACGTTCTTGGCGTTCTGGTGACAGATCTCTTTGCTTTCTTGTCATTGGAATCTCCTTACATATATTAACTGGTTATTAGTGTTACTATTATAGCAAAATAAAGTGTAATGAACCATAGAAAACTAGAAAGTCTTCTCTTGACCTTTCTTTTCATTAGCATGTTTTTTATATTGATAATTTCTTCTTCTTTCAATTTAACTTGCACATCAAATAATTCTGTTTCTGTGTTAAAATTCTGCATACTGGAAAAATAGACATATGTAACTCCCTTGGATTGCTGCAATTCCAAAATTATTATAGCTACTGCAATTGCATGCCAAAAATATGCCGCATATTCCAAATAATTCAAATTGATTCCAGGTGAAATAAAGTTTGCCCTTGCGATTGCTAATATTGCTGTAAATGAAACAAGATAAAATGGGTTCTTGGCATGACCATACCATTCTTCAGACAATTTAGCAAATGTTGAATTTAATGATTCAATGACAAGCCGTTGGGTGGTTACATCAGGAAATGCATGCCTTCTAATTTCTGCCTTCGCTTTGTTCAGGTCACATATCATGTCCACCAATTGCTGATCAGTTAGTCCTGAAACAAAAGTGTTTGTGGAAGCCCAGTGCTCTATCTTCTCCCACGAGACCTTTGAATATCTTCCTCTGAATTCCGCAGGCAACTGATGAACGATGTTCCCAATGGATTGGAGTTCCTCCGTTATTGTTAGAATATCTGTTGGAGGAATGGCACCCGCAGGGCTTTGCTGCAGGCTTTTGATGGTGTCTATTTTGTCTGCGATCACCTGAAGGTGAGCTTCAGTCTGAGTTGGCATGGCTGTTACCGCCTTGTGTGGCTGGCAAGGCTGCGCGGCAGCAACTGGTGCTGTGCTGCTGCGCGAACCTTGTGGATGTGCTCAGCGCGGACGGCTGCTGTTCGGTCTTGTGTGGCTGCCATGCTGTCTAGCTTAGCAGGGTCTGCTGTGCTGCGACGTGCTTTTCGGCGGTTGGTTTCGCTGGTTGCGGCTGCGTGTCTATTCATGGCCCGAACCTTAGCATATTTTCAGGTTTGATGTCAAATTTTGTTTGGAGCGTTGCGGGTCAGCGCTTTGCTGCTGTTTGCTGTGCGATGGCTGTGTCTGCTGTCCGCGCTGCCATCAGTATGGACTCGGCTGGCTGGGGCTGGGACGACCACGGGGACGCGGGATGGCTATTCGCTGAAGCTTCGGCAAGCTGGGGCGCGGAAGCTCGGCTGCAGCTTGCTGTTTCCAGCTTCGGCGGCAGAGCAGCCGCTGTCGGAAACCGCCGCAGGGTTTCGGCTTGTGAGGACCTGCCGCTTGCGCGGCCAGAAAAACAGCGAAAACCGCTCCGAAGCCAGAAAACAGGGGTTCATACTAATGATGAGAATGTGAGCGTAGGAAACCTCTGCAGCACCGCCAGCGAAGACAACACCAACAGCCTTGGCGAGTGGTCTTTCGCTGCCAGCGAACAGCAAGGGTTTCTTAGAGTGTCAGAGTGACAGCGAGCATGCCAGAAACGCTGCGGGCGGCTTTCTGGCGGTTTTGTCTGAAATTAAACTGAAGCTTCGGAGATGCTGCAGCGCGGAAGTTCGGCTTTGCCTTGCTGCTTCCGGCTTCGGTGGCAGAGCAGCCGCTGACGGAAACCGCCGCAGGGTCTGCGCTTGTGAGCATCTGCCGCTCGCGCTGCCACAAACACCGCAAACCGCTTTGAAGCCAGAAAATAGGACACCCTACAAATGTTGAGAATTATGCGCAAAGCAAATCTCCGCAGCACCGCCAGCAACGACAGCACCATCCGCTATCACCTTCGGCGAGCGGTCTTTCGCTGCCAGCGACCTCCAAGGCTTTCCAAGACCATAGAGTTGCGCTTCGCTGCTGCTCCTGTGCTATCTGATAGTCGGAAGACATACAATTTTGCTCTTTTTCGGCGACCAGAACCACGTTTTTATTGGCGACAGCGCAAGCCATCAAATAGCCAGCGACCTGCGAGGCTTTCCTGCAGGCTGGCTATTGCGCTAGTATTGCTGTGTGCCAGGTCTCTCGTCTAAACGGATGAACACAAAATTTTTTCTGCTCGCAGCAGCGGTATCAGCGGCTCTGCTGGCAGCAGGCTGCTCGACAGACAGCAGCGACAGCAGCAGTTCTGCTCCGACAGCGGATGGTGCTGTCACGGCAGCCGTCGCACAACCGGAAACCGCAACAACTGCCGCAGAAGCATCTGAGGCTGCTGCGGAAGAGCAAAGCTTGCCGTCGCAGCCAGCAACAGAAGAGCCATCCGAGCCTGTGGTGACGGCCGCGCCGACATCCACTTCAGCCAGCACAACCACGACGACGACCAGCGCGACCTCAACATCAACTTCGACTTCTACATCAACATCTACGACTTCTACTGCTCCTGCTGAAGAACCTGAACCATCTGAACCGCCAAGCACAACAACTTCTGTCGCGCCAGCGACAACCACTACGACTACAACTACAACTGTTGTAGAGTCGCCAGTAATATTGCAAGTTCAAGTATTGAACGGCAGTGGTGTAGCTGGAGCTGCCGGTCGGCTTACAGCTAAGCTTGCCGAAGCTGGCTATACCGTTCTGCCGGCAGGTAACGCTCCACAAAGATACAGATCTTCGGCTGTTTACTTTCAGGAAGGTTGGCAGGACAGAGCAGAAGAGATACTGGTAGCAACTGAACTAGAAGAAATAGAGCAGGTTTCGGCTATGCCACAGGTTTTTGTTAGCGAACAAGCAGCGGTGGTTGTGCTTATTGGCAGAGATACCGCGCCAGCTGCGGTTCGCAACAGCGGACCTCAACCGATTACAAGATATAAATTGAGAACTGAAGATTTTCCTATTGATGTGCCAAAGGACAGGTTCAGTTCGAAAGCTTTTGGCACATCAGTAAACTTTGCTGATGTGCCTGAAAGTTTAGATCGTGCGGCTGTGATGATGCAGCAAGCCGGCTATTGTTTCGAATCTGAGATTTCTTATTTTGAGGATAACTGTTTGGAGAACGATCTGCCAGCAATCTGGAACGAGATAGAGCAGATATTTGATAGGCTCGGTTTTACATCTAAGAATGTTTGCGGCTCTGTAGCTGACGGCAGCTTCACAGACGGAATAGTGCACATAGCGGAATATAATCCAGCGACCAAAAATTACAGTGACTATGGAATTTTAACAACAGACAGGCTTATAGAAATCAACCGCCAAGCAGGAATCAACGTGCAGCGGATCAGTCCGGAAGCGAACCTTGATTTCTATTTGAGAAAAGCCGCTCAATCGGCTTATGATCGTCTCAGATTCGAAGAGATAATGAAAGAAACAAGCGCGGACCATCTCATCTTGTGCGCACCATGGGTAGCAGGTTCGGGGTCTTTGCCTTGGGCTGCTTATTCTGTGGCTAACACATTCGCCGTGCCAGTAAGAGAATTCTGGTCGCAAAGCACATACCATGTGAAAGAAATATCGCGGAACGGAAATATAGCTTATCTTATTGTCTGTCATGCTACGCTAGGACAAAGGCATGTTCTTCTGCATTGGCACACATCTGGATATCGCGCATCAACAGTAGGACCTATTGAATTCGTAGGCTGCCAACAGTCATACGAATCCGAAACCTACATCTACGAAGACACGAACGGCGCAGAAAACACCATCAGATACACATTCGGACAGCAAGTGTTCCCCGCCAGCGACCTGCTAGGGTTTCCAAGAGCGACAGGATGACAGCGGGCAATCCGTGACGGGCGACCCGCTGTATATGTTTCAGGTTGTGAAGCAGAACGAGGCTACTTGTCGCCGTACAACTGTTGCCATCTGTAGAAAGGCGATTTTTTGTCTTGTATTCCCTCTCCTATGCTGATGATTTCGGCATCAGGAAAGGAAAAGAGAAAGTCCAAACGTTTTTTCTGCGCTTCCGTCAAGGGTTGCACTTTCTTTTTCTTTGCCATGATATTCTCCTTAATGTGATAATCAATTATTCAAGTTTAAGTCCAACTTTGAATCCAAGTTACAATTATAGCTAATCCAAGCGTAGCACAGACTGCCGGTGCGAGACACGCTGCTGCTTGCCTGTCGCCTGTCGGCAGCATCGGCGCGGTTCTCTCCGTCATGTGCACCATAATAGCATGTCGCGCGGCGTTTGTCAAGTCATTCTCAAAAAATTTTTGCACGAAGCATGTGAAGCGGGTAGCTAGCTGCTCGCCTTACACACCTGCGGGCTCTTACGCAGGTGTGCCGACCGCCCCTTCAGCAGCGACGGGTCGGCTGAAAGCCAGCAGTGTATCGAGCGTGCCCTTGATTTCTCCCTGACCGCCGATAAGTGTCTTAGTGTCGGTTTCTATCTTACCGACTTGATCTTTCAGGTTGTTGTGATCTTGCTGCAGAAGATTGAAAGCGTTGTCCCTGTCGTTCTTCGCCGCCTGCTCAGCGTTGCTTCTAGCGGTTTCAGCAGTTCTGCGCTCTTTCCTGCTCTGCAGGTAGAAAACCAGCAGTGAGACAAAAACGGCAGCGGCAGTTCCGAGTATCTGAAAAAGCACTTCCATTGTCTTTCCTTTCTGCCGGCGGGTTCAGGTTGTCTGTTCTTGGAGGGTCTGTGCTATGTCCGTATCGCTAGTATATCAGGTTTTTCGATTTGCAACACGTATTTCATGTTTTCTGTGCGGGAAAAGTTTCTGTTCTGAGATTGGGCATCCTGAGAATCTTTAAAATACTACATATTGTGAAACGGAAAACCGCTATCGTAGCCGCAGTGCTTGCCGCCATCCCAGCCGGGCTCGCTGTGCTCTGGCTGACCGCCAGCCCAGCCGAAGCGAGCAAACTCGGCGGCGGGGCGGCTGTTCGCTGAAGCTTCAGAGATGCTGTGGCGCGGAAGCTCGGCTGTGGTTTGCCGCTTCCAGCTTCGGCGGCAGAGCAGCCGCTGCCGGAAGCTGCCGCAGGGTCTGCGCTTGTCAGCATCTGCCGCTCACGTTGCAAGAAAAACAGCAAAAACCGCTCCAAAGCCAGAAAATAGGACATCCTACAAATGATGAGAATTATGCGCACAGGAAATCTTCGCAACACCGCCAGCATCTACAACACCATACGCTTTCACCTTCGGACAGCAAGTGTTCCCCGCCAGCGAACTACTAGATTTTCCTAGAGGGCGATTTTGCCGCTAGTATTGCTGTGTGCCCGGCCTCTCGTCTAAACAGATGAACACAAAAAATTTTCTGCTCGCCGCAGCAATATCAGCAGTTCTGCTAGCCGCAAGCTGCTCGACAGACAGCAGCGACAGCAGCAGTTCTGCGACAACATCGGCCGCTGCGTCCACAATAGCCGCCACTCCGTCTGAAGCAGCGGCAACTGTCGCAGAAGCAGCAGAGGCTGCAGCGGAAGAGCAAGATTTGCCGCCAGTGGCAGAAACAGCCGAAGCGTCTGAGCCTGCAGTGGCGGCTATGCCGACATCCACTACAGCCAGCACAACCACGACGACCAGCGCGACCTCAACTTCAACCACGACTTCTACCACAACCTCATCTACCACTTCTGTGCCGGATGAAGAACCTGAACCTTCTGAACCGCAAAGCATAACATCTACCACCACAACTTCAACTTCTGCTCCGGTAACAACCACTACGACAACTACCACAACACCTTCACCTGTAACTCTTCAGGTTCAAGTATTGAACGGCAGCGGTGTTGCCGGTGCTGCTGGGCGGCTTACAGCTAAGCTTGCCGAGTCTGGCTATGTTGTTTTACCTGCAGGTAACGCTCCGCAAAGATACGCTACCTCTGCTGTCTATTATCAAGAGGGGTGGGAAGCTAGAGCCGAAGAAGTCTTAGCAGCAACTGAGATAAATGAGATAGAGCAGGTTTCTGCTATGCCGCAGGTTTTCGTAAGCGAACAAGCAGCGGTGGTTGTGCTAATAGGCAGAGATACCGCACCAGCTGCCGTAAGGAGTAGCGGGCCTGCGCCTATAAGAGAATATTATTTCACAAGCGAAGATTTTCCTATTGATGTTCCAAAGGACAGGTTTAGTTCAAGAGCTTTTGGCGCATCATACAATTTTGCTGATGTTCCTGAATATTTTGATCGTGCGGCTGGTTTAATGCAACGGGCTGCTTATTGTTTTGAGGATGAAATAGCATATTTTGAGGACAACTGTCTGGAGAACGACCTGCCAGCAATCTGGACTGAAATAGAGCAACTGCTAGATCGTTCAGGTTTCACCTCCAAAAACGTTTGCGGCTCGGTAGCTGACGGCAGCTTCACAGACGGAATAGTACACACAGCAGAATGGAACCCAGCAACCAAAAACTACAGTGGCGATCTGACTTTAACAACAGACAGATTCCTTGAAGTTAACCGCCAAGCAGGAATCAACGTGCAGCGGATAAACCCGGAAGCGAACCTGGATTTCTATCTCAGAAAAGCAGTACAGTCAGCCTATGACTATCTCAGATTTGCAGAAATCATGAAAGAAACAAGCGCTGACCATCTCATCTTGTGCGCGCCATGGGTAACAGACTCAGGCGGTCTGCCATGGGCTTCATATTCGGTGGCAAACACATTCGCCGTGCCGGTAAGAGAATTTTTATCACAAGGCACATACCATGTAAAGGAAATATCAAGGAACGGCAACCTCGCTCATGTTATTGTGTGCCATCCGACGATAAGAGAACGCCATATTCTCTTGCACTGGCACCAAACTGGATATCGTGCAATACAGCTAGCATACAGTACTTATACTGGCTGCCAAGGAACTTTCGACGGCGAAACATCAATCTCAGAAGACACGAACGGCGCAGAAGACACCATCAGATACACCTTCGGACAGCAAGTGTTCCCCGCCAGCGAACTACTAGATTTTCCTAGAGCGTCAGGATGACAGATGGCAAGCCAGAAACGCTGCGGACGGCTTTCTGGCGGTCTCGTCTGAAATAAAACCGAAGCTGCGGGATGCTGCGGAGCGGAAGCTCGGCTGTGGTTTGCTGTTTCCAGCTTCGGCGGCAAAGCAGCTGTTGTCGGAAGCTGGCGCAGGGTTTGTGCTTATCAGCATCTGCCGCTTGCGCTGCCACAAACACCGCCAGCCGCCCCAAAGCCAGAAAATAGGACATCCTACAAATGATGAGAATTACGCGCACAGGAAATCACCGCAGCCTCAGCACTGGCAACACCACCAGATACACCTTCGGCCAGCAGGTTTTCGCCGCCAGCGACCTGCTGAGGTTCCCTAGAGCGTAGAGCTAGGCTCAGATGCTGGCGCGGCATCCGGTCTATGTCGCTTCTTTCGCCTCGTCTGCTGTCTTGCGACGGAAGCGGGGGACTCTCAACGGCGAACACGACTGCTGCTTAGCTGCCGCTCGGTTGTCGTCGGAGCCGCTCGGCTGCGGGTATCAGTCACCCTTAAGTTGCTTTTCTGATAATTCTGTGATATACTAGGTGACATGAGTTCAAATTCAGAGTCAGGGGTCTCACCCCTCGTAACGGATATTGTCCCAAAGAGGGGCTACAGGCTGTGGTTGCGGTTCGCAGACGGCAGGGAAGGGGTTGCCGATCTGTCCCGCATACCACGCGGCAAGAAAGGGTCGCCGTGGAACAATAGACGCGAGTTCAGGCGTGTTGGCATCAAGCACAGCACTGCGTCTTGGGAGAGGGATGAGGGTACCGTGGAGTTCGATCCGGTGAATCTTTATCTCAAGGCCACAGGGTCTAGCCCTGAATCTTTGTTGCGTCGTCCTGGCACGGATGGCAGGGCCAGAGTTGTCCGAGTAGAAGATTGCGGTTCTAAGAAAATATTTGTTGAACTTGACACAGGCAATCAAGGGTATGTGCAAATCACCGAAGACTTGATTCCTGACGCGGAGCTCTTCACGGATTCCGAAATGCCTGACGATACAAGCTTCGTTCTGCCTTGTGGTGATATCTTGTGGAGGAACAAATTTTGGGTGTCGGCTCCTTCGCTGGATAGCAAACTGAACTCTGCTGTCAAAATATAAATACAAGATTAATGCCTCCGTCTTCTTATGTGTTTTCCTACAAAGGAATTGACTATTTTGTTTTCTTCGAAGATCACCCTGATCCTCATTTCACAGTATTTATAGATGGGGAAATATACAAATTCAGAATATCAGATCTGGCATGTATAAGCGGGAGTCTGCCTGGTGAAGGCGATTGGCTGAGAATTCTCAAAGGAGCCAAGAAAAATAAGCAAAAATTATTTGATGCTTGGGATACCAACGCTGAACCGTATCTACCTAAAAGAAAACATCGCGAACCCATGCCAAAATCTCAGAAACGGGCTCGCCGCAGTAAACGCAAAAGAAAGCGGTAACGCAACGGTTCGTTATCTGTTTTTGTTATTGGCTATTGGGAATCCGCCTAGTACACTGAATCGCCTTTGCTTTCGGCCAGCGGTCTTTCGCCCCCAGCGAACTGCTGGGGTTTCCTTATGGCGAGTGCTTTTCCCCGGCGGGTGAAGCTGCTCTTTTTTTCATATCCCCGCAGGTTACCGGGGATGGTATCGCAAACGCAAGGCATTCTCAGATGCCGCTGCGCTGAACCGCGAAAACAGACTCAAAAGAGGAACGCCACTCCTCGTACGGCATTTCCACAAGCTCTTCGGAGCACAGGTCGGGCGAAATGTGGCTGTCTGCCTAACTGGTGCTTTTGTGTAAAGTCGCAGAGGGAGTGGTTGCTGGAGTGTGGCTTAGGTTTTTGTGTAAAGGGTTTTTGGGATTTTTGAGTTCCTAGGTGAGGCGGGGGACGGTGTGTCTTTTTTAGGCGAGTTCGCTTGCGTGTTTGAGCATAAAAAGATGCGCCCCCGCCGTGCAATAGCAAACATTCCTAAAAACCTATACATGTTTAGCACCCGACTTCATTTCTTCCAGGTTGGACAGGATTGTTGCTTTGCCGCCTGTTACGCTCAGGGCGTTGCCGTGACCGGTGGCGTGGATGTCGAAGACCGACTGGAGCGATGCGTAGAAGCCCATTATGTCCAGCGTCTGATTGACTGCTCGCTTGGCGGCGGCTAGGCCGAAAGGGTGCATTTCGGCTATTTCGTGGGCTAGCTGCATGGTTTCGGAATCCAAGCTGTCTCTGGGGACGACCCGATTGACCATGCCTAGCTTCTCGGCTTCTTCGGCGCCTAGATAGCGGCCTGTGAAAAGCAGCTCTTTGGCTTTGCGGGCGCCTAGTTCCCATGTGTGTCCGTGATATTCCACGCCGCCGACAGCCATGCGGGCTACGGGGTCGGAAAACTTGGCATCGTCTGCTGCGATTATCAGGTCGCACGGCCACGCCAGCATGAGGCCGCCGGCGATGCAGGCTCCTTGGACGGCGGCGATGGAAGGTTTGGGGATGTCGCGCCATTTGCGGGTGAAGCCTAGGTAGTGGGTGCGCTCCCACTGGTAGACGGCTTCCAGACCTTTGTTCGCCAAGTCCACTTCTTGGCTCCACCAGTATTTGCCTTCGTCGCTGAGGTCGTGGCCGGCTGAGAAGTGCTTGCCGTTGGCTCGGACGACTATTACCCTGATTTCGTCATCGGCTGCGGCGGTGTCCCAGGCGGAATCCAACTCTCTCAGCATCGGGGCGTGCTGGGCGTTGCTTTTTTCTGGGCGGTCTAGGGTGATGACGGCGACCCTGTTGTCTGTTTCGTAATTTATGAAATCCATTACCCTATTATTCCTTGTTTTTTGAGTTCCAGAAGTTCGCTTTCAGGCAATCCCAGCTCTGTAGTCAAAACTTCGTTGGTGTGCTCGCCTAGCCAGGGGACTCTTGTGTCGGGGCCTTCGGTCATTTTGGAGAGTTTTATGGGGTTGCCGGGGGTTGCTACGGGTGTGGGGGTGTCGTCGGTGCGGGGCATTTCTACGATCATGTTGTGGGCTTTCACATGTGCGTCTTCCATTACTTCGGCGGGGGAGTTGCAGGGGCCGGCTGCCACGCCTGCTTCGGCGAAGAGGGTGCAGACTTCTTGCTTGGATTTGTCGGCGGCCCAGGCTTCTACGGCGGGGCGGATTACATCTTCTTGGTGTTCGCCCCAGCCGGCACGGGTGGCGAAGCGGGGGTCGGTCAGCCATTCGGGTTTCTGGACGATTTCGCAGAGCCGTTCCCATTGATGCTCACGGCCTACTTGGATCATGAACCAGCCGTCTTTGGCTTTGAAACTGGTGAGGATGATCGCGCCTCGCGATTCCGGGTCGCGCACCACGCCCATAGATTCGTATTGAAGCTGGACATCGGCTAATGCGACCATGCAATCCAGCATGGAGATGTCCACATGCTGGCCGATGCCGCTGATGTCGCGGTGGCGCAGGGCGGCTAGCACGCCGGTGACGGCGAAGACGGCTGAGACGGTGTCGCCCAGAGCACCCAAGGGGCTGATTTTGGGCGCGGTGTTGCGGGGAGTGCTCCACGAGTAGAGGCTCGACATAGACTCCGCCACGCCCGCATAGGCAGGCCAGTTCTGATAGGGCGACTCGCCGAGGTTGCCGAAGCCCGACACCGAGAGGTAAATCACTTGAGGATGGGCGGCTGAGACGGCTTCATAGTCCAAACCGAGCTTGGTGAGCGCGCCGGCTTTGAAGTTTTCGGCGAAGACATCAAAGTGGGGGGCAAGGCGCAGCAGCAGCTCGCGGCCTCGGGGATGCTTGATGTCTATGCCGATGCTGCGCTTAGACAGGTTGTTGCGCAGAAATGTGGCGCCCACTTGCCGCCCCTGCGGGTCTGACATGAACGGCTGCGAGCTTCGCCCCGATTCGCCGAATTTGGGATGCTCCACTTTCACCACATCGGCACCCAGTCGGCTGAGCAGCTGCGTGCCGAACGGCAGGGCTTGCATCTGTTCCACTGCCAAGATGCGCACGCCGTCCAGCGGCTTGCCGAAATTCTGCGCTTCTTCGTTGGCTGTCTCGCCGACCAGCAACTGCGACCTCCTTTTTGTCTGCTTTAAGGTTAGCGATTGCTGGGGAATGGGGAGGGGAAAGACTGAGGAGGAAGGAGAGAGGGGGAAGTGGAAAAGAGAATGAGGGGTGTGGTTGCTGGGGAATGGGGGGAGGGGGAAGATTGGGAATGGAGAGAGGGAAGACGGGGGAAAGGTGAGGGAGAAGGGAAGAGGGAGAGAAGATCAGGGGATGGTTGCTGGAGAATAGGTGGGTAGCAGCCGTAAGATGAAGAGAGTGAAGACAGGAATTATCAGCTTCGGAAGCTATGTTCCCTATAGGCGACTAGACCGGGCCGACATCGCCAAGACGATGGGATCGGGCGGCGGCAAGGGCGAGCGCAGCGTGGCATCGTATGACGAAGACACCACTACGATGGGCGCAGAAGCCGCGAGAGCAGCCAAGCGAGATGCGGCGGGGGCTGCAGTTGATGCAGTCTGGTTCTCTACCACATCGCCTGCGTATCTGGAGAAGACGAATGCCGGGGCCATCCATGCGGTGCTGCGTCTGCAGCAGGAATCTTCGGCGGCCGACTTCGGCGGGGCGGCTCGATCGGGGATTGCCGCATTAGGGGCGGCACTTCGGGCAGCAGCGGGCGGAAGTTCCACGATGGTCGTGGCTTCCGACATTCGCACTGGGCTGGCTACTGGGCGCGACGAGTCAGACGGTGGCGACGGAGCGGCAGCCATTTTGGTGGGGGCAGAGAGTTCAGCGGGGGCGACCAGAGCGGCAGGCGGTCTGGCTGAGAGTGCAGAGGGGTCTGGGGGCCAAGAAGGGTCTGGGAGTTTGGCGGGGGGCGAAAGTTTAGCGGGGGGCGAGAACTCAGCCGCGCCGCTG
This sequence comes from Candidatus Hopanoidivoransaceae bacterium, assembly GCA_965204495.1. Lineage (GTDB taxonomy): Bacteria > Actinomycetota > Acidimicrobiia > Acidimicrobiales > Hopanoidiivorantaceae > Hopanoidiivorans. The sequence goes on from OZ241989.1 coordinate 1,504,527, forward strand.
CTGGCTGAGTGCATAGCTCAAGCTTCTGCCACTGAAGAGTTCACCGACCGCTGGCGCACACCAGGCGATGTCGGCGCGAAGCAATGGGAGGAGCGGTTCGCTGAGTCTGTGTATGTGCCGCTGTTTGAGAAAGCCTGGGCACAGGCTATGGAACAGGTGGGGCAGGCTGGCGCGGAGCAAGCTGAAGCGGGGCAAGCAGAACAAGCTGGAGCAGGGCAAGCGGGGCAGGCTGGGGGAGAGCAAGCTGGCGCAGAGCAAGCAGCCGCCAAGATAGATGTGGCTGTGGTGGCGGGCACTCACTCCCGCTCGGTGCGGAGAGTGGCATCGGGGCTGGCATCAGGGCATAAAGCAGAACGAGTAGCAGCTGACCTGTCGGACTCAATCGGCAACACCGGCACGGCACATTCGCTGCTGCTGCTGGCGCACGAGCTGGAGCAGGCCGAGCCAAATCAAACCATCGCGGTGGTGTCGCTCATAGACGGCGTGGATATTCTGGTGTTCCGCACCACCGAAGCGATAGCCAGCCATGCAGCATCGCGCCCGCTGTCGGCACAGATTGCAGCAGGCGGGAAGGTGAGCTACGGGAAGTTCCTGAATTGGCGAGGGCAGCTTCAAGTCCAGCCGCCTAATCGCATGGAGCCTGAGCGTCCGTCTATGTCGGCAGCGGCCCGCAGCGGCGACTGGAAGTTCGGCTTCGTGGGTTCGCAGGGGCAGGAGAGCGGCACTGTCCATCTGCCGCCGGCGCGGGTTTCCATCCGAGACGAAGACGCTGCCGATGCTATGGATCCGATCGCTATGGCAGATGTGCCAGCGAAGGTGGTTACATACACGGTGGATCGGCTGGTGTATTCGGTGAGCCCGCCTGTGGTGTTCGCCATCGTAGATTTTGAAGGCGGCGGACGGCTGCCTGTGGAGATGACCGATGTGGAACCCGACGAGGTGGAGGTAGGGATGCCTGTGGAGATGACTTTCAGGAAGCTGTATTCGTCTGACGGCATACAGAACTACTTCTGGAAAGCTCGCCCGGTGCGAGGTGAGGCTCAGAAGCGGCAAGGCTAGGGCTGTGGTTCTAAGTCTGAGAAATTTGAAAGCTACGAAACTGAGGCAGCGAGAAGCAACGAAACTAAAGCAGCGAGCTAGGGAGAAGCGGTGAAACTGAGAGAAGTTAGGGCTGTGAGGCTGAGACGAGAAACCGAAGAGCGACACCAAAAGCGACACCGAAAGGAAATCAAGCTATGAGCGGCAAGGAAAACAGCGGCACGAGCAGCCCTCAAGACAACAGCAGAAGCAGCACCAAAGCCAGCACCAAGCACAGCACCAGCGGCACAAAAGGCAGCAACAAACACAGCATCAAGGACAAGGTCGCAATCATCTCCATGGGCTGCATCCCGTTCGGCGAGCTTTGGGACAAGAGCCAAGACGACATGCTCGTGGAAGCCACCCAGCTTGCCTTCGACCAGGCAAATCTCACCAAGCACGACATTGACGCCTACTGGGTCGGCACCGCCACCGGCGGCAACGGCGGCTATGTGCTCTCTGCGCCCCTGAAGCTGCACGGCAAGCCCGTGACCAGAGTGGAGAACTTTTGCGCCACAGGCTCCGAAGCCCTGCGCAACGCCTCATACGCCGTGGCATCGGGCGCATATGACATAGCCATGGCTGTGGGCGTGGAAAAGGTGAAAGACAGCGGCTATCAGGGGCTGGTCGGCGGGGGCACATGGCATGACGGCACCAAGCGCAATCTCACCGCCGCCGCTATGTACAGTCTCGTGCTGCCCGCCTACGCCGAGAAATACAAAGTAGACCCCGAAGAGCTGCGCTACGCCGTAGCCAAAGTGGCAGAGAAGAACCACCGCAACGGAGCAGCCAACCCCCTGGCCCAGTTCCGCAGAGAAACCTCGGCCGAGCAGATATGCGACATGCCCGCTGTGGCCGGGCGGCTTTCCGTGTTTGACTGCGCAGGAGTGGCAGACGGGGCGGCGGCTGCCATCGTGGTGCGAGCCGAAGACGCCCACAGCTACTGCGACAACCCTCTCTACATAAAAGCTCTGGCGTTCGTTTCGGGCACGGGGGCGGGCTTGATAGACCCAGCCTACGACTACACCACATTCCCAGAGTGCGAGATGGCGGGCGCCGAAGCGTATCGTCAAGCCGGAGTGACCGACCCTCGCTCTGAGATCGCTCTAGCCGAAGTGCACGACTGCTTCACGCCCACCGAGATGGTGCTCATGGAAGACTTGGGGTTCTGCGAGCGGGGCACGGCGTGGAAAGAGATACTGGCGGGCACTTTTGACATAGGCGGCGAGCTGCCCGTTAATACCGACGGCGGGCTCAAGGCTTTCGGGCATCCTGTGGGGGCTTCGGGGTTGCGGATGCATTATGAGTGCTGGTTGCAGTTGCGGGGGGAGGCGGGGGAGCGGCAGGTGGACCTGCAGGGGCGGAAGCTTGGGATGGTGCATAACTTGGGCGGCTACCCCGGAGAGATGGTTAGCTTTGTTTCTGTTCTGGGGAATGAGTTGGGGTAGGGGTTTGCTTGGAACTTGCTGGCTTTGTAGGTTGTTGCTATTGCACGGCGGGCAACGGCGCATCTTTTTATGCTCAGACACGCAAGCGAACTCGCCTAAAAAGACACGCCGTCCCCCGCCTTACCCTGGAACTCGCAGCAGTTTTGCCTTGGAATTCGTAAGAGTCTTACCCTTGGAACTAGAAGCCGCCCTGCCGTGGAAAATAGATAATTGAGCGAGTCTCTCTTTCTGCTGGCTGCGGCTATTATTCTTGTCGGGGCGACTATTCAGGGGGTGGCGGGGTTCGGCATGAATGTGCTGGGGGCGCCACTGCTGTTTTTGATTGAACCTTCGCTGGTGCCGGGGTCTATCATTCTGGCGGCTCTGCTGCATACTGTGCTTTCGGCTTGGCGGGAGCGGGGGGAGATCAACTTTCGGATGGTGTCTTGGATGTTCGCCGGCACGATACCTGGCATTATCGCAGGGGCTTTGGCGCTCAGGGTTTTGACCGAAAACGGGTCGGCTCTGCTGATCGCCATCGTGATCCTCTCGGCTGTGACGATCATGACTTTCGGGCTGGTGCCGCCGTTCAACCGAGGCACAACGGCAGCTACAGGGCTGGTGGCCGGATTTTCGGGTTCTACATCTGCAGTCTCGGGGCCGGTGGTGGCTTTGTTCTTGTCGCAGATGCCGGGGCCGCAGCTGCGCAGCACTATGGCAGCTTATTTTCTGATTTCAGGATCTATCTCTTTGGTGACGCTTTCCCTGGTGGGCGAGTTCGGCGCGCAGCAGTTCGCCAGAGGCTTGCTGCTCTGGCCGCCCGTAGGCATAGGGTTTTTGCTGTCTTCGCCTCTGCGGAAATACTTGGATCGCGGCTATGTGCGCCCCGCCATCCTGACGATTTCGTCTTGCGCGGCAATCTCGCTGCTAGTGCGAGCCTTGGTCTAGAGAGAAAAAGACAGGATCAAGACAACAGGATCAAGACATTGGAATTTTGACTAGAAATCTGACAGCAGGTTTGCGAGCTTTACGATACAATGGCTTCATGGGCAAGAAAAGAAAGATATTCATTCTGTCAGCCTTGGCTGCTGGCATAGCCATCTTCTTCGGGCGCAAGCGCATGCGCTCCAAGGCAGATGATGCCGCCAGCGAAGGCGACTGGACACCCGACGAAGACGCTGCTGAAGACACCGCTCCCAGCGACAGTTCTGCCAGCGCAGACGCCGAGGGCAGTGCCGCAGAAGAAGATTCTGAAGAGGATTCTGAAGAGACAGGTGGCTGATAGGAAGGCTGGCTGAAGGCGGCTAACAGCTAGCCAGAACTAACAGCTAGCCAGCAGTTCTAACTGTTCTATTCAGTAGTTCTATTCAGCATCTCTAGCCGGCAGGTATCTAGCCGGCAGGTTCAGCTTTGGGCGGCAGGTTGATAGCTCGCACCTGTCTGACAGCAGCCAGATTTCGCAGCTTTTCCACAGTTTCGCTGTCGGCTGGCTTGTCGGTGGCCAGCAGGATCAACGCTTCGTTATCTTCGGCGACAGCGCCCACATCCATGTCTGAGATATTGATGCCCATCTCGCCCATGACCTGGCCGATGGCCCCGATGACGCCGGGCTTGTCGTCGTTGCGTATGACCACCATGTGATCCGAGGGGGGCTGATCCACTCGGTGGCCTTCCAGCCAGATGATGCGAGGCTCCGCTCGCACGCCCAGCAAAGCCCCGCCCACTCCGTGCCCGCCGCCTCGCAAAGTCACCTCGCTCACATAGTCTTTCGGGGCGGAGGTGTTGATGGCCCGAACTTCCAGCCCTCGGCTGCGGGCGATCTCTTCGGCATTCACATAGGAAACAGGGTCGTCGCAGACAGGGCTGAGCAAGCCGGTGAGCATCGCCAGCATCCCCATCTTGGTGTCCACTTCGCCGATGAGTCCGCTGAATTCTATTTCCACCGTGTCGGGAAGGTTGCGAACGAGCGAACCGAAGATGCCGCCCAGAGTCTCGCACAGGGGCAGATACGGCAGAAGCTCTTCGGGGGTCTGGGCGGCGTGGATGTTCACGGCGAAGCGGGGCAGCTTGCCGGCCAGCATGTTCCCGACTTGGGTAGCCACCGACACGCCCGCCTTCTCCTGCGCTTCCTTGGTGCTGGCTCCCAGATGCGGAGTCACGACCACACCCGGCAAGCCCAGCAGAGGCGAGCCTGCGGGCGGTTCCTCGTCGAACACATCTAGGGCCGCTCCAGCAACAACGCCGGCTTTGATGGCCTCGGCCAAGTCGGCCTCGTTGATGATGCCCCCGCGCGATACATTCACTATCCGCAGCGTCGGCTTGGCTTTAGCTAGAAGCTCGGCGTTGACCATGCCAGTGGTCTCAGGGGTCTTGGCCACATGCAAGGTGATGAAATCCGCCTCTGCGAAAATCTCTTCTAAAGTCTTCGGCTCGGCACCCAGCTGGCGGAATCGGTCAAAAGATATATAAGGGTCGTAGGCGACTATTCGCATGTGAAACGCCGCTGCTCGTTCGGCGATTAGCTGGCCGATCTGCCCGAAGCCCACGATGCCCAGAGTTTTCTCGGAAAGCTCTACGCCTTGGAACTGCGATCGGTTCCAGCCTCCGCCCACCAGATCGGCATGAGCTTGAGGAATGTGTCGGGCTTGGGAGAGAATCAGCCCCAAAGTGTGCTCGGCTGCGGAAATGGCATTGGCCCTGGGAGCATTCACCACCACGACGCCCCTAGCGGTGGCAGCTTCGGTGTCTACATTGTCCACTCCGATGCCGGCGCGTGCGATGATCTTGAGCTGCTCGGCCGCAGCCAGCACTTCTTCTGTGACCTGAGTCTGCGAACGCACGATGAGCGCATCGCAGTCGGCCACGGCTTCCAGCAGCTCGGCAGGTTCAAGACCAAGCCGCACATCCACCAGATGCCCGGCCTCGCGCAGCTGCTCCAAGCCCGGCTCGGCGATTTTTTCGGCTACCAGAACTTTTGCCATGACTTCTACTGTAGATATTTTTCGCAAGTAAGGCTAGCCCGATTTCAGGTGATGCCTGCGTGGCAGCTGTTTATGCTGGCGTCTGTGCCTATTGTGTTTTCCAAGGCAGAGGGTATTTCTGCTTGGCGGTTTCCTTTGAGGCAGACGATGCCTGCGGAAGAGCGGCAGAATGCTACGGATTTGTCGGCTTCCGTGATGCTGTCTGCTGTGCTGTGGCGGAGAGGGGCGAATCCGAGCATCGAGCAGATCATGTTCTGCCTGTCCAATGCCGGTGCTGAGGTCTGCGGGCGGGCGGAGATCGCTATGGAGACTCGCCCTCTGAGAGCGTGCCCGCCTGAGGATGTGTAGGGGATGGTGAAGGCGGCCGTGCCGGCGGCGTCTCCTGCGGTGATTTTGTAGCTGCAGCCTGTGTTGGTGATGCGGGTGATTTTGGCATCGCGGTCGGCGGCGTTCGCGCAGGTTATGTCGTAGGCGCCGTCTGTGGCGTAGCTGGCAGCGTTTATGGTCATAGTGCCGCCAGCGGTCATAGACAGATCGCTGGGCGCGGTGAAGACGATTGTGGAAGCAGCGCCTATTTCTATGCTTATGACGCCGTTTTGGGTGTGTCCGCCTGAAGAGGTGTAAGGCACGGTGAAAGTCGCTGTGCCTGTGGCGCCGGTGGGCGTGACGGAGAAATCGCAGATTTTGGGATTCGGGCGCGCAACGGTTATCTTGCTGTCCACGCTGATGGCGTTGCCGCAGGTGATGTAGTAGTTGCCGTCTGAGGCGTAGTCGCTGGCATTCAAAGCGAGGGTGCGGTTGGTTCCCAGTTTGAGTCCTGTGGGCGCGGTGTAGGAGATGGTGGAAGCCGGGCCTATTTCTATGGTGAAGACTCCGCTTGTGGAGCCGCCGCCGGCGGAGGTGTAGGGCAAGGTGAAGCTGGCAATGCCTTGAGCGCCTGTAGGCGTGACGGTGAAGACGCAATTCCTCCGGCTGAGGCTGATCTTGGAATCCACATCTGTAGTAGTTCTGCAGGAGATTCTGTAGCCGCCGTCGGACGCGTAATCCCGACCATTGATCGTGAGAGTCCGGTTCGTGGCCAGCTGAAATTCGTCGGGCTCAGAGAAGACGAGAACAGAAGGCGGCGGAGGGCTGATTCGGATGGAAATCATGCCGCCTGTGGTGTATCCGCCTGAGGAAATATAAGGAACTCTGAAGGCGGCAATGCCGACCGAGGAACCCGCTCGGATCGTATAGCTGCAGCCTTTGCGCGTTACGGTGATTTTGCTGTCTATGCGGCGGGTGTCAAGACAGAAGAGAGCGAGGTCGCTGTCTGCCAGCGTTGCGTACGAAGAGGCGTCTATGGTGATGCTTCGGTTTGGTGCTACAGCTAGGGCTATAGGAGGGGTAAAATTGATGGCGCCATTGATGTTGTCCGTCAGCTTGGCTCCTATAGCAATATTGACAGATGCTGTGGCCCCGCCGGAGGAGGAGTAGCCGACTGCGAGGTTCAAGTCTCTTGACGAGTAGCTGGGACCGGATTGAAATTTAATGATGCACCCGTTGCGACTGACTTTTAGGGTAAAAGCAGCTGCAGCTCCTGAAAATCTGTGGCTTGTGCATGTGATGTCGTAGTCGCCGTCTGTGGCATAGCGGGCGGCGTCTATAGTTATGACTCGGTCTCTTCGGATCAGAAATTGAGGATTGCTGGCCAAGGTGATGCTGGAGGCGGTGCCGATGGTTAGGGAGACCACGCCGCTGTGAGTGTCGCCGCCGGAGGAGGTGTAGGGCACGGTGAAAGTGGCGATGCCAGCAGTGCCGCCTGCGGTTATTGAGACAGAGCAGCCGGCGTCGTTGATGCTGTCGATGGGAGCATGGGATCGGATGTTGGCGATGAGAGCATGGGATTGTCTGATGGTTCCGCACGAAATAGTATCGCTGCCGTCTGAAGCATAATCGGCAGCATTGATCCGTATAGTGCTGTAGATGCCCACAGACAGACCCGCAGGCGCGGTATAGACGATGTGGGAGGCAACTATTGTGATGTCTATCCTGTCCGTGCGAGCGCTGCCGCTTGCAGAAGTGTAGGGCACGCTGAAGCTGGCTCTGCCTGTGGTGTTGCCTGCGGTTATGTTATAGACGCAGCCGTTGCGGGAGCTGACGGTGATCTTGGAATCCACAGCAGTCGCATCGCCGCAGAACACAGGATAGCCGCCTTGATCGTAGGCGTAGCTGCCCGCGTCAATCGTGATAGTGCCGCCCGTGCGCACTCTGAGATTGGATACGCGCTGATAGAAAAGGACGGACGAAGGGCCGATAATGAGAGGAATGACGCCTGTCTGCTCGTCTCCGCCAGAGGAGTGGTAGCGCACCGTCACTGTGGCCGCGCCTTGAGTAGAGCCGGCCCACACCCTGAAGCTGCAGCCAGTTGCGGTTACCGAGGCGAGGAGTCGGTGCCGGTTAGCCGGGTTGGCATTGAAGCTGCATGTTATGGCATAGTCGCCGTCTGTGGCATAGCCGGAGACATCAATTATTTTAGATCTGCCTGTACCTATGGGTATGCTCGCTGGAGCGGTGAAAGTGATATCGGAAGCAGCGGTGATAGCTATCGTGAAGGTCGCGCTGTGAGTGTCGCCGCCAGAAGAAGTCAAAAGGGTGGTGAAGGTGGCATTGCCCGTCGGGGCAGTGGCTGAGGCATTGACGGTGAAAAAGCAGCTGTTGGCGGCATTTTGGGCAACGGTGATCCTGGTGGAATCCACAGCAGTGGGAGCTCCGCAAGTGAAAGTGTTGGAGCCGTCTCTGGCAAAGCCTGCAGCGTAAATGATGTAGCCTGTTCGCCCTGCTGGAATCGTGAGGTTGGTAGGGGCGGTGAAAACGATGTTGGAAGTCTGCGCTGATGCTTGGTCGGCAAATGAGGCGGATGCCGTAAATAGCACCGATCCGAACAAAGCCAGAGCTACCAGAACTTTTGGCATCGCTTCCTATTGTAGATATTTTTCGCAGATATGGCTAGCATGATTTGCATGACCACAACAAACACTTCCATTGATCTGGGCTTTGCGGCTTTTGACGCAGACAACCACTACTACGAAGCGGAGGATGCCTTCATCCGCCACATGGAGCCTTCCATGGCCAAACGCTGCATGCAGTGGGCCGACATAGACGGCCGCAAACGGCTGCTGGTGGGCGGCAAGATCAACCGCTTCATCCCCAACCCCACTTTTGATCCCATCGCCCGTCCGGGCAGCTTGGACGACTACTTCAGAGGCAAGCAGTCGTCAGACGACATTCGCTCGGCTTTCGGCGAACTGGAAAAGCTTTCCGACCGCCCTGAATATCGCGACCGCAGCAAGCGGCTAGAGCACATGGACGGCCAAGGCATAGAGTCGGCTTTCTTCTTTCCCACTCTGGGGGTGGGCATGGAGTCGGCGATGAAGAACGACCTGCCGGCGATGCGAACGGCCTTTCGGGCGTTCAACCGCTGGCTCAGCGAAGACTGGGGCTTCGCCCATCAAGACCGCATCATCGCCGCCCCTTACATCACCCTCTCGGATGTGGATGAAGCTTGCCAAGAGCTGGAATGGGCGTTGGCCGAAGACTGCAGGGTCGTGAATCTGAGGGCTTCCTCGGTGCTCACCGACGACGGCTATGCCCATCTGGGCGACCCTCGCCACGATCCGTTCTGGGCGCGTGCCAACGAAGCTGGCATCGTGGTGGCTTTCCACTCCGGCGACGCAGGCTATGAGTTTCTGTATGAGCTTTGGGGCTTCAAGACCGAGTTTGAGGCTTTCCGCCAAGACCCGCTCAAGGCGATGCTCTGCATGGCCCCCATCGCCGACACGATGGCTTCTCTGATCGGCGGCCAGGTGTTCGCCCGCTTCCCGAATTTGCGGGTCGCCACCATTGAGACGGGTTCGCACTGGGTGCAGCCGCTGTTCTATCGCATGAACAAGGCTTTCAAGCAGCAGAAGCACGCTTTCGCCGAAGATCCGATTGAGACTTTTCGCCGGCATATCTGGGTGGCCCCCTTCTATGAAGACGACATGACTGAGCTGGCAGAACTGGTGGGCGTGGATCACATGATCTTCGGTTCCGACTATCCTCATGCGGAAGGCTTGAGCGATCCGTTGGCGTTCGTGCACGACCTCAAGGGCTTCTCGGATGACGACATCCACAAGGTGATGCGCACCAACGGCATGTCGCTCATCCAGCGTCAGCCGGCTTAGCAGCAGGCGGCCGCAGCCGGTAAGTTTCACTGCCTCTTTTGAGGCTTTGCTGAGAGAGCTGCGAAGCTTCATGGGATTTGACCCGACTCGCCAGCACAGTCGGTCATACCTCGACTACTGGCTGGTCGCTTTGGCACTGCTGCTGATTGCCGGTCTTGTGCTTTGGGCTGTTTTAGGATAGTTGCTGATGGCATCTGCATCCACCGAGCAGGCCGCCCCGAGAGCAGCACAGCGGGCGACTTCGCCTAGAGCGACACTGCCGCCGACCTCGGCTGAGATGCCCGTGCATCCGAAACCCAAGGTGAGGCTGCCTTGGCCGCTTTCCGTCTATCAGTCGGCGGTGGGGAAGAAATGGGTGATGGCCGTCACGGGGATTGCCCTGCTGGGGTTCGTGCTGGTTCATATGATCGGCAATCTGCACCTCTACGAAGGGCCTGTCCATCTCAGCGAGTATGCCGAAGCGTTGCGCGATCTGGGCGGCGACATCGTGCCTCGCACTTGGATTCTCTGGGCGATGCGGATAGGGCTGATAGCAGCGTTCGGGCTGCATATTCATTCGGCTTGGAGCTTGACGGTGATGAGCCGCAGAGCAGACGCTTCTTATGTGGGCGGGCGGGGGTATGCGTCTGCTTCTTATGCCTCTCGCACGATGCGCTGGACCGGGCCGATCATTCTGCTCTATCTCTTCTATCATCTGGCCGATCTGACTTGGGGCTGGTTCAATCCCGACTTCGTGCGAGGCGACCCTTATCACAATGTGGTGGCGAGCCTCAGCAATGTGCCCGTGGCGATTTTGTATGTGGTGGCCAATGTCGCCCTGGCCATTCACATCTATCACGGGGCTTGGAGCATGTTCCAGAGCCTCGGGGTGAACAGCCCGAAGCTCAACCCGCTGCGGCGCAGGTTCGCTCAGGGTTTTGCCGCCGTCATCCTCGTCGGCAATCTCAGCTTTCCGATTTTCGTGCAGGCTGAGGTGATAGACGACGGGGGAGTGTCGGTGGTGCGCGAACACGAGGCGCAGATGGAAGAGGCGAATGTATCAGCAATGGAGACAGCATCATCGGAGGCATCGCCATGACAGCTATGACTGCTATGGATGCCCGCGTGCCCGAAGGCCCGCTGGCCGAGAAGTGGTCTAGCTATCGCTCGGATGTGCGCTTGGTGAGCCCTAAGAACAAGCGCAGCTTTGAGATCATCGTGGTGGGCACGGGGCTGGCAGGGGCGTCGGCTGCGGCATCGCTGGGGGAGCTGGGGTATAAGGTCAAGTCTTTCACTTATCACGATTCGCCCCGCAGGGCGCATTCCATTGCGGCTCAAGGCGGCATCAACGCAGCCAAGAACTACCAGAACGACGGCGACTCCATCTGGCGGCTTTTCGTAGACACCATCAAAGGCGGCGACTATCGCTCGCGTGAAGCAAATGTGCATCGTCTCGCCGAGGTGTCGCTGGAGATAATTGACCAATGCGTGGCGCAAGGCGTGCCGTTCGCCCGCGACTACGCCGGGCTTTTGGACAATCGCTCTTTCGGCGGGGCGCAGGTGTCGCGCACTTTCTACGCTCGCGGCCAGACGGGGCAGCAGCTTCTGCTGGGCGCGTATTCCGCTCTGATGCGCCAAGTGGCTGCAGGGTCGGTGGAGCTGCACAACCGCAAAGAGATGCTGGATGTGGTCGTCCATGAGGGGCGGGCTGTGGGCATCGTGGTGCGCGATCTGCTTACGGGGGAGGTGTCTTCGCACAGCGCGCACGCCGTGGTGCTCGCCACTGGCGGCTACAGCAATGTCTATTTTCTCTCCACCAACGCCAAGATGTGCAATGTCACGGCAGCTTGGCGGGCGCATCGGCGAGGCGCGCTTTTCGCCAACCCTTGCTACACGCAGATACATCCCACATGCATTCCGCAGAGCGACGATTTTCAGTCCAAGCTCACGCTCATGTCGGAGTCGCTGCGCAACGACGGGCGCATCTGGGTGCCCATGCTGGGAGACAGCCATCGTCCGCCCGACCAGATCCCCGAAGCCGAACGCGACTATTACCTAGAGACGAAATATCCCGCCTTCGGCAACCTCGTGCCCCGAGATGTGGCTTCGCGCAACGCCAAGAGCGTGGTGGACGAAGGGAGGGGCGTGGGCGAGCGGGCCAACGGCGTGTATCTGGATTTCACCGACGCGATAGCCGCTCAAGGCGAAGACGCCATCCGTGAGAAATACGGCAACCTCTTTGACATCTACGAGCGCATCACCGGCGAGAACCCCTACAAAGTGCCGATGCGCATCTATCCCGCCACCCACTACACGATGGGCGGCCTGTGGGTGGATTACGAGCTGATGTCTAATGTAGGAGGCTTGTTCGTGCTCGGCGAGGCCAACTTCTCCGACCACGGGGCCAACCGCCTGGGCGCGTCTGCTTTGATGCAGGGGCTGGCTGACGGGTATTTCATCCTGCCCACCACTATCGGCCCTTGGCTGGCCGGGCAGCTAGGCACTGCGCCTGTGCCCGCCGACCATCCCGCTTTCGCAGCCGTTGAGCAAGAAGTGAACGACCGCACACGGCAGTGGCTGGCGACCAAAGGCACCCGCTCGGTGGATTTCTTCCATCGCGAGCTGGGAAAGATCGTCTGGGACTATGTGGGGATGTCGCGCACTAAGACGGGGCTGGAGAAAGCTTTGTCTGAGATACCCGCTTTGCATGAGGAATATCTCTCGGATGTGCGGGTGCTGGGTTCGGACGACACGCTCAACCAGTCGCTGGAGAAAGCCGGCCGCGTGGAAGACTTCTTCCAGCTGGCCCAGCTGATGGCGCAGGATGCGCTGGAGCGGGAGGAGTCGTGCGGCGGGCACTTCCGAGAAGAGCATCAGACCGAAGACGGCGAAGCTCGCCGAGACGACGAGCAGTTCGCGCATGTGGCGGCTTGGGAATGGACAGACGGCGAATCTGTGCGCCACGAAGAGGATCTGGTGTTTGAAGAGGTGGAAATGGCCGTCAGGTCTTATAAGTAGCACAGCAAGCAACACAGCAAATAGGAACAGCAAATGGCATCAACTCTCTCGCTTACATTGAGAATCTGGCGGCAAAGCAGCCCTTATGACAAAGGTCGCTTCGTGACCTACGAGATGGACGATGTGCCCGAAGAGGCGTCGTTCTTGGAAATGCTGGACATCCTCAACGAACACCTGATCGCCGCTGGTGAAGAGCCGATCTGCTTTGAGAGCGACTGCAGAGAAGGCATCTGCGGCACTTGCGGCTTGATGATCAACGGCCAGCCGCACGGCCCGCAAAAAGGCACTGCAACCTGCCAGCTTCACATGCGCCAGTTCAAAGACGGCGACCACATCGTGGTGGAACCGTGGCGAGCCGAGGCTTTCCCTGTGATCAAAGACTTGGCGGTGGACCGCAGCCCTCTGGATGCCATAATCAACGCGGGCGGATACATCTCTGTGAACACAGGCGCAGCCCCCGATGCCAATCTCACGCCCATTCCGCACGAAACTGCTGCTACTGCTTTTGATGCCGCCGCTTGCATCGGCTGCGGAGCGTGCGTGGCTGCTTGCCCTAACAGCGCGGCGCAACTGTTCTGCTCGGCGAAGGTGCAGCATCTCAACCTGATGCCGCAAGGTCAAGCAGAACGCTGGGAGCGGACTGAGAAGATGGTGGAGACGATGGAAGAGTTCTTCGGGTCATGCACCAACCACGGCGAATGCGAAGAAGCCTGCCCGAAGGAAATATCTATTGATTTCATTGCTTGGACTAATCGGGATTACATAAAATCCAAGCTGAAGAATCGCTCGTTGTTTGCTCAGAAGTAGTTTTTTGGTTTTTTCTTTTAGGGTTTTTGCTATTGCACGGCGGGCAACGGCGCATCTTGGAACTAGCAGGTTTTTGCTAACTCAACGGCGGGCAACGGCGCATCTTTTTTGCCTCCGCATTACCCTTTTGCCGTATAGGTTTTTGCGCTAAACCATTGAAGTCGTGCAAAAAAGACGCACCGTCCCCCGCCTTGCCTTGGAGCTAGCAAGAAGATGTTTACCTTGGAGCTAGATGGAGGTTGATGCTGATGAAATTTCTATCAGAGGAGTGGGTGGGGGAGTTGGATGCCAAGCTTCGGGAGTCGGATGTGCGGTTGCCGGAAGGGAGCAGGGCAGCTCTTTGCGTTCAGAATATTGCTGAGTTTTCAGATGGCGACGAGCCGCTTTGCTATTTCATCCAAGTCGACGCACAGGGCGCGACTGCTGCTTTTGGCAAGGCCGCTGATCCGTCTGTCGTCTTTACCCAGCCTTACGATGTAGCAGTCTCCATTGCTCAACGACAGAGAGATGCCCATGCTGCGTTTTTGTTGGGCGAGATAAAAGTGGCAGGCGATGTCACCGCCCTTTTGCAGCTAGGCGACATAACCGCAAAAATCCAAGAGTTGGTGGAATCCCTTCATCGCATCACCGAGTTTTAGGTGAATGCGGCCCTTCTCTACTTCGGGTAGCAGGGGGACGGCGTGTCTTTTTAGGCGAGTTCGCTTGCGTGTCTGAGCATAAAAAGATGCGCCGTTGCCCTGCGGTTGATGCCCCCGCATTAGATCAAATAGCTGTATTTGTCTCTGAAGTTGTGTAGGGCTTGGACTAGCAGATCGTCGGCGCCTTCGGTTTCTACTACTCGGTCGCAGAGGGCTAGGAGCTTGGCGGATTCTTCCATGTCTAGGAAGGGGGCCACTTTTGTGCGGATCATTATGATGTCGGCGGCCAGATAGGGGGGAAGTTCGGGGTGGGGGTCGGTCGCCGACTTTTCCAGAGACTCGTCATGGACGGTGGTTTTGGCGTTGTCGGAAGTTTCAACCAGTTTGCGCTTTTCTTGGTGATCGTCTTCGGGCACTCGTGCGGCCAGCAGGGATGTCTGGTTTAGCGGGTCGGAGACATCCACATGCATGATGCCGTCGGTGTCGTAGCGGTAGGTGATGTCGAAAAGGCACTGGCTCATGGGCTTGGGGCTGGTGATGGGCACTCGCCAGTGCTGCAGCTCCACGCTGCCGAGGTCGTCGGGCGGTTTCGTGGGGTCGCCTTCCATGACGGCAAGGTTCAGCCACTCTTGATGATCCACCACAGGGGAGAAACGCTCGGTGCCTCTGGCCGGCAAGCCTTGGTTGCGTGGGATGATGGTGGAGAAGTGCGGCTTGGCTTCCAAGTGCGAAACCGCCAGCACGCCCAAGGCATGTTGAGTGGTGACTTGGAAGTTGTAGTCGGACATCTCGCCCTGCAGGATTGCCGAGGCGACAGCTGCGCCTTCGGCCGTTGCGGTCATCGGGTTGGAAACCGGGCTGATCGGCAGCTGGGCGACTTCTGCGATGAAGCTCTGCACTGCGGGTATCTGGGATGTGCCCCCCACCAGCACGAGCGAATCTATCTGCAAAAGCATGTCGGCTTCGGCCACATCTGCGAGACATCGCTCCACAGGCTCTCGCGCCCGCTGCAGCAGCGGCCGGATCAGATCTTCAAACTTCAAGCGAGAAAGACGGACGGACTCGCCGCGTGGAAGCCTTATGGAGACTTCCTGTTCGGTGCTGAGCAAGATTTTGGCTCGCTCGGCTTCTAGGCGGAGGAAGCCTTTTTCGGCTTGCGAATAGTTTCTGATCTCTTCCAAGGTGTCGCTCAACCATCCCATTATGGCCGTGTCGAAGTCCACGCCGCCCAATGTGGAGACGCCTGCCGAGGTGCGTTCCACGAAGCGGTTGTTGCGGGTTTCCAGCACGGTCACATCCAGCGTGCCGCCGCCCCAGTCCACCACCATGACGGTTTCGGTCTGGCCTTTGGTGGCTGCCATGGCTGCCGCTGTGGGTTCGTTGATGAGGGCGAGGACTTTGATATTGGCCATGCCGGCGCAGGTTTTCGTGCGCTTGCGAGCGTTGCCTCGGCTGTTGGCGGGGATTGTGACCACCGACTTGTCAAAGTGCACTCCCGATTCCAAGGCTGCGGATTTGCGAAGCTGTGCGAACAGGTAAGTGCTGATCTCGTTGAGGGTGAAGCTTTCATTGCCGACCATAGCGTGCTCTTCGGCGAAGAAGAAGCGCTTGATGGCTTCTATCTTCTGCCTCGGCGGTAGCAGTTTGGCTTCCCAGCCGAAGAGAGGCTTGTTCTGGTCGTCAAGGCCGAACACGGAAGGGAACAGCAGGTCGTGGCCCAGCTCGCCCCATTCCATAGGCGGCTCGCCGATGCGGACGGTGTTGATCTCGCCGTTCTCAAAGACGGAGACCACGCAGTTGGTGGTGCCGAAGTCTATGCCTATGGCTGCCATCGGTCGCTCTCTGCTTTCATGCTTGTTGCTTTAACGCTTGTTTTCGTGTTCATCCTGCGCCCTTTTCTGCGCCCGTGGCTGTGCTCGTTTCAGTGCTGGTTTCTGTGCTCATTTCCGCAGCGACTTTGGCTGTGCTTGCCGTAGTGTTTGCTGCTGTGCTTGCCGTCGTGATTTCGGCTGTGCTTGCCTTAATGCCTTCGGATGTGCTTGCCATAGTTGCTTCCGCAAGGCCGCGAGCCACAAGCATAGTGCGCCCGTCTGCGTTGGCGGCTATGTATGCGGGGCGTAGCACTCGGATTGTCTGGCCGCTGCCCGACACATCAAAGTCTGCTTTGTGCTCTTCGCTGTAGTCGGCCACGATGGTGCCGCCCGCTCTGCGGAACATGTCTTCCAGTTCGGCCACGATGGGCTGGGTTTCGCTGGCGCCCAGAGAGAGCGAATGGAGATACGAGAGGTCGGTGAGGTGCTTGCGCCGCTCGCCCGCGCTGGCTACCACAGCTTGGCGAAACTCGGCAAAAGTCTCAGACGCCGCATCGCCCGCAGCCTGCTCGGAGACGAGCATGAGAGTAAGGCGCTCGGTGTCGCTGATGAGCTGCTCCAAAAGCTGCTTTCTGCTGTGGCGGGGCTTTTTGGCGGATTGTCTGGCGGCAGGAAGGCTGCCGGGGTTGCTATCGTGGCGGTCGTGGTTGCTGTCGTGGGTGCTGTGGTTGCTATCGTGGCTGCCGTGGCTGCTGCGGGCATTCTTGCCAGCCCGAGTATTTTTCGGGGCCGCAGCATCCCTAGGGGCAGAATCATAGCCCTGCCCAGAAGCCGCCGCCAGCTGCCTGCGAATGCCCAGCAGGGCCTCGCAAGCCTCCGCCGTCTTAGGCTCCCGCTGCCGTAGCATCTCAGACACCCGAGCCAACTCCAAAGCCAGCGAGTGAAGCAAAAAGTTACGAGATTTCATCTTCGGTCAGTTCCAAGCAAGGAGGTTAGTTGGTTCCAAGGAATAGCAAAAACTCTTTAAACATCAGACCCAACAAAGTCATTCCGCCAAATTATAGCAAACCCAGTTCTGCCACTGCATCTCTTTCTTCTAGCAGCTCTGCTACTGAGCGGTCTATGTGCTCGCGGCTGACGCTGTTTATTTCCAACCCTTCCACAATGGTGTAGCTGCCTTCTTTTGTGGTGCAGGGGAATGAAGAGATGATGCCTTCGGGCACGCCGTAGCTGCCGTCTGAGGGCACCGACATGCTTACCCAGTCGTCGGGCGGGCTGGTGATCGCCCAGTCGTTTATATGGTCTATGACGGCGTTGGCTGCTGAGGCCGCGCTGGAGGCCCCGCGTGCTTCAATCACGGCTGCGCCGCGCTGCTGGACTGTGGGGATGAAGTCGTTGAAGATCCAGTTTTCGTCGTCTATGACCTCGGCGGCGGGCTGGCCGTCTATGAGGCAGTTGTAGATGTCGGGGTATTGGGTGGCGGAATGGTTGCCCCAGATGGTCATCTGCGAGATGTCGCTCACTGCCACGCCGCATTTCTGGCTTATCTGCGCCAGAGCTCGGTTGTGATCCAGGCGGGTCATGGCGGTGAAGCGTTCTTGGGGGATGTCGGGGGCTGAGGATTTGGCGATGAGGCAGTTGGTGTTGGCGGGGTTGCCCACCACCAGCACTCGGATGTCTGGGGCGGCATGGCTGTTGAGGGCTTGGCCTTGGGCTGTGAAGATGGCGCCGTTGGCGCTGATGAGGTCTTTGCGCTCCATGCCTTTGGTGCGGGGGCGGCTTCCCACCAGCAGAGCGCAGCTTATGTCGGCGAAGGCTTTGTTCGGGTCGTCTGAGAGTTCCAAGCCTGCGAGCAGCGGGAAGGCGCAGTCTTCAATCTCCATCGCCACGCCTTCCAGCGCGCCCATCGCTGGCGGTATTTCCAGAAGCTGAAGGATGATCGGCCGGTCTTCGCCCAGAAGCTGGCCTGTGGCGATGCGGAAGACGAGACTGTAGCCGATCTGCCCTGCCGCCCCTGTGACGGCTACGCGAACTGGTTGTTTGGCTGGCTGTTTGGCTGGCGACATTTAGCTTTCCTTTGGCATTGCGGATGACATTATGGAAGTTCTGCTGTGCTGCTATTGGGTTGTTTTGGCTTCTGCTGTGCTGCTATTGGGCTGAGTTGCTATTGGGTTGTGCCAAACCACAAGCTGCTGCGAGGTCAGCTCAGCCGTTGCCCGAGGCGATCCACGATGGCGGATGCGAATTCCGAGCAGGCCACCTGCGTGGCTCCGTCCATGAGGCGGGCGAAGTCGTAAGTCACGATTTTCTCGGCGATGGTTACCTCCATTGCGCCGATGATGTCGTCTGCGGCCTCTTGCCAGCCGAGATGCTCATACATCATCACGCCCGAAAGCATTACCGAGGACGGGTTCACCTTGTCTTGGCCCGCGTATTTGGGGGCGGTGCCGTGAGTGGCTTCAAAGATGCCGTGCCCGGTGACATAGTTGATGTTGCCGCCGGGGGCGATGCCGATGCCGCCCACTTGGGCTGCCAGGGCATCCGAGAGATAGTCGCCGTTGAGGTTCATGGTGGCTATCACATCGAACTCGGCTGGGCGGGTGAGCACCTGCTGGAGGGCGATGTCGGCGATGGCGTCTTTCACTAGGATTTTGCCGCCGGGGTCGCCGCCGCAGTCGTCCCAGCCGACCGCCACATCGCTGAACTCTTCGCGGACGAGCTCGTAGCCCCAGTTCTGGAAGGCGCCTTCGGTGAACTTCATGATGTTGCCTTTGTGCACCCAAGTAACGCTCTCGCGGTTGTGGCTCACGGCGTAGTTGAGGGCGGCGCGCTGCAGACGATGCGAGCCTGTGCGCGAGACGGGCTTGATGCCGATGCCGGAGTCTTCACGGATGTCGCGGTCGAAGAGTTCCTTGATGGAGGCGCGGAGCTTGTCGGCGATGTCGCTGCCCGCTTCGGCTTCTATGCCCGCGTAGATGTCTTCGGTGTTCTCTCGGAAGATGACCATATCCACCAATTCGGGGTGCTTCACAGGCGACGGCACTCCTTGGAACCAGCGCACAGGTCGCAGGCACACATAGAGGTCGAGCAGCTGGCGCAGGGCCACATTCAGGCTGCGGAACCCGCCGCCCACAGGGGTGGTGAGAGGGCCTTTGATGCCGATGAGGTAGTCGCGGAAGGTCTCCACGGTCTCGTCGGGCAGCCAGCTGCCGGTTTCGTTGAAGGCTTTCTCGCCGGCTAAGACTTCCTTCCATTCCACGGTCTTGCCGTGCTTGGCGGCCGCTGCGTCCAGCACATGCTTGGCTGCGGGCCAGATGTCCACGCCCGTGCCGTCGCCCTCCACGAAAGGAATGATCGGCGTGTCGGACACATTGAGCGTGCTGTCGGGATTGAGTGTAATTTTTTCAGGCATAGAGGTGAGTTTATATTGAGAAGGCCGCTATCGGAGGTTGGCAAGCGAATTGTGCGACTGGCACCGGCTTCCGTAAGCGGCTAAGCTGTCTGCTTATGACAGAGTTAGCGCAGGATTTTTTGGGGTTGGACGGGGGGCTTTCGGATGAGGAAGCTTTGCTGCGCGACACGGTGCGGGGGTTTGTGGAGGCTCGGGTGCTGCCGGATATTGCTCGGAACTTTGAGGAGGGGAGGTTTGATCTCGGATTGGTGAAGGAGATGGCAAAGTTGGGGTTGTTCGGGATGCACTTGGAGGGATACGGCTGTGCTGGGGCGGGGCCGATGGCTTATGGCATTGCTTGCAGGGAGCTGGAAGCGGGAGATTCCGGGTTGCGGAGCTTCTTGTCGGTGCAAGGGTCTTTGAGCATGACGGCTATTCGCAAGTTCGGCTCTGAAGAGCATTGCGAGGAGTTTCTGCCGAGCATGGCAGCGGGGGAGACGCTGGGGTGCTTCGGTCTCACCGAGCCTGATGCGGGCAGCGACCCTGCTTCCATGCGAACCAACGCCAAGCAAGACGGCGGCAAAAAAGACGGCAGCAAAGCCGGGAGCGACTGGCTGCTGAACGGCACCAAGCTGTGGATCACCAACGGCAGCATCGCCGATGTCGCTGTGATATGGGCGATAACTGAAGACGGTGTGCGAGGTTTCTTGGTGCCCACAGATACGGAAGGTTTTGAAGCCCGAGACATCCCCCGCAAAGCTTCCATGCGGGCTTCCATCACCTCGGAGGTGACGCTTCAAGATGTGCGAGTGCCCGACGCGATGCGTCTGCCTGCCGCTGCGGGGCTGCGTGCACCGTTGTCGTGTTTGAGCGAGGCCCGTTTCGGCATCGTCTTCGGTGCTGCGGGAGCGGCAAGAGCCTGTTTTGAGGCCGCCTTGGAATACGCCAACGAACGCAAGCAGTTCGGCCAGCCGATCAGTTCGTTTCAGCTAACGCAAGAAAAACTGGTAAACATGCTGACTTTGCTCAATAATTCCCACCTCATAGCCGCACATCTGGCCAAGCTCAAAGCCAAAGGCGACCTGTCGCCCGCCCAAGTCAGCTACGGCAAACGCCACAATGTAGCCGCCGCCCTAGAAATAGCCCGCACCGCCCGCTCAATTATGGGAGCCAACGGCATCTCGCTGGACTACCCCCCCGCCCGCCACATGGCCAACCTAGAGTCGGTCTACACCTACGAAGGCACCCACGAAATCCACACCTTGATCTTGGGCCAAGCCATCACAGGCGAGTCTGCTTTTAACTAGACAGCTACGGCCCCAGAGTAAGTTTCTCAGACACAAGACCGAGCTCAACTGTTCAATCCGTTGGGCTTTGCTAACTCTACGAGTTCCTCTCGCAACTCGGCTTTTTGCCTTCTGTTCATACCTGGCTTTAGCTCGACTGATACATGAGACGCATCTTCATCGCTGTCAAGCCAGACTTTAGTTATGCCGTCTAGTTGTTCGGCTTGGTTAGCCTGCATAGCCACTGTCCAAACTCCACGGTTGGAAGGGGGCGTGTCGGGAGACTTGTTGTATAGTGCCAATGTCTCTGCTGGTGTGCTCTGGTCGCGGTCGCGAAACGAAAGGGATGGTTCTCCTTTGCGCCACAGAAAAGCGTCGGGCAGCAGATTTCCAATTTTCCCTTCTGGGCAATGGAATGATTTGATGACTCGGTCTATCAGGCCTTTGGGTTTGCGTTCAGACATGATAAGCCTGAGATAGATTAGCCGCCAGGTCTTCCCAGCCTTCTTCTCCGTCTCTCAGATCAAGCCGTTTCTCAGATTTGACTGTGCCGTTTTCGCGGACTTTCCAATCGCCGAACCCTTTATCCAGTCTTGCGTACAAATAGCAATTCCCCACTTCGCGGCTCCATTGCACTCCGATGTACCCGTCCTCGTCAGCGAACAAGTGCGGCTCGCCCGCAGATGCATGTTCTGAAACACGCAGAAGCGAGGCTACGAAATCTCGCAAACAAGAAATGCCGGCGGGGGTTTCCGCTTCGTCGTCGGAGGCTATGCGGTTTTGGAATTGTTCAGCTATCTCGCATGCACGCCGCATGGTGCCAGATGTTGCTGGGGCATCAAATATCGTAGTCATGTCTTCCAGTCTAGCTGTCCAACTGCAGCACACGGATGGCGTTTTCTCGGAGGAATTTGGGCCAGACATGGTCGCGGAATCCGACATTGCGCATTTCTGTCATTTGGCGTTCTAGGGAGAGGCCGGCGGGGAAGTAGCCGCAGTAGATGATTTTGTCTGCGCCTCTGGTGTTGGCGTAGTTGATTATCTCTTGGGGGTAGTGCTTGGGGGCGAATGCGCTGGTGCAGTAGTGAAGCCCCGGCCATTTCAGCATCAGCTTCATCGCCAGTTTCTCCCAAGGTTCGCAGCCGTGGCGTGTTACGATCACCAGCTCGGGGAAGTCGTAGCATACTCTGTCCAGCCGTTCCACATGCTGCGGGTCGGTGGGCATGCGGGGGCCGACCACGCCGCCGTTGATGAAGATCGGGATGTTCAGCTCCACGCAGGCGGCATAGACGGGATACATTTTCGGGTCGTCAATCGGCACTTGCGGGAACTGGCCGCACGGGAAGCAGCCGACTGCTTTGATGTCGTGGGAGGCTTTGGCTTCCTTGATGCCTCGCACGGTGCCCATCACATCGTTCGGGCGGATTTCGTAGGAGAAGAAGAACCGCCCCGGGTGCCTTCGGGCTGCTTCCAGACCCTGCTCGCCCAAGCCGGTCATCGCTCGCTCTATGCCCCAGCGATCCATTTCCCGCACCGTCCATTCAATAGGGTCTTCTGAAGGGTCGATCAGGTCGGGCACATTCTTGAACATGTATTCGGCAGGGAATTCAAACATCCCCAAAGAGTCGGCGTCTTTGAAGAGCGGCTCCATGAATGTGTAAGTGGCTTTCTTATCCTCAATAGAGGTAAAAGGAAACCCCACCCCGAGGTCGATAATCCCGCCGTCAAGCATTCCATCCCAAGGGGCCGGGTCTGTCGGGTCGGCGTAATTTGCGTTCATTGCTTTCTCCTGTCGGCACAGATTGACTTTTCCAGCTTAGAAGATGGCTGGTTGCTGTTTCTTGAGTTCCAAGGTGAGGCGAGTCAGGCACGAGTTCCAAGATGAGACGGGAATAACAAAAACTTAACGGCTGTAGGCAGACGGAGCGAATTCCTGAAGTGGCAATTCACTGTTGGTTTAGCTCTTCTGCCAGGTTTGTCACGAATGCCTGCAATTGTGGTGTCATCTGGGATGGATGCAATACGGATTCTGCTAAGTTCAATATTTCATTGGAGGACTCCAGACCTATTTCTTTTACGAGGTAGATGATGTCTTGAATGTCCTTTTGCCGTCGAGAAGCTAGTTTCGTAGCGAGCAGGAACTCGAGGTCTTTTCTGAACGCTGTTTTCTGGCATTAGATGGTCTCTAGGAAATCGGCTTCGAAGAAGACATTGTGAATTTCGCAGACAGGCGGAGCCTTCAGTTTGGCAGGGGCACCGAGAGGCGAATTTGCGTCTATACCCCAAATCGTTCGTTCGCTGTCAGATCTAGCCTCGTGAACCCACTCGGGAGGTGGCAGCGCATCTCTCAAGCACAGAGCATGGACCACAGCAGCGAGTGATGCGAGATCGTCAGTGTGAATGCCGCTGCGATCTAAACAGCCGCCTTCCAGCATGTGCTCCTTGCCTTCCAGAGTGGTGCTGTTCCAGTGCATTATGAAAGTGGTCAGCGCGCTTCTGCGGTCGCATCCCGTTAGACGATCTTCAGCCAAAGCCCGTGCTGTGTCGGAAACAGTGACGCACCGATCAGGAGACAGCGGAGTCCATCCACTCTCCTGTCTTTGCTGCCACAGATTTCTAGCCTTTATATTCACATTCCTAGTTTATTCAGTTCGCTTGTTCTAGCTACGAGACATTTGTTTGGGAAAATGGCTGAGTGCTGTTTCTTGAGTTCCAAGATGAGGCGGGGAGAGGCGTTGCGAGTTCCCATGTGAGGCGGGGACGATGTGTCTGGTTGAACGCAAAGCCCAAGAAGCAAAAGGGTAAGGTTCAGCAAAAAAGATGCACCGTTGCCCTGCGGTTGAAGTTGTTTACTAGAAGATGCGCCGTTATCCGCAAACATCCAACTGCAGTAATAGGCTGAATACCCATGAAGCGACTATCCCCCCGTAACTTCTTAGCTTTTTGCCTGTTGACGCTAATAGCCCTGCTAGCCGCAAGCTGCTCTAGCAGTTCCGACAGATCAAGCACAGACAGATCCCCCGTCTTCGCCGAAGCCGCAACACCCGACAATCCAGCCACTGCTGTAGCTGCCGGAGTGGGGCTTTCTTGCGCGCTTCGCGAAGGCGGTGCCATTTCCTGCTGGGGCTTCAACGGGGACGGCCGGTCAGGCGATGGATCTGATGAGGGTTCTTTGGTGCCTGTGGGTGTTGTGGGTATTGATGATGCTACTGCTATAGCTGCCGGCGTGACGCATTTTTGTGCGCTTCGCCAGGGTGGGGCTATTTCCTGCTGGGGCTCCAACTGGGCTGGCGAACTGGGCGATGGATCTGATGAGGGTTCTTTGGTGCCTGTGGGTGTTGTGGGTATTGATGATGCTGCTGCTATCTCTGCTGGCGGGAGGCATTCTTGCGCGCTTCGCGAAGGCGGGGCTATTTCCTGCTGGGGCGACAACTGGGGTGGCCAGTTAGGCGATGGATCTGATGAGGGTTCTTTGGTGCCTGTGGGTGTTGTGGGTATTGATGATGCTGCTGCTATCTCTGCTGGCGGGAGGCATTCTTGCGCGCTTCGCGAAGGCGGTACTATTTCCTGCTGGGGCTTCAACGGGAACGGCCAGTTAGGCGATGGATCTTATGACGCCCTTTCTTTGGTGCCTGTGGGGGTTGTGGGTATTGATGATGCTACTGCTATCTCTGCCGGCGGGGGGCATTCTTGCGCGCTTCGCGAAGGCGGTACTATTTCCTGTTGGGGCTTCAATGGGGGCAGCCAGTCCGTCAGGGGCGGCCGGTTAGGGTTAGGCGATGGATCTGATGAGGGTTCTTTGGTGCCTGTGGGTGTTGTGGGAATCACTGACGCCATAGCCATCACCGCAGGCGCCTTTCATTCTTGCGCGCTTCGCGAAGGCGGTGCTATTTCCTGCTGGGGCGACAACCAATACGGCCAGTTGGGTGACGGATCTTATGACGCCCTTTCTTTGGTGCCTGTGGTGGTTGTGGGTATTGATGATGCTACTGCTATCTCTGCCGGCGGGGGGCATTCTTGCGCGCTTCGCCGAGGCGGTGTTATTTCCTGCTGGGGAGACAACGAGCTCGGCCTGTCAGGCGACGGATCCGATGAGGGTTCTCTAATATCTGTGGAGGTTGTGGGCGTTGCTGATGCCATTGCTGTCGATGCAGGTGATATTCATTCTTGCGCGCTTTACCAGGGCGGCGTTATTTCCTGCTGGGGCAACAATGAATACGGCCAGTTAGGCAATGGAACTGGTAAGGGTTCTTTCGTGCCTGTGGAGGTTGTGGGTATCGATGATGCCATTGCTGTCGATGCAGGTGATATTCATTCTTGCGCGCTCCACCAAGAAGGCACTATTTCCTGCTGGGGCGACAACCAATACGGCCAGTTAGGAGATGGATCCGATAATGACTTTTCTTTGGTGCCTGTGGGGGTTGTGGGTATCACTGATGCCACAGCAATTACTGCAGGCTGGAGGCGTTCTTGCGCGCTTCGCCAGGGCGGTGTTATTTCCTGCTGGGGCATCAACAGTAGGCTAGGTATTGGACTTGATGAGCGTTCTTTGGTGCCTGTGGGGGTTGCGGGTATCGATGATGCCATTGCTGTCGATGCAGGTGATGGGCATTCTTGCGCGCTTCGCCAGGGCGGTGTTATTTCCTGTTGGGGCTCCAACTGGGATGGTGAGCTGGGCGATGGATCTGATGAGGGTTCTTTGGTGCCTGTGGGGGTTGTGGGTATCGATGATGCTACTGCTATAGCTGCAGGTGATGGGCATTCTTGCGCGCTTCGCCAAGGCGGTGCTATTTCCTGCTGGGGCTTAAACGGAAACGGCCAGTTAGGCGATGGATCTGATGAGGGTTCTTTGGTGCCTGTGGGGGTTGTGGGTATTGATGATGCTACTGCTATTGCTGCTGGTTGGGGGCATTCTTGTGCACTTCGCCAAGGCGGTGCTATTTCCTGCTGGGGCGACAACGATCTCGGCCGGTCAGGCGACGGATCCGGTGAGGGTTCTTTGGTGCCTGTGGGGGTTGTGGGTATTGATGATGCTACTGCTATTGCTGCTGGTGATGGGCATTCTTGTGCGCTTCGTCGAGGCGGTGTTATTTCCTGCTGGGGCGACAACGAATACGGTCAGCTAGGCGGCGGCGTTCGTCTGCCGCGATTTGTTGTCGGCTTCGGGGGCTGATTTTGTCTGGGTTTCTCTGTCACAGCTTTGAGGCCTGTTTCCCCGTATTGGCAATCACTTTATCCTGCGACGGTTGAAACCTCTAAGATAGTGCAGGCACAAAATATGAAAGGCAAGCACTATGGCTAAGAGATTTTCAGGGCGCAATGCGGTCGTCACGGGGGCTAGTCGTGGCATCGGGGCGGCGATTGCCGAGCGGCTGGCGGCGGACGGGGCTAATGTGGCTATCGCAGCTCGCACATTAGACGAGCATCCGGTGCTGCCCGGCAGCCTCAACGAAACGCTCGCCAAGCTGAACTCTTACGGCGGCACGCACGCGAGCATCGTGGCCGACATGGGCGACCCGGAGTCTCGCGAAGGTCTGATTGTCAAAGCCAAGGAACACCTCGGCGGCCCCATAGACATCCTCGTGAACAACGCGGCGGCAGCTATCTACATGCCCTTAGCCGAGTATCCGCTGCGCCGTGTGCGCCTGATGATGGAGATAAACCTGCTCGCCCCGATCGACCTCACCCAGCAAGCCCTGCCCGACATGATTGAAGCAGACGAAGCCTGGGTGGTGAACCTCTCCAGCGCGACTGCCAACTACGAACCGGGCCCGCCGTATCGCCAGAGCGAGCTGCTGGAGGTGATGGGCATCTACGGCGCATCCAAAGCAGCCCTCAACCGCATGACCAACGCCTTCTCGGTGGAGACCCACAAGCACTCCATACGCATGAACACGATAGAACCCAGAGCTGCGGTTCTGAGCGAAGGGGCGGACATCAAGGTGGGCGAAATGCTCTCGTCAGAACAGATTGAATCCATGGAGGCAATGGTTGAAGCTGCCGTGTTCCTCTGCGATTGCGAACCGGATTTCACCGGCAGAGTATGCTCCAGCTTGGATTTGATTGAAGAGCAGAACCTGATGGTGATGACTCTGGGCGGGGACGAGCCGTATCCCGGAGGCATCAGACCGATAGGCAGCCCGCTGCTGGATTGAGCGAAGCTGTGGCAGAAGAAAGCTCAACAGTTCTCTTTGATGTGAGCGACCGAGTGGCGACCATCACTTTGAACCGCCCCGAAGTGCTGAACGCCTTCAGCGCACCGATGGGCCAAGAGCTATCCGCTGCCCTGCGCCGATGCGACAAAGAAGAGGAAATCAGAGCGGTGGTGATAACAGGAGCAGGCAGGGCGTTTTGCTCCGGGGCGGATTTTTCACAGGGTGCCAAAGTCTTTGACGCTCCGACAGATCGGGGAAGCTTCAAGTCCGACCCGTTTGATTTCCACCCTTGGGATGTGCGAAAGCCCGTGATAGCAGCCATCAACGGCCACGCTGTAGGTCTGGGCTTCACCATGACGCTTCAGTGCGACATCCGTCTAATCGCCAAAGATGCCAAGTGCGGGGTGGTTCAAGCGAGGAGAGGAGTGATGCCAGACTTGCGATCTCATTGGACGCTGCCGAGAACTGTCGGTTTCGCCAAAGCTGCCGAGCTGCTGCTGACAGGCAAAATGTTCAGCGGCCAAGACGCAGCCGACTGGGGACTGGCGAGCCAAGCTTTGCCAGCCGAAGAAGTTCTGCCCGCAGCTCAAGAAATGGCCAAAGACATTGCCGTCAACACCGCTCCCGTATCGGTGGGTCTGATCAAGAGACTGCTCTGGAGCGACCCTGCCCTCACAGGCGAAGAGGCCAACTATTTGGAACAGCAGCTTCACCTCCATGTGATGGGCGCCCCCGACGCGAAGGAAGGACCGACAGCTTGGGCGGAGCGACGCGATCCGCAATGGCAGATGACCATAACAGCCGACTGGCCAGACTGGCCTGCGGCAGACAACGGGAAATCAAGCGAAGAGGAGTGAAGCGATGCGAGCTCTAGTGGTCGGCTTTGGAGAAGTGGCCGAGCAGCTGCGGTCGGGGTTGTCGGATAGAGGCTGGGATGTGGCGGCAGTTTCTGGAGGCGGTTCTGAATCTGGCGCATCTAATACTGGTTTCGCTTCAGACAAATCTGGCTCTGACCCTGTGGCATCAAGAAGTGTGGAAGTATCTAACGGCACAGCATCAAAAAGCGCAGCATCCCAAGCTGGGCTCGACATGCTCGTCTTCGTTTGCCCGTGTCCGCAAGAGCCGAAAAGCTGTGTGGATATGAGCGAGGAGATGTGGACGCAAGGCTGCGAACAGCCAATAGCGGAATCCCTGACTTGTCTTGCTCAGCATCGCGATGCACTCTTGGCGACCGGGGGCCATGTGGTATTCGTGGTGCCGAGCTTCGCTATGTCG
Organism: Candidatus Hopanoidivoransaceae bacterium; assembly: GCA_965204495.1. Classification (GTDB taxonomy): domain Bacteria; phylum Actinomycetota; class Acidimicrobiia; order Acidimicrobiales; family Hopanoidiivorantaceae; genus Hopanoidiivorans. Next base: position 1,532,577 of record OZ241989.1, read on the forward strand.
GGGGCCAAAGGCTTTTCCGCCGTAGCCGCAGCAGGCGAAGGTTTGCGAACCCTAGCCAAAGGTGCAGCCAAGCAATGGGGAAAAGACAATGTGCGGGTGAACACCGTTGCGCTAGACCCGCAGCATTTCGTACCTGGCGAAGCGGGCAAACAGCTCTCGGCAGTGATGGGTCTGGCAACCTCATCCGGTTTCGGACACAAAGGCGACATCGCCACCGACATCGCCTCCGCTCTGGATTGGCTGACCGCAGAAGATGCCCACTTCATCACCGGCACTACCCTTGTTCTAGATGGCGGCATTTGGATGGCTGGGTGATGCGGACAATATATCTTTGTTCAACCGCAGGGCAACGGCGCATCTTTTTTATGCTCAGACAAGAAAACTCGCCTAAAAAAGACACGCCGTCCCCCTGCTACCCTTCATCAGAAGTCTGAAAGAAAGTCAGAGAGCATTGTGAGCGACAAAAATCTCTTAGAAAACACCTCAGCCGTTGTCACTGGCGCGGGGGCGGGTGTCGGCAAGGGCATTGCGGATGCTCTTGCATCGGAAGGGGCGCATGTGGTTGTTGCTGCTCGTCGTGCGGAGAACGGGGAACCCGCAGCCGAGGAGATACGAGCGGCAGGCGGGAGCGCCCAGTTCGTCCGCTGCGATGTGGCTTCACGAGACGACATCTTCGCAGCCGTGGAAGCGGCAGTGGAGGCGACAGGCCGATTGGACTGTCTTGTCCATAACGCCCTAGGTGATGTCGGGCCGCCGAGCGCGGTTCAGGAAATCCCTGAGCAGATATGGGAGAACATGCGCACCACTGCCCTGCGAGCTTCTTTTGACTGCGCCCAAGCCGCCTATCCCCATCTGCTAAAAACGCAGGGTAGCTGCATTTTCTTGTCGTCTTCGGCGGGAGTGGAAGGCAGCGCGCACCTTCCTCTTTATGGGGCAGTCAAGGCAGCCCAGCGTGGCTTTGCCAAGAGCTTGGCTCTGGAATGGGGAGGCGAAGGCATCCGCGTCAATCTCATCAACCCCGTGGCGTTCACCCCCGCAATGGAGAGGGCTTACGCGGCCAACCCCGCCCTAGAACAGGCCTTGGCAGACACAACCCCTCTAGGCAGAGTAGGCGACCCCGCAAGCGACATCGGCCCGGCAGCAGTGTTCTTGGCGAGCGAAATGTCGCGCTACATCACCGGCCAGACGATCACCGTAGACGGCGGAGCCTTCATGGGGCTTTAGCCAGACATCTCCCGAATAGCTTCTAGGCACTCCGTTGCATGCTCGGAGAGGTCGTGTTCGCCGGCGTCTAGGTCGAAAGTTTTGCGGATGACGCCTTCAGGGTCTATCAAATAGGTAATGCGGCGGGGGATGCCGTATTCATGCATCGGCATGTCGGGTGTGCGCTCGGCTTGATACAGCTTTCCGACCGATTTATCGGTGTCTGCTATGAGCTTGTAGGGGAAAGACTCTGCTTCGGCGAAAGTCTTTTGGTCGTCTACGGTGTCGAATGATGCCCCTACGATGACGGTGTTTGCGTCTGTGATTTCTTGGGCTCTATCACGGAGCCCTTGACCTTCAACCGTTCAACCAGGGGTTGAAGCCTTCGGATACCACCAGAAGATGATCCAACTGCCACGCAGTCCCTCCAGCGATACTGTCTCGCCGTCTTGGTCGGAGCATGAAAACCCCGGTGCCGATGTGCCGACTTCAAGCATGTTTTTCTCCTTTTGTTATCTCCCCGCGTGCGTCGCGGCTCACTTGCTATTGTAATGAGTCTGCAACAGGTTTCAAGGCAAAGCTTGGTGATTCCAAGGTAAGGCGGGGGGCGGTGTGTCTTTTTTTGGCGTGTCTGGTTTAGCGAAAAAGCTTTCTTAGCAAAAGGGTAAGGTTCAGCCAAAAAAAGATGCGCCGTTGCCCGCCGTGCAATAGCAAGAACTATCAAAGAAAAGCCAAAAAGACACGCCCCCGCCGTGCAATAGCAAAAACCATCAAAGCAAAACCCTAAAAATTCCTGATCAACTCAATCAAAGTCCGCACGCCGAAACCTGTGCCTCCTTTGCCATCCACCCCCGACACCTTGTCCGAGAACGCCGTCCCTGCAATATCCAGATGCACCCAGGGAATCCCATCAGCCACGAACTCCGACAGAAACAGCCCGGCCGTGATAGTGCCGCCGTTCCCGCTGCCGATGTTAGCCATATCCGCAACAGGCGAGTCCAGCTGCTTGCGGTAGTCTTCGGGCAACGGCAGCGGCCAGAGCCGTTCGCCTGCGGACTTCGCCGCGCCTTGAACAGCCTCAATCCAGCTGTCGTCATTGCCCATGATGCCTGCGTAGCTGTCGCCCAGAGCCACTACGCAAGCACCCGTTAGGGTCGCGAGGTCGACGATGGCATCCGGCTTGTCTTCGCTGGCAAGCGACAGAGCGTCAGCCAAGATGAGACGGCCTTCGGCATCTGTGTTGAGGATCTCCACGGTCTTCTTGTTGCGGATCTGCAGCACATCGCCCACGCGAGTGGCATCGCCGCCTGTCATGTTGTCGGTGAGGGGAAGATATCCCGTTACTCGGCACTTCGGCTTGATTTCGCTCAGGGCAGACATCGCCCCGATCACGGCGGCAGCACCAGCCATGTCGTTTTTCATGTGGGCCATGCTCTTCCAAGGCTTCAGCGAAAGACCGCCAGAGTCGAAGGTGACGCCCTTGCCCACCAGAGCGATGGACTTCGTGGGTTTGCCCGGCGGATTCCATTGCAGCTTCACGAAGCGAGGCGGCTTTTCCGAGCCTCGGTTTACTCCCAGCAGTCCGCCGAGTTTTTGACGCTTGATGTCGGCGAGGCTCCACACTTCGGCTTTGAGGCCAGAGCTTTGAGCCATTTTTTGAGCACGGCGGGCTAAGACCTCAGGAGTGAGCGAGCCTCCAGGTTCATTGACCAGATCGCGGGTCAAACACACTGCTTCAGCGATGCGGGCGCCTTCTTTGAGAGAGTCGCGAACGGCATTGCGCTGCTGGGGCGAGATAACCGTCATTTTGCGAAGCTTGCTCGGTTCGGGCTTGCTTTTGTAGTCGTTGAACTCGTAGCTGCCCAGCACGATCCCTTCGGCGAAGGCTTGCGACCACGACAAGAGGTCGGGGCGGCCATTGGCAGAGGCTGCGTTGCTGCCAGAGGCGGCGGAGTTGTTGTCTTGCATCTCGCTGAAGTCGGGCGGCAGGCAAACGGCTGAGGGGTGGCGTTTGATGACGCGGGCAAGAGTTGCGGCGGTGCTGCGGGCTTCGTCCAGAGTGGGGGAGTCGCCCAAGCCGACCATTGCTGTGAGATGTCCTTCGGCATCGGCTACGACTTCCACTTCGCCTGCTTTCGCCTTGAAGCCTCTGCTCTCCAGCAGGGCACGCGCTGCCGTCTTCTCCCTTGAAGCGGCATCAGAGGCAGCCCCGGAAGCAGAAGAAGCTTTGCCCGGACAGACGAAAACCACACGGACATCGGCTGTCTTCGGAATATTCTGCGCTACGGAAAATGTAATAGTCATGGTGTCTCCAAGTTCAAAGTCGTGAAATTTCAGGCTATCTTCGCTGGCATGATCTGTCTGTCTGCCATACAATTGACACCATGACAGCAATCAAACTAGACGGGGAGCAGCTGGCGGCCAAGATAAAGGCGCAGCTTCAACACAGAATAGACGCTCTGAGGGAGAAAGGCATCGTGCCCGGTCTCGGCACTGTGCTGGTGGGCGATGACGGGCCTTCGGCCAACTATGTGGCCATGAAGCATCGCGACTGCGAAGAGCTGGGCATGGTCTCTCAGCACGAACACTTGCCCGCCGATGCCACGCAGGAAGAAGTCCACGCCGTGGTGGATCGCATGAATGCGTCTGGGGATGTGCACGCTTATCTCATGCAGCATCCCTTTCCCGGGCATCTTGACTACGAGCTAGCTTTGCTGCGGGTGGATCCCGCCAAAGATGTGGACGGGCTGCACCCTGTGAACCTCGGTCGGCTGGTGCAGGGGGTGGATGCTCCGCTGGCTTGCACCCCGGCTGGCATTCAGGCACTCTTGATGGAATACGACATTCCGATTGCAGGCGCGCATGTGGTGATCGTGGGCAGGGGATTGACCATCGGACGGCCGCTCGCCAATCTGCTGGCTTTGAAGAGGCCGAATGCCAATGCTGCTGTGACCGTGGTGCACACCGGAGTTGCCGACCTGGGTGCTTACACTCGCGAAGCCGACATTCTCGTGGCTGCTGCGGGATCGCCGCATTTCATATCGCCCGACATGGTGAGGCCGGGGGCTGCGGTCGTGGCGGCGGGAGTGTCGTTTGAAGGCAAGAAGGTGGTGTCGGATGTGGCTCCAGAGGTTGAGGAGGTGGCTGGCTGGCTGTCGCCTCGCATCGGCGGGGTCGGGCCGATGACTAGGGCGATGCTGATGCTAAACGCCGTGGACGCCGCCGAGCGCGCGGCGGAGGCTGCCGGCTGACAATCCAAGCTGCCAGCACGATGAGCGCCCCGCCGATTATTGCTGTCGCCACGCAGACAAGCCATAGCCAGGCTGGGAAATGCTGGAGGTTGAAGTAGTTTCTGCCGAAAGGCACAAGCAGCACTAGGGCATATAAGCCGGCCATTCCGGCTATCAGCCCGAGCTTCCATAGCTCTAGCGGCCGAGCCGTCCATGCCAAGATGACCAAGCCGAGGCCGAGCAGAGTCATCGTGGCTGCCGTGCGTGCTTGGCTCAGCTCCACAGACGAGGCTCGCCGGGCGATTTCGTAGGCGATGAGAGTGCCTGTTGCCGCGATGATCCCGACTGGAAAGGAAAATCTCAGCACCCGCTGCAAGAATCCGGGTTTGACAAGGCTTTCGCTTGGGGCTAGCGACAAGAACAGCCCGGGCAAGCCGATGCTGAAAGTGCCGATGAGGGTGAGCTGACGAGGCAGGAACGGAAAGGCCGCGCCCGCCACCCAGAAGCTCATCAGCCCGATGACGGCGGTGATGAGCACGGCATAGACAGCCTTGGCCACGAACAGGTTGGACACTCGCTCTATATTGTTGATGACTTTGCGCCCTTCTGTGAGCACGCGTGGCAAGGTGGCGAAAGAGTTGTCGAGCAAGACGATCTGAGCCACCGCTCTGCTGGCGTCGCTCCCGGAACCCATGGCGATGCCGATGTCGGAATCTTTGAGAGCGAGCACATCGTTCACGCCGTCGCCCGTCATGGCGACCGTGTGGCCTCGGCTTTGCAGGGCTGAAACCATAGAGCGTTTTTGATGCGGGGTGACTCGCCCGAACACGGCTTTGGCTTCCAGATGCTCAATGAGTTCTGCCTCGGGTTCTGGCAGGTCGCAGGCATCCATGGCTTTGTCGCCGTCGGGGATGCCGGCTCGCACCGCCACAGACGAGACGGTCGCAGGGTTGTCGCCCGAGATGACTTTGAGAGTCACGCCTTGGCGGTGGAAATAGTCAAATATCTCAGGGGCATCGGGGCGGATGGTGTCTTCCAGCAGCACCAGCGCGACTGGCTGGATGCTGCCGGGCAGGTCTTCAGAGGCGAGGTGGCCGGGGGCGTGGCAGAGGGCTAGCACGCGGGAGCCTCCGCTGGCGTGTTCAGCTGCTCGGGCTTTGGCGAAGTTGATGGTGGCAAGGCTTGTGTTGGCTGAGCCGGAATCTTCGGCGGCGCCATCCTTGCCATTTGCTGCGATAGCGTCTGCTCTTGTCTTGCTGCCGCTCCCCGCATCATCCGCGCCGCTCAGCAAAATCTCAGGCGCGCCGAAATAGAACACGCCCCTAGAAGTGCTATCTGCTGAGCTATCTGCCGTGTGATCTGCTGGGCCGTCTGCTGTGTGATCTGTTGAGCTGCTCGCTGAGCCAGTTGCTTTGCTACTTGCCGCGAACTCTGCCGCCGCCCATTTCCGGGCGGACGAGAACGGCTCCTGAGCCACGATCCTCCAGCCGTCTGGAGCTTTGAACTCCCCAGCCACGGCAGCCAAAGTGGGGTTCGGATTCGGGTCGGCCGCTGCCATAGCACCCAGAGCTTCGTCTATTAACTCTCTGCTCATAGCCCTTTGAGCGGCATCCAAATAGTCCACCGAGCCGAAGGAAATCTCGCCTGTGGTTATGGTGCCTGTTTTGTCCAAGCAGAGGACATCCACATGTGCCAGCAGCTCTACGGTGGCGAGCTCTTTCGCCAAAGCTTTGCGGCGAGCCAGAACGATCACGCCCACCACGAAAGCGAATGAAGTCAAAAGCACGAGACCGTCCGGCACCATCGCTACTGCTGCTCCCACAGTGCTCCGCAAGGCTTCTTGCCAGCCGTTGTTGTTGGTCAGCAAAGCCACCAGCAAAAGCCCGGCAGCGAACGGAACGACCACCACGAGCACGCGAAGAATCTTGTTGACTCCCTCGCGCAGTTCTGAGTTGACCAAAGTGAACCGCCGAGCTTCCTCGCTCAGCTTGCTGGCATAGGATTCCGCTCCGATGCCTGTGGCCATCACTCTGCCGCTGCCGGCAGACACGAAGCTCCCCGACATCACCTGCGCTCCGATTTCTTTATCTACGGGGTCGGCCTCGCCGGTGAGCAGCGATTCGTCCACTTCCAGCCCGATGGCAGACACGACCTCGCCGTCCACCACGATCTGGCTGCCGGAGGAGATGTCTATGATGTCGTCGGCTACGATCTCTTCTGCGGCTATCTCTTGCGTTTCGCTGTCTCGCACCACTGCCGCCTTGGGGGCGTTCAAGATGGCAAGCTGCTCCAGCGCACGCTTGGCTCGCACCTCTTGGACGATTCCGATGATGCTGTTGGAAAGCACAACCCCCACGAACAAAGCGTCCCGAGGCGACCGAGCCACCAAGATCAACACGAACAAGCTCAGCATGATGGCATTCACAGGCGTGAAGACATTAGCCCGCACGATTTCGCCCAACGACCGCACAGGAGAAGGCGGCGCAGCGTTCGTCCGCCCCTCTGCCCGCCGCCTCTCTACCTCGGCAGAGGTGAGACCAGACTCTGGATCAACTCTCGTTAGATAAGCGCTGGCTGTTTCTGACATACACCTATTGTATGCAGGGGTGTGACGAGCAAACAGGAATCAGCTAGATGGGCCGGCAAGAGATGCTCCAGCAAGAATTGCGCCAGCAAGAGCTATGCCGCCAGCAAGTGGGCCGACAATAGGCCGACAAGCTGCCGGCTAGCGAGCGAAAACGAACAGCTGCAGCACAGAAGCCAGCAATATCGCTACCAACAACGCAACGATAACGATAGTTGTGCCATAACGCATAGCTGCCTTCAATCCTATCAAGCTGGGTTGCTCAGTCGGAATTCGTAAAGTAGTCTTCAAGTGCCTCTGCCAAGCCGTCTGCTGTGTGCTCGGCAGCTTCCACAGCCACATCCAATCCAAGTCTGCGTGCGGCATCTGATGTGATGGGGCCGATGCAGGCCACAATTGGATTTGGTCGGCGGGCACCTGTCTTGCCCCCAGCATCGGTTTTGCCGTCAGCATCGCCGGCAGTCGTCACCTCTGAAACCAAGCCAGCTTTGGCGAATTGTTCTACGGCAGACGGCGAAGCAAAGGTAATGACATCGCTATTGGCAATTTCGTTACGGGAAGCCTCTGAGACTTCTACGCCTTTTGTGCGGTACGCTTCCACCACATCCACTTCCCAGCCTGCCTCTCGCAGTCCATCCGGCAGCACATCTCTGGCGACTGCTGCTCGGGCGATAAGCGCTCGCGGTTGCGGAGGGTCGGCCGTGGCTGTTTCGCTATTGGTCTCTGTTGCCAAGCTTTTGCCATGCTGGTCACCAATCTGCTCATCAGTCCCATCCGCTGTCTCGCCGTTTGCCGCTGAAGTCACGCTTTCGTCTATTACCTCAGAAGGCGCAACTGAGGCAGCGGCCCCCTGTATCTCTTCCTCCAGCAACTCCTCCAGCAGGGCTTCGGCGATGTAACTGCTCGGCACTAGGTCGGGATGGATGTTGGTCGCTGTCAGCACTTCGGCAGTGGCGGGGCCGATAGCCGCCACTTTTGCCTTGCCGAAATCTCGGGCGTCGTTTATGGCTGACAGCAAGGCGCGGGCACCGTTAGCGGAAGTCAAAATCACCCAGTCGTAATCACCCAGACGCTCGGCTGCGGCTCGGAGTGCAGCACCTCCATCGGCAGCTTTTGCTATCTCAATCAACGGCACTGAAATAGGCTGTGCTCCAGCCCGCGTGAATATGTCGCACAGAGGGGCGCTTTGTGCCGCAGGGCGAGTCACCACCACTCGTTTGCCGAAGAGCGGCCGCTTCTCAAACCACTCCAACTCTTGCGATGCGACCTCGCCTACCACTATCACCGAGGGTGCTTCCAGGCGGTGCTCGCCCAAGGTGGCAAGAGAAGCGCGTATCGTGCGCTGATTCGGACGAGTTCCCCAGCAAACAGCAGCCGCAGGCGTATCGGGCGACATCCCAGCCGCCAACAGCCGCTCGGCAATAGAGTCCCACCGAGCAACTCCCATCAAAATCACAAGCGTCCCGCCGAGCTTCGCTGCCGCTTCCCAATTGGCCGAACTTCGCGACTCAGGCGCCTCATGCCCGGTGATGACCGTCACCGAAGTGGAAGAATGCCGTAAGGTTACGGGGATGCCCGCATAGGCGGGGGCGGCGAAAGCTGATGTGATGCCCGGAATAATCTCAAAACTCACCCCAGCTTCCGCCAAGGCCGCCGCTTCCTCGCCGCCTCGTGCAAACACCAACGGGTCGCCGCCCTTCAGCCTCACCACATTGCGACCAGCCAGCCCGTGCTTCACGAGCAGCCGGTTTATCTCCTCCTGCGGCATCCGAGGCTGCCCCGGCAATTTCCCCACATTGACACGCTCAGCCTCAGCAGGCGCCATGTCCAGCACTGCCCCCACAGAAAGCCTGTCATAAACCACCACATCTGCCGCCGCCAACACTTCCGCCCCCCGCAAAGTAAGCAGCCCCGGATCCCCAGGCCCTGCGCCAAGAAGATAAACCGTCACGCTTCCAGCCTAGTTTCAGGCGTTTTCGCTTATAATCCAACCGGGTGGGATTTGGCCTCGGGGGTGGGCGGCTAGGTTTATGGCGGGGTCTATGAACTGCTTGGCTTGGCGGCCGTTCATGGAGACCCATGAAGTGGCTCGAACTTCTGCGTCGGGGATGCCTTGCTGCTCGTAATGGTCGGCGATGAGGAGGGCTGTGGCGTGGATCAAGTCGGGACGGGTGGCTGCGTGGGCTGCCTGCCAGTCGGTGAGCACAAGCTCTGGGTAGGCGAGCCAGTTGCGGCCTGTGGCTGGGTCGGTCACTTCGTATTCCAAGTGCCCGGCTTTTTCGGTGAGCATGACCCGCCACGCGAGGTAATAGCCCTGCTCGTTCCATCGGACATTGCCCGGCTCCAAATAGTGGCGCAACGGCAGGAAGACTTGCACTGCCGCGAAAATAGCCAGCAGTGCTATCGCAGGTCGGCTGACACTAGAGGTTTTGCGGTTTGCTGTGCTTTCGGTATCATCTACTGCTCCTACAATCTGCTTCTGTGCCGTTTCGCCGAAGATTTTGCCGTTTGTTATGTAGCTCTGCCTTGGCTCTGGTTCTTTAGCAGCAGTTCCATCCGGTGTTCGCCCCCAAGCTGTGCTTGAGGCATAGCTCTGCAATGGTTCAGTCTCTCTTGATGACCGAGGCAGTTCCCATGTTGATCTGGCAAATTGCCAGTTGGCAGTCTCCAGCCCAACTCTCACCCGTTTTGCCAATTGCCTTGGCCAGTCGGGAGGGAAGAAGACTAGGGCGCAGAAGATCATCACCCAGGGGAACACGCCGATTTTGGGGAACAGCAGCCAGGTGGCGATGTGGAAGACGACTAGCACCGTGTAAGCCCAAGGACGGCTGCGTCGCCACAGGAGCCACGCCACGATGGTGCAGTCAAATGCCGCGCTGCCCCAGCTGGCGGCGTAGGCGACTAGAGGTTCGTCCAAGAACGGGCCGATGACGGGCAGGTGGGTGCGGTCGGCGAGCCAGAGGCGCAAAGGCTGGGCGTGGAACAGCCAGTCGCCGTTGAGCTTGGCAATGCCCGCAAACACATAAACGATGCCGACTTGTGCCCGCAATGCCCAGATGACCCATGCTTGAACCGCCTGTGTCTTAACCGCTCTGCCAGCGGCAGCGTCCAGCGACCAGTGGTGGTAGGCGGGCAGCAGCAAAAGCAGCACGGCAGCCAGAGTGATGAACCAGTAATGGTTGAGATACAGGCTCGCCTCAATCAGCTCGGTGTAGGCGAAACCCACGATGAAAAGGGCGGTGGCGAGGCGATGCCTGTAGCCGAGGGCGATGCAGATGCCGAGGGCAGCCAGAGCGATCATATGCAGATGCATCCACGGCGCAGGCAGAGGAGCGACCCAGCCGAACCAGCGGTAGGTGAGATGGTTTTCGGGGTCTAAGTAGAGAGTGTCAACCCAGCCTTTCGCCAAGAAACGCAGCGAACTGAATGCCACCAGCAGCCCGAAGCCGATGCGGAAAACTGCCAAAGAGTCGGCTGCGACAGGGCGGAGCCATCTTGCCTGGAAGCCCGCTGATTTGTCATAGCGGCCTTCCAAAAAGCCCGGCCTGCTAACCTGCTGAATCGCCATCGGTGTCGCTGAAGCCTAGGGCTACTCCTAGTTTGCTTACCACCTCTGTGGAGATCGTCATCTGCAGTTCCTTCAATGCCTCGTATGCCTCGTTCAGGCTGCTGGTGTTTTCGGCGGCGGCTGTCCGCAAGGGAGGCGTGATGGCAGACACGGCTGCATCTGCAGCATCCAAGCGGGCGGCGAGCCTGTCGGTGATGTCATCGCCCAGCAGTTCGCTCAGGCCCATCGGTCCGTCTTCCTGCGTACTGCCTTGGTTTGCTCCGCTGCCTATCAGCACTGCCCGCATTCCAGCCAGATGGTCTGCTATATCTGCTGCGCCGAGACCTAGCGGGCCTTCTTTGACTGCATCCAGATCGCCGTTTGTGGCTGGGCGAAGCTCCATGTCGCTCGTTTTGCGCAAAAGGTTGAAGCTGCTGTTTACGATGTCGTCAACGCCGCTGCCATCGGGATCGCTCAGCACCGTGCGATAGGGCGGGCCGTCTTCAAAGCTGGTCGTCCAGTCCGACACCAGCAGTTCTGCTTCCGCAACGACCACCTGCGTGGCAGCGGTGAGATATTCGCAGTAGCGGGGGTTCGCCAGTTTCGCAATGGCGGCTTCGGGGGCAGACGGGCTGCCGACTACATATTCCACCGCGCTGAGACCGCGTTCGTCGGCTCCGACACGGGTCGCCAGATTGTCGGCGGTCAGAGCGAACGAAGTGTCGGCGATGCGTGCATCAATTTGTTCGGCGTCAATCTCCCAGTCGATCACGGCTCGCGAACGGCGTTCCATCACCGGCCCCACCCACATGGCTTCGCTGAACGACCAGCTGGCACGCGAAGCTTCAAGAGCGTCATAGACAGAATTGAGCGCGCCTTCGGCAGCTGCATCACTGTTGGCAGTATCGCTGCTGGCAGTATCGCTGGCAAGAGAAGCGCAAAGGTCGCTTACGGCTTCGGCGAGGCTTGAGCTGGCTGTGAGAAATTCATCGTAGGCGGGGATGATGACCTCATCGGCCAAGTCGTCCAGCGCGTCTTGGCGAGAAGGCGTGGAATCGCTACAGGCTGCTACACCGGCCGCCAGTATCAGCCCTGCGACTGCAGCCGCCAGCAGCTTCAGCTTTGAAAAATTAGACGAGACGTTAGACATAGCGATACCTCACAGCTTTTCACAACGCTTCCAAGAATGCCAGCAGATCCTCACGCTCGTCAGAGCTTAGAGAGCGGAACGCTTCCTTTGCCGACTCTGCTTCGCCGCCGTGCCAGAGGATGGCTTCTTCTATGGTTCGCGCCCGGCCGTCGTGCAGCAGGAAGCGGTGGCCGTTCACATCGTCTATCAGCCCTAGGCCCCATAGGGGAGGAGTGCGCCATTCGGAGCCGGTGGCGGCGAAGTCGGGACGGTTGTCGGCTAAGCCTTCGCCCATGTCGTGGAGGAGAAGGTCGGTGTAGGGGTGGATGGTCTGGTCGGCGAGGGTGGCGATGTCGGAGGGGCCGGTTTGGAGAGTGGGGGTGTGGCAGGCGGCGCATCCGATTTCGCCGAACAGCTCATAGCCCTTGCGCACGGAAGCGTCTTCGGGGGTGCGCATGGCGGGAACGGCCAGCGTGCGGTTGTAGAAAGTCACCGAATCCAGTCTGGAATCGCTCAGCTCCGGCTTGCCGCCGTTGGGGGCGACAGCGCAGTCGGCTTGCACGGCGGGGCAGTTTTCATCGGGGTGTATGGCGGAGGTGATGCCGATGTCGCCGTGGAATGCGCTTGCTATCTGCTGTTCCACTGTGGCAACATTCGCCTTCCAGCCGAAACGGCCGAGCGACATCGTGGCGGCACGGGCATCCCACACATAGTTGGCGCGCCCTGAGATGCCGTCGCCGTCGGCGTCATCAGGATCGGCCAGAGCCAAGATCGCCTCTTCCGGAACGGCCTCCAGCAGCCCCGCGCCTATTACCTGCGGGGCGAGACGAGGGCTGGTCTGAATGTCATCAGAAAGCGAACCGAAAGCCAAGTCCACGATTTCATATATAGGGTCTCGCAGCTCAAACTCTTCTCCGTCGGCGTACTGGCCGGGCACCGCCTTGTAGCTGACTTTCAGGTCGCCTTCGGCGGGCACGCCCAGCACCGACCTGTCTTGAAGCTGACTGCCATAGTTGGGATCGGGCAGGGGCGCGCCTGTGTCGGGATGCTGGCCGGGCACCGACAGGCGCAGCAGCAAGCCGAGACGGGCTTCTTCGCCGGTCGGGTCGGGGGGCGCGCCTCGTCCGTCATGGGTGTGGCAGGAGGAGCAGGCTTGGGCGTTGAAGGTGGGGCCGAGGCCGTCGCGAGCTTCGGTGGAGGCGGGGGCGATGACCCAGTTCTGTGAGAAGAAGCTGTCGCCGATTTCAAACTTGCGGCGTTCCTCGTTGGTGAGACCGGGCGAGGCGAGACCGAAGGCGTTGCTCGTGGCGTCTTCACGAGTGGTTTCGCCGCCGAGGTCGGCTGGGGGCACGGCGAGCGAGGATGTGCTAGAGTCAGAAGTGCAGGCACTGGCCGCTAAGAGAGCAATCGCGGCCAGTGCTGCTACGGCACCCAAGCCTCGAACCGAAGCCGCTATTTTCGGCACAGGATGGGTGTTGCTGTCGGTCTTGCCAACCCTGCGATCTAGCCAGCCCTGCTAGGTGACATTGATCGTCACTCCGAGGGCTGTGGCAGCAGCGACTATGGTGTCGGTCTGGTCTTCCAAAGACACTATGCCAGCCAGCACAGCCATGCGGCCTGGGTCGCTGTCGGGCACGCCGTCACGCAGGTGCTGATCGAACGGGCCGGGGATCTGCGAGACGGTCGTGACCGAGCTGGCCACCTCGGAATTCAGCCGAGTTGCCAAGGCGGAATCTTCCTCGTCTACTAGATCCAAGATGCTGGTTCCCGTTACGCCGCCGGGGTAGTTGGCGGTGAGCACCATCTGGATGCCGCGAGCGTTGCCCACGATGTCACGGGTGGTGTTGTCGGAGAAGCAGGAGTGCTCGTCTTCCTGCGACCGCTCGGAATACGCCACATTCATGCGCTCGCCCGCAAGCTCGCCTCGTGACAGCTCGCCGATGCCGGTGATGATGTTGTTGAGCGCCTCGCTGTTGCTGCGCTGAAGGAAATCGGCTCGGTAGTTGCTGGCATCGGGCGCCCACTCGTCACTCACTTGCTGAAGGTGGGTGAGCAGCAGGTCGGACGCCACTCGCAGATACTGAGCGCGGCGGTCGGCGTTGGAGCGGCTGGTGTAGTCGGACACGGGGCGGTTGCCGGGGCCGGATGCGCTGAGGTCTTGGCCCCAGAGGAGGAACTCAATGGCGTGCCAGCCGGTTGAGACATTTTCCTCGCCGCCTTGCTCGTTGAGCGATGTGAGCAGGTCGGCGTCAATCGTGGGGAAGGTGGCAGGGTCGTTGATGATGCCGGCATCGGGCGCGCCCTCCACATAATCAATGTATGCCTCGTCCAACGGCCAAGCATTTACGAGACCTTCAACCTCTTCGATCGGACCGTCATAGAAGCGGAATGCCTCGGTGGGGCCGTAGTCTTCGCGGGCGGACAGCCAGGTCTGCTTGGCGGTGTTGAGCGTTTCGCCAGACGGGTCGGCGAGGAAGGCGTCAATGGCGCTGTCCATCACGCGGGCCGTTGCCAGCGAAGCTTCGTAGGATGCCCTGACGCCTCTGGCATAGGTAGCGATGGCGTCTTCGGTGGAAGCGTCGCTGTCGTCGTCATCGCTGCCGCAAGCTGTGGCGATCAGCCCGAGGGTTGCCGCGATGGCTACTACGGGAATCAGCAGGCGGCGGGGGGCAGAGCGGCGGGGGGCAGAGCGGCGACGCGGGCTGCGCTGGTTGTTGCTAGTTAAAAAACTCACTGGATTTCTCCTTTGGGTTTGAGTCGGGTGTGTTTGAGTCGGAGGTTCTTCAGAGGGTGTTCGGTTGTGCTTGTTCTATTCTTTAGAAGTATGTTAGCCATAGTTAACTAGTTTTGACAACCTATGTTTACAAGAAATTTTTTCTAGCCCGCCGCGACACGACAAAGGCAGTGCGGCAATAGGCGGGCGGTAGAATTCACATGTGAGTTTTCCTGCCAGAAGGATGCGCCGTCTGAGGCGAACTGCGGCTTTGCGCCGGCTCGTGGCTGAAACCACTCTGGCCCCTGCCGACCTGATCGCTCCGCTCTTCGTGCGAGAGGGCATAGATGCCCCCGAGCCGATCCCGTCGTTGCCGGGCGTGGTTCAGCACACGCTCGCCTCGCTGCGCTCGGAAGCGGCCGAGCTTCAAGCTTGCGGCATCGGCGCGGTCATTCTCTTCGGCGTGCCCGAAGTCAAAGACGCTGTGGGCTCAGGGGCCTTCGCCCCAGACGGCATAGTGCAAGTCGCTCTAGCGGAACTGCGGGAAGAATTCGGTGACAGCATCGTGCTCATCGCCGACCTCTGCGTGGACGAATACACCGAACACGGCCACTGCGGAGTGCTCACCGCCGAAGGCGCAGTCGACAACGACGCCACCTTGGAGATATATGCAAAAGCTGCCTGCGCTCAAGCTGGCGCAGGGGCCGACATTGTGGCGCCCAGCGGAATGATGGACGGCCAAGTGGCAGCCATCCGCTCTGCGCTAGACGGCGAAGGCCGCCCGGAGACAGCCATCCTCGCGTATGCGGCTAAATACGCCTCCAGTCTCTACGGGCCGTTCCGTGATGCCGTGGCGGTAGAGCTTGCGCCCGGCCAAGACCGCCGCGCCTACCAGCAAGACTGGCGCAACGCCAGAGAAGCCTTGGAAGAAGTGCGTCTAGACATTGAAGAAGGCGCAGACATGGTGATGGTGAAGCCGGCGGTGACATATCTGGATGTGATCCAGCGAGTGCGCCAAGAAGTGCAGGTGCCGCTAGGCGCATATCATGTCTCAGGCGAATACGCCATGATAAAAGCCGCCGGCGCAGCAGGCTGGCTAGACGCCGAAGCCGCAGCCATAGAGCAGCTAACAGCAGTAAAACGGGCAGGTGCCGACTTCATCCTCACCTACTTCGCCAAAGAAGCAGCCGAACGGCTCTAATGATGTGCTAGCGGGTCGCGGGCATGCGCATCCAAGGCTTCGGACATGGACGTTTCGGCATCGGCGATTCGTTCAGCTAGTCGGTCTTCGGTCTGTCCGATGACTACTTGATGCCTTGAGTAGCATCACGGATGGCGGCCCGTGTCTGCTTGTGTTCGTTTGCGGAGTGTTTGCGGTCTTGTATCGCACGGTGGTCGGCTTTAGTAAGCCGCTTGTCAATGCTGTCGAGCCGGGTGGCGATGTCGGCTAGCGTAGGTTCTTTGTCGGTTGCCATTCGACTGCCTTTCTATTGCGGATATCGCTATTCTAGCATGAAAAATCCTAGTCGCCAACATTATCCGCCAGCCCAGTCCGCATCACCGCCCAAGAACTCGGCAAAAAATATTTCCGAGAATGACTTGACAAACACGATCAAACATGCTATAGTGATCTATATGAACATGAGAAGACTGCCAAGTTTGCCTGCAGGCGTTGGTCTGATGGCACCCAGTCTCGCCCCTGTCCAGCAAACGGCTACTCCTGGGCATAACCTGCGGAGGGGGGCTGATTGCTCATTAGGAGGGCAGTCTAGAAGTTTCCCTTGCGCCGCGTCGCTGCTTGGGTTTCTGGCGCAATCTGTGGGGGTCTTGTTTAGAGGGAGGGTTTGCAGTTTTGTTGCGGGGTGTGTTTGGCGACAGGGCAGAGAATCTTTGTCGCTTGCGAGGCGAAGTGATGGGGATATGAGTGTTTGCCTAAGTTGGCATTTGGAGGTGCTGTAATGGAACTTTCGGACATTTTCAGCAGTGAAACTCAGGTATCTTTTGTTTTTCCATTTAAGTTAAGTCTGTCGTGTGTCATTTTTGAAGGCAAGGACGAGGAAGTCCAATTTGACTATGACAGGTGGAAGAGTCGTGTCATTTGCAAACTTATTTGCCACAAAAATTCTTCGGATGGCTGTTATTTGTTTTCTTGGGATGAAGTTGCCGAAGATCTTTCGGATTCTTCTAGCTGTGAATTTTTGCCCAACTGTTTTCTGAAAGCCAAAATTGAGGATTCTGCCAAATTAGGATGGCTTAATGATTGTTTAAGAGATTTCAAATTTAATGGACTTGGCTTAGAAGTAAGTTGTGTTGAGATGAAGCTTTGGGAGTTCGGCTTCGGCTCAATCAAAATAGTCTCGAAGGTCATTTCGGATTTGTTAGATGGCGAACAAAAATCATTGAGTGAGGTACTCGATGATTTTCAAACTATGCTTAATGAAAAATTTTTGAAAATTTTGGAACCCAAAATAGATTACGAAATTATTTGGAGATGCAATTTTCAAAGAAAGGATGATCCAAAAGAAATTACAAGTTTTGCGGAGATTGCTCTTAAGCATAAAAAGAAAACTTTTCAACAAAAAAACAAGGATTACACAAAGTATAATTTTGATTTGTTGGAGCCTATATCCACTGTTCAAAGTAAAATAATAGACGAAAACGATGATAATGTAATTAATATGCAATCCTCGGGTTTGCGTAGAATAGAAACTAAAGATGAAATTGAAGGGAACTCATTTAAGATTTACATTTCAAATAACAGGAAGTTATTAGTTTCAATTTTTCAACAGAATTCAGAAGAATATGACAAAATTAAATTTAATGAAATTATAGAAACAGTTATTGTTCACAAAGAATTTGGTGTATATCTAAATAAAATTGGCCAAACTTATGAACCCTTTTTGTCAACTTATTCTGATAAAATAGCGAAAGAAAGTATACATAATAGTAAATTGTGGCCTGACTGGCACGCATTTGCTTGGAATGTCTTGCAAGAAAAAAAGGGCTTAGATACAATTTTGACTGAGATACAGGAAGTATCAAGAATAAGCATAATAATGTTTAACACTCTTGATAGTCAAGCAAATAGCTATCTGTCATATTCAAATTTGAGTACTCTCAAAATTGCAAATAAAATTTTTGACCTGAATAGAATACGTGACAGCAACAATGAATTATTTTCACTCGTTAATAGATATTATGCAAAAATTAGCAATCATAATGAAAAGCTATCTTTGTTTGCTGAATCAGTAATTGCATTTTATTTTCCTACATCATTGTCATTCATTGCTTTGATTCTAAGTTTCGCGGCAATTGATGGTGCTTTTGGTGAAACATTGAGTAATGTCATACGTTCCACTTTCCCATGGAATCTCTCTATATTGCCGGTCATTGCAGTAATTGTATTATCTTTGCTGGTATCATGCGTTGAGCGTGCTGAAAAGAGAGAAATTGAAAATGCTAGGAAGCCAGGAAGTGTCTTGGAGACACATCAGTTATGGATCGAAATGCTTGAAACTGAGAAAACAATGTGACAGAAACTTGCATTCTGGAATCGATAAAAATAAACAAAATTATATCAACTTAAACTGCCATTTTAATAAAAATATGTCATCAAAATGGGCATACAAATAGCAAAAATCCAATGATTATTAAAACTATAAAATATCTAAACAGCGTCTTAGCTTTAACACTAGTAGTGTTATTATTTGCTGCGGCTTGTTCATCTGGTGCCTCTGACGGTGCTGATAGCACCCTGCCAGTGGAGTCTGATATGAGCGCGACAACCGCAGACGGAGTTACATCATTTTCAAGAGTCTCGACTCCTACAACTGCTGCAGAGAGCAGTGGGGTAGAGGTTTCTGTCGTTGTGCCGTTCACATCAGGTAACGGTTCTGGATATGTGACTGTTTCTGGCGATAGTTCGCCTGTGGCAGAGTGGTTCGCTAATCAGCCAGGTGAGGTTTCGCTGGATTTGGTTGACGCTGATGTTGCCGATCCTGCCTCTGTGGTTGAGGAGATGATAAGTTTCTGGTATTTCCAAGATGGCGATAGCGGCGATGTTCCGCCGTCAATCTATGTTTCAGGCGGCGGCGAAATCACCGACAGCCTGGGCACAAGCTATGTCGTAGAAGGCGAGCTTTTGCCGCCAGCACCGGTCGCGGAAGCTGCAACTACTACGACCAGCACGACTACCACTTCTACTGCACCAGCGACTACTGCTACAACCTCAACGACTACTTCCGGTGCGTCAACTGAACAATCTGAGCCGCCAAGTACAACAACTTCGACTGAGCCAGCAATAACCACAACAACTACTACTGTTGTGGAGTCGCCGGTGACATTGCAGGTTCAAGTATTAAATGGCAGCGGTGTGGCTGGAGCAGCCGGTCGGCTTACTGCTAAGCTTGCCGAAGCTGGCTATACCGTTTTGCCGGCAGGTAACGCACCTGAAAGATACGCCACTTCTGCCGTCTACTATCAGGATGGCTGGCAGGACAGAGCCGAGGAGATACTGGCAGCATCTGAACTAGAAGAGATAGATCAGGTTTCTGCTATGCCGCAACAGTTCGTATCGCCAGACGCTGCTGTTGTTGTGCTTATCGGCAGAGACACCGCTCCTGTTGCAGTTAGGAGCAGCGGGCCTGCGCCGATTACAAGGTATCGGCTAGGACCAGAAGATGTTCCGATTAATGTGCCGAAAGATAGGTTCGATCCAAGAGCTTTTGGCGCATCGCTTCCTGTGAATGTGCGTGACCGACCGGAAGATGTGGCAAGGTCAAGCAATTTACTCAAAAGAGCCGCTTATTGTTTCGAGGATGAGATTGCGTATTTTGAGGACAACTGCTTGGAAAACGATCTGCCAGCAATCTGGGCCGAGATAGAGCAGATATTTGACAGGCTCGGTTTTACTTCTAAGAACGTTTGCGGCTCTGTAGCTGACGGCAGCTTCACAGACGGCATAGTGCACACAGCAGAATGGAACCCAGCAACCGGAAACTACAGCGGCGACCTGATTTTCACAACAGACAGGTTTATAGAAATAAACCGCCAAGCAGGAATAGATGTGCAGCGGATAAACCCGCAAGCGAACCTAGATTTCTATCTCAGAAAAGCCGCGCAATCAGCACACGACAGACTCAGATTCCAAGAAATCATGAAAGAAACAAGTGCCAGTCATCTCATACTATGCGCATCATGGGTAACAGAATCAGGGTCTATGCCATGGGCAGCCTACTCAGTAGCGAACACATTCGCCGCTCCGGTAAGAGAATTTTTATCACAAGGCACATACCACATCAAAGAAATATCCAGGAACGGAAACCTCGCCCATGTTATTGTGTGCCATCCGACAATAAGAGAACGCCATATTCTCTTGCACTGGCACCAAACTGGATATCGCGCAATACAGCTAGCATACAGCACTCATACTGGCTGCCAAGGAACTTTCGACGGCGAAACATCAATCTCAGAAGACACGAACAGAGCGGAAGACACCATCAGATACACCTTCGGCCAGCAAGTCTTCGCCGCCGCCGACCTGCAGGGGTTTCCTAGAGCCTGATTTAAGGAAAAAGAAGATTTTACTTTTAGCTTGACAAGACACTTATAAATTGGTCAGGGTTAGACCATAAAGACACCACAGAAAGATCTTCAACGAGATTAAAGTCTTCAGGTTTCCAAATATCCGTGTTGTCATCAAATAGTGAAATAAACTGCTGCTTAGACTCTCCGTTGGCTAAGTGGCGAATATCATACCACCCAGCTATTGTATGTTCTACAATCCTTCGAGTAGCTGCAGTGCTTTCGGTTGCTAAAATCTGAATAAGAGATTTTTGTGATTCTGTATTAACGCTAAAGTCCACATTCCAAAACTTGCCAGATTTCCCCTCAATATTTTTTGACCGGGAAAAATTAATCTTTTTCTCATCCATGAAATCAGCAACTTCGTCAGAAATCGAAGAAACAGCTCTTGTTCTGAAAGTGAACCAAAGATCTGAGATTCGTATAGATGCATGAGCAACTTTTGTAATGGTTTCAGCCAACGAATCTCCTGAGCGACAGCGAGCCAAAAGCATTTCTCGATAGAACTCTACGCCATGAGTGACGCAAGTATCTTGAATTAGGTAATTCTGCTTATAGGAACGCCGCTGTGACAAAGAATGCATAGACAGCCAATTTGTTGTTTCGGCGAAATCTGTCACTATCAGCTCATCTCCGTTTTCCGTGGGCTTACAGAAAATGTCAATGACTTCCCCATCAGGGTAAAGGTAAGGTGTGCGAACACGAAACCGCCCATTTTGTTCAGTGACGGCGAATTGTTGTCCCAAATCGGCCAACAGCGTCTCGAAGCGTTTGCTGAGGTTCATATGAATAACTCCTCTTGTCGTGGTAATGGTGGTCCTAGTATACCTGTATGTGTTATATTGGCCAATTCGCAAAATTGTTGCCACACGGCAACAGGGTTGGAAATTTCAGCCGTGATCTCTTCAGGAACACGAGCTACTTTGTCTCTGAATTCTTCGGTCCATTCGTGGAGGTGTGTTTCTCCTACCATATTGCAATGAGGATTGTGGTGCTCTTTGCCTAAGTCAACCCCAAATATGCGTCCATGTTTTTTATGAACAATAAGGTAGTTGAGTTTGCTAACGTCGGGATTGAAAGTAGCATGGAGAAACAGAGGCCATTCTGACACTATATCGACACGGAATTCGCTTACGGAACGATTATTCTCCCTTCTGCCCCACTCAATGTTCCCATTGATGTATTTTGGCTCTCTAATGATTGAGCCGAATTCATGCTTGGATAACTGGGCAGTCATAATCAGATGGCGAGTCTCAGGTGCCCTTTACCGCTAACCGATCGGACACTACTTGCTTTTGAAGGGTGAGCGGAGTTTTCGATAATTGCATCCAGAAAACTGACTGGAGCTAGAAGGTACTCTCTGTCTACAGCTTTGATAGCATATCGTCTCATGGTATTACAGCATTCGGGTTGCCTCATGCTTTTGACTATATAAGAAGGACACTGCCTTGTCAAGTGCACATTTGGGAAAATTGTTTCGCGCCGTCGTTGTCCTCTTTGACTGAATGGACATGTTGCAAGGCTAGCACATGGCGCGTGCGTGAGCATGGGAGGCAAATGTGTTGCCGCTTTGTGATAATAGGCGGTTCGGACGAGATTGCCGAGAGATCTGTTTTGGCAAAAGCCGAGTACGCCAGCCACGAATCGGATGGCTGTTGTGCTGCTGCAGGTGCCTGCCATGCTGTCTACTGCAGCACAGTCTGCCGGCGTGAGCCGAGGCACTGTGCGACTGTCGCTTGTCGGCAGCATCGGAGCGGTTTTCTCGGTCATTTGCCCATCGTAGCATGTTGCGCGGTGTTTGTCAAGTCATTCTCTAAAAAATTTTTGGCTTGTGCTGCTGTGCTGGAATCCGGGTTGCGGTCGCCGTTAAAGTAGCAGACCTATGGGGTTTGCAGCTTTCGCGAAAATTTTCAGATACGGTATCCTAGCCGCCGTCGCACTGGCGACAGCCTTCGCTGCTGTGCTCTGGCTGACCGCCACCCCAGCCTCAGCACTTGGCGGAGGCGGCGGGGTTGGCGACACGGAGAAGAATTGGGATACTGACAATTTGCGGTTCGGGAATTATTCTGCTAAGAGTTTTGCTATACCGCATCTGAAGCCTAGCGAGCGTGGTTCTCATGAGGCTTGCGGGGCTGGTGTGGTGGACGGGTTTTTTCAGCTTGATACTGATGTGCGCAACGATCTGCCGATTTTGGATGTGACGGTTCCAGCCAGCGGCGCGCCGTCTGTGGCGCACAGAGCGGCTGCGACTTGTTCGGAGTTCGTGACCGAGCAGGTTATCGCTCGTAACGTCGGTCGCGGTAACGGCGGTTATTGGCTTGACAGTCAAGGTATTCTGCGGCGAGGGTTGCCGTCTCATACCACAGGCAGGAATTACAGGACGCAGAGATGGTCGCCCAGCAGCCAGACATATCAGAGCGGCAGGTTCAGGATAGACGCTGAGACGACTTCTGGCAGCTACGGTTTCGACGGCTATGCCGCGCGGATTGACTATTACACAGGCAGCGCAAGTTTAGCTAACGCGAAATTCAGGGTTGCGGGTAATGTCAGCTTTGCTGTTCCGCACAGCATTGAGCTAGTCGTGAACACCAAGAAGTCTGGCAGCGTATACACTTGGACACCTGTTTTTCCTGCTTCTGCCAGAGTGACCGCAGCTACGGCTGTGCATCTGCAAGCCGGAGATTATCTGAGTTTGTGCCCGTCTGGTTTTCATCCTAGGGGCGAAGACGCGGTGCGCAGGATAGGCAACGGCACAGGTAGAACCTTGTCGTCGCTGGATGAGGCAGGCGAAACCCGGCTGGCTGACCAGTATTGGTGCCGCTCCGATGTTCGCAAGCAAATATGGTACGAACCAGAGTTCACAAGCAGAACTTGCGGCCCGGACCCACGACCGACATGTCCTGCTGGTGTGACTGTGCCAACCAAAGAATTCCAGGCTTATTGTCGTGTGGGCTGTTTTTTCACAGCCACAGATCTGGACACGACATCGATGCAAAGAGGCACAACTGCCATACAGGGCACGCAGAAGAATACCTGCTCTTATATGTATCCGATACCGCAATGCACAGAGAACGGAACTAAAAAGCCTATAGCCAGAGCCAAGCTGGACAGCCTGTATGTCGCTCCTATAAACAGCCCAGGGGTGTTTCCTTTCGCTTCTGACGGCAGCACAGCTTGCGACACTAATCCGCAATGCACCGCGAACGGAGCCAAACGCGATATGACTGACGCTGAGCTTCAAGCCTACAGAACAGCCAGAGGCGCTAGTTTTGTTCCTGCCAGTGACGCCAGCACGCCTTGCACGGCAGCAGTCGCAGCTAGCGCGGCTGCCGATTTCACTGCCGATGCTTGCGTGACAGCGATACTGGAAATTTACGAGAACCGACCTAAAGGTTTCAACGCCGAACCTGGTGTGCGCGCAGATCATCGCACAGTGACAGCTGACACGGCTAATCCTGTTTTCGATTTGGATGTCGCTGCTGCGCATCCTGGAACAGCCAGCCCGCCTAGAGCGACCAGTGATCCTTCGGGTTGCGCGGACGGCTCTGAAGCAAGAGCCGACCATGGAACAGCCGACTCTGCGGCACGCAAGAACACAGGAGCGGAAGACGCCGAGGCTGCTATCTCATAGATGTCGCTGCCGACGGCAAAGTCACGGTGCAAACAGCAAGAATGGACTTCGAAACAGGCAGCTAAGCTGTGGGTGAAACCTACAGCCGGCTGTTCTCTGGCGACAGGAACTGCAAAATCAAAAGAACACGCACAGACGTCAGTGCGGTGTCTGCAGCCACAGCGAGCGGGTTTTACTGGTATGCTGAATGCCATGTCAGCGGAATCAGTCATACAGCGCGACCCAGAAATTATGGGTGGAACGCCGACCTTCGCAGGTACGCGTGTTCAAATCAGGTCTTTGCTGGACGAGTTGGCATCCGGAACCTCAATGGAGGAATTCATAGAGCTGTATCCCGATGTGTCACGTCAGCAGGTCAAGGCGGCACTGCTGGAATTGTGCCCGCAGTAGTCGCGTATATCTTGTGCCAACTTATCCTCGGCGGGTTTTACTAGACGCTTGTCTCTCTCCGCAACTCAGCCAACTTTTCCCAGAAGATTTCGAAGTAGCCGATGCCAGAGCCAAAGGCTGGCACAAAATGAAGAACGGGGAGTTGACCGAAACAGCAGCGGAGAGCGGGTACGAGGCTATCGTCACCAAAGATCGTGCCTTCTATAGAAAAAGAGGGGTGCAACCGTTCCCGTTCCCTGTCTTCTTGATCATTCCGTCAGAAGGTTATGACACAGTGTCATATCACAAGCAAGTAATGCCTGCAATAATTGGCGATATGCTGAGCGGCGTAGAAAAACAGCACTACTCGTATGGAGAGGAGTTGCCGGGCTTGGAATCTGTGCATAAGACTATTTCTCCCTGATGCGGAAGAGATTTCCCGAAGTGCCGTATGTCCCAATCAGCTTATGACTTCTAGCAAATCTTTATTCAGCCGGGCTCAGGGCGTTATTCCGGGCGGGGTGAACTCGCCGGTGCGGGCTTTCGGATCGGTGGGGGGGACTCCTTATTTTGTGTCGCGTGCCGAGGGGTCGCACATCTGGGATGCCGACAGCAATCGCTACCTTGACTATGTGATGAGCTACGGCCCGCTCATTTTGGGGCACGCTCATCCCGCCGTGGTAGATGCAGTAGCCGAGGCAGCTGCGGGCGGAACGAGCTATGGCGCGCCCACCGAGCGGGAAGTGCTGCTGGCGGAAGAACTCTGCGAGCGAATCCCGGGGATGGAAATGGTGCGACTGGTCTCCAGCGGCACCGAGGCCACGATGACGGCAGTGCGACTGGCTAGGGGGGCGACAGGGCGCGACATAGTGGTGAAGTTCGCAGGCTGCTATCACGGACACGCCGACTTTCTGCTAGCCGCCGGCGGCAGCGGGGTGGCAAATCAAGGTCTCTCAGGCTGCGACGGCGTAACGGCGAGCGCGGTGGCCGACACAATAGTCGCCCCGTATAACGAGGTGCCTGAACTGGACGAGCGAGTGGCGGCGGTGATTGTAGAACCTGTAGCAGCCAACATGGGGTTGGTCGCCCCCGAGCCAGATTTTCTGCCCCAGCTGCGAGATGCCTGCAGCAAAGCTGGCGCGCTGCTGATCTTTGACGAGGTGATCACAGGTTTCCGCCTGTGCCGAGGCGGAGCGGCCGAGTGGTTCGGTGTGCAGCCCGACCTTTGGTGCTTCGGCAAGGTAATCGGCGGCGGACTGCCCGTAGGAGCTTTCGGCGGCAAGCGAGAGATCATGGAGCATCTAGCCCCCCTAGGCGGCGTCTACCAAGCAGGCACGCTCTCGGGCAACCCACTAGCCACCGCAGCAGGCCTTGCCACGCTAGCCGAACTAGACGTCCGAGCCTACGAAACCCTAGCCAACACCACCGCCCGCCTAGCAAAAGGCATGGCTCAAGCCATAACCGAGGCAGGCATCGCCGCCGTACTGCCCCAAGTGGGCCCCCTGCTCGGGTTGTTTTTCTGCGACACCTCGCCGAAGTCTTTTGACGAAGCCGACAAAGCCGCCCAGAACGGCGTCTATCCTCGCTTTTTCCACGCCATGCTCAAAGAAGGCATAGCCCTGGCCCCAGGCCCCTACGAGATCCTCTTCCCCAGTCTCGCCCACACCGAAGAAGACATCGCCCAAAGCATAAGCGCAGCCAGCAAAGCAGCCCTAGCCGCCGACGAAGCCGCAGCCGCAGCTCAGACCTGAGCTTTTGTTTCCGGCAGCGCTCTAGCTACGCCCTTCATGGCGGCGTAGGCTAGCTCGGCGGGTTTTAGCTCGTCGGGGCGGAGGAGGTTGGCCATTATGCGCAGGGCCCATTCCATGAAGGTGCGGGACTGCATGCCTGCGCTGGTGAGACGGCGGATGAGGTCGGGGTTGCCGATGGCTTTGGCGAAGAGGTGGCCGACACGGAAATAGAGGCCGTAGGTGCTTTCCAGCCAGCGGGGGTATTCGCCTAGGATGCCGAGGTCGCTGCGAGCCAGAGCGGAGGCGATGATGTCGGCGGCGGCACGGCCTGTTTCGTAGGCGTAATCTATGCCTTCGCCGTTGAAGGGATTGACAGTGCCAGCAGCGTCGCCCACCACGAGCCAGTTCGCACCCGCCTTGGGCTGCACCGAACCGCCCATCGGCAGCCTGCCGCCGACAGGCGCGATCTCGGGGCTGGCGGGGTCTACGCCCCAGAAGTCGGGCAGAGCGTGCGCCCACTCTTCCATGAGCCAGCTCGTGTTGACGCTCTTGTAATCCCGAAAAGTAGACAGCAAGCCGATGCCCACATTCACCTTCCCGTCGCCGAGCGGGAACACCCAGCCGTAGCCGGGGAGAGTGTTGCCTTGGCGGTCGGTGATGTCTAGCGCGCTTTCTATCCAAGGGTCGTCATGGGCGGGGCTGGAGTAGTAAGTGCGAATAGCCATGCCCTGCGCCAAGCTGCGATCCCGCCTAGTGCCGAGCGCACGCCCGAAACGAGAGTTGGCTCCGTCTGCCACGATCACATAGCGGGCTTTGACATGCTCGGTTTCGCCGCTGGCTTTGTCGCGGAGCACCGCGCCTGCTAGTTCGCTTGAATTTGACAGACTGACGGCCGCTATGTCGTTGCCATTTTCCGACCTGCTGTAATCCACGCCATCTTCTGAAGCATGACCGACAGCCTCGCCATCTGCAGCAACTCCGCCTGGCCCAGATCTCGCCACAGAGCTGTTGGAGTCAAACAATGGCTTCACCGCCTCGACCCCGTGCCGCACGACTGCACCGACCGACCTGGCCCGCTCGGCCACCAGACCGTCCAAATCACGCCGGCGCACCACGAAGCCGTAGTCGGGATAGACAGGGTGTGACGGCCACGGCAGCTCTAGCACGGCACCGTGAGCCCGCACTCGCAACCCCTCGTGCCGATGCCAGCAGGCAAACGCTCCTTCCAGTCCCATGTCGGCGAGTTCCTTGACTGCTCTCGGGGTGAGACCGTCGCCGCAGGTTTTGTCGCGGGGGAAATGCTGCTTGTCAACCGCCAGCACTTCCAAGCCGCGTTTCGCCGCCCAATAAGCTGCGGCCGCCCCCGCTGGCCCCGCCCCGACTATCAGAAGGTCGTAGGTCTCCGCCACATCAGTTAGGCATTAGTTTCAAGCCAGCGACTTTTGAGATGCCAAAGGTGCCTGGGGTGCTGAAAGCATTTTGCTAGCCCTCCGCCTCCATCGCATCGCCGCCGCCCGCAAACACTGGGGCTAGCAGGACTTGTATCTCCTCGGCGGTGATGTCGGGAGAGAACGACTCTGGCAGCACCACATCGCCAGTCGCCGATAGTTCTTCTACGAGGGCGGCGACGGTGCGGGCGGTCGCGCTGTCGTTATGGACGGCACGCTCGTAGAGCGACGCGGCGATGACTTCGCGGGCTGTGAGGTCGCCGCTGAAGCCGGGCATCTCGCCGAACCAGCCGGCGACACGACCCTCGGCACCGCCCTCGCCACGATTGGCTGCACCGTAGGGACGACCCACGCCGGTGTCGTTGGTGCCTTTGACGATCCATTCAATCTGTTGCGCCAAGCCGAGGCCGTCGGGCGACTCGGGGAAGGTCAGCATCAGCTCGCCGCCGTTGAGCTGCGGCCCTGAGTTGGTGCCGGCCCCGTCGCCGCCGTGACAGCTGGCGCACGCGGCCGTGTTGGCATAGACTTCTTCGCCCTCGCCGATGAGACCTGTCTCGCCGCGAGTGGGCGACTCCAGCGTGCCGACATAAAGGAAAGCCCAGAGCGGCAGGAACAAGAGTGCAGGCATCACCCAATACGGGATGCGCTGGCGGCGGCGAGAGGCGAGCACGGCAGGCGGAGTCGGCGGCGGGGGAGGAGGCGGCGGCGCAGGAGCAGGATGAGGAGCCAGAATCGGAGCAGCCTGCCCGCCTGCTGAGGCACCGGCAGGAGCAGCCGCAGCAGCAGTTCCGCCAGCCGCAGCTGCATCACCTGCCGCAGCATCGGCAGCATCCCCGCCCTGGCCAGTCAGAAGCTGTCGTCTCTCTCGGGAGCGTTCTAGCAGATAATCAGGTATGTCAGCCATCGGCGGCGTCCTTGTGTCCTTTCGCTCTTGTTTCTTTCTTTAAGTATGACATCCTCTAAGAATGTTATCTGTGAAGCGGCGGCAACGGGTATTATTCTCTGATGATGAGACGGAGGTCGTGCCAAAGACTGGATTGAAGGGAAGCCAAAGTCGGAACAGCGTTTCTTGCCGAAAATCAAGAAAAGGCTAAGATGACGCTGCCTGCATATAAACTTACTTTGACTGCTAAAAGCGATACATGCCACACGCAGAGCAACACCAGAGAGCAAACCAGCGACAATCCACCAGAGAGCAACCCTCCGACACCAAGCCCGAGCACCCTCCTAGAGAACCCCCCTTAGAGAACCACCCACAAGCCAGCCGACACCCACGGAGCAAGAGAAATCTCAGATGAGCGGACTACGACAAATTGACATAAGCGTCAAGAAGTTCTACCGTGCGCTCGGAGGCACTTCGGTGCTCGTCTTCGGGTTTCTGGCGGTGTGGCTGAGCATCACTGGCGAGGTGGATGCGCCCTACTTCAATGCGGCGTTCACGATCTCGTGGATCATCGGCTGCCTCGGCATCGTGGCAGTGCTTGAATACGGACGCCGCCGCCCCGCCGAAGCCGAGATGACCTGGGGCGAGGCCATGATCGGCGCAGCCTTTGCGTTCTTTCTGCTGTTTTGGATTTACGGCGTGGTGCCGCACCTGTTCCTGACATTCGCCGACAGCGAGCTGGGCTGGCGTCCCGACCGTCCGTTCCAAGGCCCCACCCTCCCCACATGGTGGGCAGAAGGGCAAGGGCTGCTGGACTGGGCGTTGCCCTTTGACCTCAACTACCGAGTGCTCCGCGACATCCTCGCCACCGGCATCTACGGCGCAGCCTTGGCAGCCAACATCGCTGTCTTCTCCATCTGGCAACGACGCAACAACCCAGTCGCCGCCCCCGAAGCCGACAAATCCAAGTTCGGCCGCCCGCTGATGCGCCGCGAGAGCGCATAAGAGATGCAGCGAGAGTTCGTGAAAGACTGACAGAGACACCCTGCACCAAGCCCCCCCCACACCAGAGAACACCCCCAGCCCCGAAAGCCCTCCAGCCCCAGAGAGACCATCATGCCATCTACAGACGCCAACCCGCCGCTTCCCGAATTCAGGGAAGACTATGTGCTCCAAGAAGTGGGGCCAGAATGGCTGTCGCAGGCCGTGAAGCCCAAGCAGTTCATCCACATAGACCAGTCGGAATGCATCATGTGCGAAGGCTGCGTGGACATCTGCCCGTGGAAGTGCATCCACATGGTGTCGCCCGAAGCCATAGACGAAGCAATCGGCACGGAGCAGCCCGGCGCCGACCCCAGCGACCATGTGATCTTCACGATTGACGACGATGTCTGCACCCGCTGCGCCCTTTGCGTAGACCGCTGCCCGACAGGCGTGATCATCCTAGGCAAGCTAGGCGAAGCCCCCGCCGAAGGCGACCCCCACCAGCGAGTAGCCTCCTACGGCTACGGCTACGGAATGCGGCTAGCTTGAAAGCGACTAGGCAGCAGCAAGATTTGACGATAAGCCAGCAGAGCAGCCCAGCAACAAGCAGCCCAGCAACATAAGACAGCAAAGCAAGACACCAAAGCGAGCTAACGAAAAAGAGGTAGCAACAGTGTCAAACCTTCCCAGCAGAGCGGCGAATGCCAGAAAAGCAGCCAGCGACTTCACCGACAAGGTAACAGGCTCGCAGGCGTGGAACTCCATCTTCCGCCCCGGCTCCATCTTCCGCCGAGGCTACACCGACAGCCCTCGCAACCGCTCGTATGTGATCATGAACAGCGTCCTCTATCACCTCCACCCCGTGAAGGTGAAACGCCACGCCGTGCGAGTGAGCTACACCCTCTGCCTCGGCGGGCTCAGCTTCTTCCTGTTCATCCTGCTGACCGTCACGGGCATCTTCCTGATGTTCTTCTACCGCCCGGATGCTGTGTCTGCTTGGGACGACATCGCCACTCTGGAAAGCTCCGTCACCTTCGGTCTGCTGGTGCGCAACATGCACCGCTGGGCCGCCCATCTGATGGTGCTGACCGTATTTCTTCACATGGCAAGAGTCTTCTATCACGGCGCCTACAAACCGCCCAGAGAGTTCAACTGGGTCATCGGCGTAGTGCTGCTCACCCTCACTCTGCTGCTGTCTTTCACCGGCTACCTCTTGCCTTGGGATCAACTCGCGCTCTGGGCGGTGACGGTCGGCACGAACATGATGGGCTACACCCCCGTCTTCGGCGACCAAGTGCGCTTCGTGCTGTTAGGCGGCGTGGAAATCGGACGGGAAACCCTGATCCGCTGGTATGTGCTGCATGTGCTGCTGCTGCCGTTCGTGATCGTGATATTCATGGCGATCCACTTCTGGCGAGTCCGCAAAGACGGCGGCATTTCGGGCCCGATGTAGGGACGACCAGGCGAGACGGACTGACGGGCAGACGAACGCAGAGACAGGTAGAAGAACGCAAGCAGGCGAAGACAAAAGCAGACGAAGATAAAGGCAGACAGCAGAAGCGACCGACATACAAGACGATGGCAGACATACCAGAACATCTTTTAGAGCGAGCTAAGCAGGCTCGTGAGCGGCTGACCGGCGATGCCGGCGGGGGAGCAGCAAGCGATGCTGGTGCTTCTGCCGATGCTGGAGCAGCAGCCGCGGAGCCAGAACTAGTCGGTGCCGCCGCACCCGCTGGCGGAGGCAGTGCAGCTGGAGCCAGCGCAACTGCCGGCTCAGCAGCAGACGCCGGCGACAAAATCCCGTCCCATCTGCTAGACCGCACCATCCCCGCAGCCGACCGCCCCCCAGCAGAGGTAGCAGTCCCAGCCGCGCCAGCCATGGCCCCAGCAGGCCCGGGCGGCAACACCCAGAGACTGCTTACCGTCGTCAAGTCGGGCTCCATCCAAGATGTCAAAACCTTGCCGTCCGACAAAGTGCATGTCTGGCCGCACCTGCTGATAGTGGAATTCGTGGCAGCTTTGGCCGTCACGGGCTTTCTGCTCATCTTTTCCATCTTCGTGAACGCTCCGCTGTTGGAGCTGGCCAACTTCAACGAAACCACCAACCCGTCCAAAGCTCCTTGGTATTTCCTCGGCTTGCAGGAGCTGCTCACGATGTTTCATCCGATGGTCGCAGGCGTGACGATCCCCGGCATGGGCATATTCCTGCTGATACTCGCCCCCTATGTCGACCGCAACCCCCACACCGCCCCGGAAAAACGCAAGTTCGCCATAGCCCTGATGACGATACACCTGCTCTTCTGGGCCACGCTGGTGATGATCGGCTCGTTCTTCCGAGGCCCGGGCTTCAACTTCGTCTTCCCTTGGGAAGCCGGATTGTTCTTTGACTTCTAGGCGATAGCAGTGCTGATAGCAATCGTCATAATCGTTTTGGTGCTGCTGGGGGCAGCGATGCTTTTTGCCGCCATGCGCCGCCGAGATTCTCGCTTGGCCACAGGAAAGCTCTCGCGCGAAACCCGCAGGCGGGACCAAGCCAAAGCTGAAGCCGCCGAAGCCGGGGCTGCCGACGGCTCTCCCGCCGATGCCCTCGCCACTGCGCCCGCCGATGCCGCCAGCACGGAGCAAAAAGCCGTCATCACATGGCGAGGCGGCGACACCGCCGCAGAAGTCGTGGAAGCCGAAGTCGTCTCCGACTGGACTCCGCCCGACCCTGAAGCCGTAGGCGTGACCCGCCGTCAATTCCTGAACCGCTCCATCATCGGCTTCATGGGGCTGAGCATCACAGGCTTCGGAGCAGCCATGATCGCACAGCTCTGGCCTGCTTTCGTCACAGGTTTCGGGGCGGTCATCAACGCAGGCCCGGTGGATGAAGTGAAAGATCAAATCCGCGAGAACAACGGCTTTTTGAAGCTCTCCAGCGGGCGCATGTGGATCACGGAATATCCCGAATCGGCGATTGAGAAAGCCCGCGCGACCTACTCGCCCGGCGAGCTGGCAGGCATGGAGCAAGGGCTTATCGCGCTGTATTGGAAGTGCCCGCATCTGGGATGCACCGTGCCCGAGTGCGTGTCTTCGCAGTGGTTCGAGTGCCCTTGCCACGGCTCGCAATACAACAGGGTGGGCGAGAAGCGAGGCGGCCCCGCTCCGAGAGGCATGGACAGGTTCAGCATGTCGGTCAACCCCAACGGCGAGCTGCTGGTAGACACCGGCAGCATCATCCAAGGCCCTCCCATCGGCACCAACACCACCGGCCAAGAAGCCGAAGGCCCCAACTGCATCGGCCAAGCGTCCGAGTGAGCGTGTCTGAACCTGAGATCGTGCCCGACCTGAGCCAGCGCGTATGACTTCCGCATCCGTAATCCTGGCGGCATCCACGCAGCGCACCATCGGCTTGGTGCTGGCCGCCATCGCCATCTCGGGCTTCATCCTCTACTGGGTCTTCAACTGGTTTCAGGGGCGGGCCGAGACCGGCTCGGAGGTGGAGCTGGCAGTCAATCGCAAGCCTTACCACTCAGACGATGTGCTGGAAACCAAAAAGCTGGATTCCAGCCTGTTCGCCGGTCTTATTTGCTTGGTCGTGATAGGCGTTGCACTGCCGCTCTATTGGATGGGCGAACCCGGCCGACACGAAGGGCTGGTGGAAGAGAACGACGATGTCGCCGTCCATAGGGGCGAAGAGCTTTACGAAGAGCGATGCGCCACTTGTCATGGCACGGTCTCGGGGCCGGGCGGCTCAGTGCCCTACACTCTCACCGACGACAACGGCCTCTTCCTCGGCAACCTCAACTGGAAAGCCCCGTCTCTCGCGACCGTGCTCTATCGCTATTCGGTGGAAGAGGTGGAGTATGTCCTCAACTACGGCCGCCCCAACACGCCGATGCCCGCTTGGGGCGCGCCCGGCGGCGGCCCCTTCACCACCCAAGAGATAGACGAAGTGATCGCCTATCTGGCTCACGAGCAGGTTGGGACAGTTGAAGAGATGCGCCAGCGGGTAGACGACGGACTGGCCGCCACCGTGCGCCAGCAGCTCACAACCGATGACCCCGGCGCCAGCCCAGCCTCGGAGCAATTGATGACCATCAGCCGGCAGCTCACAGCCGACAATCCCGGCTTCGCTGACGACCCCGATGCTTTGGACGCAGCCGTAGCCGCAGCTTTGGAGAGCATCAAAGCCGACCAGACGGCCTACGGCGAGCTGCTGTTCAACAACGAGGGCGACAACGGCGTGTACGGCTGCGCCCGCTGCCACACTCCCGGCTGGTCTTATGACGCGGACGAGGTGCGGAGCAGAGAAGGCAACATGCTGATTTCGCCAGAGTTGCCCGGCGGGGGCGGTTTCGGCCCGAATCTAGGCGAGACTATACGGCAGTTCGACACCGCTTCCGACCATGAGACATTTGTGACGCTGGGCAGTCAAAACGGGGTGGCTTACGGGAACTTCGGGCAAGGCGACGGTGGCGGCCAGATGCCGGCTTTCGGCATATGCGTGGCCGACCGTGACGCAGGCGAGCGCGATTTCATCGCCCGCGACGGCTTCTGCGACCACCGAGGCGGCGAAGGCGTGCTGACCGAGGAGCAAGTGGCGGCGGTAGTCGCCTACGAGCGCGAAGTCTTGTCGCGGAACTAGCGATTGAGGAGCCAGAGGAGCAAAGATGTTTTCAGTGATTTTGGCAGGGATCGGCTGGGAGCCGGAGATTCGCGGCGCATTGACGGTCGCTCTGGCTGCGGCTGCTCTGGTCGGCACTGTCTGGCTGCTGCTGGTGACCAACACGGGAGTGCGCCTCGGTTCGCTCGTGACTTTGGCGGGCTTCTTCGGCTGGTTTACCATCATGGCTGGCACATGGTGGATTTTCGGCATCGGCTATCACGGCGACGCCCCGACTTGGCGGTTCATAGACAGCTACGCCGATTCCGCAGGTGCCGAGGTGTCGGGCATTGAAGACGCCTACCTGGCCGAGGTAGACCAGCTTCCCGACCCCAACTGCTCCACTCGGCCCATCTTCCCGCCCTCCAAGACAGGCTGGGAGTTCTCTGCCGCCCCCCCGGGCTGTGCGCCCAGAGCCATAGCGCTGTTGCTGGGCTACCCCGGCAGCGACAGGCAAGCTGTGATAGACGAGCTTGCCACCGTTGACGAAGCAGGCATCCGAGAAACCGCAGAGACCCGCAATGCCCTGCGCCAAGCGGGAGATCCCCGCAAGCTGAGCGCGAGCGAGCTGGAGCGGTCGATTCAAGCGCAGATCACTCGCCAAGAAATCGTGATAGACCAGCTGTCGCTTTCCACTCTGGCGGCCAGCGCGCCGTCTGTGATTGACTGGGCCAAAGACGAGGGCTATATCGTGCTGGAAGGCGGCTGGGACTTGCTGCCCAGCACAGAAGCGGGCGAAGCGACTGCTGCAGCCGAAGCTGTGGTGGTGGAAGCAGGCATGTTCACCAGCGACCCGGATGCCGCCACCCCCGCCTACGCTCTGGTAGACACCTACCACCGCGGCGGCAAACCCGACCGCAAGAGCGACAGCACTTGGGATCGGGTTGCCAACAAGATCACCAACTCTCTGCGCTTGACGCATCCTCCCAACTATGCGGTGGTGCAGATGCGAGCAGTGGTGCCCCGCCCTCAAATTCCCGGCGAGCCGCCTCCGTTGGCTGAGGTAGATTTGGGCAGCGATACGCTGTCTGTGGTGCTGGAGAGGGACATCGGCGACAGGAGGTTGGTTCCTGGCTTGCTGACGATAGGGTCAGGTCTGCTCTTCGTTTCGCTGTGTCTGAACCTGCATATGCGGGATCTGCGAGTGAGGCGGCGAGACGAGCTAGGAGCGGCAGAGGAAAGCCGGCGGCTAGAAGTGGAGTAAATTAGACACAATGCTGGGTCAGTATCTTCCTATCATCGCTCTAGCAGTGCTGGCTGTGATCTTTGCCGCCTTGAGCATATTGGCATCCCGTCTGTTGGCACCTCGGCGGCGGACTGTGGTGAAGGAATCGCCTTATGAATGCGGCGTGGATTTGGTGGATACTAGTTCGCAGCGTCATACGGTTCGGTTCTTTCTGGTGGCGATGCTGTTTATCGTGTTTGATGTGGAGATCATCTTCTTGTATCCGTGGGCGGTTTCCAACGGGGAGCTGGGGCTGTTCGGGTTGGTGGCTGTGCTGATTTTCTCGTTTGCTGTTTTTGAGTCGTTTTTGTATCTCATCAGCAACGGCGCGCTCAACTGGGGGCCGTCACGAAAGATGTCAGCCGACAGAGGAACCCACCAGCCTGGTGCGCCAGGTGCTGTAAGCTCGCAGCGAACCGCAGCTACCACCGTGAGGCGGGTCGGTTCGGCAGTGCAAGCTAGGTAGAGACGGCAAGACAGAGATCAAGAGAAGCCGCGAACAGAAGACCGAAAAATGCCACAATCAGATTTCAATCAAGACAGCGGAGCCGTCCCCGAACTGCTGCCGCCTCTTGCTGACGACCGTCTGCTTTCCGAAGGCTTGGAGGGTCTGCAGCACAACTTCATCACTGGGCGGGTGGAGGATGTGGTGAAGTGGTCGCGTGCTCGCAGCTGCTGGCCCGCAACTTTCGGATTGGCTTGTTGCGCTTTGGAGATGATGGCTACGGGCGGTGCTCACTTTGACTTGGCCCGCTATGGGATGGAGGTGTTCCGGGCTTCGCCTCGTCAAGCCGACTTGATGATTGTGGCGGGGCGGCTCTCGCAGAAAATGGCCCCGGTGCTGCGGCGAATCTACGACCAGATGATGGAACCTAAATGGGTTATCTCTATGGGGGTATGTGCTTCTAGCGGGGGGATGTTCAACAACTACGCGCTCGTGCAAGGCGTAGACCAAGTGGTGCCTGTGGATGTGTATGCTCCCGGCTGCCCGCCTGGGCCTGAGACTTTGCTGCACGCCATCTTGACTCTCCACGACCAAATCCAGAGCGGCGAACTGCTGCGCCGCCGTGAAGCTGCCGGCGGGGGAGCAGGCTTGATGATAGAACAGCGCGACGGCCAGACAGCCACCGCTATGGTCGGTGCAAGCTGAGGGATCGGCGTGCCAGCAACAGAGGTGCGATCCCAGCAAGTTCTGCATCCTGCTAAAGAAGAGTTTGCTGAGCTAGCCGCCACGCTGAAGTCTGAAGGCTATTGCCAATGCCTAGACCTCTGCGCTGTGGATTATCTGACCAACCCCAGCCGTGGAGGTTTGCCCGTTGGCACCATCCCTGAACGCTTTGAAGTGGTGGCTGTTTTCATAACTCATAGCGGTAGTTCCGGTGCCCCTCATCGAATCCGTGCCCGTGTTCAAGTGCCCGAAGACAATCCTGTTTTGCCTTCCATTACGCATATCTATCCCGGCACCGAAAATATGGAGCGTGAGATATACGACATGTTCGGCATCAGCTTCCAAGATCATCCCGATATGACCCGCATCCTCATGCCCGACGAATGGGAAGGTCACCCGCTGCGCCGTGATTACGCTGTCGGTCAAGTCCCTGTCCAATTTAAAGGCGCGCCGTCGTGACTACCATCCAAACCTCATCCGCAGAGCGTGTCTTTCGCCGCGACCGCACTAGCCCGGTGCTCCGCGACCTTGAGGCGGGCCCCTCCCGTGAAGGCACGATGATCGTGAATATGGGGCCGCAGCATCCCAGCACGCACGGGGTGCTTCGCCTGCTGCTGGAGTTGGACGGCGAGGCGGTGGTGCGCTCCAAGCCCATAATCGGGTATCTCCACACGGGCATGGAGAAGACCGGCGAGACGCTCACCTATCTGCAGGGTTCCACGAATGTGACCCGCATGGATTATGCTGCGCCGCTGTTCAACGAGCTGGTGTTTTCGCTGGCCACCGAGGAGCTGCTGGGGATGGAAATTCCGCCTCGTGCCACTTGGATTCGGATGCTGCTCTGCGAGCTGAACCGCATGAGCTCGCACCTGCTGTTCCAAGCCACCAACGGGATGGACATCGGGGCTGTGTCTATGATGCTCTACGGCTGGCGCGAGCGCGAGGAAGTGCTGCGTCTGCTGGAAGAGATCACCGGGCTGCGCATGAATCACAACTACATCCGCCCCGGCGGGGTTGCCGCCGACCTGCCCGACGGCTGGGAAGAAGCTGTGCTGCGAGTGTGCGATTTGGTGGAGCCTCGCTTGGAGGAATACGATGTGCTGCTCACCGGTCAGCCGATTTGGAGGGAGCGGCTGCAGGGAGTAGGCGTGATTTCCACTGAGGAGTGCATGGCTCTGGGCGTGACGGGGCCGATTTTGCGCTCCACAGGCTATGCGTGGGATTTGCGCAGCAATATGCCGTATCTGGCGTATGAGGATGTGGATTTTGATGTGCTGGTCGGGAGTTTCGGGGATTGCTTCGACCGCTACGCCATTCGTCTGAACGAAATCCGCGAGTCCATGAAGATAGTGCGCCAGATTGTGGAGCGTATGCCAGCGGGAGACTATCGCACGCAAGACAAGAAGGTGACGCCGCCGCCGAGGGCGAGGATTGACGAGTCTATGGAGGCTCTCATCCATCACTTCAAGATCTTTACCGAAGGGTTCAAAGTGCCCGAAGGCGAGGCGTATGCTGCGGTGGAGTCGCCCAGAGGCGAGCTGGGCTGCTATCTGGTGAGCGACGGAAGTTCCAAGCCGATGCGGTTGCACATCCGTGCCCCCAGCTTCGTGAATCTGCAAGCCCTACCCTACATGATGGAAGGCGCCCTAGTAGCCGATGCCGTCGCGATCATCTCTTCAGTTGACCCCATAATGGGAGAGGTGGATAGGTGATGGGTTTGTTTGGTCTTGCTGTTTCTCTTGCGGGTTGTCTAGCTCGTCTTCTTCGTGCTATCGGATCTATGTTTGGCGCGGTTGCTCCTGTTCCCACCTGCTTTCTCTCATCTTCGGCTTGCTCTTTCCGCCCTCTTAGCTTGCCCTCTCCCAATTTTCTGTCGGTGGGCTTCCCAACAATAAAATGAGCCGTTTCACCGACGAGAACCTGCGGCTCGCCCGCGAAATCATCGACCGCTACCCCAAACCCCGATCGGCGATGATCCCTCTTCTGCACCTAGCACAGGAGCAAAACGGTTATGTCCCCCAGGATGCGATGGAGCAGGTAGCCGAGCTGGTGGGCGTTTCCGCAGCCGAAGTTCTCGGCACATTGTCGTTCTATGAGATGTTCAAGCGGGTGGAGCCAGGGCGATACCAAGTCAATGTCTGTCACGGCATCTCGTGTTTCTTGTGCGGGGCAGGCGAGTTGCTGAACCACGCCGAGGAGAAGCTCGGTGTCAAATCAGGCGGCACCACCCCCGACGGCATGTTCTCACTAGAAGCCGTGGAGTGCATAGCAGCCTGCACCGAAGCTCCCGCTTTGCAAGTCAACTACCGCTATTCGCACCGCGCCGCTCCCGAAACCTTTGACGAGCTGATAGACGCTCTAGCCGCAGGCGAGCCACCAGAGAATGGTGCCGTCATCCCACATCACGGCATTCTGGCCACCGTCCGTCAGCACATCCCAGCAGAGCGAGCGGCAGGTGCATCGTCCCCAGATGTCTCCGAGATTCCAGTCTGGCTGGGGGAGAGGAACTGAGTAATGGCGGTTGCCCCCATCATCACCAGCCGTTTCGGGCAGGAAGACGCCCACACCCTAGACGGCTACCTAGCCACCGGCGGCTACAAAGGTCTCCGCCGTGCCTTGGAAATGCCGCCCGCCGATGTCCATGAAGAAGTCAAGACAGCCAGCCTCCTAGGGCGAGGCGGAGCAGGCTTCCCTGCAGGTGTCAAATGGGGCTTCTGTCCGCCCGGCGTCTGGCCCCGATACCTAGTGGTAAACGGCGACGAAAGCGAACCCGGCACCTACAAAGATCGCCTCTTGATGGAACGTGACCCCCACCAGCTAATAGAAGGCTGCCTCATCGCCAGCTACGCCCTCGGACTCTCGCAGTGCTTCCTGTATGTCCGAGGCGAAATGGCGCACGCCCAAGAACGAGTGGCTGCCGCTCTCAACGAAGCTTACGAAGCTGGCTATGTAGGCAAGAACATCTGCGGCACCGATTTCTCTGTAGATATCGTGCTCCACTGGGGCGCAGGCGCATACATCGTGGGCGAAGAGACGGCATTGCTGGAGAGCTTGGAAGGTCGCCGAGGGATGCCCCGCCTGAAACCGCCCGCTTTCCCTGCGTCTTTCGGTCTCTACGGCAAGCCCACCATCGTGAATAATGTGGAGACGCTGGCGAACCTTCCGTGGATCATAGAGCACGGCGGCGCAGCCTTCGCCGAGTTGGGCAGCGAGCAGTCAACTGGAACGAGAATGTTCGCCGTGTCGGGCCATGTGGAGCGGCCTGGTGTCTATGAGGTGGAGTTCGGCGTCACCACCTTCCGAGATATCATCTACGGTGAGGAATACGCAGGCGGCATCGCAGGCGGGCGGGAACTCAAATGCTTCATCCCCGGCGGAGCGTCCGCCCCGTGGTTCTACGAAGAGCATTTGGATCTGCCGCTGGACAAAGCCGCCGTAGACCAAGCAGGCTCCATGCTCGGCTCAGGCGCAATAGTGGTGATGGACGAGACCACAGACGCCGTAGCCGCCTGCCACAACCTGGTGCGCTTCTTCGCCAGAGAGTCGTGCGGCAAATGCACCCCCTGTCGTGAAGGCACGGCTTGGATGGAGCAAATCCTAGCCCGCATCCTCCACCGCCAAGCCCGCCCCGAAGACCTAGACCTGCTCCTAGACATCTGCGACAACATAAGCCCCGGCTTCGCCTGGCCCCCCAAAATGACCACCATCTGCCCCCTAGGCCCCTCCGCCGTCTCCCCCGTAACCTCCGCCCTGACCCGCTTCCGAGACGAATTCGAAACCTACATAGCAGCCTCTACCGCCCGCAAACGCATCCCCGTCGCCGCTGTGTAGACAGGGAAGACACAAAGGCGAAACGCAAAGATATTGCTGAGATGTTGCTGAAGCATTAGGTATAATGAAGAAGAGCCGAAGGGAGACAAGCTATGTCACAGAGCAGCGAAAACATTGCCATTGCCATCTCCCACAGGGAAAGAACCTGGGCCGCAGCGTTCAATGTAACAGCATCGCCTGAGGAGCAGGATAAGGCTTGGGAATACGCCAAACGACGAGGCTGGGATGTCAAAGATGTGCCTGTCAGAGGCCACCCCGCGTCAGCATTGCCAACTGTGGCGGCCTACGACATAGAGGTGTCGCTGGAAGACTGGCGGGAATGGAAGCGCAACTACGATCAATGCGTAGAGGCGATGTTCGGAGACGGATAGAACCTGTTCGTCTGACCCTATGGCAACTTCCTAAGTCGCATAACTTCTTTTCTTTGCTATTCTGAAAATCATGCATCAAAAAGTACACATCGTCCAAGATGAAAGAGTCTTGGGCGGAAAGCCTATATTCACGGGCACGCGCATATCCCTGGATCACATGCTGGCGCACATCAAAGACGGCTACAAGCCAGAGGAATACGCCCAAATGTACAATCTCACCATAGAACAGGCAGAAGCAGGGCTGGAGTGGCTTAAGAAAAACAAGCAACTCGCCTAGCAGCGCACCCAAGTGGTACCTCGCAAAATACTACTGGACGAGTGTGTGCAACAAGCGCACATACCGCTTTTTCCTGACTGCTTCAAAGTCGAGCACACCGCCCAAATGGGTTGGAGCGGGCTTGTGAACGGAGAGTTGGTCAGAAAGGCTGAGAAAGCTAGATTCGATGTGATCATCACAGAAGACGAAGGGTTTTTCGGAGAGCGTCTAGACAAGACATCACGAATGTCTGTTTCTGTGTTTGCGGTCACAACAGAAGAGTTGATAGCTTCCAACCTACCCAAAATTATACCGAATATCTGTGCCAGACTGCTGGAAGGCATTGATAAGCCTCTTTATGTTATGGGCGGAAAAAGGTCAATCGCAAAAATAACCAAAGGCTTGCCTCCCAACAGTTGGGAGGAGGTTCCGCAAGATTACATGACAGAAAAATATTCCCGCCGATACATGTGAATTAGTAGAACAGCAGGGCGGTGAGCCAGACATCTTTGCTCAACTATAGATTGAGTGAATTTCTCCCAGGTCCATTAACTCCCTATTTTTTGCTGCAACCTTCATGTCAAAGCTAGTTTCTTCGCTGGCATCATAGTCTTCATCAAATGGACCTCTGAAGTCAATCATCCCCTCGCCCGGGAAAATGGTGCCCAGAACCCTCCCAGTGGTGAAATCTCTTGCTGGCAGCGATTCTTCTTGCAGTTCAGGTGGCAGACCTTCCTCTGGTATGGCGTAGACTTCCCAGATGTTTCCGCAGATTCCATCAACATAGTGGTCGATAGAATATGCCAGTCCGATGACTTCAAGGCTTGCTGGTTTCATATCATTAGATTATAATAGGTATGCTCGTTTAGTTGCGACGACCTGAGTGGAGGTGAAGTTCGTTGCGCCATTGCTCTCGGATTACTTCTAGGCGGTCTAGAACTTTCTGCGGATACCCTAGAAGGTCGCAGAGTAGGATTTTGTCTAGTCCTCTGTGGTGCCATTTTGACTCAGGCTGTGTCAAGCCCCGAAGATGCGATAGTGGTCGGGCGCATCCCACAGGAATTCCGGTATCGGCACACCGTTAATTGTTGGGGGCTCGTTGTCTTGTTCGTCATCTTGCTTGCGCCCCCTGCGCCTCTTGCGCTCCTTGGGCATTGGCGACTGGGCTTCTTCCTTTGTTGCTCTGGCCATGATACGCCTCCTCGTGATTGGATTATAGTCTCCATGCGAAGCACCGTAGTGCAGGGTGGCTGCAATTCTCTTTCTGGATAATCTCAGCAATCCAAGCGCAGAAGGTCATCGTGGGTTTCTCGGCGGGTGGCTGGGCGGGGGGTGGCTTGGGCTGCGAAGATTACGGGGGGGCGGGGGATTTTGTTGTAGTTGGAGCCCATGGAGTAGCCGTAGGCGCCGGTTACGGGGGTGGCTAGGATGTCGCCTGCTTGGGTGTCGGCGGGGAGGTGGGCTTGCTCTACTAGGACATCGCCTGATTCGCAGTGTTTGCCTACCACTCTTGCTTCTAG
This sequence comes from Candidatus Hopanoidivoransaceae bacterium, assembly GCA_965204495.1. GTDB lineage: Bacteria > Actinomycetota > Acidimicrobiia > Acidimicrobiales > Hopanoidiivorantaceae > Hopanoidiivorans. The sequence continues at coordinate 1,574,630 of OZ241989.1, forward strand.
GGGGCGGGGGGCGTCGGCGGCACGGGGGAGGAAGGCTTCGTAGCCGCTGTCGTAGAGGACGGGGCGGGGGTTGTCGCTCATGCCGCCGTCTACTGCCACATAGGTGCGGATGCCGGGGAGTTCTTTGATGTCGCCGATGCGGTAGAGGGTGATGGCTGCGCCTGCTGTGATGGCTCGGCCGGGTTCGGCCCAGATTTTTGCGCCTAAGCTTTGCGTGACTTCTCGCACGGCTGCGCCCCATTCGGCGATGCTGGGGGCTTGCTCTCCAGTGAGGTAGGGGACACCTAGGCCTCCGCCGACCGAAAGCTCCGCAAGACCCAAAGGCCGCACGAATTCCGCCAAGGCTTCGGCAGAGCGTGTCAGCGAATCCAAACGAAAAACTTGACTGCCGATGTGGGCATGAACGCCCAGCAGCTTCAAAGCGGGCGAAGCTTCGGCTCGCTTCAGGGCTTTTTCCGCCAAGCCCAGAGAGACGGTGAATCCGAACTTGGAATCGTCTTGACCTGTGGAGATGTATTCGTGGGTGTGGGCTTCAATGCCTGGGGTGATGCGGATGAGCACGGGGATCGGTTCGGAAAGACCTAGCTCGGCGTGCAAGGCTTCCAGATTGTCTAGCTCTGTGAAGTTGTCCGCCACGATCCGCCCTACTTTGGCGGTTAAAGCTTGGCGAAGCTCGTCTGGCGACTTGTTGTTGCCGTGAAAGAAAATGCGAGACGGGGGAAAGCCGGCTGCCATAGCCACATGAAGTTCGCCGCCGGTGGCCGCATCCAGATATAGCTGCTCTTCATCCACGAGCTTCGCCATTGCCTTGCATAAGAAAGCTTTGGCGGCATAAACCGCTCCGCCGTCAAAAGCTGCCATCGCTTCGCGGCAGCGAGCGCGCAGATGCTCTTCGTCATAGACGAACAGCGGAGTGCCGAACTCCTCGGCCAACTCCAGCACATCGCAGCCGCCGATGCTGAGTCTGCCGTCTTCGCCGATTTCGGCAGTGTCGGGCAGAAGATAGCGGGGGATTGGGGAAGAGGGCGAGAGTTCGGCGTTCATTGCTTGTTTTGGCTTGCTGGGAATTGCTTGTTTTGGCTTGCTGGGCAGATGTGGTCGTCTTGGCTTGCTGGACAGATGTGGTCGTTTGGAAAAAGCAGGCATCACATCCGCTCGGGTTTGCTCACGCCTACCAAATCCAAGCCTATGGCGAGGCCGATGCGCACGGCATCAACTAGAGACAAACGGGCGTGGGTGAGGTCGTCAGGCACATCATCGCCGGTGACACGGCAGTCGTGATAGAAGCTGTGGAAGGCGCTTGCCAGCTCTCGCAGCCAGCTCACGATGCGATGCGGGGCACGAGCATGGCAGGCAGTCTCTATCTCGGCGGGAAGATCGCCTAGACAGCGCAACACTTCTCGCTCCCGCTCGTGAGACAGAAGCACGAGGTTGGTCTCCGACACCGCCTGTCTCTCAATGCTAAGCTCCTCAGCCTGTCGCAAAATGGCGCAGGCCCGCACATGCGCGTATTGCACATAGAAGACGGGGTTCTCCATGGATTTCTCAGCCAGCACATTCAAATCCACCGTCTGCTGCGAATCGGGCGACTGCAGCAGATATGCAAAACGAGCGGCATCTGGGCCGATTTCGTCAATGATTTCGCCTAGAGCGATGATGTCGCCTTTGCGCTTGGAGAGTTTGACTTCTTTGCCGTCTCTCTGCAACTTTACGATTTGGCAGAGGATGACTTCCAGCCGCTCTGGGTTTTCGCCGAAAGCTGAGATAGCGGCCTTCATGCGGGCGATGTAGCCGTGATGGTCGGCGCCCCAGATGTCAATCAGGGTGTCGGCGCGGGCGAGTTTGTCTTGGTGGTAGGCGATGTCGGGCAGCAGGTAGGTGAGTTCGCCGTCGGACTTCACGAGCACGCGGTCTTGGTCGTCGCCGAAGTCGGACACCCGCAGCCAAGTTGCGCCGTCTTTTTGGTATGAGGTGCCGTCTGCTCGCAGCCCTGCCAGCAAATCTTCCACTCTTCCGCTCTCCAAGAGCGATGTCTCGCTGAACCACTTGTCAAAGACGATGTTGAGACGGCCGAGCGTGGCTCGCTGGTCGGCGATGGAATGGTCGCGACCCCAAGCTCGGAGGTCGCCGAAGCTGGAGTGGTTGGCGACTTGGGCGTACCATTCATCACGAGGTTCAATCCCTTCAACCATCTCAGCCAAATCGACGGGCAAATCGCTCGCCCACTCATCTACATAATCACCGTGATAACCGTCAGGCGGGGGAGGCAGCCCGACCCGGCGAGCGGCTAGCGACACGGCAAAAATGTCAAGCTGGGCGCCTCGGTCATTCACATAGAACTCCCGCTCCACCTCATAGCCGCACCGTTCCAAAATGCTGCCCAAAGCATCCCCGTAAGCAGCCCCGCGAGCGTGCCCGGCATGCAATGGCCCCGTAGGGTTGGCGCTCACGAATTCCAAATTCACCTGATGCCCTTCCCCGAAATTCAAGCGGCCGTAGTCCGCCCCCTCCGTCACGACCTGCTCCAGCACAGCGTGCCACCAAGAGTCGGCAAGGTGAAAGTTGATAAATCCCGGCCCGGCGATTTCCACCCCGCTCACGTGCTGAGGCAAATCCCCCGCCAGCACATCGCAAACCTCCCCAGCCAAATCCCGAGGCGGCTTCCCAGCCGACTTAGCCAAAGCCATCGCCGCATTGGACGACCAATCCCCATGCTCCCTGCGAGCAGGCTGCTCCAAGCCGATGTCGCCGACTTCCCCCGCATCCACCCCCAGCCGCCCAAAAGCCTCCCCTAAAGCTTCACGCAGAATGTCTTGGATTGATTTCATAAGGAAAGAGACGCAGTGGAGGTGTGGCGAAAATGGCAGGCGACTTATTTCAGCGTAGCTTTATTGACTGCAGTATCTGGGAAGGGAGGCAAACCTCAACCCAAGCCCACAGCAACTGAAGCCTTATGAACACTAGAATTTCCAAAGGCGTACTCTCACGAGGTTGGCGCACTAGCCACCAGCCCTAACAGAAAGGTCAGATATGAGCAGCATTGCTAGCAGCATTCCCGACACTATGCAGGCGTTTCGCCTGGTCGCACCGCATGAGACCAGCGTTGAGGAGGTGCCAGTGCCTCGCCCCGGCCCGGGCGAAGTGCTCGTCAAGATCGCAGGGGCGGGGCTTTGCCATTCCGACCTTCACATCATGCATTTTGATCAGGTGATGGCGTGTCCGATGACATTCGGCCATGAGAACGCAGGCTGGGTGGCTGCCCTCGGCGAAGGGGTTGAAAGCGTGCGGGTCGGCGAGCCTGTGGTGGTGCACGGGGCTTGGGGATGCGGACACTGCCGCCGCTGCCGCATAGACAACGAGCACCTCTGCGAAACTGCGCCTAGCGGGTCGCGCAGCGGCGGGCTGGCTGTGGACGGCGGAATGGCCGAATACCTGCTCGTGCCCGCAGCCCGCAACCTCGTGCCTCTCGGCGACCTAGACCCGCACCTCGCAGGCCCGCTGGACGATGCCGTGCTCACTCCGTATCATGTGATCCGCCGCTGGCGGCATCTGCTGCTGCCCGACAGCACAGCCATCGTCATCGGCATCGGCGGTCTCGGACACATGGCGGTTCAGCTGCTGAAAGTCATGTCGTCTGCCCGCGTGATCGCCGTAGACATAGCCAACGAGAAGCTAGACCTCGCCAAACGCTTCGGCGCAGACGACATCGTGCTCAGCAGCCCCAGCAATATAGACGAAACCGCCGCCGAAGTCCAAGAACTGGTGGGAGGGCGAGGCGGCGAACTCGTGCTGGATGTCGTGGGCATAGACAGCACGCTGGCACTCGGAGCAAAACTGGTCGCAGCGCAAGGGCATCTCTGCTGCGTCGGCGTGGGGATGGGAACCCTGCCTTGGAGCTTCATGGCGACGGCTTACGAAAGCACCCTTTCCAGCACTTTCTGGGGCACAAGCAACGAGCTGCGTGAAGTGGTCGCGCTGGCTCAAGCCGGCAAAATCACCGTGGAGACGCAGACCTTCCCGCTGGAAAAGGCTGCCGAGGCATACAGCCTGCTGGAAGCCGGACGGATCAATGGCCGAGCAATCGCCTTGCCAGGTTGATACTGCTCAGACAGACTTGACAGAAACCTTGCTGCCAGATTGTGAGACCAAGACCGTGAAGCTCCAGCGTCTTGCCCGCCATGACCTGCTCTGCCATGAATAGCTTTGCCCGCCATGACTTTTGACGACTTCAAGGTCGCCGACCTCTCCCTGGCCGACTTCGGCCGCAAGGAAATCCGCCTAGCCGAAAACGAAATGCCCGGTCTCATGGCGTTGCGCGCCCGCCACGCCGACGAGCAGCCGCTGGCTGGTGCAAGAATTTCAGGCTCGCTGCATATGACAGTCCAAACCGCTGTGCTCATTGAAACGCTCGTGGCTCTAGGGGCTGAAGTCCGCTGGGCTTCGTGCAACATTTTTTCCACTCAAGACCACGCCGCTGCCGCCGTTGCTGTCGGGCCGAGCGGCACCCCAGACAATCCACAAGGCATCCCCGTCTTCGCGTGGAAGGGCGAAACTATAGAGGAATATTGGTGGTGCACCGAACAGATGCTGCGCTGGCCTGCCGAGAACGGCAACAGCGCAGCCGACATCGGCCCCACCTTGATAGTCGACGACGGCGGCGATGCCACCCTGCTGCTCCACAAGGGCGTGGAATACGAGCGAGCAGGCGCAGTGCCCGACCCCGCAGAAGACGACAGCCACGAATGGGGAGTGGTGCTTTCCCTCTTGCGCGCCCGCCAAGCCGCTGAACCGCAGCTTTGGACGAAGCTGGCCGAGAGCGTTAGAGGCGTGTCGGAAGAAACCACCACAGGCGTGAACCGCCTCTATCACATGAGAAAAGCCGGCGAGCTGCTTTTCCCAGCCGTGAATGTGAACGACTCGGTCACGAAATCAAAGTTTGACAACCTCTACGGCTGCCGTCATTCCCTCATAGACGGCATCAACCGAGCGACCGACATGATGATCGGCGGCAAAATCGCCGTGATCTGCGGCTACGGCGATGTGGGCAAAGGCTGCGCTCAAGCCCTGCGAGGCCAAGGTGCCCGTGTGGTCGTCACCGAGATAGACCCGATATGCGCTCTCCAAGCAGCCATGGAAGGCTTCGCAGTGAAACGCATTGAAGATGTGCTGGGCGAGGCCGATATTTTTATCACAGCCACGGGCGGCAAAGGCGCGATCAGCGCGGAGCACCTAGGCCGCATGAAGCATCAGGCCATTGTCGGCAACATCGGGCATTTCGACCACGAGATAGACCTCGCCGGGCTGTCGTCTGATGTGCGAAAAATCAACATCAAGCCGCAGGTTGACGAATTCGTCTTCCCCGACGGCCATTCCATCATCGTGCTCTCCGAAGGACGCTTGCTGAATCTGGGCAACGCTACGGGGCATCCGAGCTTCGTGATGTCATGCAGCTTCGCCAACCAAGTGCTGGCGCAGATGGAACTCCACGCCCGTGCCGAAGACTACGGCAAAGAGGTGATCACTCTGCCCAAAGAGCTAGACGAAGAAGTGGCCCGCTTGCACCTAGATGCCTTGGGTGCGAGACTGACTACCTTGACCTCAGCCCAAGCTGATTACTTGGGGATACCTGTGGAGGGTCCTTACAAATCCGACCAGTACCGGTATTGAAGAAGGTTGAGGCTGGTTGAGTTGTGCTTTGGGGAAGGGCTGATTGAAACTTGGGTGCTGGGGAGAGGGCGGGCAGACTAGTCGTTTCCGTGGTGGGGGCGGACGCGGCCTCGGTGCCAGCGGTTTAGCTTCTTGGTTTTTTGCTTGCGAAGCTGTTTTTCCAGTTTGTTGATGGCTAAGTCGATGGCGGCGCGTTTGTCGGGCGCGCTTACATGGCAGCGGATGTGGTTGCCGTGTCCCTCAAGGGTGATTTCGCATTTTTCGCTGTCGGGGATGCGGGGGTTGTGTTCTTCGGAGAAGTGCACTTTAGCGTGGTCTAGCTCGTGGAGGAAGCGGTCTAGCTTGCCGATCTTGGTGCGGATGTAGGAGTCGAGCGACTCGTCTATGTTTTGACCGCTGATGGAAATTTCCATTGGAGTATTTTAGCTTGGGATCTGAGTGGCGGGCAACGGTATTTGGTTTTTGGCTTTTTGGGAATTATGCTTGGGATTTGAGTGGCGGGCAACGGCACATCTTTTTTGGGCTACGGTGCTACCCGTTTGCTAAGAAGGCTTGGAACTCATCCGCAATACGCCCAAAAAAGACATGCCGTCCCCCGCCTAGCTTTATCTTTGGTGTAAAGTCGCTAGGTGGGTGGGGTTGGAGTGTGGCTTGTGTAGATATGTAAAGTTCTTTTTTGGGGTTTGCAATTCTGAAATTGCTCAGGTGTGCCTTGGGACTCGGGCGCGGCTGGCTACTGTGATTGCGCCTATGCGGGGGATGCCTGTTTGGCGGAGCGTCTCGGCGGCGCGGCGTAGCGATGAGCCTGTGGTGACTACATCGTCTACGATTAGGACGCTTTTGGGGATGTTTGAGAATCTGGCTGTGCTGCTTGTGGGCGGGTTGCTGGTAGCACTGTTGTCAGATAGCAAGCTTCCAGTGGGTGACAGAGATGGTCCTTGTAGCCGACCTTTGAAGTCTCTGTCGCCTTGAGCTAGGTCGCGATTTCGTTTCAGCAGTTTGCGGCAGGGCAAGCCGACCTCTCTTGCGACTGCTTTTGCTAGCATCTCAGCTTGGTCGTATCCTCGTTTGCGTCTGTTTTTGGCTGATGCGGGAATCCATGTTATGCAGTCAATCTCTGAGACAGACACCCTCTTTGTGCCTCCTAGCAATGCCTTTGATATCAATCCAGCCAGCTGCGGGGCGAGCCAGCGCACCAGCCTCGTGTCTCGCTGGTATTTCAAAGTCAGCACTAGCCGTGAAGACACTTCTGTGTAGGCGAATAGAGCACGGCAGCCGAGCTCGAACTCTGGGGCGCACTCCAAATAGCGTGCAGGCTCTAGCTTCGCCACGCACCCTGTGCAAGGCACATCGCTGATCTCCTTGCAGATAGGACACCGCCGAGCCAAGAACACACAAGCATTCTCCCACACACATGCTGCACCGCCTGCTTGCCACCTGCTTTGCCGCCGCCGGAGCACTGGTAAGAAAATCGCAAAACATTGTTGCTTACCTCTAGGCTGCAGTCGGCATAAGGTAGCCTGAAATTACAATGTCGGTTCTTAATAAAGTCCTCCGCACGGGGGAGGGCAGGAAAAACAAGGCTTTAGAGGCTCTCGTGCCGCTGGTGGGCGCGCTGGAAGACGACATGCGTGCCCTGTCTGACAGCGAACTCCAAGCCCTCACGCCCGAATTCCGCCGGCGGCTAGACAACGGCGAAGAAGTGGAAGACATGCTCGTGGAGGCTTTCGCGGTCGTCCGAGAAGCTTCCCGCAGGGTGATCGGCCAGCGGCATTACGATGTGCAGATCATGGGCGGGGCGGCACTGCACTTCGGCTGGGTGGCCGAGATGAAGACAGGCGAAGGCAAAACGCTCGTCTCCACCCTGCCTGTGTATCTCAACGGGCTCACCGGCAAAGGCGTCCATATCGTCACCGTCAACGACTACCTCGCAGCCCGCGATGCCGACTGGATGGGCGAAATCCACGAATGGCTCGGCCTCAGCGTGGGGCTGGTGGTGCCCGGTAACCGCGACCACGAGTACAAACGCGCCCAATACGCCTGCGACATCACCTACGGCACCAACAACGAGCTCGGCTTTGACTACCTCCGAGACAACATGGTGCTCAGCGCGGAGCACAAAGTCCAGCGAGGCCATGCCTACTGCATCGTGGACGAGGTGGATTCCATCTTGGTGGACGAAGCCCGCACGCCCCTCATCATCAGCGGACGCCTCGCCGAAGCCGCCCAGACCTATTACAAGTTCGCCTCGGTGGTGCGCGGCCTCCACCGAGACGAGCACTACGAAGTAGACGAAGAAAAACGCATCGTGGTGCCCACCGAAGCAGGCATTCACGCCGTGGAAGCCGCCCTGGGCGTCACCAACCTCTACGACTGGTCGCAAGTCAACTATGTGCACCAGCTCAACGCCGCCCTGCGAGCCAAAGAGCTGTATCTGCGCGACCGCGACTATGTGGTGCTCAAAGGCGAAGTCAAGATCGTAGACGAATTCACCGGCCGCATCCTGGAGGGACGCCGCTGGTCGGACGGTCTCCACCAAGCCGTGGAAGCCAAAGAAGGGGTCAAGATCAACGAAGAGAACCAGACGCTCGCCACCGTCACCCTCCAGAACTACTTCCGCCTCTACGACAAGCTCGCCGGCATGACAGGCACCGCCCAGACCGAAGCCGCCGAGCTGCACGGCACCTACGGGCTGAGCGTGGTGTCCATCCCCACCAACGAAGATGTCGTGAGAGACGACCGCCCCGATGTGATCTACCGCACCGAAGATGCCAAATTCGAAGCCGTGGCAGACGACATAGCCGAGCGCAATGAAGCCGGCCAGCCCGTGCTGGTGGGCACCATCTCGGTGGAGAAGTCGGAAAAGCTGTCCACCATGCTCGCCCGCCAAGGCATCAAGCACGAAGTGCTGAACGCCAAGCAGCATTTCAGAGAGGCAGAGATCATCGCCCAGGCCGGCAAGCTCGGCTCCGTCACAGTAGCCACCAACATGGCCGGCCGAGGAGTCGACATCATCCTCGGCGGCAACCCCGAGATCATGGCGAGCAAGGAAGTAGTCGCCGAAGGCTTAGACCCGGAATCCGAAGATGGCCAAGCCCGCTATGACGACTTGCTAGAAAAATTCACCCCGATGTGCGAAGCCGAAGGCGAAGAAGTGCGCCAAGCTGGCGGCCTGTATGTGCTCGGCACCGAACGCCACGAAAGCCGCCGCATAGACAACCAGCTGAGAGGCCGCTCGGGCCGTCAAGGCGACCCCGGCGAAAGCCGCTTCTACCTCTCGCTGGAAGACGAGCTAATGCGCATCTTCGCCACAGGCGCCATGAACTGGGTGATGACCAAATCCATGCCCGACGATGTGCCGATCGAGTCAAAGATGGTCACCAAAGCCGTGGAGAAAGCGCAAGGCACGGTGGAGCAGCGCAACGCCGAAACCCGCAAGAATGTGCTCAAGTACGACGAGGTTATGAATCAGCAGCGCAAAGTCATCTACTCGCGCCGCGATCAGATTCTCGCCGGCGCCGACATGAGCGCCGAAGCCGAAGAATATCTCACCGAGGCCATAGAGAGCGAAATCGCCGCCTACTGCGCCGAAGCCGACCTAGCCGAATGGGACACCGCCGGCCTCCACACGGAAATCAAATCGCTCTGGCCCACGCAACTGGAAGAAGCTCACCTCCACCAAGCCGTGAGCATCCCAGAGCTGCAGCAAACCCTCATGGAAGACGCCCGCCAGAACTACGGGGGACGGCTGGAAGAAATAGGGGCCGAGCAGTTCGCCGCCGTAGAGAGGGAAGTGATGCTGCGAATCATAGACCAACGCTGGCGCGAGCACCTCTACGACATGGACTACCTAAAAGAAGGCATCCACCTGCGAGCGATGGGTCAGAAAGACCCGCTCACCGAATGGCAGCGAGAAGGCTTCGACATGTTCGGCCAGATGATGAAGGAGACTGCCCGCGACTATGTGCGCACCGTCATGCATGTGAGCTTGCAGCCCGAACCCGGCTTCGTGGCGCAAAAGGCGGGGCGGCGAGGTGGCGGGGCTGGGGCGGCCGCAGCCAGGAATTCGCAGAATGGACATCAGCCCGACGGCGCAGAGCTGGTGGGGCTGCAAGAATCCGCTCCCGACCTCTCAGAGTCGAGCTTGGCATCGCAGCCGGAGTTGGCGCAGGTGGGGGCTGCTGCGCGCGCTTCAGCCAGTCAGTCTGCTTCCCAAGCCGCCGCCATGTCTGCCGATGGCCCCAGAGTCATAGAAGAGCAAGAAGGCACCTACCGCAAGAGCGAATGGGACAGCACCCCTCGCAACGCCCCTTGCCCGTGCGGTTCGGGCCGCAAATTCAAGCAGTGCCACGGCCGTTGAACGCATGGAGCTTTCAGACCTTCGCCAGCGTGTAGAAGAAGCATCCGGCTATCTTCGCATCAGCGATCTCCGCGCTCGCCGCGCCGAGCTGGAAGAGCAAGCCGGCAAGCCCGATCTCTGGGACGACATCAACACCGCCCGCGCCCTCACCAAAGAGCTGGCCGGCATCACAGACGACATCAACACCTACGACAGCTTGGCAGCAGCCCTGGAAGAAGTCGAAACCCTGAACGAGCTTGCTGGAGAAGACGAAACCAGCCGCCGAGAACTGGAACAAGAGATAGAAACCGCCGCAGCTTCCCTCACAGCCGAGCTAGGCCACCTAGAGCTGCGCTCGCTACTCTCCGGAGAATACGACGAGCGTGACGCAGTCTGTCAAATCCAATCGGGCGAAGGCGGCACCGATGCTCAGGACTGGGCCGAAATGCTGCTGCGAATGTACATCCGCTGGGCCGAACGCCAAGGCTTTGACACCGAGATCGTGTCGGTGCGCGAAGGCCAAGAGGCGGGCATCACCTCGGCCGAGTTCCTCGTGCGAGGCCGCTACGCCTACGGGCATCTCCAGAGCGAACACGGCATCCACCGCCTCGTGCGCATCTCGCCGTTCAACAAAGAAGGCAAACGCCACACGGCGTTCAGCGGCATGAATGTGGTGCCGTTTTTTGAAGACATCCAAGACGAAGTGGAGATAGACGAAGCCGACCTGCGCATAGACACCTACCGCTCGTCCGGCGCAGGCGGCCAGCATGTGAATGTGACCGACTCGGCCGTGCGCATCACGCATCTGCCGACCGGCATCGTCACATCTTGTCAGAACGAGCGCAGTCAGCATCAGAACAAAGAGCAGGCGATGGATATGCTGGCCGCCCGTCTGCTGGACTTGGAACGCCGTCGCCAGAGAGAAGAAATCGCCGAAATAGCAGGCGAAGCCAAGAAGGTAGGATTCGGCAGCCAGATTCGCTCGTATGTGATGCATCCGTTTCAAATGGTGAAAGACCTCAGATCGGCCGAAGAGACATCTAATTTTGATTATGTGCTAGACGGCGGCATAGACAACTTCGTGGAAGCGTATCTGCGCTGGCAGCGAGCGGCCAAAGCCGCCCCCCAGAGCGACGGGGCAGCGGGCGGCGCGGCGAGGGGCACAGCCAGTGCCGCAGCCAGCAAGTCTGCCAGCAAAACAGCCAGCAAGACAATGAGCGAGGCAACACGATGATCCGATTTGAAGATGTGACCAAAACCTACAAAGGCGGCACCGCTGCCCTCAGCCACATCTCTTGCGACATCGGCAAGGGCGAGTTCATATTTATCGTGGGGCCTTCAGGGTCGGGCAAGTCGACTTTCCTGCGCTTGATGACCAGAGAAGAAGCTCCAGAGACGGGCGAAATCCATGTGGGCGGGAAGAATGTGGTGGATCTGCCGATGTCTCGCGTTCCCCATCTGCGCCGCGACATTGGCTGCATCTTCCAAGATTTCAAGCTGCTGCCCAACAAGACGGTCGCCCAGAATGTGGAGTTCGCTCTGGAAGTCATCGGGCGGCCTCGCTCCGTCATCCGCACGCAAGTGCCCGCCATTTTGGATTTGGTCGGACTCAGCCATAAAGTGCGCAGCTTCCCCTCGGAGCTGTCGGGCGGCGAACGCCAGCGAGTGTCAATCGCCAGAGCTTTCGTTAACAAGCCTCCCGTGCTGCTGGCCGACGAGCCCACAGGCAACCTGGATCCTTCCACTTCCGTCGGCATCATGCAGCTGCTCATGCGCATCAACCAGATCGGCACCACCGTAGTGATGGCCACCCACGACAAGGGCATCGTCAATCAGATGAAACGCCGGGTCTTGGAACTGGAGAACGGCAAGCTGGTGCGCGATCAAGAGCGCGGCGTCTATGAATAGAGAAGAATAATGTTCCACCGCCTCGGCTATCTGTTTCGCGATACCGGCAACAACATCTGGCGCAACACCACGCTTTTCCTCGCCACCTTCATCGCAGTGTGGGTTTCGCTCACGATGTTCGGCTCGGCCATCATCTTGCGCCAAGGTGTCGGCGATGCCACAGGCCGCTGGAGCGAAGATGTGCAGTTCACCGTCTTTATGAACGCAGAAGCCACCGCCGATCAGCTAGCCGAGATAGAGCGCTCCATAGAGGCCAACCCCGAGATAGATCTGGTCAGCTTCGTAGACCAGCAAGAGTCCTACGATTTGCTAGTGGAGCAGTTCGGCGAAGATTCGAACGATCTTCTGTCAGTCATGACGCCTGCCGACATGCCGCCTTCTTATCGAGTCCGCCCGCTCACGAACGATGCCGATGTGGTGAGCGCCATCGCCAGCAGTTTCCGGTCTAAACCTGGGGTGCGCTCGGTGGCGGACGCCCCTGAGCTTTTGCGATCCATAGAGCGCAACTCGCAGCGGATCAGCACCTTTTTGCTGATCGCTTCGGTGGTGGTGCTCGTGGCTGCAATCATGCTCATCGTCAACACCATCCGCACGGCCATTTTCGCCCGCCGAGACGACATAGAGATCATGAAGCTCGTGGGGGCTTCCAACTGGTATATCCGCACGCCGTTCGTGATTGAAGGCACTATTCAAGGGCTGATCGGCGCAGTGCTGGCCATTCCAATGCTGTTCCTGCTCAACAACCTGCTCAAAGACTTCGTGAGCGACGAAAGCCTAGCTCTGCTGCAGGGACTGCCCGTGGAAGATTCGTTCATCTGGAACACATCCATGTGGGTGATGCTGCTCGGGGCTGGCATCGGGGCGATCGGTTCGCTTATAGTAGTTGGCAGATATGTGGATGTCTGAGAGAAGCAGACAGGAGCAGACAGAAGCTCGCTTAGACGGAGGCCTGTTTAGACAGAGGCTCGCTTAGACGGAAACCCGTCTGAAAGGAGGCAGAAATGACCTATCAAGTGCAAGGCGTAATCGCCCGCGAAAGGAACGCTGAGGTGAGCTTGGAGACGGTGCTGGTGCCCGACCCGGGGCCCGGCGAAGTGCTAGTGGATGTGCAAGCCTGCGGGGTGTGCCACACCGACCTTCACTACCGCCAAGGCAGCATCAACGACGATTTCCCGTTTCTGCTGGGGCACGAAGCTGCTGGCGTGATTGAATCGGTCGGCGAGGGCGTTGCCTCGGTTGCGCCCGGCGATTTCGTGATACTGAACTGGCGGGCCGTGTGCGGAGGGTGCCGGGCTTGCTCCAGAGGGCGTCCGTGGTATTGCTTCGCCACCCACAACGCCGAGCAGAAGATGACACTGGAAGACGGCACCGAGCTTTCGCCGGCTTTGGGGATCGGGGCTTTCGTGGAGAAGACTTTGGTAGCAGAGGGGCAAGCCACGAAGGTGAACCCCGAGGCTTCGCCTTTGGCAGCAGGGCTTTTGGGCTGCGGCGTGATGGCCGGTTTGGGGGCAGCTATCAACACCGGGGGAGTGGGACGGGGCGACTCTGTGGCAGTCTTCGGCTGCGGCGGGGTTGGGAATGCCGCGATTGCCGGGGCCGCGTTGGCTGGAGCTACCACCATCATCGGGGTAGACATTGACGACCGCAAGCTGGAGTGGGCTGAGGGGTTCGGGGCTACTCACACTGTTAACTCTCGTGAGACTGACCCTGTGGAGCGCATTCGTGAGCTGACCGACGGCAACGGCGTGGATGTGGCGATTGAAGCCATCGGTTTGCCAGAGACTTACGAGCAGGCTTTCTTTGCGCGGGATTTGGCTGGGACTGTTGTACTGGTGGGGGTGCCTACGCCAGATATGAAAATAGAGCTGCCTTTCATTGAAGTCTTCGGGCGAGGCGGCGCGCTGAAGTCGTCATGGTACGGCGACTGCTTGCCTAGCCGTGATTTTCCCATGCTGATTGACTTGTACATGGAGGGAAGGCTAGACCTGGACGGGTTTGTGAGCGAGACGATCGGAGTAGGCGATGTGGAAGAGGCGTTTCACAAGATGGAACGAGGGGAGGTGCTGCGTTCGGTGGTGGCGTTTTGAGCGAGCTTTTCTTGACCTCGATCTGGGAGGCAGGAAACGGCATATCTTTTTTGGCTTGAAGCTACCTTTTTGCTAAGAAGGCTTTTGCGTTCAACCGCTAATGCCGCCAAAAAAGACATGCCGTCCCCTGCTAGCTGGTTCTTTTTTGGCTTTTCTTTTTCTTGGTGGGCGAGTGCTGGGGTTTAGCTGGGGGTGGCACACTTTTCTTTTTTGGGATTTTTGGGTTTTTCATAGCAGAAGTGTCATCTTGAAGTAGGTTGAGGTATCCTCGTCATCGTTAGGCTCTCCCCAGTCGTCATTGAGTGTCGGCTTGCGGATTGGCACTGCTCTCCACACTGCGCCGTTCCATGGGACTAGCCGAGTCGGATTGTAAAGAGCGGTATCGGCAAATGGAAGTATCCCTCGCCGTCAGTCGCTCCGTATAGCTGGATGTCATAGGGGAGTGCCACCTCAGGCGGCCGCTCAGCCAGCAAAGCCTCGGGCTTGAAGTCGTAAATTTCTGTCATCGTGATGTTCCTTTATGCTTCATAGCGGCAACAAAGTCGTCTTGAAATGGCAACCTGGCCAATTAGACCAAACTCGGTAAGCAACACGAGCCGCCTCAAGTTGCTGCTCTATCAAGCTGCACCATCTGTCTCTGCTAGTCCATGAGTTGTCATAAGGATCGGGAGTGTCCCGCAATACCCGATCCCCTTCGTCCATCCATTGGAACACAAAACTAGCTACGCACTCCCCCGAATTGCTTACTCTCATCACCAGTCTCTCAGGTGTCCTGCCAGACCAGTCAATGCTTCTCCAGCCGTCTATCGTCAAATCTGCTCCAGCAGCGTGCGAGCTGAGCACTCCCCACAATCCCTCGCACTGAGACTTGCGGAGTTCGTCTGCGCTGAGGATAGTAGTGCTAGCAGAGGGAGAGGCAGGAGAAAAGCTAGTCGGCTCTGCCACAGATGTCGCAATATCGGCACGCGATCCGCTGTCGCCTCTCTGTTGCCAGATAAACACAGCAGAGACCACCAGAACGACGACAAGGACTATTCCACCTAGCGTTATCGCTGGTCTGCTTCTTTTTTTCGTGCTGTTGGTCATGGTGTTGCTCCTTATCTTATGCAACTTTCTTATATAGTCGTGGATGACTGCTAAACATTCTTGCCGACTCTTGCATAGTGCTGCCATCGTCTTGCTACCTTCCATAGCTGGCCCGATAGGCTTGGGGGTGATGTCTGAACTTTCTGTTGTGGTGCTGGCGGCGGGGTTGGGGTCGCGGTTTGGGGGGGATAAGCAGTTGGCGGGGATAGGGCCGAATGGGGAGGCGTTTCTTGACTACAACATTCAGGGGTGTTTGGAGGCGGGGGTGGAGAATGTGGTGATGGTGGTGCGCAGCGACATCAGGGGGGCATTGGAAGATCATGTGGCAGCGCAGCATGAGAATGCCAGCGGGTTTGTGTTTGTCAATCAAGACGAGTTCGGGCCGTCTAGGGCTAAGCCTTGGGGGACGGCTCATGCTATTTTGGCAGCTAGGGAGGCGGTGCCGGGGGCGTTCATGGTTGTGAATGCTGACGACTATTATGCTGCCGAGACATTTCACATGCTGCGGGAGATTTTGGACATCGGCTTCGAGCATCAAGGCGGTCTGCTGGGATTTCCGCTTGCCAACACTTTGCCGCCCGAAGGTGCCGTGACACGGGGGGTCTGCCGAGTGTCCGACGGCTATCTGGCGGGGATAGACGAGACAAAGGGAGTTCACGCCACAGCAGACGGCATATTCGACGGCGACGGAGCAGAGCTTTCGCCGGATACTTTGGTCTCCCTCAACCTTTGGGGCTTCCCCGGTGCTTTCATGGAAACCCTGCAGCAGCATTGGGATGCCTTCTATGCCGCACACGCCGACGACCCTGACGCTGAATGCCTGCTCCCGGATGCCGTAGGCGCAGCATTGGCCACAGGAGAGTTCGAGTTCCGTGTCCGCCCCTGCGAATCCCGCTGGGTTGGCGTAACCTACGCCGATGATCTAGCCGCCGCAAGAGAAGCCTTCAGTGCTGGGCGGCCGGATTGATGGCTTTCTCAGTGCCGCTGTGGCAGAGAAGCCACGAGAAAGATTTGAAGTTTTAAGCAGGGGTGAGTATAATGGCTTCCATGGACACGATTGAGTTGTATGTCACTGACCCCCGCAGGGTTGTTTTTGCTGCGAATGGCGGATTTCCCGTTTACTCAGCAACCCCAGAAAATGTGTATCGCCTTATCCTCTCTGAAGACGAAGGGGACATCATTCTGCAAGGGCGGTCGGATCGCAGGGTAGTGCCGGCTGAAGCCGAGGGCAATTGGGTGCCCATGAGCAAGGGTGGGTGTCTCAATGCTCAGGTTGATCGGGATTTGGTGGCCAGCCTAGGTATTTCGCGATGGTGGGAGAGTTCCTCTAAAGTTCATCGCTCAAAGGAGAAGGGCTGGGAAGAGGTGGCCAGATGGAGTTCGGAAGACCATGAATTCGTTCTAGCAGCAGCCAAGGATGTAATCGTCGCAGACCAAGCAACCCTGAAGAAGGCTGAAAATGTGGAAACGAAGCGTCAAGAGAAAATTAGGAGGATAGTAGATTCTTTGACGGCAGAGTCGTCCGTAGCATAAGATGTTGCAATCTATCGTTGCCGGTGTAGTCGCTGGTTTGGTGGCAGGAGGGGTTTTGTTGGCAGTAGAGTTGTGGAGCCAAAGGCGAGCGAATAAAGCGAAGAAACAACAGTATCAAAAGTGGCACAGTCTTTTTCGTGGGGTTACAGCCGATAGGGAAAGCACAGACGACCCTGAAGAGATAGCAAGTTTCTTGGCTTACTTGGACGAGAGGCAAATTGGGTGGGATGAGGCGTATGTAGAGGCAGCAGAAGAAAATGGTGCCGCAGAAGTTGTTCATCAGCACGCAACTAGATATTTATTGGACTATCAGCTGCGGTTCTTGTCGGAGATTTCATACGGGAACAAGGTGATTGCAGCCAGGATGATACAGTTAAGCGATCTCTTGGGGAATGCGCTCGCAGAGGAAGAGCGGTTCTCGCAGGAGGAGAGAGAAAGTTCAGGCAAACAAAGTGCGGCAGGAACGAACAGTGAAGACACTGTTTGAGAAGGTGGGCGGGCACGAATTTTTTGTTCGTCTCGTGGATGGGTTTTATGACCGCGTGGAGGAGGATCCGGTTCTACGGCCGCTTTATCCGCAAGGGGAGCAGGGAATGCAGGCAGCCCGCGAGCATTTGGGAATGTTCTTGTCGCAGTATTGGGGCGGACCGCCTGTCTATAACGAAACACGGGGCGTGCCCATGCTGCGGGCTAGGCATCTGCCTTTTCGGATAGGGGTAACAGAGCGCGACGCTTGGTTCGGGCACATGAAAGCTGCGGTGGAGCAGTCGGGCGTGTCGGAAGAGATCGCTACGGAGTTGCTTGACTATTTCGACAGGGCCGCCACGCACCTAATCAATGATCGATATCTCACGATCATTCCGTCCGCCCGATAAGATTTGATAGCTGTCGCATCACAGGAGATATAAGTGGACTTACTTGAATACCAAGGCAAAGGCTTTTTCGCCGAGCACGCAATGCCTGTGCCAGCAGGGAAATACGCAGAAACCGCAGACCAAGCCGTTGCCGCTGCTGAAGAGCTTGGCTGCCCTGTGGTGGTGAAGGCTCAGGTTCACACGGGCGGGCGAGGCAAGGCGGGGGGAGTGAAGCTAGCGGGCAGCATAGACGAAGTCCGCACACATGCTGGCAACATCTTGGGGCTGGACATCAAAGGCCACATCGTTGAGCGGCTTTGGATCGAGCAGGCTTCCGACATAGCCGAGGAATACTACGCCAGCTTCACCTTGGATCGCTCCGAGCGAAAGCATCTCGGAATGATCTCGGCGCAAGGCGGCGTGGAGATTGAAGAAGTAGCCGAGCGCGACCCAGCCGCCATTGCCAAAATCTGGATAGACCCTGCTGACGGCCTCAGCCGCGAGCAATGCGCCGAGTGGGTGGCGCAAGCCAAGCTCAACCCTGCTGCCACCGAGGGAGCAATTGACATTCTCCTCAAGCTCTATGCCGCCTACGAGGCAGGCGATGCCGACCTCGTGGAGATCAACCCGCTCATTCTCACAGGCTCAGGCGAGGTGATCGCTCTGGATGCGAAGGTCACATTGGATGGCAACTCCGATTTCCGCCACGAAGACTATGCCGCCTACGATGCCACCCAGCCCCGAGACGACCGCGAACAAGCCGCCCACGCCGCAGGCTTGCAGTATGTGGGGCTGTCTGGCTCTGTGGGAGTGATCGCCAACGGCGCAGGGCTGGCGATGAGCACAGTGGATGTGGTGAACCAAGTGGGTGGTTCGCCTGCCAACTTCCTAGACATCGGCGGCGGGGCGAATGCCGATGTGATGGCGAGCGCGCTGGATGTGATCAACAACGACCCTGCGGTGAAGTCCATCTTCATCAACATCTTCGGCGGCATCACGAGGGGAGAAGAGATCGCCAAGGGCGTGATAGAAGCAATGCAGCGGGTGGAAATCCGCTCGCCTATAGTCATCCGACTGGACGGCACGAATGCGCAAGAAGGCCGCGACCTCCTGCAGCCGCACCTCTCCGACAGGCTTATGATGTCGCCCACAATGCTGGAAGCCGCCCACAAAGCCACGGAGCTGGCCGCTGCCTAGGCGATTGTCTGCTATCGTCCCCCTATCCCCGTATTGCCATTTCAGTCCATTTCTGCAATCCTTCTGCCAGAATTTCCTAAACAAGTTTCCCGCCAGTATCTCCGTCTCATCCTCTTCGCCCGTCATCTCCCAGTCTGAACCCCAAAGAAAGCACTCCGCATGAGCATCTTCGTAGATGAGAACACCAAAGTCGTCTATCAAGGCTTGACAGGCTCGCAAGGCCGTTTCTACGGTCTGCTCAACCGCGACTACGGCACGCAAGTGGTGGCAGGCACCAACCCCAAAAAGGCTGGCACCGATGTGGAAGGCATCCCCATCTACGCCACCGTCGGCGAAGCGGTAGAAGCCACGGGCGCGACCGCCTCGTGCGTGTTCATCCCCGCCCCCGGCGTGAAGGCTGCCGTGCTGGACGCTGCCGAAGGCGGGGCGGAATTCATCGTGGTGATAACAGAAGGCGTGCCGATGCATGACGAGGCTTGGCTGTTCAACAAGCTCCAGCGGGATTACCCGAATGTGCGCCTGCTAGGGCCGAACTGCCCCGGCATCATCAGCCCCGGCAAGTGCAACATCGGCATCACCGCAGGCCACATCGCCAAAGAGGGCGGCCCTGTGGGGATAGTCAGTCGCTCGGGCACGCTCACATATCAAGCGCTGTATGAGCTGAAGCAGAACGACATCGGCTGCACCACCTGCGTAGGAATAGGCGGCGACCCCGTTCCCGGCACCAACTTCATAGACTGCCTAGCCGCCTTTGAAGCCGACCCCGAAACGAAAGCCGTGATGATGATAGGCGAAATAGGCGGAGCCGCCGAAGAAGAAGCCGCCGCCTTCATAGGCGAGCACATGACCAAGCCCGTAGTCGCCTATGTGGCAGGCGTAACAGCCCCCCCTGGCAAAAAAATGGGCCACGCCGGAGCCATAGTAACCGGCAACAAAGGCACCGCCCAAGCCAAAATGTCAGCCCTAAAAGAAGCCGGCGCCCAAGTAGGCCTAAACCCCACCGAAGCCGGCAACCTAATGGTAAAAGTTGTGGAGAACCTCTAAGCAGTTGTACTGACAGATTTTTCTACTTTTTGCTGTTGAAGCCAGACTCGGCAGGTGCCAGTTCTCTAGCTTTGTTCCAGAGAGGCATCAACTCTTCTGAAAAAAACTTGTTGTAGCCTTTTCCGTCAATGCGGTTGAATTGGTCGTAGTGCGAAGCCAGTTCTGATGTCTCTTCAATCCATTCCAGAGTGTGCGGGGAGAAATTTTGCCTGCCTTCTGAACTTAGTTTTCGCACAGCGTTACCCAAGCGGATGATAGGCAACAGCGAGGCGAAGAAAGTCTCGCGACTGCTCCAGTCTGGTGTCTCCGTCAGCAATTCTGGATGATTTGCGGCGCAGTGCTTCAGGTCGTCAGCAGAATTGAATATATCAATCAGCAATACATCGTCATGTCGTTGTGTCATGTCGCATAACCTCCTCTGTCGGGCCGGTAAGGGTCATACCCTGGCGTTCTGCATTACCTGAAGTCCTAGGTGCAGGGCATCTTGCATGCGGATTTCCCGTTCATCCATAAATCTTGACGGCTTCTTCCAGTATGCGTTTTCGCAGCAGCCAGTTGCGGCTCTCTCGCAGGGCGTCCATGTCCACCAGATCCACCTCTCGGCCGAACACAGAACTCAGAGCTTCGTCCCTGTCCACGACGAGGTGGATCTCTTCAGGCAGGTTCTTGCCAGGCTGGTACTGAACCAGCACATCCACATCGCTATCAGGGGCGAAATCGCTGCGGATGGCAGACCCGAAGACCCACATCTCTGCCACCCCCCACTCAGAGCAGAAGCGGCTCAGAGCATCGGTGTCGTAGCGCAAGCCATTATCCATATAGCTTTCAGGGTAGCAGCGTCTTCAGTGAGCTAGCCAGAATCTGACATGGAAACACGATGCTTGCCATGTCTCAACCTGATATTCTGCCTATCACTTTTAGCATTGAGGTGGGCATGATGGGCAGTTTGCAGGTGCGAACATTGAGCGGAGGTAGGTCAATTCAGCACTGTCCACGCTTAAATCCCATTTGACCTTTGTTCTTATCCAATCCACTGCGAATTGACATCTGTCTGAATCTGGGACAGAAGCAAGCAGATCCATGGTGTTGTCTGTCCCGGGTTGCCACACACTGAATGGCGACCATACATTTTCTATGTCTGCAGCAAATTCTTGCCTTTTAGCATTATCCCACATGAATCCGCCTGAAGCCCATGCTTCGCGCGGGGGAACTCGCCTGTTCACGCTTGCTGGTATTGTTGCATCTTCCCATTCAGCATGGTTGAAACCGCCTGCACATTCAGGTAAGGGTTTTGAAAAAATTCTCAGGGGATCGACAAGGGATGGGGCATATGGGTTGCCACCCTCAATTCTTTGGCAAAGATCAATTGAAGTTGGTGTTTCGGTTGGAGTTGTCGTCTCACTCCCTTGAACTGCGTCAGATTGCGGGTTAGTTATCCTTTCATTAAAGCTGGAAACGGTCCATACTATAAGTGTTATTGCAACGACAAGGGCAGCAATAACTCCAGCAAGCCAAGCCAGTGCCGTCAAACAGCCATTTCGCTTGGATATGCCTGAACGCGTGGATCGATATCGCGTATTAGTACGCGGCTGAGTAGGGCGTTGTGCAGTCTGAACTCTGAAGTTTGGCTGAACTTTCTGCGGGGGCTGGGCAGGAGATTGAATGTAACCAGTTATTTGCTCTTTAGCATCCCATGATTTTGCAAACAGAGCATCAACTTCGGCCACTGTCCTACGGGCATCTTCTCCAGTGAATTCGCCCATGGCTTCAGCATTTCTGCGTATGCCTTTCTCGGTCAGGTTAGCAGAGCCTGTTAGCACAACAGGGCCTTCTGGGGTTCTGATGACCCATGCTTTCAGATGAGCCTGTGACGCTCCGCCGTGCTTCTTATACCAATTGCAAACCCGAACATCAGATCGAGAAAGAAATTCGGCAACAATGTTACGATCTGACTGCGTGGCATGTCTGAAAAATCTTCTTCGAGTATCCCCAATTAGAAGTTCAACAGGTCGGTTTTGGGTATGCCGTGCTAGCCAAGCCAATCCCCAAATACTGCAGTATCCTACAGCCACTCTCAGCGGAGCCCCAAGATGAGCATGTAGAAACTCAAGAATACGACGTTCTGTGGGTGATTCAGACATGGTGATTTTCTGCTGTTCTATTTTGGTTTTATATTGAATATGCGATTTGGGTGAAATTTTTTAACATTGGACTTAACACAGTGACCTTAATTCGTCAATATATTGTTTCCATCTCTCCGTGTCTTCTCTTTTACGATCGCCTTTGAAGTAAATTTGAATGAAATCTGCTAGTTCCTCTTCTTGGAAGTAGGCATAAACCACTCGAAATGGTGATTTCTTAACTGAGAAACTCGCCATACGAGTCTTGACTATGCAAATTTCATCCTCCTCGTGAAGAATAGTAGTGTGCTTGTCTTTCGCAACAAGAGGTTGCTTTAGTCTGTAGTCGATAAACTCCTTGAGTTTTAAGAAGTCATCTGGTAAAGTCCTGTATTTGTTGGCCAGCTTTCTTAAATCCCTAGTAAAGGGCGCATATTCTTCTTTAAAGTTCATCGTATTCTGCCACAGATGTTCTTTCATCCCGATAGCGGGCATCTCTATAGTCAAGAATAGCACCGTCTTCGGCAATGATCCAAGGGTAATCTAAGTGTGAATGTTTTGAAATTGTTGTAGCGTTCATGTCAGAAAGGCGACTAAGAATCCAGTCTATGTGGGCTGTTTCATCAGCAGACAGCAGATCAATGTTGGGATCGCGTAGGGAGCGGAAGCACCTTTGCTCATACGGCCCTCTAGGTTCTGTCCAACCTTCAACTTCGTTTGCCGTTACCATCTCATGCAGGACTTCCTCAAGGTTGACCATCGTGGGGCCATGATGATTTTTCTTGTATTGCCCGCCGAGAAAATATTCTTCGTGGAGTTCGTAGTAGTCGAAATCCATAAAATAAAGGAGTTTGTTCAGGACGGTCTCTCCGACATTGGGCTTGTCGGCTGTTGCTCGTAAGGTATAGAGCAAAACTTCTTTGAGCTTGGTCACATCTTGCGGCGGTGTCATGGGTGGGTCTCCTTTCTGTCTGTCATTATAGCATTCATGGCTGGAAAAGTTGTCATTCCTCGAAAGTTACCGCATGGCTGGTGAGTGCTGGTGGAAGAAGTCGGGTAGGTGAATGGCTAGAGAAGGCTTTACTCATGGAGGCTGCTGAGGTGGGAATCGCAATCAGAGTGTTATGGGCTTTTATCGTTTAGCCTGTGGATGTGGAGCAATCTGAGTCGCGGACTGGAGAAACTCAGGCGAGCAGGGCTGAGCCAAAGCCGCGGGTGCCTTGGCGGGCTTTGACTTTTGCTTTGGTTGCTGTGGTGGTGGGGTTGGGGGCGGGGTTTTTGATGCTGCGGCTGGCTGACAGCGGGGGAGTGGATGTGCGGCTGGGGGATGCCGAGTTCAGCGCGGGGACGGCTGCTAGCCGAAGCCGGGACATTGCTGAGGGCGGGCCGCTGTTATTTCCAGATCCTAGAGGTTCTGACCGCAACATCTTCATTCAGCATCTGGGCGAGGATCCGAATCGCGGCTGGCTGGTGTTTGAGACTCGCTGGGCTGGATCGCCTAGCTCTTGTAGCTTGATCTGGGAAGCTGTGTCTCGCCAGTTTGTGCCGCCCGACAACTTGGAGTGCCAAGGCTTGCCTCGCGCAGAGGCCGACGGGACTGCAGTGGTTTTAGCCAACTCAGACAGCGGGGCGGCAGATAGCACGACAGCCAGCGCAGACAGCATCGGAGCAAACAGCGAGGCAACTGGCGCGGCAGATACCGAAGCCGGCTTCACTCGGCTGCCTCAGCATCAAATCAGGGTTGGCTCGGGCGGCAGACTGATCGTGGCATTTTTGAGGCAGACGGCGGGTAGCTAAGCCTCGTCAATAGGAGCGACCGCCTTGTGGTTTTAAGTTTGCGTGTATCGGTATGCAGAGGGGAGCTAAGACTTCTTGATGGGGGCTAGGGCGGCCAAGAGGTGCTTTTCTCCGACAGATGGGAAATCTACTACTATTTCCTCGGTTTCGCCGCTGCCGGTGACTTCTAGGATGGTGCCGTCGCCCCAGCGGTCGTGGATGATTTTGTCGTTGACTTGGTAGCTGGAGGGGTGGGGGCTAGAGGAGCGGTAGCTGGTGGTTTGGCGGTTAGGGGTTTGGCGGCTGAGTGTGCGATTTGCTTTGGCTGGGAGTTTAGAAGCAGCGTCAAACACGCCGGCTTCGTCCAAAAATCTGCTGGGCATGTTGTAGCTCATCTCGCCGAAGTTCATGCGGCTGGCCGACCATGAGAGCATTAGCTGGTCTTTGGCTCTTGTCATTGCCACATAGGCCAGGCGGCGTTCTTCTTCCATCTCTTCTGGCTCTTCCATGGAAAACTTGTGGGGGAACACGCCTTCTTCCAAGCCGATCACGAACACGAAGGGAAACTCCAAACCTTTCGCCGCATGAACCGTCATCAGCGACACTTGGTGGTCTTCCATGTAGCTGAAGCCATCGTCCAGCCCGGCATCGTCATTGCGGGTGACTAACGCGGTGAAGTCCACGAAGTCTTCCACCGTTTCATAACCTTCTGCCAAATCCACCAGTTGCTGCAGGTTCTCCAGCCTGCCTTGCGCTTCGGAAATCATATGAAGCTCCAGCTCTTGTTCGGCTTGACGGCGGAGGTCGCCTAGATAGCCGCTTTCTTCCAGCAGCAGATTGAGCACAGCAGCTGGCCCCAAGCTGAAACTGCTGCGCACCGAGTCGCAAAGCGCAACGAACTCGCCGATGCCTTTGCGAGCCTTGGCCGAAACTCCTGCCGCCTCAGCCATTCTCAAGGCTTCGCCGAACGGCAGATGCTCAAAGGCGGCGAATGCGGCGAGCTTGGCGATGGTCTGGGTGCCCACGCCTCGCTTGGGAGTGTTGACCGCACGGGCAATGCTCTGCTGATCTCGCGGATTCACCACAGCCCGCACATAGGCGATCGCATCGCGTATCTCCATGCGCTCAAAAAAGCTGATGCCGCCCACCACTTTGTGGGGAATGTCAAAGCGAGCCAGGGTGTCTTCCATCAGCACGCTCTGGTTGTTGGTGCGATACAGAACGGCGAAATCGTCGGCCGTGAGGCTAGGGTCGCTCTGCAGGGCGGAAGCGATTTTGTCGGCCACCCAATACGCCTCGTCTCGGTCGCTCCCCGCCGCATAAGCCAGCACTTTTCGCCCTCCGCCGGCAGCTTGACGATGCGCTCGCAGCACCTTGCCAGCACGATGCGGGTTATAGGCGATCACCTTGTTGGCGGCGTCCAGAATGTTCTGCGTGGAGCGGTAGTTTTCCTCTAGCATCACGGTTTTGATGTCGGCCAGCTTGGTCTCAAGTTGGCGGATGTTGCTGATGTCGGCGCCTCTGAAGCGATAGATGGACTGGTCGGCGTCTCCCACCACGCAGATGTTCGCCCGCTCGCCGCAAAGCTGCAGAATGATGCTGTTCTGGGCCGCATTGGTGTCTTGATATTCGTCCACCAGAATGTGCTGAAACTTATTCTGATGCCACTCCAGCACATCGGGATGCTGGCGAAAAAGCTCGTGCGTCTTCACCAGCAAATCGTCAAAATCCATCGCCCCGGCGTCTTCCAGCTTCTGCTGATACATGCGAAAGACGGTAGCGACTTGCTCAGGGTTGAAGACATCGCGCTCCTCGGCGACTTCGGCGAACTTGCTGGGCGGCAGCAGATCGTTCTTGGCTTTGCTGATCGGGTTGCGGAAGCGACTGACAGGCAGCCGTTTAGGGTCTATCCCCAACTCGCCGAGCACAAGCTTGAAGACCCGATTGGAATCTCCCATGTCGTAGATGGAAAACTGCTCAGGGTAACCGAGCTTTGAGGCATGACGGCGGAGAATTCGCGCGCAAGCCGAGTGAAAGGTGGAGACCCACATCTCGTTGATTTCGGCTCTGTCTAAGGTGACTCTCGGTCGGCTGGTGCCGTTGGGTTCTCCCCAATCTCTCTCGCCTGTAGCTTCGCCCGCGTCGTCCATTCCCCCCAGCAGTTCCGCCACTCGCTTTTTCATTTCGTTGGCGGCTTTGTTGGTGAAGGTGATGGCGAGAATCCGATAGTGCGCTACCCCCTGCTCGCCGATGAGATAAGCGATCCGGCGGGTAATCACACGGGTCTTGCCCGACCCAGCCCCCGCCACCACGAGCAACGGCCCTTCGCCGTGCGTCACAGCTTCTAGCTGGCTCGGGTTGAGGTCGGCGAGCAGGTTAGACATCGGGCTGGTGGCGCACTCGGCTGCGAGGCTGGCGACAAGGCATTTTTTCAGTGTAATGCTGAGGTGCTGCACGGCTGGGAATTCGGATGTGCGGCAAGGAATTCGCAGGGTGAGGCTTGGTAGCCTGCATATTGTGACTGAAGAGACAGTGACGGAAGAACCCGAGGCTGCGAAAGACGGTGCGGAGCTTGCAGAGGGTGCGGCAGTGCCAGAAGAGGCGGAGGCTGAGACCGAGGAAGCTGAAGCTTCTGCAGAGCAGCCTGAAGCTGAGCAGAAAGAAGAAACCGAAAAGCCAAAAGCAGAAACAGAGAGTGTAGAAAAAGCAGCCACCAAGCCGCCAGAAGCAGTCGCCGACAAGTTTGCCAACGGCAACATCGTGACGGGCACTGTGCTGAATGTCAATTTCCAGCAGGCCGAGATAGACCTCGGAGACGGCGAAATCGGAGTGCTCAGCGGCCGTCATTACGCCGCAGGGCTGCAAGTCGACCTCACGGGCGAGCTGAAAGCAGGCGATGAAGTAGAAGCCGCCGTGCTCATCAGGGCAGACCACAACAACCGGGTGGTGCTCTCGCGCACTTGGGCACGCTCGCAGCGGGCTTGGAAAAAGATCATGGAAGCCCAGCAAAACAGCACAGTCATAGAAGCAGTGATAGTGGAGGCAGTGAAAGGCGGCTACAGCGTGGAGATAGACGATGCTCGCGGCTTTCTGCCGAGTTCGCTGGTGATGCGCGCGGAGCTGTCAAAGGCTGCTGGAGCTTCGGCTAAGGAAGACGAGGATCGCTTGGATAAAGCAGTCGCTGGTGAAACTGATACCGCTGGAGAAGCTGAGCCAGCCGAAGCGGATGAGTCCACGAGAGAAGCTGAGCCGGCCAAAGCGGATGAGCCAGCCAAAGCGGATGTGACAGCCGAAGCCGAACCTTCAGACAAGAAGCCAGAGAAGTCGCAATCCGAAGAATCTCAGTCTCGCGCCCCCCGCGCCTCAGACGAATTCGTGGGGCAAATCGTCAAGTGCAAAGTCATTGAAGCCAAGCCCGGCAGCAATCGCTATGTGCTCTCGCACAAGGCTGCCGTCCGCACCGAACAGCGTGAAAAAGAAAAAGAGCGCATCGCCACTCTGGAAAGGGGCACAATAGTCTCGGGCAAGGTCGTGGCACTGGAAGACTTCGGGGCATTCGTAGACATAGGCGGTGTCCGAGGGCTGCTGCATCGCACAGAGATGGCGTGGAACCATCCCAACGAGCCGAAAGAAATCGTAGAAATAGGCGAGAGCGTCTTCTGCAAGATCATCAAGATCAACCAGCAGAAAGCGCAGGTGGGTCTGTCGCTGTGCTTCGGCGAAAACCCGATCAGCAAGGTTGAGGTGGGGCAGAGGCTCGTGGGGAAAGTAGACCGACTGGCTTACGCGGGCGCGATAGTGGCTCTGGAGATTCCCGACGGGGCTGCTGACGGAAGTGCTGACGGTGATAGTGCGGACGCCGCACCAAACTCGCCCAAGTGCCTGATGCATGGTTTTGTGCATGTAAGCGAGATGTCGGAATATCCCATTCGTCGTCCGCAGCGGGTGGTGCTGCCCGGCGACGAAGTGGCAGTGAAGGTCATAGAAGTACAGCGCAAGCAGAGGCGCGTGGGACTGTCAATCATTGATGCTGTCGTTCCTGATGAGTTGGATGATGCCGTTCTTGGCAATGGAAAGCCCTCTGCCTCTGAAGAGACTGGCACAGAAAACGAAGATTCCTAGCTACTCGCCCAGCTATTCCCACTCAATAGTTCCGGGGGGTTTTGAGGTTATGTCGTAGGCCACTCGGTTCACTTGCGGCACTTCGTTGATGATGCGGCTTGACATAGTAGCCAGCACTTCGGGGGGAAGACGAGCCCAGTCGGCTGTCATGGCGTCTTCGCTGGTTACTGCTCGGATCACTATCAGGTGGGCGTAGGTTCGCTCGTCTCCCATCACGCCGACTGTGCGCACATCGGGCAGCACCGCAAAATATTGCCAAATCTCATTCTCGGGGGAGGCAGCAGAACCAGCAGCAGAATATGCCATGATTTCTTCGCGCACGATGGCATCTGCCTCTTGCAGCAGGGCGACCTTCTCGGCGGTGACTTCGCCGATGACCCGCACTGCCAGCCCAGGCCCCGGAAACGGCTGACGCTGGACGATCTCTTCGGGTAAGCCCAGAGCCTTGCCGACTTGTCGCACTTCGTCTTTGAAAAGGCGCACTAGAGGCTCCACCAGCTCAAACTCTAGATCCTCTGGCAGCCCGCCCACATTGTGATGGCTCTTGATTTTGGCAGCATGGCCGGTGCCCGACTCGATCACATCGGGATACAGCGTGCCTTGCACTAAGAACTCGGCTGCACTGGCTGTATTGCCTCCGTCGCTTATCTTGGCCGCAGCTTCCTCAAAGGTGCGGATGAAAAGCTCGCCGATGATGCTGCGTTTCTGTTCAGGGTCGCTCACGCCTCGCAGCCGCTCAAAAAACTTGTCGCTGGCATCCACATGCACAAGTTCCATGCCCATATTGCGCCCGAAAGTCTCCACCACCTGCTCGGCTTCGCCTTTGCGCAGCAGTCCAGTGTCTACGAACACGCAAGTCAGACGGTCGCCGAGAGCGCGATGGGCGAGAGCGGCTGCCACAGACGAGTCGACCCCGCCCGACAGCCCGCAAATTGCCCTGCCGTCTTCGCCAACTTGGGCTGCGATGGCGGCAACCGACTCTTCGGCTATGGATGCGGGTGTCCAATTGCCGTCTGTGCCGCACGCTTCTCGCACGAACCGCTCCATGATGGCTTGGCCGTGAGCAGTGTGTGCCACTTCGGGATGAAATTGCACTCCGTAGAGACCTCGCTTGACATCTTCAAAAGCAGCCACCGGCGAATCAGCGGTTGTGGCGGTAACGGAGCAGCCGTCGGGAGCGGCGGCGATAGCGTCAAAATGGCTCATCCAGACATCTTGAGTGTCGGGGAGATTGGCTAACAGCAAGTTGGGTGTTTGGGTTGGCGTTTTGGGATCGGCAGGCAAGCTTTCATGTCTAGTGGGCTGGATGGCGGCAGATTGATTGATGAGCTGCTTGGCAGGGGGCGAACTAGGCGCGGCGGCTAAAGCTTCTCTGGCCGACGGTTGTGCAGTCTGACAGATTTTCAAAACAGCCCGCCCGTATTCTCCCCGCCCTGTGCGCTCCACCGAGCCTCCTAGCTCGTGCGCCAGCAGTTGCGCCCCGTAGCAGATGCCCAAAACCGGCACGCTCAGCCCATAGACATCAGGGTCGAGCCTCGGAGCGTGCTCGGCATAGACCGACTTCGGCCCTCCGCTCAGGATGATTCCCTTCGGATGGCGGCTGGCAAGCTCGGCTGCTGAGATGTCGTGAGAGACTATTTCGCTATAGACGCCAGCCTCTCGCACTCGGCGGGCTATCAGTTGTGCGTATTGCGCCCCGAAATCCACCACCAAGATGGTTTCTTGGCGGGTCACCTGCCTTCAAACTCCGCGGGTCTTCCTTCCAGCAGTGAGACCACCCCCTCCCTGCGGTCGTGCGTCTGGGCTATGAGGGCTGAAGTCATGGCTTCTTCGTTGAAAGCGGTCACCATATCGCTGTCCAGCGAGCGGCGATAGAGACGCTTGGCTTGGCCGAGACTGCGAGTAGGGCCGGTAGCCAGCCTCTGCGCCAGCTCGCTCGCTACCTCTTCCACTTTTTCAGACGGCACCAGACGATTTACTGCGCCCCAGCGGGCTAAGTCTTCCGATGTGAAGCGATCCCGCAGCAGGGCTATCTCATTCAAAGCGTGGAAAGGCAGAATGCGGGGCAGGAAATAAGGGTCGCCAGCGTGGGGGATCATGCCGCGCTCGGCGAACACATGAATCCAGCGTGCGCCCTCTGCCGCCACTACGATGTCGGCGAGGAGAGCCAGCATCCAGCCTGCGCCCGCCACAGTGCCGTTCACGGCCGACACCACTGGCGTCTCCAGTTCCCAATACACGCGGAAAAGGTCGCGGAAGATGTTGGTGTCGGGACGGTAGTCGAGCAGCAGGCTGTCTTCGGCTGCGCCAGTGGAGGCTTTTCCGCCGCCGCTGGGTGCTAGGTCTGCCCCGGTGCAGAAATATTTGCCGTTGGCAGCCATCACGATGGCTCGCACTTGCGGGTCGGCGTCTGACTCCCGCCACAGGGTTTTGAGCTTCTCCAGCATCGCCATGTCTATGCCGTTGCGCCCGTCTATGCGGTTCAGGCGAATCCAGAGCGCGCCGCCGCCGCGCTCGGTGAGCAGGGTTTCTTCTGAAGTTTGAGAGCTTGCTTCTGGCTGAGCTGCTTTTGACTGAGTTGCTTTTGGCTGAGTTGCTTTTGGCATTGTTATAACTCTCCTCACGAAGTCACTTCGCTCACGAAGGCTGCTATCTCTTCAACTGCTTCCACAGCCTCGGGGAAGGCAGGGTAGCCGTGATGCCACACATGCGGCATTCCGTCAAACACCCGATGGCGCACATCTGCCCCGGCTTGGCGGGCGGCATCGGCGAGGGCGGCGGCGTCGTCCAGCAGCACTTCTATGCTGCCCGCGTGGATGAGCAGCGGCCCCAAGCCTTGCCAGTCGCCGAACACGGGAGAAGCATAGGGATTGCGGGGGTCTTCGCCAGACAAGTAGCTGGCAGCGGCCTCATCGGCGGCCTCTTTGGAAAACAGCATGTCGGTGCCAGAATTAGCACTGAAGCTTTCGCCAGAGTTGGTGAGGTCAGACCAAGGCGACAGGCAGGCGCAGCCTGCCGGCAACGGCAGACCCCTGTCGCGGGCGGCCAGATACAGCGCAGGCGCCAGCCCGCCGCCAGCGGAATCCCCCGCCAGCACGATGCGCTCCGACGGCACATTGCCGACCAGCCAGCTATAGGCGGTAACAGCATCCTCCAATGCGGCAGGAAACACATTTTCAGGAGCGAGACGATAATCCACGAGCAGCACATGGCAGCTGCCCGCCGCAGCCAGATGCGATCCGAAAGGCTGCCACGCCTTAGCCGAACCGATGCGATAGCCGCCGCCGTGGAAATAGCAGATGCCGGGAGCGTTCTCGGCGACACCCTCTGGCGCCAGCCCGATGGCATATACCCCATCGGCATCTAGCTCCTTAGCCACCACCCCGTCGGCGAGCGGCCGCTGGCCGAGCATCTTGTCTATATGATCTCTGCGTTCCTGTTCGGTCTTGAACTCTGGCGGCGGGTTGGCTGCCGCTGCTTCAGCCATCGCCTTTTGATGTGCTATGAATTCTTCGCTAGGCATAAAGCCAAGTTTAGAAGCTAAAGTTGAATGAAATAGAAACTCCAGAGAACCAAGGAGAGAAAAAATGACAAATCCGATGAGTTATGAGGGCAAGCGTGTTGTCGTCACAGGCTGCTACTCGGGGGTGGGGGAGTCGCTGGTGGAGCTGCTGGCAGGGCTGGGGGCGGACGAGATCATCGGCTTGGACATCAAAGAGCCGGGCGGGCCGGTGAGCCGCTACATCCACTGCGACATGGGCGATCCCGACTCGGTGGATGCTGCTGCAGCCGAGATCAGCGGGCCGGTGCATGTGCTGTTCAACAACGCAGGGATTGCTTCCAACTTCGGGGTTGAAGCCGTTATGCGGGTGAATGTGTTCGGGCTGGTGCGTCTCACTAAGGCGCTGCTAGACAAAATCCCCGAAGGCGGGGCTGTCATCAACACGGCTTCCATCGCAGGCATGAACTGGCCGGCGCACCAGAACGAAATCATGGAGCTGCTTTCCATAGACGATTGGGACAAGCAAGTCGCATGGGCAGCCGAGAACCCGGAGGTGGTGGCAGACGGCTACATGTTCTCAAAAGAATGCATCCAAATTCTCACGATGTGGAAAGCCAAAGATTTCTGGAACAAGAAGATCCGCCTAGCCAGCGCGTGTCCTGCGCCGATAGACACTCCTCTGCTCCCCGCCTTCAAAGAGACGCTGAGCGAACAGGTCATAGATTGGACTACAGATCAAGCCACCGGCGAATATGTTCAGCCCATAGAAGTCGCGAACCTGCTGGCATATCTAGGCAGCGACGCCGCCACTTACATCAGCGGCACCAATGTGAACATAGACGGCGGCTTCCAAGGAGGCATCATTACCGGCCAAGTGGATATGTCGGCGGTTATGTAGCAGACTGACTGGTAGCTGACTGACTGCTAGGCATCACTGCCCGACCTAGCTGCCGGTCTAGCTGCCGGTCTAGCTGCCCGCCTTTTCCCACAACTCGTTCCGCAGCACCACTCGCAGTGTCTTGCCTGTGGGGTCGCGGGGGATTTCGTCTCTGACCACAATCTTTCTGGGGCGTTTGTAGCCGGCGATCTCAGCTTCGCAGATGCTCTCCACCGAAGCAACGACTTCATCCGGGTCGCAGCCGTCTGCAGGCACCACGAATGCCACGGGCTGCTCGCCTCGCTCAGGGTCGGGGCCGCCTGCCACGCAAGCATCGGCCACGCCGGGAATCTCAAACAGGACGGCTTCTATCTCAGCCGGGTAGATGTTCACGCCAGCCGCCACTATCAGCTCTGCCGTGCGCCCTGAAACGAACAGGTAGCCGTCGTCATCCAGATAGCCGATGTCGCCGACTGTGAATGAGTTGTCGGCGCGGTAGGCGCGCTCGGTCTTCTCGTCTTCCCTGAGATAGCGGAAATAGCGCCCCTCGGGGCGGGTGAAATAGATTTCGCCCTCTTGGTTGGGGCCGAGGTCGTTGCCGTTTTCATCCACGATGTGCACTTTGAGCTCGCCGATGGGCAGGCCGACTGTGCCGGGGCGTTCCAGCCATTGATGCGAGTCGGCCAAAGTCATGCCGCCTTCGGTGAAGCCGTAGTATTCGGTGAAAATCGGCCCCCACCAGTGGATCATCTTTCGCTTCAGCTCCACAGGGCAGGCTTCGCCGCCGTGCAGCACATAGCCCAGATCCGATGCGGCTAAGGCTGTGTCAAGGGCTTGCCGCTGGTCTTCGGGCAGGGCCAAGAGATGACGGAACATGGTGGGCACCATTATCGTGGCGGTGATGCCTTCGGCCAGCAGGTCGGCGAAGCGGGAGGCATCCCAGCGTGAGACTATTCTCATCGGCGCACCTCGGCACAGCGCGCCGAATCCGAATGTCATAGGCGCGCCGTGAAACATCTGCGAGACCATCAGATGCAGCCCGTCTCGGGGCAGGCCGATGCCTTGCGCGCCCAGAGCGTTGCTGCGCGCCCATTCTTCAAAAGTGGATCCTGTATCCAAAGTGCGCTCCACGCCTTTCGGCGCGCCTGTGGTGCCCGAGGTGTAGGGGATGCGGTAGCCTTTGCGCCCGGCTTCTACGGGGGTTGGGTCTTGGGAATTCAGCCAGCCGCTGAAATCGTCGTCCAGGTCTACAACCGCGATGCCGGCATCGGCTGCGGCTTGGCGGGCGGAGTCCACATCGGTGATGACCGCTTTGGAGTCGGCGTCTGCCAGCAGATAGCTCATCTCGGCGGGCTTCCAGTTGGTTTTGACCGGGGTCTGCGTGAAGCCGCCGCGCAGGGTGGCGATGTAGCTCTCCAGAAACTCAATGCGGTTCGTGACCGCTATGGCCACATGCTCGCGATAGCCCACGCCCAAGGCTTCCAGCCCTCGGATCAGCAAATGAGTGCGGCTATCCAGTTCGGCCCAAGACTGGCTGCGATTATCATCCGCAACCGCAGTCTCGTCGGCTTCTCGGCCGACTAGTTCATGCAGAAGAGTGGGCGCTTGCTTCAAGATCGGGCCATTTCTTGGCAGCCTCTTCGCGGAGCGTGCCGATCCTGTCTGAACTGAGCATGATGAACAGACCTTCCGCCCGCACGGTTATCACATCGCCGCAGCGTGCCACGCCTTTGGTGGTGATCTTTTTGCCTTCTCGCTCCACAACTTCCGCTTCAAACACGACTGGCTTCTCCAGAGGAGTGGGCTTGTGATAGCTGAGCGAAAGCCGAGCGGTCGGCCCCGGCACGCCCGACATCATGTTGGCCACATTGAAGACCTGATCAAAAGCAGCAGCCAGCACGGCCCCGTGCACGCAGCCGGGCGGCCCCTCATAGGGGTGTGTGAACTGGGCGTAGCAGACTGCCTTCGGCGGATGCCATTCGCTGCGTATCGGCAGGGCCAGAGGATTGTAGGGGCCTAGCACATAGTCGTAGTTGAAGAGATCACGGGGATCGTCCGGCGCCTCGCCGCTGGCTCTGGGCGCAGAAGACAGAAGTGCGTGGCGGTCGAAGTCGGGCTTGACGGTGGCTTCCAGACGGTCGGCTATCGCGTCTAGCTCGGCTGCGAACTGGGCGGTTTCTTCAGGCGATGCCGAGTTGTCGTTGGTGGCGACGATGAGCCTGCGCACAGAATCCGCCAGCGACCGCAGCTCTCGCTCGCGCCCGGCGATGTTGGGGTGAGTGCTCGGATGAAATCGCCCGCCAGGCTGGTTGATATCGGGGCCTATGGCAGACATCTAGCCGCGAGTGAAAGCCGGGCTGGGGTTGTCTGGCAAAGAGTCCAAAGGCGTGGCGATCTCTTCGACTGTTGGGCCGTGCTCTGCGGCAATCGGAGCCAGAATGTCTAGGTCGAAGTCGTAGAGCTCGGCTTGGTTCTCGCAGAGGATCTTGCGCATGTTCTCTGGCGAGGCATCGCTGAAAGCGTTGCGCAAGGCTTCCTTGCTGTTGGGGTAGCAGCCCTCGTTGTGGGGATAGTCGTTGCCCCACATGACTTTGTCCCAGCCGACTTTTTCTATGGCTTTGGCTTCGCTAGGGCTGGGGAAGCTGGCCCCCACCCAGCAGTTGCGCTGGAAATAGAAGCTGGGAGGTTCCGGCAGCACCACATCGGCATTGAAGCCCAGCTCGCCGACCCGTCCAGATTTCATCTGAGCGTGATAGGCGTCCAAACGGCCCAAAGTCTCAGGAATCCAAGCCACGCCCTGCTCGGTCACGATGAACTTCAGGTTGGGATGCCGCTCGAACACGCCAGAGAGGATCGCGTATTCCAAAGCCCTGTGCGAATAAAACGGCGTCTCCACCAGCAGCAGCATCAAGGCTATGGGGTGCTTTCCGTAGTTGGGAGTGCCGTTGCCTGAGTGATGGGTGATGGGCATTTCCAGGTCTTCGCAAAGCGACCAGAAGGGCTCATACACATCCGAATAGAGCGGCTCTATGCCAGAGTCGGGCGGAATGCCGGGCAGCAGCACGCCGCCTCGCAAGCCTTGGTCTTTGATCCACTGCACATCCTTGAGGGCTTCGTCTACATCGTTGAGGAAAATCTGCCCTATGCCGGCACGCCGTTCAGGATGCTCTGCGCACCAATCCACCAGCCAGCGATTGTGGGCACGGATGCCAGCCAAGCGACGCTCGTAGTTCTTGGGGTTGGGCGGGGGAGCGATGAGCGCGCCTGTGGGGAAGAACGGCGGGACGGTGTTGGGGAAGGTTATCTCGCCGATGATTCCGTCTGAGTCCAGCTCGGAGATGCGCCGCTCGTTGTCCCAGTTGCGGCTGCGGCCGTCGTCTTGCAGGTCGCGGAAGGGGTTGCTGTATCTGCCTCGCCACTCGTCGAACTCTTCCTGCCAAGACGACTCCAGATACTCGCGGTACATCGCGTGGTTGCCGCCCGCGTGGCAGTCGGAGGAGATGATCGTGTAGTTTTCTGCGGTTGTCGTGGTCACTGGATTCTGTCTCCTTTCTAAGACTCGGCTTGGCTCTTCGCCTAAGACTCGGCTTGGCTCTCTGCGAGACGATAATCGCCGAAGGGCTTGTCTCTCTGCTTCAATGCTTCAGACACCCCTTTGTTCTTGATGGCTGCGACGAACTCGTCCATGGCGTCTGTGTGTATTCCCAGAGCGCACAGCTCGGTGCCAGCCCTTATGCCGGAGCGCATTCCCATATGTTCCATCTGACGATGCACGATGCGCTTGTTGAGCTGAAGCAGCTGGGGATGAACGGTGGCGATGCGCTGGGCGATGCCAAGCACTTGCTCTTCCAGCTCTTCGGCGGGGTATGCCGCCGTAGCCCAGCCTCTGGCTGCAGCCTCCACCCCAGAGATGGAATCGCCGGTGAGCATCATCTCCATGGCCTTGCGCATCCCGACCAGCCACGGGTGAAAATGCATGTCGGGCACGCCGAAACGAGTGGCGGGATAGCCCATCTTGGCGTCTTCTGCCATATACACCAAGTCGCATCCTGTTGCGAGCTCGCTGCCTCCCGCCAAGCAGTAGCCGTGCACTTGGGCGATGACAGGAATGGAGAGATCCCAGATGCTCATCCAAGTTTCGGTCACATGCCGAGGCCACTCGCCTTCGCCTTTGGGGGTGTAAAAGGGCATTTCGTAGCCGACATTGCCGTCGCCCAGATCGTATCCAGCCGAGAAAGACTGGCCCGCGCCTCGGATGATAGCCACACGGACATCTTCGCTCTGGTCGGCTTCCACCAGCGCGCTGATGATGGCGCCTCGCAGGGGATGGATGAGGGAGTTGCGCTTCTCAGGGCGGTTGAGCGTGAGACGGATTACATGCTCGACAGGATGATCAACCAGCAAGATCGGCTCGCCTGCCGCGTTCATGGGCAATTCCGACAGCTGTCCGTTATCAGCTTTGGGGGAAGCGGTATGGGGAATGTTATTCGGCCCGGCGGTGTCGTAATACTTGTTGGACATTATGAGACCTCTCTTTTCTCAGGCTCTGCTCAGATGTTCACGACCGGGCAGGTGAGCGTGCGGTTCACGCCGGGCGCGAGCTGGACATTGCGCACCACCACACGACCCAGAGCATCCATGCTCTCCACATCGGCTTTGGCGATGATGTCGTAGGGGCCGGTCACGATGTCGGCGAAGACGATCCCCTCAATTTGGCGGACGGACTCGGCAACGCTTGCGGCCTTGTCCATGTCTGTTTGTATGAGCACATATGCTGCAACGCTCATGTCTGCCTCCCTGTTGAAAATATGGTGCTATTTGACAATACGGTGCTTATTGACAATCTTGTGCCTGCCAGAAATATCGGGCAGATGCTGCGGTTGAATGTCATCATCTCAATCATACACAATGGGTGTGATGAGCATCATCGGGAGCAGTTTGGGAGGTTGCCTTCTTGCCCTTCAGACCTTCTGCAGCCGCCTTGCCAAATCGTCTAGCTGCACGAACAGCTCGCCCGGCACTCGATCGCCCAGGGAGTCGAAGTGCTGCTTCAGGCGTGGCAGCTCGGAGCACCAGGCATCCGCATTCACCTGGAGCAGTTCCGAGCGAATTTTTTCGCACTGCTCTTCGCTCAGGCCCGACAAGTCCAAAGCATCGCTTGCGGGCAGCAGGCCCAGAGGGCTCTCAACAGCCTCGGCTGTGCCGTCTATCCGCTCCACGACCCATTTCACGATTCGGGCGTTGTCGCCGAAGCCGGGCCATATAAAGCGATTGTTCTCGTCGCGGCGGAACCAGTTGACCCAGAAGAGCTTCGGCAGACGGTCGGCAGGGGCTGATTCGCCGACCTGGAGCCAGTGGGAGATGTAGTCGCCGACATTGTAGCCCATGAAAGGCAGCATTGCGAATGGATCGAACCGCACCTTGCCCACATCGCCTGCTGCTGCTGATGTGGTTTCCGAGCTCATGCTGGCCCCTAGGAACACCCCGTGCTCCCAGCTGCGAGCTTCCGTGACCAAAGGCACGGCCTCGGCCCGCCGCCCGCCGAAAAGAATTGCAGAAATGGGCACGCCTTTGGGGTCTTCCCATTCAGGCGCGATGCAGGGGGCTTGCGAAGCGGGCACGGTGAAGCGAGCGTTCGGGTGGGCGGCAGGCTTGCCGGCATCAGGATTCCAAGCCTCGCCATGCCAATCGATGAGACCTTCCGGCGGCTCTTCGGTAAGCGCCTCCCACCACACATCTTCAACTCCGGATTCGCCCTGCGTGTGGGCCACATTCGTGAAGAAGCAGTTGCCCGTCAGCGTGGCCAAAGCGTTCGGGTTGGTCTTCTCCGAAGTGCCCGGCGCGACTCCGAAGAATCCAGCCTCGGGGTTGATGGCGTAGAGCTGGCCGTCATCGCCGAAGCGCATCCAGGCGATGTCGTCGCCCACGGTTTCTATTTTCCAGCCCGGCAGGCTCGGCACCATCATCGCCATGTTGGTCTTGCCGCAGGCAGACGGGAAGGCTGCGGCGATGTATTTCTTCTCTCCGCCGGGAGGCGTGACGCCCAAGATCAGCATGTGCTCGGCCATCCAGCCGTCGTCTTTTGCCATCGCAGATGCGATCCTCAGAGCGAAGCACTTCTTGCCCAGCAAAGCGTTGCCGCCGTAGCCCGAACCGTAAGACCAGATCTCACGGGTTTCAGGGAAATGCGCGATGCAGCGATGATCGGGGTCGCACGGCCAAGCCACATCCGCTTCGCCATCTGCCAGAGGGTGCCCCAGCGAATGGACGCAAGGCACGAAGCTGCCGTTGCTGCCCATGAGATCCAGCACCTTGTTGCCCATGCGGGTCATTATCCGCATGTTCACCACCACATAAGGCGAGTCGGTGATCTGAACCCCGTGCTGCGAAATCGCCGACCCCAGCGGCCCCATGCAAAACGGAATCACATACATCGTGCGCCCGGCCATCGCTCCGCTGAAATGCTCCAGCAGCTCTTCCTTTAGCTCTGCCGGGTCGCGCCAGTTGTTGGTGGGGCCTGCGTCTTCTCGGTCGGATGTGGCTATGAAAGTCTGCTCTTCCACACGGGCCACATCGCGAGGGTCGGAGAGGGCCAGATAGCTGTTGGGCCGCTTCTCGTGGCTGAGTTTTCGGAAGGTGCCCGCAGCCACCATCTCATCGCAAAGCTGACGGGATTCCTCTTCGCTGCCGTCGCACCAGCGTATGCTCGCAGGCTTGAGAATGTCGCGCCATTGCTCCACCCAGGCTATGAGGCCGCTGTGCTGGGTGGGCGCAACAGCCTGCGAGGTACCAGCAGAGGTGCCAGTATGAGGGTCGGGATCGTCTGATATGGGATTGGGGGAAGACATTGAAACCTCCGAGAGAGGGAAGATACGGGAATTTGCTTTCGGTGGCTACCGGAGAAAATCTGGCGTGCCCATATCGACTTCGCTGCCTAGTCGCAGCTGTGTGGCGAAGCTGTGCTCATCCACGCTGAAGACGATGCGCTGCCCTTGCCGCAACATGCGAAAGAGCGATCCTTCCAATGCGTCGGACGCGAGTTCGTACTCTCTGAGGTCGGCATCGCAGACTATGACGCCGTCGCCTGTCGTCGGGTCATACGATTTGACCACGCCCTGCATATATGCATCATACAAGTTTCAACCGCAAGGGCGACCATTTGCCAACTACGCTCAAAATCATGACTGGCTCTGCTGATGGACTCTCTGCGGGTTCTGCTGGTGCTGCGAGTGCTGAAAAAATAATCGGGGCTAAAGAGCTGGCTGCGATTATGGCTTCTTACAGCGAGGTGCTGGCAGCGCACCGACAAGCCATTGACAGCCTGAATGTGTTTCCTGTTCCCGATGGCGACACGGGCACCAATATGGCGATGACCGCTGCTGCGGTGGTGAAGGAGATTGAAGCAAGCGACAGCGACATAGCCTCGGTTTGCAAAGCCATCAGCCACGGCTCTTTGATGGGTGCCAGGGGGAACTCTGGGGTGATCCTTTGCCAGATTTTGCGTGGGTTGAGCGAGGCTATTGCTGAAGCCGGCGAGTGCACTCCTCAGTCGCTGGCTGCCGGGCTGGAAACCGCCAAGCAGTCGGCATACGAGGCTGTGCTGGAACCGAAAGAGGGGACAATCCTGACGGTGCTCAAAGACATAGCCGAACAAGCCAGTGTCTGCGAGGCGGAAGGCTCGGATTTGGCAGACATGGCCGACCGGTGCAAGACTGCCGGCCAAGAGAGCTTGGAGAGAACCCCAGAGCTGCTGGAAGTTTTAGCCGAAGCAGGCGTGGTGGATGCGGGCGGGGCAGGCTTGGTGCTGCTTTGGGACGCGGTGCTGTGGGTGGTGGATGGACGCGAGCTGCCCGAACCGCCAGAGGAGCTGCCGGGAGTAGTGGGGGTTGAGGGAGCAGAGGGTGTGCCTGTCGGCGGAGCGGCAGAAGGCGCGGCGGCAGGCCATGCAGGCGCGGCGGCTACAGGCCATGCAGGGGCGGGAACTGTTGATGCGGGAGAGCAGCGATACGAAGTGATGTATTTCTTGGAGACGCCAGACGATGACATTACGGCTTTCAGAAAAGCCTGGGGCGGCATCGGCGACTCCATAGTGGTGGTAGGCGGAGACGGCCTCTGGAACTGCCACATACACACCAACGACATCGGCGCAGCCATTGAAGCAGGCATAGAAGTCGGCCGTCCCCGTCAGATACGCATCACGGATTTGTTTGAACAAGTTGAACACATTGAATCGGACATGCTCGGCGAACTTGTCGGAGACGGCAAGGACGGCAGCAAGATTGCCGAGACATCCGCAGCCGAGACATCCGCAGCCGATACAGCCGATCCCATCTGGCTGAACCCCGACTGCGTCCAAGATGCCGTCTGTGCCGTCATCTCCGTTGGCGCAGGAGAAGGCATCCGAAATCTGATGGGAATGCTAGGGGTGCATGGGGTGGTGTCGGGAGGGCAGTCTATGAATCCTTCCACCGAGCTTTTGCTGCAGGCTATAGAGGCAGTCTCCGCCGATGAAGTCGTGCTGCTTCCCAACAACAAAAACATCATTCCCGTAGCTCACCAATCAGCAGAAGCCGCCATGAGCGACGGGGCAGAGTCCGCCAAGAAAGTGCTCGTATTGGAAACCACCAGCATTCCCGAAGGCATCGCCGCCCTGTCTGCCTACGACCCGCAAGCCGTTGCCAGCGAAAACTTGGCAGCCATGCAAGCAGAAACCTCCGAGTTGGCAGTGGGGGAGGTCACCCAAGCCGTGCGCAATACCAAGGTGGAAGGCAGGGAAATAAGCGAAGGCGACTTTATCGCCATATCGGGCGGCAAGATAGTCTCCGCTGCAGCCACCCCAGCCGATGCAGCCTGCGAATTGCTTGACGAGATTATCTCCCCTCAACACGAGCTGCTGACCCTGTTTGCTGGAGAACCAGCCGATGCCGAGACGACAGAAAAGCTGCTGTTATGGCTGGCGGAAAACCACCCTCACATAGAGGCAGAAACCCATGACGGCGGACAGCCCTTGTATCACTATTACTTGAGTTTGATATAGCAATTGATACCCTTAAATCTATGCATGTAGCAGTGGTCGGGGCCACCGGGCAGGTCGGCGGAGTGATGCTGGATGTCTTGGCAGAGCGCGACTTCCCAGTGACCAGCCTTCGTCTTTTTGCCTCCTCACGCTCTGCTGGCAGAGAAATGTCATGGAACGGGCGAAGTAATGCCTCTGAAGGCATCCCGCCCCATAGCATCCCAGTGGAAGACTTGGCGACCGCCGATTTCTCTG
This sequence comes from Candidatus Hopanoidivoransaceae bacterium, assembly GCA_965204495.1. Taxonomy (GTDB): domain Bacteria; phylum Actinomycetota; class Acidimicrobiia; order Acidimicrobiales; family Hopanoidiivorantaceae; genus Hopanoidiivorans. Next base: position 1,616,013 of record OZ241989.1, read on the forward strand.
GGATAGACATAGCCCTCTTGTCGGCAGGCAAGACTGCTTCGCTAGCTTTTGCTCCCCAAATAGCCGAGTCTGGGGCTGTCGTGATAGACAATTCCTCAGCTTGGCGGATGGACCCGAAAGTGCCGCTGGTTGTGGCAGATGTGAATGATCACGCTATCTCAGCCGAAAGCAGCGGCTCAGGCTGCATAATCGCCAATCCCAACTGCACCACGATGGTGGCGATGATGGCGCTAAAACCGCTCCACGACTTGGCGGGGCTGCAGAGTTTCTCGGTGAGCACCTATCAGGCTTGCTCAGGCGCAGGCTTGGCGGGGGTGGCCGAGCTAGACGAGCATCTGAAGGCTGGAGTGGAGGGGGCTGCAGGCTTGGCTTTTGACAACAGTGCGGTGAGCTTGCCGCCTGCCGAAGTCTTCGCTGACAATGTGGCGTTCAATGTGCTGCCGATGTGCGGTTCGTTCGCAGATGACGCCTCTGGCGAGACTGACGAAGAGCAGAAGTTCCGCAACGAGAGTCGTAAAATCTTGGAGCTGCCGGAGTTGGAAGTCGTCCCGACTTGCGTGCGGGTGCCGGTGTTCACAGGCCACAGCATGACGATCAACGCATCTTTTGCTCGCTCCGTTAGCCCTGAAGCAGCAGCCGAGAAGCTGGCGGACTCGCCAGGTGTCAAAGTCTGCGAACAGCCTACGCCTATAGCTGCAACAGGGGCAGACGAGACTCTTGTGGGGCGGATTCGTCAGTCTGGTGAGAACAGCTTGGTGTTTTTTCTGTCTGGCGATAATCTTCGCAAAGGTGCTGCTCTGAATGCTGTGCAGATTGCTGAGTTTATTGCACTCAGGAGATGATAGAACCGCAGGGAAGAACCGCAGGGCAACGGCGCATCTTTTTATGCTCAGACACGCAAGCGAACTCGCCTAAAAAGACACGCCGTCCCCCTGCTACCTGATTTCTGGCATGGCTGCGCGATTTCTGGGTTGAAGCGCGGGGCAACGGCGTGGCTAGTTGCGTACTAATTTTGCGAACTTTCTTACATCTTCTATGAAGAGGTCGGGTTGTTCAAAGGCTGCGAAGTGGCCGCCGATTTCTTGATTTGTCCAGTGGATTATGTTGGTGTATCGCTTTTCGGCCCATCGCTGGGAGACGCGGATGATTTCTTTGGGGTAGATGCAGCCGCCCATTGGCACGGTTACTTCGGCCATGTTGCCGGCTTCGCCGTGGAAGCTTTCGTAGTACATGCGGGCCGATGATCCTGCTGTGGCGGTGCACCAGTAGAACATTACATTGTTCAGCAGTTCGTCGCGGGTGAGCACATTTTCGGGGTGGCCGTTGCAGTCTGTCCAACGCCAGAACTTCTCTATGATCCAGGCGGCTTGGCCGGCGGGGGAGTCGGTCAAGCCGTAGGCGAGGGTTTGGGGGCGGGAGGATTGCTGCTTGGAATAGCCGGAGTCCCAGCGGTCGTAATCGGCCAGCGACTGCAGGGAGGCTTGCTCGGCTTCGGTTAGGTTGTCCATCGTTTCTGGGTCGGGGGCGGCAATCGGCATGTTCAGGTGGATGCCCATCACATGTTCGGGGTCGAACTCGCCTATTCGGGTGGTGACCATCGCCCCCCAGTCGCCGCCTTGGGCGATGTAGCGGTCATAGCCGAGGCGTTCCATGAGCTGCATCCACATGCGAGCTGTGCGGTCTGCGCCGTAGCCGAGCACAGGCGGGCGATCCGAGAAGGCGTAGCCAGGTAGGGAGGGGCAGATCACATGGAAGGCGTCGGATGCATCTCCGCCGTGTGCCACAGGGTCGCGGAGCGGCTCGATCACCTTGTGGAATTCCACCACCGAGCCGGGCCAGCCGTGGGTGATGAGCAGCGGGACGGCTTCGGCGTGCGGGGAAGGGGCGTGGATGAAATGGATGCCCAGGTCGTCAATCTCGGTGCGGTATTGGGGGAAGCTGTTGAGGTGCGCTTCCTGCGCCCGCCAGTCGTATTCGTCTGCCCAATAGGCGCAGACTTCTTTGAGGTAGCTCAAGGGCATTCCCAGATCCCAGCCTGCGTCTGCTACCTCGTCTGGCCAGCGGGTGTGTCGGAGGCGGGAGCGAAGGTCATCCAGCACTTCGTCGGCGATGTTGATTGTGAATGGCGTGATGTCGGACATGTCGGCTCCTTTGCGGTGGCTGTTTGCTGGGCTTGCTTGCTTCTTTCTTCATAGAGATTAGCAGGAGGGTGTGATAAGCATGGATGTCGGCAAGCACTGAGCCGGCACTGATTGAGACGGCGGGGAACATGCAGAGAGTGTTGGCGGGCAAATGAAAATCAGAGCAACTCAAAAACCAGCAGGAGGGATGTCGGCGTCAGTCGTGCCGTCTGTCAATCTTTGGCGGGCGGTGAGGGCGCGGCCGAGAGTCAGCTCATCCACGAACTCCAAATCGCCGCCTACGGGCATTCCGCTGGCGGGGCGGGTGACGATGATGCCGAGCGGGTTGAGCAGGCGGGCCAGATACAGGGCGGTGGCTTCGCCTTCAATGTTGGGGCTGGTGGCGACTATGACTTCCTTGACCTGCCCGCCGCCGAGCCGATCCAGCAGCTCTTTGACTTTGAGCTGGTCGGGGCCGATGCCTTCAATGGGGTTCATCGCCCCGTGAAGCACATGGTAGAGACCTTTGAATTCGCCGCTGCGCTCCACCACTGCTATGTCGCGGGATTCTTCTACCACGCAGATGATGGATGCGTCTCGGCTGTGGTCGTGGCAGAGCTCGCAGATGTCGTCTGCGCTGAAGTTGCAGCATCTGGCGCAGAACTTGACTTCCTGCTTGGCCGTCTGGATGGCGGAGGTGAGCCGCTCGGCTTCTTCGGGCGCGGCCTGCAGGATGTAGAAAGCGATGCGCTGCGCCGACTTAGCTCCGATGCCTGGCAGACGGCTGAACTGATCTATCAGTTCCTGCACAGGCGGCGTGTAGATGTTCATAGGGCTGGTTGCTGAGTCTTGGCGGAATAGCGCAGCAGCTATACGAACAGGGAATCTTGAGGAATGTTGGGAACGACTTCTTGCGGGGCTTCAAGCGCCTCGGCCTCTATAACCATGGCGGCATCGTGGCTGATGGCTTTGAGGAGCTTGTCTTCGGCAGAGTCGGTTTCATCGGCTGTACCAGTGCCATTGGCAGATTCGGTTCTGTCGGTTGTTCTGCTGGTGGTGCTGGGAGTGGCAGTTTCTTCAGCGGCTTCGGTTGCCTCGGCTGCCTCGGCTCCGCTGGTGAAAATTTTGTCGGCAGGAATGTCGGGCGAAACGATGGAGGCATCTTTGGAAATCAGGGCTTCGGGGTCGGGCGGCGCAGGGGTGCTGCGATCGTCTTCTGCCAGCAGCACGGCTACCCGATAGCCGAAGTGCTCTGCCAGTTTCGCTTCAATCTCTTGGTGCTGCTCGGCGGTGACGGAGGCGACGGCTGCAGCAGGCATGGCCAAGCGCACGGCATTGTCTTGGGATTCCAGAAACCGTGCTATAGAAAATCTGCGTTTAGCTGGGGGCGACAGCGCATTGAAAATTTCGTTCCCCCATGCCACAGTCACTTCGTCGCGGGAGGGCAGCGGGCCGGCAGGGATGCTTTCGGTGCTCTCAGCCGTGCTCTCGGTGCTGCTCGGTTGGGGGCTGTCTGCCGAGGCAGAGGATTGTTGAGAAGCAGTCTGCTTGGGGGTTTGCGGTGTCATCTGCCTCACGGATTCTGGAAGCTCAACAGCCTTCGCATCGGGAAAATATTCTTCCACCAGTGCCATAGTCTCCTCGCTTATCCCCACAGCTTCAGCCGTGCTTTTTCGAGAATTGCTATTGGAAGTGCTGCTGTGCGGCTGGGAAGCAGGAGAAGTAGAAGCCTGGGCTTGAGGCGGCTCAGGCTGTTCGGCTTGCGATTCAGGATGTGCGGCTTGCGACTCAGCATGGGTGGTGCGCGATTCAGGATAGGCAGTTTGCATGGCCGGGCGAGATTCTGGTTCTTCCTGTGGTTCGCGGGAGTAGGTTTCTTCGTGGGAGTCAGTAGTTTCTGCCTGCGTTGCTTGCTGGCCCGACTGAGGTGCAGCCTTAGATTGCTCGGCTGCTCGCCTCCGGCGAATGGCACCTAAAGTTGGGGCACCAGTTCCGGGAGGGCTAGCTGCAGATGTGTCCTTGTATGCTCTATCAGCATTGCCTTCAGCTTCCGAGGTTGTCTGAGCACTGCCACCGCGATTTGTTCGAGAGTTTGGCGCAGCACTTCGCAATTGTTCGCGAATTTCTGCTCTGGCTCTCTCGGCGCGGTTGGGATCGCGAGGCATAGGCGGAGGCGGGTGTTCCGAAGATGGCCGGTGCTCTGCTGATGGGCTCTTGTCCAACTCTCTGCTGCCAAAGTCTTCACTAGCACTTTCAGGCATTCCCTGATTTTCGTTTTCTCGGGGCTTGCTACCAGAGTCTTTTCTCGCAGCGTGAACCTGCGGCTTCTGCACTTCTTGCTCTGAATCTTCAACAGGCCTGTTCTGCAGAGGAATTTCCGGTTTTGCAGTGTCTCTGTCTTGACGCCTGTCTCTTGCTTGTCCGCTTGCTCCGCCTGATGCTTTACCACCTGTGGGCGACTCTCCAGTCCCTCCGCCTATGCGAAAGAACGCCAGCTCAAGGTCTATACGAGGGTCGGGGGATTGACGCATGTGCACCAGGGCTTGGCCCAGCTCCTCAAATGTCTTGGTTATGGCGGCTGTCGGCAGCTGGGCGGCTCTTGCTTGGGCTTGCGCTTGCTCTTGGGGCAGCAGGTGCGAAAGGTCGGCGCCCACCGAGCACAGAAACGCCGAGCGCAACGCCCCCACGATCTCTTCTCCGATCACGCGAGGCTCTTTGCCAGATCGTATGGCGCCATCGGCAGCGGCCAGCATTTTGCCTGTGTCGTGTGCGGCTAGGGCGGCTACGAACTCTTCAATCAGGTCGTCATCGTCAGGCTTGCCCTCGGCGGAAACCACCTGATCCAAAGCCGAAAGGGTATCGCGCACCGACCCGTTCCCAGCACGCACGGCGTAGTCTAGGTCGTCTTCCGAGAGGCTCAGCTCGGCGTCTTCGGCGACCCAGCGGACATGCTCAGCCAGCTCCTCGGCCGTCACAAGTTCAAAAAGCAGATGCTGCGCTCGGCTGCGCACAGTGGCGGCCACCTTGTGCGGCTCTGTCGTGCACATCACGAAGCAGACATGGGCCGGCGGCTCTTCCAAGGTTTTCAGCAGAGCATTCTCGGCACCGGTGGTGAGCATGTGCACTTCGTCCAGCACATACACCTTGCGGCGGCCTGGCGTGCCGAAAGACACCTTGGAGATCAAATCGCGGATGTCCTCCACCTTGTTGTTGGAGGCGGCGTCCAGTTCGTGAAGGTCGTAGGAAGTGCCGGCCGCGAACGCCAAGCACGATTCGCATTCCCCGCACGGCTCGCCGTCTGAGGGATTTTCGCAGTTGATGGCCTTGGCGAGGATGCGGGCTGTGGAAGTCTTGCCCGTGCCCCGAGGCCCGCTGAAGAGATAGGCGTGCCCCACCCTGTCGTCGCGCACCGAGTTGCACAAAGCAGCCACCACATGAGGCTGCCCGATCAGCTCGCCAAAACAAGAAGGCCGATACCTCCGATAAAGCGACTGATGTTCCATCCTTCCGCTATCTTACATTTGCCCCCCGGTCTCTTGCTGTGGTATCTGAGCGTCTCTGGCCGATTGCCCCCTGTCTCAGCCAGAGCGAAGCGGTCACAGCATTCAGGTCGAGCAGCCGCAACGAGCCAAGCCAGCAGGCGATGCTGCTAGCCAAATCTTAGTTGTGAGCTTGCACGGCTTCTTTTGCTGAAGTGTCAATTTGGCTGTCTTCGGCCTTGTGATTGTCGGGGGGCGGGACGATTTCGCCTGACGGCAAAAGCCGCTCCCCAGAAGGAAAGACGATCTCTTCCATATATGTGTTCCCCCATTCAAGCCGTTGAAGATTGGCTGGTCTGGCTGAGGCAGGAAGCGGTGGAGGAGGGTCTTCTTCGTGCTTCTTTCTTCTGAACATTGTCTCGTGCTCCTTTAAGGTATTGGGAAAATTCTAGCACAAATGGCTGCAACAAGAAAGCATGTCGTCGCCAATGCCCATTGTCTTTCTCGTCTTTTCCACTTGATCGAGTTTCTCTTGATTTCCCATTCAAGCCTGAAAGTGTTGTAGCTGTAGAATTCAAGAGACTGATCGTATAGCTCTGAAAATGTGTGAATTCCGTCAGAACCTGTCGGGAACAGCTGCCGCAAAGAGGGTTTTGTTGGCCTAGCGGCCAGCACCATTGTGACGCACGAGAGCGTCATGGTTCCCAGCAGAGATCCTTCGGTGATGCTCGGCGCGGTTCCGAGCAAGCTGAGTGCTGAGAACCATGCTCCCAAGATGACGACTGTTACCCATAGGAAAATATGAGGGGTGGCTAGGGAATTGCGCCATTGCTCGGTCAGTGCATCTGTTCTTCTGAGGCTCTGCGCGATGACAACCTGCTGGATTTCGGTTTCGGCTCCTGTGTGGCGGAGTATTGCTGCTTCGGATGTAATGGCAATTTGAAGCCATTGCTGGAAGAGAGACAGACTGAAGCTGGAGTCGGGGAACTGGGCATCATCTGCCCATGCCGCCATTGTGCTCCATGGTACTTCAGGATGGTTGTCGCGGAAGCTGTCGGGCAATGCAGCAACTTCGTGTCCGATGTTGCGGAATGCCCGCAGCAGTGCTTCGCGCTCTGCTTCAAACCAGTGCTGAGATGTCTGCTGGGCATTGCCGAGCAGAATCTTAGGGTTGATTTGAGAGCCTCCGCCGGCTTGCGTCATCCTGCGGAGCGTGTAGATGTGCTCGGCGATTTTGGCTAATCGCCCTTCTGTGTATGTCATCGGCACTCCCTAGCCATAACGGTTCGTGCGCTGTGGCGTTATTGATATTCGGACAGGCGGAACTATATCCGCGAGACGACAAAGCAGCAGCCTGACTGGTAGACGATAAGCCTTATCGCGCAGGCAGGGCTTTACCCTGCGAAACAAGCGAAGTTCAAACTCCGCGACAGACTAACTCCAGCCGAAGAGAAGACCGGCAAATCAGAGCAACAGACCTGTCGCAACAGCGAAACAAAATCTGCGCCCAGCCGAGAAACTGCTGTCAGTCTCCAAATGCTGTAAGTCCGAGGGCTATAAAGCCGAGCACCCCAAGCATCACCTTAGCACAAGGGTGTGACAAGCATTATTCACAAGCTCACAGCCCTGCGACCGCAACTCTTCCAAATGGCTCGGCGAGCAGACTCTCTTCGCAGTGTTCAGCCGCCGAAGCCCACGACAAATCGGGGCAAAAAAGAGCCGACAGCTGTGCCGTCGCCTAGCTGGCCAGAACTATTGTCGCCCCAGCAGTAGATGGTGCTGTTTTGGCGTAGCGCGCAGGAATGAGTCCAACCTGCGCTTATTGCTACAGCATCGTCTATGCTTACAACTTTCACCGGCTCCGAACTGAGATCTGTTAAGTAGCCGCTTTGTCCGTTGCCTAGCTTGCCGCCGCTGCTGTTGCCCCAGCAGGAGATTCCGCCAGTTTGGTGCAGCGCACAAGAATGATCCCAGCCTGTGCTTATTGCTGTGGCGTCTGATATGCCTTCAACCGCTACTGGCACCGAACTGGGTTCTTCTGTGCCATCGCCTAGCTGTCCGAAGTAGTTGGCGCCCCAGCAGGAGATGGTGCCGTCGTTGTTGAGCGCGCAAGAATACTCACTGCCTGCGCTTACTGCTATGGCATCGTCTATGCTTGCAACTTTCACCGGCACCGAACTGAAATCTGTTAAGTCGCCGCTTTGTCCGTTGCCTAGCTTGCCGTCGCTGCTGTTGCCCCAGCAGGAGATTCCGCCAGTTTGGTGCAGCGCACAAGAGTGACTCCAGTTTGTGCTTATTGCTGTGGCGTCGTCTATGCCCGTAACTTTCACTGGTACCAAACTCATATCTCCTTCGCTGCCGCCTGTGCCATCGCCTAGCTGTCCATACCAGTTGTTGCCCCAGCAGGATATGGTGCCGTTTTGGTGTAGTGCACAAGACTGAGTCCAACTTGTGCTTATTGCTGTGGCGTCGTCTATGCCTTGAACTTTAACTGGCACCAAACTCATATCTCCCTCATTGCCGCCTGTGTCGTTGCCTAGTTGGCCGAAGTCGTTGCGACCCCAGCAGGAGATGGATCCAGTTTGGTGGAGCGCGCAAGAATTACTGCCGCCTCCTGCGCTTACTGCTATGGCGTCGTCTATGCCCGTAACTTTCACTGGCACTGGACTATCATCATGAAGTGTTCCGCCTGTGCCGTTGCCTAGTTGACCGTACAGGTTTCCGCCCCAGCAGGATATGTTGCCGTCGTTGTGGAGCGCGCAAGAATGGCTGTAGGAGAAGTCTCCTGCGCTTATTGCTGTGGCGTCGTCTATGCCTTGAACTTTAACTGGCTCCGAATAATTATTTGTGCCGTCACCCAACTTTCCATCCTCGTTGCGGCCCCAGCAGGATATGTTGCCGGTTTGGTGAAGCGCACAAGAATGATCCCAGCCTGTGCTTATTGCTGTGGCATCTGATATGCCCATAACCCCTACAGGCACTGAACTCTCAAATTCAACTGCGTTGCTGCCTAGTTGGCCGTCTTGGTTGTTGCCCCAGCAGGAGATGTTGCCGTCAGTGTGGAGCGCGCAAGAATGACCCCAGCCTCCTGTGCTTATTGCTGTGGCATCTGATATGCCGTCAATCTCCTCTGGCACCGATCTAGCTCCTGGGCCCCAGCAGGAGACGCTGCCGGTTTGGTGCAGGGCGCAGGAATTTCCGCCCGCGGTACCCCCGCTACCCGCGTCTACTGCCGTTGCGTCTGATATGCCATCAATTTGCTCTGGCTTCGATCCGGCTTCTCTGCCCCAGCAAGAGATGATGCCTGTTTGGTGGAGCGCGCAAGAATCATAATGGCCTGCGCTTATTGCTGTGGCATCTGATATGCCGTCAATCTCCACTGGTGCCAAACCCACGCCGCCCCAGCCGCCCCAGCAGGATATGGTGCCGTTTTGGTGGAGCGCGCAAGAATGATTTTGGCCTGTGCTTACCGCTGTGGCATCGTCTATGTCTTTAACTTTCACTGGCACCGAACTGTCGTCTCTTGTGCCGTCGCCTAGTGGTCCGCTCCAGTTGCTGCCCCAGCAGGATATGGTGCCTGTTTGGTGGAGCGCGCAGGAATGATCTCCGCCTGCGCTTATTGCTGTGGCGTCGTCTATGTCTTTAACTTTCACTGGCACCGAACTCATATCTCCTTCGCTGCCGCCTGTGCCATCGCCTAGCTGTCCATACCAGTTGTTGCCCCAGCAGGAGATGCTGCCTGTTTGGTGGAGCGCGCAAGTATGTCTAAAGCCTGCGCTTGCCGCTGTGGCCTCACTTTGGTTGACTTGCGACTGCTGGTTGGCGGCAGGCTGAGCACTAGCATTGTTATTTTCAGCGGTGTTGCCGCTTGGCGGTTCAGACTGGGCACTCGTGGTGCTTCGGGGAGTAGAGACCTCTGTGGTTGTGGTATCCGAACTGTCTTCACCCGCTACCTGGGTGGTGACAGGATTTTGAGGATCGGGATCTTCAGGGGCGGTGCTGTCTGAATTGCTGCCGCAGCTAGCGGCTAGCAGGGCGAGCGGGATTAGCAGGCACAGAGCAAGCAAAAAGCTGCGGGGGGGGGGTGCGGTTGCATAATGCTCTTAAGTATAGTCGCACAGTGCTCTTTAAGCATAAAAGCGAGCCTCAGCGGTCTTGCTCCCAGAAGTGGTTGGAGCGGATTAGGGTTTCTGCGCCGGTGGCTAGGGCTAGGAGTTGGCGGAGCATGGCGGCTGTTGCGCCCCAGACGGTGTCGCCGTATAGTTCGAAGAAATTGACAGCTACATGGCCGATGGCGGGGATGTGCCAGTGTTCTTCGTGGAAGACATCATCTTGCAACAGCTCTGACATCGAGACATAGAGGATGTGCTCTACCTCGGAAGGGTCGGGGATCAGACCTTCTGGGCGGCCGCCTCGGATGACGCTTACGAAAGGGTGCACTAGCGATTTGCTGCCTACGGTGCGGAAGGTGGGGAGCTGGCCTATGCACTTAACAAGCTCGGTGTTCAGCGAGATTTCTTCACGGGCTTCTCGCAGGGCGGTTTCCCAGAGGCTGGCATCGGCTTCCTCTTGGCCGCCTCCGGGGAAGCTTACTTCTAGGCTGTGCGAGCGCAGATGAGCCGCTCGTCTCGTCAAGATCACATGAAGTTCGCCTTTGTCTTCATAAAGCGGCACCAGCACAGCCGATTTTCGCCAACTGCCTTGGGTGAGTTCTTCGGGGATAGACGGGGCAGTTGGGTCTCGGCTGGGATCGGCTGCTGTGCCATCTGCCGCTAGCTCATCGGCTGCTGCGCCATCTGGTGTTGAAGCATCTCCAGCAAGCCTGTTGGCTTTTGCGCTTCCCGATGCTGGGCTGCTGGCATCGCTTGTCTCCAAAACCGCCCGCAGCCGTTCCAAGCTGGCATGACGCTCAGACTCAGGGATTTCCCCCCAAGGCGGCAACCCGCCCAACTCAAAATCATCCGGACGAGGAATGACCTGAGGCCCCCCTCGGTCAGCACTGCGTTGGCTGGCAGGGGTGGCCTCGGGGCTATTCAAATTGCTAGAGACGATATATGAAAGCTACCGCGAAAACAGCTGAGCACCTCTCTGGCATCCGCTTCAGCACAAAGATGTCTGTCTTTCCTAGTTGATACTGCTACTAGAAGTGCGGAACGCTCTGAAATTTATCTTTTTTATCCTTATAGGCGAATTTTCGATAAATAAGGGTAAAAAATGCCTAGACGGACCCAAAAGGCAGTTTCTGCACTGATCACCTTGCTAGATGAGGTCTTGGATGATGTTTGTGAGTTTGGCTATGTTGTCGTCTCTTTTGTCGTTGCCGTCTGCTGCGATTTTGTAGGCGAGATCGAAGAGTTGGAATGTGGTCAAGCCTTCATCTGAGAAACCCAAAGGCTTCCCTGCGCAGCATAGCAGTATCAGCATCGCGAAGACGCCGGCTCTTTTGTTGCCGTCTACTAGTGAGTGGTCCAAAATTATTGTCACCGCAATGTAGGCAATCTTGCGCTCAAAGGATTCGTCTTCGCCATAACTGGCATAGAGCCATTTGCTTGCTTTGGAATAGAGCGAGTCAATGACTGATTCATCTGCGAAACCAAAGAAATCTGAGATTTCTTTTTGACCGCTGTTGGATGCGGACGCGTTTGCCTCTTCAATGATCTGCCGAGCGCATTTTTTGAAGCTGGCTGCGGTGATTATGGGGGTCTTCATTCCTGCGTGATCTCTACGAGTCGGGCTCTTCGCGGGATTCTTTTGCCAGCATGTCAAAGACGCGCCAGTATCTGCGACCCATTTCTTTGGCTAGCTTCAGGGCTTCTTCCTCATTCACGAGTTCGTGGCCCTGCTCCAGCAACTCTTGCAGATGGCTCGGCAGGGCATCTTCAGCGTCGGCACTGTCTTCGACTTCACTGTCTGCGACTTCGCTGCTCATAGCTAGATTCTAGCAAATTAGATGCCTGCAACTCTGGCGGGTAGCGGGTTGTGATCGTCTCCGATTCCGCTTCCTGTGCCGTTGCCTAGTTGTCCGAAGTGGTTGTTGCCCCAGCAGGAGATGTTGCCGTTTTGGTGGATGGCGCAGGAATGGCCTCCGCCTGTGCTTATTGCTGTGGCGTCTGATATGCCTTCAACTGCTACTGGTGCCGAACTGCGGTCGTATTCTTTTCCTCCTGTGTTGTTGCCTAGTTGTCCGTAGTCGTTGCGGCCCCAGCAGGAGATGTTTCCGTTTTGGTGTAGCGCGCAAGAATGAACTCCGCCTGCGCTTATTGCTACGGCATCTGACACTCCATTAACCCTTACTGGTACCAAGCTTTTATCTCCAATTGCACCTGTGCCGTTGCCTAGTTGTCCGTAGTAGTTGTTGCCCCAGCAGGAGATGGTGCCGTTTTGGTGGATGGCGCAGGAATGGCCTCCGCCTGTGCTTATTGCTGTGGCGTCTTCTATGCCTTCAACTGCTACAGGTGTCGAATTGCGGTCGTATTCTGTTCCTCCTGTGTTGTTGCCTAGTTGTCCGTAGTCGTTGCGGCCCCAGCAGGAGATGTTGCCATTTTGGTGAAGCGCGCAGGAATGACCTCCGCCTGTGCTTATTGCTTTGGCATCTGATATGCCTATAACCGCTACAGGCACTGAACTGGGTTCTTCTGTGTTGTTGCCTAGCTGGCCGTCCCAGTTCGCGCCCCAACAGGAGATGCTGCCGTTTTGTCGTAGCGCGCAAGAATGCTCCAAGCCTGTGGCCATTGCCTTGGCATCTGATACGCCTATAACCGCTACGGGCACCGAGCTGGGTTCTTCTGTGTCGTTGCCTAGTTGTCCGTCCGAGCTTTCGCCCCAGCAGGAGATGCTGCCGTTTTGGTGTAGCGCGCAAGTATGCTCCAAGCCTGTGCCTATTGCTGCGGCATCTGATATGCCTTCAACTGCTACAGGCACCAAACTGTCTTCTTCTGTGTTGTTGCCTAGTTGTCCGTAGTAGTTGTTGCCCCAGCAGGAGATGTTGCCGTTTTGGTGGATGGCACAGGAATGTTCCTCGCCTGCGCTTATTGCTACGACATAATTTTGGTTGATTTGCGACTGCTGATCAGCAGTAGGAATGCCGCCGACATCGTTGTTTTCAGAGCTATTGCCGCTTGACGGCGGAGACTGGGCACTCGTGGTGCTTCGGAGCGTAGAATCCTTTGCGGTGCCGGAGTTGCTGCCACAGCCAGCGATTAGCAGGGTTAGCGGGATTAGCAGGCACAGAGCAAGCACGAAGCAGCGTGCTTGTTGAGTCCCCCCTCGGCCAGCACCGTGCTGGCTGCCTTGGGGGGTCTCGGGGTTGTTCAGGTTGGTGGGGCTAATCCTAGATCGTGCCGTGCCTACATCATGCCGCCCATGCCCATGTCGCCGCCGGGGGCGGGCATTGGGGTGGGGGGTTCAGGCTTGTCGGCCACTAGGCACTCGGTGGTTAGCAGCAGGCCGGCGATAGAAGCAGCGTTTTGCAACGCAGCCCTCGTTACCATCGCAGGGTCTATGACACCGTCTTTGGTGAGGTCGGCCATTTCGCCAGACAGAGCATTGAAGCCTGTGTTGCCGTCGGCTTCTTGTATCTGGCGCACGATGACCGCGCCTTCATGCCCTGCGTTGTCGGCGATTAGACGGGCGGGAGCGTCCAGCACGCGATGCAACATGCGAGCACCGGTGGCTTCGTCGCCGCTCAGCGAATCCGCCGCCTTCTCAACATCAGGCTGGCAGCGAATCAGAGCCGTGCCGCCTCCTGCCACCACGCCTTCTTCAATGGCGGCGCGGGTGGCCGAGAGAGCGTCTTCTATGCGGTGCTTCTTCTCTTTTAGCTCCACCTCGGTGGCTGCTCCGACTTTCACTACCGCCACTCCGCCTGCGAGTTTCGCAAGACGCTCTTGGAGCTTCTCGCGATCCCAATCGGAGTCGGTGTTTTCAATCTCGGTGCGTATCTGGCTGATGCGCCCTTCCACATCGGCATTCTCGCCTGCGCCCTCCACGATGGTGGTGGCGTCTTTGGTCACCACGATCTTGCGGGCTTGGCCGAGCAAGTCCAATGTGACATTCTCCAGCTTGAGGCCCACCTCCTCGGCGACGACTTGCCCGCCGGTGAGCGTAGCCATGTCTTGAAGCATCGCCTTGCGCCGCTCCCCGAAGCCGGGGGCTTTCACAGCGGTGGAGACGAAAGTGCCACGAATCTTATTGACCACCAGCGTAGCCAGAGCTTCGCCTTCCACATCCTCTGCCACTATCAGCAGCGGACGGCCAGCCTGCATCACCTTCTCCAGCATCGGCACCAAGTCGGACACGGACGAGATTTTGCCTTGGTTGAAGAGGATGTAAGGATTTTCCAGCACAGCTTCTTGGCGCTCAGGGTCGGTCACGAAATACGGCGACAGGAAGCCCTTGTCGAACTGCATGCCTTCCACGAAATCGATCTCCATGCCGAAAGTGTTGGACTCTTCCACAGTCACGACGCCGTCTTTGCCGACCTTGTCTATGGCTTCGGAGATGATTTCGCCCACGGCATTGTCGGCTGCCGATAAAGCAGCAACCTGGGCGATTTCGGTTTTTTCGTCTATCTGGACGGCGCGCTCGGCGAGCGAATCCACCGCAGCTTGCACCGCTTTTTCCAAGCCTCGCTTGATGCCCATCGGGTTGGCGCCCGCCGTTATGTTGCGCAAGCCTTCCTTCACGAGGGCTTGGGCGAGGACGGTAGCGGTGGTGGTGCCGTCGCCTGCCACATCGTTGGTTTTGGTGGAGACTTCCTTCACGAGCTGTGCGCCCATGTTCTGAAAGTGGTCGTCTAGCTCCACTTCGCGGGCGATGGAAACGCCGTCGTTGGTGATGGTGGGGGCGCCGAATTTCTTGTCGAGCACCACATTGCGACCCTTCGGGCCGAGCGTGACCTTGACAGCTTCGGCGAGCTTGTCTACCCCGATTTCCAGTTGCGTGCGAGCGTCGTCGCTGAATTGCAGTTGTTTAGCCATGACTACTTCATCACCGCCAGCACATCACGGGCAGACAGAATCAGCAGGTCTTCGCCCTCAAGGGTGATCTCGGTGCCGCCGTACTTGCTGAAGACGACGGTGTCGCCGACCGCCACATCCATAGCGATGACATCGCCAGTGTGGTCGGAACGCTTGCCGGGGCCGACAGCCAGAACCTCGCCCTGCTGGGGCTTTTCTTTGGCAGTATCGGGAATCACGAGCCCGCTGGCGGTAGTCTCTTCCGACTCGCCCGGGCGCACTATTATGCGGTCTTCTAGGGGTTGGACATTCATGTTGCCTCCTCGTTGTATGAGTCTTTTAGCACTGATTTGAATCTTTTAGCACTCTTATCTTACGAGTGCTAATGCTAGAGGCGATTTAGCGAAATTACAACCCCAGATATTTGTGCGTAATCGGCATACGGCGGTCTTTGCCGAAGGCTTTGCTGGTTATGCGGATGCCGGGGGGATTTTGACGTCGTTTGTATTCGGCTATATCCACCAGCTTTGAGATGCGGGTCACCAAGCTGGCGTCGTAGCCTGCAGCATTTAGCTCTTTGGCTGTGAGGTCTTGCTCTACTAGGGCGAAGAGGATCGGGTCTAGCACATCATAGGGCGGGAGGCTGTCTTCGTCTTTTTGGTCTAAGCGCAGTTCGGCGGACGGGGCTTTGGTGAGCACATCGGGCGGGACAGGGGGAGTTTCGCCTCTGGCCTTCGCTAGCTCGTTGCGCCACTCGGCCAAGGCATAGACCTGCTGCTTCCAGACATCTTTGATGACGGCGAAAGCTCCAGCTGTGTCGCCGTAGAGGGTGGAATAGCCGACTGCGCTTTCGCTCTTGTTGCCTGTGGTGAGGTTGAGCCAGCCGCTGTAGTTAGCGAAAGCCATGAGCACGATGCCTCTGATGCGCGACTGCAGATTTTCTTCGGTGAGACCTAAATCCTCTTCCTCCAAGCTTTCTTTGAGCATGTCCAGAAAAGCCTGGTGCGCCGGCTCTATGGAAAGCTCGTAGCGGTCTATGCCTAGGTTGGAGCAAAGAGCTTCGGCATCGCTTATGGAATGCTCAGACGAATATCTGGACGGCAGCAGCACCCCGTGCACCCTTTTCGGCCCCAGAGCGTCAGCGGCAATGGTTGCCACCAGAGAGGAATCAATGCCGCCCGACAGACCTACGCACACATCGCTGAAACCGTTCTTGGTGATGTAATCTGAGGTTCCGAGCTTCAAGGCTTCGTAGATTTCCTCCATGGCTTCGGCCAAGGGAGCGACTCTGGCTTGAACCGCCTGTATTTGAAATGCCCCATTGCCAGACGACAGCAACTTTTCTGTCCTTGGTTCAGTCTTTGCCAAGGGTTCGGTCTCTGGCGAGTCAAGATAGTCGCCCTCCAGTTCCACCTCTACGATCTGGACTTCTTCCTGGAATTGAGTGCAGCGAGCGATGATTTGCCCGTGATTGTTATACACCACCGACTGGCCGTCAAACACCAGTTCGTCTTGCCCGCCCACTTGGTTCACATATACGAAAGGAATTTCAAACTCCTTCCAGCGTTTGTCCAAAAGGTGCTGCCGCCTGCCCCACTTGCCGATGTGATACGGCGAAGCGTTGATGTTGATCACTATCTCGGCTCCCATCCAGACGATCTCGTTTATCGCCCCTCCGTCTATCCACAAATCTTCGCAGATGGAGACCCCCACTTTGACCCCGTGGATCAGCACCGGCTCGGCAGGGCTGCCTTCGCTGAAGTAGCGGTGCTCGTCAAAGACTGCGTAATTGGGCAGATGGGTTTTGTCGGCAATGGAGATGACTTTTCCCCCTCCGCACACGGCCGCTGAGTTGTAGAGTCTGGATTCCAGCCGGGGCAGCGTTTCGGGGCGTTCGCTTTGCGACGGGAAGCCCACGATCATATGGCAGTGCTCGGTGGCGGCTGCCAGCTGTTGCACAGCGTCTTGGCAGTCTGAGATGAACTGCCGCTTCATCAGCAGGTCTTCGGGCGGGTAGCCGCTGATGGCGAGCTCGGGGAACACCGCTAGGTGGCAGCCTTCGGTTTCGGCTGCTGCGAAAGCTTGGCGGATTTTCTCGGCGTTGCCAGCTATGTCGCCTACCACGGTGTTGATTTGACATAGAGCGACGCGTATGGTCTTCATGGTTATTTCATCGTATCTTGGCAGGTTAATATGTAAAGAATGGATACTCAAAAGCTGGTGCGAGAAAACTCTGCGGTTATGGGGGTGATTGAGGCTGCGGCTTTTCCTGAAGCAGCGGAGGATGCGCTGGTGCGGCTGGTGGAGGATCATCCAGAGGTTTGGGAAGACATTGCCGAGGGGGGGATTTTCTGCAGGGCTGTGGTGGGGGTTTCGGACGGGTCGCGGTCTTTTACCGAGGCCGTCCGCCGCGATCCTTCGCTGCTGGAGTCGCTGAGGCCGCAAGGCGCGCTGGAACGCGAGCTCACCAGCGAAGACTTGCTGGAAAATCTGAGCAAACAACTTGCCGACAAGCCCGACACCGACATTCGCCATTGGAAGCGCAGCCAGATGCTGCGAATAATGGTGCGCGACATTGAAGGCGGAGCCGATCTGCTGTCGGTCACTCGTGAGGTCTCGGCTCTGGCAGATGCCTGTCTCATCCATTGCTTTGAGCAAGCCCGCCAATCCCATCCCGATGTCCGCATGGCCATCATCGGCATGGGCAAGCTCGGCGGCAACGAGCTCAACTATTCCAGCGATGTGGATGTGGTGTTCGTCCATGCGCCTGCTGCCGACGCAGGCTCGGACGCCGCCCGTGCTGCTGCCAAGATCGCCAGACAAGTCATGGCGGAGATGTCGGCCACCACAGCTAACGGGCTGCTGTTTCCCGTAGATGCCGACCTTCGCCCGGAAGGGCCCGCCGGCGCGCTCAGCCGCACGCCCGAAGCCCATCGCAACTACTTTGAAAAGTGGGCGCATCCCTGGGAGCGACAGGCTTGGATGAAAGCCCGATATGTGGTCGGCGACCTTGAGATAGCCAATGAGCTTCTGAACGCGGCCAGAGAATTCGTGTGGCGGCCCGAATTGGATCCCAAAGAAATCCACTACATCCGCGACCTCAAAACCAAAGTGGAAGAGTCGGTCGCCAAGAGCCAAGGCAGAGATTTCAAACGCGGCCCCGGCGGAATCCGCGACATAGAGTTCAGCACTCAGCTGCTGGTGCTGGTGAGAGGCCGCACCGATCCGCTGGTTCGCTCTCCCAACACTTTGCTGGCGCTGGAGCAGCTCAAGCGGGCGGGCAGCGTAGACCCTTACGATGCCAACCATCTGAGCATCGCCTATCGCTATCTGCGCACGGTGGAGCATCGTATGCAGCTGCGTGACGAACGGGCGGTGTATGAAATACCAGCCGACGAAGAAGGCCGCAACTGGCTGGCGAGAGTGCTCGGCCACCGAGACGAAAGCGGCAAAACCGCAGTGGAAGCCTTTGAAGAGCAGCACGACCGCTACCTTTCTTCTGTGCGCGGCATCCAGCAGAAGCTGTTTCTGCGCCCCACCCTGGAAGAGTTCGTGACGCATTCGCACGAGGCTTGGCTGAATCCCGCAGAGCAGCTTCAGACGCTGGGCTTCAGCGACCCTGAGCAAGGGGCGCGCATAGTGGAGAAGCAAATGACAGGCACCAGCGCGGCGGCGCGCACCTTGTCGGAGGTGCTGCCGAGCTTCTTATCGGCTCTGTCCGAGACTCCCGACCCCGACATAGGTCTCATCAGGTTCGACTGGATAACCGACGGGCCTCACCGGGTGAACGAGATCGTCCCTAGCCTGCGGGATTCACCGGAAGCTGTGAAGCGTCTCAGCATCCTGCTCGGCTCCAGCAAAGTGGCGGCCGGGGATCTGCGCCGCGAGCCGGACTTCGTGCCAGAACTGGCAGAAGGCGATCTGAGCAGGTCGCAAGAGCAGCTTCGCGCTGATCTGGAATCGGCAATTGCCCCAGTGCGCGGCGACCAAGACCCCCGGCGCAACGCCCTTAGAAGGTTCGTGCGAAGAGAACGGCTGAGGATTTTGAGCCGTCACCTGCTGGGGATAGCCAGCACGAGCCAAGTCGGCCGTGAAATAGCCGAGCTGGCAGCGGTGGCATCGGAAGCCGCTCTAGAGGCGTTGCGAGAAGTAATGGGAGGCGACGCCCCGCCTCGCATGTGCATCATCGGCTTGGGTTCTTTCGGCGGAAGCGAGATGCTTTACACTTCCGACTTGGATGCCATAATCCTCTATGCGCCAGGGGGCGAAGCGGCGAATGGCTCTGGCGGCACAGGCAACACAGCAAAGTCGCCTGCGCAGATCGCCGAACGGATAGCGAAATTCTGGGTGGGCGATATCTCGCAGCCCACTGCCGAGGGCTTTGCCTGGGAAGTGGATCTTCGTCTGCGCCCGGAAGGGGCAGGGTTGTCGGTGCACACTGTTGATGCCTACAGCCGCTATTGGGCGGATCGTGCTCGCCTCTGGGAGTTCCAAGCTCTGTTGAAAGCAAGGGTAGTTGCGGGCGATGCCGAGATGGGAGCGGAATTCATGGATTCTGCCGCCGGCTTCGTGTATGCCGAGCGCGACCCGAAAGACACCGCCGAGCAGCTCAGCCAAATGCGACAGCGCATCTTTGATGAGCGCGCCCAAGGCAAAACCGACATCAAACGCGGCCCCGGCGGGCAGCTGGACTCAGCCTTTGCCGTGCAGCTGTTGCAGCTCATCTACGGATGCGATGCTCCGTCTATCCGCCAGCCCAACACGCTGGCAGCCATAGACGCCCTAGCCGAAGAAGGCATCTTAGAAAGCTCTGAAGCTCAAGCCCTGAGCAATGCATTTGCTTGGTGCTCCAAGCTGGCAGCTAAGCAATACCTCATAAGCGGCTCAACCGAGCACATCGGAGTCATCCCCGAAGACCGCGAAAACCTTGAGCTGCTTTCGCAGGTCATGGCTAGCTCTGACATGGCTAATTCCCCTATGGCTGGCTCTTCTGACCCAGAGCCGGATCTGGAGACCGAAGCCAAGGGAGTTAAATCTGCTTCTCTGGAAGCTATAAACGCTATTTTTGCTCGCCAAGGTGTCGGTTAGCTGCACCGTCGGTTAGCAGCCCCCCCTGTCTAGCTAGATCGAGTAATAAAGCTCGAACTCCATCGGGTGCGGGTGCATGTTGACGGCGTCTACTTCAGCACGCTTGCCTTCAATGTAGGAATCCAGCAAATCGCTGGTGAAGACTCCGCCTGCCAAGAGGAAGTCGTGGTCGGTTTCCAGAGCATCCAGAGCCTCGGCAAGCGAACCGGGCACTGTGGGCACGCCGGCTGCCTCCTCGGGCGACAGCTCGTAGATGTTCTTGTCCAAAGGCTCTCCCGGTTCAATGCGATTCTGGATGCCGTCCAGCCCGGCCATCAGCATCGCCGAGAAAGCCAGATACGGGTTAGCCGAGGGATCGGGGCAGCGGAATTCCAGCCTCTTCGCCTTCGGGCTGTTGGAATACAGCGGCACGCGGATGGAAGCTGAGCGGTTGCGCGATGAATAAGCCAAGTTCACAGGCGCCTCATAGCCGGGAACCAGCCGCTTGTATGAGTTGGTGGTGGGCGCAGCGAATGCCAGCACAGTCGGGGCGTGGCGCAGCAGGCCGCCGATGTAATAGAGGGCCGTCTCGGAGAGACCGGCATAGCCAGCTTCGTCGTAGAAGAGCGGCTCGCCGTCCATCCAGAGCGACTGGTGGGTGTGCATGCCCGACCCGTTGTCGCCGAAGATCGGCTTGGGCATGAATGTCACAGAATGCCCCCAATTGGCAGCCACATTTTTTATCACATACTTATAGACCTGCACATGGTCGGCCATAGTCAGCATCTCGCCGAATCGCACATCTATTTCGGCTTGGCCGGCAGTGCCGACTTCGTGATGCTGTATCTCCACATGCACGCCGCACTCTTGGAGCACATGCGCCATCTCAGAGCGGAGGTCTTGGAAAGTATCCATCGGCGAGAGCGGGAAATAGCCCATCTTGTGCGGTATCTTGTGGCCCAAGTTGGGCGTTTCGTCGATGAGCGTCTTCTCGCCGCTCGTCCAGATACCCTCACGCGATGAAAGCTCGTAGCTGGAAGCGTGGGGCGTGTTGGCGAAAGACACTTGGTCGAAGATGAAGAACTCAAGCTCAGGGCCGACCAAGATGCTGTCGGCGATGCCAGTGCTCTTGAGGTAGTTGGTGGCCCGCTTGGTGACGCTGCGAGGGTCTTTCTGATAAAGCTCGCCAGTAACAGGATCGGCCACATCGCAGACGAGCGATAGCGTCTTGCGGGCGTAGAACGGGTCAAGCATGGCTGTGGACGGGTCGGGGAACAGCAGCATGTCGGAAGCGTCAATGGTCTGGAAGCCTCTGACGGAGGAGCCGTCAAAGCCCAGTCCTTCCTCAAAGACATCTTCGTTCAGCTCGCTCACAGGCATGCTGAAGTGGTGCTGCAGGCCTGGGACATCGGTAAATCTGTAGTCGACGAACTCAACGCCTTCAGATTCTGCTATTGCTACGATCTCAGCTGGTGTGCTCATTTGGATATCCTTTCTCGGAGGTTGTAAGACTGCCTTATTCTAGTGGGGTTTAACAGAGACTGCAATGGATGCTTCGTGCTGAGGGAGCAGATTTCCCCTGAAGGACTGCTGTCGGATTAGAAGCGAAGCTTTCGCGGGATCTGGATTCATAGAACCATCCCTCATCCCCCTAGCCCCCGAAACCTCTGAGAGCCGAAGCCTTAAGAGAACGACTGGCCGCAGCCGCAGGTGCGCTGGGCGTTGGGGTTGGTTATGGAGAAGCCGGCGGCTACCAAGCCGTCTTGGTAGTCCATCTGGGCGCCTTCAAGCAGCTGCGCGCTCTGGGGGTCGACCACCACGCTGACATCGCCGAAGGAGGCTTGTTTGTCGTCGGGGTGGATGTCGGAGTCGAAAAACATCTCGTAGCTGAAGCCTGAGCAGCCGCCCGGTCGCACCGCCACGCGCAGGGAGAGGTCGTCTTCGCCCTCTTGTTTGATGAGTTCGCCGACTTTGGTGGCAGCGGTGTCTGTGAGAGTGATCATTTTTCCTCCGATTTGCTGTGGCGGGTTTCTAGAAGTATGAGTTTTCATTATAGTGGCTGTCGGGTAGCTTGCAGGGATTGGTGCATCTACTAGACATCCGAGTGTCGCCCCAAAGCTCTACAATTGACTTAGGGAATGGCAGATTGGCGATGACTAAAATTCAAGGCACGGCACAAGAGCGTGCAGCAATGCCTACTTCCGATGAGGTGTATGACATCTTGCGCAATGTCATAGACCCCGAGCTAGGCAGCGACATCGTGGAACTCGGCATGGTGAAGGGCGCGTCGGTCGGCGAAGACGGCACGGCCGCCATCACTATCGCCCTCACCACTATGGGCTGCCCGCTGAGAGCGCAGATCAAGCAAGACGCTGTGCTGCGAGTGGGCGAGTTGGCAGGCATCACCGATGTGAAGGTGGATTGGACGGTCCTCACCTCGGAAGAAAAAGCCGCAACGATGGCAAAAGCTCGCCAGCGCATCGCCGAGAACCCTCCCGACACAGCAGTAGGCATCAACACCCGCGTGCTGCTTATAGCATCTGGCAAAGGAGGCGTGGGGAAATCCACAGTGACGGTCAATCTGGCAGCCGCGCTCGCGGCTTCGGGATATTCAGTAGGCGTGCTGGATGCCGACATCTGGGGATTCTCCGTGCCCCGCATGTTGGGCTTGGAAGGAAGGCTAGAAGGCGAACTCGTGGACGAAGAGGTTGCCACCGAAGCAGGCGGCGAAGCTGCGATGGCTGGTGAGGAAGGGGAAGCTGACTTGCCTGAGGTAGAGACAGAGGCGGTGATTGAGAGCGGTGCGAAAGAAAACGGCATGGCAGCGAAATCATCTGGCAAGAAGAAAATCCTGCCGCTGGAGAAGTCGGTGCCGCCCGGCGTCTTGAAGGTGGTGTCAATGGGGCTGCTGGTGGACAGAGAAGAGACAGCTCTGATGTGGCGAGGGCTAATACTGAACAGAGCCGTGCGTCACTTCTTGGAAGATGTGCTGTGGGGCGATTTGGACTACCTGCTGGTAGACATGCCCCCCGGCACAGGAGATGTGCAGATGGGCATAGCCAAGCTGCTGCCCAGAGCGGAGATGATAATAGTCACAACGCCTTCCGTCACAGCCCAGAAAGTGGCAGCAAGAGCGGCAACCATGGGACGCAAGAACTACCTGCGAATAGTAGGCGTGATTGAAAACATGACATCCTTCACATCCCCTGACGGCGCAGCCCACAATGTTTTCGGCGAAGGCGGCGGCGAAGCTCTGGCTGCCGAAATCAGCGTGCCGCTGCTAGCGCAGATACCGCTGGACGCTGCAGTATCAGCCGCAGGCGACAACGGCGAACCTCTAGCGCAAGGGGCAGCGGCCGATGCATTTAGCTCGCTGGCCGACAAGATAGTCACAGAAGCCGCCCCGCCAATGGCAGGCTGCACTGCCCGCCTGTTTGCTGCCGATGCCGTGCCTGTGTCGGTCCGACTTTGATGGCGAGTCGGGTGCACCGGTTGGGTGGGTTCATCCGCAGGGCAACGGTTCTTCAACCGCAGGGCAACGGCGCATCTTTTTTATGCTCAGACACGCAAGCGAACTCGCCTAAAAAAGACGCACCGTCCCCCTGCTACCCGAATGCAGGTTTAATCCCCGAACAGGGGTTGTTCAACCGCAGGGCAGCGGTTCTTCAACCGCAGGGCAACGGCGCATCTTTTTTATGCTCAGACAAGAAAACTCGCCTAAAAAAGACACGCCGTTCCCCTGCTATCCTTTTGGGATTGCTTTTCGTGGGGCTTATGGCAGCTTGCGGCAGCGGGGGAGGTGAGGCGCAGGAGCGGCTCGTGGATATTCACTACGGTGCTACCCCTGCCAGTTCCGATGCCAACACATTTGTCTGCGGTCAGCGGCTGAGCGCGCTGCCGGGCGAGAAAATACGCTTCAGGGTCTACAACCACACCGCCGAAGCCCTTGAGTTCATCGTGACAGACGAAGAAGGCGCCGACCTGAGACGACAAGAATTGCAGCCGGGTCTCAGAATCATCCCCGCATCGCTCAGTGCCACAGGACCGGCCGGTGCTGGGCCAACCGGCATTGTTTCAGCAGGCACCGGGCCAGCCGGTGCTGGGCCAGACAGCATTGTTCCAGCAGGCACTGTGCCAGCCAGCTTTTCAGCTTCAGGCGAAATGGCGCACGCGGGCCACGACGATGAGGTATGGCCAGACGCCACCCAAGATTACCGCTATCGCTTCATAGTAGACCCCGCCTTCGGCGACCGACCAAATGTGCGCAACGAACTAGTAACCTTCCCCGATGCCACAGAAGACTATGTCCTAAGCCGCTACATCTGCGCCCACCCCGACATCCTAGAAGACCTAACAGTCAGCAGCATCTCCCGCCGCTAATACCCCCAACCCCCCAACTGCTGGTACTGCCCAGTGATGCCAAAGGGTAGCAGGGGGATGGTGCGTCTTTTTTAGGCGAGTTCGCTTGCGTGTCTGAGCATAAAAAAGATGCGCCATTGCCCTGCGGTTTAACAACATTAGGGTAGCAGGGGGGCGGTGTGTCTTTTTTAGGCGAGTTCGCTTGCGTGTCTGAGCATAAAAAAGATGCGCCGCTGCCCTGCGGTTCCCCCAGTACAAACTTACTTAGCTAAAGTCACAGCCTCAAGCACTCTGTCGCCCGCAGTAACCGAAGCCTCCAAAGCTGTTGCCTGAGGCAGAATCTGAGTGCAGAAAAACTCAGCAGTCAATATCTTCGCTTGAAGCCACTCCGCCGAGTTCCCAGCCACAGAGTTCCCCGCCAGAACCTCAGCCAACTCGCCTCTAGCCGCCACCGCCGACCGAGCCATCAGCCAGCCAGCCACCAAGGTAGCCAGCATCCGAAGATAAGGCGTAGCCCCCGCCAATGCGCCGTCGTTCGGATGCTCCGCCATCCAGAGAGTAGCCCTCCTCGTGGCATCCAGAGCATCAGCAATAGGCGGCCACAAGACAGACAGATCACCCGCCAAGTCACCTGCGCTGCCACCTGAGCTATTGCTCGTCAAGTCGTCTTCCACCTCGCCGATGCTTTCTAGCAAGTCCATAATTGCTTGACCGCCTCTCATCGGCAGTTTCCTGCCCACCAAATCCAATGCTTGGATGCCGTTGGTACCTTCATAGATTGCGGCAATGCGGATGTCCCGATAAAGCTGGGCGGCGCCTGTCTCTTCCACATAGCCCATGCCGCCGTGCACTTGGATGTTGAGCGATGCGAGTTCGTTGCCCCAATCGGTGCACCAGGCTTTGGAGAGAGGGGTGAGCAGATCCACAAGCTCCTGTGCCTTGGCTGCTTCTTCGGGATCGGGGGAGTGAACGGCTCGATCAATAGCAGCCCCGTTGTAATAAGTCAAGCACCGCATCGCTTCGGTCACGGCTTTCATCGTGAGCAGCATCCGTTTCACATCTGGGTGCTTCGCTATCGGAGCCTGGGCTGATGGGCGGGCAGGGGAGCTAGTTGCGCCGTCTTCGCCAGCATCGCCTGTTTCGCCACTGGATTTTCCGGTCTCATCCGCCCGGTCTCTGTTCATCCGCCGCCCCTGTCGCCGCTCGTTCGCGAACGCTGAAGCTTGCTGCCACGCGCTCTCGCCTATGGCCACGCCTTCCATCCCCACGGCTAGGCGGGCGTAGTTCATCATCGTGAACATATATGCCATGCCTTGCTGCTCCTCGCCGATGATCTCGGCTACCGCTCCGCCGTTCTCGCCGTATTGGAGCACGCAGGTGGGACTGGCGTGGATGCCGAGCTTGTGCTCTATGGAGACGCAAGCAATGTCGTTGCGTTCGCCTATGCTGCCGTCGGGATTCACCAAGTATTTCGGCGCGATGAAGCAAGAGATGCCCCGTGTGCCGGGCGCGGCGCCAGTCGTGCGGGCCAGCACTAGATGCACGATGTTGTCGGTGAGGTCGTGCTCGCCCCAAGTGATGAAGATTTTCTGACCGAACAGGCGATAGGTGCCGTCGGGCTGCGGCTCGGCTCGGGTGGTGAGCGCGCCCACATCGGAGCCGGCTTGCGGTTCGGTGAGGTTCATCGTGCCTGCCCACTCGCCGGAGATGAGCTTCGGCAGCCAGCGGGCTTGCTGCTCCACATCGCCGTGAGCCGACAGCAGATGAATCGCCCCCTGCGTGAGCATCGGACACAGCGAAAATGCCATGTTCGCCGAGGTGAGCATCTCAGAAACCACGCCGCCTATCACCCAAGGCTGATTTCCCCCGCCCCACTCAGCCGAGAAAGGCGCGGCCCCCCAGCCTGCCTGCTGGTACGAACGATAAGCCTCTTTGAACCCCAATGGGGTGGAAACCGAGCCGTCTTCGTTGCGGACGCTGCCCTGCTGGTCGCCAGTGCGGTTTGTGGGGGCTATGACTTCCGAGACGAAGCGTCCTGCTTCTGCGAGCACCGCCTCCAAGTCGGCGGCATCCATATCTTCAAAGTCCTCCAGCGAGCAAATCCCCTCAGCATCGGCGATATGGCGCAAAGCGAACACCATATCTGCAATAGGGGCAGAGTATTCGCTCATATAGGTGCTTCAGGTGCTGTGTTTGCCCGGTGAATTTGCTGGACGAATCTGTTAGACGAATTTGCTCGGCGAATGTGCTTAGTGTATTTGCTTCAGTTGCCGTATATCTGGTGCGCTTCAATCAAGCTCCAGAGATCGGCCGTGCCCTCGCGAGAAGTCGCGGCAGTGGGGACCACAGGCGGACGCCACGAGCTTTCAAAGCCCATATCCAACATGCGCTCCAAATCTCGGCTGATTGAAGAAGCGTCTTGGCTGTCTGCCTTGTTCACGGCAAAGATGTCGGCGAACTCCAGCATTCCGGCTTTGCTGGCTTGGACGGCATCGCCATAGCCAGCAGTTACGACCGCCACGAAGGTGTCGGCGAGGTCTGCGATGGCTTCGGGGCTGCTATCAGATGCTTCCACGAAAATCAAGTCAAAACCCGCTGCTGCGAAGAGCTTCACGGCATCGGGCAGCCAAGCCACGGCTCCTCCGCTTTGCCCGCGAGCCGCTACGGAACGGAAAAAGATGTTATCGCCCACGCTGCTTTGAGGTTTCTGCATGGAAGATGTCATGCGGATACGGTCGCCGAGCACAGCCCCGCCGCTGCGCCCGGAAGAGGGATCTACAGCGATGATGGCAATCTTGGGAGGCGGAGCATCAGATCTTTTAGGGCGGCCAGGGCCTCGTATTTTCCCGCTGGCAGCTTGGGTCAGACGGCCGATCAGAGTGGATTTGCCTGAACCGGGCACGCCGATGATGCCTATCGCGTGGGTTTTTGACCCTCCAGGTTTTTCCGACCCCCCAGGGCTTTCTGCCCCTCCAGAGCTTTCTGCCTCGCCGCCCATCGCACCGCTGCCGCCTAGTAGGAGTTCGCTCTCTCTGCCTTCGCCAGCACTTTCTTCGCCAGCCCCGTCTTCCAAGATGCTCAAGAGACGGCCCAGCGCACGGCTGCTGCCCGAGCGAGCTTGCCCCAGCAGATCATTCATACCGCCTGCGCCGCTTTCCGCTATGTTGCTTCCCGCCGCGCCGCCCCCGACTGCCTGACGCACCTGCTCTGCGACTCTTTCAGAAGATGTGCCTGCGGCGATAACAGTAGCGATGCCCGCGCTGCGAAGCTCCTCGGCTGCTCCCGCATCAACATCGCCGCCTAAAATCACGGGAGTATCCAACCCGGCCGCCCGCAGACCCTGCCTTATCTGGGTTATCTCAGCCAGCTGATCGGCAGCATCCAAAGCAATGGCGACAGCATCGGCGTCTTCCTGCTCAACCGCCGAGACGAAACTCTCAGAAGTCTGTCTCACGCCCAAGTAGATGACTTCCATGCCAGCGTCTCGCAGGACGCGGGCAAAGTCTGGCAAGCCTCGTTCGCGTCCGCCGAGTTTTCCTAAAGCTATTCTGTTGGGCGATTTCATAGTGGCAACTTGTATAGATGCTAGCTTATAAAGTGCGTAAAATGAGGAGAGAAAAAATTCTAGCCAGAATTCTGGGACGACAACACGAGTGGCGACAACACGAGCTTCAGAAAGGCAAGTATAGTCTTTGTTATGGATTCAGATATTGAAGCTTACGAGATTGACAAGTTATTGAAGTCCATGAGTGATAGCCTCCGCCAGTAGCCTTCAAGGATAAGATAGCGAAATTCCCCTTTCCCTCTCTCACGCAGTTCTCCCCTGACAGATTCCGCCCCTCAGCCGACTATCCGCGACGCCGTAATGGCTCGCCGTGAGGATTCATCCACGGCGATCCTGTTTGAGGGCGAAGTTTGGAGCTATCGCGAATATGTGGCTGAATGCTCGGCTGTAGCGAATTTGCTGCTGGCCGAATACGGCAGGCGAGCTGGCAGCGCCGAGGGCGATGAATCCGCTATGGGCGGCAATGCTAGCGGGGAAGACGAAGAGGCTGGCAGAGCGGATCTTAGCAGTGGCGGAGAGGATGAAGCAGGCGAGCGCAAGCCGTTCCATGTGGGCGTTCTGCTAGACAACGGCCCGCATTTTTCTGTCGCGCTGGGAGCGGCAGGGCTTTGCGGGGCCGTGATAGCGGGCATCAACCCCACAAGGCGTGGCAGCGAGCTGGTGCGCGATATAACTCACACCGAATGTCAGATGATCATCACCGAGAGCCGCTATCTGGAACTGCTGGAGCCGGTGGCGGAGAGCGTCAAAGGCATTCGCATTTTTGATGCGGATTCACAGGCTTGGGCGCAAGCCCTTCAGCCTTATCGCAACCAGCCCGCCCCCGATGTGGAGATCGACCCGTCCGCGCCCTATCTGCTGCTTTTCACCTCTGGCACCACAGGCCAGCCCAAAGCAGCCGTCTGCTCGCAGCAGCGCATCGCCCGCATCGGCAGCATCATCGCCGAGACTCAAGGTCTCACATCCGAAGATGTCTGCTATCAGTGCATGCCGATGTTTCACTCCAACGCCTTGATGGCAGGCTGGAGCCCCTGCCTCTTGACTGGAGCTACAGGAGCGTTCCGCCGCAAGTTCTCGGCCTCGGGCTGGCTGGAAGATGTGCGCAAGTTCGGGGCTACATATTTCAACTATGTAGGCAAGCCGCTCACCTACATAATGGCCACCCCGCCACGCCCCGACGATGCCGATAACCCTCTGCGGGCAGTCTTCGGCAACGAAGGCGCGCCGCACGATCTGGAGCGTTTCGCCGAGCGGTTCGGCGTTGCCGCCCAAGACAGCTACGGCTCCACCGAAGGCGGCTTCGGCGTCTCCCGCACTGCTGACACGCCTTCTGGCGCGCTAGGCAAAGGCGACGACCAGACCAGGATCTACGACGCCGACACAGGCAAGCAATGCCCGCCGGCTTTGTTTGCCGAAGACGGCAGCCTGGCTAATGCCGAAGAATGCATCGGCGAGATAGTCCACCTGCAGGCGGTCAGCGATTTTGAAGGATACTGGAACAACCCCGAAGCCGACGAAGAGCGCACCAGAGAAGGCATCTACTGGTCGGGCGATTTAGGTTATATGGACGCAGAAGGCTTCGTGTATTTCGCTGGACGCAACTTCGACTGGCTCCGAGTAGACGGAGAAAACTTCGCCGCAGCCCCCCTAGAGCGCATCTTGGTGCGCCACGACGACATAGATTTGGCAGCAGTCTACGCCGTCCCCAACAGCGATGTAGGAGACGATGTAATGGCAGCCGTAATCCACCGTCCCAGTGCCGCATTCGACCCCGATGGATTCGCCGAGTTCCTAGCAGCCCAAAGCGACCTAGGAACCAAGTGGATCCCCAAATACATCCGCTGGGCGCAAGACCTCCCGAAAACCGAGACAATGAAGATTCTAAAACGAGTAATGCGAGCCGAACGCTGGGAAGCGGCAGACGAAGTATGGCTAAAAGACGGCGACAACTACAGGCTGCTGACCGCCGAAGATGTGACAGCCATCCGTGAAGCTTTTGCCGCTCGCGATAGGTTGCATCTTTTGTAGGATTTGCCCGCCAGCCCCCACAGCTAGACATTCCACCCCATATCCTGCAACAACCGTACAATCTGCGGCTTAACAGCCTCCATAGAAAGATGCCGTTCAACAGTCTGAAAATTTTCCTCCAGCAACGCCAAATCAGGCTCTTCCAAAAACCCCGCAATAGCCCGAGTTTCCCAAGGATAAGCCCACTGAAACCCCAAGTCGCGCAACTCTTCTGCGGCAGGATAGTCGCTCACTATGGCAGGTTTCCGATAGATAGCGGATTCCACAGGCGGATTGCCAAAACCTTCCCAGACAGAAGGATAAACCACCACATCGCAGGCAGCGTAAATGTCTGCCACGCTCAGCCTGTCTTCGCCGTCTGCCGATTCGGTATCCCCAGACTCCGCAGCTATAGTCCCGTGCCCGTGAATCACCCTGCAATCCGCCGACTCCAAAATGAAATCCAAAGTCGGCCCGTAGCCGTCCTCAGCCGGACCCGCCAGCCAATATGTGCCCCCCAGCTTTTCGGCAATACGGATAGCACCCAAGATGTTCTTCCGCTGGATGGCCCTCACCGGATGAGCCACCAAAAGCTCGCCTTCCGCCACCCCGAGCCTCGCACGAGTGCCTTGCCTGTCGCCCGGCTCTGGGTCGGTGTCAAAGGGGTTGTAAATCCTGCGCACTTCGCGGATGCCTCGCTCTTTCATCTGGTTCAGGGTGAAGTCGTTGATCACCACGTGCTGCCAAGTGGGGTCGTGCATTGGAAAATCCATCAGGTGAGCGTATTGCACTCGCTGCCAAGGCGGGTCGTGGTGGTGCATGATGGCTTGTCGGTTTCTAAGCACTGTCATCAGCACCCTTGAGGCTCGCAGGTTGAGCGGAATGGAGTTCATGTTCTCCACTAGGGTTAGCTGGGAACTGGCAAGGACTTCTTGCAGTTCTTCGTGGCTGGGCGGTTCAGGGGCATGGGCTGCGAGACCGGGAATAATATGGTCGGCTTCTCCTGAGCCGGCTACCGTGAAGGTGTCAAAACCAATCTTCTCCAGGATTTTCTGCCAGCTGCGGGTGGTGGCTGAAACCCCGTCATGGCTTCCGAGACGAAATGATACGATCGCGCACTCTGGCATACTGAAAAAGCTTAATATGGAACATCAATGAAACGGAGAGACTTGTCTGATCTGAGGGAGCGGTCCGCGGCGGTGATGGAGGCTCACTGGAGGCAGGGGAAGTCTGCTGAGCCGCACAAGAGATGGGGCTACACTTGCCCCAACCCCGAACGCTACGAGTGGCAATGGCTTTGGGATTCGTGTTTTCATGCCGTCATCTGGGCCGAGCTAGGGCAGGCGGATCGCGGACTGCTGGAGCTTAAGACGCTTTTGGCGACCATGCAGCCGACTGGCTTTCTGCCCCACATTAACTATGTCGCCGACCCAGCAGCAGCCCAAGAGTTCTGGGGCAGAGCGGGCGCATCCACCATCACGCAGCCTCCCATGTTCGGCCACGCCATAGCCGAGCTGGTTCGCAGGGGAGCGGATGTGCCAGAAGAGTTGGCAGACAAGGCTGCCATCGCCTTGCGATTTTTCTTGGCGCATCGCATCGGCGAGCCGTCCGGCTTGGCAGTCCTCTGCCATCCGTGGGAGTCGGGCGCCGACGACAGCCTCCGCTGGGACGGCTTCTACCCAGTTCCCTACGGCCACCCCAGCTGGCAGAGCGAAAAAACCAAGCTGCTGGAGTCAATCCAGCGAGACAACTACGGCACGCCCTTGAGCAATCCTCTTTTTCCAGCGGCATCTGCCTGGTTCACCGCTGTGGTCGCCTTCAACATCGCCGAGCTAGCCATTGCCACAGATGCCATAGCCGCAACCGAAGCAGACGGACTGGTTGAAGCTGTAGAAAACAGCTGGGACGATGACTTGCGCACCTGGGTTGATGCGGCCACACATGAAAATCCAGATGCGAGCACTGAGGATGTTCAAACAAGGCGCATTGATGCAGCCACCTCCGAAAGTCAAATCTCAGATGATTCTGCTGGCGAGAAGGGTTCTCCTAGCAGCACCAGCAGTGCCCCGACTCTGGAAGCTTTACTAGGCATCCTGGCCGACCGCAGCGAAGACCGTCTGGCAAAAGTCTGCGAAGACCTGTTCAACCCCCAGAAATACGGCGCACCCTACGGCCCAGCAGGCGCAAGCCAAAGCCACGAAGCCTATGACGGACACGGCTACTGGCGAGGCGCAGCCTGGCCCCAGCTGACCTATCTCCTAAGCCATGCCCTCCGCGCCAAAGGCCGTCTCAAAGAAGCCCAAGCCCTAACAGCACAACTCCAAAAGGGAGCCATCACCTCCGGCTTCGCCGAACACTGGCACCCCCAAACCGCCCACCCCGATGGAGCCACCCCCCAATCCTGGACAGCCCTAGCCGCAATACAGCCCTGACCAACCGCCTCTAGCTTTCTGCAGAGGCAACGCCCCAGCCGAGGGTGAAACTTATTGCCTTAGAACGCAGTGGAGTATATGTTCTATTGCGGGTCTGTCAACCTGTGTGGTGACGCCATCCGATAGCACGCTGATCGGCAGGTCGACTAGGCGGGTTTCCATCTGGCAGTCGTCTAGTTGGTCTACGAACTCTTGTACTTGGTTGAGCCCGTATAGCCTTCGGTTTTCTGGCGGGACATAATTCTGAGTTCCGGGCGCACCGCCGGTCGCCGAGGGTTCGATCTCTGTGGGCGGGCAGATCATGTAGTCGAAAGATTGCGATGCTCGCAGCTCAGGAAGCTCAATAGTGCATGACCATGCACCTGATGTCTGCTCAGTTCCGTATTCGCCTGGGGGATGGTTTATGCCTCTAGCCACGACGCAGCGCACGCCCTCTGCCCAAGGCACACTGCAACCCGACAGCTGTATCGCCGCCGGGACAGTCGTTGTGGTTAGCGACAGCTGCTCGTTGGCTGCTGGCGGTGGGGCGACGGTTGTGGTTGTCGTTGTGGTGGTTGTCATTGTGGTGGGAGTTGGAGCAGCTGTAGTAGTGGTTGTCGTTGTGGTGGTTGGTGTTGGCGCAGCCGTGGTGGTGGTTGTTGTAGGCGTTGGCTCTGCTGTCGTGGTGGTCGTAGTCGTCGGGCCACTGCCTGTCGCCAAAGTGGTGGTAGTCGTGGTTGTAGTTGATGAAGAGGTTGGCGTCCCTTCTGTCGCCGGTTCACTGCCTGCTGCTGTGGTTGTGGTCGTAGTTGAGGAAGAAGTCGGCGTGGTTGTCCCATCCCCCGGATCGCCTGTCTCCGGCTGCGTGTCTTCAGTCGCAGGAGATGTCTCAGAGGGTTCAGTCTCCCCTTCAGAAGCTGCCAAGACCTGATCGGACGAATCATTAGAGTCGCCCAGTTGCGCGATTCCCCACCCGCCAAACCCCCCGACTATCAGCCCGATAACTAGGAAGATGCTTCTCGCATCCAAGAAAATGCTTCTCATAGCGCCTTGGTTTTATTCTAATACTATTTAGCTGCGGCGGTCAAACTTATTCTCAGCCGCCTTCGGCTTGGAGGCCGCCTGTTATTCTTAGGGTGTAGAGGTTGTCGGGGGAGCAGTCCCATTGGCCGGGGGTTTCGGGGTGCTGGCGTTGCCAGGTGTTGGCGGGGGTGGTTGCGGCGGTTTCTTGGGAGGGTTGGTAGGCGAGCAGGACGAAGCAGTCGGTGGGGATTTTTTGGCCGGGGTTGGAGGGGGGGTGGATGCCGTGGGCGTCCCATTCTTCTATGGTGGAGACTGCCTCTAGGACGGCTTCGGTCGTGAGGGGGGCGTCTGCTTCTGGCTGAGTTGCCCGCCTGACTGCTTCTTCAAAGAGACGGGCTGCCGCCCAGGCTGCTACGCCTTGCAGGTCGGGGTCGGCGGGCAGGCGGCTGTCGGATCGGCTCAGGAACGAGAGCGTGGTGATGTATTGGGTTAGGTCTCTGTTGAGTTGCGCTTCTTCTATGGGCAGCAGATGGGTTGCCAGGCGAATGTTGGAGGTGTCGGTTGGCGTCTCGGCGATGGCAGCGGAGAAATCCGAGCGGTTGCAGGTGATGTCGCAGAGAGCGAATTCCAGACTCAGACGCTCGCGAGGATCGGCGGCATCGTCTTGCGATGTTTCGGGCTCATCGGTCACGGGGCAGTTGAAAGCCGAGATGGTAGTGCTGTCGGGGGAGGTTTCGGCGGCGGTTGGCTGCTGCTCTTCGCTTTCTTGGCTTCCCTCTTGGTTTTCTGGAACGGTGGAGGTTTCGCCGTCTTCTGCGACATCTTCAGCAGTTTCTTCGGAGGTGCCGTCGCTGGCGATGTCGCTTTCGCTGGCAGATGTTCCGGTCTCGCCTTCGCTGGCAGTGGTTCCAGCTTCGTTTTCGCTCTCGGCGTTCTCTTCGCTTCCTTCGTCCTCTTCGCTGCCATCGCCTTCTTCGGTAGCTAGGTCAGCATCTGCCGCATTCTCAGGATCTCCGCCAGCTAGAAATTGCGCCAGCCAAACTCCGTCCGTCGGCCACAGCAGCGAGCGCACCCCCTGCTCTGCCATCTGGTCGTACATCTCTTGGGGCGCGCAAATCAGCGAGCTGAGCTGTGTGGTCGGCTCCAGAATGGTCGTGTATCCCTGCGAAAGGGCGGCTTCGATTTTCTTTTCGCCACGGATGATGGAGGTCGGGAGGTCGTCCAGCAGGATCATGGCAGCGGCATTCACTCCGTCTGGAGCAGCCTCAGCCAGTGTTTGAAGCGGGCCGACTTGGGCTACGGCGGGAGGAGTGGGGTTGGAAAGAAAAGTCTCGGCACGACCTTGACGCTGCGGGCTGTGGGCGACTGCGGGGAAATCCAGCACGGGGCAGTCTTCGCCGCCGAGCTGCGACAAGCCTTCATGGTCGAACAGCGCATCGGAACCCACGATGGCGAAGATGTCGCCTTGGCACGCACTAGCGATGGCGTCTTCGTGATTGAAAAGCCCGGTGTCTATATAGACCACCTCAATTTGCCGCCCGCCCAGCCCGCCGAAGAGGTTGACAGCTTCAGCCCAAGCTGCCACTCCGCCCCACGCCGAGCGAGAACGCCCGTCGGCGATGCCCCCGGTCTCCACATCGGCGATGACGCCCACCCGAATAGTGGTGTCGGTGACGCCCGGCACCTCGGCGGCAGGGATAGTCGTGCCTGTAGGGTTGGGAATTGTTGTGGTCGGCGGAGGAGTCTCGCCGTCGGGGAGAGTTGTCGTGGTGGTAGGCGGTGCCGTTGTGGGCGGTGCGGAAGTGGAAGCTGGCGGCCCTGCCTCCGGGACGACTGGCGTGGTGCAAGCAACGGCTGCTAAACCGAGCACGGCAGCCGGGAACATGCCGAAGAAAAACAACCTGAACTTCACTGACATTGACTTTCCCGCTCGGCATGATCCAAATGTGCCATGCCTTATTTTGCCTCTGTTATCTGCAACTCAAACAAATTCGGGGCCAGGCAAAGCTAGATAAGGAGACTGGCGGACTCACGCAAACAAAGGAATTCAAGCGAGTCGACTCACGCAAACAAAGGCCGGTCGCCGATGACTTTTCGCTCTTGCAGACCTTCTATGTCTTCGGCAGAATAGCCAAGCTCGGCGAATACCTCTTCGTTGTGCTCGCCGACGGTGGGAGGATGCCGGTTGATCCAAGGCTCAGTATGGCTGGCATAGCGGAAAGGCACAGCAGGATAGCCATGCGCTCCAGCAACGGGGTGCTCTATCTCCACGAAAAACCCTCGCTCCCAAAGCAAGCTGTCTCGCCCCACATGCCTGTCTATCTCTACGACTGCAGCAGGCACTCCCGCTGCCAGCAGCAAGTCGGCGGCTTCTTCGCAGGCGTGCTGCTTAGACCATGCAGAGATTGCCTCGTCCAGCTCGTCTCGCCGCAGCCATCTATCTTGCCAAGTCGCCAGAGTCGGGTCGCTCGCCAAGCCAGCTTGCCCGATTGCCTGTGCCAAGGCCTGCCATTGCTGGTCGGTCGCAGCAGAAATTCCGACCCAAGTCTCATGCTCCGAGCAGGGATACACGCCCTGCGGGGCCAAGCCGTAGGAAGAGTTGCCCACTCGCTCCATCAAAATGTCGGTGGCCGAAAACTCCACCAAAGCTTCTGCGGCCACATTCAAAGCGGCATCAATCATCGCCACCTCCACCAGCTTGCCTTTGCCGCTTTGACGGCGTTCTTCCAGCGCGAGCAGCACGGCGAAACTGGCATGAAGACCAGCCACCGGGTCGCACGGGCCACGAGGAATCTGCGGCGGTTCGTCGGGATAGCCGGTGAGATAAGCCATGCCGCTCATCTGCTCCATAGTCTGGGCGAAACCCGTGTTGTCGCGCCAAGGGCCTGAAAGCCCGAAACCGGGCATCCGCACCATGATTAGCTCGGGATTGACCGCGCTCAGATGCTCCCAAGTGAGACCGAAGTTGTCCATGACTCGGGGCGTGTAGTTTTCAATCAGCACATCTGCTGTGGCGACCAGCTTCTCCAGCACCGCTCTGCCTTCAGGATCGGTGAGATTCAATGTGATAGCACGCTTGTTGGTGTTCACTCCGTGATAGACCATGCCCCACTCCCACCATTTGTCTTCGGTCGGAGGCTTCACGGAGGCAAAACGCATTCCGTCTGGCCGCTGAGTGGACTCCACCTTGATGATGTCCGCCCCGAGCTGCGCCAAAGTCTGCCCTGCAATCGGCCCTGCCCACCAGCCGGTGCATTCAATGATTCTTATGCCCTCTAGGGGCAGCGGGGGAGAGACGGACGGCTCAGTGTCAAGCTTGGTTTCAGACTTGGTTGCAGGATCAGCATCAAGCTTGGTTTCAGACTCGGCCTCAGCATCAGCCCCATCCGAAGCTGCCGCCTTGCGCTTCGCCAAAGACTCAACATCGGCGACTGTTGCCTCCCCCAACTCAGGCACAGGCTCAAGCTCGGGCATCTCCAAGCCGTGAATCAGATACGGCCGCCTCGGCTGGATGAATCCGCCAGACGGGTTCTCCACGAACATGTCCCTGCCTTCAAAGGCTTCAAAAGTCGGCACGATCTCCCCGTTGCCGATAAGCGACACAGGGATGCGCAGCGAAGAGGCAATGCCGACTATCTCTTCGGTGGTGCGAGCTTTCGTCCAAGCGTGAACACGCTCAAAAAACATATCGCGGGCGGCCCAACGCTCGAACGGACTGGAAATCACAGGATCGTCCACCCAGTCTTCTGCCCCGATCATCCTCAGAAAATCCTGGAACTGCTGCTGAGCCATCGTGCAGAACCCCACGAAGCCATCCGCAGAAGGCTCGATAGACGGCATCTCCAGATTTCTGTGGGGGATTTGCACATCCCAGTTTCCAGACAAGCTCGCCAGCAAGAAGGCATAGATGTTGGTGGAAATGACGAGACCTTCGTACAAGCTCACATCCACATGCTCGCCGTGCCCGGTGGCTTTAGCTCTCTGCGCGGCTGCCAGCCCGCCGACCGCGCCGCATACTCCAGCCATCCACTCGCCGATCCTGCCTCCTGCTTGGACTGGCGGGTTTTCCAGTCTTCCCCGCTTGCCGATGCCGCCGGCACGGGCTTGAAGAGTGAATTCGGTGGCTGGCTGGCCGGCTTCAGAACTCAGCCTTCCGTAGGGCGAGAAAGAAATCACCACGACATCGGGTCGTTGCTGCTGCAATTCGCTCAGCAGGCTTTGGGGCAGGCTGTCTTCAATTACGATGTTGGCGATTTCCAGCAGTCGGGCAACGGCAGAGTCGTCTGCGAGAGAATCTGCCGCCCCCACCAGCGACCGCTTGCCTGCGTTCAGATATTGGAAGAACGCGCCGTCTGCATCTTGTTGAACTCCAGTTTTCGCATTGCTGGACTTGCCAGATGCCTTGACGTCGGGCACACTCGCCACGCTCCACCCACGCAAAGCGCATCCCCCTTCTGGCTCCACTTTGACGACATCCGCCCCAGCGTCAGCCAGCATCTTACCCACATACTGCCCGGCCACCCCCTCGGCGAATTCTGCTGTCAGAAAGTCTTTGAGAATTTTAGTCATCGGCATACAACTGCTAGTTCAGCCTCTGAACAATCATCGCCATTCCCTGTCCGCCTCCCACGCACATCGTCTCCAGTCCGACTTCGGCATCGGCATCCTCCAAGCCGTTCAGCAAGGTGTTCATTATGCGTGCGCCGGTCATGCCGAAGGGATGCCCCAAGGCGATAGCCCCGCCGTTCACATTCAGCTTCTCCCAGCTGATGCCCAAGTCGTCAGCCGAAGGCACCACCTGCGCTGCGAAAGCCTCGTTCAGCTCCACGAGGTCTATGTCGTCAATAGTCATGCTGGCACGCCCCAGTGCCTGGCGCACGGCCCCCACCGGCCCCAGCCCCATGATCTCCGGGTTGAGCGAAGACACTCCGCTCGCCACTATCCGGGCTATCGGCTTGATGCCCATCTCTGCCGCCTTGGTGTCGCTCATCACCACCACTGCCGCCGCTCCGTCGTTCAGCGGGCAGGCATTGCCAGCGGTGACGGTGCCTTCAGGTTTGAAGACGGGCTGCAGGTTGGAAAGAGCCTCAATTGTGGTGCCGGCTCGGATGCCGTCGTCTTTTGACACCGTGCTGCCGTCGGCTAGGGGATAGGGCGTGATCTCTCGTTCAAAAAATCCGCGATCCGAGGCAGCTTCGGCTCGGTTCTGCGAAAGGCAGGCGAACTCGTCTTGACGCTCACGGCTCACGCTTTTGTGCTCGGCTACATTTTCGGCGGTCTGGCCCATAGCGATGTAGATGTCGGGCAGGCCGTCAGGCGCAGACCATTCGCCGCCTTCGCCTGTAGTCCGCTCGGCTGAGCGAGCCAAGGCATCGGCGAACAGCCCGTTGTGGGTGCCCTTTGCGCCGTCCGACATTCCACTTCCGAAACGGCTTACGCATTCCACCCCGCCCGAGATGAAGCAGTCGCCTTCGCCCGAGCGGATGGCGTGATCTGCCATGCGTATGGTCTGCAGCGACGAAGAGCAGTAGCGATTGACCGTGACTCCGGGCGTATGCAGCCCTGCCAGCAGACCGGCCACACGGGCGATGTTGTAGCCCTGCTCGCCGGCAGGCTGAGCGCAGCCCCAGATGACATCTTCCACCAAAGTCGGATCCAGCGAGGGTGCTTTGCTGAGCACATCTTTGATGATGAAAGCCGACATGTCGTCGGGGCGGACTTCGGTGAGTGAGCCTTTGTACGCTCGGCCTATCGGCGTTCTGGACGCTGCGACTATAACTGCTTCTGGCATTGGTTTCTCCTTTAGGTTTGTTTTTCTTAGATTGCTTTTTTAGACAAGGCGGGGGACGGCGTGTCTTTTTAGGCGAGTTCGCTTGCGTGTCTGAGCATAAAAAAGATGCGCCGTTGCCCGCCGTGCTCTAAGAGCTAAACATAGAGGGCACAAGTAAAGCTAGCCGATATCGGGGGTGTAGGTGTGGCTGCCGGAGCGCAGGACGGTGCCGGGGCGGGCTTGGGTGAACTCGCCGTTGCGCACTATCTCTTCGCCGTTGCAGACCACATGATCCATGCCTACTGCTTTGGCGAAAAGCCTGCCTGAGCCGCCGGGGACATCGTAGTTCATGCGGATTTCCTCAGAGTCGACGGTGGCTTCGTCAAAGACGATCACATCGGCGTGCCAGCCTTCTTGCAGGCGGCCTCGTTCGCTGATACCGTAAAGCTGAGCTTGCTCGTCGGTCATAAGCTGAATCGCCTCTTCCAATCCGAGCGCGCCGGCTTCGCGCACGCCTCTGCCCAGCAGATAGGTGCTGTAGTTGAAGCTGGCCAAGAAGTCCAAGTGGGCGCCTGCGTCGGATGCGCCGATGACGGCACGGCTGTCGCGGATCACATCCACGCGGGCTTTCCAATCTTCGTCGCTCTCTTTGGCGGCGGGAGTTCCGAAGGAAGTCTGCAGCTCGTCGGCTACCACGATGTCGCAAAGGGCGTCCCAAGGCGACTTGCCTTCTTCTTCGGCGATCTCCGACACGAGACGGCCTCTGTATTGCTCGTTCTCAGGCGAAACCGTGTCGTAGATGACCTTGCTCTGCCAGTCGGCGAGACCACGCAACGGACTGGGCTGCTGAGCCAGCTCGTCCAAGTGCCGGCGGCGTTCCGGGTCTTTCAGCATGGCGATCTTCTCGCCTTTGCTGCCGAACATGTGCGTCTCCCATTCGGGCAGAGCGTCCAAGCCGAACCCGCTGGCAAAGCAGAGGCGCACGCCCAGATTCACAGGCACTGTGAGAGCCACGACCTTGCCGCCTTTCTCACGGGCCACATCGCCGGCATGGAGTTTCTCCACGCAGTCGTCATAGTTGGCTGAGTTCACGAGCATCACATTCCAGTTGAGCTGCCTGCCAGCCGCCGCCGACATATCGGCCATGAGGTTCAAAGCCCAGTCTTCAAACGGCCCCACGCAGGGGATGAGCTCAAGAGAAGTGCCTTCATAATCACGGCAGACGCCAGCCAAAGCCACAAGCTCGTCTCTGGATGCATAACGAGAAGGCACCATTGCGCCATCGGCATCATTGTGGGTGCGCGCCCAAGAAGACGAGAACCCAAGCCCGCCGGCTTCAAGCCCGTCGCGCAGCAGCCGTTCCAGTTCCGCCATCTCTTCGGGTGTAGCTTCACGCTTAGTGGACTCTTCGCCCATCACGACCCTGCGAAGAGCAGAGTGCCCCACCATGAACCCCGCATTAATTGAGAGCGTGCCCTCCATGCGATCCAAGAATTCGCCGTAGGTAGTCCAATCCCAAGGCACCCCGTCCCGCAGCGGTTCTAGCGGCATCCCCTCAACCCGTGCCAGCATCCGCATGAGATACTCGCCGTCCGCAGGGTTCTTGGTGGAAGAATCAGGCCCGAGAGGCGCAATAGTAAACCCGCAGTTGCCGCCGATAACGGTCGTCACGCCGTGAAGCGGCGAAGGGCTGAGTGTCGGATCCCAAAATGCTTGCGCATCATAGTGCGTGTGGATATCCACAAAGCCCGGCGCCACGATCTTGCCTTCGGCATCTATCACCTGCACAGCTTCCTCGTCTATGCCGTTGACGGCGACAATCCTGCCGTCCTTGATGCCGACATTGGCTTTACGGCGAGCCGCGCCCGTGCCGTCAACCACATCTCCATTGCGAATGAGCATATCTAACATAGCTCAACTCCTTTTGTTGCGAATAATCCCGAATTCATAATAGTTGACTTGTCGGCTACTTGCTTGCGGAGTTGGTACTGGTCAGGGTTGTTGCTAGCGCAACGGCGGGCAGCGGCGCATCTTTTTTTGGCTGAACCTTACCCTTTTGTTAGCCAAGTTTTTTCGCTAAACCAGACACGCCAAAAAAAGACACACCGCCCCCCGCCTCACCTTGGAGTCACCTAGCTAGGGCATAGCTTTTCCATGAACGACCACGACTGTCGGTGT
This sequence comes from Candidatus Hopanoidivoransaceae bacterium, assembly GCA_965204495.1. GTDB lineage: Bacteria > Actinomycetota > Acidimicrobiia > Acidimicrobiales > Hopanoidiivorantaceae > Hopanoidiivorans. Next base: position 1,656,949 of record OZ241989.1, read on the forward strand.
ATCGGGGTCGGACCGAGTTGTCGCAGAGCTTCTTTGTGCTTGGGGCTGGGGTAGCCTTTGTTGCTGGCGAAGTCGTATTTGGGGTAGCTCTCTGCAAGACGTCGCATGAGCCGGTCGCGAGTTACCTTCGCTATCACTGAAGCAGCCGCAATGGAAAGGCAGCACCTGTCGCCGCCAACAACGGTCTGCACTCTGCCTGTCTGCACGAAATCCCAGCGGCCGTCTAGCAGTAAATAGTCGGGGGGATCTGTCAGCCCGTTCAAGGCTCGGTGTGCTGCTCGCCGCTGGGCTTCAGACATCCCGAATTCATCGCACTCTTGCGGCAGTGCGTGCCCTACCGACCAATCCAAGCACCATGCCAGTATCCGCCCGTAAAGCTTCTCCCGCTCCGCCTCAGAAAGCATCTTGGAATCCCGCACCCTATTGATGCGCCTGTCTGGAGGCACCACAACCACCCCCACCGATACCGGCCCCGCCCAAGCTCCCCTCCCCACCTCATCACACCCCCCCACCATCCCAAACCCCGCCTGCCACAGCTTCCTTTCCTCCCCCAGCCGGGGAATCTCATCCTCCCCCCGTCGGGAAATCTGATGTTTCATAGATTCAAAAATCCCTTCAAAAACCCTTTACACAAACCTCGCGCCAAACTCCAGAAACCACCCACTCAGCGACTTTACACAAAAATCCAGTTAGGCGGGGGACGGCATGTCTTTTTTGGGCGTATTGCGGTCAAATCCCAGACCCACTAAGAAACCGGGTAGCACCGTAGCCCAAAAAAGATATGCCGTTGCCCGCCCACCAGCAACCCAGTCCAAAATGAATCACTCCTAAGCCGGCCAATTAATCGACTGAACTTCCGAATAAGCATGCAACCCCCAAACCCCCCTGTCTCGCCCGACCCCAGACATCTTGAACCCGCCAAATGGCGCCTCCATATGCGGAGCCACCGTGTTCAAGGCGACATTGCCCGACTCCACCCGCTTGGCAAGCTCAAACCCGCGAGCCAAATCGCCTGAATACACATAGCTGAAAAGCCCGTAGTCGGAGTCGTTGGCCAGTGCCACAGCGTGGTCGTCCCCGTCGTGCGGCACCACCACGACCACCGGCCCGAACACTTCCTCCCTCACCACATGCATCTCCGGCTTGCAGTCGGCCAGCAGCGTAGGCGCAACGAAATAGCCCGGCAGATCAGGCCGTTCCCCGCCGCACACCAGAGTGGCACCCTCGTCTTGGCCGCCGGCGATAAAGCTCTCAACCCGCTCGCGATGAACCTCGGTGATGACAGGCCCCACGATGGTATCCCGCTCGCAAGCATCCCCGACTTTCAAAAACTGCGACACGGCAGCCAGTTTCTCCACAGTCTCGTCGTAGATATCACGATGGCAGATGACCCTGGTGGGGGCCGTGCAGATTTGCCCGGAGTGGAAGCCCCAGACGCTGGCGATGCCTTGGACGGCTTTGTCCGTGTCGCAGTCTTCCGTCATTATCATGGCGCCTTTGCCGCCTAGTTCCATTAGCAGCCGCTTCATCGTCTTGCCGCCGGCTTCAAAGATTTTCGCCCCCACGACAGAGCTGCCCGTGAAGCTGATCATGTTCACATCCGGCGAATCCACTAGGGCTGCGCCGACTTCCGCGCTGGCTCCGCTCACCACATTCACCACGCCCGGCGGGAACACCTCGTCTAATGTGCGCCCCAGCTCTATGACCGCCAGCGGGTCTTGCGGGGCGGGCTTGATGATGACCGTGTTGCCCATAGCCAGTGCGGGCGCGATCTTGCCGGCCACATTGGTAAGCGGGAAGTTGTAGGGGGTGATGCAGGCCACCACGCCTGCTGGCTGGCGCACCACATAGGCGCCCAGCAAGGCAGCTGGCGCCAAAGCGGTGGCGGGCGAGGTGAGCGGAGCGACAGGCACATTCACATCCATAGGCCGCGAGTAGTAGCGGAAACGGTCTATGAACGCTCCCGATACCTGCATGGTCTCGGCGACATTGATGGTGGAGCCTGTTTCGGCCTGCACCAGATCCACCCAGTCGGGGCATCGCTGCGCTATCAAGTCTGCTGCTTTGGCGAGATAGCTGCAACGCTCGGCCATGTCGGTGTCTCGCCAGCTGGGGAATGCTTGTTTTGCCGCAGCTGCCGCTTGGTGCGCGTGCTCGGCTGTGGCTTCGGGGGCATGGCCGACCACTTGCGTGGTGTTCGGGTCAATGACCTCGTAGGTGCCACCGGGAACTACCCGCTCGCCGCCGATAACGAGATCCCATACTTCGTCAACATTTATATTGTTCATGGTTTCAAGATTAGTCTTTTTGCTTATCTGTGTGGCAGGCAACGGCACATCTTTTTTGGCTCCACGGTGAGGCGGGGGGCGGTGTGTCTTTTTTGCACGACTTCAATGGTTTAGCGAAAAAACCCATACGGCAAAAGGGTAATGCGGAGGCAAAAAAGATGCGCCGCTGCCCGCCGTTGCTTTAGCAACAGCCTGCTAAAGAAAAAGCAACCCCCCGCCCCCTGAAGAATCAACTCTTGGCTTTGGCGGCCCGTCTGCCCTTGGCTTTCGGGGCAGGCTCTTCAGCATCCTCCTCGTCTTCTTCCCCCTCGGCATCGCCTTCTTTCATTCCCTTGCGGAACTCCTTCTGGGCACTGCCGAGCGAGCGAGCCAGCTTTGGCAGCTGGGTGCTTCCGAAAAGCAGCAAAAGCACCACGAGGATGATTATCCATTCCCCCTGTCCGATGGTAACGCCAAGCATGTCTCTAGCTTAGCAGGTTTGTGCGGCAAAAAGCGCGCGGGCGGGGAGTATCTGTCAGATCGCCTGACGGTCGGAGCGAATTGCCACGACATTCTGATGGCGCAGCAGTCGACGTTCCCGGCGCAACACTCGCCGTTCCCGCTCGCTCATGCCGCCCCAGATGCCGAACTTCTCGCCGTTCTGCAAGGCGTACTCCAAGCACTCCTCTTTCACCACGCAGCCACGGCAGACGCTCTTGGCCTGCGCGCTGGAGACGCCTCGCTCTGGAAAGAAGAGGTCGGGGTCGATGCCAAGGCAGTTGGCTTCCTGCTTCCAAGAGAAGTCAGTGTCTTCTGGAATTGTCAAGTTCCTCATTGTTTTCTCTTTCTGTTAGATGGTCGGTTGTCGGGTGTAAATAGCTGGCTTCTGCCGCTGAAACCCTATAAGCCTAAGCCTATCAGCAACTTACAGCCATGTAATTTACACCCATGTAGTTTGCAGTCTGCCATAGAATTCCCCCCTTTGTCAAGTGCAATTTCAGAGAAAATTTTTGCCAGCTCAACGGCGGGCAACGGCGCATCTTTTTTGCCTCCGCATTACCCTTTTGCCGTATGGGTTTTTTCGCTAAACCATTGAAGTCGTGCAAAAAAGACACACCGCCCCCCGCCTCACCTTGGAGCCACCGAGCTACCCTCCACCACCAGCTGCAAAAGCCCCAGCCCAATTCCTCAAAAATTCTTTACACAACCCACCCCGCCACACTCCAGCAAACCGCTATCCAAGCAAAAGAAAGCCATCGAACCACAGGCAAGCAGGGGGACGGTGTTTGTTTTTTGGGCGTATTGCGGATGAGCTCCAGACCAGGCTAGAAAAAGGGTAGCACCGTAGCCCAAAAAATAAATGCCGTTGCCCTGCCGCACAGATAAAGAGCTACAAAACCTCAACCCCTCCCGGCTAAATCAATCTCCTGACGGCTCAACCCCAGGAAGTACAGCACAGCATCCAAAAACGGCACATTCAGGCTGGTGTCAGCCGCTTCACGCACCTTCCTGCTGGCGCAAAAAGCTATGCCCAACCCAGCCACCTCCAACATGTCCAAGTCATTAGCCCCGTCCCCCACAGCCACAGTCTGCGCCAGAGGTATCGCTTCACGGGCAGCCAAGTCTCGCAGGAACTCAGCCTTAGCCCTGCGATCCACCACAGGCCCGACAATCCTGCCTGTGAGACAACCGTCCACGATCTCCAGCTCGTTCGCATAAGTGAAATCCACGCCCAACTCCTCAGCCAGCCTGTCTGTAAAAAAGGTGAACCCCCCGCTAACCACAGCCGTGCGATAGCCGAGCCTGTGGAGAGTCCGCAGGAAAGTCCGGGCCCCAGTCGTCAGCTCGAGCTTCTTCCAAGCCCTGCCCAGCGCGCCTTCGTCTAACCCTTCCAGATGCGCCACCCGCTCCAAAAGCGACTCGGTGAAATCCAGCTCGCCGGCCACAGCCCGCTCGGTGATGCGGCTCACCTCCTCCACGCAGCCTGCTTCTTCGGCCAGCAGGTCTATCACTTCGTTCTGGATGAGCGTGGAATCCATGTCCATCGCCACGAGACGCTTAGCCCTGCGCACGATGCCTTCCATCTGGAAAGCGATGTCCAAGCGAGGGTGCGAGGCAGCGGTGCTCAGCAGCTCCTTGCGCATGTTCTCAAGGTCGCCGCCTTGCACATGAAGCTCGTAGCTGAAGACAGGCTTGCGGGAGAGACGGATGATTCTGTGGATGTTGCCGCCCCATTCGGCTATGGCGTTGGTGGCGTCTCGCAGGTCGGTGGCTGTGAGCTGCCTGCCCAGCAGCGTCACGGCATAGGTCGGCTGGATTTTGGTGTGGGTCGGGTCTGCGACTTCAAATTCCACATTCAGGTCGTTCTGCCAGCCGTAGAAGAGCAGGTCTTTGAAGAGGTCGGGGCGGGCGTGGTCGTTGCCGTCTGCTGGCAGCGACACGATGAGGCCGAGGATCATGCGCTGGCGCACCGTTATCTGCTCTATGTCGCGCACAGTGGCACGGCAGCTGCTGAGCACCGCCAGAAGACTGGTGAGAATGCCCGGCCGGTCTATGCCGGTCACCCTCACATAAAAGGTTTCGTCGGGGCCTTGCTCGGAGAGATGCTGCTCTGACGGGCTTTCCTCGGAGAGATGCTGCTCGGAATCCGGGGGCTGCGTCGGCAAGTCTGCTTCCTCCATCTGGCTGTTTTCGGCTTTTTTCATGCGTGCTCTCCGAAAGAATCTAAGTTACGATGTGCTGTCAGACGGCTTGTTTGCAGATAATGTGCTGTCAGACAAGTTGCTGTCAGACAAGTTGCTGTCAGACGACTTGCCTTCAGACGCGACCCGAACCGCAGCAGTGCCCACGAGCACAACCCCTAAAGCCGCCAGCATAGGCGCGGGAGGCAAGCTGAAAGCCAAAAGGAGGCTTCCGAACAAGCCGCAAACTGCAGCGATGCGAACGAAGACCTCGGCAGCTATCTGCGCTCTGCTCTGGGTTCGCTGAGCTATTTTTTCCCGCCGAGCCAGCGTGCGCTTGCTAGGGGGACGAGGTTCCAGCTGGTTGCGCTCGCGAAAACGATCGTCCAAAGTGCCTTCTGGCGGCGGTTTTACGGGCTTTTTGGGCAAGCGCAAGGCCAGAAAGCACAATACGGCCCCGTAAACAAGTGCGCAGAATGCTGCGAATGCCAAGCCCGCTCTGATGCTCACGAGCAGCACCAGCACAAGCACGACCGCCCCGGATGTCGCATCGCTGTGGCGGGCAAACGGAGAGAGGGGTGGCGGACTTTGCTCTTCCTCCCAAGCAGAGGATTCGGGAGCCGGGTCAGCAGAGGGTTCGGGGGCCAGGTCAGCGGAGGATTCGGGGGCCAGCCCATCGGAGGGTTCACGAGCCGGCACAGCGGAGGATTTGAGAGCACCAGACTTCCCAATGGCAGCAGCCACCGAGCCCGACACGCTGCGAAGCAGCGGCAACAGCACGCCGGCGCAAGCGATCACCACGCAAAGGCGAATGATTCCGCCCAGCCTGTTGAAACCGCCGAAATTGGCTGCTCGCACGAACGGGTCGTCGCCGATGGCAAGGTTGGCAGGAGACGACGAGGCGAACAACGATAGCGTCACCAAAATATAGACGGCGAAGACTGCCGCGATCATTCCTGCGGTGCCCCAAGGTATTGAAAACTGCGGACGCTTGGGACGCAAATCGGCAGTGCGGGCGTAGCCGGCAAAAGCAAAAAACAGCAACCCCGCAGCCGAGACTATGCCCCAACCTGCATCAGCCCCTTCTGAGAGATTGGAGATGTCTGCTTGCCGGCTGGAAGCCGATGCCACCGTCACCAGCAGCAGCACCAGAAGCACGAACCAAGCGATCAAGCGGTTGGCTGTGACGCCCAGCTCGTGAGCAGTGGCCTTGCGGTCGAAAAGCTTGGCTGTGTGCGCGCCTGTTGCGGGCGTGCCGGAGGTCTTCTTCGGTGTGCCCAAAAGGTCAGCCCAATTGACCCGATTGGCCAGCACTCCAGCCGCTACCACCCCGACTGCTGTCAGCTCCACTGCGTCGGGTGCTGCATAGGTGGCGATGACGAGGGCGAGCACGCAGCAAGCCATGATCTGTCCGCAGAAAAGGCTCCAAGCGGCAAGCGTGCTCAGAATTCCTGGCCGGGCAGTCTTGCCAAGCAGCGATTCCGCAAGAGTCGTTTCGCCTTCTGCTAGCCGCACGGCCGAGGTGGCGCAGCAGGCTGCTATCAAAGCCGCTATCGCCCAGCTCAAGAGCACCCAGCCTCCGGCTTCGTCAGCAGCTGCCCCCAGAGCTGCGAACAGCCCTGCTCCGAGCATCACTCGCATCCCTGCCAGCAGCACATCGCCGGTGCCGAGCTTGCGGCCGGGAGCAGTCAGCACATCTGCTGTCAGTGCTTCGGCAGGCAGCCCATCAGAAGCCAGCGCGTCGGCTTCCGGGAGGTTGTCAAAAGAAGATTCTTCTGCTATAGTTGCAATAACCCGTTGCGGGGTGGAGCAGTCTGGTAGCTCGTCGGGCTCATAACCCGAAGACCGCGGGTTCAAATCCCGCCCCCGCTACAAAGCAATTTGCAACTCAGCAATTCGCAACTTAGCAATTCGCAACTCAGTAATTTGCTACTCAGCAATTTCATTTGAGGCACAGACATTTTGGCCCATTTTCTGCCCATTTTGCTTGTGCCCATTAGTTCTGTTTCTCAGCCCGCAGCTGCTGCGGCTGGTTCGGCGATATTCTCTGATGTTTCCGGCAGTTCGGATTCCAGCAGCTCAGAGAGTTTGCGCGTCAGTTCATTGTGATAGCGGTCTATGGATGCCAGCTTCACGGTGTCGTAGCCGCGAATCATGTCGGCCAGATCTGCGATCTCTACGACGAGATGGTAGTTTTCAGAAGTGATCTGCTCAGACAGCTCATTGATCATGTCTATGTATTCCGCGATCAGTCGGCGTTCTATGCGCCGCTCTTTGGCGTAGCCGAAGACATCCAAGAAAGTCCCGCGAACTTTGCGCATCGGCCTTAGCAGGCGGAACAGCGCAGACGCCAGCCAGCGGGGAAGGGCCATCTTCTTTGCTAATCCCAGCTTCGTGAAGATAGGCGGCTGCAGCAAGAAAGAGACTTTGGCTTTTGTTGAGAAGCTGTCGTTTATCTGGCTGCGCAGTTCGGGCAGCAGGTGCAGCCTGGCCACTTCGTATTCGTCTTTGTAGGCCATGAGCTTGTAAAGGTTCTTCGCCACAGCCAAGCTCAGGGGGCCGGTTTCGCCAGCTGCCTTTTGCCCCATGCCAACTGCACGCTCACGGCTAGAGATGTTGCCGACGGCGGCGAGATAACGCTTGGAGTAAGCCAGGCTCTGATAGCTGGCCAAGTCGTTGGCTCGCAAGGTCAGCAGATCGTGCAGCGCGCCGTCATGTTCTGCGCTGTCATCAAGTGAGCCGTCACGCCGTGCGCCGTCAACCTCCGAAGAACCTGTGATTTTGCCTATCTCTGCGGCAATGCGCTTGGACTTTTTGGTTTCTTTAGGCTCTGCCTGAGCCTCGGCTTCCCCGGTCTCCACAGCCAAGAGCTTCGCCTGCAGCGAAGGGTTGGCCGCCAGCGCACGGCCGAGACGAAAAGCTGCGATGTTCACATTGGCCGCCACGCCGTTTATCTCAATGGCATGTTCGATAGCCTCAGCGCGCATAGGCAACTGCCCGCTCTGATACGCCGCTCCCAGCACCAGAATGTTGGCGGGAGGCTGCGACTTGAAGAACAGCCGCGAAAGGCTTTCGGCATCCACCCATATCTGGCTCTTGGTGCGCTCTTTGATGCGGCCGTGAAGCTGCTCGGCCTCGGGGAAGCTCACATTCGCGTCTGAAATCATCTCGCCGGTGGGCAGCTCCGAAGTGGAGACGGCAGCAGCTGTGCGCCCGGCGGAAGCACGCTGCAGCACGGCCTCGTCAGATGCGGCCAGCTTGTCGAAAAGCAGCAGAGTGTCGGCTTGGCCGGTGCCGATCCGATTGGAGACATCTTCGGCATCTGCTGTGATCTTCAAATTGGAGATCACTTGGCCGCCTTTCTGGCTGAGACCGGTCTGGTCCAAACCGAGGCAGTGCTTGCCGTCCAGCAGAGCGGCAGTAGCCAGCACTTGGCTGGCAGTCACCACCCCGGTGCCGCCGATGCCGGCTAGCAGCATGTTTGCTTCGGCGGGGATGCTGGCAGGGTCGGGCAGCGATTCGGCTGTGGCTTCGGCGAGGATTTTTTCGGCCACATCAAAGCGTTCGCCTCGGCTGCGGAGGTTGTGGTCGCCTCGGCCGTGCTGTTTCTGCCAAGTCTTCTCAATGGGATTGTCTTTTTCGTCGCTTTGACGGCGCTTCTGCTTGCGAAGCTGTCTGGGCGAAACCGCCACCTTCACGAACGAAGGGCAGTTGCCTTCCAAACATGTGAAGTCTTGATTGCAAGACTCTTGATGGATGCGGGTTTTCTGACCGAATTCCGTCTCCACCGGGAACACGCTCAAGCAGTTGGACACTTGAGCGCAGTCTCCGCAGCCTTCGCAGACGCGCTCGTTGATGACCACTCTGAAGGGCGGAGCCTCAACCTCGCGGCGGCGGCGTTTCTTGCGCAAATCGGCGGCGCATTCCTGGTCGTAGATGAGGGCAGTGGTGCCTTCGATCTCGCGCAGCTCCCGCTGCACATCCACCACATCGGTGCGGGGGCGAAGCTCCACATTCGGCGCCCAGTTGGCTTTGGCAGGGTATTTCTGGATGTCGTCGGCCACCACTATCGTGCGGCGCACTCCCTCTGCCGCCAGCAGCATCGTGAGGTCGGGCACGGAAGTCTCGCCTGCGGCAGACTGCCCGCCCGTCATGGCCACCACGCTGTTGTAGAGAATCTTGAAGGTGATGTTCACGCCCGAAGCCACAGCTTGGCGAATAGCGAGCGATCCCGAATGGTATAAAGTGCCGTCGCCGATGTTCTGGAAACGGTGCTCGTCCGAGACGAAGGGCGCAGACCCGACCCAAGTGCAGCCTTCGCCGCCCATCTGGGTGAGACCTTCCACCTGGCGGGTCGGAATGAACAGCGACATGCTATGGCAGCCGATGCCGCCCAAGGTGATAGACCCTTCGGGAGTCACATTGGAGCGATTGTGAGGACAGCCGCTGCAGTAGTAAGGCGCGCGCTTCGGCAGGGCTTCGCCGTTCAGACTCTGGACGGATATGTGCTCGCTTCTGGGCAGAGCATCGGGGCCGAGGCGGTCGGTGAGCATCTCTCTGAGAGTATGCACCACCAAATCGGCTTCTATGTAGCCATAGTCGGGGAAAAGAGTCTTGCCCGATGTGTTCGTGCGGCCCGAGATGGCTGGTCTGTGATCCAAGGGGTAAAGGATGTCTCGCAGCTGCAGCTCAATGAACGGGTTTTTCTCCTCCACGACCATGATTTCCGCAAGGCCTTCTGCGAACTCCGCCACCGCAGTCGGCTCCAGCGGCCAGATCATGGCCGGCTTCATTATGCGTATGCCGATCTTGCTCAGCGCGGCATCGTCTATGCCTAGCTGCTGGAGGGCTTCGCACACATCGTAATAGCTCTTGCCGGCAGAGACGATGCCCAGCCAGGCGTTGCTTCCCATCGCGCCGCGCATGTGCGTGAGGTTGTTGCGACGGGCGAACTCCACAGCGGCAGCCACGCGCTTTTCTCGCATCTCGCGCTCTATCTCCAGCACCCAAGGCGGCAGCAGCTGCTGAGTCTGCTGGAATTTCCAAGCTTCAGGGTCGGGCTCGGGCTGGACTCGGTCTGGCCCGACGCTTACAGTGGCGTAGGCATCGGCCACATCGGTAACGATCTTGAAGCCCACCCACAGACCGCTGGCCCTGGAAAGCTCGTAGCCCCAGCGGCCTAAGTCGATCACTTCTTGAACCGAGCCGGGATACAGCACGGGCATCGGCGTCTCTGCCAGCACGCCTTCGCTGGCCGAAGGCACGGTGGAAGACTTGCAAGCCGGGTCGTCGCCTGCCACGCACAGAACGCCGCCGTGAGGTGAAGTGCCCGACATGTTGGCGTGGCGGAAGGCGTCGCCAGCGCGATCCACGCCCGGCGCTTTGCCGTACCACATTCCCATCACTCCGTCGAAGAGCGCGCCGCTCATCGTGGAAGAAAGCTGGCTGCCCCAGACCACGGTGGCCGCCAGCTCTTCGTTCACCCCGTTGATGAAGTTGATGTCTTTGCCCATCAGCAGGCTCTTGTAGCGCATGTATTGCGAATCGACTCCCGCCAGCGGCGAACCTCTGTAGCCGCATACCAGCCCGGCGGTGGCGAGGCCGTTGTCTTCGTCTGCCATGCGCTGATCCACCATCACTCGCAGCAGAGCGTCTATGCCCGACATCGCCACCCTGCCTTCGCGCAAGGTCATGCGATCTTTCGGCGCGAAGGAAACTTCAGTGCGCAGAGACGGAGAGGTGAGGAGAGTCATATCAGCTTGTTTCTAAGACTAGTCAGCCTGCTTCTTAGACTAGTCGGCTTGCCCGCTGAACCCTGCACTCTTGCTAGTTGAACCCGCAGGGCAACGGCGCATCTTTTTATGCTCAGACACGCAAGCGAACTCGCCTAAAAAGACACGCCGTCCCCCTGCTACCCTGTTTGCTTGCTGAACCTACCCTGTTTTCTTTGCTCAACCGCAGGGCAACGGGGCATTTAGTGATGGCGGACATCTGAGCGGTGTAGCAGTCGGTTGCCTATGTAGTTGACCGAGAGCAGGGTCAGGAAGATCACTAGAGCGGGGAAGATCGTGAGGTGGGGGGCGCTTTCCAGTTTGCTGCTGCCAGCTGCCAAGATGCCGCCCCAGGTGATATCGGGGGCGGGCACGCTCTTGCCGATGAAACTCAGCGCGCCTTCGGCGATGATGATGATGGCAAAAGCCAGAAAAGCAAACGACATCATCACAGGCAAAATATTGGGCAAGATTTCTCTGAAGATGATGCGGACGCGGCGAGCCCCCATGCCTTTGGCTGCCGTTACGAACTCGCGGTCGGCGAAGCGGATGGTCTGCGCTCTCGCCACGCGAGCGATTGCCGGAGTGGCGAGAATGGACACTGCGATGATCACATTGCGAAGATTCTGCTCCAGCACTGTGACTATGAGCAAGGCAAACATGAGAGCAGGCAGAGAAAGCATGACATTTATGGTGCCGCCGATGATGTCGTCTGTCCAGCCTTTGAAATAGCCGGAGAAGAGACCTAGCAAGCCTCCCACTATCGTTCCGAAGGCAGTAGAAGCCAGAGCGATGAGCAGCGACAGGCGGCTGCCCCAAACCACCCTTGAGAACATGTCGCGCCCCAGTTCGTCTGTGCCGAAGAGCGCAGACCAGCCAGGGCCCAGGTTGACATTGCGCGAGAATCCTTTCGGATCAGGCAGGAATCCCATGAACGGCGCGAACAGCGCGAAGATGACGACCGCCGCCAGCCATCCCGCAGCCAGAACCAATCCGATTTGGAAGACTCTGCGGGGCACCGCTTGCTTAGCCTCTTTTTCGCCCCTTCGCATGATGGGACTAAGGTCTGCTCTGGAGACGGAAGACGGGGAGGTCATCGGGCGCGCACTCTCGGATCCAGAGCGGGATAGATCGTATCCACCAAAGTGTTCAGCAGCACGAAGGCTGTCGCAATGACGGCGCAGATAGATTGAACTATCAAAAAGTCCTGGGCGTAGACAGAGGCGATCAGGAACGAACCGATCCCGTCCACATCAAAGAGGAACTCCACGATAATCGTGGAATTTATGAGCTGCGCCGCGTTGATGCCTGCGATCGTAACCAAGGTGAAGCTGGAAGGTCTCAGCACATGTCTGAAAAGCAGCCGCCTGACGGGCATCCCTTTGGCTCTCACAAAAGCCGCGTAGTTCTCGTCCAAGTTCTGAGACATGTCGTCTCGCAGCAGACGCACATATACGGGCAAAGCCCCGGCTGCCAAGGTAATTGCCGGCAACGCCAGCGATTTCCAGTGTTCAATCACGCTTTCGGTCGGCCCGACATACCCCCCCAGAGGGAACCAGTCAAAGCGGACGCTGAAGAGCAGTGCCAATATCACTCCCAGCACATAGGCAGGAACGGATAGCAGCCCGAACGAGGTGCTGGAGACGAGCGAATCAAACCACGAGCCACGCCGATAAGCCGCCAACATGCCGAGCGGAACCGACACCAGCAAAGTGAGCAGCATCGTGTATAAGACCAGCCACAGCGTGGCGGGCAGCTTCTGGGCGAGGCTGGTGGAGACATCGATTCTGTTGATATACGACTCGCCGAAGTAGCCGGTCAGAGCGTCGCCCAGCCAGCTGGCGTAGCGCACGAACAGATTGTCGCCGAAGTTGTTGTCAGATCTGCACTCTGCCAGCAATTCTTCTGTGGCCCCTGCGCCGAGCGTCACCTCGCAGGGGTCGCCTGGCACTAGATTCAGCAGCCAGTAGGTTATGAATGTAACGATGAGCACAACGGCCACAAGCCATACGAGCCTGCGGCCGATGTGGCGAGCCAAGAACGATGTAGATGACACGATCTCAGCAGAGTCTTTTCAAATTTGCTGGGGCTGTCGTATAGGCAGCAAAACAAAGGATCGCGTGACTGCCTGGGAGATGTCTGCCTGGGAGGTGCCCGGTTTATTCTTCCAGCCAGGTCTCTGTGAAATAGGCTTTCCCAGCGAAGAGCGGCAAGACTCGGCTGCCGTCCGGGAAAGTCAGGTAGGCGGCATTTTGCACAGAATTGGCGTGGATCATCTGCCAGATCGTCCAGTTGAGCCAGATGTTGTGAGTTTGTTCGCCGAATTGGCGGTTGATGTTTTCGGCTATCTCTCTCAGTTCGTCCAAGTCGTCAGTCCCACGGGCTTCGTCCATCAGATTGTCCATGATGTCGTTGCGAATGCGGCCGAAATTCACAGCCAATCCTACGGAGTTGTCGCTGTGCCACCAGATGCGCTCGCCTTCCACATGCTGGCCCGTGTGCTGACGCCATATCATCAGCTGGAAGCTGCCAGCTATGGCGTTGCTGATCAGCTGGCTTTGGTCTACTTGATCGATTTCCACATCAATGCCGCATTCTCCCCACATAGAGGCCAAAAGCTCTGCGCTAGTGCGGTTGAAGGGAACATTGGTGGTAGACAGGCCAATTGTGCCTGGGTCGTCCAACTCGTTCCAAAGGGCGCGTCCTGCATCCTGATCGAAAGAGGGATAGCCGGTGTCTTCCAGATATCCGGGAGTTCCGGGACTGAACGGGCCATTCGCAGCAGGAACCACATTGTCTGTTCTCAGTGTCACATAAAGATCCAAATCGGTGCACATGGCGACTGCTTGGCGAGCCCTTATGTCGTCAAACGGCGGACGCTCGTTGTTGACGAGGATGTAGACGGTCTCTCTGAGTTTGTCTTCTTCCGCTACGACTCCGAAGTCGTCAGAATCTCTGAAGCTGGGATATTCATTTGCGGTGTTGTCGCTGTTTACATGCAGATCGCCAGACCGCAGGGACAGTCGCCGCGCATCCGAGTTGGGATTGGGACGGAAGCGTATCTCGTCAAGATAGGGAAGCTGATTGCCCTGCTGGTCGGTTCGCCAGTAGTCGGGGTTCTTTTGCACCACCAACTCGTCATTGGTAACCCAAGATTCAAACACGAAAGGCCCGGTGCCAATCGGCATCTGGGCCGAGTCTGCGCCTAAATCGTATTGGGAGGGGGCAGCTAGGTAGCTGATTTGGGCTGAGAAGATCGAGGGGAATCCCGATACCGGGGCAGTCAAGCTGATCCGGACGCTGAGATCGTCAACGATTTCTATGGTCTCCTCGGGGTTTCCCAAGAGGGGGCGCATGATTATTCCAGTGAGCAGCCCTCCCACAGATTCAGCAATGTGACGCTTGAGGGCAGCCGAATCAGCTGGGGAGCCATCGTGGAAGAAGATGTTCGGGCGCATCGTGAAAGTCCACACTGAGAAGTCGTCGTTGGGAGTGGCGGATTCCAGAAGATACGGCTTCATGTTGCCGTCAGTGTCTACTGCAAAGAGCGGATCAAAGATGGCGCTCATGACATAGTGGCAGGACACGGCGCAAGTCTGTGTGGCAGGGTTCCAGCCCGAAACGGTCTCGGCTTCCAGTCCGACTACCAAACTGCCGCCGTAGACGGGTTGCGGCGCAGGTGGCTCTGTGGTCGGGGGAGCGGTTTCTTCGGGTTCTGTGCCGGTTGCATCAGTGCCGGCTGGTTCGGTGCCGGCTGGTTCTTGAGCGTCGGCTTGGGTGGTTGGGGTGGCAGCTGCTGTGGTGTCCGGAGTGCCTTCGTCGTCATCGTCGGAGCCGCAGGCTGAGGCTATGAGGGCGAGAGCCACCAAGACAGCTGGCAGTGCCAACTTGAGCTTCTTGGCGAGAGGCGAGTGTCTTTTTGATGTTGCCGATGCTGATCTTGATGTCATGGTGATCTCCGTTCTTTGATTGCCTACATTGTGTCAGGGTTCCTATATTTTGTCAGTGCTCGTCTAAGTGCTTAGTGGCGAAAATATTTGCGGCAGCAATAGCTGCGACCGAGGCAGAAGCGACAACTCAATCCGTCTCAAGTTCTCGCATCTCTGGGCCGATTTCTTCTGCTATGGGTTTCAGGGCTTCTAAGTCGAATTTGTAGACTTCAGCTGCCGTTCCGCCCACGATCATCTCCACTTCTTCAGTGGGGACATGGCCTAGCGACTCTCTCAAAGATTCGGCGGTGTGGGGCCAAGTGCCTTCCATGTGGGGGTAGTCGGAGCCCCACATGAGCTTGTCCACCCCGATCTGGTAGCGGGCATCGCTGTCGGAGGGGCGCAGAAAGGAAGCACCCACATAGCACTGACGCTGGTAGTATTCGCTGGGCTTGAGGGGCAGGGTGCGGCGAAGCTGGCTGAACATCGGAAGTTCATAGTGGTAATCCAGCTTCTGGAGAGTCGGGGGTATCCATGTGGAGCCTTGCTCGGTCATCACGAACTTGAGGTCGGGGTGCCGCTCAAACACGCCCGACCAGATGAGCATCCAAAGCGGGCGATGCGCTCTCAGCGGCACTTCGTAGAGGAAAATCCCCAGCGAGCCCGGGTGATTGCCGAAGTTGGGCGTCCAGCCAGAGTGGGTATGGACAGGCATCTGCAGGTCTTCGCAGATGTCCCAAAGGGGTTCGTAATACGGGCTGTTGTAGTGGGGCAGGTCGTTGAGCACATTGTCGCCCACGCCTGTCGGCAGCAGAATTCCGCCGAAGAGACCCATTTCGTGGATGGCTTTGACTTCGCTCACCGTTACATCCATGTCGTCCACGGTTATGAGGCCGATGCCGGCCCTGCGCCCCGGAGTGAGCGAGCAGAAGTCGGCTAGCCAGCGGTTGTATGTTCGGCAGCCTGCCAGCCAAACCGCAGGGTCTTCTTCGTATTGATAGGTCATCAGCCCTGCGTTGAAGGGGGAGACAGTGTCGCCGCCTCCGCCTGGGAAGATGACTTCCGCCACCACTCCGTCGGCGTCTTGTTCTTTCAGGCGGCGCTCGGAATCAAAAGCCCCGTCCCGTCCGCCCTCGGCGACTTCTTCCAGGCTTTCAAATTCCTCCAAGGCTTCTTCGCCGTAGACGGCCTGGCCGGTGTGGTTCGCCCTGCGCTGCTGCTGCGTCTCTGTGTCGCTCACCCAGTCGTCGTAGAGGCTGCGCATGTCTGGGTCGACATATTCCCGGTAGTCTTCGGCCAAGCCGCCGGCGTGTGAGTCGGCCGAGATGATGAGGTATCTGGAGTTTGCTTGCATGTCGGATTTGCCTTTCGGATTTTTTCGGGCTTGTGGCCTTTCTACAGCGACACCATCGCTTCGGCTGGGTCGGAGTTCGTCTCCCAGAAACGGCCCACCTGCCTAGCGGCATCCCATTTGTGAAGGCTCTGGGAATCGTCTTGGCCTAGGTCGCTGGGCGTAGGGCCTATGCGTTCAACGGTGGGGGCGAGGGCATCAAGATCAAAGTTGTAGACCTCGGCTGCCACGCCTCCCAGCATCTGGGCAGTCTCGTCAATGGGGATGTCGTGGAAGTTCTCGCGCAAGTACTCTGCGGTGTGAGGCCATGTGCCTTCGGGGTGGGGGAAGTCGTTGCCCCACATTATGTTGTGAATGCCGATGGCGTATCGTCTGGCGATTTCTACGCGCTTGGTGGTGGATGCTCCCAAGTAGCAGTTTTCGTCAAAATACTCCACAGGGCTGCGTGAAACCGCGGAACCCAGCTGCTTGGCGATCTTGGCTGCACCGCCCACAGACTGGTATTGGTTGTGCATCTGCCAAAGCATGTCGGGCACCCAGAAGGCGCCGCTCTCGGTCACCACGAACTTGAGATCGGGGTGTCGTTCAAAAACTCCGCCCCAGAGCATGAACCGCAGCGGCCGATACGCCCACAGGATGACTTCGCTCACATAGATGCCCATGTTGTCCAGATATTCGTGGCGGGGGGCCGGGCCTGAATGCACATGCACTGGCATATTCAAGGCAGCGCAGCGTTCCCACACGATGTCGTATTTGGGATGGTGATACGGCTCGTAATCCACCCACATGGTGGGGATGGCTATGCCGCCGCGCAAGCCCATCTCGTGGGCTTCTTCCACCATCTTGGCTGCCCGATCCACATCGAACACCATCGGCACGAGGGCCACTCCCGCTCGGCGCAGGGGGCTGTCGGCGCAAAGCTCGGCCAGCCAGCGGTTGTGTGCCTCTGCTCCAGCGAAAGCTAGGTCGCCTTCCAGCTCGCCGGTAGCCCCGATGCCTGCCCCGAACGGCGGGCAGGTCGTGCCCGAGATGGAGTCGGAGTCGGGGAACATGATTTCTCCCACGACGCCGTCATTGTCCAGCTCTTTGTCGCGGGTAGCTGCATCCCAGCCGCCTGAGTAGCCCTCTTGAGAAGTCCACTCTTCTTCGTACTCCTCGTAGCTCATGCCGGCTTCGGCTCGGGCTGCCAGCGCGGCTTTGCGCTGGGCGAGGAAGTCGTCCAAAGCTGCGTGATATTTGGAGTCCAGATAGGGCCGATACTGCTCGGTCGGAAGCCCAGCATGGCAGTCGGCCGAGATGATGGCGTAGTGATTGTTGTTCTGCGAGTCAGTCATTTTTTTACTTCTCTCCTTGTATTTCCTGTATTTGAAACCGTATTTTGCACGAATTTCAAGCTCTTGTTCTGCCCTTTGCCTTGCCCCTTCTACTCCGCAGACGGCGCAGAAACCGCAGGCCTGGCAACTGGGGGCCTGGCAACCGGGGGCTTCCAGTCGCCGAAGTAGTCGGGGTTGCTTCTGGCCAGCATGGATTGGCTGCGGAGTTTGATCATGCTGTCGGATTTTTCGCTGTCTGCCAGCATCCAGAACTGCTGAGTTCTGATGCCATCCACAACTCTCACAGCTACTTCCTCCAAAGGCGTGGTCTCAAAAGGCTGGCCGGAGTCTTTGAACATCTTTTCCAAGTCTTCAAATGTCGTCCATTGGGTGCGAGGGTTGGCTTGCGCCAGATCTTCTGGTCGGTTGCGATGAGACGACCAGATATTGGTGTTCAGCCAGTTGGGGCCGGGATACAGCACAGAGGCTCGCACATTCTCGCTGGCTTGGATGAGCTGGGCTTGCAGGCATTCGGTGATGAGCGTCACCGCCCCTTTGCTGGCTGCATAAATGGGAGTCCCCGGCAGGGGAGAGAGGCCGCCGTTGCCGGAAGATGTGTTCACGATGTGCCCGCCCTCGCCGTGGCTCAGGATTTCAGGCACGAAAGCGTTGATGCCATGCACCACCCCCATCACATTCACGCCCATCGCCCAGATCCAATCGTTGAGGTCGTGCTCCCACATCCAGCCTTGCGAGCCAGAGCCCACGCCGGCGTTGTTGCAGACCACATGCACCTTGCCGAAGCGATCCAAGGTGGCATCTCGCAAGGCAGCCACATCATCCCACTTGCGCACATCGCAGAGCACGCCGTCAACATCAGATGCCACCTCTTCCAGCGCCACAAGGGCATCCTTCAAGGCAGCCTCTTCCACATCAGCCAGCATCACCGACATGCCTTCGGCCAAGAACCGCTCAGCCATGGCGTAGCCGATGCCAGACGCCCCCCCAGTCACAACTGCGACTCTGCCAGCTAGCTCTTCCATGGCTCTGCGGTGCTTCTGCTCTAAGGCTTCGGGTTAGGCCGCTAAATCTTGCGGGTGAAGTTGTCGTAGCGTTGGTGCACGAACGGGATGATCCATTCGCTGGGCACACGGCTCACGATTTCGCCGCGCTGGAAAGTCTGCCTCTCGCTGGTGGTGATGGCCACCATGCGGCGAACTGGCAGGTCGGCTACCGGGTCTAGCGGGGAATCCCGAAGGATGAGCTCGCCATCCACCGACTCGTTGGAGCGCAAGGTGGCTTCCTTGTGGCAATACACCAAAGCCGGCTCGTCTGTGAAGCCCTTGCCGTCGGGCGAGAGCAGGAACTGGAAGTAGAAGTCCAGCTTCTTCTCGGGGCCGGCAGGCAGCGTGCCTGTGACCTTGCCGTTGATTTCAAAGATGGTGACTCCGCCTCTGGTTACGGAACCAGAGATGTCATCGCCGTCGCGATTCACGGTGATGTCGGCCATTTTCTTGGGTTCGCCGTACATCTCACGGCCGCCGATCACTGCCCTCTCGCTCGCCATAGGCATCAAAAGGGCATAGGCTCCGTCGGTGCCTTCGTGTCGGGCATTCACGCCGAACCAGCCTGCGCCGAACTCCAAGTCGCCCATTTTTACCGAGCTGATAGAGGCTCGCACAAGTGGCTCTGCGCCAGGCTCCAAGGGTTTCGGCAGAATGGCGGCGATGAGGTCTGGGTCGGTCTCATAAACCGCCGCGACTGATTGCGACCAAGCTTGTGCCGTCTCGGTCCTGGCAGGTTCTTGCTCGGCGAGGTCATCCACACGAGCTGCGTAACGAATAGTTGTCATGGTTTTTCTCCCTTTTTGTGGCTCTGATTTATATAAAGGTATCTTTCAGGGCTTGCTCAGCCAAGCCAGTCGGCTCAGCATCCTTGATTATAGTGCATACGCTTGGCGCGTGTCATCAGAAGTTGCGCTTTCTCTTAATTCTTTGGCTCTCAATTCTCTGCTCTCGGCTGCTTTGCCTCTGTTCTTGTCAGTTTCAGATTTCAATCCTCGGTATCTGCCTCCTTTCGCATCTATGTTTCAGTATTCTCAACCAGAGCAATGGCAGGCGGCGCAATATCCAGATTGTCAGCATCCAACCCGCCAGCCTCTAGTTCGCCGACCTCTAGCTTGCCAGCCTCCAGTTCGCCGATCTCCAGCTTCCCCCTAGTCAGAAGCTCATCAGGCAGCGACTCCGCAAGCGACTTCTTCGCTTCCACGCCAAGCTCTTCAAAATCGGCGGCCTTCTTCATCAGGTTGCCTCTCCCAGAGTGAAGCCGCTTCATGGCTGTATCGTAAGACTCTTGGGTTCTGCCGAGCCTTTCGCCCACTTCTCTCATAGCTTCCACCACTAGGCGAATTTGGTCGAGCAGCCCGTTGGCAGTCTCAACGATTTTCAAGGTGTTCTGCCCTTGTGCAGCAATCCGCCAGAGCTGTGCCACAATCAGCAAAGACGGCAAAAGCGTGGTGGGGGAGACGATGTAGACTTTCCGCTCCATGGCCGCTCCGAGCAGCTTCTCATTGTGTTGCAGAGCTGCCTGCAAAGCCGGCTCGCTGGGCACGAACAGAAACACGAATTCAGGCGAGTTCAACTCGGGAATTTTGCTGTAGTCTCGCTCGGCGAGTTCGTTCACGCGGTCTTCCACTGCTTTGGCGTGCTCGTCCAATGCTGCTGTCGCTTCTTCTTCGGTTTCAGCCTCAACGCAGCGAACAAAGGCTGTCAGGGAAGTCTTGGCGTCAATTATCAAATGCTTGCCCTCTGGCAGATGCACCACTGCGTCGGGCCGCAGCAGATTGCCTTCGCTGCCTCTGTACGACCTTTGCGTGTCGTATTCTTTGCCCTTCGTCAAGCCTGAAGCTTCCAGCACTCGTTCTAGCTGCAGCTCTCCCCATACCCCTTGAGTCCTATGCTCGCCACGAAGGGCTGTGGTCA
This sequence comes from Candidatus Hopanoidivoransaceae bacterium, assembly GCA_965204495.1. Classification (GTDB taxonomy): domain Bacteria; phylum Actinomycetota; class Acidimicrobiia; order Acidimicrobiales; family Hopanoidiivorantaceae; genus Hopanoidiivorans. Next base: position 1,677,242 of record OZ241989.1, read on the forward strand.
GCGCGCTGGCGTCTTCAGAAAGCTGGCTGTTCTGTTCCATCAAGAGTTTGATAGTCGTTTCCATCTGGGCCTGCTGCTTGGTGTCTTGCGTGTGGATGCTCTCCACTTTCTCGCGAAACTCCTTTATCTGCGTCTTCATCGGGGCAAGCAAGGTGTTGATGCTCTCCGAGCTGGTCTCTTTGAAGCTCTTGGCTTTATCCTCCAAAATCTTGTTGGCCAGGTTCTCAAACTCCGTAGCCATCAATGCCTGATTCTGCTGCGCCGCCGCCTGAGCAGCCTTGATCTCAGCATTCTCCAGCAACAATGCCGTGCGCTCTTCGCGCAGCGCATCCCGCTCCCCCCGCAGGCTTTCGCCTTCAGCCTTAGCAGCCCCTAGCTCCCCCGCAAACTCCCTCGTCGTCATCCGCCTGACGGCTGCCCACACGACAACCCCCACAACCAACCCCACCACTATGGCAATAACTGCTGTCATATCTTTTGCTCCCTTCCGTAAGAACTAATTCCAACATACCGAAGGGTATGACACGCATCCGTTTAGACCCCCTATTTGTCATGCAAGCAAGCCCAAAAGGGCAAGCAGGCTCACTCGCCTTCGGAGAACATTTGTTGGGCTCGGCGGTGGAGTTCTTGGGGGGAGACATCTTCTGTGTGCATGGAGATCGTCCAGTGGTGGCCGAAGGGGTCTTTCAGTTGGCCGGAGCGTTTGCCGTAGAATTGATCTACCACCGCCTGCAGTTCTTCTGCGCCGTGCGCTAGGGCTTGCTGGAAGACGGCGTCTGCGTCTTCTACTTCTATGACTATCTGTATCGGGCTGCCGCCTAGGGTTTCGGGGCTGAGGGCGCCCATTTCTGGGAACTCGTCAGACAGCATGATGCGGCCCTTGCCGATGGCGAGTTCCACATGGCCGATCTGCCCGTCGGGGGTTTCGATTCTTATGTCGGTTTCTTCAGCTCCGAAAGCGTTCACATAGAACTCCACGGCCGCAGCAGCGTTCTTGCAGCACAGATAAGGCGTGATGGGCTGGATTTCGGTCATCTTGTAGGTGCCGGTCTGGTTCATAGCTATCATTCCTCAGAGAGTTGACAGGTTTCTGAGTTCCAGTCTATGGGATTGGCCGGCACCAGTCGGACGGCGGATTTATGCCAGAGTGCTCTTATCTGGCAGATGCTCTTATCTGGTGAAGATTGATTGGAAGACTTGGTAGGTTTGGGTGTCTTCGTTCCAGCGTATGGTTAGGGGCTGGCGGGTTCTGGTGAAGATGTAGGTGGTGTCTGCGGGGGCGATGCTCATGAGAGGGCGATAGGGGGCGTTTTCGCCTGTGGTTAGTCTTCTTTGGGCTGTGGGGTGGCAGGGGAGCGATATTGACCATCTTCTGCTGCGTGTGCTGTAGCTGGCTATGGCTATGATGCCTTGCTGGTTGCGGCAGTCGGTGAGGGTGGGGTCTAGCAGGAAGTCGGTGTCGTCTGTGCGGGTGATGCCTTGGGGGATGCTGAGAGTAGACCAGCCTGTGGTTAGGCGCATTCTGGTGGTGCCGCCGCCTAGGTTGCTGGTTCTCATTTCTCTGTTGGTGACGGCTTCTTCGGTGCGGAAGGAGACTCTTGTGCCTGCCGGTATTGCCTGCGAGGATCGGGTTGCGCGTGTCCAGGTTTGCCTGGCGGTGTTCCATGTGTAGATGGTTTGGGTTGAGCCGAGGTTGAAGGCTTGGCGTATTTGGCCTGGGGTGGTGCCGCCTTGCTGTGCTGTGAGGGTGTTCCATCTGGGGCCTGGCTGGTCGGGTTCCAGGGTCGTGGTCGGACGAGAGGGGTCGGGTATCGTGGTCGTGGTGGTCGTGGTGGGCGGCGGCGGTGTGGGTCGCCGTGCGGGCGGGTCTATCGGCTGGATCGGGCCAGCGGGGCGTTCCTCGGGTTCTACGGGTGCTGGGGTGATGGTGATGTGGACGGTGGCCAGGTGGGTGTCGCCGCCTGTTGATGTGTAGGTGATGTGGAAGTCGGCTTCGCCTGGTGTGCTGCCGGCTCTTATGGTGTAGACGCAGCCGTTGCGTGTTACCGAGGAGATTTCTGGGTCTATGTCGGTGGCGTCCAGGCATCCGATGGTGTAGGCGTCGTTGCCGGTGCCGTCTGTTGCGTAGGAAGACAGGTCTATGCCTTGTGCGCTGTTGGCTTGGAGGGTTATGTCTGCGGGGGCGGTGTAGACGATGTCAGACGCCGGGCCGATGTTGATTGTGAAGCTGGCATTGTTGGTGTTTCCGCCGCTGGAGGTGTAGGTGAGGGTGAAGGTGGTGTTGCCCTGGGCTGCTGTGGCTGCGGCGGTGATGGTGTAGCGGCAGCCGTTGCGGTGTATGTCGGTCAGCTTGGCTGGTTCAGTGGCTGTGGCATTGCCGCAGGTTATGGAATACGGGCCGTCCGTGGCGTAAGAAGCGAGGCTGATCGTGCGGGTGTTGCCTGCGCCTATCCGCAGCCTGTCGGGGCCAGAAATCGGCGGCGGTGCGAAGACGATGCTGGATGTTGGCGTGACAGCCACTGTGATGCTGCCGTTGCGGGTCGCTCCGCCGCTGGAAGAATACGGCACGGTGAAGCTGCCGCTGCCCGTGCTCGTGCCCGGGGTCACCACGAAGTTGCAGGTGTTCGCGGTGCGGGCTACGGATGCGAACACGGACGGCACGCCGGTGGCGTCGCCGCAGGTTATGGTGTATGCGCTGTCTGCGGCGTAATCTGATGCGTCAATAGTCAAGGTGCTGCCTATCTGAACCGACAGACCAGTGGGCGCGGTGAAGGCGATGCTGGAACGCGGGCCGATGGTGATGGCTATCTGCGAGTTCAGGGTTGCTCCGCCGGTGGAGGTAAACGGAATGGTGAAACTGGCAGAACCAGCGATGCTGCCTGCTCTTACCGCATAGCTGCAGCCCGTGCGGGAGACGCTCGCGATTCTGGGGTTCACGGCTGTTGCGTCGCCGCAGGAGACTGTGTAGCCGGTGTCAGCCGCGGTGGAAGCATCCACGGTGATCTGGCGGCCTGCTGCCACACTCAGACCTGTGGGAGCGGTGAAAGTAATAGTGGACTGCGGGCTGATGTTGACCGATATTGTCCCGGTGTGGGTGGCACCTCCGCTGCTGGTGTAGGGCACATTGAAAGTCCCGGTGCCTGTGCTAGACCCAGGCGTTATCGTGAAGTCGCAGGTGTTGGCGGTGCGAACCACCGATGTGAGCGATGCCGAGCGATTAGTAGCGTCAGCGCATTGCAGCGAATACGGCCCGTCGGACGCATAATCGTTCGCGTGAACTAGCAGCGTCTCTCCGACATGGACATCCAACCCCGAAGGAGCCGTGAACACGATACTGGAAGCCGGCCCCACACTCAGCGAAATCGTGCCGCTGAGAGCAGCTCCGCCCGCAGAGCGATACGGCACAACAAAGCTAGTCGCACCTTGATTAGCGGCGGCGGTGATTTCAAAGCTGCAGCTAGAACCCGTGTGGGTAACAGAAGCAAGCCTGCTGGCGTTGACACCAGTAGCGTCCCCGCAGGAGATCGCATAGCTGCCGTCTGCGGCATAGCTGCCGACATCAATAGTCCTAGCCGTGCTCACGGGGATGACAATGCCCGAAGGCGCGCTATAGACAATATTTGAAGCAGCCCCGATAGTAACAGACACCTGCCCGTCCCTTGTGTGCCCGCCGTCGGAGCTATACGGGATCGTGAAGGTAGCAGCACCGGTCATGCCAGAAACAGGCGTGATGGTGAAGCTGCAGCCGTTGCGGGTTATGTGATCTATCCGAGCGTGAATGCTCCTGGCGTCCCCGCAGGAAATCGTGTAGCTGCCGTCTGTGGCATAGCTGGAAGCGTCAATCGTCAAGGTGCGGTTGTGGCCCACCGTCAAAGCATTCGCCCCCACAGGAGCGGTATAGACGATAGTGGAAGCCGGCCCGACCCCGATGGTGAATTCTTGGTTCAGCACATGCCCGCCGGCGGAGCGATAAGGCACAGTGAAAGTGGCATCGCCCTGCTGCGATTGGGTCAGGGAGCTTATCGGGTTGATGGTGTAGCCGCAGCCGTTGCCCGAAGAGCTTCTCGTTACTGATGTCAGCTTCGTGCTGTCCACGCCGGTGGCGTCTAGGCAGGTAATCGTGTAGTTCCCGTCCCTCACATAATCCAAAGCGTCTATTGTGCGGGTGCGGTTGATGCCGATCTTCAGAGCGGGGTCGGGCGCGGTGAACACGATGGTAGAGGGCTGGCTTATGGCTATGGACACTGTGCCCGTAGAAGTAGCTCCGCCGTCTGAAGTAAACGGCACTCTGAAAGTGGCAGTTCCTAGGCTGGCTGTGGTGCGAGGCGCAGCGGCGAACACGCACGGGCTGGCTTGAGCGTCAGGGCGGGTAACCGACGAGAGCCTGGAATGGACATTGGTAGCATCGCCGCAAGTCACGGTGTAGCTGCCGTCAGTAGCCGCGTTGGAGAGATCCACGCTCAAAGTCCTGTTCCGCCCCACTTGCAGACCAGCAGGAGCAGTGTAGACAATCGCGCTGTCGGGGCCGATGTTGACGGTGAAAGTCCCGCTGGCGGTAGCTCCGCCTGTGGAAGAAAATGCCACAACAAAAGTAGTGTCGCCCTGCGAGCCCACAGCCAGAGTATCCACTGGATCAACAGTGAAAGAACACCTGCTGCCGCTGGAGCTTCTGGTGACCGTCATCCTGTTGGCATCCACCCCCGTAGCATCCGCGCAAGACACCGTATAAGCAGCGTTCTCGCCGCTCACAGCAGCCAATGCGTCAATCACCAGCGTGCGGTTGCGGCCTATCTTCAAGCCTGTGGGCGCCGTGAAGGTGATCGCGCTGTCGGGGCCGATATTCACAGTAATCCGGCCCGTAGCGGTAGCTCCGCCGTCCGAGGTGTAAGGAATCGTGAAGCTGGTGTTGCCCTGCAAGCTCTGAGCCAATGTGTCAACAGGATCAATAGTGAAATCGCAGCTGCTGCCTGTGTGGGTTACCGTCAGCCTCGCGGCATCCACCCCGGTGGCATCGCCACAAGTCACCGTGTAAGCGGCATTCTCGTTTACATAGTCCAAAGCGTCAATGCTCAAAGTCAGGTTCCGGCCTATCCGCAACCTGTTCGGCCCGCTAGTCGGCGGGGCGGTGAAGCGGATGTTGCTGTCGGGGCCTACCTCCACCGAGATGGTCTCGGTGCGAGTGTGCCCGCCGTCTGAAGTGAATGCGATAGCGAAAGTGGCTGTGCCGACAGTTGCGAAGTTGTTGGGGTCTATCGTGTAGCTGCAGCTATTAGCCGTGCGTGCGACCGAGGTGAGCCTGCTGTGAATAGCGGTGGCGTCGCCGCAGGTGATGGTGTTGTTGCTGTCGGACTCCGAAACATAGCCGGAAGCGTCAATAGTCAAGGTGCGGTTGCGGCCGACCAGCAGCCCGGTGGGAGCATTGTAGGTGATAGTGCTGTCTGGGCCGATATTCACCGTGAATGTCCCAGAAGCCGTAGCCCCGCCTGTGGAAGTGAAAGCCACAGCGAAAGTGGTGTTGCCCTGCAAGCCGGTCGCCAGAGTGTCCACGGGATCGACAGTAAACACGCACCTGCTGCCTGTGGAGCTTCGGGTGACCGTCATCCTGTTGGCACTCACTCCGGTAGCGTCAGCGCAGGTAACCGTGTAGGCAGGATTCTCCGTCACCGCCGCCAGAGCGTTGATAGCCAAAGTCCTGTTCCGCCCCACCTTCAAACCAGTCGGCGCAGCGAAGACGATATTGCTGTCGGGCCCCACATTTACAGTAAACAAAGCGTTGCGAGCGTGCCCGCCTGTGGAAGACAGCGGCACCGTGAAGGTAGTGTTCCCCTGCAGCCCCGCAGCCAGAGTGTCAACAGGATCAACGGTGAAGGTGCAAGTATTGGCAGTGCGCGCTACAGAAGTGAGCCTGGTGTTGTCTATCCCGGTAGCGTCCCCGCAAGTCACGGTGTAGGTGCTGCTCTCTGTGAAGTGGTCTGTAGCGTCAATCTCCAAAGTCCTGTTCCGCGCCACCCTCAAGCCAGTCGGCGGGGTGTAGACGATGTTGGAATCCGGGCCCACTGTCACAGAAATCGCCCCAGCCACGCTGTGGCCGCCCTCAGAAGTGTAAGGCACGGTGAAGCTCGCAGAACCAGCCACATTCTTCGGATTGATGGTGAAAGTGCAGCTTCTGCCCGTGTGGGTTACAGACTGCAGCTCCACAGTGTCAATGCTGGTGGCATCCCCGCAGGAGATCGCGTAGTTCGTGGGGTTGGCTTCAACAGCATAGCCAGACACATCAACCGTGATCGTGCGGTTCTTCGCCACCGAAAGCGCAGGAGACGGAGGAGTGAAAGTGATAGTAGAAGCCGGCCCGACTGTTATGGAGAACACTGCGTTCTCAGTGTCTCCGCCGTCAGAAGTCAAAGGCACGGTGAAGTTGGCAGAACCCTGCTGCGATTGCGTCAGAGTGCTGATCGGGGTGATCGTGTAGCCGCACCCGTTGCCGCTGGAGTCGCGCGCCACAGATGTCAGCTTCGTGGTGTCTATGCTGGTGGCTGTGCCGCAAGTAATCGTGTAGCCGCTGTCGGTGGCATAGTCCAAAGCGTTGATAGTCTGAGTCCGATTGATGCCCACCTTCAAATCAGACGGCGCGGTGAACTGGATATTGGAAGCGACCCCCACATCTATGGAGATGGAGCGGGTCGTGGTAGCTCCGCCGCTGGAGATGTAAGGCACAGAAATAAAAGCAGTGCCCGTGCTGGTAGCGGCAGTGATGGGGATGCTGCAGCCGGTCTGCGCGCCGAGGCTTATCAGAGCAGAGAACTCCGTGATAGTGCCGCAAGAAATCGTGTAGCTGCCGTCTGTGGCGTAGCTTGACACATCCAAAGTCAAAGTGCGGCTGGCAGCCACAGCAGGATTAGACGAAGGCGCCGAGAACACGATAGACGAAGCAGCCCCCACGGTTATCTGCACAGCCCTGCTGATCGCATGTCCGCCAGTAGATGTATAGGGCACAGTGAAACCAGTAGACCCCTGTGTGCCGTTCAAAACTATCCTGTAGCGACAGGAGTTAGACAGACGAGTCACGCTGGTTATCTCAGTGGTATCCACGCTCGTAGCCGTGCCGCAAGAAATCGTGTAGCCGCTGCTGGCGGTTTCCGAAACATAATCCGAAGCGTCAATCGTGAAAGTCCGCAAGTTATTGCCGCGTTCCAGAGTCGGCGCATTGTAGGTGATAGTGCTGTCGGGGCCGACTTTGACTGAAATCGTCCCGTTAGCCGTAGCCCCGCCAGTAGATGAGTAAGGCACGGTGAAGGTAGCGTTAGTGGCCTGCAGCGTAGAACTCAAGCTGCTTACAGGCGTAACGGTAAACGAGCAGCTGCTGCCGGTGTGGGTAACCGATGCGAGCCTGGTGGTGTCAATGCTTGTGGCGTCCCCGCAGGTGATCGTGTAGCCGCTGCCGATGGTCTCTCTCGCATAGCTGCCAGCGTTAACCACCAGAGCCCGGTTGCGGCCGACCAGCAGCCTGTTCGCCCCAGTAGTCGGCGGGGGAGTGAAAGTTATCGCCGAGTTCGCGCCCACATTGACTGTTATCGTCCTGTCTATGCTGTGCCCGCCGGTGGAAGCGAAAGTCACAACGAAAGTAGCAGCACCCGGGAAAGCGAAGTTGTTGGGGTCTATCGTGTAGCGGCAGGTATTAGCCGTGCGAGCGACCGAGGTCAGCCTTGAATGAATGCTGCGGGCATCCGAGCAAGAAATCGTGTAGCCGCTGCTGGCTTCTGTCACATAATCCGAAGCGTCAATCTCCAAAGTCAAATTCCGCGCTACCAGCAGCCTGTTGGCCCCGGTAGCAGGCGGTATGTTCGCGGTGATAGTGGAATCCGGGCCGATGTTCACAGTGAAAGTCCCAGAAGCCGAAGCCCCGCCTGTGGAGGTGTATGGCACAGAGAAAGTCGCATCGCCCTGCGAACCGGTAGCGAGGGTATCCACCGGATCAACAGTGAAAGAACAGCCATTGCCAGAAGAGCTGCGCGTGACTGTCATCTTGTTGGCATCCACCCCGGTAGCATCAGCGCAGCTCACCGTATAGGCAGCGTTCTCCCCGCTTATGGCAGCCAGAGCGTCTATCACCAATGTCCGGTTCCGCCCCAAAGTGAATGTGCTGGGAGCGGTGAAGGTCAGGTTGCTGTCGGGGCCGATGTTCACAGTAATTGTGCGGGTTATGCTGTGGCCGCCGTCTGATGTGAAGGGGATAGTGAAAGTCGTGGTGCCCTGGTTAGCCGGCGCCAGAGCATCAACGGGGTCTATCGTGAAGGTGCAGCTATTGGCAGTGCGAGACACAGCCATCCTCGTGGCAATCACCCCGGTAGCGTCAGCGCAAGTGATGGTGTAGGCGGAGTTGTCAGAGACATAGCCAGAAGCGTTAATCTCCAAAGTCTGGTTGCGTCCCACTCTCAGAGTCCCAGGAGAGCTGTAGACGATGGTAGAAGGCGGCCCCACCGTGATGGAGATGTTCTCGCTTGATGTGTCGCCGCCAGCAGAAGTGTAAGGAATAGTAAAGGTGGCTGTGCCCTGCGTGGCAGTAGGCGTGATCGTGTAGCCGCAGCCGTTCCCGCTGGAATCGCGCACCACCGAAGCCAGAGCCACAGTGCCAGAAGTCGGCACATTAGCCCCGGTGTTAGTGGCTGTGCCGCAAGTGATGGTGTAGCCGCCGTCTGAGGCATAGTCCAGGGCGTTGATAGTCTGGGTGCGGTTAGTGCCGACCTTCAGTCCTGTAGGAGCAGTGAAGACGATGCTGGATGCTGCGCCCACATCTATGCTCAAAGAAGAAGTCAGAGTATGCCCGCCAGAGGAGCGATAGGGGATAGAAATAGTAGCGGTGCCCATGCTGCTACCAGAAGTCACAGGAATGCTGCAGCCGGTCTGCGAGCCGAGGCTTATCAAAGCAGACGACTCGGTGATAGCCCCGCAAGAGATCGTATAGCTCCCGTCAGCAGCGTAAGAGCTCACATCAATTGTGCGGGTTCTGCTGGCAGCGATAGCAGGATTGGAAGCAGGCGGCGTGAAAACGATGGTGCTGTCGGGGCCGACATTGACCGTAATAGTGCGTGTTATTTCGTGGCCGCCCGAGGAGGTGAAAGTGATAGAGAAAGTAGTGTCGCCTTGCAGGGCTGGGGTCAATGTGGTGATGGGGGTGATGGTGTAAGAACAGGTATTGGCTGTGCGTGTAACGGAAGTCAGTTTGGTGTTGTCCACCCCAGAGGCGTCTGAGCAGGTGATGGTGTGGCCGCTGCTGGCTATTTCTTCTACATAGCCCGATGCGTCAATAGTCAATGTCCGGTTCCGCCCCACTGTCAGAGTTCCCGGGCTGCTATAGGTGATAGTGGAATCCGTGCCCACTGTCACAGGTATAGCTCCGTTCACGCTGTGGCCGCCTTCAGAGGTGTAGGGCACGGTGAAGCTGGCAGAGCCTGCCACATTCTTCGGGGTGATGGTGAAGGTGCAGGTGTTGGCTGTGCGGGTTACCGACTGCAGCTCTACAGTGTCGATGCTGGTGGCATCCCCGCAGGAGATGGCATAGTTGGTGGGGTTGGCTTCAACGGCATAAGGGGCCGCATCAACGACTAGGGTGCGGTTCTTGGGCACCAGCAAAGCAGACGGAGGGGTGAATGTGATAGTAGAAGCAGGCCCCACCGCAATGGAGAACACAGCGTTTTCGGTGTCGCCTCCGTCAGAGGTCAAAGGCACGGTGAAGCTGGCAGCTCCCTGCTGCGATTGAGTGAGTGTGCTTATCGGGGTGATCGTGTAGCCGCAGCCGTTCCCAGAAGCATCCCGCACCACAGATGTCAGCCTCGTGGTATCCACGCTGGTGGCTGTGCCGCAGGTAATCGTATATCCGCTGTCCGATGCGTAATCCAGGGCATTGATAGTCTGGGTGCGGTTGATGCCGACCTTCAAGTCAGACGGCGCGGTGAATGAGATATTGGAAGCGCCCCCCACATCAATGGTGATGCTACGGGTCAAGGTCGCCCCGCCGCTAGAGATATAAGGCACCGAGATAGCAGCAGTGCCAGTGCTGGTGCCGGCAATGATGGGGATGCTGCAGCTGCCCTGGGTCTGGTTGCCAAGGCTTATCAAAGCAGAAGACTCCGTGATAGTCCCGCAAGAAATCGTGTAGCTCCCGTCTGCGGCATAGCTGCCGACATCCAAAGTCAAAGTGCGGCTGGCAGCCACCGCGGGATTAGACGCAGGAGCAGAGAACACGATAGCCGAAGCAGCACCCACAGTTATCTGCACAGCTCTGCTAATCGCATGTCCGCCAGTAGATGTATAAGGCACAGTGAAACCAGTAGACCCCTGTGTGCCGTTCAGAACGATCCTGTAGCGACAAGAGTTAGAAAGACGAGTCACGCTGGTTATCTCAGTGGTATCCACGCTCGTAGCAGTGCCGCAAGAAATGGTGTAGCCGCTGCCGCTAGTCTCGCTCACATAGTCCGAAGCGTCAATCGTGAAAGTCCGCAAGTTGCTGCCCCGCGCCAAAGTCGGAGCATTGTAGGTGATAGTGCTGTCGGGGCCGACCTTGACTGAGATGATCCCGTCAGCTGTAGCCCCGCCGCTGGAAGCATAAGGCACGGTGAAAGTAGCGTTCGTGGCCTGCAGCGAAGAACTCAAGCTGCTCACCGGCGTAACCGTAAACGAGCAGCTGCTGCCGGTGTGGGTAACAGATGCGAGCCTGGCGGTGTCTATGCTGACAGCGTCCCCGCAGGTAATCGTGTAGCCGCTGCCGCTGGTCTCGCTCGCATAGCTGCCGGCATCCACCGCCAAAGTCCTATTGCGGCCTACCAGCAGCCTGTTCGCCCCAGAAGTCGGCGGGGCGGTGAAAGTTATCGCCGAGTTCGGCCCGACATTGACTGTTATCGTCCTGACTATGCTGTGGCCGCCAGTGGAGGTGAAAGTCACAACGAAGGTGGCAGTGCCAGAGGTAGCGGAATTCACCGGGTCTATCGTGTAGGTGCATGTGCTGGCCGTGCGTGCGACCGAGGTCAGCCTTGAATGGATGCTGCGGGCATCAGAGCAAGAAATCGTGTAGCCGCTGCCGCTGGTCTCTGCCACATAATCCGAGGCGTCAATCTCCAAGGTCAGGTTCCGCGCCACCTGCAGCCTGCCCGCCCCGGTAGCAGGCGGAATGTTAGCGGTGATAGTGGAATCCGGGCCGATGTTCACAGTGAAAGTCCCAGTAGCAGTAGCCCCGCCTGTGGAAGAAAAGGCCACAGAGAAAGTAGTGTCGCCCTGCGACCCGACCGCCAGGGTATCCACAGGGTCAACAGTGAAGGAGCACCCGTCGCCAGAAGTGCTCCGCGTGACCGTCATCCTCGTGGCATCCGCGCCGGTAGCGTCGGCGCAGCTCACCGTGTAGGCAGCGTTCTCGCCGCTGATGGCAGCCGATGCGTCTATCACCAATGTCCGGTTCCGCCCCAGAGTGAAAGTCCCCGGCGCGGTGAAGGTCAGAGCGGAATCGGGGCCGATGTTCACAGTCACCGTGCCCGTGCCGGTAGCTCCGCCGTCAGAGGTGAACGGAATGGTGAAAGTCGTGGTGCCCTGGTCGCCGGGAGCCAGAGCATCCACAGGGTCTATCGTGAAGTCGCAGCTGCTCCCCGTGTGAGTAACAGCCAGCCTCGCACTAGCCACCCCGGTTGCATCGCCGCAAGAAATCGTGTAGGCGGCATTGTCAGCCGCATACCCCGAAGCGTCAATCTCCAAAGTCAAGTTCCGCGCCACGCTCAAAGTCCCAGGAGAGGTATAGACGATGTTGGAAGCCGGCCCCACCTCAATAGCAATAACGCCGTTCTGGGTGTCGCCGCCCGATGAGGTGTAAGGCACGGTGAAGTTGGCTGTGCCTTGCTGGGCCGGCGTCAAAGTGCTGATCGGGGTGATCGTGTAGCCGCAGCCGTTGCCCGAAGTGTCGCGCACCACCGACGCCAGCCTCGTGGTGTCCACATTCGTAGCCGTGCCGCAAGAAATAGTGTTGCCGCCGTCAGCCGCATAGTCCGAAGCGTCTATAGTCTGGGTGCGGTTGATGCCGACTTTCAGCCCGGTCGGAGCGGTAAAGACGATATTGGAAGCGACCCCGACATCCAAAGTCAGAGTCCCCGTGGTGCTGCCGCCGCCGGATGAGGTATACGGGATGGTGATGTCGGCGGTCTGGGGCGTCGTGGCCACCGAGGTGATCATCACGCTGCAGCCGGTCTGCGTTCCCAAGGTGATGTCGGCATCGGTCGTGGAGATAGTGCCGCAAGAAATCGTGTAGTTCCCGTCAGTGGCATAAGAACTCACATCAACAGCACGGGTGAGGCTGGCCCCCACCGCAGGATTAGTGGCGGGCGCAGTGAACATGGGATCAGAATCAGGGCCGATATTGATCGTGAGGGTGCGGGTTATGGTGTGCCCGCCGGTGGAAGCGAAGGTGATAGCGAAGGTGGTGTCGCCCTGCAATGCCGGCGCGAGGCGGTCGGCGGCGTTGGCCTCGCTGTTGCCTACGGGGGCGACAGTGTATTCGCAGGTGTTAGCCGTGCGGGCAACAGCCATTCTGTTGGCGGCCACGCCTGCGGCATCAGAGCAAGCGATGGTATAGCCGCTGCCCGATATCTCTGAAACATAATCCGAAGCGTCAATCACCAGCGTGAAGTTCCGCCCGATTTCCAAAGCGCCCGGAGCGGTGTAGGTGATAGTGGAATCAGGGCCGATATTCACGGTGAAAGTCCCCGTAGCGGTATCGCCCCCAGAAGAAGTGAACGGCACGGTGAAGCTGGTGTCGCCCTGCGAGCCGGCAACCAGGCTGTTTATAGGATCAACAGTGAAGACGCAGCCATTCCGCGACACCGAGGTCAGCTTGGTGCTATCCACCCCGGTAGCATCCCCGCAGGTTATGGTGTAGCTGCTGTCTGTGGCATAATCAGTGGCGTCAATAGCGAGCGTGCGGTTGCGCCCCACTTGCAGACCGGCCGGCGCGTTAAAGACGATGCTGGAAGCAGGCCCCACATTGACAGCAACAGCAGCAGAGCGCACCTCCCCGCTGGTGATACTGAAGTTCACATTGAAAGAAGCCGCGCCCTGCCTGCTCCCGGCGGTGATGATATAGCGGCAGCCCCTCAAAACCACAGAGATCTTGCCGTCTACATCGGTCGGCTCAAAGCAGAAATAAGTGTTGGCAGTAGAGAGACTGATATGTCTGCTCGCTTCAATCTCTATAGTCCTGCCGGCGGCCACAGACTGGGCGGGGAAGCTGAAAGACCGAAGATATGTGCCCAGGGATTGCGCCACATTAATGCTGGCTGTAGTCGTGGAGCCCCCAGCCGACCTGAAGCTCACATTAAAGCGGCCGAGGAAAGAAGGCGAGTAGTCGAAAACGCAGCTGTTGGCAGCGCGGTTGCTGATAGTGCCAGCAGTGGCAGACACAGAAGTGCAGAAAATCTCATAGTCCCCGTCGGTGGCGAAGCGTGAGAGGTTCACCTTCACACTGTTAGTGAAGAACAGCGTACCGGGAATATTCGTAGTCCGGATATTGGTATCCGGCCCGATATCCACAGTGAATGTCCCCGTAGTGGAAGACCCGCCAGAGGAGGTGAACATCGCGCTGAAGGTAGTCTCGCCCAGCAAGTTCGCCGCCAGGCTATTAACCGGATTCACCGTATACACGCAGCCTCTGCGAGTAACCGCCATTTTGTCGCTGTCAAAGCCGGTGGCATCCGCGCAGGTGATGGTGTTGGCGCCGTCTTCCACATGGTCGGTGGCGTCAATCCTCAAAATGCGGTTGCGGGGGACTGCGAGCGCGCCAGGGTCGGTAAACAGAATAGCCACATCGCCGCGGATGTTGACGGTGAAGGTGCCCGTTGTGCTGCTGCCGCCCTCGGAAGTGAAGACCACTCTGAAGATGGCATTGCCCCACCTGTTGGAAGGCAAGGTGTTCAAGGGATCCACCGTGAAAGCGCAGCCGTCGCCCGAAGTGCTGCGGGCTACCGACATGCGATATCTTATCAGCCCGAAGCCGATGTTAGGCAAGGTGGATATGTCGAACGCATCCGAGCAAGACACGGCGTAGGCGGTGTTTTCTCTCACATAGTCCAAAGCATTTATCACCAAAGTCCGGTTCCGCCCCACAGCCGGAACAGCAGGCGCGGTGAAGCTCACGCTGGAAGGCGGGCCGATGCTGAGATTGACAGTGCCGCTCTGCGTGTCGCCGCCTGTGGAAGTGTAATCCACCACCAAAGTAGCCGCGCCCTGCGCGCTGCCCGCCGCCAAAGTGAATCTGCAGCCGTTCACCGCAACCGATGTGAGCCTCGCGTGCCGTGTGCTCTGCTGGAAGCCGCACGAGATGGTGTAGCTGCCGTCTGCGGCATATGCGCCCACATCAATCGTCTTGGTGTTGCCCGCTCCGATCTTCACGGCCGCTGGAGCGGTGAAGACGATATCAGAAACAGGCGTTACGCTCATCGGAATCACGATGGATCGGGTAGCGCCGCCCGAAGAAGTCACCGGCACCGTGATAGCAACATTCTCCCCCGCTGCCGCAGCTGCTGTAGTTACAGTGAAGACGCAGTTGTTGCGAACCACCGAAGTGATCTTGGTGCTGTCTATATTGGTGGCATCGGCGCAGGTGAAGGTGTTGGCGCCGTCGGTCACATAGCTGGATGCCGTGATCTCTATGCTCCGCCCCGCCACCACCGACAGATCAGTGGGAGCTGTGTAGACGATGTTGTTTACATTCACGGTGAATGTGCCCGTGCCCGTGGCGCCGCCGCTGGAAGAATAAGGCACGGTGAAAGTCCCGTCGCCTGTGGAGGCCGTGCTGGCAATAGTAAACATGCAGCCGTTGCCAGAAGTGCTTCGCACCACCGAGGAGAACTTGGTGCTGTCAACGCCGGTGGCATCGCCGCAGGTGATCGCGTAAGGCCCGTCCGTAGCAGCGCCAGAGGCGTCTACCACCACCGTGCTGCTGGCGGACACGAACAGATTCTGCGGCGCGTTGAACGCGATGCTGGAAGCGGGCAGTATCCGCACCGTGACCACGCCGTTCACCTGGGTCGCTCCAGCCGAAACCTGCGTATAAGGCACATTGAAAGTAACATTTTCAAAAGCACGGCTGATAGGGCTAGGAGCCGGAGCTGTGACATAATACGAGCAGCCCGAACGGGTGATAGTGAGCTTGCTGTCGTCTATAGCCGGGCCAGTGGCATCAGCGCAAGTAGCGGCATAATCCGAGCCGGTGAAATAGCTAGCGGCATTCACATAGACGCTCTCGCCCCCGGCCTGCACAGGCACCACTAATGGGGGAGCGAAGACGATATCCCCAGAAGCAGGCACAGCCATGGCATCCTGGCAGGCAACGGGGTTGAAGCCTTCGGAGATGGGATAGTCCTGCAGCACATATTGGCTGCTGGCGGTCTGCTGCAAGCCTGTCGGCAATGCTCCGGTGAAGTAGTTCCCGCAGATATACACCTGCCTCACCCCGGTGAATCTATTGCCTGCAGGATTGAGCGTTACCAGATTGCCCACAGCAGCAGGAATAGCACCGGTGAACTGGTTGTTGCTCAAGTCCAGCCTGAACAGATTCGTGAGACTGGATACACCAGCCGGTACGGAACCCGACAGCCTGTTGCCCTCCAGATCCAAAGTTACAAGGCTGGTGAGCGAACCTATCCCCGAAGGAATGCTCCCGGTGAGCAGGTTGTTGCTCAGCAGCAGATTCCTCATGGCGGTGAGCGAAGTCAGCTGCGAAGGAATAGAACCAGACAGGCGATTGCCGCTCAAGTTAAGATGCGTGAAAGCAGTGCTGGAAAGCGAACCCAACTGGCTCGGAATGCTCCCGGTGAGCTGGTTGCTGTCGAGATTCAGCTGCCTCAGATTGGAAAGCGAGCCCAACTGGCTGGGAATGCTCCCCGAGAGCTCATTACGATGCAGCGACAAGAACTGCAGGCTGCTGAGGTTGCCCAACTCAGAAGGAATCGGCCCCGAGAAATTATTGTCCGACAGATTAACATCATTCAAAGCAGACATAGACCCCAGCCACGAAGGAATATTCCCGGACAGCATGTGATCGTCAGCTTCCAGCCTCTCCAGCGCAGTCAAATTCTGTATCTCGCTAGGCAAAGTCCCATGCACTATCGTGAATTGGCCCCCTACCGTACTCCTGGTGGCACTTATCACGAAATCGGTCACACGCCCGCCCGTCACCGTGATACCGATCCAATTCTGAACCAGCCTGTCCGAAGCCGTGCCCGTGCCCCACTCGACAGAAGCATCCCCCCACTCGCGAAACGCGTGAAACTCGGCCAAATCCCGGTTCGCTTCAAACCCGGCGAAATGATTCTGGATAGCCACCAGAGTCATGCAATCCTCAGCCAGATCGTTGTTAGCCCCCGTGACTCTCGGATTAGTCGTGAGATTCACGAAAGTCCCGTCCGTGCAACCCGCATTGCTCAAAAGCGGTATAGCCGTGCCCGACACCGCCCTGCTCACAGACAAAGTAATAGTGCCGGTAAGAGTGTCGCCCCCGCTAGAGGTATAAGGCACCGAAATCGCAGCCGTGCCCGCACCAGAAACAGCGGTGATGGGAACAACGCAGCCGCTTTGCGTGCCGAGGCTTATCAAAGCAGACGACTCCGCAATAGCCCCGCAAGAAATCGCATAATCGCCGTCCGCCGCGTAGCTGCTCGCATCCAGCACCAGCACCCGCCCCGCCAGCACCGACAAACTCCCCGCGCCTGTCGTGGGCGGAGCCGTGAAAACAATATCCGAAAGCGGGCGAATCAGCACAGAAATCACCCCGTCCGCAGAACCGCCCCTGCTGGAGCCATACGGCACAGTGAAACCAGCCGTGCCGCCCGCCCCCGCCCTAGCAGTAGCAGTAAACGAACAGCCGTTCCCGCCAGAATCGCGCACCACGCTCTGCCACAAAGACGAAACGCTCTCAGCATCACCGCAAGAAATCGTGTAGCTGCCGTCTGAAGCGTAAGCCGAAGCGTCAATCACGATGCTCTTCGTAGCCTCCACATTCAAACCCGAAGGAAAGCCCGCCACAGGAGCAGTAAAGACGATATTAGCAGCCGCGCCCACAACCACAGGCACCACCCCGCTGACCGTAGCCCCCGTCTCAGAAGTATAAGGCACCGTGAAACTAGCCGCGCCCAGCGACGAGCCAGCAGTAACCCTGAACTCGCAAGTATCGCCCACACGCGCCACCGACGCGATCCTGGCGGTATTAGCAGTCGAATCGCCGCAAGTGACCCCCCAGAAACCGCCATCAGTAGCATAGCTAGAAACATCAAACACCAAAGTCCCGCCCGCGCCGATAGCCAGAGCAGAAGGAGCCGTGAAAACCAGATTCCGAGCAGGCCCCACGCTCACAGGAATCACAGCCTGCCGAGTGTCGCCGCCAGCAGAAGAGTAAGTGATAGTGAAACTAGCCGAACCCGAAGCAGTGCCCGAAGAAGTGGTGGCGGTGAAAGTGCAAGAACTGCCCGTATGAGCAACCGAAGCCAGATTGCTGGTGAGCGCGCTGGCATCCGAACAAGTCAAAGCATAACTGCCGTCCGCCGCGAAACCGCCAGCATCAATCTCCAAAGTCCTGCTGCCAGCCTCAATGCGCAGATCGGCAGGAGCGGTATAGGCGATAATGCTGTCAGTGCCGATGTTTATAGTGAAAGTGCCTGTAACAGTCGCGCTGCCCGTGGAAGTGAATTCCACAGAAAAAGTAGTATCGCCCTGATAGGACTGGGCGAGAGCGTTTTCGGGATCAACAGTGAAAGAACACCCATCGCCGGAAGTGCTGCGGGTTACTGTCATCCTGACGGCATCCACGCCTGTGGCATCAGCGCAGGTCACCGTGTATACGCCGGTTTCTGTGATCTGATCCAAGGCGTCAATCACCAGCGTGTAGTTCCGCCCAACCGTCAGAGTAGGCAGCGCAGTGAAAGCGAGAGTGCTGTCGGGGCCGATATTGACAGTGAAAGTGCCTGTAGTCGTGGCACCGCCCGAAGAGGTGAAAGGCACAGAGAAAGTAGTGTCGCCTTGGTCGGCCGGCATCAAGGTGTCTACGGGATCTATCGTGAAAGAACAGCTGCTGCCAGTGTGGGTAACAGTCATCTTCGTGGTATCCACTCCGGTGGCATCGCCGCAGGAGAAGGTGAAGCTGCCGTCGGTCGCGTAGCTGGAAGCGACAAAAGTCCGAGTGCGGTTCCGGGCCACTGTCAGAGTTCCCGGGTCGCTTAAGACAATGTTGGAGTCCGCGCCGATGTTTATTGTGAAAGTGCCGGTAGTGGTCGTTCCGCCTGTGGTAGTGAAGAGCACAGAGAAAGTCGTATCGCCTTGGTTGGCCGGCGTCAAGGTGTCTACAGGATCAACGGTGAAAGAACAGCCATCGCCTGAAGTGCTGCGAGTGACAGTCATCTTGGTGGCATCCACGCCTGTGGGGTCAGCGCAGGTAACCGTGTGCCCGGTGTTCTCAGAGACATGATCCAAAGCGTCAATAACCAGCGTGTAGTTCCGCCCCACTGTCAGAGTAGACGGAGCAGTGAAAGAGAGATTGGAATCGGGGCCGATATTGACAGTAACCGTGCCCGTAGTGCTATGCCCGCCGCCTGAGGTGTAAGGAATGGTGAAAGTAGTATCGCCTTGGTTGGCCGGCGCCAGAGTGTCAACGGGGTCTATCGTGAAATTGCAGCTGCTGCCAGTGTGCGTAACAGCCAGCTTGTTGGCATCCACCCCGGTAGCGTCACCGCAGGTAACCGTGTAGGCGGGGTCCTCAGTCACATAGCCCAAAGCGTCTATCGCCAAAGTCTGATTCCGCCCGACCGTCAAAGTTCCAGGAGCGGTGTAAGCGACAGTAGATTCAGGGCCTACTTCAATGCTGATAGTGCCGTTCTCGGTGTCGCCGCCAGTTGAAGTGTAAGGCACCACGAAGCTAGCCGCGCCCTGAACTTGCTTGGGCGTTACAGTAAACACGCAGCCGCTGCGCGACACCGACATCAGCTCTGTGGTGTCAATGCTGGTGGCGTCCCCGCAAGTGATCGTGAAGTCGCTGTTAGCCTCAGTCGCGTAGTCCAACGCGTTGATCGTCTGCGTTCGGTTCGTGCCCACCTTCAACCCAGAAGGCGCGGTGAAGGTGATATTTGAAGCAGTGATCACACGCACAGTAACAGTGCCCGTGTGGGTGTCGCCCCCGCTAGAGGTATAAGGAATCGAAATATTGGCGGTGCCCGTGGTGGAGCCGGCATTTACAGTAACATCGCAGCCCTGCTGATTGGAAAGGCTTATCAGGGCGGACGACTCGGTGATAGTCCCGCAAGTAATCGTGTAGCCGCCGGTGGAAGGACTGCTGTCAGAAGCATAAGTGTCCATGCTGAGATTAAGCGAACCGCCGGCTTGGATAGTCGGGGCAGGCGAAGGCGCATTGAAAGTAATATCAGAGTTTCGAACGCAAAGTCGCCAAGTGCCGAAATCCCTCGTGCCACCACCTTGATGACCCCTCACCTCTCGGCCGCTGACTGCTAGATTTTCGCAGCCAACAGAGGCTGCAGTTTTGGCAGTTACCGTGACTCTACAGCGGTTGATAGATACCGTAAACCTGGAAGTTGAAGGAACACTAACCGAACACTGAACATGCCAGTCTTGACCAGGAAAGTTTCTAGCATTAGAGCTGGTAGCGGGCACATCAACAGTTCTGCTTCCCCCTGGTGCTAATGTAAAACCACCGGCCCAACTGCCTCCGACGTATCCTGCCGCAGGCTGAGACACAGCCACCGAAACAGCAAATAGCAAAGCCGCGAACAAAGCCGCCGACACGAGCGAAGCGACAACCTTGCGAAGAGCCCGCCGTGCCAGCCGCGCATCACACTGGGGGGGGGTCTTACGCAGCGACTTCATTTTGACCTCACGCCGTGCCAGCCGCGCATCGCACGGGGGGGGGTCGCAGACGGCGATTTCATGCCAGCCTCAAGCCGCGCCAGCCGCGCATCGCACGGGGGGGGGGTGTCGTAGATGACTTTTTCCTATAGGGGATTAATCTCATGTAAGGCATTATAGCAATCAGAAGTATGTTTGACACAGCATGACAAACAAAAAAATTGTGAGATTTTTACAGGTCAAGAATCCCCCCCCGCCATATCGCCAGCCGCCGACCCTAGCCCTACCCAGCCGCCGACCCTAGCCCTACCCAGCCGCCGTGCCTAGCCCTACCCAGCCGCCGTGCCTAGCCCTAGCCAGCCGCCGAGCCTCGCCCTAGCTAGCCGCCGAGCCTCGCCCTAGCTAGCCGCCGAGCCTCGCCCTAGCTAGCCGCCGAGCCTCGCCCTAGCTAAGCGGCTGCGCTCCACAAGATGATCCGGGAGCTTCCCCAGCAGCGCAGCAGCTTCCATGCCAGTGTGGATGTGCGGCGCATCGGCTTGAAACAGCGCAGAAGACGCCTTCAGTTTCGCTTTCGGCGAGCGTGTGTTTTCTGCAGGTAACCTGCAAGAGTTCCCTAGAGGGTAGAGTTGCGGGGTGACGCTGACACGGCATCTGGTCTGCTGTCTTGTGGCTGAACCGCATAGTCAACAGCGAAGCGGGCGGGCATATGACTGCCGAGTGCTGCTCAGAATTCTAGAAGGCTGTATTAGGGTTTTGCTGTTTCAGACTTGACAATCTCTCTTTTATGTGCTAAAGTGATCATGTGAAGAAAATGTGCCACAGCAAAATAGAGGAGAAGTTCCTCTTTCTGACCCGCAGCAGAGCCAATCTGCTGTGTCTGGCTTGCAGCATGGTGTGGAAGTTGAAGCAAGAAGTATCAACGAAGCAGTGCCGAGGGGTTGCCACGCAATTGACAGTTGTGGTAGAGATAACTGCCAGTGTTTGTATATTTGTACAAAGATGTCTACAGAAAGGTTCGGATGATGACTAGACTGCAATTTGACATTACTCCGTTTCTTGAACGAGAGGAGGGTCAGACATTTGAACGCAAATCGCTGTTTGAGGGCAAGCCGGGAAGCAAAAGCTCTCGGGATCGCAGAGTTATTCGCGATCAGATCGCCAGGTGGGTTGCTGGGTTTGCCAACGCTGACGGCGGCGTATTGATTCTGGGAATTGAAGACGATTTCTCTATTACTGGGCATGATCTAAGACCTGCCGACTTAAATACTCTTCTCAAAGTACCTGAGGATCGCTTAGATCCGGCACAAGAAAAAGGGTTTGTGATAAATATAGGTGAGTACGAACTCATTGTTTTTGATGTGCGAGCTTCAGATACTGAAGTAATGGTGATTGGCGACGGTTTCCCTTTGCGCATTGGTGACACAACTACGGAAGTGTCAGTTGAAGAAATTCGTTCAAGTAAGTTTTCCAGTATGTCTGAAAGCTGGTCAAGTCGCTCTTCATCTGGTTTGTTAGAGGATTTGGATGAAGAACTTCTGGGAGAAGCCAAAAAATCAGCTGGAAAAGAAAGTTGGACTGATGAAGAGTATCTGTTGCGTAGCAGTATGGCTCACAGAAGAGGACGACAAGTGATACTAAGAAATGCAGCAGAGTTGTTATTTAATCCATATGGCGGGAGTCACACAAACGCTGGTATTCGAATTTTCCAGGTTGTTGGGACTGAACTACTGAGCGGAACAGAATACAATGCGAAAGAAATTGATCGTATTGAAGGGAACCTTCCCACGATTGTAGAAGAAGCAAGTTCAAGAATTTTGAATTTGCTTAAATCCTCAACGCCAATAATGGGTGGGAAATTTCGAGAAGTGCCTGAATATCCTTATTTTGCTTGGCAAGAAGCACTTGTCAATGCCGTCCTCCATAGAGATTATGCTGTTGAAGGGCAGTGCATAGAAATTCATTTATACAATGATCGTATCGAAATAACAAACCCTGGTGGGCTAGTTAAAGATGTTGATTTCGAAAAACTGATAAATTTGGAACGTGTTCACCGCAGTCGCAATTCTCTTATTGCCAAAGCAATGACTGATTTAGGTATAGTTCGCGACCAGGGTGAAGGAATTCCCCGTATGTTTTCTGAAATGGAGGATGCATTTCTCCCGAAACCGATAATAGAAACAAGTAATTTAGAATTTAAAGTCACTTTGAGGAATACTCCCACTTTAACCGCAGCTGACAAAAAATTTATTTCCCGACTAGGAAATTCACAATTTTCTGATGTAGAATTTAGAGCTTTGTTGCAAGCTCATCGCTATGGAAAGGTGGATAACGCATATTTGAGAAACCGATGTGGCCTTGATACTCTGAAATCAAGCAAACTTTTGAGCGGACTTTGTGATCAAAAATTTCTTAAGCTTCACCCACACGGACCCAATAGCTACTATACTCTCTCTGATTCTCTAGTTTCGCAAAACTATACAAATAATCTACCGCAGGAGAACGACGACAGAAATATGTCCAAAGCAGACAATGTTGCTTCAGATTCTGGTGAGACTCCCTTTAATGAAAGCAAACTTTTTGAGTCTCTCAGGGGTGACATAGACAATCTTGGCAAACGCCCAAGACGAGAAAAGCTGCGTCCGATAATCCACAAATTATGCTCACAGAATAGATGGATGACTTTAAATGAATTATCTTCAATTTTGGGATACAGCCGAGGCGGGAATTTGAGAGATCACTTAAATCAAATGATAGATGAAGGTCAGATTGAACGGCGCTTTCCTCACAACCCCAAACACCCTAAACAAGCATATCGCGCTACAAACACATTCTATGAAGATCCTAAGCAGGATTCATAGATACAACCCATAATCCCCAATAGTCGTGATATTTGGAGAGTCCTATGTCTGAAAGATTATTGGCTCGTATCCCCGAAGCTGCTGGTCGTATCCCCGAAGCTGCTGGTCGTATCCCCGATGCTGTTGGTCGTATCCCCGATGCTGTTGGTCGTATCCCCGATGCTGTTGGTCGTATCCCCGATGCTGTTGGTCGTATCCCCGATGCTGCTGGTCGTATCCCCGAAGCTGCATTGACACCCCAAATGCAAAATATTTCTATAGCGGGGTGACGCTGACACGGCATCTGGTCTATGCCGCTCCTTGCGGCTCGTCTGCGGCTTTGCTGGTGAGACGTCAGAGCCTCAACAGCGAAGAGTTCAGAAAGAAGATTTTTTGGACTCCACTCTGAACGCCTGAACGAGTTCAGGGTCGCTCGTGTCGATCTGGGCGTTGCGGAGGACTTCCTCAACGGTGACCTCTTGGTTTTTCTTCGCTCTAGTGGCTCTGGGCCGGGAAGTGGCTTTGGATGCTTTCTTCATTGGTTGTTTCCTCTCTTGTTATAGGAGACAATACTAGCATAATTATGACCAACGGCGTGAAAATCGCAAAAAGTGTGATATAGCGACGGGTGTGCCCAAGAATTTCGTCGCGCTCGTCTTCTTCCGCCACTCTCCTTACGCGCCAAAATCTCGCCTTGTATCGCATCTGAAGCCCAGCGCGAACTAGTGTAGCAGGACCTGCTGGGTTGCGGCGCGCTTTTCGGCGGTGGGTTTCGCTGGTTGCGGTTGTGTGGCTGTCCACGGCAGACTAGCCGCTGTCGGGAGCCACCGCAGGGTTTCGGCTTGTGAGCATCTGCCGCTTGCGCTGCCAGAAACACCGCCAGCCGCCGAGCCTCGCCCTAGCCAAGCGGCTGCGCTCCACAAGATGATCCGGGAGCTTCCCCAGCAGCGCAGCAGCTTCCATGCCAGTAGCGTGCGAAGAAAAGGTTGCTTTTCCACTGAAAATGTGATATGGTTCTAGACATGAACAGATGCGTAGCCGTGAAGAGCGGAGCCACCCGCCGCGTAGCGCGACGCAGCTACGCAGACGGTGCTAAAAGGAGCATCTCAATGAAAATAAAAAGAAAAAAGGCATCGTCATCAGAACAGGCACCACTTCCGCGCGAGTTTCGTGCTGAAGACATTGTGCAAATCCCTGTTGGGGGCACAGGCAAGCCTTCACCCGATTCGCCTTTATACAACAAGTGGAAGGAGCAGAACGGCAAAAAGTAGTTCTGCTCTGCTTCACAACCTGAAACCGAGACAGCAGGCACGCATCTGACGTGCCCGTATCACTCTGCTTGTCTTGGGAATTCAAGCAATTCACTTGCCGAGAACACCTGTTCGCCGAGCGTGTGTTCTCAGCAGGCGACCTGCAAGAGTTTCCTAGAGGCTAAGTTTGCGTTTTGGGTTTTGTAGCTGGGTGTAGCAGTCATGGCAAATAAATCTTCGAGTCCGCTGAATTTCGCGCCGTCTACTATTTTCACGGGCGATAATCTGCCTGTGATGCGTGGGATGAATTCTGAGAGTGTGGATTTGATCTATTTGGATCTGCCTTTCAATAGTAAAGCTAATTACGCGGCACCTAAGCGGCTGCCAAGCAGCTTATGAAGCAGGCGGACAAACAAGCGACGTAGCCGATTGAGTAGCAATGGACCAAGCTGCCATCCGAAGCCTATGGCTTGATCGGTCAACGCGTCCTTCATGTCTTTGTAGTGTTCGTTGGTTTCCCATGCGACAGTGACATGCGACGGCACAGGGTGACCGTCGCATTTGGGGTAGATATTGAACTGATGGAATGTTCCGGCTGTTACTGCAACGACCCCTACAATTTGCGATTTGTCTGTTTCGGTTGTGCGCCGATAGTTCTTCAGAGCTTCTTTTGGTGTGTCTACAGTTGAGAGGTACAGAGACAACTTTTTCTCTTTCCTAGCGGAAAAAACTGTCTCCCTCAGATCGCTGATATTACCAGATGGACAATCCCATGTTTTAACTATCCGGTAGAGTCTTGCGTCGCCGTGGAGTTCTTCCATTCCGATACCTTTCGAGAAAGCGTCTTCCAGCCTTCGCCTTTCAACGTATGCTGACCTTTTCCATGTGGCGCTAAGTCGTGAAGTATCCTATGCTCTGCTTGTCTGGAAGGCAGATGCACATCTACACGCAAAGAATCAGAAGGATTCCGCCACACCAAAAGAATGTTGCCATCCTCTGCTGGCTGCACCAGCGGGCAACCTATGTCGTTCTTGTCCAAGATGTTAACAGTGAAGTCTTCCAAAAAGCCTTCCAGTCCTTCCAGTCCGACAGGGTGGACGCCCCCATCCTGATTCGGATCCGCGTCAATATAGCGTTGCAGGTTTTCTGTCATGTCGCGGACACGGTTGTCGTCTAGGTCTTTACCGGTAGTCATTTTTTCCTCTCTTTCAGTGTTTTGTTGCGGAGTCATCTGATTCCACTATAGCCTATGTGCGATGCAGTCTCCTATCCACTAGCGGTTCCGGCTAATGTTTCTGCTCTGCTCATGGTTCAAGTATACATTAACTTTTTCGCGTTTGCAACGCATGCACTTGAAATTTGCCAATTCAGGAAATTTCCTCATTCTGGAACCGCCCCAGCGAAAAATCGCTATCGCAGCAGCGTCTGCCGCCTCCGTCGATGTGCGCTGGGGGACCACCAGCCCAGCGGCGGCAGGAAACCCGGCGGCGAGTGCGCCCGTTCGTTGAAGCCGCGAGGCCCTGCCGCGTGGATCTCCCTGCTGCTGCAAGACACCTGTCAGCTTCGGCGAGCGTGTGTTCACTGCGGGTGACCTTCTGCCGTTCACCAGAACGAACAGATAAACACCAACCTGCCGCGTTCCTGCGCCAGTCTGCTATCATAGATGTCATGTCTCCAAACCTCAATCCCCTGAATCAATGAAAGAAGGTTAGCACGATGGAGCCAGCAGCCGTGCAGTCGGATCTAGCAGATAGGGCAGGGGAAACATCCGCCAAAACCTCGTCCCCGACTACGGGACACAGCGCCCCTATAGTGATTCCAGAGAACAATAGCCTTCTGTCCGACGGCTGGGCAGGAGCTATGATGCTTGCCAGCGAATTCAGGCCACTGCTGGAAGAAACCGAGATGCTTGCCAGCGAATTCGTGTCGCTGCTGGAAGAAACCGTGACCCGTGCCGGCGAATTCGTGTCGCTGCTGGAAGAAGACGCAGAGTCAGAAGAGATCCCCGCCCTAGAGCATCTGCCTGCTTTTATGGTGTCTGTCGGCATAACCTCTTCAAAGTCTTCTGTCCCTTTGCCGTATATTTTCGAAGGCGGGCACGGCAGGGTCTGTTTCACATGGCTCCGCGAAGGAAAAGGCGATTGCTACCTTTACGCGAAACTGGACAGCATGAAAGCGAAATGGGTGGAAAGCGACAACGGCGAACACATCAGAACCGAAATTCTGGATGTTAGCTGCGGTTCAGAAGACTGGGCTTCCCTGGCCCGATATCTGCGGGCAGCCTATGCTAAATGACCCCCGCCAAGCCTAGCCCTTGCCAGACGGCTGAGCCTAGCTCTCGCCTGAGCCGCCGAGCCTAGCCCTTGTCAGACGGCTGCGCCTAGCTCTCGCCTGAGCCGCCGAGCCTCGTCCTCGCCAGACGGCTGCGCTCCACAAGATGATCCGGGAGCTTCCCCAGCAGCGCAGCAGCTTCCATGCCAGTGTGGATGTGCGGCACATCGGCTTGAAACAGCGCAGAAGACGCCTTCAGGTTCGCTTTCGGCGAGCGTGTGTTTTCTTCAGGCGACCTGCAAGGGTTTCCTAGGGGCTGAGTTTATATATTAATAAATAAAAATCTGGCAAAGATGAAGTCATAAGAAGTGACGAAAATCTTTTAATGTTCCAAAACATCTAAAACTGCTTCAGGGTGCACTCGCCACAAAACTTTATGCTTCCTGTCTTTAAACACCACAGGTCTGCACCCTGCCTGTTCCCTCTGAGGTGATATTTCTATCCAACGATCAGCCTTAGCCGCAGAAGATACAGAGTTCAGAAATTCCGTATCATTTCCATTCGGCATATCATGTTTGCTGAATTGGGAACCAGCCGACGCTATCCTGCGAACTCCATCATTGAACCCCATCTGCAGCGAAAGACATAAAAGAGACTTCCAAAAATCTTGCTTTTCAGAGAGCACTCCAGCGTAGAACACCAGCATCAATGTCTCCTCGGCAGCTAAATTCGGACAGTCCTGCGCATACTCCAACAGCGCACGTTCAGGAGAAGACAGCCAAGTTCTGCTGTCTATTTGTCGCGCCGAAATTCGCAACGTTTCGCTGTCTTCACGATGATGCCAAATGAAATAGCCGGCCGCGGTTCCCTTGTCATCCATATCCGCAGAAACGGAAAGCCCAGCTTTCATCGGCATTCCAGCCTCCAGCAAAGCGGAATCATGCGAGATTCTCCTCACGATGCTGCCATAAAACCCATCCAACCTCTCCGCGCGCGACAATCCCTGCAGAGGTGTCCACGCCAAGCCATTGCGACGCCAACTGTCGGATTTTATCGTCACATGACTATCGTTGCCTGTTTTCACCACTGTATCTGGTTGTTCTGCGAACATCTGCTTGGTGCTCATGTTTACCAGTATAGAGTGCGTTTCCTGAAATTACAACTCTAGAATAGATTTTCCGTTCCGGCGAGCGTATGTTTTCTGCTGGCGACCTGCAGGGATTTCCTATAGGGTGGGGTTGCGGGGTGACGCTGGCGCGGCTTCTGGTCTGCTGTCTTGTGGCTGAACCGCATAGTCAACAGCGATTGGCTCGTATCCCCGATGCTGTTGGTCGTATCCCCGATGCTGTTGGTCGTATCCCCGATGCTGTTGGTCGTATCCCCGATGCTGTTGGTCGTATCCCCGATGCTGTTGGTCGTATCCCCGATGCTGTTGGTCGTATCCCCGATGCTGTTGGTCGTATCCCCGATGCTGTTGGTCGTATCCCCGATGCTGTTGGTCGTATCCCCGATGCTGTTGGTCGTATCCCCGATGCTGTTGGTCGTATCCCCGATGCTGTTGGTCGTATCCCCGATGCTGTTGGTCGTATCCCCGATGCTGTTGGTCGTATCCCCGATGCTGTTGGTCGTATCCCCGATGCTGCATTGACACCTCAAATGCAAAATATTTCTATATTTGCAAAGACTTTATCAGGTTTTCGGTAAAACAGCAACCCTTTCTTCCAGCACCCCGAAGGCAAGACGAGAGACAACCCGACTGACACGCCATAGCCGACACACCGTCTACTTGTCTCTGTGCCTTCATGCCGCCCACACTAGCAGAGCGGAATCTGCTTTGCCGAGCATTTCACGGAAACTTTTAACCACCAGGTTCGCTTTCGGCGAGCGTATGTTTTCTTCAGGCGACCTGCAGGGATTTCCTAGATATTAGCGTTGCTTTCTGGTAGCCCAGTTTACCACTATGTCTATGAATTTTCTGTTGAGAGCCTTGATGGACTCAACTCTTTTTGTTGTAAAATAGTAATACAGCCTTTCTTCTATTTCTTCACGTTTTGTTATGCCAGTCTCTTTCGCCAGTTTGACGGCATCGTCTAAATCTCTAAGTCTTGCAGCGGATATTTTCATCGCAAGCAGAGTTTCTTTATCGGGGACATAAATGTGAAATCTTTTTCCTCTGTAAACATTTTCGGCGAACAGAGCTTGCCGTGGTTTAGGTAAGGCAGACAGGTTTGTGTTTATCCAATCGTGATCAAGCCCATGCTCGGCTGCTATGCGGGCAGCGGCTTCTAATATGTCATCCGGTAGTTCAGTCGGATACGCCACATCTATATCACGGGTTCCTCTGTCGTCCCAATAAAAAGCCAAAGCCGACCCCCCGCCGACTCTCACATGTATAATCCTGCCCCCTTCCGGCAGAGATTCATCCAGTTCTGCCAGATACGACAATATGTCGGATTTCTTCATCATAGCCGCTGTCGGATGCTAGTCAGCGGATTGCAAGTTGAATACAGCAGACCTGTGTCGTAGAACACATTATGCTGCCAGCACACATCAGGAGCGGCATCTCTTACATCACGAGACCAAGGGTGGTCTATAGGTTCGCCATGAAGCAATAGTTCTTCTGCGGCTTTCGCTTCCAGCAGATACGCTGGAAGAAGATGCGAGAGTCCATCCTTCTCGCAGAGTCCGTGAACCACAGAAGCTACAGCGGCGAGAACATCTGGCGGGCAGTCGCCGCTGATGTCTTCCTCTAAGATGGATTTTCGCAATTCAGGGTTGTAGTTCCAGTCCATGCAGAACTGTGCGTATGGTCGTATACGGTTGCCGTAGAGACGATTGATGATAGCGTCCGTAAGGTCAGCTAAACCCATAGGCTGATATCTCAACCGCGATACGGCGGTTTCTGTTAGTAGTGTCTGTGCACTGTTCATGGTTAAAGCATACTCTAACTTTTCCGCGCTTGCAACGCATGAGCCTGAAATTCGCCAATTCAGCAAATTTTCACATTCTGGTCCCGGACCATAGGAAAATCGCTATAGCAGCAGCGGCTATAGCAGCTGTCGTTGCCCTGTCATCGCTGGCAGCAGACACACTAGGCGGCAGGGTGTCCGTTCGTTGAAGCAATGGCAAGCTACGGCGCGGAAGCTCGGCTGCGGCTAGCCGCTGCCAGCTTCGGCGGCAGAGCAGGTGTTGTCGAAACTGGCTCAAAGCCTGCGCTTGTCAGCACCTGCCGCTTGCGCTGCCAGTAAAACAGCGCAAACCAGACGAACAGATAAACACCAACCAGCCGCGTGCCGGCGAATTCGTGTCGCTGCTGGAAGAAGACGAAGAGTCAGAAGAGATCCCCGCCCTAGAGCATCTGCCTGCTTTTATGGTGTCTGTCGGCATAACCTCTTCAAAGTCTTCTGTCCCTTTGCCGTAGCTGGATGTTTCGTAGTCCAGCCTTGTGGCTTCCACAGAAACCGTGCCATATCCCCGGCTTCGCCGTGCGACCACCCCCGCCGTCGTCTGTCGGGTGAGATGACGCTGCGGCGTGCCCCCTGACGGTGCGAAGAAAAGGTTGTGTTCCCCCGCAGAATATGATAAGATTCTAGACATGAACAGATGTGCAGCCGTGAACTGCGGAGGCAGCCGACAGATAAGGAAAGAGAGACCATGACATCAGACTGCACTCAATACCGCACCGGGCTAGATGAGCTAGAAATATTCTCGCCCGACCCTGACGATCTTTGCTATCAGATAACGCACACTCTGAGCAGCCGCATGGCACGCCAGCCAGAAATCAAAGCAGCAGTGTTCGTCGGCGACCATTTCGAAACCGACACACAGGAAGAAGCGGCAGAGACATTTTCTATGGTGGAAACTATACTCGTAGCGGAAGGGGACAGCTTAGACAGATTCCATGAAAAGTGCCGCAAAGATTATGTGATGGACATATGGAACGCAGGTATGCACGGCGGCATAGAGTTCCTTACTGAGAAAGATTTGCACCAATCAGGTGGCATACAGAAATGGCTGAACGGCATACCTTCATCCAACCAAAAAGTCGTCGCCGATGCCTGACGAGGAGTTTCCCTCAGATAAAGCTTCGGCATCGGCATGGATGCACACCAGCGACGACCATAGCAAACACGCTAGGCTAGGGCTGAACACGATGCTGTCAGACAGGCGGTTCCTCTAATCCGTTCTGGAACGCCTTCAGGTTCGCTTTCGGCGAGCGTGTGTTTTCTTCAGGCGACCTGCAGGGGTTCCCTAGAGGGTGGGGTTGCGGGGTGACGCTGACACGGCATCTGGTCTATGCCGTTGCCTTAGCCGCCGAGCCTCGTCCTCGCCAGACGGCTGCGTTCCACAAGATGGTCGGGGAGCTTGGCCAGCAGAGCGGCGGCCTCGCTCGAGGGGGCAGATTTGCCAGCACTGGCTTCGGCTGTGCTGGCCGCCGAGCCAGCCTCTGGGCCGGCCGCTACGCCAGCCGCCGAGCCAGCCGCTACGCCAGCCGCCGGGCCAGCCGAAGCATCGCTCGCAGCATCTTCGCTTTCGCTCTCGGGCAGTTCTGCCGCCGGTGCCGCCGATTCTGGATTTTCGGCTAGTTCCAGCAGTGCTTCTTGCTCGGCTACGGCGGCTTCCATGCGGGCTTTCATCTCTGCCATCACTTCTTCGCGCTCGCCGCGCCATCTATCCCAGTGCTGCGGGCGCAGCAGTGCCGAGCCGTCCAGCGAGCCAAGCTGCACGCCGTTGTCAAAGAACACCCAGTATCGCTGCCACTCAAAGCCGTTCACCATCTTGATCTTCCCCCCCGTGCGCTCAGGCACGCCAGGCAGGTCGTAGGCGGCCACCACCCGCTCATTACGGCTGAACATGCGGTTGTAATCGTCTTTTTTGCTAAACAAACCCATCTCAAAGTGCATGCTAGCGGCAAAAGCAGCGGTCCGCCAGTTTTTGCGCCCCAGCCGGTTTACCCCAAAATTCTCAGCGAGATTTGGCAGGTGTTGTGTAAAATGTTTGGCTTGGGTAGTCATAATGAAAGGATAATAAAATGCAAAAAACAAACCTGCCAGGGTTCTCCCAGGAAGAGGAAGAGATGTTTCTCAGGGCTTTGGAACATCCAGGCACCAGTGTTGACGCTGGTGGTACTGGCTTAAGAGGTCCAGACCCGAAAGATCCGTCTTACAAAAAGTGGAAGGAGCAGAACGGCAAAAAGTAGCCCTGTTCTGCTTCACATCCAGAGTCTGAAACAAGCGGGTCACCCGTCACTGCTATCAACCTGTGCTGAATCTCATCCTGGAGCACAAGACGCTCAGGGCGTTTCATGTCTTTCTGTAAACCGATTCATAGACTTCTCTGCGAGGAATGTTCCATATCACCTTGAACTCTTCATCTCTCTCGCCACCCTCGCACCAAACATCCGATTCGCCCAAGCCCTTCCAGACAGGCACGATATCGCCGTCTGAGCTTTTAGCCCAGTCCAATATCTGACGATGCCAACCACGACGGTGCTGCTCCTCAGCCAGAGAACACACAGCAGCAATTCTCCGCAAACCGTCCTCTTGGCGAACATCTCCCGCCAACTCAATCATCTCATCAGCCGCTAGTTCTATGCTCAGAACGGCTTTCAAAAGATACTCTACGCAACGATACGAAAAAGAAAAACAAGCCACATCCAGCATAGCCCGCAACACAGACGACATCCATGTCCGCTCAGCTATCTCCACAGCCCCGACTTTCAGCGTTTCCGCCGATTCCGCATAGTGAAGCAAAGGCTCTCCGCGAAACTGCTGGACATCGCTTTCAGGAAAAGCAGCATTCACAGACACACAGCCCGAAGCCACAGCCACCGGAGCAGTCCGAGCCAGAGCAGACTCACACGACACACGCCGCTCCACGCTCCCATAAACTGCGTCAAGATCAGCACCCATCTCCCTGCCCCAACGCTCCCAAGCACGAGAAACCGACATCTCAGACACACAAACCCCAGGAGCCGAATCTGAATTCTCACCGAGTCTCATACCCAAAATCATACCACATTCTTTTCTGAAGCTGCGGTGCCTGAGTCGCTTGCTCCCGTCTTTGTGGCGGCTTCGCGAAGGTATCAGGAGGCTGCTATGATCTCGTCAACGATGTCGTCTGGGAAGCACGCGTATCTGTGTGCTGCGTCGATCTCGTGCTTAGGCAATGGGCGAAGATCAAAGGGCGAGAAATAGTCGCCGTTGCGGTCTATGAGGGTGCTGCCGTCAGAGTGCACGGTGTAGCTGTTGCCGTCTTGCGCTGTCCACCGTCCGCCAGGTTTCGCAGACGGCAGGTTCGCTTGCCCGTTTCGTGATGTCATAATTATGCAATATAGACATTCCACCCGAAAACTTTGCTTTGTCAGCGTTCTTCTATTTTGGCTTTATCTGGTGAAGCTGTAGGCAGTGCCCGGCGGGTTTCATTTTCTGCTGTTGTGTGTTATGCTGAGGGCATGGCGAAAGGCAGCGAGCCTCTTGAGCGAATTCACGCTTTTGACAGCGTCCGGCAGGCGCTTGAAGCAGTGGAGCCGGCTTGCGGGGCTGGGTTTTACGAGTGTTCGTCGCAAAAGAGCGAAGGCTTTCATTATTGCTGCGCGGCCAAGAGGATCGCCGAGCCGGACACGGGCGCACTGCTCACATATTCAGAGTTCGCTGACACCCTGAGGCACTACAAGCAAAATACCCGCCAGATAGACGCGTGGGATCTCTTTGAGGAGTATGTGTCTTCGGCTTGCCTGTCAGAGACATGGGAGGAGCTAGAGCAGGCTGAAGACAAGCTGGAGGCCATAGTCGTTGAAATTGACCAAAGCGAAGCCAATGGCAATAAGCTTTCTTGGGATTGCTACGAGCAGATGAACACAGCGTCTAAGGAGATAGACGCCATAAGGAAAAAGAGCAGAGAAAAAGCAAAGAGACTAGCGGTCGCTCAGTGAAGTCTTTGCCGGCAGCAGGCGATCTGACAACATAGACAGACGCATAGCTGCGGCTGCGGTTGTGATGAAGATGCCTGTGATCTCGCATGACTATGAATTCTGGGAAAGAGCTAAACGGATAGACGGGTTAGAGGTGATCTCTTGGCACGGCGTGCCCAAAAAGGGCGTGGCGACTCAAAAACGCGGCAGGAAGGGTCGCAGGTAGGCTCTGGCGGCTAAAGCGATCATTGCCGTGAGGTCGGGCTGTAGCTGGCAACCGCTAGTATCGCTGTCGCAGTCGAGCAGCTCGCTCGCGAACAAGAAACCGCCGCTGGTGTATTCCTCCTCTCACAAAAAAAAGGGGCCCCTGCGGGCCCCAGAAGAAAGGTGCCGAAACACCATGTCATCCCCAGAGGGGAATCAATTTGTTACTATAGCAACTGCTTTGAGACGCTGCTATGCTTAGTGTCTATGAGGCAGCCGATGCCCGTCGGGCCGAAGAGCCGTTATGCCACGCGGCAGCACTGCCGCCAGATCAGCTAGTCGGATTACAGGAGAAGACTATGACAGCTATAAAACAGATTGAGGGCGGTCTCTTGGTCGAAGCGTCTGGCTTGGATCTGTCTGAGACGGCCCGCGTGACAGCGGACATCAGAAGGCATGTAGATCATGCCATCGAGAGCGGATGGGAAGACATAGAAGAGCACCTTCCTATCAAGCGAGCCGACCGCATAGAATGGTTTGCCGAGCAAATCGCTCGCAGAGTGCTTGAAGGAATGCCCCAGCCCATAGTTCATTTGACATGGGAGGGCAACCTGCGGGCGAGATGGTCGGACAAGGAAAACATAGTTACGCTTGAAGCCGACCTAGACAGTCTCTCCGCCGAGTTTATGCATTTGGTGGCATCGTCCGCCAGGTACGAGTCGCAGACTGTCAGCATAGATTCATCTGAAGCATGGGACAAAGTGTCGGCAACGATAAAGCAGATCTATGCCTAGTCGCAGCACGCACCTCATTTACAGGATTATTTTAAGCGTGCATGTGTTTCCGCCGTCGTATTCTGTGGCGGAAATCAACTCTGATTCCTTTTCTACACAAGGGCATCCCAGTCTGTCTATGTATGACGGCAGAGAATGTTCGCCAGAAGAGGCTTTCAGAGATTTCGCGACTCGCTCAAAACACAGTCTCGCGGGGGTGCTGGGCATAGATTCGGGGGATTGCGAGGATTTGTACTTGCCTGTGAGATACAAGGAAGAGCACGACCTCCACGCCAGCATATATTTTGATGACTATGGGAAACAAGACAGAAATGCCGCCAGAGAGCTTCTTTTTGAAACAGCCCAGAATCGCGGATGGCTCTATCTGCACCTCTGATTTTGCTTTGTCGGCGTTCTTCTGTTGCGGTTTTATCTGGTGAAGATTGATCTGTAAACCGATTCATAGACTTCTCTGCGAGGAATGTTCCATATCACCTTGAACTCTTCATCTCTCTCTCCACCCTCGCACCAAACATCCGATTCGCCCAAGCCCTTCCAGACAGGCACCATATCGCCATCCGCGCTCTTAGCCCAATCCAATATCTGACGATGCCAACCACGACGGTGCTGCTCCTCAGCCAAAGAACACACAGCAGCAATTCTCCGCAAACCGTCCTCCTGGCGAACATCTCCCGCCAACTCAATCATCTCATCAGCCGCCAGATCCACGCTCAGAACAGCTTTCAAAAGATACTCTACGCAACGATACGAAAAAGAAAAACAAGCCACATCCAACATAGCCCGCGACACAGACGACATCCATGTCCGCTCAGCTATCTCCACAGCCCCGACTTTCAGCGTTTCCGCCGATTCCGCATAGTGAAGCAAAGGCTCTCCGCGAAACTGCTGGACATCGCTTTCAGGAAAAGCAGCATTCACAGACACACAGCCCGAAGCCACAGCCACCGGAGCAGTCCGAGCCAGAGCAGACTCACACGACACACGCCGCTCCACGCTCCCATAAACTGCGTCAAGATCAGCACCCATCTCCCTGCCCCAACGCTCCCAAGCACGAGAAACCGACATCTCAGACACACAAACCCCAGGAGCCGAATCTGAATTCTCACCGAGTCTCATACCTAAAAGCATACCACATTCTTTTCTGAAGATACGGTGCCTGAGTCGCCTGCTCCCGTCTCTGCGGCGGCTTCGCGAAGGTATCAGGAGGCTGCTATGATCTCGTCAACGATGTCGTCTGGGAAGCACGCGTATCTGTGTGCTGCGTCGATCTCGTGCTTAGGCAATGGGCGAAGATCAAAGGGCGAGAAATAGTCGCCGTTGCGGTCTATCAGGGTGCTGCCGTCAGAGTGCACGGTGTAGCTGTTGCCGTCTTGCGCTGTCCACCGTCCGCCGGGTTTCGCAGACGGCATGTTCGCTTGCCCGTTTCGTGATGTCATAATTATGCAGTATAGACATTCCGCCCGAAACTTTGCTTTGTCGGCGTTCTTCTATTGCGGCTTTATCTGGTGAAGATTGATTGGAAGGCTTGGTAGGTTTGGGTGTCGGGGTTCCAGCGTATGGTGAGGGGCTGGCGTGTTCTGGTGTAGATGTAGGTGGTGTCTGCTGGGGCGATGCTGGCGAGAGGCCTAATATGGGGCGTTTTCGCCAGTGGTTAGGCGGGTCTGAGAGGCGGGGTGGCACGGCAGCCGCTAGCCAAGACCGACGGCAGGTTTGCTGATTTCGGGCAACGGGCACGCAGTGGGGGCACGCAGCGGCTAAGTATGTTTTTGTCTGTTGCAGCAGAGTTGTGTAAAATAGTCATATGGGTAGTCATTTGGATTTGGCGGATCAGCGTGAGGCTGACCTGTTGATGGGCCGGTTGGCTGGGCATTTGCTGGCTTGCGCTGAGAGCTGCTCGCCTCAGTGCGAGTTTTGCCAGGCGGGGAAGAGTCAAACGGGGGCGAATGGAGCAGGTTCGGCGCAGACGAGTTGGTGCTGTGTTGCCAAGCGTGTCGCAAGCTTGGAATTGCCTGCGGTCGGGCGTGAAGATTTTTTGGCTGCGCTGGGCGGTTTTGGCTTGCCTGACGGCTGGCCTGTGGATGTTGAGCAGACTTACTGGTTTTACACCGACCAAGCAGCCTGCGCTCATTTCGGAGACGAGCTGGCAGCCGAGTTCCGCAAGATTATGGAA
Source organism: Candidatus Hopanoidivoransaceae bacterium (assembly GCA_965204495.1). Classification (GTDB taxonomy): domain Bacteria; phylum Actinomycetota; class Acidimicrobiia; order Acidimicrobiales; family Hopanoidiivorantaceae; genus Hopanoidiivorans. The sequence goes on from OZ241989.1 coordinate 1,713,559, forward strand.
CTAGGGGCTGATGTTGACGCTGCTGCTGAGCGGATATCTGGCGGTGATGACAACGAGGAAGCTTGGGCGGTCTACAACGCTGCTATGTCGCGTCTGGATGCCGAAAGCAACTCGGATGAAAGTTTGACAGCCAGAATGAAGGCTGCGGGGCTGCTGGGGGATTCCAGTGGCAGATGGTGACAACACGACAGAAGAAACAGCTATAGTCGATTCCAGCATCATAGTCGGTCTCATAATCGGGGATCTGAAACCTTCAAGCAGACTGCGCTACCGAAAAGCCCTAAATCGGCACCGCTGCGCCACTACGCCTGTCATCAAACGGGAAAGCATCACAAAATTGTCGTTGCATTACGGGAGAGAATCCCTTGCGGTCAAGCAATTCAAATCGTTCACATCAGACATGGTTGAACTGCGAAGAACAGATGATGTGATCCGAGAGATCAGGATAATCAATGACAAGTGCAAGGGTTTGGAAATGCCCGACAAATTCCTGAAGGACATAGAAATAGCAGCCACGGCTATCGTCTATGGCTGTCCTGTGATTACCGACGACAGGGATTTCCAGCGAATCCGCTCAAGAGACAAACGACTGCGCCTGATCACCGAAAGACGCCCCATGGGAGCAAGATATCTGCGGAAACCGTGAAGGCAGTGTCGCAGTCACCACCTGGGAATCCAGCAGCACGACCTCTCGGCTCATGACTGTGCGGCCAACTTGTCCGACACCCAAGCTGGCAACACACCATATTTCAGTTCCATCTCCACGATGCTGGGAGGGAGCGGCTCCAAGTCAAACGGCGACCTATGCACGCCTTCGCCGTCTATAAGAGTTATGCCGTCAGCAGCGACAAGATAGGAGTTTCCGTCCCATGCCTCCCACATCTCCCCTGCAGGAACATCCGGCATACCCTCGCCGTCATGCGTGAAGCTCATTTTCATCTCCTTATCTTTTGGCTGCAACTGATCTTTTGGCTGCAATTGCCAGCACAGCTCACCCCAACGCATTTCCAGCCGCATGAACTGAATAAATCCATCTTGTTGTGTATGCTAGCGGTGAAAGCTTTTATGAATTGGCATCCTACTGAATTGCCTCCTGAAGCCTTGGCGTTTCTGACCGAGCGACACCTTGCGACGCTCAGCATACCTCGCCGAGGGCGCAGCCCGCATGTGACGCCTGTGGGCTTCACTTGGGACGACGATGCTGCTACGGCCCGCGTCATCACCTTTGCGGATGCTCAGAAAGTGAAGCTCATACAGAATCTCACGCAGAAGGCTGAGGGGGGCAAGGCGGCTGAGGTGGGCGAGATGGCTGAGGTGGGCCAGAAGGCTGAGGTGGGCGAGATGGCTGAGGCGGGCAAGTTGGCTGAAGGGGGCAGGGCGGCTGAAGCGACCGATATGGCGCAGGCGGGCAGGGCGGCTGAGGCGGGCAAGGTGGCTGAGGCGACCGATATGGCGCAGGCGGCGCAGGTGGCTCTGTGCCAGGTGGACGGGGGGCGTTGGCTCGCGTTGGAAGGCGAAGCCCGAGTGCATTCCGAGAAAAGCCGTTGCGCCGAAGGCGTGCGCCGATACGCTGAGAGGTATAGACAGCCGAAAGACAGAGGCGACGACCGAAGGGTCATTGAGATTTCCGTGCAGCGTGTGAGCGGCAGGGTTTAGACTGAGGGGCAAGCCATGACAGTATTCGCCAACTTGCCGATGTCTTCCGCCGATGCCGCAAATCGGAGGCTGGAAGAAGTGATGGAAGAAATGGCAGGCGGGCATATGCCTGCGATTCTTCTTTTCTGGCAAGAGTTCTCAGGCAAGATGTGCAGAACGGTGAAAGCCATCCTGCGCGAGCAAGACCAACGCGATCTGGCAGCCGATGCCGAGTATGTTCGCGACTTGGCTTTTGAATGCTGCTGGGTGATTTACGAACGAGCGCCCCAATGGAACAGCGATGACGACCAGCCTTGGCAATGGGCGCGCCCCCTGCTGGACAGCTGGGTGGAAGACTGGCTGGAACAAACCGGAGCAACTGGCGAGGGCGCAATGGAAGCTGAGCTAGAAGCTTCAGCCTTAGCTTCAGACTTTGGGGTCTTTGACGAATTCAGGGGCGACGCAGACGGGCCAGAAGCAGGCATAGGCGACACAGGCTTAGCCGACTCTGATGTGGGTGAAGCAGATATAGACGAAGCTGGCGGCGCAGATTTGAGACAAGCGGACATAGAAGACGAGGGCGACAAAAGCCCAGATACTCTTGTGCCCGAATTCACGATCTCTGGAGAGTCCAGAAGCATGGGCGATCGGTTTGACGAAGCTTTAGGGCTGCGACCGAAGAACTAGGATTGTGCCGCGATCTTGACTGAAAACCCTGCTAGTCGATCCCACTAGCCGACCCTGCTAGTCAATCCTGCGCCAGACGGGGCCGTGCGGGGTGTCTTCCACATCCACTTGGAATTCTCGGCTGAGGCGATCTCGTAGTTCGTCTGCGGCGGCGAAGTCTTTGGCTTCTCTTGCGGCTTGGCGCAGGTTTACGAGCTTTTGGATTTCTTTTTCGTCTCCGGCTAGTTTTTCGCCAGCTAGCTCGCTTGCCGAGTTGCCTTGTGGTCCCGTTGCGCCCCCGAAAAGCCCCAACGCTTTGCTCAGTTCTCTCACGGCTTTGAGTGCAGCGGCAGTCGTAGTCATATCGCCTTCGTTGAGAGCGGTGTTGCCTCGTCTCACAGCTTCAAACACCGTAGCCACAGCCTTCGGAGTTGTGAAGTCGTCATCCATGGCGGCTCTGAAACCGTCCACGGCTTCAAGATAAACAGGGTGCTCGCCGGTATCGCTGGCTGCAGGCTTGCTAGTCGCCCCGTTGCCAGTTGCTGCATCGCTAGCTATCTGCTCGCCTGCTCGCCCTGCCGCGTTCGTGCCCTCAGAAGTGCCCCCGGAATTATCCCCTGAAGCACCCCCAGCCAGAGCCGCTTCGCTCATTCGCAGAAAGGCCGCTATGCGCGCCAAGCCTTCTGCGGCCGAGCCGAGGGCGTTGTCGCTCAGTTCCATCGTGGAGCGATAGTGCGTCTGCAGCATGGACAATCGCACGGCATCCGGCTGCCAATGATCCAGCAAGGCTTCAACCGTGCGGAAGTTCCCCACCGACTTAGCCATCTTCTCGCCTTCCACATTCACCATGGCACTATGCACCCACCTCTGTGCGAAGCGATGGCCGGCAGCCTCGGCTTGGGCTAGCTCGTTCTCGTGATGGGGGAACACCAAATCGGTGCCGCCGCCGTGAATGTCAAACTCTTCGCCCAGCAGGCTCAAGCTCATCGCCACGCATTCAATGTGCCAGCCGGGGCGACCGGGCATCCAAGGCGAATCCCAAGACGGCTCGCCTGGCTTGGCTGCCTTCCACAGCGCGAAATCCTGCGGGCTGCGCTTGCGCTCGTCCATTTCCACCCGCATCCCCGAGCCTTCCAGCAACACTGCAGGGTCTTGCCCCACGAGCTGGCCGTAGCCGGCGAACTTGGCGACCTCAAAATACACCCCGGCATCGTCAATCACATAGCCCACATCGCGCTCCACCAGCTCTGAGATCACGGCGATCATCTCTGCCACATACTCGGTGGCATGAGGCATCGCATCGGGGCGCATGATGCCGAGGCGATCCATCTGCTCCAGATACACCGCTTCGTAGGTTTCGGCCACCTCCTCTGTGGTGCGGCCTTCATCGGCTGCGCGGTTGATGATCTTGTCGTCAATGTCGGTGATGTTCATCACGAACCGCACCTCGTAGCCCCGCCAGACGAGATACCGGCGGATGACATCGTAGGTGAGGGCGGTGCGGGCGTGGCCGATGTGGGGCGAGTCGTAGACGGTCGGCCCGCAAGCGTAGATGCTGACCTTGCCGTCTTCTCTGGTGCGCAGTTCCGCGACTTCGCCGGTGCGCGTGTCGGTGAAGCTGACTGCGGAGCGGGTTGCGGCTTTGGCTGCGGCTGGCGGGGTCATTGGCTTGCTTGGCTGCTGGGGAATGGCTGTCAAATGGTTAGCTGAAATGGATCGTTTGCTGCTGCTGGTTGATACGGCTTATTGTGCTGGCGATCAACTGCCGATGATTGTTTCCACTAAGAACACCCCGATGATGGCGCAAAGCACCACAAAGGCGGCTAGCAGCAAACCCAAGGTGACGATTATGGTCGCAATTCCTGCGAGGGAGGCTAATCGCTTAAGAGGGCTTCTGCCTCTGCCTTGCCTAGGGCGGTGAGGGCGGAATGGGTCTCGCAGCCGACGCGACGCGCCTCGCCAGAAAGCTGGCGCGGGCTCGGCTGCCGGCTGTGCGGCTTGCGCTGGAACTGGCTTGGCAGCTTGTTCTTCTGAAGCCTTCGGTTCAACTGGCGTCTCAGCTGATTTAGCCTGCGGGACGACTGATTTAGCCTGAGGGGAGACTGATGATGCCAGCAAAGCTTGCGGCTGAACTTGAAGGGCAACTAGAGGCGAAGCGTCCTGAGCCAAAGCCCGCTGCCCCCCGCTGCCATTTGCACAATGCAACAAGACCGCTAGCGTGGGTTCTGTGAGGTTCGTCTGCCGATAGAAGCGAATGATAGAAACAAATTTACCGCAGTCGGGGGACGATAACGCGCCAACCGCATCTTCTGGCGGAAGCCAGCCGCCCGAAGACGGCATCCAGCCCGCCGAAGACACAGCCGACGAGACGCCTGCATATCTTCCTCGCTTCAGCCGCGAGCGTCTGACCCGCCGCCAATGGCAGCTGGCATTCACTTTGATGATCGCATCGGTGCTCATCTGCGTTGCGGTCGTTGCGTCCAATATCATCAGGGTTCCCTATGTCTCGCTCTCCCCGGGTTCTGTCTACAGCCTCTCGGAAGCTGTGTATGTGGATGGCGGCGACGGCGAGTTCGCCATATACCCGCCCGAATCCGACATGGGTTTCGTCACAGTGCGCAGGTCGCACAAGCTCACCCTCTGGCGTCTCTTCATAGATTCTTTGGACACCCGCATAGATATAGACAGATACACAGACATCTACCAAGGGCGAAGCCAAGAGGAGATAGACCGCCTGAGATCCGTGCAAATGCAGGGGTCGCAAGGGGATGCGGTGGAAATCGCTCTCCGACATCTAGGCAGAACACGCGTTACTCTTATGCCCGATTCCGTGTCGGCAGACTACGAAGACACTCTTTCGTGCTTCTTGGGTCTGCCCGAGGAAGAAGAAACGGCCGAAAACTTGCAGAGGTTCATGCGAAGCTTCTTCCCGCGTCTGCCTGACGGCACTACGGCGGTCAATCCGATAGCTGGTCTCAGGCTTCTGGCCGATTCGGGAAACGGCTATCTGCGGGAGACTTTGAGCGCGCATTGGCAATCCTTCGCCAAGTTTTTGCTGGGCGACACGGTGGTTTCCGCCAACGGAAAGCCTGTAGAGAGCACAGCAGACATGAGGGCGGCATTGGAGGGAATTGAACCGGGCGAGTCCGTGAGCTTGGAGATGCAGTTCTTCGACCAGCCCGTCCGCCGAGTTGTTGCCGAGATGGGCGAAGGTCTTATCGCCGAAGAGGGGCTGTTCAGTCTTGTATTTGAAGATTTGGGGTTGTCGGACGGGGCCGGCGCAGGGCAGGGGGCCGGCGGAGGTCAGGGGGTTGACTTGGAGTGTCCGGATGCGCAGACATGGCTGTTTTTTGACTGGCCCGATTTGGAACTCGTCTCTAGGGTGAGCTTTGACACTGGCGATGTGGGCGGCCCTTCGGCTGGTTTGGCTTTTGCGCTGGCTGTGGTGGATCTGCTCACCGAAGGGGATTTGACGGGCGGGCTGAGGGTGGCGACTACGGGCATTTTCAGCAGTGCCACTTCCGACAGCGTGAGCTCGGTGGGCGGCGTGCCGCAGAAGACGGCAGCGGTCAGAAACAGCGGCTATGATGTCTTTTTGGTTCCCGAAAACGACTACGACAAGGCAGTTTCAGCAGCAGGAGACGATTTGAGGGTTGAAAAGGTGACAACGCTACGCGATGCCTTGGCCGTGCTGGAGTGCTTAGGCGGCGATCCTGTATTGCTGGGCGATGGATCGCCGAGGGCTGGCGCAGCGGCGGCGGCTGGCGCGGCAGCGGCGGAGACTGCCGAGCTTGCGGACTGTTCATAGGGCTCGGGGTTTGCGAAGTTTGCTACGAAGATTGCAGAGATGGCGATTGCAGAGATAGCGACGGCAGAGATAGCGACGGCAGAGACGGCGACAGCAGAGACATACCTACGCTCAGATAAACTCACCCTCCGCTCAGATAAACTCACGAAAACTCCGATGGCACCATCCGACACTCCCCGCGACCCCGAAAGCATGATCGGCGTGCCTTCGCCGCTCTTGGACATCCAGAGCCGCACTTTCGCCACAGCCCGGCGAGGCTACGACAGAGCCGAGGTGGATGCCTTCCTCAAGCGATTGTCCGAGACGATTTCTGGGCTGCTGGAGGAGAGAACCGTTCTCTCTGCAGACGCTGCCGCTGCTTTAGACCCGGAAGCCATCGCAGAGAGCACTGCCATTCTGGAAGACGCCGAAGCCAGAGCTTCCCGCCGACTGCACGCAGCCACTCTGGAAGCCGACCGCCTGCGCACCGAAGCTCGCCGCACGCTGGACAAAGCCATCAAAGAAGCCCAAGAAGTGGAAAACGCCGCCCGAGCCAACGCTGAGCAGATGACAGCCGAAGCCACAGAGATGCGCCAGCAGATACTGCGCGACCTTCTGCGCAGGCGCAAGGAAGCCCAGATGCATGTGGAAATGCTGCGGGCGGCCCGCGACGAATTGATGAATGTGTTCGACCAAGTTCGGCGCATCACCGCTCAGGTGAAAGACCCGCTGGATTCTGCTTTGGATCGGGCGAAGCAGGCGGCAGACATTGCAGCCAAGCGAACGCAAGAAGAGCCGCAAGAGTCGCTAACGCAGTTTGAAGCCGAACTGCAGACGGCGCGGCTTTCTGGGGTGATTCCCATTCCCGTGGAAGCTGCTCCAGAGGCTGCGGTTGAAGGTGTTGCGCTGACTGATGCTGGGCTTGCCGACGAAGCGGCTGCGAGCATGGAGCCGAGCGGAAGTTTTGCCGAAGACGTTCGGCATCAACCCACAGCGTCTGAACCCGCTATATCAGAACCTTTGGCATCCGGGCCGTCAGTTGAACCTGCGCCCGCTGCCGAAGCAGCAGAAGAGCCGGGTGCTGCTGTAGTTGCTGAACCTGCTGAAAGGGATGATGGTTGGCATGACGGCGAGGTACAGCTAGAACATGACGAGCCAGAATTGGAGAACATTTTTGCTAGGTTGCGCGAGTCTGCCTCGCGTCCAGAAGAGCAGACAGCCAGAGAAGCTGAATCGGCAGATGAAGCGGAAGCCGAGTCGCAGTCTGAGCCGACGAAAAAATCTTCCAAGAAAAAAGCTGCCAGCAAAAAAACAGCCAAGAAAAAAACTTCCAAGAAGCCTGCAAGAAAAACGGCTTCAGAAATGCGAGATGATGCAGATTCAGAAGCAGCGACTTCAGATGCAGAATTAGCTTCCGCCGCAGACAACCCCCCTGCAGATATTCCAGATGTCGCCCCCTCTGTCTCCGAAGTGCAAGCCGCCGATGCGCCTGCCGCCGATGACCCTGCACCTGATGTCCCCGATGCCGAAATTGAAGACATGAAGCGGCGAATCAAAAGAGCGCTCACCACAGACGAGAGCAGGGTGCTGCAAGCAGTCCACCGTCTCCACAAGAAAGCCCCGAAAAAAGCCGAGGAACTGAAAAAAGCGCTGACAGACCAAGACACCCGCACAGAAGAATTCGCCCAAGCCTTGCCCGCCTCAGCCCACGACATTCAAAGCCTGCTCGTCTCTCCGCTGACGGCCAGTCTGTCTGCTTGCGACATAGAAGAAGCCGACACCAAAGCCCTCGTTCAGCAGGTGCGCGATGTGTATCGGGCGTTCTCGCAAGAGCAGATCGCACCTGTCGCCGCAGAGCTCGCCAAGCACGCTTTGGAAAATTAAAGCTGTTGCGCGGGTGCATAAAGCGATTTCACGCCCTAGATTGAATAGTTTATGAGCGACCCTTCAAGTTCACAAGGCTCTTGGATATCAGGTTCTAGTTCCTCAAGTTCATCTGGCTCCCGCCAATCCGGCACGCGCCCTGCGGGTGCTCGTCCTAAAGCGGAGGGCTCGGAGGGCAGGGGAGCCGGCGGCGGGGGAATCGGCGGCGGGGGAGCCGGTAGCAGAGGCGGCACCGCCGCGAGAGGCCGAGGCCGCAGGGGGCGTCTCTCTACCAGAGCTCGCATCATCCTGCTGCTCGTCTTCGTCATCATTCTGGTTCTCATCTTTTCGGCACGGGCCATCGCCAGCTTCTACACCGACTTCTTGTGGTTCGATTCCATTGACCAGACCAGCGTCTGGTCTACCATTCTCATCTCGCGGATAGTCATCGCTCTGATTGCCATCGGGGTGTTCTTCGCTCTGATTTTCGCCAGCCTTTATATCGCCGACAGGCTTTCGCCCAAGACCCGCCCGCCCGGGCCTGAAGAGGAAGTTCTGCGCCGCTGGCACGACACGGCAGGCAAGCGCAAGGGGCTGGTGCGCACGATCGTCGGGGCGTTCTTCGCTCTGATTGTGGGGGCGGGGGCTTCGGGGCTGTGGCAGGAGTGGATACTCATCACCAATCGCCAGAGTTTCGGCATCAAGGATCCGCAGTTCAACACCGACATCGGCTTTTATGTGTTTGAGCTGCCGTTCTGGTCTTCGGTGGTGGATTGGCTCTTCACGGCGATTTTGGTTATTTTCTTCGTTACCGCCGTCTATCACTACATCAACGGCGGGATACGCTTCCAGACGAAGGGGCAGCGGGTGACGCCTGCTGTGAAAGCTCATCTGTCGGTGATTTTGGGCGTGCTGGCTCTGGTGCGGGCTGCTGGGTATTTCTTGGATCGCTACGACCTCGTGACCTCTTCCAACGGAGTGGTGGACGGGGTGGGCTACACCGACGAGAATGCGCGGCTGCCCGTGCTGTATCTGCTGATGGTCATCGCAGTGCTGGCTGCCGCTCTGTTCATCTACAACATCTGGCGCAAGGGCTGGGTGCTGCCTGTCATCGCTGTGGGGCTTTGGGCGTTCGTGGCCATCGTGATGCAGAACATCTACCCGTTGATAATCCAGCGTTTCCAAGTGCAGCCTTCGGAGTCCAGCCGTGAAGAGACCCTCATGGAGCGCAACATAGAGCACACCCGCATTGCCTTGGGGCTGAACAATGTGGAGACCCAAGAGTTCGCCACCGGCCAGCCTCTCACACTGGAAGGGCTTCTTGACAACTCCGACAACATTGATGTTCTGCCTTTGCAAGACCCTCAAGTGGTGCAGCAGACCTTTGAGCAGCGAGAAGGCGAGCGGGGCTACTTCATGTTCCCGACTCCCCTGGATGTGGATCGCTACGAAGTGAACGGCGAAAGGGTGCCCGTGGTGCTGGGGGCGAGGCAGCTTGATCCCAACGCCGATCAGGTCACCAGCGGCTGGGAGGCTGAGCGTTTGACTTACACGCACGGCTTCGGCGTGGCTCTGGCGCCTGCTAATACGGTTGTGGAGGGCTTCCCCGATTTCGCCATCAGCGGCTTTTCTACTGGCACCGAGGACATTCCTTTGACCGAGCCGAGGGTGTATTTCGCCGAGAACATGAACGGCTATGCCATAGTCAACACCGACCGTGCCGAAGTGGACGGGGGCGAAGGCGAAGCAGCCCAGCAGGACGAAGGCTCTTATTTCTACACAGGCGACGGCGGCGTGAAAGTGGGCGGGACTTTCCGCCAGATGATGTTCGCCGCTCGTTTCTGGGATTTGGATCCGCTGCTTTCGGGCTTTGTTAATGAAGACAGCCGGGTTTTGTATGTGCGCGATGTGCGGGAGCGGGTGGAGAAGCTGGCTCCGTTCTTGAAGTTTGACAGCGACCCTTACACGGTGATTGACGAAGGCCGTGTGAAGTATCTGATCGACGCTTACACCACCACCGACCGCTACCCCTTCAGCCAGCGGGCCGACACCGAGCAGCTTCCTGCTAATAGCGGTTTGCGCGACGACTTCAACTATGTGAGGAATTCGGTGCTGGCTGTGGTGGACAGCTTTGACGGCTCGGTAACGCTCTATAGGGCGCCGGTGGAAGACCCGATAGCCGATGCATATCAGCAGGCTTTTCCGAATTTGTTTACTGATTCTTCTGAGATGTCGGAGAACTTGTTGCAGCACATTCGCTACCCGGTGGATCTTTTCAGAGTGCAGACCAACATGTGGACGCGCTATCACCTGACCGATCCGCAGCAGTTCTACGAGCAGGCCGAGAGCTGGGCTGTGGCTCAGGATCCCGGGGGGGTGACCGGCACGCAGGTGACCGCTGTGATCTCTGACGACGGCACTGAAATAACCCGCCGTGAGCGCAGGATAGATCCGTATCGCACCTTGTTGCGCTTGCCCGGCGAAGACGAGCTCAAGTATGTGATTTTGCGGCCGTATGTGCCTATTTCGGCTGAAGACACCCGCCGCGAGCTGGCATCATTCATGGTGGCAGTGGGGGATTGCGGAGGCTCGTCTGCTGACGAATGCGATGACTACGGACGGCTTGTGGTCTACACCACTCCCAGCGGCGACATAGACGGGCCGGCTTTGGTGAACTCCAAGATTCAGAGCGATCCTGGGATTGCTCAGCGAATCACTTTGCTGGATCAGCAAGGCTCCAGAGTTGATTTCGGTGACATGCTGCTGGTGCCGGTGGATCAATCCATCTTGTATGTGCGGCCTTTGTATGTGATAGCAGAGAGCACGCAAGTGCCTGAGCTTCAGCAGGTGATAGTGGTGCTGGACGAAAGCGTCGTGATGTGCCCCAGGCTGGACCAGGCTTTGGATGCCTTGTTCGGCTTGCAGCCTGTGGCCACGCAGGTGGGCACTACCGATGCCAGCAACTGCGTTGGGACGGTGGAAGAAGCGAGCGTGGTGATGCCGGAAGAAGGCACCGAAGGCGTGCTGGCTCAACTGGAAGGGCCGGATGAAGTTGGGGAAGTTGAGACTGGCGAAGCTGAGCCCACAGCTACCACCGCTCCGCCGACAACTATGCCGCCCACTACTGTCCCGCCGACAACTGTTCCTGAGACTGGTACTAGGACGGATGCAGAACTAATCAGAGATGCCAACGAAGCATTCCAAGCCGCGCAAGACGCCTTGGACAGGGGAGACTTAGGCGCCTATCAGAGAAACTTCGAGCGGGCCGGCAGGCTGATAGAAGAGTTGGCTAATAGGTAGCAGTGCTGGCTCTGCTGGCTTTTCAGTGCCAACCAGTGCAGCAGCTTTTGGTTTGCCACAGTGCTTGCTGCGGCAAGAGTGCTATGGATTTTTTGCCAGGCGAATTCCCCGAGTTTGCCAAGCAGCGCAAGGTCTGGGCTAATCCACCAAAATGCCGTCGGGACGGGGAAGTCCCTGTGCTTCCAGCATCATGTAGTATGCCTGCAGCACTCCGGGGCCGTCCGTGACGCTTTCCACATTCCCGTCTTCGTCAAGGTTGAGATTGCAGCCGTACATCACGAAGGTCACATCGGTCAACTCTTCGTTGTCGTCTGGGGTGTAGAGGCTGTGAACCGAGTGGGCGGGTTCGTAGAGATAGGAGCCGGCTCGGTTCATGTAGTCGTATTCCAAATAGCCCCAAGCCCCAGAGGTGGTGATGCCGAAGACCGGGCCGGTGTGGAAGTGCTTTTGAACTCGCACGCCCGGGCCGAACTCGTTGCGGATGACCCAAAGCCCTTCCTGCTCCCGCACATGAAGCACCTTAAGACGGATGTTGTCGCCAGCGTCTGCCCAAGGAAGCTCTTCGTCCCCGATGTGAGTAGCGGTGGTGATTGCCATATCAATAGCTGTCATATTTTTCTCCTTGCTTTAGGTTTTGTTGTGATTATTCTGCTTTGATTCTTGTAGTCGTTTTTGCTGCGGCACACGGCAATTTCAATATTACCAAGGGGTGTGATGGGCATTGGAATCTGCATATGTATGGTTGGGCAACCTATGGCTGCAGTGTGATAAGCAGGGGGCAGGCACAGAGGGATCAGCACAGGCGGAATGAGGCAAAGGGGATAGGCAAAGGCGGTTGGCAAAGAGGAGCGAGCAGGCGGGATGAGCAAAGCTACACCGACACCCCGACAGGGCAACTCACGCCAGTGCCGCCGATGCCGCAGTAGCCCATAGGGTTCTTAGCCAGATACTGCTGGTGATAGTCCTCGGCATAGTAGAACTCTGTGGCAGGCAAGATTTCCGTGGTGATCTGCCCGAAGCCCGCCATACTCAAAACTTCCCCGTACGCGTCTCGTGAAGCCTCGGCCGCAACCCTCTGCTCGTCGGTGAAATAGTAGATGCCCGAGCGATATTGCGTGCCGATGTCATTCCCTTGTCGCATCCCCTGCGTAGGGTCGTGATTCTCCCAAAACACCTTCAACATCGCCTCAAGGCTGGCCACAGCAGGATTGAACACCACGAGCACCACCTCGTTATGCCCCGTCCTCCCACTGCAGACCTCCTCATAAGTGGGATTAGGCGTAAACCCCGCACTATACCCCACAGCCGTAGTGAGCACCCCGTCATGCTCCCAAAATTTCCGCTCCGCCCCCCAAAAACACCCCATCCCCACAATCAACTTCTCCGCCCCCGCAAAAGACGCCTCCCCCAACGCCCTTCCCGCATCCATCGCCCCTCGCTCGCCAATCGCCCCCGTCTCATCCGCCACCCCACCCGTATCCATCGCCCCATTACCCATCGCCCCCACCCCGTCATCCAGCACCCCTGCCAACGGCGTCCCCAGCACGAAATGCCTCTCAGCCACCGGCATGGCAGTCGCCCGCCCCGCCAGCGCATCCCCCTCGTCCGGCATTTCAGTCTTCCTGAACCAACTCATACTTTTTTCTAGCTTATGGCTTTATAGCTGCTATTCCGCAGCCTCCCAGAACTTTTGCCAGGTGGGTTGGCTGTGGGGGAGGGTGCCTTGGCCTATGTTGTTTTCGGGCCAGTCGGCGGGGGGATAGCCGAGGGGGTTCTCGCCCACATCTGCTCCGTACCAGAGCTGGTGGCGGCGGCCTGTGAAATACCAAGTGTCGCCTCGGCGTTCGTAGCGGTCGTCGTAGCGGATGGCTTGGTGGATCCAGCGTGCGCCTATTTGGATGTCGCCGTGGGCATAGACACGGCCAGTGGCGTGGTCGCTGTCGGCGAAGTCTATGGTGTGGGTGGTTACCTTGAGGATGGTCGTGCCGACTTCGGCGAGGCTCTGCTCAAAGCTCTCCCGCAGGGCGGCACGGCCTGATGTCTCCTTCGTGACTCGCACATCTTCCACGAACAGCGACACCAGCGAGTCCAAGTCGCGGCTGTCCACGAAGTGCGAATAGTTGGCCACGAGCTGGCGGATGGCTTCGGTGGAGCAGAGCCTGTCTAGGCGCTCCTCTGGCGATAGTCCTGCGCCGAAGCTGGGCATAGCAAATAATATAGAGGTGCAGAAACTCATAGGTTGGCAAATATCAGTCAGTCGCCTCGCAAGGGGCTAGACAGGAACTGCGCCCAACCGCACGGAGACACCCAGCAAGACATCCAGCAAGACATCCCGACAAGACATCCCGGCATCCATCCGCCAGCCTAGACATCCGCCCACATACCCGCCGACCCCGACATCCATCTGCCAACCTAGATATCCGCCAACCTAGACACCAAGGAGAACAGCAATGCCCATCCCACAAGCTCGCGACGAAGCAGGAATGAAGCGCGCCCTTGCCGACTGGCTCAACACCCAGCCGGGCGTGACCAGCGCAGAGGTGCAGGAGCTGAACATCCCCGAAGCCAGCGGCTTCAGCAACGAAACCTTGCTCGGCAGTCTCAGATGGAAGGACGACAGCGGCGCGGCGCACGAAGAGGGCATAGTGATCCGTATGCGCCCCACCGACTACGCCATCTTCCCCGAATACAACATGGCCGTGCAGTATCGCTGCCTGCAGACAGTGAGAGCGAACTCTTCGGTGCCGGTGCCGAAAGTGCATTGGGTGGAGGATTCCGGCGAAGTGCTCGGCCAGCCCTTTTTCATCATGGAGCGGCTCTACGGGCAAGTGCCCACCGACCAGCCGCCGTATTTCCAAGAGGGCTTCGTGAAAGACGCCACTCCAGAGCAGCAGCGCGCCCTCTACACCAGCTCCCTAGAAGCGATGGCCAACCTGCACAACATAGATTGGCAAAAGGCCGGTTTCTTGGAGTTCCTAGACCAGCCCCAGCACGGCCCCGCCGGCTTCCAGCAGCAGCTCGGCTACTACCGCCACTACATAGAGTGGGCTTCGCAAGGTCGCCCGCAGCCCACCGTGGAAGCCGCCATGGAATGGCTCACCGCCAACGACCCGTCAGCCGATTTGGAGATCACGCTGAATTGGGGCGACGCCCGCCCGTCCAACATGATGTACGGCGACGACTTCCGCCCCATCGGAGTGTTTGACTGGGAGATGGCCACCCTAGGCCCGAAGGAGGTAGACCTAGGCTGGTTCATCTCCATGAACGAATGGCAGAGCAAGTGGAACGGCTTTGAATGGCTGCCGGGCTTCTTGAGCTTGGAGGAAACCATAGAGTGCTACGAAAAAGCCGCCGGCAAGCCCGTGAACGACATCCACTATTTCATGGTCTGGGGCAGCCTGCGCTTCTGCGTGGTGATGGTGCAGATCGTGAACATGCAAATCCAATACGGCGCCATCCCCGAAGAAGCCCGCAGCTACCAATGGAACAACCCCGCCACCCACCAGCTAGCCCACTACCTAGGCATAGACCCACCCGGCGACCTAGTAACCCAATCCCAAACCGAAGAAGGCGAACTACAAATCACCTGATTAACACCTCATGCGCCCGCTGCAGCAGGCGTGTGGTAGTTTTGCGCTGTTATGGATTTTACGCAAAGTGGGCAGGCGGGCACATCTGGCTGTTCATACATTTTCTTGGATGAATCGGGCAACTTGGATTTTGGCGGCAAGGGCAGCCGGCACCTCATCCTTACTGCCGTCTCCATGCGACTCCCATCTGCATTGACGGATGCTCTTGACGAATACAGGTATGAGTGCCTAGCGGCAGGTATGAACAGAGAGTATTTTCACTGCTTTGAGGATGTGTGGGCTGTGCGCCGTCATGTTTTTGGCTTGATCGCTAGGCACGCACAGCAAATCAGTGTTGATTGCTTAGTGGGGATCAAAGAGACGGGTAGCCTCTCGAGGCGAGAAGTGGGTGAAGTTTACTCGGGAATGATGGAGAGCTTATTACTTTCTACACTTTCGGCGGAAAGTGGAAGTGGGGTAGAGAGGGTGGCTATTGTCACGGACACGATTCCCGTGCAAAGTCGCCAAAAGAGGCAAGACAAGGGCATAAAGAAGCCCTTAATTCAGTTGCGAGCTTTGAAAGACGACTATCACATCTTTCATCATCAGTCACGCTCGCATTTCGGACTGCAGATAGCTGACTATTGCAGCTGGGCTATATTTCGCAAACATGAAATGGGCGATACCCGGTTTTATGAGTATCTGCAGGCTGCCATTCGCAGTGAGACAGTGACCACAGTCGGAAGAGACGAAGAAGGAATAAATGACCCCCCTGACTACTCAGCTTTTTGCTGAGAGAGCACCATTGGTAGTCTTGTCATCAGGGGGGAACCTTTGACTGCATCTTACCATGCAACGACTGCGAATTGCTACCAGTGTGAAAAATTGCGCTTGAGCAGGAGTCGCGTGCCCGCTTAGGCTGGAGCAGGGTTTAGGTTGCGAGGAGTCTCAAGCAGCCAGGCGGAGGGGGAGTTCTTTTAGGGAGTTGTTTAGGTTGGAGCGGACTCGGCGGGCTGCGCCGGTTTGCTCTATTGCGGGGAAGGTGGTCAGCAGTTCTTCAAAGAACACTCGGCCTTCTAGGCGGGCTAGGTGTACGCCTAGGCAGAAGTGCTGGGCTATGCCGAAGGATAGGTGGGGGTTGGGGCTGCGGTGGATGTTGAAGCCGTTCGGGTCGTCAAAGACTTCTTCGTCGCGGTTGGCGGAGGTGTAGATCATTGCCACCTTTTCGCCCTTTGCGATTTTCTGCCCGGAGATTTCAGCGTCGGCTGTGGCAGTGCGGCGGAAATAGTGGAGCGGGTTGGCCCAGCGCAGGATTTCTTCAACTGCTCCAGGGATGAGCGAATGATCGGAGCGCACTTCCTCCAGCGTCTCGGGATGCTGCAGCAGAGCTAGAGTGCCGCCTGCCAGCATGGTGCGGGTCGTGTCGTTGCCGGCTGTTACCAACTGCACGAAGAAGCTGCCGAAGTCTATGTCGGTCATGGTGCGGCCTTCTACTTCGGCGGCCAGCACCAAGTCGGTGAGGTCGGGGTCGAAGTCGGCTCCGTTGGCGCGAGCTTCGCGTCGCTTGGCGGCGTGCTCCATGGCATACATGGCCATCTGCATGCTGGAATTGGCAGACGGCGGCTCCATGTAGGTATCGGGGTTGATGTCGGGGTCTGAGCCGCTGGTCTGCTGCTCGGCCCATTGGTGAATCTGCGGGCGGTCTTCTTCGGGGATGCCCATGATCTGCCCCATCACATTGCTCGGCAGATGCGCGCAGACATCGTGCACGAAATCCACATCGCCCATCTCCTTGGCATCTGCCATGATGCCTTGGGTGATGTCGCGTATCTGCCCTTCCAACTCGCCGATGACACGCGCCTTGAAGTGAGGCGCGATGTTGCGCCGCCAAGCGGTGTGGCGGGGCGGGTCCATAGCCAGCAGCATGTTGCGCATGTTGGCCAGCTGGTCTTCAGGCAGCGTCTCCACCACCACGCCGCCTGTCTCGGCCGAGAACAGATTGGGCTCCTTGGCCACATGCACCACATCGGCGTGGCGCAGGATCATCCAGTAGCCTTCGTCGTTCGGGATGTCCTGCCAGTGCACAGGGCTGCTGCGGCGCAGCTCGGCGAAAGCTTCGTGCGGAGGGGCTGGGATGTATGTGTCTGGGCTGTAGAGATCAAGCATGAGGGATGATTTTAGCAGATGCGCCGAGTGCGAGGGCAGGCAAGTGCGAGAGCAGGCAAGTGCGAGAGCATGCAAGAGCAAAAGTAGCCAATCGTGAGAGAAGCAAAGCGCAAGCGCAAAACAGCTAAAGAGGTAAGTCGCGCAGGCTGCAGAGTTGCGGTTGCAAAGACCGCCGCTCTGTGCTAATCTGCTCTTTCAAAATAACTATTGTGCAATTCTGCTCTGCTAGGGTTTAGAAATCACAAGTCAATAAGGAGGAAACTCAAATGAAACTTCGCACGACAGCCAAGTCGCGCAGAGCTTGGTTGGCACTAGTCGGCGTCATCGCTGTGGCATCGCTCGTGGCAACAGCCTGCGGAAGCGACCGAGACGACGAAGCCGGCACCCCAGCGCCGACAACCGCAGATGCGCCCGCCCCGACCGCAGCGGCCCCTGCCCCCACCACGGCAGCCCCCAGCGGCGGCACCGATGGCGGCACCGACAGCGAAACCGGCGGCACTGAAACCACGATGGCGCCGACCACCACTGCTGCTCCAGAGCCGGCTGTCCCGATGTACGGCGATTTGCCATGGCCGTGCGGCCCGGGTGACGCCTCTGGTGAAACTTGGCAAGGCGTGGAGGACGACAAGATCGTCATAGGTGTGGGAGACGACCGCGGCTTCCCGCAGGCACCCGGCCTCAACCAGCACCAGACTAACGCTGTCATCAGCTTCATAAACAAGTGCAACGATCTGGGCGGAATCAACGGTCGCCAGATCGAATACATAGAGTACGATGCCGCTATCACCAACGCCGGCCCGATCATGGTGGAAGCCTGTGAGCAGGTGTTCATGCTCGTGGGCAGTGGATTCAGTCTCGACTTCCTGTCTGAGGCGACCCGAGTCGGCTGCGGGCTAGGCGCAGTTCCAGCATGGACAGTCAGCGCTGATTTCGCGCATGGCCCGTTCCAAGTAAACGCAGTGCCTAATCCTGCCGACCAGAACCCCATGAGCATCGGGGTGCACATGAGGACGATAGCCGAAGATCGTGATTACGACATCACCCAATCGGGCGGCATGTACGGCGACTTCGCAGCGACCGTGGAGACATGGGAGAAAGTAAAGGCGTCTTGGCCAGATTTCGGCTTTGAATTCGATTCCGACCTGCAATACAGCATCAACGGCGAAGCCGACTGGACGCCGTTCATTCTGCAGCTCAAAGACGCCGGGGCTGAGATCGTTTACTTCACGGGTTCTTGCCCCTTCTACTTCCAGTTCGTGCGGGAGTCGGCCGCTCTCAACGAGTTGGATGCTCTCTGGGCGACTGACGCCAACTTCTACGACAATGCCTGCTCGGCGGTGAATACCGAGGGCGCGCTTGACAACACCTTCGTCCGCATGGTGTTCCTGCCCTTTGAAGAGGCCGAATACAACAAGGCCACGCAAGACTTCATAGAAGTGCTGACCGAAGACGGCAACGATGAGCTCACCTTGCTGGGAATGCAAGCGGTCTCCAACTTCCTGCTCTGGGCCACAGGCGCCGCAGCTTGCGGTTCTGATCTCACCCGCGACTGCGTGCTGGAAGAAATAGGCAAGATCACCGAGTGGACAGGTCATGGTCTGCATGTGCCCACCAACCCCGGCTCCAATGACGCCCCCACATGCGGGATGCTGATGGAACTCAGGGGCACCGAGTATGTCCGTGCGCTTCCTGAAGAGCCTGGCACCTTTGACTGCGACGACGACTGGCGGCAGACTGTCTCAACAGCCGCTGTAGAAGCTGCTCAGCTCGACGAAAACCGCAAGTCGACCAGATACACGGGATAAGTCCAGAAGCAGACCTCAAAAGTGCCAGTTGCAGGGTTTCGCTCTGCAACTGGCACTATGAACGACTTATCCCGAGATAGCTTCTCATGGATGATTTCATAACCTTTACGGTCATAGGCCTGGCCTTCGGAGCGATCTACTCCATTGCCTCGGCTGGCTTGGTCGTGACCTATGCCACCTCTGGCATCTTCAACTTCGCGCATGGGGCGGTCGGCATGTTCGCCGCGTTCTTGTATTGGCAGTTTCGCTGGCATTGGAACTGGCCCGCCCCAGTCGCCATCGTCTTGGTGGCTCTTGTGATATGTCCGATTTTCGGGATGTTATTGGAGCGGATAGTGATCCGCGGCCTTCGCAACACCATGGAGATCACCAAGATGGTAGTCCCCATAGCACTGCTGCTGCTGCTGACAGGCGCAGCCGCTTGGATCTGGGGAGACAACAACCCCGAGACCATGCGCCGCTTCTGGGGGAATGCCAAAATCACCATCGGAGACGCAGCGATCAGCTGGCATCACATCATCGTGATGATCGTGGCTTTGGTGCTGGCAGGGCTGCTGTTCATGATTCTCTACACCACACGGCTGGGAGTGACCATGCGCGCCGTGGTGGACAATCCTGAACTCACTCAGCTGAACGGCGCCCGACCGAACAGGGCATCGGCGATGAGCTGGGCTCTCGGGTCTTCTCTGGCGGGAGTAGCAGGAGTTCTCATCGCATCGCTTCAGAACGCCGCCATAGACAATTTCGGTCTCACGCTCATCGTGGTCAATGCCTATGCCGCTGCTATTCTGGGCAGACTTCGCAGTCTCACTCTCACCTTCTTGGGGTCGGTAGTGATAGGCATAGCCGTGAGCTACTGGAACTGGATTTCCGACACCGGGCAAAAGTGGAGATGGCTGAGCGGGTTCCGCGTGAGCATTCCTGTCGTCCTTCTTTTCATCATGCTGGTGCTGCTGCCTCACGAGCGGCTGAGAGGTGCGGTGGTTTCTCGTGTGAAAGAGCGATTCAGCGTGCCGAACCTCAAGAAAGCAGCAATTTGGGCTGCTGCCATCGTGGTGTTTTTCTTGGCGGCCGTTCCAGTCATTCAGAGGCAGCCGGTCTCGCTGCTTTCTACGGGTTTGTCGCTCGGCCTCATTGCGCTGTCGCTTGTGCTGCTCACAGGATATGCAGGCGAGGTGAATCTGGCCCCGCTCACTTTTGCCGGAATCGGCGCGATAGTGGCTTACCAGTTTGATGTGGGAATTATGCCCAGAGCCGAATTCTCGCTGGCCGGGATATTGCTGGTTGCTGCGGTGGGGGCTGTCGTCGGATGGTTAGCCGGCTTGCTGCTTATCAGATCGTTCGGATGGAAAGCCCCTGCTATCGGGGCTGTGGCATTTGCTGCCATAGGCGCGATCGTGGCGTATTGGCTGGAAGGCGACTCGGCGGGCGTATATACGAAAGAGAGCCTGTCGGTCACAGGAATATTGGTGGTGGCTGTGATCTGCGGGCTAGTGGGCGCGCTCATAGCTTTGCCGGCATTGCGCCTGCGCGGTCTGTATCTTGGCTTGGCGACATTTGCATTCGCGATTTTCGTGACGAACATGATTTTCAAGCAGCGTGGAGCGTTGCATCTCAACATCCCCTGGGTGGGAGACGGCGAAGACTTTCAAGTCAATCTCTATTCGGGGGGAGGTCTCACCGTGCCGCGCCCCTCGTGGTTCGGCATTGATTTCAACAACAGCGATTGGGCTTACATGGTATTTCTAGCAGCCGCGTTCGGAATTCTGGGCTTGCTGCTTGTGGTTTTGCGCCGCAGCGCCTACGGGCGTCAGCTCACGGCTATGAAAGACAGTCCAGCCGCTTGTGCAACGCTGGGTCTCAACCTCGTGCGTCTCAAGATGTCGGTCTTTGCTCTGTCTTCAGCCATTGCCGGCGTCGGCGGCGCGCTCTATGCTGCCCAGCAGAAAGCTGTGAACGAAGACACTTTCGTGATCTTCGCCAGTCTGCCATTAGTGCTGCTCGTAGTCGTGGCAGGCATCGGCTATGTGAGCGGCGCGTTCGCAGGCGGGATCCTCTCCGGCGTGTTCTTCGTGATGCTGGCAAATGTCTTCACGAAACTTTCAGCAGACTATTCGGCATTTGAGTGGCTCTTCAATGATGTGATTGAAGACTTTTTCATTTTCGTGGGGCCTGCGTTTGCGGCCGTTACTTTAGCCAGCAATCCCGGCGGCTTCCTCAACGACATGTTCAATAACTATCGGCCGCTCACCACTCGCAAAGGCTTGCCGGTGTTGGGAGCTTGGGGAGCGTTCCAAGGGGCGTATTATCTTGTGCTGGTGTTCGACTGGGTCGGCATGTGGACATTCATGCTCATCTCGCTGGGCGTGGCTCTCGCTCTGCCCGCTATCGCACAGGCCATCAGGCCCGATTTGTATGTTGACGAAGAAACCTTGCGGAAGAAGAAAGAGGCCACTCAGCCCGAACTGATCGGCATAGACCGCGACTTCACCCATGAAGACATCGTGTCAATTGACGCAGCACTGCAGATGCCGACAGGGTTGGACGAAGACAGGGCGCCCTCGGGAGGGGCATCTTCGGGAGGCACAAGCTGATGTCCATCTTGGAAGTTTCCGATGTGACCGTCAACTTCGGCGGAAATCGCGCAGTCGACAGCGTGTCGCTGCCTGTGGAGCCGGGCAGCCTGACTGGACTCATCGGACCGAACGGCGCAGGCAAGACGACATTATTCAATGTCATAAGCGGTCTGCTCTCGCCTTCTGCCGGCAAAGTGTCGCTGGAAGGACGAGACATCACGAAGCAGAAGCCGCATCAGCGCGCTCGGATGGGCTTGGCGCGCACTTTCCAGAGACTGGAGCTGTTTACTTCTCTGTCGGTGCGAGAGAATATTCAAGTGGCGGGCGAGATTCGCAACCGATGGGATATCGGCGATCAAATGGACGCTGCGGCTGAGACGGAAAGAGTCATAGACCTCATCGGGCTGGGCGATGTGGCTGACAGCGAAGTGTCGGAAATTCCTACTGGGCAGGCTCGCATCGTGGAGTTGGGGCGGGCGCTGATGACCCATCCGAAGGTGTTGCTCTTGGACGAGCCGGCCTCGGGACAGACAGAAGAAGAGACCCGCGATTTCGGCGAACTTTTGAAGAAGCTGGCGGGCGAAGGCACCACTGTGTTTCTGGTGGAGCACGATATGGCTTTGGTGATGAGCGTGTGCGAGATGATTCATGTGCTGGATTTCGGCAGGATCATCGCCCGGGGAACGCCCGAAGAAATCCAGTCAGATCAGGCAGTGCTGGAAGCATATCTAGGGTCTGAGGATTGAGGTGGCAGGGATGGCTGAGGAAGTGATGAGTGGAGCAGAGTCGGCTGAAGCTGAGTTGGCCGGAGCAGGGTTGGCTGGGAAAGCGGCGGCTGGAGCAGCAGCAAATGGAGCAGCGGGGATGACTGAGGCAGCAGCTGCGACCGACAAGGCAACTGCTGCCCCAATGCTGGAGTTTGCCGATGTGCGGGCAGCCTATGGCGACATTGAGGTGATACACGGCGTGTCGCTGTCTATCAAGCGGGGTTCGGTGTTCGCTCTGCTGGGGCCGAATGGGGCCGGCAAGAGCACGCTTTTGAAAGTCTGCGCCGGTCTGCTGCCTCCCACGAGTGGGGAGGTGCGCATCGGCGGAATCACCGTCCATAAGCCCGGGCAGGCAGCAGTTGCCGATGAGCTGGCCCGCCGAGGCATGTGTCTCATACCCGAAGGCAAGGGCATCTTCCCCAACCTCACCGTGCGCGACAACCTCTGGATGATGACGAACACCGGCAAGTCTCTTGCCCAGATTGAAGAAGCCGCTTATTCGCAGTTTCCGAGGCTGGGCGAGCGGCGCAAGCAGATGGCGGGCACTCTCTCGGGCGGGGAGCAGCAGATGCTGGCTATGTCTCGTGCGCTTTCTACCGATCCTGCTCTGCTGCTGCTGGACGAGCTTTCTATGGGTTTGGCTCCGATAATCGTGCAGGATCTCTATGAGATCGTGGGGAGAGTGTCGGAGCTCGGGGTTTCCATCCTCGTTGTGGAGCAGTTCGCCAGGACTGTTTTGGGCGTGGCAGACGAGGCTGCCATCATGGTGAGCGGACTGCTTTCAAGAGTGGGCGACCCAGCCGAGTTGGAAGAAGAGCTGGAGTCGGTATATCTGGGAGGGGAGCATTGATAGACGAGCAGCATTGGCATCTGGGCAGCATTGACAGCCGATGCCGCCGCAAGCAGGCAGTGTCGCAGACAGTCGGAGTTGTCAGAGATAGCGGCAATATCTGAGTAAATCCAAGCAAGCATCCATCTAAGCAAGCATTCACATCAAGGCATCCGCAAAAGCATTCACACCAAAAGGAGCACAACAATGAACGAACAACCCACTGAAGATCGGGCTGAAGAATTCCAAGAGCAGATAGCCGCTATGCGCACAAAGACGAGCAGAGGGAACTCTGAGCAAATCTTGCTCGTGATCGGCATTCTGCTGATGCTCGCGGGCATAGTGCTGGGCTTCATCAGCTATTTCTCTTCCACGAATACCGACAAAGCTCTTGACCAAAACGAGCTCATCATCCTGGCGATCACGGGGGTGAGCCTTTCGCTCTTGGGCGTGGCGATCTTCCTGCGCTATTCCATCGGTCGCTTCCTGCGCTTCTGGCTGCTCCGCCAGATTTACGAGAACAGAGGAGAAGCAAAGAAGTCCGAAGAAAGCTGAAACAGACAGAGGGGGGTGCTTCTGAGAGGCTTAGTGCGAGGAGGGGAGAGTGCTGAGAGGCTTAGCGGGGGTGGGCGTGGTGTGAATGCTGTGGCTAAGCCAGAAGCTTAAAGACATTGCGCTACGGGCTAGGCAATAAAATGAAAGCTGTGGAAGTTCCTTCTGGTGATACTTGGGTAGGTCTCTCGTCTGAAACGCTCCCCACCGACACCGCGATGGAATGGGCGAATCAGCCCGAATGCGGAGCAGTCGTGGTGTTTTGCGGAAATGCTCGCGACCATTCAGAGGGTCGGCCCGGGGTGGAGATGCTGGAATACGAAGCCTACGAAGAGCATGTCGCGCCTCGTTTGGCAGATGTGGCAGCAGAGGCACGGCGTCGCTGGCCGAGCGTGGTTCGCTTGGCTCTGCTGCATCGCATCGGCAAGCTGCAAGTGGGCGATTCGGCGGTAGTGGTTGTAGCATCGGCCCCGCACCGAGACGAAGCCTTTGAAGCCGCCCGTTTCGGCATAGACACCCTCAAAGCTTCAGTGCCCATCTGGAAACGCGAACGCTGGGAAGGCGGCGAAAGCTGGGGCCTAGAAGCCCAGCACATAGCCGAGATCTCCGAAATAGCCGATGCTTAAGCCTGCCATCCGCCGAAGCTATGCCACCCGCACAGCCGCCGCCTTTGCTGTCCGATGCCGCATGATGGACCTCACCGAAACCGACCTGAAAATCGAACTCCACCGCCTAATCCAAGCCACAAAAGACACTCCGCCGCCTTGCTTAGAATAGTCTTATAACAGGTCTTGCTATCAAAATGCAGCAAGTAGCATTGCGGGCAAGGGACGGAAGTTGATTGGATTCGCAAATACCATCTTGGATGCCGAAAGCCAGCCATATTGTGCTGGGCGTTGTGCTTGTTGCGCTGCTCTTTGTGGGAGCGACGAATCAGGGCGGCTTGATTAGGGAGATCTTGCCTGGGTCGGAGGATGCCGCAGAAGGGGAGGGGCAAGGCGCAGAGGAGGAGGGCGAGGGAGGAGAGGAAGCGGGCGCTGATGAGCCTGAGCCTGTGCCCGAGAGACAGTGCCCTGCCCGGGTGCGTATGGACACCAGCCGTGTTGCAGGATCGGTGCCGGTTGCGCCGGTTTTGGAAACGCTGCCCACCGGAGGCCAGCATTACCTGTTGGAAGGGCCAGACGCTCGTGCTCTTTCCATAGCTTTCACCCGTGATGTCTTTGCCGATTGCGCCAAGCATGTGGTGGTGGCCGAAAGCAGCGACCTTTGGGTGCTTGCCATCGCCAGCCGTTTGGCAGCCTTTTACGGCGGGCCGCTGCTGGTTAACGCTCCCGGCGAAGCGGAACTGCCTAGTGGAGACGCTTCGGAGACAACGGCACAAGAGGGCGGGGAGACTGGGCAGTCGGGTGAGCAGACTGGGCAGTCGGGCGGGGGTGCTTCTTTGGGTGCTGCTACATCTGTGCTGCCCCCTCCGCAAATTCACCCCGATGTGGTCGCCGAGTTCCAGCGTCTTGATCCTGACACTGCGATTGTTATCGGCTCGCGGGAGACAGCTAACGAGCTTCTTGCTCTCATGCTCGCTTCGGATGAGTCTGACAGAGCTTCCGATAGCGAGGTCGTGCTCTTCCCGTCCAACGGCAACCGAAGCGATGTTGCCAGCGTCGCTGGTTACGCAGCTTCGCTGATGGCGCAAGAAGCTAGGGAAGATAATGATAGGGGAGCAGCAGCTGGTGGAGCAGGCGCAGCAGAAAACGGGGGAGCAGGCGCAGGAAACGGCGCAGGCTCAGAAAGCGGAACAGCAGAAAGCGGTGCAATAGAAACGCCCCTCTATCTGCCTCGTCGCTCTGGGCCGGCCACGCCTGTTCGTGTGATGGAGGCTATATCCGCCGGCCGTTCGTTGTTCCCCGCTCCGTCCCTCACAACGACCGCCGCAGAAGGTTCTGTCAGATTAGACGCCGCAACAGACCCTGCGGTCGCCGACCCTGCCAAAACCCTCGCCGATCTTGCCGAAGGCGAAGGCCCGCAATGGCTCGTGGCTGCCGATCAGCCCGCTGTGGCAGTGCTTGCCATTCCAGCTGCAACCGCTGCAGGCGGCAACCTTCTGTATGTAGACCCCGATGACCTCCGAGCCTCGCCGCTTTCCACCATCAATGTTCTCACGGGCCCACCGCATTACGGCACAGGCCTGCTTGACGCACAAGAAGGAGCCGACCAGTCGGGCGATGACCAGTTGCCTAGCTCCCAAACTGGCGAAGCTGCCAGCGTGGAAGAGACCATAAGCCAGCCACCAGCCGAATACCCATGGCGGCTAATCGGGCAGATGCCACAAGACGCCGACTGGCAGCTATCAGTGCTCGCCAACGGACAGCAGCTGCCGGGCGGGGGATATGTGCTGTTCCCCTCGCGGCGCATAGTCGCCATGTACGGCCACACCAACACCAATGCCCTAGGCGTGCTCGGCGAGCAAGGGCCAGCCGAAGGCGTGGAGAGAGCCAGCAGCATCGCCCAAGGATACGATGCCGACGGCATACCCGTGATAACGGCTTTTGAGATAATCGCCACCCTCGCCTCCAGCGCGCCGGGCAGCGACGGCAACTATTCGCTGCGCACAGCCATCGCCGATCTCAAACCTTGGATAGAAACCGCCGAGCAGTCTGGCATGTATGCGATTTTGGACCTCCAGCCAGGCCGAGGCGACTTCCTCACCCAAGCCAAAGAATACGAAGAGCTGCTGCTTGAACCTCATGTGGGCTTAGCCCTAGATCCTGAATGGCGGCTCAAACCCGACCAGTTCCACCTAGAGCAGATAGGCAGCGTGGATGCTGCCGAGGTGAATCAAGTGGTGGATTGGCTGGCACAGCTGGTGCGCGAAAACAACCTGCCCCAAAAGCTGCTGATGGTTCATCAGTTCAGCCACGAGATGATCACCAACCGCTCCGAAATCCGCACAACGCCAGAGCTAGCGGTGATGATCCACATGGACGGCCAAGGCCGCAGCGACCTAAAGTTCAACACCTACGATGAAATCACACGAGGCGCGCTGGAAAACGGCTGGTGGTGGGGCTGGAAGAACTTCTACGACGAAGATTTCCCCACACTCACAGCCGAAGAGACGCTGACCGTGCGCCCAGTGCCGTATGTTGTGAGCTATCAGTAAACCATCCCAGAAAGGCAATTCACATGTCAACTCATATGTCAAGCTACGAAACCATCGCCTATGAAGAGAAAGGGGCTGTGGCGTGGGTCACTCTGAACCGCCCCGATGTCTACAACGCCTTCAACCAGCAGATGCAAGCCGAGTTGCGAGATGTCTGGAGGTCGTTGCGAGTGAAAGACGAAATTCACGCCGTGGTGCTCACCGGCGCAGGCGACAAAGCCTTCAGCACTGGAGTCGACCGACAAGAGGCGATGGCCAACCTCGGCGAAGACCAGAAGCACATGTTCAACACCTCCAACCCATATATGTTTGACGACCCGGGCCACGACCTCGGCCCCAAGCAGTGCGACCTGTGGAAGCCCGTTGTGGCTGCTGTGAACGGCATGGCCTGCGGCGGGGCATTCTACCTGCTCAGCGAATGCGACATCCTGATAGCAGCCGAGCACGCCACCTTCTTTGATCCGCATGTGACCTACGGCATGAGCGCAGTATACGAACCCATCCAGATGCTCCAGAAAATGCCCTTCGGCGAGATCATGCGCATCGGGCTGCTGGGCAACTACGAGCGCATGAGCGCCGAGCGAGCGCACCAGATCGGAATGCTGAGCGATGTAGTGCCCGCCGAAAAGCTGCTGGAAGAGGCAGAGTGGCTAGCCGAAGCCATCGCCTCGCAGCCCGCCTTGGCAGTGCAGACAACCCTGCGGGCGATCTGGTTCGGACACGAAGCCACAAGGCTGCAAGCCATTGCGATGGCCCCCTCGCTGGTAGGCTGCGGCAATCAGAAAGAGACGATGGAAGAAGGCCAGGCTCTGTTCGCTTCGGGCAAGCGGATCGAGCCGCGAGTGCGGTGAGGATGTGGTTTTGTCAGCGCGACCAGCAGCACGAGCGGCTCAAAGGTGGCACTGCGCCGCGAGTGCGGTGAGGATGTGGTTTTGTCAGAGCGACCAGCAGCACGAGCGGCTCAAAGGTGGCACTGCGCCGCGAGTGCGGTGAGGGAGCGCAGTGAGGCGGGTCAGCAAATTCTGCTAAATTTCTTGTGAGACAAAACCAAGCAGACAAAATCCTTAGAGACAAAATCACACAGACAAAATCAACTGCAATCACAAAGAATAATCAACACAAGAAAAATCAAAGGAGCAGAAATGAACGACTATCCAATCCGTGTCGGCAGCTGTCTTTTCACGATGGTAGACCCCAACCCCGGCCACGAAGTTGAATACAACCGCTGGTACGAGCGCGACCACTTCTACGCAGGCTGCATGATCGGCCCTTGGCTGTTCGCAGGCAGCCGCTGGGTAGCCACTCGTGCGCTGAAAGACATGCGCTTCCCCGCAGACACCCCGTTTGCGGTGCCCGCAGATGCCGGCTCGTATCTGGCCATCTACTGGATGCTAGACGGCTACTATGACGAGCATTTCGCATGGTCGCTGCCGCAAGTTCAGTGGCTCTATGCCAACGGACGTGGCTTCGCCGAGCGCACCCATGCTCACACCGGACTCTACGATCACCCTTGGGCGCACTATCGCGATGCCGACCCTGTGCCGCTGGAGTTGGCACTAGACCATCACTACGAAGGCTTGGCTGTGGTTTCGCTGGAGCGAGCCGACGGCGTGAGCGCAGACGATCTGCAAAGCTGGCTCACGAGCGATGCCCTGCCTGCCCTCATGGGCGGCTCGCCGATTGCCGCAGCAGCTGGCTGGTCGCCGATTGATCGCGGCGATTCCGACAGCGGCGCCCCGATGGATTTGGGCACTTCCCCGGGCGGAGAAGAACGCCTGCTTCAGATGTTCTTCATTGAAGAGAAACCCGAAGGCTCGTGGGATCGCTTTCATGCTTACGCCGATGCCGTGAATGCCTCAGGCAAAGCCAAAGTGCTGTTCGCCGCACCCTTCTATCGCACAGTAGTAGGCACAGACACCTACACCGATCAGCTTTGGTGACTCTGATTCCACCAATCGTCTAGCCGCTTTTCGGTCTGTTCTTTGGTGAGGCTCGGCTCGGCTCGTTTTAGCTCCAGCAAGAACCTCAAAGCTTGGCCTACTTCGGGGCCGGGCTTCAAGCTCAGTCGCTCCATCACTTCGTCGCCGTTGATGAGGGGGCGTTCGGCAGCTTTGCGGTCGGCTTGCGCCAACTCTTGCACGCGTTCTTCCAGCTGATCCACCAGCTGTCGCAGATCCTCCACGAAGCGAGGGTTCTGGGTAGTGCAGTCGCAGCGCACCAGTTCGTTGAGCAAGCCGAAGAGGTGCCCGGCATCGCGGGCATAGCGGCGCACGGCTGCGTCGCTCCAGCCGTTGGCGTAGCCTTTGAAGCGTCCTGAAAGTCGCACCAGTTCGGCCACATCTCGCACGAGTTCGGGCGGATATTCCAGCTCTCGCAGTCGGCGTTTCGTCATCTTCGCCCCGACTGCTTCGTGCTGATGGAAGGTGACCTCTCCCGAAGCATACGAACGGGTAGCAGGCTTGCCGATGTCGTGGAATAGCGCACCGAGGCGCAAGGTGAGGTCGGGACGGGTCTTGGCCACCACAGCAATGGTATGTGCCAGCACATCCTTGTGGCGATGCACCGGGTCTTGCTCCAGAACCAGCGCAGGCAGTTCCGGCACGATCTGCTCGGCCAAGCCGCTGTCCACGAATTCCCAAAGCGGGCCAGTCGGATCCTCGGCCAGCATCACTTCGGTGAGCCGCTCACGCTTTTCGGCAATAGCGAGCGCGCCTGGGTGAGAGGCTACAGGTGAGCCGGTATCGGAAGGCTGCTTGGCAGATCTGGTATTGCCCATGAATTCATTTTGCCAAAAGGTGCTGGCGAAGAGGAGCATGCAGGGCTGTGAGCCAAATTCCAGCACAATACGCCCCGCTATCTGCATCTGCCAATAAAGGCGCATAGCAATGCTGATTAACCCGAATAGCGCGCCACTGTGTCGGACACTGCTTGCAGCTTGCTAAGAGAGGCACAGAGCAATACTGGTAATCTGAAGGCAGCATGAAGGCGATAGTTTTTAAGCGCAAAGAGGCTCGCTATGCTGCTGGGAAGCTTGCAGCAAAGGTTTCTTCTGATGCGGCATTGAAGGTCGGGCCTCTCAGTCTCGCCCACATAGATCCCCCAGATTTGCCCGATGCTGACACTTGGCATCGCTTGCGCCCTCGACTTTCGGGGATTTGCGGTAGCGACCTCTCCACCATTGCGTGCGAAACTTCGCTGTATTTCGAGCCGCTGGTGTCGTTCCCTTTCGTGCTGGGGCACGAGATAGTGGGCGATTTGGAAGACGGCACAAGGGTGGTGATTGATGCTGTGCTAGGTCATGCCGCTAGGGGAGAAACACCTCCGCACCTACAAGCAGCCCCTGGCGACGGCAACGACTACGGGCACAGCATCGCAGGGCATCTCAAAGCGGGCATCCAGACAGGCAACTGCGCCAGCACGGGAGGAGGATGGGCGACCGAGCTGGTAGTGCACGATTCGCAGATACACCCAGTGCCCGAAAGCTTTTCAGACGAAGCAGCCGTGCTGGTGGAGCCGTGCGCCAGCGGCTATCACACTGCTCTGAAAGCTGTGGCTGGGGGAGCAGGGGTTGCAAGAACTGCCGGGGGGAATGCTGCAGCCGGAGGTGTCGGGGCTGCCGGGGGATCTAAGGCAGCCGAGAAGGGCGAGGCAGCAGGGAAGGGTAGGTCAGCCAAGGGAGCTAAGGCAGCAAAGGCAGCAGATCTGTCAGAGGGAATGCAACAAACCGCATCTGTGAACCTAGCCGTGGTGATAGGGGCGGGGACTATCGGATTGTGCGCGCTTGCTGCTTTGCGAAAGGTTGCTCCGGGTGCCACGATAATCGCTGCAGCTAAGCACCCCGAACAGCGCAGCTTTGCCGAAGAGCTAGGCGCGGATGTGGTAGCTAAGCCGAGCGAGTTGCGCCGGGCAGTGCGCAGAGCAAGCGGCTGTCGCATGACGGGCGAGTTGCTCTCAGGCGGTGCCGATGTGTCGATAGACGCAGTCGGCAGCGCGGCTTCTCTCACAGATGCCATAGCAGTAACTAGGCCCCGAGGTCGCATAGTGCTGAGCGGGATGCCCGGCTCGGTGCAGGTGGATCTAGCCCCCGTGTGGCATCGCGAAACAGAAATCGTGGGCTCTTACACCTACGGCACTGAGCACCTGCCCGACGGCACAGAAACGCACACCTTCCCCCTAGCCATGCAGCTCATAGAAGAACTAGAGCTAGAACGGCTGGTCTCGGCGCACTATCGCCTTGACGACTACCGCCGAGCCATCCGCCATGCAATGTCGGCGGGAGAGTTGGGAGCAACAAAGATTGTGTTCGACTTGAGGAACGAGTAGCAGCCTTACTTCTCCTCTTTGAAGATCACATGCTTGCGGACTTTCGGGTCGTACTTCTTCAACTCAATCCGCTCGCGGTCGTTGATGCGGTTTTTGGTGGTCACATAGGTGTAGCCGGTGCCGGCCGTTGAGACTAGCTTGATGATCGGTCGTTTGTCGCTTCCTGCGGGCATGATGTGTCCTCTCAGATCTTCTTGCCTTCGCGGCGCATTTTGGCCACGACGCTCTCAATGCCGTTTTTGTTGATGGTCTTGAGGCCTTTCGCGCTCACCTTCATTGTGATCCAGCGCTTCTCGCTCGGCAGCCAGAACCGGTGCTTGGAGACATTCGGATTCCAGCGGCGGCGGGTCTTGCGATGCGAGTGCGAGATGTTGTTGCCGAAGGCGGGCTTGCGTCCTGTGACTTCGCAGATGTTTGCCATAGACATATCAGTGTATCGTAAAAAGAATGAAACTCGGACTTATGTGGGGCTACTGGACGGCAGCCCCGCCACAAGACATGGTAGAGCTGACTGTGGAAGCAGAACGCTGCGGCTACGACACGGTGTGGAGCGCGGAGAGCTGGGGGTCGGACGCTTTCTCGCCTCTGGCTTATCTGGCTGCGCACACCTCCAAGATCAAGCTGGGCACCGCCGTAGTGCAGCTAGCCGCCCGCACGCCCACCGCAGTGGGGATGCACGCCGTCACGCTGGATCACCTTTCCAACGGGCGGGTGATCCTCGGTCTCGGCGTCTCGGGGCCGCAGGTGGTGGAGGGCTGGTACGGCCGTCCGTCTAAACGCCCCTTGGCACGCACCAGAGAATATGTGGAGATCTTGCGCAGGGTGTTCCGCCGCGAGGGATACTTGGAGTTTGACGGCGACTACTATCAGCACCCGTATGGCGGCGAAGGCAGCGAAGGCCTCGGCAAGCCGCTCAAGATAATGACGCATCCTCTGCGCGAAGACCTGCCGATCTACATCGGAGCGGAGGGGCCGAAGAACATCCGCCAGACTGTGGACATCGCCGACGGCTGGTTCCCGCTCTACTATTCGCCTTATCGCCCTGAAATTTATGCAGACGACATCGCAGGGCGCAAAGAAGGCTTTGAGATACCGGTGGCGACCAGCGTGAAAATCTGTGACGACATCAGCGAAGGCTTGTGGCCTACCAGGGCATCGCTGGGGTTCTATATCGGCGGCATGGGCGCCAAGGGGCAGAACTATCACACGAAGCTCATGTCGCGCATGGGTTTTGAACAGGAAGCCCTGAAGATTCAAGAGCTGTTTTTGGAAGGCAAGCGAGACGAAGCCATCGCCACCGTGCCAGAGGAATTTGCGGACGAGATCAGCCTCGTCGGCCCGCCCGAGCGCATCCGCGACCGCTTGGAAGCTTGGAAGGAGAGCCCTGTGACGATGCTTTCGGTGGCGCCTCGCTCCAAAGAGGAGATGGCGCAGATCGCCGAGATTGTGCTGGGGTAGGGAGATCGTGCTCGGCTAGGCAGATCGGTTGAGCTAGGCAGAAGCTAGCAGTTCGCAAATAAAGCTAGAGGCTCGCTGGGCTAGATTGTGCTGGGGCTAGAGAGGTCGGTTGAGCTAAGGCTTGCAAACAAAGCTACAGGCTCGCCTGCAAAAGCTGCGTGTAAGCCAGCGCGCCCTCTGGCACCATATGTACGCCGTCGGTGGGGTTGATCCAGTCTTCCTCTTGCCCGTCCGAGTAGCCGTGCCAATCTACTAGATAGGCATTATCCCAACGCTCCACGCCTGCGGATAGCTGGCGATTGACTTCGTCTTCCCAAGTGCGGGGGACGCGCACATTCACGAACAGCACGCGCTGGGTTGTTTCAAGCTGTTCCATAGTCTCGTCAAAAACGCGGCTGTTGAGGAAGCCGTTGGTGCCCAAGTGGATGATGACGACATCGCCTAGGGGAGGGTTGTCGGGATCGGATTTGTAATCGGCTATGGTGTCGGGGAGCTGCGAGAATTGTCGGCTCACTTCGGCGTCTACAACTATGTCATCGCCGAAAGCCAGCTCAAGATATGCTCTTGTGCCCAGCATGATGGAGTCGCCGAAAGCCGTGATGGTGGGTGCGGTGTCGCCCCAGTCGCCGGGCGGCGGGGCGAACAGACGAGGGTCGGGCAAGCCAGACGGCAGAGTGGCGAAAAAGACTGCATCCTCTTGGGCTGTTGTGGGCGGCGGCGAAGAAGTGGCGGGGGCAGAGGTTGTGGGTGGTGCTGAGGAAGCAGGCGATGGAGAAGTTGCGGGAGCAGAAGTCGTGGGAGCAGGCGGTGAGGTTTCAGCGGAGGTTGCGGGGACGGCGGTTGTTGGCGCAGGAGTTTCAGCAGGTATAGAAGTCTCAGGGGAGGCAGAACCTAAAGCCTGTCTGTCGCTTTCTGAAACCTCGAGAACAAAGGCTTCAGCAACAGGCGGGTCGTCTCTCGCTGGCACTTGAGGTATCACGATTACAGCCACGGTCACAGCCAAAGCGGTGGCTGCCCCGAGCGGCACGAGATAGCCCTTCAGCGATTTGCGAGCATTTGCGGCCCAGTTGCGAAAGTTTGCCTTGAACTGGCGCGTGCGGATGGGGTGCTCAATGAAGCGATACGATAAATCCGACAGCACCAGCGTTGCTCCGATGCGCACGAGGTGCAGCTGCCAGCCGTCTAGCGTCACATCAAAGCGAGGGCGGGTGAACACCAGCACCGGCCAATGCCACAGATAGATTGCATAAGACCGCACGCCTAGCCATCGCAGCGGGGCGCAGTCCATGACTCGCCCGAACCATGTGCCCGGCACTGCCACAGCTGCGATGAGCAAAGCAGTGGTGGCCGCCAGCAGCAGAAATCCGCCCCGATACAGGCGTTCGTCAAACTCGCCCAGATACAAGCACCAGCCCACCACCCCAGCTAAAGCAGCAGGGCCGATGATGTTGGCTGCCCGGACGAGCCATCGCGGTGGCGTGTCTCGTGCTGGCCGCAATTTTGCCGCGTTGATCCCCGGAAGCGTCCCCTGAGAAGAACGCTTGGAGTTAATGCCCCGCTTGGCGAAAATAAAGCCCCGCCGCCGGCTTCGCAACCTGATACCAGAATGTGAGACCTGAGAAGTCTTTGAGCTAGCAAAAATAAAGCCCCGCCGACGGCTTCGCAACTCCCGCTTCTCCAGCCACGGTCGCCATACGAAAGCAAGCAGCGCGCCTAGCAGCAGGCCTGCGGCTCGGGTGTCGGTGCCGTAGTAGATGCGCGAAGGGTCTTCCAGCGGTTCGTATAGCAGCCACATCGCGGCGGTGGAAACCAGCACTCCCATGGCGACCAACACTGCGAACCAGCGATGTCGCAGCCAGCGCATCCCGAACAAGAAAATGATCGGCCAAAGCAGATAGAACTGCTCCTCAATCGCCAGCGACCACAGATGCTGCAAAGCCTCGGGGCGGCCGAAAGTCTCAAAATACGACTGGTCTTGGAAGATGAGCAGCCAGTTGGTCACATACAGCACCGCAGCCGCCACCTGATCCCAGAGGTCTGAAAGCTCTTCTGTGAAGGAGGCTGCCACGAATGCCACAACGCCTGCCAGAGTCGCCCCCAAAGCAGGCAGCAGACGGCGTGCCCGCCGTGCCCAGAAACGTCGCAGCGAAATCGTGTCTCTGCCGTGTTCGCCGTTGTTGCGTCCGCCTTCGGCAAGGCTGCCTTCGTATTCTCCGAGCAGAAGCGATGTGATGAGATAGCCGCTCACCACGAAGAACACTTCCACCCCCAAAAACCCGCCAGGCATCCACGAGAAGCCGAGGTGATACAGCACCACCACGGCGACCGCCACAGCTCGGATGCCGTCCAGCCCGGCTATGCGAGGCAACGAAGGATGCCGCCGAGAAGCAGGCTGCTGTGAAGCAGATTGGGGTTGTCGGAAGGCAGGGCTACTAGACGAAGTTCGGCTACTGTGCCGGGGGCGACGAAACGGCGATGCCAAGCGCGCCCTCGACAGGATTCGAACCTGTGACCTTGGACTTAGGAGGTCCCTGCTCTGTCCCCTGAGCTACGAGGGCGTATCTTCAGGGTATCGGCTTCAGTTGGCGGGAGCGTATTTTTCGTTGTCTTCGTCCCAGCTGATGGTTACTGGCAGCACTGATCGGAAATAGATGAACAGGGTGTCGAGTTCTACGATCTCTTCTATAGCACTGTACGCCTGATTTTGGATTATGGAGGTCTCTCTGCTGGGGTGGCAGGGAAGCTCTATATCAAATCGTTGCGTGCCAGGGATATTGCGCAGTATGGTGATAACTCCTTGGGTGGAGCTGCAATCTACGAGAGTGTCGGCAATGAAGAAGGCGCCGTCCTCGTCATCGCCGCGTGTGGCATCCCCGCCCGCGCTTATGACATTCCAGCCGTGCTGAAGCTGGACTGGCGTGTCTGCGTCTGCGGTGCTAAGGCCAGCCAAAGGCAGCCATTCGACTGGTGCGCGCTTTTCTATCGCCAAAGCTAAGCCGGGCTCTAAGTCGAGCGAGGCAAAATCTTGCTGGTTCTGGCTTCTCTGTTGCCAGACTTGATTGACGGCATCCCAATGATAAATACTTTTTTGCTCATCCAATCCCAGCACATAGGCAACATCTCTGTATGTTTTCTGGGCGTCATCAGCAATGTAGACGCTCCAATCATTGGGGAATGCTTGGGGCGTTACTGGGGAGACAGATGCCGTATATTTTGTGGGGTCAAAACCAGCCCCTGCCTTGCTGCATTGGCTGACAGTTATCGTGAGTTCGTGTTGTTCTCGCTGATTCGGGGCTACTGGGGCTATATCTAAATCTTCGCCTAAGCAATTTATGTGTCTGTTAGTCCCAGGACGGAAATTAGAGTGCACTGGAACATTAAGCTGGAGTGCCACAGTATAAGCCAATGGCCCTTCGACATCGCTCGGCCTTCTCCAAGTCACTTTTAGTCCCACCGGATTACTGCTGGTTGGATTTCCGCTAGCGTCCACAGTCTGAAACCGCACATCTTCTGCCCGAGGCGGGTCCAAGGCAGCGGGTGTTTCCCCTGAAGGGCATTGGTTATTTCCAAAATACGCCTGAACGCTAGCATATTGACCGTTGAGCTTCCTGTATGTCGGCAGCGTGAAGCTGCTGGGCAGGCAGAGTTTGTTGTATCGGAAATCTATATAATAATCGGTTTTACTAGGTCCCACTCCTATATACGATGGAGTAAATGAGTTGGCGAATTTGAGATTTGAAACCCAGCTCGGCAGATTTCCTGAGATGTCATTTTGGGCAACTTGCAGACGCTGCATGCCTCTCTCCAACAAGACGCTCCAACCGGCTGGAATTGTTCCAGTAAAATTATTGCTAGACAAGCGCAGATCGGTCAGTTTGGGCAGTCTGGTGAAGTTGAAGTTGGGAACCGGCCCTGAGAAGCGATTTTGCAGCAAAAGGAGATTCACGAGGTTGGGAGTGTTGAACGCCGAGCCTGTGACGGTTCCGCTGAGTCTGTTGTGGCGGAGGTCTAAAAATTTCAAATCGTTGGCAGTATAGATCCAAGCGGGAAGCCCCCCTGTGAGACGGTTTGTGTCCAGTACCATCCATTGCATCTTCGGCAGTCTGCCTGGGAGCGGACCCGCTAGACCGCTAGTGCTAAATTCGATTTTGGTTATGACACGCTGTCCGTCGTTAATGTAGACACCGAGTCCTTTCCATTTGCTGAACGCAGTCTGCGCTCCAGTGCCCCACGATCGCATATGGTGATTTGATCCGATGACAGAGTTGGAATTGCTGACTACTGCGTTGCGCCAAGCAACGATCGTGCGGCAGTCTGCCTCTGACCTGTCACCGTGGTGGCTGTGCGCCTTGTAAGTGGTGGCGCAGAGGTCGGGGTCAAGCGGTGATATTTGGGCTGCGGCAGGCTGGGAGACGGCTATGGCTGCAAGGCTGGCCGCCACCACCGCCAAGGCTGCCAGAGAGACCCACAGCTTGGTCAAGCGCGACGCTGCTGGGGGGGGGTGCTGCTGATTCAAGATTTGCTTCTGATATGACACGGGGGGGGGGCCTCCTTGATGTCTTTTCTGAAACTCTGACGCCATTATAGCACAGCAGTTAGCGTAGCACAATATTTGTCTCTTCGCCAGGATTTGCTATGCCTGGGCGCATGTGGCGCGTGGCGGCTTTTAGGAGGGTTGGCGATCTCCCCATCTGTTCCAGTGCACAATTTCTGGAAGCGGTCTGCGAGGGCGTTGGGCCGAGCGGCTGAGCCTGTCGTGCGCGCCTTTGTTTCCAAGGGCCACGCCGCCTAGGGGGTGCGCTCCTTCGGGCAGCCCTAGAAATTCGCTCACAGCACGGGTTCGCTCAAAAAAGCCGAAGAACAGCGCGGCTAGGCCACGGTCGGCAGCCAGTAGCAGCAAATTCTGCGTGGCGAAAGCGCAATCCACATACCAGTAGGGCACTGCCCAGCCAGACACATCGCTGCCGAGGCCAGTGGATGACTTGTCTGCTTCGGAATACCGAGCCAGATACAGGGCAGCATTGGCTACAGGCACCACCACAGCGGGCGCACGCAGCAGACCGGGCCAGGCGAACTTCTCTCGCTTCTCCGCTGGAAGCGTCAAATCCCAGAGCTCTGCCAGCCGCCGCCCTTCCAACACCACGAATTCCGCCCCCTGCGAGTTGCCTGCGCTCGGGGCTCTGCGAGCCAATTCCAGTATTTCGCTCAAAACCTCCCTGGGAATAGGCTCTTCGCTGAAGTCTCGCGTCATTCTGCGAGACAGAATTGCGTCAGTCAGCTGCATTCTTGTGAGTCGGATTGCTATAGAAAGCAAGCATGAAGCTTTATGTCATAGTCGCGCAGTGAGCGAAGTTGCGTCAAGGGCTATGCACCAGCGCTGCTATGGCGACATCGGCTGCCTCTTCGCCCCACTGCTGGACGGTTTCCTTGGGCGTGCCGCCCAGGGGGTGGGGGACAACCACATAGCGAGCATTGGGCGGTGCGGCGATATTCATGGTTTGAAGAGTGAGTTTCTCAAAGGCTGTGGTGGTGAAGACCACGGTCGGAATCCCCGCTGCTTCAAGTTCTGCGAGATCGTGGACACTCCACGAAGTGCAAGAGCCTCAATCCGCAGAGCCCGTCAAGACGGCCTGCACCTCCTTGGAGAGCTCTGAGATGATCTCGGGTTCAGTGGGCAAGGCCGCGTTCTTGGTCTTGTAGCTAGCCAGCTCGGCCCCCGTGCGATCTGCGATGCGTCTTACGACTGCCTCCAGCAGAGTATCGGCATGAGGCTTGTTGTTGGCTAAGATGCCCAGCTTCGCCCCTTTCAGGGAAGCCAACGGGTCAGCCAGCCGGCGAGAAGCCGAGCCGATGCTGCCCGCCGGCGAGCAAATTTTCATGCGGCCTAGCTAGCGCAGCATCAGCGACTGGCTAGTGGGGGTTAGCAATCTCCAGCTCCAGATGCCTCATATCTGTTATTGTCGTCGCTCCATGTGATGCAGACAGGCAGCGCGGAATTGAAATACACGAACAAGCTGTCGTATTCTTCTATTTCCTCTATGAGCCCCCTTGATCCACCGCGTGTCAGAGTTACTTCAGAGGATGGGTGGCAAGGCAGTTCCACATCAAATCTCTCGGTGCGCGAGCGATAACGCATGACGGCCAGCGTTCCAGCCAAAGAGTCGCAGTCCAGGAGAGACTCGTCGAAGAAGAATGCCCCGTTGTTGTTATTGGGGCGCGTGGCATCGCCGCCTGCTGAGATCATGTTCCAGCCGTTGCCAAGCTGGACAGGCAAATCCTTGTCTGCGGAGCTTAGGCCAGCGATCTCCAGCCAGGCAGGCGGGCGACTGTGGGTGGTGATAATAGATGATCCGATTTCTGGGAAGGTAGAGTCCAAGGAGGATTCTAACAGATCCCACCTGATCCAGGCCTGGTTGTCTAGATCCCATCCATAGTAGACGGCCTTGTAATCCATGCCGAGCTTCCAGCCTATGTCTCGCACGGAATTGTTTTCTTTCACATGCAAGATGTTCCAGCCTGGTTCTGAGGTGCTCTCGCTTGTGTAGGCATTGGCAAAATAGCCGTCAGTTCTGGAGCCTACCTGGAAGACGGATGAGACATTCACAGCGAACTTGTCGGGGAAAAATCTGCACGAGGAGTTTGCAGCCTCGACTGTGGCTTTGTCATAAGTGACAGAGTAGACTCCTTGGCTATTCGGCCCAGTGTGGGGCTGGATACAGTGGTCGCCTACACCGGGCAACGGGTCAATATCGAATGGAGCCGCGATTCTGAAGGGAATAGGACTGTATACATAGCTGCCGGCTGTGGTATCGGTTGGTGCTTTCCAAGTTGCCGTCAAGCTGTTGCCTGATATCGTATATGTCAAGTCCCTTACTGGGCCGGGTATGTAAATTGATTCGTTATCTCCGGTCGCGCAATTGTTGCGTGCGAACTTGATCTGCACTGAAGCAACTGTAGAGGGATTGGCTGCTTCATATAGTGTTGGCATCCGGAAGTTATCAGGTAAGCACAGACGAGCGTTTGAAAAGTCTATGCGATTTCTATAGACATCACTTATAACAGGGAAGTGCCCGCCAGGCGTGCTGTCGCTAAATTTGAGTTCTGTAACCCAACTTGGTATATCGCCAGTGATTGGGTTGCCGCCCAAAACTAGGTCGCTTATGGGTCGACCATCAGCTAGACCGGAGTAGCCTGCTGGTATATTTCCGGAGAAGGAGTTGCCGGATAGTACTAATCTAGCCAAGTCCGGATGTTCAGCAAAATCAAAATTCGGCAGACTTCCAGAAAAATTGTTGTTGCTCAAATTGATATTGCGAAGCTTTGGGGATTTGAATGCGGAGCCAGCCACTCTGCCTGATAGCTGATTACCCATCAAAAAAAGAGTACCCAA
Source organism: Candidatus Hopanoidivoransaceae bacterium (assembly GCA_965204495.1). Lineage (GTDB taxonomy): Bacteria > Actinomycetota > Acidimicrobiia > Acidimicrobiales > Hopanoidiivorantaceae > Hopanoidiivorans. The sequence continues at coordinate 1,753,402 of OZ241989.1, forward strand.
TTCTGGGAGTTCATAAATCCAATTCGGGAATGCCCCTGTGAATCGATTGCCGTTGAGCAAGACACGGCCCAGAGTGGGGAAAAGGTCTTTAGTCTCAAATCCTTCAAGACCCAATTCAGGAAGTGGTCCACCAAGAACTGCCTGGTTTGTTCTGTTATTAGTATTGTTCTTCTTGTTTACCAGCCACTCTTGAACGCTCAGTTCCGTAACTCGGGTGTACCACAAGCCTACTCCAGGCCAGTTGTTCATCCTCTTGCCCTCTGGGGTGCTTGCGGTGCCCCACTGGGCGATAGTATGATTTGCGAAATTTACATTCTGAGCATTGGCGAATATGTCATTGCGAAATTTCACCAGCGCCCTGCACTGGTTGATGGTGAGAGCATCAGCAGTGATTGTGTGTGGTGTCCCAGCATTATCCTGCAGGGGCTTGAATGTGGTTGCACATTCTGCTGGATCCAGTTCGTCGGGGGTAGGACTGGCAGGGCTACCAGTCTGAGCCGTGGCCTGCTGGATGGGTGAGAGCGTGGCAAGCCCGGTGGCGATCAAGGCTGCTGCTGCGAACAGGGCGTATTTCTTGAGTGGCATTGTTCTTGTCCTCCTTTTGACAGATTATTCTATACGAACTTCGAAACCATTATGACAATTCGATGCGATTCATTTGTAATAGCAAATTCGCCAACGCCTAGCCCCAAGTTAGCAGAAGGGGAGAGGCGGGGAAGGGAGTCTTTGAAAAAGCTGCGGGGGGGGGGGATTTTAGCCATCTTGAGGCCCTCTGTCATCGGGTGCCAAGTGGTGCCTGGATGAAAGCTGCGGGGGGGGGTGTTCATAGCCCTAGCGTAGCATACAGCGGAAGCCGAGGTGGTTTGTGGAGGTGTCGGCCGACTGGGGGAAGCGAGCGGCAGGGCGGTAGCGGGTGCAGTAGTTCTCGGAGCACAGGAACGAGCCGCCCTTGATGACATGGACGGCGGGTTGCGGCGGGTGAGCAGCTTGCGGGGCGTGAGGCAGGGCATCAGGGCGGAGTGCTGTGTCGCTGCGTGCTGCTGGCGCACAGCAAGGCGACTGCCTGCCTGCGGCATTCTGATCGGATGGATGTTTAGGTTGGTCATTGGTTTCTGCGGTTGGTTTTGAATCGGTTGTCTTTCCAATACTAGCAGGTTGCAATATACTAGCAGGGTTTTTTGCTGTGTGCATTGTTTTTTTCGGATTATGCCTTGGTTCCCACACATCAGCCGGTCGTGCTGGTTTTTCGGACGGCTGATGTTGGCTGTTGGGTGGGTTGTGGCTGGGCTCCCACACATTACAGGTCCACTCCCACACCGAACCGCACATGTCGTAGAGGCCGTAGGGGTTGGGGGGGAAGGTGCCAGCGGGGGTGGGGGACGGGGGGTGAGGTTTGAGGTTGTGCCAAGGGAAGGTACCATGCCAGTAGTTGGCCATGCGGTGGCCGTTGGTGGTTAGCTGGTCGCCCCAGGGGTAGGTTGCCCCTTCTAGGCCGCCTCGGGCTGCGTGCTCCCATTGGGCTTCGGTGGGGAGCTGCTTGTTTGCCCAGGCTGCGTATGCCAGAGCGTCGGCGTAGGCGATGTGCACTACGGGGTGATGATCCAGCCCTTTGATAGTGCTGCCGGGGCCGTCGGGGTGTCGCCAGTCGGCGCCGGGCACATATTGCCACCAAGTGGGATGGCTGAGATCCACTGGCTCAGTTGGAGCAACGAACACTGCCGAGCCTGACACTAGCCGTTCGGGGGGCACATCGGGGTAGTCGGCTTGGGCGGGCGGCAGCTCGGCGGTGGTTACATGCCCGGTCTCTTCCACGAAGACGGCGAACTGGGCGTTGGTGACAGGGCTGATGTCCATCCAGAACCCTTCCACTTCTATCTCATGGGCGGGGCGTTCCTCTGGATAGTGGCTGTCGGAGCCGATAATGGACTTGCCGCCCGGCACCCATGCCATTCCCGGCGGAGGGATCGCAGAATCCGCCTCGATTGCCAACTTGCCTGCGGAGGTCGCGTTGCCTGTGGAAGTTGCGCTTTGTGACATTGCTCAGTAAAGTTTTTATGGCTCAGCAGACAGCCCAGAAGCAAGCAGCCGGAACTCTATCCCAGCTGCCTCATTCGTATTTGCTGCCGGCCTCCCTTAGCATCTTCAGCATCTCGGGGCCGCCGAAGTGTCCGAACTCGCCGGGTGTCCAAGTGGCGTGATGCAGAGTTCCGCTATACGGGAAGGTGCCGTGGCGTTCGTGGATTTCCCAGCTCACGGGCGAGCGGCGGTCTATGCCCACATCTATGCCTTGGAAGGGGGCGATGGTGGCATACATGTCGAAGTCGGTGTCGCTTCCAACCGCTTTGCCGTCCACCGAGAGCGAGATGTCCCAGGTGAGCTCTTCGCCTGTTTTGGCTTCCAGCGTGATTTCTTTCGCGCCTTCGGGGAGCTTCCCGCCCGATATGGTGCGGATGCGCCCGTAGTAGTTGTGGATGTAGGTGAGCTCGCCGCCTTCCACATACAGCCCGTAGCCGCCGCCTTGGTCGCCGTGCGCCAGAAGGGTGCCTTGGTCGCCTGATTTGTAGTCCAAGCTCACCGAGATGCTGAACGAGCGGCGGTTGATGAGCCTGCTCGCCCGCCAATGCTCTAGGGACGGATCGCCCGGATAGACGGTGACCGGCTCGGCGTAGTCGCTGTGCCATTCGGGATGCGCCACCCAGCGCACCCACAAGCCTTCGTCCAGCGGATACACCTGATAGCGTTTGGCGGCTTCGTCCCACGCCTCGGAAAGCTCGCGCACTTTTTCGGGCATAGCCTCTGCGAGGTTGTTGGCCTCGGTCGGGTCGGAGCGGAGGTCGAACAGCTCCCATTCTTCGTCGTTGAAGTGCGTGGAGGGATAGTGCAGAGACACGACTTCCCAGCCGTCGCGGTAAATCCCTCGGTGCCCTTGACACTCGTAATACTGCTCGGTGTGGCGGGACTCTGAATCAGGGTCGGCGAAAGTGTGCGTGAAGCTGGCGCCCACGATGGGCTTGATGGGCTTGCCTTGGCGATGCGTGGGCATCTCGGCTCCGACCATCTCGCACAAGGTCGGCAGCACATCTGTGACATGCAGATACTGACGGCGGAAGTTGGCAGAGGTTGCGCCGCCTTCGCTGCTGCCTTCGCTGCCGCCCGCCCCGCCCCCGGCCAGATTCCCCGCCGGCCAAGACATGATCATCGGCACTTGATGCCCGCCCGCGTGAGTGTTGATCTTGTAAAGACGGAAAGGCGTGTTGCCCACCATCGCCCAGCCGCGTGGATAGTGCGGCAGAGTCTGCGGGCCGCCCATGATGTCTATGCGGCTGTGATCGTCTTGCAGGTTCTGCTCGCCTTTGTCGCCTTGGCGGGCAGTGACCAGCTCAAAGTAGTGCGACCCGCCGAAGTTCTCGCCTTCGCGTGATGCGCCGTTGTCGGAGGTGAACAGCACGATGGTGTTCTCCCACTCGCCGGTCTCTTCCAGAGCTTGGCGCAGGCGTCCGAAGTTCTGGTCGACATTGTCCACCATCCCCGCATACACCTCCATGTAGCGAGCGAAGACCTCTTTCTGCTCTTGGGTGAGGCTTTCCCAGTCGGGCACATCGTTGTCTTTCTCGGTGTTGGGCGGCGGCAAGACCGTATCGGGCGCGATGAGACCGATTTGCTTCTGGCGTTCGTAGCGTTGCTGGCGCAGGGCGTTCCAGCCTGCTTCGTATTTGCCTTCGTAGCGGGCGATGTCGGAGGCTTTGGCTTGCAGGGGCGCATGGACGGCAGGGTGCGCCAGATACATGAAGAAGGGCTTGCGCGGATGCGAAGTGCGCACTTCTCGCACCATCTTTATGGCTCGGTCGGTGAGGTCGTCGGTGAGGTAGTAGCCGTCGGGGTATTCGTCCATGTCCAAGAAGCTGTTGCCTTCAATGAGGCGGTCGGGGTGGTGGAAGTTGGTGAAGCCGCCGAGGATGCCGTAGAACTGATCAAACCCTCGCTGGAGCGGCCACGAGTTGCGGTCGCCTGCCGGATGCTTGTCGGCTTCCTTGCAGAGATGCCATTTGCCGAGCATGAAGGTGGAATAGCCGTTGTCGCGCAGGATTTCGGCGAGGGTGGCGCAGTGGTCGGTGAGTTCCAAGGCGTAGCCGGGGAAGCCGGGGTCGCCGTGCGCCACATGCCCCACGCCCGCATCGTGAGGGTTCAAGCCGGTGAGCAGCGAGGCGCGGGTGGGCGAGCACATCGGGTTCACATGAAAGTTCGTGTATTGCAAGCCGCCGGCTGCCATCTGATCTATGTGGGGCGTGGCGATCTCGCTGCCGTAGCAGCCGAGGTCGGAATAGCCCAAGTCGTCGCAGAGCACCACGATGATGTTGGGCGCGTTCTCAGACGCTGTGGGGTGCTGGGGCCAGTGCGGCTCGCTGCCCGCCATGGTGCGACCGGCCTTGCCTTCAAAGCCCGCATAGGGAGCAAGCGGGTCGCTGGTTTCAGGTGATGTTATGTCTATTTTGTTTTCAGCCATTTTTCTACAATAACCCATCGCAGTCGTGCTTGCTGAGGTTGTGCTTGCCAAACTGTGCCCGGCGAAACTGCGTCTTTCTGAACTGCGCCTGCCGAGACTGCGCAGCCCGCCAAGATTTTGCTGCGGAGACAAGATTGAAATAAGAACCGCTGCAGCAGGTGTGAAGTAATGTGATTGAGATGGACGGGCAGCTGCTGACACTACCGACACACGAGCGGCAGAGAAGCGATAGCGGCTGCGAGGATTCAGGCGAAGAAGCCCAAGAAGTGCTCCGAGAGACTTTCGGACACAGCGAGTTCCGCCCAGGGCAAAAAGAAGTCATAGACGCTCTAGTGGCCGGGTCGCATGTGCTGGCTGTCATGCCGACCGGATCGGGCAAGTCGCTCTGCTATCAGATTCCGGCACTGCTTCGCAGCGGGCTGACTCTCGTGGTGTCGCCGCTCATCGCCTTGATGGAAGACCAAGTGGCAGCCCTGCGACTTTCCGGCGTGCCGGCAGATGCCGTCAACTCCTCACGCTCTCGTGAAGAAAATCTTGAAATCTGGCACAGAGCGAGGCTCAGGGCAAGTCAGGGCGAACCCTCCATTCTCTATCTTTCGCCTGAGCGACTGATGTCGGATCGGATGCTCGGAGTCGTGCGCCAGCAACAGGTGTCGCTAGTGGTGGTGGATGAAGCGCATTGCATCTCAAAGTGGGGGCCTTCGTTTCGCCCTGAATACGAAGCTTTGTCGGAAATATCTGCTCATCTGCCCGATGTGCCCATAGGGGCTTTCACAGCCACAGCCGACGAGACGACCCGCGACGACATCATGCAAAAGCTATTCAGGCGGCGGGGGAAGCTCTTCGTAGCAGGCTTTGACCGCCCCAACATCCGCCTCGGCGTGGAAATCAATCTGGGCAAGAAGGCTGCCAGAGATCGCATAGTTGAGTTTGCGAGGGATCGCGAAGGGCAAAGCGGCATCGTCTACTGTCTCTCGCGCAAAGACACCGAGCAGATGGCCGAAGACCTCGCCGAGGCTGGCATCCCCGCGCTCCCGTATCACGCTGGCATGAGCACGGCCGAGCGCAACGAAAACCAAGACGAGTTCATGACCCGCCCTGGCATGGTCATGGTCGCCACGATTGCTTTCGGCATGGGCATAGACAAGCCCGACATCCGCTATGTGCTCCACGCCACCATCCCCGCCAGCGTGGAAGCTTACTACCAGGAGCTAGGCAGAGCAGGGCGAGACGGCGAACCGGCCGAAGCGTTGATGCTCTACGGCATCCGTGACATAAGCCGCCGCCGCAGCTTGATCGATTCGGACTCGTGGAAAGTCAGCACGCCCGGAAGCAATGGCTGGGCGGAAGGGGCGAATAGCAATTGGGGGGACGGCGACTGGGGTAATGACGGCGAAGCAGTCAGAAACGCTAGATCGCAATCGGATATAGACGACCATCTCCGCCGCGAGCACAAACGCCTAGACGCCCTCATCGGCTATTGCGAGTCGGCCAAATGCCGCAGGCAGGTGCTGCTGGGCTATTTCGGCGAAGAGTCGGAGCCGTGCGGCAACTGCGATTTGTGCGAGAACCCGCCCGATGTCATAGACGGCAGCGAAGTCGCGCGAACAGTGCTGGAAGCTGTGCGCTCCACTGGCGGGATGCGTTTCACCTTCGGGCAAGCTCACATAATTGATGTGCTGCGCGGCATGAGCAACGCGAAGGTGCAGAAGTTCAAGCATTCCGAGCTGCCTGTCTATGGCTCGTGCGCCGGCTACGGGAAACCGGAGCTTCTGTCCATCATCCGACAGCTCGTGGCAGGAGGATTTCTGGACATTGACTACAAAAACCACGGCAGCTTGCTACTGACCGACAGAAGCACCGACCTCATTGAAGGCGCAGAAGCCTTCCACTATCGCCGCGACGCTGTCGCGCCTTCAAAGGCTGCGGCTCAAAAGCCGGCCGACGATCTCAAAGCAATGGTAGACGGGTTCAGAAGGCGGGAAGTCAGGGATGAATTCAGCAGTGCGAGCCAAGCAAGCAGCGCAGAAGATGCCGAGCTATTCAACCGCTTGAAAGAACTCCGCCGGTCTCTCGCCCGTGAACGCGATGTCCCCGCCTATATCGTCTTTCACGACCGCACTTTGGCAGCAATGGTCGCCAGTCGCCCCAAGACCGTAGCCGAGTTCGCCGACATCCCGGGCGTAGGCCAAGCCAAGCTAGCCGAGTTCGCCGAACCCTTTACAGAGCTCATAAGAGAGTTTGAAGAGCACTAAAATCTGGCTCAAAGCGCCGATAAGTAAGAACGCTCTAAGACTGGGATAAGAACCCAGTAAGAAGCAGGGTTATTGATTGGCAGTCTCTCAAAACAGAGTTTAAGCTTCGCCATATAAGAGACCAAAAAGAGGTCTCCCAAAAGCAAAGGAGAAAGCTATGAGAGATTATCAGGAAACCGTCTCCAAGCTGTCCGAAGGCGAAAGCCCCGGACACACAGCCAGCAACCACGCTGTGCACAATGACACGCAGAGGCTCCGCAAGAGCGGCTTCTGGTTGAATGGCAAGCTGCGCATCAGCTTGTTGGGAGCAGCTGCAGCAGTCGCGCTCTTCGTGGCAAGCTGCGGCTCTTCCAACTCGGAAGAGGTGCTGGCTGGTTCGCAGTCTCCGCCCGAGACGACTGCCGTTGCGCCTGCCAGCACAGTCCCGTCCGTGCCAGCCGCCGAGCAGACCAGCGCGGCCGAGGCCGACATCGGCTTTGACGCCAGCCAGACTTGCAACCAGGCAAGCGATGCAGACGGCGAAGCAGACGATGCTGATTTCGCCGGCATCATGGCTAACGCCGGAAGCATCAGCGAGGCGTTTCCGAACCTGTCTGCTGAAGCCGCCGAGGGCAGTGCTTCACCGGCTCAACTGGCGGCATTCACCCTGGCGGGCTGCGATGTGTCGGTTGAAGAACTCCAGAACATGGCTCAAGACGGCCAAATCGGAGTGGAGACCAGCAGGCTCATCCAAGCTATAACCAGCGAGAACCTGGCCGACTTCCCCAACGCCTATATGGAATCCACCTGCCTCCGAGCAGGCTCGGACAACGAGAATCAAGTGCTCAGCGCGCCCCATCGCATGAGTCGCATAGTCGCGGCACTGCGCGATACTTGGCTGGCAGTCCAACAGCCTGATCCTCAAGAGTTCCAGCAGTTGATGACATCAGTCGGCCAAGAATTGGCTGCGCAAGTCTGGAATGCTTTCTTCGGCGAAGAAGACGGAGAGCTCACCCTCAATGAGCAGTCAGAAGCCGAAGCCGCCCAGATGCGCCAGAGCGTTCAGCAAACCTGCGGCTACGAAGTGGTCGTGATAGACAGCTAGACGGCAGAGGCGAGCCGGTTAGGAAGCTGGCCCGCCGATCGGCTGAAGCTTTATCAGCCAGCAGTCTTAGCTAGCAGTCCCAGCTAGCAGCCATTGCCAGCCAGTCGGCAGATCAGCCGGCTGGCTGGTATTTTTCTATTTCGGGCAGCACTTCTTTGCCGAGCAGCTCAATCGTCTTCATAACCGACTCGTGCGAGTGGTAGCCGAACTGCACATAGCAGATGAGCTGATCCACGCCCAAGTCGGCATAGTGCGTCATCTTCTCGTAGCAGCGGTCGGGATCGCCCACCACGATCATGTCGGCTTCGTGGAAGGTTTCAATCGGGATGTCGCCTTCCATCAAGGGATTCAGCAACGGGAAGGTGGCTTTCTTCTCGGCTTCTGAGAGATGCGGGAGCTCCCATTCCAAAGTGAACTGCGCCAGGTTCTGATACCACCAGCCGACCGACTCCCAGATGCCGTTGTCTTCGGCTTCATCCATGCTTTCGGCGCAATGCACCAAGGTGTAGGCGGCGACTTTGTTCGTGGTCACGCCAGTTATCGGACTGGGATTCTTTGAGGCCGCCCGATAAGCCGTGATATGGTCGGCCATCCTCTGCATAGGCTGCATGATCGTGAAAGACAGCATCCCCAGCCCTGCCGCTCCAGCCACCTCTGCCGAGCCGTCCGAAGTCGCGGCCATCCAGCAAGGCGGATGCGGCACCTGCACGGGTTTGGGAGTGACCATCCGCTTAGGGAATTTGTAGCGAGGCGACTCGTATTCAAAATACTCTTCCTCCCACATCCCGCAGACGATCTCAATGGCTTCACGCCAGTCTTCTCGGCTCTTGTCGCGATCCACGCCGAAGGCAGTCTGCTCCATCGGGGTGGATCGTCCCGTGCCCCATTCCACGCGTCCGTTGGAGAGAATGTCCACAGTGGCGACCTTCTCGGCGATGCGCTGAGGCGGGGTGAAGCCGAACGGGGTGAGCGTCACTCCGAACCCCATGCGAATGTTCTCTGTGAGCACCGACAGCGCGCCCAGCAGCACCTCGGGAGCGGGGCAGTGCGAGCGGCCCTCTCTGAAGTGATGCTCTACGGCCCAAATGGTGTTGAAGCCTAAGCTGTCGGCCAGCCTGATCTGTTCTATGGCTTCCTTGTAGGCGCGCTGCTCACGCTCACGCTGCCCCCAAGGGTGCGGCTTTCCCCAAGGTTTCGGGGCGTCTACTTCGTAGAGAATATCTAGTTTCATTTGGGCCTCTTTTTGTGGTTGTTGAAAGCTGGCATTGCAGGCAGTTTTATGATAGCATAGCGGTATGACAACCACAGCCACCAAAATACGAACACTAGACACCGGCGAAAAGATCGCCACCAACGATCCGGGCGAGCACCTCAGAGCCAAGCGGTTCAGCATCGGCAGGACGACAGATGTATCCGTCGGCCCAGTCGGGCATCTGGCGCAGGAACGCACCCGGCTGGACGGCCTCGCATGGGAGCATTTTGATGTGACTCGCTACGGGGCCACCATCGGGGCAGAGATTCACGGGGTAGACCTCGCCTCCGAGCTCTCAGACGATGTGATTGCCGACATACGCCAAGCTCTGCTGGACTACAAGGTCATCTTCTTCCGCGACCAGCCCATGACTTCAGCCCAGCATGTGGCATTCGCCAAGCGTTTCGGCGACTTGGAAATCCACCCGTTCATACCTGGCAACGAAGATCAGCCAGAGCTGGTGCGCTTTGAGAAGTCGGCGGATGTGGGCGGCTACGAGAACGGCTGGCACAGCGATGTGTCTTGGCGGGAGTGCCCGTCTATGGGCGCGATCCTTCATGCCATCCAAGTGCCCCCCACCGGCGGAGACACTCTTTTCTGCGACATGTATGCGGCGTATGAGGGGCTGTCGGATGCGGTGAAAGAGCGCATTGCCGACCTGAAGGCAGTGCACGACTATTCGCAGGCGTTCGGGCATCAGCTGGATGAGGAGTCGCAGAAGGAGATGCGGATCAAGTATCCGATGGTGGAGCATCCTGTGGTGCGCACCCATCACGAGACCGGGCGCAAGCTGCTGTATGTGAACCACTTTTTCGTGAGCCATATTGCGGGTGTGAGCCGCGAGGAGAGCGACGAGTTGCTGAACGAGCTTTGCAAGCAGGCGGCGTTGGTGGAATATCAGTGTCGCTTTCGGTGGACTCCTGATTCTGTGGTGTTCTGGGATAATCGGGCCGTGCAGCATTATGCGGCTAGTGATTATTGGCCGGATGTGCGGATTATGGAGCGGGCTAGCATTATTGGGGAACGGCCTTATTAGGTTTTTGTTTGCTGGTTTTGGCTGGCGGGCAACGGCACATCTTTTTTGGGCTACGGTGCTACCCGGTTGCTAAGTGGGTCTGGAATTCATCCGCAATACGCCCAAAAAAGACATGCCGTCCCCCGCCTTGCTTTTTCGGTTGTGTAAAGTCGCCGAGAAGTCTTGGAGCAGGGTGGGGGTTTCGGTTGTGTAAAGGGTTTTTGTGGGAGATTTATGAAATTTATTTTGCTTGTGATTGAGTCGAGGGGGATTCGGGGGCGGATGATGGAGCCACCTGATATTGAGGGGGTGGTGGGGTATAAGGTGTTGTTGCCGATTGAGCCGCCGTTGGAGGGGTTGAGGGCTATGGATTGTGCGGGTGCGGTTTGCATTTGGTGCGATCCTGAGCGGTTTCCGTTTGCTGATTCGGGAGAAGAATTGAGCGAGGCGTTGTTTCCGAGGTCGGAGTTTCCTGAAGTGCATACTTATATATATGCAGTAGATGAGCACCCCCGCAAGACAGCAGAGCACAGCACGCCCCTGGGGGAGACTTCTCCAGGGTTCGTGTGGTTCACATTCATGCGGCGGCTGGATGGCATCACTCATGACGAATTCGCCAGCCGCTGGTGCGACGGCCATTGGCCTTTAGTGCAAAAGCACCACCCTGCTGTCTGGGGCTACACCCAGAATGTGGTGAAAGCCTCCCTTACGCCCGATGCCCCTCAATGGGATGGTATAGGTGAACTCCACTTCAAAACGCCCGAAGATATGAGGGATCGGATGTACGACTCCGAAGAAGGCAAACAAATAATCTGGAACGACATCAATCGGTTCTTGAACACCGCGGCCGGCAACCGCTTCTATGCTGAGGAGGTTGTGCTCCAGAAGCCGGGCTAGACGGGCTGTGCTAGCCGGAAGTCAATCCAGCATCTACCGACAGGACGGCTCCGTGGATGCGGCGGGCTTGGTTGGATGCTAGGAATAGGATGGCATCGGCTATGTCGTCTGGTTGTCCCATGCTGCGGAATCCTATGTATGGCTGCATTAGGCTGAAGTCTGTTTCGCCGGATGGCATCTGGAAATTCTGCGATAGCGCGCTGGTGATGCCGCCGGGGGCGACAGCGTTGACACGCAGTCCTGTCTTCACGAACTCCATGGCGAACGACCTCGTGAGCAGCACCACGCCGCCTTTGGCAGCGCAATAGGGGATGGTGAAAGCTTGGCCTCGCAGTCCGGCATTGGATGCCACATTGACGATGCTGGGGCCGATTTCGCCGTCATCGCCGGGGTTTTCGCCGGCATCGTAGTCGGGCTTGCCAGCGTGGGGAAGCAGATGGGGGAGCGCAGCTTGCGACAGCCAGAAGACGCTGCTCAGGTTGACGGCGATCATCTTGTCCCACATCTCTTCGGTGATTTCCGTGGCGTGCTCGGCCCAGCTGATGCCGGCGATATTGCAGAGCACGCGGAAGTCGCCTAGGGCGGCGTTAGCGTCTGCTATCAGCTCGTAGCAGGCGGCTCGGCTGGAGATGTCGTGGGTGCCGGTGTGGATGGCGCCGCTGGCCGAGCTGCCTAGCGATGCCGTCTCGGCGACTCCGTCGGCGTTGATGTCTGTTGCGAAAACAGATGCTCCCTCTGATGCGAATTGCAGCGCGGTGGCTCGCCCGATGCCAGAGCCCGCCCCCGTCACGACCACGCCGCAGCCTTCAAATCTGTGATTTTTGTCTGTCATAGCTTAAATCTATCAGCAGGTGTGTTAAGCTAGCTAAAAGCTCTGGGGGTTCTGCAGGCAAAGCCAACACTGACGGACAAAACACACGATATGCCAGAAAGTCCGCTCACAGCCAGCACCGAAGACATCCTTCGCTTCGCCCCCAAAGAGAACTTCCCAGTCGCTTTGCGGGTGTTGCGCAAGTCCCTGCGCCGAGACCTGCTCGCCCTCTACGGTTTCGCCAGATTTGTGGACAACCTAGGCGATGACCCGATGGACGACTCTGGCAATCTCCGCTCAACCGAGGATCGCCTAGCAGATTTGGATGCCGCCGAACACGAACTAGACCTAGCCATAGACGGCACAGCCACGCACGAGATTTTCGTGCGACTGGGGGAGACAGCACGACGATGCCGTCTCGGTCGCGAAGACTTCGTGAAGCTCATTGACGCCAACCGCATGGACCAAGCCAAATCCCGCTACGAGACTTGGGACGACCTCATGGGCTATTGCGAGCTCTCCGCCAACCCGGTGGGCAGGATAGTGCTCGACATTTTTGAGGCAGACGCAACAGGAAGAAAAAGTGCTGCGGCAAAGAAGTCTGCTAGTCAGGAAGCTGCCCAGACGGTAAAGGCTGCCCAGACGGAGGCAGCGAGCAGGGAAGAGAACGCTGCTGACGGCAAAGATAAAGTCATCGCAACGCCAGAAAACATCGCTCTCTCAGACAAAATCTGCTCAGCCCTGCAAGTGGCCGAGCACTTGCAAGACATCGGCGAAGACTACCGCGAAGGGCGCATCTATCTGCCCCAAGAGCACTGGGAACGCTTCGGCTGCGGCGAAGACGATTTTGCCGCTTCTGTGGAACGATCCATCACATCCTTGCCGCTGCGCAGGCTGGTGCTCCACGAAGCCGAACGAGCAAGGCAGATGCTGCGAGACGGTGCACCGCTCATCAAGAAACTGCGGGGCGGCCAGCGGCTCGCAATGATAGGTTTCGTGGCAGGCGGACACGCAGCCTTGGATTCAGTGGAAGCCGCCGGCGGAGAGGTGCTCACAGAGCAATGCGTCTCCACGAAATCCCGTCAAGCCAGCCGTGCCCTGCGGTTGCTAGTTAGACGCTGAGCCTGCCCAGCCGAGCCAGTCCAGCCAAGCCTGCCGAAGCCGAGTCTGCCATGAACCTGTCACCGATGCTCACCCCAGATGCAGCTTTTGAACGCTGCATGGCGATCACCCAGCGTGAAGCCAAGAACTTCTACTACGGCATCCGCCTGCTGCGCCCGCCGAAACGCCGAGCCATGGCCGCCCTCTACGCCTTCGCCCGCTACATAGACGACATAGGAGACGGCGAAGCTCCGCCCGAAGTAAAGCTTTCGCAGCTGGCCAGCCTGCGAGAGATAACACTGGAGATAGCAGGGGTTGGAGGCGGGGCAGTAGGAGGCGGAGGCGATGTTGGCTGTGGTGCTGCAGCAGAGGGTGATAGTTCAGAACCCCACCGCCTCCCAGCCCAAGACGACATAGAAGCCATCACCGCAGGCGTGGCTTATGCTGCTCGCGAGTTTCCCATCCCGGTGGAAGCCTTTGAAGAAATAATCGCCGGCTGCGAAGAAGACAGCAGGCAAACCAGCTACCAGTCCATAGATGACACCGTCCGCTACTGCCGTCTCGTGGCTGGCTCGGTCGGCCGTCTCTCGCTCGGCGTTTTCGGCAGCGACGCTCCCGACATCACCCCCAAAATCGCAGACGACCTCGGCGTAGCCCTGCAGCTCACCAACATCTTGCGCGACATAGTGGAAGACGCCGACATGGGCCGGGTATACCTGCCAGCCAAAGACATCGCAAAGTTTGAATGCGCCCCCGATCTCTCGGGCCCCAGAGAGAATGTAGGCGAACTAGTGATGTTTGAATCGGAGCGCGCCTTGGAATGGTTTGAGAAAGGCTTTGAACTCCTCGGCCATCTGGATCGCCGCAGCCGTGCCTGCGTGAGCGCCATGTCGGGCATCTACTTCCGTCTGCTGCGCCGCATACGCCAAAACCCCGCAGCCGTGCTAGACGGAAGAATGTCGCTGCCCGCTTGGGAAAAGTCGCTGGTAGCAGCCCGCAGCTTGGCGGGGTTCCGCCCATAGTCAAATGGGATTCTCCTCGCCGTTCTTTCTAGCATTCCTAGCTTCTCGCTGGTTCTTCTAGCCTCTCTTTTTTGCTCGCACCGCCAGATAGGTTCGCCGACTTGCCATCCGATGCCTCCAGCCAAGCTCCTGATGCTCGCCCGCACATAATAGTGGTGGGCGGGGGATTGGCAGGTCTCTCTGCCGCCCTCTGCGCCGCCGATGCAGGCATGAAGGTGACTTTGCTGGAACGCCGCCACCGCCTCGGCGGGGCTACTTGGTCTTTTGAGCGCAACGGCATCTGGTACGACAACGGGCAGCATGTCTTTTTGCGCTGCTTTGAGAGCTACCTCTGGTTTCTAGAGCGCATCGGCTCGGCTCACAAAGTGTTTCTGCAGTCGCGACTGGATGTGCCTGTGCTGCGAGTTGAGAGTCCGGTAAGTGCTGAAATCTCTAAAAGCTCTGAAATTCCCACGAGTTCCGAAAATTCCGAAAGCCCAGATGATCCAGCCATCCCCGCCGCCCCAGCCAGCGTCATCAAAGGCTCGATCCGTCGCACAGCTTCGCCCGCGCCGCTGCATCTGATGCGCTCGCTGCTGCACTACCCGCACATGACCGGGCGCGAGCGAATTAACGCCGCCCGCACCGCCCTAGCTCTTCGCAAGCTGGACCCAGAGAAAAGGCTGCTAGACAGCAAGACAGCCACCGTCTTGCGAAGCGAAGCAGGAATGGAAACCCGAGAAACCAACGCGGCACTGCAAATTGACGATGTGACTTTCGGTCAATGGCTGCGCTCGCGGGGCGAAAGCGACAACGCCATCCAATCCCTCTGGAACCTCATAACTCTGCCCACCGCCAACCTGCCCGCCGACCAAGTGTCGCTCCAGCTAGCAGCCAAGATTTTCGTTACAGGTCTGCTCACAGACAATTCCGCAGCCGACATCGGCTGGTCGGCCGTGCCGCTCTCCGAGCTTCACGCAGATGCAGCGGCTGCCACCTTGCGAAGCATCGGAGCCGAAGTCCGCACGAAAGCAGCCGTGGAGAAGATCATCGCCGACCCCCTAGGCGTGCGCTGCGACGGCGAGCACCTTCTCGCCGATGCTGTCGTAGCCGCAGTGCCCCACACAGCAGCCGACATTTTGCCCGAAGGCTCTGTCAAGCATCAAGACCGCCTGAGCGAGCTAGGCGAGTCGCCGATAATTAATGTGCACTTGGTCTATGACCAGCCCGTGACTGACCTCCCCTTGGCAGCAGCCCTAGGCAGCGAAGCGCAGTTCGTCTTCGACCGAACCGCAGCAGCCAAGCTCAACAGCAGTTCAGGAGAAAGCAGCAATGCAGGGAAAGCCAGCAATTCAGATGAAGACAGCAATTCCGGCGAAGGCCGCCAGTGCCTCGGCATCTCGCTCTCTGCTGCCGACGAATACCTCTCATGGTCGCCCGCCGAGCTCATAGAGCACATGACGGCAGAAGTGGCAAAGCTGTTCCCCAAAGCACGAGGCCAGCAGCCCAGAGACGCCATGGTAACTCGTGAAGTCTCCGCCACCTTCCGAGGCGTGCCCGGCACCGCCAGCCTCCGCCCGCCCGCCGAGACAAATCACGCAGGTCTCTTCATCGCTGGAGCATGGACAGACACCGGCTGGCCCGCCACGATGGAAGGAGCCGTCCGTAGCGGCATAAAAGCGGCCGATCTAGCTTTGCGGTATGTGGGCGCAGCAGATGAGGTCGGCCTTGCTGAGGGTATCGCTGGAAGCTGAGAGAAGCAAAGCGGTTCCAATAAGCAGATGGATGCTGGCAGCCAATGAGAAAGCTAAGGTCAGCGAGAGAAATCTAGTTTCATAGGCAAATCAAAGAGTTAATCCATTAGCGTTGCTAATTTCAGCAGATTTTATGACATCCCAACTCGCATGACCACTCCGACCCCGCAAATTCTTGAGCGTGCTCGCGTTCTCGTGGAGCCGTCGCTCCGCCACGCTGTTGAGCAGCTAGACCCGCAAATAGCCCCCCTTGCGCTGTATCACTTCGGCTGGGCAGACGAACACGGGCAGCCCGTCAAAACGAGCAGCGGCGGCAAGGGCATCCGTTCAGCTTTGGCAGTGCTCTCCGCCGAAGCAGCAGGCGTGTCCGCCGAGACGGGCATCCCGGGGGCAGTGGCTGTGGAACTCATTCACAACTTCTCGCTGCTCCACGATGACATCATCGACGGCGATGCCGAACGCCGCCATCGTCCCACCGTCTGGGCTGTCTTCAGCCAGGGCGAAGCCATCATTGTGGGCGATGCCCTCCATGCCTTGGCCTTTGATGTGCTGCTAGGCGGGGCAGCCGGGGGCGCGGGCAGCGCAGCCGCATCCCGCTTGGCATCGGCCACAGCCGCCATGATCGCAGGCCAAAGCCGCGATATGGCTTTCAACAAGCGCATGGATGTGACTCCAGAGCAGTGCCTAGCCATGGAAGCCGACAAGACTGGCGCGCTGCTGGGCTACGCCTCCTCTGTCGGTGCTGTGCTGGCAGCAGCAGATGCCGAAATCGTAGGTGCCCTAGAAAGCTACGGCAGCAAGCTCGGCTTGGCTTTCCAAGCTGCCGACGACCTGCTCGGTATCTGGGGCGACCCTGCTGTCACCGGCAAACCAGTCGGCAACGACCTGCGCGAACGCAAAAAATCGTTCCCCGTAGTCGTAGCCCTCTCGCAGCAGACGGCGGCTTCCGAAGAGCTTGCAGACATCCTCTCCCAAGATGCCGCTCTCAACGAAGCAGCTATAGCCCGCGCCACCGAGCTAGTGGAGCAAGCAGGCGGCAAAGAATCCGCAACCGTCGCCGCCCACGACTACTTGCATCAAGCCCTAGCCTGCATACAGACGGCCCCGCTAGCAGCCCCAGCAGTAGAAGAATTGACACATCTAGCCCGCTTCGTAGTGACCCGCGACCATTAAGCGACACGGCAAGTTACTTAGCAAACGGTGCGAGAAACTGGCATCCCACAGGAGCACCCCACAGAAGCCACCCGAATTCAGCCATCCCAATGCACCCAACAGGAGCACCCCACAGAAGCCACCCAAATTCAGCCGCCCCAATGCCACACACCATAAGACCGCCAATAGAACACAGATGACCGAGACCGCCACAAATCTGGAAGCCGCCGACACGGCCCGAGAAGCCCGCGACAAAGGCGTAGACGCCCTGCTGCACCGCCAGCACCCAGACGGCTGGTGGAAAGGCGATTTGGAATCCAACGCCTCCATAGAAGCCGAAGACCTCCTGCTCCGCCAGTTCCTCGGCATCCTGAGCGAAGACACCTTGGCTGCCACAGCCCGCTGGATCCGCCACCGTCAGCGAGACGACGGCACTTGGTCGCCCTACCACGAAGGCCCGCAAGACATCTCCATCACCACCGAGGCATATGTAGCTCTGCGGCTAGCCGGCGACCCGACAGACGCCTTCCACATGAAAGCAGCCCGCGAGTTCATCTTGGATTCGGGCGGTCTGCAGCGCACCAGAGTCTTCACTCGCATCTGGATGGCCCTCTTCGGCGAATGGTCTTGGGACGAGCTTCCCGCTCTGCTGCCCGAAATGATCCTGCTGCCGAAGTGGTTCCCGCTGAATGTCTACGACTTCGCCTGCTGGGCCCGCCAGACCATCGTGCCGCTCACCATCGTCGGCTCCTACCGCCCAGCTCGCTCTCTGCCCTTCACCATCGGCGAGCTGCACACAGATGCCACCCCTCGGGAGTTAGAGAAGCTTCCGCTGCCCACTTGGGGCGGCTCTCTGCAACGCCTTGACAAACTCCTCCACTTCGCCGAGCAGAACCTGATGCCCGCCGCGCCTCTCGCCCTTCTTCGCCGACACGCCCTGCGCCAAGCCGAGCGGTGGATCGTGGAGCGGCAAGAAGCAGACGGCAGCTGGGGCGGCATCCAGCCTCCTTGGGTGTATTCCATCTTGGCACTGCACTTGCGGGGCTACCCGCTGGATCATCCGGTGATGGCCAAAGCCCTAGGCGGCTTTGACGCTTTTGAGGTGCGCGAAGGCGACATGCGCTGGCTGGAATGCTGCCAGTCGCCCGTTTGGGACACTGCCCTGGCGGTGGTCGCGCTGGGCGATGCCGGAGTGCCGCCCGACGATCCCGCCATGCTGCGAGCAGGGGAGTGGCTTTTGAACGAAGAGGTGCGCGTGCCTGGGGACTGGTCGGTGCGCCGCCCTAATCTGGCTCCCGGCGGCTGGGCTTTTGAGTTTGAGAACGACAACTACCCCGACATAGACGACACCGCCGAAGTAGCCCTGGCCTTGACCAAAGTGGCAGATTTGGAAATAACTAGTAGCAGTAGCAACAACACTGCCGAAAGTGGTAGCGACCCCGCCGCAGGCAACAGCAACCCTATCGCAGGCAACAGCAACACCCCAGCCGAGGGCGGCAGTAGCACAACTGAAGCTCTGCGACGAGCCGTCGTCTGGACAGAAGGCATGCAATGCTCAGACGGAGGCTACGCCGCTTTTGATGTAGACAACACCCGCAAGCTCTGCGAACATCTGCCGTTTTGCGATTTCGGAGAAGTCATAGACCCTCCATCAGCCGATGTCACGGCCCACGCCATAGAAATGCTCTGCCATCTGCGAGGCCGTTTTGGCAACGGCGATATAGATGATGCTGCTATAGGTAGTGCCGCTATAGATGATGCCGCCCTGGATCGTGCTGTCCGTTGGCTTCTGCACAGCCAAGAGGCCGACGGCTCTTGGTTCGGTCGCTGGGGATCCAACTACCTCTACGGCACAGGCGCAGCCGTTCCCGCTCTCATCGCGGCAGGCATCAGCCCCGAAGACCGCAGTATCCAGCGTGCCGTCAGATGGCTACGCTCTGCACAAAACCCAGACGGCGGCTGGGGCGAAGACATGCGCTCCTATGACGACCTCTCCTACAAAGCCAAAGGCGAGTCCACCGCCTCGCAAACCGCTTGGGCGTTGCTGGCCCTGATAGCAGCAGGCGACCTGAGCGAAACAACCGCCAAGGGCATAGCCTGGCTAGCCGACACGCAAAGAGAAGACGGCACTTGGGACGAGCCATGGTTCACTGGCACTGGCTTCCCCGGCGACTTCCTCATCAACTACCACCTCTACAGAGATGTCTTCCCCGTGACCGCCTTGGGCCGCTATGTAACCGCCCTAGAAAATGAAATAGGGCAGGAGGCAGCAAATGAGCCAGCACAAGAAGCAGCACGCCACTCCCAAACAGCACAGCCTTCTGTTTAGACTTCAGAATTTGATGGAAGCTCACGACAACGCCCAAGGCGATAATGCCCGTGAAGATGCGGGCCAGCCGAAGCTTTGGCTCTGGTGCCCGATGAAGACGGAGACCAAAGCAGCCCGCAGGGGCATCAGTCAGCACAGCAGCTGGCACTCCAAAGCCACATGCACAGGCATAGGCCACGAGAAATCCCTAGAGTTCGGCCAGCGGCTGGCACAGGGGGAAATAGCCGAAGTCGTGAAATACGCTCAGACCACCAGACCCAGCAAGCTGGCGGTGGAAAGTCTCGCCGAAGCCGGCTTGGAGAATGCCAAGGTGGTGATAGTGGGCTTCTGCGGGGGATTGCAAGACGATGCTGTGCCAGGCGAGGTGATCGTAGCCTCCGAACTGAGAAGCGAAGATGGCGCCTGGCAGATGGAAGGTGCAGACAAGTATGTGGATCACCTCAACTCTCACGGTTTGAAAGCTCGCGCCGCAGCCGTGCACTGCAGCAAGAATCTGGTGTATGGCAAAGAACGAGAAGAGCTGGGCAAGACGGGTGCCGCAGTGGTGGAGATGGAATCGTGGTGGCTGATAGAAGGCTCAGCCGATTCGTCTTTCCGCCCTGATGCCGTGGTCAGAGTCGTCTTGGATTCGCACTCGCTCATCGGGGGCGTCTTCAAGCTCCGCCAGGCGTCTCGCGTAATCACACAAGCGGCAGCAGCTCTAGAGCAGTGCGATTTTTGAAACAACAAGATTTCCGAAACTACCGAGCCAAGCACTGAACTAGCCAAACCCTGAACTAGCCGAGCCCTGAACCCGCCAAGCCCCCGAAACAAACCTCCGCCTCTTTCTCCAACTAACATGGTGCACGAATGAACATTCCACTTCGCCAAGCCACCAGAGTCGGCTGCTATATGTTCGCCAACAGGCTGAAGCGGCGCAGGCAGTATCCTTTGATCGTCGAGCTAGAGCCGCTCTTCGCCTGCAACTTGGAATGCCCCGGCTGCGGCAAGATCCAATACCCCACGGAAATCCTGCGCAAACGCCTCTCGGTGGAAGACGCGGTGGGCGCGATTGAAGAATGCGGCGCGCCTATGGTTTCCATAGCCGGCGGCGAGCCGCTGCTCCACCCGCAGATCGGCGAAATAGTCACAGAGCTCACAGCCCGCAGGAAGTATGTGTATCTCTGCACCAACGGCGTGCTGATGATGCGCAAGCTCGACAAGTTCCAGCCGTCTCGCTATTTCTCGTGGGCCGTCCACATAGACGGTCTGCAGGAACGCCACGATTTGGCCGTAGCCCGAGACGGCGTGTTCGACACCGCAGTAGAAGCCATCAGCGAAGCCAAAAAGCGGGGCTTTCGCGTCACCACCAACACGACATTCTTCAACACCGACACCGCCGAGACCGTGCGGGGCGTGCTGGATTTCCTCAACGACGAGTTGGAAGTAGACGCCATGATGATCTCGCCCGGCTACGCCTACGAAAAAGCCCCCGACCAAGAGGGCTTCCTCCCCACCGACCAGACCAGAGACCTCTTCGCCGAAGCTTTCTCAGAAGGCCGCCGCAAGAAATGGCGTCTCAACCATTCGCCGCTGTTCTTGGATTTTTTGGAAGGCAAGCGAGATTTTGAATGCACCCCATGGGGCATACCCAGCTATTCGGTGTTCGGCTGGCAGCGTCCGTGCTATCTGATGTCTGACGGCTACGCCGAAACCTACGAAGAGCTAATCAACACCACAGACTGGGAACAATACGGCCGAGGCAAGGACGAAAGATGCGAAAACTGCATGGCCCACTGCGGCTACGAACCGAGCGCGGTCTTCGCCACGGTGGGCTCGCTCAAAGAATCGCTGCGGGCCATGAGGGGCTGACACGGGCCCACTTGGAGTTGAGCGGGCGATTTGGGTTGGCAGGACGATTTGGGTTGACAAGGGCCATTCGGGGTTGAGCGGGCGAGTTTTGGCGAAAACCTTCCGCAAGTTCGCCGCCTGCTTCAAGCCTTCTTGTTGCCGCGAATCTGCCGCCTGCTTCAAGCTTTCTTTTGCGGTGCTGGCGGTCGCTGCGCTGGTTGCGGTGGCGGGATGTTCGTCTGAAACTCCGCAAACCTTGACGACCCCGACCCTGCCGCCTCAGACTACTTTCTCTCTGGCGGCTTTCCCGATCCAAGTCAGCCCCGAACAGACGATTCTCATCACCCCAGAGGAGCCTTCGGTAGCTGCGGGGGCAGTTATGTCGCGCACAGGCTGGCTGCGAGTCGTAGACGCCGTACCGCTCGCCGCTGCCGAGGCGCAAGTGGCAATCGTCAACGAAAGCGGCGGAATAGGCGACCTGCCGATCTCGCTGGAGGTCATAGATGTCCAAAGCGACATGAACGAGGCTTATCAGGGCGGTCTTCAGATGGCGGAAGAGCAGGCGCAGCTGGTGCTGGCTTCTTGCGACCGTGATTTCGTCCAGCCCACCCTGCAGGAGACCGCTGGCATTTTGACATTCATCCCGTGCCCGGTGGATCAGCGATGGGGCATGGACAATGTCTTCACATTCGGTCTGCCAGCCGAGGCGGAAGGGCGAGCGTTGGCTGCTCAGGTGGCGAGCACGGAGGCTAGCACCGCTGTGGTGTTCTCCGACCGCGACAGCGGCTATTCCCAGGGCGTCTGTTCGCAGTTCGCTCAGAGTTTCGCCGAAGACGGCGGGCGAGTGCTGCAGACCGTGCCCGTCAGCTATGTAAGCGAGGCTTCCGACTTCCGAGGCATCGTCCAGCAGCCGGCGTTGCGCCAAGCTGAGGTAATAGTCATCTGCTCGGTGCTGCCTACGGGCCGACATCTCTACGATGCGATCCGCTCCGAAGGCATCACCACGCTGGTGGTGGCAGGCTCGCTGCTGGACGGGCAATGGCTTTTGGACAATCGCCGTCAAGGCACGCTGCAAGTGCTGAGCTACGGCTCGGTCTGGGGCGACGATCCGGCCGAAGAAGTCAACGAGTTAGTCCGCCGGATACGCCAGAATGACAGCGAAATCGGCTTAGACGGGCGGGCCGTAGCAGCGGCCGACGCAGTGATGGCTTTCGTGCTGGCTGCCGAGCAAGTCGCCCCCGATTCCGAAGGCAGACGCAGTTTTGCCGCTCTGCGCCGAGCGGTGGAAGGGTTGCAAAATGTGGAGCTCGTGTCGGGCTTAGTGAGCATGGACCCCAGCTTGCATACCCTCTCGGCAAGCTTCCTGCGGGTGATAGAGTCTGCCAACAATGTGGAGCCGAGAACTATAGCAATAGTGCGAGCTTCTTAGGGTTTGGCTGTGTCCTGAGAGTTGCGGACCGAGAGCATTCCTGTGAAGTGAGCGATAGCAGCTTGAGTTGTCTGTAGCCCTAGAGCACCAGCATCCGAAGAGCAATCAGGCAGCTTCAGAGAGCCACTAGGGGAAGCAGGCACTTCGGCTTTCAGTATCGCAACTCCACATTCACGGGGCCCAGCAGATCCTCACCCTTGGCGAAGCGCGCCACATTTTGCTTCACGCGCTCAGCTAGCAAGATGATGCCCATCTCAGGTGTGTTGCCGATGTGAGGGGTTATGATGCAGTTCTCCATTTGCCAGAGAGGGTGGCCTTCGGGTAGAGGTTCAGGGTCGGTTACATCCAAGGCTGCTCCTGCTATCACGCCTCGACGCAAGGCTGCCACTAGGTCGTCTGTGACCACATGTTCCCCCCGCGCTACATTCACCAGCCAAGCACGATCTGCCATTGCTGCTAAAGCTTCCGCGTTGATAATGCCGCGAGTCTCGTCTGTCAAAGCCAAGGCGAGCACCACGGCATCGGCTGAAGCAAGGGCTGCGGGCATGTCGCTTGTTGTAACAGCTTTGGCGCCTTCCAGCGGCTGCGCGTGACGGCGCACGACGGTCACTTCGCAGTTCCAAGGGGCGAGCAGATGCAGCAATTCTTCCGTGATGCCGCCTCCGCCGAGGATCGTGATGCGGCTGTCTAGCAGATTGCGGCCTTGGGGCGGCAGCCATGTGCTGGCCGGTACATAGCTGTTCAGCCCTCTGAAACCTGCGAGCAGCAGCCCCAGCGCGTGCTCTGCCACAGGGCGGGCATACACGCCTTTGCCGCAAGTCCAGATGCGCTCGTCGTCGAGGTAGGGGAGGAACGGCTCAATTCCCGCATAAGGCAGCTGCACCCAGCGCAGGTTGCTGCTGCTCCCGCCATTGCCGCTGCCAGCAGCCTCAAGAAAATCGGCAATGAGGTCGGGAGTCTCTGGCGAAGTCCAGATGAGACCTTCTGCTTCGGCAATGTCTACCACCACGCCACCGCCAGCTTCCACAGCTTCCACCAGTGCTTCCCGCCGCCACGATTCCGGCCCCACAGCGATCTTCGGTTCAGTCATCTGCTTTAGCTTACGCAGACGGCAGCGTGCATTATGGACTGGCAATCGTAGAATTCACAAATGGCAAAAGAAGAATCATCCAGCAGTCCGTCTGCTCCGGCCGAACCACGCCGTGAGATGGGTTTCGCCACCAGAGCGATCCATGCCGGGTTCGATCCCGACCCGCTCACGGGCGCGGTCATGCCGCCGATTTATCTCTCCACAACCTACGAGCAGACCGGCATCGGCGAGAACCGAGGCTTTTCGTACGCCAGGATCGCCAACCCTACTCGCAAGGTGCTGCAAGACTGCCTCACCAACTTGGAGGGCGCCGACTACGGCTTTGCGTTTTCCAGTGGCATCGCAGCAGAAGACGCCGTGCTGCGAATGCTGCGCCCCGGCGATCATGTGCTGTTCTCGCACATTCTCTACGGCGGCACTTATCGCCTCATCACGCAGCTTCATTCGGAGACGGGCATCGCCAGCGACTATGTGGATGCCAGCGATATCGCGGCTGTGGAATCGGCGTGGCGGCCCGAAACGAAGATGATCTGGCTGGAGTCGCCCACCAACCCGCTCGTGACCATCGTCGACATCGCCGCAGCATCAGAAATCGCCCACGCGCATGGTGCTCTGGCGGTGGTGGACAACACCTTTGCCTCGCCGTATCTGCAGAACCCGCTCGCTTTAGGTGCCGACATCGTAACCCATTCGGCCACGAAATACATCGCCGGCCATTCAGATGTGGTGAGCGGTTTCGCCGCCACCTCCGACCCCGACCTAGCCGAGCGCATCCGCATAGTCCAGACCGTCGCAGGCGGCATCCCCAGCCCGTTGGATTGCTACCTAGTGCTGCGAGGCGTGATGACCCTGCCCTTGCGCATGGATCGCCACTGCGCCAATGCTCTGGAAATAGCGCAGTTCCTAGACAGCCACCCGGCTGTGGCGAAAGTCAATTACCCGGGCCTCCCCAGCCATCCCGGCCACGAGCTAGCCGCCCGTCAGATGAGCGGCCAGTTCGGAGCCATGATGAGCATAGTCATGGCAGGCGGAGCCGAAGCCGCCAAGAAGCTGGGAACAAGCCTAAAACTCTTCGCCTTCGCCGAATCCCTAGGCGGGGTGGAGTCGCTAGTCTCATACCCCCCCACAATGTCGCACGGCGTTTTGACAGGCACCTCCCTAGCGATGGACGAAGGCCTGATCCGCCTGTCCATAGGCATAGAAGCCGTAGAAGACTTGATTTTCGACCTAGCCCAGGTGCTGGACAAGCTGGTTTGAAATAGTTTCTAGACTTGTTCGGCTTCGGCTTCTAGGCGGGGCGGTCTAGGGCGGCTCGCAGGGCTGGTTCAAGGTGGGGATATTTGAAGGGGTAGCCGTGGTCGGTGAGGGCTTTGGGGGAGACGCGGGTGCTTTCGGTGAGGGCGTTGATGAGTTCTTTGCCTAGCAGCAGGGAGGGGAGCAGTTTGGGGACAGGCAGGAGGGTGGGGCGACGCAGCACTCGGCCCAGGGTTTTGGTGAATTCTTGGTTGGTGACGGGGTTGGGGGCGGTCAGATTGACCGGGCCTGAGATGTCTTCGTGCTCTAGGAGCCAGATGATAGCTGCTACTTCATCATCCAGCGAAATCCAGCTGACCCAGCGGTCTTTGCTGCCTAGCCGTCCGCCCAGCCCGAGCTTGAAGAGCGGCAGTTGGCGCTTGAGGAACGGGGCTTTGCTGTCTACTACTATGCCTGTTCGCAAAAGCACAGTGCGAATTCCAGCATCGGCTGCTGGAGTGGCGGCTGCTTCCCATTGATGGCATAGGTCGGCGAGAAAGCCACTCTCGGATTCGATCTGTATTTCACTTGGAGTTCCAGACAAGGCGGGGTCGGTGTTTCCTAAGCAAACATCATTTTGAGCTTGCTCAAGTGTTGGTGCAGTATCCGGGCCACTAGCACTTTCATCCACGATCTTGTCGCCCGTCTCGCCGTAAATCCCGATTGCCGAACCGCTCAGAAAAGCTTTTGGCGGCTCACGCAGCCCAACCAGAGCGGTCGCCAGCAGATGAGTGGAGCGGATTCGGCTGTTTGCCAGTTCTTGTTTCCGCGCCTCGTTCCAGCGTTTGCCGCCGATGCCTGCTCCTGCCAAATGCACAACAGCGTCACAGCCTTCCAGAGCTTCAGCGTCAATAGTGCCTGCAGTGGGATCCCAAGAGATTTCGTCTGCCCCCGCAGCTTCACGCCTAACTAGTCGCACAGGTTCGTGTTCTGCTTCTCGCAGCTTTTCGCAGAGTGTCGAGCCGATCAACCCAGAAGCGCCTGTCAATAGAACACGCATCACCATCAACAATACCATTCCCTTTAGTTCTCCCCACTCGCCTATCTCAATGCCAGTCGGCATTCTCACCGCTTGAGAAGCAAGCCGACTAGTGGCGTGTCAAAGCGACGCAATGCCAGCCATATATGCGAATTCCGCTAGCCTGCAATTTATGTCTAATACGCAGCTCATAGACGGCTACGGGCGGGTTCATCGGGATTTGCGCATCTCGGTTACCGACCGGTGCAACTTTCGCTGCTCTTATTGCATGCCTCCCGAAGGGCTGCCTTGGCTGCCTCGCGAGGAGATATTGACCTTTGAAGAGATCGTGCGGGTGGCCCGTCTGCTCACCGACCGTTTCGGCATCGGCAGCATCCGTCTGACTGGCGGCGAGCCGACCGTCCGAGCGCACTTGCCGAAACTCGTGGAGCAGCTCGCCCCCCTCGGCGTGGAACTCGCCCTCACCACTAACGGGGCCACCCTCCGCCTGCTCGCCGAGGATCTCGCCAGAGCCGGTCTCAACCGCATCAACATCTCTTTGGACACCCTCAACCCGGAGCGGTTTCGCACTCTCACGCTCCGCGATTCCCTCCCGCAAGTGCTAGACGGGATTGACGCCGCCCTAGAAGCCGAGCTTCACCCTGTGAAAATCAACACCGTGGTGATGCGAGGAGCCAACGATGACGAAATCATGGATTTCGCCGAGTTCGGGCGCAGCAGGGGAGTGGAAGTGCGGTTCATAGAATTCATGCCCCTGGATGCCGAAGGCAACTGGGAAGACAACGCCGTTGTTGGCGTAGACGAAATCATCGCACGCATCGGCTCGGTCTATCCGCTGGAGCCGCTCGTGCAGGGCAGCGAGCCCGCCAGCCGCTATCGCTACTCTGACGGCAAAGGGCATGTGGGCGTCATCGCCAGCGTGACCCGCTCGTTCTGCCACCTCTGTGACAGAGTGCGTCTCACGGCAGACGGCCAATTCCGCAACTGTCTCTTTGCCACGAGCGAGCTGGATCTGCGTTCGCTGCTGCGAGGTGGCGCATCGGATGACGAGCTGGCAGCAGCAATGGCTGGTTCGGTGGCTGAGAAATGGGCTGGGCACCAGATAGGTCAGGTTGCCTTCATCCGCCCCCGCCGCTCCATGTCGCAAATCGGCGGCTAGGCAGGCAGGCAGTTAGGCAGACGGGTAGACAGGCAGCTAGGCAGACGGTTAGACAGGTACTCAGGCAGGCACTCAGACAGGCAGTTAGTTAAATGGCAAGATTCGGTCGGGTCATAACCGCAATGGTGACCCCTTTCAACAGCGACGGCGCGCTCGACATAGACGCAGCCCAGTCTCTGGCCCGCTGGCTGGTGGCGCAGGGCAACGAAGGTCTGGTCGTGGCGGGCACCACCGGCGAAGCCCCTACCCTCACCCACGAAGAGCAGATCGCCTTAGTCAAAGCAGTCGCCGAAGCGACCGATGTGCCCGTGATAGCAGGGGCAGGCAGTAACGACCGTCGCGCCGCCACCGAGCTGACCGAGCAAGTCACAGCCGCAGGCGCGTCTGCTGTGCTCACCGTCACGCCCTATTACAACCGCCCGTCGCAAGCGGGCCTGAAGCAGCATTTCTTGGCGGTGGCGAACTCCACAGATTTGCCTGTGATCATCTATGACATCCCCGTGCGCACGGGTCGCAAAGTGGAGACCCCGATTTTGCTGGAGCTCGCCTACGAAGCTGAAAACATCGTGGGCGTCAAAGACGCAGCAGGCGACCCAGCCGAAACAGCGCAGCTCATAGCGCAGGCCCCGTCTGGCTTTGAGGTCTACAGCGGCGACGACTCGCTGACCTTGCCGTTCCTCTCGGTGGGTGCTGTCGGGGTGATCGGTGTCGCCACTCACTGGACAGCCGCCGAGCACAGCCAGATGTTTGACGCTTGGGGGAGAGGCGACATCGCCGCAGCCCAGCAAGCCAACCGCGATCTGTTGGCGTCTTACGATTACGAATCCCGCCCCGATGCCCCCAACCCGACACCTGCGAAACTGCTGTTGCGACTGCTCGGGCACCCAGTAGGGCATTGCCGACCGCCGCTCGACCACGAGCCGCCCCACCTTGAAGCCCACGCCAAGGCAGTGCTAGCCACCTGCGAAGTCGGCCGGGACGCCGGGTTCTAGTCGCCTGTCTGAGCTATCTCTGCGCCATTAGCCTGAGCCATTTCGTCTGAATTCTTATGTCTGAGCAAGTAAAAGTCACTTTTCACGGCGGGCTGGGCGACATCGGCCGCAACTGCGCCACCGTGGAAACCGAAGACGCCATGCTGGTGCTGGACTGCGGCGTGTTATTCCCTTCGGAGGAACGCCCGGGGGTGGATTTCGTGCTGCCCGACCTCTCCTACATCTTTGAGCGAGCCGAAAAAGTTGTGGGCTGCATCACCACTCACGGGCACGAAGATCACATCGGCGCGCTATCGCATTTGCTGAGCGAAGTCCCCACCGCCATTCACGGCTCGCCCTTCACGCTCGGTCTCGCCCGCCGCCGTGTGAAAGAAGCCAAGCTGGATCACAGAGCCGAATGGCTGACTTTGACCGACGGCGAACGCCGCACGATCGGCCCGTTCAGCTGCGAGTTCATCCCTGTTACCCACTCGGTGCCCGGCGGATTGATCTCTGCCATCGGCACGCCCCAAGGCATCATCTTGCACTCCAGCGACTTCAAGTTAGACCGCAACCCGATAGACAGCCGCCACACCGACCTCGCCCGCATCAGCACGCTCGCCCGCGACCTGGGCATCCGCCTGCTGCTGGCCGATTCCACCAATGCCGATGTGCCCGGCAGCACTGCTTCTGAAAGCGAAATCGGCCCTGCTATAGCAGATGTGCTGGCTGCCAATCAAGGCAGACGGGTCATCGTGGCCTGTTTCGCCAGCCATCTGCATCGTGTGCAGCAAGTCGTGGATGCTGCGATTCGTGATAACAGAATGGTCGCCACGCTCGGCATGTCCATGCAGCGCAATGTGCGCTTGGGGCGCGATCTAGGCATCGTCCGCATTCCCGAAGAGAGCCTTATTTCCATAGAGGAATCCGACTATCTCGCGCCCGGCGAGCTTTGCGTGCTCTCCACCGGCTCGCAAGCCGAACCGCGTTCCTCGCTGGCAACGGCCGCAGCGGGCGACAACCGCTGGATCAAGCTCGGAGAAGAAGACACGATTGTGCTGAGCGCGCACCCGATTCCCGGCAACGAAGCAGCCGTGGCAACCATGATCAACCGCATGATGGAGCGCGGAGCCGAAGTCGTCCATGCTGGCGCGCTTCACACCTCTGGGCACGGCAAACGCGACGAGCTGGCTGAGCTTCATGCCGCAGCTTCGCCTGAATGGTTCGTGCCAGTGCACGGCGAGCTTCGCCACATGCTCGCCCACGCCGACCTAGCTGAAGAGAGAGGCATGAATCCCGAGAGGGTCATCCTCGCCAGAGACGGCGACCAAGTGGTGCTGGCAGACGAAGGTCTCCATCTCAATCCGAAAGTCACGCCGGGCAGCTATCTGCTGGTGAACGGCAAAATCGTGGATATAGATCGAGGAATGTTGCGGGAACGCCGCAAGCTAAGAGACGAAGGCGTGATTGCGGTAACGGCTTTTCTGCGGCTCGGCGAGGCGGGTCTTTCGGCAGGCGAGGCTGAAGTGTTCGTGGCTGTGGAATCGCGAGGCTGGCTGGACGAGCCAGAGCGGTCGGACTGCGAAGAGCAAGTTGAAGAAGTCGTGCTGGATCTAGTCGGCAGATTCTTGGCCAACCTGTCGGAGAGTGCCGGCAGCCGAGACAGAGATGCCCCAGGCCGAGCAAATAGGGCATTGGACGAAGACGACATAGAAGAGATCGGCTACCAAATCCGCCGAGCAGCAGGCAAACGAGTGAGAGAATCCACGGGACGGCGGCCGGTCATCATCCCCAGCGTGCGACGCATCTAGGGTGTTTGAAGAGTGTTTGACGCTCAAAGCTCAAAAATTGATTGGCAATGCTTGGGAGCTTGGGCTAAATTTGAGATTGGAGTAGGGGCCAGAACCTGAAAGGGATGCCGCAAGGCTATGGCCACCGTAAAATCTAACTCTCGCAGCGGTGCTTCCAAGCATCGTATGCCTGCCCAGTCTCGCCCGCCCGCCCAGCCGCGCAAGCACGCCGGCAAGCCGTCTTCAAAAGTAGCCAAACAAGCCAAGGGCGTCTTCAGCGAGCACAGCCTGGACATAGCAGGGCTCGCGCTGATGGTTGCCGGCATAGTCGTGGCTTGCGGCGTCTACGGAAGCTTCGCAGGCAGGCTCGGGCAATGGATTGACACGGGCTTGGGGGCTTCAGTCGGCGTTTTGCGCTTCCTGCTGCCGCCGGCGTTTGTGGCATTAGGTGTGTCGCTGATCCGCGAACCCACCCGACGGGCAAGAATGATGCTTCGGGCAGTGAGCGAAGAAGCGTCTGGTGCAGAAGCAGCCAGTGCAGATGATCTCTCGTTTAAACAGGCGCAATCCAAGGCGAAACCCGCTAAAACTTCAGGCAAATCTTCAGGCCAAAATCTGGCGCATCTCAAAGCAGCCCAAAGCCAGCCCGTCTCCGCCGACATCGCCTTCAGAATAATTGTCGGCTCGTTGCTGCTCATCGGTGGCGCATCCGGCTTGGCGCATATCATGCGAGGCCAGCCCGAATGGGGCGACGCGCTAGAGCACTTTGCTCGTGCCGGCGGTGCCATCGGCGGAGTGGTGGGGATGCCTTTGGAGTCGCTCATGGGAGGTTTCGCCGCAGGCTGCGTGCTGTTGGCTGTTGCCTTGTTCGGTTTCATCATGGTCAGCCGAACCACTCTGCAAAGATGTGCCAGTGTCGTGGCGAAAGTTTTCGTGTTGGCAGGCCGAGGCTGTGCTGCCCTCTGGCGAATGGCTGACGGTTCTAAGTCGCAACAGCCGACCCCAGAAGAAGACGCCGAAGAGATGCCGAATGTCTTCAGCTACGAAGAGGGCAAAAAATCTTCGCCTTACGACTACGAGCAAGACAGCAGCTCCGCCATAGCAGAAGGCGCCGACCCAGCCGACGAGTTCCTCTTGGCAACCGATGCCGATAAATCCGAAGAACCAGCCGAAGCCGAAGAGGCAGAAGCCAAAAGCAAGAAATCCCGCTCCAAGAAAGGCGGCAAAGATGCTGCTGATGACGCAGCCAGCAGCGATATTGCAGGCACCACCGAAGACTCCGCCGAGCTGGATGCTCTAACCTCCGATGAAACCCCCAGCGACAAACCAGCCGGCAAAACCGCATGGAAGCTGCCCGCCCTCAGCCTCCTGAACCTCGCCGAAAAGGTCGACCTTGACGAAGTCCAAGCTCGCGAACGGGGCGAAATCTTAGAGAAATCCCTCGCCGCTCTAGGCGTGGAAACCCGCTTGGTCGGCATGGTCATCGGCCCCACCGTCACCCGCTACGAGCTTGAGCTGGCCGAAGGCACCAAAGTCTCTCGTCTCACCAGTCTCAACAAAGACATCGCCTATGCTATGGCCTCGCCCGATGTGCGAATCCTCGCGCCCATCCCCGGGCGGCGAGCCATCGGCGTGGAAGTGCCCAACATCGGCCGCCAAGCTGTGCTAGTCGGCGACATTCTCAGTTCCCAAGAGGCCAAAAAAGCCTCGCATCCGCTGGATGTGGCGGTCGGGCGCGACATCACGGGGCGTTCCATTCTTATCAACCTCGCTCGGATGCCGCACTTGCTCATCGCAGGCTCCACCGGGTCGGGCAAGTCGTCTTGCTTGAATGTGATGATCACTTCGCTGCTGATGCGTTCCACGCCCGATGAGGTGCGGATGATTCTGGTTGATCCCAAGATGGTGGAGATGCGCCAGTTCGAGCAAGTGCCGCATCTGCTCACCGAGCCCGTGACCGATCCGAAGAAGGCGGCCAACGCCCTCAACTGGGCGGTCAAAGAGATGGATCGCCGCTACCGGCTGCTCTCCACCGCCGGTTTCCGCGACATCGCCGGCTACAACGACGCCCACGCCCAAGGCATGTTTGAAGACGCCGAAGAGTTCCCCCGTCTGCCGTTCATGCTGGTGGTGGTAGACGAGCTGTCGGATTTGATGATGGTTGCGCCGAGAGATGTGGAGGATGCCATCTGCCGCATCGCTCAAATGGCGAGGGCGGTGGGCATCCACTTGGTCATTGCCACCCAGCGGCCCTCCACGAATGTGATTACAGGAGTCATCAAAGCCAACATCCCCGCACGCTTGGCTTTCTCGGTCTCCAGCCTCACCGACAGCCGAGTGATTCTAGACCAAGGCGGCGCCGAAAGACTGGTAGGCCAAGGCGACATGCTGTTGTTGGGGCCGTCGTCCAGTGCCCCCCGCCGTGTGCAAGGGGCTTGGGTGTCGGAAGCCGAAGTGCAAAAAGTGGCAGGCGCCTGGCGCAGGCAGTCCAAAGGCAACGACTACATAACAGGCATCAGCAGCGAAGATTTGACAGCCCCGAGCAGCAGCACAATGTCGTCCGACAGCGATGACGACGAACTCCTGCAAGAAGCCATGGAAATAGTAGTAAGCACAGGCCTAGGCTCCACCTCCATGCTCCAGCGCAAACTAAGAGTAGGCTTCGCCCGAGCCGGCCGCCTAATGGACCTCCTAGAACAAAGAGGCATAGTAGGCCCCTCCGAAGGCTCCAAAGCCAGAGAAGTCTACATGACCCCCGAAGAACTATCAGGCCCCGCATCGCCACCCCACGAAATGGCTGACTCTGAATCTGTAGGCACCATAGACCGCGACGCTGCCTGACCTGTCAGTGACCTGCCAGCAATGGATGCGGGGGATCAGCTGCCTGAACTCAAAATCAGGCGCAAGATTTTAGCCAGCAGAGATTATACGGCCCGGCGAGTCCTTCAAAACTTCCTCGGGCGTGCGCCCTCGAATGCGCTCTTCGTCGGTGACCATCTGTTGCTCGATAGGAACACCGCTCATTTGCTCCTCTTCGTATGCCAGCAACCAACGAGATTTCTTGTTGCGTCGAAAAATTTTCATAGCCGTCCTCCTTTTATGTTAAGGCTAGCAGTGTCGTCCCCCAGATGTTTGAAAATAACCAGATCCAACGCCATGCGGAGAAAATTCTGAAACGCCTAGCTGCCGCTTCAGCAGCAAGCGACAGCTGAGATCGCACGATAGACAGCTTTCTCTCGGCAATGTGCTTCTGCCCCAGTTGGGTTTCACCCCACTTGAATCTGCGTTGCACGAAACTTGGCGATTCAAAGAGAAAATAGAAGCCCGGTGCCACTCCGAACAGCAATACGGGCAAGACTGCTACCAATTCCCAACCGTCTGGCGAGCTCAGCGAAACTTCGAAGAGCACTGACGACACACCCAATAGAGCAAGCGTGAATGAGAGCAGCCACAACGCTCTTGTGGTCTGTGAGCGGAGTTCCGTGAGGTTCTCCCCGACCTGCCTAGCCGTCTCTTGGTATTCCGACTCGGTAGCAGCCAGCCACTCCTCAACGGAGATTCTGGGCTGGTTCTGGTATGAATCTGAAGTTTCCGCCATCAGTGCTGCTCCTTTCTGCTATGTCGTGGTGTGCTTCTGCGGCGTGGTGCTCTGCTGCGGCGCGGTGTGGCGATGCTATCACGAGGGTGCTGCACGGCAGCTCAGCCAAATTTCAAGCCCTTCCCCTAGTGCCTATTGCTTGCCACCTATCTGGCTGCGGTTTGACGGCGATAGGTTGAAGCTTGCATGACTTTCTCTGAGACACAGGCATCTGAGGCTGATGTCAACGAGAACAGCACCGAGGGGCATCCTCGGCGGTGGTGGATTTTGGGGTTTTTGTGTCTTTCGCTGGTGCTGATCGTTGCCAGCGTGTCGTCGGTGAATGTGGCTTTGCCCAGCATTCAGCGCGACCTTGACGCTTCCGGCTCCGACCTCCAGTGGATTGTCGACTCCTACGCTCTGTTCTTCGCAGGCATGCTCTTGCCGCTCGGCGCCATCGGCGACCACTTCGGCAGGCGCAAAGCCCTCGTCGCCGGGCTGCTGATCTTCGGCATCGCCACGGGCATCGCAGCGGCTTCCACGGCTGCTTATCAGATCGTCATCATGCGGGCGATCATGGGCACGGCCGCCGCTCTCATCATGCCCGCCACGCTTTCCATCCTCACGGAAGTCTTCTCCAAACGCGAGCTTCCCAAAGCCATCGCAGTCTGGGCGGCTTTCGCCGGCGCAGGCGGCATGATCGGCCCTCTCGGAGCGGGGCTGGTGCTGAAGTGGTTCTGGTGGGGCGGGGTGTTCGCTCTCACCATCCCGCTCGTGCTCGTGGGGCTGTTCGGAGCGATTTTCGTGGTGCCTTCGTCTCGCAACGGCAACGGCGTGCACCCGTTCGACCCGCTCGGCGCGCTGCTCTCCATCGTGATCATCGGAGCGTTCGTGTTCGGCGTGATTGAAGGCCCCAACTACGGCTGGACAGACGGCGCAATCCTCGGCATGTTCGTCATCGCAGCTCTGGCGGGCATCCTGTTTTATTTCTGGGAGAAGAAAGTGCCGCACCCGATGCTCGACCCGGTCTATTTCAAGAGCCGCCGCTTCAACCTCAGCGCGCTGGCGATGACCGTCATGTTCTTCGGGCTGTTCGGCTGGCTGTTCATGCTCACGCAGTATTTCCAGTTCGCTCAGGGCCACAGCCCTCTGGACGCCGGCTTGCGCATGATGCCCTCTGCGGTGGTGATGCTCATCGTTGCGCCTCGCAGTGCCAACATCGCCGCCGTCTGGGGCACTCGCAGGATCGTTTCGCGAGGTCTGTTCATGGTGTCTCTGGGCATCGCTGGCTTGGCGCTCATAACGCCCAGCACGCCCTACTGGGTCGTGGTGATCTGTCTCGTGGTGGGGGCTTTGGGCGGCGCAACTCTGATGCCGACTGTTACCGAGCGCATCGTGAGCTCGCTTCCGCCAGAAAAAGCAGGGGTCGGCTCGGCGATGAACGACACGACCCGCGAGGTAGGCGGCTCCATCGGCATCGCCATAGTGGGAAGCCTGCTGGCTGTGGGCTACAGACGGGGAATTGACGGCACCGTCAGCGATCTGAGCGGGCAGCTGCGGGGGAGCGGCGGCGCAGGTGGTGCTGCTGGTGCCGCAGACTTGGGGGCGGCAGACTCAATGGCGACAGACTCAGTGGGGACAGACTTGGGAGCCACAGACTTAGGCGCCGCAGCAGAATCGGGGGTGGCTGGCCTGGCGGGGTTAGTGGAATCCGCGCAAGACTCCATCGGCCGTGCGCTCGGAGCGGCTCAAGGTCTCGCCGAGGCCGGCTTCGGCGACCTAGCCGATCGTCTGATTGAATCGGCTATATCGGCTTTCAACGAGGGAATGACGCTCGGCCTCGGCGTGATCGCCGGTATCGTCTTCTTGACCAGCATCGTCATCGGCAAGTTCTACCCGAATGAAGAGTCTGAAAGCAGTGCCGATTTTGCCCCCAAAGCTGGCAGGCACCAAGCTACTGGCAAGCACGAAGGCGACAAGGCTGAAACTGGCAAAGACGCAATGCTGACCGCCGAAGCTCAAACCGCTGAAGCCCGAACCGCCGACTTTGCCCCCAAAGCTGCTTCAGAGGGGGACGGCGGGCAAAGATAGTCTGTAATGACTGCAGGCATCATCTTCAGCGTCGTCGGCTTGGCGATACTGGCTTATGTCTCCGACAAATTCGTGGCAGCCGCTGGCAGCATCGCCGCGCACTACCGCATCTCGCCCGTAATCATCGGCGCAGTGATCGTGGGCTTCGGCACCAGCGCGCCCGAAATGGCCGTCTCGGGCATAGCCGCAGCCAACGGCGACAGCGACCTCGGCATCGGCAATGTCATCGGCTCAAATGTGGCGAATGTGACGCTAGTTTTAGGCGCAGCCGCCCTAGTCGCCCCCGTGCCTATCCGCCGTGCCCTGCTGAGGCGCGAACTGATAATCTCAGTAGGCGCAGTAGGCCTGTTTGCGCTGCTAGTGCAGGGCGGGCTGCACTTGCTAGACGGGATAATCCTGCTCGGCGTGCTAGCTGGCTTGATAGCCGGTCTGTTCGGCACAGAATGGGACAGACTTTTCAGACGAGGCCCGCACGAAGCTGCTATTGGCTCTGATGGCTCAGAAGAATCCTCTTCGGGGGCATCCGGATCGGCTGACTCTTTGTCATCTGCCCCATCTGACACAACCTCAGCAGGCACAGACCCGCCCGCTTCAAACCCGCCCGCGCCAAAACCCCCCGACACTCCAGCCTCCGACACCCCCCGCACGCACCTCCCGCGCCGCGACATCCTCTGGCTCATCATCGGCCTAGGCGGCACGATAGCCAGCGCGCAGCTAATAGTGGAAGGAGCGCAGCTAATAGCCCAAGCCCTAGACCTAGGCTCAGGTTTTGTCGGCCTCACGCTAGTAGCAGCAGGCACATCCCTCCCCGAGCTGGTCACAGCAGCAGCAGCCAGCCGCCGCCGCATGAACGAGCTGATAATCGGCAACATCTTGGGCAGCAACATCTTCAACAGCCTCGCAGTCGGCGGGCTGGTAGGCGTCATCGGCGCAACCGACCTCCAAGACGCCACCCTCGCAGGCGCAGCCACCGTAGTCATGCTCATCTGCATGCTGGCGATGTCTCTGTTCGTGGCAACCAGAGGCAAAGTCTCCCGCATAGAAGGCGCAATCCTGCTAGCCGCCTGGTTCGCAGCCCTCCCCTTCACCCTGCCTTAGCGGTTTTTCGCCTCCGTTCCGTCCACATGAGAGCGCACACCTCCCGTCCGCCTCAAATAACAGCCCGGAATCTCGTCGTCCAAGGGCTATAGGCACAAGGTGCTTACTTGCCCAAAAACCACTCGCTCATGTCAGACGCCTCTCGTCTGGCTTCAGCCTCCAAGCTTTCCCTTTCTTCTGCCAAAGCATCATCGCAAAGCAGTTCGCAGCCGATGGAGTTGAGAATCTCAAAAATCTCGTCGATGATTAGTTCTTGCACGGCTTTTCCTGTTGCGTGCTCACGAAAAAACATATTGTGCACCTCAACGGATAGCTCGCGCGACAATCGTCTTCCATGCGCCCCAGAGTTTCGCAAGATTTTGATATATCTGTGCCATTGATATTGCTCGGTGTCCTTGTGCTCCTTGCTGCTAAACCTCTCGACTCTGCTGCGAAGCTCCCCCAGATGACTGATCTGCTCGGCTGAAAACAACCCCAACTGCAGCGTTTCCCTTGCGCCTGTATTCAGTTCGCAAATGCCGTCAATGAGATTCCATAGCGAATAGATCGTCCCGGAGTTGGAGTGGTCGTCTTTAATTTGCAGCAAGGTGCTCAACCCCACATGGCACTGCGTCTCAACCGCACGGGCTATCTGGAATTGCTGACGAGAAGGAGAGGGCTGGAATTGAACCACTTTTGGCCCGATAAGGCGCAAGACATGCCAGTTGCGGATTGCGTCCCAAAGCTCTTCTTTGGTACCTTCCCACAACCTCTCTAGTTCATCGCCCCAAGGGGGATCGCATACCAAAGCAGCAAACCGCTCCCACTCGCTTCTCCCAGAAGTCAGGACAAGCATTTGATTGGCATCTTGGAAACTGCCCTTAGCTGAACTGCTAACGAAATGAACGAGTTTCACAGTGTCGTCTGTGTCTTCGCCCTGCAAAAGCAAGATGCTGTCTTCCAAAAGATAACGCTTGGGCTGCAGATCATCCTTAAACACAAACAATTGCGTAGCGGAGAGCATCAGGGCAGGGCCGTCTTGAGGAACGAGGACGGCGACAGGGTGAACCCTGTGCTCCTTCGCCCACTGAGCGATTCTTGCGCTTTCAGCAGTAGTCATGGCAGCGGAGGAATCATTGACGGTTTTCTGCCGGCGCGCACATCTTCCCATGCCTGGAACAAGTCTTCCTGCCTCACGCGCGCCCATGTTCTGACTTCGCGAAAAGCCTTGGGCGGCATTCTGCCTTTGTCTGTCTCCAAAGTGTCTATGAATATCTTGTAGCTGCTGCCGTTGCATCTGACATGGAAATGCGGAATTCCATGGTCATCTGTCGGCATGAAGATCAGAATTCCACCCTTTAGTTCGGCGATGCGAGGCAACTTTGCTCCATTCTCGCCAATGCGTCTTTCAGGGGGGTGCCAGTTATTTCTTCATACAGCGCATCACCGCTGATCTCTATCTCGTCTTCCCAGATGACATCTCCCCAGGGAGCAATCGCTCCTTTCCGCCTGAAAATGCGATATTCGCGGCATGTTCTGAAATCAGAAGGCAAGTGAGGCGTCAAATCGACTTCGCCCTCAGTCCCGTCTGAAAACTTGAGCCAGACCGTGTTGCCTTCTCTGTCTTCCATTTCAACAAGAGACAGCCTAAGGCGTGGAGGCGGGTGGATGTCAGCCCATGTAAGGCCGTTCAGCCGCAAATAAATGCCATCTGGGTTTATGTCGGTGTCTTCGTCCCAAACGATCAGCCCATGCTCAATGCGCACTGATTCAAAGAAGCCTCTGTCTGCCCATTTGCCGAAATGCGGGCGCACGGCCAAATCCGACAGGTCGACCTCGCCTGAAGAGCCGTCGTTGAATTCCACCCAGATGCGGTAGCCATCGCTTTCGCAGGGCTTCACTGCGAGAGGCACGATCTGGTCGTATTTGGGGTCAAATGCCATGATTCATAGTTTAAACGAAATTGCTGCACGCTGTAGGTAGGTAATCTGAAGGTGATGGCTGAGAGCTTTTGGATTGAGACTTTGGGGTGCCCGAAGAATCAGGTGGACTCCGACAAGATCGCAGGTTCGCTGCTGGCCGACGGGATGCGGCGTGCAGACGGAGCCGAAGACGCCGACCTTGTGGTGGTGAATACTTGTGCGTTCGTGGAGTCGGCGAGGGAAGAGTCGGTGGATGCGATTCTGAGCTTGACGGAGCAGGTGAGACAGGGAGCGGCGGGGGAGCGGCGGGGAGAAAATGTGGGGGAGCGACAGCTGGTGGTGACAGGTTGCATGGCTGAGCGGTATGGGAGCGAATTAGCTGAAGCCTTGCCAGAAGTGGATGCTGTGGTGGGGTTCGGCGTGCCTGTGAATTTGGGCAAGCTGCCGAAGATGGATTTGCTCAATATGGCTCGTCCGAAGGCGGAGTTGCCTTGGGCTTATGTGAAGATTGCCGAAGGCTGCGACCGTAGTTGCGGGTATTGCGCCATTCCGCAGTTTCGCGGCCCGCAGCGTTCGCGATCAGTAGAGGCGATCTGCGAGGAAGTTGAGGCTTTGGAAGTGCGAGAAGCCGTGTTGGTGGCGCAAGACTTGGCAGCATACGGGCGGGACGCGGCACGAGTTGGCAAGAACGGACGGGCTGGCAAAAACAGTGAAACTAGTGAGCTTGGCAGGCCCCGCCCGATTATCCATCTCATCCACGAAGTCGCAAAGCGAACCGACTGGGTGCGGCTGCTTTATCTCTACCCGGCCGACCTCACAGACGAGCTAACCGACGCCATCTTCGCCACGGGCGTGCCGTATTTCGACCTCTCCCTGCAGCATGTCTCCCGCCCGCTTTTGCGCCGAATGCGCCGTTGGGGTGACGGCGACAGGTTCCTCAGCCGAATCCAGCACATCCGCCGTCAAGAACCAGATGCCGCATTTCGTTCCAACTTCATCGTGGGCTATCCGGGCGAAACCGAAGCAGACCACGAGCAGCTTTTGGAATTCGTAGAAGCGGCCCAGCTGGATTGGTGCGCTTTCTTCGCTTTCTCGTCCGAAGAGGGCACTTATGCCGCCGACCTTTCCGACCATGTGCCCGCCAGTCTCATTGCCGAACGCCTGGCAGAGTTGCGTGAAGCTCAAGATGCCATCACCGAGTCGCGCCGCCGTCAGATGCTGGGTCGGCGAATGCGAGTGCTGGTGGATGCGCCCGGCATCGCCCGCAGCCACAGAGAAGCCCCAGAGATAGACGGCATAATCCATGTGCCCGCCCACCTCCCCGCAGGCGAGTTCGCCGAAGTTGAAGTCAAAAGCGCAGTCGGCCCCGACCTTGAAGCTGTGCCAGTTGAGTCGGTCAAGTCAGCCGAGCTAGCAAAGCAAGTCAAGCTAACCGAGCCGGTCAAGCCTGTCGCGCAAATCAAGCAAGCTGAGCCAGTCAAGTTCGCTGAGCCAGTCAAGCAGGCCGAGTCTGTCAAGTCTGATGGGCAAATAAAGCCAACCAAACCAGCCACCCCAGCCGGTAAAGCCCATGGCTGAAGCACCCCTTACCCCCCAAGCCCCCCGCGCCCCCGCGTCCAACCTCGCCAACTGGAACTGGGCCAACATTCTCACGGTCAGCCGCTTCTTCCTCGCCCCTCTCGCCTTCTGGCTGGTGCTGCGAGCCGAAGGCGACAAAGGCGCATCGTGGTGGCTCGTGATAGTGGCAGTGGCGGTGGTGGCGAGCGACTGGTGGGACGGCTGGTTCGCCCGCAAACAGCAGAACGAAAGCAAATTCGGCGCATTCCTAGACCCGTTCGCCGACAAGGTGATCGTTCTCGGAGTGGCGGCGTGCTTCGTGGCGGTCGGGAGGTATTGGTGGCTGCCGGTGGCTCTGCTCTGGGTGCGAGATGTCGGCATAAGCGTGCTGAGAGTGGTCTATGCCAAGCGAGGCGTGTCGGTTCCAGCCCGTCTGTCCGCCAAGTGGAAAACCACCCTCCAAGGCGCAGCCCTCACCGCCGCCGCCCTCCCGCCGCTGAAAACCTATGACGAGCTTCATGTGGTGCTGATCTGGGCTGCGGTGGCAATCACGCTCTACACAGGCTTGCAATATTTGAAAGACGGTTGGCCGACGGGCGAGACAGCAGAAGCCGAAGTAGGGGAGACTGAAACAGGCGAGACCGAGAGAGCGGAAGCCAGAAAAGCAGACGAAATAGACGAGACCAAAATAGGGGAAACCACAAGAACAAAGGCAGAGACAGGGGAGATCGAGGAAAGGGAGAACGAGAAAGCGGAAGTCAGAACAGCAGAAACCAAACCAACCGAAACCAAAACAGCAGAACCCGAAACAGGAGAAACCCAGTGGCAGCAAACATGAATTGCGAAGTCGTAGCCGTCGGCACCGAGCTGCTGCTGGGGCAGATCGTAGACACCAACTCGTCTTGGATAAGCGAACGGCTCGCCGAGGCGGGCATAGACTCCTTCCACCAGACCAAAGTCGGTGACAACTTCGGCAGAATGTTCGCTGTCATCTCCCAAGCGGTGGAGCGCAGCGATGCCGTGATAGTGTGCGGCGGCCTCGGCCCCACCCACGACGACATCACCAGAGAAGTGCTAGCCGCCGTCATGGGCGCCGAACTAGTGATCAACGAAGCCGCCGCCGACCGCATCAGGTCTA
Organism: Candidatus Hopanoidivoransaceae bacterium; assembly: GCA_965204495.1. GTDB lineage: Bacteria > Actinomycetota > Acidimicrobiia > Acidimicrobiales > Hopanoidiivorantaceae > Hopanoidiivorans. The sequence continues at coordinate 1,794,460 of OZ241989.1, forward strand.
TCTTCACCGACCGAGGCAGAGAGATGCCCGAAAACAACCTGCGCCAAGCCTTGGTGCCCGCCGGCGCAGAAGTCAGTCCGATGATCCCCGGCACCGCCCCGGGCCTGTGCTGCCCAGTCGGAGCAGGGGGAGGGGGAGAGGCTGGGCCAAAGTCAGAAGCAGCGGGAGTGCCAGAGGCTGAGGCAGGAGCAAAGTCAGAGCCAGCCACCCCCGCCCCCAAAGTCATCTACGCCGTCCCCGGCGTCCCCTGGGAGATGAAAGTGCTGATGGAAGAGTGGGTCATGCCCGACCTCGCCAAGCGTGCGGGCATCACGCAGGTCATCAAGAGCCGCACGCTTCACACTTGGGGCGATTCCGAGTCGGGTCTAGCCGAGAAGCTGGCAGGCGACATCGCCCGTCTAGACGAATCAGGCCACGCCACGATAGCCTTCCTAGCCAGCGTCCAAGACGGTCTGAAAGTGCGCATCACAGCCAAAGCCCCTTCCGCCGAGGCCGCCCAAGAGATTTTGGACGCCGAAGAGCAGACCATAAGAAAGTCCATGCTGCCCGGCTCCGTCTTCGGCATAGACGGCGAGACGATGGAATCAGCCGTGCTCAAGCTCTGCCGCCGAAAGGGAGAGACCTTAGCCACAGCCGAGTCGCTCACGGGCGGCATGGTGGCCGCAAAGCTGGCATCGGTGCCGGGAGCGAGCGATGTGTTCAAAGGCGGCATAGTCAGCTACGCCCCAGAGGTGAAGTTCAACATGCTAGGCGTGCCCGAAGGCCCAGTAGTGTCGGTGGCAGCCGCCGAGCAAATGGCCCTAGGAGCCTGCGAAGCCCTAGGAGCTACCTGCGCCGTAGCCACCACAGGCGTAGCCGGCCCCGACCCCCTAGAAGGCCACCCCCCCGGCACAGTCTGCATAGCCACAGCCATAGCCGGCAAAGTAGAAAGCATGAAAGCCGAACTCCCCTTCGCCCGTGAACAAGTCCAGCAGTTCACCACGCTGACGGCTCTGAACAATCTTAGGCGGAGGCTGGAGGGGTAGTCGGGGAACGGCTGATGTCGCAGAATTCGCCAATACATCCGCTAGCAGACATCAAACACACGGGCGCAACAGCCCAGACTCCAAAGGGATGACCCCCTGACTATTCCACTTAAGGAACGAGCACCAGGGTGCTCTTACCAGGAGCCCCGGGGCTCCTGTCATCAGGGGGTACCTTTGGTATCAGTATAGATGTGCTGGTTGTGGTATGGTTATATTCAGAATTTTTACCGGCACCCTGAAACAGCATATAATATAGACCATGAAAACAAAATTTTACATAGCGATAGCACTAGCAGCAGCTTTGCTGGCAGCGTCTTGCTCTTCGGGCAGCGACAGCGAATCTGGCACATCAACATCCGCACCTGAAACTATATCGGACACTGCGGCTGCTGTGCCGTCTGAAACTGCCACAACCACATCTGCGCCATCGGGCAATGCTGAAGAAGAAACTTCGCTAGTCGTGCCGTTCACAGCAGCTAACGGCTCTGGCACTGTTGCGGTTTCTGGTGATAACTCGCCTGTGGTGGCTTGGTTTGGCGGTCTTCCTGGTGAGGTGTCGTTGGATTTGTTGGATGCGGATGTGGGCGATGCTGTTTCTGTGGTGGAAGAGCTTGTGAGTTTCTGGTTTTTCCAAGATGATGATAGCGGTGATGTGCCGCCGAGTATTTTCGAGTCGGCTAGCGGCGATATAAGCGATAGTGCTGGCACTCGCTATGTTGTGGAATCGCAAGGTTTGCCGCCCGCTCCAGTGGTAGAGACAACAACTACAACTAGCAGCACAAGCACGACTTCGACTTCGGCTTCTTCTGTGCCTGAAACATCTGAACCTCCTAGCGTGACGACATCTTCAACCACCACGACATCTACATCTTCAACTACCACGACAACGACTACTGTTGTTGAATCTCCTGCGGTGTTGCAGGTTCAGGTGTTGAACGGAAGCGGTGTCGCTGGTGCTGCTGGCAGGATGACGGATAAGCTTTCTGAAGCTGGATATGTGGTTTTGTCGCCAGAGAACGCTCCGCAGAGATATAGTTCGTCAGCCGTTTACTATCAAGAAGGTTGGAAAGACAGAGCTGAAGAGATATTGCAAGCAGCAGAAATAGACGAGATAGACGCTCCGACAGCTATGCCGCAGCAGTTCGCTACAGAAGAAGCAGCTGTTATAGTGTTGCTTGGAACTGATACTGCTCCTGCGGTTGCTAGAGAGCAAGCTGGTTTGCGGCCGAGACAGCGAAACGATGTGGCTTTGCCACTTGCCGATAGCGTGCCTAGAGACAGATATGTGCCAGGTTTGGCTGCTGTTAATCTGTATACCGAACAAAATGAGAATAATCCTGCATCGGCAGGTCAGCTTGTTGATTTGTCTTTGTTCTTGGGGCGTGTAGGGTATTGCCATCCTTATTTCGGCGGCGATGCTGTGCGCTGCCAGCAGGATATTTCTTTACAGGACGCTTATCAAGCGATAGAAGATGTGCTGGGACAGCTGGGCTTCACTCCGCAAAATGTTTGCGGCGCGCCAGCAGGATATAGTTTCACTGATCTGTTGAAGCCTACGCGGGAATGGAATGAAACTTTCAAAAATTACAGCGGTGACGCTATCTTCACAACCGAAAGATTGCTGGAGTTGCATGGCGGCGAGCGGATCAATCCGGAAGCTAACCTTGATTTCTATATCAATCAAGCAGTTCAGACAGCACATGACGCACTCAGGATTACCGAACTCGCGGCTGAAACTGAAGCTATGCAACTGATCTTGTGTCGAGCCTTTCTTGCTCCGTCTGGTGAGGTTCCAGAACTGGCTAACAGCTTGTGGTACGCGAATCTGACACCTGGGATACAGCCGCGTGAAAGTCTGCTGTCGCAAGGCACATACCATCTGAAAGAAATATCGCAGAACGGAAACTTTGCATTTCTTATCGTTTGCCATCCGACGATAGGTGAGAGGTATGTTAGGCTGTGGTGGCGCGAAGGAGGATATCGAGCGGAAGTAACAGGCGAGTTGCAGAACAATGGATGCCAAGCTACATTCGAAATTGAGACTTACCGTGAGGATACCTATGGCGTGGAAGACATATTTGTTTTTAGTTTTGGTGAGCGTGTTTTCTCTTCTGGCGATCTCTTAGGATTTCCGAGAAACTAAAAAATGTCAGAAAAATAGCTATCTTGGAAATTGGGTCGACTTGCGACATTAAAATAGCTAAGTTATGGGGAAACCTTGCTTTTCTAGGATCATAAAATATTTTGCTATTGCTCTGCTTGGCGTAGCAGCGGCTATAGCAGCCGTCGCTGTCCTGTCGTCACCAGCGACAGCACACAACCACGGCGGCGGGGGTGATAGTGATGATTATCCGTGGGATACTGATAATTTGCGGATTGGCAGTACTTATTCTGCTAAGAGTTTCAATATTCCGTTTCATAAGTATGGCGGCTATAGCGGTGTGTCTGCTTGTCAAACCAGCGTGGCTGACGGTTTTTTCCAGACCGATAATAGCGTGGTTAACGATTTCCCTCGTCTTGTTCCGTCTGGCAGAGGCGACAGCGTGAGATGGTCTGTCGCTGCGGGTTCGGCTGGCAACAACGCGGGCTGTGATACTTTTGTCGCTCAGCAGAACAGGCTCGCAGCGCAGGTTGCTTCGAGTGTGAGGTATGCGCTGGACGAGAACGGCAATCTTGTGGTCGCGCCGAGCGGGGCAGCTTACACGACAGGGCGGTCTGCTTCGGATCTGAGCTACGGCAGTTGGACAGCTAAAGCGGCTTCGGGCTATACGCTTGTGGGGTCTTATGGGGGGACTTCTGACAACAGCTATCTGGCTCGTGCGGATGGGCATACTGAAAATAGAAGGGATCGGCGTGCTATCTCACCTGACACTGCGACATGGACTGTGCCGGCTGGTTCGAGCAGCACTGGGAACTTTGGGTCTTCGTGGCATGGGACAACTGTGGTAACCACGATCACTGTCCCTGGGTATTATTCCACACCACCGAGATACCGCATCTTATGCGTAGGCGGGGTATGGACCGAATTACCGTCAGGTGCTAGGGGTTGCAACGGAGAAATACGGCGGGAGACGGTCGACTTTGGGGTATGGGTTCCCGAGTCGACTCGTGATACGGAATCTGATGTTCGTGTCGCGCTGGGTAATGTTGCCTATCATTTGACGAAGGCTAAGTCTGTGGCTTTGTGTCCGTCTTTGTTTCATCCCAGAGGTGAGGATTCTTATCAGAGGATAGGGCGCAGCACTGGCAGGTCTCTCACAGGTCTATCGCACGCAGTGGGGCGGACTGCGGATAGGTTCTGGTGTCGTTCGGATTTGCGGTATGAGCGAAAGTTCAAAGCTGAACATCATACGGGTGTAACTGAAGCGCAGCGGCATCCGCAAGCGAGGAATATGGCTGCTGGGACTGTTTTTTCTGCCTATGGCAGGCTGGGCTGCTATTACACCGCCACAGCGCCGAAACTGATCAAGAATTCAGCCAGAGCGTACGAATGTGGCTATAGGTTTCCGATGCCGAGATGCGACAGCAACAAAGACGGCAGAGCCGACAGGGAATACACTGCTGCGGAAGTGCAGTCGCTAGTGGATCGCGGAACGATAGCTTTGGGGCAGAGAGTGTCTCTAGCGGATACTGCTAGATGCGACCCGCCGAACCCGCCGCCTACGCAGGCGAGTTTCACAGCCGACGCTTGCGTTACCGCCGACTTGGAGATATACGAGAACAGGATTGTCGGCAGCGACGCGGAGCCTGGGGTGCCGGCTTCGGATAGGACGCTGGCTGTGACTGCTGGGCGGACGGCTTGGGATTTGGATGTGACATCGCCGCATCCTTTGACTGCTTCGCCGCCTAGAGACACCACTTCTGGGACTGGCGACCCGGATGGCTGCGCTGACGGCAGCGAGGACAGAGCCGATCATTCCAGCGCACCGGCAGATGCGGCTCGCAGCCAGTCGCCTGTGCCGTCTTATGCTGCCAGCGGCAGAGATGACGATGCTGCTCCGCCTAACGACGCCGATGATGATATTGACTATTCTGGGGCGGCTAGGAATATGGCGCACCGCTATGCCAGCAACATTGCGGAGAATACTTGCGCGGCTAAGCGGGCTGAGGCTAGTCTGCGTCTGGCTTTGCTGGAAGCTGAGGAGAAGCTTTACAAGGACTGGATGGAACGCTACGAAGCGTGGGCGAAAGGCAAAAAAGACGCTTTCAAAGCTTGGCGGCCGACTGGGTATTCGTCTGGAACTATAGACACGACGGCTGGTTCGCATAGCACTTTTTATTCTTTCAAGCACGCGGTGCGCAGCCAGTCCAGGCTCACATACGCCACGAGAATGTCAACGATGTACGGAACTAGGGAAACAGACGCTGGCGCGGCTGCGGGCAGAACTTTGACGAAACCGACTGTTGGCGCTAGCTGGTGCGGCGATCCTGCTGGTTTCGTGGAAGATTATTCCGATGATGTGGACGATCTGAAAAAAGCTGCTGATGATGCCATAAAAGCTGGCGGTTCGCCGGCATCTCCTAGCGGCGGACCAAAAGCGAACATAACAAAAGCCCCGCAAGGCTCATCTGTCGCGGAAGCGGGAACGGCTGCTGAGTACGGGCGAGAACAACGGACAAGGGATGTCCCAGACCCCGACTGCGACAGCAGCGACAGTAGCAGCGGGAGCGAAGATTCAGATTCAGAGGATTCAGGTGATTCTTCAGAAGAGACTTGCGGAACAGTTGAAGAGAAATACTGGGTAACTGTGCTGACTAAAGCAGAGGTGAAAGCTACCGTCACGCACAGCTACGCTAGTTATATTTTGACAGTCTCAGGCGGAGGCTGGAGCGACAACAAAACCGTAGCGGCTGCTACGAGAACCCAGACTTGCGGCAGTTGGCGTACCAGCAGTTGCCCTTCGGCTGGCAAACATCCCGGACATTCCTATAGCGACCTTGTAGGCACGCTGCCAAGCACTACAGGTTTTCCTTCCACGACAGGAGCTCCCGGCAAATCTGTTTCCAGTCCTGCGCTTTCTAAGCTGTTGGGCAAATACTATCCGTCTCACGCAGACAGAGCAGACTTGAAACACCCCGCAGCGCAGACACGCAACCAAGCAGCCACAAACCTCGGCAAACTGGAAAAAACCACAGCAGCAACGATAACGCCGACAGCTTACTCAAACCTCGCCGTGCCAGTCTCCAACCCGGCTACCGACACTGAAGAAACAACACAGCGCAACGCTGTGGAAACAGCAGCAGAAACATACCAGAACCGCTACACACAAGCCTATGACAACGCCTATGACCAAGCCACCGAAGACATGGGCGGCACAACCACGACCGTAAGACGCAACGGACAGACAGAAACTGTGGAAGTATGGTCTGACTTCGACTGGCGATACGAAACATCCACACTGGCATGGGAAAACTACCAAGAAGACCCCGCCACCACATACTCGGCTTCCACCGCCACGCCAAGGGACGGCACAGGCTGCGACCTCATAGCTGTCGCATCGGATGGTTCTGTTTCTGTAGAAGCCACAAGGCTGGACTTCGAAACATCCAGCTACGGCAAAGGCTCTGTTTTCGGAGTTCGCACAGACGCTCAACGCACATGCAAAATACGCAGAACACGCACACCAGAGTTGCTGATGATGTATGCGCCAACCGCTCCGCCGGCATGCACAGCAGCACGACTAGCAGCAAAAACAGTCTGCGGCACGGACACATCCAAAACAGCCGACAGCAGACTAGACACTAACGAAGCCAAAACCAACGCCGAGTTCTACTATGTCGACTACCAGCCACCAGTCGCCAACGGACAGCCACCTGCGGAGCGGTTCAATCTCTACGACGAAGCAGAAGTCTTCGCAGTCAAAACATCGCTAGCCGACAGCCCGCCAGTGCTGTGCTACCAGCCAGGCGAAGCACTAGTAGCACATGTCGCAGCCAAAGGCATAGACGCTGTAAACAAAGCGGTATTCAGAAACGCATCAGGATTCGCAGGCGGGAGCAAGAGACACTGCTACAGGCATCCATCAACGGCACAGCTAGGATCACCGCGCAGACCAGCGTTTGTATTCTTTGACGACACAGCACACTCGGCTATGGCTTCGGTGAATGTCGTCTGGCAGCAGCCGAACCCGAAGATAGTATCCAAGCTAGGATCGGCAGACGACCTGAAAATGATGGCGAACACCGCCAATCTTGTCGCTAGCCCTGCTGTGGCTTATGTGGATGCGACACGGACTTCCAGCTTCTACGGCACATACTACACCTTCCCCACAGACACCAGCGTGAAGTCTCCTAGCGGATGGGACATCACAGGACACCCCACACTGACACTCGCATCAACATTCACCCAGCATCAAGTCCAAGCCAAAGACACAGCCGCCAAAACACCGACAACACACACGATGGTGTTCAAATTCATAGACTGCGTGTTCGGAATAGAAGATGTCGCATTCGTAGACAACATCGCAAGCCCCTACGCGCTGCTATCTGATGAGAACGGAGTGGTGCCGGCGGGATGGAAGCAAACCTACGACAGAGACCCGCACAACAGCCCAACATGGTACTACCCTGCGTTCTCCACCTATGAAGGCGCGCTGCGGCTGGACGGCAGACGAGACAGCAACGGCGACCCTATAACCTACGGACGCAACACCCAGGGCGGATTCGCTCATCCGTCATACGATCTGGAGAACACCGCATCAGACGGAATAGGCTGGGGCATCGTCTATGAAGACAAAGTAGGCAAACAACAGCCAGTCTGGGCTGTATACGCACCGCCAGTGCCAGGCGATAACACACTTACGGCTATAGAAGTCTGCGGAGCTAACAATCTAGGAACAGGCGGAGCGAACCCTGCGGCACCCCTAGGTGGCAAAGCCACAGGCGGGTGAGGCAAGCAGCATCTTGACCCATGCTGTATCCCGGTTGGCTTGACGCTTGGGCGGTATCTGAAGCAGCGAAAAATGAAGACGGATGAAAAGACTGAGCAAACTAAAAATTTCTGTGCTATAGTAGAAGATATGAGAGCCATGAGTTCAACAGTGCAGAGGGTCGTGGCACACTGTGGCAAGGCAGCGTCACGAGTGATTGCTCCTTCGCCTGCTAGAGAGGGCACATTATCGGAAGGAGTCGCTCTTGCATCTCAGGCAGACTATCAGAAGAGACTCCTCAGAACCAATAAATCAGATACAAGGATGAATTACAATGGCATGGGGTGAAGGATTGTTATCGGAGCAAAGGGCTGCAGCAAGTTACACTGGAAGCCATGCGAGGTTGCTAGCTGGGCCTGGGACTGGAAAAACTCGAACGCTAATACAGCGAATTTGCTATTTGGTTGAGGAGCGCAATGTACCAACAGACCAAATACTAGTCATCAGTTTCACAAGGGCCACAGCGGGAGAACTTGGTAAGCGTATAGCTGAAAGTATGTCTGCAGATAAACCGCCAAGCGCGTCTACACTTCACTCATTTTCTTTGAAGGAGCTGTTGAGAAATGCGAACAATTCTCCAAATTTATTGCCACCGTTACGAATTGCTGATGATTATGAAGAAAGTGAAATCATCGAGGAAGATATAAAAAATATGCTTAATCTTGGGAAAAGTGATGCTCTTAAACATAGTAAAAGTGATATTAATGAACTATTTAGAAGACTATCAGCTGATTGGGAAAGTCTTAATGTTGATAGCAAAGACTGGGAAACTAAGTTTCCTGACCCAAAATTTTTGGCTGCTTGGCGGGAACATCGAAGTATCTATGGATACATATTGAGATCAGAAATCGTATATCAATTGAAAAATTTAATTGAGCGAAGAGGTGACTTTAGTTTACGCAAAAATATTAAGTATGTTCTGGTTGATGAATATCAGGACTTAAACAGATGTGATATGGCCATCATCAAATATATTGCCCAAAATGGAGGTGAAGTATTTGCTGTAGGTGACGATGACCAAAGCATTTATGGTTTTAGAATGGCACACCCTGAAGGTATTCGTAGATTCGATAATGATTATTCTGGATCAGAAAGTTTTCTGCTTACCACTTGTTTTAGATGCCCACAAAAAATTTTAGAAATGGGACTTCATGTTATAAATCAAGACGGAGAACGTATTCAGAAAAACCTAGCTTCTGTGTCAGAATTAGAAGAGAGTGAAGCAAGAATAATCAATTTTTCAGATCAAGAAAAAGAAGCTTTAGGAATTGCGAAGCTCTGTCAGTCATTAATTGCTTCACAAAATGTAAGTCCATTTGATATACTTATATTAGTTAGGACAGATAATAAAGTGTTAATTGAGCCAATTGTAGAAGCACTTTCAGATCATAGTATTCCAGTATCAGTAAAAGAAAAAGACTCTAAAATGGATCTATCTGTAAGAGTCGTTTTATGCTTTCTTAGGCTTATAATAGATAATTATGATATTTTAGCTTGGCGAACTCTACTTGATATATGGTGTGTCAATATTGGAAGAACATCAATTACAGCAATTTATAATTTTGCTAAAAGCAGTGGCGATAATTTTGTCACAACATTAGAAAAGATTTTTTGGGACCCTAATTTACTGGATTCCAGAATTAGAGCTAGAGTAATCAAGGGAATCGAAAAGATACTGTTTATTCTAGATCAAACTAATGAAGTTGATTTATTTGGCGTTGACAATACTTCATTTTGTTTGACAGACAAAATTAAATATATTACGAACCTAGTATTTTCTGATGATATAGATATAGATTATGTTGCGTCAAAATATGAAGAAATAATTCAAAAATATTCTATTGAATCTATTGAAGACTTGCTTAGACCTGTCACCTCTGACTATGTTGATATTGAAGAGATTCTCGATATAGAAAAAATTAATATTTTGACCATGCACAAAGCCAAGGGATTAGAATCTAAAGTTGTAATTATTGCTGCAGCTGAGGATGAATTTATTCCATACAATGTTGATGGCAGTAGTATCAGTGAGGAAAGAAGGCTACTTTATGTGTCTCTTACTCGAGCAAAAGAAAGGCTATATATAACTTACTGTGACAGGAGGACAGGAAGCCAACTTTATCTCGGCAGAAATAAAGGTCGATTGAATCGATCATTAACTAGGTATTTGCTTGATAGCCCGTATGTCTCTGAAAGTGGTGATAAATTTTTGAGAGAATTATAAGTTAGAAGTAATTTCTAAAGTCTTGCAGAAGAAGACTTTTGATATCCCGCCTCTCAGCGAAGTCGTCCTTAAAAGCAAAAGTGCGCCCTCCCCGGGAGAGAGCGCACTTCGTGAAGTTAGGCTGGGCTATACCATATTGATCCCCATAAGGGGAACCCAACGGATTCAATCATAGCACGGGTTTATTGCCTTCACACCCTGATCTTTCGCTCGGCCAGTGCCTTGGCGCATTGGTAGTGCCAGTTTGTTCTAGTGGTTGTCTCGTATCGTCTGAACTGGCAGCCGGGGGCATCTGGTGGCTCTTTTGATTTGTGGAACAGGTAGCGAGGGCCGTTTGCTCCGGCCGTCACAACACTGAAGAGGCGAGCGTAGTCTTTGCCGCCCAGAAATACGATCGGTTCTTCTGTCTTGATTGGAGGCAAGGGAAAGTCGCGATAATCGTCTTTCTTGCGCCTGCGTTCATGCAAGTTGTCGCCTCTGACGGTTGTGCTGAAGGTGATGTCGTAGCAGGGAGTCAGGAACTCCGCAGGGAGCAACCCCCAGCCTGCTGAGAGTATAAAGAGGTGGTCAAGCCCAAAGGCTTCAGCTAGCTGTCTATACGCAGGAGGGGTATAGAACCGCCATGCTGGGAGCAGATTGTGGGGGTTGTATCCCGGCTCCGCTTGGTGGCGGCTGTTATAGGCCACAAGCTCCTCACGCCATGTGCGTTCTGTGTCTGCGGTGTCATCTGGATGGGCATAAGAAACGCCCGGCATCGGAGGAGCAAGATCGGTCTGGGCGACGAATACGACCTTTTGTCCGTCACCTCTGTGAAGGTGGCCGGCGTCACGATGTTTCCTTGAGGCGCACTGGATGACTACGATCATGCTGCTAGCTTAGGTGTTCAGACAACAGGTCTCCCAACAGAAAGGGCGTGGTGCGACTGCTGCCTGTGACCGAGCGGTCAAAAGCCCTCTTCGGGCAAGAAAGGGCATGTGCTGCCGCCGACTGGATAGAGAGCGACCAGATGGCTGGTCTGTAGCAGGCACTCTTTGCTGAAGCGGATGACGAAGGCACAGGTGCCAGCTGTGCCCGAGGCTGCAGGCTGGCACCAGATGCCGAAATCCAGACCGCAGCCCCGCTGCCCTCGCCGCCTCCATGCCGCCGTGCTGCTGGGGGTTCAGAGGTAGGTGCCTGGGCAGGGGGTCTGCCCGTGCATCGTCCTGCAGCAGTCGCTATACTGATTGACTTACAGCCATCCCCCAAACGCCACACCACAAGGACAATGAAAAAAATCAACTCCGTCTCCATCAAGGGTTTCCGCTCGCTAGCCGATGTGGAACTCACAGACCTGCCCAATGTGGCAGTGATGGTGGGAGCCAACGGCTCAGGAAAGTCCAACTTTCTGCGTTTTTTCGAGATGCTTCACTGGATGATGAACGGAGATGGTCTAGGTCGTTTCGTTGGCATTAATGGCAGGGCACAGGGTCAATTGTTTGGGGCGTCAGAAGTAACTCAGCAGATTAGTGCTCATGTATCGTTTGGCAATGGCAATGACTCCTACGATTACCGCTTTGGTTTAGAATATGCAGAGTCGGATATTTTAGTATTTTCTGAGGAATCATTTAAATTTAGCACTAATCAGCAAATACTGACGACTAACAGTTCTGAAAAAAATAGCGAGGAAAGCAATTGGGGGTTAGAAGAAACATGGAGCAATCTGGGAGGAGGCCATAGTGAGGCAAAAATCACAACATATAGATGTGAAAACGATTCATATTATCAAAGTAATGATGGATCGTGTAGTTCAGAGTGTGTAGCAGCAAAAGAAATTGTTAAGATTTTTAGGGGATCGCCTGTTTATCAATTTCACAATACTTCCCTTACATCTAAAATCAAGGCAAGTTGTTATGTGGGAGACAACTCTTCTCTTCGTCACGATGGGAGTAATCTTTCATCAGTTCTATTTTGTCTTGAAAATGAATATGGGAAACACTACAGATCAGTTCTTAGAGATATTAATCAGATTTTGCCGGGTTTTGATAGATTTGTTATTGAGGAAAAAGATGGAATGACGATTTTGAATTGGGAATCTTTGCCTTCAGGTAAAATTTTTGAAGCAAGTCAGACTTCCGACGGCTCTCTTCGCCTCTTTGCTCTTATCACTCTATTGAATCTTCCGACAAAAATGTTGCCGGATGTAATTTTCATAGATGAACCAGAACTTGGTATGCACCCTTCAGCAATTTCGCTTGTGGGCAGTATAATTGATGTCGTTTCTCAGGACTGTCAAGTGATATTGGCTACACAATCACCACTTCTTGTAGATGAGTTCAATCTGGACGAAATCATTGTATTTGATTTGAAGGATGGGAAAACTCATATTCGCCAACTAGAATCAAAAGAATATGATCATTGGCTTAAAGAATATTCGACAGGCCAACTTTGGCAAAAAAATGTTATTGGTGGACGTCCGTGATTAAAACTTGGGGTTCAAGAAAAAGTCGAGACATGGCTGGCTTGGAAGCGAGTGCTCCGAGAAGTCGCCGACGGCATCCTCGGCGAAAGTTATGACCTGAGAGATCGCTCTGAAGTCAACATCAAAGCATCGGAAGCAGAGGAAGCGGCGAAAGACGAAGTGTGGGCCAGCTACCGCTTCGTGACGCTGAAAGACAGCAAAGACAGCCAAGAGGATTCGGAACTGAGGCAAATAGACCTGGGAGCAGGGCATTCCAGTTCCAAAGAGACGCTTTGCGGCAGGATTGTTTCGGCTTTGAAGTCGGAAGGTCTGCTGTCGGAAAGCGTAGGGGCTAGTTACATTGATCGCCACTGGCCAGAGGCGCTGTCGGACTCTGGCGCATGGCCGCTGACCGGCTTGCGGCAGAGCTTCCTCAATGGTTCGCTCACGAGACTGATGGACATAGACACGGTGCTGCGAGAAAAAATCACCGACTTCGTGGCCAGCGGAGAGTTCGGCTTGGCTTCAGGTCAGCATTCAGACGGCAGCTACGACAGGGTATGGTTCGCAGAGCCGATTTCAAGCGATGAAGTTGCGTTTGAATCAGGCGTGTTTTTGCTGCGCAAAGCCAAGGCGCAAGAGTTGTGCGAGCCTAGTGCGCAAGACGAACAGGGCGCACCTAGCGAGCGTGGCACAGATAGGGCAGGTGCTGAAAGTGCGCAAGACGATGGTGCCGAAGGCATGTTTGCCGCCCGCTCGACACTCGGCGCAGCTTCTGGCGCGGCTTCGTCTGACACGACCGTCGCCAGCGACCAGCCCGAAGGCGAAGCCGAGCAAACCACCATCCGCCTAACCGGTGAAATCCCCCAAGAAGTTTGGAACCGCCTAGGCCACAAACTCCTCCCCAAACTAAGCACAGGCAAAGAACTGCACATAGGAGTAGATTTCGTGGCGACTGTAGACGCCAGAAATTCCCAAGCCCTGATAGCCGAACTGGAATACATCCTCTCCGACTTGGGACTATCGGAGCAGGTGAGGATAGCGCAGGAGTAAAGCGGGGGCGCAGGACTAAAGCGGGGCGTAGACAAGCTGCTCGCCTAACCAGCAGCCCCGCAGCCCTAGACCGCCTCCACGCCGCCGTGCTGCTGGGGGGTTTAGAGGAAGGGGTCCTGGGCGGGGGGCCTGCCCGTGCATCGTCCTGCAGCAGTCGCTATACTGATTGACTTACAGCCATTCCCCAAACACCACAGCAGAAGGACAATGAAAAAAATCAACTCCGTCTCCATCAAGGGTTTCCGCTCGCTAGCCGATGTGGAACTCACGGACCTGCCCAATGTGGCAGTGATGGTGGGAGCCAACGGCTCAGGCAAGTCCAACTTTCTGCGATTTTTCGAGATGCTTCACTGGATGATGAAGTACCACAGACTGGATGAATTTATTCAAAAGCAAGGGGGAGCAAATGACCAATTGTTTGGAGGGGGCAGGGTCAGTTCGCATATTGAGGCTCAAATATCTATAAGGAACGGCGTTCGCATTAATGATTACGACTTTGGTCTATCGCACGCTACTCCAAATAGGTTTGTATTTTCTAAAGAGGCATTTAGGTTTCGAAACCAAGAATTTGGGCAGTCTCAATTTGTTTTAGAAGAAGATAGTGAGGAAAGATATGTGACTTCTGAATCAAATTGGGAATCACTCGGCAGCAATCATTATGAAGCAAAAATTGTAGGATATAGATGTGAAAATGACAAAGCTAATGGCACAGATGATGCCGAATGCGATCCTAAGTGTCTAGCGGCTAAGCAAATTGTAGATTTTTTCAAAAAATGCAATATCTATCAATTCAACGATACATCCATGCAGTCTAATCTGAAAATAAATAGTTGGGATATCAAAGACAATGCGAGTCTGAACTCTGACGGCGGAAATCTTGCTTCAGTTCTTTGGCAATTGGAACAGAGGGATAGGGAAAGATTTGACTATATTTGTTATCAAATCAGTCGCATTCTCCCTGATTTTGATCGGTTTTTTATTGATGAAATTTATGGGAAGGCCAGCCTTAAATGGAAGGCGACTGGCTCAAGTCAAACTTTTGGTGCCCATTTAACCTCTGATGGGTCGCTTCGCTTCTTTGCGCTTGCTGCTCTACTTCACTTGCCAACAGAAATGTTACCTGAAGTAATTATTTTGGACGAACCCGAGTTAGGCTTGCATCCAGCAGCAATTTCTCTTCTGAGTGGCATGATTAGAGTTATCTCACATGAACGACAAGTCGTTGTAGCTACACAATCCCCTCGGTTCATTGACGAATTTGGATTAGACGAAATCATTGTGCTTAATGTGAGAGGTGGCAAGACAGAGATGCATCAATTGGACGAGGAAGATTATAGAGGATGGCTAGAAGAATACTCTACAGGCGAACTCTGGCAAACGAATACTTTTGGGGGCACACCATGGTACGCATAGGCGTAATTGTAGAGGGCTACACGGAAATGGATTTCATCAAATTTGTGTTGGGTCCGTATCTTTTGCCCAAGAATGTTCATATGATACCTAGAGTAATCGGTCGCGGAGTTGGACGCAATGGCGGCGGTAATGTTACAGTTAATCGGTTAGTAAATGATATGTCCAGATTTTACAAGCAACATGGTGCTGTTACATCTCTAGTTGATTTTTATGGATTTAAAGGCAAAGAAAATAAAGATGTTGATGAACTTGAAGCACATTTGATGGAGAAGATTAGGGAGAGAATTGGGCATAGACTATACGAAAGCAGAGCTGTTCCTTATGTTCAAAAATATGAATTTGAAGCTCTTTTGTTTTCAGATATAGATGCCTTTTCTTCAGTATTGTCAGTGTCTGATGAAAGTATTGAACTTCTGTCAGCAGTTGTTGCTAGCTTTGATAATCCCGAAGAAATCAATGACAACTATGAAACGGCACCGAGCAAAAGAATTATGGATATTATTTCAAAATACCACAAAAGAAATCACGGTCCTTCTGTGGCTGGAAAAATTGGAATAGACAGAATTCGCTCAAAATGCCCTAGATTTGACAAGTGGGTTGAGACTTTAGAAGCTTTAGGGAGTTCTAACTGAAGCAGTGAGGAGAGCATCTACATCACCAATCAGCTTGTGGTGCTGCAAAGACTCAAGTGCCCCCTCCTGAGAGAGGGCACTTGAACACGCTAGGCTGGGCGAACCATATTGATCCCCGAAAGCGGAGAACCCTGCGGATTTTACTTGCTAAACAAAGTTTGGTGTCGAGCTGGGCGAACCATATCGATCCCCATCGGGGCACCCGACATACCTATTGTAGCGCATCTGGATGTTGAATCGCAACTTCTTATGCCAAAGCAGCATTCATGGCGATCAGGTCAGAACCTCACCCGTCCCTCAGCTAAAGCCTTCGCGGCATCGTAGTGCCAGTCGGTTTTCTTGGGGATGTCGTATTTGCGGATTTCGCAGTCGGGGGCTTCGGGCGGGACTCTGGAGTTGTGGAAGATGATGCGATGCGCCGAGCAGCCGTCAGTGAGTTGGCAGAAGAGAGGCACATAGGCTTTGCTGCCTAGGAAGATTACGGGGCTTGCTGGATCGACTGGCAGCATGGCGAAGTCGTCATAAGGGTCGTCTTTGCGGCGGCGTTTGTATTTGTCGGGGCCTGTGGCGTTGGGGCTGAGAGTGATGTCATAGTTGGGGATCATGAAGTCCGACCGCACCAACCCCCAGCCCGCCGAGAAGATGTAGAGGTTCCTCGGCCCAAAGGTATCAGCGAGCAGCCGATAGGTCTTGTTCTTGTAAAGCTGCCAAGCAGGGAGCAGCCCAAGCGGATTGGCTTCGGTGCTGGCGGAGCGGTCATCGCTTTGGTTGCCTGTGGTGAAATGGGTGCGAGAGCTGTCATGCTCGGCAGGCTGGCTTCCAGAGCGACTGGGGGATCGACTGATTTGGCGAGACAGCCCAGCGTGGTTGCCAGCTGAGTTTTCGCTTTCTGTGTTCCCACGAATATGCCGTCCCAGCGGGATGTCCGCCACATCGGGGTTGTGCTGCTGGTTGTAAATCACAAGCTCCTCCCGCCAAGTGCGGCCGGTGTCTGCGAAATCATCAGGTCGGGCATAGACAAAGCCCGGCCGTTCGGGCGCAAATTCAGTTTGTGCCACAAACACTACAGGCCGCCCGTCTGCCAGCCGCATCCGCCCAGCCTCCGCCCGCTTCGTCTTGGCGCACTGCATCACGACAATCATTCGCCATAGCATAGATGGTTGCTTGCGGAGAGTGCTGATTTTCAGCAGAGCTGCAAGTGTGTGAAAACAGCACCTAGCTGCTAAGATAGAGAAAAGCAATCAGACACCAAGGAGTTGCCCCTATGGACAGCATCACAGTTAAAGACTTTCGCTGCTTTCATGATGAGCAGACCGCTCGTCTAGCTCCTCTAACTCTGTTGGTAGGGGAGAACAGCACAGCAAGACTTCTTTCATGGCGATGACTCGGGCACTTCGCGACTTTGCATTCCCTCAGCTCACTCCCTTTGATTTTACGGAAGATCCATACGATCTAGGCAGTTTTGATGAGATTGCTCACTTTCGTGGCGGGCGTGGGGGTCGTGCTACATCCTTTAGTGCAGGTTTTTTTGTTGCTCCCAGAAGAGAAGAGGGAGATGCTTATTGGTTTGATATTGAATTCAAGAAAAGAGGGACGATTCCTTTTCCAATAAGAAGGCGTCTTTCTAGCGAAGAAAAGAAAATTTGGATTGAGCACAGAGTGATGAACGGCTCAGGGCAACTCTGCCTTGGAACGAATAATGGCGAATGGCTATTAGAAGATGATTTTCCAATTTTTTTTGGCGACGAGGATCAAATTGTGCCATTCAGTCTCATTCTGGACAATGTAATTGGTATAAGATACCGCTCAAGAGAAGGTAAAGCAAATCCTATCATTCGAAAGAAAATACGAGGTTCTGCAAGACCAAGTAATAGCGAATGGAGATTGGTAAATGATCTGTACCACTCTTATAGAAGATCACGATTTACCAGGGATTATATGTATGCAAGTGCTCCTGTGCGTTCAAAGCCAGAACGAACATATAACCCATCGCGACCTACTCGGAATTCTGAAGGTGATTACATTCCAATGTATCTTGCCAGTTTGTATTTTCAGAAAGAGAGTGAGTGGTTACAACTTAAAGATGCGCTAGAAGACTTTGGAAGAGAGGCGGGTCTTTTTACTGAAATATCTGTTAAACCATTAGGAAAAACTATGAGCGAGCCTTTTCAATTGCAAGTTGGAAAGTTTGGTAAAACTCCTAAAGGACCATTGCACAATCTTATTGATGTTGGGTATGGAGTTAATCAAGCACTGCCAATTATAACTGAACTTTTCAGAAGTGATTCACCACCGATGTTTTTGTTGCAACAGCCTGAAGTGCATCTTCATCCGAGTGCTCAGGCAGCACTTGGAGGATTATTTTGTAGAGTTGCTAGTGTGAAAAAGAAACTCGTTATTGAAACACATAGTGACCATTTAATTGATCGGATTCGTATGGAAGTTAGAGACGAGGCTACCGATTTAACGCATGAGGATGTATCTATTCTGTACTTCGAGCGCAAGGGACTTGATGTCACGATTCACTCTTTGCGCTTGGACGAAGTTGGTAATGTCAGAGCTGAAGACGGAGTAAGTCCACCGCCTGTAAGCTATGGGGAATTTTTTATGGAAACCACAAGAAGATTATTTGGACTGGAGTATTAGATATGTGTGTCATTATCGATGCCAACCTTTTGGACGATGTGTTCGGTGAAAATCGCTCTGAGGCTGGGGCTAAGCTATTTGAATGGATTGATAATCCCAAAAAGAGTGGCCATCTTGTGTTGGGTGGGACGAAATTGCGAAGTGAGTCTATGCCTAAGCATGCCTTTTCTGTTTGGTGGAGAAGAGCTACATCTTCAGGAATTGCTACGGAAATCAAAACTAAGGTAATTGATGATTTAGAGAAGGATCTCATTGATGAGGATTCTTGTAGTTCCGATGATGAGCATATAATTGCATTGGCCAAAGTAAGTGGAGCTAGACTGCTTTATTCAAATGACGGACTCTTAGAGGATGATTTTAAAAACAAAGGGAAAACTCCGAATTTGCTTCCCTCACCTCGCGGGAAATCTTATCCTTCATCAATGCCACCTAAAGATCAAAAATTTACAAAGCATCATCGAAATTTATTGGAGGACAAAAATTTATGCAAAATGCCTAGAAATGTGCCGGTTGCTAAGTAGGTAATTACGAAGCTGTCTCGCTTGGTCTCATGCAAATTAAATCTCTTATGTCTAGATTAGGCTTGTCGCTTGTTGGCATCGTTCTGATTTCTGCTCTGTTGGCGGCTTGTGGGGGAGACGGTGGGTCTGTGCCAGAGGGGGTGTCGGATGCTTCGCCTGTGCCTGCGACTTCGGCTGCGCAGGGTGCTGGTGCCTCTGACACCGCGACATCAGGCACGGCTGCCTCAGATGCTGCGACACCAGATGCTGCTGCACCGAGCACCGCTGCGCCTGATGCCACTGAGACTGGGGATGACTCCGACTCACCTTCGGCAGATGCATCTGGGGAGGGTAGCTCGCCGGGGGGAACTTCTGCGGAAGGCAGCGCTTCGGAAGATGCAGAATCGCCTAGCACAACATCGCCTAGCACAACATCGCCTAGCACCGATTCGTCTAGCACCACTTCTGGCATACAGGAAACCTCTGACGAGCTTGAGGCTCTTTATGCGGACGAGCTTGACGAACTGATTGAAGCCACCGAGCGGCTCAGAGGGCTGGAGTTCCTGCGACCGCCTAAATTTGTGCTGCAGGATTTAGAAAGTTTTAGGGATGGATTTGCCAGCCAACGGACCGAGGAATTCTTGGAAACACTTGATGTGTGGGAAATTGTGTACAAGTTGCTCGGATTGTTGGAGCCTGAGGATTCCCTGAGGCAAATGTATTCAGATCCGGGAGTTGCGGGATATTTTCAGCCCGAGACGGGAGAGGTGTTCGTTCCTTTGACGACAGATGGTATGAGCATCGGCGATCGTTCTGTTATTGTTCATGAGTTGGTTCATGCCTTAACCGAGCAGCACTTCAATTGGGGTGAGGCCCAAATTAGCCATTTAAATAGCGACAAGATAGACCGATATCAAGCTCTCTTAGCTGTTATAGAGGGAGACGCTGTGATGCAGGCGACACGCTATGTTTTGGAACAGATAACTCCAGAAGAAATAGAAGCTACTCAGGCTTTGCGAGCCGAAGCAGAACAAAATTCACAAAACACGGATGAAACAGGCGAAACGGAAATGCCTAGATTTCTTGTGGATTTTGGGAATTTTCCATATAGCGAGGGATTGAACTTTTTGACATCTATTCTTGACTTAGAGGGTTCTGATAACATTGAGCCTAGCGAAGAAGATTTTTCAATAATTAATGAGCTATATATCAACCCGCCTGCTTCGACCGAGCAGATATATCATTTTGAGAAGTATCCGTCTGAAGCCACGCTGGAAGTCGATCATCGCATAACTAAATTGACAGGCTACGAATTGATATCCACCAGAGATTGGGGCATGTTAGGTTTCGTGGCGGTGTTTGACCAGATATTAGGGAGCCAAGGGCCGAGCAGACCTGCTGTCGCAGGCTGGGGCGGCGACCAATTCTCTCTGTGGCACAAAGGAGAAGAAGTGGCTCTGGCTTTGACTTATCGCGGTGACGAAGCGGCAGACACCGAAGAAATGGCAACGGCTATGAAGGGATACATCGCATTAGTCACAGGGGAAGCAGCTGTCATGGCAATAGATGAGTATCCTATCATTGGAGTTGATGAAAATTTTGTGTGGCTATCGGTTGAAGGCGATACCTTGCGTTTGATTGTGGCTTCAGAGCGAGAAGCAGGCGAAGAGCTGGCTGCTTTCTACAGCAGTTATGTTGCTCCTGTCTCGTCGGTTCCTTGCCAGATGACCGACTCGTACTCGTCCTTGATTTCTAGCCTAAGCGCCATTTCAACTGCCAGCCCGACTTCTGCTTCAAACGCCGAGTCTGCTTCTCTGCCATCTTCTTCTCCCGCTTCTTCAGCGAGCGCATCTGATGATTCCGCAGCCGCATCATCCGCAGCCGCATCAGACGACCTCACGGCATTCTACGAGGACGAACTTAATGAGATAATTGCTGCCACAGAGCGGATCAGGGGGTTGAAATTTCTCTGTGAGCCTAGAGTCGTCTTTTTGAACCGGGCAAGTCTTCTTGAAAGATACATCGGAGAGCCGAGCGAGGCATCCTACACCGGCATCGATGCTTCTGGAGCTCTGCACATGTTGCTCGGGCTGGTGAAGCCTGATGCTTCGCCTAGACAGATTCACGCCGACAGGGTTCGCGCCTTTGTGGGTGCTTTCTACGACACGGAGGCGAGGGAAGTGGTGGTGCCGATATCTGAATCCGGAATGGGAAGAGACACCCGCTGGTCGCTTGTCCATGAGTTGGTTCATGCGCTTACCGACCAGCACTTCAATTTAAGAGACACCAGAAATGACCTCTATGCCAACGACGGTGACCAGTTCTTGGCGTTTTCGGCGGTGATAGAAGGCGATGCGAATGAAACGACAGACCTCTTTTCTCGTGAAGAGCAGGCTTTATTAGACAGAGCATCCCAGCCACTTCCCCAATCTTCAAATCTTAGAACATCAACTGCGGTCGCCTCAACACCACGCTCCGCAATTCCCGAGTTTCTCAGGGATATTTCAGGGTTTCCCTACGTTTACGGGAGCACATTCTGGAGTTCATTGATCGGCTACGACGAGGCCGACTTGGAGGCAACCGGCTTGGATGAAACAGGTATCAGCACGCTCAGCTACAAGGATTGGCGAGCGGTCAACAATGCCTACACTAACCCTCCAGCCTCAACCGAGCAGGTCTACTTTCCTGAAAGATATCTCTCGGATGCGCCTTTGGAGGTTGATCACCCTGTGGCCGAACTGTCGGGCTACGAGTTGAGAGACACCGATACATGGGGCGCAATCAGCTTCACTGCGATGTTTGATCAAGTATTGGGCCGCGAGGGGCCAAGCAGACCCGCTGTGGAAGGCTGGGGCGGCGACCGGTATTCCTATTGGTTCAACGGCAGCGATGTGGCGATGGCTCTGACCTACCGTGGCGATGAAGCCTCAGATGCCGAAGAACTGGCAGAAGCATTGATCGAATACATATCCACTGCCATGAACGCAGGCGAGATGGAAGTTTCGGAGGGGCTGGCTGACTCAGGCGGTGATGCCACTTCAGGCGACACGACCACTTCAGGCGACACGACCGCCTCTGATTACACAGCCACTTGGAGCGGCGAAGACTTTGCATGGCTGTCGCTAGCAGGCGACACTTTGCGATTTGTGGCTGCGTCTGATCCAACAGTGGGAGCAGAGCTTGTTGCTTTCTATGGAGCAGTTTGAAGAATTGGGTAAATTTCAGGCATTTGAGGGGAGGTTTGACTTGTGGAGACTAAAACCCTTTCCTAAGATTGCGCATATGGCGATGCAATCTAGGAGAAGGGAGATGGTGATGAGACACAGTAGATCCATGAGACACAGCAGATCCAACGAGGTTGCGCAATCCCTCAAGCTGAATGGAGCTCTCTCAGCCGTTGCCAATGTAGGTGGCGTCATCGGCAGGTTCTTTACGAGAGCGCGGTGTCTGATTGTCGCTCTCATCTTGCTGTCTCTGCTGCTGGCGGCTTGCGGGGGA
This sequence comes from Candidatus Hopanoidivoransaceae bacterium, assembly GCA_965204495.1. GTDB lineage: Bacteria > Actinomycetota > Acidimicrobiia > Acidimicrobiales > Hopanoidiivorantaceae > Hopanoidiivorans. The sequence continues at coordinate 1,816,817 of OZ241989.1, forward strand.
GACACTGGATCTGACACTTCTTCTGATACTCCCCAAAGCTCTGTTGCGATATCCGCATCGGAAAGCACCGAGAAGACTTCTGGCAGCGATCCCCCGAACAGCCAAGTCTCAGAAAGCCCCGCTGCGCAGTCCGTCTCTCCTTCTGCTACTGCCTCGTCGTCCACCACCTCCGCTTCCGCCCCAAGCGAAAACCCAAGCGATCTCTCTGCTCTTTACCAAGAAGAAATAGACGAGTTGATCGCTGCCACCGAGCGGGTGCGCGGGTTGAAGTTTCTCACCCCGCCCAAAGTCGTCTTGCTGAGCCCAGAGGATTTTAGAGAAAGAGCAGTCAGCGGTCTGGACGAAAATCTAGAAGACATAGATTCCGAAGATGCCATGTACAAGTTGCTCGGTCTCTTAGAGCCTGAAACTTCGCTCAGAGAGATATACCACACTATGTTCAGCGGCGCAACTACTGGCTACTACGACTCTGAGAAAAAAGAGCTTGTGATACCCGTAAGGGAGAGCGGCATTGACGCCGACACGCGCTTGACGCTCGTCCACGAGTTGGTTCACGCTCTCACCGACCAGCATTTTGACTTTCACAAGACATCAGAAGAACTGTCGGACAACGACGAGACAGACAAATATTTCGCTTTGTCGGCAGTGATAGAAGGCGACGCTGTGGAGGCGGAGACACGCTATTACTCGGAGGAAATGACCGATGAAGAAAAAGCGGAATTAGCCGCCTCAAATTCGGCCGAGCAATCTGCCCCTGGAGCACCCGGCTCAATTCCGCCATCGCAGGAAATAATCCAAGGCGAGATAGACCGCCAGTTTCCTCCTGAAGCGACCGGCTCGTCCGACGGTCCCGATGCCCCCAGAATTCCGAAATTTCTCAGCATCTCTTTTCAATTTTCTTACACGCACGGAAGCGGTTTTCTGCGCTCGCTGGTCGGACGAGAGCCGATGAACCTAGATGAAGTGCTTGATGACGAAGATTTCAGGGCGATAAACGAGCTATACGCCAAAATCCCCGCTTCAACCGAGCAGATATATTTCTCCGAAAAGTACCAGTCGGAGGAACCGCTTGAAATCAATCATCGGGTGGCTGATCTGCCGGGCTACGAATTGGTAGAGACAAACACTTGGGGGTCGCTCACATTTGCTGCCATGTTCGATCAAGTGCTCGGTTTCAATGTGCCCGACCAGTCTGCGATGGAGGATTTGATAGGAGAAGACGGACTGCCAAACCCCGCGTTCATATTGCAAGCCTCTCCGAGAAGGAAAGCTGTGGCTGGCTGGGGCGGCGACCGATATTCCCTCTGGTACAACGGCAGCGAAGTGGCAATGGCGATGACCTATCGGGGCGATGAAGCTTCAGATGCCGAAGAGTTGGCCGAGACGATGCGCGAGTACATATCCACTGGTATGAATGTCGGCGAGCCTGAAATCTCTGGCTACTCCGTCACCTGGAGCGGCGAAGACTTTGCATGGCTGAAGGTAGAAGGCGACACCGTGCTATTTGTGGCTGCATCGGATCCAGCAACCGGCGCAGAGCTTGCAGCTTTCTATGAGGCTGTCTGAGGAGCGTCTTGTCGGCAGCGTAGTTTTCTTATATCGTCTCATCTGTTTGTAAGCAACGCTTGACAATGCCTGCAGGGATCAGTCTTCGCCTCTCTGCTCAAGCTGATGGTCGTCAAATCCTGCTCGACCCGTTGGCCGTCAGTTCATAGCCAGCCTGATGTTCCTGCCACCAAATCTGATGCTCATCACACCCTTCGTGTAAGATAGCGGGCATGGACACGCCGCCGATTGCCGTTCTGGATGTGGAGAGCACGGGGTTCTCCCATGACGACCGAATCTGCGAGATTGCGATTGTGAATCTAGACGGCGACACGTTGGAGCCGAAGGGCGAGTTCACTTCGCTGGTCAATCCCCAGCGCGACACGGGGCCTGTTTGGATTCACGGCATCTCCAACGAGATGGTGGAGCAAGCGCCGAGGTTTTCGCAGATACAGCAGGAGGTGGCCGAGCGGATAGACGGGCATGTGCTCGTGGCGCACAATCTGGCGTTTGACCAGCGGATGCTGAAGCAGGAATGGTCGCGGCTGAGCGGCAACTTTTACCCCGGCGACGGCATCTGCACTCTGAAGATGACGGGGGAGAAGCTCATCTCCGCCGCCCGCCACCACAATGTTCGCTTCGACCATGCCCATTCCGCCCTCGGCGATGCCCGCACTGCGGCCGAGCTTTTCGTGGCGTTAGACAGCGTGCGGTCGTGGTCGCAGCCGGCCATCGTGATTCAAGGCTTGCCGCCCACGCAGCTGCCGGCCGCCCCCAGGGAGATGTCGCATCCCATTGAGCAGTCGACTCTTGCCTGTCTCACCGCTGATGTGTCGTATCCCAGCGACAGCGAGAAGATGCTGTCGTATCTTGACAATCTTTCCGATGCTCTGGAAGACTTAGTGCTCACACATAAGGAAGCAGCCGAGCTGGAACAAGTGCGCCAAGCTCTGGAGCTGAGCGAAAGCGATGTGGCCGAAGCGCACCACGCCTATTTCAAAGCCATCATAGAAGCCGCCCAAGCCGACAGGGTGATAGACCCCGCCGAGCACAGAGTGCTGCTGACGGTAGCCACGATACTAGGCTGCGATCCCTCAGCCATCCCCGCCGTGTCGGATGCCTCCGCCCTGACCCTGCGAGAAACGAAAATATGCGCCACAGGCATGGCACGCGACACCGACGGCAAACCCATAACCCGCGAAGATTTCCACGCCCGCTGCCAAGCCAAAGGCATAATCCATGTAAGCACCGTAACCCAGCACTGCGACATCCTAGTAGCCGAAACAGTAAACACCCAATCAGAAAAAGGCCACCGAGCCAGAGCCTACGGCATCCCCATAATGTCCTACGAAGAGTTCATCACCGATTACGGGGTTTGAGGCGCGTGCAGGCCTGCTTCAGCCGAGCTCGTCTTCGGTGTCGTCAAGGTCTAGATCGTCGGGTATGTATTCATCCAGATCGTCGGGTATGTAATCTGAGGCATCTAGGGTTTTGATTCTGGAGGCGAAGACGCGATGGAAGGTCTCTAGTTGTTCATACATCCAGTCGAGGTAGTCATGCCAGTTATCTCGGTTTGTGAGATCACAGTTATCCCTGCTGCCAGTGCCAATAGAGCACGATCTTTGACCTGGTTCAGCACTCCATTGAAGTGTCTTGCCCAGTTCTCGTTCGAGCTCGTCTTTGTCTTTCAAGAGTAAAGCGAGATGCTTTTTTGAGTCGCTACCATCAAACCCAAGTCCGACAGTCATGCTATTTTCCCTAATGTGAATATTTGCTAGCAATTGGAATCCAGTCCTGCCGATAGAAAAACCTAGCCAATATTGTGGCCCTCCTGTTCTAGGTCGGACATTTCCTTGTCGTTCCTGCATGAGTTCTTGAAGTTCACCCCAAAAATCAACTTGCATCTGTTTATATGGTGTGAGTTCTGTTCTAAGTTGCTGTCGCACTCTGTTTGAAGCAGCTGTCCACTCGTTCGGCTTAGACACAATATTGAATTTGGGGGCTGGCGGGGAGTCGCCTATACGCCAGAGCTCTATCTCAATGCCAAAAAATCCTATTTTTTCATCAGTAATTTCATTTAGCCAGTCGAGAGATGCACGGTGCTCATCGGTGAATTGCCGAGCAATCCAAACGATAGTCACAGCATCAAGTCCTGCTGCATATGTCATCAACTGACCTAGATGAGTATGGTCAGTGCGATATAGTTGATTTTCAATCAAGACCCAGTGATTATCGGCAGTGTCTAGGCAAAGGATGTCTGCCCTGAACGGCCCAACCTGCTTTTCTTGGGCTTCGACTTCCAAGTCGATCCCGATGGCGTCGCCAAGCAATGCGATGTTTTCTTCTTGGGCGAGCCACGGTGTGAAATCTCTATTCTCGGTTCCCCACGTCTCGCGCAGATCGACCCTTTCTAGCCGTCCCATTGGTTCGTTTGTGGATGTCATAGTTGTCTCCTCTTGTTGCTCCATAACACCATGATAAACCCCCCCCTACTATAGTTCCCCTCGCTGATGCCACTGTTGCCAGTCTTTCCTGTCCAGTCCCACCCCCTACCGTCGCCACTCGCCGATGTTCCATAGGCTGGTGTCCCAGGCGTTTTCTTGCACACCCTCCAAAGTGTCCAAGTGGGCGGAGACATTGCCTCGGTTCACCAAAGGTATCAAGTAGTAGTTCTGGATGAGGATGTCGTTCAGCTGTTTTATCAGCTCTTCGCGGCGGGCGGGGTCGGAGGTGGCGGTTAGCTCTTCGTAGGTGGCTTCGTAGGTTTCATCGCAGATGCGGGCTACATTGCTGCCGCCCCAGGCGTCTTCGCTGGAGGGGATGTTTTCGCACAGGGCTGCCGACAGCGAACTCTGCGGATCTACGGCCGTGCTGTTGGCATACATCTCCACATCGGCGAAAAACCGCTTGAACGATGCGGCCCCAGCCATGAGGGGCTCGCCGCCGAAGAACACATCGCTGTCCCAATCGATCAGCTCGGCCTCGATGCCGACTTGCCGCCACCAGCTTTTGATCAATTCCTGAGTTTGCTGGCGAATATCGTTGGTGGAAGTCTGGAAGGTGATGCGCAAGGGCATTCCGTTGTATTCACGGATGCCGTCGCCGTCGGTGTCTATCACGCCGTTGTCGTCAAGCAGATTGTTGGCTCCGGCGATGTCTTGGGTGAGGCAGCTGTCGTTGGCGTCCGACACGAATCTCGGCGGGGTAGACACGAGATTGCAGGCGGGGCGGCCTGCGAAGCCGTAGAACTGGTCGGAAATCTCCTGTCTATCTATTGCCATAGACATCGCCTGCGGTATCGCCCTGTTCGTGAACAGCGGATGCGGGTTGGTGCCGCCGAGCCACTCGGATCGGTCTTCGCCGAGGGCTTCGCTGGGGTTGGTCTGGTTCACCATGATGCGCTCCACGCGGCTGGCGAAAGAGTTCGCGAGGCTGCCAATCTGATCGCCGCCCCGGCCGCCGCTTTCCAGCCCGCTCAGGGTCAGCGGATCGACTTGCAGGTTCCATGCGTAGTCGGTCTCGCCGTCTATCAACACTGAGGTGGCTGCTTCTTCCGCCGAGCCTCCGCCCGTCATCACGATGCGGTCAAAATACGGGCGGCTGCCGTGATAGTGCGGGTTGCGTTCGTATTCCGCGCTGACTTGCCCGTCTTCGGCGTTCGGGGTGAAGCTCGTGATGCGATAAGGGCCGGTGCCCATCGGCATGAAATTTTCGTCTTGACAGGTCGGGGCGTCGGTGCCTACGCAGTCGGCGAACTGGGCGCGGCTGATGATGCTCAGGTCGGTCGCCACGAACGGGGTGTAGGGATAAGACTCCGGCTGGTTGAAAGTGATCACGACGGTGCGGTCATCGGGGGCGGTGATGGAAGCGATGTCGGCGAGCTCGTCTATGTTGGAGCAGCCTGTGTCGGGGTTGATGCAGTATTCGTAGGTGAAGACGACATCATCGGCGGTCATATCGGAGCCGTCCGACCATTTGATGTCGTCTTTCAGCCGCCATGTGATGGTGGTTAGGTCGGCCGAGACGCCGCCATTGGCGAGAGTTGGGATTTCGGCGGCCAGCTTGGGGACGAGAATGCCGTCGGGGTCGTAGTTGGCGAGCGGCTCAAGCGTGATTGCGGCTGCGTTGGTGTCTTTGGTGGCATCGCTCAGGTAAGTGTTGAGCAAAGACGGCGACTGCCAGTAGCGCATAGTGAGCACCCGCTCCTCCCCATCGGCGCAAGAAGCCAAAAGGCTGCCGATAAGCGTGAGAGCGATGGCGGCAAAGGCTGTGGCAGTGATGACACGACGGGCACGACGGCTAGGCCGTCTATCTTGATTTTGGAATTGATTTGCGATTTTTGACATGAAGCAATCTTACTTGTTTGGCGATGGGCGATGTATTTTAGGGTTGGGCAAACCTGCCAACCCTAGCAGCCCCCAGCCTGCAGCCCTCAACGGCAAGCATTCACCCAGAAGTGCAGCCTTGTTGCGGTAGCATGTGAGCATGGGTATTCGTCTTCCAGATAAAGCTGGTGAAATCGTCAATGGAGATCTCGCAGCGTGGGCTCTTGTAGAGAGTGCTGCTGAAGCTGCGGGGGAGTGCCAGTGCGAGAGTTCGTGTTCGCTGGCCGAGTTGCTGAGCGACCCGAAGGGGCCTATTTCGCTGTCGGAGATCAAGGGTTGCCCTGCTCTCAGAGGCGACGAGTTCGACCCCGAAGAATTAGTGGAATGCTATTGCCTTTTCAGCGCCATCAGAACGACAAAGCCTTCTTTGAAGTCCATTATGGACGCAGAAGACAGAGAACTCGCAAAAGCGACTTCGTTTAGGGAGCGCGCAGTTGTTATGGGCAAGGCTGGCAGGGCGTACGAGCGGCGACAGCAGAAAATGCTGAATTTGTATTCATCGCTGGTGGAGGCGAGTCTGAATAGCTAATCTGTCGCTGCCACGGATGCGTTCAAGTCAATCCCATCTATATCCAGTCGTTCTTGCAATCTTTGCCTATGCGAGAGTGTGAGTTTTTTCGTTCTAGGCTGCCCGTCTGGTGACATCTCAAGCATCACGACCCTTATTTCCTCGAGGCAGACGACTTCGATGAATAGGAAGTCTCTGTCGTGGGCTGCTAGTTCAGATATGCCATGCGTGATTGTTTCTCCAGCAATTAGGCAGTCTCTGTCGCTTCTCTCCACTGTTTTTTCAGGGATGAGGCCCTCTAAATGGGAGAGCCGCCTTTGTATTTCTTCTCCTGCTCGCTCTCCCTGCTTTGTTTGCGACAGAGATCTTGAGGTGAATTCGGCCATCCAATTGGCAAAAAATGCCTCCGCGTCGTCTGTTGTGATATGAAGGTCTCGTATGAGACCATCCACGACCTCGCGGTAGGAAATCTCGCAGTGGTAGACCTGTTTGCCTGTGAGGTGGTGTCGGTAGTGGTAGCAGATGTTGCGCGGATCGTTTGACATTCCCCTGATGACGCTGCTGTCGCAGACGATTGAATTTGCTGCCATGGCGGCCTCCTCGCTGTGGTCTAGGGCTGTTGAGGCCGTTGAGACGGCGAGAGAGGCGCGGCGGGCACGCGAGCACTATCGGTGTGTGAGGCGCAGTCTGGGTGCGCTAGGAGTGGCATGACTGCGCTAGAGGCATGATATTACTATCAGTGTGCTGCAGCCTTGTTGCGGTAGCATGTGAGCATGGGTATTCGTCTTCCAGCCAAAGCTGGTGAAATCGTCAATGGCGATGTCGCGGCGTGGGTGCTTGTAGAGAGTGCTGCTGAGGCTGCGGGGGAGTGCCTGTGCGAGAGTTCGTGTTCGCTGGCAGCACTGCTGAGCAACCCGGCTGGCCCGATTTCGCTGTCGGAGATAAAAGGCTGCCCGGCTCTGGGTGCCGAGTTTGACCCTAGGGAGCTAGTGGAGTGCTACTGCATGATCAGTGCCAGTCGTGCGATCGAGCCGTCTTTGGATTCCGTCATGGACACAGCTGATCGGGAACTCGCAGAGGCAACATCTTTTGATGACAGGATCGCTGCCAAGTCAAAGGCTGGCAGGGCTCTGGAATTACGCCGCGTGAAAATGATGAATTTGTATTCGTCGTTGGTGGAGGCCAGCCTAGAGAGCTAGTTTGCTGCTTCTGGAAAACTTACATCTATCCCAGCTGTCTCTAGGCGTTCTTCCAGTCTCTGTTTATGCTGGGTTGACAACCTCCTCTGTGTGGGTAGCCCGTCAGGCGCGAATTCCAGCATTACGACCCGCAACTCGTCGCTGCAGACTACCTCTATGAACAGAAAGTCTCTGTCGTGGGCAGCTAATTCAGCGATTCTCTGTGCTATTGTTTCGCCTGCTATAAGGCAGTCGTTCTCGCTTTCGTTGATTGTCTTGGCTGGAACGAGACCTTCAAGACAGGAGAGACTCTGTTGAATTTGAGTTCCCGCTCTGCTTCCACCCCTTGTGAGCGGCAGAAGCTCTGAATTGAATTCATCCACCCATTCAGCGAAATATACCTCAGCCCTGTCTCTAGAGATGCGATGGTCGAGCATGAGACCTGCTACGACTTCTTGGGAGGAGAGTTCGCAGTGGTAGACCTGTTTGCCTGTGAGGTGGTGTCGGTAGTGGTAGCAGATGTTGCGCGGATCGTTGGACATTCCTCTGATGACGCTGCTGTCGCAGACGATTGCTTTTGCTGCCATGGGTGCCTCCTCGCTGTGGTCAAGGGCTGTTGAGGCCGTTAGACGGCGAGAGAAGCGCGGCGGGCACGCGAGCACTATCGGCGTGAGGCGCAGTCTGGGTGCGCTAGGAGTGGCATGACTGCGCTAGAGGCAAGATATTACTATCAGTGTGCTGCAGCCTTGTTGCGGTAGCATGTGAGCATGGGTGTTCGTCTTCCAGCCAAAGCTGGTGAAATGGCTAACGGCGACAACGCCGCATGGGAGCTCGTAGCCAGAGCTGCGAAAGCGGCCGAGGAATGCCAGTGCGATGGTGCTTGTTCGCTGGCCAAGCTGCTGAGCAACCCGAAGGGTGCCGTTTCTCTGTCGGAGATAAAGGACTGCCAAGCTCTGGGTGCCGAGTTTGATCCTAGAGAGCTGGTGGAATGCTATTGTCTAGTCAGTGCCAGCCGAGGCACGAAGCCGTCTTTGGATTCCATTATGGACACAGCAGACGAAGAGATGGCGAAAGCGACTTCACTTGAAGAGCGGACAGCCGCCAGAGCAAAGGCAGGAAGAACTTGGGAGAAGCGAAGAGTGAAAATGATGAATTTGTATTCGTCTCTAGTGGAATCCAGTCTTAGCAGCTAGCCGGCCTCAATGAGAGAAGCGCTAAGACCTGTCCCGGCTAATTCCAGTCGTTCTTCCAGTCTCTGTCTATGTTGGCTTGAAAGCTGTTTTCGCTCGGGCAAGCCGTCATTGGACATCTCCAGCATCACAATGCTGAGTTTCCCGCCGCACACTATTTCAATGATCAGGAAGTCTTTGTCGTGAGCAGCAAGCTCAGGTATTTTTCTGGCAATTGTTTCTCCTGCTATCTGGCAGTCCTGCTCGCTGCTGTTTTCTGTTTTCCTAGGGATAAGACCATCCAGCAGAGACAGCCTTCTTTGTATTTCTGACGCTGCTATTTCTCCAGCTTTTGTTGGCGACAGAGGTTCTGAACTGAATTCGTAAATCCAGTTGGCAAAGAATGTCTCAGCTTTGTCCTGCGAGACTTGGCAGTCGCTCATTAGACCATCCACGACCTCGCGGAAGGAAATCTCGCAGTGGTAGACCTGTTTGCCCACGAGGTGGTGTCGGTAGTGGTAGCAGATGTTGCGGGGGTCGTTGGACATTCCCCTGATGACGCTGCTGTCGCAGACGATTGCTTTTGCTGCCATGGGTGCCTCCTCGCCGTGGTCTGGGGCTGTTGAGGCCGTGAGACGGCGAGAGAGGCGCGGCGGGCGCGCGAGCACTGCTTGGTGTGCGAGGCGCAGTCGGGGTGCGCTAGGAGGGGCATTGCTGCTCTAGGAGCAAGATATTACTATCAGTGTGCTGCAGCCTTGTTGCGGTAGCATGTGAGCATGGATATTCGTCTTCCAGCCAAAGCTGGTGAAATCGTTGACGGCGATGTCGCGGCTTGGGCTCTTGTAGACAGAGCTGCCGAGGCTGCAGGTGAGTGCCTGTGCGAGAGTTCGTGTTCGCTGGCAGCACTGCTCGGCAGCCCGAAGGGGCCTATTTCGCTGTCGGAGATAAAGAACTGCCCGGCTCTGGGCGACAAGTTCGACCCCAGAGAGTTAGTGGAATGCTACTGCCTCATCAGTGCCAGTCTGGGCACGGAGCCGTCTTTGGATTCCATTATGGACACTGAGGATCAAGAGGTCGCCGAAGCGACTTCGTTTGAGGAGCAATATGCTGCTAGGGCAAAGGCAGGGAGAGCCTTTGAGGAGCGACAGCAGAAAATGTTGAGTAAGTATTCGTCTCTAGTGCAATCCAGTCTGAGACGCTAGCCAGTCTCAGCAAAATATTTGCTCAGTATCTATCCCCGCTGCCTTCAAACGGTCTTCCAGTCGCTGCCTATGCTGGCTTGCCAGCAACCTCTGTCTGGGATGTCCGTCAGGATGCATTTGCAGCATTATGACCTTTAGCGCGTCTCCGCAGACAACCTCGATGAACAAGAAGTCTCTGTCATGGGCAGCAAGTTCAGCTATGCCTTGAGCAATCGTCTCTCCCGCAATATTGCAGTCGTATTTGCTGTGTTTAGCGGTTTTCTCGGGAATGAGGCCTTCCAGCACAGATAGTCTCTTTTGTATTGCTGTTGCCACTTTTTCTCCTTCACTTGTGGGTGAGAGAGGCTTGGATCTGAATTCAACCCTCCAGTTGGAGAACAATAATTCGGCTCTGTAACGCGAGATTTGGCAGTCTGCCACAAGGCTGTCTACGACCTCGCGGAAGGAAATCTCGCAGTGGTAGACCTGTTTGCCTGTGAGGTGGTGTCGGTAGTGGTAGCAGATGTTGCGCGGATCGTTGGACATTCCTCTGATGACGCTGCTGTCGCAGACGATTGAATTTGCTGCCATGGATGCCTCCTCGCTGTGGTCAAGGGCTGTTGAGGCCGTCGAGACGGCGAGAGAGGCGCGGCGGGCGCGAGCATTGCGGTGTATGAGGCGAGGCGCAGTTAGCTTGCGCTGGGCGCGGCATGACTGCGCTAGGGGCATGATGTTACCTGCGGTGTGCTGCAGCCTCGTTGCGGTAGCATGTGAGCATGAGTATTCGTCTTCCAGATAAAGCTGGTGAAATCGTCGATGGCGATGTCGCGGCTTGGGTGTTTGTAGAGAGTGCTGCTGAGGCTGCGGGGGAGTGCCAGTGCGAAAGTTCGTGCTCGCTAGCAGCACTGCTGAGCAACCCGGCTGGCCCGATTGCGCTATCGGAGATCAAGAACTGCCCGGCCCTGGGCGCCGAGTTCGACCCCAGAGAGCTAGTGGAATGCTACTGCCTGATCAGTGCCAGCCGTGCGACCAAGCCGTCTGTGGATTCCATCATGGACACCGCAGACAGAGAGCTAGCACAAGCAAAAACAGAGGATGAGCGGTTGGATGCTCTGGCAAAGGCTGGAAGGGCAGGGGGGCGGCGAATAGACAAAATGCTGGATTTGTATTCGTCACTGGTCGAGTCGAGCTTGGCGAGTTAGCCTGCTGCCACTGAGACTTCTAGTTCTATCCCAGATGTCTCTAAGCGATTTACGAGTCTGTGCTCATGCTGGCTTGATAGATGTTTCCGTCTAGGCGACCCATCTGGTAGCATCTCCAGCAATATGACATCTAGTTCATTTTTGCAGACGACTTCAATGAACAAGAAGTCTCTGTCGTGCGATGCTAACTCAGGTATTCCTCGTGCAATCGTTTCTCCCGCAATTCGGATATCTGTATTGCTTCCACTAAGTGTTTTTGAGGGTATAAACCCTTTGAGGACAGCGAGCCTCCTTTGTATCTGAGTCTCAGCTCTTTTTCCTTTCGTTGTGAGCGGCAGCCGCTCTGAGTTGAATTCACCTTCCCATCTGGCGAAAAAAGCTTCAGCCCTTTCTCGCGACATTCGTAGATCGCGTATGAGACCCTCAACTACTTCAGGGTAGGAAATCTCGCAGTGGTAGACCTGTTTGCCCACGAGGTGGTGTCGGTAGTGGTAGCAGATGTTGCAGGGGTCGTTGGACATTCCTCTGATAACGCTGCTGTCGCAGACGATTGAATTTGCTGGCATGGGTGCCTCCTCGCTAGGTGGGTCTGGGCTGTGAGGCCGTCGAGACGGCGAGAGAGGCGCGGCGGGCGGCGAGCACTGCCTTGTATGACGCGAGGCGCAGTCTGGGTGCGCTAGGAGTGGCATGACTGTGCTAGAGGGATGATGTTACTATCAGTGTGCTGCAGCCTCGTTGCGGTAGCATGTGAGCATGGGTGTTCGTCTTCCAGATAAAGCTGGTGAAATCGTCAATGGCGATGTCGCGGCTTGGGTGCTTGTAGAGAGTGCTGCCGAGGCTGCGGGGGAGTGCCAGTGCGAGAGTTCTTGTTCGCTGGCTGAACTGCTCGGCAGCCCGAGGGGGCCCATTGCGCTATCGGAGATAAAGAACTGCCCCGCCCTGGGCGCCGAGTTCGACCCTAGAGAGCTAGTAGAATGCTACTGCCTGATCAGTGCCAGCCGTGCGACCGAGCCGTCTGTGGGTTCCATCATGGACACTGAGGATCAAGAGGTGGCCGAAGCGACTTCGTTTGAGGAGTGGGCGGCAGCAAGAGCCAAGGGAGGGCGAGCATTTGAGGAGCGAAGAGTAAAAATGATGAGTTTGTATTCAACTCTTGTGGAGTCCAGCATTGGTAGTTAGTTTGCTGTCGCAGAGACTCCAATAATGGCACCGCCATTGCTACACAGCTTCCAGTCGTTCTAGCAGTCTCTGTTTATGCTGGTTTGACAATGCCCTCTGTCTAGGAAGCCTGTCATGCGTCATTTTCAACATCACAATCTTCTGCCCGTCCCCACCTAGCTCAGGCTCAGGGTGAGCAGGTCTATCTTTGTGGCTGATTTGAAAACTTGGTCGTTGGAGACCAGAGGGATGTTGTGCTCTAGGCTGGTTGCGCCTATCCACCTGTCATTCACCGAGATGTTGCGACCCCTAGGCATGGAGAAATCCGCATAGGCTTGGGCTGTGTCGACCGTTACAGGCAGGATGGCGGTGTTGGCTATGGCTTCTCTCAAAATTTCTTCTCGGCGAAGCCCTATCTTGTTCTGAACTATACCGTCAAGGATTTCTCCACAGGTGACTGAGGAAATGGCATAATCCTTGCCTATGCCCAGTTCATCCAAAAACTTCTCATATGCTGTGCGCCAGCCGATTTTATTGTGCTGTGGGTGCAGACACAGATACGAGAACACATCCGTATCCAGTACTGCCGCTGGCATGACACTCGCCACAAGAGAATTTTCTAGGGAACCCAATCAGTTCAGTGGGCTATCCCAAGTGTCTCAAACAATTCGTCCCATGCTTCATTTTCTTGTTCCAACTCCTCTTCAGTGAGATAGCGACTCGATGCATAGCTGGCCTTCACGCTCTCCTGCACAGCGGGCGGGTACTTCTCCATTGTCTCGGGGTCGACATAGTCCCCGTCCGTGTCAATGAGGAGTGTGCCGTCGGGGGCTATCCAGTAGCCAGCGAGCTCGGGATGCGGCTGGAGATCGGTGAAGGGCGCTGGGCATTGCTTTACAGTCATTTTGAGTCCTCCGATCTGTCGGGTGTGCGTTGAATGAATTCTACATCCACGATGCTAGCGCAGAGGTGCTGCAATTCGGAATTGCTGAATTGCGCGAACTGCTGCATCGTGCCGTGCGAGAGCTTGACTTTCAAGCACCGTGCTGCTGTCGCGATTGTATTCGTTCTGTCAATCGGGGGGGGGGTGCGAGAGTCCACCCCGCGAGGTTGTGCCTGGCGGGGTGGGTGTCTCGCTGGGGATGGTTGCTAGTTCATCGGGGTGAAGCCGTCGTTTCGGCGATGCCTTTTGAGATACCTGAGCAGACGGTAATAGCCAGCCCAGATGTTGTCGGAGAACTCAGGCGACATCAGTCGCCCTAATGAGTACACCCGCACTCTCTCATTGATTTCTGTGCTGACTTGCTCGCTGGCAACCGAGAGGCAAATCTCAATGGGGACTTCATGCCCCCTTGCCTCTAGCTCTTTGCTCAAGTGAGCAGCGGCATCAGCTGTGAGCGACAGCTTTTCGGACAGCCAAAACAAAGACTGGTTGTCGATCGCGGGGCGATTGGCAAAATCCTCGAGTTCGGCGATGGCTTCGCGGTGGTCTCTCATGGGTTTCCTTTCTGTAGCAGGGTTGGTTGCTTCAAGCCGTCTATCGGCTCTCAAGGCACCGCCTCACAAGGTGTGGTCTCTGCTGTTCTCAGCCAGCAGTTCTACGATGATCTATCACCTGCTACAGACAAACGCCTACACACCATTATACACCCAAAATCCGAAAATGACAACCTGTAGAGCGGAGAAATCTAGCAAAATCTGCTGAAGAAAGGTTGCAATTGAACATCCTGACTTGACTTTACAACGCTCGAAGAGAGTATAGCCCTTAGTTTAAGTTCTTTCTTTGCAAGTTGTTCAGATGTTATCAAAAAAATCTCTGATAATTGTTGGACTTTCTTGAATTTCAATTCCAAGCTTAAAATCGTACAGCAGTTGACATAATTTGTTGCCATCAATTAAATCAACATATGGCGGGCCACCTTCTTCAGCATCCTTGCGAGCTGACTTGGTGAAATTGCCGGTAGTAATTAAAATACCTTTTTCCACATTTTTTCCTGCTCCACCCATTGCACCGCGAAATTTCTGAACAGCGTCAGATCCTACGCTGCCGTCATAGCGTTTACATTGAAAACAAATTCTCATACTTACTAAGGGTGATATTTCATATATTCCAGTACCATCAATTCCACCATCCTTTGACGCTTTTGTAACCTCTACATTTCGAAAACCTGCTTCTCTAAGGAGTCTCTTGCTCAGTCTCTCAAAGGCAATGGGATCCATCTTCTTGAGTGTTGCGAGCAAAATATTCTGCCAATCAGTCTCCTCATCAGATAATTCATCACCATTTTCTTCGCTGATCCTTTCATTTTTTGACTTTCGCTCTTCTGCCTGTGCTTTACTGACAGCCTTCCTTAGAGATCTGGCTCCTTCTTCGTGTGAAAATTTAAGATAATCTGTTCCCTCAGAAGTGATTGACCAAACGCCACGCGTGCTATTTTCAGCAGCGTTGATTTTCTTCAAATTTGTTCGCGCCCATCCCATCCTGTAAAAAACCTTGGAGGTGCCGGCGTTCTTTGAATCATCTGGGAATAAAACAGAAAGCTGCTCCTCAGAGAGATCAGCTACTTGCGGAACCTCTTCTTCTAATTCTGATTTTGTGGCAGAGCCGCCCAGTTGTTGAATGGCTGTCAAGGTGGGATACATCAGATCCCAGTGGGTAGGGATGTCTATTTGAGTCATGGGTCTATTTTATTCCTTTCTGCTGTTTGATATCGACAGAGTTCTGCTGGTTTTTTGCCTTAAATTACTATTGTCTTGACAGTATGTAAACTTCAGATGGATTCTGATTGCAATGTTCCAGAACTCTTTTTGTGCAATGAATAAGATATCTCATACCTGGATAATTAGTATAATACAGCGGTGGGGAGTCCATCTGTCGCCAGTAGAGCATTGGATCTCCTGGAGATCTTTCAGGCGTTGTATTCAGGATATAATCCGTTGATGGATCATCTCTATATGTAATCGGAAGATCTGCATGTGCAAGAAGTTGACTCTCCCATAGCCATTTTACAGTTGTCTCAAATAACCTAGACCACCATCCTCTATATATAGGCATCTCACTTCCATCTGGAAATCGAACACTTTGGGGCCCGCGAGAGCCAGTAGGAGGATTACAATTCGCAAGAGATATCCAACCCAATTCATATAAGCTAGATTGAGTTTCTTCAGTGTTGATGTCTGGTGTTATAACATCATTGCCATTCTGATCATTTGTCGAATGAGATGTTGATGGAATTTTTGCTTGAACTGGAGTGCCAGAAGCAAAGTTAGGATACCAAAGCAGTAATAGCTTCACGGCACATTCGTGAACAGGGTCGTTTAAGATAGACAATTGCAGGATAAGGCGATTGTCAATCTGCGTACTAGGCTTTGTCAAATCATAGACCTGCCACCAATCACCATCAGTTGATACTGCATAAGGCAGGCCCTCAGCAAAGGCATAGCGAATTAGTTGATCGGTGACTCTGTTGAGTTGACTACCTAGAGCTTTTGCCTCAACAATGGAGATTGGTCTGCCATCTGGTTTCAGCAGTGCGTAATCGGCTGTTCCGCCTCGTAGCCTTTGCTCTACCATAACAAGTCCAGGATCAGAAGTGTCCCACCCCAATGCTGTCAACACTGGGTCAATCAAGGCAACACGGGTTCTGGCTTCACTCGCAGCTAGGTCAGAGCGGTGAGTATTGATGCGCTCTTTGAGCCTCTCAATTGTTGATACTAGGTTTTCCAACAGCATGTCTCATCTCCTAAGTCAGATATTACCTTAGCTGTACCGAATTACGCTTGCTCGCAGTTTGCTGTTCGGTCTTTCCAATGTCTAAGTCCGCTGCTCGTCCAGTCACCCGTCCGTCCCACCGTCTCCATCCCCACCCTCCGCCAGCCTCAACGACGCCGAGTTCATGCAGTAGCGTTCGCCGGTGGGGCGGGGGCCGTCGGGGAAGACATGGCCTAGGTGGGCGCCGCAGTTGGCGCAGACTGCTTCGGTGCGGGTCATGCCGTGGCTGGTGTCGGAGTGGCGGGCGACTTTGCCTTCGGCTATCTCTTCCCAGAAGCTGGGCCAGCCTGTGCCGGAGTCGTATTTGGTGTCGCTGGAGAACAACTCCTCGTCGCACACTATGCAGTGGTAGGTGCCATCGGTGTGGCAGTTCCAGTATTCGCCGCTGAACGCCCGTTCGGTGCCGGCGTGCTGGGTTACCTCGTATTGCAGCGGGGTGAGGCGGTCTTTCAAGTCGGATGGCTGGTCGGTCATGGGGTTCTCCTGTATCGGGGGGGGGTGCGGTTTTCAGGTATAAATTCTTTGTCTCTGGTTGGAGTGGGAGAGGGTGTTCATGAAGTTGGTAATGCAATTCTAGCACTTGTCGAAATAGTGGGTTTTCTGCCTGCTCTGCCAGCTTCGGTTAGATGTGTTCCGCGCCGCCATTATCTCATTCTTCGGGATCAAACATGCAGAACAACTTCATCACGGTCGTGAAGCTCATAGCTCCGCTCGTGTTTCTGCCGCTGGTTGCTTTCCGCTATCTGGTGCCTGCGATTCCGCTTTTTGCCTTGTACGAGTGTGTCAGTCATGTCGTGTCTCCTTTCATCACATCTCCTGAAAGCCGTTAATGCAGCCAAATGCGTATCTCTCAATCTTGTCAGCTGTATTGAGTCTGAATGGCGCGTCTCCTTCGGCAGTAATGTAGATTGCGTTGTCTTTATCCATGCAAACCATAAAGTCCTTCCGTCCTGATTGGCTGCCCCAGGCAGGGTCGCCTCCAATGTCAAAACTAAACTGAACGCTATAAGTGAGGACGCCTAAGCACAGCCAATAGCGTGTTGCCGACTCTCTCAGATAGACTTGTAGGCGAGGGGCGACAGAAACATCTAGCCTGCCCCACTGGTCTTGTGTCCATTCTACTGGATCGCCTTCGTAGAAGCTGATATAAGGGACAGGAATCTCATCGGCTGCGGTCTGTGCTAAGCCTAGCCCGTAGTCCGTATGGCATCTATCTTCAGGTAAAGGCGGAGATGTGGTGGTCGGCGCAACAGTGGTGGTCGTAGACGTCGTCGTGGTGGTCAGCATCGTTGTGGTGGTAGTGGCAGTGAGCGTCTTGGTTGGCGGCGCGGTTGTGGGAGCCAAGGTTTCTGTCGGTGCTGCGGTCGTGGCTGTCGTCTCGGGCGAAGCTGCGGCCTCTATAAGACTGTTCTCTTTCTGAGGGCTTGCACATGCCGACACGACAATCAGCGTGGCTGCTAAGGCGAGTAAGTTTTTCATGTCGATGTTTCATTTCTGTTTATTTCGGTTATTTCTGTGGCTGCAGGCTCCGCGACCCTACCTGCAGCAGTTAATGCGGGGTGAAGAGGGTGTTCAGGAAGTTGGTAATGCAATTCTAGCACTTGTCGAAATAGTGGGCTTTCTGTCTGCTCTGCCAGCTTCGGTTGGATGTGTTTCCGCACCGCCATGATCTCAGTCCTCGGGATCAAACCTGTCTGCCGTATCTGCGAGGAACACTATGAGGAACAAGCCTAGGGAGATCAGTGCTGCTCCTGTAGCTGTGATCGCCCAGTAGCTGCCTTGCGCAGCCAGCTGTGTTGCTTGATCCGCATACGGGTTGGTTTCGCTGTCTTCGCTACCGAGGTAGGTGAAGAACGAGTATGCCCATGAGATTACAGACATGACAGCGAACAAAGCTGAGAACACGAGAGCGGTAGTCATGCCTCGGCTTCGCTGGACGGTTCTTTTTCTATTCATGGGTTTTCCTTTCTGTTGGACATAATTATCGCGCCTATCTGTCAGTTATCGACTTTCGCTATTTTCACTTTGTTCACTCATCATCGTTGACTTTCTGCTGTTTGGCGAAGGCGGCACCTTGCATCACTTTAGTCTTTGATCTGATGGCGCAGAATGCTTCGGTGCAGACCATGCCGTGGCTGGTGTCGGAGTGGCGGGCGATTCTGCCTTCGGCTATTTCCTCCCAGAAGCTGGGCCAGCCTGTGCCATGTGCTCGGCATGAAAAGCCAACCGTTTTCTTCCAAGCCTTGCTCCGCCTGCGTTGCCTCCAACAGGAGAGGTTTGCCGTCTGCGCCAGAGACCTCGCTTCCAGTGTCTCCTCAGCAGCCACTTGACGGGCAGTCGCAGCAATATTCTCAACCTTCTCTGCGGTATCCGCAACGCCTTTGGCTGCCTGATCCTTGTGGGCTAAGTCGTCAGCATCCAGCTTGGGTTCAAGACTTGTTATAAATGACAACACAGCTCCGTCACAAGTAATGCGCCTGCCATCGTCCAGCGCACGCTCCTGCCGATGCCCAGGTCTTCCATTCGGTTCGTTCATTTGATTCATCTTCACAAGTCAAAGAAATAGAGCAGAATGCCTATTGAGAATGCTTGCTGCTTTTGGGTCAGTAGCCCTCATTTCATTCAGTGCTTCCAGATCCTCGCGGTGTCTCTCGTAGTAGGTGCTCGTCAAAACCAACCTTGAACTTTTTCTGCCATTGCATCTGCGACACACCATAGCAAGATTGCCAATGTGATTGACGCCGCCTTTCGTGGCGGGGAATACATGGTCTATTACAAAACTATCCAGCCGACTTAAGCACAGATAACAACGGCTACGGTCTGAGAAAAGAGAGCGCAATGCCATCTCCTTGAATTGGACGACCGCTTGCCTGCTGCTATACCCGCTTGACATCCCCCAGACTCCGCCTTCGGAAGAGGCATACTGCTCTGCTAGGCATTTCTCTTGTTCGGGGGAGATAGCAATCAGCAATCGAGCTGTCTCCTTGAAATCTCCCAAAAGGTTCAGTATCCGGCCTTGTTTGAACTCGGTAGCGTGAGGAGAGGCTTGTAAGGGCGATTTGACGGCTTCTGTTGAAGCATCTACCAAATGTGCGCCGTTCTTTCGGCTGGAATCGCGCGCGGGCGATTTGGTATCTTCTGGTAGCGTTTTGGCCATCTCGTTGCTCATGTGGCTGACCGAGCGCATTCACGGCAGCCTGAGCCGCAGTCTGAGGTCGGCTGCGACTTCATAGCACGAATGGATTTCAGGTGCCGCAGTGGTGATGGGAGTGAGGTCGGGTTTTGACACTGGCTACGCCTCAAAGTCGTCTGATTCGACTGAGCAAGCAGCTACGAGGCGTTGAACGATAGCTGCGATTGCGATATTGAGTCTTCTCATGGTTCTCTCCTGCCGTTTTTGCTGTCGTCAAATTGTCTGTCTCGTCTTGGGGTTTTGCCGAAATTTAGCACGACAGAACCGACTAGCGCACGGCTGGGTCAAATTGACTGTCGCGTTTTGGGAATTTGTCGACACTTCTAATTATATAGGGTAGTTTATCTGAAATCCGAAAAAAATGCGAACAAATGTTCTAATTTGGTATTATAATGGTTGAGAGAGGAGACAGACAGAAAACGCCCTCCAGAGGGGCCGCTGGGGAATGCGTGTCACACCCCCTCAGTAATATCTCCAATATCACCAATCACACATTCAGAAAGGATAAGAATATGACACAGACAGCAACTCAGAAAGCAACAGCCGCATCAGCACGGACGGCAGCGGAAGCAGCCCCGAGCGCAAACGGCAAAGACACAAGAAGCACCAGAGGCGCAGCCAAAGGCGCACCACCGAAAGGAGCAACCATGACAGAGCATCAGAACGGCAGCCGACCAGCCGACAGGAGGGGCGGGCGAGCGGGCGCAAGCCAAGGCAGCACGGGCAGCAGCCAGGGCAGCACGGCCGAAAGCGAAGCGAGCCAGCGCGACACCGCCGAGCGCGACAAGACGCTCGACATGACGCTCCAGCAGATACAGAAGCGACACGGCCTCGGCGCCATCATGAAGATGAGCGAACGGGCGACGATGCGGATGGAGTCGATCCCCACGGGTGCGCTGGCTCTTGACATCGCTCTGGGCATCGGCGGGGTGCCACGAGGTCGGGTGACCGAGATCTACGGCCCTGAGTCTTCGGGGAAGACGACTTTGGCTCTCCACATCGTGGCAGAGGCGCAGAAAGCGGGCGGCGTGTGCGCTTTCATTGACGCCGAGCACGCTATGGACCCTGTGTATGCGGCCGCCATCGGCGTGGACATAGACAACCTTCTCATCTCGCAGCCCGACACTGGCGAGCAGGCGTTGGACATCGCCGACCAGCTCATTCGCTCTGGGGCGATTGATGTGATCGTGGTCGACTCGGTTGCGGCTTTGACGCCGAGAGCCGAGCTGGAGGGCGAGATGGGCGACTCGCATGTGGGGCTGCAGGCGCGGCTAATGTCGCAGGCGATGCGCAAGCTCACTGCCAACTTGAACAAGTCGCGCACGACTTGCGTGTTCATCAACCAGCTGCGCGAGAAAGTGGGCGTGATGTTCGGCTCGCCCGAGACCACCCCTGGCGGGCGGGCGTTGAAGTTCTACTCTTCCGTGCGCTTGGACATCCGCCGCATTGAAGCCATCAAGAGCGGCACAGAGATGGTCGGTAATCGCACACGGGCGAAGGTGGCCAAGAACAAGTGCGCTCCGCCTTTCCGCTTGGCTGAGTTCGACATCATGTATTCCCAGGGCATCAGCTTGGAGGGGTCGCTGCTGGATGTGGGCGTGGAACACGGCGTGGTCAACAAGTCGGGAGCTTGGTACACCTTTGAAGGCGAAAAGCTGGGGCAGGGGAAAGAAAACTCCAAGCTGCATCTGCAGGAGAACCCCGAGCTCGCCGCCGTGATCAAAGCACAGATCATGGATATCGTGTTCCCGAAGCCGGAGGGAGCAGGGGATACTGGCGCAGGGGAAGGCGACCCGACAGCAGAGTTCGGCGAAGCAGACGAGCTTGAAGACGCCCCCGCTGGCGTGTCTTCGGTAGCTGGGTCTGGCGCAGGAAGTTAACCTGCGCCAGTTGCCTGCGTTTGCAATCTAGGCCAGCTTCGCTTTTGCGGTTTGCGGTTGTGTCAAACTGGGATGGATGAGCGAGTTGGACTAGGTCGCGGCATTTGGCGCATCTGAATACCCCCATCTGAGAAACTGATCACAGGGCAGTCGCATCTGAAGGCAATAGAGAAGCTAGGGAAGGGTATTTCGTATGACGAAGCTGGAGACAAGAGTTTCGCCTCGGGTTGATTCCTCGCCTCTATCTGACAGAGATGAGTTTCTTGAGGCTCTCAGGAGCAACGGACGCTATCGCTATAGCCGCTACAACGGTCTGCCTCTCCGCTACGCAGGTGGCAAGAGCTTGGCTGTGGGCTATGTGCTGGAATATCTGCCAGACGGGGTGACTCACATGATGTCGCCGTTCATCGGGGGCGGGTCTGTTGAAATAGCTTGCGCCAAAGAACTGGGGATCTCAGTGCAGGGTTACGACATCTTCGACATCCTCACCAACTATTGGAAGGTTCAACTGAGATCGCCGATCAAGCTAGCCGACCGCATAGAACAATGGTCGCCAAGCAAGCGAACCTACGCCAATGTGAAAGAGCGTCTGAAAGGGCACTGGACGGGGGAGCAGCCGATTGCGGACCGCTTGGAATTGGCGGCGCACTACTGGTTCAACCACAACTTGAGCTACGGCCCAGGCTTTCTGGGATGGATGTCGGGAATCTACGAAGACTTGGAGCGGTTCTACCGATTGGTAGACAAGGTGCGAGGCTTTAGATGCCCAGGGCTGAAAGTGGGACACGGGTCGTTTGAACAGACCATTCCTCGCCATAGGGGCAACTTCCTCTATTGCGACCCGCCCTACTACCTTGACGGCGACAGTCGTATGTTCCGAGGCATCTATCCGCAGAGGAATTTCCCAGTTCACCACAAGGGTTTCGACCATGCCACTCTCCGAGATCTGTTGCACGAGCACGAAGGCGGGTTCATTCTGTCATACAACGACTGCGAGGCGATTCGCGAATGGTATGCGGACTTCCAGATAGTCGAAGTTGAGTGGCAATACACGCTCGGACAAGGCGAGACACGAATAGGCAAGAACAGAATTGAAAACGGCACCCATCACCATGTCAAGAAATCCCACGAACTTCTGATTTTGGATGTCTGATGGCTAAGCGCCGAGCGATGAGTTCAGCCCATGCGAGCGAGGTCAAGACTGCAGGGCATCGGAATGAGGTGGATTTTGCGACCCTGATTGGCGGATCTGTGCAACAAGGGTCACATACTGACAAGAAAGATGTGATAGACCGCCAGCACCGCTCCCACTCGGTGAAGGCTGGCACATGGTGGCAGATATTTTTGTATGGCAGGCAAAGGCTGAGGACAGATGCCATCTTCCAAGGTTTGGGGCGGGTTGCTGACATCATGATTGATTGCCTTGACGCTTTTCCGCCCAACAGAGCTAATTATCTGGCAGACAAAGTTTCGGCAAAGCAGAAGCTGCAGCTAGAAATGCGGAAACTTTTGGCGGAACTGCAGGATCCGAGGATTTTCAGAGCGTTTTTGGACAAAGCTCTGTTTGATGGCGGCAATGCCCAGTATTTGAGCATTTTCCCAGGGCCTGCCAAAACCCAGGCTGCCAGCAAACATTTTCACATTTTCCACAAGGACGATGTGGTTGATGCTTTGGCTACTGATGTAACACTTCAAAACTCAAAGGCGAGGCGAGAAGGGGAGACGGATGCCCAGAAGGTGACTTTTCGTTCTTCGCTCCTCAAGCATAACATCGGTGAGATTGAAGTAAGAACCGACAGCGACACCCACTACCGAGAGATGAAGTTTCGTCTCCATGCCGAATCTGTCATGCAAATTTTGACTAGCGAAATCGGTGAAACTTCATCGCTTCACCCGCAACTCACGACATACGGTCGAGCTGTGAGGTTGTTTCAACTTCCGCAGCAGCAAAGTTTGCAAAACTCAGTTTGAGAAAGGGTGTCGGCAGCTGCGGAGTAAGTGTTGGTAGCAGCGGGGGTAACGGAATGCTGGGGGAGTGAGAGACAGGGGGAGGGTAGTGGAGAGCGGGTGAGGGGAATCGAACCCCCGCCATCAGCTTGGGAAGCTGAGGTTCTGCCATTGAACTACACCCGCGGGTGATAGTGATTCTAGCAAGTGGGGAGGGGAGTTGCGGAGCCGGAGGGGTATAGAGTTGGCGATTGCTGATGGCGGTGGCAAGGTGAGTTAAGGTTGGTTAGCATTTTGCTTGAAGGCACTAGCATCTAGCTTGGAAGGATCGGGCAAACTCACTCAGACTAGGAGGCGAATCATGTTGAGGGATAGGACGATTGTTATCACGGGGCTGACGGGGCAGGTTGGCAAGCCTGTTGCTGAGGCGCTGGCTGCTGACAATGAGGTGATCGGGCTTGCTCGGTTTTCAAACCCTTCGTTGAAAGGCGAGCTTGAGGCGGCAGGGGTCAACTGCGTGGTGGCAGACCTTGGGGGCGGGGAGTTCGCCGATGTGCCTCACGACCCCGATTATGTGCTGCACTTCGCCGTTGCCAAGACGACCAGCTTTGAGGACGACCTGCGCGACAATGCTGAAGGCACGGGGCTGCTGATGGAGCACTGCAGACAAGCCAAAGCCTTCTTGCACTGCTCTTCAACGGCGGTGTATCAGCCCAACGGCCATCACGAATTCCACGAGAGCGACCCCCTCGGCGACAGTCACAGAGTGCCCGTTATGGAAGCCTTCATGCCGACCTACAGCATCTGCAAGATCGCCAGCGAAAGCACGGCCCGGCTGATGGCTCGCACGCTCAACCTCCCCACAGTCATCGCCCGTCTCAATGTGCCTTACGGACACAGCGGCGGCTGGCCGCTCATGCACCTGGAGATGATGCTCGCCGACGGCCCAGTCCATGTGCATTCCAACAGCCCGTCTGTCTACAACCCCATCCACGATGACGACATCTTGCGCCAAATCCCCGCCCTGCTTGATGCGGCCTCGGTGCCAGCCGTAACTCTCAACTGGGCCGGCAAAGACGCAGTGAGCATAGAAGAGTGGTGCGGATACATGGGAGAGCTCATCGGCAAAGAAGCCCGCTTTGAACACATTCCCGATGTGCTAGAAAGCGTCACCACCAACAATGAACTCATGCACTCCCTGATCGGCGAGACCGAAATCCACTGGAAAGACGGAATGCGCCGAATGGTGGAGCACTACCACCCCGAGCTGCTGAGCTGACAGCGACTGCTGACCTGAGAGCAGCTATTCGGGGAGCGGCTGTTAGACGAGCAGCTATTCTAACAAGCTGCTATTCAGGCGGCGGGATGACAATTTTACGATTGCGCATAGTAGAACGGATCATGCTAGATGAGGCAATGCCGACAAGACTGAGAACCCCGCCCAGCAAAAAAGCCGAGGTGAAAGCACCGGGATTCCGAGCTTCGCCCACTACGACTAGCATCGTCTGGATTCCAGCGGCCACAGCCAAGCTAGACAAAGTCTGAATCACCCCCATCGCCACTCCGAGATCTCGCTCTGGGATGGTGTTGGCCACCACTATTTGCATTGACGGCATGACCATCCCGAAACACGCTCCCGACAGCACCAAAGCGATAATGACTGTGAAGAACATGTCTATGTGCGGGCTGAGAGCGAAGATCAACATTGAAAGCAGCATAAAAAGCGATCCGAGCACAGCCGCTGAGCTTTCGCCGGCCCGTTGCGCCATCATCCCGCCGAACGGCGAAGCCAGACTGAAAGTCAGCGGCCGTGCCAAAAGCAGCAAAGTCACCACAGCAAGTTGAAATCCGAAGTGGTCTTGCAGCAGCAACGGCGTGATGGCGAACCCTCCCATATAGACGAAGTTGGCCACGACCATCGTGACCGCCGGCCCCGAATAGTTGCGGAGACGGAAATATTCAAGCGGCACCAGAGGCATCGCGTTCTGGCTCTGTGCCCGCAAGAAAACCATCAGCCCGACCGGAAACACCATAAACATCGCAATCACAAACGGATGGCTGAAACCCAGAGCAGCCCCTCGGTCTATCATCAGCAGAAGGCTGGAGGCAATCACTGCCAGCAAAACGGCTCCGAAGTAATCCACCGACACGCCGTGCTGTCTCGGAGTCGGACGGAAAACCTTATAGGCCAGCACGCCGCCAGCCAGAGCGAACGGCCCATAGAGAAAGAACACCGCCCGCCACCCCAGCAGATCCACGATAGACCCGCCCACTGCCAAGCCGATGGCAGGCCCGCCAGTGGCGACAGCGTGAAACCAGCCGAGCGCGCGAGGGCGGGCGTAAGGCGGAAAGGCAATCATGATCATGGCCATGCCAGTGGGCGTCATCATTGAGCCGCCTAGCCCAGCCATGATGCGAAAGCCGATGAGACTAAGCGGATCCCAAGCCAGTCCGCTGGCGAAAATCCCGGCTACGAAAATCACGCTGCCAGCTAGATAGATTTGCCGATGTCCGTAGAGGTCGCCGAGCTTGCCGGCGATGGTGGCTCCGATTGCTTGCGCCAAGAACGCCCCAGTCAAAGCCCAGCCCAGCAGCGACACCGAAGCGTCCATGTCTTCGGCGATAACACGCAGCGAAGCCCCGATGATCGTGAGAGTGGAACCGTGCGCCAGCAGCCCCAGCAGCACGATAGCCAGCAGAGCCCACGCATAACCGAGAGGTTTGTCGGGAGCGAGCTGCAGGTCGGCGGGGTCTACGGGTTGGTAGCCCTCATTTTCAGGAGACTGGAGCGACATGCGTAGTCGCCGGGAAGGGATGCGACTCGGATTCGGGTGTGTCCGAAAGTGATTCAGAGCTCTGCAAAAGTGAGTCAGATTTTCCAAGAGACATCACGGACTCGCCTAAAGAGTTATCCAGAGAGTCGTCTAGCGAAGACGCGACCTCCAGATTCTCCAGCAGATGCCCGAGCTTGTCTCGCTTGGCGCGGAGATAGCGGATATTTTCTTCAGATGGCAGCGTCAGCAGCGGCACACGCTCGGTTACTTCAATCCCCAAGCTGGCGAGATCTCGCAGCTTCACGGGATTGTTGGTCAGCAGCCGCACCTTGCGAACGCCGAGATAATCCAGCATTTGTGCCGAGATAGCGTAGCTGCGAGCGTCGGCAGGCAAGCCTTGATGCAGGTTTGCTTCAACCGTGTCGCTCCCCGCGTCTTGCATCTCATAAGCTCGCAGCTTGTGCTCCAAGCCGATGCCTCTGCCCTCGTGGTCGCGCAGATAAAGCAGCACCCCGCTGCCAGCAGTGCCGATGATTTCCATAGCCATTTCCAGCTGCGCCCCGCAGTCGCACCGCTGCGACCCGAGCACATCGCCTGTGATGCATTCGGAATGGACGCGCACCAGCACCGGCTCGCTGTCTTTTATTTCGCCCAGCACGCAAGCTAGGTGCTCTCGGCCTTCTCCAGCCTCAGCCGTGAAGATATGAGCCGCGAATTCTCCGAAGCGAGTGGGAATGCGACCAGTAGCGACATGACGGACGGCAGCAGCATCAAGGCTGTCAGCGGCATCAAAGCTCTCTTGCATACTTCTTTCAGGCTACTTTGATTTGGCCTTCCAATAAAGCAGGCTGGCTGCGAAGACGAATAGCCCCGAAAAGCTGCCTCCGCACCTAGCCCAGCGAAACCGACCTGTCTGCCGCCTCAAAACCAGCAGCGACTTGACGAGTGGCGTGAGCCAGCTGCTCGTAGGTCGACTTCAGCTGCGACATCGCCGACATGAACTGCCCGGAGATGACTTGCTGCTCGTAGCCGGCCACGAACTCGGCGAGCTTGACCTTGAAATCCTGAGCGGTGGCTTGGGCGTTGTCCAAGATGCGGTTCAGGTTGACATTCAAGTTGGCTTCGGCGTTCTCCACGACCACGCGGGAGTTGCCCTGCCAGTTGGTAGAAGCGAAGACCGAGCGCATGGCCTGCGCCTGACTGCGACATTCCGCAGCCTTGGCATTGATGTGATTGACGAGCGAGTGCGCCAAGTTGTCGTACTCGGCCTGCTGGCTGCGGGCGAAAGCCGACACCTCGCTGCCACGAGCCAGAGTGTCCTCGCCTGTGAGGGCGAAACGTCCGGCCACAGTTTCCATCTCTGCGATGTTGCCTCCGATAAGCGACATGATTATCTCCTTTTTGTTCGGGGTTTGACTTGTCCGAGCAGGCTTGCCATGAGTCAGCATTTTGCTGCATCTCGGCATTCTGCTCTCCCAAGCAGTATCGCGCACAGGTGCTGCACAACTGCCGAGTAAGTTTTCGCCGACGCACTTCGCCGACACGCGCCCCGCCATAACCGCTACTATCTTGAATTAACTGAAATTCGCAGAACAAACCCAAGAAAGGGAAAATCATGTCAGGAAGGCTAGAAGGCAAAGTCGCCATCATCACAGGAGCGGCCCGAGGCCAAGGCGAAGCAGAAGCTCGCATCTTCGCACGAGAAGGAGCGAAGGTCGTCGTGGCCGATGTGCTCGACGATCCCGGCCAAGCAGTAGCAGACGACATCGGCGATGCCGCCGCATTCGTCCATCTGGATGTCAGTTCGGAAAGCGACTGGGCGAACACCGCCGAAGTCGCAGCCGGCCTCGGCGGAGCAACGGTGCTGGTGAACAACGCCGCCATCCTCATTCCCTCCGCCATAGAAGACACATCGCTGGACGACTACATGAAAGTCATCTCAGTCAATCAGATCGGCACCTTCTTGGGAATGAAAGCCGTGTTCGAGCAGATGAAAATGTCAGGCGGCGGCTCCATCGTCAACATCTCCTCGGTGGACGGGCTGCAGTCCAAGAACGGACTCATCTCGTATTCGGCTTCAAAGTTCGCCATCCGAGGCATGACGAAAACTGCCGCCATTGAGTGGGGACGCTTCGGCATCAGGGTCAATTCAATCCATCCCGGCGGAGTCAATACCATTATGGGCAACCCCATGGGCGACCCCGCCGCCGAAAAAGAGCCGTATCAGTTCCACGCCATCAACCGCATCGGCGAACCAGAAGAGATCGCCCACGCCGCGCTGTTCTTGGCGAGCGATGAAGCCTCCTATGTGACGGGCGCAGAGCTGTCGGTAGACGGCGGCTGGCGTGCCGGTCTCATCACGCCCGGCTTGCCCGGCTGCGAATTCACCACCTCATACGGCTACGCCTGATCTCATGGAAACCACAAACGGCATCCACAGCGCGGTCGCCACCGGCGCTCTGAACCTGCTTGACGGGCGCATCTATGTGGATGACCCTTGGTCGATCTACGAATACCTTCGCAACGATGCCCCCTGCTACTGGGATGCCACCCAGAAAATCTGGGGAGTCTCACGCTACGAAGACATCATCGCCATAGAAAAGAACGCCGAGCTGTATTCCTCGGCATCGGGATCGCGCCCGCGCATTCAGTCGGGCGAATCCATGATCAACAAAGACGACCCCGACCACCAGTCGCAACGCCGTTTGGTGGCTCGCCAATTCACGCCCCGTGCGGTGAAGCAGCTTGAAGACGAAATCCGTTCTCATGTGACGAAGCTCATAGACAAGGTCGCGCCGCAAGGCCGCTGCGAAGTGGTGAACGACCTCGCCGCCCCGCTGCCCGCCAACATGATCTCCGCCAAGCTCGGCTTCCCCGAAGAGTATTGGGAAGGCTGCAAAAAGGTGTCGGAAATCACCATGCACGAAGCCGGGCAGTATCCGCTGGACGGAAGCGACCGCCCGCTAGACGGCCAATCGACAGAGCAGATACTCTGGTTCGCCGAAGCATGCATGGAGATCATGGAGCTTCGTAGAGACGACCCGCAAGACGATCTGTTCTCAATATGGGTGCACGCAGAATTGGACGGCGAACCGATGAGCGATGACGAAATCGTGCATGAGGCTCTCTTGTTGCTTGACGGCGGAGCCGAAACCACGAGAACCGTCATCGGAGCGATCTGCTACGAGCTGATCCGCCATCCCGACCAGCGGCGCATTCTGCAAGAAAATCCATCTATTCTGGGCGAAACCGGCGTGGAAGAGTTCATTCGCTGGGTGTCGCCGATTTTGAACATGCGCCGCACGGCCACCCGCGACCACGAACTCCACTCGCAGCAGATCCGCGAAGGCGATGAGATACTACTTATGTATGCTTCGGCTAATCGTGATGAGAGAGTGTTCCCCGACCCCGACACCTTTGATGTGAAGCGCGAGCACAATAACCATGTGGCATTCGGCTTCGGTACGCACTTCTGCCTCGGTGCCAGCCTCGCCCGCATAGAACTACGCGTCATGTTCGAAGAGCTGCTGCGCCGCATTCCCGACATGCGCCTCGCCGAAGGCGCGCCCGAACCGCATATACTCCCCGCAGTTTTCACAAGGGCATACGATTCCATAGAGGTGGAGTTCACGCCGAACTAACCTCAGATACAGAAACAGCCAAATGGCACTCCAAGACACGACCTGCCAGCACCGCCCGCCAGCACTCGCATAAGCCAATCAGCATCCTAAATCAATAACCCCCATCAGCACCTGAAAGGCACAATCATGTCAGAATACAAAACCACAGCAGCAGCCCACGAACTGCTTGACACCATGAATGGATTAGACAAGCTGTTCTTGGAGGGCGAAAAAGCGTTATCGCATCCTGCCGATGTGCTGGACGGCTACAGATGGATTTTCTCCATCACGCAGGTGGCGATGGAGGTGTATGTGTGGGGCGACAAATACAAGCCGCGTTTCGTGGAAATCGTCGGCCCCTACAAGAAATGGGGCGGCGACAACAGCGACGCCTTCTATTTCATGGCACCGCTAGATCCCAGCCGCACTTATAAGGTCACGGTCGACCCGGGAGATGCGGTATATCTTTCGCTCACGGTGTATGGCGGCCCCGATGACGGGCGTTATTCCGAGCGTCTTGTCGGACTGCTCAACACCACAGAGATGATCCAAGACCCTGACGGCAAATACACCATGATTCTGAGCCCCGATGATCACGACGGCAACTTCATCAAGCTGGAGGATGACGCTGTGGTGGCCATCACCCGCGATTACATGAACGACCCTGTGAACGGGCAAAAAGCCCACTGGGATATTGAGTGCTTAGACCCGGCCCCGCCCTATGAGATGACAGACGAAGAAATGGCTCGCCGTTTCAAAGCTGCCACGACATGGGTGAGGGATCAGGCGAAAATGGTGCCTATCGCGCTCGGCGAACTCAACCACATTGACGATCCGTATCCAGTGCAGAAGGTTACCTTCGGCTGGGCCGCCGGCGATGCTGCGTATGCGATGGGTTCCTACAAGCTGGAAGAAGACGAAGCCTTGGTGCTCAAAGGCGTTACCCCAGAGTGCGCTTTCTGGAATGTATGCCTGTGGAACCAGTTCCTCCACACCTACAACTACGACTACGACCCGTATGTAACAGCCAACGGCTCACGGATCCAGTCGGACGATGACGGCAACTGGCGGATAATCGTCTCGCACAAAGACCCGGGAGTGCCTAACTGGATCTGCACCCAAGGCCGCCCGCACGGACGAATTTGGTTCCGCTGGTTCCTGCCCGAACACACGCCCGAACGGGTCACAGCCGAGGTGGTGCCCGTTGACGAAGCGGCGCATAGCTGAGGAAGCAGAGAGAATTTCTAGGAGGGGAGCAAGGTTGTTTGTTCATAACTCCATTATCCAGATGGGTGTGATAGGCATTCCACTAGGGCAAGATTCTCAGAGAGGAAGGCGAAGTGGCAGCAGAGGCTGACGAAGCAAAACCGAAGCTGATGTTCCTCTGCACGGGGAACGCGGCTAGGTCGGTTATGGCGAAAGTCATTACGCAAAGTCGCAGCGACTTGTTCGAGTTGTCGGGGGCTGGCACGCACGCCATTGAGAATTGTCCGATGGGCAACTACACCCGCAAGGCTCTGGCATCCATCGGCTTGGAAGACCGCGCGCATCGCAGCAGGCAATTGAACCCCTACAACGCCGACGAGGTCGACTTGATCATCGCCATGGCGACCGACCATGTGCAATATGTGAGGCGCAACCACCCCGAGGTCGCCTATAAGACCGCCACTTTCAAAAGACTGGTGCGGGATCTGGGAAAAGTGGGGGTGAGAGGGGAGGAGGAGAAGAGCGGGGATGCGGAGATTGGAGGGAGTGGCGTGAGAGATGGTTTGGGCGTGAAGGGAGAAGGCGATATTGAAGGTTCGCGAGTGAGCGAGAGTTTGCGAGAGGCATTGCAATCCCGAATAGCAGAAATGCGCCTAGCCGAAGTGCAGCTTGAGCGGTGGGAGGAAATCGGCGACCCGGGCGCAGGCGATCAGCCGATTTTCATGTCCAGCTTGGAAGAGATTGATGCGCTAGTGGATAGCTTCTTAGCTCTGTTCGCAGGCAATCCGAAAGTAGCCTGAACCTGTGGAGCTGCGATACACAGCAGACGAGGCTGCATTCCGTGACGAACTCGTGGAGTGGCTTCAGAGCGTTCTGCCGTCCATCGATCCGCCCCCCGACCGCCACGACTGGCAAGCTCGCCGAGCTTACGACTGCGCTTGGCAGAAAATGCTGTATGAAGCAGGCTACGCGGGCATCAACTGGCCGAAGGAATACGGCGGGCGAGGAGCCACCCCCACCGAGCACCTCATCTTCCTAGAAGAGACCACCAAGCTCGGCGCGCCCTATGTGGGCATGAACTTCGTAGGGCTGCTCCACGCCGGCCCCACGCTCATAGTAGAAGCCACAGACGAGCAGAAGCAACGCTATCTGCCGCCGATCCTGCGGGGCGAAGAAGTCTGGTGCCAAGGTTTTTCCGAGCCGAACGCAGGCTCCGACCTCGCCTCGATTCAAACCCGTGCCATCCGTGACGGCGACGACTATGTGGTGAGCGGTCAAAAAATCTGGACATCCTTCGGCCACGCCGCCGATTTCTGCGAACTGCTGGTGCGCACCGACACCGAATCTCCCAAGCACAGAGGCATCACCTGGCTCACCTGCCCGATGGACATCGCTGGCATCACCGTCCGCCCGATCCGCACCATCGTAGGTTCAGAAGAGTTCTGCGAAGTGTTCTTTGACGAGGTGCGCGTGCCCGTAGCCAACAGGATCGGCCCTGAAAATGACGGCTGGCGAGTGGCGATGGTCACCTTCAGCTTTGAGCGAGGCACAGCTTTCATCAGCGAGCAGCTAACCGCCATGGAACAGACCGCCGAGCTAGCCGAGCTTGCCAAGAAAATCACCAGAGGCTCAGCCACCGCATGGGAAGACGCCTCGCTCCGCAAAGAAATCGGCCGCCTCGCCGCCCACCTCGACGCACTCTGGGCACTGACTCTGCGCAATGTGAGCCAAGCCCAGCGCACGGGCGTGCCGGGGCCGGGCGGCTCGGTGTTCAAGCTGGCGTTCTCATCGGCAAAGACGAAGCTCTGCGAGCTGGCAGCGCAATTGGAAGGCAGAGCCGGTCTGGAAATGCGTGGCGATGACGACCCTACAGGCGGCGATTTCACCGCCCAGCGTCTTTACACCTTGTCGCTGTCTATAGCGGCAGGCACAAGCCAGATCCAGCGCAACATCATAGGCGAGCGGATTCTGGGGCTGCCGAAAGAAAGGTAGTGGCAGTGGTGAGCGGAGTGGTTTTGGGAACGTTTTGGATTGGGAGAACGGAGCGTATGGGGAAAGTTGTTGGGGGAGAGAGCGGAAGGAATTTTGCGAGTGGAGGTGGAAGAGAAAGATGTTTGAAGGAAAAAGAAGACTAGAAGAAAGCAGAAGCCGAAATGGATTTTGAATTGTCGCAAGACCAAGTCG
Source organism: Candidatus Hopanoidivoransaceae bacterium (assembly GCA_965204495.1). GTDB lineage: Bacteria > Actinomycetota > Acidimicrobiia > Acidimicrobiales > Hopanoidiivorantaceae > Hopanoidiivorans. Next base: position 1,849,719 of record OZ241989.1, read on the forward strand.
CTTTGCAAGAGGCAGTGCGAGCATTCGGCGAGAGCCGTTGCAGCAGCGAAACTCTTCACGGGCTAGCCGAAGCAGGCGGCCCGACGCGCCAGCTTTGGCAAGAGCTAGCCGAGATGGGAGTTTTCGGATTGTGCGTGCCAGAGGAGCAAGGCGGAGCCGGCTTAGGCTGGGTGGAAGCGATGGTGGTGTTTGAAGAGTTGGGCCGCAGTCTTGTGCCCGGCCCGCTTGCGGCAACATTTCTGGCAGCGCAGCATCTGCCAGAGGCAGCCAGCGGGGAAGCGGTCGTCACGATGCTTGACGCAGCAGCCCGCCCCGTGATGGTGGAGCACCCCGACTTCGCCGACACCTTGGCAGTGATAGAGGGCGAGACGGTGCGGATTGCGAGCTGGTCGCTGGAATCGGCTGGTAACGGGCAAGAAAATTTGGCAGGAAAAAATGGCAACGGTCCAGACAGAGGTGAAGCCCTAGACAGCAGCGAAGACGAAAATGCAGATCCGCTAGACCCGCTCACACCTGTATTGCGTTTAGACGAAGCAATGTTTGGCGAATTGCTTGAAAGAGCAACACAAATTGGCGACATCGCAGGAGCAACAGGGGCTGCTGACGCAGAAAGCTCAAACGAGGCTGCCACCCGCAAACTTGGCAGGCGTGCGGAGTATGCCGCTGGGACCACTGACGCTGAAAGCTCAAGCGAGCAGAAAGCAACAGCACCTGCTGCTTTGTGGCGAATGCGGGGGGCCGCATTAGTAGCAGCACAACAACTGGGAATCGCCGCTGGAGCGACTGCCTCGGCGGTTACCTATGCCCAAGAGCGAAAGCAGTTTGACAAACCCATCGGCCAGTTCCAAGCAGTGAAGCACCTCTGCTCCGACATGCTGACCTCGGTGGAGGTGGCACGAGCGGCAGTCTATTTCGCTGGTGCCCTGCTAGACGATCCCTCCTTCGGCGATGCGGAGCGGGCTGTGTCGGTGGCGAGGCTTATGGCATCCGAAGCGGCGAACCTGTGCGGTCGCAACTGCGTGCAGATACACGGCGGCATGGGATACACATGGGAGATGGACGCCCACCTCTACCTGAAGCGAGCTTGGGTGCTGGACATGACGCTCACTTCCCCCGAAGAGCACGCCGAGATAGTGGCGAGATCGCTGAGCTAGCAGCAGGGCTGAGCGAACAGCCAGCAGGAAGAGGTGAGACAACGAGACGGGAGAGATTGTGCCCAAGAAGGGCGAGATCGCTAGTGGACCGTACTGGACTTGAACCAGTGACCTCTCGCGTGTGAGGCGAGCGCTCTGGCCGACTGAGCTAACGGTCCCTAGAGAAATACACGCTAGCAGAAATTTGGGATTTATACGCAAAAATTACCAAGTTCGCTGTGATCCCTTACAAAGCAAGGGTTCCAGCGGTACAGACGGTTTTCTTCAGCGAAAAGCGGAAAATGCGAGCCGCGAACAGAAACCCTGATATACTAACCGATACGGATATAGCGCAGACTCTCACAGAACAGACACCCAACCGTCGACAGAAAGGGCAAGACATAATGGGCTGGCAAATCATTCTCGCAATCGCGGTCCCTACCGCTGCGGTGCTTATTGCGGCGATTGAAGCTCGTGGTCGGGGAAAGCAGGACATTGCCGACCTTCGCAAAGACCACGATCACCTAGCCGAGAAGGTCGACGAAGTCAAAGCAGAAGTGAAGTCAAACGGCGACAAGATAGTTCAACTGGCGGAAGGACAGGGCGAAATCAAGGGTAACCTTGATGCCCTGCTGGTATTCATCAAGACCGACTTCGCTAAAGGCGCGGCCATCAAATCTGCGGACGAGCCCGCAGGGGTGTAGGCGAGCCGCTAACTGACCGTCACTACGCATATTCGCTAAAATTCTAAACCTCTGCTGCTGAGCGTGTTCGATGTTCGCGGTTTTTTGTCTATAACTACTTTTATAGTATCTCGGCAGTAGAGGTTCAGCTATGAAAACCGCAAAATTTTTATCCTCCGCAGCGTTAACGGTTGTTTTGATTGCAGCTAGCTGCTCTTCGGGCAGCGACAGCGAATCTGGCACATCAACATCCGCACCTGAAACTATATCGGACACTGCGGCTGCTGTGCTGTCTGAAACTGCTACAACGACATCTGCGCCATCGGGCAATGTCGAAGAAGAAACTTCGCTAGTCGTGCCGTTCACAGCAGCTAATGGTTCTGGCACTGTTGCGGTTTCTGGTGATAACTCGCCTGTGGTGGCTTGGTTTGGCGGTCTTCCTGGCGAGGTTTCGCTGGATTTGTTGGATGCGGATGTGGGCGATGCTGTTTCTGTGGTGGAAGAGCTTGTGAGTTTCTGGTTTTTCCAGGATGATGATAGCGGTGATGTGCTGCCGAGTGTTTATGTGTCGGCTAGCGGCGATATATCTGATAGTGTTGGCACACGCTATGTTGTGGAAGCGCAAGGTTTGCCGCCAGCACCTGCGGCAGAAACAACAACCACAACTAGCAGCACAAGCACGACTTCGACTTCTTCTGTTCCTGAAACATCTGAACCTCCTAGCGCAGCGACATCTTCAACCACAACTACAACTACATCTACGACAACCACGACAACGACCACTACTGTTGTTGAATCTCCTGTGGTTTTGCAGGTTCAGGTTTTGAACGGAAGCGGTGTTGCTGGTGCTGCTGGCAGGATGACGGATAAGCTTTCTGAAGCTGGATATGTGGTTTTGTCGCCAGCGAATGCTCCGCAGAGGTATAGTTCGTCAGCTGTTTACTATCAAGAAGGTTGGAAAGACAGAGCTGAAGAGATACTGCGAGCAGCAGAAATAGAAGAGATAGACGCTCCGACAGCTATGCCGCAGATTTTCGCTTCAGAAGACGCTGCTGTTATAGTTCTGCTTGGCACAGATACTGCTCCTGCGGTTGCTAGAGAGCAAGCTGGTTTGCGTCCGAGACAGCGAAACGATGTGGCTTTGCCGCTTGCCGATAGCGTGCCTAGAGACAGATATGTGCCAGGGTTAGCTGCTGTTAATCTGTATACAGAGCAGAATGAGAGCAATCCTGCTTCTGCTGGGCAGCTTGTTGATTTGTCTTTGTTCTTGGGTCGTGTAGGGTATTGCCATCCTTATTTCGGCGGAGATGCTGTGCGTTGCCAGCAGGATATTTCTTTACAGGACGCTTATCAAGCGATAGAAGATGTGCTGGGTCAGCTTGGTTTCACTCCGCAGAATGTTTGCGGCGCGCCAGCAGGTTATAGTTTCACTGATCTGTTGAAGCCTACGCGGGAATGGAATGAGACTTTCAAAAATTACAGCGGTGATGCTATCTTTACAACAGATCGGCTGTTGGAGTTGCATGGCGGAGAGCGGATAAACCCGGAAGCCAACACGGATTACTATATCAATCAAGCTGTGCAGACAGCTTATGATAGCTTGCGGCTATCTGAACTTATAAGCGAAACCGAAACACCGCAAATGATACTTTGTGCTGCTTGGAAAAGACCTTCAGGTGAGATACCAGAGTATGCTAACAGCGTATGGTACGGTCTGCTAACACCAGGGCTACAGCCGCAAGAAAGTTTGCTGTCGCAAGGCACATACCATATGAAAGACATGTCAAGAGATGGTAATCTTGCTTATGTTGTTGTCTGCCATCCGACACTAGGTGAACGGCATATTCTTTTGCATTGGCGCGAAGCAGGATATAGAGCGGAGCTTTTAGGAGCGCAATCCAATATCGGATGTCAAGCAGGGTACGAAAGCCAGCAACATTTCACTTCAGAACCAAACACTTTCAGGTTCTCTTTCGGTGAGCGTGTTTTCTCTGCTGGAGACCTGCAAGGTTTTCCTAGAAGCTAAAAATCAGCGAAGAAAATAGCCGTTTTGTAAATTGGGGCGGTTTTTGACATTAAACTAGCTTGGTTATGGGGAAACCTTGCTTTTCTAAGCTTACAAAATTTTTCGCGTTTGCTTTGCTCGGCGCAGCGACAGCTATAGCAGCCGTTGCTGTACTGTCATCTTCAGCATCAGCCGATCCTAGTGGTGGCGGCGGGGGTGGTGATCCGTTGTTCGCTTGGGATACTGATAATTTGCGGATTGGTAGTACTTATTCTGCTAAGAGTTTCAATATTCCGTTTCATAAGTATGGCGGCTATAGCGGTGTGGCTGCTTGTCAAAGCAGTGTGGCTGACGGTTTTTTCCAGACCGATAATAGCGTGGTTAACGATTTTCCTCGTCTTGTTCCGTCTGGCAGAGGCGATAGCGTGAGATGGTCTGTCGCTGCGGGTTCGGCGGGCAACAACGCTGGTTGTGATACTTTTGTCGCTCAGCAGAACAGGCTCGCAGCGCAGGTTGCTTCGAGTGTGGGGTATGCGCTGGACGAGAACGGCAATCTTGTGGTCGCGCCGAGCGGGGCAGCTTACACGACAGGGCGGTCTGTTTCGGATTTGAGCTACGGCAGTTGGACAGCTAAAGCGGCTTCGGGCTATACGCTTGTGGGGTCTTACGGGGGGACTTCAGACAACAGCTATCTGGCTCGTGCGGATGGGCATACTGAAAATAGAAGGGATCGGCGTGCTATCTCACCTGACACTGCTACATGGACTGTGCCGGCTGGTTCGAGCAGCACTGGGAACTTTGGGTCTTCGTGGCATGGGACAACTGTGGTAACCACGATCACTGTCCCTGGGTATTATTCCACACCACCGAGATACCGCATCTTATGCGTAGGCGGGGTATGGACCGAATTACCGTCAGGTGCTAGGGGTTGCAACGGAGAAATACGGCGGGAGACGGTCGACTTTGGGGTATGGGTTCCCGAGTCGACTCGTGATACGGAATCTGATGTTCGTGTCGCGCTGGGTAATGTTGCCTATCATTTGACGAAGGCTAAGTCTGTGGCTTTGTGTCCGTCTTTGTTTCATCCCAGAGGTGAGGATTCTTATCAGAGGATAGGGCGCAGCACTGGCAGGTCTCTCACAGGTCTATCGCACGCAGTGGGGCGGACTGCGGATAGGTTCTGGTGTCGTTCGGATTTGCGGTATGAGCGAAAGTTCAAAGCTGAACATCATACGGGTGTAACTGAAGCGCAGCGGCATCCGCAAGCGAGGAACATGGCTGCTGGGACTGTTTTTTCTGCCTATGGCAGGCTGGGCTGCTATTACACCGCCACAGCGCCGAAACTGATCAAGAATTCAGCCAGAGCGTACGAATGTGGCTATAGGTTTCCGATGCCGAGATGCGACAGCAACAAAGACGGCATAGCCGACAGGGAATACACTGCTGCTGAAGTTCAGTCGCTAGTGGATCGCGGAACGATAGCTTTGGGGCAGAGAGTGTCTCTGGCAGATACTGCTAGATGCGACCCGCCGAACCCGCCGCCTACGCAGGCTAGTTTCACAGCAGACGCTTGCGTTACCGCCGACCTGGAGATATACGAGAACAGGATAGTCGGCAGCGCAGCAGAACCTGGCGTGCCAGCTTCGGACAGGACGCTAGTTGTGGCTGCTGGGCGGACGGCTTGGGATCTGGATGTGACTTCGCCGCATCCTTTGACTGCTTCGCCGCCTAGAGATGCTGCGGCTGGCAGCGGCGACCCGGACGGCTGCGCTGACGGCAGCGAGGACAGAGCAGACCATGCCAGTGCTCCTGGTGATGCGGCTCGCAGCCAGTCGCCTTCGCCGTCTTACGCCGCCTCGATCAGAACCGACACTGCCGTTCCTCCTAACGACGCCGACGGCGACATCAACTATCGCGGAGCGACACGGGGCATGGCTCACAGATACGCGTCTCTTGTGGCTGAGAACACCTGTGCTGTGAAGCTGGCTGAGGCCGAAGCCGAGCTTGCTTTGCTGGAAGCCCGCGAGGACGCTTTCGCCCAGTGGCTGACAGATTACAAAGCAGCGGCCGACAGATATGTGACAGACGCAGCCAGCTACAGCAGAACGCCGCAGCAGTCCGGCTCTGGTTTGGCTATCTTGCGGTTCAACGACCAAGAAGCCAACAAAGAAACCTACGCGGCTCTGCTATCTACGAGATACGCTGCTCTGTCCGCTGCTTTGACGGCAGCGAAAACAGCCTATGACACCGCAACAGACAGAACAGCCGGACCCAACAGGGCCGATGTCATACAAGCAGCATCTGACCGCAACTGCGTCTCCCATTACGACAACGAAATATCGCGGCTGAAACGGCTGTTCCAATCCGCCGAGACATCGGCTCTAGGCAACGGGGCGTCGGGTATCAAAGAGGAACGCAACGCCGTTAACAGCACCAGGCTCGTCGTTCCCGCTGCGATAACGACGACAACGACGATAAACGCTTACACCGTTCCTGACATCGCGGCTGTGGAGTCGCGAAGCGAACGCTACACCGAGTGTCTGGATCACGAATACAGCGGCGGCTGTTGGAGCATACCGCAAGACGAGACTTGCACAGATGCCGACAGATGCCCTGGCAGGACACGGGTCGTGGTTACTAGGTATTACACATGCCCTGGCGGTTCCTATACGGTGTCGGGCAGCGTCTCTGGCCGCTACGGGACAGCCACAAGAACGGGTTCTTTCTCCACTACATACGCAGCGGCAGGCAGGGGTGAGAGCACATCGGCTTCGTGCCCTGGTTTCGTCGCCCAGCAGGGCGGCACGGTTGTGTCTGACGCTGGCAGCTATGTGCGGGGAACGCCAGCGTCTGCGTCTAGTCTGCCGTCGGCCGCGACGGTCTCGGCGGCAGCTACGCTGCGCACCCTAGGCAAGGCTTCTCTGCTAGGCAGCTACTACCCGTCTCACGCCGACAGAGGCAACCTGACCGCCACAGCCGATAGCGACAGGCGAACGGCTGGCAGGACTCTAGTCGCAGCCGCCGGAACTGTTCCTGCTGGAAGCCCTGATGCTGTCGTCGACTATCGTGAGGATTACACGACAGCTTACGACACGGCGTTCCGGCGGGCAGCAGGGCACATGTCGGGTTCTGTGTGGAACAATTTCGATTGGAAATATGCTGCGAACACTCTGTTGTGGTCGAATTACGCTGAGGATCCGGCAACTTCGTTTTCGGCTTCTACCGCCACGCCTAGGGACGGCACGGGCTGCGACCTTATAGCTGTGGCATCCGACGGCACGGTTTCTGTGGAAGCGACACGGCTGGACTACGAAACATCCAGCTACGGCAAAGGCTCCGTCTACAGCGCACGCACAGACGCTCAGCGCACATGCAAAATACGCAGAACACGCACACCAGAACTGCTACTCGAATACCAGCCGTCTCGTCCATCGGGAACAGATGCTTCCAAAGCGGTGAGTTCCTTCTATGTCAACTACCAGCCCCCAGTCGCCGCCGGTCAGACGGCTGCGGAGCGGTTCAAGCTCTACGACGAAGCAGAAGTGTTCGCCGTCAAAACATCTCTGGCGGACAGCCCACCGGTGTTCTGCGGCACCACGCTGCCAGCAGACGGATACCTATCGCACACCGCCGGGCAGATGCCAAGCGTGCCAGCACTGATAGCCAAAGATAGCTGGCGGTCAGCAGCGCAGCTCACAACAACTGTTCTGCGGCCAACCTCAAATCCTCCAGCCGTAACCGAAGACCACTGCTTCGCACGACCACGGCTAACCGCCACAGACAAACCGCGACTCATCGTGTTCGACGACACCGCACACTCCGACATGAACCTCGTCTACCTCCAAAAAGACCCTGATGACACCACAGGAATAAACCTGTTCACAGGCGGAGCGTTCACCAAATACGCGCTAGAAACCTACCAATACCCAGGCGACAACAACCAGCAAAGCGTCTTCTACGGCGCAATATGGGAACCGCCAGCCAACGACTACGCGGTATAACATCGGCTGGCGGCTATCCGAGGACGCGCCGCAATGGTACTATCCTGCGTGGAACGAAATCAAATCCCTAAATTTCAAGCAGGCGGTCAGCCAAGAATTCTAGCTCGGCTACTCTGCTTCCTTTTACTAGCACGGCGTCGCCTTCGCCTAGGTTGCCTGCTGAGTCGCCTCCCAAGCTGTTTAAGGCTGCTAGGGCTGAAGCAGAATCAGGCACCAGATCCAAGCCGTAGGCTGGTTCAGCTACTGCTATTGCTTTCACGCCTAGTTCGCCGGCTAGTTTGGCGATGCGGCGGTGTTCGGGGTCGTGATATTCGCCCAATTCTGCCATTGTGCCTAGCACGGCTAAGTGGCGGCGGGCGGGGAGTTGGGCTAAGGCTTTCAGGGCGGCTTCCATAGAAGTGGGGTTGGCGTTGTAGGAGTCGTTTAGCACGAGCACGCCGCTGGGGGAGGTGCTGAGCGACATTCGCCAAGGCGAGATTTCGGCTTCTGACAAGCCTTCCGCCACAGTCTCCACAGGCACGCCGAGATGAAGTGCAACTGCCGCTGCCGCCAAAGAGTTGCCGACATTGTGGAGACCGGCAACACCGAGGCGCACATGTTCGCTTCCCCAAGGCGACCGCAGCAGATATTTGGCGTGAAGCTGCTCGTCGGCCGATACATTTTCTGCCCGCACATCCGCTTCCTGATGCAATCCGAAGGTCAGCACTTCACCTAAAACTCTTTCAGCTTGCGCCATCACTCGCTCGTCGTCGCGGTTCACGATGGCGACTCCATCGGCGGGCAGGGCTTCCAGCAACTCTGCTTTGGTGCGGGCAATCTGGTCTATGGTGCCGAAGCTCTCGGTGTGGGCGATGGCTATGGCGGTGAGGATGCCGTAGTGCGGGCGAGCGATTTGGCAAAGGCTTGCGATGTCGCCGGGGCGGGAAGCACCCATCTCGGCCACTAGCACTTCGCAGTTTTCGGGGGCGTTCAGAAGAGTGAGCGGCAAGCCGATTTCGTTGTTGAAAGACTTTTCGCTCGCCCAGCAGCTCAGCGTAGTGCCCAGAGCGGCGGCACAGAAATCCTTGGTGGTGGTTTTGCCGACAGAACCTGTGATGCCGATGACACGGGCAGTCTTTTCCAAGCGGGTACGGGCAGCATGGGCAAGGTCGGTGAGAGCAGAGGCGGTGTCGGGAACAACCACGATGGGGATAGGAAATGAAGAAGTAGTTGCGGAGACTGGAATGCTCGTCACACCCCTTTGGATAATGGGACTATGACTACCAGCAACCACTTCCCCTTGAGCCGATCTCCCCCGAGAGGCAACGAGTTCTTCAGGTTCGCGAGACGAAAGGCAGACTGAAGCACCAGCTTCCACGGCCGCCCCGATGAAGTCGTGCCCATCGTGGTCGGCTACCAGGGGCACGAAAAGCTGACCGGGCTGCAGAGTTCTTGAATCTGTTGAGACGCCGTCCGCAGCGACGCTTTCCGCAGTGACGCTTTCGGCAGAGCTTTCAAGAGGCTGTTCAAACCCCTCTGGCAAGACAACTCGCCCCCCGACACTCGCGGCTATTTCGGCCAAAGTCAGCCGCATAGGAGCAGTTTAGCTAGATGAGTTTGCCCAGCTAGTGTTTGTTTTGGCAGACAGTTTGTGCTTGGATAGCCAGATAGCCGGCGGGGGGGGGTTATCAGACAGCCAGCACTTGAATCAATTAGATATGCATGCCGCATTCGGAGCGGTCTTGGCCTGCCCACCTGCCTGAGCGGATGTCTTCGCCTATAGCTACTGGGGTGGTGCATGGGGCGCAGCCGATGGAGGGATAGCCCTGATCCAGCAACGGGTTGTAGGGGATGTCGTGCTCGGCGATGTAGTTGTCTACATCTTCGTTCGACCAGTTGATGATCGGATTGATCTTCACGAGGCCTCGCACATCGTGCGACACCACAGGCATTTCGGCACGGGTGGGGGAGTCGGCTCGCCTCAGTCCGCTCATCCAGGCTGATTTTCCGAGCAGGGCGCGGTCTAGCTGGCCGACCTTCACCGCAGAGCAGCATTTCTTCGGGTCTAGCACCCAATGCTCCTCGCCTGGGGATCGGGGCGGAACGCTCATTATCCGCAGGTTCAATCCGAAATGACGGCGCATCGTCTCTACCGTCTCCATCGTTTCGGGGAAGTGATAGCCCGTGTCTATGAACACTACCTCTATGTTTTTGTAGAGCTGGGTGGTGAGGTGGATTAGCACGCCGTCGGACATGGAAGAAGTTATGCAGATGTTCGGAGCGAAGGTGCCGAGCCCCCATTTGATGATTTCCAGGGCATCCAGATGCTCAAGCTCTTCGTTGATTTCTTCAAGCTCGGCGGCGGTGAAGGCGGTGTTCCAAGAATGGCGCTCGGTAATGCCGATACTGCTTCGGCTGCGGCGTATGCTGCCGATCGCCCCGCCGTTGGCAAGACCGTTGGCGGTGCCGGTGCCTAGACCATTAGCAGTGCCGTTGGCTAGCCCGTTGGCGATGCTTAGTCCGCTGGCAGGGCTTCCGCCGTTACCGTTCGCCTTGTCGCCCAGCAAGTCGGTGTCCACGCTGGTATCGGGGCTGGTGATTACGCTTGTCTTCAAGTCGGTATCCTTTCTTAGGTGGCGCATTCTGAATCTCCTAGCAAGACTTCGTAGGGGCCGGTTTCGCCGAAGTCCACATAGAACTCGGGCGCCTCATCGGGGGCAGGGAAAGTGTCCAGGTCTTTGAGCGACAGGGCTACTTCTTTAGCTCCGCCTGAGCGATCCAGCCACTGGTGGAAAAGCTCGCCCGCATCACGCTCGTCTGCGAAACGGCGCACCACTCGCACCACGGCTTCGGGGGCGTTCTTGGCGGGCAGCCGCAGGGCGCGCTTGCCGAAGTGGATCTTCTCTTGCCCCACATAGCCGCCGAGCAGCATCTGATAGCCGGGAGCCGACTGGTCGTGCGCTCGCCGTTCGGCGCCGAAAAATCCGATGTCAAAGGCGTGGTGCTGTCCGCACGAGTTGGGGCAGCCTGAGATGTTGGTGCGCACGCCGCCGAGGTCGGCCAAGCCTTCTTCTTCCAAGCGGTTGCCGATGGCGTCTGCGAGGCCGCGAGACTGCGTGACCGCCAGATTGCAAGTGTCGGCGCCGGGGCAAGCCACCACATCGCGGGCGAGCTCTGCGCCGGGCAGCGCCATGTCTATCTCTTCCAGCCTGGCGAAAAGCTGCGGCAGCTGGCCTTCGGTGAGATCGCGGAACACGAGGTTCTGGCGGTTGGTGATGCGCACTTCGGCGCGGAAATCACGGGCGATGTCAGCGAGAGCACGGAACTGGCCGGTGGTGATGTCGCCGAGGCGCGCCCAAGCGTAAGCCGAAACCGACCCGTTGGCCACGCCGCGCACCACATTGGCATCCGACCAGCGTTCGTAGTTGCCGGGCCGGCGCAGTCTGACAGGCGTGCCCTGACCCATCGGCGTAGCCTCAACTTCGCTGCTCAAGCCAGCAGGTTCGTCGCCACGCTCGGCGACTTCCTCGGGAATGCCGCCCGGCCACGATGCGCTGGCCAGCAAAAAGCGGCGTTCGCGGAAAATGCGGCGGCGCAACTCGTCTATGCCCAAGGTGTCGGTGAGCCACTTCATGCGAGCGCGGAGCTTGTTGTCGCGGTTGCCGTCGTGGTCGAACACTCGCACGCAGGCTTCCAATGTGGGCAGCAGCTCTTCGCGGGTGGTGAAGTCTTCCAAAGCGATGGCAGGGTGCGGGTTGGCGCCCAGCCCGCCTGCCACATAGACGCGGAAGCCTCGCTCAGGAGCATTGCCGCCGCCTGTGGGGCGGGTCGCAGCGATGATGCCGATGTCGTTGAACATGGCTTGGCCGCAGTCGGTGGCGCAGCCGGAGAAGTTGATCTTGAACTTGCGGGGCAGGCGTTGAGCGATGGGATTGTGGAGGAAGTGGCGATAGGTGGCGTTGGCCCATTCGGTGATGTCAAGCACCTCGTGCGGGCAGGCCCCGGCCAGATGGCAGCCCTGCACATTGCGAACGGTGTCGCCGCAGGCCTCGCGGGTGGTGAGACCGACCGAGGCGAGACAGCTCAGCACCTTCGGGATGTCGTCTAGCTGCACGAAGTGGAACTGCACATTTTGGCGGGTGGTGATGTGCCCCCAGCCTCGGGAGTAGTTCTCGGAGATGTGAGCGAGCATGTCGAGCTGGGCGGGGGAGAGCACGCCGGCAGGGATTTTGACGCGCACCATCTGGTTCTCGCCGCCTTGACGCTGCCCGTAGATGCCGTTGGTGAGACGATAGACGCGGAAGACTTCGGGATCAAGCTCGCCCGAGCGATAGCGGGCAAGCTGCGCTTCGAACTTTTCTATGTCGGCTTGCTGGGCTTCGGGGATCGGGACGGTCGGGATGTCGGCGAGCGAGACAGGGGGCGCAGCGGCCGCGCCGTTTGCAGAAGCAGCGGCTGTGCCGTTTGCTGAGCTTGCGCTCGTGCCATTGGCCGAGCTTGCGCTAGTGCCGTTTGCGCCAGCGGCCTCGTCTCCGATTGTGCCGATTTCTGTGTTGTTGAGGGTGATCGTTGTCATGAGTATCTGGTGGTGTCTGTTTAGTTGCAGGCATCTGCGCCTGCCGTTCTCATACCACTATAGCAGATACTTGACAAAATCGGTCAAGTTTGTCAACAATTATTTCTGACCAATTTGCTCAAGATTTGAGAAGGGTGTTACCAGCCCGAAGTCTTCGTAAAAATCCGAGGCCTCTTCTGGCGCCGGGACATTATCCAAGTCTTTCAGAGTCTCGCCGACTCCCTTCGGGCCGCCTGAGCGTTCCAGCCATTCGCGGAACGGCTCACCTGGGCGGCGTTCTTCGGCGAAGCGGCGCACTACTCGCACCACGGCTTCGGGGGCGTTCTTGGCTGGCAGACGCAGGGCGCGTTCGGCGAAGTGGATTTTCTCTTGGCCCACATAGCCGCCCAGCATCAGCTGATAGCCCGGCAGCGACTTGCCCTCCACGCGGCGTTCCGCTCCGAATAGACCGATGTCGAAGGCGTGATGCTGACCGCAGGAGTTGGCGCAGCCAGAGATATTGGTGAGCACGCCGCCGAGCTCTCCCAAGCCTTCTTCTTCCAAGCGCACGCTGATCGCATCAGCCAAGCCGCGAGATTGAGTCACGGCCAGAACGCAAGTTTCGGTGCCGGGGCAAGCCACCACATCATGCGCCAGCTCTGCGCCGGGGGCAGCCATGCCGATCTCGTCAAGCTTTGCGAACAGATCTGGCAGCTGGCTTTCTTTGAGATCACGGAGCACGAGGTTTTGACGATTGGTAACGCGAACTTCAGCTTGGAAGTCGCGAACGATGGCGGCCAGCCCGCTGAATTGGCGAGTGGTGATGTCGCCGAGCCGCGCCCAGGCATAAGCCGAGACCGTACCATTGGCCACGCCTCGCACTACATTCGTTTCCGACCAGAGTCGGTAGGCGCGGTCGGGGCTTTTTGAGGCGTTCGCAGAATTCCCAGAATCGCGACTGCCCGCACCGTTCCCCTTGTGGTGGAGAGTAACAGGAATGCCCTGATACATCGGCGTCGGCTCAGGCCCGGCACCGGCAGGCTCGTCGCCTATCTCCAACACCGCTTCGGGGATGCCGCCTGGCCATGTGGTGCTGGCCAGCAGATAGCGGCGTTCATGGAGCACACGGCGGCGCAGTTCGTCAATTCCCAAGGTGTCTATAAGCCATTTGGAGCGGGCGCGCAAGCGATTGTCGCGGTTGCCGTTGTGGTCGAACACTCGCACATAGGCTTCCAAGGTCGGCAGCAAATCTTCGCGTGAGGTGAAGTCTTCCAATGCTAAAGCAGGGTGTGGGTTGGGGCCTAAGCCGCCGCCCAGATACACGCGGAAGCCTCGCTCGGCAGTGTTATCGGCAGAAGAGTTGGCATCAGAAGGGTTGTCGGCAGCAGGCTTAGCATCAGTGCTATCGCCAGCAGGCCGGGTGACGGCGATGATGCCGATGTCGTTGAACATAGCTTGGCCGCAGTCGGTGGCGCAGCCGGAGTAGCTGATGTTGAACTTGCGGGGAAGACGCTGGACGATGGGATTGCGCAAGAAGTGCTGAAAGGTGGCCTTCGCCCAGCCGGTGATGTCTAGCACTTCGTGCGGGCAGGCCCCGGCCAAGTGGCAGCCTTTCACATTGCGCAGCGTGTCGCCCCCCGCCTCTCTGGTGGTTAGCCCCACAGAAGCAAGGCAGCGCATTATCTCGGGCACATCGTCTAGCTTCACGAAGTGGAGCTGCACATTCAGACGAGTGGTGATGTGCGCCCAGCCGCGAGAGTAGGTCTCGGCGAGATAACCGATCATCTCCAACTGGTCGGCGTTCAGAATCCCCGCCGGCACCTTGATGCGCACCATCTGAATATCGCCTTCCTGAAGCTGCCCGAATATCCCGTTGGTGAGCCGATACATCCGAAACACATCAGGGTCAAGCTCTCCTGAGTGATAGCGGGCAAGCTGCGTCACGAACTTCTGAATGTCGGCAAGCTGCTCTGGCGTAATCTCGGCATTGCCGACTGGCGGTTTGGCGGCGGTGCTCATTGACAATCACTCTAGCAATTTGTGCGAGGCAGTTTGAGGTTGGAGAGCGGTCTGCGGTTGAGACCTGCCATAAGGTGACTATGCGACCGTTCTAGATCCCGTTCGAACAGGAGGCGTGGCAGCAGGAGGAGAGGTAATAATAGATTCAGCATCAGCGTCGCTGCTGCATTCTGCTGTCGGAACCACAGTCAGGCTAAAAGCATAGACACCGGCAACAGACATGTCAATGAATTCGATAGAGACCATACCGGCTGTGTTTTCCGTAAGGCTGCTATCACCGAAAGGTATGCATCGGTATTCGGCTGTTGCTGTTCCTCCTGTAGGGGTGTGAGTAGCCTGCAGAGCATAACTATAAGGCGGGCCGTAGCTTGTGTAGAAGCTGGCGGCAGTCTCATCGGGCTTCGTCCACTGAATGCCTATAGCAGTTCCGGCCGTGGTGGTGCCAGTCCATGTTGGTGTCGCTAATGTAGGGGCATTGTAGAGGTTGGTGCAGATATGTCTCTGCCAAGAAACAGTGGCTCCACCGGTTAATGTGGCGGCAGACCTCACTAGGTAGTATGTATTTCTAATTGCCGGGATGGTGTATGTCAAAGCCCCTTCGCCGTTGAATGGGATAGTCGCTGAAAGAAAATTTGAAGGCTGAAGGGAGACGGCAGTAGGATCGTTCACGCATGTCGTGTCGCTAGTCAAGGGTGCCCAGCTGATCGTGTAGTATTCTGCTCGTGGGTCTGGATGCCAGTTGAGCAAAAACTCCTCTATGCCTATAGATAGCGGGTTGACATACACAGCTTCAAAGCTTTCTATTTCGCTCTCTTGTTCGGCTTGGCTGCTATCTATGGAGAAGGCTGACAGCTGGAAGCAATGGGTTTCGAGGTTTTCTTGAACATCGAGTCGGTATTGAGAAGTGTCGGCGGAGATATCATCAGGTGTAGCGATGGAGCTAGCAGGGACGGAGGCCGCAAAACAGGCAGTACCTGATAACTTTTCGTGTGTTCTCAAGATATAGCCTCTGATGCCGGCGTCAGGAATGAAACTAGGAGCATCCCAAGAAACTAGAATCCCACTGCCTTCGGAGACAGCATTGATATTTTGGGGCGGGCCGGGCTTCAAAGAAGTCGTAGCTAGAGTCGGAAGCCATCTTTGGCGTTCTGATGGACTGCTCGTGCCGACTGAGTTTTCTGCTACTGCCCACACTTCGTATTCAGTGTCTAAAGCAAAATCCTCATAGATGGTTGTGGTTAGAGCGCAGTCGGAGGTGTGGCTTTTTTGCGTCAACGGCTGCCCTGCGACTTCCCAGAAAAAGGTTGTGCTGGAGTCGGTGGGGCATGAGGCAAGGGTTGCTTTGAGCGAAGGCAGCATTTCTGTGGTTGCTCCTACCGTTACAGTGCGAGTCAAATCGGTTTCCAGCCTTATATCTGGAGGGGAAGGTGTGCCGAAACTGCCTGTGAAGGAGATTTCTCTGCCGAAATTGCTGTCGGCAGAGCAATTGGCTAGATTGAGGGTGAGAGTACTGCTGGAAGCTGGTGAAAGCATGACAGTTAATTGCTGTTTATCTGGTGGCAAGGTCGTGCTTTCAATGACTGCTCTGTCTCTGATGTTGGGTATCTCTCTGGTGATCCGACCGCCTCTGGAATGGAAGCACTGATAATAGTTGTTTCCATTCCATTCCGCATGCAGCCTGTAGATAACATTCGGCACTGCTTCCCACGACACTGCCAAGGCGTCAGGGAGGCTCGATGTTTCCACCTGGCTTGGGGGATCAGTCATTGTTGAAAGATCCAGCTCACGATAGAAGGTGAGGCCGCCTGGCGAGTAGCGGGTATCGGCCGACCCGAGATTTATGGTGAAGAGGAGTTCGTAGTCGGCATTGGAGTCAAATGATGAGACAGTGAATCGGCATCTGTTGTCGTAGGTGAAGTTTTCGTTTGAGGTCTCCAGCGGTTCATCGCAGGTCCGACTGTTTGTACTGCTTGTATCAGGGGTACCGTCTTTATTAATGGAAGGGTCATATCCAGTGGGCGGAAACTCCCCAAGATAGCTAGGGGCTTCCCACGAGATGGTTACAACAACATCAGAACCCGAAGGCACAGACTCCACTTGCAGATTCTGCGGCCCGCTGGGTAAGCCGTCAAATGTCTCGGAACCGCCTGCTATGCGGCCGGTGCTGTCTCTCAGAATGGCATAAAGCAGGGCGGCGGCAGTGGTAGCCGCCAAGACAAGAATGGCTATGATGATGAGCGTCTGCATGGTGTAGCCGCTCTCGGAATTGCTACGGGATTTGATGTTTCGTATCATGGCGATGGTTGCGCAGTTGTAACGCTTGTGGCAGTGGATACGCCAGAGGAACTCACAGCCTGCACAGTCGCTGTGAAATCGGTGCTGGTATTGCCGTCATCACGCATTATGCAGCTCAATGTTGCAGAGCTCTTGGAGCATCTGAATGGATTGATCGGCGCAGGCGCAGAAAAAGGAGTGGCTCTGTTAGAAGGGATATAGGCATAGCGAGTCGCGTCGGTGCTATCGGCTGAGTCGTGATGCCAAGTGAAAAGATAGCCGATGGACCCAGGGACAACTTCCCATGATAAGTTCCAGCGGTCGTAGTTGACACCAGAAGGGTCGGCTGCCATAAAAGTCGCAGATACTCCAGTTGGAGCAGATGGCGCGGCGCTAGTTGCGAGAGGGGTTGCGCTCTTGACAATCGGGGCAGACGGATAGCCGTAGTTATTTGGGTTGGAGGACGGAATTATAAAACCGATAGTTTTGGCTGTGGCATCGCAGTCGTGGCCTGCGATTACTTCCACCTCGTAGCTTGTTCCAGCCGTAAGGCCGGTTTCTACGACTTCTTCCGCAGACGGCCTAGTGGTGCCCGTGGTCGCTGCGATGCATTGGTTGTAGACATCTGTGCACTGCTCGTCGGGATAATCGCCTGTGCAGGTGGATGCAGGACTATAGACTCGCACTTTGTAGTGCTGCGTTGTCGGAGCCGGCGTTGTCGGAGACGAAAGAGCGGTTACTGGGCCGTTGCAGAAGTTTGTTTGATTGTGGGGGGAAATCCTGATTCTCAGCCCCCCGGATATAGGAATGACTTCTAGGTCTGGCACAGGGGTGCGCTGGGAGTGATATATTACGGCGCAGATGCTTACTTGTCTAGTCTCGTCGTTGTCGAAATTAGCAGTCAAGCTAAAGTTGTATGCCTTGTCGTTTTCCAAGTTCAAGGTGACTGGGACCGAGTAGAGGTGTTGGGTAGAATCCGAAGGATTTATGACTGTGTTCGGAGCTGGTATCACTCGTGAGTTCGGGGTGTTCCCCCCGTCGGCTCTTGACCATCGCAACTCAAAAGATTCCAAGTTGTAAGAGCGAGTCATCGGCACAGCCACAGCTGCGGTGGCTTGTGCATCCACGAACAGATTGTCTAAGGCCGTTCTCTTTTGAGCATCAGTTGCTGTGGAGGGAATATTCTCTGAGGTGGGGATGCTGACAGCTAAAGTCGGAGACGGCACAGAAGCTGGTTGAGTTGCTAGCAGCTGAATGCCTGTTCGAGGCGTGGAAGTGCCAGCTGCTGCGGAAGCAAGAGAAGCGGGGCAAGTAAATGTTGTCGGCACTGCTGCAGCTGCTTCGGCTGCGGAAACAGCATAAGGAGTGATGCGAAAATCCACTGCGTCAGTACTAGCACTAAATGTCAAGACGAGGCTGTGAGTGTTGCCGACTGTGCATTGAGGAGTGTCTGTAGGCGAAAAGCCTGGAGCATCAAAGTCGGTTTCAGTTCCAGTGTTGTCTCGCTGCTGCCATCGGATTTCGTAGAGGTAAGCCGCGCCAGCACCTGTGTACTCAGGAGTTTCCCACGAGAGGTCAACTTGGTTCTGGGTTGGTGAGTGATATAGCACCGTAGCCGTAGGAGTTTGAAGTTCAGAGGGCGCGCGATTCAGCTCAAAGCGTATCGGGTCGCTTTCCAAGCTGTAGATCTCTTGGCCTGTGAGAGCGCGCGGGGGAGTGGCATCAGGGTTGGCGCATACTTGCGTTTGGGCGTTTGAGCAGGTGTATGCTTGTGCCTGCAAGATGCAGTGTGCTTGGGGGGGAGGACTGGTGGTGTTGGGGAAGAGGTTGTCTAGCAATTCTGTGGCACTCTCCCTCGCGGATAAATTTATTCCCGTTGAATCTGAATAATATGCTTGAATTCCAAGCTTAGATTCGTCAACATTGGCAGGATCGGAAGGGCCAGTCAAATCGGTCGGATTTTCAGGGATGTCGTCTAGTTCAAGAGATTCCAGTTCGCTGGGTATGTCGCCAGTGCCCGGTATTCCGCATCCGTAGTCGACTTTGTAGAGCAGAGAAGCAGGCGTGCCTTCTAGCTCTGGCTGTCCTGTGTAGAGAGGCGGCGACCAGCGTACGGTGGCTGACGGCACAGATCGCGCAGGAGTCCCCACAGATGCCACAGTCCTCTCCACGCTGAACCCGTGGGGGCGGGAAGGAGCATTGGAGCCTGCTAGGTCGGTAACGGAGCGAGCATCGGTGTTGGAGCTGACGGCCCGGTAGAGTACCACGCTCGCGCCCACAGCGGCAGCTATGAGGATGGACATCACGATGACGGTCTGCAGCGTGTAGCCGCCATTGTTTCGCCGTGCTTTTTGCTTGTCGGCAAGAAGCTTTCGTTTTAGCTTGCGAGGAGCCACTAGTTTGCTTCCGTTGCTGGCACAACCGCAATGGCTGAAGCTTCACGAGTAGAGGCTCGTGACAGCAGGTTTGTAGCTGCTCCAGTGAAGTCGCAGATTAGATGCACGGTGATTCGGCTCACTGGAGCGCCGAGTCCTGTCGTTCCCATGCTGGTGTCAAATTCGGCTGGATTAGAGTCTGTTCTTTCGGGACTTTTCTGAATCACCCCTGTGGAACTTTCCAGAAACAACGCTTTTCCGTTGAAGTCTCTGCGCAGATTGCGAGCTTGAAACGGATCGAAGTTGGGATCGCTCTGCGGGTTGTCTTCAGCGGCATCAGGATCGTTAGCAGCGGGGATTTCACCGCCCCTGTCGGGCCAATAGCGACCGTTCAGCAAGAGAGAGCCTATTACATAAGCGTAGATTAGGTCGCCGTCTTGGTCTTGGTATTCCACTCTCATTCCCGTGGAGTTTGAGTTTTGGCAGTAGAGACGGCGGTTTTCCAAGAGGATGGCTCTGACAGTTTTTTCTATGGACAGGGCTGCTTCTCGGAGGGAGCAGGGTCTGTTCGCTTGTCCAGCTGCTCTGCCTTCAGCATCGGACACGGGGATTCGGCAGTGGGCGCCCGCTCTGGCTGCGCTGGTGGCTGCCCACGAGAGGTGGTTGTCGGCTTGAGCTAGCCTTCCGCTGTAAAAAGCTAGGGCGCTGAGCAGCAGCAGCGGCACAGCCAGAACGAGCACGGTGACGCCGCCTGCCACCCCCGACTCGTCTGTTCTCTCAGAGGGTGCTTCGTCTGTTGAAAGTGCCATTGCAATATTTCAAATTGTATCTAGCGATTGGCATTTTCGCGGCATCTAGCAACTATTCTGAGGCTATGACTGAATCAGCGAACGATCACAGACTCAAAGGCAGAAACGCCTTCGTCACAGGCGGGGGCAACGGGATCGGCAAGGCTATTGCCTTGTTCTTGGGGCGGCACGGAGCCAATGTGATGGTGAATGACCTCGGCACCGACGAGGCCGGCGAAGGCAGCGATGCCACGCCTGCCGAGCAGACGGCGGCCGAAATAGAAGCGGCGGGCGGCACGGCTGCGACCTGCTTGGCTGATGTGGCCACCTTTGACGGCGCAGGGCAAGTCGTGAGCGACACCGAAGAGGCTTTCGGGCAGGTGGACATCGCTGTGAACTGCGCTGGGGCCGCCATTGAGGGCAGCATCTTTGAGATGAGCGAAGAGCTTTATCACAAGACCATCGCCTTGCAGATGTCGCAGAAATGGTTCATCGCCCGCCACGCGGTGCCTCGAATGGCGGGGCAGGGCTGGGGGAGGGTTATCAACACCACTTCGCACGGGGCTATGGGCGACCTCGGCCAGCCTGCTTTCGCGGCGGCGATGGGCGGGGTGATTTCCATGACGAAAGCTTTGGCGACCGAAGTCGCGGGCACGGGGGTGACGGTCAACTGTCTCGCCCCTGGCGCGGCCACCCGTCTGCATGCCAAATCGCATGACGACTTCTTGGCTTGGCGCGAGGCGGGCATCATTGACGAAGAGATGTGGCAGAGCTATCTCAACACGCCTCCGCCCGAATATGTGGCGCCTATCGTGGGCTGGCTCTGCTCGGACGCGGCCGACTATGTGAGCGGGCATGTGCTGCATGCCGCAGGCGGGCAGGTGTCGGTGTGGTCGTCTTATGTTGAGGAACGCTCCATCTATCGGGGCGACCACAAATCCGCCGATCCGTGGACGCTGGAAGAACTCGACCAGCTGGTGCCTCGCAATCTCATTGCCAAGTGAAGCTGCCGGGAGGCTTTAGGCGAAGCTGCCGTTGCGCTTCTCTGTGAGCAGTTCCGCCACCTGAAAAGCCAGATCCAGCGACTGGCTGGCATTGAGGCGAGGGTCGCAGACCGTCTCGTAACGCTCTTCCAGATCGGGATGGTCTAGCTCGGACGATCCGCCCAGGCATTCGGTGACATTCTCGCCGGTGAGCTCCACATGGATGCCGCCCGGATGCGTGCCGGCAGCGCGATGCACCGCGAAGAAGGCGTTGATTTCAGCGCAGATGTCGTCAAAGTGGCGGGTCTTGCGGCCGGTGGAGGAGGTGAAGGTGTTGCCGTGCATCGGGTCGCACGCCCAGACTACGGGATGCTCGGCGTCGCGCACGGCCTCAACCAGCGGGGGCAGGGCTTCGTCTATCTGGGCTGCGCCCATGCGAGAGATGAGCGTGAGGCGGCCCGGAATGCGATCGGGGTTGAGTATCTCGCAGATGCCCAAGGCGTCTTCTGGCGTGGCGGTCGGCCCCAGCTTGCAGGCTAGGGGGTTGTTCACGCCTCGCAGGAATTCAAGGTGCGCTCCGTCGTGCTGGCGGGTGCGCTCGCCCACCCAGAGCATGTGCGCCGAGCAGTTGTACCAGTCGCCCGTGAGCGAATCAATGCGGGTTAGCGCCTCTTCGTAATCCAGCAGCAGGGCTTCGTGGCTGGTGTAGAGATTGACTGTGTGCAGCTTCGGCTCGTGTTCGCTGGCGAAACCGCAGGCTTTCATGAATCGCAGGGCGGAATCAATGCCGGAAGCCACTTGTTCGTAGCGTTGGCCCAGCGGCGAAGATGCCACGAACTCTTGGTTCCACGAGTGCACCTGCTGCAGGTCGGCGAAACCGCCTTTGGTGAAGGCGCGCAGCAGGTTGAGCGTGGAAGAGGCTTGATGGTAGGCGGTGATTAGCCTCTCGGCCTGCGGCACGCGGGCATCGGCGGAAAAAGTCGGGTCGTTGATGATGTGGCCTCGGAATGACGGCAGCTCTTCGTCGCCCACGGTTTCGGTGGGGCTGGAGCGAGGCTTGGCGAACTGGCCGGCGATGCGGCCGACTTTCACCACAGGCATTCCCGCCGAGTAGGTCAGCACGACCGACATCTGCAGGATGACGCGGAGCTTGTCGCGAATCAAGTCGGCAGTGAGGTCGGAGAACGACTCGGCGCAGTCGCCTGCCTGCAGCAGAAAAGCTTCGCCTCGGCAGACTTCGGCAAGCTGGCTCTGAAGGTTGCGGCTCTCGCCTGCGAAAACGAGCGGCGGCAGCTCAGAGAGGGTTTTAGAGACTTCGCGAAGCGAGTCCAAGTCGGGCCAGTCGGGCTGCTGAGCGGCCGTGAAGCTGCGCCAGCTGCTCGGATGCCATGCTGATGTTGCCATAGCTTATTTTACGGCTGCTAGGCAACCTCGCGGACCGTTGAAGTGTGGGATCTGTCCGAGCGCAGCTCTTCGTCTGCCAGTTCGCCTTCGGCTTCTGCCATCAGCTCGGGGAAGTTCTCCAGCAGGTCGGCAGGGATGCGCTTCTTGAGAGCGGCCAGCGAACGCTTCACCAGTCGGCGGGCAGCCTCGGCAGTGACTCCCAGATCGTCGCCCACCTCGCGGTAGCTGCGCTTTTTGCCGTCAAACAGGCCGAGGCGCAGCTCTATCGCTTCGCATGAACGCTCGTCTAGTTCGTCGCGCACGATGGAGAAAAGCTGCTCGGAATGGTCGTATTCAACCACGCGCTCTTCAGGCCCTACGGCTGCGTCGGCTAGAAGGTCTAGCAGTTCGGTTGTGCCGTCGTCGCCGACTGTGCGATCCAAAGCGGCGGGCGTGGTGAGGCGATGCAGCATGGCGTTCTCCACATCCAGATCGCTGCTGTCGCCCGAAGACTCTCGCAGGGCGGCGCGCAAAGCTGCGGCCCGGTCGCCGGGCAGCCGCACCAAGTTGGCGCGCTGATCCAGCGCACGCCCGATGGCTTGGCGAATCCAGAAAGTGGCGTAGGTGGAAAACTTGAAGCCCTTGCGCCAGTCGAACTTGTCTACCGCGTGCTCCAAGCCGAGGTTGCCTTCTTGGATGAGGTCGAGCAGTTCCATGCCGGGCGGCAGGGGATAACGGCGGGCCACGCTCACCACCAAGCGCAGGTTGGCGCGGATGAAATGCTCTTTGGCTTTGGCGGCTTCCCTGATGGCACGATCCCAAGAGCGCATCTGCGACTTCGGGGGCATCTGGTCGGGCGTAGCACCCTTAGGAAGGGCGGCGAGGGCCTCTTCCTTCTGCTCGCTGGCGACACGGCCGTTCTCTATGGCTTGCGAGAGCTCGCGCTCCTTCTGAGCGTCCAACAGAGGGACGAGGCCGATCTCGTTGAGATACTGGCTAACTAAATCGCTCATTTTCTAATGTTTCGCTTTCTCTAGGTGGTTGTGTTTGTTGGGTGATGCTTGCGCGCTTCTTGCGCGTGCAAAGATGTCTTATCTGCTACAACAAAAATGGCACAGCATTTATTCCCGCTCTTTCGTGGTGTTTTGCGGTGCTTTTAGTGATGCTTTTGTTGGTGCTTTGCTAGTGCGCTTTTCTGCGTTTTTTTGTTACTGTTGCTTGTCTGTTGCGTTGCCGCTGATGAGCTTTATGCAATTCTCGGGTAGCATAAAAACTCTTGCTTCGCGGCAGAGCAATATCTTACACTATTTTTAATAGCTTGTCAAGCACTATCAAAAATTTTCATCCTTGCCGAAAGTCTCGCCGTGAAAGGCTCGCCATTTTCGGCGGAACATTCGACCCTCCGCATGTGGGGCACATCATTGCCGCCCGTGCTGTGCGCCACGCTTGCGACATTGACCGCATGATTTTCGTGGTGGCAAATCAGCCGTGGCAGAAGACGGAAGAGGGCGGGCAGGTTTCATCCGCCGAAGACCGTCTGGCGATGGTGCAGGCGGCTGTGGCTAAGCTTTCTTGGTGTGAGGCATCGTCTTTGGAAATTGACAGAGGAGGCAACTCCTACACTGCCGACACCTTGGAGCATCTCGGCTCAGAGATGCCCGATTGCGACCTGTTCGTAGTGGTAGGCAGCGACATCGTGCCGCACCTCAACACCTGGGAGCGACCTGAGGCGATCAAACGCTTGGCCGAGGTGATAGTTGTGGAACGACCGGGCAGCGTCGGCTCGGATTTCCCAGAAGGCTGGAGCGGTGCTCGTGTGGCGGGCAAGCTGATTGACATTTCTAGCACTCAGCTGCGGGAATGGATCAAACAAGGCCGCCCGACCGAAGACATTTTGCCGGCGGGCGTGGCAGAGGTGATCGCCGAGCGGAGGCTTTATGGGGGATGACTCTCGCCGCTGGGCGATCTTGGCTGCCCGCACTGCTAGCGACAAGCTCGGCAGGGGCACGGTCTTGATAGATGTGAGCGAAGCCGTTGGCATCACCGATTATTTCGTCATCACCAACGGCGGCAACTATCGCCAAGTGGAAGCCATCGTGGAGGCGATTGAACAGGAGATTTCCGAAGCGGGCGGCCCCAAGCCCTACCGCATTGAAGGCAAAGAGGAGCGGTCGTGGGTGCTGATGGACTACATAGATTTCTTGGTGCATGTGTTCGATCCGGAGGCACGCGAGTATTACGAGCTGGAGCGTCTTTGGAAAGATCAGCCGCAGGTGGAGTGGAGCTAACGGGACTCGAACCCGTGACCTCTGCCATGCCATGGCAGCGCTCTAGCCAACTGAGCTATAGCCCCCTGTTGTTTGGCTTTAATTATATAGGGCTTGCCGATTATTCATATAGAGGTTCGCCTTCGCCCGTAGTCTCGTCTATCAGCTCGTTTATCAAATGGTGGTCTCTTTCGTTTAATTGTCTGTCTAATCGCCTCTTATCCGTGGCAGGCGGCAGGATTTAGGCGATACTGAAATCTATGGCAAAGCAAGCTGAGTCTCGGCAGTCTGTGGCGCAGGCTGATACGCAGACTGATACCCACTCGCCCGACACGCAGGCACTTGAGCGGAAATGGCAGATGCGATGGCGCGAGCAGGGCTATTACGAGATAGACAATGACGACCCTCGGCCGCCGTATTATGTGCTCTCCATGTATCCCTATCCCAGCGGGCGGGCACACATGGGGCATGTGCGCAACTACACCATCGGCGACCTGCTGGTGCGCTACCGAACGATGCAGGGCGACGGCGTGCTTTCGCCCATCGGGTTTGACAGCTTCGGGCTGCCTGCCGAGAATGCTGCGATAGCCACGGGCGAGCATCCTCGTCCGTTCACCGATGCTCGGATTGAGGAGCTTTCGGAGTCGCTGGAGCGGATCGGGGCTGTGTATGACAATCGGCGCCGCTTGAAGAGTCACGATCCCGAATACATGCGCTGGACGCAGTGGCTGTTCTTGAAGTTCTACGAGGCGGGGCTGGCGTATCGGGGCGAGGCGCCTGTGAATTTCTGCCCCGGCTGTCAGACGGTGCTGGCGAACGAGCAAGTGCTGGCCGACGGCACCTGCGAGCGTTCGGGCGACTTGGTGGAAAAGCGCACCCTGACGCAGTGGTTCCTGCGGATCACCGACTATGTGCAAGAGCTGTTGGACGATCTTGAGCCGCTGGCCTGGCCAGAGCGCGTGAAAGCCATGCAGCGTAACTGGATCGGGCCGTCGGAGGGTGTGGAATTCACGCTGGAGGTTGAGGGGGATGGTTGGGGTGGGGATGGGGGAGAGGTAGGTGGGGATGGGGGAGGTGCTGCGGGGGGTGATGCTGATGGCGCAAGCGATGCTGCAGAGGGTGTCGTGGAGGCAGGCGGTATCTCATCAGACAAAACCCCAGCAGGCGGCGGCGAGGGCGTTCGCGTTTTCACCACTCGGCCCGATACATCTTTCGGGATGACATTCGTGGTGATGTCGCCCGAGCATCCTCGTGTGATGGAGTTCACCAGCGATGCCCAGCGGGCAGAAGTGAAAGCTTTTGTGGCTGAGGTTTCCCAGCGCAGCGAAATAGAGCGCATGTCGGCGGAGGGGCCAGCGGAGCGGCGTGGAGTTTTCACAGGGGCATGGCTCGCCAATCCGTTCAACCGACGTCCGGTGCCGCTATATCTGGCCGACTATGTGCTGATGGGCTACGGCACAGGCGTGGTGATGGCCGTGCCCGGCGAAGACCAGCGCGACTGGGAGTTCGCAGAAGCCCACAGCTGCGACATCATCCGCACCGTGCGCCCGCCCGACGATTGGGAAGGCCAAGCTTGGATGGGCGAAGGCGAATCCATCAACAGCGAATGGCTAAACGGGCTGTCGGTGGAAGAGGCGAAAGTGAAGTCGTCCGACTGGCTGGAAGCCGAAGGCATCGGCGAGCGCATCACCCACTATCGCTTGCGAGACTGGGGCATTTCCCGCCAGCGATTCTGGGGCTGTCCTATACCTGTCGTCCATTGCGACAAGTGCGGCATCCAGCCCGTTCCCGAAAGCGATCTGCCCGTGCTGCTGCCCGAAGTAGCAGATTTTCTGCCTACAGGCGAGTCGCCCCTAGCGAGAGACGAGGCGTTTCTGTCGGCAGTGTGCCCTAGTTGCGGTGGCGAAGCGAGGCGTGAGACCGACACGATGGACACCTTCGTGGATTCGTCTTGGTACTTTTTGCGTTTCGCCGAGCTTGGGGGCGGGGGTTCGCCCTTTTCACTGAACTCACTAGAACGATGGCTCCCCGTGGATCAATACATCGGCGGCATAGAGCACGCCACGATGCATTTGATTTATGCGAGGTTCTTCGTAAAGGCTCTGTCAGACATGGGCATCGCTCCGAAGGATTTGCGCGAGCCGTTCGCCCGTCTTTTCACCCAGGGGATGATACTCAAAGACGGCTCCAAGATGTCAAAGTCCAAAGGCAACCTAGTGGCGCCCGAAGAGATTTTGGATGTGCAAGGAGCCGATGCCCTGCGCTTGGCGCATCTGCAAGTGAAGCCCCCCCAAGACAGCGTGGACTGGGAAGACTTCGGTTTGGAAGGCTGCGCCAAATATCTGGCAAGAGTCTGGCGTCTGGCAATCGGCCACCCCGAAGCCTTCCCCGCAGGTACAGGCGAAGACCGCCAACCCACCGAAGCAGACGAAGAAATCCAAACCGCCACCCACCGCCTAATAGACCGAGTAACCAGAGACTTTGAAAAGTGGGCCTACAACACAGCAGTGGCAGCCTGCATGGAATTCACCAACCTGCTCTACCGCTATGTAAAACACCCCCCCCGCCCCGAGACCTTAGATTTCGCAATAGACACCTTGCTCCTGCTGATGGCCCCCATGGTCCCCCACATAACAGCCGAACTCTGGGAAATCCGCCACAGCGAACCCAATGCTGATGAAGCCAACTCTGGGAAAACCAGCGGCGAGCAAGCCAGCGACGAGCAAACCACCAAATCTCACAGCAGCGACATCCACCGCCAACCCTGGCCCACCCCCGACCCCAAGCGTCTGCAAGTGGAACGATGCACCATGATAGTCCAAGTAAACGGCAAACTCCGAGACCGCATAGAAGTAGATGCCACCATCACAGAAGAAGAAGCCACCCAAACAGCCCTAGCCTCCCCCAGAGTAGCCCCCCTCCTAGAAGGCACAACCCCCAAACGAGTAATAGCCAAACCCCCCAACCTGATAAACCTAGTGGTCTAAAGGGTATAATTGCTGTTATGGCGCATCGCAATATTTCTGATCTGATAGCCGAGGGAGAGCATCAGGGACCCACAACACGCAAGATGACCGCACGAGAAATTAAAATGTCCATGAAAGATTACATGTCTTCTTCGTTTGATTCTTAAGTTAGCCTATAATTTCTCATACCCTGATGATTTGGACTGGGAGAAATTTTATGAGTGGCAGCAAAAGACAGGATTGCGCCATGCCAAAGACCCTGACGATGTATTTCTTGAATTAGAAGCGGCATCAGAAACATCGGAAGGTCTTGTTCTAACAAATGCAGCAATTTTGATGTTCGCTGCTGCGCCGGAAAGGTTTGTTCCCCATTCCTATATTACATGTGCTTTGTTCAATGGCGATGACGGCAGTCGTGTGCTGGACAGAAAGGACATATACGGAGGTCTTCTCAAGCAGATAGACGAAGCTGTTTTTTATCTGGAAAAGAATATGCGAGTCGCATATAAAAGAGAAGGCACGCCTAGCAGGGAAGAAATCCGTGAATATCCTCCAGCGGCAGTCCGTGAAGCTATTGTCAATGCTGTAATGCATAGAGATTGGAGCATGACTGGAGCTAATGTGTTTGTCAAAATGTTTGCCGATCATTTGGAAGTGCAAAGTCCCGGCGGTTTGCCAGAAGGCATAACTATAGACACTCTTGGCAGCAGAAGCCGAAGAAGAAATCAGGTGCTTGCCGACATCATGTTCAGAGCGGGAGTCGGAGAAAAAATGGGCACAGGTGTCTCCTATATGCGCAGAGAGTCTATTTTGAACGGAAACCCAGAACCAGAGTTCTTAGACAGCGACTTCTTTTCTGTTGTCTTCCGCCCACATCCATACACCACCAGATAGCAAAAGCTTCGATCTGGAGCGGCTAGCTATGTAGGCTTCTTCCAGTGCTGCCAGCAGGCGTGTTGCTGTCTTGTGCGACACTTGCAGGGCGTCTGCCATTTCTTGGGGGGCGAAGGCTGGTGTGCCTGTCATCCATCGCAAGGCCAGTGCCATGCTTTTGGTGCTGTTCGGCGGGATTCCCGCACGGGCGTGCCAGTCTTCTAGCAGTTGGTCGCGATCTGCTAGGTGGGCGTTGATTGCTGCTGTGGCGGCGGCTAGGCAGAGGGCGTGCACTTCTATCGGGTGGGAGATGTTGCCTCGGATGTATTCTGCGAAAGTGCTGTAGTAGTGCTCGGAGACGGCGAGCTGAGCGGCCGAAACCGGCACTGCCCGATAGCCTGCTGCCACTAGCACCCGCTATACTTGACGCTCTGCCCGCCAATACTGCCGGCAGACATCCCCGAGACAGTTCTGGCGGCAGAAGATTTCGCCGCGAACACCCAGCCCGGAACCTCGAAGCGTCCGTTCTCAGTATGTCTAATGGGCTGCGAGTTGCGATTGCGCCAGTGTCTTATCTACGGCTTGGCGGAATATGTGTAGCCCCTCGGATATGAACTGTCTGTAGCCTTCTTGGTCTATCTTGTGCCACATATCGTAGCGGGCGGCTGTCTCGGCGGTTTCTTCTATCCAGCGGAGCGTCCCAGACGGCAACCGATGTCTGGCTTTCTCCGACATGCGGACGGTGGAATCGGCGATGCCTTGGATCCTGTTTGCTATCAGCACTCCGCAGGGATTGTATATGAGGCTGTCGCAGGTTTCAGGGTGCTCCGCTGCGAATCGGTCTATGTCTCCGAGGAACAAAGACACGTCGGCCAGCAAGGACGCTTCAGATCTCTGTGTCATTTGAGAAATAGCGGAATCTATCGGGGTCTCGTCTGTCGTATCCAGCAATAGGGCGCAAGGAATCTGACAGCGACTTCCCTATGCTGGGTAGCAAATCAGATGCCAGACGCCAAGCTCCGACATAATTGCGAGTGCTGAAAACATGCGACGCTAGGTTCTTTTCAAGGCGTAACTTATCCCAGTGTTCAGGAACTGAGATGCCTGCTCTTTTAAGTTGGGCAATCGCCTCGCCAGCACCCGAGATCAGAGATAATAGATATTCACACTGCTCAATGGTTGCGTTGCTGGTGAATTCTTGTTCTGTTTCCCACCTGCTGGCGTAAGTTTCAGCTTCGCGGGCCAACTCTAAAAGATCGTAGTAGCACACATCGGGCGGCATGTCTTCAAAATTCATGTACCGAAACTGCCTGTTCTAGTATGTGTTCTCTTTTCAGATGGTTGCGTTCGGCTTGAAGGTCGACTGTGCTTAGGATATCCGCTGTCCTGCCTAAAATGTCGGAAAGCTCCGCACGGCATTCCAGCCTGTAGTCGATTTTGCTGCCGGGTGAATTCTCGTAAAACCACAAGCTGTCGCTGCCGAAATCGCACAGCACGTCTATGTCGCTGCCTTCGCCGAAATCGTCACGGGCTGCCGACCCGTATATCCACATCCGCCGAACAGCCCACCTGCCCAGAAAGTCTCGCAATTCGGAGAGGTCGCAGGTGACATGCGTGCCAGACAACGATGTCACGGGGGCGGTTGCTGCATTTGATAGCGACAAGCACTCAGTTTCAGATTTGATAGCCATAGATGTTTTCCAGTATAGCAGCGTCCCCTCCTCTTTCCTGCTTGCAGGTCGCACTGGCAGCATCGCTGCGATACTGGCGACCCTCGCCCCAGTAGTAAGCAGATGCCGCCACGCCCTGCGGGACCGCAGCCAAGCAACTGCCAAACCTCATATTTTTCTCCCCGTCAGACGCCAACCCCCCCCCAACCTGATAAACCTAGTGGTCTAGCCATCCTCAAAACTTTCAAGGTTTTGACTATATTTCCAAAATAGCATCAACATAGTGCTGATATTTCAGAAATAACATCAACACATTTCTAAAAATCTGCTATACTGCAGATCATGCAGCACACTCTGCAACCTCTGGCTTTAGAGAGCTTGGCGGCTCAAAGTCCGTGGCGACAAGACCCAAGCCGACTTCCGTCACTCCCGTCTAACTGCTTGTCCAGGCATCTTGGCAAGCTCATCGCTGCTAACCTCGCAAGCGGCAACGGAGGCGGCTGGCATCAGGTGGTGTCGGGGCCGAGACGGGCGGGCAAGACCACGCTGCTCTATCAAGTCATCCACGAGATGATGGAGGCAGGAGTTTCGCCCAAGCGCATCCACTACGCCACAATGGATCACGCGCCTCTGAAAGGGCAAAGTCTGCTTGACATAATCGGCGTGCTCACCCACGAATCGGGGGCAACTCCCGAAGAGCCAGCGTTTTTGTTCCTAGACGAGATCGCCTACACCGAAGATTGGGATATTGCGCTGAAGAACTCCTACGACCTTCCCCACATGTATCCGGCGAAAATCGTGGCAGCCTCTAGTTCGGCGTTGCACTTGAAGCAAGGGCACATGGAAAGCGGGGCAGGACGCTGGGAGCAGTTTTATCTGATGCCGATGTCATTTGCCGAGCATTTGACTGCGGGAGGGATAGCTTCGCCGGAATTCCCTCAGGGCGTGCCGCTGGCTGAAAAGCTGGATTTCTTTGCCGAGGGACAAGAACCCGACCAGAGCATCCAAAGGGCACTGGCCGTTTTCGTGCTGGCAGGAGGGATGCCGCTAGAGATAGACAGAAGCGACCTTGCGTCCGTAGAGAGCAGGCATGGGGAAATTCAAAACATCTTGCGCGTGCTTTCGGAGAAAATCGTCTATCAAGACATCACTTCGGTCTCAGGCGTGAGAGACCCAGTTAAGCTGGCCGACTTGCTTCAGCTCCTAGCCGACAGGCCGAGCGGGGTGATGTCTAAGCGCAACATTACTAGCACTCTCGCCACTAGCGAGAACACCGTCAATTCCTATTTGTCGCATCTGGAGAATTCTCTTGTGGTGTTCACTCTGCAGCAGTATGCGGCAAATCTCAAACGGGCTACGCGCAAACCCAAAAAAGCGTTTTTCTGGGATGTGGCAATGCCTGCCGCCTTGCGCAACAGAACTTCGCGAGAAATTCTGCGCACAGAACAATACGGCTGGTCATTGGAAAACATCGCCGCCGCCGCATTGAACGAGCTAGTGCTGCAAGCCATTTCTGGAGCGCAAGTTCACCACTGGCGACAAGACGACAACTACGAGGTAGATCTGGTTTTCACAGAAGCTGGAGGCGAGCCTCTGGCTTTGGAAATAGCAGGCTCATTCACCCACAGCACACGAGGTCTAAATGAGTTTTTGGCAAAACATCCCAACTTCGCAGGCCGAGCCTACCTAGCAGCCCCCGATGCCCCCGTCTCCCACCGCAAGCCCGTAGGCACCCTCCCTCTAGGCGAGTTCCTACTAGCCGCCAACTCCCGCACCAACGAAATGCTCCACCGCAGATTCGCGGGGTAGGGGCTGCTGTCACTAGTATCTGCTGCTGCCAGACAGAGATTGCGGACACTCGTGGCTATTCTCTCAATTCGGCGTCGTGTTCTGGTATATTGATTACTATGAAGACAACATCAAATCACTCTGCCGCAGACATCGATCTTTGCCAGTCTCTCATTGATAGCATCTCCCGCTACGCTGTGGAGAACGGCGTTTCTGTAGTGGCTCTGCACGGCTACCACACGAAAGAAACAGGGCTGGAATCGGCGGATATGCTGCTTGGCGTGGATGACCTGCTGGCGTTCAGAATGAAAGCGCACGGGAGGATAGCGAGAATGGCTTACGACCATGGACTGTGCGGGGCTGTCTCCGCGGAGGAGAATTCCGTGCTTGATGCCAAGTTCGGCGGGCCGGCTGGTTTTTACACAGACCCCCAGAATGTAAAACTCTACAAGAGGGAAGGCGGACGGCTTGTCGCTGCCTGAAGAAAACATCATAGATAATTGCGGCCCGTATTTCAGATGCCAGTTATATCTTTGTGTTTAGCTTCTCAATTGCTGAAACCATGTTGTTAAAGTGCTCAGGATTTACATGTTCAATCATTTCAATTACATACTTGATTATGACTTTTGTTTCAGCTATGACATTATCTTCTTGAGTTCGATCAGGGATCGCTCCCATATGTGAATAAGTATTCAAAAATCTATGGATAGCTTTTTTCTTATCAGTAGGAAAATTATCAATTTGCTCAATTGTCTCTGTGAGCTTTTTTTCTTTGGAAAATTGAAATTCTGCGAATGATTCTAATAAACGCCGAGTCATATTTGGCAAATTATAGTGCCACTCCGTACTTGGCACTTCATCCCTGCAGACCTTCAAGACTGATTCAAACAGAAAATCATACTCAGAATAGTAGTTTGTGAGCACTTTAGGCGCAGAAACAATTTTACCTTTGCGAATTCTGTTTTCGCCTTTTGTAGGCATTAGCATATATAATTCTACTGAACCTTGTGTCATGTTTTTTCGTCTCAATTCTCGTATTGTTTCACGAAACAGTGTAAGGTTGTGTGTGAAAAGAAATAATTGATGGAATTCTTTTGTACGTTCCAAAATAGTCATTGTAGTTCTAAAAATATTTTCTGAATCTAGACTAGAAACAGGATCATCAATTACTATAATACATTGATCAGCAGATATGTCCTCGTCCTTAATTGATTTCAAAAATTATAGCAAAGAAATTGTAGATATTTCTCCATCGCTTAGCTGACGAATTGTATTCCCATTTCTACGTAAAGTGTAACCTTCTTCTTTCTCAATAAATTGAATTTCTGAGTGACCAAAAAAATCAGTAATTTCTTGATTTAATTCATCAATTGCGGCTTTAGAATCTCTGGCCTTTAATTGTTCTTTTTCAATTTTTTCCTCTTTGCCTTTAATTTCTATCGAAATATTTTCGACTTTTCTATTGCATTGATCGAACATTACCACTTTTGAAATAAATTGCCCTCTTTCTTTCAGAATTATTTGTTTTATAATATCACTTAGAGTTTTATTGATATCATTTTCAAAATCATCACACTTTTGATTGTGGTCATTAATTACATTAATCATTTGATCAAAAATTTTAGTGTCCAGACTTGGTGCTTTCTTACTAATTTCAACAGATTGAGTCATATTGGTTTTCTTTTCATTTATATCAGATAATATTTTGTGTAACCACTCATTTATTGTTTTGAATGTTTCAAAAAAGTTACTTTCAGCAGCTCTAAATTCATCATGTATATCAGGATATAGTTTGAAATCATCTACAATTCCGAGGTCAGACATATTAATAATAATGGAGTTTATTTCATTTTCAATTTCAATTATATTTTGTTGCATGTTTTCAAAGTTTTTAGTGAAATATCCTTTTAATTTTTCAATTCTATTTTTGTCAACTTCTTGAAGGCACCAAGGACACTCTTCGGAATATCCTGATTCAAATATTTTCAATCCCTGCCTAGTCCATTCTTCTAATTGAGGATTATTCTGTAGTGCCTCAATAGTTTCATGAACAATTTCACTTTGCAAAATATTTTTAGTTTTATTTTCAATTTCATGTAAGTCGGGACAAATGTATTCATTTACATTAATTTTCTCTTTGGTTGGTTCTTTTATTTGATTCAATAGTATATTCAAATTTGGTGTGTCTTCATTATTGATGTTTCGCAAATTTTTTGTAAAAAATAATTTATCTGCATCCGTTCTATAATTAGTTTTGTTGTAATCATGATATTTTTTTGCTTTTTCTCCAATTGTTCTCATTTGTGTTTTGATTTTCTTTGCTTGTTTTACACAAAATTCGTCTATTACCTTATTGGCACTGTCTTTATCCTGTTTAGCATTGTGTAATTCATCTTTCAGTTTAGAAAGTTCTTTATTATATTGTTTTATATTTGTTTGTGCTTCATTTTCTTCACTACCAATAAAGTATATTGGGTCGACTTTGTCCTCGCTCATCACAGAAATTGTCTTTGAAATATAGTTCCGATTAAACACCTTGACGTGATAAGATAATTCATCAGATTGTGAGGATGGCATGTCTTTATCGTCAATTATGATTTTCGCATTCAATTTTTTCATCTCGTCCTGGTTGGCAAATTTGGCCATCAAGTTGCTTAAAGTTGTTTTACCAGTTCCGTTCCAGCCGTAGATAAGATTTACAGCAGAAAAGTCGGCAAGATTGTTAGGCCATGTGAAGTCTTGAAAAAGGCCTTCCTCATTAATTGTATCAAATCGTTGAATTGTCATTACTGACTCCTTTCTGATGTGTTGGGTACGTCTTATTGAGTTAGTTTACACTAGTGCTATGGATTTTGTCAACTTTTGCTTCTGTGGCCAGTTGGTGAGTTGTGTAGACAAAGACGAATTGTTGCTATTGGGTCATGGACTTCCCTCTGGGCTATTTGGGCTGCGGTGTTTTCTACTCGTTCTGCTAGGTCGTAGACTTCGGGGGCTTCCCAGAGTATGACATTTCCGTGGGGGCTGTTGGGCATGGCTCGTCTAGAGCGGGTGGCTATGTCGGCTTCTTCCAGTGTTGCCAGCAGGCGTGTTGCTGTTTTGTGCGACACTTGCAGGGCGTCTGCCATTTCTTGGGGGGCGAAGGCTGGTGTGCCTGTCATCCACCTCAAGGCTAGTGCCATGCTTTTGGTGCTGTTCGGCGGGATTCCTGCGCGGGCGTGCCAGTCTTCTAGCAGTTGGTCGCGATCTGCTAGGTGGGCATTGATTGCTGCTGTGGCGGCGGCCAGGCAGAGGGCGTGCACTTCTATCGGGTGGGAGATGTTGCCTTGGATGTATTCTGCGAAAGTGCTGTAGTAGTGCTCGGAGACGGCGAGCAGAGCGGCCGAAACCGGCACTGCCCGATAGCCTGCTGCCACTAGCACCCGCTGGGTGAGTGCTCTGCCGGTTCTGCCGTTGCCGTCGGCGAATGGGTGGATGCATTCAAACTGGCAGTGGAGCAATGCGACTTTTTCAACGATGCCGACATCTTGTCTGTTGGCGAATCTGATCGCATCCGCCATCAGTCTGGGGATGTGCTCTGGCATGGCAACCACACGGACAGCATCGGCAGGTGTTGCGCCGCCGACCCAGGCGATGTCTTCTCGGTATTTGCCGGCGAAAGGCTTGTTCGCCATGATCTGAGCATGGTCGGATTTGACGGTCTGCTCGGTAATCGGGTTTGGGTTTTCCAGCAGCCGTCTCAGAGAGGTGAAATTGCGGACTGTCTCTTCGGCTCCGGGTCGGGATGCCGCCCCCGCTGCTGCCAGACAGAGATTGCGGACACTCGTGGATATCCCCTCAATCCTGCTGGAGTTGACAGCTTCGGTTCGCAACAGCAGCCCTTCCATCGTGCCGCCGAGTCCGTTTGGAACATCACGGCGCAACAGTCGCTGTTCAGCGTTGATGGCGGCTTCACGGGCCGAAGGCGAGTCGGTATAGACAGGAAACTCGGCAATCTCATTGGGAATCCCCACATCCGATTCGCCCAGCTTCGGCCCCCGTGTGGTCTGAACCTCCCATTGGACATGCTCAGTAGTGTGAGGCGGCCACTCGTGATCCATGGGCGAATTCTAGCAAAATATGTCTGAAAATGGACAGATTTGCTAAGAATGTTCTGAATTAGACAGAAATTAGCCATAAAAGACAGGAATTCCGAGACAAAGCTAAGACATGTACTTTTGCCTAGATGCTATCTCCGCAAGCTTTGCCTGTGGTCATCGGCGTTGCTAGTGTCAGGGTGCTTGTCTGTGCGGGTGATTGGGGGAGTAAGGGTGGGGGATGAGAGTTGCCACTCGGCGGAATTTGGAAATGCCGAGGTAGCAGGCTATGCTAGAGTTTGTGGCTATGAGAAAGAAATTGAAGGGCAGCCCTTGGCGTGTCGTGGCGGCCGAGGCACGAGAAGACCAGCATATGTGGCTGGAGTTCGCTGACGGGAACTCAGGGGTAGTAGATATGGCTCCCATTTTCGGCGACGATGCTAGCTTTGATGATCTGAAGGATCCGAAGGCTTTTGCTGGATTCGAAATAGCGTATCACACGGTGCAGTGGGGCGAAGACAGGGACATTTGCAATCATTGGCTCTATCAACTGGTCACGGGAGCGACAGACGAGGATATGTATGGGGCTGAGATAGCAGCGAAAATAGCTGCCCATGCCTGAATTTTACAGAAAACGGGGAGTAGTGGGGCGTATCAGGGGCAGAGAGAAGAACCACAAGAAGGTGCATGCCCACATCAGAGGTGGTTTGGCTGGCATGTGCGTCCGTGTTTGTTTCCGCTAGAGTATTCTGTTATGGACTACACGCAGGAAGCCAAAAAATTTATGGACGCTTATTTCCCCGGGGAAACTTTGAAGCAAGCGGTTTTGGAGTCCGAGGAGATAGACACCACAGACTACGGGGTTCCTGCGATGAGCTGGAACATTCGCCGAATATCGGACTACAGCGAAGCTGAAAGCATCATAGCTGGATACAGCGATATGGCAGATCCCGAGTCTGCTCATATTCTTGCTGAGCGGCTTTTCACGGCTTTTGTGCTGTACGCAGCCAACAGGCCCGCAAGGGGAGAAATCTTTGATTGGGATGTCTTTTGGGACAGAGCGGCCGATATTGTAGAAGATTTCGCAAACGAGTCTGTCAAGGCTTGAAGTTTGCAGAATCTGCGAACTAGCCAGCAGATTGTCAGGCGGAGAACTAAGGTGCCTACCTAATGCAGCGATGTCAGTCGCACTGGCAGCATCGCTGCGATACTGGCTACCCTCGCCCCAGCAGCAAGCAGATGTCGCCAGGCCCTGCGGGACTGTAGCCAAGCAACTACCAAATCTCATATTTTTCCTCTCCGTCAAACGCCAAGCTCCCTCTCACCATCCAGCATCCAACACCCCACACCACCCAAGCCAATACAGAGAGCATAGTGGGAGGTGTCTGGCTCGTGTCCATGGTTGCCATTGCTTAGTAGTAGATTCTTCGGAATTTGGAAAATAAAACACATTTTTCAGCGCAAGGCCGTATAGAATAATATAGATGGCTATAACAGAACGATATATATACGAAAACGAATGGCGGTTTATAGAACCGCCTCCTTTAGCTTTTATCCCAAGTTCAGAGTGCTCGTCTCCGCTAAAATCAACTTGCGAGTTGCGTAGGTATCCGTGGTTTTGCGAAAGATGTCAAGACAGTAGAAGCAGGATATGGATATCCCCTGATCGTGTTTCTGTGTCTCCGCCTGTGTCTCCGCCTGAAGCTAAAGAAATAGACAGAGAAACAGCTGACAAGTCTACTAGAACTGTCTTAGGAAACATGCTTAGGTTAGGGATGATAGAAGATAGAAGCGACATTATGCAACACTGCCTTTATTCTGCCACCCCGAATTCATGTAGCAATACAGCTATTGGTTCTCATCTGTTTTCCAAAAAAAGCATGTTAATGCCTATATCTCAACATAAAGCGGGAAAATGGGAAGTTGCGTCTTTGGG
Organism: Candidatus Hopanoidivoransaceae bacterium; assembly: GCA_965204495.1. Classification (GTDB taxonomy): domain Bacteria; phylum Actinomycetota; class Acidimicrobiia; order Acidimicrobiales; family Hopanoidiivorantaceae; genus Hopanoidiivorans. The sequence continues at coordinate 1,887,470 of OZ241989.1, forward strand.
GGAAACAAATATAATACCGCCAGACAGCAATGACTATCAACATGACGTTCAACTAAAGCCACAAAATATAGCAAATGCTTCAGTTTTTAAAGGGTGTTGCCATGTTCATGACCGAAAGTTTTGGCCATTAGATAAAGCTGATTTAGAAAGTGTGTATGCCCAAGACACTCTGCTAACTCTTTTCAGTCTCCGCTCTGCCATACAAGGTCTCTGGAGATTGGAAAAGAAACAGATGTTAAAAGAAGCCCTTGAAAAAGTAGGAGACATAAAGGGAGCTAGACATTACAAAGGTAGACACAACATTCCGTATTTAACTCCCAAAGGGATATTGCAAAGAATGGCGTACTGTTTGCAAAAAGAGAAGATAGTCCACATAAAATATGAAATTCCTATTTCAAAAAATATTTTCCTTCATTCTGCGATTATTACGAAAACTTTAGGGTATCATAACATTTTGATAATAGCTAATGCTTTCCCGTTAGGTGACGGCATGGCAATCGTAGTAACTATTTCAAAAGACCATAAAGAGCGATTTGAAAAGTGGGTAAATATGGAAACTCAACAATCAGGAAACAGCTTAGAAAGTTTTTTGTCTTGGCTTTTATGGCATGACCCAACTAATCTGATTTTTTCACCGAGTTCAGCTGATTTACTTCAAAAAGATATGGAAAATGTCAAACAAACATTTTATATGTTCACTCTAATACGCAATCCTTATGCAGAAATTATTAGGGATAGGGATATTTCCGATGGGAGATATCATTACAATTTATTTAAATAAACACATTCTTTGTACAGCGAACAGTATGTTGTAGTCTGAGACAGTCTTCTCTGTAGCTGACTTGCTATTAATCGGTTGTTCTATTCCATTAAGGTAGGAATTGGTAATGGGTGGGATATTTGTGATAAACCCTTTATCGTGCTTGACTCTGTTCCAAAAATGCCCAATAATTTACGCGTATTTGATAAGAGTGTTATGGATTATGAAGCAATGATAATGCTATATTAATTCCATTGATTCTTCACCTGTGCTATTAAATCTGATTACACCTTTAGCTGGTTTTCGTCCGGGTGAATGCAATTCAAAGTCAACGACTATTGATGGGATATCAAACAGCTTCATAATTTTAATTATATTGCTTGAGTCAATTTCTGCAATTTTACTATTGGCATCTGGAGCATCAGGGCGGAATATTACAATTTTATCTGTATTAATATCAAAAGATTTTCCGGTTGAAGAGTCCCATTGAAATCTTAAGGTTGTTCCATGCCCTATCTTTTCTTTATCTAATTGAATATCAATAAATATGTCTTGTATCACTATGTTTATATTTAAAATATGAGCAATTGTCGATGGAGGTTTATTGTGCAAGCTTGTAATTTCTGGTTCGATATTTGCTTGCTTCATTTCAACTTTTACTCTTTCTGGTAGGTCAATGCCAAAATTATTTTTTGCGTAATTGCGAAGAGATTCGTAGTTTTTATAATTGTAGTATTTTTCTGTGTTATAAAATATGTCCTGCAATAAATTTGAATCAACCTTAATTTCGTGACTTTCTTCGTCGACAAATATCATATCTGCAGACGCTTTAGTCTCGCCATTTGGGCCGGCGAATGTTTTCAGCACTGGATCCCATCTGAATTTGAGACTGAGTTTTATAGTAGGGAAATTTACTACAGTTACTCCATCAGCTTTTAGTAGTTCTTTTGGTGGAATTTGGCATTCCAACGCAATATGTATGTAGTTTTCCATGATTGAATTATATATCTGTTTTGGTTGAATTTGGCTCGAAGGCTGGGGGGAGGTGGGATAGGAGGTGGGTGGTGCGGATGCCTACTTCAATTAGTTGGCGGGCTCGGAGGAGGGCTTCTGGGGGGTTGTGGGCGAAGAGTTGGTTGCGGTCGTTTATTATGCCTGAGTCTTCGTAGGTTTTGATTTTCATTTCTGAGGCGAATTGTTCTATGGGAGCTTTGTTGGCGATTTTGTAGTCGTAGGCGGCTGGGGGGATGTTGCGGATGGTGATGTGCTGGTTTAGGTGGAGGGTCTGTTTGTCTTCGCCTTCGAATTTTGCGTTGGTGATTTGCCAGTGGTCGGGGCTGGCGGGATCGAATTCTTCTGAGTATTCCACTTTGAGGTCTTGCCAGCCTTCTAGCTTGTCGTAGTCGCAGTGGAGGTCGCCTAGTTGACGGCCGATTTCGGCGAACGACCAGAAGTCGGGGGCGAAGGGGATGCGGGGGAGTTCTTTGGTTAGGTCGTTCTTGTATTTCTGCCTGTAGCCCTCGTGGTGGAGGATGCCGTAGACATAGTAGAAGATGTCGTCTTTGCTGATGGAGGTGTCGCCGTAGTGGGTTTGGAACTTCTCTAGCGAGGTGTCGAGGATGTTGTCGACATAGACGCGGCCGTCTGAGGCGACGGTGCCTTCTAGGGAGTTGGGGTTGGCTGCTACGTTGGGAGGCTGGGGTGATTTCGTGGATTCGGTAGGCTCAACTTCGGTTTGAGAGGTTGCGGGTTGGTCGCCCTCAAAGATACCCCCTTGGGTGCTGTCGGGAGTTTCCAGATGGTAGCGGGGGAACACCATCGCTTTCTCGGTGAGGCCCAGATCGGGTGGAAGAAGGGTCATCAAAGCCCTGAAGCCGGTCCGCGTTCCGGGGCCTGCTAGGACTATCGACTTCTGAGAGGCGGTATCTTGGGAAGCAAATCGCGCTTCCGGGTGTGAGATGGAGGTCGGGTGGGAGATCTGTGGCGAGGACTGCGAATTCTGGAGATCCTGGACCTGTGAGGCAGATAGTGCGCGGGGGGGGGGGGCGTGACTGGCTGATCGGTTGGGTGATGTCGATCAACCGATTCTGCCTCGAGTTGAATTGTACCGGGTCGATGCAGTATCGGTTGAACGGCATCGTAGATGTCGTTCAACCGATACTGCATCGAGTTGAATGTCTTATGCCATAGAGAGTGTTGTGGTATCCAAGGACGGAACATGCATAAACGAATATCTTTTGATGTGACTTTAGCATAGTCTCTCGCATCTTTTTGCTTTTTCTGTTGACTTGCCAATTTGTTTTTCAAATCTCTGTGCCAGTTTGGTCGCCCTTTGATGTTAGGAGGAGGATCTTCATTTGTATCTATTCTAGTATTGAAATCTTGTGCTATGTCCTGAGCGTTATCTAGGACTATCTCAGGATCTGAATTAACTACGAACTCGTCCATAGAAGTTTTGAGACCGTTGGAGTGCAACAGAAAAATACTGTCTCCCTTTCCAGTTTTCTTTGTCTCAGGATCGCCCAGTGGAACAAGAGATGGAAAGTCAGGGTGTCCTTGTTCTAACCAGTCGCCACGATAATCGGTTTCAGCTACTTCCCAGTTCATCTCTCCTGTGGCATCCCACGGGTGTGCTGCACTCCCTAAGCAGGTGAGTTTATCTGCCACGGATAGGTGAGTGAGATCAGAATAGTGGGCTGCGGCATTTTCACTTTTCAGGCCTCCAGTTTTTGCCAGGATAACAATTTGCACCCCAACAGTAACACCAAAGACATTGCCACCCTCTTTAGCTCGAATGTCAGGATCACCAGCCATGTCCAATTTGCCGCGAAGATTCACAAAATGAATGTGATCAAATTCTTCTTCAAGCGTCCTTCTGAGCCCTGAGCCGGCGTTGCTGGTGAGCCACCCGTTATTTGTGACGAATCCAATTACGCCCCTGTCGCCAATTCTGTCCGAAGCCCATCTGATGGCCATCACATAGGAGTCAAATAGAGATGCCTTCTGCTGAACATCCGTATTTTCGCAATATGTTTGCTTGATGCGCTGCTCTAGTTCCTGCCAGTCGCCTGTCTTACCCACATTCCAAGGCGGATTGCTCACAATGACCGTAATCTTCTTGTCGTCCTGCGCCGCAGCCCTATTCTGATTTTCTCTCAGCGGGCCATCCGTGAGCTTGGGCTTGCGACTGTACATCTGAAAAGTGTCAGCCAGCACGCCATTCTCAAACGGCACATAGCCGTCTTGCGGTCTTCTCGCTTGATACGCCTGCTCCATGTTCAGCTCTGTTGCCCAGTAGGGGAGTGCCATGATTTCCGTGGTGTGGAGGTTGTTCTTGTAGGTGTGGGGGAGTTTGTCGTCGGGGAGCAGGGTCTCGTTTTGGATGAGATTTACCAAGAAAGTGCCTGTGCCTGCGAAGGAGTCTAGGATTTCTACATTCTCGTCTGCCAAGCCGTCGGCTATGCCTAGCTCTTCTTTGAGCGACCAATCCACTGAACGGAGCACGAAGTTGACTAGCTCGTTGGGCGTATAGACCACGCCGAAGTCTTTGGCGGCTTCGGGGAAGGCTGTGCGGATGAAGTCTTCGTAGAGGCGTTTGATCAGTGTCTGCTTGTCTTCGGGGCGGGTGATGGCTTTAGCGGTGTCTATCACGCTCTGGTAGAACGACTCCAGCTTGGCGGTTTCGTTTTCTAGGCGCAGCCAGCGGATTTCTTTGTGGAGCTGCGACATAGCGGTGGAGAGGGGGCTGTCTTCAAAGTTTTCCGCTGTGCCGAATAGTGCCTCAAACACAGGCTTGATCACGATGTATTGGGCGAGGATGCTGATGGTCTCGCCGACCGTGGCTCGTTCGCCTAGGGTGGCTTCTAAGCCTTCAGTCGTCTGGTCTATCTGACGCTTCACGGCGGGATGCTGCGCGTAGATGCGCTCTATGCGAGCCAAGATCGTCTCGTAGGCCGTGTGGGCATCTTGCGACCAAGTGTGCCAGTATTGGCGGTCGCCCACTTTTTCCACAACGGCTGAGCGGATTTGAGCTAGGACGAATGAAAGTGCTTCTTCGGGATGCTGCTTCAGAAGTTCTGAGAAGTCGAGCGGGAGAGTGGGTTCGGTATGGGTGATTGTGTGGGCTGTAGCTGAGGTGCCTGACTGGTCGTCTGCGGAATCGGTTGAATCAAAGCTGGGTTTCTTGCCCTCTGGGGTCTGCCACATCCCATCGGCTTTGGCTTGGCTTGCGGCGGGGTCGTCTTCATCGGCGAGGATCGCACGGGTTGTGCTGGCGGTGCCTGCGGTGCTGTCGCTGTCGGCGAAGGCTGCCACTTGAGACGAGAGGTCTGTCTGAGTTGTGATGCAAACCAGATTCTTCGGCCAGCGGTCGCCGTCTAGCTCCATCACCCCTAGTTCTCTGGCGAAACGCTCGTCGTGGGAGCGCAGAGCTCGCAGCACTGCCCATGTCGTCTTCCAGAAATCGTCTTTGCGGATGTGCTCGCCGTAGTCGCCGATGGTGTCGGGCAGCACGAGCGGCAGCACCACATAGCCGAAGTTTTTGTGGGGCACTTTGCGCATCACGCGGCCCACCGACTGCACGATGTCTATGTGGGAACCTTTGGGCTGCAGAAAGCACAGGGCATCCAGCGAGGGCACATCCACGCCTTCGGAGAGACATTTGGCGTTGGAGAGAATGCGGATTTCGCCGTCTTGACGGGCGCTGTCCAGCCAGTGGAGATGGCCAGCCCGCTGGTTGGCTCCCATGCCGCCGTCTACATGGCGCACGGCGATGGCAGGCAGGTTTTGCGAAGCGGTCTTCTTGCCCTGCTTCTTTGCCACGACTCTGTCCAGGTGGGCGGCGAAGACGGGGAACACAGCGGCAAATCGTTTGCTGTCTACTATGCGGTTGGTGTAGACGATGGTTTTGTAGAGGGGATCCCAGCCTGCTCGGTCGTGAGAATTGCCTCGGAGCGTGTTGTAGAGGCCGATCATCTGCGCCACCACGCCTTCGGTTAGGAGTTGGGCGTCTTTCTCGTCAAGCTCTTGGGCTTCGGGGGTGTTGAGAAATATGGCCAGCACATCTTGGCAGAGACTGGCTGGGGACTGGGCTAGGACGACTTTGTAGTCGGACAGGAGGTCTTTGGTGATGGCTTTGGAGAAGCTGAGTTCGTGGCAGGTTTCGCCGAAGATTTCGGGGTCGTCCATGCTCCAGACGGCACGGTTTTGGGCTGACTTGCGAGCTTTTGAGGCTTCGGAGAACACCTTGGGGGTGGCGGTCATGTAGACACGCTTGTCGGCTTTGATGTGGTTGTGGATGAGCTGGAACGGGGAGACTTTGGGGAGTTCGCCGTTGCTGGGAGCGATGGCAAGGCTGGGTTTATCGTTTTCCACTCCTGTGGTGCGGTGGGCTTCGTCTGACAAGGCTAGGAAAAAGTCGGGTGCGCCTCGGTTTTGGGCTTGGCGGATTTGAGGGAGCGACTGGTATGTGCAGAACACCACCTGCATGGTGTCTTCTGGCACGGGCTGACAGAGGGCTTCGTGGATTTTGTCGGGGTCGGTGGTGACTGAGAACTCCATCTGAGCCAAGTCGGAAGCGTCGGTGCCGTCGCCGCCTCGTTTGCCTGTTTTCGGGTCGGAGCATACTCCTATGTAGGAATGCTTTACGCCTCTGCCTTCTCGGTCTTCTTCCTCGGCCCAGCTGCGCATGGTTTGGCCGAGCAGAGCGATTGAGGGAACGGCGTAGAGGACTCGTTTGCCTGGGCCGGCGATCTCTTCTGCGAGGATGAGCGAGGTGTAGGTTTTGCCTGAGCCGCAGGCCATCACTAGTTTCGTTCTTGCTTCTGCGGCTTTGGCGAGTTCGGCTTTGGCTTTGTCTACGGCTTTGCGCTGGTGAGGGCGGATGGTTTTCAGCGGGCGGCGCGCCAGCATTCCCGTTTCTATGGTTGTGAGTTCGCCCCAAGTCACATTGGCTTGAGAGAGCACCTTGCCCGCCAGAAGCTGCACGGGGATTTCTCGGTCGGCGGCTAGCTGCTCTTCTAGGTGGCGGGTTACTTCAAAGCCAGAGAAGACGACTAGACGCTCGGCGTAGTCGCGGTTTTCCGTGTTGGCTAGGAAGCTGTCTACTGCGCCTTTGCTGAGCTTCTTGGAGATGTCGCCAGTGAATTTGCACTGGATGGCAGCGGGTTTGCCGTCGTGACGGGTGGCGATTAGGTCTATGCCTCTGTCTTGGCTGGTGCCTCGGGTGGGGTTTCTGGCGGCCCAGTCGGCGAAAGGCTCAACGCTGGCGAAACGGCGGCGATAGAGAGGGTCGGTGGAAAGAAACGAGACAACCACCTGCTCCCAGCGTGTGCCTGCGGCTCTGGTGGTGGACGACTGCTCGGTGATCTGAATTAGGAGATCCGCGTATGAGCCTGTGGTGTCGGAGTCGCGGGCGTGAGACGACGAGCTCGTCTCGTCTGCGACTGCGCCGTCAGTTGCTACGGCTTCAAATTGCCCTTGTTGGGTGGTTGTCACTGGTCTGTCTTTCTAGTGGGTTGCCACTAGAAGAGGTTACCTGAGCTTTGGGGTAGAAATTTGGGCTGGTAGGGTTTGGTGCTCTAGAGTGACTTATGAGTTGGTGGCGACCCAGCTTTCTACTTCAGAAAGGAGCTTCGGGCAGGTGCTCTGCCAAGGCATCGCTTACCTGCAGGTTGATCTTTGCGTCCCGCAGCAGCAGAGAAGCGGGTGTCTCATCCCCAGACATGTCAGGCGACGAGATTTTGGTAACGAGACGGGATGGAGGTTTTCTCTATCTGTGCTGGGGTGTAGACCCTCATCCAGCAGTCGATGCCTTTGTCCATCAATCTGTTTTCGAGTCTGCTGAATGGTCGATAGCGTTGCACGCTGTCGCCTTCTACTTCGGCGATTATAAAGAGTTCTGACTGTGCCCAGTTGCCTGGTGGGGGAGTGAAATCAAGTGGCTTGAAGTAGGCAGCCAAGATGGGCTGGTCGGAGTGGTACGAGCGCAAGACGGCTGTTACTGCCTCGGTCTCGGCGCAGGGATTTGGGGTTCTGCTGTTGCTCTCTGTCATAGCATGAATTTTAACACAGAGGTGCTGCAAAGAGATGACAGGGAAAATTCAATGGGGCCAGAGATTGCTTTGATGTCTGCTTCGGCAACCTCTTCTCACCTGGCTAGCTCGGGGATGGGCTTTCTAGTTGGGGCTGGCTAGTTCGTGGGTGAATTATCCAGCTCCCGCAGTCTCTGCAGTGCTTGGGCGTGGTTGGGGGAGGAGGTGGTGGAGTAGAAGCTTAGGCGGTCTACGGCTCCGTGGTAGCGGCGGTGGAGGTCTTCGGCTACTTCTTGGGGGGTGCCTACGGCGGCAAAGGTTTGGAGGATTTCGTCGGTTATCAGGTTGCCCATTTCTACCCATTGGCCTTGTTTGGAGAGTTGGTTGAGGTCGTCTTGGAGGGTGCCCCAGCCGTGGTGCTCTAGCACGGGGCGGTAGGCGGGGGTGGAGCCGTAGAAGGCGATTTGCTGGCGGCAGGCGGCGGCGCTGGCGGATAGCTCTTCTTCGGTGGTGCCCATGACCGACATGGCTGGGATGGAAATCTCCACATCGCTGCGCTGGCGGCCCGATTTGCGGATGCCTTCTTCAAAGGCGGGCAGGTTGACTTCTTTCATGTATGCCTCGGTGGTGAAGCCGTGCGAGAAATAGCCGTCTGCCATCTCGCCTGCCAGTTCCGTCATCTTCGGGCCGACTGCAGCCAGAAACACTTTCGGGCGACCGCCGGCGCACGGGCCGGGGTTGAACATCGGAGTCATCAGCGTGTGCTGATAGAACTCGCCTCGGAACTTCAGCGGGGCATCGTTCTCCCACGAATCCCAGATGGCGTGGAGAGCGGCGATGAACTCGCCCATGCGCTTGGCGGGCTGCGACCAGGGCATACTGAACCGCTTGGTGATGTGCGGACGGATTTGGCTGCCCAGCCCCAAGATGAACCGCCCGCCTGAGAAGTTCTGAAGATCCCAAGCGATGTTGGCCACAATCATCGGGTTGCGGGCGAAAGCCACTGCGATGCCTGTGCCTAGCTGCAGCTCGGATGTGGCTTGGATGGCAGGGATTAGGGGGAGGAACGGGTCGTGGTTGAGCTCGGCCGACCAGCCGCCCACATAGCCTGCGTCTTCAAGCTGCTTGGCCGCTGCGCCGGATTGGTTGATGTCTAGGGGGATTCCGCCGTCTAGTTTCATTGTGGGTTCCTCGGGGTTGGGAGTTGCGGGGAGGGGCGGGAGGGGGCGTGAGACTTGATTTCTGCGAGGGATGGCTGATAGACAAAGCTGATTTAACTAAAGACTAGAGAAAAATTCCTGAAAGTCAGAAGCAGGCATGTTCGGCAAGCACATTCGGCAAGCGTCAAAGACATCAAACCGTCAGCCAGACATCAAACAGCAGCGGCATACTCGGCGGCTCGGACGACTAGGGCTTCTATTCTGGCATTGAACTCGGTTTTGAAGTTTTCTGGGCCGCCGGGGAGTTCTTTGGTGCCCATTGCTCCGCCTAGGTAGCGGGAATAGACGCCTTCCAGAATGCATGCCAGCCTCCATGTGGCGAAAGCCATGTAGAAATCTATCTGGGGCAACTCTCGCCCGCTTGCGGCTTCGTATTCGGCGAGCATTTCGGCTCGTGAAGCAAAACCCTGTGCTTGCGTGGCACTGGTTTCAAGCATCGTGAATTCGTCTTCTGGCTCCGACCAATACATCAGCAGGGTCGCCACATCCGCCAGCACATCGCCGAGGGTGCAAAGCTCCCAGTCCAGCACGGCCGCCACGCCGCCGTCGGGCGAGACCATGCAGTTGTCGAGGCGATAGTCGCCATGGACGATGCCCGTCTGCGTCTGCGGGGGGATGCGACTAGACAGGTGGGCGTGGATTTCGGCCATCGCAGGGCGGTCGGTGGTCTGCGACTGCTCGAACTGCCCCATCCAGCGGCGGAGCTGACGGGCGATGTAGTCTTCCTGCTTGGCGAGTGTGTCCAAGCCGACCTCGGCGATGTCGACCTTGTGAAGCTCGGCAAGGGTTCGGGCGATTGACTTGCTGGTCTGCATGCGAATTTCGGGGGTGATGCTGCTGGTTTGGTCGGGATCGCGCAGCACCATGCCTTCTACGAATGCCATCACATAGAACGGCCGCTCGTTCACGGTTTCGTCATCGCAGAAACCTAGCGGGCGGGGCACGGGCACGGCAGTGGGATACAGAGCCGAGATGATGCGATGCTCGCGAGACATATCGTGAGCGGTGGCCAGCACCTGCTGAAGCGGCGGGCGGCGCAGCACGAAACGCTGGCCCTCGGAGTCGGTGACGATATATGTGAGGTTGGAGTGCCCGCCGGGGACGAGTTCAAAGCTGAGAGGCGGGGCGGCCTCTGCGACATTCTGGCAGAACCAGTCGGTCAAGCCTTCGGCATTGATGCCGGGGGGAAGCGGGGTGCTTGGCGTGGTGGGAGGTGCTTCAGTGCTGGGTTCTGGCACAAGAAGATTTTAGACGGATGGAGTAGTACGGAAATTGCTAGGGAATCACAAAGATAATTGGATGCCAGAAAATTTGCTCTAGCAGTTGCATCAACACCTGCTGCTATTCGTTGAGTTATGGGGCAAAGTTTTTCTATTGACAATTCAACTGGCAATCCCGCTAGCGGTCGCGGCAACCGATTGGCGGACGAGTTCTACAGGGACTGGCCTGAACAGACGGCGGAAGACCCAGTAGAAAACGAGATGCAGTCTCCCCTGAGAGACGGACAGGTCAGAGGCGGGCAAGCCGATTGGGGCAACCACGCTGGATTGGGCGAATTTGACAGAGCGGACGGTCGCGGCCCAACGCCCCAAGAGCCTGATGCCATCAGTCGGGCAAAGTATTGGCTGGCGGATATGTGGGCGCAGCATCGCAGCATTTTGCTTGTGGTGCTGGGGCTGGCTGTGGGGATCGCAGCTTTTGCGGTGTGGAACAGTCTCAACAGCTCGTCTAGCGATGAGTCCACTGACACTATCGGTTCGCTGATTCCGTTTGCCGAGCCTGTGGTGACGGCTGCACCCCCGAAGCCTGTGGTGGTGCATATCACTGGAGCGGTTGAATCGCCCGGTGTGTATCAACTCACCTCGGCGGATCGCATGTTCAACCTCGTGGAAGCCGCAGGCGGATTTTTGGAGACAGCAGATGAAGGGGCTTTGAACCTAGCCCAGACATTGGTGGATGGGACGCACATTTGCGTACCAGAAGCTGAAGCGGAAGAGACAGCGATCTGTCGCACGCAGCCACTTCAGGTTCAGAGCAGCAATGCCGCCGCATCTCTTATAGATCCGAACACGGCATCAGCCGTAGAACTGGAGCGATTGAACGGCATCGGCCCCGCTATGAGCGCACGCATCGTGGAATGGCGGGAGCAGAACGGAGAGTTTCTCACGGCTGAAGACTTGTTGGCGATTCCCGGGATCGGCCCCGCCACCTTAGACAGATTTCGTTCCCAGCTGTCGCTGCCGTGATGGCAAGCAAGAAGGCTGCTCGTTTATACGCCAGCCAGAATGAGCGATAAATGACCGACAGGTGGGCCTATGTCCTAGGTGGCTGCGCCTGGGCGGGGGCTTTGGCACCAGCTATCGGGGCAGGACTTTTAGGATTCGGCTGGCTGGCTTGGATTCTGGGTCTTGCAGTTGGCGGTATCGCCTTGGCCAAGCGCAAGCCGTGGTTGCTTTGTTTGGCGATGCTGTTGGCGGCGTCTCTGCTGTCGGCAAGGGCGGAGGCGAACTATCGGCCTATCACAGAGGCTTCTGCCTATGAAGGTTCGGCAACCCTAGCCAGCGACCCCGAGCAGTTCAGCGGAGGTCTGCGAGTTGACATTTCCACATCCAAGGGCAAGTTTGAGGGCTGGGCATACGGGCGTGCGGCGGCACAGATGCGAGACAGACTGGCAGGCGAAAAGATGACGCTCAAAGCAAAGTTGCGGCCGTTTTCCGATTCCCCCAGCGCATGGCATGTGCGCCGAGGCGTTCTCGGGCGGCTCACAGTCGAATCCGTCAGCAGCTGGCAGCCAGAGGCGATCCACTATCGCATCGCCAATGTCTTTCGCCGCACGCTCATGGCGGGCACTGACTCATTCAGTGACGACCAGCGTGCGCTCTTCAGCGGTCTGGTGTTCGGAGACGACAGAGAGCAGTCGCCCATTCTCGCTGACGACTTCTTGGCGGGAGGTCTCACGCATCTGCTGGCGGTGTCGGGGCAGAATGTGGTGTTCGTGCTGCTGCTGGCCCGTCCGCTCATGCTGCGGTTCGGCTCAAGAGGCCGATGGGCTGCGACTCTTCTGGTTCTCGTGCTGTTCGCCACGATCACACGCTTTGAATCTTCTGTGGTGCGGGCGACCACGATGGCAGGCGTGGCCGCCACCGCCACGATGATAGGCCGAGACTCTTCGTCAAGGCGATATCTGGCTCTCACGATCTGCTGCTTAGTGCTGGTGGATCCGCGAATAGTGCGGTCGCTGGGGTTTCAGCTTTCGGTGCTGGCGAGCGCAGGGCTGCTGTTCCTCGCCCGCCCGCTGGAAGAAAAAATCCGAGGCCCCCGTCTAATCGCCGGCGTGCTGGCAGCCACGATTGCGGCGCAGCTTTTCGTGGCACCGCTCATCATCGCCACTTTTGACGGCATCCCAGTGGGGTCGCTCTGGGCGAATGTTCTGGCCGTGCCGATTTCGGGGATGCTGATGATGTGGGGCATGACCGCCGGCATAGCAGCAGGCATCTTCGGCGGAACGCTCGCCACCGTCATCCATCTGCCGACCCAGCTGGGCATAGATTGGCTGCAGTTCGTGGCACGGATGGCATCACGATTTTGGCTGGGCGAGCTGAAGCTGTGGCATGTGCTGGTCTTGGGCGGCTGCGTGGCGGGCGTGCTGCTGGCACGGCACAAAAGCAAAGTCGTGCTGCTGCCCGTGGGGGTGGCCCTGCTGGTATTGGCGCTTCCGAGCTTGAGCTTCACCGCGCCGAGCACGATGAGCATCGGCAGGGATTCCGCTTTGTGGCAAAGCGAAGGCAAATCGGTGCTGGTAGCAGGGGAGGAGACTTCGCAGCGGCAGCTGCTGGAAGGTCTGAGACGAGCGAGGGTGAACAAGCTCACCTTGATGGTCGCAACGGGCAGCGATTCCAAAGCCAAAAAGCAGCTAGAAGCCTTGCGAAGCCGCTACGGAGACTTTGAAGCGTGGCTGCCTTCTGGGTTCGGAACAGCAAATGGCGTGCGCCCGCCGCAACTTGGGACGGTTCGGATCGGCGGCTTGACCGTGAGCGTTGCAGACACGGCACCCCGCATAGAAGCCACAGTCGGCTTCGCAGACGATTCCGCAAGCGAGCTAGCCGATGCTAGTTTCAGATAGTAATGTCGCCAGAGCCGCCGCCCTCGCTAGAGCCGCCCATAGTGATGGGCATCTTGAACCGCACGCCCGACTCGTTCTATGATGCCGGAGAGTATTGGGGATTTGACGATTTCCTCCGCAAAGCCGAACAGCTAGCATCAGACGGGGCAGACATGCTAGATGTCGGCGGCGTCAAGGCTGCGCCGGGCAGCGAAGTATCCGAGAGCGAAGAACTGGAGCGGGTCGTGCCCGCAGTGGAAGCCTTGGCAGCACGCTTTGACTTGCCTCTGTCAATTGACACCTGGCGGGCTTCAGTGGCAGACGAGGCATACAAAGCGGGGGCTTCGCTCGGCAACGACATCAGCGGTTTCGCCGATACTGAATATCTGCAGGTGGCTGCCGAGCACGGAGCGGCGGTGGTGGCTTGCCATGTGCGCCTCGCCCCGCGCTATGCCGACCCTAACCCCGTCTATGCCGACCTCTTCGGCGAAGTGAAAAGCTACTTGGCCGAGCGAGTTGCTTGGGCAGAAGCCGTCGGCATACCGAAGAGCCGTGTATATGCGGATGCTGGTTTAGATCTGGGCAAAACCCCAGAAATGTCGGCCGAGATGCTGCGCCGAAGCGGTGATCTAGGCGAAGCCCTAGGCTGCCCCGTGCTGCTATCGGCCTCAAATAAGGGCTTCCTAGGAGTGCTGTGCGATGCCGAAATCGGCGAGAGAGGATTGGCATCCGCTGCCGCTCACGCCCTAGGCACCCTGCAAGGCTGCAAGATTCTGCGAGTGCACGATGTGCGAGCCACCAGAGTGGTTATTGAGACTATCCAGCGTCTGCGTGAGACAGCGATAGAAAAAGGGCAAAGCCGTGAGAATGAAACAAGCAAATCAAAAGCACAAAATACAAGAAGAGTGAAGCGGAAAATCAGAAAAGTAAAGACGAGAAAATCTAGGAACTGGAGTGCCTGAGATGCAAATACTATTGCTGTCTAGCTCCGACCCGTCGCTGCTCTCGCACGAGGTGATAGAAGCCACGAACGATTTCGTGGGTGACGAAGACCGCAACTCTTCGCTTAGCACATTCTCCGAGCGCGATTACCTGAACGAAGCCGGCCACAAAGACATCGGCGTGCTCGTGGATGCCGCCCAGACACCGCCGATGCTGGCTTCCAAGCGAGTTGTGGTGGGGCGCGACTTAGCGTTCTTCGGCAGCACCAAGGCAGCATTCGGGCCGTTGCTGGCGTATCTTGAGAACCCGTCGCCAACCACGGCCATGGTTCTGGTCTGGGAAAAAGGCCCCACGACCCCCACGCTTCCAGCCGTGCCGACTTCGCTTTCGCGGGCAGTCAAAGACATCGGCGGCGAGTATCGCAGAGTCGGCGGTATGCGAGGCAGAGAAGCCAGCGATTGGTTCGACCAGCAGATACATCAGTCGGGCATCCGACTGGACGGGCGAGCCCGCAGCAAGCTATCGGATTGGATGGGAGAAGAACCCGGCCGCCTGGCAGGCGTGCTGGAGATTTTCAAGAGCACCTTCGGCACGGAAGAAATGCTCACCGAAGATCAAGTCGCCCCGTTCCTCACCCAAGCAGGCACCGTCCCCATCTGGGATCTCACCGATGCCATTGATGAAGGCAACCGAGCCAAAGCACTTTCGCACCTCCGCCGCATAATGGCATCCGAAGGAGGCGAACCGATCCGCCTGATATTCTCCCTCCACCGACACTACGAAGAACTGCTGAAACTAGACGGCTCCGGCGCACGCACCCAACAAGAAGCAGCAGACGCGCTAGCCCTCCCCAAGAACCGAACCTTCCTAGCCAAACGCCGTCTAGCTCAAACCGAACTCCTAGGCTCAGAAAAAATCGCCCGATGCATCAATTTCCTAGCAGAAGCCGACCTAGACATCCGAGGCCGCACAGGTCTAGACCCTGAAATCACAATGGAGGTGCTAGTTGCAAGACTTGCCTCCCAGACGCGCTGGAGGGGATAAAACAAAAAATCCCAAAAAGAACTTTGCGCCAAAACCCCAGCCACACACCTCCCCGAGCACTTGGCGACTTTACACAAAAGCAAAAGCTAGCGGGGGACGGCATGTCTTTTTTGGGCGTATTGCGAATGAGTTCCAGACCCAGTTAGCAAAAGGGTAGCACCGTAGCCCAAAAAAGACATGCCGTTGCCCGCACCACAGACCAAACGCCAAAATAGAAAAGCCCCCCGCAACAACTACCCCTGCGCCCCAATCCTCTTCATCAGCCGCGACTTCTTACGCGCAGCAGTATTCCTGTGCATCACACCCTTGGCAGCAGCCTTGTCGATCTTCTGAACAGCCTGCCGTGCAGCTTCTTCAACCGAGCCGTCCCCAGCTTCGGCTGCCTGCAACGCCGTCTTCACATGCGTCTTCACCTCGGAACGGGTCGCCATGTTGCGGACGCGCCGCCGTTCGTTCTGCCTATTGCGCTTTATTTGGCTCTTGATGTTCGCCATAGAAAGATAGCCTAACGGCTAAGCCTTCAATTACCTACTGCCTACCCACCGCCCTGCCTCTTGCCATGGAAAACCAAAGCATCCGCAACATTTGCATCATCGCTCACATTGATCACGGCAAGTCCACTCTGGCCGACAGGATGCTGGAAATCTGCGGGGCAGTGTCGCCCCGTGAGATGCGCGAGCAGTATCTGGATTCCATGGATCTGGAGCGGGAGCGAGGCATCACGATCAAGCTCCAGAGCGTGCGCTTGGAACACAAAGGCTGCGTCGTGAATCTGATAGACACGCCCGGGCATGTGGATTTCGGCTATGAGGTGTCGCGGTCGCTGGCGGCTTGCGAAGGGGCGATTTTGCTGGTGGATGCCGCCCAAGGCATAGAGGCGCAGACGCTGGCCAACTGCTATCACGCTTTGGATCGCGACCTTGAGATAGTCGCCGCCCTCAACAAGATAGACCTCCCAGCCGCCGACATAGACAGATGTTCGCAGGAGATAGAGCAGGTTCTGGGCATCCCTGCCGAAGAGATACTGCAGGTGAGCGGCAAAACGGGCGAAGGAGTGGAAGCCCTGCTGGACGAGGTGATCCAGCGCATCCCGCCGCCTGTCGGCGACCCTGCTGCGCCCCTTCAAGCTCTCGTCTTTGATTCGCATTTTGACCAATACCGAGGCGTCATCAGCTCGGTGCGGGTGGTGAACGGGGAGCTCGTCAAAGGCTCAAAGGTGCTGCTGATGCAGTCGGGCGCCACGCAGGACGCTTTGGAGGTGGGCGTGCGGCTGCCTGCTGCCACGCCGGTGGAGAAGCTGGCAGCGGGGGAGGTGGGCTATCTCATCGCAGGCGTGAAAAATGTGTCGGAAGCCCGATCGGGCGAGACGGTCACCTCCGCCGCCCGCCCTGCTGCGACTCCGCTGGACGGCTACCAAGAGCCCAAGCCGATGGTGTTCTGCGGGCTGTATCCCATAGACGGAGACGACTATCCCGTGCTGCGAGACGCTATGGACAAGCTCCGCCTCAACGACGCCAGCTTCAGCTTTGAGCCTGAAAGCTCCACCGCTCTGGGGTTCGGCTTCCGCTGCGGATTTCTGGGGCTGTTGCATATGGAGATCATTCACGAGCGGCTGCATCGGGAGTTCGCCGTTGATCTCGTGGCGACCACGCCTTCGGTGGAATATCTAGTGACCACCGAATCAGGTGAAGAGCTTCGTGTGGACAATCCGAGCCAGATGCCGCCTGCAGGCGAAGTCGTTTCCATCGCCGAGCCGTATCTGGCGGTCACCACCATCGCCCCTGCCGACCACGCCGGCACTTTGATGAAGCTCTGCCAAGAACGCCGAGGCGAGTTCTCCAAGCTGGAATATCTGAGCCCCGAAAGGGTGGAGATCGGCTACAGGCTGCCTTTGAGCGAAGTCATCACCGACTTCTTCGACCAAGTGAAGGGCAAGACGCAAGGCTATGCCAGCTTGGACTACGAACCCGCTGGCTACGCCGAGGCCGACCTGCAGAAGGTGGATGTGCTGCTGCAGCACGAGTCGGTGGATGCCTTCAGCGCCATAGTGCATCGCGACAGCGCATACGAATACGGGCGGCGGATGTGCAAGAAGCTGTCGGAGTTGATTCCTCGCCAGCAGTTCGATGTGCCTATCCAAGCGGCTATCGGCAGCAGGATCATCGCTCGTGAGACTGTCAAGGCGTATCGCAAAGATGTCACGGCCAAGCTTTACGGCGGCGATGTGACGCGCAAGCGGAAGCTGTTGGAGAAGCAGAAGTCGGGGAAGAAACGGATGAAATCGATTGGGCGGGTGGAAGTGCCGCAGGAAGCGTTTGTGTCGGCTTTGAAGCTGGATTGAAAGCTATCCTGTGATTATGGTTGCTGGGACTTTGGCTGCGCCCAATCGTTGGGGGGAGAATTTGTCGGAGCGTAGGGAGGCGGTGTTGCGGGTGGTGGTGGAGGACTATATGAGCTCGGCCAAGCCGGTGGGGTCGGCCAGCATCACTTCTCGGTTTGGCGAATTCGGGTTCAAGACTTCGTCTGCTACTGTGCGCAAGGAGATGCGGTCGCTGGAGGAGGCCGGTTATCTGTCGCAGCCTCATATCAGCGCGGGGCGCGTGCCTACCGAGATGGGCTATCGCTATTTCATTGATGCTCTCATGGGGCCGTGCGTGCTGGAGCGGCAGGCCGAGCACACCATCTGTGACTTCTTCGGCAACGCTTCCAAAGAACTGGATCGCAACCTCATGGACACGAGCCAGCTTCTCTCGGAAGTCACGCACTGCGCTTCGGTGGTGCTGCCGCCGTCTTCGGAATCGGCCACGCTGCGCTCCCTTCAGCTGGTGCAGATGGAACCGCAGATCGTGCTGCTTATAGTGGTGCTCTCCAACGGGGTGGTGGAGAAGCGGGCTGTGGAGTTTGAAGAGGCAGTGAGCGAGCACGAGCTGGGCGAATCCACACGGCTCATATCCGAAGCCGCTGTGGGCGAGACGCCGCCGTTCAGCGAGATGGATGTGCCGCCTTGCCCGCAGTCGGTGTCGCATATCGTGGCTCCTTCTTGGGAGGCTTTGTGCGGTGCGGTGGCCGAGGCGCCCGGCTACATGTTCGTGGGGGGCACATCAGAACTGGCTGGCGTGTTCGAGACGATAGACACCTTGCGCGAGATACTTTCCACCCTGGAGCAGAAGTATGTGGTCGTGACTTTGCTGCGGGATCTGGTGGAACGCCCTGCTGAGCACCAGCCCGACAGCACGCCCGACCTTGGGGCAAGCGCAGCCGACAGATCAGCCAGCAGCGCAGCCAGCAGATCAACCAATAGAACAGCCAGCAGCGCAGCCGACAGGGGAGCGCAAGTCTCTGGAGTTCAAGTCTCCATCGGGGCCGAGAACATGCTGCCGCCTTTGCGTCAGTGCTCGCTGGTCGTGGCGCCTTATGCCAGTTCCGAATCCGATTGGGGGTCTCTGGCTGTCATCGGCCCTACGCACATGGACTATCCGCAGGCAATGGCAGCGGTTGGCACAGTCAGCTCGCAGCTCAGCGGTCTGCTCTGCGAGTCGTGAGCTTCCGCAGGCATGGACTATTACGATCTGCTGGAGGTAGACAGGTCTGCTTCGCCAGAAGACATCAAGAAGGCATATCGCCGTCTCGCCAGAGAGCTGCACCCCGACAGAAACCCAGACAACCCGGAAGCCGAAGCCCAATTCAAGCAGATCGCCGCAGCCTATGAAACGCTGAGCGATCCGCAGCGCAAAGCCCACTACGACCGTTTCGGCACGGCCGACGGAGCAGGGGCTGGCGCGGGAGGCTTCGGAGTCGGGGATTTAGGCGGGCTGGGCGACCTGCTGGGTTCCATGTTCGGCGGAGACATCGGCGACATGTTCGGGGCTGGTCATTCTCGTCCCGCTGGCCCGCCGCCCGGCGAGAATTTGGAAGTCCATCTCACGCTGGATTTCGAGGAGGCCGTCTTCGGCACGCAGCGGGAGATAGAAGTCCAGACGATGGTCTCGTGCGATGACTGCAAGGCGACTGGGGCGTCAAAAGGCACGATGCCCGTAACATGCCAAGGCTGTCGTGGCGTGGGGCAGGTGCGTCAGGTGCGCCAGTCGTTCATGGGGCAGATGGTCACGACCACGGCTTGCCCCGATTGCGGCGGAATGGGCGAGCGGATTGAGAACCCTTGCCAATCGTGTCGTGGGCGAGGGCGCGCGCATGACACCCTGTCTTACTCTGTGAAGATACAGCCGGGCATCTCCTCGGGGCAGATACTCCAGCTGGCGGGCAAGGGCGCAGTCGGCGAGCGGGGCGGCACGCCGGGCAATCTCTACATCCACATCACTGTGCGCCCGCACGAGCGTCTGCGCCGTGACGGAGACGACTTGCTGGACGAACTCTCGGTGCCGATGACCGTTGCGGCACTGGGCAGTCAAATCCAATACGAAACGCTGGACGGCGAAGAAAAGCTGGAGATCAAACCGGGCACGCAGAGCGGCCATGTGATTCGCATTCGTAACAAAGGCGTGCCGAAGCGACGCGGGCGGGGGGATTTGCTGGTGACGATAAAAGTGGATGTGCCTCGGAATTTGACCAGAGAACAAGCGCACCTGCTAGAGCGGCTGGCGGAAATGCGCGGCGAAGACTTGGATTCGCCCGATGCGTCTATCTTCCAGAGGCTGAGGGGGCGGGCCTGAGATTCGAGCGTAAGATTGCCCAAGATTGACAGGCGATGGATTTGGGTAGCAGATTTGTGGGTGCGATTTATAGTTTTTTGAAATGCAGCTAGGAAATGCAGCTAGAGAGTTGAAGCTGGTTCAGCGGGGGTCGGTTCTCGGGTGTGGGTTAGCTGACTTGGAGACAGGCCGTAGCTGACTGCCAGTTCGCTCAGCTGGGTGGCTAGGTCGGCGGCGGAGGCTGTGCGCGACTCTGCGGCTGTTTGGATTAAGCGCAGAAGTTGGTGGGAAAGGCGTTTGCGTTCGCCTCGCAGGCGTTTTGCCCAGGCGGGGTCGTTGCCGGGCATAGCCGAGACGACCGACTGCATGGTGGCCAGCAAGCTTGACACATCGGCTTTGGCTAGCGACATGGATGCGTCCAGATCTGCTGCTCTGCCGAAGCTGCAAAGCACGGGGCGGGAGAATCTGTCCAAGAGGATGTGGTCGGGCGATATGGCGCAGTGGGCGATGCCGCGAGCGTGGAGCTTCGTGAGCACTTGGGCGCACTCTTGGAAAATCTGCAGGATCTCCCACTCTCTGGCGGTGCGGAATTCGGCGAGGGTGTGTCGTCCTGCGAAACGAAAAGCCAGAGCGGGGAAGCGGGCTTCGGCTGCGGATTCTTTGCCCGCAAGATCTATGTCGGTTCTTTCAAAGTTGCTGCCGAGGGCATCGTCTCGGCCGTCGTCTCCCAGCTCGTCGCTGAGAATACGGGTGACGCCGGCCATGCGGAGCCGGGCCAAGACATCTCGCTCCCTTCGCAGGCGGGCAAGGTCTCTTTCGCTGCGAGCTTCCTTCAGTAAAACCAAAAAGGAGTCGCGCATAGTCAAACGAACATTCATGCCCCCGACTATAAACCCACCCTGCTGCACAGCCGAATATATTAAATATCGGTCGTATATCAATATATGCGAAAGGGGGTTGGTTTCTATAAGCAGGTGGTGTTGAAGATCCCAGAGCACTCGCTCCGGGGGGAGAGACTACGGCAGGTCTCGTTGGGGGTTGCCTATGTATACCTGGCAGGGGCGGGCTATGCGTTCGTTGCTGGCGTGCATCTCGTTCCAGTGGGCTAGCCAGCCGGAGGTGCGGGGGATGGCGAACAGCACGGTGAACATCGCAACGGGGAAGCCGATTGCTTCGTAGATGAGGCCTGAGTAGAAATCCACATTCGGATACAGCTTGCGAGAGACGAAATAGTCGTCGCCCAGGGCGGTCTCTTCCAGCTTGCGGGCGATGTCTAGCAGCGGGTTGGCCTTCGTTACTGCGAAGACTTCCTCGAACATCTCCTTGATGATGCGGGCGCGAGGGTCGTAGTTCTTGTAGATGCGATGGCCGAAGCCCATTAGCCGCCGTTCGCCGCTCTTGACCGACTGCATGAAGGCGTCCACATTCTCCATCGTGCCGATTTCTGCCAGCATCTTCAGCACCGCTTCGTTGGCTCCGCCGTGGCGGGGGCCGTAGAGCGCGCTGCAAGCTGCGGTGACAGCAGAATACGGGTCGGCATGGGAGCTTCCCACCACCCTTGCCGCTGTGGTGGAGCAGTTCTGGCCGTGATCGGCGTGGAGGGTGAACAGCACATCCATGGCCTTGGCGATGGACGGATGGCATTCGTAGCTTTCGCCTTCTTCTTTGAACATCATTCGCAGGAAGTTGGGAACGAAAGGGGTGTCGGCATCGGGAGGCACATAGGTTTGGCCGGTGCGCCTGCGGTGGATGGCAGCAGCCAGAGTGGGCATCTTGGCGATGAGACGGGCTGTCTGAAGCATCCGGTTCTCGGGGTCTTCCACATCTCTGCTCTCGGGGTAGAGCATGGACAGGGCCGCCACGCTGGATGCCAGCATTGCCATCGGATGAGCGTCTTGCGGGAAGGCGTTCATCAGGTTGGCCAGATATTGCTCGTCTATCGGGCTGCGGTTGGCCAGCTCGGTAAGCCAGACGCTCAGCTGGTCGCTGTTGGGGAGTTCGCCGTGAAGCAGAAGGTAGGCGACTTCCGGATAAGTGCACTTGTCGCCCAGCTGTTCTATCGGATAGCCCCGATAGCGGAGCATCCCTTCGTTGCCGTTGATTTCGGCGATGGAGCTTTGAGTGACGGCGGTGGTGGCGAGACCGGGATCGTAAAACCAAATTCCGGGAAGCAGCTTCGCCCAGTCTCTGGATGTGACGCTGTTGTTGAGAATGGGGATATCGACGCTTTCGTTAGTGCGATTGTCGGTGATGGTGATTGTCTCAGACACGGCGTCTCCGTTCCCTTTGTTGCTGTTTTCTTTTGATACTTCAGCCTCCTTATCTCAAGTCTATCGGCTGTCGCGCAAAATCACATAACCCATTCCATCTCTCCCTCCAGTTCCAAGGTAAGGCGCAATAGCAAAAACCTACTAAAGAGGCGTGTTGCAATGCCGCCGGCGAGGTAAGTCCTCCCGCTTGGTGGACAAGGCATCCAAAGCTCGGATCACCTCCGTGCGAGTATCAGCAGGATCAATGACGCGATCCACAGACCCCCGCTCGGCAGCGATATAAGGATTCAAGAGCCGCTCGGCATACGCCTCTTCATGGGCGAGGCGGGCTTCTTCGCTTTCGTTGCGGTGGAGAATGCCGACCGCTCCTTTGGCTCCCATCACGGCTATCTCGGCTGTGGGCCAAGCGAGCGCCACATCGTTGCCCATCTTCTTGGAGTCCATCACGATGTAGGCGCCGCCGTAGGATTTGCGCACGGTGATGCTCACGCGAGGCACAGTGGCTTCCGCATAGGCGAACACTAACTGCGCCCCGTGTCGGATCATGCCTCGCCATTCCAAGTCTTTGCCCGGCTGGAAGCCCGGCGTGTCGACGAAGGTCACCAGCGGAATGTTGAAAGCGTCGCAGAAGCGCACGAAGCGGGCGGCCTTCTGGGAGGCTGCTATGTTGAGAGTTCCCGCCAGCACTTGCGGCTGATTGGCCACGAAGCCCACAGGCCAGCCGCCTACCGAACCGAAAGCCGTGATGATGTTCTGCGCCCAGAACTCTCGCACTTCCAGCAGATAGCCGTCATCGGCGATGGCTGAAAGGACGGCTTTCATGTCGTAGCCGCCAGAAGCCGATTCGGGCAGGACGGCTCCGGCTTCGGGCACCGGGCGGTCGGGGCTGTCGGCTGTGGGGATGCGGGGCGGAAGCTCGGAGTTGTGCGAGGGCAGCAGAGACAGCAGCTCGGCGAGAGTGGCTTCGGATTCTTCGGGGTCGGCCGCCATGAAGGACGCTGCGCCGGTTTCCGAGCGGTGGATTTCGGCACCGCCCAAAGCATGGACATCCACAGGGACGCCGGTGAATTGCTCCACCATGGCGGGGCCGCTCACGAAGGCGTAGCTGTCGGGCAGCATGATCGTGAAGTCGGCTATGCCGCAGAGCAGGGCGGGGCCAGACACTGCAGGACCTTGCGTGCTGAAGATCATCGGCACCACCCCAGAGCATTCCACGAAGGCTTTGGCTGCGAACCCCCAGCCTGAGACTGCGCTGATGCCAGAGCGGATGTCTGCGCCAGAAGAGGCGATCGTGCCGACAAGCGGAAGGCGTTTTTCCAAGGCTGTCCGAGCTGCGGCTGTGAGCTTCTCGCCGTCTTCTGGCAAGAGCGCGCCGCTGTTGGCTGGGTCTTCAATGTGAAAAGAGACTGCCTGGCGGCTAGTGTCGCTGGCTGCGCTGCCGATGTCGATGATTTCGACCGTGACCGACCCCGGAGCTTGAGATCGAATGCCCAGAACGCTCATTTTTGAAATCCCCCAAAACTGCACTTGCAAAACAGTGCAGAACCTGCTAGTATAAATGTTCTGAGGTCAACAGTCCCCCCCCTGTTGGCCTCTACAAAAGTGGGGGCGTCTATTCCCCCCCTCGGACGCCCCCACATTCTTTCTTCAATTCTTCTGGTCATCTCAATCCATTCTGCCTATCTAGCTCCACGGGATAGCAACAACCATCAAGCCACCTTCTGGTTTCGCATATGATTCAGCGCGCTGCCGGCTTTGAACCACTCAATCTGATCTTCCGAGAGCGTGTGATTGGCGTCAAAAGCAACCAAACTGCCGTCAGGCTTATGCACCTCGCAGCGCACCGGCAACCCAGCAGCTAACCCTGCCAAACCCACGATGGCAATTCTGTCGTCTTCTTCTATGAGGTCGTAGTCGGCGGGGTCGGCGAAAGTGAGAGGCAGCACGCCTTGCTTTTTCAGGTTGGTCTCGTGGATGCGGGCGAACGAGCGGACTATCACCGCAGCGCAGCCCCTGAAGCGAGGCTCCATAGCGGCGTGCTCGCGGGACGAGCCCTCGCCATAGTTCTCATCGCCGACAGCGACCCAGCGGATGCCAGCCTCGTGATAGTGGCGGGCAATCTCGGGGAAGGGCTTGGTTTCGCCGTCTATCTGGCTTTTGCCTTGACCTGTGCTGCCGTTGAAAGCGTTGGTGGCGCCGAGGAAGAGATTGTCGCTGATGTTTTCCAGATGACCTCGGTAGCGCAGCCAAGGGCCGGCCATAGAGATATGGTCGGTCGTGCACTTGCCTTTGGCTTTCACCAGCACGGCCAGGTCGCTGAAGTCTTGGCCGTTCCACGCAGCGAAAGGCTCCAGCACTTGCAAGCGGTTGCTTTCCGGGTCTATGCGGACTTCTATATCGCCTCGGGCATCGGCGGGCGGAGGAGCGATGAAGCCGCTCTCGCCTGGGGTGAAACCTGCGGAGGGCAGCTCCTCTCCCGCTGGTTCGGCTAGTTGCGTCTGCGTGCCGTCTGCGCTGGTGACTGTGCCGGTGGCAGGATCGAACTGCAGCGTGCCTGCGAGGGCTAGAGCTACCACTGTCTCAGGGGATGTCACGAAGGCGAGGGTGGCGGCCGAGCCGTCGTTGCGCTTGGGGAAGTTGCGGTTGTAGCTGGTGATTATGACATTTTCCTCGTCTTCGGCCACATCGCTGCGCGACCACTGCCCGATGCAAGGGCCGCAGGCGTTGGCCAGCACGGTGGCCCCTGCGTCTTCAAACACTCCCAGCAGGCCGTCGCGGGCGATGGTGGCGCGCACTTGTTCTGAGCCTGGCGTCACGAGCAGGGGAGTGCTCACTTTCAAGCCTTTGGATGCGGCGTCTCGCAGCACGCTGGCGGCGCGGGTGATGTCTTCGTAGGAAGAGTTGGTGCAGGATCCCACAAGTGCCGCGCTCGGCTGGGAAGGCCAGCCGTGCTCGGCGGCTTCTGCGGCAAGTTCTGAAACGGGGCGTGCCCTGTCGGGAGTGTGCGGGCCATTGATGTGAGGCTCTAGAGCGGAGAGGTCAATCTCTATCACTTGGTCGTAATAGCGGCCCGGGTCGCCGGCTACTTCGCTGTCGGAGCGCAGGTGCTCGGCGACTTCGGCTGCAGCTTCCGCAACGGCGGCTCGTTCGGTGGCTCGCAGGTAGCGATCCATGGCTTCGTCGTATCCGAAGACTGAAGTGGTGGCTCCGATCTCGGCGCCCATGTTGCAGATCGTGGCTTTGCCGGTGCACGAGAGGCTTTCGGCGCCGGGGCCGAAATACTCCAAGATTGCTCCCGTGCCGCCTTTGACGGTGAGGATTTCCGCCACTTTCAAGATGACATCTTTAGGCGAAGACCATCCGCTGAGACTGCCTTCCAGCCGCACGCCTATGTGCTTCGGCCAGCGGGCGTTCCAAGGGAAGCCGACCATAACATCCACAGCGTCGGCTCCGCCCACGCCTATGGCGATCATGGCCAAGCCGCCTGCGTTGGGGGTGTGGCTGTCGGTGCCGATCATCATGCCGCCGGGGAAAGCGTAGTTTTCCAGCACGACTTGGTGGATGATGCCCGAACCCGGCTTCCAGAAGCCTGCGCCGTAGCGGGCGCACGCCGACTCCAAGAACGAATACACCTCTTCGTTGTCGGAAGAAGCCACGCGCAGGTCGGCTTCGGCATCCACCTTGGCCAAGATGAGATGGTCGCAGTGGGTGGTGGTGGGCACTGCCACTTCAGGGAGGTTTGCTGTCATGAACTGCAGCCACGCCATCTGCGCTGTGGCATCTTGCATGGCTACTCTGTCGGGGCGGAAATCTTGCCACGAGACGCCTCGTTCCAAGCCGCCGCTTCGGGGGTCGCTTAAGTGGCCGAAGAGGATTTTCTCTGCCAAGGTGAGCGGCCGTTGCAGGCGTTCTCGCCCGGTTGCGATGCCTGCTGCGAGCTTTTGATGGGCTGAGCGGATGAGGGAGATAGGTGTTTCGTCCATTATGGCCTTTCGGGTTTAGCGGGTTTTGATTGGAGCATTACGCTGTGTTGCCCTAGAAGGAGCGTTGCTCCAAGGCTTTCGCGGGCTCAGGAAGTTTTTGCGGTAGAGGGTGCGTTTGCCTTGTTTCCATGCTCGCAGCCAAGAGGCCGAATCAGGTCCTTCCAGCGAGGGAGTTTCCGAAGCATGGAAGCGCAGCCTAGCTTGCCACCAGTCGGTTTCAAGCTCGTCTGCCAAGGTTTGCACAGCTTGCTGGATGCGCTCGTTGAAAGCCCGGGAACGCTCATCGGGGCGGGCGACCAGCGGCTCGCCGAAGACCACAGTGCTAGGGGCCTGACGAGGCCACTTCTCGCCGCGCTGCAGCAAAGAGCGAGTGCCCGATATGTAGATCGGCACCACAGGCACATCGCATTTCTTCGCCAGATGCGCCGCGCCCGCTCTGAAGGGCACGCCCCAGCCGTCTTCGCTGCGACCTCCTTCGGGATAGAGCAGCAGGCTCCAGCCTTCGCTCACCAACTCCGCTGCGTAATCGGCGGAGCGGCGGTCGGGGCGGTGGCGTTCTATGGGGATGGCGCCGATGCCGATGGACGAAAGCACGCCTGCGGCTCGGTTGCGGAAGAAATAGTCGGCGGCTGCGCCCACCACCAGCTTGTGCCGCCAAGGTTCGGGGATGGAGGTGAGGAGCAGAGGAGTGTCGGCGTGGCTGCGGTGGTTGGCGATGAAGATGAGAGGAGAGTCGGGGAGCTTGGCAAGGCGGTCTAAGCCGAGTCGTTTGGGTTTGGCGTAATATCCCACGATCGGCCGCCAGCCGGCTTCCACTATGAGAGCGCGGCTGAGGCGGGCCGGATAGCGGCGTGCCCACTCTGTGTCGAAGTTGGTGCCGGTTCGCGACAGGTGATCGGGGATTTCCGCATTTCTAGGGGTGTGGGCTTTTCGCCAGGGGAATTCGTTGGGCAGGATGTCGGCGGCGCGGGTTAGGCGCTTTGCCTGCCGCTGCAGGTTTCTGACTCTGGCGATTGTGTTGGTTCTGGTTTTCATTGGTTTTTGCTAAAGCACGGCGGGCAACGGCGCATCTTTTTTATGCTCAGACAAGAAAACTCGCCTAAAAAAGACACGCCGTCCCCCGCCTTACCGGGGAACTCACACGGCGGGGAATAGGGGCATTTCATGTCACATCTGCCATGAGCATGGGGGGGTGGTGGAAGTGGGTGATCGTGGGCTGTCGGCCTACTACATCTGATGCTATTTCTAGGGCGTCGGCCATCGTGGAGGCGGGTTGGAAGCCCATGCGCCGCACGGCTGCGGGGTCGCCGCCTAGCACGATTACCCGCCCCACATGCTCCAGTGCGTGCGCGCCCCAATACCACATGTAGAAGGGATGGACGCCGTGATAGGCGTAGGAGTTTCTGTAGAGGTGGCGATACCATTCGTCTTCGGCGAACTGCTTCTCAAAGCGTTCTTCAATCACTAGCGGGTCGGTGCTCTCAGTGAGCACTTGCTCGAAGAAATCTATGTAGCTGGGGTGATGGACGGGGTGGAATTCCCATTCGGTGGGGTGCCCCATGATCACCACGCCGCCTTCTCGCACGAGCGGTCGCCCCCGATACAGGTTGAAGAAATAGCCGAGCCCCAGGCACATCACGAGGATCGGGTTCATCACCGAGTTGACATTGTAAGGACAGATATAGGGCAGCCCCATCGTGAGAATGTCGGTCTGGCCTTGCACGGGCACGATGTGCTGGGCGAAGACATGCTCCAAGGTGCGCTCATGGACGGCTTCCACTTCGCCTGCTTGGATAGAAGTCATCTCGTACGGAGCGAGCCAAGATTGGAAGGCTTGGCGACGGGCACGGCGGGGCATCATGCTCAGCCCGGTCTGCATGGCGATGAATGCGGCGCGGTCTTTTGCGCTCCACTCCCATTCGCGTTTTTGCAGCATGGAGAGGGGGCCGGTCTCGCCGAAGAGGTTGTTATTGACGGTGGTCTCAATCTGGAAGATCTTGATGCCGGCTTGGGCGAGCACTTCGCCTTGCCGCCAGTTGGAATGGTGAAGCTCGGAGCGATGACGATCCATGAACGAGCGGGAGTTGCGCATCGTGGCGACATTGTGGTGATGGCGCAGCCCTGCGTAGCCGGAGAGACCTGTGGCCGTGCTCTTCCAGCCGCCGTCCAAGGCCACGAGGTTGATGTTGACATAGACGATCAAATCGCTCTCGGCTGCTCTTCGGCTTATCTGCACTGCCTCGCCCTGATCGGTCGTGCCAACCACCACCATGCCGTCCGGGTCTTCGGCATCGTGATTGTAGAGACAGCCCGACGGGGCGAAAGCGTCATACACTCTGTCGCCCACTGCGTGGCGCAGCTCGGCTTCGGTCATGCGGCGGTGAAGAGCCAGAGCTGCTATGAGATGGACATCTTCCACTCCCGCTGCTGCCGCTGCGTCCAGCACGGCTTCTATGACTCGCTGGCGAATGTCGGGGCGGCGCATCGGCGGCAGGGGCAGGGAGAGATCATCAAAAGCTATCGTGAGCTTCATGTCGGGGTGCAGGAGGGCGGCGAGCGGCTCGGAATTCAGAGGGTTGGCGAGGGCGTCGCGTATGGCTTCGTCGGGATCGGGGAGACCTTCAATCGCTTCGGGCGGATAGATGACGCGGGAGCGGCCGGGAGGGAGCTTTTCCAAGCGGAAGCCCTCCCCGTGATGAAACAGGATCGGCGGCGTGGAGCGGTCTGTTTCCAGCACGAAGCCGGGGCGAGGGGCGGGAGCGTCGCGGCGGCTCATCGTGCGGCACCTGCGGGGGCTATGGGTATGAGTTTGCGGGGGCCGCCGGGGGCTTTGGCGAAGTGCTCCACCAGCCAGCCTCGCCGTCTTGCCAAGCTCGCCAGCTTCGGCTCTGGATTGACTGCCACCGGAAATCCCACCACTTCCAGCATCGGCAGGTCGCTCGTGGAATCGGCGTAGGCGATGCATTCGGCCAAGTCCAAGCCTTCTGCGTGGGCGTAGTCTCTGAGGGCTTGGGCGCGGTTTTCGCCGATGGGGGGCGTGGCGGTGAGACGGCCGGTGTAGCGTCCCGAAGCGGTGCCGAGGCTGGGGCAGACGATGTGATCGAAGAGAGGGTGAAACGGCTCGACCACGAAGTCCAGCGCGCCTGTGATGAGCACGGTGCGGTGGCCTAAGTCTCTGTGGAGGCGCACTCTGCGGATGGCATCGGGGAAGGCTTGGGCTAGGAGCATGTCGCTGAACATCTCCCAAGTGTCTTCGTCTAGCTGGTCTGCGGGCGCGCCTTTGAAGCGGCGATAGAAGTAGCGGAGGAAGTCGCTTCTGTCGGCTCTGTCCAGCTTCAGCAGGCGAGGGGCTTCGGCAAGGGCGCGGGCTACGATGCGGGCTTGTTCCGAGCGGGGGAGCCGGCGGGTCGCCAGCCAGCCCCACGATGCCACCACATTGGAAGCCAGGAGGGTGTTTTCCAAGTCAAAGGCTGCCAGGTGGCGGTCGGGCGAGAGTATCTGCTGGCGGCGACGCTCCATGATGGCGTGTTCGCTGCGGCGCGTGCTCGGCAGCCAGCGGGCGAGGGGGGAGCTGTCGGGCAGCTCTTCGGCGGTGCTTGCGGTTTGATTGCCTGCTGCGTGCTTGCTTGTCGCCTGCCCGCCTGCCGCTTCGCCGTCTGCCAGCCTGCCTCCTAAGTCTTTCTTGCTCGCCGGGGTGACTTTGACTCGGGCTGTCGCCATCACCGAGGGGAGATGGATTTCCGTCAGATATGTGCGCCAATCTATCGCCGACGGGTCAAAGCAGAACGCGGCCTTGTCGTCTTCGTCTAACTCGTTCCAAAGCTCCATGAGGCGGTCGGTGAGGTAGGTGGCATCGCATTCCACATACATGCCGTAGAGATCCACATACTCCGAAACCCGCTCCAGCTTCTCTCGCTGTTCTTGCACTTCTGCGTAAGCTTCGGCTGCCGCGCCGCGCACTGGCAGCATCCTGAGCGTGCTTTCGGTGATGTGGAGCGTGCGCTTGGCTCGCGAAAGCTGCTCGGCCACTCTCGTGCGACTGGGGAACGACCATTTCGGCGGCGAGATGGGCTGGTCGTGCTCGTCATACACGGGGTGCTCCATGAACCAGTCGTGGCACCAGTCGTGCAGCTCTTGGAAGCGGAAGGGATTGACAGAGCCCGATGCCGCATGGAACACTTTTGGTTCCTCGGGCGGGGGCGAGGCGGCTACGGCGCAGACTGCGGCCACGACTAGATCCACAGGGATCACATCAATGATGCTTTCGGGCAGGGCGGGGAAGTCTTTGAGGATGCCTTGGGCGTAGTTGATGATGATCGGCTCGGCCATGCGGAAGCCTCTGATCCAGCCGGGGTGCGGCTCGGCCAGGGAGGATTCTATGATGGACGGGCGCACGATGGAGAGCGGGATGGTGTTGTTTGCGCTGCTGTCATTGCCTGCTTCGCTGTCTGGGCTGCTGCCATTGGTGTCTGGGCTGGCATCTCGGCTGGCGTGTCGGCGATCCACCAGGGCTTGTTCGGCTAAGGCTTTGGTGAAGGTGTAGGCATCGGCGAAGCCCAGCGAGGCGGCACGGGCACGGCCGGCTTCAATGAGTGTGTCTTCTACCCAGCGTTCGCGCAGCTGTTCGCGTTGGGTGGCTAAAGCCGTGGTGCCTGCCGCGCCGAGCTTCTTGGCTGCTTCGCGGGTGAAGTGCGCGAGGCGGTCGGGGGTGCGGCTTTCGTCTTCGGTGCGCTGGCGGACACGGCGGGCCGAGTCTATTTCTGCCTCCCAGTCCACCGCAACGGAGAACGGAGTGGTGGAGAGCAGCAGCTCTTCGGCGTCGCCTTTGCGGGTGCCCGCTACATAGGCGGTGGAGATGGCTACGAAATGGGGTGCGGCGTTGTGGGCGTGCAGGGTTTCCAGCAGGCGGAGCGGGCCTGCCAGATTGGTCTCTACGGCGCGATCCAAGGGGTTGTCAAAGGCTACTGATGCGGCGGAGTGGATGAGGATGTCGCAGCTGGCTATATCGGCAAGCGTTTCGGGGGTGGCGGCCAGGCCGTCTGCGGCTATGTCGCATTCCAAGACGCTCACTCTTTTGGCGGTGCAGTCGGCGAAGCCTTTTGCGCCTAGTTCTTCTCGGAGGCGGTCGAAGGCTGCGTTGCGCCAGATTTCTCGTTCTACTCGGCGTTTCGCTCCTGATCGGCCGGGGCGCACCAGCAAAGCCAGCTCGCAGTCGGGCACGCATCGCAAAAGGCGTTCCACGAGGGCTGTGCCCAGAAAGCCTGTCGCGCCTGTTATGGCTATGCGCTTGCCAGCGAGGGCCGCTGCGATGCTCATCTGCGGTAGCCTCTGGTCTGGGTTTCTCCTTCTCTCACTTGCTTCCATCTTACGAAGTCGCTGCTGTATCTGCTAGAAAAGCATCTATGCTCGCTGAGGCAGAAGCACTCACACTTTGGCGCACTGAGGCAAAGTCACGCTGACACCCCGGCAAACTGATAGGCATAAGAAAGGACACGACATGAATTCCCCCATCCACCCCGACGACCAGTTCCACCCGCCGACCGATGACGATCCGTATTGGACGGAGACCTGCTGGTTCACATTCGCCGTTCCCGAGAAAAAGCTCTCGGGGCAGCTGTATCCGTTCTTCCGCCCGAATCAGGGGATCACATCTGGGGCGGCCTATTTCTGGGATGACAGCGGGAGCGCGCCGTGGAACATCCGCTACGGCAAGAACTTCTGGCACCTCCCGCTGCCTGCCGATGCCGATCTTGCCGACATCTCCCTGCCCAACGGCATTCGCTATCGCTGCGTGGAGCCGCTGAAGAAATACGAAATCGGCTATGACGATCCCGACGGCGACGACCTGCATGTGAATCTCACCTTTGAGGCGGTGTGCGAGCCCAACTATCTAGGCGGTTCGCATCTGGATCAGCCCGGTCGCTACACAGGCACCATCGTGCTTGAAGGCGAGGAGATCAAGGTGGACGATTACGGCTTCAGAGATCGCTCGTGGGGGCCGCGCTCGCAATTCGGCGAAGGTCTGCCCGGCGGGTCGCCGAGAGGCGGCTACAGCTACGGCACAGCATCAAGCGGAGACGCCTTCCATGTGCTGACGATGGTTTTTGAGGGAGACGACTGCATCCCCATCCACGGCTATCTGCTGCGAGACGGAGTGTATTCCAAACTGACGGCAGGCAACGGCGGACGGGTCGTGCTGGAGCGACCAGAAGATGCGCCTACACGGGTGCGATTGGACGCAGTGGACGAACTAGGCCGCTCGCTAGTGGCGGTGGGAGAGTGCGTGAACAAATTCGGCATACACCTCAATCCCAACATATTCACATGGAACTGCCTGACCGACTGGCAGTGGGGCGCAGCAGAAGACGATCTGACTTGCCAAGGCTGGGGCGAAGACCACGACAACTGGGGCGCTTCCACCGCAAGACGGTTTTTCTCGGGGCTGGGCGGGGGTTAGATTTGCCAATCGAGCATCGCACGCTTTCGGGAGAAACATCTAGCTCCCAAGGCGTTCCTCAGCCGACTTACGCAGCTACAGTTCCTCCTCTGTAATGCCTGTTTTTCGCATCAGGTCGCGCAACGTGCCTATGGCGAGGTCTTTATTTCCATGCACGGGAACTGTCACAGAAGGCAGACCGCTGCCCTGCGGTGGGCGAAAAGTATGATGGCTGCCTCGTGCTCGACGCTTTTGTTCCCACCCTTTTCTTTCGAGCAATCTGCAAAACTCTTTTCCGCTGATTGACTTCACGCACTGAGTCTGGCACAGGTGTGCTGCATCAGCGCGTGCCTAATGATACGGATTCAACTGCTTCAGACAGTGACTGCCGCCAAACGCTCTCCAGATGTTTCAGTTGCTCCTATCGGAAAAACTCCCGCAAAATCAGCGAAAGCTTGGGCGTAGTTGCGAAAGATTAGAGAGTTGTAGCGTCTCTTGTCTTCGGTGTCGGCGGGGCAGAAGACATCTTCGGCAGCCCAAAGGGAGGGGAGAGACGGGTCGCTTTCGGCAGTTATGCGGTCGCGCACTTCGTCTAGCCATGCCTCGGCTGCTTCAGCGATATTGGCTTCCGCCGCTTCAATCGTTTCTCCGCCAGAGTAGCACCCGCTCAAACCAGGCACTTCTGCGGAATAGCGGCCGTCTTCGTCTTGGCGAATTACTGCGATGAGTTCCATGTCGCTCCTTTTCTTGCTATGTGGAACAGAATAACACGCTTTGACTGCAGTCGTCAATTCGGTTTGCCGCAAGAGACAGCCAATGATGTCAGAGCTAGCAGGTCGCCGAGTGGTAATCTGGTAGTCGCGTGGCGACTGAGAGGCTGAAGCTTGTTGTGGTGTTCGGGGGGGAGTCGCCTGAGCATGAGGTTTCTTGCGTTTCGGCGCAGGCTGTGGTGGCTAATGCCGACCCCGAGCGGTACGAAGTGGAATTGCTTGCCATCACTAAGGGCGGCGACTGGGTTCGCCCCGACATTGAAGCCGCCTTGTCGGGCGAACCGCTGGCGGCTGAGGGCGAGCCAGTTGACGCCTTCGCCACGATGCGAGAGACGGGGCAAGCGGGCGGCGTGGTGTTCCCTGCGCTTCACGGGCCGAAGGGCGAGGACGGCACTGTGCAGGGATTGTTTGACCTGGCTGGTGTTGCCTATGTGGGCTGCGGAGTCTTGGCTTCGGCAGTTTGCATGGACAAAGTTTCCACAAAGCTCACGCTCGCCTCAGCTGGGCTGCCCGTCGTGCGACACCGGGTTTTGACCTGCGAAGACGGCGGTTTCTCTCTTGCGCTGGCTGAGATAGCTACTCCTGAGAGCGGCATAGCATCGCAAGATCTGGCTGAGGATGCCGCTAGGGGTTCCGGGTCGTCAAGCCGCAGGTCTCGGAACGCTCAACCCCGCAAAGATGCCAGTCCAAAAAAGGACGCTCAGCAAATAATTTCAGAAGTCATCGCCGATTTAGGCTTGCCTGTGTTCGTGAAACCAGCCAACATGGGGTCGTCCATCGGCGTGTCCAAAGCTGCCTCCGTAGAAGAGACCGCCGAGGCAGTAGAAGAAGCCGCCCGCTACGACCGCACCGTCCTCGTTGAAGAAGCCATAGACGGCCGCGAAATAGAGTGCTCGCTGCTAGGCAACCATCAAGGCACGCCCCTGCAAGCATCGGTGCCCGGCGAAATAGTCCCCGGCGACCGCTTCTACACCTACGCCGACAAATACAAGAACAACCAAGCCTTGCTCATAGTGCCCGCCCCGCTGGACGAAGCTGAGACAACTGAATTCCAAGAGATGTCCATACGGGTTGGCGAGGTGCTGGGCATAGACGGGCTAGCCAGAGTGGATTTCCTCTACAACCCAGCTCGAGGCCCCTTCATCAACGAAGTCAACACGATGCCAGGCTTCACCCCGATATCGCTGTATCCGATGACATGGAAAGAGTCGGGCATCAGCTATCCCGATCTCGTGGACGAACTAGTGCGCCTAGCTCTGGAACGCCACCGCTCCCGGCAACAACTCCTGACCCACCCCGACGAAAGCCACCGCCTGCGCTGAAGATTAGAAATTAATTGGCATGAATGTTTGGGTGTTTGCGGGTGGGGAGGAGCCGGAGGGCTTGCCTGAAAGCTCTGGCGGGGGCGGGGGAGCGGATCTGGTGATTGCGGCAGACGGGGGGTTGCGATGGGCACAGAAACTGGGGGTGCAGGTGGATGCGGTGGTGGGGGATATGGATTCGGCGGAGGGAGCAGCGTTGGCCGAAGCTGAGGCTGGCGGTGCTGAGATAGTCAGACACGACCCCGATAAAGATGCAACCGACTTGGAGCTAGCTTTGCGGCTAGCTTGCGAGCGAGGTGCCAGCAGCATCACGCTGATTGGCGGACACGGCGGTCGGCTGGATCATTTCTTGGGCAATATCGCGCTGCTGGCAGCGTTGCCAAAGGGGGTGCAGGCGCAAGCGTTGATGGGTGAGACGGAAATATTTGTGACACACGGACATGGAACACGCGGAGTTAAGCAGCAGGGCGAAGAGCTAGTGCTAAACGGGAAGCCGGGCCAGTTAGTCTCGCTCATCCCTTGGGGAGGCAATGCCACCGGAATAAAGACCGAGGGTTTGCGATGGCCGCTAGCCGGCGAAACCCTGCCGCAAGGCACAAGCCGAGGCATCAGCAACGAGATGACAAGCACGCAGGCCAGTGTCTCCCTAGAAAGCGGCACTTTGCTGGTCATCAAGAACACTTGACCGCATCTTGAGCGTGAATGAACCAAAGCGGATGTCAAACACAAACACAAACCTGCAACCTCTTATGCTAAAATTGGGAAACTGCCCGAATGGAGGTGAAACATGGCAGCAGCCCATCGCAATGAAGCCAATTACAACGCGCACCTAGATGGCTTGCTCGCTGCTCGTCTGCCGGGGTGGCGGGTGGCAACTGCCCAAACTAGGGGGCTTCTGTCCGATTCATCTAAGGAGCCAGATATTTTCATGGTGTCGCGTACTGGCATTCCTATTGTGGTTGAATGCAAATACGACTCTTCTCGTAGCCTGATTGATGCTGCAGAGAGGCAGGCGGAAAAACATTTGGGACGCAAGACTGCAAAGGATGCAACGATTTTGGAGCACGCGCTAGTTGTTCTTTATCCATCTGAGCTTGGAACCAGTTCAAAAGACACTGCGACTGCCCTAGAATCAGCAACTCTGCGGTATGCGCTTTGGGCAGGCTCCCAATCTGTGCCTATCAGATTTCCAAAAATTGGTTGGATTGAGGGCGGAATTGACGACATGGCGGATTTTATAGAATTGGGCACCGTGTCTGAGCATCGAATAAATGACGCACTAAGAGATTTCATAGATGGAGTGAATGCTGGAGCGGGTCAATTAAAAATAACAAAGACAACTGAAGCTCAGATAGGCAGCGTTCTCCATCAAGAAGAGGGAGAACAGACCACGCGTATGGCAGTCTCCATTATCTTGAATGCACTTGTTTTCCAATATTCCGTAGCAATTCATCATCCCGTTCCATCTCCGTCTGAATTGGATGGAGTTGGCATATTCGACCAGCTTCATATTCAGAGAGTTTGGAAAGACATTTTAGAAAACATAAATTACTGGCCAATATTTGACACAAGCAGGAGATTATTGAGTTGTGTTCCTGCTTCTGTAGCAGATGCTGTTCTAGTTGCTATGCTGCCAATAGCTCACAAAATGGCATCATTCCATCCTGAACAATCTCAAGAGCTAGCTGGACAGGTATTCGGACACATGATTTCAGATCGTAAGTTTCTAGCCAGTTATTATACTTTGCCAGAATCTGCTGCATTGTTGTCAGAGTTGACTGTTGCTAGATTAGAAATTGATTGGTCGGACCTGCAACAGGTTACGAATTTACGAATTGCCGATTTTGCCTGCGGCACTGGGGCATTACTTTCAGCAATTCAGCGGTCAATTGCTTCTAGAGTGAGAAGGCACGGCAACGATGATAAACAGATTCATCGTAATATGCTAGAATACATGCTTACAGGTACTGACATATTGCCGGCTGGAGTTCACATTACAGCTTCGACCTTGTCTTCTATGCATCCCGATGTTGATTATACCTCAACTTTAACTTATGTTATGCCCTATGGTAGACAGTTCGACGGTAGTGTTTCCATTGGTTCATTGGATCTCTTGCTCAATACATCTACACCTAGTCTATTTGGAGATGGATCGGAACAAATTTTATCTCAAACTGAAGGTGAGGGAGCACTTAGTTATGCAGGTTATGTGGATGCTCCAGATGAATGGTTTGATATAGTGATTATGAATCCGCCGTTTGCTAGAGCTGGTTCTCGGCCCTCAACCGTAGGCGTTTCAAACATCCCGTTTGCTGGATTCAAGACTTCTCTTGAGGATCAAAAGGAAATGGCAAAGCTGGCTTTGAAGAATAGGGATAAGCTGCAAAAGCCAAGAGCCGGTGATGGAAATGCAGGTATGGGGAGTCACTTCATCGATCTTGCGCACGCAAAGCTCAAGCCTGGAGGTACGGCTGCATTTATTCTTCCGGGGTCATTTTCACAGGGTAGGGCATGGGAAAGTGCCCGAGATCTCATTTCGCAGAATTATTCTAAGATAACGGTTGTGCAGATCTCGGCTGTCGGACAAGAAGACAGAGCATTTTCTGATGATACAGGAATGGCAGAAGTGCTAGTTGTGGCCACAAAGAAAAAAGACAAGATCGAAGAAAATTGGTTGCAGATTTCCTTGACTCGCAGACCTGCATCTCCTTTAGAGGGAGTCTGCATGTCTAAAGCTATTTTGAATGCAGAACGATCAAAGGGAGGGGACATTGAGATTGGAGATGAAGATGCAGGAACCTCGATTATGTCTTCCACAGGTGTTGGTGGGGGTATTTTGTCTGAAGAATTAGCTGAAGAGTGCTCCCAACTGTTTGTGGAAAATATTGGGAGGATTTTCGTGCCGCAACTTGAAGACACAGTTGATTTTGGTTTGTGCGGGCTAGGAGAACTGGGTGAAGGAGGAATTGATCCGCAGGATCTCACTGGAAAACAAATTATAGGTGGTAATCCTCGTGGCCCATTTGACAAAAAGCCAATTGGCAGATCAAAAACGAATTATCCGATGCTTTGGGGGCATAATCATGCAGTTGAGCGACAACTGATCGTTCTACCGGATACACGGGGCGTTGTTCGCAAAGGAATGAAAGAAAAGGCAGGAAGACTCAGACAAACGGCCTCTCGTTTGCATTTCAATAGAGATTTTCAAGTCAATTCTCAGTCCCTGACTGCTTGCCTGACGGAAGAGCCTAGCATAGGAGGCAATGCTTGGCCAAGCTTTAAGCTACAAGCAGAAAATGAGACTGAAGAGAATATGAGGTGGGTGTATCCAGTTTTGCTTTGGGCGAACACAACTTTGGGTTTAGCATCGTTTTGGTTTGCGGGCACTAGACAACAGCTTGGCAGATCTCGTCTGAGGCCACAAGCATTAGGGTCGCTTGTGGTGCTTGACCCTAGGTTGTTGGATCATGCCCAACTAGAATGTGCTGAAGCTATTTTTAGCAGCTTCAAGACCTTTGAATTTCTACCAGCAAATGAAGCCTATAGGGACAAAACTAGACTAGAATTGGATAAGGAGGTTATGACACAGCTTTTGAAGATAGATTCAAAAATTCTAGAGTGGCTAGATGTCTTCCGAGATTTGTGGTGTCGTGAAGCATCAGTGCACGGAGGCAAAAGCACTAGGCTACAATAACATTAGGTAACAATGAAAAAAGAAGGAGGTCAAAATGACTGAATATGTTGCCACATCTGAAGTTTCGAGCTATGAAATCATGGCTCACTACTCTGTCTATTGCGATGGCTACATCATCGTTGAAGATGATTGCTTATCTCTGATTGATTCAGATATAGAGCCCCTCTCACCATTCCAGAGGGCACTATTGAAACTGTACAATGAAATCCATAAAGGTGACTCCGCGTCTTTTGAAAATACTTTTGAGTTCCTGATGAAAATGGAGTTACACGCTATTCCTGATGACTTAGACATTGAATCAGAGGATTACGGGGAGCCGTATTATTGGAATCTCAGATATGACTCAGAATACGACTTGTTGTCATGGCAGTACAACGGGCGCGCGGACGAGCTTGGAGGATTCCCTCCATCTGATGATATGACAGCAGCCCTGAATAATCCAGTCTATAGAGGAAGCTTTGACGGAAAGAAGTTTTATGCTGGTGAACCTGATAGTTGGGAAATGTTTGACTTGGAAATCCGTAGAGGAAGGCGAAAGAGATTTATGCGAGAGAATGGTGGGATACAACTGACTCTCGGTTACTAACCTTCGCGCCAGCTCCAGTAGCGGTTTTGGCGGTGTTCTAGGTTTAGGGGGGTGTTGTAGCAGGTTTGGAGGTTTGGTTGGGTTAGGGTTTGGGCGATGGGGCCTTGGGCTGTGATTTGGCCGTTGTTGAGGAGCAGGATGTGGGTGGCGGTTGGGGGGATTTCTTCTACATGGTGGGTGACTAGCAGCATGGTGAGGGTTGGGTCTAACTGCGTCAGCGAGACGAGCAGATCTTCTCGGCCTTGAAGATCTAAGCCTGCGGTGGGTTCGTCTAGGATCAGCAGCTCTGGGTCGGACATGAGGGTGCGGGCCAGCAGGATTCGTTGGCGTTCGCCTGACGAGCAGTTGCCGAAAGGGGCGGTGGCGAGACTGGCGCAGCCGAGCAGTGCGAGCAAGTTCTCGGCTCGTTCGCGGTCGGAGTTGCTGTAGCGGTGCCACCAAGTCTCTCGGGCAGCGTGCTTGCCGGACATCACCACCTCCACAGCAGGAATGTCTGCCCGAAAAGCCTCGTTCACGAATGCGCCCGTGAAACCCATGCGCTTGCGCAGTTCTCGCACATCTACTTGCCCAAGCTTGCTCCCCAGCACTTCCACAACCCCCTGAGTCGGAAACATCTCTCCTGTCAGAACTTTCAGCAGCGTGGATTTCCCCGCCCCGTTCGGCCCCAGCACAACCCATCGCTCACCCCGCTCCACCCTCCACGAAATATCGCTAAGCAAAGCCCGCCCGCCCCGCCAAACCCACACGCCTTCTACTAGCAGCGCGGTATTCCCTGCAGCCTTCTTGTCCACGATGCAACCGAGTAGATGAGGCTGAGGTCGTTGGCCCGTCTACTCTTTGGCATATACGACCTTTGTGCTGTCTAGTACGGACTTCTTGAAATAAGGGTTTTTGTGCTTCATCAGGGTGTGTTTCCTCAGCACATCCACATCTCGGTCAAAAATCTTTTCCAAAGCGATTTGGATGTCGATGAGCCTTCGCATGTCGCAGAACTCTCCTGGGGGGAAGCCTATGAGCACATCCACATCGCTCTTCTTTGAAAAGCCTCCTTCAGCGGATGAGCCGAACAGTGAGAATTCAGTGATGCCCTGTTCTTCGCAGAAGCTTGCTATCTCCTGCTTGGTTCTTTTAGACAACTTCAGCTTGCTCATGTCTGCATTTTACCTTGTTCGCAGAGCGGCTTCGCAGATCGTAAGAATTACTGGGCTGCTCATGTTCTGTTGGGTAGGATTTCGGCTCGCTGCTGGTGCATGGCGGCGTAGTGGCCGCCTTTGGCTATTAGCTCGGCGTGAGGGCCTATTTCGGTTATTCGGCCGTTTTGGATTACGGCTATGCGGTCGGCTCGCATGGCTGTGGTTAGGCGGTGGGCGATGATTATCGCTGTGCGGCCTTTCAGCACGGCGTCCAGGGCTTCTTCTATTTTCTTTTCCGAGTTGGAATCCAAGTTGGAGGTGGCTTCGTCCAGCACTAGCACGCGAGGCTGCGCCAAGAATGCCCTGGCCAAGGCCAGCAGCTGGCGTTCGCCGGACGAGAGCGACACGCCGCGTTCATGGCAAGGGGTGTCCAAGCCGTCGGGGAGACGGCTCACCATAGTGTCAAGCCCCACAGTGCGGCACGCTTCCCAGATTTCTTCTTCCGTTGCATCAGGCCGAGAAAAGGCCACATTTTCGCCGATGGAGCCGTTGAACAGGAACGGCTCTTGCGGCACCACGCCTAGCTGCCGCCTCAGCGACTCCAGCGACACATTCCGCACATCTTGCCCGTCTATGCGCACACGGCCCGACTGCGGGTCGTAGAAGCGGACGATCAGCTTGGCGATGGTGGATTTGCCGGCACCGGTGGGGCCGACCACCGCCAAGCTCTCGCCGGGCGGTATCTCCAAGCTGATGCCATGCAGCACGGGCGCATCGGCCGCATAGCCGAACGACACATCTTCCAGAGCGATGCTTCCTTCTATGGTCGCCAAGTCGGGAGCGTCCTCGGCTTCGGGCACGCTCGGCGACTCCTCCAAGAAACCGCGCAGCTTCTTGATGGAAGCCTGCCCCTGCTGATAGGCGTTGTATAGCTGAACGATGGACTGGATCGGCGCAAAGAACATCACCAGATACAGCGAAAAAGCAGTGAGCTCGCCCACCGTGAGGTCGCCGCCTATCACCATCCACCCGCCCACCAGCAGCATGAACGCCTGACCGATGATGCCCACGCCTTCAGTGAGCGAGCCGTAGGCGGTGTTGACTCTGGCTGTGTCCAAGTTGGCGTCTTCGTGGTCGCCCACGATGTCTCTATGGACGATCGTGTTGCGCTTGTGGCGGTTGTGGGCGGTGATGATGCGGATGCCTGAGAGGTTCTCTTGCAAGTCGGACAGCACGGCTGCGATCTTGTCGCGCACCCGCGTGTAGCCCACATCGGAACGGCGGCGGAACCACAGCGACAGCACGAAGGTGGCGGGTATCACCACGATCACGGTCACCGAAGCCAGCAGAGGGTTGTAGACGAACAGGATGACCGTGATCACCACCAGCGTGAGCGACTGCACGGCGATGTTGACGAGGCCTTCTTGGAACAGCAGGGTGAGGGTTTCAATGTCGCTGGTCATGCGGGTCATCAGCACGCCAGCCTTCTCTTCGGTGTAGAAATTCAGCGAGAGACGCTGCAGATGCGAGAAAACCCGCACCCGCAACTCGTACAAGAGCCGCTCTCCGAGCCTGCCGGTGAAGGCAGTGCGGGCGTATCCCGTGAGCACCTGCAGAACTACTGCCCCCAAGAACACCATGCCCACCACGAAGAGCACGCCGAACTGTCTCGGCAGCACGCCGTGGTCTATGCCGATCTGGGTGAGCAGCGGGCCGGATTGCAACGCCAAAGTCTCCAAGATCACGAGCAGACATGCCAGCACCAGCTGCGGCTTGTAGGGGGCGAGGAAGCCTCTCATGGTGAGCGAGCGCACCTTTGGCTGCTTGTGAGAGAATTCGACTACAGGCTCAGGGTGTTCAGGCTCTGCCTCCAGCAGCTCGCGGGCACGGTCGGCCATCTCGGTGGGAATGCCAGAGAACGGCAGGCCGGCGGCGGTGTTGGCCTGGGAAGAGCTGGGGCCGCCGCTCCAGTAGTGTCCGCCTCCGAAGCCCATCAGAGTGCCTCCTCTGTTATGCCTGTGTCTGTCAGAATCTGCGCGTAGTGCGGGTCGCTTGCCATCAGCTCGGCGTGGGTGCCCTGGGCTGCGATTTGGCAGTCTCGCATGAGCAGAACGCGGTCGGCGAGATCAATGGTGGAAAGGCGATGCGAAATCAAAATGGTGGTGCGGCCCTGCAGGTGTTCGCGCAGGGCAGCGTGGATGGCTGCTTCCACATGCACATCCACCGCGCTCGTGGCATCGTCCAAGATGAGCACGGACGGACGCTCCAGCAGCACTCTCGCCAAAGCCACTCGCTGACGCTGCCCGCCTGAGAGGGTGTAGCCTCGCTCGCCCACGACGGTGTCGTAGCCTTTGGGAAGCTCGTCTATGAACTCGTGTATCTGGGCGGCGGTGGCAGCCGCGATGATTTCCTCGCGCATCGCATCGGGGCGTCCGTAGGCGATGTTGTCGGCGAGCGACTCGGAGAACAGAAACGGCTCGTCAAACACGATGCCCACATGCGAGCGCAAGCTTTCAAGCTGCAGCCCGCGCACATCTTGGCCGTCAAGGCTCACCGACCCGGAATCCACATCGTAAAAGCGGGCGACAAGACGGGCGACAGTGGATTTGCCGCAGCCTGTAGCCCCTACCAGAGCGACCGTCTCGCCCGGCTGGATGACCAAGTCGACGCCTCGCAGCACCGACTCGCGGGCAGCTTCCAAATGGCCGTTTCTGGAGACTTCGCGATTCATAGCTTCTTCTTCGGCGACATCTTCGGATTCGGCTCGGGATCCGCGGGGATAAGCGAACCAGACATCTTCAAAACGCACCTCGCCTCGGCAGCGGGGCAGAGGTCGGGCGTCCTCGGCATCGGCTACGGCGGGTTCTTCGTCTAGCACTTCATAGATGCGCTTGGCTGAAGCGGCCGCACGCTGGCCCTGGGTGAGCAGAAAACCGATCAGACGGAACGGCAGCTGCAGCATGATCACATAGGCGTTGAAAGCCACGAGCGTGCCGATGGTGACTTGCCCGTCTATCGCCAGCCAGCCGCCGTAGAGCAGCACGAGCATCATGCTGATGCGCGGCAGGGCTTCAATCAGCGGATTGAAACGGGCACGGGCCTCCACTGTGGCCGTAGCTGCCCAGCGCAGTCGTTGAGCTGCCTTGGAGAGCACTCGTATCTGCTGCTTTTCTGCGGCGAAAGATTTCACCACCCTTGTGCCGTTGATGTTCTCGTCTACGATTCCCGCAACTTCTGCCATCCGAGCTTGCGTGATCCACGACAGCGGAAACACCGTGCGGCGGAAGCGCATCCCGAAATAGTGCACCGCAGGCATAGTGCACATCGTCACCAAGGCCAGCGGCACATGGATGACGAGCATCAGAGCGAAAGCGAAAAAGAAAATCAAAACCGAGATGACGGCTATAGGCGCGAAAGAAAAGAAGATCTGAATCGACCGAATATCGCTGTTGGCACGCGAAATCACATCGCCCGACTGCGTGCGGTCGTAATACGAGAAAGACAGCGTGCCGAGATGCTCGTAGATGAGCGCCCGAAGCTCGGTGTCTATGCGAAAAGCCAGCTTGAACAGCGAATAGCGAAAAGCCGCGCTGAAGGCGAACCGGGCGACTCCCAGACCCACGAGCACCCACACCATCACGAGCAAGTCGCCCGGTGAGTCGTCGCCGGCCAAGAAGTTGTCGCCCGCTGCGTCAATGGCGCGCCCGACCACAGCGGGCACGGCAACCTGGGTGGCCAATGCCACCAGCCCGCCTGCGATGCCGATGACTACGAGCAGTCTGTGGGCTGCCACGAGCGGCCAGAGCCTGCGAAGCCAGCCGAGCGACTTGTCGGGATGGATTCGGGCTGCAATACTGCTTTTGTAGGCTAATCTGTTATTTAAGAGCAACATTTGCAACTTATCTTCAGACTTGGCTTTTATATTCAGACTTGGTTCTCGTCCGCTATCTCAGATCTCTGCTATTCTCTTGGCTTTTCGCTTGACAGCCCCGCCGCCTTCTTGAACTCGCCGCCTGAATGAATCCGATAATCAGCATTCTCATCGCGCTCGGGCTGGTGATGGCGAATGCGTTTTTCGTAGCGTCAG
This sequence comes from Candidatus Hopanoidivoransaceae bacterium, assembly GCA_965204495.1. Classification (GTDB taxonomy): domain Bacteria; phylum Actinomycetota; class Acidimicrobiia; order Acidimicrobiales; family Hopanoidiivorantaceae; genus Hopanoidiivorans. The sequence continues at coordinate 1,931,499 of OZ241989.1, forward strand.
AGTTCTCGCTGCTCTCGCTCGACCGCTCGCAGCTTGAGACTCTCAAAAGCCGTCGCCGCGCCCGGCTCATCGGCAATATGCTCGATGACAAGCTCACTTTCTATCTTTCCAGCGCCCAGTTCGGCATCACTTTGTCTGCGGTGCTGCTGGGCTATGTGATAGAGCCGCTCTTGGCGCGGCTGTTCGAGCCGCTTTTGGAACCGATAGTGGGCGAGGGGGCTGTTCATGGCGTGGCCATCGTCGTTTCGCTGGCGGTAGCCACGGCTTTGCATCTCGTGCTGGGCGAACAGATACCGAAGATATACGCCATCGCCCGCCCGCTGCCCACAGCCTCGCGTCTGTCGCCCGCGCTCAAGGTCTATTCCACTCTGGTGGGGCCGATCACTTCGCTGCTCAACAGGTTCTCCGAACGGGCTGTGGGGCTTTTCGGAATGTCCTCGGCAGGGGGGCTGGAGTCGGTGGAGTCGGTTGAAGACCTTGAATACTATGTGAAGGTCTCCAGCGAGGAGGGCACTTTAGAGCCTGAAGACGCTGAACTCCTCACAGCTTCCCTGCGGTTCGCTGCCAAGACCACGGCAGATGTGTTCATGCCCCGCACAGAGGTGGTGGCCATAACCGCCACAGCGACTGCCGCCGACTTAGCGGAGCTGTCGGTGGCGACAGGCTTCTCGCGCTTCCCAGTGGTAGAAAGCTCTGCGGAAAGCTCAGCGGAAGGCACTGCGGAAAGCACAGCAGAGAGCACGCCAGAGCCGCAGAATTTGGATGCGCTCGTAGGGCTGGTGCATGTGAAATCCGTCTTTGATGTGCCGAGAGAGCAGAGAGGGCAAGTGAGCGTGGGCGATCTGTCATCGGAACTGTTCGCCGTGCCTCTGGGTCTGTCGCTGCGTTCGTTGCTGGCCGAGATGCGCCAGAGACGCATGCAGATGGCAGTGGTGCTTGACGAGCACGGCGGCATGGCGGGAGTGGTCACGCTTGAGAACATCTTGGAAATGCTGGTGGGCGACATAGACGACGAACACGACGAAACGCAAGAAGTCTCGGAGAATTTGATCTCGGGGCTGGCACGGGCAGAAGAGGTGCGAGAAGTCACAGGCTTCGCAATGCCGGAAGGCGACTACGAAACGATAGCCGGATTCGTCATCTCAGAAATCAAGCGCATCCCCAACCAAGGCGAGACAGTCCTCATAGACGGCTGGTCATGGGAAGTCGTCGAGATGGACGCCAGGCGCATTGCTTGGCTGCGCTTTGACGGGCCTGCCGAAGAAGCAGAGCAGCGATGACTACATTTCAGCTTCTGCTGGCTGCGGCCCTCATCGTGGCCAACGGCTTCTTCGTGGCTGTGGAATTCGCTCTGGTGGCGGCGCCTCGTCCGCCTCTGGAACGAATGGCCGAGGCAGGCAATCGCCGTGCCCGCCTGGCCTTGACTGCCACGGGCGATCTCGGTCGCCAGCTAGCAGGTGCGCAGTTCGGCATCAGCCTGACTTCTGTGGTGCTGGGTTTTGTGGCGGAGTCGGCCATAGCCGACATTTTGCAAAGCGCCGTGGAAGGTCTCGGCGGGGCGATCAGCCACGGCATTGCGGGCACTATCGCTCTCGTCTTTGTGGTGGTGCTGCAGATGGTGTTCGGCGAGATGATCCCTAAGAACGCCTCGGTGGCCGCGCCTGTTCGCATGATGCTCTTGCTGGCGCCTCCCCACAGGTTGTTCGTTTCTGTTTTGAAGCCCATCATTGATTTCATAGCTTGGCTTGCCAACAAAGGCGTGAAAGCGCTGCGAGTGCCGCCGTCTTCCGAGGTGGCAGACTCCCGCACGCCTGCTGAGCTAGCAAGCATGCTGGAACGCTCCCGCCGTCAGGGAGTGATAGACGATGCCCAGATGGAACTGCTCTCTGGCGCGCTCATGTTCGGCGACCAGCGTGTGGATGCCCACATGGTGCCTCGCCGTGAGATCGTGTCAGCCCATAGCCAAGCCAAAGCAGAGGAACTGGAAGACTTGGTGGTTTCCAGCGGTCATACAAGGTTGCCGCTGTTCTCCAGCGACATAGACGATGCTGTGAGGTTCGTCCACGCTAAAGACCTGCTTCGCCTGCCCGACAGCCGCAGAGACAGCCCGCTGTCTGAAAGCTCCACACGCCCGCTGCCTTCAGTGGGTTCAGACGAGCTGCTGGACGATGTGTTTCTGAGAATGCAGCAAGCCAGCCAGCATGTGGCTTTGGTGCTGTCGGAGAGCGGCAGAGTGGAGGGGCTGATAACTCTGGAAGACATCCTGGAAGCCCTAGTCGGCGATTTTGAAGACGAAAGCGACTTGCCAGAGCAAGAGGGCTGAAACTAGAATTGTCTTCTATGAGCGCGAGGATTCGCAAGGTCTTGCCTGCTGCCGCTTTGGTGGCAGTGCTCATAGCCGCTACAGCCACAGCCGCGTTGAACGGCGCGGCTTCGGCGCAAAGCGAGCAAGATCGGATCAAGCAGCAAGTGGACGAAGCGCAGAGTCGTGTCGCGGCCGCCACGAGCTTGGTGGAAGCGGCCCAGGAAGAAGTCGACGAAGCGCAGCAGCGTGTGAGCGAAATGCAGGCAAAAGCGGACGCAGCCACTCAGGTCTACGGCGATGCCCATGCCGACACGCATGTGATTGAGTACGAGATTGAAAAAGTGCAAGACCAGATCGCAGCAGCCGAAGACACTGTCGATTCAATGCGCCAAGAAGTTCTGGACATAACGGTGTCGCGCTACATCAACTCTGGCCAAGCTCCGAGCTTGTTCAACAGCGAAGACACCGCCGATCAGATTTTCTTGGACGCTCTGGCGAGGTTCGTGAGCGAAGGCAACCTGGATGTGGTGGAAGACTATCGCGCCGCCTTGGACGACAACGAGCTGCGCCAAGCTCAGCTAGCCGACCTCCTGACCCGACAGACGGCCAAGGCCGAAGAAGCCCGAGCAGCGGCCGAAGAGCTGCAGGAATTCTTGAGCGACTTGACAGCCGAACGCAACGCGCTGGCTGTGAAGCGTGATAACCAAGCCGGCAACTTGGCGACCTTGGAAGCAGATGTGAGAGAACTCAACTCGCAGCTTCAAGCTTTGATAGACGAAGAACGCCGCCGCGAAGCTGCCGCAGCTGCCGCGGCCGCTCAAGCCTTGCTGGAGCAGCAGCGTGCCAGACGGGCTGCCGAACTCAGCAGCGTAAGGGAAGCCAGCTTCGGGGTCGTGCGCTCAGGGCCGGACTGGGTGTGCCCTGTGGCTGGCTATTTCACCCACTACAAAGACTGGCGCGCCCCTCGCGCCTACGGCGGCTGGCACAAAGGCAACGACCTGTTCGCCGAGCGCAACACTCCTCTGGTCTCTACCGAAAGCGGAATGGTGACGCACAAGTGGAACAGAGTGGGCGGAAGCTCGGTGCATATCCGAGCCGACAGCGGCAACTACTACTACTACACCCATCTGGAAAGCTACGAAAATCAAGGCCCGCCCGAGGGGCACTGGCTGGAAGCAGGCACTGTGGTGGGCTATATGGGCAACTCAGGCAACGCCATCACCACCCCTGTCCATCTGCATTTTGAATTCCACCGAGGCGGCAAAGGCAACTATGTGAATCCGTATCCCTACATCAGGCGGAATTGCTTCGGGGAATAGCAGCGGGGGATAGCAGCAGGCAGACAGCAGCGGTGAGACAGCAGCCCGCTCAAGCTCCGATCGCGTGATAGCCGCCGTCCACATGGATGATCTCGCCGGTGGTGGCGGGGAACCAGTCTGAAAGCAGCGCGACGCAAGCTTTGGCCACAGGTTCGCTGTTGGTGATCTCCCAGCCCAGCGGCGCCCGATCTGTCCAAGCGTCTTCAAAGTTGGAAAAGCCGGGGATGGATTTAGCGGCCATCGTGCGAACAGGGCCGGCGGCCACGAGGTTGACCCTTATGTTCTGCGGGCCGAGGTATTTGGCCAAATAGCGGGCGGTGGATTCAAACGCAGCCTTGGAAACGCCCATCCAGTCGTACACAGGCCAAGCTACTGTGGCGTCAAAATCCAGCCCTACGATGCTGCCGCCGCTGGGCATGTTCGGGGCCACCACATCGGCTACGACTTTGAGGGAAAACGCCGAGATGTGCAAGGCTGTGGAGACATCTTCCCAAGGCGAGGCCATGAAATTGCCGCCCAAGCAGGATTCTGGGGCGAAGCCGATGGCGTGCAGCGCGCCGTCTACTCCGCCGCCGTCTCGCAGTGCCGCGCTCAAAGCCTCTGCGTGGGAAGGTTCGGTCACATCCAGCTCCAGCACCTGCGGGGCCGGCTCCAGCTTGCGGGAGGTGCGCTCGGTGATGCTCAGGCCGCGCCCCGCGCCTGTGAGGATCACCTCCGCTCCTTCCTGCTGAGCTAGCTTCGCCACCCCGAATGCCAGAGAAGATTGCATGAGGACGCCTGTTATCAAAAGCCGTTTGCCGTCAAGTATGCCCATGTGAAGGATGGTAGCCTGTGCAGAGGCATTGAAGCAAGATTGGGAGCAAAAATGGCAGACAAGTCCAAAACGATCGGCATCCTCGGCGGCACTGGCCCGGCAGGCAAGGGCTTCGCCTTGCGACTGGCCGAGGCAGGCTATGACACCACCATCGGGTCGCGTTCTGCCGAGAGGGGCGAAGAGATCGTGGCGGAGCTGCTGGCTTCTTGGCCAGATAAGCAGCTTCCGCTCACCGGCGGCGACAACGCTAAGGCTGCCGCCTGCGACATAGTGGTCGTGGCAACTCCTTGGGAGGGCGCAAAAGCTACCGCGGCTTCGCTCAGGGAAGTGATAGAAGGCGGCGAGGCAGGCAGCGGCGAGGCAGGCGAGCCTAAAGTCGTGCTGTCCATGTGCAATGCACTGGTGAGGATAGACGGCGAATTCCAGCCGCTCATCCTGCCGCGAGGCTCAGTGGCCGAGAGCATTCAAGCAGCCTTGCCGGGAGCCAAGGTAGCAGCCACGATGCATCATGTGCCAGCAAAAGAACTCGGCATGTTGGACGAACCGGTGGACTGCGATGTGCTCATCTGCGCCGACGACCCGACTGCCGCGTCTGTTGCCGCTGAGCTGGTAGGGGCTGTGCCTGGCCTGCGTCCGCTCTATGTCGGGGGGCTTTCCTGCTCGTCTCCTGTGGAGGCTTTCACTGCTGTGCTCTTGCAGCTGAATGTGCTCAACAAGACCCGCGTCGGCTTGCGTTTCACAGGTCTTCCAGAAATTTCCTGATGCGGCTCTACGACACAGCCCGCAGAGAGGTCGTGCCTTTTGCCCCTGGGCCTGTGGTCACGATGTATACCTGCGGCATCACGCCGTATGACTCCACCCACATCGGTCATGCCGCCACCTATCTAACCTACGATGTGCTTCAGCGCAGGCTGCGCGATCTCGGCCACGAAACCCGCTGCGTGCGCAACATCACCGATGTGGATGACGACATCTTGGCAAAAGCCCGTGAGATCGGCGTGCACTATCTGGATTTGGCCGCAGGCGAGACGGCACGGTTCGATTCCGACATGAAGTCTCTCGGTCTGCTGGAATGCTGGAGCGAACCTCGTGCCACTTCTGCCATAGCAGACATCCGCAAATTCATCGGCAATGTGCTGGACAGGGGCCACGCCTACGAGGCCGGCGGCGCGGTTTATTTCGACATCCACAGCTATGACGGCTTCGGCGAGCTCAGCGGCATGTCGCGCTCAGAGATGATTGCGGCTGCCCGAGAGCGAGGCGGCAACCCGGACGATCCCAACAAGCGAGATCCGTTGGACTTCGTGCTGTGGCAGCCGTCGCTTCCCGACGAGCCTGCTTGGGGTTCGCTCTGGGGGCCGGGCCGCCCCGGCTGGCACATAGAGTGCTCTACTTTGGCAATGCGCGATCTTGACACTTTTACTATTGATCTGCACGGCGGCGGCTCGGATTTGATTTTTCCGCATCACGAATGCGAACGGGCGCAGTCGGAGGCGGCTACGGGGCAGCCTTTCGTGCGGCATTGGACGCATCAGGCGATGGTGTGCTACGAAGGCGAAAAGATGTCGAAGTCGCTGGGCAACTTGGTGTTCGTCAGCGAGCTGCTGAAAGACTGGGATCCCAGAGCGATACGGCTGGCAGTGCTAGGGCACCACTATCGCAGTTCTTGGGAATGGCAAGACGAGGTTATGGACGAGGCTACGGAGCGGCTGGAGAGGTGGCAGAGCGCCGGAGCAGGCGCCGGAGCAAGCGATGGCGCTTTAGAAGAAGTGCGAGCCGCCTTAGACGACGATTTGAGCACCCCCGCCGCCGTGGAGGCTATTGATGCCGCCGCCAGCAGGGGTGAGGGGGTAAACGAAGCAGCGATGCTGCTGGGAGTGGATTTGGAGGATCCTAGCTAGCTGCTTCTAGCTCCTGCCGAGACTCTATCTTGATTAGTCGCGAGTTCATGTCATGTAGCAGTGTTTGCATGCCGAGAAGCGTTTGATTGACTTCGCCTATCTGTCTGCCCAGTGTTTGATTGACTTCGCTTATTCGCTCGGCCAACATATCATGTTCTCGAGAGTTGGCTTCCATCGATGCCTTCCACTCAGAGTGCCGACTGGCCATCTCGGCTTTGAGCTCGCTTTGCATCTTGAAAAGCCAGCCAACGGCGATGACCCCTAGGGGCACCAATGTGGAAATTAGAGCTACTGCCATGATGATGCCTTTCTGTCGGTGGATTTCTGTTAAACCAATTCTAGCAGGGTGGGCTGCAGAATCCATTTGTCATTTCTGCGGAGGGGATGGAAGGGGCGGCTCCAGGGGTTTGGACAGTTAGGGCGGCGGCGGCGTTGCTGCGGGTGGCGGCTTCGGTTGTGGTTGCGCCTCGCAGAAGAGAAGCTGCTAGGACTCCGCAGAAGCAGTCGCCGGCTGCGGTGGTGTCTACTACGGGGACTTTGTGGGCGGGGATTTCTAGTTTGGTGTCTTTGGTTGTAACTGAGACGCCGTTTGCGCCCTTTGTGTGGATCAGGGCTTGGATGCCATAGTTGAGGAGGTCTGCGGCTTGATTGCCAAGGCTTTCAGTGATCTGGGCTAGTTCGGTGTCGTTTACTACTAGGTAGTCCACTAGGTCGGCTAGTTCTGTAGTGAGGGGGCCGGCGGGGGCTGGATTGAGGATGGTAGCAGTGCCAGCTTCTTTAGCACGGGTGAAGATGGAAGAGGTGGTTGAGATTGGAGTTTCAAACTGGGCCAGCAGCACATCGTTGGGCTGAAATGCGACATCTTCAAACATCTCAGGAGTAAGCGTGCCGTTTGCTCCAGGTGCTACAACGATGGTGTTGTCGCCTTCAGCTTCGCCCTCTTCTGCCACCACAATCAAGGCAACTCCAGAAGGGGTTTCTGCGCTGGTCAGCACAAAATCCGTCACAGTGCCTTCGCTCTCTGCGAAATCAAGCAGCTCTCTCCCAAATCCGTCACTCCCCACCGCCCCTAGCATCACCACCTGTGCCCCATCCCGAGCCGCAGCCACCGCCTGATTAAGCCCCTTCCCACCGGGATAGTAATTCAGCGACCTGCCCAAAACAGTTTCACCCACCTGCGGATGCCAAGGTGCTGTAGCGACGATATCCATATTCAGACTGCCGAGCACGAACACCCGCCCGTCCCGTCAGCCTGAGTTTTCACAGCTTCGGCTACCAAGGAGCGTTGAACCCTGTCGGCTCCATCTCGGCTCGCCCTGCGGCACGCAGCTCTTGGATTTCTTCCCAACTGCCGGCAGAAATCTCGCTAGGGCTGATGCCGAGGTATTCCTCCAGCTGGTGATGCAAGTTGATTATCCGCATCTCCTCTCTTGACAGCACGATATGCTCCAACCCCGGCTGATGCAGCCCCAGCTGGGCACGCTTCAGGTTCTCCACATCCTGATTGAACACCAGGTTCAAGTCGGCTTGGTCGGGGTCCAAAGTCACCATCATCGGCTTCTCGGGAGCAGGCTGGTTGGCTTTGTTGCGGTCGAAGTGCAGCAAGTCCAAATGAGCATCGTCGGGAGTGTCGCCCGGTCTCGCCCGCATCACTGTGCACGAATCCGACATTATGATCACCGTGATGTTGGGGAAGAAGTTGAACTGGTACAAGTCCAAAAGCTGCGACTCGGTCATGGCGGTTGCATCCCAGCCTTCTTCGGCAGCCCGCTCGCGCACCAGCTCGGCGAGCATCTCTCTCATGCTTGCGCCTTCGGGAAGATCCGGGCAGTCGCCGGGGGCGTTGCTGTCTCTGCCGAAGCGCGCGCCCTGAGTGACGATGATGGAATCCCATATCTCTTGATTGGTGGCCCCGTTGCGAAGACGCGGGCTAGGGATGCCGTAGGGCTGATAAAGCGAGCCGTGGCGTCCGTAGAGACGGTTCACCGAGTTCACATCGTCGCAGCTGGGCAGCATTTCGCGATGCACGCCCTGCACATGGTAAGTCTCGCTGAAAGCCTCAATGAGAGTCTTCCAGTTGCAGGGCAGCGGCACAGTGAGGTCGTAGGCGCAGGCGTAGTCGCTGAAGTCGGCCCACTCGCAGATCTCGGGGATGACTTCCAGCCAGTCTGCCAAAGGTTCGCAGTCGGCATCCAGATTGACGAACACGAGCGGCCCCCAGGTGTCCACCGCCACTGGGAACAGCGGGAAATCGTCATTGCGCAGCGCGCCGAAACCCTTGCGGCTGGGGACTTCTCGGAGCCTGCCGTCAAGCGTCCAAGACCAGCGGTGATACATGCATCGTATGTTCTCCAAGCCTTCGCCCGCGCCCGTGCAGAGCACATTGCCGCGATGGCGGCACACATTCTGAAACGCCCTGATGACGCCGTCGTCGCCGCGCACTATCAGCACCGAGAGCTTGCCGATGTTATAGACGAAGTAGTCGCCCGGATTGGCCACATGCGAGACGCTGCAAGCCAGCTGCCACACCTTCGGCCACATTCTCTCCATCTCCAGAGCGGCGAATTCGGGCGAGATGTAGCGGTAAGTCGGCACCTCAGTAGGCGTTCGCCTGGCGCTTACCTTCCCGATAGCCCCGCCCACAGGAGCTTCGTCGGTTATTTCGTCACGGATTTGTATAGTAGTCATACTGAAGAGTTTAGAAAATTATCTAATACAAGGCAGAATAGAGGTTGATGTTTGCCGTTTATCTGATCGTTTTCTTCTCGGGCGCCTTTCTCGTGATGGTCACCATGTTTTCGGCGATCCGCACGGTCGTGGTGCCTCGGGGCGAGCGAGTGGTGCTGACTCGGATTATGTTCAGCTTTGTGCGCTGGTGCTTCCTGATAGCTGCCAGCTACATGAAAGACTACAAAGCTCGCGATACTGTCTTAGCCCGCTATGCCCCCACGACCCTGATCCTTCTGCCGGTGCTCTGGGCATCGGGCGTGCTGTTGGGCTTCGCTGCCATGTTCTGGAGCATAGGAGCCAGACCTATCTCTCATACCTTTGAGCTGAGCGGATCGTCTATCACCACGCTGGGCTTCCACTCCACAGACAATCACTGGGAGCTGGCACTGGCCGTGCCCGAAGGTCTTATCGGCATCGGGCTGGTGGCTTTGCTCATCAGCTATCTGCCGAGCATCTACAACCTCTTCAGAGAGCGCGAGACCATGTGCACCGGCTGGAACATCAGGGCCGGGTCGCCGCCGACGGTGGCAGTGGTAGTGAGGCGGTTCCACGAAATCGGAATTTTGCATGACATGGAAGAGACTTGGAGAGAGTGGGAAAAATGGTTCGTGAGCAATGAGGAAGTGACTCTCAGCTACCCGGCTCTGGCTTTCTTCCGCTCGCCGACCCCGCACCAGTCTTGGGTGACGACGGCGGGCAATGTGCTTGACACCGCAGCGTTCATTGAAACAGCCGTTAAAGTTCCGCATTCGCCCAACTCGCATCTCTGCTTGCAAGCCGGCTATGTGGCTCTGCGCCGCATCGTAGAGAACTACGATGCCGAATTCGATGAAGACCCGTCTCCTGACGATCCCGTAAGCATTCCTCGACACGAGTTTGAAGAAGTGTGCGACCAGTTGGCAGCCGAGGGCGTGCCGATAGAAGAAGACAGAGACACAGCCTGGCGCGAGTTCTCGGGCTGGCGTGTGAATTACGATGTGCCGCTGCGGATGCTCTGCCAGATAGTGCTCGCGCCTTATGCTCAGTGGTCTTCCGACTATGTGGAGTCGGTGCACGGGCGAAGGCAGTTTCCGTTCAATGTGCGGAAGCTTTTTGCCAGCCAGTGGTGGTATCGGATCAGTCGCAGAAAAGCTCGGCTATGAAAACCCGCATCACAGAGCTGCTCGGCGTGGAGATCCCCGTGATCCAGGCGCCGATGGGCTACATCGCCCGTGCGCAGCTCGCATCTGCCGTCTCCAACGCCGGCGGTCTCGGCATCGTTGAGACCAGTTCAGGGCAGCTGGACGATGTGAAGGAAGAGTTCGCCAAAATGCGCGACCTCACCGACAAGCCCTGGGGAGTCAACATCGCCCAGATGCTGGTTCGCGACATGGAAGAGATCGTGGATTTCGTGGCGAGCCAAGACATAAAAGTGGTCACCACCTCGGCGGGCGACCCCAGAGTGCTCACGGAAGACCTGAAGTCGGCAGGCATATGCGTGCTTCATGTGGTGCCCACGCTGTCGGGCGCGCTGCGAGCGGCCGCTGCCGGGGTGGACGGACTCGTGGTGGAAGGCATAGAGGGCGGGGGTTTCAAGAACCAGCGAGGGGCATCCACGATGGTGCTGGTGCCTATGATCTGCGAGGCGGTGGACATTCCCGTGGTGGCGGCAGGCGGCATCTGCGACGGCACAGGCATGGCCGCAGCTTTTGCTCTGGGTGCGGAGGGCGTGCAGATGGGCACTCGCATGCTCAGCGCGGCCGAGTCGCCAGTGCATGACAACTGGAAAGCCGCAGTCGTGGCAGCAGCCGAGACCGACACTGTGCTGCTCAACCGAGGCGGCCGCCCCAGCTATAGAGTGCTCAGAACTTCCGTCACCGAAGCAGCAGAACACGAAGACATAGCAGCAATGCCGGGCTTGGACAATCTGATGAAGCTGTATTTCGGCGGCGAGATGGAAGCCGCGTTCGCATTTTCCGGGCAAGTGGCAGGGCGTATAGACGAAGTATTGCCTGTGGCCGACATTCTGCGTACCGCCTGGGACGACTGCCAGAAGCGTCTAGCGGAACTAACTGCGCCAAGATAGGTAGCGTGAAGGTGTGAGAATTCTGTGCGTTCATGCGCATCCGGATGACGAGTCGTCAAAGGGGGCGGGCACTATCGCTCGCTATGCTGATGCCGGAGCGGTTGCCACTCTGGTTTGCTGCACCGGCGGCGAGGAGGGCGATATTCTGAATCCGGCTATGGACCGACCTGAGATACGAAATCGGCTGGCTGAGGTGCGTCTGGAGGAGCTTGTCAAAGCTGCCGAGATCATCGGCTATCGGAATGTCCTCATGCTCGGCTACAGAGACTCGGGCATGAAAGACAGCGAAGCCAACAGCCATCCCGATAGCTTCGCGGCCGCCCCGTTGGAAGAGGCGGTCGGCAGGCTGGTGAAGATATTGCGAACGGAACGGCCGCATGTAATGACCGCCTATCCCGACCAGGAGGGCTACGACCATCCCGACCATGTGAGAGTGCACGAGATTTCGGTTGAGGCGTTTGATGCTGCTGGCGATCCTGATGCATATCCCGAAGCCGGAGAGCCCTGGCAGCCCCTCAAGCTCTATTACAGCGCGTGGTCGCGTGAGCGGATTCTGGCTTTGCACAACAAGTTCCACGAGCTTTCGCTCAAGTCGCCCTATGAGGAGTGGTGGTTCGAGCGTCCATCGCAGGACCATCGCATCACCACGAAGGTGGATGTGGGGGATTGGCACGACCGTCGCTGGGATGCGCTGCTGGCACATGCCACCCAGGTTGATCCCGACTCGCCTTTCTGGTTCGGGCTGCCTCGCGAAGTGGCGCGAGATGCCTATCCGTGGGAAGACTTCATCTTGGCGAAGTCTCATGTGGAGACTACCTTGCCGGAGGAGGATATCTTTGCGGGGATAGAGCTTGATGATGCCGGCTTTGAAGCTTCCAGCGAAGCTGCTGTTTTGCAGGCTTGACTGTTCGGCAAGCTTAATTGGCAGCAGGCTTAGGCTTATCTGAAATGTCTGAAGCTGATTTTCTTTCTGACCGCTGGTTTGCGGCAGTTCTGGAAGCTGCCCGGAAGCTGCCAGAGATGCAAGGCATGTCTGCTGCGGTCAACTTTGAGCTGCAGGGCGGCAAGGTGTCGGCAGAAGAGCCCGTTTCCAAGCAGCGGCCCGGCAAGCAGCATTGTCACGCCGTATTGCGAAACGGCAAGCTGGAAGAATTGGCTGCAGGGAAAGCAGCGGAGTCTGACTGCGCAGTGTCTTGCAAGCTCTCTGAAGCTCTGGCTATCGTGCGGGGCGAAGACGATGCCGAGGTCGCCTATATGCAAGGTCGGCTCAAGCTGGAAGGCGATTACGGGCTTTTGCTGTTCGGCTTGCGCGACCTCTACGCCCAGCCGCAGTGGAAAGAGTTCGCGGCGCAAGTCAGGGCTTTGACCTGAATCAAATCTCAAACCCAAAGGAGCATCCTATGCATATCGCCAAGAACGAACGAGTGAGCCGTCAAGAACTGGAAGAGTTCATCGCCCTGCGTCACAGCGGGGTGCTGGTAACTTTCCGCCGCGACAACACGCCGCAGCTTTCGCCTGTGACAATGGGGCTTTGCGAGGGCCAGATAGTCGTCTCCACCTACCCGGATCGTGCCAAAGCCAACAATGCCCGTCGCAACCCGCAGGTTTCTATGTGCGTGCTGTCAGAAGATTTCAATGGGGCCTGGGTGCAGGCAGACGGCACTGCCGAAGTCTTGGACATGCCAGAGGCTTTGGAGGGCTTAGTGGATTACTATCGCTGCATCAGCGGCGAGCACCCCGACTGGGACGAATACCGAGAAGCCATGCGCCGTCAGGACAAGTCGCTCATCCGCATCAGCATCCAACGCTGGGGGCCGGTGGCAACCGGCGGTTTCCCAGCACGGCTGGCGGATGGATCTGAATAGCCTCTTTTCTGAATAGACCTTGGCTCTATTGAGCCTCGTAGTTAAGCGTGTCGGAGTTCCATGTAATTCTGGTAGGCGCGGGCGCTTCCATGTATAGATAAACCGGATCGGTTCGGGCGATTCTGGTGAGCGGATTGTGTATCGCCCCTTCGCCTTCTGTGTAGCGGGCTTCTGCTTCAGGGTGGCAGGGCAGCCGAATGTGCCATTCGTTCGTTCGCGTGTTGTAGTTGGCGATGATTACCGTGTGAGTCGGGGCATCGCAGTCGTAAAGCGGGTTTTCAAAAAGGAAGGTCGCTGTTTCTTCTCGCTCAAGGTTTTCCGGGATGCTGAGGATGCTCCAGCCTTGCGAGATGATCGCGCTTCTGGTGGTGCCGAGATTTACGGCATCCAATTCTTCCTCTTCAGGCGCTGTATAAGTCCTGAAGGCTACAAGTGCGCCCTCTGGCAGAGCAGAATCTGAAAGCGTAACGCGATTCCAATCCTGTTGTTCAATGTTCCATATCCAGACATCCGGATATCCCGAAGGGGTTATCTGCAAGCTGATTTCTACAGGGACTGCGCCGCCTTGCTGAGAGGTGAAGAAGTTCCATCTCAGGTATCTCTCCGCAGGCGGCTCTGGATCGGGCATCGGAGTCTCGGGCGGCGGCGAGGGGGAGAAACTAAAGAACAAGACGGGCGGCGGGGAGGTTACAGGCGCGGGCGTGATTTGGATGCCTATGACGCCGTTGTGCGTGTCGCCGCCTGTGGAGGTGTAGGGCACGGTGAAAGTGGCTGCGCCCGTGGCGAGACCTGCTGTGACTGTGTAGCTGCAGCCCGTGTTGGCTACTGAGATTTTAGAGTCTACCGATGCGGCTGTCCCGCATGAAATTGTGAAGCTGCCGTCTGAAGCGTAATTGGCCGCATTTACAGTCGTGCTGAGACCTGCTTGCACTTCCAGACCGCTGGGCGCGGAGAAGACTATGCCAGAAGCGGCTGTAATCGTCACAGTCAGCTGGGCGTTTTGCGTGTCGCCGCCTGTGGAGGTGTATGGGACGGTGAAGGTGGCTGTGCCTGTGGTGCTGCCTGCTGTGACTGTGTAGCTGCAGCCTGTGTTGGCTACTGATATTTTGGCGTCTACCGATGTGGCTGTTCCGCATGAGACTGTGAAGCTGCCGTCTGAAGCGTAGGTGGCGGCATTTACAGTTATGCTCATGCTCGCCACGACAGAAAGGCTCGTGGGCAGGCTTAATGCGATGTTGGAAATGTTGAGGTTTATCACCCCGTTTGCCGTTGCGCCAGAAGCTGATGTGTACGGCACTGTGAAGCTGGCCGATCCTGCGCTCGTGGCTGTTGCCGTGACTGCATAGCTGCAGCCTGTGCGCACGATGGTGATTTTGCTGGAGACGCTGGTGGCCGCCCCGCAGGTTATGGTGATGCTTCCTTGAGAGGCATGGTCTAAGGCGTTAACCGTGACACTGTTGCCAGCCACCACTGTAATTGTTGCCGGCGCGGTAAATGTGATGGTGGTGGGATTCTGGCACTGGATCGGGTTGTATCCGTCGGCAGTCGGATAATCGGTGAGGGTTACTCCCGATCTTAAAGCTGTGGGCAGGGCACCGGTGAGGAAGTTCTGACATATGCCCAAGGTCGTGAGGGTGGTGATAGTGCCTAGTTGCGTGGGGACGCTGCCTGTGAGTCGGTTGTCGCTGAGGTCGAGGCTGGTGAGGGCTGCGAGCGAGCCTAGTTGCGTTGGGATGGCGCCTGAGAACTGGTTGTCGCTGAGGTCTAGGGATGTGAGAGTAGTGATGCTGCCTAGTTGTGTGGGGATGGCACCCGAGAGGTTGTGGCCGTCAAGGTTGAGGGTGAGAAGTTGATTGAGGTTCTGGAAGTTCGTGGGGATGGTGCCGGATACGCCGCTCTCTGTTGCTGTGTTCGCCAATTGCAACGCTCTGACCCTGCCTCTCGTCTCTGTAGTTCCCTCAATGTTTTGCGCGACATCTTGCACCGTTATGCCTGGCCAGTTTCTGACTTTCTGCTGCGAAGAGGTGCCGGTGCCCCAAGTGCGCAAGAAGTTGGGCACGAGCAGGTTGTTGTTGGCCGATACGCTCGCCCAATGGTTTTGAATCGCCACTAGAGCTTGGCAGTCTTCCGCGAGGTCGTTGTTTGCGCCTGTCCGCCGAGGGTCTGATATCGGAGCTACGAAAGTTCCGTCGGTGCAGCCCGATGCTGAGAGTGCGGTAATATTGCCGATGGTTATGGACATCTGGCCGTTCTGCGTGGCGGTGCTCGTGGATGTGTAGGGCACGGTGAAGGTCAATGTTCCTGCTGTGGCACCTGCGGTTATCTCATAGGAGCAGTCGGTTCTGTTGAATGTGGCGGCTGTAAATATGGCGCCTGAACCGGTGGCAGTGCCGCAGGAGATGGTGTGCCCGGATTCTGTGGCATAGGCGGAGGCATCCACAGTGATGGTGCCTCCGGGAGCTACCGATAGGCCCGTAGGCGCGGAAAAGCTGATGACAGCTCCAGCAGGGTTGGATATTGCTATGGAAGCAGCGAAGAGCGTTGCGCCTAGGAGCGTTGCTGCCGCGAAGGCTGTGAAAGCCTGGCGGATTCGAGCGGTTGCTCGGCGCGAGAGAATGGGGGGCTTCAAATCATAATGAGAAGACATCATGACAAATAAATTACAATATTTGGCTGCTCTGAGTGTTTATTTAAGCTAATTTGCTAAAGTCTGAAGTCAAGCAGTTTGGGTTTTTAATCCGGCAGCAGCGCCTCTAGGCAATCCACCACCGGGTTTTCGCGCCAGTAGGCGTTGTCGGCGGGGAGTTCGCCTCGCTCTACGGAGCGATTCATCACCCTCACCACTATGGCCACATAGCGGGCGGCGGCGAAGACTTCCTGATAGAAGATGTTGCTTTCGGGTATATCGCCACCTGAGCTTTGGGCGTAGGCGAGGTAGTGATCCCTTTGCTGTTCCAGGGAAGGTTCGCCTTCTAGTCGGGGGCCGCCTATGTGGTCGTGCGACCATCTGTCGAACATGAGCCACCAGCCGAGGTCGAATTCGGGGGGCACGATGGCCGCTGCCTCAAAGTCGGTCACGCAGGCGGGGGCGAAATTCTGCCAGATGATGTTGCCGGGGCGGGCGTCGCCCCAGCCTACGCCTAGGCGGGAGTCTTGGGGCAGATTTTCTCTGAGCCACTGGAAGCCGCGCTCTAGGATCGGGAGGCTGCGGCCGTCCAGGGCTTCTTCTGCGGCTTTTTCCCAGAGGCGGAGCTGGTAGGCGGTGCCGGGGGCGATGCCTTCGGGCACCAGCCATCCGAAGCCTGCTTCTTGCCAATCTATGCGGTGGATGTCGGCCATGGTTTCTATGCCGGCTCGCAGCAGAGCGTTGCGCTGGGCTGGCTGGGCGTCGTGGAAGAAGCCCGAGAGGGTGTAGCTGGGGTCTTCCACTGGCACCTCGCCGGGAATGTAGCCCATCACGAAGAAGGGCGCGCCGAGAACTTCAGTGTCGGGTTCGTAACCGTGCAGGGGAGCGATGGGCACATCGGATGCGGCTGCCACGGCTTCCATGGCGCGATATTGGATGGATATCTCCACTTCAATGTCGGGATTTTGAGCCGGATAGACGGGCTGCTCGGGGGTTTCACGGCGCAGCACGAACTTAGCGGCTTGGGGCGATGCTGTCTTATTTGGCGCAGATTTGCGAGTGATTTCGGCTGGGAAGATTATCGTCTCTGCGGAATAGCCGCTTTTGGGGGTTTCTGGTTCGCCGATGGCCACATCTGCGACATCTTCAAGATGGTCAATGAGCCATCGGCGGAGGTTGGGATGTGACAGGTCGGGCATGGGTTCGGGTTTTTTCTCGGTTTCCGGGTATCAGTCTTTCTATCTCAGCCAGGGAGCAAGTCTCTCTGGGCTTTGCGGATTGCGCCGTAATCTATCAGCGTGACATCGCTGGAATCCAGAAGCTCTTTGGTTGCGGCGTTGTGGGAAGCGAGTTCGTGTTCGGCAAAGGCGGTCGGCCATTCAGGGTCAAGGGCTCTTTGCTCGGGGGTGTCCAAGGACGGGTGGATGAGGATTTCCGAGACGCCTGCGGGCAGTTTTGCCAGGATTGCTCCAAACGATTCGGCGGGGCTCGGGCGGCGCAGGCTGAACACTTTGTCGGGGAAAAGCACGCCGTGTTCCGCCGCTATTTTGCGGAACGGGAATCCGAAGTCGTGCTCTTCGCCCGTCAGGCGGAATGGCAGCGAGAATTCTTCGGCAAGCTGGAGGTAGACATCAAAGAACTCCGGGCGCGGCACGAGAGCGTTGCGGGAGATGCCCAGGTGTGTCACATCAAATCCCCAGAGGACGGCACGCTCTATTTGCATTCTGCATTCGCGAGCTACTTCGTCCGTGTCTGCGTGATCCCAGAGGTCTTGGGGGGTGCGGGGGAAGCCCCCGTCGCCGTCCAGCAAAGAAGGTGTTTGGGTGAGCGGCCCCCAGCGGTAGTTGTCGAAGGGCGCGTTGAGAGTCAACTCCACTCCGACCACCTCGCCCCGATAGTTGGCTGCCGCTTCACGCGCCCAAGGGCAAGGCACCATGAGCGAAGCGCTAGTGGCCACGCCCGAGCGCAAGGCTTCATACACGGCCACATTGGAAGCGTGCGAGCAGCCGAGGTTGCCGCAGGAGATGAGCAGCAGCTTGGAATCGGCAGAGTAGCCGAGCCGTTCGGCTAGCGAGATGTCGGACAGCGAAGAGTCAGCCATGATTGCATAGGGTACTAACTTGCAGAGGCATCAGGTTGCATCAGAGGATGCGTTTGAGGTATTTGTCGAACATAGGCACTGTGAAAGCGAGTGCTCCGTAAGCGGGGCTGTATATCATGCCTTTGTCCATCAGGTCTTGGCGGCGGACTGAGATGCTGCTGGTGACGACCCCTAGCTTTCGGGCTATTTCACCGGTGCTGTGGGGGCCGGGGCCTAGCTGCGCCATGGCGTGTAGGTATTCGATCTCCTTTGGGGTCAGGCGGCCGGTGCGCCCGCTGTAGAAGTTCTCGTCCAAAGATGCTTCCACTAGCGGCTTGGCTGCTTTTACATCGTCTGCGGTTATGGTGTTGCCTGTTGCGATCTCCCATGTGTTGTTTCCCCATTCTTGGATGAAATAGGGGTAGCCCTCTGTCGCTTCAACCATTTGCTCTAGGGCTTGTTTTTGGATTTTTACGCCTTCTCTTTCGGCGGGCAGCGATAGGGCAGCTCTTGCGTCACCCTCGGTCAGCGGCCCAAGCGGGGGGAAATTGAAGAGCCGTTCAGAATACGACTTGGCTTCGCAAGCCTTGCCAGGCAGATTCGGCAATCCCGCTCCGATGAGCAGAATGGGGAGCTGCATCTGATCGGCTCTGTGGGCTGCGGCGATCAGTGCCGACAGATCTTCAATAGGGAGATCTTGCACTTCGTCTATCGCGATCAGGATGCCTTTTTCTCGCTCTGCCGCTGCTTCGCCGACTGCCACGAACAAACTGGTCAAGCTTGAGCTTGAATAGATAATGCTGGCAGAGTCGGGGTCGGTTTCGACTTTGAACGAAAGCCCGTCTGGAGAGATAGTCATTGAGAACGAGCTGAGGGCTTGGCGTATTTTGTCCAAGGCTCTGGCGGCGAGACCTTTGGCGAGATGAGGCAGTATTTCGCCGATGTTTTGAGCTAGTTCTCTGGTGAATGCCCCCGCCTGACGCTTAGATGCGTCGGTTTCGCCGACCACCACCTCAAAGTCCATATCTTTAGCCATCTCGCAGGCGTGATTCAGCAGCACGGTCTTGCCGACTCCGCGCAGGCCGACGAGCAGCATGTGCTTGCCGTGTCGCCTGACAGCTCGTCTGCCGAGGGCTATGCTCATCCTGCTTATCAGATAATCGCGCCCGGCTAGTTCAGGCGGAGGGAAGCCAGCCCCGGGATTGAAGGGGTTTGTCCGTGAGTCCATATATCTTAAGCTATCGTAAATATCTTAAGTTATAAGAGATATATGAACTTATAAAAAAGCTTGCGCTGCGGTTCTGGACATTTTTTACCAAATTCGCGGACATTTTTCGGGCGGATTTCAGCTCAATAATCTGTGAGCGGGAGCCAGCGGTCTGTGCGAGGAAGGCGGAAACCCTTGAAATAGCAGCTAAGATAGCACTTTATGGAGCACGATAATCCTCAGTTGGAAGGTCTTGACACAGGGACATTTCCCTGGACAGATTTTGAGCAGATTTTCAGGTCTTTTCAAAACAAGCTTTCTCTTGCCTCGGGGAATCTGCTGGGGCAGGCTCAGGCGAAGTGCGAGCAGATCGGCTCAGCCGAGATACCGCCTGATGTGAGGCAGCGGTTGCGCATCCTCTATTTGTCAAAGGGCGCGCAAGGCTCTGTGCAGATTGAGGGAAGCTCGCTCACAGTAGAGGAGGTGCAGGCAATAGCGCTAGGTCAGCTGCAGCTGCCTTTGTCCAAGAGGAACCTTCAGCAAGAAGCAGAGAATGTGCTTGAAGCTCTCAGGTCGGTTAGCGAGAGAGCAACTCTGGGGGAGCAGTTGACTTTTGAGAGGCTCTGCGAACTGCATTCAACCATCTATCGCAGTTTGCCTTGGTCTGAGGATGTCACACCGGGGGAATTGCGCACCAGCGATGTGGTCGTGGGCAGATACAAGGCGCCTCACGCCCGCTACTGCCGCCCGCTGCTCGACAGCCTCTGCCAGTGGCTCGCTCAGGAGTTCAGCGGAGAGACGCAGAACGCAGAGGCGACTTCCTCGCAAGAAAGCACTCTGGCTTTTTCAAAAACCGTGATGTGCGCTGTTTTCGCGCACCTTTTCATAGCTATGATTCACCCATTCGGTGACGGCAACGGCAGGCTGTCGCGAGTGATCGAAGTGAAGATTTTGGTAGAGGGCGGCATTCCTGAAATGTCGGCACATCTGCTTTCCAACCACTACAACAGCACCCGCTCCGACTATCACGGACTGATGGACGAAATAGCTCTTTCCCCTAGGTTCCCGGCCGAGAAATTTTTTCACTACGCTCTTCAAGGCTTTGTTGACGGACTCGACGAGCAATTGGAAGAAATCCGTGCCGAGCAAACATCAATAGCTTGGGAAAGCTACATCCACAAACTCTTCACAGGGAAGACGAGCAGACCCGAACTGCGCCAGCGAGACATCGCCCTAGCCCTGCTCAGCGAAAAAGAATCCGTAGACGCAAGCGCCCTGCCACGGCTGACTCCAAACCTCGAAGCAGCTTATGCAGGCAAAAGCCAGAAAACGCTGACTAGAGACCTAAACGCGCTAGAAGAAACAGGAATCCTCACCCGCAGAAATGGAAAAATATCACTCAATCGCCGAATTCTACGCCAATAGACACCAGTCGAGACGTGTGGACACGGCTTGATACGCAGACAAACAGCAGACGGCACCCGCCCCAAGAGGCGCGAATGGCTTTGCATGGGGATGTTAGGAGTCTTTTCTGTGGAAGCCCTAGCGGCCACGCTCAGGGGGCTGGTTCATAGTATTTGCAGACGAAGATCAGGTTTTCTGGGAAAGCGGCGGCTATGGGCATGTCCCAGATTGTTCTGGCGGTCTTATCCTGCTGTGCAGTACTCATCTACTTGCTTGTAGATTTCTTGCAGTATCTCCGAGCGGTTCTGGGTGTAGCGAGACGATTTCATAAGGAATTCGCCAGGATCTCCGTATTGGCTCTGGATAGCGTCTATTTCGCGAGACAGTGCGAGCAGTTGTTCTGAATACGCTGTGAAAAGAACGCCGAACACATACTCCCGATAGATTTCCGATGCCTGCTCGGACATCTCGGTTACTCCGTATTGCTTCAGAGCGTCGCTGAATATGCCGCGCGTGAGGGGAGGTGCCGACAGCGAGATCATTTTCTCTGCCAGCTTGCAGCCGCAGATTTCATTTGCGCCCACATCGCATTGCTGCGGGCACCCCAAAGCCGCAAGCTTGCTGCCTATCTTGGGGATGGCATGTGTCGCTGAAGCTTCAATGGGGTCTTTGATAGATGCCGTTCCCAATGCCATAGTGAAAGTCTATCGCAAAATGACTTTTTGCTGGTTCGTTGGCGGTTATTTTGAGCAGGTGTGGGGGGTTGGGTTGGTTTCGAGGGTATGGGTTGTGGTGGGTGGTGATGGGTTTTGTATTTCGTATCTGTCGGTGCTTTGGTTCCATTCGATGGCTGTTGGGTTTGGAGATGTGAGGCAGAGGTAGATGGGTTGGGTTTGGGCTATTTGGGCTAGTGGCTTGTACATGGCTTCGGGGCCTGTGGTGTAGTGGGTTTCTGTTCGCGGATAGCAGGGCAGCCAGATGTACCAGGCTTCTTCTCTGGTTTGGAAGTTGGCGATGATGTCAGCTTGGGTGTCGGTGTCGCAGCGCAGGAGCAGGTCGTCTATGAGGAAGGTTCCCGTTTCGGGGCGCATGAGGGAAACGGGGACGCTGAGGATGTTCCAGCCTGGCTGGAGGGTGGTTTGTATGGTGGCGCCGAGGTTCAAATCAGCGAGGGAGTCTGGGTTTGGCGCTGAGGTGGTTCTGAAAACGACTAGCGTGCCGGCTGGCAAGGCAGATGCGGTGCCGGAGATTTGCTGCCAGGCTTGTGCGTTCATGCTCCATGTCCAGATGTCAGGGTGGGTTGAGGGGGTGAGTTGCGTTCTGATGTCTGATAGCTCTACTCCGCCTTGTTGCACTGCGAAGAAGTTCCATCTAAGGCCTATGTAGTCGGCGCTGTCGGGTCGCGTGGCTGAAGCAGGCGGAGCTTCTGAGCTAAGCGGATTCGGAGGTGGTAGCGGAGTTCTTGGGCTTGGATCGTTTCCAGGGTCATCTTGGGGATTTTCCGTATCGCTTGGCCGAAGCGGAATGATCGTGAGGGTTATGATGCCGCCAAAGGTGTCTCCGCTTGATGAGGAGTAGGGCACGGTAAAGGAAGCAGCACCGGTCTCTTCGCCTGCTGTGATTGTATAGTTGCAGCCTTCGCGAGCGATATTGGAGATTTTGCTGTCAACATTTTCTGCATCAGAACAAGAAATCACGAACCCGGAATGCGTGGCATAGCTAGCAGCATCTACAACGAGGTTCTGCCCGATAAAGACTTCCAAGTCGTCAGGAGGCGAAAAGGAAATAGCGGTGATGGTGATGGAGATCTGGCCGTTGTGGGTGTCGCCTCCGGTGGAGGTGTATGGGACGGTGAAGGTGGCTGCGCCGGCAGATGCGGTGGCTTTGGCGACCGCGGAGTAGTTACATGTGTTGGCTGTTCTGCTGACCGAAGAAAACTGGTTGGAGATGCTGGTGGCGTCGGCGCAGGTGATGGTGAAAGTGCCGTCAGAAGCATAGCCACCCGCAGACACGGCCAGTGTCCCGCCTGCCGCCATGATGAGGTTGTTCGGGGCGGTAAAGGCGATGTTGGAGACCTTGACGGTTACCTGCGCGTCCAAGGTCGCGCCAGATGAGCTGGTGTAGGGGATGGTGAAGGTGGCATCGCCTGCTGTGGCTGCGGCTTTGGCTGTGATGCGGTATTCGCAAGGCTTGGTAGCAGCATTGGGGCGTGTGACCGAGGTGAGTTTGGCATGGACGCTCTTCGCTGCCCCGCAGGTGATCGTGTAGCCAGAATGCGATGCCCAGCTGGAGGCGTTTATGTCTGTGTTCGCTCCTGCGGCTACTTTGAGGTTGGTGGGGGCGGTGTAGCTTATAGCGGTGATGGTGATGGAGATGACGCCGTTTTGGGTGTCTCCTCCCGATGAGGTGTAGGGCACGGTGAAGCTGGCCGAACCAGCAGACGCTGTGGCTTTGGCGACCGCGGAGTAGTTACATGTGTTGGCTGTTCTGCTGACTGAGGTGAATTGGTTGGAGATGTTGGTGGCGTTTGTGCAGGTGATGGTGAATGTGCCGTCAGAAGCATAGCCGCCTGCTGACACTGCCAGGGTCTCGCCTGCTGCCATGGAGAGGTTGTTCGGCGCGGTAAAGGCGATGTTGGAGACTTTTACGGTGACTTGCGCGTCCAGTGTCGCGCCAGATGAGCTGGTGTAGGGGATGGTGAAGGTGGCATTTCCTGCTGTGGCTGTTGTGTTGGCTGTTATGCGGTAGTTGCAGGTGTTGGCTGTTCTGGTGACCGATGACAGCTTTGCGTGGATGCTTTTCGCGTCTCCGCAGGAGATCGTGTAGCCCGAATGCGATGCCCACCCCGAGGCGGTGATGTCTGCGTTCGCTCCTGCGACTACTTTCAGGTTGGTGGGGGCGGTGTAAGAAATAGCTGTGATGGTGATCGATACGACGCCGTTGTGAGTGTCCCCTCCAGACGAGGTGTAAGGCACGGTGAAGCTGGCCGAACCGGCAGAAGCGGTTGCTTTGGCTACCGCTGAGTAGTTGCATGTGTTGGCTGTTCTGCTGACCGAAGAGAACTCGGTGGAGATGCTGGTGGCGTCGGCGCAGGTGATGGCGAAGGTGCCGTCAGAAGCATAGCCGCCTGCTGACACTGCCAGTGTTTCGCCTGCCGCCATGGAGAGGTTGTTCGGCGCGGTAAAGGCGATGTTGGAGACTTTTACGGTGACTTGCGCGTCCAGTGTCGCGCCCGATGTTGAGGTGTAGGGGATGGTGAAGGTGGCATCTCCTGCTGTGGCTGTTGTGTTGGCTGTGATGCGGTAGTTGCAGGTGTTGGCTGTTCTGGTGACCGATGACAGCTTTGCGTGGACGCTTTTCGCGTCGCCGCAGGAGATCGTGTAGCCCGAATGGGTAGCCCAGCTAGAGGCGTTGACATCTGCACTGGAGCCTGCAACCACTTTCAAGTTGTTCGGGGCGGTGTAAGAGATGGCGGTGATGGTTATGGTGATGACTCCGTTTTGGGTGTCGCCTCCCGATGAGGTGTAGGGCACGGTGAAGGTGGCTGAACCTGCTGTTGCTGTTGCTTTGGCTACCGCTGAGTAGTTGCAGGTGTTCGCGGTTCTGCTGACCGAAGAAAACTCAGTGGAGATACTGGTGGCATCTGCGCATGTGATGGCGAAAGTGCCGTCAGAAGCATAGCCGGCGGTAGACACAGCCAGGGTTTCGCCTGCCGCCATGGACAGAGTGGTGGGGGCGGTGTATGCGATGTTGGAGACCTTGACTGTTACCTGCGCGTCCAGGGTCGCTCCCGATGTTGAGGTGTAGGGGATGGTGAAGGTGGCATCGCCTGCTGCGGTTGTTGCTTTGGCTGTGATGCGGTAGTTGCAGGTGTTGGCTGTTCTGGTAACCGAGGAGAGTTTGGCGTGGATGCTTTTCGCGTCGCCGCAGGAGATCGTGTAGCCCGAATGCGATGCCCACCCCGAGGCTGTGATGTCTGCGTTTGAGCCTGCGATTACTTTCAGGTCTGTGGGCGCGGTGTAGCTTATAGCGGTGATGGTTATGGTGATGATGCCGTTTTGGGTGTCTCCTCCCGATGAGGTGTAGGGCACGGTGAAGCTGGCTGTGCCGGCGGCTGCTGTGGCTTTGGCGACCGCTGAGTAGTTGCAGGTGTTGGCTGTTCTGCTGACTGATGAGAACTGGGTGGAGATGCTGGTGGCGTCGGCGCAAGTGATGGTGAAGGTGCCGTCAGAAGCGTAGCCGGCAGCTGATATTGCTAGTGTTTCGCCTGCTGCCATGGTGAGGTTGTTCGGGGCGGTGTAGGCGATGTTGGAGACTTTTACTGTGACTTGCGCGTCCAGTGTCGCGCCAGATGTTGAGGTGTAGGGGATGGTGAAAGTGGCGTCGCCTGCTGTTGCTGTGGCTTTGGCGGTGATGCGGTATTCGCAGGGCTTGGTGGCGGCATCGGGGCGTGTTACCGAGGTGAGTTTGGCGTGGATGCTTTTCGCGTCGCCGCAGGAGATCGTGTAGCCGGTGTGCGATGCCCAGCTAGAGGCGGTGATGTCTGTGTTTGAGCCTGCGACTACTTTCAGATTCTGTGGGGCGGTGTAAGAAATAGCGCTGATGGTGATCGATACGACGCCGTTGTGGGTGTCGCCGCCAGAAGAGGTGTAGGGCACGGTGAAGCTAGCCGATCCTGCTGCGGCGGTGGCTTTAGCGACCGCGGAGTAGTTGCAGGTGTTCGCTGTTCTGCTGACCGAAGAGAACTGGGTGGAGATGCTGGTGGCGTCGGCGCAGGTGATGGTGAAGGTGCCGTCAGAAGCGTAGCTGGAGGCTGATACTGCTAGTGTTTCGCCTGCCGCCATGGTGAGGTTGTTCGGTGCTGTAAAGGCGATGTTGGAGACTTTTACTGTTACTTGCGCGTCCAGTGTGGCCCCGGATGTTGAGGAGTAGGGGATCGTGAAAGTAGCATCTCCTGCAGTGGCTGCGGCCTTGGCTGTGATGCGGTAGTTGCAGGTGTTCGCCGTTCTGGTAACCGAAGACAGCTTGGCGTGCACGCTCTTCGCGTCCCCGCAAGAGATGGTGTAGCCCGTATGCGACGCCCAGCTGCTAGCGGTGATATCTGTGTTTGAGCCTGCGACTACTTTGAGGTTGGTGGGGGCGGTGTAGCTGATAGCCGAGATGGTGATCGATACGACGCCGTTGTGGGTGTCGCCTCCGGAAGAAGTGTAGGGCACGGTGAAGCTAGCCGATCCTGCTGCGGCGGTGGCTTTGGCGATCACGCTGTAGTTGCAGGTATTGGCCGTGCGGGTTACCGAGGTGAACTGGGTGGAGATGCTGGTGGCATCAGCGCAGGTGATGGTGAATGTGCCGTCAGAAGCGTAGCTGGCGGCTGATATTGCTAGTGTTTCGCCTGCTGCCATGGTGAGGTTGTTCGGAGCGGTGTATGCGATGTTGGAGACTTTTACGGTTACCTGCGCGTCCAGGGTCGCGCCCGATGTTGAGGTGTAGGGGATCGTGAAAGTAGCGTCCCCAGCAGTCGCAGCAGCCTTGGCGGTGATACGGTATTCGCAGGGCTTGGTGGCGGCATCGGGACGTGTTACCGAGGTGAGTTTGGCGTGTATGCTTTTCGCATCGCCGCAGGAGATGGTGTAGCCGGTGTGCGATGCCCAGATGGAGGCTGTGATGTCTGTGTTTGAGCCTGCGACTACTTTGAGGTTTGTGGGGGCGGTGTAGCTGATAGCCGAGATGGTGATAGATACGACGCCGTTGTGGGTGTCGCCTCCGGAAGAAGTGTAGGGCACGGTGAAAGAAGCTGCGCCGGCGGATGCGGTGGCTTTGGAGACCGCGCTGTAGTTGCAGGTGTTGGCTGTTCTGCTGACCGAAGAGAATTCGGTGGAGATGCTGGTGGCGTCGGCGCAAGAAATGGTGAAGGTGCCGTCTGTGGCGTAGTTGGCGGCAGACACTGCCAGGGTTTCGCCTGCTGCCATTGTGAGATTGTTCGGGGCTGTGAAGGCGATGTTGGAGACCTTGACTGTTACCTGCGCGTCCAGCGTCGCGCCCGAACTGGAAGCGTAGGGGATGGTGAAAGTGGCGTCGCCTGCCGTTGCTGTGGCTTTGGCAGCGATGCGGTATTCGCAGGGCTTGCTGTCGGCGTCGGGGCGTGTGACGGAGGTGAGTTTGGTATGGATGCTTTTGGCTGCTCCGCAGGAGATCGTGTAGCCCGAATGCGATGCCCAGCTGGAGGCGGTGATGTCTGTGTTTGAGCCTGCGACTACTTTCAAATCTGTGGGGGCGGTGTAGGAGATGGCGGTGATGGTGATGGAGATGACGCCGTTGTGGGTGTCTCCGCCAGACGAGGTGTAGGGCACGGTGAAGGTGGCAGAACCGGCAGACGCTGTGGCTTTGGCTGCGGCTGAGTAGTTGCAGGTGCCCGCTGTGCGTGTTATCGAAGAAAACTCTGTGGAGATGCTGGTGGCATCGGCGCAAGAGATCGTGAAAGCGCCGTCAGAGGCGTAGCTTGCGGCGGATACCGCCAGCGTCTCGCCAGCCGCCATTGTCAGGTTGTTCGGGGCCGTGAAGGCGATGTTGGAAACCTTTACGGTTACCTGCGCGTCCAGCGTCGCTCCGGATGAGCTGGCGTAGGGGATGGTGAAAGTAGCGTCGCCTGACGTTGCTGCGGCTTTGGCTGTGATGCGGTAGTTGCAGGTGTTCGCGGTTCTGGTGACCGAGGTGAGTTTGGCGTGGATGCTTTTCGCGTCGCCGCAGGAGATCGTGTAGCCCGAATGGGTAGCCCACCCCGAGGCTGTGATGTCTGCGTTTGAGCCTGCGACTACTTTCAGATTCTGCGGGGCGGTGTAAGAGATAGCGGTGATGGTGATCGATATGACGCCGTTGTGGGTGTCCCCTCCAGAGGAGGTGTAAGGGACGGTGAAGCTGGCAGAACCTGCTGTTGCTGTGGCTTTGGCTACCGCGGAGTAGTTGCAGGTGTTGGCTGTTCTGCTGACCGATGAGAACTGGGTGGAGATACTGGTGGCATCGGCGCAGGTGATGGTGAAGGTGCCGTCAGAAGCGTAGCCGCCGGCTGATACTGCTAGTGTTTCGCCTGCTGCCATTGTGAGGTTGTTCGGCGCGGTAAAGGCGATGTTGGAGACTTTTACGGTGACTTGCGCGTCCAGTGTCGCGCCAGATGTTGAGGTGTAGGGGATGGTGAAGGTGGCATTTCCTGCTGTGGCTGTTGTGTTGGCTGTGATGCGGTAGTTGCAGGTGTTGGCTGTTCTGGTAACCGAGGTGAGTTTGGCGTGGATGCTTTTCGCGTCGCCGCAGGAGATCGTGTAGCCCGAATGCGATGCCCAGCTAGAGGCGGTGATGTCTGCGTTTGAGCCTGCGACTACTTTCAGGTCTGTGGGGGCGGTGTAAGAAATAGCTGTGATAGTGATGGTGATGACGCCGTTTTGGGTGTCGCCTCCAGAGCTGGTGTAGGGCACGGTGAAGCTAGCCGATCCTGCTGCGGCGGTGGCTTTGGCTACCGCGCTGTAGTTGCAGGTGTTCGCCGTTCGGGTTACCGAGGTGAACTGGTTGGAGATGCTGGTGGCATCTGCGCAAGAAATGCTGAAAGTGCCGTCAGAAGCATAGCCGCCCGCAGACACGGCTAGTGTCTCGCCTGCCGCCATAGACAGAGTGGTGGGAGCGGTGAAAGCGATGTTGGAGACCTTGACGGTTACTTGCGCGTCCAGTGTGGCTCCTGATGTTGAGGTGTAGGGGATTGTGAAGGTGGCATCTCCAGCTGTGGCTGTTGTGTTGGCTGTGATGCGGTAGTTGCAGGTGTTCGCTGTTCTGGTAACCGATGAGAGTTTGGTATGTATGCTTTTCGCATCGCCGCAGGAGATCGTGTAGCCCGAATGCGATGCCCAGCTAGAGGCGGTGATGTCTGTGTTTGAGCCTGCGACTACTTTCAGGTTGGTGGGGGCGGTGTAGCTGATAGCCGAGATAGTGATCGATACGACGCCGTTGTGAGTGTCGCCTCCCGATGAGGTATAAGGCACGGTGAAGCTGGCCGATCCTGCTGCGGCGGTGGCTTTGGCTACCGCTGAGTAGTTGCAGGTGTTGGCTGTTCTGCTGACCGAAGAAAACTCAGTGGAGATGCTGGTGGCGTCGGCGCAAGAAATGGCGAAGGTGCCGTCAGAAGCGTAGCTGGCTGCAGATACGGCCAGGGTTTCGCCTGCTGCCATTGTGAGGTTGTTCGGGGCGGTAAAGGCGATGTTGGAGACCTTGACGGTTACTTGCGCGTCCAGTGTCGCTCCCGATGTTGAGGTGTAGGGGATGGTGAAGGTGGCATCTCCAGCTGCGGCTGTGGCTTTGGCTGTTATGCGGTATTCGCAGGGCTTGGTGGCGGCATCGGGGCGTGTTACCGAGGTGAGTTTGGCGTGGATGCTTTTCGCGTCGCCGCAGGAGATCGTGTAGCCCGAATGCGATGCCCAGCCAGAAGCGGTGACATCAGCGCTTGAGCCTGCGACAACTTTCAAATCTGTTGGAGCGGTGTAGCTGATAGCGGTGATGGTGATGGAGATGACGCCGTTGTGGGTGTCTCCGCCAGAGGAGGTGTAAGGGACGGTGAAGCTGGCCGATCCTGCTGTTGCTGTGGCTTTGGCTACCGCTGAGTAGTTGCAGGTGTTCGCTGTTCTGCTGACTGATGAGAACTGGGTGGAGATGCTGGTGGCGTCGGCGCAAGAAATGGTGAAGGTGCCGTCAGAAGCGTAGCCGCCGGCTGATACTGCTAGTGTTTCGCCTGCTGCCATTGTGAGGTTGTTCGGGGCGGTGTAGGCGATGTTGGAGACTTTTACGGTGACTTGCGCGTCCAGTGTCGCGCCTGATGATGAGGTGTAGGGGATAGTGAAGGTAGAGTCGCCTGCTGCGGCCGTTGCTTTGGCTGTGATGCGGTAGTTGCAGGTGTTCGCTGTTCTGGTGACCGATGAGAGTTTGGTATGTATGCTTTTCGCGTCGCCGCAGGAGATCGTGTAGCCCGAATGCGATGCCCAGCTAGAGGCGGTGATGTCTGTGTTTGAGCCTGCGACTACTTTGAGGTTGGTGGGGGCGGTGTAGCTGATAGCCGAGATAGTGATCGATACGACGCCGTTTTGGGTGTCTCCGCCAGAAGAGGTGTAGGGCACGGTGAAGCTGGCCGATCCTGCTGCGGCGGTGGCTTTGGCTACCGCTGAGTAGTTGCAGGTGTTGGCTGTTCTGCTGACCGAGGTGAACTGGGTGGAGATGTTTGTGGCGTCGGCGCAGGTGATGGTGAAGGTGCCGTCAGAAGCGTAGCTGGCGGCAGACACTGCCAGGGTTTCGCCTGCTGCCATGGTGAGGTTGTTCGGGGCGGTGTAGGCGATGTTGGAGACTTTTACGGTGACTTGCGCGTCCAGTGTCGCGCCAGATGTTGAGGTGTAGGGGATAGTGAAAGTAGCATCGCCTGCTGCGGCTGTTGCTTTGGCTGTGATGCGGTAGTTGCAGGTGTTGGCTGTTCGGGTGACCGATGACAGTTTGGCGTGGATGCTTTTGGCGTCGCCGCAGGAGATCGTGTAGCCGGTGTGGGTTGCCCAGCTGGAGGCGGTGATGTCTGCGTTTGAGCCTGCGACTACTTTGAGGTTTGTGGGTGCGGTGTAGCTGATAGCCGAGATAGTGATTGAAATGACGCCGTTGTGGGTGTCTCCGCCAGAAGAGGTATATGGCACAGTGAAGCTAGCCGATCCTGCTGCGGCGGTGGCTTTGGCGACAGCCGAGTAGTTGCAGGTATTCGCCGTTCTGCTTACCGAAGAAAACTCTGCGGAGATGCTGGTGGCATCAGCGCAGGTGATGGTGAAGGTGCCGTCAGAAGCGTAGCTGGCGGCTGATATTGCTAGTGTTTCGCCGGCTGCCATTGTGAGGTTGGTGGGTGCTGTGTATGCGATGTTTGAGACTTTTACGGTGACTTGTGCGTCCAGTGTTGCGCCAGATGTTGAGGTGTAGGGGATGGTGAAGGTGGCGTTTCCTGCTGTGGCCGTTGCTTTGGCTGTGACACGGAAATTGCAGGTGTTGGCTGTTCTGGTGACCGAGGAGAGCTTGGCGTGGAGGCTTTTCGCGTCTCCGCATGTGATGGTGTAGCCGGTGTGGGTTGCCCAGCTGCTGGCGGTGATATCTGTGTTTGAGCCTGCGACTACTTTGAGGTTTGTGGGTGCGGTGTAGCTGATAGCCGAGATGGTGATGGAGATGATGCCGTTGTGGGTGTCTCCTCCAGAGCTGGTGTAGGGCACGGTGAAGCTGGCTGTGCCGGCAGACGCTGTTGCTTTGGCTACCGCTGAGTAGTTGCAGGTGTTCGCGGTTCTGCTGACCGAGGTGAACTGGGTGGAGATGCTTGTGGCGTCGGCGCAGGTGATGGCGAAAGTGCCGTCAGACGCGTAGCCGGCTGCTGATACTGCTAGTGTTTCGCCTGCGGCCATAGACAGGTTCGGGGCTGTGTAGGCGATGTTTGAGACCTTGACTGTTACCTGCGCGTCCAGCGTCGCGCCCGAACTGGAAGCGTAGGGGATGGTGAAGGTAGCATCGCCTGCCGTTGCTGTGGCTTTGGCAGCGATGCGGTATTCGCAGGGCTTGCTGTCGGCATCGGGTCGGGTGACGGAGGTGAGTTTGGTATGGATGCTTTTGGCTGCTCCGCAGGAGATCGTGTAGCCCGAATGCGATGCCCAGCTGGAGGCGGTGATGTCTGTGTTTGAGCCTGCGACTACTTTCAAATCTGTGGGGGCGGTGTAGGAGATGGCGGTGATGGTGATGGAGATGACGCCGTTGTGGGTGTCTCCGCCAGACGAGGTGTAGGGCACGGTGAAGGTGGCAGAACCGGCAGACGCTGTGGCTTTGGCTGCGGCTGAGTAGTTGCAGGTGCCCGCTGTGCGTGTTATCGAAGAAAACTCTGTGGAGATACTGGTGGCATCGGCGCAAGAGATCGTGAAAGCGCCGTCAGAGGCGTAGCTTGCGGCGGATACCGCCAGCGTCTCGCCTGCTGCCATTGTCAGGTTGTTCGGGGCCGTGAAGGCGATGTTTGAGATCTTTATGGTGACTTGCGCGTCCAGGGTCGCCCCAGAAGAGGAGGTGTAGGGGATGGTGAAAGTGGCATCGCCTGCCGTGGCAGCAGCTTTGGCGGTGATGCGGTAGTTGCAGGTGTTGGCTGTTCTGGTGACCGATGAGAGCTTGGCGTGGACGCTTTTGGCGTTTCCGCAGGAGATGGTGTAGCCAGAATGCGAAGCCCAGCTGCTGGCGGAGACATCCGTGTTTGAGCCTGCGACTACTTTCAAGTTGCTCAGGGCGGTGTAAGAAATGGTGCTGATGGAGATGGAAATGACGCCGCTGTGGGTGTCTCCGCCGCTGGAGGTGTAGGGCGCAGTGAAGCTGGCAGAACCTGCAGAAGCGGTGGCTTTGGCAACCACCGAGTAGTTGCATGTGTTGGCTGCGCGGGTTACCGAAGAAAACTCTGTGGAGATGCTGGTGGCGTCGGCGCAGGTGATTGTGAATGTGCCGTCAGATGCGTAGCTGGCGGCTGATACTGCTAGTGTTTCGCCTGCTGCCATGGTGAGGTTGGTGGGAGCGGTGTAGGCGATGTTGGAGACCTTGACGGTTACCTGCGCGTCCAGCGTCGCCCCGGATGAGGAGGTGTAGGGGATGGTGAAAGTGGCATCGCCTGCCGTTGCTGCGGCTTTGGCCGCGATCCGATATTCGCAAGGCTTGTTCGAAGCATCGGGGCGAGAAACCGAGGAGAGCTTGGCGTGGATGCTTTTGGCTGCTCCGCAGGTGATGGTGTAGCCGGTGTGGGTGGCCCAGCTGGAGGCGGTGATGTCTGTGTTTGAGCCTGCGACTACTTTTAGTCCGGTGGGGGCGGTGTAAGAAATGGTGCTGATGGTGATGGAAATGATGCCGTTTTGGGTGTCCCCGCCGCTTGAGGTGTAAGGCACGGTGAAAGAAGCTGCGCCGGCAGATGCTGTGGCTTTGGCTACGGCTGAGTAGCTGCAGGTGTTGGCTGTGCGGGTTACTGAAGAAAACTCAGCGGAGATGCTGGTGGCGTTGGCACAGGTGATGGTGAAGGTTCCGTCAGATGCGTAGCTGGCGGCTGTTATTGCTAGTGTTTGGCCTGCTGCCATGGTGAGGTTGGTGGGGGCTGTGTATGCGATGTTGGAGACCTTGACTGTTACCTGCGCGTCCAAGGTCGCGCCCGATGAGCTGGTGTAGGGGATAGTGAAAGTAGCATCTCCTGCCGTTGCTGTAGCTTTGGCTGTGATTCGGTAGTTGCAGGTGTTGGCTGTTCTGGTGACCGAAGACAGCTTGGCGTGGACGCTTTTCGCATCTCTGCAGGAGATCGTGTAGCCCGAATGCGAAGCCCAGCTGCCTGCGGCGATGTCTGTGTTTGAGCCTGCGACTACTTTCAGGTCTGTGGGTGCGGTGTAGCTGATGGCGGTGATGGTGATGGAGATGATGCCGTTGTGGGTGTCTCCGCCTGATGAGGTGTATGGGACGGTGAAGCTGGCAGAACCAGCAGAAGCGGTGGCTTTGGCTATGGCGCTGTAGTTGCAGGTGTTCGCTGTGCGTGCTACCGAGGTGAATTGGTTGGAGATGCTTGTGGCATCGGCGCAGGTGATGGTGAAGGTGCCGTCAGATGCGTAGCTGCTGGCTGTTACTGCTAGGGTTTCGCCTGCTGCCATTGTCAGGTTGTTCGGTGCTGTGAAGGCGATGTTGGAGACTTTGACGGTGACTTGCGCGTCCAGGGTCGCGCCCGAACTGGAAGCGTAGGGGATGGTGAAAGTGGCATCTCCTGCCGTGGCTGTGGCTTTGGCTGTGACACGGAAATTGCAGGTGTTGGCTGTTCTGGTGACGGAGGTGAGTTTGGTGTGGACGCTTTTAGCGTCACCGCAGGAGATGGTGTAGCCGGTGTGCGATGCCCAGCTAGAGGCGGCGATGTCGGTGTTTGAGCCTGCGACTACTTTCAAGTCTGTGGGCGCGGTATAGCTTATAGCGGTGATGGTGATGGAGATGACGCCGTTGTGGGTGTCCCCGCCAGACGAAGTGAAGGGCACAGTGAAGCTGGCCGATCCGGCAGAAGCAGTCGCTTTGGCGACCGCTGAGTAGTTGCATGTGTTGGCTGTGCGTGTTACGGAGGTGAACTGTGCGGAGATGCTGGTGGCGTCGGCGCAGGTGATTGTGAAGGTGCCGTCAGATGCGTAGTTGGCTGCTGATATTGCTAGTGTTTCGCCTGCCGCCATTGTCAGGTTGTTCGGGGCGGTGTAGGCGATGTTTGAGATCTTTATGGTGACTTGCGCGTCCAGGGTCGCCCCAGAAGAGGAGGTGTAGGGGATGGTGAAAGTGGCATCGCCTGCCGTGGCAGCAGCTTTGGCGGTGATGCGGTAGTTGCAGGTGTTGGCTGTTCTGGTGACCGATGAGAGCTTGGCGTGGACGCTTTTGGCGTTTCCGCAGGAGATGGTGTAGCCAGAATGCGAAGCCCAGCTGCTGGCGGAGACATCCGTGTTTGAGCCTGCGACTACTTTCAAGTTGCTCAGGGCGGTGTAAGAAATGGTGCTGATGGAGATGGAAATGACGCCGCTGTGGGTGTCTCCGCCGCTGGAGGTGTAGGGCACAGTGAAAGTGGCTGCGCCGGTGGTGGCTGTGGCTTTGGCTATGACGCTGTAGTTGCAGGTGTTGGCTGTGCGGGTTACGGAGGTGAACTGGTTGGAGATGCTGGTGGCGTCGGCGCAAGAAATGGTGAAAGCGCCGTCAGTGGCGTAGTTGGCGGCTGATACTGCTAGGGTTTCGCCTGCTGCCATAGACAGGCTCGGGGCGGTGTAGGCGATGTTGGAGACCTTGACTGTTACCTGCGCGTCCAGGGTCGCCCCAGAAGAGCTGGCGTAGGGGATGGTGAAAGTGGCGTCGCCTGCTGTGGCTGTTGCTTTGGCTGTGATGCGGTATTCGCAGGGCTTGGTGTCGACGTCTGGGCGTGTGACTGAGGTGAGCTTGGCGTGGACGCTTTTCGCGTCACCGCAAGTGATGGTGTAGCCGGTGTGCGATGCCCAGGTGCTTGCGGTGATGTCTGTGTTTGAGCCTGCGACTACTTTGAGGTTTGTGGGTGCGGTATAGCTGATAGCCGAGATAGTGATTGAAATGACGCCGTTGTGGGTGTCTCCGCCAGAAGAGGTATATGGCACAGTGAAGCTAGCCGATCCTGCTGCGGCTGTTGCTTTGGCTACCGCGCTGTAGTTGCAGGTGTTGGCTGTGCGGGTTACCGAGGTGAACTGGGTGGAGATGCTGGTGGCGTCGGCGCAAGAAATGGTGAAAGCGCCGTCAGTGGCGTAGTTGGCGGCTGATACTGCTAGTGTTTCGCCTGCTGCCATTGTGAGGTTGGTGGGTGCTGTGTATGCGATGTTTGAGACTTTTACGGTGACTTGCGCGTCCAGTGTCGCGCCCGATGTTGAGGTGTAGGGGATGGTGAAAGTGGCGTCGCCTGCTGTGGCTGTTGTTTTGGCTGTGATGCGGTAGTTGCAGGTGTTCGCTGTTCTGGTAACCGAGGAGAGCTTGGCGTGGATGCTTTTCGCGTCGCCGCAGGAGATCGTGTAGCCGGTGTGGGTTGCCCAGCTGGAGGCGGTGATGTCTGTGTTTGAGCCTGCGACTACTTTGAGGTTTGTGGGTGCGGTATAGCTGATAGCCGAGATAGTGATTGAAATGACGCCGTTGTGGGTGTCTCCGCCAGAAGAGGTATATGGCACAGTGAAGCTAGCCGATCCTGCTGCGGCTGTTGCTTTGGCTACCGCGCTGTAGTTGCAGGTGTTGGCTGTGCGGGTTACCGAGGTGAACTGGGTGGAGATGCTGGTGGCGTCGGCGCAAGAGATGCTGAAAGTGCCGTCAGTGGCGTAGCCGGCGGCTGATACTGCTAGTGTTTCGCCTGCGGCCATAGACAGGCTCGGGGCTGTGTAGGCGATGTTTGAGACCTTGACTGTTACCCGCGCGTCCAGTGTCGCGCCCGATGTTGAGGTGTAGGGGATCGTGAAAGTAGCGTCCCCAGCAGTCGCAGCAGCCTTGGCGGTGATGCGGTATTCGCAAGGCTTGGTAGCAGCATCGGGGCGTGTTACCGAGGTGAGTTTGGCGTGGATGCTCTTCGCTGCCCCGCAAGACACGGTGTAGCCGGTGTGAGATGCCCAGCTGCTGGCGGTGATGTCTGTATTGCCGCCTGCGACAACTTTCAGGTTGCTGGGTGCGGTGTAGCTGATAGCCGAGATGGTGATCGATACGACGCCGTTGTGGGTGTCTCCTCCAGAGCTGGTGTATGGCACAGTGAAAGAAGCTGCGCCGGCAGATGCTGTGGCTTTGGCTGCGGCTGAGTAGTTGCAGGTGTTGGCAGTGCGTGTTACGGAGGTGAACTGGGCGGAGATGTTGGTGGCATCGGCGCAAGAAATGGTGAAGGTGCCGTCAGATGCGTAGCCGCCTGCTGATATTGCTAGGGTTTCGCCTGCTGCCATAGACAGGCTCGGGGCGGTGTAGGCGATGTTGGAGACCTTGACGGTTACCTGCGCGTCAAGTGTCGCGCCCGAAGATGAGGTGTAGGGGATGGTGAAGGTGGCGTCTCCTGCTGTGGCTGTTGCTTTGGCTGTGATGCGGTATTCGCAGGGCTTGGTGTCGGCGTCTGGGCGGGTGACTGAGGTGAGTTTGGCGTGGATGCTTTTGGCTGCTCCGCAGGAGATGGTGTAGCCGGTGTGCGATGCCCAGCTAGAGGCGGTGATGTCTGTGTTTGATCCTGCGACTACTCTGAGACCGGTGGGGGCGGTGTAAGAAATGGTGCTGATGGTGATGGAGATTTGGCCGTTGTGGGTGTCTCCGCCTGATGAGGTGTAGGGGACGGTGAAAGAAGCTGCGCCTGCTGCGGCTGTGGCTTTGGCTATGGCGCTGTAGTTGCAGGTGTTCGCTGTGCGTGTTACCGAGGTGAACTGGGCGGAGATGCTGGTGGCGTTCGCGCAGGTGATGGTGAAGGTGCCGTCAGATGCGTAGCTGGCGGCTGATATTGCTAGTGTTTCGCCTGCTGCCATAGACAGGCTCGGGGCGGTGTAGGCGATGTTGGAGACTTTTACGGTTACTTGGGCGTCCAGGGTCGCCCCGGATGAGCTGGTGTAGGGAATGGTGAAGGTGGCGTCTCCTGCTGTGGCTGTTGTTTTGGCTGTGATGCGGTATTCGCAGGGCTTGGTGTCGGCGTCTGGGCGTGTGACTGAGGTGAGTTTGGCGTGTATGCTTTTGGCTGCTCCGCAGGAGATGGTGTAGCCGGTGTGCGATGCCCAGCTGGAGGCGGTGATGTCTGTGTTTGATCCTGCGACTACTCTGAGACCGGTGGGGGCGGTGTAAGAAATGGTGCTGATGGTGATGGAGATGACGCCGTTGTGGGTGTCTCCGCCAGACGAGGTGTAGGGCACCGTGAAGCTGGCCGATCCAGCAGAAGCTGTGGCTTTGGCTGCGGCTGAGTAGTTGCAGGTGTTGGCTGTGCGGGTTACGGAGGTGAAATGTGCGGAGATGCTTGTGGCGTCGGCGCAAGAAATGGTGAAGGTGCCGTCAGTGGCGTAGTTGGCGGCTGATACTGCTAGGGTTTCGCCTGCTGCCATGGTGAGGCTGGTGGGTGCGGTGTAGGCGATGTTGGAGACCTTGACGGTGACTTGCGCGTCCAAGGTCGCCCCGGATGAGCTGGTGTAGGGGATGGTGAAGGTCGCGTCGCCTGCTGCGGCGGCTGTTTTGGCTGTGATGCGGTATTCGCAGGGCTTGGTGTCGGCGTCTGGGCGTGTGACTGAGGTGAGTTTGGCGTGTATGCTTTTGGCTGCTCCGCAGGAGATGGTGTAGCCGGTGTGCGATGCCCAGCTGGAGGCGGTGATGTCTGTGTTTGATCCTGCGACTACTCTGAGACCGGTGGGGGCGGTGTAAGAAATGGTGCTGATGGTGATGGAGATGACGCCGTTGTGGGTGTCTCCGCCTCTGGAGGTGTAGGGCACAGTGAAGCTGGCAGAACCTGCAGAAGCGGTGGCTTTGGCAACCACCGAGTAGTTGCAGGTGTTGGCAGTGCGTGTTATCGAGGTGAACTGGGTGGAGATGCTGGTGGCGTCGGCGCAAGAAATGGTGAAAGCGCCGTCAGTGGCGTAGTTGGCGGCTGATACTGCTAGGGTTTCGCCTGCTGCCATTGTGAGGTTGGTGGGTGCTGTGTATGCGATGTTTGAGACTTTTACGGTGACTTGCGCGTCCAGTGTCGCGCCCGATGTTGAGGTGTAGGGGATGGTGAAAGTGGCATCGCCTGCTGTGGCTGTTGCTTTGGCTGTGATGCGGTAGTTGCAGGTGTTCGCTGTTCTGGTAACCGAGGAGAGCTTGGCGTGGATGCTTTTCGCGTCGCCGCAGGAGATCGTGTAGCCGGTGTGCGATGCCCAGGTGCTTGCGGTGATGTCTGTGTTTGAGCCTGCGACTACTTTGAGACCGGTGGGGGCGGTGTAAGAAATGGTGCTGATGGTGATGGAGATGACGCCGTTGTGGGTGTCTCCGCCAGACGAGGTGTAGGGCACGGTGAAGGTGGCTGCGCCGGCAGATGCTGTGGCTTTGGCTGCAGCTGAGTAGTTGCAGGTGTTGGCTGTGCGGGTTACGGAGGTGAACTGGGTGGAGATGCTGGTGGCGTCGGCGCAGGTGATGGTGAAGGTTCCGTCAGTGGCGTAGTTGGCGGCTGATACTGCTAGTGTTTCGCCTGCGGCCATAGACAGGCTCGGGGCTGTGTAGGCGATGTTTGAGACCTTGACTGTTACCTGCGCGTCCAAGGTCGCGCCTGAGGAACTGGTGTAGGGGATGGTGAAGGTGGCATCTCCTGCTGTGGCTGTGGCTTTGGCTGTGATGCGGTATTCGCAAGGCTTGTTAGCGGTGTCGGGGCGGGTGACGGAGGTGAGTTTGGTATGGATGTTTTTGGCTGCTCCGCAGGAGATGGTGTAGCCGGTGTGCGATGCCCAGCTGGAGGCGGTGATGTCTGTGTTTGAGCCTGCGACTACTTTTAGTCCGGTGGGGGCGGTGTAAGAAATGGTGCTGATGGTGATGGAGATGACGCCGTTGTGGGTGTCGCCGCCAGACGAGGCATAGGGCACCGTGAAGCTGGCCGCGCCGGCAGATGCTGTGGCTTTGGCTGCCGCTGAGTAGTTGCAGGTGTTGGCTGTGCGGGTTACCGAGGTGAACTGGGCGGAGATGCTGGTGGCGTCCGCGCAAGAAATGGTGAAGGTGCCGTCAGATGCGTAGCTGCTGGCTGTTACTGCTAGTGTCTCGCCTGCTGCCATAGACAGAGTGGTGGGTGCGGTGTAGGCGATGTTTGAAACCTTGACTGTTACCTGCGCATCCAGTGTCGCCCCCGAAGAGCTGGTGTAGGGGATGGTGAAAGTGGCATCGCCTGCAGTCGCAGCAGCTTTGGCTGTGATGCGGTAGTTGCAGGTGTTCGCTGTGCGGGTGACCGATGAAAGCTTGGTGTGGATGCTCTTCGCATCGCCGCAGGAGATCGTGTAGCTCGAATGCGAAGCCCAGCTGGTGGCGGTGATGTCTGTGTTTGAGCCTGCGACTACTTTCAGACCGGTGGGGGCGGTGTAAGAAATGGTGCTGATGGTGATGGAGATGACGCCGTTGTGGGTGTCGCCGCCAGACGAGGTGTAGGGCACCGTGAAGCTAGCAGAGCCGGCAGATGCTGTGGCTTTGGCTGCCGCTGAGTAACTGCAGGTGTTGGCTGTGCGGGTTACCGAAGAAAACTCTGTGGAGATGCTGGTGGCGTCGGCGCAAGAAATGGTGAAGGTGCCGTCAGTGGCGTAGCTGGCGGCTGATACTGCTAGTGTTTCGCCTGCTGCCATAGACAAGCTCGGGGCGGTGTAGGCGATGTTGGAGACTTTGACTGTGACTTGGGCGTCCAGAGTCGCTCCTGAAGATGAGGTGTAGGGGATGGTGAAGGTGGCATCTCCTGCTGTGGCTGTTGCTTTGGCTGTGATGCGGTATTCGCAAGGCTTGTTAGCGGTGTCGGGGCGGGTGACGGAGGTGAGTTTGGCGTGGACGCTTTTAGCGTCACCGCAAGTGATGGTGTAGCCGGTGTGCGTTGCCCAGCTGGAGGCGGTGATGTCTGTGTTCGCCCCTGCGACTACTTTGAGGTTTGTGGGGGCGGTGTAAGAAATGGTGCTGATGGTGATGGAGATGACGCCGTTGTGGGTGTCGCCGCCAGACGAGGTGTAGGGCACCGTGAAGCTGGCAGTGCCTGCCGTCGCGGTGGCTTTAGCGACCGCTGAGTAACTGCAGGTGTTCGCCGTGCGGGTTACCGAGGTGAACTGGGCGGAGATGCTGGTGGCATCGGCGCAAGAAATGGTGAAAGCGCCGTCAGAGGCGTAGCCGCCGGCGGATACCGCCAGTGTCTCGCCTGCGGCCATGGTGAGGTTGTTCGGTGCTGTAAAGGCGATGTTGGAGACCTTGACGGTTACTTGCGCGTCTAGTGTGGCTCCCGATGTTGAGGAGTAGGGGATGACGAAAGTAGCGTCTCCTGCTGCGGCTGTTGCTTTGGCTGTGATGCGGTATTCGCAGGGCTTGCTGTCGGCGTCTGGGCGTGTGACTGAGGTGAGTTTGGCGTGGACGCTTTTGGCTGCTCCGCAAGTGACGGTGTAGCCGGTGTGCGATGCCCAGGTGCTTGCGGTGATGTCGGTGTTTGAGCCTGCGACTACTTTGAGGTTTGTGGGGGCGGTGTAAGAAATGGTGCTGATGGTGATGGAGATGACGCCGTTGTGGGTGTCGCCGCCAGACGAGGTGTAGGGGACGGTGAAGGTGGCAGAACCGGCTGCGGCGGTGGCTTTGGCTATGACGCTGTAGTTGCATGTGTTCGCCGTGCGGGTTACCGAGGTGAACTGGTTGGAGATGCTGGTGGCGTTTGCGCAAGAAATGGTGAAAGTGCCGTCAGAAGCGTAGCTGGCGGCTGATACTGCTAGTGTTTCGCCTGCTGCCATAGACAGGCTCGGGGCGGTGTAGGCGATGTTGGAGACTTTTACGGTTATCTGTGCGTCCAGTGTCGCCCCGGATGAGCTTGTGTAGGGGATAGTGAAAGTGGCATCGCCTGCTGCGGCTGTGGCTTTTGCTGTGATGCGGTAGTTGCAGGTGTTGGCTGTTCTGGTGATCGAGGTGAGTTTGGCGTGTATGCTTTTCGCGTCTCCGCAGGTGATGGTGTAGCCGGTGTGCGAAGCCCAGGTGCTTGCGGTGATGTCTGCGTTTGATCCTACGACTACTTTGAGACCTGAGGGCGCGGTGTAAGAAATGGTGCTGATGGTGATGGAGATTTGGCCGTTGTGGGTGTCTCCGCCAGATGAGGTGTAGGGGACGGTGAAGGTGGCTGCGCCTGCTGCGGCTGTGGCTTTGGCAACCACCGAGTAGTTGCAGGTGTTCGCTGTGCGGGTTACCGAGGTGAAATGTGCGGAGATGCTGGTGGCGTCGGCGCAAGAAATGGTGAAGGTGCCGTCAGTGGCGTAGCTGGCGGCTGATACTGCTAGTGTCTCGCCTGCTGCCATGGTGAGGCTGGTGGGGGCGGTGTAGGCGATGTTGGAAACCTTGACTGTTACCTGCGCGTCTAGGGTCGCCCCAGAAGAGGAGGTGTAGGGGATGGTGAAGGTCGCGTCGCCTGCTGTGGCTGTTGCTTTGGCTGTGACGCGGTAGTTGCAGGTGTTCGCTGTGCGGGTGACCGATGAAAGCTTGGTGTGGATGCTCTTCGCATCGCCGCAGGAGATCGTGTAGCCCGAATGCGATGCCCAGCTGGTGGCGGTGATGTCTGTGTTTGAGCCTGCGACTACTTTGAGACCTGTGGGGGCGGTGTAAGAAATGGTGCTGATGGTGATGGAGATTTGGCCGTTGTGGGTGTCGCCGCCAGATGAGGTGTAGGGCACCGTGAAGGTGGCTGCTCCGGCAGAAGCGGTGGCTTTGGCTGCGGCTGAGTAGTTGCAGGTGTTGGCTGTGCGTGTTACCGAGGTGAACTGGGTGGAGATGCTTGTGGCGTCGGCGCAGGTGATGGTGAAGGTGCCGTCAGTGGCGTAGTTGGCGGCTGACACGGCTAGTGTTTCGCCTGCCGCCATAGACAGAGTGGCGGGAGCAGTGTAGGCGATGTTGGAAACCTTTACGGTGACCTGAGCGTCCAAGGTAGCACCCGAAGAGGAGGTGTAGGGGATAGTGAAAGTGGCATCGCCCGCAGTCGCCGCAGCTTTGGCTGTGATGCGGTATTCGCAGGGTTTGCTGTCGGCGTCGGGTCGGGTGACGGAGGTGAGTTTGGTGTGGATGCTTTTGGCTGCTCCGCAAGTGATGATGTAGCCGGTGTGCGATGCCCAGGTGTTTGCGGTGATGTCTGTGTTTGATCCTGCGACTACTTTTAGTCCTGTGGGGGCGGTGTAAGAAATGGTGGTGATGGTGATGGAGATTTGGCCGTTTTGGGTGTCTCCGCCAGACGAGGTGTAGGGGACGGTGAAGGTGGCTGCGCCTGCTGCGGCTGTGGCTTTGGCAACCACCGAGTAGTTGCAGGTGTTCGCTGTGCGGGTTGCGGAGGTGAACTGTGCGGAGATGCTGGTGGCGTTTGCGCAAGAAATGGTGAAGGTACCGTCAGTGGCGTAGCTGGCGGCTGATACTGCTAGGGTTTCGCCTGCTGCCATGGTGAGGCTGGCGGGGGCGGTGTAGGCGATGTTTGAAACCTTGACTGTTACCTGCGCGTCTAGGGTCGCCCCCGAAGAGGAGGTGTAGGGGATGGTGAAGGTCGCGTCGCCTGCTGTGGCTGTTGCTTTGGCTGTGACGCGGTAGTTGCATGTGTTGGCTGTTCTGGTAACCGAGGTGAGCTTGGCGTGGACGCTTTTAGCGTCTCCGCAGGAGATCGTGTAGCCCGAATGCGAAGCCCAGGTGCTAGCGGAGACATCCGTGTTTGAGCCTGCGACTACTTTCAAACCGGCGGGGGCGGTGTAAGAAATGGTGCTGATGGTGATGGAGATGACGCCGTTGTGGGTGTCGCCGCCAGAAGAGGTGTAGGGGACGGTGAAGCTGGCCGATCCAGCAGATGCTGTGGCTTTGGCTATGACGCTGTAGTTGCATGTGTTCGCCGTGCGGGTTACCGAAGAAAACT
Organism: Candidatus Hopanoidivoransaceae bacterium; assembly: GCA_965204495.1. Lineage (GTDB taxonomy): Bacteria > Actinomycetota > Acidimicrobiia > Acidimicrobiales > Hopanoidiivorantaceae > Hopanoidiivorans. Next base: position 1,973,962 of record OZ241989.1, read on the forward strand.
CTGTGGAGATGCTGGTGGCGTTTGCGCAGGTGATGGTGAAGGTGCCGTCAGATGCGTAGCCGCCTGCTGATATTGCTAGTGTTTCGCCTGCTGCCATGGTGAGGCTGGCGGGGGCGGTGTAGGCGATGTTGGAGACTTTTACGGTTACCTGCGCGTCAAGTGTCGCGCCCGAAGATGAGGTGTAGGGGATGGTGAAGGTGGCGTTTCCTGCTGTTGCGGAAGCTTTGGCGGTGATGCGGTATTCGCAGGGCTTGCTGTCGGCGTCTGGGCGGGTGACGGAGTTGAGTTTGGCGTGGATGCTTTTGGCTGCTCCGCAGGAGATGGTGTAGCCCGAATGCGAAGCCCAGCTGGAGGCGGTGATGTCGGTGTTTGAGCCTGCGACTACTTTGAGGTTTGTGGGAGCGGTGTAAGAAATGGTGCTGATGGTGATGGAGATGACGCCGTTGTGGGTGTCGCCGCCAGACGAGGTGTAGGGGACGGTGAAGGTGGCAGAACCGGCTGCGGCGGTGACTTTGGCTATGACGCTGTAGTTGCATGTGTTCGCCGTGCGGGTTACCGAAGTGAACTGGTTGGAGATGCTGGTGGCGTTTGCACAAGAAATGGTGAAAGTGCCGTCAGAAGCGTAGCTGGCGGCTGATACTGCTAGTGTCTCGCCTGCTGCCATAGACAGGCTCGGGGCGGTGTAGGCGATGTTGGAGACTTTTACGGTTACCTGCGCGTCCAGCGTCGCCCCGGATGAGCTTGTGTAGGGGATAGTGAAAGTGGCATCGCCTGCTGCGGCTGTGGCTTTGGCTGTGATGCGGTAGTTGCAGGTGTTGGCTGTTCTGGTGACCGAGGAGAGCTTGGCGTGGAGGCTTTTCGCGTCTCCGCAAGTGATGGTGTAGCCAGTGTGCGAAGCCCAGGTGCTTGTGGTGATGTCTGCGTTTGACCCTGCGACAACTTTGAGACCTGTGGGGGCGGTGTAAGAAATGGTGCTGATGGTTATGGAGATGACACCGTTGTGGGTGTCGCCGCCCGATGAGGTGTAGGGCACAGTGAAGCTGGCAGAACCTGCTGAAGCGGTGGCTTTGGCTGCGGCTGAGTAGTTGCATGTGTTGGCTGTGCGTGCTACGGAGGTGAACTGTGCGGAGATGCTAGTGGCATCCGCGCAAGAAATGGTGAAAGCGCCGTCAGATGCGTAGCTGGCGGCTGATACTGCTAGTGTCTCGCCTGCCGCCATAGACAGGCTCGGGGCGGTGTAGGCGATGTTGGAGACTTTTACGGTTACCTGCGCGTCCAAGGTCGCGCCCGATGAGCTGGCGTAGGGAATGGTGAAGGTGGCATCGCCTGCCGTTGCTGCGGCTTTGGCGGTAACCCTGTATTCGCAGGGCTTGTTAGCGGCGTCGGGGCGTGTGACGGAGGAGAGTTTGGTGTGGATGCTTTTGGCTGCTCCGCAGGAGATGGTGTAGCCGGTGTGCGAAGCCCAGCTGGAGGCGGTGATGTCTGTGTTTGACCCTGCGGCAACTTTCAGGTTTGTGGGAGCGGTGTAAGAAATGGCGGTGATGGTGATGGAAATTTGGCCGTTGTGGGTGTCGCCGCCGCTGGAGGTGTAGGGCACAGTGAAGCTGGCCGATCCGGCTGCTGCTGTGGCTTTGGCTATGACGCTGTAGTTGCAGGTGTTGGCTGTGCGGGTTACCGAAGAAAACTCTGTGGAGATGCTGGTGGCGTTCGCGCAGGTGATGGTGAAGGTTCCGTCAGATGCGTAGTTGGCGGCTGTTACTGCTAGGGTTTCGCCTGCTGCCATGGTGAGGTTGGTGGGGGCGGTGTAGGAGATGTTGGAGACCTTGACGGTTACCTGCGCATCCAGGGTCGCCCCGGATGAGGAGGTGTAGGGGATGGTGAAGGTGGCATCGCCTGCCGTTGCTGCGGCTTTGGCTGTTACCCGGTATTCGCAAGGCTTGTTAGCGGCGTCGGGGCGTGTGACTGAGGAGAGTTTGGTGTGGATGCTTTTGGCTGCTCCGCAGGAGATGGTGTAGCCCGAATGTGTTGCCCAGCTGGAGGCGGTGACATCTGCGTTCGCCCCTGCGACTACTTTCAAATCTGTGGGGGCGGTGTAGTTGATAGCTGTGATGGTGATGGAAATTTGGCCGTTGTGGGTGTCGCCTCCTGATGAGGTGTATGGCACGGTGAAGCTGGCTGAACCTGCAGAAGCGGTGGCTTTGGCTGCCGCTGAGTAGTTGCAGGTGTTGGCTGTGCGGGTTACCGAAGAAAACTCTGTGGAGATGCTGGTGGCGTTTGCGCAGGTGATTGTGAAGGTTCCGTCAGAAGCGTAGCTGCCTGCTGACACTGCCAGTGTTTCGCCTGCCGCCATAGACAGGCTCGGGGCGGTGTAGGCGATGTTGGAGACCTTGACGGTGACCCGCGCGTCCAGTGTCGCCCCCGATGAGCTGGTGTAGGGGATAGTGAAAGCGGCATCGCCTGCAGTCGCGGCAGCTTTTGCTGTGATGCGGTAGTTGCAGGTGTTGGCTGTTCTGGTGATCGAGGTGAGTTTGGCGTGTATGCTTTTCGCGTCTCCGCAGGTGATGGTGTAGCCGGTGTGCGAAGCCCAGGTGCTTGCGGTGATGTCTGCGTTTGACCCTGCGACAACTTTGAGACCTGAGGGCGCGGTGTAAGAAATGGTGCTGATGGTGATGGAGATTTGGCCGTTGTGGGTGTCTCCGCCAGATGAGGTGTAGGGGACGGTGAAGGTGGCTGCGCCTGCTGCGGCTGTGGCTTTGGCAACCACCGAGTAGTTGCAGGTGTTCGCTGTGCGGGTTACCGAGGTGAAATGTGCGGAGATGCTGGTGGCGTCGGCGCAAGAAATGGTGAAGGTGCCGTCAGTGGCGTAGCTGGCGGCTGATACTGCTAGTGTCTCGCCTGCTGCCATGGTGAGGCTGGTGGGGGCGGTGTAGGCGATGTTGGAAACCTTGACTGTTACCTGCGCGTCTAGGGTCGCCCCAGAAGAGGAGGTGTAGGGGATGGTGAAGGTCGCGTCGCCTGCTGTGGCTGTTGCTTTGGCTGTGACGCGGTAGTTGCAGGTGTTCGCTGTGCGGGTGACCGATGAAAGCTTGGTGTGGATGCTCTTCGCATCGCCGCAGGAGATCGTGTAGCCCGAATGCGAAGCCCAGGTGCTAGCGGAGACATCCGTGTTTGAGCCTGCGACTACTTTCAGATTCTGCGGGGCGGTGTAGGCAATCGTGGTGATGGTGATGGAGATGACGCCGTTGTGGGTGTCTCCGCCTGATGAGGTGTAGGGGACGGTGAAGCTGGCCGATCCAGCAGAAGCTGTGGCTTTGGCTATGACGCTGTAGTTGCAGGTGTTGGCTGTGCGGGTTGCGGAGGTGAAATGTGCGGAGATGCTGGTGGCGTTTGCGCAGGTGATGGTGAAGGTGCCGTCAGTGGCGTAGTTGGCGGCTGATACTGCTAGGGTTTCGCCTGCTGCCATAGACAGGCTCGGGGCGGTGTAGGCGATGTTGGAGACTTTTACGGTTACCTGCGCGTCAAGTGTCGCGCCCGAAGATGAGGTGTAGGGGATGGTGAAGGTGGCGTTTCCTGCTGTGGCTGCGGCTTTGGCTGTGATTCGGTAGTTGCAGGTGTTGGCTGTTCTGGTGACTGAGGTGAGTTTGGCGTGGATGCTTTTCGCGTCACCGCAGGAGATGGTGTAGCCCGAATGCGATGCCCAGCTAGAGGCGGTGATGTCGGTGTTTGAGCCTGCGACTACTTTCAAACCGGTGGGGGCGGTGTAAGAAATGGTGCTGATGGTGATGGAGATGACGCCGTTGTGGGTGTCTCCGCCTGACGAGGTGTAGGGCACGGTGAAAGAAGCTGCGCCTGCTGCGGCTGTGGCTTTGGCAACCACCGAGTAGTTGCAGGTGTTGGCTGTGCGGGTTGCGGAGGTGAAATGTGCGGAGATGCTGGTGGCGTTTGCGCAGGTGATGGTGAAGGTGCCGTCAGTGGCGTAGTTGGCGGCTGATACTGCTAGGGTTTCGCCTGCTGCCATGGTGAGGCTGGCGGGGGCGGTGTAGGCGATGTTGGAGACTTTTACGGTTACCTGCGCGTCCAGTGTCGCTCCGGATGAGCTGGTGTAGGGGATAGTGAAGGTGGCGTTTCCTGCTGTTGCGGAAGCTTTGGCTGTGATGCGGTATTCGCAGGGCTTGCTATCGGCATCGGGTCGTGTGACGGAGGTGAGTTTGGCGTGGACGCTTTTGGCTGCTCCGCAAGTGATGGTGTAGCCGGTGTGCGTTGCCCAGCTGGAGGCGGTGATGTCTGTGTTTGAGCCTGCGACTACTTTGAGGTTTGTGGGGGCGGTGTATGAAATGGTGCTGATGGTGATGGAGATGACGCCGTTGTGGGTGTCGCCGCCAGACGAGGTGTAGGGCACAGTGAAAGAAGCTGCGCCGGCAGATGCTGTGGCTTTGGCTGCGGCTGAGTAACTGCAGGTATTCGCAGTGCGGGTTACCGAGGTGAACTGGGCGGAGATGCTGGTGGCATCGGCGCAAGAAATGGTGAAAGCACCGTCAGAGGCGTAGCCGCCGGCGGATACCGCCAGTGTCTCGCCTGCGGCCATGGTGAGGTTGTTCGGTGCTGTAAAGGCGATGTTGGAGACCTTGACGGTTACTTGCGCGTCTAGTGTGGCTCCCGATGTTGAGGTGTAGGGGATGACGAAAGTAGCGTCTCCTGCCGTGGCTGCGGCTTTGGCTGTTACCTGGTATTCGCAGGGCTTGCTATCGGCATCTGGGCGTGTGACTGAGGTGAGTTTGGCGTGGATGCTTTTGGCTGCTCCGCAAGTGACGGTGTAGCCCGAATGTGTTGCCCAGCCGGTGGCGGTGATGTCTGTGTTTGAGCCTGCGACTACTTTGAGGTTTGTGGGGGCGGTGTAAGAAATGGTGCTGATGGTGATGGAGATGACGCCGTTGTGGGTGTCTCCGCCAGACGAAGTGTATGGGACAGTGAAGGTGGCTGCGCCAGCAGATGCGGTGGCTTTGGCTATGACGCTGTAGTTGCAGGTGTTCGCTGTGCGGGTTACCGAGGTGAACTGGCTGGAGATGCTGGTGGCGTTCGCGCAAGAGATTGTGAATGTGCCGTCAGATGCGTAGCTGGCGGCTGATACTGCTAGGGTTTCGCCTGCTGCCATAGACAGGCTCGGGGCGGTGTAGGCGATGCTGGAGACTTTGACTGTAACCTGCGCGTCCAAGGTCGCCCCAGATGAGCTGGTGTAGGGGATAGTGAAAGTGGCATCGCCTGCTGCGGCTGTTGCTTTGGCTGTGATGCGGTAGTTGCAGGTGTTGGCTGTTCTGGTAACCGAAGACAGCTTGGCGTGGAGGCTTTTCGCATCCCCGCAAGTGATCGTGTAGCCCGTGTGGGTGGCCCAGCTGGAGGCGGTGATGTCTGCGTTTGACCCTGCGACTACTTTCAAACCGGTGGGCGCGGTGTAAGAAATGGTGCTGATGGTGATGGAAATGACGCCGTTGTGGGTGTCTCCGCCAGACGAGGTGTAGGGCACCGTGAAACTAGCAGAACCCGCAGAAGCAGTCGCTTTGGCTGCGGCTGAGTAGTTGCAGGTATTAGCCGTGCGGGTTACAGAGGTGAACTGTGCGGAGATGCTGGTGGCGTCGGCGCAAGAAATGGTGAAGGTGCCGTCAGTGGCGTAGTTGGCGGCTGATACTGCTAGGGTTTCGCCTGCTGCCATAAACAGGCTCGGGGCGGTGTAGGCGATGTTGGAGACCTTGACGGTGACTTGGGCGTCCAGTGTGGCTCCTGAGGAGCTGGTGTAGGGGATGGTGAAGGTGGCGTTTCCTGCTGTTGCGGAAGCTTTTGCCGTGACGCGGTATTCGCAGGGCTTGGTGTCGGCGTCTGGGCGTGTGACGGAGGTGAGTTTGGCGTGGATGCTTTTGGCTGCTCCGCAGGAGATGGTGTAGCCCGAATGTGTGGCCCAGCTGGAGGCGGTGATGTCGGTGTTTGAGCCTGTGACTACTTTGAGGTTTGTGGGGGCGGTGTAAGAAATGGTGCTGATGGTGATGGAGATTTGGCCGTTGTGGGTGTCTCCGCCAGATGAGGTGTATGGGACGGTGAAGGTGGCTGCTCCGGCAGATGCTGTGGCTTTGGCTATGACGCTGTAGTTGCAGGTGTTGGCTGTGCGGGTTACCGAAGAAAACTCTGTGGAGATGCTGGTGGCGTTTGCGCAGGTGATGGTGAAGGTGCCGTCAGTGGCGTAGTTGGCGGCTGTTACTGCTAGGGTTTCGCCTGCTGCCATAGACAGGCTCGGGGCGGTGTAGGCGATGTTGGAAACCTTGACTGTGACTTGGGCGTCCAGTGTGGCTCCTGAGGAGCTGGTGTAGGGGATGGTGAAGGTGGAGTTTCCTGCTGTGGCTGCGGCTTTGGCTGTGATTCGGTAGTTGCAGGTGTTCGCTGTTCTGGTGACCGAAGACAGCTTGGTGTGGATGCTTTTGGCTGCGCCGCAGGTGATGGTGTAGCCGGTGTGCGATGCCCAGGTGCTTGCGGTGATGTCTGTGTTTGAGCCTGCGACTACTTTGAGACCTGTGGGGGCGGTGTAAGAAATGGTGGTGATGGTGATGGAGATGACGCCGTTGTGGGTGTCGCCGCCCGATGAGGTGTAGGGGACGGTGAAGGTGGCAGAACCGGCTGCGGCGGTGGCTTTGGCGACCGCTGAGTAGTTGCATGTGTTGGCTGTGCGTGTTACGGAGGTGAACTGTGCGGAGATGCTGGTGGCGTCGGCGCAGGTGATTGTGAAGGTGCCGTCAGATGCGTAGTTGGCTGCTGATATTGCTAGTGTTTCGCCTGCCGCCATTGTCAGGTTGTTCGGGGCGGTGTAGGCGATGTTTGAGACCTTTATGGTGACTTGCGCGTCCAGGGTCGCCCCAGAAGAGGAGGTGTAGGGGATGGTGAAAGTGGCATCGCCTGCCGTGGCAGCAGCTTTGGCGGTGATGCGGTAGTTGCAGGTGTTGGCTGTTCTGGTGACCGATGAGAGCTTGGCGTGGACGCTTTTGGCGTTTCCGCAGGAGATGGTGTAGCCAGAATGCGAAGCCCAGCTGCTGGCGGAGACATCCGTGTTTGAGCCTGCGACTACTTTCAAGTTGCTCAGGGCGGTGTAAGAAATGGTGCTGATGGAGATGGAAATGACGCCGCTGTGGGTGTCTCCGCCGCTGGAGGTGTAGGGCACCGTGAAGCTGGCAGAACCTGCAGAAGCGGTGGCTTTGGCAACCACCGAGTAGTTGCATGTGTTGGCTGCGCGGGTTACGGAGGTGAACTGTGCAGATATACTGGTGGCGTTTGCGCAGGTGATTGTGAAGGTTCCGTCAGATGCGTAGTTGGCGGCTGTTACTGCTAGGGTTTCGCCTGCTGCCATGGTGAGGCTGGTGGGAGCCGTGAAGGCGATGTTGGAGACTTTTACGGTGACCTGCGCGTCCAGCGTCGCCCCGGATGAGCTGGTGTAGGGGATGGTGAAAGTGGCATCGCCTGCCGTTGCTGCGGCTTTGGCTGTGATGCGGTATTCGCAGGGTTTGCTGTCGGCGTCTGGGCGGGTGACGGAGGTGAGTTTGGCGTGGACGCTTTTGGCTGCTCCGCAAGTGACGGTGTAGCCCGAATGTGTTGCCCAGCCGGTGGCGGTGATGTCTGTGTTTGAGCCTGCGACTACTTTTAGGTCTGTGGGGGCGGTGTAAGAAATGGTGCTGATGGTGATGGAAATGACGCCGTTGTGGGTGTCTCCGCCAGATGAGGTGTATGGGACGGTGAAGGTGGCTGCTCCGGCAGAAGCGGTGGCTTTGGCTATGACGCTGTAGTTGCAAGTGTTCGCCGTGCGGGTTACCGAGGTGAACTGGCTGGAGATGCTGGTGGCGTTCGCGCAAGAGATGGTGAAGGTTCCGTCAGATGCGTAGCCGCTGGCTGATACTGCTAGGGTTTCGCCTGCTGCCATAGACAGGCTCGGGGCGGTGTAGGCGATGCTGGAGACTTTTACGGTAACCTGCGCGTCCAAGGTCGCCCCAGATGAGCTGGTGTAGGGGATGGTGAAGGTGGCGTCTCCTGCCGTTGCTGTGGCTTTGGCTGTGACGCGGTAGTTGCATGTGTTGGCTGTTCTGGTAACCGAAGTGAGCTTGGCGTGGACGCTTTTCGCGTCTCCGCAAGTGATGGTGTAGCCGGTGTGCGATGCCCAGGTGCTTGCGGTGATGTCTGCGTTTGAGCCTGCGACTACTTTCAGACTGGTGGGGGCGGTGTAAGAAATGGTGCTGATGGTGATGGAGATGACGCCGTTGTGGGTGTCGCCGCCCGATGAGGTGTAGGGCACAGTGAAACTAGCAGAACCCGCAGAAGCAGTCGCTTTGGCTGCGGCTGAGTAGTTGCAGGTATTAGCCGTGCGGGTTACCGAAGTGAACTGGGTGGAGACGCTGGTGGCATCGGCGCAAGAAATGGTGAAAGCTCCGTCAGAAGCGTAGCCGCCGGCTGACACTGCCAGTGTCTCGCCTGCCGCCATAGATAGAGTGGTGGGAGCCGTAAAGGCGATATTGGAGATAGCTATTGTGATGATGCCGTTGTGGGTGTCGCCGCCGGAGCTGGTGTAGGACACTGTGAAGGAAGCCGTGCCTGCTGTGGCGGTGGCTTTGGCGGATGCTGTGAAGTTGCAGGTGTTCGCTGTGCGTGTTACTGATGAGAATTTTGTGGAGACGCTGGTGGCGTTTGCGCAGGTGAAGGTGTATGTGCCGTCTTCTACATAGCTGGCGGCGTTTATAGTCAGGCTGTTGCCTGCAGCCACCTTTAGGCCTGTGGGCGGGGTGTATGTGATGGAGGATGCTGCGGTGATGGTTATGGGGATGTTGGCGGATATGCGGCCGCCGCCGCTGGAGGTGTAGGTGATGGTGAAGTCGGCTGCGCCTGTTTGGGTGCCTGCTGCTACGGTGTAGTTGCAGCCGTTACGGGTGATTGAGGTGATTTTGGTGTTTTTGGCGGTGTGGTCGGAACATGAGAGGGTGTAGCTGCTGTGGGTGGCGTAAGCGGCGGCGTTGACGACAATGGAGCGGCTTGCGGCTACTGACAGGTTTGCGGGTGCGGTGTAGGCGATGTTGGGTTCTATTGTCAAGGTGATTACGCCGTTATGGGTGTCGCCGCCTTCGGATGTGTAGGGCACGGTGAAGCTTGCTGTGCCTGCTGTGGCTGTTGCTTTGGCGGATGCTTTGAAGTTACAGGTGTTCGCTGTGCGTGTTACTGATGAGAATTTTGCGGAGACGCTGGCGGCATCGGCGCAGGTGATAGTGTAAGTGCCGTCTTGGACATAAGAGGTTGCGTCGATGTCTTTGGAGAGTCCGGTGAAGAGCTTCAGACCTGTGGGCGCAGTGAATCTGATGCTGGATGGCGAGCCGATGGCAACGGTGATGGTTCCGCTGTGGGTGTCGCCGCCGATGCTGGTGTAGGGCACGGTGAAAGAAGCGTCGCCTTGCGTTGAGCCAGCGACGACAACAAATAAGCAAGTCTCGCCTTGGCGGGTGACCGAAGTGAATTTGCTGTCAACACTGCTGGCATCGCCGCAGGATATTTGATACTCGCCGTCTTCAGCAAAAGAAGCAGCATCAAAAGTCTTAGTATTGCCCGATCCGATTAACTGCTTCGGAGCATTGAAGACGATATTTGAGGCGATCTGGCAGGCCACAGGGTCGTAACCTGATGCTGCGGGATATAAGCTAAGATATGGTTCATTCCAATAATTATTAGCGCGTAACTTCTCGGGAACGGCACCGGTGAAATAGTTGTTGCAGATAGTCAGAAATCTAAGAGAACCAGTCGGCCAAGTTAGGTTGCCGAGTTCGGTGGGTATGCTGCCTGAGAGTCGGTTATTGTACAGATATAATGCTGTGAGTTCGGTGAGGTTGCCGAGTTCAGCGGGTATGCTGCCTGTGAGTTGGTTATTGCTAAGGCTGAGGCGTTCGAGTTTGGTGAGGTTACCGAGTTCAGGGGGTATGCTGCCTGTGAATCGGTTACCGACCAGGCTTAGGCTTTCGAGTTCGGTGAGGTTGCCAAGCACGGCGGGTATGCTGGTGAATTGGTTATCGCTAAGACCGAGGTTTTCGAGTTTGGTGAGGTTGCCGAGTTCGGCGGGTATGCTGGTGAATTGGTTATCGTCAAGAATGAGGTTTTCGAGTTTGGTGAGGTTGCCGAGTTCGGCGGGTATGCTGGTGAATTGGTTACTTCTCAGGTCTAGGACTTCGAGGTTTGTGAGGTTGCCGAGTTCGGCGGGTATGCTGGTGAATTTGTTAAAGCCCAGCCAAAGGGTTTTGAGTTTGGTTAGGTTGCCGAGTTCGGCGGGTATGCTGGTGAGATTCAAATTTGCCTGGAAACTAAGGAATTCCAGGTTTATGAGATTTCCTATCTGGGTCGGTATGTTTCCTGAGAATCGAACAATTGACAAATCGAGGGTTTTGAGTTTGGTGAGGTTGCCGAGTTCTGTCGGTATGTTGCCAGTGATCCTATAGTTGCTTGAGAGATCAAAGTATTCCAAGTTTGTGAGGTTTCCTAGCTGGGTGGGTAAGCTTCCTGAGAAATCATGCTGTCTAAGGCTGAGGTACTTTAGTTTTGAGAGGTTTCCGAGTTCTGTTGGGATGGATCCTTGGATTGCATTGCCGACTATATGAGCGTCTACCGTAAGATTGACGCGATCTATGCGTTTGTCGGCAACAGTTATGCCAGTCCAATTTTCGATTTTTTTCTCTGTGGCTGAACCTGTGCCCCAAGTGCGGAGAGGGTGGTCATGAGTCAGGTCGTTGTTTGAAGAAAGAGTAGCCCAGTGATTTTGCGCGGCTACGATAGCCTGGCAGTCTTCTGCTAAATCGTTGTTGGTTCCGTCGACTCTAGGGTTAGCTGTGAGATCTACGAAAGTGCCGTCAGTGCAGCCTGTGGGGGGAAGAACGGTTACAGGTATATTGGGAGCTTCAATGACGGAAACATCAACCCGGGCTGTAACCCGGTCGCCGCCTGAAGATGAAAAAGAAGCCATGAAATAAGCACTGCCGGTCTCAATAGTTGGCCTACTTGGGTAGACTCTAGCTATGCAGCCATCAAAGTTGACGGGTAAAATGACTGCAGACTGATTACGTGGCCAAGCGTAGGTGCAACTGATGGTGTAGTCACCGTCTTTAACATAAGAACTAAGATCAAAACGCCGTCCTGAGTTTATATAAATTCGAAGTCCGGTTGGGGGGGTGAAGACGATGTCGGAGGCGGGGCCTATGGTGATTGTGATTTGGCCGTTGTGGGTGTCGCCGCCTGATGATGTGTATGGCACGGTGAAGGTGGCTGTGCCTTCGGCCTGGGGTGTGATTCTGTACCAGCATGATGTGTTGTCGCGGTGGTGGATGCGGGTGACGCTGGAGATGTTGGCAGACTTGTTGAATGCCTCTCCGCATGAGACTGAGTAGTTGCCGCCGTCAGTAGCGTAGTAGAGTGCATATACATCAAGGGAATAGTTGACTCCTATCTCTAGTCCGGTTGGGGCGGTGAAGACGATGTTGGAGGCGGGGCCTATGGTGATTGTGATTTGGCCGTTGTGGGTGTCGCCGCCTGATGATGTGTATGGCACGGTGAAGGTGGCTGCGCCTTGGGTGGTTCCTGCTGTGACGGTGTAGGCGCAGCCGTTGCGGGTGATGCTGGAGATGTTGTCGTGCTTGTCGGTGGCATCGGCGCAAGAGATTGTGTAGTCGCCGTCTGCGGCATAGGAAGCAGCGTTTACTGTCAGGTTTCGCCCGGCTGCGACTGTCAAGTCTGCGGGGGCGGTGAAGACGATGTCGGAGGCGACTTGTTCTGCCAGATCAGGATCGTCGGGTTTTATGGTTTCTGCGGTAGGTTCTGGGGGTGCAGGGAGTGTTGTGGTGGTCGTGGTGGTGGGTGTTGTGTCTTGGGGTTCTGTTTCGGTTGAATCCGGAGTGTCTGTGGTGGTGGGTGTTGCGTCTTGGGGTTCTGTTTCGGTTGAAGCAGGGGGTTGTGTTTCGGTGGTGTCTGGGGGGACTGTGGTGGTCGTGGTGGTTGTGGTAGTTGTCGTGGTAGTTGTGGTGGCGGGTGTCGCGTCTTGTGTTTCTGTTGAATCTGGGGGGATTGTTGAGGTGGTCGTAGTGGTAGTTGTGGTGGTGGTGGTCGTGGGTGCAGTGTCGCCGGTTTCTCTAGTTTGATCTCCTTGTGTCTGCTCACTCTGCTCGTCTTGCGCCTGTTGTGCCGCTGCGTGAGGTGACAACCCGACTGATGTCGCAAGCAGGGTCGAGCTGAACAATGCTAGAGCCACAAACAACACAAGCGGCTTTGGCGAGAACTTGCGTTGCCTATTCACTCTTGAACCTCAATGTCAAGAGGTTGGAGAGAAATGGGAACTGAAGCAAGAGCGGACTCGCCCGAAGCACCAGCGCAGATTGCTATGATATAGCAAAAAGAGCGAAAGGAATTGACGGGGGGGGGGTGCCATCGGAGAAGCTGGAAGAGGAAGGGGGGATATTGCAGAACGAGAAGGAGTGACAGCCGCTGGTATGGTTCTGGCAGTTTGAGAAATTTCTATCAGCATTTGCGAAAGCTCAATGTATGGAAAATTTGCGATACGAATGATTGACAAAACTAAATGTAAGTCTATCCAATTTATAGCTAATTCAAAGCGAAATTGGTTATTGCTCCCGTGGTTTCTGCAAGCAAATTGCTAAACCAGCATCCTTGGCGGTTTGACTATGGATTTGAGCTAGGTTTCGGCAGCAGTTTAAAGCTGCAGTTGAGGTTGATGGCTTGAATGATGCCTCTGAGGATGCGGCTCCAGTGTCAGAGTTCTAGGTCGGTACTGCCGCATAGGCTCCACACTCCTGCGTTGGTGTTGCGGGCGGCTGTTACTGCTTTGCGGATGTGGGAGGCGTGGCTGGTGTTGGGAGGGAAGGAGAGTTCACTTGCCATGCCGTATTTGGCTATTGCTAGGTTGACGAACAGGCCGTCGTTTTTTCTGAAGACATAGGCTAAGAGGCGGTCGTAAGGGTCTAGGAGTTCTTGGTCGCGGGTCAGCAGGATTGGCGTGCCTTGAGGCAGGGTGCTTCGCAGGAACTGAGATGCTTCTTCGCCGCCGCATTCTTCTGGGCGGGTGCTGGTGGATGATTCGGGGGTATCTATGCCTATGAGCCTGATGCTTATTTGTTTGCCGTCTACCATTGCGGTGATCGTGTCGCCGTCTATGACACTGGCGACAGATGTGGCGTAGGACCGCTTCGGAACAAAGGCAGGGTCGGTTTGCAGATGGGGGAGACTGGCTGAAGGTGGTTCAGGGCTGATTGCCAGAGGCGGCTCGGGGATGGTTGGAGTTTGGAAGGGAGCATTTGGAGTTTGGGAAAGAGTTGGCGAAGCTGGATTGATACGAGAAATGTCGGAATCTGAATTGGGCGGGAGCAAGAGAGAATCTTGCCTGGGGACGCTTGTGCCGCAGGCACCGAAGGATGCCGCAAAGAGTGCTGTGGCTAATAGCACAAGGGCAGGCGGCAGGGCTTTCATCGGCGATGCTGATTGCTAGGCTGCGAACGGCAGGCTAATCGGCAAGGCTGGCGGCGATAGCATGAGAGTCGGCGCGGGTTTTGCGAGTGTCGTCTGCATCGAGGCCCTCAGCATCAAGGCCGTCTGCATTGAGGATGGCTCGCAGACGCTTGACGGCTTCTAGGCCGAGCTTGCAGGTTTCCTCGTCTAGCTGCCAATCGGCGGGGATGGCGATTAGGCGTTGCTGTTCTACCCAAGGTTGTGAAAGTCTGGATTGTCTCATAGCTCTATTATCCAGGGGGGTGTGATAGGCATTGCCGTGTAAAGTCTTTTAGGAGGAGAAATCACATGAAAAGATACGGAATTACAGTGCCTCTGGCCACGGCGGGGCCGCTGGCGCAGCAGCAGGAGATCATCTCGTCGCTGCCCGATTTGGGCTACACCGACGCTTGGTCATCGGAATCGTTCGCCACCGACGGCTTCACGCCGCTGGCTCTGACTTCGGTGTGGGCGCCGCAGCTGAGGCTCGGCGTGGCTATCGCTCCGGTTTTCACTCGCGGGCCGGCCCTCTTGGCTCAGACTGCAGCCTCGCTGGCACAGGCTGCTCCGGGGCGGTTCGTGCTGGGAATAGGCACATCTTCGGATGTGATAGTGGAGCGGTGGAACGCTACAGCCTTCGACCGCCCTTGGCATCGAGTGCGCGATACGATCAGATTTCTGCGGTCGGCATTGGCGGGCGAGAAAGTTACAGACGACTATGAGACTTTTTCGGTAAAGGGCTTTCGCTTGGCCGCGCTGCCGCCTGAGCCTGTGCCGATTCTGGTGGCGGCCCTGCGCCCCGGCATGTTGAAGCTGGCAGCCAGCGAAGGCGACGGGGCTATTCTGAATTGGCTTTCAGCCGATGACGCTGGGCGGGTGTCGGCGATTGTGCGAGAGGTTAATCCCGAAGCCGAGATAGTGGCCAGGCTCTTCGTCTGCCCCACTGACGATGCCGAGATAGCCAGGGCAGTGGGGCGCAGATCCATGGCGGCGTATGTGAATGTGCCGGTCTACAAGGCTTTCCATCAGTGGCTGGGGCGCAGCGATGTGCTGGGCAGGCACTGGGAGCTTTGGGATGCAGGCGATCGAGCAGGAGCTCTGGAAGCCATCCCCGATGAGGTGGTGGACGATTTGATCGTCTGGGGCAGCCCCGATGCTTGCCGCCAGAAAATCGCCCGCTATGAGCAGAACGGCGTGACCACCCCGATGCTGGCACTCACCTGCCCTCCCGGTGTGAGCGAACTAGATGCGGTGGCCGAGCTTGCGCCTCAGAATGGCTAGAGAAAAAGGCTAGAATAAGAATTGCGAAAAATAGTTTCTGAAATGACTCCGAGAACCTACGCTTGGGGTGTAAGATTTCAGAAATTGGCGAAAGAAGCCAAATGCGTCAGAGACAAGGAGAGAAGCCAGAAATGACAGAGACAGCAACCACCGAAGCAGTGCCGCAGCCGGACGAGACAGTTCTGACCAGCGAAGACTTGATGTCTCAGGCTGTCGTCTTGATTGACGACAAGCTGTCGCAGCTGCCGGCGCGCAACATCGTTTCCGCCAACGAGGTTTCCGACTTGCTGCTGGACATTCGGGTGCTGCTCTCTGAGGCGCGTGACACCGACGGTAAAATCGTCCCTGATAACTAGCAGCTCTGCCGCCGACTAATCGCCGGCCAGTCAGTTCTCCAGTCACCTCTGCTGCTGATTAGTCAGCTCTCCAGATTTATTCCGAAGCTCTCCACATATTCCGTCAGGGCCTCGCGGCGTTCGGCCGGGTCTATCTGGAAGTCCGATAGGTCATAAGCCACTCTGCCGTGGCGGCCTCGGGGGTGTTCTTCCATATAGCTATGCATTCCCTGCTCCACCTCTTCGGTGAAGGGCTGGCCTGCCAGCTCGTAGATCTTGGCGACTGTGGCCACATCGTCTGCCATGAACTCGTGGAACACTATGTCTATTGAGCGATTCTCCGGCAGCAGATGGCGGTCTCTGGTGCAGGCTGTGAGCATGTCTTCAATGAGCTGCGCCCACCAGTGGCCGAGGCGGTGCAGGTCTAGCGGCAGCTTTGCGCTCAATCGGGAGCTGTAGCCCACCATCGTGCAGAAGGATGCCGTGATTGAGACGGGATCGCGATGCGTCACCGCGAAGGTGGCATCGGGGAAGACGGCTGTGAGGGGCTTGAACTGCTCCATATGCTGGGGCGACTTCAGAATCCACCTGTCTCCGCCTCGCAGATATTGCAGGGCTCGCAGAATGCGCTTGAGGTATTCATAGTGAGGCGTCTGGTCAGACTGCTTGTAATGTTCCCGCCAGCCGGGGAAGACGCCCATTGTGTCAAAGAGCATCGTGGAGCCAGACATTCCGAGCAGGTGGATCTCTTCGTGCACATGGTCCCAAGTCATCTCGTGCATTCGGTCGAAGTGGGGGAGGAAGTAGTTGCGCTGATCTATGCCTTGCTGGGCTCGCTCCACGCGGCCGTCTATGGTCTCCTCGCCTTCGGGGGCCACAGGCTCCAGAGCTTCCCACCAAGGCAGCGAGCGCAGATTTTCGTCCGAAGCTATGAGGTTGTGCAGATGCGTGGTGCCTGAGCGAGGCATTCCAGCGATGATGATGGGGGCTTTGACTTCCACATCGTTGATCTCGGGGTTGCGCTTGTAGAGGTTTTCAAGGCGCAGACGATTGACCAGAAACGATGTGAGCTGCGACCACGAGCCGAGCCTTCCCATCGGGCTCAGCCAGCCGGACTCTTCAATTGACTTGCACAGGGCTGCGAGTGGCTCGGCGTATTCGTCTTCGCCGAAATCTTCCAGGCCGCTCTGCTCTCTGGCTGCTGCCATGAGGCCGTCCAGCGTGAAGCTGATGCCGGCTGCCATTGCCGAAGCTCCCTCTATCATCTGGCGTTGCTCATCGGAGAATTCCGGGTCGGCGAGGTCGTGAATGCGAATGTCGGGCGGGCGATCTGGCAGGCTGTCTGGCAGGCTATTGGGCTGGCTGTCGGGCATTGGGTTTCCTTTTGCTGAGGGAGCTTGAAGCGGGGCGGCCGAGTCGGGATTTCGCAAGGTCGGCATCGTAAAGAGCTTAATAGCGAAGAGCTTATTAGCGAGAGGTCTATTTGCCGAGAGGAGCCAAGATTTTGGCTAGCTTGCCCAGGGCTATGCCCAAGATCATGCCGCCGGCCACATCGGTGGCGTGATGGATGCGCACATGGATTCTGCTGCAGGCCACTATTGTTCCGAGCACCCAGAAAGGCCAGCGGCGTTTCGTTGCCTCGCCTAGAAGAGTGGCTGCCAAGAACGCGCTGCAGGCGTGGCCGCTGGGGAAGCTGGAGGTGAGGGGCATGCGCAGGTTGTGAGGGCGATCGCCGGCAGGATCGGGCGGGCGCACTCGGCGGAAGAACGACTTGATTATGAGGTTCACCAAGACAGATTCCAAAGCCAGGGCCGCAGCCGTGCGGAAGAAGTTGCGCTTGTAGCGGCCGCCTCGGACGCTCAGCAGGGCCGCCAGCAGATGCCAGAGCAGGCTCCAGTCGCCGAGGCTGGATGCCGTGTAGAACACTCTGTCGCAGAAGGGGTCGCCCCGCAGCCGTTCCCAGGCTTCGTCTACTAGGCGATCCAAGTCGTCCAAGGGACGCCAGTCGCTGGAGGAGCCGGCTTGGGGGCG
This sequence comes from Candidatus Hopanoidivoransaceae bacterium, assembly GCA_965204495.1. Lineage (GTDB taxonomy): Bacteria > Actinomycetota > Acidimicrobiia > Acidimicrobiales > Hopanoidiivorantaceae > Hopanoidiivorans. Next base: position 1,991,154 of record OZ241989.1, read on the forward strand.
GGAAGGCTGCGATTCTGCCACAAATCAGAATTTATCTGCGATATGGCGCAAGTGGCAATAGCGAGATGCTAAACCGACAGCGATCTACACCGCGTTGGGCAGAGACACCAGCAATTCCGCAGGGCTGGCAGTCTCCGGGTCTATCGCCCAAGCAGAGCCTTCTTCTGGGACATAACACTTCTGCCTTCGCTCTACCGTTCGGTCGGGGATTTGGCCTTCGGGGCAGGGTCGGCACCAGTCGGGCCAGAGATTGCCGTTGGTGTCAATCGCCCGCTCGTTCTCGGCGCATCTGAGCGGACGGATGAGCGGGTTGTTCTCGCAGTGCATTCTCAGTTGAGGGCGATAGAAGGCGGTGAACCTGTCTATGGAGACTTGGCCATCGGGAAAGACACGGGTTCGCTCGGTTCGCACCCTGGTGCACGGCTCGCTCACCAGTTGGACTTGGTCGGACTGCCAAGCGTCAACCCATTTCGTGCTGAAAAAAGTCACCGTGACGGAGTTCTCCGTGTAGGTGGGCCACACCAGAATTTCGTACGGGGTGACATTGATGACGACAAGGTCTATGTCGCCGAACGAAATAGTGGCCTCTCGGCCGTAGGGGTAGCGGTCGAAGTAATAGGTGTGCATCTGATATTCCTCGAACTCCAGCCCAGCGAAGAAAGCAGCGTTGAAGAAGGTCGTGGCGAACTGCGAGACGCCGCCTCCCACAGCGGATACCAGCCCTCGGCTGGTGAGCATCTGCGACACGACGAATCCGTTGTCTCTGGTGCGTCTGCCCACATGTTCGTTGAGCGAAAATGTCTCGCCCGGCTGGATCACGATTTCTTTCATCAAGTCGGCGAAGCGTTGGATGTTCTTCACTCGCGACTGCGGCCTTTCGGGAGTGTCGGGCTCGTAGAAGGTCGTGAACTCGGAGACGGTTTGCTTGATGTCGCCAGTGGCTGCATTGGGCGGCAGGATTTCAGGATCGGTTATCATCTCCAGCTGGATGGCGGGCACCTCCCTGCTTGAAGCACCGACTGAAGCTTCGGCTTCGCTGCCGAACAAGGCGTGGAGGATGCTGTCGGCGTCAAACGGGGCGCAGCAGCGAGAACCGGGCATCACATCCATAGCCACTTCTTGGCCGTTCCAGAAAATCGATCGGGCTGATGTTCCTGGCACGATGTCGTCTTTCAGAACTTCTTCAAAGAGGGCGTGAAAGCTCTGAGGATTTTTGAGCGAGACTGAGAGGCTGAAAGTGCCAGTGGGATTGGCTTCGCCTTCGCCCCAGACAGCAGGGTTGCTAGGCAGATCGGCGCAAGAAGAAGGAGTTGAGCCAGAGACTTGATAGTCGGCTCGCAGCCAGTCTCGGACTTCCTCTGGCGAGAAATGGTGCGAGCGGTTAGCCGAGCGGACTGTCAAGCCGTCTGATGTGGCTCGGTTCAAGAAATCTATCTGTTCTGCTATTCCGTCATTGAAAGTGCGAGTAGGAAGAATGTAGACGGGTATGCCAGAAATGCGAATTTCAGAGGCAAACACATCTGCGGCTCGGACGACTCTTGGAGGGATGTCGAAAGCGCAGATTATCCTTCCTTCTTTTCCGGGCGAGAACTGGAAGGAGTTGCGCTCGCCTCTGGGCAAGAGCTGAGCGTCTTGGGGAGGGGCGATGACGATGTCTTCAAGCTCGCTGAAGAATGCAGCAGCATGATCGGGCTGGCTGAGGTAATACACCTGAGTCCGATGGTCTTGGAAGTTAGACCCGAGCCAGTTGGCTGCCTGTCGGAAAGAGCCGCCTATTCTGCCGACTCTCATGGCTTCGTTCATGGTTCGGTTTATGTCTACGCCGATGCCGATTTCGCCGAAGCTGGTCTCTATGGTTCCGGCTTCGGGGCCTAGGTCGATCCGAATGGGTCGGGATGCGTGGTTTTCGGCTATGCGGCTGAGATATTCCTGCAAGTCGTCTCTGGACATTCCGCCGATTTCTCTTTCAAGGCTGCCTTCTGTGGATCTGACATCTTGGTAGGCGATGCTGGGGAACACGAGAGTGACATTGCGGACCACCTTGCTTTCGTGGTTGCGGGAATCAATGGCGTATCCCGTCAGCCAAGCAGCCAATGCCAGCATGACCGCATTGATAATGATTATTCCCCAAAGTCTCAAAAGGGAGCGGCGTTTCGGAGATTTGACGGCCTCATCGTCCATGAAATGAAGCTAGTTCGCCGTAGTTCCTGTTCTTGTTATCTCAGCTAATTTCTCATCGCTGTATTTCCTCAGCCGCGTTCTTCGGATTCACGCACGCAGACATCGCGGCGCAGCTGAGAGCGGTCGGCCACTTGCCCGGCCGGGCAAGGCTGGCAGGCGTCTGGCCATTCGTCATCGTCTGTGTCTATGCCGATTTCGTTGTCGGCGCAATCGGGAGGAGGCACTTCGGGATCGCCTGCGCAGTTGATTCCCTCCGAGGGACGATACAAGGCGATGACTCGGTCTGTCGTCTCAGAGCCGTCTGGTAATGTGCGGGTGCGCTCGGTGTGGACTCGCACGCATTCCCCTTCGGCGATTCCGATCTGGTCGGTCTGTTCGGATTCGGCCCACTGGGTGCTGTAGATGGAGACGGTTATGCTGTCGGCGGTGTAGGTGGGCCAGATAAGCATCGGATAAGGGGTGTTGTTCTGCACCACGAGATCCACATACGGCCACGATATGGTGGCTTCTCTTCCGTAGGGGTAGCGGGAGATGTAGAGGGTGTGGCTCTGGTAATCCAAAAAATCCAGCCCGGCGAAGAAGGCTGCGTTGAAGAATGTGGTGGCGAATTGCGACACGCCGCCGCCGACATCTTCGGTGAAGACGCCTCTGTAGATCACGCCTGCCTCCACGAAGCCTTTTTCTTCGGTGCGCTCGCCGACATGATCGTTGAGGGAGAAAATCTCGTCGGGCTCTACTATCGCACCTCTGACGAGGTCGGCGAAACGCTGGATGTTGGTGACGCGAGGCTGCGGGTTGGCTTCGGTGTCGGGGCGGTGATTGGTGGTGAACTCGCCGACTATTTCACGGATTTTGCCGTCTGCCTCAAAGTCGGGCATGAGGTCGGGATCCACTCGCACAGGCGCGGAGATGCTGGGCGGGGCGGGGGTATCTGAGGTGGTGCTGTCGGTTGCTGTGTTGTCGGTTGCAGGGTCGGCGAAGAGGGCGTGAAGGATGCTGTCGGTGTCAAAGGGGGCGCAGCAGCGCGAGCCGGGGGACGGGTCGAGCGCGACGGGTTTGCCGTCGACAATTGTTACAGTGCCGAAGTCGCCGGGCACGATGTCGTCGGCAAAGCGTCGCTCTAGGGCGGAGTGGATGGTATCGTCTGCGACCAAGGAGACGCTAAGCGTGGCTGAGGAGGCGGGTTCGGGCTGGAGGTCGGCGCAGGTGCGGGCTTGCCTGCCTGCGACTTCAAGCTCGGTCTTCAGCCAGCCTCGGACTATTGCGGGAGAAAAGTCGTGCGATGTTTCGGCTGAGCGCACTGTGAGTCCGAGAGATGTGGCTTGGTTGAGCAGTTCTATCTGCTGGGCTAGGGTGTCGTTGCTTGTGCGGGTTGGGAGCTTCGTGGAGGGCACCTCCACAACTATCTCGTCGGCGAAAGGATCAGCGGCTTGTCGCAAGCTTCGGACGATGTCGTCCCCGCAGACGGCTGCTCCTTCTTCGCCGGAGGTGAATCGGAATGACCGCTGGGCGCCTCGGGTCGTAAGTTCGGCGTCTGCGGGCTCGGCGAGGATTATGTCTTCTATGTCGGCAAAAATTCCGGTGTTGAGGTCGGTGAGGTAATACGCCTGAGTTCTGTGAGTCTCAAACATTGAGCCAACCCATTTGCCGGCACGCTCAAAGAAGCTGCCGATCCTGCCGGGGCGCAGGGCCTCTTCTATGGTGCGGTCTAGATCAAGTCCGAAGCCTAAGTCGCCCATGGTGAAGGTTTGGTCGCCGCTTTCCATCTGCAGCGTGACTGGCCTAGTGGCATATTCTTCGGCTACTTCTGCTAGCAGGTCTCGCAGCGACGACTCTGCAAGACCGCCGATGCCGACATCTTCGTAGCGTCCGTCGGGGAAGGTGAGCGTGACATTGCGCATTACTTTTCCGCTGTGAGAGTTGTTGTCTATGGCATAGCCGATAAGCCAGCCGCCGAACACCAGCACTGCTATGCCAAGAAAGATGAAGCCTGCCAGCTTCCAGCCTTTGCTCAGTTTGATCACAGTTTTCGTCAGAACAAGCGCGACTGCGCCTGTTCCATGCCTCGGAGGTCGTCGTAGTCCACGACTCGCCATTCAATGTTGCGCTTTTGGGCGAGAGTTTTGGCTTGCTGCTTGAATTCTTGCGCAACGAGCATTCCTCTCACAGGTGCCAGCAGGGGGTCGTGCTGCAGGAACTCCAGATAGCGGCTCAGCTGCTCCACGCCGTCCATCTCGCCGCGGCGTTTTACTTCCACAGCCACAGTGCGGCCTTCGGCATCGGTGCAGAGGAGATCCACTGGGCCGATCTCGGTCTGGTGCTCTCGGCGGATGAGGCTGAAGCCTTCGCCCAGAGCTTCGGGTGCGCCTGCCAGCAGCTCTTGCAGGTGCGCTTCCACGCCGTCTTTTTGGAGGCCGGGATCGGAGCCGAGTTCGTAGGTGCTGTCGGAGATGATCTCTGAGAAGGTGATGTGAAGCAGCTCGCCTTTGGTATTGGTGATCTGCCAAGTGTCGCCTTCGTCTTTGAAGAGGTTGGGGGCGTTCATCCAGTTGAGCGGCTTGTAGGCTCCGCCGTCGGCATGCACGGCCACGCAGCCGTCCGATTTGACCATGATCAGGCGCACGGCATCAGGCAGATGGGCCGAGAGGCGTCCGACATAATCCACGACACAGCGGGCGACTACTAAACGCATGGGATTCTGCTCGGTTCCTGCTCGCGGTCTGTGGGTATGCGGTGCTTCTTTTGTGCCCTTTTTCTAGTATATGATTTGAGCGGCGATGGCAAGAGCTTGGGTGGCCCACTCAGGGCGGCAGATGAGCAGATCGGGGAGGTAGGGATCGGGCCGGTTGTAGCGCAAAGGGCTGCCGTCAATGCGGGAAGTGTGACAGCCTGCAGCACGAGCGACGGCGACTGGGGCGGCAGAGTCCCACTCGTATTGCCCGCCGGTGTGAGCATAGATGTCGGCATCGCCTAGCACTACCGCCATGGACTTGGCGCCGGCAGAGCCGAGGAAAATCAACTCTCCGTCCAAGGCCATGCAGATGGCGAGCGACACAGGCCCCGGACGGCTTCGGCTGACGATGACCCTAGGACCTCGGGAAGGGGAAGACGGAGATGGTTGGGGCGGCGGAGATATTTGGGGCGGAGGCAGCACAGGCGGGTCGGCGGTGGAAAGCGTCATCCCTCTTGCCGGCAGAGCGACTGCCCCTGCCGCAAGTTCGCCCTCTTCAAGCAAGGCGACATGGACAGCCCAGTCGTCTCTGGGCGGCTCGCCGAATTCCCTTGTGCCGTCAAGAGGGTCTATTATCCAGACTCTCTTTGCCGAAAGCCTTCTGGGATCGTCAATGCCTTCTTCTGAGAGCACGATGTCGTCCGGGCGAGCGGCACGCAGCTCTGCCGTCAAGAATTCGTGCGACTTTCTATCGCCTTCTGCTTTGAGCTTTGACAGGGATCCGAAAGACAGGCTGCTTCCCAGAAGCATCTCCATAGAAGTTTCAGCTCGCAAGTCAATCAGAAGGTCGCCCGCCCTTTTTGCCAAGTCGGTTGCCAAGCGGTGGTCGTCAGAGGTTTCGGAGGCAAAACCCGAATTTTGATTGTTGATGTCGGCGTTCATGTCAATTTGCAGCATACTTAAGGGATGGAACATGGCTTGGGAAGCATGGCGGATTTGCCCGACGACGCTGTGAGCTTGGCGTCTCGCGATCTGGCATCCAAGGACCTCGCCCACCTCGCCGCCTTGGAAGCCGAATCCATCTACATTTTCCGTGAGGTTGCAGCTGAGTTCGAGAATCCTGTGCTGCTGTGCTCGGGCGGGAAAGACTCTGTGGTGATGGTGCATTTGGCTGTGAAGGCTTTTTGGCCGTGCAAGCTGCCGTTTCCCATAATGCATGTGGACACGGGGCAGAACTTCCCAGAGGTTATTGAGTTCAGAGATGATTTAATTGAACAACTCGGCGCAAGGCTAGTGGTGGCATCAGTGGAGGAATCCATCGCAAAGGGCAGAGTAACAGAAGACAAAGGCCCAAAAGCCACACGCAACCGCCTTCAGACCACCACCTTGCTGGACGCCATTGAAGAACACAAATTTGACGCAGTTTTCGGGGGCGGCAGGCGGGACGAAGAAAAGGCCCGAGCGAAAGAAAGAGTGTTTTCGTTCCGAGACGAATTCGGCCAGTGGGATCCCAAGAACCAGCGGCCTGAGCTTTGGAGTCTTTATAACGGAAGATACAAGGAAGGCGAGCACATCAGAGTGTTTCCGATTTCCAACTGGACTGAACTGGACATCTGGCAGTATGTGGCCAGGGAGGGCATCGCTCTGCCGAACATCTATTACGCCCATCGCCGCCAAGTGTTCGAGCGAGACGGGATGCTGCTGGCTGTCACTCCTTTTGTGACCTTGCTGGAAGACGAGAAGCCGTTTGAAGCATCGGTTAGGTATCGCACGGTTGGCGATGCCACCTGCACGGGGGCGGTGGAGTCGGAAGCCGACACGGTGGAGAAAGTGATCTTGGAGATCGCTGCGACCCGAATAACCGAACGAGGCGCGACTAGAGCCGACGATCGCTTTTCCGAAGCCGCCATGGAAGACCGCAAGAAGCAGGGGTACTTCTAGATGACTTCCGAGCTTCTTCGCATCGCCACTGCAGGGTCGGTAGACGACGGCAAATCCACCCTTATCGGTCGCTTGCTCTACGACACCAAATCCATCCTCGCCGACCAATTGGAAGCCGTCGAGTCGGCATCGGAGAGAATGGGCATTGACTATGTGAATCTGGCCCTGCTCACAGACGGCTTGCGAGCCGAGCGAGAACAAGGCATCACCATTGATGTGGCGCATCGCTATTTCGCCACGAACCGCCGCAAGATCATCATCGCCGACACTCCCGGCCATATCCAATACACCCGCAACATGGTCACGGGCGCATCAACGGCCAATCTCGCCCTAGTGCTCGTGGATGTGCGGCACGGGGTCGTGGAGCAGTCTCGCCGACATGCCTTCATCGCCTCGCTGCTGGGCATTCCGCATCTGGTTTTGTGCGTGAACAAGATGGACTTGACGGATTACAGCCAAGAGGCATTTGAGGAGGTGCGACAGGATTTCAGGGACTTCGCACAAAAGCTGGATGTGCCGGATCTCTGCATCATCCCCGTCTCGGCTCTGCATGGCGACAATGTAGTGGAGCGATCGGAGAACATGCCTTGGTATCAGGGGCCGTCGCTGCTGCACCAGCTCAACGAAGTGCATATATCGTCTGATGCCAACTTCATTGACGCACGCTTTGCGGTGCAGTATGTGCTGCGTCCGCACTCGGACGAATTCCACGACTATAGGGGCTATGCGGGCACAGTGGCGAGCGGATCGTTTCGGCCCGGCGAAGAGGTGATCGTGCTGCCGAGCGGATTTGAGACGAAAATATCCGCGATTGACACTGCTGAGGGGCCGGTGACGGAAGCTGCGGCAGGGGAGGCTGTGTCGCTGCGCTTGGAAGACGATTTGGACATATCCAGAGGCGACATGATCTGCAGGTCTGGGAATCGCCCGACAGTCAGCCAAGATGTGGATGCCATGATCTGCTGGATGTCGGAGCAGGGCTCGCTGCAGCCTAGGAACAAATACGCCCTGAAGCACACTTCACGCTGGGTGCGGGCACTCGTGAGCGACATCAGATATCGCTTGGATGTGAACACGCTGAGCCGAGACGAAAACTCCGAGTCGCTTTCGCTCAACGAGATAGGTCGGGTGAAGCTGCGCACCACTGCGCCTTTGTTTTTCGACTCCTACCAGAGGAATAGAGCGACCGGCAGTTTCGTCCTAGTGGATGAGACCACGAATGCCACAGTTGCGGGAGGGATGATTTTGAGAGAGGCGGCTTGAAAGCTGGGGATGTGCCAGGGGGCGGGGCAGCCGTTACTTGGCATGGGTCTTCGCTGCCTCGCGAGCAGCGTTGGGCGGCAGTAGGGGGCAGGGGCGCGACCGTCTGGTTCACAGGGTTGTCCGGTTCTGGCAAGTCCACGGTGGCTGTGGAGGTTGAGCGGCTGCTGGTGGAGCAAGGACGAGGGGCTTATCTGCTGGACGGTGACAACCTGCGGCACGGCTTGAATGCCGACTTAGGCTTCAGCGCGGCCGACCGAGACGAAAATGTGCGCAGGGTGGCGGAAGTGGCGAGGCTGGTGGCAGACGCTGGACTGGTGGCACTTGTGCCTGTCATCAGCCCGTATCGCGAGGCAAGGCAGCAGGCTCGAGAAATGCATGCTGAGGCTGATTTGCAGTTTGTGGAGGTTTTCGTGGATACGCCGCTGGCAGTATGCGAAGAGCGAGATCCCAAAGGTCTGTACGAGCAGGCCAGGGCCGGGAAAATCACAGGCTTCACAGGCATAGACGATCCCTATGAACCCCCCGAGTCTCCCGAAATTGTTATCTGTCCGGAAGACGGCGACCCCGAAGCACAGGCAAAGAAGGTGGTGGAGTTCTTGGGGGGTTGAAAGGTTTCAGCGGCGACGGAGGGGGCGGCCGCGTCGGGATTTCGAAGTCTTGGCGCGGTGGGAGGCTGCGAAATGGGCTTGGCGTTCCCAGTCGTCACCTAGCGGTTCCAGAGATGTGCTGTTGCCGTAGCGATGAGACAATGCCCAGGCGAGCAGCAAGTCGGCTAGGCGGGGGTTGCGGGGGAGGAGAGGGCCGTGCAGATATGTGCCGATAGTGCGGGCGTTGATTGCGCCTTCTGTGTCGTCTTCCCCGTTGTTGCCGTGCCCTTGGATGACTTTGCCGAGGGGGGTTGCGTCTGTGCCTAGGCGAGTGCGACCGGCGTGGTTTTCATAGCCGACTACCGGGAGGGCTAAATCTGGCTCGGGGCGAGATTCAATCAAAATGTCGCCGATGAGGCGAGTGTCGCCTGCGGTGGTTTCTATGTCTAGGGCGGCGAAGCCTGGCAGTGATTTGCCTTCGGCGGTCTCGTAGCTGTGTCCAGCCAACTGATAGCCGCCGCATACGAAAAGCCCTACTGCGCCGTCTGTCAAAGCTCCTCTGAGGGCATCGGCTTTTGTGGCCATGAGGTCTTGGGCGACATTGACTTGGTCGTTGTCTTGGCCGCCGCCTAGGTAGAACATGTCGAAGCCCCTAGCCGGCAGAGGCTCGCCCGGGCCGCATTCTGTGATCTCCAGGCGCATCCCCCGCCAAGCCAGGCGTTTTGCCAGCACTGCTATGTTGCCTCTGTCGGCGTAGAAGTTCATCTCACGGGGGTAGAGATGGCAGAGACGCACGGTCGGCTGGGAAGTGCTGGGCTGGTCGGTCATTTCCAGAAAGGCGATGCTGATCCACGAGAAGTGAGTTCGGCGCGGAGCTCTAGAGTGGCTGTGTAAGTGGGCAGGGCAAAGACGGTGCCGCCTGCGGGAGTGACGGAGACGGCACGGTCTAGGGCAGTGCTAAGAGATGGGACTACCTCAATGGGAGGAGAGGCTTTTGCTGGGTCAGGCTCTATGCGAGATTTCGTGCTGCTGTAGCGGAAGCGCAAGCCCAGTTCGTAGGCTCGGTCGCCGCTGCAGATGATGCGACTGCCATACGGCAATAAACCTTCGTAGTCCACATCCCAGATCCACGAGACATCGTGGCCGTCTGCCACTCTGTCGTTCAAAATGATTAGGAGAGTCGGCGGGTCGGTAGTTGCCTGTTGCGCTGACTCCTGGACTGTGCGGATGTTTTCGTTGGCACCGGTGGGGTTCTTGGCAAGCAGGATGACGAGTTTTCTTTCGTCAAGGGCGAGCGTTTCCGAGCGTCCGAAGGCGGCTTCGGTTTCGCTCACGGCTCTGGCTATGGCTTCGCCGCTGAAGCCGAGAGAGTGGGCCGCCGATGTCGCAGCGATGGTGTTATAGGCGTTGTGGAGACCTGGCAGCGAGGCGGTGAGTTCCAGAGTGCCGCCGGGAGCGGTCAAGCTGATTGCGGTAGCACCGTGCTGTGCTGCTGGTCTGGCGATTTCTTTGGCTTCGTAGTGAAGCTTTGGACGCTTCCAGCCGCAGTCTTCGCAGTGCCATTTGCCTAGGTGTCCAACTGTGTTGATTTCGTAGGAGAGCTCGGTGCGGCAGTGTCGGCAGCGAGTCACATCGGCGGCGTGGGGGAGTTTGCCTCTGTTGACGGAAGGATCGCTGATTCCGAAATACAGGGTACCATCCCGCCCTTCGGCTAAAGCGACTAAGGCCGGGTCGTCGGCATTGACCAGCAGCTTGGCTCCGGGGCTGAGAGTTGCCGCCAGCTCATGCCAGCGTTTGGCTATGAGTTCTAGTTCGCCGTGGCGGTCTAGCTGGTCGCGGAACAAGTTCATCAGCAGCACAAGCTGGGGCGAAACACGCCCGGCCACAACGGGCAGGGCTGCTTCGTCTACTTCAAAGATGCCGTAATCGCAGCGGTGTTTGGAAGACGCCAGAGGCAGCAGAGCGGCGGTGACGCCTGATACGAGATTCGCTCCGGCGGAGTTGGCGCAGACCGATGCGCCTTCGGCTTCGGCACAGCGAGAGAGCAGACGGGCCGTAGTGGTTTTGCCGTTGGTGGCAGACAGCACGACGCTGCCTTTTTGGAGGCGTCTGGCCAGCGCAGAGGTGGCGGAGGGCCAAAGCTTCAAGGCGACTTTGCCTGGCAGTGTGGTGCCGCCCCATCTTCCCGAGAGACGAGCTATGCGACCAGCTGCATTTGCCAGCCAGACAGCGACCTTGTGCACACAAATCAGGTTAGTGCAGCGAATTGCATAGCCAAGTTTTAGGCTGCCATCCTGTAAAATTTGAAATATGTTTGCCCTCAGGCGGTTTCTCGGCAGGCGTGTCAGCGGCACTGGCAATCGCGACTTCCGTGAGGAGCGGGGAGATTTCACCATTGCGCTTATGCTTTTCTCTGTCGTGCTTATTACAGCTGCCACAGTCGCATACACCTGGCCGAAGTCCACCTCTACGCGATTCACGGCTTCGCATGTGGCTACGCAAGCTTTGCGAGCTGGGATAGCGTCTGTCGCTGCGGATGAGGTTGCCAGCAGCAGGGAGGTTCATTTCAACAGATGCCGTGCTCGCAAGGCAGCGCAGTCGGTGATTGACGACTATCGCATTCACGGCGTGGTTATGACTATCGCAGATGATAACGATCTTTACGATGCCGAAGAGACTATCCAAGAATGCAAAGACTGGAGAGGGATGAACGATCCGCCTCTGCCCCAATGCGTAAGAACAGGCGACGATACGGCTTATCTGCGTATCACCATTGATTGGCAGTTCCTCAACCCGGGTAGTCTGGTGGGCGATGTCACGAGGTCCCGAGCCAGCGCGCAAGAAGACATCCCCTCTGCGCTTGTGAGCGCGCTTTGCCCTGCGGCCTGAGCGTCCGCGTAGCAGCTACAACACAGACGCGATAGACTGAGAAGAAATCCCCGAACCAATCCAGGAGTAACCATGTCAAATCCGCAAGCCGCTATATTCGCCGAAATGGGACAGCACCAGTGGTATGTCCATCTCAGCCGCAACGACGGCGCCGACTTGGGGGCCATCCGCTCTACGCTCACTCAGCTGCGTGCCGACTGCGAGGCCAAGAACATCAATCTCGTTCTCGGCTTCGGCCCCGATCTGCTTGCCGACTTGGGCGGCGATGTGCCTGACGACTTCCAGAAGTTCGAGACCGTGCTTTCCTCAGACGGCAGCGGACGCGAAGCCAAAGGCACTCAAGAAGAGCTGCTTCTGTGGCTCAACAGCCCCCAGAAGGACGAAGTCTGGAAGGCTCAGTATGATGCCCGCACATCTCTAGCGGGCCACATGTCGGTCGCCCGTGAGACGCCCACTTTCATCTACGGCGAGTCGCTGGACATGACCGGCTTCATTGACGGCACAGGCAACCCCGAACCAGAGGATGAGCCTGAAGTGGCTCTCGTGCCTGAAGGTTCTTCTGGCGCAGGCGGCAGCTTCATCCTGGCGCAACGCTGGGTGCACGACCTCACCGGCTGGAACGAGATGTCGGTAGAGGAGCAAGAAAAGGTGTTCGGTCGCACCAAGGCCGACAGCACTCGCTTGGATAACCAAGAGAACTATTCGCATCTGGCTCATGTGGAGCTTCGCGACGGAGGAGAGACGGCAGACGCCACCAAGCCGAAGCGCAACGAGATAGCCCGCCGCTCCACCCCTTATGCGTTCCATGACGGCACTGTCGGGCTTTACTTCATGGCTTTCTGCCGTGAGCAAGCTCCGTTCAGAGAGCGTCTGAGCGCGATGTACGGTCAAGACGGTCAGCCTCGCGATAAGCTCACCGATTTCTCCAATCCGGCTTCAGGCTCCTACTACTTCGCCCCGTCTGAAGAGCAGCTTTCGGCGATGATCGGCTGATCGCCGTCTGGGTCGGCTGCCGAGAGGCGGTCGACCTGCATATACTGGCGAGCAGGCCTACTGGCGAGCAGGCCATGGCAAAAACTTCTTGGCGTTCCCGCATAGACAGGGGGATGCTCAGGGCCCACGCGAGGCTTGATACCAAAAGAGCCGACATCGCCATTTCCTGGCTCTTCGCTCTAGTGCTGTTCGTGGTGCTGGAGTGGTTCACGCTCACTCGCTATTGGAGTCTCGGCTACGGAAGCGAGCTGGCTTCGTCTATTCAAGGCTTTTGGCTTATCGGCGAAGGCTACTGGCCTGATTCCACGCTGCTGGGCGAGAGCTACATAGCACAGCAGGCTAGCTTCATCATCTACCCGCTGGCACAGGTGGTTCGTGCGCTGCCTGCGGCACAGACTCTGCTGACCATACAAGCGCTCGCGCTCGCTTTCGGAATCGTTCCCTTGTGGAAGCTTTCAAGGCAGGAAGCCAATCTGGGAGTGGGCACTTCTGTGGTGATCATTTTCGCCTATGGAGTGTCCGCCGCGATTCACAACATGAACCTCGCCGGGTTCCATCCTGAAACGCTGGCCGTGCCCGCTCTGTTCGGCATCGTCCTGCACACGAGGTTCGGACGCAGGCACCCGGCCTCGCAAATGGCGCAATCGGCAGCAGCTTTGCGAGCTGCCTCAAGACGGGCTCCGAACCGCATGTTCGCGGGCCGCCGTCACTGGTGGAACATCACGCCGCTGGAGAAATCCAATTTGCCCATACGGGATCTCGTCTTGCTCTGGGTTTTCGTGGCGGTGGCTATTCTGGCCCGAGCCGACCTAGCTCTGGTGATCGCCGCCTATGGTGCGCTGGTGATCATTGAAGGGCGGGAGAAGCTGGGCTGGGCTCTTTTCGGCGTCGGGGTCACTTGGTTCATGCTGGTTCTGTGGGTGATCCAGCCTGCGCTTTCTGGAGGAGAGTATCTCTACTCTCAGTATTTCAGCTCCTACGGCACAGGCAACCCGATAAATGTGATCGGCGGGATGCTTTCTCAGCCCGGCGATGTGATCAGAGATATATTCACGCAGAGCAACTTTGCGACAGTAGTGAGGCTCATCGCCCCGCTCGTGTTCCTGCCGCTAGTCGCTTTCCGCTATCTGGTGCCTGCCATTCCGCTTTACGCCTTGTATCTGGTGGCCAATGTGCCTGAAGGCCCTATTTCGGAGTCCAGCCAGACAATTCCACTGCTGGTGTTCGTGTTCGTGGCGGCTGTGTTCGCCCTCAAGCGCAGCGGGCAGGTGCTGGTGGAGCGGGTCAGAGTCAACAGGCAGGTGCTGTTCGCTCTGGCACTGGCTGCGGCGGTGTTCTTCATTCAAGACGCCGCCACATCGCCATATCAAAACTCGTGGGGCTGGTACAACCAAAGCACCGAAGAGAGCATCCGTCTGGATGCCGTAGGCATAGTGCCAGAAGACGCTGTGGTGAGAGCTTCGCCTTCGTTCTTACCGAGGCTGGCGGAACGCATAGGAGTATACGAGCTGGACACCACAGGCACCCAAGCCAGAGAGGATGCCAACAGGTCTATGGAAGGCGTGGACTGGATACTGCTGGATTTGAACGATGCCCCCGTCTGGGGCGACCAGTCTTTAGAAGTCCAGCGGTTCGCAACCGTGCTCAGACAAGGCGGCTGGGAGCAAGAATATTCCCTGTCCGGGGCTATAGTTTTCCACTACAAGGGAAGTGCATAACTGGAATGCTGAGGGGGTGAGCAGCCTGGCGAGCGGCTTCCAAATCGGGGTGGCGGGCGGGGGCAGAGATGGGGGGCGGGGCAGAGATGGGGAGGTCAGAGGCAGTCGCGGATTTTTGCGGCTGCGGCGGCTAGGGCTTGGGGGTCTGCGTGAGGGGCGGCGTTGGCGAAGGAGAAGTCGTCCATAGAATTCACGGGGAGGACATGGATGTGCATGTGGGGCACTTCAAAGCCAGCCACGATGATGCCGATGCGCTCTGGGGTGAATGCCTGCTGCTGGGCGATGCCTATCCGCTGGGCCACATCCATGAGGTGGGCGTTGATCTCTGGGGGGAGGTTTATCCAGTGGTCGGTCTCTTGGCGAGGCACTACCAGGGTGTGGCCTTCGGTGATCGGGTTGATAGACATGAAAGCGGCTGAGAGATCGTCTTCGCAGACGAAGTGGCCGGGGAGTTCGCCTTGCATGATTTTGGTGAAAACTGACGACACGGTAGCCTCCTGAGGTTTGAGTTCGCGCTTGCGGATGTTCTTGTAGGTGGTTATTCCGAAGGCTAGTCTGCCTTTATGAACGATGATGCACCTAGCAATCGCATTGCTACGGTTCCCAACGCCATAACTCTGCTTCGGGTGGCCTGCTTGCCTGTTTTCCTCTGGATGCTCTTCGGGCTGGGCAACCGTGCGGGAGCAGCCATTCTGCTCGGCGCGCTGGGAGCCACCGACTGGGTGGACGGCTGGGTGGCGCGCCGCTTCAACCAGACTTCGGCGGTCGGCGAAATCATAGACCCCATAGCCGACAGGCTGCTCTTCTTCGTGGGCATCATCGCCATAGCCATAGACGGCTCTGCCCCGCTCGTGCTCTGCGTGCTCGTGCTGGCGCGAGAGGTAGCAGTGTCGGCGGCTACTCTCGTGTTGGCCGCTATGGGGGCTCAGCGAATTGCTGTGACATGGATCGGCAAGACGGGGGCTTTCGTGCTCATGTTCGCCTTTCCTCTCTTTTTGATGAGCAACGCAGATGTGGCCGGCCGAGAGTGGTGGGGGCTGGCAGCATGGATTTGCGGTATAACGGGAACTGTCATCGCCTATGTTTCGGCTCTCGGCTACATACCTTTGGCGCGAGAGGCCTTGCGCGCCGAGTCTTGAACCTCCGCGTGCTCAGCCTTGAACTTCAAGGTGAGATTTATGCTAGGATGCATCCATGCTTGTTCCAGAAGATCTGCTTTATTCAGAAGAACACGAATGGGTGAGGCGCGAAGGCGAAGGGCTGGTGCGCATCGGCATCACCGACTACGCCCAAGACGCCTTGGGCGACATCGTTTTCGTGGAGCTGCCCGCAACGGGAGCTCAGCTGACTTCCGATGAGACTTTCGGAGAAGTCGAATCCACGAAGTCGGTGTCGGATATTTTCGCCCCTGTGTCTGGCATCGTCACGCAGATAAACGAATCTCTGGAAGACGCCCCTGAGATCATAAACCAAGACCCCTACGGAGAAGGCTGGATCTGCGTAGTGCAGCTTGAAGACGAAAGCCAGCTGAGCACGCTATTATCGCCAGAAGCATACGCCGAGTTCACGGAGGCAGCCTAATGAGCACAGTTATTTGCGAACGATGCGGAAACGCCTGCGCAGAAGGCGACTCCTTCTGTTCCGCCTGCGGCGCAAGCCTCACAGGGCAGCAGGATTTCTCGCTGGAAGAAACCCAGATTCATGTGCCGGGATCGTCTGAAAGCTTTGAAGACGCCGAGCAGGGAGCGTCCTTCGTGGTCTTGGAAGGGGCGAAGGCAGGTTCTGTGTTCAGCCTGATGCGCAGTCGCACGACTCTGGGCCGCCACCCTAGAAGCGACATTTTTCTGGACGACATCACAGTGTCTCGCCGCCATGCTGCGGTGATCACCACAGACGACGGCCATGAGGTGGAAGACTCTGGTTCTCTCAACGGCACCTATGTCAACCGCAGCCGGGTGGAAAAGTCGCCTCTGCAGAACGGCGACATCGTGCAAGTAGGCAGATTCAAGCTTGAGTATCGCGGTTCTGAATGATGGCCGATGATAGCTATTATCTCATCAGCCAGGTCGTAGAGCAGTTGAGGGGGGAGTTCCCCGACATCTCGGTGTCCAAAATCCGCTATTTCGACAAGAGAGGGCTGCTCGACCTGCCGCGCAGCCAATCGGGATACAGACGCTTCCGGCAAGAAGACATAGACCAGCTCCGCTGGATGCTGCATCAGCAAAATCGCAATTTCCTGCCTCTGAAAGTCATCAAAGAGCGTCTGTCTTCAGGGCAGTGGAAGCAAGACATGGAAGCCATCGGCCAGCCTGCGGCGCAGAGTGCTGCTCCGCCGAGTTCGCCGGCCCAGTCTGAGGCCCAGTCGGAACCCCAATCGAAAGCCCGGCTGGAAGCCGGTTCGGGCGGAGGCGGCTCAGCAGAGCTGACTCGTGCCGAATTCATCCAGCAGAGCGGGCTGCGCGAGTCGGAACTGCGCCAGCTTCAGCAGCACAAGCTCTTTTCGTCCAAGAAGACTTTCGATCAGCACGATCTTGAGGTGGCTCGCCTGTCTCGCGAGCTGCTGCCCCTCGGGTTGGAGCCCCGCCACCTGCGCACCTACGCTTTGGCGGCCGAGCGTCAAGCCGATCTGGCCGAGCGTCTCGCCAGAACTCTGCTGGTAGACAGCGACAGCCAGAAGCGCAGAGAGGGCGTTGAGCAGCTTCATGCGATAGCAGTTTTGGGTTCTGACATGCAAAGAGTGATTCTCGCCCGTCTCTTGGAAGAGACCGAATCAGGCAAGTGACATAGAAGCTGACGGCAAGGGCTGACGGCGGACTGCCCTGTGCTTGTCGTATGCCAGTGCTATACTTGGAGCTATGAGAAGGGAGAGACGATGAAAGAGATGGAGCTGGTCGGTTTGCGCCAGCACGAAAACATCGGCATTCCCATCATGCTGCTGAAAGAGCCCGACGGGGATGAGCGCATTCTGCCGATTTTCATCGGCAAGTCGGAGGCACTGGCCATCGCTCTGGCAATGGAGGGGGTGACTTCGCCCCGCCCGATGACTCACGATCTCATGGCCGAAGTGATCGGCACCTCTGGGATGGAGCTCTTGCGGGTGGAGATAGTGGATCTGGAAGACAGAACTTTCTTCGCCGAGATGGAGTTCGGCAAGCGCGGCGACGAGGAGAGCGCATTCCGCATCTCCAGCCGCCCTTCGGACGCTATCGCGCTGGCGATTCGCATGGACGCTCCGGTTTTCGCGGTAGACAAAGTGCTGGACGAGGCAGGGTTCGTTCCCAGCGAAGAAGAGTTAGAAGACGAGGCAGAGGAAGCCGAAGAAGAACAGCCCGAAGAAGTGATCGAGCAGTTCAAAGAGTTCATAGACAATGTCTCAGCGGAGGATTTCGAAGCTTCCAAGGGGTGAGGCGCACGGCGTGGCTAAAGGCATAGGGGGTCGGTGCAGCAAATTCTGCAAATGCGAGCGCGGCCAGAGATACATTTGCGCAAAACACATTTGCACTCCGTTGGCTGGGCTGCTAACATCTATGTAGTTTCACGCGGAACATGAATCAGTTAATACCCCATGAACGCATTTGACCAGCTTTCCGATATGCCGCCGGCAGAGCGCAGGCTTCCTGCCGCGCGTCAGGAGACGCTTCCCGACTTTGAGATGCCTGCCAGCCCGGCCATCGTGGCCGACGGCTACACCAGCAAGCAGGTCGTAAAGATCGCAGGCATCACATACCGACAGCTGGATCACTGGGACAGAATCGATTTCATCAAGCCGTCTGCCAAGAAAGCTAAAGGCAGCGGCAGTCGCCGGGAGTATTCCTATCAGGATCTGCTGCGCTTCAAAGTTGCCAAGCGTCTGCTGGACGGCGGCGTGAGCTTTCAGGCGATAGTCAACGCCTTCGACTACATGGAAAACGAGCTGGGGGACGACATTCTCACGGCCAATCTCGTCATTGAGGGTGATCAAGTCTCCTATGTGCGAGACCCGCAGGAGATTTTGGATCTAATCCAGACAGGGCAAGGCGTTTTGAATATGGTGGGCATTCCCGCGATAAACAATCAGCTTGAAGCTGAAGTCATAGCGCTTTTTGGCGAGGGAGATAATCTTGCCTGAAACCTCTTTGCGCCATTCCCCGCTGCACGAGCGGCACCTTGCAGCCGGTGCCAAGCTTTCGGAGTTCGCTGGCTGGGAGCTGCCTCTCAACTATGAAGCCGGCACTTTGGCCGAGCACAAAGCTTGCAGGGAAGACGCCGTTGCTTTTGATGTGAGCCACCTCGGCACGCTTTTGGTGCGAGGCGGTGCTGCCGAAGCTGTGCTGCAATGGTGTTTCACGAACGATCTCGGGCGCATATCGCCGGGCAGGGCGCAATACACGCATCTATTAGATCCAGATGAGGCGTGGGTGATCGACGACATCATCGTCTGGTGGCAAGAGCCTGATCTGTTTCGCGTGCTGCCTAATGCAGCCAACACCGCAGAGGTTGTTGCGGTTTTGCGAGGTGCTGTGGCTGAGATGCCCGAAAGCTTGCCGGGAGGTCTGGGCGGGTCAGACGGCGGGGCGGCAGGCGGTGCTTCAGGAGATTCCGATATAGAAGTGAACGACATAACCGCCTCTCGCGCTCTCATCGCCGTGCAGGGGCCGCGTGCCCGTGAGCGTCTGGCTTCTGTTTCGCCGGCTGCGGCTGGGGTGGCTAGGTTCGGTGTCGACTCGTTCAGCTTTGAAGGCGAAACATGCCATGCGGCCGGCACAGGCTACACGGGCGAAGACGGCGTGGAATGCGAAGTGCCTGCATCGGTTGCTCCGCATTTCTGGGACGCCGTTCAAGCAGCAGGCGTGCTTCCGGCAGGGCTCGGAGCCAGAGACACTTTGCGCTTGGAGGCAGGCTTTCCGCTGCATGGACACGAGCTCGGCCCCGACATCACGCCCGTGAATGCTCGACTCAACTGGGTGGTCGGCTGGGACAAGCCTTCCTTCAGAGGCAAAGAAGCTCTGGTGGCGCAGCGCACAGCTGGGGTAGCCCGCCGCATCCTAGGGCTAGCGGGGGCTAGTCGCCGTCCGATGCGAGCAGGCCAAGAAGTGAAATGGGAAGGCAGACATGCGGGCGAGCTCACCAGCGGCGGGTTTTCGCCGTCTTTGGAGAGCGGCATAGCCTTGGCTATGCTCTCAGCAGATGTGCCTATAGGGGCAGAGGTAGAAGTGGGCGATCGCGCGCTCAAAGCCCAGGTTGTGAAGCCGCCCTTCGTGGCGCACAGCTAGGGAGCGTATGCTGCCAGATGCTTGCTTAGTCTGCTAGCTGCTAAGTCTGCTAGCTGCTCAGCGTCTGGAGCACGGCGCTTTCGTCTATCGCGCCGAAGCGGACACTTATAAGGGTTTGCCCGTTAGCGTCCAGGAGCATCCAAGACGGCTGCCCGCGCGCTCCTAGCCGGATCCATGAGGTGCCTGAGCTGTCCCACAGCATGTCTATCGTTTGCGTGCCGGTGTCTGTGACGAAGTCTTGGGCTTGGCTGAAGCTGTCTTGGGCGCCTAGCCCGATGATTTGGAATTTGTCTTGGTTATCACGAGCGAACTGCTCGACATCAGGGGCTTCCCTGCGACAAGTCGGTCAATGGGGCGCCCAGAACCATACCAGCAGAGGTCTGCTGGCTGGCGCGAGCGAACTGAGCATCAATTGCTGGCCGTTGGAGACTCGCTGCACCGAGACATCAGGCAGATCGGAATCTACGGAGGCTGTTACTGATGGGGGGAAAAGGACTTGCGGTTGTTGGGTTGTCGGTGCTGGCGGCGGTGGCGCGGCAGTTGTTGTCGTAGTGGTGGTTGTCGTGGTAGTTGTCGGAGGGGGAGGTTGGGTGGTTGTTGTGGTAGTTGTCGGAGGGGGAGGTTGGGTGGTAGTTGTTGGCGGGGGTGGTGCGGTTGTTGGTTCTTGGGTGGTTGTCGGCGGTTCAGTGACTGCCTGCGCGGAAGTCGGTGACGGGGCAGAAGAAGCAGGTGTCTCAGCGGTCTCCGGTTGCTCTTGATTGACAGGGTTGTCAGGGAGAGTCGGCTCTGAAGCGGAGTCGTCATCTGCGGATTCCGGAGAAGGAGCTTCAGGAGGTGACGGCTGACTGGTGGATTCAGGAGCTGGCGCAGCGGATGGTTCGGGGCTTGGAGCAGAACTGGTGGGGGAAGGCTGGGAGGTGGAAACCGAGCCTGTGCCAGCAGGAGCGGCGACCTGAGTTGTAGGCGCGGCAGATGTTTCGGCGACAGGAGCGGTTTCTCTAGAATCTCCTCCACCTCCGCAGGCAGCCGCAAGAATCGCTAGGAGGGCAAAAGCCAAAAATGTCCTGGCTGGCATTTGACACTTCTCTTATCTGCGGGGCGACTGGCCTGAGAGAAAAGCTGAGGTGGCTGCTAGGCACCCAGTCTTTCCAGCACCGCGCCTTCGTCTATTGCGCCGAAGCGGACATCAATGAGTGTCTGTCCGTTGGCGTCTAGGAGCATCCAAGACGGCTGCCCGTAAACGCCTAGCTGGAGCCAAGAGTTGCCCTGCCCCTCCCAAAGCATGTCTACTGTTTGCGTGCCCGTAGCCGAAACGAAGTCTTCGGCATAGCTGAAGCTGTCTTGGGTGCCTACTCCGATTACTCTGACTTTGTCTTGATTCTCACGAGCGAACTGCTCGACACCGGGGCCTTCCCGGCGACAAGTCGGTCAATGGGGCGCCCAGAACCATAGCAGCAGCGGCCTGTCGGAAGGAGCCAGCGAACTCAGGAGCAACTCTTCGCCGGTGGAGACTCGCTGAATGGTTACATCAGGCAGATCGGAATCTATAGGGGCTGAGGCGGGCTGGACCGGGCCGACTGCGGCATCGGTTGTTTCGGCGGCAGGCTGAGCGTCTGGCTGGGCGGTTTGCGGGGCAGCGGCTTGGCCTTGTTCAGCGGCAGTCTGAGGGGCGGAGTTGCCTTCGCCCGAAGCCGGAGCTTGGGAAGATGGACTGGTTCGAGTTGTGCCTTCCGAAGCCGAGTCTCCGTCGCTGCCACAAGCTGCAGCGAAAATCGCAAGTGCTGCCAACGCTGCTACTAGCAGAATGAGTTTCTTTGAGGTCTGATTTCTTAGCGTTGTTGCCACTATCTAGCCTCCTTGGTGCCTCAACATTACGAGCCTGTCTTAAACATTATCAAAAGATTATTGCCTTTTTGTGGCAAGCCCGTCAGAAAACATAAGCCAGATGGTGGGCGATCCGTTCGCCTGCTTGCGTGTCGCCAGAGATGCTCGCGCTGCCATCGGATACGGCAGATGTCACGGCTTCGGCGTTGTCTACCCGCCCTGAGATGAGGCGCATGAAGAGTTCGAAATCCACCGAAATCGTCACGGTGGCTTCGCCTTCGGAAAATTCGTCTACCACAGATGTGCGGGGCGCATCGCCTATGCGCTCTACTCGGATGGTTGCTGAGGTCGCGCCGGTGAGCTGTATCTCCACGCGAGAGTCGGGCGGCGCGCTGCCCAGTTTGCCCACCACGAAGCCCATGGCTTTGCACGCTTCTGCCAGCGTCTCGTCTACCACCGGCCCCGACAGGTGGCCTTGCCGGCCTATGGCCTGGCGGATGTCTTGCTCGTGCGTCCAGGAGTCGAACAGGCGGATTTGCATGAAGCGGCCGTAGGTGTCTTGGCCGGCGGGCGTCCATGAGGGGGTGTCAAAGTCGTCTTGCGACATCTCTCGCAAGGCGGCGATCCTGCGGGCTGCGACCTCTTTGAACTCGGCTAGCACTTCTGCGCCCGGTCGGCTGCGCCGCTCTTGTATCCATTTTTCGTTGGCCGCGCCTATGTCGTTTTTGACATGGGCGTATGCTTCGGATTCCGTATCTATTTCTATTTCGGGAGGCGTCTCGCCCAAGAGCATTCGCTCGGTGCCGATGATGTGGCTCACATTGTCTCTTGCCGACCAGCCGGGGCATTGCGTGGGGGCGTCCCATTCGGCGTCTGTGAGATCGGCGCAGAGGTCGGCGATGGCTTGCCATTCGGCTTCCAGCAGGTCGGTGATATGGTTCTTGTCTGTCATTTTTGTTCTCCTGTGGTTGGTGCGGCTTCTGGGCGGCGGGCTTTGCTGCGCCTGCGGGCGAACGGGGGAATGTCTACTCTCACATTAGGCGATGCGGTTCTCCCGAAGTGGCGGCGAGCGGTGCGGGATGAATCAGCGCCGACTGTCTGCGACATCTTCCTAGATGTGCTGGCGTGGGCGAACTTGTTCCAGAGCGAAGAGCCGATGAGGCAGAGGAAGAAGATGACTGTGGAGCACAAAGCCATGGATGCGCTGGCTGCCACGCCCCACTGATAGCTGAAAGTCAGCCCCAAGAACACAGCGAGCACGCCGAAGGCGACCGAGAGCAGCATCATCGTCGGAATTCGGCGGGCGAAGACGGAAGCTGTGGCGGGCGGCGCGATGAGAAAAGCGAAAACGAGCAGACTTCCCACCACTCTGAACGAAGCGACCACTGCCAAGGCGAGCATAGCCAGCAGGCCGATTTCCACTAGACGAGGGCGGAAGCCCAGAAGCGTGGCTGTGTCGGCGTTGTAGGATGCTGCCATCAGAGCACGATAGAAAAGGGCGATTATCGCCAGAATCACGCCGGCAACGATGGCTTGCTGGGCGATATCCCAATCTGAGATGCCCAGCACATTGCCGAAGAGGAACCTGTTGATGTCGCCCAGGTAGGTGTCTCTGTTGCGGCTCAGCAGCAGCACTGCTACCGCCACGCTGCTCACGAAAAGCAGCCCTATAACGATGTCGCTGGGCAGGGGCGAAAAGCGACGGATGGTCTGCATGCCCACCACGAACGCCCCCGCCGAGATAGCTGCCCCCAAAAGCGTGCTGCCGCCTATCAGGGCTGCAACTGCTACGCCGGGGAGAATGCCGTGCCCTAGGGACTCGGCGAAGAAGCTCAGACCTCGTATGGTGATCCAAGAGCCTACGAGGGAGGTGCAGACTACGGTCAGGATGCTCGCGAAAAGAGCGTCACGGAGGAGGTCGTAGTCCAGGAAAGGCTGGATCCACCAATCCCACTGTCGTGCGAAGAAGCCCATGAGCTTTGGGACTCAGCCTAGAGGCTGATGCTAGGGTGTGCTAGCTAAGCGGGGCCGTTTCAGAGGGGCTGGCTCAGGGGGAGGCGAGAGCTTCTGCGATGCGATTTGCATTGGTGAGCATCAGGCCGGTGTATGTGTCGGCTCCTGTGTCTGGTGCGCCTAGGGATTCGGTGTATAGAACGACAAGAGGCAGATCTATGCGGTCGGCGAAAGTCTCAATGTCGGAGTCGACACCGGAGGCATCAGCGAAGATGGCAAGTGCGCCTGTGTCTCGTACTCGATCTTCCAGCTCAATGAGGTGGCGAAGGTCGGCTTCGGCCAAGGTGGAGGTTGACGGAATGACATTGCCGATGATCTCATAACCGTGGCGATTGGCGAGACGCTGGAGCGTGTCGTGCTGGGTGACGAGCAGACGGCGATCTTGAGGAACAGAAGTCAAAGCTGCGGCTACGGCGTCTTCGATTTCTTGAAGTTCGTCGATGTAGCTGTCGGCGCAGGCTGCCAGCTCTTCAGCATCGGCTACAGCCGGAGCAAGGCGGGTTTCCAGGGTGCTGACGAATGAGCGGGCGAAGTTGAAGTCGAACCAGATGTGCGGGTCTCCTCCGGCATGGTCGTGATCGTGGTCTTCATCTTCTTCGTGGTCGTCGTGGTCTTCTAGTTCATCCTCGTGATCATCGTGCTCGTGGTCTTCGTCTTCATCGTGGTCGTCGTGGTCTTCGTCATGCTCGTCGTGATCTTCATCGTGGTCTTCTAGTTCATCTTCATGGTCGCCATGATCTTCATCATGGTCTTCGTCATGCTCGTCGTGGTCTTCGCCTTCATGCTCGCTGCCCTCTTCTTCGAGCAAATCGGCTATCACAAGTTTGTTCGGGGCTGAACTCAGTGCATCTGCCAGAAGTTCTTCAAGCCCCAAGCCGTTCTCCACCACCAGAGCGGCGTTTTCCAAAGCGATGATGTCTCGGGGGGAAGGCGAATAGTTATGGGGGTCGGAACCAGATGGGATAATGGTGCTTACCTCTGCTAGGCCGCAAGTAGCTTTTTCAGCCACATCGCCCCAGATGTCCGTGGTGGTTACGATTTGAGGCAGAGCCGCGATTTCTGCAGTACTGCTTGAGACCGTTGTGCTGTCGGCAGCAGAGCTATCTGCTGCATTGCCAGACGATCCCGAGTTGCCGCAGCCGGCAGCCAACAGCGCGACGAGCAGCGAGCAAAAGACGCAGATGCAGCCTTTCTTGTGCAGCAGCGGCGCGTGTCTGCGGGGATGGTTCTTGCCGCAGAATCCCTTTCGGGTCGGCTTGTGGCGTGAGCAGACATGCGCCTGCTTTGATGCCAGGTTCTTGTTTGTTCGGTTCATCATTTTGTGTTTGCTCCTTTTCTCAGACATCTGACATACATTGATGTCAGATTCTTGGTTGCTATATGCCAAGTAGTCTAGGGTTATGCTTGGCAATTTGAAAAAGCGCAGCGTAATTTTGCGCGAACAGACACGGGAGGCAGCATGACCGAGACGATGACCGAGGCCGCAGACCACCTTCTAGACGGGCGCGATGAGCAGCATGTGCTGGAGGCTTGCAACGATTCAGAGCACGAGCAGCGTCACGCGGCGGCTGTGCTGGAGGATGCCTGCTTGGCTTTCGGCACGCTGGAGGTGCTGCATCGGGTTGATGCGACCATCCGTCACGGGGCTTTGACTTCAGTGGTCGGGCCGAACGGGTCGGGCAAGACTTCGCTCCTGCGGATGCTCGCTGGGTTCTGCGCTCCTTCTGTCGGAACTATCTGCTGGCACGATGTGACGAGCGTGGCACTGGCCGAACAGTCCGATGAAAAAGCGGCTTGGATGCCCCTGCGTGTTAAGGATGTGCTGGCAATGGGTCGCTACGGGCACGCTGGATTGGTGGGTCGTTTTAGCAAGCACGACAAAGAGGCAGTGGCAGAAGCAGCCGAGCGCATGGATGTGGGCCGTTTGCTGAATAGGCAGTTGGGGCAGCTTTCAGTGGGGCAGCGCAGGCGTGTGCGACTGGCGATGTGCCTAGCGCAAGAGGCAGACATGCTGCTGCTTGACGAGCCGGAAGGCGGTCTGGACATTGCCAGCAATCAGAGGATTTTCGCAGAGATGGAAAGAGAAAAGCAGCGAGGCGCAGCCGTGGTGTTTGCCACCCACAAGCTGGAGGAGGCTGCCAAGAGCGACTATGTGGTGCTGCTGAACAAAGGAGTGATCGCACAGGGTTCGGCTTCGGAAGTGCTGCGGCAAGAGAATCTGGCTGGGGTTTTCGGCAGCGAGGTGCTGGACGGCGTGATGGTTTAGCTCATCGGCTAGATTAGCTTAAGTCATATCCCAGAAGCATCGGAGGCCGACATTGTCTGATTCAGCTATGACCGCAAAGCACTTGGAAGGAAAGAATGTGATAGTCACTGGCGCAGGCCGAGGCATTGGCAAGGCAGTCGCGCTGCGATGCGCTGCCGAAGGTGCCAGGGTTGTAGTCTGCGATTACGGAGTGGAACAAGACGGCAGCGAACCCACCAGCGAGATAGCAGATGCCGTGGTAGCCGACATTGAGGCAGCAGGCGGCGAGGCGGTGAGCGTGGCTGGCGACATTTCGCAGATGTCTGTGGCCGAGAACGCTGTCAGCACCGCCGTGGAGCGATGGGGTTCCATAGACGGGGCCGTGTGCGTGGCTGGCATCTTGCGCGAAAGAATGCTCTTCAACATGACCGAGGAAGAGTTCGACGATGTGGTTCGGGTGCATCTCAAGGGGCACTTCACGGTTTTTCGTCATGCTTCGGCAGTGATGCGCAAGCAGGAGACGGGCGGCTCGCTGGTGGCTTTCACTTCCGGGGCGCACACCGGCAGCGTGTCGCAGGCCAATTATGCCGCAGCCAAGTCTGGCATCGTGGGGCTCACTCGTAGTGCCGCATTGGGGCTTTCGCGCTACGGCGTGCGAGCCAACCTGGTTGCGCCTATCGCCCGCACTAGGATGTCGGCAGGCGTTCCGACCGCCATGGAAGACATGGGCGAACCCGAAGATGTGGCGCCGATGGTGGTGTATCTGCTCTCCGATGCCAGCAAGGATGTAACCGCCCAGATGTTCACTGTTACGGGCGACAAGATCGCCGTGTGGAATCAGACTTTGGAGGTGCGTGAGATGCGCTGCGAAGGCGAAATGTGGGAAGTCGGCGACATAGCGGTACGCTTCGGCGAGATCGGACAGGAGGAGCACCCCTTCATGGCCGAAGTGGAGAGGCGCAGACAGGACGCCATATCGGGCAACAGGCCCAATACTTGATGCAGTATTTGCTATGTGTGGTTTGCTGCGAGTGATCTGCTGCGCGCTGTGAGTGATTTGCCATGAGTGCCGCACCGCTTTATCCGCTGGGGCGCAACTTGCTGGAAGGCAAGCGGATTGTCGTTACGGCGGCTGCTGGGGCGGGAATCGGATTTGCGGCTGCCAAGCGATGCGTGGAGGAGGGGGCGCAGGTCGTCATCAGCGATATCCATCGGGAGCGACTGGGGGAAGCGGGTGAAGAGCTGGCAGCCATGAGCGAAGCCAAAGTCACGGCTGTGCTCTGCAATGTCACCAGCGAAGCCGATGTGCAAAAGCTCGTAGATGTGGCCGAAACTGAGATGGGGCGCATAGATGCGATGATCAACAACGCCGGGCTGGGCGGCACCGCCGACCTCGTGGATATGACAGACGAGCAGTGGTTCAAGGTGCTGGATGTGACGCTCAACGGCACGATGCGATGCACTCGCGCCGCGCTGCGGCACATGATTCCGAGAGAGGGCGGCGTGATCGTGAACAACGCTTCGGTGCTGGGATGGCGAGCGCAGGCGGGGCAAAGCCATTATGCTGCCGCCAAGGCCGGGGTGATGGCCCTCACCCGATGCGCTGCGATGGAAGGTGCGCCTGCGGGCGTGCGGGTGAATTGTGTGGCACCCAGTTTGGCGATGCATCCTTTTTTGGCGAAGACGACTAGCGATGAACTGCTGGAAGAGTTGACCGCAAAAGAGGCTTTCGGGCGGGCTGCGGAGGTGTGGGAGGTTGCCAATGTGATGGTGTTTCTGGCTAGCGACTTGTCTTCGTATATGACGGGCGAGGTGGTGTCGGTTTCCAGTCAGCGGGCCTGAGCGGCGGCTGGATTGGATGCCTGTCATACCCGGTCGCTAAAGTAGAGACAACAAGCTATACGATGACATCTGACCAAGGAGACTAATCATGCCAGAAATGACGAGCTACGCACACGGAATGCCCTGCTGGGCCGATTTGGTAACTCCCGACACCGATGCTGCCAAAGCCTTCTACGGCGAACTCTTCGGCTGGGAGAGCTCTGACAACTTGGCCGGCCACGATGCCGACGGCAATCCGATTTATTACACGATGTTCCATCCGGCCGGAGACGAGGATCGCCCTGTGGCTGCGATGATGAAGCTCTCTGATGACATGGCAGAACAAGGGATGCCTCCGACTTGGTCGAGCTATGTGTCGGTGGGCGACATTGAAGCCGCCGTTGAAGCTGCGAACGAAGCCGGCGGACAGGTGGTGATGGGGCCGATGGATGTGAAGCCTGTCGACTCGCCGACAGTCGGGAGGATGGCTGCGCTGATGGATCCTGCCGGTGCTTACATCAACGCTTGGGAGCCTCACGACCATATCGGGGCATCTCATATGTATGAACAGGGTTCGCTTTGCTGGTTTGAGCTGAGTTTGCCTCAGGGCGGCAGCGAGGTGGCCGATGTCGCGCCGTTTTATTCGGCTGTTTTCGGCTGGAATGCAAATGACGGCATGGAGCAAGTTGAAAACGCAGACGGAACCTACACCAACTACACGATATTCATGGTAGGCGAGGCTATGGCTGCTGGGGGTATGGTCGTGCCTGTCCCTAAAGATGAAATGCCTCCGCATTGGGCTGCATATGTGATGGTTGAAAGCTGCGATGCGTCGCACGGCAAAGCCATTGAGCTAGGGGCTACCTCGTTAGTGCCGCCGAGCGACTTGCCGAGCGATGATGGTCGCTTTGCGGTGCTGATGGATCCTCAAGGGGCTGTTTTCTGGATTACCGGCGGATAAGGCGTGTGCTGGCACAATAATGCTGGCAGGCCAGTGTTGGAAGGGCATACCAGAAGTGCTGCTGTCTGAGCCGGCAATGCTGCGAAACACGAGCTAGAGAGCAGCAATGGGGCCACTACAAGGCATTCGCATAATTGAATTAGCTGGGATCGGGCCGACCCCGTTCGCTGGCATGATGTTCTCAGATATGGGGGCCGAGGTTATCCGCGTGGATCGGCCGGGAGGTTCCGACAACCCTGTGGCTTCGGGAACTGGGCCGATGGAGCGCGGGAAGAAGTCGGTGGCTGTGGATCTAAAACAGCCTGAAGGCGTGGAGCTAGTGCTCGGCTTGGCCGAAAGCGCCGATGTGCTGTTTGAAGGCTTTAGGGCTGGCGTGGCCGAGCGGCTGGGCGTGGGGCCGAGCGAATGCTTGGCTAGAAATCCGAAGCTGGTGTATGGGAGGATGACCGGCTGGGGGCAAGACGGGCCGCTGGCAAATCGGGCCGGCCACGACATCAACTACATCTCTCTGGCAGGGCCTCTGGCTCACATAGGAAGGCCGGGCCAGCCGCCTAGCGTGCCTTTGAATCTCATCGGCGACTTCGGCGGAGGCTCGGTTTTTCTGGTTCTGGGCGTGTGCGCTGCGTTGCTGCATGTGGCGCGTGGCGGTGAAGGTCAGGTGTTGGATGCTGCGATGGTGGACGGAGCGGCATATTTGCTGTCGCCTCTCTACAGCGCGCACGCTTCGGGATTCTGGACTGACAACCGAGGCGAGAACTTTTTGGATTCAGGCGCGCATTTCTACGAGGTCTATGCCACAGCCGATGATCGCTGGATGGCGGTGGGAGCTATTGAACCGCCTTTCTATGCGGCGTTGTTGGAGGGCCTAGGACTAGCGGGCATGGATCTGACGGGGGAGGAGTTGCCGCATCAGATGGACAGGTCGGCCTGGCCGCAGATGAAAGAGCGGGTAGCTGAGATTTTCGGCGCGCAGACGCAAGAGCACTGGATGAATGTGTTTGAGGGCACCGATGCCTGCGTCACGCCTGTGCTCACTATGGGCGAGACGCCGAAACATCCTCAAGCTCAGCAGAGAGCTTCGTTCTTTGACGCTTTCGGTCATCCGCAGCCCAGCCCGGCTCCTCGTTGGAGCGCGACTGCCGCCCAGCCCGCCGGCAGTTCTCCAGAGATTGGAAGAGACACAGATGATGTGCTGTCGGAGCTTGGGGTCGGAGCTGAAAAGCTGGCTGGATTGCGAGAGCGAGGAGTTATCGGATGACCGTCATACATATGCTGGGTGATAGGGGCGACTGAAGGTCAAGGGCTAAGTGTCGGAATTATAAAACACGAATAACACAGAGAAAGAGAGATAAAAATGGCATGGGATTTTTCAACCGAACCTGAGTTCCAAGAGAAGCTCGACTGGATGGAAGTCTTCCTGCGCGAGGAGATTTTGCCTTTGGAAACCATAGCCGAGGAACTCACCTGGGAGCAGTGGAAGCAGGCAACCGATCCCCTGAAAGATGAAGTCAAGAAGCGGGATCTCTGGGCGTGTCATCTGGATCCCGAGCTAGGCGGGCAAGGCTTCGGGCAGGTGAAGCTCGCTCTGATGCACGAGATTTTGGGGCGCTCTGGCATAGCCCCGCCTATTTTCGGCAACTCTGCCCCCGACAGCGGCAACGCCGAACTGCTGGCGATTGGGGGAGACGCAGAGCAGAAACGCCGCTGGATGGAGCCGCTCTTGGCTGGAGAGCTGCGCAGCGCGTTTTCCATGACCGAGCCAGAAGTGGCAGGTTCCGATCCGACTCTCATCCGCACCCAGGCCGTGCTGGACGGCGACGAGTATGTCATCAACGGGCACAAGTGGTACACCTCCAACGGCTCTGTGGCGGATTTTCTGATAGTGATGGCTGTGACCAACCCAGAGGTGCACCCGTATCAAGGCTGTTCCATGCTGGTAGTGCCCACAGATGCAGAGGGCGTGGAGATCGTGCGGGATGTCCCCAACATGCACCACCCGTATAAGACCCCGTTCGCCCGTCAGCCCGGCGGACACGCCGAAATCCGCTACAACGATGTGCGAGTGCCGAAGGAAAACCTCATCGGCAACCCCGGCGACGGCTTCGTGCTGGCGCAAAAGCGGCTCGGCCCCGGTCGCATCCATCACGCCATGCGCTGGATAGGCCAAGCCCGCCGCGCTTTCGACATGATGTGCGAACGGTCGCTCTCGCGCTATTCGCACGGCTCGCTGCTATCCGACAAGCAGATGATCCAAGATTTCATCGCCACCACCAAGATGGAGATAGAAGCCACCAAGATGCTCTGCATGTATGCCGCCTGGCACATGGACCAATACGGCGCATCGGCATCGCGCGTGGAGATAGCCATGATCAAGGTCTACGGCACCCAGATGCTGTTCAACGCCATAGACCGCTCCATCCAAGTGCACGGCGCCCTAGGCTACACAGCCGATCTCCCCCTAGAAGAGATGTACCGCATGGCCAGGGCTTCCCGCCTCGTAGACGGCGCAGACGAAGTCCACAAAGTAACCATCGCCCGCAAAACCCTTAAAGACTACGCCCCCGCAGAAAGCTACCCCACCGAACATATCCCCACCCGCCGCCAAGCCGCCCAGACCAAGTTCGCCCACCTCCTAGAAGCCGCCACCGCCAACCTTTAGAGAATCAGGACAAGCTTAAGGAGCGAAGCACTCCAATCAGTTCAAGTATGCTAGGATGAAGATATGAAGCAGGATAGAGAGCTTTTTGCGGAGTTGGGGGATGACCTTGTCACGGATGCTGACATAGACAGGGTTGCTATTCCAAAAATTGAGGGAAGAAGTGGCAGAGTTGCTTCAAATGAAAGCAAAAGAAAGGTCGAGATGCCTAAAATCGAGCAGATTAGGTTGAAAAATTTTAAGGCTTTCAAAGAGGTTGAAATGAGGGATATTCCTCGTTTTGCGGTTCTAATTGGAAAAAATGGGGTTGGTAAATCAACATTCTTTGAAGTATTTGGATTTCTGCGTGATGCAATGGATTCTAATGTGTCATATGCCCTAAGTAAGTTGGGAGGAGAGCGCGGAATAGAAGAGGTAAGAAGCAGGGGAACAGCCGGACCTATTGAAATGGAAATTAAATTTAGGTCTGCTGCAATAAATGATAATCCACTTGTTACATACTTTCTTGAGATTGATAGTGAAAGAGGAGCGGCTGTAGTGTCAAAAGAAATATTGAAATACCGTAGAGGTAAAAGTGGACAGCCTTGGAAATTTATTGATTTTTCACATGGTAAAGGTGAGATGGTAATTAACGAATCATCCGCAACAACTGAAGAGAAATTAGAGCGGGAGCCAGTAATTCAAAAGTCAAAAGATTTGCTTGCAATCAGAGCTTTGACGCAATTTGAACGTCATAATGCAGCGGTTGAGATAGGAAATTTGGTAGATAGGTGGTATGTTTCTGATTTTCACATTAATAGCGCGCGACAGGAACAGCAAAATAAAATTTCTCAGCACCTTTCAAGGGAAGGAGAAAATTTATCACAAGTCATAAGCTATTATCAACAACACCATGCTGAAATATTAAACGAAGTTATTCAGAGAATAGTTCGTCATGTACCAGAACTTTCTTCAGTTCAAACAGAATTAAGAGATAATCGGATTGTTCTAAAATTTCATGACAAGCCATTTCCAGAACCATTTTCAGCTGAATTTGTTTCTGATGGAACACTAAAACTTTTGGCATATCTTGTTATGCTTCACGATCCCAATCCACATCCACTATTGTGTGTAGAAGAACCAGAAAATCAATTGTATCCTTTTTTGCTTGAAGAATTAGCAGAGGAATTTCGCTATTATGCTGAAAAAGGAGGTCAAGTTTTTGTTTCTACGCATTCTCCTAATTTTTTGAATGCCTTAGAAAGCGATGAAGTATTTTTATTAAAAAAAATTGGTGGATATACTCAAATATCTCGTCCAAAGGACAATGCACAAGTGAAGGCATATATGGAAAATGGTGATGGTATTGCTAAGCTATGGTCACAGGGAATTTTAGATCTTTAGTGCTATGAAAGTTCTAGTTATCTTTGTTGAAGGGCAATCTGACAAGGAACTGATTAGCAGTTTTTTGCCGCGTTTATTTCCGGGATTGCAAAATTATGGATCGACTGAGGAATATCTTGAAGAGCGAGAGCAGCCATTTTCTGAAGTCTACTTTCAATGCATAGTTTTTGGGGACAAACAGGAACTATTGCAGGGATGCGAAAACAAGTTGAAGAGTTGGGGAATCCCTAACTCAGTTTTCATGATTCTTTGTGATCAAGATAATGATGACTGCAAAAAATTAAAAGAAAATTTTGCTGAAAAATGCAGAAAAGCCAATAAAACCAATGCTGTAATTAGGATTGCCTGTCAGGAGCTTGAAAGCTGGTATTTGGGCGATCTCAAAGCAGTTGAATTAGCGTTAGATTTACCCGAAGGTTCTCTCCAAAGGAGCGGAAAGCGATATGGTAATCCAGATAACATTCAAAAACCATCGAAAGAACTACAAAAAATAACTGGTGGTGCCTATCGAAAAAGCATAGGATCAAATAGGATTGGCAAATTTTTGGACACTAATCCAGACAAAAACTATTCTAAAAGTTTTAGAATTTTTGTTGAAGGAGTCAAAAGTATTTGTGACAGGTTAATGGCAGTCACTACTCAATAAGCAAATATGCTGATATATTATTATTTTACATATAGAATTCTATTTTTGACATTTGTTAGGGTATAAATTATTATATTTTGACTTGTTGATTTTGCTTTATTGTAGTTGTAAAAGTAGAGATTTTTGACAAATCTACTGTTAATTTAAGCAGTATTAATTTTAGTTTTTGCTGTTACCATTGTCAAAAAATCGCATGGTTTTTGCCCACGATTGCAATGTAAAGTATCCATCAGATTGCTTTCTATGCTGTAGGGTTTTTGCCCAAGAACGCAACGAGAAATATCCAACAGATTGCTTTTTGTGCTTTAGAAAAACTTCAGCTTTGACTCTGGCTGGATTCTCTAAAAGTTCATCTATCAGATTGGATGCTTCTATTTTGCTCAAAGAATTTAAATTTGCATTATAGATACCGTTTTCATAAAGCAAATCTGCCAAATAGCTTTTCTGTCGTTCAGTTGCAGGCGGAGCAGTCAAAGTGCCTTTGCTGCTAAAACCTTTTATCAGTTGCGCTATTTCGAGAGCAGTCGCGGTGTGAAAAGCAGCAATATTTTTAGTAGTACCACCTTCCTCTTTGAGGATATTTTCCATAATAGCTAACTGTCGAGGTGTGGCTGGTTCTTGGTTTCTTAGAGACACAGAGGGGCGCTGCTTGATGCTACCTGTGGCAACGTTTCTGTTTGCTGATATAGAACAAACAGCTATAGTTTGTCTGACAACTTCCTGATAGCATGTTCGCAGAATCCCTGCTGTCGCCCTGGCATCTTCCAAAGCAGCATGTGCTTTGGTGTGTGGCACATCCAGAGCTGCAGCTGCTTCGTTGAGTGTTCTTCCTGTCAACTGGTATGTGCATATCCCGCGTCCCGATCTGAAGCTACCACCATGACGGGCGAACTCTTCTGTAAGTCTGTCAACCTCGAAGGGCAGGTTATGTGCTGCAAGCACACGGCCGTCTAGCAGTTCAGCTATCTGCGGAGCTATCTGATCGAACGAAGGTGCGTCCTTTACCATCTCAGCAGTTACGCCATGTATATCCATCCTACCTGTGCTGTTTCTGGCTGTCGGTTGTACCAAAGTATGGAATTCCTCCACTGTTGCTAAAGATACAGGATGTAGTAAAACAACGGCTATTTCTACAATGTCTACTGGAGAATCCAGCCCATTGGTTTCTACATCTACAACCGCTACCACTGAGTCTGCTTGTGTTGTCATTACTAATACATATTAGCGTGTAATTAGATGTATGACAAGCCGAAAGCCCAAACATCAGATCAGGCAACGAGGCTGAGTTGTGAGCCGGCTTCTTTGGCGGAGGCTTCTAGTCGCTGTTTGGCTATGGCGATGTAGTCGGGGGAGATGTCGATTCCGATGAAGTGGCGGTTGTTGAGCATCGCCATTTTGCATGTGGTTCCGGAGCCGCACATGGGGTCTAGCACGATGTCTCCTTCTTGGCTCCATGACAGGATGTGTTCCTCTGCCAGTTTTTCTGGGAAGATGGCAGGGTGCTGGAAGGCAACCTTGTCCTTTGTGCTGCCTCCGCTGCCTACTGCGGAGGCTATGCCTTGGGCGTCAAACTCGTAGCCCTTGTAGTCGCGCAGTTGATCGTAGGGCGGAGAAGTTACCGTCAGGTCTATAGATTCCTCGGGGAACCCGCGCATCACTTCTACGCAATTACCGACAATGAGGCGGTCGGCTGGGAGTTCTGCGGTCATAGGGTGCCTCTCGTGTGGTGTGACGACAAATCCTCGGATGGCTGTTCCGACGGTCTTGCTGCTGCAAAAAAGGTTAGCCTGACCGTTTTCCAAGATCGGGTATCTGGTCTGCATTTCTTGTGCTTTTGCGTGAGTCTCGCCCATGCTTGCATTATCGGCAAGGGTGTGACAAGCATCGTTCTGGGGAGACAGAAAGACGCTTAGCTGGAGTTGAGGGAGTAGAGCAGGGCGGCTTCTTGGGCGGGGATTTCTTCTTGGACTTGGGCGGTTTCTGTTAGGTGGATTAGGTGGGCTTTGACGGATTGGGCGGCGGGTTTGTGGAGTTCTTTGGGTTTGTCGGCGTATATGTCGGCTACTAGCTGGTCTATGGTTTTGGGGCCTTCGGTTAAGCAGGCGAGGATTTGATTGGTGCGGTCGTGGCGGTGCTGAAGGAGGGCGGCGGCGAAGGTTTGGGGATTCAGGCTGATGAGCGGGCCGTGAGTTGGCCAGTAGGTTTTGTCGTTGCGGGGGAGGAGCAGCTCTAGGCTTGCTAGATAGTCTGCTAGGTTGCCGTGGGGCGGGGGGATGACGGTGCTGGACCAGCCCATGATGTGGTCGCCAGTGAAAAGGGCTTGTTCTTCTCGGAGGGCGAAGCAGATGTGGTTGGAGATGTGACCGGGGGTGTGGAGACACTCGAATGTCCAGTTGGCTGAATCGCCAGTGGAACTGCTGGCGTGATCGCCGACGCTTATGACATCGCCGTGAAGGATGGTTTCATCGGGTGAAAACTCCAAGTCTCCCGATTTTTCGGAGTTGTCTTCGCCGGGCTGCTCTTGTTCAGTGCTTTTTTGATCGCTGTCATTTCGGGAACTTGACTTGCCGATAGTTGACTTTTCAATAGCTTTAGATTGGGCACTGCGAGATTTGAGGCTTTGTATAGAAGATTTGTTGCCGTCAGAGAGAGTGGCAGGAGACGATGCTTCTTCTGGTTCGGCAGGGTGTGGCCCGAAGCCGTAAACCTCTGCCCCTGTTGCTTCCTTAACGGCGCGGGTGGCGGGGGAGTGGTCTATGTGGGTGTGGGTGATGAGGATGTGGGTTACTTCTTCGCCTCGCACGGCTTGTAGCAAGGCTTGGATGTGGGCGTCATCATCTGGGCCGGGGTCGATGATGGCGACTTTGCCGTGTCCTACTATGTAGGTGCCTGTGCCTCGGAAGGTGAACTTGCCGGGATTGTTGGCTGTGATCCGCCGCACCAGCGGGGAGACTTGCTGCGCCTCGCCGTAGGGCACCTCGTGCTCGGTGTTGAGCAGGGCTTCTAGTTTGGATACCGGCTGAGACATGGCGCTTGTGTCTTGACTCACGCACTCTTCACATCGCCCGTGCTGGCATCAAGATAGGCTGGCTTTTCGCCGCCGCCGTGCACTTTCACATTGGCGCCGGTCATCCATTTTGCCATCGGGGATGCCAAGAACAGGCATACATCGGCGATGTCTTCAGGGTAGCCCATGCGCCCCAAAGCGATAGTCTCGCCGACCTTCTCTATGCCTTCCTCGTCTCCGTAGAACAGGTGCGCGTTTTCTGTGACCAGCAGCCCTGCCGTCACAGTCAAAACCCTTATCTTCGGTCCCCACTCCACAGAGAGCGTCTCGCTCACATTTATCAGCCCGGCTTTGGCGGCACCGTAAGCCACGCCATAGGGGTTGGGACGAAGGGCAGCCTCGCTGGAAATGTTCAAAATGACCCCGCCCGAGTCCTGCGCCATCATGGTGGGATGCACGGCTTGCGAAAACAAGATCGGTGCCAACAGGTTCAGAGCCACCACACGCTCGTTGAATCTAGGCGATGCCTCAGCCGACGAAACGGGAGGTGCGCCGCCTGCATTGTTGACCAGCACATCTATCCTTCCGTAAGCTTTCACTGCCGTGTCCACCACTCGCTTTACATCGTCCGGCTCTCGCACATCGGCGGGCACGAACAGGGCTTCGGCAGGAGTGGCGGAGGCTACTATAGCCCCATCAGGCTCGTTTCTAGCGCACACCACAACCGATGCGCCAGCCTCAAGAAACGCCTCTGCAATTCCTCGCCCCAAGCCTTTTGTGCCGCCAGTGATGATCACGCACGAATCTGAATAATCAAAAGATGGACTTTTCGCCATGAAAAAGATGCTAGCCTTGTCAAAACGCTAGCTAGGGGAGTTCAAAAAATCCCTAGCGGCACAGTCTCCATTTCAAGAAAGGCAAGAACATGGCACAAAACAACCAACAGGGCGGAAACAAGCTCTGGAACGGCATCAAGAGGGTAGGGCGATGGATCAGAGGGCTGCTGAAGCTGCTCTGGAAGCTGGTCAAGCTCATCGGGCGGATGCTGCGTGGCATCTGGCGATGGATCACCGGCAAGAACCGGAAGCAAGGTTCGCAAGGCGGTGCCTCTCCGCAAAGCTGAGTCCGCAAATCCTCGGTTCTCAGATCGGCCCGGAGATACATAATCAAGGGCGTGATTCTGAGCAAAGAGAAATCCGCGCCCCGAAGCCGAGAAGATTGGCATCAGGGGAGATCGGTGCGCCAAAATAACAGCGGGGGCAACTTTGGATGCCAGCCGTAAGCTAAGACAATGGAAGTCCTGAGAGGGCTGCCGCAGAGGTCGCCTCCTTCGGCGGTGGCTATCGGCGTGTTTGACGGTGTGCACCTAGGGCACCGAGAGGTGCTCAATTGCCTTCTGGAGCATGCCCAGAGCGACTATCTGCTATCCACCGTCCTCACTTTTGAGCCGCATCCGGCAATGCTGCTGCGCCCCGAGAGCGCGCCGCTTCTGCTCACCGACCTCCCGCACAAACTTGCTCTTTTTGAGAAACTTGGCATAGAGCGAACGGCTGTGCTGGAGTTCAACGATGAGGTCGCCAGCATAGCCCCTAGCGATTTCGTCAAAGACTTCCTGTGCGATGCACTCAACGCCAAATCGGTCGTGATAGGGCAAGATTTCCACTACGGCAGCAGCCGCAAAGGCACGGTGGAAGCCCTTGAAGAAGAAGGTGCCGAGCACGGCTTCAAAGTTGATGCGGTAGACCTTTTTGCGCTTTCTTCAGCCCCCGAGCCGATTTCTTCCACTGCCATCCGCAGGGCTTTGGCAGGCGGACGAGTCAAAGAAGTCACTCGCATGCTCGGCAGGCTCTATTCCATTGATGGCGAAGTCATCATGGGCGACAAGCGAGGGCGCACCATAGGCTTTCCCACCGCCAATCTTCCCGTCTCGCAGCTGCGGGCGTGGCCGGCAGACGGCGTGTATGCGGGCTGGTTCACAGACGAGCAGGGCACGCGTCGCCCCTGCGCCATCAACATCGGCCGCCGTCCCACTTTCTATCAGCACGCCGAGCATTCCATCTTGGAAGCCCATGTGCTGGATTTCGACGGCGACCTCTACGGGCAGAAAGTGGAAGTGGAGTTCGTCGACTTCCTGCGCAGCGAGCGACGTTTCAGCGGGATAGACGAGCTGAAAGAGCAGCTGGCAAAAGACATCGCCCGCTGCCGCACGATACTTTTGGGATGGGAGCGAGACGACAACAATGCCCAAGGCGATAATGACCAAAGCGACGAGAGCAGAGACGACAAGAAGCAAGACGAGGAACAGCCATGACCTCTGGCGATACAGCTAATCCGCCTCTGCTGCCGGTGGTCGGGTCTCCTTCGCTCGTCCTGCTGCGCCACGGCCGAACAGTGCTGAACGACCAGAACCGGCTTCAAGGTTCTACAGATGCGATGCTGGATGTGCGAGGCCAAGAGCAGTCTCGGCTGGTGGGCGATTACATTCGCGTATTTTTCGACATAGACGAGGTCATCTCATCGCCCCGCACCCGTGCGCTGGAGACCATCCACCACGCGGGCTTTGACGATCTGCCTGTGGCAGAGGACGGCCGTTTCGCCGAGATAGACTACGGCGACTGGGAAGGCGAGCCCGTAGCCGAGCTTGCCGCCGAGATGATCGCAAAATGGAACACCGATATCCACTTCGCCCCTCCGAACGGAGAGTCGCTGGCTTCGCTGTTTGAAAGGGTGAGCGAAGCCTGCGAGGAGCTAATGGCAGACGGCAGCAGAGAGCGCACAATTCTGGTCTGCTCGCACGCCACCACGATCAAGGCGGCCATCGTGTGGGCTCTAGGCGGCGATGCCAAGATGATTCTGAAAATTCACTCCCACCCTGCGTCCATCTCGGTGATAGCTCAGACGAATTTCGGACGGGTCTTGGTGGGCTACAACGAGCGTCCGTCCGATCCTCCGGACAAGCCGCACTGATTTTCGCCCTGAATTGCAGGCTGAACTGAGCACTTAGCCGCAGAGCAGGCTTTTAGGCAAGCTTTGAGGCAGCCTTTTAAGCAAGCTTTAAGACAAGCCAGCCAGAAGCTTCAGGCGATCTCCAGCATTCTGCTCAAAGCCAAGCGAGCTTCGGCAGCGGTTTCGGCGTCCACTGTTATCTGATTGCGCACCTTGCCGTCCACTAGACCTTCCAGAATCCAGGCCAAGTGGGCTGCGTCTATGCGGAACATCGTGGAGCACGGGCATACCAGCGGGTCGAGCGTGAGCACAGTCTTGTCGGGGGTTTCTTCGTTCAGGCGGTTGACGAGATGGATCTCCGTGCCAACCCCGATGACCGCCCCCGGCTCGGCCTGCTCCACGAACGAGATGATGTGCTCGGTGGAACCCACGCTGTCGGCCGCCTTCACCACTTCGCGGGAGCATTCAGGATGCACCACCACGATGCCGCCGGGATGCTCCTGACGGAACTTCGCGATATGTTCGGTCGTGAACCGCTGATGGATCGAGCAAAAGCCCTTCCAAAGCAAGAAAGTGGCTTCTTTGCAGTCGCGTTCTTGCAAGCCGCCGAGATCTAGCCGAGGATTCCAAACCCGCATGTCGCCTTCTTCGTAGCCGAGCTGGAAGCCCGTGTTGCGACCTAGATGCTCGTCGGGCAGGAACACGATCTTGTCGCCGCGCTCCAGAGCCCAGGAGATAACAGCTTTAGCGTTGGAGGAGGTGCATACCGCTCCGCCGTTGCGCCCCACGAAAGCTTTGATGCCGGCCGAGGAGTTCATGTAGGTTATGGGCACAACCCTGCTGATGTCGACCACATCTGCCAGGGCTTCCCAGCAGTCTTCCACTTCTGCCAGCTCGGCCATGTCCGCCATGGAACAGCCCGCATTGAGATCGGGAAGGATGACGATCTGGTCGTCGCTGGTCAAGATGTCGGCGGATTCTGCCATGAAGTGCACGCCGCAGAACACCACATAGCGGGCTGACGGGCGGGCGCCTGCCAGCTGCGAGAGCTTGAACGAGTCGCCTCTGGCATCGGCCCAGCGCATCACTTCGTCTCTCTGGTAGTGATGGCCGAGAATGAACAGCGATTCGCCCAAGGCGGCTTTGGCTGCGGCGATGCGGCTGTGGAGCTCGTCTGCGGGCGCAGTCGTGTAGGATTCTGGCAGTCGGGTCTGGATGCGCAGCATGTTATTGCCTCTGAAATGCTTCGGTCTGGGATGCCTTGTTTCGGTCGCCACGATATGGCCGGTGGGGACAGCCGGGTCGCCTCGCCCACGGGTATGTCGGCCTCGAGGTTTTGATATGTCGCTGGTAATTCCCGGCCAGCGTTGATGCCTATTCTAGCCGAAACTGCTTGAAGCGTGTCAATATGAGGGCAAAATGATTTAAGGGAGCAAATGCCACAAAAGGAAAGAGATGATTTCTGAGGCGGCAGCCGGATGAAGCTGATAGCAGGCGGCAAAAGCGACAGACCGAAGCTGCCTCGCCCTGAGGCAGGCAGCGTGCCCGACGGGCCGGGCGTCTATCACTTCAAGGACGGCGACGGGCGGATCATCTATGTGGGCAAGGCCAAGTCGCTGAAGTCTCGGCTTTCCAGCTATTTCGGAGACCTTGCCTTGCTGGCGCCTCGCACAGCGCAGATGATGTCGGCCGCAAAAGCAGTGGATTGGATATCGGTGGACACCGAAGTGGAGGCGCTGCTGCTGGAGTATTCGCTCATACAGCGTCATCAGCCTCGCTTCAACATCCGCTATCGCGACGACAAAAGCTATCCCTTCCTTGCCCTCACGCTTGTGGACGAATGGCCTAGGGCGATGGTGGTGCGAGGCAAGAAGAAGCCGGGCAACCGCTACTTCGGCCCGTTCGGGCACGCCTATGCCATAAGGGAGACTTTGGATCTGCTGCTGCGCACTTTCCCGATCCGCACATGCAGCGACAACAAGTTCAACCGCCACGCCCGCTTGGGCCGTCCGTGCTTGCTGTTCCACATTGAAAAGTGCGCCGGTCCGTGCGTGGGCGAAGTGGATGCCGCCGACTACGCCGAGATGACAGCCCAGCTGATCCAGTTCCTAGAAGGCGACACCGACGAGCTGGTGTCAAGCCTGAAACAAGAGATGGAAACTTCGGCTGCCGGCCTCAACTTCGAGCTTGCCGCCCGCTGGCGAGACCGCCTCAGCAGCGTGGAGAAGGCAGCAGAGAAGCAGCAGATGGTGGATGTCAGGCGCGAAGACTTCGACATGATCGGCATCTGCGGAGACGAGCTGGAAACCGCTGTGCAGGTGTTTTTCGTGCGCAAAGGCAAAGTGCTAGGGCGCAGAGGCTTCATCATAGACAAGGCTGAAGACCTGAACAGCGCGCAGCTGATGAGCCGCGTGCTGGAGATGATGTATCACGAAGAAAACCCTCTGGGCAGCCCGAAGTCGGTCTATGTGCCTGAGCTGCCGGAAAATCTGGAGCTTTACACCGAATGGCTGTCGCAGCAGCGAGGGTCGCAAGTCTCCATTTCGGTGGCGCAGCGCGGGGCCAAGCGCACGCTGGCGGCCACAGTCCAGCGCAACGCCGAGGATTCCTTCACGCGGCATCGTCTGAAGCGGGCCAGCGATCACAACAGCCGAGCCCGAGCCCTGAACGATCTCGCCGAGCATCTCAACCTTCCCGAAGCCCCGCTTCGCATTGAATGCTACGACATGAGCCATCTGCAAGGCAGCGACTATGTGGGTTCCATGGTGGTGATGGAAGACGGGCTGCCTCGCAAGAAGCACTACCGCCACTTCCGTCTGCGTGATGTGGCAGGCAACAACGACTTCGCAGCCATGGAAGAGGTGCTCAGGAGACGGCTGGAGAACTATCTGGCAGAGCTAGACGCCGAAGCCTCTGCTGCCGAGCGGGAATCCTTCGCCTATCCGCCGGGTCTGCTGCTGGTGGACGGCGGCAAAGGCCAGCTAGGCGTGGCGGACAAGGTGGTGCGAGAGGTCGGCTTGAACATCCCTGTGGCAGCATTAGCCAAAGAATTTGAAGAAGTGTTCATAGTGGGGCGACGCGCTCCAGTGGCGATCCCCCGAGGCTCAGAAGCTCTGTATCTGCTGCAGCGCATAAGAGACGAAAGCCATCGCTTCGCCGTCTCTTACCATCGCAAGCTCCGAGGCAAACGGATGACGAAATCCGCTTTGGATGATATCGCCGGCCTAGGCCCCGCTCGCAAGCAGAGACTGGTGAAAGAACTGGGCGGGGTGAGAGCAGTGCAGTCGGCCTCGCTGGAAGACTTGACTCAGATCAGCTGGCTGCCTGAACAAGTGGCTCTAGCCGTGCATGAAAAATTCAACGGCGAGAACGGCAATTAGAAGCGGAATCGCAGCGAATCGCCTAGTAGCGAATCGCCATTGCCGTAACTCTGCCCCGTTTGCTAAAACTTGTTCGGGTCGGAGGCAACCTCTTCGGGCACGGGATGGCGGAATAGCTCGGCGGCGTTGCGCCAGCAGATGGCTTCGGCTTCGTCGGGCGGCACGCCGGCTGCTGTCAGCTGGGTATGCAGAGTTTCCTGTGTGTTGGGCCAGGTGCTGTCGGCGTGGGGGTAGTCGGATTCCACGAGGATGTTCTCCACGCCTATCACATGCCGCTGGCTGAAGCCCGAAGGGTCGTCCACCGCGCACACCCAGAAGTTGCGCCTGAAGGTGTCGGCGGGGCTGATGTCTATGTCGTTCCAAGTGCCGTACATGGAGTCGTAGCGACGGACATGCTCCAAGCGATCCAGCAGCCCGGCCACCCAGCCGATGCCGCCTTCCGAGAGGCATATTTTGATGTCGGGGAAGCGGATGGGAATTTTGGAATACAGCCAGTCGCAGGCGGCGAACATGGCATAGCCGAAGAACAGCACGCCGACGGTGTCGGCCGGGGCATCGGGGGCGGTGGAAGGCGATGTGCCCGAGCTGCCGATGTGCACGCAGACGACCGTGCCGGTCTCTTCGCACGCCGCCATGACGGGATCCCAATGGCCGGTGTGGAGAGACGGCAGCCCTAGCAGGTGCGGAGCTTCTGAGAAAGTAACCGCCTTGAAGCCTCTCTCGGCGTTGCTGCGGATTTCGGCGGCTGCGACATCGGGGTCTAGCAGATAGGGAATTTGCATCGGAATGATGCGATTGGGGTCGCGCCCCGCCCATTCTTCTATGTGCCAGTCGTTCCAAGCGCGCACGAGGGCTAGTGCGAAGTCGGTGTCATCGGTGAGCTGCTGGATGCGATGGCCGCAGAAGCCGGGCAAGAAAGAAGGGAAGCAGATGGAGGCGTATACTCCGTCCAAGTCCATGTCGGCGAGGCGGGCCGAGATGTCCCACGAGCCTCGGCGCATCTGGTCGAAGCGGGTCGGCTCAAAGCTGTATTCTTCCACAGGGCGTCCTACTACGGCATTGAACCCCACATTCGGCAGCTGCTGGCCTTCAAACAGCCAAGTCTCCGAGCCGTCTTCAAGCTCTATCACCTTCGGGGCTCTGCTGACCCAGCGGCTGGCGATATGGTCGGTGAATGTCCAAGGCGGCTCCACGATGTGGTCGTCCACCGAGATGATCGGCATATGCCGCTCGGCACGGGGCGGATCGGGCAGCAGCGTGAACTTGCCTCCCTCGGCTGTTGTGAAGCCAGTGTCGGCCGCCAGCTCTTCAATGGAAATCGCCATGACTTCAAGCTACACGCAGTTTCGCCGAAGCAAGATTTAGTTTTGCCAATACTGCCGGCAGTTCAGTCGCCGACAGGCAGAAACTCAGGGAGTTTCGTATCTGCGGGAGCTTGGGTTCCAGGTCACATCCACTGGAAGAGTTGATCGGAAGTTCACAAAAATAGTGTCGCCTTCGCTGATTCTCTCCAGCGGCGTAAATCTTCGCTCAGATGATGGATGACAGGGAAGCTCTACGCTGACTTCGCCCTGAGGCGATAGACGTACCACAGCGATCACGCCGCTGGTGGTCGTGCAGTCGATCAGCGCAGTATCGATGAAAGACACGACAGATTCTTCAGAGTCTCTGTCTACAGTTCCGCCCATAGCAAGAATGTTCCATCCATGGAACAATTTGAGTGTCAAATTTTCGTCGGCCACATCTAGCGTGTCCCTTAGTTCGTCTGGCAAGAAGTCGACATCAGACGGCAGTCTGAAGGCCAAGGCTGTGCCAGGAGACACGGAACCGAAGCTGGAAGTGAGCGGAATTCTTCGCCAGATTTGGCTTGAGGCATCCCACTGCCAG
Organism: Candidatus Hopanoidivoransaceae bacterium; assembly: GCA_965204495.1. Lineage (GTDB taxonomy): Bacteria > Actinomycetota > Acidimicrobiia > Acidimicrobiales > Hopanoidiivorantaceae > Hopanoidiivorans. The sequence continues at coordinate 2,035,418 of OZ241989.1, forward strand.
AATTCCTGATCTGCGCGCATGCCGATTCGCTGGGCAAACTGACTAGATGACTCGGTTATTTGTTCGCGACTGTGATCAATATGGCGGACGAACCAGTCTCCGTCATCTTGGCAAGCGACAGGATCGTAGCCTTCGCTCACAGGGTAGTCAAGCAGGTCCGGCGCATCAGTAGCATCGTCTCGGAGTCCAGCGGGAAGTGCCCCCGTAAAGCTGTTGCCGCAGATGCCTAGAGCGGTCAATGAGCCTGGGCTGGCAGCGGATCTTGCTAAGCCCCTCAAAGGGCTGACTGAGCCGCTAAGCACGTTATTGCTGACATTGAAAGTCGTCACATTCTTTAGGCTGCCAGTTCCGCCGGGAATTACGCCTGTCAGCTGGTTGCTGCTGGCATCGAAATACTCGAGATTCGTAAGACTGCTCAAATTGCCGGTGATAGCGCCTCTTATCTGGTTGTTGCTGACATCGAAATGCCGGAGATTCGTGAGCCTGTTTATGCTGCCGGGGAGTATGCCTCTCATCCGGTTGTTGCTGACATCGAATTTTGTCAGAGAGGTTATATCGACAAAATTATTGGGAAACTCAGTAAAGCTGTTATTGGAAAGATCAATTTCTGTGAAAGTTGTAATGACAGTGTCTCCGATGGTCGAGCATTGACGATCCCTGGCCCGCCAGATGTATTCAAGCGCATATAGGTTCCAAGAGGTGTCGTCCAAGTTGTTGTTGCTCAAATTCAGTTTCTTGAGGCGCAAGCGTCCTAGGCAGTGGCTTGGCACTCCCGAGAAGCTATTGTTGCTGAGGTTCAAATCTTCTAGGGCGCTGAGCCTGGTAATTGGCAGGCCGATCCAGCCGGACAAGTTCTGGTTGCTCAAATCAAGTCCCGTGACGCGTTGCACCCCGCCGACTGTCGTAATCGTAACTCCTTCCCAAGCGGTGATTTTTTGATTGTCGCCTACACCCCAGGAATTCAAAGGATGGCTTGAAGGCAAATCTTCATTTCCTGTTACTTCAGCGAGGTCGTTCTGCATATCCACGAGATGCTCGCAGTCGTCCCTCAGGTCGTTGTAGTCGCCCGCCACTGCTGGAGCGTCCACGAAGGTGCCGCTGTTGCAATCGCTCGGAAGAAGGGGCACTACGGCTCTTCCCACCGCTTCTGTTCTGTCTGTCTGGCAGGCCAAGGGGTTGTAGCCCTCGGAGTGCGGATAATCCACTAGCTCAGGAGCACCGGAAACGCCTTGGCGGAAAGCTTGTGAAAGCGTTCCCTTGAAACCGTTGCCGCATATGCCCAATTTGGTCAGGCTGCCGTTGCCTCGCGGTGAAAGCAGAAGATTTGCCAAGCTTGAAGAGATCCGCCCGCTCAAATTGTTGCCCTGCAGATGAAGCTCGGTGAGGCTTGTCATTCTGCTGAAGTTGGGATGCACGCTGCCCGAAAAGTCGTTGTTGCTGAGGTCTAGCTTCGTCAGCCCGCTTAGGCTTGCGAAACGCAGAAGTCCGCCTGAGAAATTATTGCCAGAGATGTCGAGAGTTTTCAAAGCTGTCAGAGTTTGGAAGTTGGCTTGTAATCCAGTGGAGTCGATTCCTCTATTGGTTGAGGAAGCATTGGACAAGTCCAAGCCGGTGATCCGTTTTGCGCCATTCACTGTTTCAACGGTTACGCCGGGCCAGTCGCTGATGTGCGTGTATGGAGCGTTGCCCCACTGTCTAAGGGGATGATCAGCAGGAAGATGACTCTGGTCTCCTCCCCAAGTTCCGAAGTACTGGTTTATGAGAATTAGGCAGTCGTCTCTTAGATCGTTGCCTAACCCTGGCGGGGGGCCGCTTGGCAGATCTGCATTGAGCACATAGCCTTTATCTACTGAGCACCCGGGTGATAGATTAGGGTTGAGTGCGATGCTCTGCGAGGAGGCTGGAGAGGCAAAGGCCACCGACAGCCCTGCGACCGCTACGGCCAAAAGGGCTATGGCGCAAAGCGGCTTGGCGAATGTGCGGGCGAGGAGCGACTTGCGCTGGATGAGGCGTTGTGTGCTGGGGGGGGGTGTCGTTGTGCATGTCGGCGTGGTCATGATGTCCTCCGAAGTTGGACTAGGGCGGGTTGGTATGTATCAGGCATAATTGCTAGGTTATTCTGCATTGAGGGATGGTAGCGGATTTAACAGAGATAGTAGCATGACGAAGCGGGGGATTGTGCTGGTGGCTTTGGCGTTTGCGGCTAGAGGTTTAGGAACTGGGGCAGTTGGGCCGTTTGGAGGAGCAGACGAGTGCGTCGTCAAGAGTTATGTTGACTATCGTGCATTCTTTTTCGTATGGGTCGGCTCGTACTTCCCAGTTCTCGTCTCGCCAATGGACGTCGGTGTTGCGGGCTGTGCCTCCCGGGTCCGTGCCACGAGTTATCCAGTTGGGTTTGAAGACAGTTGGTACGCCTGCTGCTATCTGTTCAGGGGCTAGCGGAGTTCCCGGTGCATTACTGGATCCGCCGTTCGTGCGTGGTCTTGTCTGCATGATAGGTTTACCGTCCCGATTATTGCTTTGGTCGGCAGGATTTATATCGCTATGCAGCCACAGGTGATTCGTGGGTTTGCGGGTGTTCGGGGGAGGGTAACCGGCGGCGGGGTCTACAGTTCTTCTGTAGTTGACACCCAGTCGGACTTGTTCAGTAATCGGAGCGCGGTTGTCGTCGTAATACACCAAGCTGCTAGATTGGTTGGTCTCTACCCAAATAGGACGGAGGGAGACTCTATCTCTACCGCTTGTTGTAGTTTTGTAGTTCCAGTAGCAAGGGGCGAAGCAGCCGATGTTTTGGCTGAACACTCCGCCGTTGCCTTCTGGGCCGCCGATGCTTGATTGTCTGGCTGCTGTTGGGGATTCTGCTGGTTCGTATTCGCCGTTTTCGTTTGCGCCTGTTGAGAGGTATTCCCAAGTTCCGCAGTAGGGCTCGCAGCCGACCTGTCTGCTTCTTATTCCGCCTTGGCTGTCGGGGCCGCCTATGCCTCGGCTTTCAAGTTCAGGATCCCAGATTTCGTTGGGCGCGCAGCGTGCTTCTACCCCCGTTTTGCCTGCTTCTTCAAAGTCGCCGCTGGATGCGCTGTTTACGGCTAGCAGTCCTAGTCCGGTTCCTACGGCTGCGAGCACGAATACTGCTGTGACGATGAGAGTCTGAAGCGTGAAGCCGACCTCGGTCTTCCCGCAGGGAGCGGCTTCTGCGCTGGCGTCAGATAAGCAGCGGGGGGGGGGCTTACGAGCATGGCAGTCTGCGATTATCATATTTTATCATTATGTAACATAGATTCTTCAATCTCGGCCGGAGGGGTTGGCAGAGCCGGAAGAGAAAGCAGCCACGCTGGAGGGCAATGCTCGCACCCTAGCTCTTCAATGGAAATCGCCATGGCTTTAAGATTATTGGATGGCGGGTTGCGATAATTCTCTTTAGTCTGAAGAAATGACTACTGCGGGGATTGTGCTGGTGGCCTTGGGGTTTGCGGCTTGGGGGGTGTGCGGGGTGTGGGTGTCGGTGATTGACATCCGTGAGAGGATTTTGCCTAAGCGGATTCTCTGGCCGACTGCAGGTGTCGTGCTGGTGCTGTATGCGGCGGCTGCGATTGCGGAGGGCGAGCCGGCGAGGATTTTGCAAGTTTTGCTGGCGGGAGGGTCGTGCGGGGCGATTTTCGCCATCATCTACTACATCTACCCAGAAGGCATGGGGTTCGGCGATGTGCGTCTGGTGAGTGTGAACGGCTTGACGGTGGGCTGGTTCGGCATTTCGGCTGCTTGGGTGGGGATAGCCGCCGGCTTCGTGCTGGCGTTTCCGCTTTCAGTGTGGTTCTTGCTGCGCCACGGGGTGAAGAAAGGGCTGGCTACGCAGTCGCCGTTCGGGCCGTTTCTGGTGGCTGGGTCGGGCGTGGTGGCTTTGACGGAGGCTATAGGGGTGACTGCCTTGCCTTAGCAGGGTCAATCTGTCTCACCGCGAAGCAGATGGCTGGCTCTACAGCAAGCTCCTTAACGCGAGCAGAGTCTCCACCTCGAGCGCAGTGCCTACCGCGAGCGAGGCAAGCCGAGGCGGTGTTCGGCGATGTTGTTGCGCTGGATTTCGCTGGTGCCGCCGTAAATAGTGGTGACGGGGGCGTGCCGCCAGTTTTCTTCTATTTCGCCGTCATCGGGGGCTTCGGGAGTGCCCCAGCGCAGCAGACCTTCTGGGCCTTGCATGTCTAGGAACCAGTCGCAGTGCTGCTGGTATCTCTCGGATGAGAACAGCTTGGTCATAGAACCTTCCACGCCGAACTGCCCGCCTGCTGCTGCGATGGCAGCTGTGCGGTAGGCGAGGGCCCGGCAGGCTTCCACATCTATCATCGCCCGCACCAGACGTTCTCGCACCACGGGGTCGTGGATCAACAGGGTGCTCTCTGAAGCGTTTTCGGGGGTGTGGCCTGGGGCGCTGTGGGTTTCGGCGTAATGGCGAGCTGCTTCTATGAGCGGAGCGGATGGGTATTGCCCGCCTGCAAAGCCTCTCTCGTATTTGAGGCAGGCCAGCATCACTTGCCAGCCCCTGTTGATTTCGCCGATGCGCCATTGGTCGCCGATGCGGACATTGTCGTAGAAAGTGGCGTTGGTGCGTTCGGTGCCTATCGTCCAAACGGGCTGTATTTCTATGCCCGGCAGGGCGAAAGGCACGATGAACATCGTGAGGCCGCGATGCTTGGGGGCTTCGGGGTCGGTGCGGGCGAGAAGGATCACAAAATCGGCTTCGTGCGCCATTGTCGTCCACATCTTCTGGCCATTGATGAGCCATTCCTCGCCGTCTTTTTCGGCTTTGGTGCGACAGGCTGCCACATCCGAGCCAGCTTCGGGTTCGCTGTAGCCGAGGGAGACGAGAGATTCGCCGTTGAGCAGCTTGGGGACGACTTCAGCCTTGAGGAAATCGTTGCCCAGCTCCAAGACGACCGATGCCACGAGCACGATGTTGCCGATGCCGTCTATGGGCGCGCCTGCCAACTGCAGCTCTTCGGTGAATACTGCCATCTCCATCGGGCTGCGCCCGCCGCCACCGAGTTCTTCGGGTATGGCCCCCCAGAGCCAGCCTCTGTCTGCCATCTTGCGATGGAGCTCCCAGTTGTGGAGAGTGCCGCTGCGGGTGAGTTCTTTCACCTCTGGTGTGACATGCTCGGCGCAGAACTCCTGAAGATCGGCACGGAACTGCTGTTCGGAGGGTGTTAAAGAGAAGTCCATGTTGGTGTTAGACAGCGGTTTTGGGGCCGAGCAGGATGTCGGCCAGTCGTTGGTATTCTCGGGCGGGGCTGCCGTAGATGAGACTCCAGCCTTTGGCTCGGCGGTAGTAGAGGCCGATGTCGTATTCTTCGGCGTAGCCATAGCCGCCGTGATAGTGAAGCGATGAGGCTGTGGCTCGCTGGGCGGTCTCGGATGTGAACAGAAATGCCATGGCTGCGAATGTCTGGGCATCTCCTTCTTCGGCATCCAGCATCCAAAGGGAGCGTTGGCACAGGTAGTAGGCGGCTTCAAGTTCTGTGGCTGCATCGGCCAAGCCGTGCTGCACTGCTTGGAAGCTGCCTATGGGTCGGTCAAACTGATGACGCTCCAGAGCGTATTCAACGCCGATCTGCAGAGCACGCTGCCCGAGTCCGCAGATAGCTGTTGCTGTGAGAGCTTGCCACTCGCTGACGGCGCGACGGAAATGGCTTACGGCGTCGGTGCCAGAGGCGAGTGTCGCGACTTCAGAAGAGACGATTGGGATTTCACGGTTGGCAATCGGCAAGTCGGCTGTGTTGGGAAGGCTTACGAGCGGCGGCGGGCTGGATACGGCAATGAGGTCGTCTCCATTAAGTGCAAGGAAAACATTTGCCACAGCACCAGCGGGGAGCAGTTTGGCTGTTGGGACCGAAGCCGCAGTTGGTGCTTGGGGGCGAACAGGAAGGTCGGAGGCTTCATTGCTTGAGGCAAGATTTATGGCTTCGCTTGCATCAATAGGGCGCAGAGCGAGGGTGGCGATGGCAGAGCCGTCAGCGAGGCTTGAGAGAAGAGCATCAGCAGTTTCGCCGGCAAAAGAGGCCAAGTCGGCACCTGCTTCAGCCAAGCGTGCCAGCAGGCGTGATGCCGCCGCGTGCTCCACGAGCGGCACTGGAGCGATGCTGCTGCCTGTCAATCCAGCGACAATTCCTAGTTCTCGCAGGTCGGCCCCACCACCTCCGCAGCTTTCGGGAAGTGCCATGCCGGGTGCGCCAGTTTCGCAGAGCTTCTGCCAAAGGTCGCTGCTAAACCCCAGCGGTGCTGCTTTGCGCACAGCCTCAGTGGAGCATTCTTTAGCGAAAAACGCTGCGAATGCTTCGTGTATAGCTTGTTCGTCCTCTGTGAACTGCAAGCGCATGGCGATATTCTACGAGCAGCAGAGCTTATGGAGGCGAAGGCGTTCTATTTATGGCAAAGCATGGGGCAAACTCAGGCTTCAATTGTGCTGGTTTGGAGGCAATCTTCGGCATCCTGTCCCGATGCGCGTCATAGCTGTCTCTACAATGGAGATTATGGTTGCTGAACTTGCCCAAAGAGGGTCTAACAATAAAGGGGCCAGTAAGAAGGAAGCCGCTCGCAAGAGCCGTCAGAGCGGCGAATTGCGCAACCCCGTTGGTAGCACAGCCAGAGACACCGCTAGCAGCGCAACTCGCAGCACGGCTTCCGGGCGAGACGCAGCTTCCAACTTTGTGGACGAGTGCAGCATCTGCGCCCAAGGCGGCGACGGCGGAGCGGGCTGCGTGTCGTTCAGGCGTGAGGCCCAAGTCTCAAGAGGCGGGCCAGATGGCGGCGACGGCGGCAATGGCGGCGATGTCTGGCTGGTGGCGGATCACAATGTGAGTTCGCTCTTGGCGTTTCGGGACCATCCGCACAGGCGGGCAGGGCACGGTGCTCACGGGTCGGGCAAGAAACGACACGGAGCGGCTGGGCAAGACTGCTTAGTGCATGTGCCAGAAGGCACCGTCGTGCGCACGCAGCAGGGCGAACTGCTGGCCGACCTAGTGAAGTCGGGCGACCGCTGGCGTGCAGCGCGTGGCGGAGAGGGCGGGCGAGGCAACGCCAGATTCTTGAGCAACAAGCGGCGCGCCCCTGCCTTTGCCGAACGATTGGAAAAAGGCGAAGAGCGTTGGCTACGCTTGGAGCTCAAGCTGCTGGCAGATGTGGCTCTGGTGGGCTTTCCTAATGCGGGCAAAAGCACTCTCATATCTCGGATTTCTGCAGCCAAACCGAAGATTGCGGCCTATCCCTTCACCACGCTTGAGCCGAATTTAGGGGTAGTGAGAGACGGCTCAAGAGACGGTTCAAGAGACGGCTTGGCCGACTGGGTAGTGGCAGATGTGCCCGGCTTGATTGAAGGGGCGAGCGAAGGAGTCGGTCTTGGCACGAGGTTTTTGCGCCACATAGAGCGGGCGCGAGTGCTGGTGGTGTTGCTTGATCCTGTCGGAGAGCATGGTTTGGCACATCAGCGTGAAGTGCTGCTCGGCGAGTTGGAAGCTTACGAGCCGAACTTGCTGGCAAGACCTCGCCTAGTCGCGGTTTCCAAGGCAGATTTGCTGCTAGGGCTGGATGATGCTGTGCGCAATGAGATAGAGGGTCTGACGGCAGATGCGGTTTTTTCTGCTGCAACAGGCGAGGGTCTAGATGAGCTTGTGGCAATGATGGGAGCGGAAGTGGGCAGAGCCAGAGACATGGCAAATTTGTCTGAAGCAGCAGATGGCGGGAGTTCTCAGGCGGCAGGGGATGCTCAGAGACCGGATGTTGCAGGAGGGTCTCAGGTAAAGGGGGATGATGCCTCGGCTGCCGCCGGTTCCCGCGTCGTTCACAAGATCGTGCCTGACGGCATATCTCTGGAGCGTGAAAGCGGCGGCTGGCGCATCATCGGGCGCGATGCTGAGCGGGCTGTAGCCTTGACCGACCTCTCTTTACCAGATGCCATGGCTTACGCTTTGGACAGGCTCAACAAGCTGGGGGCAGACAGGATTTTGCGCCGTGAAGGTGCCCGCGACGGCGACACAGTGCGCGTGGGCGATGCGGAGTTCGTCTATGCGGACGACTCGCTGGCAGACAACTAGGGGCTGGCAGATGATCGTAGTAGTCAAGATCGGCACCTCTTCTCTGACGGGCAAGACGGGGGCTGTGGACACTGCCGCGATAGGGCAGTTGGCAGATCAGCTGGCTGAAGCTCACGCAGAGGGGCACAAGCTGTTGCTGGTGACTTCAGGGGCTATCACGGCAGGCGAAGCAGTTCTGGGAATCGATCGCGCAGAAGCAGACGCGGCAACCCTTCAAGCCCTCTCCACTGTGGGGCAGCATCGTCTGATGGCGACTTATGAAGAGGCTTTCTCGCACCACGGCATACATGTGGGGCAAGTGCTGGTGGCGCCTAGCGATTTCTTTGAGAGATCTCGCTATCTGCTGGCCAGAAGAGTATTAGAGCGGCTCTTGGAAATCGGCGTGGTGCCAGTCGTGAACGAAAATGATGCTGTGGCTGACGATGCCATCGGCTTCGGCGACAACGACAGGATTGCCGCTCTAGTGGCGCATCTGGTGAAAGCCGACAAGCTTTTGCTGCTGACCGACATGGAAGGCATGTTCACAGCCGATCCTCGCCGCGACAAGGAAGCTTCCCTCATAGCAGAAATCGTGGAAGTAAATGCCGAGTTGGAGGCAGCAGCAGGCGCAGCCGGGTCTCAGCAGTCACGAGGCGGGATGGCTTCCAAGCTCGCTTCGGCCAAGATGGCTGCGCACTCTGGCGTGGAAGCGGTGATTGCTTCCAGCACACGAAAAGGCGTGGTGATGGGCTCTATCGCTGGCGAAGATATAGGCACAGTATTTCGGGCGCGGACTTCCAAGCTCTCGGCCCGCAAACTCTGGATCGGCTTCGCCGTGCCCTCAAAGGGATGCATAAAGGTAGACAAAGGCGCCCGCAACGCCCTGCTAAAAGACGGAGCCTCCCTGCTGGCTGTAGGCGCCATAGAAGTAACAGGCGACTTCGCAACAGGCGATGCCGTAGATGTAGCCGACACCGAAGGCGAAGTCTTCGCCAAAGGCCTGGCCTCAATGTCTTCCGCCCAAGCCCAAGAAGCCACAGGCAAACGCTCCGCAGAAATGCCAGACCCCACCCTCCTAATCCACCGAGACCAGATAGTGCTGTTGGAATAAAGTTTACTACTCGAGCAAAGGTTTAATATGCTTTTCGAAATGTTCAATCAAGGGTTTCTCATTTGTTATATCGTCCCAGAGAAATACATGAGCTTCAATGCCTTTAAACCAGTGCTTAATTTCCTGAATATAGTTAGAGTCAGAAGCAATACCAAACCCTTTACTTTGGCTGGCAAATATCCACCAAACTGGTATAATATCGTCAGGTTGATTTGTCATTTTACGAATAGAGTGCAATATTCCTGGCATCATATATTTGCCTGCTCGTTCGTGAGCGTTACCTTCGGGCTTTTGTCTCTTCATTTCAATATAGATTGACTTGCCGGTAGCTTTATTTTTGATTTTGTAGTCTGGCCTGATGCCATGGGGCCGTCTGCTCTCTCTGCTACCATAAATCGAATTAAGGTCAGAAGGACTTTTTGTAGTTTCGAATTCAGTGCCGTCAAGGAGGCCGTTCAGAACAGCATCAAGTATTTTTTCGCCTCCCTGCCCCTGAAGAGATGCTTTATCTTGCCATTTGCCTCTCTCGGCTAAGGATTCACTGCCCATTAGATTCAAACCCCCAAGTTTCCCACCCATCATCTTGAAGTAACTGCCCATTTGTCCTAGCAAAAAGCTCTATCTTTCTTTGGCTTGGAAACATTTTGCTAATACGCGTTCGCACTTCATCTGGCTTTCGGGAATGTGGTCCTCTTCTTACACTAACTAACTGTCTTATGTTCCTAGCCCCCCGTGGTCTGGGTATTTTCCCCTTTTTGAAAATCAAACATAGTTCACATTGACTGAGTGTATAAAATCCAGGATTCACTCGCTGTTTATCCCATACAAAACCTACTGTGCCCCAAGAAAATCCCCAAGATTTTCCTAAATCTATTGCTTGATCCAAATGAGGACTTGTTGCCCACAAAAAAAGAAGACAGTCATTATCGGTGATATTTGGAACCTCCAGTTTCATGAGATCACTAAGTTTGACCGTAGGATAGTGGCGGATAGCCCCACCCGAATCTCCGTTACCAGCACCAGCATGCTGTAGTTGGCCCTTGTAATCCCAGGGGGGATCAGCATAAATGATGCCAAACCTACCTGCGGGTAGCTTTGGGAAAAAGAGTTCCAGATTCTGTTTTTCGGGAGTTGTCAATGTCATAAGTACAGTATAATACCAAGCTGGGCTGCACAGATGGATTTTTTGAGATGATCTAGCTTGTCAACGATGCGGCGTGCCCCAGATGATGCGGCGCAGGGGGCGGAAGAGCGTGCGCGAGACTGGGTGGCCGGCGATGTTGGCGACTATTAGATAGACGAAGCCAGAGGCAGCCAATGTCAGCACAGCCACCAGAACGGCATTCAGCGAGCCGAGCCACCAGACCAGAAGACCGCCGATAACGGCAGACAGCAAAGCCGCGGGAATCAGCCGTGCGACAGATCGGCGGAACTCCACCCGATGGTGGATGGCTCGGCGCACTCGGCGTTTCAGCAGAGCCAGCTCCACTGAGGCGCCCAGCATACTGCCCGCAGCCAAGCCGATGGGGCCTAGGTGTCGCAGATCGGTGCCTGCCCGCTCAGCAGCATCCAAAGGCGTGAAAGCCGGGAGCGAGCCGACCCGATAGAGAGTGCCGCTGTCTATGGCGATGCGATCCAGTTGGAACATCAAAATAATCCCCACCACCACCGACAAGCTGAGCCTGACAGCAGAGATGCGAGCAGGCCCAGACACATCGCCGCAGGCGTAGCAGGCGTTCTGCAGCAAGCGCGAAAGCCCCGAAGCCACCAAGCCGATGCTGTAGACGGCCAGCACCCACCAGACGATGAGAGTGTCGTCCGATGTGAAATTGACACGCTCGTAGAGGGCTGCCACGATCTCTCCGCCGAGAATGACGAATGCCACGGTAGAGAACATCAGAAACAGCAAGACCCGCTCGCTGCCATGCGCCAGGCGACGGGCTATGGAGACATGATCAGTAGCGGCTTGCCTGCTCGCCTGTAGCCTGCCAGCCTGCGCTGATGTCGCACCGCCTGCGTCACGGGAAAGCTCAGGCAGATCAGCAGCAGCCACGCTCACAGCGAACACGCTGATCGGCAGCAGATACAGCACCTGAGCGCGATCCAGCACAGCCACCGCGCCTGTTGCCAGCAGCGAAGCGAGGATGAGGTCGGTGTAGTTGCCGAGCGTAACCACGCCCCGTCCGCCCACAGCGGGCAGAAATCTCCGGCCCACTGCCCGCACCGCTTGCAAGCGGGTCGTTAAAGTGATTCGCAGATGCGGCACCACGGCCCGCACAGCGGGCAACTGTATGAGAAACTGCAAAGCCCCGCCGATGAGCACTCCCCAAGCTGCTGCTTCAGCGATATTGGGCTCGGCCCAGGCTCGGATTCCTGCCGTAGCAAGCCCCACGATTATGGCAGTGTTCCAAAGCACCGGGGCCACATAGGAAAGAAAAAACCGTCTGTGAGAGTTGAGCACGCCGAGACACCATGCCGACAAAACCAAAAACCCCACCCCCGGTGCCACGATGCGGATGAGATGCACCGTTAGCTCGTGCTTCTGCCCCGAAAACCCCGGCGCAACTACCGAAGCCAAAGGCCGTGCCAGCAGCACCGAAAACAGCACCAGCCCCCCCGTGAGCAAGGTAAGCAAACCAGCCACAGCCCCGGCAACATGGCCGGCTCTGCGCTCGTCGCCCCGCTGAAGCACCTGCGAATAAACAGGGATGAAAGACGCCGAAAGAGACCCCTCGCCCAGCAGATTCTGAAGCAGCTTCGGAATGCGCAGGGCCGCGCTGAAAGCGTCAGCCGAAGAACGAGTGCCTAGCCAAGCAGCCAGAAACCCCTCTCGCACCACCCCGGAAATTCGAGACAGCACGATGCCTGCCCCCACCAGAAAGGCATTGCGCCCGCTGCGGGTTCTGTGTCGTCTATGGGTTCTGCCAGCTTTGGCAGGCTGGCGAAGACGCCGCCTGTTGATCTGAGATGCCGAGTTCTCGCCTGCTGGATAGTCGCCTTCTGCTGAGGCCATGGGAGCATAAAAATGCTAGCCCAAGCATTGGCGAAGCCCTGTCATTACTTGTGAAGTTCCGACCTGTGCTCTCTCAGCTTGTCGATGGACAAGTTTTCGCCTGTGCGCCCAGAATTTTTGGCAGCTAGCCAGCGTTTGAATGATCGCTCGCTCTCAGAGGAGCGATGACCCTTTAGAAGCCCCTCAACGCTGATGTCTTCATCCAAGTCGGGCCAGTGGATGTGAATGCCGACGGTCACATCCCAGTTATTGCGCTCAGACTGCGTGGCATGGCATAGCCTGGGATACCATTCGAGAGGCACAGAAATCGTGCGCCCGTCATCGAGGACGACCGTAAGAGCCTCGTCGGTTACCTTGACGCTTTTGGCTTCTGTCTCTTTAGGAAAAGTGCTCATCCCAAGCCTCCATATTAGTAGAAAGTGTATGGCCCTTGACCGGGTATATCGCGGATGGTTGGCATGGTGTTGTCCGATGGGGGGTATTTGCTTGCTAACTGAGATGAAGCTAGTGCAGAGGTGCTGCACAGCAGGCTGGCAACTTAGAAGGCAAGGGCGAAATGGAAGAGAGCGGGTAGCATTATGGCGATGACGATGACGGAATTAGGGCAGCGTGCCAAGGCTGCGGCGCCTTTGATGGCTACAGCTTCCACTGCGGCAAAGAACGAGGCTTTGACGCTGGGGGCCGAGGCATTGGAATCCGAAGCAGAGGCTGTGCTTGTCGCCAATGACCGCGATGTGGCAGCAGCTAGAGAGCAAGGCATTTCCGAGACGCTCATTGATCGGCTTCGCCTAGACGAAAAGCGGCTGGCTGCTATGGCGGCTGGCTTGCGTGCTGTGGCTGCTTTGCCCGATCCTGTGGGCGAAGTGGTGGCTGGGGATGTGCGGCCGAACGGGCTTCGGGTTCAGCAGGTGCGTGCGCCGATAGGGGTTGTCGCCATAATCTACGAGAGCCGCCCGAATGTCACCAGCGACGCGGCAGGGCTTTGCGTGAAATCGGGCAATGTGGCGTTTCTGCGAGGCTCGTCAATGGCTCTGGAATCCAACATCGCTATTGCTACCGCGCTCAGAGAGGCGTTCGCCAAAGCCGGCCTGCCCGAAGACTCGCTTCTGCTGGTGGAAGACACCTCTCACGAGGCCGCAGCGGAGTTCATGCAGCTAGAAGACTACATTGACTGCCTCATCCCCAGAGGCGGCAAAGGTCTCATCCAGTCGGTGCTGGAGAACGCCACCGTGCCCTACATCATTGACGGCGACGGCAACTGCCACATCTATGTAGACAGCACCGCCGATCTGGACATGGCTCTGGAGATTTTGGTGAATGCCAAGACGCAGCGTCCGTCTGTGTGCAATGCTGCCGAGTCTCTGCTGGTGCACGCCGATGTTGCCGAAGAGTTTTTGCCCAAGGCAACGGAGGCTCTGAACGAAGCCGTGGATGGGGGAGTGGAGCTTGTGGGCGACAAAGCCTCGCAAGCGATTGCCGCGAGCATCGGCCAAGCAGAAGAAGGGGATTTTGCCAAAGAGTTCTTGGACTACAAGATGTCCGTAGCGGTGGCGCAGAGCTTGGAAGATGCCATCGCGCACATCAACAAGCACGGCACGGGGCACTCAGAAGCCATAGTCACATCCGACTATGCCGCAGCCGAGCGGTTCGCCAAAGAGATAGACGCGGCAGTGGTGTTCGTAAACGCTTCCACTCGGTTCTCAGACGGCGAAGAGCTGGGCTACGGTGCCGAGATTGGCATCAGCACGCAGAAGCTTCACGCCCGAGGGCCGATGGGACTTCAGCATCTCACCTGCGTCCGCACCATTGTGCGCGGCGACGGGCAGGTAAGAATATGAAAGAAGGATAGAGGCACACAGATGGCAAAACAAGAAGCGGCAAACCCAACCGAGCGGTTTGATTCAGTCACAGAAGTCCGCGATGGTCTGAAAGATGTGCGCTATCTGGCAGACGAAGGCATCGCCGGGGTGGTGTATCTAGCCGACAGACTGGGAAAGCCAGTGCTGGTGGAAGGCCCGGCCGGCACAGGCAAGACGCAGCTGGCCAAGAGCGTAGCCGAGCTCACCGGCTCCCGTCTCATCCGCTTGCAGTGCTACGAAGGGCTGGACGAAGCTAAAGCCCTCTACGAGTGGAACTACAAGAAGCAGCTTCTGCGCATCCAAGCCGAACGCCACGAGGATCGCTCTTGGGAAGAAACCGAAGAGGGCATTTTCTCCGAGTCGTTCCTGCTCACCCGCCCGCTGCTGGAAGCCATCAGAGCCAGCGAACCCGTGGTGCTGCTCGTAGACGAGATCGACAGGGTAGAAGTGGAAACCGAAGCCCTGCTGCTGGAAGTGCTGAGCGACTACCAAGTCTCGGTGCCCGAATTGGGCACGGTGGAAGCCACCCAGATACCGCTGGTGTTTCTGACTTCCAACAACACCCGTGACCTCTCGGAAGCTCTGAAGCGTCGTTGTCTTTACCTCTACATTGATTATCCCGACATTGAACGGGAGCGAGAGATCGTGCTCAAGAAAGTGCCCGAGATCACCGAATCGCTGGCGGATCAAGTGGCCCGGATCGTGAGGTCGGTGCGCCAGCTGGATCTCAAGAAATCGCCGTCAGTGTCGGAGACATTGGATTGGGCGCGCACGCTCGTGCTGCTCGGCATCTCCAGCATTGACGCAGAAGTGGCCTCCGAGACGGCCAACATCTTGCTGAAGCACCGCAGCGACATAGAGAAAGCCCTCAAAGAATTCTCAGCCAACGGAGAGACATTTGCCCCCAGCAGCAAGATGGCGGGCTAGCAAGATGGCGAGCTAGGACAGGCTAGCAGGAGCAGCAGAGAACCGAGAGGCAGGATATTGCGGAGATGGCATTGCAGGAGACGCCAACGGAGAGACATTTGCCCCCAGCAGAACTAGCTAAAACAGAGCAGCCGCCTCTGCTTGGGCTGCTGGGCGGGTTCATCGCAGAGCTGCGCGCCGCCGGGCTGCCCGTGAGCCTCACGGAAAACCTGGATGCGATGGAAGCCATAACCCACATCCCCATAGAAGACAGAGAAGCTTTCAAATACGCCCTCGGTGCCACTCTCGTCAAAAATCAAGCTCACTGGCGGGCGTTCTCAACCGTCTTTGAGGTGTATTTCTCAATGCGAGGGCCAGAATACGGCACCGAAGAATGGGGCGAGCTCGGCGAAGCCCCCCCAGACGGCCTGCAATTCATGCCGTCCGCAGAAGGCGGAGCCGCAGCCGAAGAAGAGCTCCGCAACCTGCTTTATGAAGCGCTCCTGCACGGCGATCAAGCCATGCTCGCAGCCATCGCCCGCCAAGCCGTGATGCGCTTCGCCAACATGGAGCCCGGCCGTCCCGTCGGCGGCACCTACTACCTCTTCCGCACCTTGCGCAAGCTGGGGCTAGACGACATTTTAGAAGAGCTGATGGAGCAAGCCCGCGAAGAAGCCCTTTCGCCGCTCACCCCGCTGGAAGAACGCCTAGAGCGCGACGAATTTGAAATAAGGCTGGATCAGCTCAAAAAAGAGATAGAAGCCGAGATACGCCGCCGTCTCGTGGCCGACCGTGGCGTGGAAGCCATGGCGAAGACGCTGCGCAAACCGCTGCCCGAAGATGTGGATTTCATGCACGCCACCAGAGAAGAGATGGAAGCCGTGCGCAAAGCCATCGTGCCGCTCACCCGCAAGCTGGCGGCTCGCCTCTCTCGCAAACGCCGCCACGGGCGCAAAGGCCCGCTGGACTTCCGCAACACCATCCGCCACTCTCTCAGCTACGGCGGCGTGCCAGCCGAGCCGAAGTTCCGCTACCCTCGCCCGTCCAAACCTGAGATAGTCGTCATCGCCGACATCAGCGGCTCGGTGGCCTCTTTCGCCCGTTTCACGCTGCATCTCGTGTATGCCATCGCCGGGCATTTCACGAAGGTTCGCTCGTTCGTGTTCATAGACGGCATAGACGAGGTGACGGAGTTCTTTGAACAAGCCGACGATATAAGCGAGGCGATCCAGCGGGTCAATACCGAGTCGGATGTGATCTGGGTCGACGGGCACTCCGACTACGGGCACGCCTTTGAAGCTTTTTGGGAGAAATACGCTCGGGCTTGCGGGCCGAAAACCACAGTGCTGGTGCTGGGCGACGCCCGCAACAACTATCACGCATCGGGAGCTTGGACGCTCAAAGCTATGCGCAAGAAAGCTCGCAAGCTTTATTGGCTGAACCCCGAGCCGAGATCGTATTGGGATACGGGCGACTCAATTATCTCTGAATACGCTACTCATTGCGACGGGGTGCATGAGGTGCGGAATCTGCGGCAGCTTGAACGATTTGTGGAAAGTCTGGTGTAGTTGCCTTTTGCTATTTAAACCGCAGGGCAACGGCGCATCTTTTTTATGCTCAGACACGCAAGCGAACTCGCCTAAAAAAGACGCACCGTCCCCCTGCTACCCGATTTCTAGTTTGAGCTGCAGGGTAGCGGCGGATTGCTAGTCGGTTAGTATTGTTTTATGGCAGGTGAATCTCTTAAAGACAGATTGGCAGGTTTTGCCCGAGACCGCCGAGTTTCAGAAGCACATAAGCCTATAATCTCCAGAGGCAGGTGGGCTCTGGTTACGGGGGCTTCGGGGGGTATCGGGTTGTGCATAGCGCAGCGGCTGGCTGAGCGGGGGATGAACATCGTGGCAGTGGCGCGCAACGAAGATCGGCTGGAAGACTTTGCGTTTCGTTCGCCGACCAGAACGGAAGTTCTGCCTGCTGATCTCTCAAAAGCAACAGGTCGCAAAGCTGTGGCTGCCAGATGCAAATCTGAAGAGAACCCGCTGGATCTGCTGGTCAACAATGCTGGCATCTGGCAGTTCGTCTCCTTCGGCGAGATGACTCAGAAAGACATGCGCCAGATGCTGGATGTGAATGTGACATCAGTGGTGGAGCTTTCCAGAGCGGCTGTGCCCGGCATGGTGAAGCGACAGCACGGGGGCATCGTCAATATTTCTTCTATCGCCGGCTTTCTGCCGCTGCCTTACGAAGCTGTCTATGGCGGCACCAAAGCGTTCGTCACTAGCTTCAGCCAAGGTCTCTACGAAGAGCTCAAAGACACGGGCGTGCTGGTGTCTGCGATAGCCCCCGGTCTCGCCCGCACAGAACTGCATGAGCGCACCGGCGGGCTGGAGCATGTGCAAGGCATTCCCGACAGGGCTTGGATGTCGGCAGACGCGGTCGCCGAAGTCACCTTGCGAGCCATAGACAAGCGCGATCCGCTCTGCGTGCCGGGCGGAGCGAACAAAGCTCTGTCAGCCCTGCTGGATGTGGTGCCCACGCCGCTGGTTCGCTGGACGGCAGCCAAGGTGAACAGACAGCGGATCCCCGACTCTTGAAAATGAAGAACTGCCCAGGTAAGAATTCCCTAAGCTTCGGCTTGTGCTCCCATAAACCGAACAAGCCTTCGGCTAATATCGGATTATTGCAGATTCTCGCATGGGCCGAGCTTTCGGATAAGCCAAACTTCACATCAAAGGAGAGAAGCCATGAACAGCCAGATATCCAGCCATGTCATTGATTATCGCATCAGCGGAGACGACCTTCAATTCGTAGAAGTCCAGCTCGACCCGGGCGAAACCGTCATCGGCGAAGCGGGGGCGATGATGTTCTTGGAAGACGATGTTCTGTTTGAGACCAAGATGGGCGACGGATCCGAGCCTGAGCAGAGCACTTGGGGCAAGCTGAAGTCGGCGGGCAAGCGAGTGCTGGCTCAGGAGTCTATTTTCCTCACGCATTTCACCAACGAGGGCATGGGTAAGCGCATCGCGGCATTCGCAGCCGAGTTCCCCGGCAAGATCATCCCGATGAACCTTTCCGACCACAACAACCGCATCATCTGCCAGAAAGACGCTTTCTTGTGCGCAGCGTTCGGCACGAAGCTCAACATAGCTTTCAACAAGAAGCTAGGCGCAGGTTTCTTCGGCGGCGAAGGGTTCATCCTGCAGTCGCTGGAAGGAGACGGCATGGTCTTCCTCTCTGCCGGCGGCACCATCGTGGAGAAGCAGCTGAACGGCGACACTCTGCGGGTGGACACCGGCTGCATAGTGGCTTTTGAAGAACAGATCACCTACGACATCCAGCGGGCGGGCAACCTGAAGTCCATGGTGCTAGGCGGCGAAGGTTTGTTCTTGGCAACCTTGCAAGGTCACGGCAAAGTATGGCTGCAATCGCTGCCGTTCTCGCGATTGGCAGACAGAATTATCGCGGCCGCGCCTTCGGCTGGTGGTCAAAGCAAGGGAGAGGGTTCTTTGCTCGGCGGCCTAGGGAGCGTGTTTGAGCAGAGGTAGTTTGCGGGGGGGGGTGCTGGCAGGCAACGGCACATCTTTTTTGGCTTGAAGCTACCCGGTTTCTAGGAAGGCTTTGAGGCTCAACCGCTAATGCCGCCAAAAAAGACATGCCGTCCCCTGCCTAACTTTTGCTCCTTGGGCTTCCTATTTTCTTAGTAGCGGCTGCTGGAGGGTGATTTGAGCCATGTGCAAAGGGTTTTTGTGGGAATTGGCTTAGTCTTTTGTTGTGTTTGCTGAAAAAAGATGCGCCGTTGCAATAGCAAAAAGCAAAGGATCAAACACCCCTTACAGTCCTCATATGCCAACCGGTGGCGCCATCGGGGGCTGGGGGGCGGCGATCGGATGTTTGGGTGTAGCCGGTGCCGTCTGTGGCTCTTACTTGGATCAGGTGTTCGCCGGGGGTAGCTTCCCAATAGTAGACCCATTGTCGCCACGAGTTGGTTGACAGTTCGGCGCTTAGCTCGGCTTCAACCCATGGGTTGTCGCCTACTTGCACTTCCACCTTGTCTATGGATTTGTTGGGCGCCCACGCCACGCCTGCGATTGCCACCATGTCGCCAACGGGCACCTCGGCTCTGTCGCGAGGCACATCAATGCGAGACTGCGTCTTGATGGGGCCTTCTTTAGCCCAGCCTCGCGGCACCCAATAGCTGTCGAAGCCTTCCCAGGTGGTGAGGTTTATCTCGCTCAGCCATTTGGTGGCCGAGACATAGCCATAAAGCCCTGCGATCACGAGGCGGGCGGGGAAGCCGTGCTTCACGGGGAGAGGCTCGCCGTTCATCGTCACGGCAATCATCGCCACCCTACCGTCGTATGCTAACTCGGTGGGGAAGCCGCTGGCCCAGTCGTCAACCGAACGGCCTGAAATCTGGTCTGCCCCTGCCTGAATCCCAGAAGCATCCAGCACTTCGCTGAGAGGCACGCCTTCCCACACGGCATTGCCGACCAGCCTGCCGCCCACCCTGTTGGACACGCATGAGAGAGTCACAGCTTCTTGGATGAACGAAAAGCGGCCGTCCAGCAGCTCTGCGAAGCTGTATGTCGCTGGATTGTCCACCATGCCCTGCACGGAAAGCGACCAGTCTTCAGCTTGGATTGCGGGCTTTTGCAGAGCAGTATCTATGAGGTAGAAATCGGTGTTCGGAGTGATCAGCGGGCTTATGTTATCCACATTGTTGAGATTGGGCGGCAAAGTTGAGGAGGTAGTGGGAGAGGCTGTGTCTGCGGTGGCGGTTGTGCTGGGCTGGCTTGCGGAAGGAGCGGATGTAGAAGGCGCAGCAGTGCTGGCAGTGCCGCCTAAAGTCGTGGATGGCGAAGTGCTTCGGGAGCGAGCTTGTTCAAGTGCGCCTCCCACGAGTTCGCCTTCACGGGAGCCTTCCACATTCACTCTGCGAGACAAGGCGCTTCCCAAGATGTTGGCGATGCCCAGTGCGAGAGCCGAGACCCCCGCGCTGGCGATGAACCTGCGACGGCTGCTGCCCAACGCTGTTTCATAGCGTGCTTCTCCGGCCACAGAAGATTTGGAATACACGGGGAAATAGGTGGTAAGAATGTAGAGCACGGCGAACCCTGCCAGAGCCGCCAAACCAGCCGACACTCCCGACAGCACAGACGACGATCCCGGACGGGCAGCGGCTGCCAGCCCGCCTAGAATTCCGAACACTGCGAAAACCAGAGGCGCCAGCCAAAGATGGCGATGCTGCCATGCCTGCTTTATCCATTGCCCGATGCTCATAAAGACGCTCTTCATCTTCTGGCCGAAGCTGTCTGCGCCTTCGGGCTGATTTCCGTTTGGCTGCTGATTGGCATTGCGGTGTGAAGCAGCTGCCGAGCGGCGAGACAGCAAGCCGACCACGACACCCACCACAAGAGTGGTGATCACAACCCCGGCAATCAAAGCGTTCTTGCGCCTTTCCGATGTTACGCTGTCGTCTTCTACTTCAAAAAGGCTTTTCGTCCATTCGTCAAACCACATCGGCATCCACGAGCTGTCTATTACTTGGTCGCCCACTGCCACCACCAGCGAAGGCACGCTCAAGGCGGCTGCGGCGAAAATTTCGCTTACGGTGAGGGCAGCTCCTGCTGCGAGCAAGCCGTAGGCAGCCGCAGCCCACCAGACGATCTTGGGGATAGGCGCGGTGTCGTCAGCGGTGCTGTCGGCAGTGGTATTGCCAGTATTGGAGGAGTTGGACGAAGCTTCAGACATGATGGGAACCTTTTGGGGTAAAACCTGAATTTACACTAGGAGCATCATTGATGCTAGTCACCTGCCAAAATACTGGCAGGGAATGCGAGAAAAGTTTTTATGGAGTCTTTAGAGCAATACGGCTGGGACGAAGGATGGGCTGAACAGACGGCTGCTGCCTGTCGCGCCGCTCCACAGCTTCTTCAGAGCCGGCCGGGTCGGGTCGGCCGAGTGGATCGGGGAGCGTGCTCGGTGTTCGCCGGCGGCGAGCAGATCACGGCGGCATCGGATTCGCTGAGGTCGCAGAAGGTCGTGGCCCCCGCCACCGGCGATTGGGTGCTGGTGAGCGAAGACGAAGAGGTGGGCTGGGTTGTGGATCTCGTGCTGGAGCGGCGCACGGCCATAGTGAGGCGAGACCCTTCTGTGGATGTGGTGGAGCAGACGATAGTGGCAAATGTAGATGCGGTGGTGGTGGTGCACGGGATGGATCGCGAACTCAGCCCTGCCCAGATCGAGCGGTTTTTAGTGCTGGCTGCCGACAGCGGCGCACGGGCGGTGGTTGCTTTGCATAAGGCCGACCTGTGCGGCGAGCAGGAACTGGCGCAGGCAAAAGGGGCGGTAGAGGATTTGGCTGCCGACTTGCCCGTGGTGGTAACCAGCGTGGTGGGGGATTCTGACGAGCACAGAGGGCTGGCGGAATTGCGTCAGCACATCGGCAGTCAGGAGACGGGCGTGCTGGTCGGGGTGTCGGGCGCGGGCAAATCCAGCATCACGGCTGCGCTTTTGGAAGACGGAGAAGTGGTAGCGGAGATAGACGGGGCCGACATCAGGATCGGATCTGTCGGCAAGCACGGAGGGCGGCATGTGACTGTGGTGCGAGACCTTTATCCCTTACCGGGGGGCGGAGTCATCATTGACACTCCGGGACTTAGGGCTGTGGGGCTTTGGGCTGCTGATGCTGCGTTGGACGAAGTTTTCGGGGATATTGCGGAGTTGGCTGAGGGGTGTCGGTTCAGGGACTGTTCGCATCGGGTGGAGCCTGGGTGTGCTGTGGCTGAGGCGGTGGAAGAGGAGGGGATTTCAGCGGATCGGCTGGCGCGGTATCAGCGGCTTTGGGAGGAGCTGGCTCGGCAGAGTGAGGAGCGGGAGGAACGAGAACGGCGGCAAAGTCGGGGGCGGCATCGGGTGGTTGGGGTTAAGCGGGTTCGGCGTGGGAGGAAGTGATTGGGTTTCAGGGCAAATGAGAAGCAGATCTCTGAGTTGATAAGTACAAGCCTGGATATAAATCAGCCCCCGAAGCCGACAACAAACCGCAAAAGTTGCCACTTTCCGTCGCCTAGCAGGCCGTATTCGTTGCTGCCCCAGCAGGATATGGTGCCGCCTTGGTGGAGCGCGCAAGAATGCTCCGAGCCTGTGGTGATGGCTGTGGCGTCTGTGATGTTCGCGACCTGCGCAGGCACCGAAGAATCATCTTGGGTTCCGTTGCCTAGCTGGCCGAATTCGTTGCTGCCCCAGCAGGATATGGTGCCGCCTTGGTGGAGCGCGCAAGAATGCCCCCAGCCTCCTGTTGCGATGGCTGTGGCGTCTGTGATGTCTGCGACCTGCACAGGCACCAAAGAATAATCTCTGATGCCATCGCCTAGCTGGCCGGCCAAGTTTGCGCCCCAGCAGGATATGCTGCCGCCTTGGCGGAGCGCGCAAGAAAGCGCTGAGCCTGTGGTGATGGCTGTGGCGTCTGTGATGTTCGCGACCCCCACAGGCACCAAAGAATCATCTCTGGTGCCGTTGCCTAGCTGGCCGAATTCGTTGCTGCCCCAGCAGGATATGGTGCCGCCTTGGCGGAGCGCGCAAGAATGCCTCCAGCCTGTGGTGATGGCTGTGGCGTCTGTGATGTTCGCGACCTGCGCAGGCACCGAAGAATCATCTCTGGTGCCGTTGCCTAGCTGGCCGAATTCGTTGCTGCCCCAGCAGGATATGGTGCCGCCTTGGCGGAGCGCGCAAGAATGCCTCCAGCCTGTGGTGATGGCTGTGGCGTCTGTGATGTTCGCGACCTGCGCAGGCACCGAAGAATCATCTCTGGTGCCGTTGCCTAGCTGGCCGTATTCGTTGCTGCCCCAGCAGGATATGGTGTCGCCTTGGTGGAGCGCGCAAGAATGCACGTCGCCTGTGGTGATGGCTGTGGCGTCTGTGATGTTCGTGACCTGCGCAGGCACCGAAGAATCATCTCTGGTGCCGTCGCCTAGCTGGCCGAATTCGTTGCTGCCCCAGCAGGATATGGTGCCGCTTTGGCGGAGCGCGCAAGAAAGCGAGCCTCCTATTGCGATGGCTGTGGCGTCTGTGATGTCTGCGACCTGCACAGGCACCAAAGAATAATCTCTGGTGCCGTCGCCTAGCTGGCCGTAGCGGTTGTGGCCCCAGCAGGATATGGTGTCGCCTTGGCGGAGCGCGCAAGAATGCGAGCCTCCTGTGGTGATGGCTGTGGCGTCTGTGATGTCTGCGACCTGCACAGGCACCGAAGAATAATCTCTGGTGCCGTCGCCTAGCTGGCCGTAGCGGTTGTGGCCCCAGCAGGATATGGTGTCGCCTTGGCGGAGCGCGCAAGAATGATCGGGATCAAAACTGCTGCCTGTGGCGATGGCTGTGGCATCTGTGATGTCTGCGACCTGCGCAGGCACCGAAGAATCATCTCTGGTGCCGTCGCCTAGCTGGCCGTAGTAGTTGTGGCCCCAGCAGGATATGGTGTCGCCTTGGTGGAGCGCGCAAGAATGCGAGCCTCCTGTGGTGATGGCTGTGGCGTCTGTGATGTTCGCGACATGCACAGGCACCGAAGAATCATCTCTGGTGCCGTCGCCTAGCTGGCCGAATTCGTTGCTGCCCCAGCAGGATATGGTGCCGCCTTGGTGGAGCGCGCAAGAATGCCTGCCGCCTGTGGCGATTGTTGTGGCGTCTGTGATGTTCGTGACCTGCGCAGGCACCGAAGAATCATCTCTGGTGCCGTCGCCTAGCTGGCCCCAGAGGTTGCTGCCCCAGCAGGATATGGTGCCGCCTTGGTGGAGCGCGCAAGAATGCGAGTCTCCTGTTGCGATAGCTGTGGCGTCTGTGATGTTCGCGACCTGCACAGGCACCGAAGAATCATCTCTGGTGCCGTCGCCTAGCCGGCCCCAGAGGTTGCTGCCCCAGCAGGATATGGTGCCGCCTTGGTGGAGCGCGCAAGAATGCCCCCAGCCTCCTGTTGCGATGGCTGTGGCGTCTGTGATGTTCGCGACCTGCACAGGCACCGAAGAATCATCTCTGGTGCCGTCGCCTAGCTGGCCGTAGCGGTTGTGGCCCCAGCAGGATATGGTGCCGCCTTGGTGGAGCGCGCAAGAATGCGAGCCTCCTGTGGTGATGGCTGTGGCGTCTGTGATGTTCGTGACATGCACAGGCACCGAAGAATCATCTCTGGTGCCGTCGCCTAGCTGGCCGTAGCGGTTGTGGCCCCAGCAGGATATGGTGCCGCCTTGGCGGAGCGCGCAAGAATGCCTGCCGCCTGCGGCGATGGCTGCGGCTATATTGTCGGGTGTTTTGGGTTCGGCGAAAACGGGTAAGCCGTCTGCGTTTTCGCTATTTGAGTTCTGGTCGGCAAATAGGACGGGACGAGCGGTTCGAGGGGTTTCTGAAGCTTCAAAAGGAGTGTCTGGGTTGTCCGTGTCTGTGCTGTCGGAGTCGCTGGCGCAGCTTGCGGCTAGCAGAGCTGTCAAGATCAGCAGGCAAAAGGCGAGAAAAGTTGTAGGGGACGGTCTCTTCATGGGCATCTACCTTAGCAATGCAGCTGGGCGCCAGTGGGTTAGGGTGTGACTTTTATGGCGTCTATTAATCCCCACTTCAGGGCGGTGGGGGGGTGTAGGCGGCGGTTGGTTAGGGCTAGTGAAGCTGTGCGGTGGCGGCCTATGCGGCGGGGGAGGCTGGCGGTGCCGCCGGCGCCTGGGACTAGGCCGTAGCGGACTTCGGGGAGCCAGAAGAAGGCGTCTGGGGTTGAGGTTATGTTGTTGGTGAAGGCTGGGAGTTCTATGCCGGCGCCTACGCAGGCTCCGTGGAGGTTTACGCTGATGTGATCGCGCAATTGGTGCATTTCCCAGGCTGCGCTTCGGAGCGATCTTACTATGTGGGCTGTGGCGGGGTCGGGGGTGGTGCCGAACTCGTTTAGGTCTCCGCCTGAGCAGAATGCTTCGCCTGCTCCGGTTAGGACGATGCCGCCTGCGGGGGGAGCGGGGTTGGCGGCGCGGAGGGCTTCTACTAGGCGGTCGCGCATTTCCGCGCTGAAGGCGTTGCGCCGCTCTGGGCGGTTGAGGGTGAGGCGCAGGGTGTTGTCGCTGTGGTCTATCAGCACTGCGGGGTTGTCGTCTTCCAGCACTGCAGGCTGGTTTGCCTTTGTCTCCTCTCCCTTCTCTGGTTGCTCGGTCCGTAGCCAGTTCTGGAAGACATTTCCGCTTTGCAGCATTGAATAGACCCACGACTCTGCCATGAGAGCGTCACGCACATTCATTGTTTCGCCTGCTCGTAGGAGCTGCACTAACGAAACCGAAGCTTGCGGTGAGGCGATGACGGTTTCAGTGATGTCGTCTAGGTCGCCTGTGGCGTTGTCTGTGATTATGTCGAAATGTCGCAGAAAAGCGGTGTTCGCGGGAGAGCCTGTCTTTTTGGCTGAAGCTAGTTCATCTGTGATTTTCTCTGCCTCTTCTGTGAGCAGTACGGTGACGGCGGGCAAGGCTAGTAGTGATTCGGCGATGCTGGCTTGGTCTTTTTGATCACCGCCTAGCTTGCTTTCAGCTTCTGGGATATTCCTGCTAATCGGCTCGGCTAGCTCAAGCACCAAGATAGGCTCGTCCAGATCCTCGTGGGCGTGGGGGTTCGCCAGAAAATCCCGAAGTTCTTCTGCTGAGGTGAGCACTAGGGGAGTCGTCATCAATTCTCACCTTATGGCGCAGACATCTTGGAAACCGATTATCTCCAGCGGGTTAAGCCCTGCTCGCTGGGGTGGGAGAGTATGGTCAAATCCCTAAGCGTTTGCTTCTTGAAGCTCGGCTCGCAGTTCTTTGCGCAGGAGTTTGCCTGTGGGGTTGTAGGGGAGTTCGTCTTTGAAGAACACGAAGTCGGGGGATTTCTGCGACCGTAACTGCGAGCGGACATACTCTATTAGCTCGTTTTCTGTGGCCGTTTCGCCTTCTCTAAGCACCACGATCGCTGCGATCTTCTCGCCCCATTCCATGTCGGGCACTCCTACCACGCCTGCGTCTGCTACGGCTGTGTGCTCCAGAAGGGCGTCTTCTATTTCGCCGGGGGAGATGTTTTCGCCGCCGCGAATGATCACATCGTCAAGGCGGCCTTCAATGAAGAGGTAGCCGTCTATGTCGAAATGGCCGCCGTCATTGGTGCGGAACCAGCCGTCGGGGGTGAGCTGGCTTTTGCGGCCTTTGTATTCGCCTGAGACTTGATCGCCTCGCAGCCAGATTTCGCCGCTCGTGCCGGCGCAGACCTCTTTGCCGTGATCGTCTCGGATGGAAACCTCCATGGTCGGCAGGGGGATGCCAGCTGAACCTAAGCGGGCGCGGATGAGAGGCTTGTCGCTGGCTATGGCTTCGCGGTGCTCATCGGGGCCGAGCACGGCCACTGTGGAACTCGTCTCGGTGAGGCCGTAGGCGTTCACAAAGTCGGTGTGGGGCAGCAGTTCCAAGATTTTCTCCACCACTGGGCGTGAAGTCTTGCCGCCGCCGTATGCCACCGATGCGAGGCTCAGAAGCTCGTCGCGCCGTGTCTCTAATCGGTCGGCGATGCGGGAGAGCATGGTGGGCACGACCATGGCGTGGGTCACGCTTTCTTGTGCTACCAGATCAATCCAAGCGTCGGCGTCAAAGTTGGGGAGCTGGACGATGCGCCTGCCGGCATAGACGGAGCTGAGCAGGTTGGCCATGGCTGCTATGTGGTAGGGCGGAACTGAGGTGAGCACTGCTTCTTCAGGGCCTGCGCTCATGAACTCCACGCTGCCAAGCACATAAGAGACGAGATTGCGATGGCGCAGAATAGCCACCTTGGGGCCTCCGGTTGTGCCAGAGGTGAAAAGCAGGATGGCGGTGTCTTCGGGGTCGGACGGCCAGTCTTGCTCGGCGGCTGCGGCGGCGTTTTGGAAATCTGGGGCAGCTGCGGCGTTTTGAGGGTCTGAGTCTTCGGATGCAGTCTCTGCCGCAAGCAGCTCGTCGCAGCTTGTGCGATGTTCGGGGGCGATGTTTTCGTGATAGTCGGCTCCGCAGAAGACGATGGCTGGGGAAATTTTCTCAACGAGGCTGGCAAGGTCGGAAGGCGAAAGACGGTAGTTAAGAGGAGCGAAGGGCTTGCCCGCCCACACCGAGCCGAAGAGCGCGACAGGCATCGCGGGCGATGCCACATCCAAGAGGCTTATGTTTTCGGCTTCGGATTGGCGAATATGCGCTGCTGCTGAGGCGGAGAGGTTGTAGAGGTCTTCATAGGTGAAATGTCGGTTGCCGTTGGTGAGCGCGACCCGGTCGGGGAAGCAGTTCTTGGCCATGTCCAGCAGGGTGACGATGTTCATGGTTTGACGCTCTCCGATGGTTTCTCAAATGGGCGGCTGGTCTGCTTAGAGTATTGTCTGAACTGCGGTTTGAGCGGTCGGCTGTCGGTTCAGTCGCGAAGGTGCCTTGCTTGTCAGGTCAGTCCGAAGCTGGCAGCGGCTTGGCTTCTTTCACGGCTAGAAGCGAGTCGCCGATGCCTAGGCTGCCGTCGCCCGACTTGGTGCAGAGCACTTCCAGCGTTTCGTCTTCATTCACATAACGCTTGCCCAGCTGGGTGCCTTCGCTGGCTTCAGGCGAGATGGCGGCTTCAGTCTCTTCGCCGGGGATCCCCATCGGCGAGCCGCCACAGGTGATGACTGTTTCTTCAGCGGGTGCCTTCACGATGATAATCTCAGTGGAGCATGTGCCGCTCTTTAGTCTGTTGCCTGGTGATAGTTGCATCTGAACCTCCGTTATTTCAATTTTAGTTTGCTGTCAAAACGATGAGATGTGGCAAGACTGGAATAACAACCCGCAAAATAAGGGTAGCGACTATGAACGAAAATGCGATAGACGATGCTAGCAGGCAGAGCACGATTTCAGACGGGGCAGGCGCGAAGGCAGACGAGGCAGGCGCGATGACAGACAGAGGCGGCGCAGCTGCTGGGTTCTCTTGGAGGCGTTGGCAAGAGAAGATTGAGCGGCTTTGCCGACTTGGTGAAATGTGCGCAGACTGTGAAAGCACGCTGAAGGCTTTCAAGAGACGGGTCGGCTGCGAAGGCGGGCAAGAGCGGAGGGGTGATGGCAAGAGCTTGCTCACGGAGCGGGCGGTGCTAGCGGGAGTGTCGGCGGAAGAGGTTTGGCACAGGCGTTCGTCTGTGTCGCTGGGCGGGGCTTGCAAGATGATGTTTTCGGCTGACGGGGTGGTGGCAGTCAACCTTCCACGCGATGACGATTGGCAAATGCTGCCTGCATTGTTCGGGATGCTCGGGCTGCGATGGGATGGGGTCGGGCGGGATGATGTCGGAGGGTATGAGGCAGTGCTTATGGGTGAGACGGCATGGCAACCATTGGAATCAACTGTGGCTCGCCTGCCGACAGAGGATTTAGTTTGCGCGGCTGGGGAGTTGGGTCTGGCTGTTGCCGAAGTGGGAAGCAGCGGGTCTGGTTCTTTGCCTCCGCTTCCTCAAACTGGACGGTCGTTGCGTGATGCCAAGGTCGTGGATCTGTCTGTGATGTGGGCTGGGCCGCTGTGCGGTGATTTGCTGGCACGAGCGGGAGCGCAAGTGGTGAAGGTGGAAAGCTCTAGTCGCCCTGATGGGGCAAGGCTCGGCTTGCCGGAGTTCTATGAGCTGCTGAACGGCCAAAAACGGCATCGCAGCATCGGGTTTGATGCTTCCGAAGGGCGGGCGGAGTTGCTGGGTCTGCTTCAAAATGCCGACATCGTGATCACTTCATGTCGCCCTAGGGCTTTGGAGCAGATGGGCATTGATCCGCGTGAGGTGGTGAGTCAGAGCGATGTCATCTGGGCAGGAATCACAGGTTATGGCTGGGAGCAGGGGCACAAGGTAGCTTTCGGAGACGATGCAGCAGCAGCAGCAGGTGGATTGGTTGGTTGCGCAGAGAAATCGTTTCAAGAAGCAGAGCTCGCTGGTAGCGATGCTGCGGATTATTTTGAAAGCGAAGATGGTGGGAGCAAAGGTGATGAGAGCAAAGGCGAATTGTCTGAGCGTAAAAGAAGTCGCGAAAGCAGCAAGAGAACATTACCGTGTTTTATCGGCGATGCTATAGCCGACCCTCTGACGGGGGTGACGGCTGCTGCTACTGTGATGGAGCAGTGGCTGAGCGGAAGCCCAGGATTTCTTGACATCTCCATGGTTGATTCAGCAGCGTTTTTCTGCGAGGAGGACTAGGTGGGGGTTCTCATTCTCAATGCCGAGACGCTTGCAGAGCAAGAGACCGGGCAGCTTCAAGATGTGCTGCTGGCGGGTGGGCGAGTGGCTTGGATGTCTTCTCCCAGGGATGCCTCTGAGAGAACCGTCTCAACTGCTGCCTCAGTTCCACGCGAGGCAACGGAGGTCATGTCGGCTATTGCCTCGGCTGAAGGCTCAACTTTCAGAGGGGGGCAACTTGACGAAATCATTGACGCCGAGGGGGGCGCATTACTTCCAGGTCTTCACGACCATCACATCCACCTGCTTTCGTTAGCAGAGTCGCTGCGGTCGGTGGATGTCAGCCAGGTTGCTGATGAGGGGCAGTTGCGAAGTCGTATTCGTGCATCGGCAGACGATGCGGCTGACCGAAGAACAGACGAAAGCTGGATTCGTGCTGTCGGCTATCACGAGTCGGCGGCTGGGGATCTCACGAAACACGACTTGGACGAGATAGTGCGAAATCGCCCGCTGCGCATCCAACACGCCAGCGGGGCCATGTGGATGTTCAATACTTTGGGCATGGAACTTCTGGGAATATCCGAAACTACGCCTGGTGCCGAACTTGATGAGGCTGGAAGGACGACAGGCCGTCTTTTCCGCGAAGACGAACTGCTCCGAAGCGGTCTTGGCCCGCCAGAATCTCATGATGCAGAACCCCATGCGGCGGCTTCTGAGACGACGGCTTCTTCTGGAGATTCACAGATGGCAAAAGGATTGACCGAAGTCGGCATCATGCTTTCAAGCTTCGGGGTTACAGGAGTGACTGATGCCACGCCTGGCTACGGCGATGCCGAAGTCGGCTTTTTCAGAAATATGGCAGAGGCGGGAGTGATTTCCCAGCGATTGGCATTGATGCCTTCGGTCGAGCGCATGATTGCTGACGCGTCTCCGCCGAAAAACAGCTCAACCCAGTCAACTCCAGCAATTTCAGCCGAAGCAGCTTCAACTGAGATGCCGATGCCGCATGTCTCTTTCGGCCCACACAAGATCATCCTTTCCGACCACGCGCTGCCCGCTTTCTCTGAAGTGGCAGACGAGGTGCGGGCTGCTCACGAGGCAGGGCGTCCGGTGGCGGTGCATTCGGTAACCCGCGCCTCGCTTGCTTTGCTTATCGCCGTGCTGGATGATGTTGGCAGCTTGGAGGGCGACAGGGTAGAACATGCCAGCGTTGCGCCGCCTGAACTCGTGGCAGAGCTTCAGAGGCACAAAGTGCGAGTGGTGGTGCAGCCTCATTTCATCGCCGAACGGGGCGACCGCTATCTGAATGAAGTAGAGAGCGAAGACTTGCAATGGCTTTATCGCTGTCAGGGGTTCTTGGATGCCGGGCTGCGAATGGCAGGCGGCACGGATGCACCCTTCGGGAAGTCGAATCCTTGGCTTGCGATGTGGGCTGCTGTGAGGCGAGAAACCCAGCATGGTGGTCAAGTGATCTCTCCGCAGGAAAAAATCTCAGATGTTCATGCTAGAGATTTGTTTCTCAGCCCGCTTGACGATCCCGGCGGCAAACCACGCCGAGTCAGCGAAGGCATGGCGGCTGATCTTTGCTTGCTGCATGAGCCTTGGGGGGAGGTTGCCCGCTCTATGCCAGAAAATCCTGTGCGAACTGTCTGGATAGGGGGTGGAAGACAGCAACGGAGCTAGGGGGGAGGAATAGGGAAGTGCACACGCTGGCTGTCAGGAGAGGGTCGCGGTTAAAGACAGTAACGGAGCTAGGGGGGGGAGCAGTGTATTTGGGCGACAAGAGTGGAGCTGGGGGGAATCGAACCCCCGTCCGTCGAGTGATGGATGTGTGCGATACGACCATTCCCAGTTTCTCCTTTGAGGTCAGGAGTCTGCTGGGTCAGATGGCTATGCAGCCACCTCCAGTTCTTTCTCTGGCGCCAGCGGTCTTTGCCTGCTGTCAGCGGTCTTTCCCTGCTGTCCGTCCTCACTTCTGTTGCTAGGCGGTGAGGTCTTGGCCCCGCGTGCCCGCCGTGGCGGGTCGCAGTGTGCTATTTCAACTGGCCCCTAAGGGTCAGGCTGCCATAGCGAATTCGGCATTGCGATTGCCGTGTATTGTGGTGCCCTGTTTAGAGAGTCTGAGCAACTCTGGTCGCGCATCACAGCTGTCAGTCCCGGCGTCGAAACCGTTCAGCCCCATGTCAAGGTTCTGAATTCATTATAGACGGCTGAGAGGGAATTCTGGTTGACAAAGTGTTGTCGCCGAACAGCATTTGCTGAAAGAGCTTGGGCTAGAGGCTGCTGCTGTGTGAGGCACCAAGATGTTGTCAACTAGCTGACCTTGCTTCTCTAGCAGCATCTCTTTCGTCAATTTGGCGGCGTTTGTCTTGTTTCTGCTTGCGGCGGGCCAGAGCCAGCGAGACTTTGGCATTCCTGCCAGAAAAATACAGCGACAAGGGAATGAGCGTGAGAGGCTGGGTATCCAAGCTGCGCTGGAGTTTTTCTATCTCTTTGCGGTGAAGCAAGAGCTTGCGGGGGCGTTCAGGCTCGTGGCTGAAGGCAGTGCCAGCTTGGGGGTAGGGGGGAATGTGCATCCCTAGCAGCCAAGCTTCGCCACGGCTGATGCGCGCGTATGCTTCGGCGATCTGAGCTTTGCCGCCTCGCAGAGATTTGACTTCGCTGCCTGCCAGCACGATGCCTGCTTCCAAGGTTTCCAGCAGATCGAAGTCTCGTCTGGCGCGGCGGTTGGTGGCGACAGCCGAAGGTTTGCTAGCCATCTCTTCAGGCTACGGGGAATCTCTTTGCCATCAGAAATCCTTTTGGTATGAAATGGGGCAAAAATGACCTAGCCGTTAGACTTGGAAAAGTGCTGAAAATCCCGTTGCCCATCCGTGAAGAGATGGTGGCTCATGCGGTAGCGGGGCTTCCATACGAAGCTTGCGGGCTGTTCGCGGCCGAGCCGGGGTCGGCTGAGATATGCCGGTTCTATCCGATGAAGAATGCTGCGGCCTCCCAGATGATCTACCAGCTTGACGGCAAAGAGAATCTTGATGTGGAAATCCGAGCCGAAGAAGCCGGGCTGGAAATCATCGGAGTCATGCATTCGCACACTCACACGACTGCCTATCCTTCGCCCACCGATGTGGCCGATGCTTCAAGGTTCGACCCTTTCGGCATGATGCACTTCATCATCGTCTCGTTGGAGCATGAAGAGCCATATCTGCGCAGTTTCAAAATCAAAGACGGCGAAATCACCGAAGAAGAAGTGGTCGTCATCGGCGGCACAGGCAATGGCGAGAACAGCAGCTCAGAAGCCAGAGTTTCTGAAGGCCGCAACCCCGAAGGCAGCGATACCGGGGTCAGCGGAACCGGGGGCGGCGAAACTGGAGGCGGTAAGTGATGTCCGCTCACAGTTCAGTGCTCGATCTCATCGGCAACACGCCGTTGGTGGATGTGAGCCAGCTCAGCCCTAAGCCTGAAGTGAAGATATTCGCCAAGCTGGAAAGCGACAATCCTGCCGGCTCGGTGAAAGACAGAATCGCCAAAGCCATGATCCTGGATGCCGAAGCCAGCGGCAGGCTTCAGGCTGGCGACACGATCTTGGAGCCGTCATCTGGCAACACTGGCATCGCTTTGGCGATGATTGCGCGAATTCGCGGATACAAGCTCAAGATCGTGCTGCCCGCGAATGTGTCGGTGGAGAGGCGGCAGCTGCTGGAGGTTTTCGGCGCTGAGATCATACTTTCGCCCGGCGAGGAAGGCTCCAACGGGGCGGTGCGGATGGCGCGGAAAATCGCCGAAGAAAATCCCGACTGGGTTTTTCTGTATCAATACGAAAATGATGCCAACCCTCGTTGCCACTTTGAAACCACAGGCCCAGAGATATTGCGCGACTGCCCCGACATAACGCATTTCGTGGCAGGCTTGGGCACCAGCGGCACGCTCATGGGGGTGGGGACATATCTCAAGAAGCAACGGCCGGAAGTGCGAATTTACGCTGTGGAGCCTCCAGCGGGGGAGCTGGTGCAAGGGCTGCGCAGCATAGATGACGGATACATACCACCCATTTTTGAGAACTGGAGCGGCATAGATCTGCTGGACGGCAAAAGCATCGTGCGGCCCCGGGATTCGCTTATCGGAGTGAGGCGGCTGGCAGACGAGGCGGGGCTGTTTGTCGGCATTTCGTCTGGGGCCGCGTTGGCGGGGGCTTTGAAGGTGGCAGAGAAGATAGACGAAGGCTGCATCGTTTTCATCGTCTGCGACGGCGGGTGGAAGTATCTTTCAAGCAACGCCTGGACCGCCCCGCTGGACGAGGCGGTCGCAAACGCTGAGAAGATTATCTACTTCTGATTTTTGGGGGGCGGAAGGTTTAGCCTGTTTTGCCTTCATCAGAGGGAGCAGTGGCGGGCTCTTCGGCTGCCATTTGCACTATGCGGCCTTCGCCGTCGGCGGGGTAGGCATCAGCGGTGATTTGGCCGTCTAGCTCGTCGGTTATGTACTGGGCAAGCGATGCTTGGTAGGTGAGACCTAGGCTGGTGGCTTCTATGTCGCCCAGCGGGTAGCAGTCGCCGCCGTTTGCCAAGAAGTTGATGGTGGCCAGCACCACAGGATCGCCGGGTACTACTGCTCCGTCTTTCACTATCTCGGTGCCGTCGTCCAAGGTTG
Source organism: Candidatus Hopanoidivoransaceae bacterium (assembly GCA_965204495.1). Classification (GTDB taxonomy): domain Bacteria; phylum Actinomycetota; class Acidimicrobiia; order Acidimicrobiales; family Hopanoidiivorantaceae; genus Hopanoidiivorans. The sequence continues at coordinate 2,069,181 of OZ241989.1, forward strand.
CGCTGATCAAGCGGCTGCCTGCGTTGCCTGTGAGCGAGCAATCGCCTTCGCGATCTATCTCACGGGCATCGGCTGAGGGATCTATCACGATCTTCACGCCGGCAAGCTGAGCGAACTGGCCTCTGGCTCCGGGCAGTCCGTCAACCGCTTGTTCCAGCATCACATGGAAAGTCTCGCGAGGCACTTCCAGCACGACGATGAAGTTGGAGAAAGGCGCCATGTCAAAGGTGTCGCTCAGGGTGACATCCCCGGCAGGAATTACCGAGTCGTTGCGGATGCCGCCGCCGTTCTGCAGCCCCACATGCGCCGCAGGCGCGCCGTAGGCTTCAGCCAGACGCCTGGCGTTCCAGAGAGTGGCATCTGCCATGAGGTTGCCGACATTGGTCTCGCCAGTTCGCACCGAAGCGCGCACGCCGTTGAGATCGACTGCGCTTTGAGCTATGACATTGGCCTCAAGCTCGCTCAGCGCGGCCTGCAGAGGCTCAACCACAGACGACTGCACATCCGCGTCAGGCGTCTCGTCCAAAGCCACAGCGATGCTTCGCCCAGTGACTCCGATGGCTTTGCCGTCGGCGTCAAACCCGGCTGTCAGCTGCCCGATGCAGCGGTAGCCTCCCGGCGCGGTGATGACATACACAGGGTTGCCGTCGGCGTCATTGCGCGACATCGGGTAGTTCCCGAAAGCCTGCTCGTCCGGCAAACAAGTGCTGTCGTCGTTGCTCAGCAGCTCGTCTCCGCCGCCGGCTATGACGATGTCCACTCCGCTCAGTTGAGGTCCGTCACCGGACTCGGTGGCGATGAGGTCAAGGTCTTCGTTCACCGACTGCAGGTGGCTCACCAGAATTATGATGTTCACGCCATCGCCTTCAAGCCTGGCGGCTTCGGCATTCACAGCTTCCAGAACATCCGAAACCACCACATTGCGAGGGCTGGAAATGTTGGGCAGCTGAGGAGTCACCGCTCCTATCACGCCTACGGACACATCGCCGTATTCAATGACAGTGCTCTTCGCCAAGCGTCCGTTTTCAGCAGCGGCCACAAGAGCGGGTTCTTCGGAGTAATCAATGTTGGCCGACAAGAACGGCACCGCCGGGTCAAACCCGTTGATGAATGTGGCTGTCACATCCGGGCCGAAGTCGAAGTCGTGGTTGCCTAGAGCCAGAGCATCGTAGATGCCGCTCAGAGCAATCGCATCGTAATAGCGAGAGTCGTCGGCTTCGTTTCTGCTGATGCTCGTGTTGAACTCTTTGGAGGCAAGGAAGTTGTCGCCAGAGGTCAAAGTGATCACCCCGTCGACTGTGGCACTCGCAGGCGAGCACTCAAACGCAGCTTCTCCTGCGCTGCACAGGCTGGTGATCTCGGCACCGGCCGAAGCCGTTTTCAGGTTCTTCATCGCCGTCACGAATCTCGCGATGCCGGGAAAGCCCGACTCCTCGTTGGGAAGGAGCTTGGATTCGCCGTCGTTGTTGTGAAGAATCGTAAGCGTGAAAGCCGGTTCGGAAGCTTCCGAACTGGATTGCTGGGCATGTGCCGACTGCGCCACCACAGCAATGGATGCGAGCAGCGCGGCGGCAGCGAAAATGGATATGAGTCTCTTGCCTCGGAAGGCAGAGCGTGATGTTGTTTTGGTATTCATGCAACCGAGTATAGCACATGGATATGACGCGCATCCGAGGAAAGCGTGAACTTCGGATGAATTCCGATGAAGCAGCACATGGCAATTAAAGTAGGAAGAGATGAAGCCAATCGGGATTTTTGACAGCGGGGTAGGCGGCTTGACGGTCGCCCGTGCGGTCATTGATCTCTTGCCGAACGAGCCGATCGTCTATATCGGCGACACCGCCCGTGCGCCCTACGGCAGCCATCCGCCGGAGCAGGTCTTGGAAGACGCCGGAAGAGTGGCGCGCTGCCTCGTGGAAGAATTCAATGCGAAAATGCTGGTGGTGGCATGCAACACTACGGCATCTGTGCTGAGAAGCATCTGGGACGAAGGCGAGCACGAAGGCTTGGATGCAGGATATCTGCAGCAAGCAGAGAGCGTCCCGATAGTAGAGATTCTGACGCCGGGCGCGCAAGCTCTGATTGATGCCGCCGAGAAAGGCTGCAGAAGAGCAGGCGTCATCGCCACCGAGACCACTATTGCCTCGGGCTCATACCAGCGTGCTTTAGGCGAGGCTTTGGCGCGGGCGAATGGGCAAGTCAACGGGCGAGCTTTGGAGCTCAGCTTTGTAGCCTGCCCCGGTTTTGTGGAGTTCGCCGAGCGGGGAGACGCAGACAGCGCAGAGCTGAGAGCTTTAGCCGAAGAACTGCTGGCACCGCTGCGGGAAGCACAGGTTGAGAAGCTGCTGCTGGGCTGCTCGCACTTTCCGTTTTTGGCCGGCGTCATCACAGATGTGCTCGGCGCAGAAGTAGAGCTGGTGTCGTCAGCAGAAGCGACTGCCGCCGCCGTGCGCCGAGAGTTGGAGAGGTCGGGTCTGTCTGAATCGCCCGACAGAGAGATTGACGGCAAGGAGATTGACGGCACAGAGCACCGCTGGCTCGTTTCGGGAGAGGCGGATTGTTTTAAGGCGGTAGGGCGTGACTTGCTCGGCCTGCCCATTGAGCATGTAGACCTCGCCGAGGCCCTTGCGCCTAAAGTTCATTTGAGTGGCATAGCTTAACTGAGTTTTTGGAGAGGCAAATGACTGCAAGACCAGACGGGCGGGAGAACGGCGAGATGCGCAAGGTTTTGTTTTTGCGCGACTACACGAGGATGACGCCGGGGTCGGTGCTGGCGTGTTATGGGAGCACTAGGGTTTTGTGCACCGTGTCTTTTGAAGACAGGGTGCCGCCTTGGTTGCGAGGGAGCGGCGGGGGGTGGATCACATCGGAATATTCGCTGCTGCCTGGCTCCACGCCTGAGCGGGTTTCGCGGGAGGCTGCGAAAGGCAGGCTCAAGGGGCGCACTCAGGAGATACAACGCCTCATCGGGCGTAGCCTGCGGGCTGTGAGCAATCTTTCGGGCATGGGGGAGTGCTCGCTGTATGTGGATTGCGATGTGCTTCAGGCAGACGGGGGCACGCGCACCGCTGCCATCTCGGGAGCTTGCCTAGCCCTGCACGACGCGGGCACGCGACTGGTGGGCAAAGGCATGATGACGGCGCATCCGTTGCGGGAGCTTTGCGCGGCCGTGTCGGTGGGGGTTGTGAAAGGAGAGGCTGTGCTGGATTTGCCATACTCGGAAGACTCCGTTGCCGATGTGGACATGAACTTGGTGATGGCGGAATCGGGCAAGTTCATAGAAGTGCAAGGCACAGCTGAGGGCGCGACTTTCAGTTCGCAGCAGCTGCAGGAGATGCTGGCTTTGGGAGAGGCAGGGGTTGCTCAGATTATTGAAGCGCAGAGGGCGTATCTCTTGGAGAGTTTGTCGCCTGGGTGGGGATGAGTTGTTTGGCTTTGAAGTTTGTTGCTAACTCAACGGCGGGCAACGGCGCATCTTTTTTATGCTCAGACACGCAAGCGAACTCGCCTAAAAAAGACACGCCGTCCCCCGCCTTACCTTGGAGCTTGATAGAAGGGGCAAATCGGGATGGGAACAGGAGGAGATGTGGGAATATTTGTATCGGCGACTGGGAATCCTGACAAGCTGCGGGAGATAGTTGCTATTTTGGGCGATGGGATTGAACTGCTGCCTCGGCCGGAGGGGTTGGCGGAGCCGGAAGAGAATGCAGCTACTTTGGAAGGCAATGCTCGCATTAAAGCAGTCTGCGTGGCTGAAGCATCAGGGTTGCCAGCCATCGCTGACGACACAGGCTTGGAAGTAGATGCACTGGACGGTGAGCCGGGCGTGCGCTCAGCAAGATTCGCCGGCGAAAACGCCACCTATGCACAAAATGTTGCGCTGCTCCTAGAACGACTGCAAGAAACACCAGCAACCGCCAGAACAGCCCGCTTCAAAACCATAGCCCTAGCCCGCTGGCCCGACGGCAAAGAAGTCATAGCCGAAGGCATAGTAGAAGGCGTCATCGCCACAGCCCCCCGAGGCACCAACGGCTTCGGCTTCGACCCAATCTTCATCCCCACAGATAGCGACAACCGCACATTGGCCGAGATGACCAACACCGAAAAAAACGCCATCAGTGCAAGAGGCCAAGCCTTCCGCGAGCTGCAGAAAAAACTCCCCGCCACCTAGCGGTTTCAAACTCAACGGCCACAAGCCAGCGGGTTCCACGGTGAGGCGGGGGGCGGTGTGTCTTTTTTGCACGACTTCAATGGTTTAGCGCAAAAACCTATACGGCAAAAGGGTAATGCGGAGGCAAAAAAGATGCGCCGCTGCCCGCCGTGCAATAGCAAAAACCCACTTAGCAAAACCCCCTAGCAAAACCCCCAAGAAAGCGGCCCCAAAGCAAGTGCGCCGGGTGGGATTTGAACCCACACGGACTATGAGTCCACAGGGACCTAAACCCTGCGCGTCTGCCAAATTTCGCCACCGGCGCGCACCAAACTCACAAAACCGAGCCAGAGCCCGAACCCTGACCCCGCGTAAGTTCGCAAACCATACGCTAGCCTGCGAATGAATGAATAAACAACATGAAAATCTTCCGAAACCCGAAAATCAGCTGGTATCCGCAGCCAAAAGCGAGCTGTTTCAGCAATTCCTAGACGAGCAGCTGCTCAACGAGCGCATCGTCATGCTGGATTCCGATGTGAATGCGAAAGTCGCCAGCAACATCATCAAGCAGCTCCTCTACCTAGAGGGTCAAGACAAAGAAAAAGACATCTGGCTGTATATCAACTCGCCCGGCGGCTCGGTCACAGCGGGCATGGCCATCTACGACACGATGCAGTTCGTCTCGCCTGCCGTAGGCACGATCTGCATGGGGCTGGGCGCATCTATGGGGCAGTTTCTGCTCTGCGCCGGCGCGTCCGGCAAGCGTTATTCCCTGCCGCACGCCCGCATCTTGATGCATCAGCCCAGCGGCGGCGTGGAAGGCCAGGCGACCGACATAGAAATACAAGCCGAAGAGTTCGTGAAGAACAAGGAGAAGCTCACCGAGCTGCTCGCCCAGCACACTGGCCAGAAGCCCGCGAAGATATTGGAAGACTCCGACAGAGACCGCTGGTTCTCAGCCACCGAAGCCAGAGACTACGGCATGTTGGACAAAGTCATCGTCCGCCGTGGGGAGATGCTGTAATGGCGACATTCCCTTTGAACGGCCTGCGAGTCGTAGACGCAACAGACGGAGCGGGGGAGCTGTGCGGAAGGATGCTGGCCGACTTCGGCGCCGATGTGGTCAGAGTGGAGCCTCCCGAAGGCGCGGCCTCTCGCAAAATGAAGCCTCTTTCGCCGGACGGCGCATCAAGCTTGTATTTCGCCTTTCGCAACTTCAACAAACGAGGCATCGCTTTAGACCTAGGAACATCCAGCGGCAAAGACGACCTCTTCCGACTGCTCAAAGGCGCAGATGTCTACCTGCATTCCATGCGGCCCAAGCAAACCGAAGGCACCGACATCGCCCCTGATGCGCTCTGCGAAAAATTCCCTCACCTAATTGTCACTTCCATCACAGGCTTCGGGCAAACCGGCCCCTATGCCGACTTTGAACCTACCCCGGATGTGATTTTCGCCATGTCGGGGTGGCTTTCAGGCTCTGGGCTGCCCCATAAGCCGCCTCTTTTGATGCCCGGGCCGCAGGCTTATGATTTCGCAGGCGTCATCGGGGCTTTCGCCATTCTCTGCGCTCTCATTCAAAGGCGCACGACTGGGCTGGGCCAGCATCTGGATGTGTCCGCTCTGGAATCCATCGCCCAGTGCAACACTTGGCAGCTTCCGAATGCATCGGTTACTTTGGCGGCCGGCCTCGATCAAGTCACGCTGCGGAGCGGCACCAGCCCCGTGTATCCGCTCTTTGAAACCAAAGACGGCTACGCCCGCCCGGTGATCCTCAGCCCGCACCAGTGGAAGGCTTTTTGGGAATGGTTAGGCGAACCCGAAGCTTTCGCTGCGCCAGAATGGGGCGAGACGCTGTTCAGGATGCTGAATCTGGATGTGCTCAATCCCGTCCTCGCGGAGCACTTCACCAAATTCACGATGGAAGAAGTGGCCAAAGAAGGCCAGCGCAGAGGGATCGTCATAGTGCCGATGCTGAAAGCCAACGATGTGCTGGTGAACGAACATTATGCGTCTCGCGACACTTTCTGCGACGGGGAAGTAACGCCAGGGCAGACCGCTCGCTTCGTGGACGGTTTCATGGAAATCTCCAAAGAGCGTTTGGGTTATCGCTTCCGTGCCCCCGCCGTCGGCGAGCACACGGTTGAGGTTTTGTCTGAAGACTGGGGCGAATGCGAATTTGACACCGACACGCCGCCGGGCGAAGAGACTGGAACTCAGGCTGGCGTGTCGTCTGCTCAGCTGCCTCTGAAAGATCTGAGAGTTATGGACTTCGGACACGGAGGAGTCGGCGTGGAAGCGGGCAGGATGCTGGGCGAATACGGCGCAGAAGTCATCAAGATTGAAACCCGGACTTACCCCGATTTCATCAGAGTGATGCTCAGCACGGAGATGAACGGCTCGTTCGCTTCTTCAAACCGCTCCAAGAAATCTTTCGGAGTGAACTTGCGCACGCCCGAGGGTTGCGAAATTTTGCACCGCATGGCCGAAACTTCCGACATAGCGATTGAAAACAACTCAACGGGCACGATGGACAAAATGGGGCTGGGGTGGGAACGCCTGCATGAAACCAATCCTGAAATCGTCTTGACTTCCAGCCAGATGATGGGCTCGCACGGAGAATACGGAGGCTGGATAGGCTACGGCCCCACCATCCAGACGGTCGGCGGCCTCACCTGGCTCTGGAACTTTGAAGACGGCGATCCTCCTCCCGGCTCTCCGGCCATCCACCCCGATCATCTGGCTGGCAGGCTGGCTGCCATTGCTGGGCTGCTCGGCGTCTGGCGGCGGTTTGAAACGCAGCAGGGCTTCCACGCGGAACAAGCACAGGTTGAGAACATGATGTGCCTCTTGGGCGACATGTTCATGCAGGAAAGCCTGTGGCCTGGGACGGTCAAGCCTATGGGCAACTTTTCTCAGCAGGGCGCGCCTTGGGGAGTCTTCCCGTGCGAAGGGGAAGACAAGTGGGCTGTGATATGCGTGCGAAGCGACGAAGAATGGGGCGCGTTGAAAGACATCATGGGCAATCCCGCTTGGGCCGAGGACGCTTCTTATGACAGCTTTGATTCTCGGCTGTCGCACCGAGAAGATCTTTACGAGAAGGTCTCGGAGTTCACTTCCGAGCGTTCTCCTCAAGAGGTGATGTCGCTTTGCCAAGCAAAAGGCGTGCCGGCTGGCGCGATGCTTAACATTTTGGATCAGATGGCCGACCCGCACCTTCAAGCTAGGGGCTTCATGGTTGAAATTCCCCACCACGATCTGAACTACACCGACAAAATCACCATGGACGGCCCCGCCTTTGCTGCGAGCCGCATGGCTGGCCCCGACATCTTCCAAGCCCCCCGTCTCGGTCAGAACACCGTTGAGCTATGCAGGGAGATGGGAATGAGCGATGAAGAGATAGAGAACCTGGTTGAAGCAGGCATTCTGGAGCTAACCCAGCCTGAGATGGAAGCCAGAGAAGCGGCGAACGGCTAAGCCGCGAACCACTGAATCAAAATCAAACTTTGGGCGAGAAAATGTCTGACAGGCAAATCCTCATAGCCGCCTCTGTGCTGACTGCTGATTTTTCAAGACTGGGGGAGGAGTGCGAAGCTTTGGAGCAGGCGGGGGTGGATCGCATCCAATGGGATGTGATGGACGGCAGATTCGTGCCTAATCTCACCTTCGGCCCAGATGTCATAGCCAGCGTGAGAGACAGAGTCGGCTTAGGGTTTGAAGCACACCTGATGGTGGAAAATCCTGACGAGCTGGCCCATCGCTACGCAGAAGCAGGCTGCGAACTGCTGATAGTACACGCCGAAGCCTGCCGCCATCTGCATCGCACGCTTGATGCCATAAAAAATTTAGGAGCAGCTGCTGGCGTAGCACTGAACCCTGCAACACCTGCCGAAGCTGTAGAAAATGTGCTGGATCTCTGCGATTTGGTGCTGGTGATGACAGTAAACCCCGGCTTCGGAGGCCAGAAATATATTGCGAGCATGGAGCCGAAAATCTCCCAAGTAAGAGACATGACAGCAGCTTACGAAATAGACATAGAAGTAGACGGCGGCATAGGCCCAGATACTGTTGCCGGGGCAGCCAAAGCTGGGGCCAATGTGCTTGTCGCTGGCAGTTCGCTTTATCGCACTGGCGGCAGTTGGCAAGATGTAGAGAAATTAGCCGATGCTGTTAGTGGTATCAGATCTGCCACAAAGGGTTTTTGAAGAGGGTTGTGATTCCTCGGTGAGGCGGGGGGCGGTGTGTCTTTTTTGCACGACTTCAATGGTTTAGCGCAAAAACCTATACGGCAAAAGGGTAATGCGGAGGCAAAAAAGATGCGCCGTCTTCCGCCGTTGCTCTAGCAAAAACCCAAAAAGCTACGCCCTTTTGAGTCCGTGCCATATTGCGCGGAACGGAGAGGAGAAATCTATTTTGCCGTCTCCGAACATTAGATCTATGCTTGAGCCTCTGATTTTGGGGTCTCTTGACGCTCCTCGGATGTATATCTTTGACCAGATTTTGAAGCGCATCGCCTTTTGCGCTAGGTAAGCGCCTCTGAAATGGGTTGAATACCTGGAGCGAAACCGCTTTTCGTATTGACGCAGCTCTGCTGAAACGCTGGCGTTGTCGGCTAATGCTTGTTCGGTGGCCTCTGCCAGCAGTATTCCGGCTGTCATGCCGTAGGCGATGCCTTCGCCGCTCAGAGGGTTGATCATAGAAGCGGCATCGCCGATGAGAGCTATCCGCTCGGCTGTCAGCTTCGGCAGAACGCCACAGGGCAAAATGTGGGTGCTGTAGTCGCTGGGTTCTGAGCATTTCAACCCTCGTTCTGCCAGCACATCAAGGTATTGCCCTAAAAGCTCCTTCAGGTCGGGGCGCATACGCTGGTAGTCTTTCACTATCATTCCGCAGCCCACATTGGCCGTGCCGTCTGAAAGCGGAAAGCACCAGCCGTAGCCCGGACGCAGCTGTTCTTCATAGCTGATGACGATACGGTCGCTCCATTCGGCTGGTATGTCTGCATAGGCTCTGATGCCGATGCCTGTGCGCTTGGGAGGGCTCGGGGCGATGCCGGCTTGTCGGCGCACTCTGGAGCTGGCTCCGTCGGCTCCCACGAGCAGTTGGCATGTAGTCTCCACCTCTGCGCTCGTCCGTTGGTTCTGCAAACGGACTTCCATCATGTCGCCTTTTGTCTCGCAGGTGAGAAATCTGTGCTCCGGCAGCCAAGCGACACCGCTTTCTATCGCTTTTTGGCACAGAAAGTCGTCAAATTTTTCTCTCCGAACAGTCAATCCGTGCTGAGAACCGAAGCTTGCTTCTTGCAGCCCGGTGCGAAATGCAACTCCGCCTATGCCATGCACTTCCGCATCGCGCACAGGCATTGCCTCGGGGATGTCGGCAAAATCTATGCCCAAGCCGGCAAGCGCAGACACCACGCCTGGGCTCAAAGCGTCTCCGCAGGATTTATCGCGCGGAAAAGCCGACTTGTCGGCTAGCGCAACTTTGAGATTCGGGTTGCGCTTCCGATAGGCGATCGCAGCAGTGCTGCCAGCAGGCCCGGCGCCCACTATGAGCACATCGTGCTCAAGAGGAGTATGTTTCGTCACATTGCTGTGCTGGAAGAAGATGCGCTCAGACAGGCTGCAGCTCGTTCAGGTAGGTGGTGTTCTCTAGCAGGATTTTCCGCTTGTCAGCATCCTCGAACTCTTTTAGCTCCACCACATAATCCAGCGGCTGAGGCATTCCTTCTATATGGGGCCAGTCGGAGCCGAAAATCACATGGTCTGCGCCCATGAGTTCGGTAACCTCGTGCACATCGTCTTCCCAGAAGGGGTTCATCCAGACATTGCGCCTGAACATCTCCACAGGGTCTTCCTTGAACCACCATGGGTTCTTGTTGGCTACTTGGCCTAGCTTGCGGAACAAATTGCCCAGATAGTCTGAGCCGTTCTCCACAGATGCCACCCGCAGGTTGGGGTAACGCTCGTACATGCATTCAAACGACATGGTGAGGAGCCAGTCTTGCGCTGCTCGTTCAATGTTGAAAGCTTTGATCGTGGGCGCGCCCTTCTTGCGCACGCCGGGGCCGCCGAACTCTGCGCCGAAGCCGTCTTCGTCGTATCCCTGCGAGGTGTAGCCGCTGTCGCCGGCGTGAACCACGACGGTGATGCCGGCTTCGTTCACTCTTGACCAGAACGGGTCGAACATTTCGTCGCCCGGCGAGCGAGGGCCGTGCGGAGTGATCACAGGGGCGGGGCGCATTACGACTGTGCGCGCTCCCTTGTCTAGAGCCCATTCCAGCTCTTCGCAGGCCCAATTCACATCGGCGAGAGTGATGTAGGGCGAGGCGTAGATGCGATTCTGATAGGCGAAGCCCCAGTCTTCCTCTAGCCAGCGGTTGAAGCCTCTGAACAGCATGCATAGGCCCTCTGTGTCATGCTTGATGAGTTCTTCGTAAAGAACGCCCAAAGTGGGGAAGAGCCACACTGAGGAAATACCTTGTTGATCCATGCGAGCTATGCGGGCATCGCGGTCGCGGTATTCCGCCGGGATGGGTTCGCGGTCGCGCAGGTATTCCACAGGCGATCTGCCTTCTGGGTTGCCTCGGAAATACTTGTAGAGCGCGCCAGCTTTGGCGATCGGATCAAAGGTGGGGTTGACCACGGCGTGGCTAACAACTCCGCCGATCACATGGTAGCTGCGGCCGCCTATCTCGCACCACTCCACGCAGCGACGATGCCATTCGGGAGGCACATGGCGGGTGAAGGCATCCAAGGCTTCGTAGTAGTGGTTGTCGCAGTCGAAGGGGAGATAGTCGAGTTCTTCCATGATTTCCTCCTCTGGGGGGCTATGTCTCTGGGGGGCTATGTCTGTTGGCAACTCCTTGTGCATAGTCTAGCGGAGGGTATGACGAGCATTGACTACACTTGTCTGAAAGCTATCCACCGACAGGGAGGCACATCAATGCTCACGCCTTTTGACGATTATCCGATTCATCCCTCAGCGGATCCCATTGCCCACCCGGCTTCGGGGAACCCTAATCACTACGACAGATACTTCTTCAACGGCACCGAGCGGGACGGAGAGTTCTTCATCGGCGGGGCTATGGGGCATTATCCGGTGCGAGGGGTGATAGACGCTGCGTTCAGCGTGGTGCATGAAGGGGTGGAGCATTCGGTTTTCGCTTCTGGGCGGATGCCGCTGGATCGCTCTACCGAGGTGGGGCCGCTGCGCGTGGAGGTGATAGAGCCTATGCGCACTTTGCGCTATGTGGTGTCGCCCAACGATCACGGGCTGGAAGCAGATGTGACATTCAGGGCGCGCACCATCGCCGTGGAAGAGCCCCGGCAGAAGCGCATTGACGCCGACGGCATAGAGACCATGGATCACACTCGCCTCACCCAGTGGGGCACATGGGAGGGGACGATAAGCATCGGCGGCAAAGAAATCCAGGTGGATCCCAGCCGGGTCTTCGCCGTGCGGGATCGCTCTTGGGGCACCCGTCCGGTCGGCGACCCTGCCCCCACCAACCGGCCGCCGCGAATGCCGCAAGTGTTCTGGCTGTGGGCGCCGCTGCACTTTGACGACCTCTGCACGCACTTGGCTCTGCACGAGAACCCCGACGGCAGCCGCTGGCTGGAATCGGCTTTGCGAGTGCCGCTGCTGGCTTCAGACGATGCCCCCACCTACGGCACCGACCCGTACGAAGAGCTTGAGGAAATCGGCTATGAGATCGAGTGGATGCCGGGTCGCCGAGAGATGCAGTGGGCCGCGCTCAACTTCCTCGGACAAGACGGCTCGCCCCACCGCATAGAACTGGAGAGGTTCTACACCTTCAGAATGCGAGGCATCGGCTACACCAACCCGCACTGGTCGCACGGCTCAAGCCACGGCGACTTGGAAGTGGGAGGCGAGTCCATCGGCGTGGACGACTTTGACTTCGGCGACCTCAGCTCAATGCACATTCAGACGCTCTGCCGAGCACGCTATGGCGACCGCGTAGGCATCGGTGTGCTGGAGCAGATGGCACTAGGCAGCCACGCGCCCACCAAGCTAGAAGGAATCTTGGACGGCGCAACCAACAGCAACAGGCACTTCAGCAAACTGGGATATCATCCCGCTTGACACAGCACCCCCGGCAGGATTCGAACCCGCGACCTTGGGATTAGAAATCCCCTGCTCTGTCCAACTGAGCTACGGGGGCATGTGCATTTAAGGCTAACAGCCGATAGCCTGAAGACAACGCGGTGGCCGTAGCTCAGTCTGGTTAGAGCGCCGGGTTGTGGTCCCGGAGGTCGGGGGTTCGAAGCCCCTCGGTCACCCAAAACAAAATACACCCTCGCCCCTCTAGCTCAATTGGCAGAGCAACGGACTCTTAATCCGCAGGTTCTGGGTTCGAGTCCCAGGGGGGGTACTTTGTGCCGTTGCCTGCCTGCCAGCACCAAAAGAGATATGCAGCAATAAACTAGAAACCTGTGAAAAGCACGGTAGAGAACTTGGAGGGGAACAAGGTCAGGCTCTCGGTAGAGGTAGAACCTGCCGAATTCGCCGATGATCTGGACATCATGTTCAGACGGCTCGCCAAAGAGCTGAAGCTGCCGGGGTTTCGCAAGGGCAAGGCTCCCCGCAGCGTCATTGAGGCTCGTCTCGGCAAGGAATACACACGCCAGCGCACTTTGGAAGAAGCTCTGCCTAGGTATTGCTCGCAGGCCATTTTAGACAACGAAGTAGACGCCATCGCCGCTCCTGAGATTGACATCAAATCCGAGACGCAAGACGATGCCGTGTCGTTCGACATGGTTGTGGAGGTGCGACCAGAGGTGAAGGTCGCCGGCTATGGCTCTCTGCGAGTGGAGGTGCCCAACCCGGCGCCAACCGAAGAGGAAATCGCAGCCGAGCTAGACAGGTTCCGAGGGCACTTCGGCACCTTGGAGCAAGTGGCACGGCCGGCCATTGAGAAAGACAGAGTGACAGTAGATCTGCGGGCCACCTACAACGGAGAGACTTTTGAGCCTTTTGAGGCATCCGACTATGTGTATGAAGTCGGCTCTGGCACGACCGGCTTTGAAGACTTCGACAAGAACCTGCTCGGCAGCCAAGCTGGGCAGATATTCGACTTGAATGTTCCGCACCCCGAGGTTGAGGGCGACCTCATCCGCATCAAGACTTTGGTGAAAGATGTCCAAGAGAACAAGCTGCCTGCTCTCACAGACGAGTTCGCCGCCGAATCTTCAGAATTTGATACCGCTGAAGATCTCAAAGCCGACTTCGCTCAGAAGCTGGCAGATCAAAAACGCGAGCAAGTGATCAGGCTGTTCGGACAAAAAATGGAAGACGCCCTGATTCAGCTCGTAGACGAGCCGCTCCCCGATGCGCTCATCGCTCAGGCCACCCAAGATGTGCTTCGCCGATTCATGCTGCAGATGCAGTCCATCGGGCTGGATTTGGAGCAATATCTTCAAGCTACAGGCCAGCCTCAAGAGGCTTTTGCCGAGACTATGAGAACGCAAGGGGAGAATCAGGCGAAGCTGGATGCGGCTCTGAGGGCTGTGGCGGCTGCCGAAGAAATTTTTGTGTCGGACGAAGAGCTATACGAGATGCTCGACAAGGCGGCAGAGGAAGCGGCAGCAGGCGGGGAAGGCGGCGATGCGGGTGGCGAAGCTGAGCGTGAGAGGCCGCCGGTGGAGCATCTGAGCGGGTTGAGGACGGAGATGATGAAAGGTCAGGCGTTTTTGCTGGTGAGCAAACAAGCAGAGATAGTTGATGCTGAGGGTCAGAGGATTGATTATCAGGATTTGTTTCCTGAAGGTGATGGCGATGGCTAAGCGGGTTTTTGCTATTGCACGGCGGGCAACGGCGCATCTTTTTTATGCTCAGACACGCAAGCGAACTCGCCTAAAAAAGACACACCGTCCCCCGCCTTACCATGGAACTAGATATCTCTCAGAAAATCAATAGCGAAAAATCTTTTAGTCATCTACCCTGAAAGAAAACGGAAAAGGAAATTATCCAGTGTCAGAACTTTTTTACAGAACTAGCAGTCAGATCTCTGCTGAGGCAAGAGAGCTTCGGGGGGAAGGCTATCTGGTGCCTACTGTGGTGGAGCAGACCAGCAGGGGGGAGCGGGCGTTTGATCTCTACTCGCGGCTGCTGAAGGAGAACATCATCTTTCTCGGCACGCCCATAGACGATGTGGTCGCCAACCTCGTCTGCGCCCAGCTGCTGCATCTTGAATCGGAAAACCCCGACCGAGACATCAGCCTCTACATCAACTCGCCGGGCGGCGACATCAACTCGCTGTTCGCGGTCTACGACACGCTGCAGTATGTGAAGCCCGATGTCATGACCATCTGCTTCGGCCAGGCTGCCTCGGCTGCCGCCGTGCTGCTGAGCGCGGGCACCCCAGGCAAGCGGCTGGCTCTGCCTCACTCCAGAGTGCTGATCCATCAGCCTTACGCGGGAGCGCAAGGGCAGGTCTCCGACATTGAGATAGCCAGCAAGGAGATCCAACGCCTCAAGACGCAACTGGAAGAAGTGCTGGCGCACCACACAGGCCAGTCGCAAGAGCGCATCAAGACCGACACCGACCGCGACTTCGTGATGACCGCCGAAGAAGCCATGGAATACGGAATCATAGACGAAGTCATCTCTTCCCGTTCGGATCACCAAGAGCCGCCCAGGATCGCGGCGGTCAGCTGAGCAAATCTCACTGGCAATCTCATTGGCAGTCTCGGCAGCACGGCGCAAAAGCAAGCAAAGCTACAAGCAAGCATAGCAGTCATGGCAAAGTTCGGCGAGAGCGTAGACCTCCTCAAGTGCTCCTTCTGTGCCAAAACGCAGAAGCAAGTTCGCAAGCTCATCGCCGGCCCCGGCGTGTATATCTGCGACGAGTGCATAGACCTCTGCAACGAGATACTCCACGAAGACTTAGACCGCCCCGCAGCCGAAGGCCCCGCCAACCTGCCCAAGCCCCGCGAGATATACGAGTTCCTCAACGACTACATAATCAGCCAAGAACACGCCAAGCGCATCCTGTCGGTGGCCGTCTATAACCACTACAAGCGCATCTCCCACGAGCAAGAAAAGAAAACCAGCATCGCAGACGAGCAAGAATCCGTAGAGCTGGACACCTCCAACATCCTGCTCATAGGCCCCACAGGCTGCGGCAAAACCCTCATGGCACAGACTTTGGCCCGAATGCTGAATGTGCCTTTCACCATCGTGGATGCCACAGCTCTCACAGAGGCAGGCTATGTGGGCGAAGATGTGGAGAACATCCTTCTCAGGCTCCTCCAGAGCGCGGATTACGATGTCAAGCGAGCCGAGACGGGCATCATCTACATAGACGAGATAGACAAGATCGCCCGCAAGAGCGAGAACCCATCCATCACCCGCGATGTCTCAGGCGAAGGCGTCCAGCAAGCCCTGCTCAAGATATTTGAAGGCACGCAAGCCTCTGTGCCTCCCCACGGCGGGCGAAAGCACCCCCATCAAGAGTTCATCCAGATAGACACCACCAACATCTTGTTCATATGCGGCGGAGCGTTCGGCGGGCTGGACAAGATCATAGAGCAGCGCATCGGGCGCAAAGGGGTCGGTTTCGGAGCTGAAGTCAATGCCAGTCACGAAAAAGACCTGGCCGCCCTCTACAGCCAAGTGCAGCCCGAAGATCTCATCGCCTACGGTCTCATCCCTGAGTTCATCGGCAGGCTGCCGCTGGTGGGAGCCGTCGCCGATTTGGAGAGAGAGTCGCTGCTGCGCATTCTCACCGAACCTCGCAACGCCCTCACCAAGCAGTATTCCACATATTTCGCCATGGACGATGTGGATCTGGAATTCACCGATGACGCCTTGGAAGCCGTTGCCGAGCTAGCCATGCAGAGGCGCACAGGAGCGCGAGGTCTGCGCGCCATTTTGGACGAAGTTCTGCTGAATGTGATGTACGAGCTGCCCGACCGAGAAGATGTGGCCCGATGCGTGGTAGACGAAAAAGTCGTGCGCGAAAATGTGAATCCCACATTGGTGCCCAGAAAGTCCAAGCCCGTGCGCCAGACGCGGGCAGCGTCCTGACCGCCCAATCAGGGCTGCAAGGCCCGCAAGATCTCGTGATGTGGCTCGACAGCCACATCAATCTGGAAGCCACCGCAGGCAAAGTCACCGGCCTTTCGCTGGATCGCATGAGCGACCTCGCCCGACTGCTGGGCGACCCGCAACGCGACTATCCCGCCATCCACATCACCGGCACCAACGGCAAAGGCTCCACCGCTTATCTCCTCACCAAGCTGTTGGCCGAGCACGGTCTCAAAGCGGGCACCTACGCCAGCCCGCATGTCTCCAGCATCCACGAACGGCTCAGCATCAACGCCGACCCGATTTCCAACTCTGACTTGCTTGACCTGCTGGAGACTCTGCGTCTCACCGAAGAGCACTGGGAAGCCAAAGGCGGCGAGCGGTTTTCTTGGTTTGAGCTGGTCACGGCCGCAGCCTTCATGTGGTTCGCAGACGAAGCGGTGGATGTGGCTGTGGTGGAAGTAGGCAAGCTGGGCCGCTACGATGCCACCAACATCCTGGAAGCCGACATAGCAGTGGTGACGAATGTGGCTGAAGACCACACCGACGGCAGCGAAGGCTGGCGAGAAGCCATCGCCTGGGAAAAAGCGGGCATCATCGGCCCGCAGAGCACGCTAGTGCTGGGAGAGGGCGCGAGCGATCTGGCTCTGCGAGAAATTTTTGAAGCCGAAAACCCCAAGGCCGTTTGGATGCTGGGCGAGCACGGCAAAGTGGAATCCAACGAGCTTGCCGTAGGCGGAAGGCTGCTGGACATCGCCACGCCGCAGGGACGCTACAGCGATGTGTTCCTGTCGTTCAACGGCGAGCACCAAGGCGAAAACGCGGCTTTGGCTCTGCTGGTGGCCGAGACATTCTTTGACGGCCAGCTTTCTGAAGAAATCGTGGCGGACGCCTTCTGCGACGCCGCTCTGCCGGCCCGCTTGGAAGTGGCCGGACGAGAGCCGCTGGTCATTTTTGACGGCGCGCACAACCCTGCCGGCGCAGCAGCCGCAGCGCGCGCCGTGCGAGACGACTTCAGCGTTGACGGGGAAGTGGTTCTGGTGGTGGGGATGACTCAGGGCCACAACCACCAGCGCAGCTTGGGCAAGCTCTTGGAAGTCATAGAAGAGCAGGGCGACCAGCAAGAAAGAGACACGCCGACCCGTCTGGTCTGCTGCACCGCGCCATCGCCCAGAGGCATCGCAGCCGAAGAGCTGGGATCGTTCGCTAGGCAGGTGGGCTATGAGCCTGTCGTCATTTCAGATGCCGAGGAAGCTCTGCGCCACGCTTTGAGTCTGGCCGGCTCAGAGGGCTTGGTTTTTGTGACAGGCTCGTTGTATGTGGCCGGAGCAGCCCGCCAAGAATACAGCAAGATAACCGCCGGCAAATAATAACCCCCCAGAACAGAACCACAGAACAGGAGAACAAAATGTCAGAGACGCTCATAATCTGCAAGCCAGACGCCCAAGAGCGCGGGCTGATCGGCGAAATACTCGGCCGCATAGAGCGAAAAGGCCTGAAAATTAAAGAGCTCAAGATGCTCACGATCAGCCGCGAGCTAGCCCAGCAGCACTACGGCGAACACTCCGAAAAGCCGTTTTTCGCAGAGCTGGTGGATTTCATCTGCCGTTCCCCGTCTGTGGTGGCTATCGTCGGCGCTGAAAGCCGGGGCGTGGACGCAGTGTCAATCATGCGCACACTCATAGGCCCCACCGACCCCGCTGCAGCCCCGCCCGGCACCATTCGGGGCGACTACGGCACCGTAGTCACAGAAAATCTAGTCCACGCATCCGACAGCTCCGAATCAGCCGCTCGTGAGATTGCCCTGTTCTTCCCAGAACGCCCCGACCGAAGCGCATAACTGCGTATTAAAGAAATCCCAAGAAAGCCAAACACGCGCGAAGAAATAGTGTAAGATAAACTCCGTGCGACTGCACCGAGAGATAGCTGTAGACCTAGGCACCGCCAATACGGTCATATTTGAACTAGGCAAAGGCATAGTTCTGAACGAGCCGAGCATTGCCACTGTCTCAGAAGACACTGGCGAAGTCATCTTGGTCGGAAAAGAAGCCAAGCAGCACTCGGGCAGAGTTCCGGGGCAGCAGACCGTCCGTCCGCTGCGTGACGGCGTGATTGCCGACTTTGATGTCTGCGCGAGAATGCTGCGCGAGTTCATCGTCATGGTGGACATCGGCCGTGTCGCCCGCCCTCGCATGGCGATTTGCGTCCCAACAGGAATAACCCCAGTGGAGAAGCGAGCGGTCATCAAAGTAGCCGAGAACGCCGGAGCGCGCAAGCATGTCTATGTGATTGAAGAGCCGGTGGCCGCAGCTATCGGAGCGGGGCTGCAGATTCACAAGCCTATGGGTTCCATGATCGTAGACATCGGAGGGGGCACAACCGAAGTCGCCGTGCTCTCCACGGGCGGCATCGTGGTGCCGATGTCGGTGCAGGTGGCAGGCAACGCCTTAGACGAAGCCATCGCCCAATTCATCAAAAAAGAACACGACTTCTCATGCGCTATGGGCTATGTGGAACGTCTCAAAAAACGCTGGGCTTCGGCGTGGCCTCTCAAGCAGGAGCAGAAGTTCAGCATCAAAGGTCTAAACCTTCGCACCGGCTACCCGGCCAAGCTGACCATAGACACGGTTCAGATACGCGAAGCTGTGGAAGAGCCGCTCCAGCGCATCGTGGATGCCGTCAAAGACACCTTGGACGGCACACCGCCCGAGCTCGTGGCCGACATCATGGAAGACGGCATAATGCTCGCAGGCGGCGGCTGTCTTCTCCACGGGCTGCCAGAGCGCATCCAGCACGAGACAGGGCTCCCCGTGAAGCGTGCCGAAGATCCGCTGTATTCCGTCGTGAAGGGCTGCGGAGAATCGCTCATCCACTACAAGAAGCTGCGGAGCGTGCTGTTCTCCGCCAACGGCGAATAGCTACGACCCTTTCCCGGAGCAGGCGGTCTGCTTTTCGGCGCAGACTGCCTCGCCGAAATATCGGCAGAGCGACAATCGTTTTAGCTGTTCTGGCTGTCGTCTCGGCCGTTCTCATCACTCTCAGCTTCAGGGGAGACAATCTTTTCCAACGCGCAGAAGACGGAGCCCGCAGCGTGCTTTCAGCCATCGGCGATTTCGCCGGCAGCGTCTTCTCGCCTCTCACGGATGCTTGGAATGCAGCCTGGGACTACGACGACCTGCAGCAAGAAAACAGGCAATTGCAGCAGCAGATAGACGATCTGAGAGCGGCAGAGTTCACCGAACAAGCTGCGTCTGCCGAGCTAGAGCGGCTCTCAGCCGATCTCGACCTAACCCCAGTGGGCGGAATTCCCAGAGTGGCAGCCAAAGTGGTGGTGCCTCTGGGCAATTTCACTAGCGACACGATCCAGCTCTCCAAAGGCGCAACCTCTGGCTTGGAAGAAGGAATGCCTGCGGTGGTGAGATCGGGCTTGGTGGGAAGATTGGTGGAAGTGCGCCAAGAGCGTTCGTTCGTGCGGCCTTTGAGTTCGCCAGGCTTTCTCGTGGGTGTGCGGTTTTTGAGCAATGATCGCGTCGCCCCGGCTGTGACCCAGCCTGACGGAGATCTTCTGAGAGCAGAGCTGGATGTGAGCTTAGAACCGCCGCAGGTTGGTACGCTGGCAGTAACGAGCGGGCTGGAGCGCAGCGTCTATCCGCCAGATCTGCCAGTGGGGTTGGTAGAGGCAGTGGAAACCGACGAATCCACCCTCACCAATGTCATTTTCATTCGGCCTGTCGTGAACACCGAAAAACTCTCGTTCGTATCAGTGCTGGATTACGACACAGGTCTGCAACGATGAGCCTGAGCCAGATTTCTCTAGGACAGCAGCTTCACCCCAGCCAGCTTCGCAGCTACGGCAGGGGAGTCATCGCGCGACTGGCGATTGTCGCTGTCGTTGTCGTCTTTTTCCATCTAGGGCTTTGGCTGCATCTGCCGCTCTTCGGCGTGACGGCCGAATCTCTGCTGCTCGCCAGCGTTCTCAGCGGGGCTTTGCTGGGGCCAGTGTGGGGCGCAGGGGCAGGTTTCGTGCTGGGAGGGGTGCATGATCTCCTGTCGCCCACGCCTCTGGGGCTGGGATGTCTTGTGTTCTGCATCTCCGGCTATGCCATGGCTCGGCTCGTGAATGCCTTCGGGATGACACGCTGGTGGCAGAGCAGCATCTACGGAACGATAGGACTGCTCGGAGGAGTGGCCCTGTTCGCTTCTGTCGGCGAACTTCTGGGGCAAGAGTATCTCATCAGCGAGCACTTCCCTAGGGTTATATGGGTGCAAATTCTTTTCGCCCTGATGCTGAGCCCGGGATTTTGGTGGATGATGAACTGGGTGGCATCGGGAGGTTTCCGCCGTGAAGCGAAGGGCCGCCGCAGAAGGCGACAGCAAATCCTGAAACCCGGAAAATTGACATGAGCGTGCGAATCGGCGCAGTGGCCGGGCTGATAGCTTTGCTGTTCATCGGCTTGCTGACGCGCCTGTGGTATCTCCAGGTTCTCAACACGGAAGACTTCCAGAGCCAAGCGCAGACATATGTGCCGGCCAACACGATCAGATACGCCACGATCCCGGCCCCCAGAGGCCGAATTCTGGATGCCCAAGAGCGCGTGCTGGTGGACAACCGCAGAGTGAATGTGGTAACGCTGGATGCCTCAACAGCACGAGAAAGAGCAGGGGCAGACAGCGGCTATCTGCTGCAGCTGGCCAGGGAAATTTCTCGTCACGGACGGCCCGTCAAAGTCGCCGATCTGGAAGCCGCAGTCGCCGATCTCCGCTACGGGCCGAACGACAGAATCCCTATCGCCTACGATGTTCGCGAGGAGTTCGCCATCATCGTCGGAGAGCGCGCCGAAGAATTGCCCGGCGTGCGCCTCACAGAGACATCCGTGCGCCACTATCCCTACGGCCCGCTTGCCGCCCATGTGCTGGGCTATGTGGGATCCATCACAGCGTCCGAGGCGGCAGAGCGCGAGAATCACCCGAAGCGATACCAGCCCAACGACGAGATCGGCAAAGCCGGAGTGGAACTGGCATTTGAAGATGTGCTGCGAGGCACTCCGGGCTGGCGAGAGATAACGATCTCTCCCGACAATCAGATAGTGGGGGAGCGGCAGATAGTAGCCCCGATAGCCGGTTTCGATGTGCATCTCACTCTAGACATAGACCTCCAAGCCCTCGTGGAAGAACAACTGAGGCTAGGGCTGGAGCGAGCACGAGAAACCCCGATAGATGTCGACCCGGAAGAAAACCCGGAACCGGAGAACCCGCTGCTGACGCCAGCCACTTACCCTGCCCCAGCAGGAGCGGCTGTGCTGCTGGATCCGAGAGACGGATCGGTGCTGGCGATGGCTTCGTATCCCTCGTATGATCCGCGCCAGTTCATACTAGGCATCGGCGAAGAAGAGTTCGCCAGCCTCATAGACCCTGAAAGCTACGCCCCGTTCAACAACCGCGCCATAGCAGGCGCGTATTCCATCGGCTCGGCCATGAAGCCCTTCACAGCCTATGCCGCTCTCTCCACAGGTCTTGTCGGAGACAGAGGCTATGTGGATGTGAACGAGACGATAAACGACACAGGCTCGCACATCCTCCAAGAATGCGAAGGCCAGTGCGAGTTCACCAACGCGCGAGGCGAGTCGTACGGCGAGACGGATCTGAGATTTTCGCTCACCGTGTCCAGCGATGTCTACTACTACCAGCTGGCAGAGCAATTCGCCATCCGCCCCGGTTTTGACGAAGAGCAAGTGCAGAAGACCGCCAGAGAGTTCGGTTTCGGCGCGCCCACAGGCATTGCCCTGCCCTTCGAATCTCCCGGACTCATACCCGACTCCGAGATAAAGCGCCAGCGCAACGAAGCCGACCCTGTGGCCTTCCCTGATGCCGACTGGCGAGTGGGCGACACTTTGAACATCGCTATCGGACAGGGCGACATGGCCGCCACTCCGCTGCAGCTGGCCAACGCCCTGAGCGTGTTCGCCAACGGAGGCACGCTGCACGCCTCCAACATAGCTCAGGCAGTCAAAAACCCAGTGTCGGGAGAAACCGAAAGCGACTACACCCCGAGAGTCATAAGAAGTCTCTACATGCCCCAGCAGATATCTGCTCCGATACTGGAAGGCATGGTGGGCGTGACGGAGCTGCGCTCCTTCAACTACTCAGGAACCGCAGCCGATGCCTTTGCCGGTTTCCCCAGCAGCTGGACAGTTGCAGGCAAGACAGGCACCGTAGAAGTGCTGGACAAGAACGACAGCTCTGTGTTCATGGCTTTCGGCCCGACCGAGGATCCCCGCTATTCCATAGCTGTGATCATGGAAGAGTCGGGTTTCGGCGGCCGTGCTGCGGCGCCAGTGGTTCGCAATGTACTGGAGAGCATTGCCGTCGGCTCGGTGCCGTCTGCTGAGCCGCTCGCCGACGACGGCTTTTTGGTGGCAGCTATAGGCAGAGAAGTGGCAGGGGCACGATGAACTCGGCAGTGCTGGAAAGCTTCAGACAGCCACGAGTGCGCCAGCCCGACACGCGGGAAGGCGAATCTTTCTGGCTGAGAATAGATTATGTATTCGTTCTGACAGTGTTTTTGCTGGGCTGTTTCGGGATTGCGATGATCTACAGCTCCAGCAGAGGCCCCGACCCGGCGCAATACAACAGGCTCAACTCCGACCGTCAAGCTATCTTCCTAGCCGTAGGAATGGTTTTGATGCTGGCTGTGGCATGGATCCGCAGCGACAGATTCCGTCAAGCTTCTTGGGCGTTCTACGGCCTGGGGCTGACGGTGCTGCTGCTCGTCATCTCTCCTCTGGGAGCTTCTAGGAGGGGAGCGCAGGCTTGGTTTGAGATATCTTCTTTCCAGATTCAGCCGTCTGAGTTCATGAAGGTGGCGTTCATAATGGCTTTGGCCGGCTTCTTGGGCTCTGGCAGCAGCAAGCTTCAAGTGCCTAGACTGCTGGCCGGGCTGGTTATCGTGCTGGCGCCGATCGGATTGGTGATGCTGGAACCAGATGCGGGCACTGCGGTGGTGTTCGTGGTGATAGCCATGGCGATGATAGTGGTGCGAGGGGTGCGCCTGCGCCACGCTCTGGTGCTGCTGGTGTGCTCGGCAGTGGCTGTGGGGCTGTTGCTGAGCTCGTCAATTCTGGAGGAATACCAGCGAGAACGCCTGAATGTGTTCATCAATCCCGGCACCGAGACAATAGACACCTACAATGTGGAGCAAGCTCAGATAGCCATCGGCAACGGCGGGCTGTTCGGGCAGGGCTACGGGCAGGGATCGCAGACGCAGTCGGGGCGGGTGCCCGAGCAGCACACCGATTTCATCTTCACGGCCGTCGGCGAAGAGCTGGGCTTTATGGGCGCAGCCGGCACTGTGCTGCTGTTTGCTCTGCTGCTTTGGCGAATAGCCCGTCTGGCTCGTGCCAGTTCCACGACCTACGGCAAACTGCTGGCTACTGGAGTGCTGGCGATGCTGGCTTTCCAAGGGTTCCAAGCAGCAGGCATGGCTGTGGGGATCATGCCAGTAACGGGCGTGCCGTTTCCGTTGCTGTCTTACGGGGGCTCGTCTATGCTGGCAACCTGCTTGGCTCTGGGGCTTGTGCTCGGGCTGGGTCAAGGCAGGGAGGAGAACTTCAATCCCGCTTTTATCCGCTGAACGGCGGGCGGGGGAATTCTGCGCAAATGACCGAATTCGGGAATTTGCCCTATAGAATGAATAGAGCGCACGAGCGCAGGGGAGAATTTGACAAAATGCAAAACCTATCTCAGCAGAACTCATCGCAGACTGACATCAGAAGAATTATTGCGATTTTAAGCGTTGCTGCGGCTATAAGCCTTTTTGCTCCTCTAGCGCGTCGCGCAGATCGTTCTGTCGCAAGCTCGGCTTGGTGCCATTCCATTGGCCCCGGCCAGCTTGCGCTATCCAAGTTTGACACTCATGCCTCCGAAGCGTCTTGTGAATTCAGGCAGGCGCCAGGAGCAAGAAGGGAACACACCCATGAAAAATCCATCAGCGGCCGAAGCCGCACATGATTCGCGACAAGGTACCGACCAGCAAGAGAACAGGGAGCATTCAGCGAGCAGAAACAGCGAAAACGGAGCCTCTCCGCGAAAGCCGCAGATAGGCGACAGCCTTCCCGCTCCGCCTCCTCGCCCTCCCGCCTCCCCTGACCAGAACGGCGAAACCCGCAAAAAGCCTCAATCTCGGGAAGGCAGATCTCGGCAAGGCGGCGCTAAAGGGGGCGGTGCTAAAGAGGCCAGCCCTCAGAAAAGCGGCTCCGAGCAGGGCAACCAGCGCGAAGACAGCCAGCGCGAAGCCAATCGGCAGGAAGCCAAGCGGCAAGGCAAACAGCAAAACAAGCGGGGGCGAGGCAGAGGAAGGCAATCCGGTGGCAAGCGCGCCCCTCAAGAGAAATCCATCCAAGAGCAGGGCGACCGCAGCCTGCCTCTGGGCCGATACCTCATGCTGGTGCACACCGACGGCCATTCCACCCATGTCGCCATGCTGGAAGGGCGTTCGCTCATTGAATACTATGTGTCGCACGCCGAAGACACTTCCACCCAGATCCACGGCAACATCTACATGGGGCGTGTGGAAAATGTGCTGCCGAGCATGGAGTCGGCTTTCGTAGACATCGGCTCGGCCAAGAACGCCGTCTTGTATCAGGGCGATGTGGTCTACAACCCCGAAGAGTTCGAGCGCAGCTCCGACACCACGCTCATAAACCAAGTGCTTCAGCCCAAGCAGACCATCATGTGCCAAGTCACCAAAAACCCCATCGGACACAAAGGCGCGAGGCTCACACAAGAAGTCTCTCTGGCCGGCCGCTATGTGGTGCTGATCCCCAATCAAGGCGGCATCAGCGTCTCCAAGCAGTTGACCGACAAAGAGCGCAAACGCTATCGCGAAGTAGTCAATCGCGTCAAGCCTAAAGAGCACGGCATCATCGTCCGCACAGCCGCTCGCAACTCTGCCGAAAAAGACATTGAAGCCGATGTGCGCCGACTGCTGGCGGAGTGGGAAGACATAGAGAAGCGTCAAAAAGGTGCCAAAGTCCCGAGCCTCATCTACGAAGAGCCCGATCTGGCTCTGCAGGTCATCCGTGAGCAGTTCGGCACAGACTTCCGCTCGGTCATCGTGAACGACCGCAAGCTGTTCCAAAAAGTAAAAGACTATGTGGGAGGCATCACCCCCAAGCTGGCTGATCGGGTGCAGTTCTACGACGAAGCTGCCGACGATCTGGCGATGTTCGACCGCTACCATGTGAAGTCGCAGCTCCGCAAAGCTTTGGACAAAAAAGTCTGGCTGCCGTCTGGCGGCTCGCTCATAATTGAAAGCACCGAGGCTTTGACCGTCATAGATGTGAACACAGGCCGCAATCTGGGCCAGACCACCCTCAAAGACACCATCTTTCAGAACAACATGGAAGCCGCCGAAGAAATAGCCCGCCAGCTGCGCCTGAGAGACATAGGCGGCATCATCGTCATAGATTTCGTAGACATGGACGACCAAAGCCAGCGGAAGAAGCTGATGAAAGCTTTCCGCGAAGCCCTGAGCCGCGACAAGACGCGCTTCTTCGTGATAGACATGTCCGACCTAGGCCTGGTGCAGATGACGCGCAAGCGGATCGGTGAAGGGTTGGTGGAGTCGTTTACTGAGCAATGCGATACCTGCGAAGGAGAAGGGCATTCGCTTCTGCCGCTGCTGGAGGGCGTCTAAGCAGGTTCTTGCTATTGCACGGCGGGCAACGGCGCATCTTTTTTGCCTCCGCATTACCCTTTTGCCGTATGGGTTTTTGCGCTAAACCATTGAAGTCGTGCAAAAAAGACACGCCGTCCCCCGCCTCACCTTGGAGTTTGATAGGTTTTTAAGTCCCGGTCTCTTCAAGGATTTCATCTAGGCGGACTATTTCTTCGTTGCTTACTGTGCCTACGAAATTGCCTTGGGGGTCTACTACGGGGAGCATTTCTACGCCGGCTGCTTCCATTGCTAGGACTACATCTCTGAGGGTGGCGGTTAGTTCGGCGGTGGGGTAGTCGGGGGGCATGGCTTCGGTTACCAGGGTGGATTCCCAGTCGTCTCGGTCGAATTTTTCTGCTGCGTCCAGGGTGCACATGCCTATGTAGGTGCCGCCGTCTACTATCGGCACATCTCTCACTCGGCGGCTGAGCACATGGAAGAACACGAACTCCGAGACGGCAGCATCGGGCGGGACTGTCATCACATCTGTGTTGAGTGCCGAGGATATAGGCAATGTCAGGCGGCGTTCCAGGTGGCCTAGGCGTTCGCCTACTTGATGTTTGGACACCGAACTGCGTCCGACCATGAGCTGCGACACGGCTGCTGCCACCAGAGCGGGCACCACGAACGGCGACCCTCGGCTGGATTCGGCCACGAAGATCACAGCGGCTATGGGGGTGCGGTAGCCCGCCCCCAAGAAAGCAGCCAAGCCTAAGGTGGGATACAGGCTGGACGAGGCGGAGTCGATCAGCTCGCCTACGAATGCGCCCATGACTATGCCTTGCACGGTGAGCGGTATGAACAAGCCGCCTGTGCCTCCTCCTGCCACTGTTGCCAGCGTGGCCACGGCGCGCAGCGCGAACAGCAGAGCCAGAAGCCAGAGGCTGCGTTCAAGCAGCACTAGAGACCGCCTCTCGGTGCTGCTTTCTTCTTCGGGTTCGGACTCAGCATAAGATTCTGTGGCGGCGTCTTCCGGTGTGTTGCTGTGCCCCTCTGAAGAGTGCTCCTCTGATGCTGAGCTTTCACTATGCGAGCTTTCGCTGGCTGAGGTCTCGTCGTGCGAGCTTTCTGCGGCAGATTCCTCAGAGTGGCCGTTGTGAGATTCGTCTTCCACGCCGAGTGCCCAATCCACTGCTTCATGGCCCGGCCCTAGGCTGAGGGGGCTGTCAAAGGCTTGATTGGTGGCGAAAACCAAACCGACGAGCAAAGCCCCGCAGCCTGCTATGCGCCACAGCGGTTTGGTCGCGCTGTAGAACTTCTTGGCCCGGTGGGTGAGCCAAGAGAAAGCCCTTCCGCCCACTCCTGCTGTTACGCCGATCAGGGCACCGCCAATCAAGTCGGCTAGGCGAAGCGTGTGAGGCTCGGCCCCCAAAGCGGGAAACACGGGATCGGGGCCGTGAATACCGGCAAAAACCAAAAAGCCCATTGCTGAAGCGAACAAAGCGGGGAGCAGCGCGCGCCGTCCGACATCGTTGAGATACGGAGACTCCAGAGCGAACATGACGCCAGTAGCCGGGGCCTTGAAAATAGCCGACACTCCAGCAGCCGCGCCAGCAGTCATCAGGATTTTCGCCTCTTCGCGGGTGAACCAGCGGCGAGCCAAGGTAGACGGCCCGTTCAGTCCCACCGAAGAACCCGTATATATAGAGGGGCCTTCCAAGCCCATCGCCCCGCCGAAGCCTATGGTTGCCGTTCCCGCCAGCAGCTTGGCAGGAAGGTGACGCAGAGGCATGCGGGGGGAGCGGTCGTGGTAGGCCTCCACATAGTCGTCCGAGGTGCCGGTGGTGGCGTCTTTGCCGCCCACATAGCGCAGCAGAAAAGCAGACAGAACCAGCCCTATCACCGGGGCGATCGCTTGAACCCAGACGGGCAACTCGTGCAGCTCTCCTAGAAGTATCTTTTCTGTGACTTGCTCAAAGCCGGCCACTATCACACCTGTGGCGGCACCCACTGCCAGTGCTCCCACCACCAAGCGCGGCACTCTCCTGCCGGGAGAGAAGCTGAGCAGGAAACGCTTGAGATTTGGGTTCATCTGTGATGCCGATTGCTTAGATTCCGAGGGTTCGCAGCGAGAACTGGGCGCACTGCGCTAATTATTCAAACTGCCACTTTCGAAGACTGGATTGCAGGATTTTGGTATAAAGTTGTGCGCTGGCGTAGCGGGCGGCCTAGGGGTTCGGCGATGGCTCTGAAATCTTCCAGACTGGCGCTTTGGCCGTGTTCTGCGCCTGCGGCCCGCGATATGTTTTCGTTGATGAGGGTGCCGCCGAGGTCATTTACCCCTGCTTGCAGGGCTTGGGCCGCGCCGGCCATGCCCAGCTTCACCCACGAGGTCTGAATGTTGGGGACTAGCTCGCGGTAGGCGATCCTGGCAGCCGAATGCATCAGCAGGGCCTCGCGGAAAGTCGGTCCTCGGCGCGACTGCTTGCGGATATAGATGGGGGAAGCCATGTGCACGAACGGCAGCGGCACGAACTCGGTGAAGCCGCCGGTTTCTTTTTGAAGCTCGCGGGTGCGCAGCAGGTGGCGTGCCCAGTGGATCGGCTGTTCCACAGAGCCGAACATGATAGTGATGTTGGATCGCAGGCCGATGGAATGGGCGATTCTGTGGGCTTCCAGCCACTCGTCTGTGTCTATCTTGTCGGGGCAGATGACCGAGCGGATGTCGTCATCCAGGATTTCAGCGGCAGTGCCCGGCAGCGAACGCAAGCCAGCGTCCATGAGACGGCGGAGATAGTCGGCCAGAGGTTCGTCTAGCCGCTTGGCTCCTTCGGTTACTTCCAGTGCGGTGAAGCCGTGTATGTGGATGTCGGGCGCGGCTTCGGAGACGGCACGGGCGACATCTATGTAGTAGTCGCCGTCAAAGTCGGGATGGATGCCGCCTTGCAAGCAGACTTCCGTGGCGCCCATCGTTGCGGCTTCGGCTGCGCGCTCTGCTATGTCGTCCAAAGTGAGGAGATACGGATCGCCTCGCAGGTTCAGCGAGAGCGGGCCTTTGGAGAACCCGCAGAAACGGCATTTGAAGGTGCAGACATTGGTGTAGTTGATATTGCGGTTGAAGACCCAGGTGACTTCATCGCCGGCTATCTCGCGGCGCAACTCATCTGCTGCTTCAGCCACCGCTCGCACTTCTGGGCCTCTGGCGGAGAACAGCGTGACGATCTCGTCTTCGCCTGCTTCTTGGCCCATGCGCACGCCTTCCAGCACTTCGGCGACTGGTGTCTTCGGGGAATGAGCAAATGCTGGCACAAAATCTGGGGGAGCGATTTCGGTGGGGGTGATTTCAGGCGAAGCAGCTAGGTCATAGATAGCTGGAGGCAGCAGGTCTGGCGGCGGTTTCGGCGCGCCCGAATACCAGCCGCGGTCGTTGTCTCTGGCCAGGTGTTCGGCATCGCTGTTGTCCAACACGCTGAAGCGCGTTTCGGGAGCCAGCCATTTTTGGGGATCGCTCGCGAACTCTGGGTAGATCGTCATGCGGGGTGCCAAGGTGCGCCCTGCAGCTTCGGTTACATGTCGCAGCAGCTCAAGCTCGGGCCAGGGGCGTTCTGGGTTCACATGGTCGGCTGTTATCGGCGACACGCCGCCCCAGTCGTCTATGCCGGCGTTGATGAGCTGGCCGAAGTCTTCTGTGAGGTTGGGCGGGGCTTGGAGATGAATATCCGGCGGCAGCACTAGGCGGGCCAGGGCGATGGCATCCAAGTAGTCTTCGTGAGGGCAGGCGGGGGAGGCATGCATGGCTGTGCCTGCTTTGGGGAGGAAGTTCTGCACGATCACCTCTTGGACATGTCCGTAAAGACGATGCGCGTGGGCGATGGCTTCTAGGGCTTCCAAGCGGTCTTCTCGGGATTCGCCGATGCCCACGAGTATGCCTGTGGTGAAAGGGATAGCCAGCTTGCCGGCTTCGTGGAGAGTGGCTAGACGGCGGGCGGGGGTTTTGTCGGGCGAACCGGCGTGGCAGCGGAGGCTAGGGTTCAAGGTCTCCAGCATCATCCCCTGAGACGGACAGGTTTCGCGCAATCTTGCCATCTCTTCGGGGAAGAGCGCGCCTGCGTTGGCGTGGGGGAGCAGGCCGGTTTCTTCCCGCACGGATGTGGCGGCGGCGTAGAGGTAATCCACGGTTGATTCGTAGCCGTTTTCTTTGAGCCAGTCGGCGGCATCGGGGTAGCGTAGTTCGGGGCGTTCGCCTAGGGTGAACAGGGCTTCGTGGCAGCCGGCTTCTGCGCCTTTGACGGCTATTGCTATGACTTCGTCTAGGGACAGGAAGGGGGAGGTTAGGCGGGCGGGGGGTTGCGCGAAGGTGCAGTAGCCGCAGCGATCGCGGCAGAGCATTGTCAGCGGGATGAAGACTTTTGGCGAGTAGGTTAGACGGTTGCCGAAAGCGGCGTCGCGGACTTGCGCGGCTTGGCTCAGTAGCTCTGGGGCTGGGGTGTCTAAGAGGTTTTGTTGGGGGTTCATTTGGTTTTTTCTATTTTGGGTTTTGCTATTGCAACGGCGGGCAACGGCACATCTTTTTTTGGCTGAAACTTACCCGCTTGCTAAGAAGGCTTTTGCGTTCAACCAGACACGCCAAAAAAAGACGCACCGTCCCCCGCCTCACCGTGGAACTCCTGAGTTTAGTGTTTTTGCTTTTTTCTCTAGGGCATCTAGGGCGTTTTCGAAGGATTTTGAGAATGCTGCTAAGCCTTGGTCTTCTAGTAGGGTTGCTACATCTGTCATGTCTATGCCGGTTTGGGGGAGGGAGTGCCAGAAGGTTTGGGCGGATTTTAGGTCGGCGTCTATGGTGCGGGAAGGACTGCCGTGATCGTCAAAGGCGTTGGCTGTGGTTTCGGGGAGGGTGTTTACGGTGTGGGGGCCTATGAGGTGGTCTACATATAGGGTGTCGGGGTAGGCGGGGTTTTTGGTGGATGTGGATGCCCAGAGGGGGCGTTGGGGACGTGCGCCTAGGGCTGCTAGGCGGTCCCAGCGGGGGCCGCTGAAGAGTTCTTGGAAGGTTTGGTAGGCTAGCTTGGCTTGGGCTATGGCGGCTTTGCCCTGATATTCGGCATTGCTGTATTCGGCATTGCTGCGCGCAGAGTTGGGGCGTTCAGAGTTGCTGTGCTTGCTGCTGTCTAGCGCGTTCAGTCGGCTGTCTACTTCGGTGTCTACGCGGCTTACGAAGAAGGATGCCACGCCTGCGACTCCAGCTAGGGCGGAATTGCTGGGGGATTTGTTTGAAGACTTGTTTGCGAGTGCAAGCTCTTCCAGGGCTTCAATGTAGGCTTCTGCTACTTGTCGGTAACGCTCCAGAGAGAAGATCAGGGTGATGTTGAGGTTTATGCCATCGGTGATGAGAGGCACCATCGCCTTGACGCCTTCTTCTGTGGCGGGCACTTTTATGTAGATGTTCTCCGCTGCGAAGCGTGAGCGCAGATCTTTGGCGGCGGCGATAGTCGCTTCGGTGTCGCGAGCTAGCTGCGGCGAGACTTCCACCGAGACGAAGCCGTCTTCTCCGTTGCTTTCGGCGTGAACATCGGCGAGCTGCTCGGCTGCTTCTGCCACATCGTCTGCCGCCAGATGCCAGTAGGCGTCTTCAACCGACACGCCTTCGGCCAGCAGTTTGCTGAGGTCGGCATCGTAGGCGTCTTCTGCTGTGAGGCATTTTTCAAAGATGGTGGGGTTGGATGTGATGCCTCTGCAGCCTCGGCTTATCCAAGCTTTCAGGCTGCCGTCTGCCAGCCAAGTGCGGGAGAGATGGTCTATCCAGATGCTTTGGTTGAAATCGGAATGCAGAGTTTCCAGTCGGTTCATCAGCAGCAGCTTTCGGTTCTGGCGGCGGAGTCGGGGGAATTTTCGGTTTTGGCGGCTTTGAGCAGGGCGAGTGCTCGGGAGCGAACTAGCGAGACTGTCATACCTAAGTTTCTCATAACTTCATCGCCCGGTGCGGAAGCTCCGAAATCGTCTATGCCCACAGCGTCGTCCGCCCAGCGGTGCCATCCGTGCGTGCTGCCTGCTTCAACCGAGAGGGCGGGCACACCTTCGGGCAGCACTGAGGCTTGGTAGCTTGCAGGCTGTGCGGCGAAAAGATCCCACGAAGGCATGGAGACCACTTGCGCGCTGATACCGTCTTTTGCCAGCATTTGGGCGGTTTCTAGGCAGAGGGCGACTTCGCTGCCAGTGCCGATGAGGGTGATGTCTGGAGTGTCGGCAGGGCTGCGGGTATCTGCGTGGCTGACGGATGATGCTGGGGTTTCAGTAGCCGAGATTTCGCCAGATGCCGGTGCAGGAGCCTCAAGCACATAAGCCCCCTTTGCCACGCTTTCCGCCGAGGTTTGCTCCAGCACTGGCACGCCTTGGCGAGTCAAGATGAGCGCAGTCGGCCCGTCGCTTGCGGCAGCAGCTTGCCAAGCTCCTATCGTCTCGGCGGCATCGGCAGGGCGAATCACCGAAAGACGGGGGACGGCTCGCAGCGAAGCCAGATGCTCTATGGGCTGATGGGTGGGGCCGTCTTCGCCGACTGCCACCGAATCGTGGCTCCAAGCGAACACAGCCTTCGCTCCGGACATGGCAGCCAAGCGCACCGAGGGGCGCATGTAATCGCTGAACACTAAGAAGGTTCCGCCCACAGGGACAATTCCACCATGGCGAGCCATGCCTACCATCGTGGCAGCCATGGCATGTTCGCGGACGCCGAAATAGATCTGCTGGCCGTCGGCGCAGTCGCGTGAGATGGGCTTGGCATCGGCCAGCTTCGTGCCTGTGTTGCCTGTGAGATCGGCTCCTCCAGCCACGATGTGGGGATTGAGAGCAGAAAGTGCTTTGAGGCACTGGTTGCTGGCAACGCGGGTGGCTATTTTCTCGCCCGGAGTGAAGCTAGGCGGCCAGTTAATGGCACTGTTCGTCTGGTTGGTTTTCGCTGTTCCGGCAGCTTCGCCCGCCTCTGAAGCTTCCCCGTTTTCTTGGGTTTCACTTCTTGTTTTGCTTCTGTCAGTCTCACACTGGACTCTGCCTTCAAGTGCTGCTTCAAATTCAGAGCGAGTTCTGCTGTCTGAAGCCTCTAGTCGCTTTTCCCACTCAAGGCGGGCCTCGCGACCTCTTGTTGCGGCAGGCTTGTATGCTTCATGCGCTTCGGGCGGCACCCAGAAAGTCTCGTCTTCGGGGATGCCGATGGCAGCTTTGGCCGAGGCGATCTCTTCGTCAAAGAGGGCGTAGCCGTGAGTGGAAGGATGGTCGGTGAGGTCGGGCGAAGGGTGGGCGATGTGAGAGCGCAGCACCAGCAGCGAGGGGGCATCTTCAGCAGCCATCGCATCTCGCAGGGCAGTCTCCAGAGCGTCCAAGTCTTCGCCGGCTTCGCCGAGCTGCTGCGTGTGCCAGCCATAGGAAGAGAAGCGTTTGACTGGATCGTCAGAAAGCCATTCGTCAGTGGTGCCGTCTATGGAGACGCGGTTGTCGTCGTATATGTATATGAGGCGGCCGAGACCGAGGTGCCCTGCGAGCGAGGCGGCTTCGTGGCTCACGCCTTCGGCTAGGTCGCCGTCGCTGCAGATCACGAAGGTGTGGTGATCGCAGAGGTCGCTGCCGAAGCGATGTCGCAGCCAGCGTTCGGCGATTCCCATGCCCACGCCGTTGGCGAAGCCTTGGCCGAGCGGCCCTGTGGTTACTTCCACGCCGGGAAGGTGCCCGGCTTCGGGGTGGCCTGGAGTCGCGCTGCCCCATTGGCGGAAGCTGCGGATGTCGTCCAAGCTCAAGGCGTAGCCAGTGAGATGGAGCATGGAATAAAGCAAGATGGAAGCGTGGCCCGCGCTGAGGATGAAGCGATCCCGGTCGGGCCAGTCGGGATGGGCGGGGTCGTAGGTCATTATCCGCTGCCACAGCACATGAGCTAAGGGGGCCAGAGCCATCGCGGTGCCTTGATGTCCCGAGCGGGCGGCATGGGGGGCATCCATGGCTAGACCTTGGATGGCCGCTATCGCTAGCTGTTCTGGTGTCATTACGGCGTTCATCTCAGCTTTCTCCGCAAATCAGATCTCGGCATTGCCCGCTATCCCTCGCTTAGTTCTCGCTGTCCGTCTTGCCGTCAGGATCTCTTTCGGCCACGCTGCTCGCATCGCTGTTTGCCTCGCCGTCTGGATCACTGGTTGCCTCTCTGCTCGCATCGCTGTCTGTTTCTTCGCCGAGATCGTCAAAGACATCGCCGCCAGTCTCGCCGCCGAAGAGTGCCACAGACGCCGTGAAGCCGTGCAAATAGCTCTGCCGCCCAACAGGGCCGATCTCGCCGGCGCACGACATTCCAGCCATAGGCAAGTCTTCCAGCATGTCGGCAATCAGCATGGCATCGTGATGGGGAGTGCCGAACATATGAGTTCCTCGCCCGTTGCAAGTGAACAGCAGCGCACCTTTGGCGGTTTTAGCAGTCTCATCCGCAAAAGCAGAGCGCAGGTCGTCCGTGGCTGTTTCGGCATCGCGCACATGGAACTGGATAGTGTCGCCCACTTCCACCATTCCGCCTACGGCCACCGCTCCGCCTTCGCGATCCAAATCTATGATCCCTCTGATGAGAAAGTCGCCGCCTGTGTATTCCAAATGCGATTCGTCAACAGCAATGCCCACATGCAGCCCTTTGCGCATCAAGCGGCGTTCCTCGTCGCTGGCTGTCGCCACCAAGTCGCGCAGCCGCATGAGGGCCGGTCGGCCTCCTAGCTCTATGAGACGATTGTCTTCTGCTTTGGTGACCGTATAGGGGCTCCCGATGGGATGGCAGCCCTGCGAGACCACGCTGCGAACGCCGGGAATCTCAGAAACCAGCGCGCCGATGGCTCCGTCGCTGTAAAGCTCGCCATTCAGCCAGAGCTGGGCCGAGCCGGGGCGCGTGACGGCTGTAGTGAGTCCGCCGACCACGCGAAGATCAGGCTGGTCTTGGGCGATGTTGTTGAGCAGATCTTCGGTCGGAAACGAAAACGGGTCGGCGAGCAGCAAAAGCGTGGCGGACGGCGGCAGATCTCGCTCTGAGACACTGCCAGGGTGGGTCGGGTCGCCGCCTCTGAGCTCCCGAGATGTTCCGCCCGTCAGCCGAACGCCCTGAGCGTGCCCCTCAGTCGTGCCCCAAAGAGCCAGCGCAGGCTTGGATTCCACCTCTCTGTCTCCGCCGATGACCGTGTCGCTCAAAGTGGCCAGCAGGCACTGCGGCGAGAGGAAATTCATCACCGACTCGGTTATCTCCCCCATGAAATCCCGATGCGAAACAGAAGCAAACAGCACAGCCAGAGTAGGCTGCCCGTCCAAAGCGTTTTGCACATGGCTGATGATCTCCCCAGCAGCCTCTGGAGCAGAAGGATGCTCGGAAAGAGCTGCTGCGTATTTTGCGGTCATAGTCTCTCTCCCAAGTCTCAGCAATTTTATCGGATTTATTTTCTGTCTTCAGATATTATGCTTTCTGCTGATTCGACGATTTGCTCAGCTGCTTTGAGAATTTCCTCTGCTGCTGACATGGCAGCTTCGGCGTCGGGTTCGCCGTAGCTTTCGGTGCGGAGCGCGGGTGGGACGGTCTGTCGGGCGTGATGTAAAAAGGCTTCTGCTGTGGTCAGATTTCGGCTTTCAGCCATAGATTTGCTCTATGTCGCCGAAGGTGTCAGAGGCTGCTGCGACTGCTCCGCCCATCCGCTCTGCCTCGTCTGGTGTCACGGCGAAAATCTTGGGATACATCAAGCAGGCGTCTAACTCTGCTGGAATTTTGCTGCCGATTTGGCGAGCTCGCTCGAGGGGAGCTCCTTCAATATCGGCAACCACGAACAACGATGCTTCGTCTTCGTCGCGCAGGTCGCCGTTTCTGGTAGCCCGCAGGTAAGGGCCGCAGAGAAAAGCTGCCGTTGCTCCCAACTCGGCGAATACCGGAGCGAGCAGAGAAGCGACCTCTGAGGGTTGCAGATTCTGGGTTTTGGTTACTGCGGCCATGCGAATGCTCCTTTGCTTGCATTTTAGTGCTGGAGGTTGCTTTTAGACGATTTGCCTTTATGGTTTGGCCGGTGCTGATTGCGATGGATGCATCGTGCATCTCATGCATATTCTCTGCAGCAACGCAATGAGCTTCTAGCATTGAAGGGGATGTATCGGATTGTCGTGCCTGTGGTGCTGCTGGCTTTGGCTGCAGGTGCGTTCGTGGCGGAAAGGCAGACGCGGCCAGGCGAGACCGCATCGGGGGCGGGGCAAGAGGTGGTGGATGCGCTGCCTTTGCTGTCGGCTAGCCGGCTTCAGGTTGTAGACGATGCCGCATTGCCGGAGGATGAGACAGTTCAAATTCAGCAGCCCGGGGTAGTGCAGGTGCCTGTGCCAGACGAGGCGGAAAGCGGGGTAGAAGGCAGTAGCACGGAACGAGAAGCTGTCTTTATCGGTCTGCCTCCTGAGATACCCGAGTTGGGCGGGACAGAAATAGACGCTCTTGCCGACCGCCTCAATGATGTTCTCGACCGTCTGCCTGCAAGTTATCGCACTTGCTTCGTGGTGCGGCAGCGAGAAAAACTGGACGACTTCGGCCGCCAGCAGCTGCACGGCATATTCTCGCACCGCCCCGAACTCTCGCTGGTGCCGGCTTCCAACCTGAAGCTGGCCACAGCCGCTGCAGCCCTGTTGCAGCTAGGCCCCGACTATCGCTTGACCACAAGAGTGCTGGCTTCACGACTGCCAGCAAACGGCGAACTCTATGGCGACCTCTATCTTGTCGGCGGAGGCGATCCCCTGCTCTACACTTCAGAGTATCTCGCTGCCTTCTTGAGGCCCCCATCGGTCTACACCCAGATTGAAGACTTGGCACAGGAAGTTTACAACCGAGGTCTGCGAAGGGTCTACGGCAGTATCGTAGGCGTGGCAACCCGCTATGACGACAGGCGCATCGCCTCGCAGCTGATGTCTCAGGAGTCGTATCAGTATGTGGGGCCTCTGAGCGCGCTTCTGATCAACGACGGCTACACCAACTACGCCCAGCGGCGCTATTTGGGGACTTTGTCCAGGCCCGCTGCCGACCCGACGCTATTCACCGCAGCCGAATTCGACGACCTGCTGGAAGCTCTCGACATGGTGATCACCCGGCGACCCCGCGTGGCTGGGCCAGACGAGAACATCCGAGGCTTCATAGAGATCGCAAGCATTGAATCTGCGCCCCTTTCTGAATTGCTGCTGTCGTTGCTCACCGATAGCGACAACACCACCGCAGAGTTGCTTGTCAAGGAGATAGCCACCAACCGAGCCGTAGCAGAGCTATTGGCACAACAACCCGAAGAGCGAGTGCTGGATCTGCCAGAAGAGGAAGGCGCAGAAGAAGAGGAAGGGGCAGGAGAAGACTCCGAAACAGAGCAAGACCCGCAAAGCAGCATTCAAGAAAGCGGCATCCAAGAAAGCAGGCTGCCTTCGGAACTCTCTTCCAGCGGCCTCTCTTCTAGCGGCATCGTTCGGATTCAAACAGAATCAGGAGGCGAACTAGACGAACTGATCATTGATTTGAGCGACGGCCCAGAGACAGGCGACGGTTCGGAGACAGAGGAGGAAGGGACTTCGCCCACGCAAGGTTCAACTATTCCAGAACAGACAGAGGAGCCAGAACAAGCAGAAGAACCAGAGCAAACAGCAGGCGAAGACACCGGGCTCAAAGAGCCAGCAGAAGAAGGCGAGCCAGAACGCGTAATTCCTCCGACTGAAGACCCAGAGGTCGTTCCGCTCACAGCAGAACCCGGCAGCACTCAGGCAGGAGTGGAAGCTGTGGCGCAGATACTGGCCGACAACGGCATAGACAGCTGGGTAGGCATCCCGCGTGACGGCTCAGGCTTGGACAACCGCAACCTTATGAGCTGCGCCGCCGCCGTAGACATCTTGGATTTCTTCGGCCCGCAGTCCGACTTCTCCGAAGCACTGGCCAAGGCAGCCGAAACAGGCACTTTGCTAGACAGATTTGCCAACACTTCCTTGGTGGGTCGCCTCCGCGGCAAGACGGGGTCGCTGCCTGGGGCGACTACTCTTTCTGGGTTCATAGACGCTGGTGGAGACCGGTCGCTTACTTTCTCGCTGTTTATCAACCACGGGTTCACGGAGACTGATGTGCAGAGGGCGCTTTTTGCACAGCGAGAAGCTATGCTGGCTTTGGCGGATTATTTGGATGCTTAATCGCTTTGAAGGTTGTTGCTAACTCAACGGCGGGCAACGGCGCATCTTTTTTATGCTCAGACAAGAAAACTCGCCTAAAAAAGACACGCCGTCCCCCGCCTCACCTTGGAATTTGCTTTTGGATATGGCTGTTTGGTCAGTTTTGTGGGAGTAAAATAACCTCAATGACTGCATCAGAGCACGAGATGACATCAGAGCAAGAGACGACGGGGGCGGCTTCGCCGTTTGCTGCTGTTGCCACTGCAAAGGTGGGGGAGGAGCTGGCAGTGTTGCTGCGGGAGTATTTGCGGCAGCAAACCGTCGGGCCTGCCAAGAAGCTGCTCCGATGGGTGATTTTCGGGTTGCTGGGGGCGTTGCTTCTGCTTTTCGGTGTAGCGATGCTGATGCTTGCGGGGTTGCGGGCATTGCAGACTGAGACGGGATCAACTTTTACAGGCAGCCTCAGCTGGTTGCCCTATGTGATTGCTATCGGCGGGGTTGGGATTTTGTTGGGGCTTTCAGTGCTGGCGATGAAAAAGTCGCCGTCTGGGGCACCAGATTCTGAAAAGAAAGGAGCATCCGATGACGAAGAAGACTGAAGAGAGCGAGATCACTCGCGACGACCTCGTGTCAAAGTTCACTGAGCTGCGCGAATCCATGCCGTATCTCGGCGATGAGAACTCGCCCGGCTCGGAATCTTCCATGAAAGTCGCAGCCGCCGCAATCGGGCTGGCTGCCGCCTACTTCTTCGGATGGCGGCGGGGGAGGCGCAACAAGACAGTCGTAGAGGTGCGGCGAATCTGAGTCGGCTCTGAAAGCAAATCTGGGGTTTGGCAGAGCAGGTTTGAGAGGGCAAGTCTGATAAGGCAAATTTGACAAGGCAAAGCAGGCGGCGGCGAAAGGCGAAACTCGGCAACATCTTTGGGAGCAACAGCGATGAAAGTTTTATTGCGCCATCCCACGCGTGTGGAAGAGATGTCTGGCCCCATGCCTGTTTCCAAGCTTTTGAGACTTCTTGACATAGAGCGTGAATCCGTCTTGGTGATCCGAGGCGGCACTCTAGTGCCCGAAGATGTGATGCTCTCAGACGATGACGAAGTAGAAATCCGGCCCGTAATTTCCGGGGGCAGCGGGGTGGCAAATTCTGCTGGAGGGTTTGGTAGCGGGGCGGCATCCCTTCATGGCATAGGGTTTGGCAGCGGGGCGGCAAGCCTTTATGGCGTAGGGTTTGGCAGCGGGACGGAATTACAGTGAAATGCCGCGTGTGCCGCGAGGCGGCAGTCATCCAGTTGCGCCGTCACAACGCCAACTTCTGCCAAGAGCATTTTCTGCGCCTCTGCCGAGATCAAGTCGCCAAAGCAATCTCCGACCACAAAATGCTGACAGCAGGCGACCGCGTGCTCGTGGCAGTGTCGGGCGGCAAAGATTCTCTAGCCCTATGGGATATCCTCACCGATCTCGGCTACGAGGCAGACGGGCTCTATGTCGGTCTCGGCATAGACGCCTACAGCGACACATCGCTGACCCACACAAAGCAGTTCGCCGCCCAGCGCGACTTCAACCTCCAAATCGTCAGCTTGGATGACAAATACGGC
Source organism: Candidatus Hopanoidivoransaceae bacterium (assembly GCA_965204495.1). Lineage (GTDB taxonomy): Bacteria > Actinomycetota > Acidimicrobiia > Acidimicrobiales > Hopanoidiivorantaceae > Hopanoidiivorans. Next base: position 2,108,797 of record OZ241989.1, read on the forward strand.
TACAGCATCCCCTCGGCTGCCAAAGCCACCAAGCGTTCGCCTTGCTCTGCCTGCGGGCTTTCCAAGCGACATGTCTTCGACGAAGCAGCCCTCAGTGGCGGCTATGACGCCCTAGCCACCGGCCACAACTTAGACGACGAAGCCAGTGTGCTTTTCGGCAATGTGCTGCGCTGGCAGACGGAGTATCTAGCCCGCCAGCAGCCCGTGCTGGAAGCCCAAGCCGGTTTCCCCAAGAAAGTCAAGCCCCTAGTGCGCCTAGGCGAGCGTGAGACAGCCGCCTATTGCGTGCTGACGGGCATCGATTACATCGTGGACGAGTGCCCGATGGCAACAGGCAACCGCCACATCGCCTACAAAGAGGCTCTGAATTCCGTAGAAGAGCGGTCGCCCGGCACCAAACACGATTTCTATCACGGCTTCCTGCGCCAAAGCGCAGCGATGTTCCAAGCCAACGCCGAGCAAACCCAAAGCGACCTAGGCACTTGCGCCACCTGCGGAGCCCCCAGCCCCAACAAAGTCTGCGCCTTCTGCCACCTGCTAGAGCGAGCCGCCCCAGCTGGCAACAAAGCCCGAAGCACCTCAGCAGGAGAAAGTGTCTGTCAAAAAAATATTTGTAAGTGACAGCAATTTCTTGGCGAGTGTGCTATAGTGGATTGAGTAAAGCAAATCTGCTCGCAGTTGTGATAGACTGGTGAGCACCCTACAAGAAAAGGAGAAACAACATGAAGCATCGTTTCATTCTCTCAGGTCTTGTGGTGGTCGTTGTTCTTGCGCTGAGCGCATACTCCTGTGTTGTCAACCCTCCAACGGGGGGGGGGTCCCTCAGGTAGTTCTCGGCAGCCGACAACCACCACAGTGCCTCCAACAACAACCATGATAGGTCGTGGTGCGTACATTCCAGCCTCTGGAACATCGTGTTCTGGTGGGTTCTGGTCTTATGGTGGTGGTTGCATACCGTGTTCGCTGAATCCCAGTCAATGCGGCTCACCTGCTGTGATGCCTACGCCTGCACCACGAGTCACTACGACGACCACAATTGCCCCGTCGAGGTCTTGTTCGCCTGGCAATTTCTATTACCTAGCTGCTCGAGGCAGCGGATGTGCACCATGTCCGAGCGTATGGTCAGCCAGCATCCCGTTCCCGTCCGAATGCTCTGGCTACACCAGAAGAAAAAGCGTTCCAACAACTACGACCACTACGACCAGCACAGTTGCGCCAGTTATCCTCACTCCTGCTACGACGAGTGCACCAGGAGACACTACACAATTAAGGACCTCTGATGGACTTGTGTGGAACAAGTTGAAAGTTGTATCTGGAAACATTACAGTTTCAACTCTGAAAACAAAATTGTACTTGCCGGAAAGCACTGTTGTATATTCTTGGTTCCCAGCCCGCCAAGCTTGGACGCGAGCGACAACCTCTACGACTCTGAGTGAAGGAACGATATTCTCTTTCCTAGCCAATCGTAGGTTGACAACAAGAGCCCTAGCTACCTTCGGCCTTGCCGTCTCGGCAGAACAAACTGCTTCGACTTCTGATGTAACCGATGATGTGTTCTCAGCTACTCCACAGCAAAGAGCAGCCTGTCTACTTATGGCGATAACATCTTGGCAAACATATGGCACAAAGTTGGGAAATGGATATTTTGCTTTTGGTGATAATTGCTATCGTTGTCCGACTACATATCCGATTGGAGCTTTTTTGCCAGAAGACTGCCACGGGTATGTCTTATTTCTATTGCCTCCCCATGAGACCCATATGCTGTCGAGTTTCGGTGACTTCTTTCAAGAATACGGTTGTCTTGCCGCTTCTGGCTTTGCGGGGTGGCAAATATTCAAAAGCAAATACATAGATAAAGTCCTCCCAGGAAAATCTAAAGGAGCGGCTTCAGCTCTAACTGTGCATGAAACTTACAAGCTATGCTATCGCTTTGGTGATTGGCTGCGCCGGATATTCTGATAACTGGAAATTTGGGGCCGACCTCATGAATTCATTGGGCACTGCAAGCGGCCCGTCTGCTTTTCATGTTGTCGTTGGAATAGCGTCTCAAGCCATGCTTATCTCCTTTTACAGGTTTGTAAGAGGTGGTGTCGGCGATCTGGAAGAGTCCATCTTGTGGGTGGTCACAGCTGTAGCAGCAGTTTGGCTGATTCTATGGATGACAACTCCTCGTGAACCAGACAGGGAGGATCGGAAGGCGAGTGAGGCGACAAGACTCTGGTTGCGGGAGTGGGTGTGGGGCGGTATCATAACACTGCTATTTGCCTTAGCTGCTTTCGCGATTTTTGCTGTCTATCAAGATGTCAGGAGTGACATTTCGGGAACCGAGTGGCTCGTGGCGAGGTCTGTGATTGGGCTGTTCCTTATGTCCCTCTTTATTTGGCTACTTCGCATCGTTTCCCGCCGTGAAGACCTTGCATAAGGGAAAGTCTCGTGGTGAGGCTCCCCTTTGATGCGACCTTCACGGCGGTGCGAAATGACTTCTAGTCGGTTGCTGTACCTTGGGTATTGCCTCTTTCTTGTTATTGCCTATCTGTGTCTGCTTGGCTACCAGTTACTCACGCCAGCACCAATCCTGATGTACTTGTTCATGGCCTTCCATGCCATTGCTTTTGTATATGGATGGCGCAGTTGGGCGGCGCGGAGACGAGCGGACAAGAATCATGACAGCAATCCAGCCACCTGATCCTCCAGTTGCCTGACCCAGCACATGCCCCTAGCCGCTGAGACCGTGTCCTTCACCGGGGCTGGCATACTGAAGGGCAGGCTGTCCGTCTAGGTCATCGCATTATAGCACACACGGGCTCTTTCAGTAAAGCCCGCCGCGAGGTCTTGTTCGCCCAGCTATTTCCACTATCTGGGTGGCCGCGAGTTCGGGATGCAGCATAGGCGCTACTGCGTATTTTGGGCTAAGGTCTGATGGCAGAATTTATGCCCTGCAGGGACTATAATGAAATGAGATCGAAAGGAGAGTGGAGTGGCAAACGGCGATAGGCATCAGTTGACTGGAGCTGGTGATACAGAGCTTTCTAGACTGGAGCCTGAGTCGCCGCCCTCTCTCTTCCGCTGGTTTTTTTCAGGTTCAAAATCCGTTGTTGCAGTTGTACTGCACTGTCTCTGTCCTGTGGCCATTATTTTTGCCGGCATTGGATATTTTGATTTTCGAAGAAGTGTAATTGATAGCAGTCCTTCAGTGACTGAGGTAGTTCTATCTGCTATCCTTCTAGGCATTCTGATCTCAACGATCTTCTTGCTTGCTGGAGGCTACTTCAATCGGCGCAAATTTCTGCGCAGCCATGGAAATCAGGAATGCAGCTAGAAGCTGGCGAGCAGGTGTTGCTGGTTGACCGCAAGCAGCGTAGGTATCTTGTTCGGCTGGCGGCGGGCGAGGAGTTTCATACTCATAGCGGCATCGTTCCGCATGACCAGATCATCGGCGCGCAGGAGGGCGTAGAGCTTCGCACCGCCTCTGGCAGCATTTTTCAGGTTTGGCGGCCGACTCTCTCCGACTACATATTGAAGATGCGCCGGGGGGCGCAAGTCATCTACCCGAAGGACATCGGCACGATCCTCATGTATGCCGACATCGCACCGGGGATGAAAATCTTGGAGACGGGCATAGGCTCAGGCGCGCTTTCTCTGGCCTTGCTGCGCTTTGGCGCGGAAATCACCGGCTATGAGATAAGCGAAGAGTTTGCCGAGCGCGCTCAGCGAAATGTGGCAGGCTTCTTGGGCGAAGAAGCTCTGAGCAGCTACCGAATAGAAATCCGTGATGCCTATGAAGGCATAGACGGCAACGACTACGACAGAGTGCTGCTAGACCTCCCGGAACCCTGGCAAGTAGCCCCTCACGCCAGAGACGCTCTAGCCCCTGGTGGCATCATCTTGGCTTACACTCCCAGCATCATGCAAGCCAGCAAGTTCCGCGAAGCCTGCCAGCAGCACAAGTTCCTAGCTGCTGAAACCATAGAAGTGCTGCATCGCAGCTGGCACATTGAAGGTCAAGCCGTCCGCCCCGATCACCGCATGGTGGCACACACGGGCTTTCTCACCAAGGCTAGACGCAGCCCCCCAGCAAGAAGCAGTTAAGCTGCGACCTCTACGAAGATGCATTCGCCGGGGCATTCCTCGGCGGATTCCACGACGGCTTCGATCTGGTCGTCGGGCACTGCGGCTACGCCTTCAACGCCGCCCGGGTCGCTGAAGACCGTGTCGCCTTCTTTCACATAGGCCAGCCCGTCGTCAAGCAGGGTGAACACATCGGGGGCGATCTCCTCGCAGAGACCGTCTCCGGTGCAGAGGTCTTGGTCTATCCAAACGGTTACCTTGGCCATTAGCGCTCCTTGATGACTTGGCTGTTGAGTTGGGGTTTATATCTCAGACGAAGACATTTCGTCTTCGCTATTCCATTATATAGGGTTTCGCCGTGCAATGCAGAGTATTTTCTCACAAATTGTTTTAGGGCTTTCCAAATAGCCTAAACACCGCCAGCACAAATAGTTTCACCTGTCGGCGTTCTTGCATCATAAGCCGCTAAAATGCCAGAATAGGCGCAGAGCGAGAAATGACGGAAGATAAGGAGAAAGCGATGGCGGACAGGCAGCAGGAGGAACGCGAAGCTTCGCCACCGAAGTCTCCGCGAGACAAAGCAGAGGACGCATCGCCGAAGGCTGTCGCCAAGCCACCTCCCGCCCAGCCAGCCAAAAAGCCAGCAGCCAGAACCTCAGCCTCGCACGCCAAGCAGCCTCAACCCAAAGCACCCAAGCCCCCCGAAGTCCGCAGCGTGGAAGAAGGCGCGCCCATCCAAGAGCGACACGAGCAGCTGCGGGCCGCCCGCAAAGAGATCACCCATCTGCGCGAGCGCAACAACTCTCTCGCCGCCCAGATGGAAGACCTCAGCACGCGCAATAAAAAGCTCGACTACACCCTCCGCGAAGTCCGCGAGCAAGTGGTGTCGCTGCGCGACGATCTAGAAAAGCTGCGCCAGCCCCCAGCCGAATACGCCACCGTGTTGGCAGTGAACGAAGACGACACGGTGGATGTCTACTGCCGAGGCCGCAAAATGCGAGTCACCGCCAGCCTCAAGGAAGTAGGCCCGATCTGGCGGGGGATGGAAGTGCTGCTGAACGAGTCGCTCAACATCGTGGCTGCTCGCGATGTGGAAACCACAGGCGAGATAGTCTCCCTCCAAGAAATGCTCCCCGACGGGCGAGCCGTGGTGGAAGGCCGCGCCGACGATGTGCGAGTGGTGGAAATCGCCGAGCACCTGGGCGACAGCGCGTTCCACGCAGGCGACACGCTGTTGCTGGATGTCTATTCCAGCTTGGTCATAGAGCGGCTGCCTCGCCCCGAAGTGGAAGACCTGCTCCTCCTAGAGGTGCCCGATGTGAGCTACGAAGATGTAGGCGGGCTGGAGAAGCAGATAGAGATGATCGTGGATGCCGTGGAGCTGCCCTTCCTGCATCCCGAACTCTTCATGGAGCACAAGCTCCCTGCTTCAAAAGGCGTGCTGCTCTACGGGCCGCCCGGCTGCGGCAAGACCCTCATCGCCAAAGCAGTGGCCAACTCCCTCGCCAAGAAACTGGCCGAATCCACCGACAACTCCAAAGCCAGCAGCTACTTCTTCAACATCAAGGGCCCTGAGCTGCTCAACAAGTATGTGGGCGAGACGGAACGCCAGATACGCCTCATCTTCCAGCGCGCCCGCGAGAAATCCGAAGAAGGCTGGCCGGTGATCGTGTTCTTTGACGAGATGGAGTCGCTGTTTCGCACCAGAGGCACGGGCATCAGCTCCGATGTGGAAGCCACCATCGTGCCCCAGCTGCTGGCCGAGATAGACGGCGTTGAGACGCTGCGCAATGTGATCGTCATCGGAGCGTCCAACCGTGAAGACTTGGTAGACCCGGCCATCCTGCGCCCGGGCCGCTTCGACATCAAGATCAAGATAGATCGCCCCGACCGCGAAGCAGCAGCAGCCATTTTCTCGCGCTATATGACCGCCGACTTGCCCATCGCCGAGCCGGAGATAGAAGCCTTGGGCGGCGGAGATGTGCACCGTGCGGCAGATGCGATGATCGCGGAGGCTCTGAATGCCATGTATTCGGAAGAACCGGCCACAGAGTTCTTGGAAGTCACCTATCGCAACGGCGACAAAGAGACGATGTATTTCAAAGACTTCGCCTCCGGCGCCATGATAGAAAGCGTCGTGCGGCGAGCCAAGCAGCTTGCCATCAAGCGTCACTTGGCGGGAGAGCCGAAAGGCATCTGCCAAGCAGATCTGGTGGAAGCTGTGGCGCGGGAATTCACCGAGCACGAAGACCTTCCCAACACCACCAACCCCGACGACTGGGCCAAGATCTCAGGCAAGAAAGGCGAACCTATCGTCTATGTGCGCACCCTGATGAAACAGCAAGAGAGCGCGTCGGGCGGGCGGTCTATAGAAGGCGTTGCCAGCAAGGCACAGTACTTCTAAGCGGCAGCTAATTTCTAGATGGCAATCAAAAAAATCTGCGGGATTGAAACCGAATACGGCATCATCCACCAAGGCACAGAAGAGTTCAACCCGGCCTATTCCTCTTCTGTGCTCATCTCTGCGTATCTTGCAGCGCAGGAATCCGAACACCCCCGCTGGGATTTCAATGACGAAATGCCCGGCAACGACGCCAGAGGCTTCTCCCGTGCCGATGTGCTCTCGCCCGACATGCACCCGCAGCTAGCCAACGCCATTTTGCTGAACGGCGCCCGCTACTATGTGGATCACGCTCATCCCGAAATCTCCTCGCCCGAGTGCGGAGACGCCTTGAGCGCGGTGCTGTATGACTGCGCGGCAGATGTGATCATGCAGCGTTCTATGGAAAACGCCAACGAAATGCTGCCGGAAGGCGAGCAGATCATCGTCTATAAGAACAATTCAGACGGCAAAGGCAACAGCTACGGCTGCCACGAGAACTATCTGATGGATCGCTCGGTGCCTTTCGCGGTGGTGGCGCAAGGCGCGATGGCGCATCTCATCACAAGGCAGATCTATTGCGGGGCAGGCAAGGTCGGCACGGAGATTCCCGGCGAAGAACCCACAGAAGGGGGCTTTCAGATAACCTCGCGGGCCGATTTCATAGAAGAACAGATCGGCTTGGAGACCACGATCAAACGCCCCATCATCAACACCCGCGACGAACCTCACGCCGACTACCGCCGTTTCCGCCGACTGCATGTGATCGTGGGAGATGCCAACATGTCGCAGGCAGCGACCTTGCTCAAGGTAGGCACCACAGCCTTTCTGCTCGCCATGATAGAGGACGACTTTTTGACCCGAGAAATAATCTTCGCCAACCCTGTGGCGGCCATGCGCAACATCTCTCGCGACCTGTCGCTGGCCGAACCCCAGCAGATGGCCGACGGCACCCAAGCCACCGCCTTGGACATCCAGTGGGAGCTGTATGAGATGTCTCGCAAGTTCGGCGAGATGGGCGGCTTGGAGAATGTGGGCGAAAGCACGGGCCAGATGGTGCTAGACCGCTGGGAGCAAGTGCTCACAGGCTTGGAAGACGATCCCTTCAGCCTCGCCCAGCAGCTGGATTGGGTGGCCAAGCATCGCCTCATCTCAGGCTATCGCGACCGCCACAACCTCTCGTGGGACGACCCTCGCCTCAAAGCTTTCGACCTGCAATATCACGACCTGCGCCCGGAAAAATGCATTGCCAGCCGCTTAGGGCTGGAAGAAATAGTCGCCCCCGAAGCCGTGCTGGAAGCCACAGCCACCCCGCCCAGCGACACCAGAGCCTATTTCAGAGGCCGCTGCCTGGAGAAATTCGGCTCGCGCATCCTCGCTGCCAACTGGGATTCCGTGCTGTTCGCCGCAGGCGACGACTCGCTGCAGCGCATCACCCTGCTGGATCCGATGGAGGGAGAGACAGAAGAACTTGCTAGATTATTTGACATGTGCGAAACACCAGCGCAACTGCTGGAGCAAATGGGAGGCAACCATGTCTGATTCTTCCAGAAAGCAAACACACCGCCCGAAGAAGGCGAAGTCCGAACATCAAGAAGAGACCGCAGAGTCTTCGTCTGCGATGCACGACGAGCTCGATCAAATCCTGGATGAGATCGACGAGGTGCTAGAAGAAAACGCCGAAGAGTTCGTCAAGTCATATGTGCAGAAGGGTGGCGAGTAGCTATCTGTTCCAAGGTGAGGCGGGGGACGGCGTGTCTTTTTTAGGCGAGTTTTCTTGTCTGAGCATAAAAAAGATGCGCCGTTGCCCGCCGTGCAATAGCAAAAACCTACAAAACCCTCTCCCAGATAAGCTAAAACCGTGCAACTGCCAATCTTCAAGCCGGGCGAAGACCCAGGCCCCTCCTTCAAGGGCTTATTAAAAGCAGTAGGAGAATGGCCGCCGTCCTTCGGCGAAACCTCGCTGGCATGGGACTCTTCGCTGTCTGGCAGCATCCCGCACGCCACAACCGTGCTAGCCCTCAAATGCGCCGACGGAGTCGTGCTGGCGGGCGACCGCCAAGCCACGATGGGCTACCAGATCGGCTCGCGCTCCATTGAAAAAGTCTTCCCAGCCGACACCCACGCAGGCGTCGCCATCGCCGGAGCGGCCGGCCAAGCTGTGGAACTAGTGAGGTTTTTCCAACTCAGCATCGCCCACTACGAGAAGCTGGAAGGCATCGCCCTCAGCTTGGACGGCAAAGCCAACATGCTGGGGCAGCTGGTGCGCAGCAACTTCGCCCAGGCCATGAGCAACGGCCTTTTCGTCACCCCCATTTTCGCCGGCTATGACGAAGAGACGGGAGTGGGGCGCATCTTTGAATACGACCTCACGGGAGGACGCTACGAAGAAAACGACTTCGCCATGGCCGGTTCAGGCTCCACCCACGCCCGCACAGCAGTGAAGCTGGCCTACAGCGTAGATCAGAGCACCGATGAAGCCATCCAGCTGGCTATCTCTTCGCTGTTCTGGGCTGCCGACGAAGATGTGGCCACAGGCGGCCCCGATTTGGTGCGGGGCATCTACCCGACCGTGGCCACCATCGGAGCCAAGGGATACGAGCAGGTGCCAGAGAGCCGAGTCATGGAGCATTTCAATGTGTTCATGGAGCAGCAAGGCCGCTCAGCACTAACCCAGCAGCCAGAGCCGGGAGAAAGCTCATGAGCATGCCGATGGCTTTCGGGTATGTGTCGCCCGAGCAGATGATGGCCGACCGGGCCGACTACGCCCGCAAAGGCATCGCCCGAGGTCGCAGCCTCGTGGCTCTCAGCACCAGAGACGGCATCTTGATCTGCGCGGAGAGCGTATCCAAGACGCTGCGCAAGATATGCGAAGTCTATGACCGCATAGCCTTCACGGGCGCGGGCAAATACATAGAGTTCGAGCAGCTCCGCATGGGCGGCGTCCGCCACGCCGACTTCAAGGGCTACTACTACAGCCGCCGAGATGTGGACGCCAAGAGCCTCGCCAACCTCTACGCCCAGCTTCTAGGAGTTTCCTTCACCCATGAGGCCAAGCCCATGGAAGTGGAAGTGCTGGTGACCGAAGTGGGGGAGACTTTGGCGGAGGACAGGATGTTCCACATTCTCTACGACGGCACCATCAGCGACCGCCAGCACTTCACAGTCATCGGCGGCGAAACCGAGCCGATCCAGACGCGCATGGCAGACACATGGCAGGAAGGCGCCCCCATGCCAGACGCTCTGCGCCGCACTGTGGCTGCCTTGGCCGGCGAAGAGCGCACGCTCACATCGCAGGAGCTAGAGGTCGGCTTCTTAGACCGATCGCTCGTCGGCGGGCGCACATTCCGTCATTTCTCCAAAGAGGAGATAGACGAGATTCTCAACCCGTGAAGCGGCGAATTTTCGGGCTGGAAACTGAATACGGCGTCTGGGGCTCGCAAGACGGGCCGCGCCGTTTCAGCCCCGACGAAGTAGCCAGATATCTGTTTCGCAAGATAGTGGACTGGGGGCGCAGCAGTAACATCTTCTTGGAAAACGGGGCGCGTCTGTATCTGGATGTCGGCTCGCACCCCGAATACGCCACCCCCGAGTGCGTATCGGTGCGCGAGCTGGTGGCGCACGACAAGGCAGGCGAGCAAAGGCTGGAAGATCTGCGCCAAGCTACAGAGCAATCGCTGCTGGACGAAGGCGTGCACGGCAAGATCATCCTCTACAAGAACAACACCGACTCGGCCGGCAACAGCTACGGCTGCCACGAAAACTATCTGGCCGAACGCCGCGACAACTTTGAAGGCCACAACCGCATCTTGATTCCCTTCCTCATAAGCCGCCAGATTTTCGCCGGCGCAGGCAAAGTGCTCAAGACGCCCCGAGGCTCCCGCTACTGCCTCAGCCAGCGAGCCGAGCACATCTGGGAGAGCATATCCAGCGCCACCACCCGCTCGCGCCCCATCATCAACACCCGCGACGAACCCCATGCCGATTCGGAGCACTACCGCCGCTTGCATGTGATAGTCGGCGACTCCAACATGAGCGAATACGCCACCTTTCTCAAAGTCGCCACCTGCTCTATGGTGCTGCAGATGCTGGAAGGAAGCCGCTACCTGCGCGACATGACCTTGGACAACCCCATCCGTGCCATCCGCGAGATCAGCGGCGACCAGGCTTGGATGAACAACGACACGAAAAGCCAGTGCAAAGTGCCGCTGGCGTCGGGCAGGGAGGTGACCGCCTTGCAGATGCAATGGGATTTCTTGGAGATGGTGAGCGAGTTCATCAGCCGAGGCAGCGCATCCGAAGAAGAAAAGCTAGCCCTCTCAATGTGGGAGCACTGCCTCAACGGTCTCAGCAGCGACCCTTTGAGCTTGGAGGCAGAGTGCGACTGGGTGGCCAAATACAAAGTCATCCAAGGCTATCAGCAGCGGCACCAGGTCAGCCTTGACGCCGCAGTAGTGAGCGAGATAGACATGAAATACCACGCTCTCGGCAAAGACGGCATCTTCAACCGACTGGAAAAGCGAGGCTTGATGAAGCGGATCTGCGCCGACAAAGAGATAGCTTCCGCCATGAACAGGCCGCCCAAGACGAGGGCGTATCCCCGCAGCCGCTTCATCATGGCTGCCAAAGCTCGCAACCGTGATTACAACGTCGACTGGGTGCACCTCAAGCTCAACGACCAAGCCCAGCAGACCATCTTGCTGAAAGACCCGTTCGCATGGCAAGACGATCGGGTGGATCGGCTCATATCTTCGCTCTAGGCAGCTCTTGGCGGAGACATCGTCAGATCTTGGCGGAGGCATAGAGCATGAACAAGGCAGCCTCAGACCGCAATGTCAGCGAACGCAGGCTGGAGCGCATGATGGAGCTCGTGGTGGTGCTGCGGGCCAAGCGGGTGCCGATGTCGGCAGACGAAATTCACAAGCAGATGCGCCGACAGATACGAGACTGCTACCCAGAGGACATCGCCAACTTTCGCCGCGTGTTCGAGCGCGACAAAGAAGACTTGCGCAAGATGGGCGTGCCGATAATAGTCGGGACTGTGCCGGCCACCGACCCGCCTCAGCAGGGCTACATAATCCGCGACCAGGACTATTACCTCTGCGACCTCACCCAGCAGGAATACGCGGCCTTGTGCGTGGCGCGAGGAATGGTGTCGCTGGAAGGGTCATCGGGCGAAGACGCCATTCTGCGCAGATTCGGTGGCGAAGGCGGGCCAGACAGCGAGGCACCCAGGGGGTCTGCCAGCTGGTCTGCCAGCTTGCAGTCTCCTGCTCCGCTGCTCGCCCTGTTCCGAGCGGTTGCCGAGCATCGGACGGTGAAGTTCGAATACGATGCGGGTGCCGGCAGCACTTCGCGCAAAGTTTTGGCCGGGCGGCTCGACTATGTGCGAGGCGAATGGTATCTGACGGGATTCGACTATCTCAGAGATGCCGAGCGCACATTCAACCTGCGCTTCATCGCAGACGACTTGGAAGTGCTGGAAGCCGGAGCCAGAGGCCGGGGAAGGACAGAAGCTGCTGGCAGTGCTGCAGATCCCGCTGGCGACCCTGCTACCGGCTTAGCTGCCGACCCTGCTGCTTTGGGAATTCGCAGCAAGCCGTGGGAGGTGCCGAGAGAAGAACCTGTGACGGCAAAGCTGCTGGTAGAGGCACCGCTTGTCAGCTGGGCTGTCCGCCAGCTTGGTGAAGAAGCTGTGGCAGAGCGAAGGGCTGACGGGGGAGCGGTCTTTGAAGCAAGAGTGGGCGACCCAGAGGAGTTCTTCAGGTTCGTAGGGTTCTTCCTGGAAGACGCCGAGATTCTGGAGCCGGCCAGTTTGCGGCAGCGTTTCGCAAAGCGGCTAGAAGCTCTCGCTCAAGGCTAGATGGCAGGCTGGACAGGATTGGCTGGATAGGATGCAGCGTCTGAACCCGGCGGAAAGAGCCGAGCGGCTGCTGTCTCTCATCCCTTGGGTGCTGGAGAACGGCGGCCAGACGATAGCCGAGCTAGAAGAGCGATTTGCCTACCCCAGCGACATGCTGTTGGCCGATTTGGAAAATGTGGTGCACTATCTGGCGCCGTTTCCGTTTACTCCTGATGTGGAGTTCTCCGTCTACATCAATGCTGCCGACCAGGTTTGGATAAGCAACGCGGAGGTGTTTTCTCGTCCGCCCATGTTCACTTTCGCTCAGGCATTTGAGCTTTTCGTGGCCGCCAGCGCGGTGCTGCAGGCTCAAGCTTCGTCGTCCCAGTCGCAGGGCGAATCTTCGCCAGATAGCAAGCAAGACAGCGAGAGCCCGAGCCCTCTGGCCCGAGCGGTAGCCAAGCTAGCCCCCGATTCCAGCGGCGACCTCACGCAGCTGCTGCGAGTGGATGTGGGGGAGAACATCGCCGAGGATCTCTGGGAAGCCCTGAACACCGCAGTAGAAGAGCAGCGGCGAATACAGATCGAATATTTCACAGCGGGGCGCAGTGAAACCAACACCCGCAAAGTAGATGCCTACAGCGTGTTCGCCCGATCGGGCAGCTGGCATTTCAGAGGCTGGTGCCATCTGGCGCAGGATTTCCGAACATTCCGCTGCGACCAGATCGAGTCGTTCCAGCTGCTGGCCGAGCAGTACGACCCGGCAGGCAAGCAGCATTCAGGGGACAGCGCGCCAGAAGACACGCCCTCTGCTCTCACTTATCACGCCGCTCCAGACGATCCCAGAGTGACTATAGAAGTCTCGCCTTGGGCGGCCCGCCTAGCCGAAGAATACGATGCCGATTCGGTAGAGCAAGCAGAGAATGGCAATATCCGCATGATCCTGCCCGTCGGCAGAAGAATTTTCCTAGAACGGCTCTTGCTGCAGGCAGGCGAAGCAGCGAAGGTCGTGTCGACAGAAGGCGATCTTCCCGAAGGCGATATTCCCGAAGATATTGCCCAGCAAGCCGCGAGCAGGGTCTTGGCGCGATATGAGGTCTAGACGCTAAGCCTGCGGCTCTGCTTTTGGCATTGCCTTGAATGCCTAGTTAGCCGTCAGAGTGTGGCTAGCCTGAATTTTGACTATGAGCGAAGACAAGCTGGAGTTTGAACTCCCGCCAGTTCCTACGGGAATCTTGGACCCTGAAGATCGCCGAGACGAAGCCCAGGAAAAACCTGAGGAGCCGACGACTTTTGAGCCGCCCCCTCCGCCTGAAGGGGTCTCTTCGCCTGACTCTTCATCTGTGCCGCCTGAATCTGAGCCGCCCGAAAGCTACCGACCTCCGGCTTATTCCGAAGAGCATACTTTCTTCCCGCCGCCCCCGACACCGCCGCCTTCAACTCCTGACTCTCAGCCGCCTGCTGTCCAGTCAACTGTCGTCCAACAGCCTGCGGCATCTCCGCCTGCTCAGGGCAATGCCTCCGGGCCGAATGTCTCTGGGCCAGGTTCAGCGGCTAGCGCGGCGACCATTGATCCGCTGCTCCAATATCGGGGGCAGGAAGAAGACTACTACCAGCAAGAATCCTCCGCTCCGCCCGTGCGAACTGCCCGCCGTCCCCGAACGCATCGTTCCGGCGGACCGTCGGCGCGCTTTTGGATTCAATTTGCAATTATGCTCGGGGTCATCGTCTTGGTGGTTGTGATGCTGCGAGTGCTCGTATTCGAGTCGTTCTATATCACATCCGACTCAATGGCGCCAACGCTGGATTCTGGCGACCGCATATTAGTTAGCAAGCTTTCTTCGGGCAGAGCGGGGAGAGGCGACCTAGTGGTGTTCAATCGCCCGGAAAACGACTCTACCGATTCCGAAGACGACTTGGTGAAACGAGTCGTGGCTTTGGAAGGCGAGACGGTGACCTTCTCTGAAGGGCGCGTTTTCATCGGCGAGCTGCTGCTCGTAGAGCCCTACCTGGAAGAAGGCGAGTTGACCAGAGTTGCGCCGGGCAACCGACTTTTCGAAGCTTGCGTCAATCAGATTTCGCCTAGGTCTTGCACTGTAGCCCCTGGTCATGTGTATGTTTTGGGCGACAGCAGAGACTTCTCCTACGACAGCCGCTTCTTCGGCCCTATTCCTAAAAGCTCCATAGTCGGTCGAGCCTTTTGGCGAGTCTGGCCCCTAGGCGATTTCGGCGGGATTTGAGATCAAGCTTGGGGGATTGACGGATTCTTGGAGCGGCTGAAATTCTCGGCTACTCGCAGCAATCTGTCCACATGGTTGCCGTAGATGCCGTCTGTTCCCAGCAGCAGCAGTTCCTTGATGATGCGCTCGTGGTGGGCGTCCCAAGCGAAAGCCAGCACTTCAAAGCGGTGAGCCAAGGTCACGAGGCCTGCGTTCCAGTCGGGGTGAGGGAAGTTGAGAGCGTCTATGCCGGCTTCCGAAAGCTGAGCGCAACGGCGTTCAGGGCCATCTGCAAGACTAGCTAGAGGCGCGGAATTCACAAGGCGGATGCCATCCCACTGCTCGCGCCAGCTTGCCAGCAGGTTCCAATCTGGATGGCACAGCCACAGACGGCTCAGGACAGGCTCGCCCGTGCGCTGTTCGGCTTCACGAGCGGCATCCACCACGGCAGCAGCGGCCTTGGGAACTTTTATATCCAGCGAGAGTTCAAAGTCGCAGCCGAAGCGGTGGTAGAGGTCGGCGAGCGACATAAGGGAACTCGGCAGGGCGGCGCGGGTTTTCTTGGCGATGCTCTGCGGCAAAATGCCCTTTTTCGTGCGGCTGTCGTGGGCCAGCACAGGCACTCCGTCTGCTGTCAGTCGGACATCGCTCTCCAGCCCGCCGATGCCCGATTCAAGAGCGAAGCGAAAAGCCGCCTCTGAATTTTCAGGCGCGTGCGCCATGCCGCCCCGATGGGCAAAGAGCAGCGGCAGATTGGTCGGCTTCGGCAGCGAAGATGCCATACCTTCAGGTTGCCACAATCAGCAGTAGAATGCTACTTTGATGTTCGCTCACACCTTCAATATAGGCACGGGGGAGCTGATGGTCATCTTGTTGGTGGGTCTGCTGGTGTTCGGTCCGAAGAGGCTGCCAGAGGTGGCCCGCAAGGTCGGCAAGGGCTTCCAGCAGATGCGAAAGACCGCCAATGCTTTCCGAAATGAGATGCGAGATGTCATGGCTGTGCCTGCCGAGGAAGTGGGAGTGGACAAAGATGCAGGGGAAGATAGCGGGGCAAGCGAGCCGACTGGCAAGGCAGCTGATCAGTCGGGCAAACCTCTGGCTACCGAGGCAAAAGACAGATCTGATTGATCTTGCTTGCTCAGACATCTCGCCTGAATCATTAGCGAATTCCAAGTGTCAAACGCTCAAGCAGCTTCAGAAAGGCGGATGTCTTTCATGCAGCACATTCTGGAGCTGCGACGGCGCATCATTTTTGCCCTTGTCGCCATTTTCTGCGGGGCTGTGGTGTGCTGGATTTTCTACGGCTGGATAGTTGATGCTCTGATAGACCCCTATTGCGAAGTCGTCTCGCCCGATGCCGAAGGTCTCACCGAAACCGAGCGGGTGCTGGGGCAGGGGAACTGCCGTCTGCTCAGCACCGACCCGCTGGAGCCTCTTTCGGTGCGCTTTTCTGTGGCAGCCTACGGCGGCATAGCCTTGGCGATGCCTTTCATCTTGTGGCAGGTCTGGCGGTTCGTTGTGCCGGCTCTGAAGAGAACCGAGCGTCGTTATGCTCTGTTCTTCGTGCTCTCGGGCATCGTGCTCTTCGCGGCTGGAGCAGCTTTGGCTTATTGGAGCATTCCCCGTGCCCTCGATTTTTTGATAGCGGTGGGCGGCAGCGATTTCGTGAACATCTTTTCTCCCCGCGCCTACCTCAGCTTCATAGTGAAGATGATGCTGGCTTTCGGAATCGGCTTTGAATTCCCCGTGCTGCTCATCTTCTCGCAGATGATCGGCCTGGTGCAGACCTCCACCCTGCGCCGCAACCGCCGCTATGCCATCGCTGGCATAGTGGTGCTCACCGCCATCCTGACTCCCAGCGGCGACCCGATCACTCTCATCGTCCTTTCCGTGCCTCTTTACATCTTCTATGAACTATCCATAATCTACGGTTGGCAGCGATCCAAGAGGCTGGCCAAAGAAGATGCGCCCTTGCCTGCCCGCGCAGATTGAAATCGGCTGCAAAATCACGGATAACCTCAAGGCGAACTCTGCTTCAGACTAAAATCAAAATATGCCCCAGTCCGCCGCCACCATGGAAGACGCCAAAGCCGATGTTTTCAGGGAAATAGACGCCAGAGCCGGCACGCTGATAGACATCTCCCATCGCATCTGGGAACACCCTGAACTCTGCTTTGAGGAGCACCTCGCTCACGACCTCCTCTGCGACACCTTAGCCTCCGAAGGCATCGCCGTGGAGCGAGGAGCTTGCGATCTGCCAACGGCTTTCGTTGCCGAAGCCGGTGCCTCGGGCCCGACCATCGGCGTAGTCTGCGAATACGATGCTCTCCCCGGCATCGGCCACGCCTGCGGCCACAACATAATTGCTGCCGCCGGCTTGGGCGCAGGTCTGGCTTTGGCAGCCACTGCTAAAAAGCTCGGCGGACGGGTGCGTATCTTGGGCACTCCAGCCGAAGAAGGCGGAGGCGGCAAAGTCTTCATGATAGAAAGAGGCGCGTTTGACGACATTGATGCCGCCATGATGGTGCACCCGGCCAACCGAGAGCTGCTCTACATGAGCTCGCTGGCGGTCTCTACCATCCGAGCCACCTATTCGGGCAAAGCTTCCCACGCTTCGGCGGCTCCCGAAGCCGGTCGCAATGCACTGGATGCTGCGGTGCTGGGATACATGGGGGTAGCCGCTCTGCGACAACACATCGCCGACAACCAGAGAGTGCACGGCATCTTCACCGACGGCGGCGATAAGCCCAATGTGGTGCCAGCCAGAGCCGAAACCTTGTGGTTCGTCCGCTCGCCCGACGCTGCGGGCTTGAACGCTCTTGAAGAGCGGGTCTCCTGCTGTCTTCAGGCGGGTGCTCACAGCGCGGGCTGCGAGGTGGATCTCTCGTCTGCCGACATGCCGCCCTACGATGCCATCCGAGGCAACTCTGCCTTGGGCGCGCTCTATTCGGGAAACGCCTCTCGCTTGGGCCGCCACCCTGCCGACCCGCAGTCCGAAGCGCGAGTGTCGGGCAGCACCGACATGGGCAATGTGAGCCAAGTGGTGCCCAGCATCCATCCGATGATCAAAGTCTCGCCCGACGGCGTGCCCATCCACACTCCCGAATTCGCCGAGCACACTGGCGGCCCTGCCGGTGATGCCGCAGTTATTGACGGAGCCAAGATGCTGGCTGCCACCGCCATAGATCTCTGGCTGGAGGAAGAAAACTTGGCAGCAGTGAAAGCGGATTTTGAAGCAAGCGAAGCTGAAGCAACTGCGGAGCGCAGCCGGTGAGCGACCCGCTGCCTTTCAATCCCACCTTCGTGAGCGAGGAATTCACGCCCGACGAAGAAGACATCCTGAGACGCTATTTCACCAACACCTCGGGCCCGGTGTTCGCTTTGGTGAACCTGCCCGAAGTGGTAAAGGGCGCGCTCTTCGCCCGCTATTCCCGCTCTCACAAGAGCCTTCGCAGGCTGTTCTTGGACGAATTCGTGGGCGATTTGGACATTTCGGGCGACATCACCATAGACGCCACTGTGGGCTTGGAGCGAGCCGAGCAGCTCTACAAAAGGGTGTTCGTGGAATACGGCGACGATTCGGTAGCCCAGCTGGGCGGGGTGCATCTGGCTTGCGAGCAGGTTTCCAATTTGCTGTCAAAAGTCATTGAATGGGGCAGGCTCATGGCATATCTGGAGCAGTCCACCAGGTATCTGAACTACGCCGAGCGCGCGGCCGGTCGCTTCCGCTACTATCGCCCGCCTGAAATCATGCAGTCGCCTTTGGCTGCTATGTATGTGTCCGAGATGGACAAGCTCTTTGAGTCTTACGCCGGCCTGCTGGGGCCGATGGTGGATTTCTTCCGTCAGGAATTCCCCAAAGGCGAGGGCGATTCGGATTTCGCCTATCGTCAGGCTGTGGCAGCCAAAGCCTACGACACTCTGCGAGGGATGCTGCCTGCTGCCACCCAGACCAATGTGGGCATCTACGGCAATGGCCAGACTTTTGAGTATCTGATGCTGCGGATGCGGGCGCACCCTCTGGCCGAGGCGCGCTCGTATGCCGAGGTGATGTTGGCGGAGCTGCGCAAGGTCATCCCGTCGTTTCTGAAGCGGGTGGATGTGGAAGACAGGGGAGTGGCATGGACGCAATATCTGGCCGACACTCGCGAAGGCATGGAAGAAGTAGCCGAGCAGATCTTCGGCG
The DNA here is from genome assembly GCA_965204495.1 of Candidatus Hopanoidivoransaceae bacterium. Lineage (GTDB taxonomy): Bacteria > Actinomycetota > Acidimicrobiia > Acidimicrobiales > Hopanoidiivorantaceae > Hopanoidiivorans. Next base: position 2,127,492 of record OZ241989.1, read on the forward strand.
AAGCCCCGATTCCGCTCACCGAGCCGGAACCCATTGAGGTGCGCTTGACGGACTTCGACCCCGAAGCCGAGCGAAAGCTCCTAGCGGCGGCTCTTTTCTCCTACACCCACGCCTCAGAAGAAGAGATCGCCAGAGAAGTAGACGCAATGGACGCCGAAGATCGCATGGCAGTGCTGCGCGCCTACACGGGAATGCGCCGCAACCGCAGACATCGCCCCGGGCGTGCGCTGGAGCTTCCGTCATACAGGTTTGAAGTGCTGTGCGACTACGGAGCTTTCCGCGATCTTCAACGACACCGGATGCTGACGATGGAGTGGCAGCGACTGGGCTGCTCTCACGGCTATGTGATGCCCGACTATCTGGAAGCCGCAGGCCACGCAGAAGCCTTCCATCGGGCGATGGAGCGCAGCGCCGAAGCAAGCGAGACCATCGCTCATCTGTATCCCGACGCCGCCAGCTACGCCGTGGCGTTCGCATACCGTGTGCGCTTCAACATGCAGATGAACGCCCGTGAAGCCATGCACCTGACCGAGCTTCGCAGCATGGCTTCAGGCCACGAGTCGTACCGCTATGTAGCCAGAGAGATGCACCGCCAAATAGCAGAGACAGCCGGCCACACCGCCATAGCTCAGATGATGAGCTTCGTAGGCAAAGAACACGACAGAGGCCTAGAACGCCTAGACAGCGAAAAACAAGCAGAAGCGCGCCGCCAGAGTTGAGGCTGTTGGAGTTGGGGCTGTGAAATTGGGGGGTTTTGATAGCGAAGCAGACATAAGCAGAAAATTGTTTGCTTGTATTTGCTGTTGCGGGTAGGCTGGCTAGCGGAGTAGTCGGAAGTCTGTCTCAGGGCAACCGGTGAGCGCAAATACGCGCTATGCCAAAGAGAAAAGAATTTCGCTCCAAAGAGAGCAGTGGAGTGAGCAGCCTCCCGCGTCCGCGCCGCAGAGCACCTTATCTTGCTGGCCGATATTGGGCTGGGTTGGGGGTGTTGGTGGCATTGTCTTTGTTCGTCAATGCCTCTTCTAATTTGGCTGCTTTAGAGCATGTGGTGGTGCCGGGGGATACTTTGAGCGGTTTGGCTTCGCGCTATGGGGTGACGGTTGAGGAGCTGGCTGAACTCAATCGCATCGTCAATCCGAATCTCATCTTTGTGGGCGACACATTGCGGATACCAGATTCGGGGGCAGACGGCACTGGCACGCCTGCTACAACTGTGCCGCCGATTCCGCATGGGTCATCTGGGCCGTCCCCGTCTTCTACGATTGCGCCTGCTACGACTGTGCCGATTTTTGTGCCGACTGTCACGCCTCCGCCTCCTCCGCCGATTCCCGGATCTCCTGCTGATAACGGGCCTGCAACCACCCAGGCGCCTGCGACCACTGCGCCGCCGACCCCTACAACTCCGCCGACCACGCAGCCCGTCGTCACTGCCGTCTCGCCTAATCCCCCTACGACAGAACCTCCGACGCCTCCCACGACCGCCCCGCCGACAACCCAGCCGCCGGCTCCTCAGCCGACTGTTCCGCCCCCGACTTCCTCGCCTCCGCCTGCTCCTGATCCGCAGGATGCTGACGGCGACGGACAAGACGACGGCGCCGAACTCCCCGAAGGCGTGGAATCGGTGGTGGTGTGGTCGCCCTACACCATCCGCCCAGGCGACTGGCTGAGCTCCATCGCCGAACGCTACGACACCACGGTGGAAGAGCTTGCCAGAGTCAACACTCTCACGAACACGAACCTCATCTATGTGGGGCAAGTTATACTGGTGCCGACATCGCAAACCGGAAGCACCCCCGATGCCACGCCCAGCCCCACATCTGGCTTTACCGTTGAGCAGCGGCTCGACTACTGGGCCAGCCGCTACAATGTGCCGCCAGAGATGCTCAAAGCCCTCACCTGGTGGGAGTCGGGCTGGAACAACAACGCCATCTCCTCAGCGGGCGCCATCGGCATCGGGCAGCTTCTCCCGTCCACTGCCGAGTTCGTGGCAGATGTGCTCATAGGCGAAGAACTCAACCCCCATGTCGTTGACGACAATATCCGCATGACCGCCCGCTTCGTGCGCTATCTTCTTGACGAGACGGGCAACGACCGCAGGCTGACTTTGGCATCGTATTATCAAGGTTTATTCGCAGTCAGAAGATATGGCATATATAACATCTCTAAACCCTATGTGAATGGTATCTTGGCATTGCAAGACCGTTTTAGATGACACAGGCGATGACGCAGCCGATGACGCAGCCGCGAGGTGAAAATGACAGACAACAAAGAAGAACCCGAAGACTTGGATCCTGACGACCTCGACCAGGACGATCTGGAGTCGGACGATCTAGATCCAGACGACCTGGATCCGGACGACCTGGATCCTGAAGCCGAGCCGAGCGCGGAAGACCTGGAAGGTCTTGAAGAGCTTGACGACGAAGACCTTGAAGATATAGACGATGAGGCTGAAGCCGATGACGAAGACGAAGAGTTCTTGGATATCAAGGCAGCCGACGGCGAAGAGGAAGACGAAGACGATGATGAAGAAGAAGCCGCCCCCACGCCGCTGGACATATCTGGGTTTGACGACCAAGAGGACGAAGACGCAGACGATGCCGAAGACGATGCCAGCGAAGCCGGCATGGAGGACGAGCTAGAAGAAGACTTGGCAGCTTTACTGGACGAAAGGCTGGCAGAGGAAGACAGCGAAGCTCTGGAAAGCTCCAACGGGCAGGGGAGCGAATCGGAGATGTCGTGCGAGATGTGCTTCTTGCTGGTGACAGCCAGCCAGTTCGGTTCGCCGAAGGATCCGAGGTGTCCATCGGATGAACTTGAATGCCCGCTGCTGGAGCGGGTGCGGGTTTAGAGTTCTGGCTTAGAGTTCCTGGAAATTCACATCTGCTTGAGATTCATAGCTGCTTGAGGCTTATAGCTGCTTGAACAGCGTCAGAGCCCGGGCGGACATGTCGTGGCTCTCAAAGAAGTTCTTGGTGCTGCGGTCGCCGGGCAGGGCGGTGGCGTCTATGCCGATGCAGCCTTTAGTTTCGGCCCAAGCTGTTAACTCAGCCATGATTGCTGCGCCTGCGCCCACGCCCCTCGCGCCTTCCAGCACATAGAAGATTTGGATTTTCGCTATCGGGTCGCCGTTGGCTAGTTTTGCCTGGGTCGCAAGCCCGATCCCTACAGAGACATCGTCTAGGGTTCCTAGCAGGCACAGCATGTCGTCTCGCCCTAGACATCTCTCTAGCAGCTCAGTGAGGCTGTCTGGGGGTCTGCTTTCCCAGAGCACTTTGCCGCCCCGCCATTTTTCTATCTCGCTTTCAGCCTCGCCCAGAATTCGCAGCATAAGAGGGATGTCGTCCCCTGCTGCCGAGCGGGTGGCTACATGTATCATGTCGCTGGCTCTTCCGCCTCGGGAGTTTCGGCGACCTCGGTCTCTGAGTCTTCGGTTTCTTCTGCTTCAGTTCCCTGCGATTGGTCCTGCTGCTCTTCGCCTGAAGCATTTTCAAGCTCTTGCGAGTTTGCTGCATCTTCTGCGTCTTCGCTCTCTTCTGCCTCTCCCACTTCTGACTCTAAAGCTTCACCTTCTTTTGTCTCTGCGTCTTCGCTCGCTTCTGAAGCTTCCTCTTCGGCTTCTTCCTCCTCTGCTTCCGCATCAACTTCGTCAAGGAACAATGCGGCAATTTGGGGGAAGCGGAGGCTCAGGTCTTTCACGGCTTCTGTTAGATCTGGCGAGACGACGGCAGGCGGTTGGCTGGGGCGTACCAGTCGGCGGACGGGGGAGACTGCCAAGGCTTGCAGGGTTATCTCCCAGCGGTCGGGCTGGGCTTCTGGGGTCAAGATGTCAGCGGTGGCCGTTGCGAGCCACTTCACGAGGTCAAGGGGGAGCGGCACTCCAGCTTTAGGAGGCTGCCCGCTCATGCGCAAGGCTCGCAGCACTCGGCCTTCGCTCAGGTTGGTGGCTAGGTCGGCTAGCCATTCGCCGTGCTGTCGTTCGGTGCGCTCGGCGAGTTTCTGCCTTGCTTCTTCGGCTTGGCTGCGAGTTTCCGGGGTGCGGGCGCAGGCATCTGCATCAGCCACCAGCATTCGGATTTCGGCTAGGTCTATCTTCTCAAAGTTGGAGAGCACGAGGTCGGCTCTGTCGCGCCATTCGGCCATGCGGTATTCACTCATCAGCCTGGCGGCCACATCTTTATCAGAAATGCTGCCTTTCTGAGAAGCTATGCCATTTTCTGGGGCACTGCCGTTCTCCGATGCTCTGTCGATTTCTTTGGGGCCGCCCTTTTCAGCAGCACCGCCCCTCTCAGAAGCATTGCCCTTCTCGGATGCCTCGCTCTTCTCATTAGCGATGCCTCGCCCAGAAGCGATCTGCTCCGCCAAAGCAGCGTGTTCAGGGGGCACCGATGCCAACCACTTCTTGCGATGCGCCCTCGCTGGTCGCAGGCGAGCGGAGCGGTCTTGGCCGGCACTGCCAGAGCCTCCCTTGCGACGCCCGCCTTGCTGCTTTTGCCTCGGCTGGCCTTGCCCGAAGCCGTCGCTGCCGAATCCTCCCGACCCGAAGCCATCGCCCCTGCCCTTTCCTCTCCTGCGCCCGCCTCCCTTGAAGTTCACTCCTGAAGAACGCTTGCCTGTGCCGAGCACCTCAATGGTCTCTGGGGCTGTTCTGGTGTCTTCGGTCTCAATGACTGCCAGCACAGCGATGCCGTCCATGTCGGATTGCACCTCAGCCGTGAAAACCGAGCTGATACCTGCGCCTTTGGGGATCATGTCGGCGCTTATCAGGCCGCGAGGCTCGCGGGCGCCGGCGGCACGCCATGTCCAGGTGCCGTCTCCCTTGTTGCTGGTGAGCTCTATCTCAATTCTGCGCGACACGACTTCAGACTAATAAAAAAGCTGTCTTTTGCGGGCGCGAGGCTTGCCGGCGGGTGCGTGCCTTGGGTGCAAATGCCTCGCAGCCCTGTTATGCTGACATCAAATACTGGGGAGATCGCACAGGCGATCTGAGAGGGCAGCCGATTTGCTGCCGACCCATCGAACCTGATCTGGGTAATGCCAGCGGAGGGAGAAACCATGTTGAAAAACCTTATTGCTAAGTTTTTGCTATCGAAGCTTTCTGTGCTTTCGTTCGCTTTGAATCGGAAGCGTTTTAGGGGGTTTCGAGCAGTTTTCGGTGGTTGTTTTATCACAGTGCTGCTATTGGCTGCAGGGTGCTCGTCTGACAACGGAAGCCAAGAATCTGTGGCCACCTCGCAGGACTCTGCGCCTTCAACCCAAGCTGTCGCTCCGACCACTGCGACCACTCAAGCAGCGGTTGCCGGCACAAGTGTGCGTCTGCTAACTCACGACTCCTTCACTCTCAGCGACGGAGTGCTGGAGGCTTTCGAAGCAGACACAGGCATAGATGTGGAAGTGGTGCAGGGAGCAGACACCGGCACCGTCGTCAGCCAGATCATCCTCACTAAAGACAACCCCGTAGCCGATGTGGTCTTCGGCGTTGACAACACCTTCCTGCAGAGAACTTTGGATGAAGGTATTTTCGTGCCTTACGAGTCGCCCGCATTGGCAAATATCTTGCCAGAGCTAGACGCAGGGTTAGACGGACAAGTCACGCCGATAGATTACGGCGATGTCTGCGTCAACTACTGGAAAGACGAAGTGGGAGAGACCCCGCCGGAGTCTATGGACGACCTCACGGACGAGCAGTTCCGAGGCAAATTCGTAACGCAGAACCCAGAATCATCTTCGCCAGGTCTGGCATTCATGCTCGCCACCATCGCCCGCTACGGGGAAGACGGCTGGGAAGACTATTGGCAGCAGCTGAGAGACAACGATGTGGCAGTCACATCAGGCTGGACAGAGTCGTATTACACCGAGTTCACCGCCGGGGGAGGGGATCGCCCGATAGTCACCTCCTATGCCTCCAGCCCGGTTGCCGAGGTGATCTACGGCGATCCAAGACCAGACGAGCCGCCCACAGGCATCATAGAAGACACCTGCTTCCGCCAAGTTGAATACGCTGGAATACTGAATGGCACCGACAACCTAGCCGGCAGCCAGATGCTAATAGATTTCATGCTCTCGGACGCTTTCCAAGAAGACATCCCCCTAAACATGTTCGTGTTCCCCGCCAGCTCAAAGGCAACACTGTCCGCAGACTTCGCAGAGCACGCCGTGATACCCGAAACCCCCCTAAGCCTGCCCGCCGCCCGCATAGCAGAAATGCGCAACCAATGGACAGACCGCTGGGTAGAAATCGTCCTGAGATAACAGAGAACAAAAAACAAACATCCCACCCAACCCAAAGGGCAGCAAGGATGCGGCATGTCTTTTTTGGGGCAAATTCCCGCCCCGTCCCTTCATAGCAAATCACTCCCTTAGCAAAAGGGGCGCCCCAAAAAAGATATGCCGCAGCCGCCGCGGTTGAAGCAAAGACAGAATGAACCGCCAAAACAGCAATTCCACACCCAATTGGCCACTATGGGGCATAATCGGGGGAGTCCCAGCAGCGTTCCTAGGGATATTCTTCTTCTACCCCCTCTGGACAATCCTAGAACGCACCTTCTCAGCTTCCGAAATCGCCGACACCTGGGGCAGCAATCTAGATGTTCTCTGGTTCACCGCATGGCAAGCTGCAGCGTCGTGTGCACTAACGATAGCGGCGGCGTTCCCCATGGCCTATGTGCTAGGCCGATACCGCTTCAAGGGGCGCAATCTAGTGCGAGCCATGCTGCTGGTGCCGTTCGTGCTGCCCACGGTGGTGGTGTCGGCTGCGATGCTGTCGGTATTCGACCGCTTCGGCGTGGAAGACAGTCTGCGCCACACCCTCTGGGCGGTGCTGCTGGCTCATGTCTTCTTCAACTTCGCCATAGTAGCCCGCACTTTGGGGAGCTACTGGAGCCACTTGGGACACGCCCAAGAAGAAGCGGCCCGCACGCTCGGCGCAGGGGCTTTGCGCATTTTCTTCCGCATCACGCTGCCGAGGCTGATGCCTGCGCTTTTAGGGGTAGCCAGCATCGTCTATTTGTTCTGCTTCACATCTTTCGGGGTGATCCTGATTCTGGGCGGCCCTCGCCGTGCCACACTGGACACCGAAATCTGGCGTTATGCCATAGGACGGCTGGAATTCTCAACCGCAGCTGCTCTGGTGGTGCTGCAGCTGCTGGCTGTGCTCGCCATCGTCGCGCTCAACTCGTGGCTCACTTCAAGGCGCGTTCTGCCCGAACAGCTTAGGGTAGACACCTCACGGCGACCCGAAACTCGTCGCCAGCGATGGGCAGTGCGAGGGACTTTGGCGTGGGCCGGGTTGCTGCTGGGGTTGCCGTTGGTGGTGCTGGTGGAGCGTTCGTTCGGAACTGGGGGAGACGGATATTCGCTGGCTTCGTATCGGGCACTGGCATCCAGCGGCGAGACGGGGCGGCTGCTGTTCGTGAAGCCAGTGGAAGCACTGCTAAACTCTCTGGCTTTCGCCGGAGTGGCGACCGGCATAGCCGTGATAGTGGGGGTGCTGGTCGCACTGGCTGTGGCATATTCGCGGGGATATTCACGAGGATTTGCGTCAGGCGCGATAGACACAGCGATGCTCCTGCCGCTGGGAACATCGGCTGTGGCGGTCGGTTTGGGGCTGCTGCTGGCACTGGATTCGCCGCCGCTGGACATCAGAGATTCCCCTTGGATTATCCCGGTAGCTCACGCTCTGGTAGGCGTGCCGTTCGTGCTGAGAGGAGTAGCCCCAGTGCTGACGGCAATCCCCAAACAAGTAAGAGAGTCGGCAAAACTGCTAGGCGCATCGCAATTCCGCCTGTGGCGAGACATAGACATCCCATTGGCCAAGAGGTCGATCCTAAGCGCAGCCGGCTTCGCTTTCGCCGTTTCCCTTGGCGAGTTCGGCGCCAGCGAGTTCCTAGTCCGTCCCGACCGCCCCACAGTGCCGGTAGTGATCTTCCAGCTGCTCGGCCGCCCCGGCGACCTAGCCTACGGCCAAGCCCTAGCCCTCTCGGTAATCCTAATGGCAACCATCACCGCAGTAGTGGTAGCCGTAGAATACCTAAGAGAAGGCACCCTCCGAACCTCCTACGACCTGTGAAACATGTGATTTTGTTGTTTGAGACTTACGCCCAGTGGAAAAACGAAGCTAGTAGTTCTGCAGCAGAGGTTAGGTAGAATGGTAGCTATGCGGCCCGAAATGGAGTTCACGAAGCTTTCTTATCTTGCGATTTCGCCAGACGGAGAAAATTGGCAGCCGATGAATCCAGACGCTATTGTGGTGCCGGCAGGGGAGAGCATCGCCCCAGACTCATACTTTGAACTGTATTGCCGTCCGCTTACAAGGCTGAATGCGGCGGGCGATCTGCAGTATGAGCCGCTTTTCCCGAAAGATTTGGATCTTTCCGCAGCGAAGTTCTTTCATTGTGCGGCTGAAGGGCATTCAAATGAAGGCGTATGCGGAGACCTCAAAATCGATTTTGCTCCGCTGGGCGCGATTCACCCCCATTTGTGGCATCGTTCTCGCCCTACAGTTCGGGACGACTTGATTTTCCAGTGCAACCCGTCGTTCAGGAGCGAAAATTCCGCCGCGCAACTATATCACGATCACAGCACGGCAGGTTGGAGCGTTGGCGATATCAAGGGAGACACTTCTAGTTTGGCGAAGGCTTACGAAGAAGCCCTGATGTACTATGTTGAGGGGCTGTTCAGGTATAAGCGATTTGAAGCTGTATGCGACTTTCTGACTCGAGGTATCAATTCGGCCCTTTATGTTCAGCATGTTCGTGATGAAATTTTTGACGATATGAAAATGTGGCGGGACAGCTTAGATTCGCTGCTGGTATCCATGTTGTACCCGTCCAGTAAAACCCGTGAATGCAGTCTGCCGCTTCTGGGTTCGTTGAGCGACAGTGTGGCTTCGTTCTGCAAGATTGACGAACATGGAAAGAAGCGGCAAGCGAAACTGGAAGACGAAGCAGTTCCTAGTGCTCTTTTGCCCAACACATTCGTAGCAATCATTGATAGTAATAACCAAATTGACGCTTTCGCCAAAAGAGGTTTGACAAATTCCATGAAACTACGCCGAGATGCTCTGTCTTCACATAAAGAGAGGGGAGCGGCAAGCCGACTGAATCACACCATGCATGAGCCGCTCTCACGCAAGGTAGCCAGTATCGCACGGCACTTGCGGGAATACAGTGTGGCCTTTGCTTGGATCAGCGAGGTACTGGAGTTCATATCCTCAGAGGTGCTAAAAGCTGAGAAACCTATCCCGCTGCAAGGTGATGAAAATATACGCCTGCGCGCCAGAGCTTCTGCCATCTGGGAGATCACAGCTTCGCTGCCTGGAGAATCATTTGTGCTGGGCAACCTGACTCCACCGCTGCCTCGCCCGTATTTTCGTGTTGCTGACCTGCCTGAAGCAATTCGTCTGCGGAGCAAGAACTCGCCCAATTGGATAACCCAGGGTCAAACAGCAGCTCGCAAAGCAGGGGCTGGAATTGACATGCCGATGCGTCTCCTCATCCAGTTCACTAAACACTGGAATGCGTTTCCCGAACATCGCGAAGATATGCTGAGAGGTGCCCCGCCAGAGGTGGGCGATGCCGTTCATAGAGCAGCTTTGGCTGCCGTGGTGCATTCCTTATGCGAGCGTGATGGGGCAGAGATTCCAGAATGGGTATCAGGCGTTCACGCTGGCGGAGAGTATCTGATCAACGGCGATATCGCCGACACGGATTATGGGCGGCTGATAAAGGCGCAGTCTCCAGCCGTCTGCTCAAACTACGGCGTGTATTTCGAGAAAGAAATGCTTGCCAGCAGATGAGTTCGCCCAGCCCCCTGTACAGGGACGATTTTCTGCGTCTTTTGGAAGAGGTAGATGGAAGACTGCCAGAGGGCCAAGTCATACCAATCACAATCGTCGGGGGAGCAGCCATCACCATAATTTGGGACGACAGAGGATCCTACGATGTGGATTACATGTCGCGGCTGTTCCCAGAGGATGTTCATTTAGCAGCCGAGGCTGTAGCCCTAAAACGAGGACTGCCGAGAGGATGGATGAATCACGCCGTTCAGGAAGTTCCATTGCCTCAGATACCCCAAGAGGAAACAAAGGTGTTTGAAGGAAACCGAATGCATGTTTATGTTCCCGGTCCAGATTTTCTTTTGGCCATGAAGCTGCTAGCTGCCAGACCAAGAGATTTTAATGATGCTCTGCTGCTAATGGAAGCGAGCGGCTTGAAGACACCCGAGCAACTGCGAGATCTGATGGGAAGGGCATATCCAAGCAGGTCGCCGACAGAACAGCAAGAAGCATTTATAGCAAGGCTAGTGTCCCGCTAAAATCAAGCCATCGCCTGAAATGCCCATTATGTAAAGTTAGGGATCTTTGGCTGAGCGGGTGCTCTATTGCTATAATTAAGCAATCAGCAGCATTGCGAAAAACGAGGGAACTTAACTCTTGCCTGCGGAGTCTATAACAGCAAGGAGGTGAGACTCGCATGAAAATTCGCACAATATCTATGGCAATCTCGCTGACGCTTTTTGTGACAGCTTGCTCGGAGGCTTCCGACCAGCAAGTCACGGTTGACCCTGAGCCGATGCCGTCCAGCACTCAGAGCTCCGTGCCGCCTTCTGAGCAGCCGACAGGGAGCAGACCTAGCAATGCTCCCGAATCCCAGCCGGTCGAAAGCCAGTCCCCCGAATCCCAGCCTGTCGGCACGCAGCCGCCGGGTTCCGCTGAGCCGGCAACTGCCAGCCCCCCTGATTCGCCAGTGCCGACTGACACATTTTTTGGGACAGTGTCTTTCACAGACGATGATGTGCCGATCAGCGTTGAGTTTCATCGTGTGTTTTCCCGGCCCCGCTGGCCTCGCGAAGTAAGGGAGGGCGATTTCGTTTTAGAGCTGCGCGACGCTTCTGGAGATGCTGTCCTCAGCGTTCCGTTTCAGGTCGGAAGACCCCATGTAGATTGCTTCGACGGCGGTTGCGATCAATTTCCTCCGACAGGCACTTTCATATTCAATCTGAGCGATCCCCCAGAGTACGAGAGTTTTGCGGTGATGTGGGAGGGCAAGGAGATCGGATCAATGGAAAGGTCGCCAAATGCGCCTGTGGTCTCGATAGAAGGTCCGCCCGCTGGCAGGGCTTTCGGCTTGGACGACGCTGTTGATGTCTCATGGGAGGCGAGCGACCCAGACGGCGATGAACTTTTCTATCGGGTGTATTACTCAGTTGACGGAGGCGAAACTTACTCTCTGCTGAGCTTAGAAACCCAGGAAACCAGTCTGAGTGTGACTGGAAGGCAACTGGACGGCGCCGAGCAAGCTCGCTTTGCTGTGGCTGTAACCGATGGAACAAAGGGAGATTTCGTTGAATCGGAAGTATTCTCGGTTCAAGGTCAGCCACCTGAGATAACGCTTGTATCGCCCTATTCGGGTGTTGTGCTTGCCGAAAGTCAAGGGTTTCTGATGGAAGCAAGAGCGTTTGACCCAGACGAGAACAGCGGGCTTCCTTCCGAAGCCTTCAGTTGGGAAAGCGACATAGACGGCCATATAGATGTAGGCAAGTTCCTCGTCCTCTCTGCTTCGGATTTCACTCCCGGCAAGCACACGGTTACGGTGACTGCCACTGACAGCTCGGGAATGTCTTCGTCTCTGTCTTTTGAAATGAATATCACGCTTGTGAACGAGATACCTGTGGCCAATGACGATGTCGCAACAGTCACACAGGGAGAATCGATTCGGATAGATGTGCTAGAAAATGACATTGATCTTGAAAGAGACATGGACATGGACAGGTTCGTCATCTTGGATTGGCCCACGCTCGGTTCGGCTGAAGCAGGATGGACAGAAGACTACTCGTTCTTTGGCATCGAATACACGAGCGTCGATGCCGGGGTGGACACATTTACATACCAAATTTGCGACTGGGGGATAGATCGCTGCGATGAAGCGACGGTGACCGTAACTGCAGAGGCGAAACCATAGCCTCTTCGCTTGCGGAGGCAGTCAATCTTCTATCGGGCGGAGGGATAGTTCTTTTAGGTGGCGGGGGCTGATTTGGCTGGGGGCGCCTGTTAGGAGGTCGGCTCCTGATTGGGTTTTGGGGTAGGCGATTACTTCTCGGATGGTGTCTTCGCCTAGGAGGATGGCTACTAGGCGGTCTATGCCTACGGCGAAGCCTGCGTGCGGGGGGACTCCGTAGCGGAATGCCTCTAGGAGGAAGCCGAAGCGTTCTTTGGCTTCGTCTTCTGGGATGCCCAGCAGGGTGAAGACTTGCTGCTGGAGCGCGGGATCGTTTATTCGGACGCTGCCTGAGCCTAGCTCCCAGCCGTTTAGCACGAGGTCGTATGCTTGGGAGCGAATTGCAGTGATGTCCGAGGTGTCAGTAGATGCTGATGCAGACCTCGCCATCTCCCCCAGCAACCCTAGATCATCCGGGTGCACCATAGTAAAGGGGTGATGCGCTGGAATAGGGATGCCGTCATCGCTGATACCTTCAAAAAGAGGAAAGTCAACGACCCACACATAGTGCAGGTTGCCTGCAGTGCTTTCTGCTCCAAGGCTGCCTCTGTCGCCGCCAGCATTTGATTCCTCGTCTGCTCCCCCGGTTTCGCTCCCAATTCCGTCTGCCGCGGACGGCTGGCCGACTTCCAGCCTCAGCTGCCCGAGCACGCGATTCACCAGAGGCCGTTCATCCGCTACCAGCAGCAACAAGTCCCCAGCCGTTCCCCCCAAAGCCGACAGCACGCCGGTCTGCTCGTCTTCCGACATGAACCTGCTGAGCGCGCCGTCCAACTTCCCATCTTCGCCGACTCTGAACCAAGCCAGCCCTTTGGCACCCCACTCTTGTGTTTTCTTGGTGAGATCGTCAATGCGGTTGCGCCCCAGCTTCGCTCCCTCTGGCACGCAGAAGCCCTTAATGCACGATGCCTGGAACACTTTTGCTTCGGTTCCGGCAAAAAGCTCGGTAAGCTCCACTAGCTCCATGCCGAAGCGCATGTCGGGCTTGTCGGTGCCGAAGCGTTCCATGGCTTCGTGCCAAGTGATAGTGGGGATTTCTCCAAGCCTCTCCCCCGTCACAGCTTCGGTGGCTTCGGCGATTGCCGCCGAAACGAAAGCGATGATGTCGTCTTGGGCGACGAAGCTAGCTTCTATGTCCAGCTGCATGAACTCAAACTGACGGTCGGCTCGCAGGTCTTCGTCTCGCAGGCAGCGGGCTATCTGATAGTAGCGGTCGACCCCGCCGACCATGCAAAGCTGCTTGAACAGCTGCGGACTTTGAGGCAGAGCGTAAAACTGCCCTTGATGAAGGCGAGACGGCACCACAAAATCCCTTGCCCCTTCAGGCGTAGAAGCGACGAGCATAGGCGTCTCCACTTCCAAAAACCCCTGCGCCTCCATAGATTTGCGAAACGAGGCATTCACCTTCGCCCGTGTGCGCAAGTTCCGCTGCATCCTGTCGCTGCGCAGATCTACATAGCGATGCCGCAGACGGGTGGACTCTTCGGTGTCGCCATGCAGCGAAAACGGCGGCGGCTCTGCTCTGCTCAGCACTTCTACTTCGCAGTCCCCGATCTCCACAGCCCCGGTCAGCAGGTTCTCATTGACAGTGCCCTCCGGCCGCTCCCGCACCACCCCCGTAATCCGCAGCACATACTCAGAGCGCACATCAATCCGCTCATCCACCACGCACTGCACGACTCCCGTATGGTCGCGCAAATCCACAAATGCCAGATGCTCCCCGTGCTCCCTGCGCCTGTCGGCCCACCCGCACACGCTGACCCTCTCCCCCGCCAGCCCCTCCCCTATCTCCCCGCAATAATGCGAGCGCATCCCTCTGGCAAGGTTCTGGGGCGGATCGGATTGCTGTGTCATAGCTGTTTCAGCCTAGAGCGCAGGTGTTGGGCAATGGTTTCATTCGGCGTTTCGGTTTGTTCAGATGTGGCCAAGTCTTTGACTGAGACGGTGCCGCTGGCTTGTTCGTCTGGGCCGATTATGAGGGCATAGCGGGCTTTGGAGCGGTTGGCGGCTTTCATTTGGGCTTTTAGGGAGCGATTGCCCCAGGAGCGGTCGGCTGAGATGCCTGCGGCTCGCAGTTCTTGGGTTAGGGCAAGGGCAGCCTGGCCGCCAATGGTGTCGACGATGAACGCATCCAGAGCCGGCTCTGGCAGCGGAAATGTTTCTTCGCTGTCGCAGGCCAGCAGAATGCGATCTGCACCAAGTGCGAAGCCAATGCCAGGCGTGGCACTGCCGCCTAGGGCTTCTATCAGTCCGTCATAGCGGCCTCCCCCGCCTAGGGCGTTTTGGGCAGTGGAAAGCGAGTTTGAGACATATTCAAAGGCTGTGTGGGTGTAGTAGTCCAAGCCTCGCACTAGGCGTGGGGCGATTTCGTAGGGGATGCCGAGAGCGTCCAGCCCTTCGCGAACAGCCGCGAAGCGATCTGCAGCCTCTGAGGTTAGGTGATCCAAGCAGTCTGGGGCTTCGGCTATGACTGGCTGGTCTTGTTCGCGTTTGCTGTCCAGCACTCGCAGGGGGTTCCTCTGTGCTGTTTCCTGCGATGCTTCGCTCAAGCTGCCCATGTTGGCCGCCAAGTAGTCTCCCAGCGCAGCGGCATAAGCAGACCGAGATTTGCGGTCGCCGAGCGAGTTCAACAGCAATGTCATATCTTGCAGCCCCAGCGAGCACAGAAATTCCCATCCCAGAGCAATGACTTCCACATCGCCGTAAGGGTCGTCCACACCGAATAGCTCTATGCCGACCTGCGTGAATTGGCGGTATCGGCCAGCTTGGGGCCGTTCGTAGCGGAACTGCGGGCCTGAATACCAGATTTTCCAAGGCACCACAGGATGATGCTCAATGAATGCCCTAGCAGCAGAAGCAGTCAGCTCAGGTCGCAAAGCTATATGGCGGCCGTCCTTGTCTTGGAAGTCGTACATCTCTTTGGACACCACCGAAGTCTCCTCCCCCAGCCGTGCGAACACGCCAGCTTCTTCAAACATCGGAGACACAAGCTCGCCATAACCCGCCCGCTCGCACACAGCGGCGAACTGCCCCTCCAAAGCCCGCCACCGAGCCGTCTCAGGCGGCAAGATGTCGCGCACTCCCCTAGGCGACTTGAATTCGCTCACTTCACTCCCCCGCTCTCAAGGTTCTTGTCGGATTCCTCCGCAGCAGCTTCCCGCCCGGCCTGCGGCAGCACTCTTGTGGCGGAATAGACATACTCTATGCGGCGGAGCTGCTGCAAAAGGGAACGGATTTGGGCGTTGTCGGCTAGCTCCACATCGAAGCGCATGGTGGAGATGCCGTCTCTGGCCGTGTTGGTTTCGGCTTTTACTATGTTCACATTGTGTTCCGACAGCACGCTGCTCACATCCGAGAGCAGGTTTTGGCGGTCAAAGGCCTTTACTTCCATCGTGGCTATGAATTTTTCGTCGTGGTCGCTGCTCCATTCCACTGCAATGCATCGTTCTTTCTGGGTTTCCGCCAGCGATACAGCATTGGAGCAGTCGGAGCGATGTATAGACACTCCCCTGCCTCTCGTCACGAAGCCGATGATGTCGTCATGCGGCACGGGCGTGCAGCATTTGGATATGCGCACGAACATGTCGCTTTGGCCTTCCACATGGATGCCTCGGCTGGCTGCGGGAGCTTCGCCTTCGGGCGGATACGGGCGCAATAGCTGCTCTTGGGCTAGATCGCTCTCGGCAGCTTCTTCTTCAGCGGCATCTCCTTTGTGCCGGCGCAGCAGCCGATTGACGATGGACTGCCCCGAGAACTGCCCCCGATACACAGCCACAAACAAGTCGTCCACATTCTGAAAACCCAAGTCGCCGGCCACATCGGGCAGCAGCTTCGCGGCAGCCTCTTCGGCCAGAGGCTCTTTGCGAAGCGCAGTCAGCACCTCGTCACGCCCTGTCGCAGCCGACTCGGCCCGTCGCTCTCGTGCGTGCCACTGGCGGATGCGGTTGCGCGCCCGATGCGTCGCGATGAAGGAAAGCCAGTCTCTGGAAGGCCCGGCATCGGGCGATTTGGAGGTGAAAATCTCCACCGTGTCGCCTGTGACGAGCTTTGAGTTCAGCGCCGATAGTCTGCCGTTGATCTTAGCCCCGACGCAGCGATGCCCCACCTCGGTGTGGATGGAATAGGCGAAATCCACGGGCGTAGCGCCTGTGGGCAGCGTCACGATCTCCCCCATCGGCGTGAACGCATACACCTCTTCCAGTGCCAGAGCCTCGGTAAGGTTCGACATCGTGGCTTCAGCGGGCTCGTCTGCGTCTTGCGTCCAGTCCATTAGCCGGCTCAGCCACAGCAGCTCGCCGTTTTCTTCCTTGTAGTCCCAGTGGGCGGCCACGCCGTATTCGGCGCGCTTGTGCATCACCTCGGTGCGGATCTGCACCTCCAAGAGCTTCCCCGCCGGCCCCACGACCGTGGTGTGAAGCGACTGGTAGAGGTTGAACTTGGGCATTGAAATGTAATCCTTGAAACGCCCCTGAGCAGGCTTCCAGATGGCATGGACGGTGCCCAGAGCGGCATAGCAGTCTTGAACGCTCTCGGTGATCACGCGGATGCCAATGAGATCGTGGATCTGGTCGAACTGCAGCTCCTTCTTCTGCATCTTGTCGAAAATGCTCCAGAGGTGCTTCGGGCGGCCCGTGACTTCCGCATTGATGATCACCTCGTTGAGACGGCCCTGTATCTGCGCGATGACCTGAGTGAGATAGATCTCCCGCTCCGGCGAGCGTTCTTCCACCAGATGATCTATCTCGGCGTACCACTTCGGATGAAGCACCGAGAAAGACAGATCCTCCAGCTGGGTTTTGAGCTGTTCCATGCCGAGACGGTCGGCCAGCGGAGCATAGACCTGCAGAGTTTCAGCCGCGATGGACTCCTGGCGGTCAAGCGGAAGCGCAGCGAGGGTCTGCATGTTGTGGAGACGGTCGGCGAATTTGATGAACAGCACCCGCAGGTCGCGAGCCATGGTCACGAGCATCTTGCGCAGGGCTATGACTTGCTGGGTCGTGCGGTCGGCCAGCTTCAGGCGATCCAGCTTCGTGAGGCCGTCCACCAGAAAAGCCACATCGCTGCCGAAAGCCTCCTCCAGCTCTTCGCGTGATTCGTCGGTGTCTTCCAGCACATCGTGCAGCAGCGCCGCCGCCAAGATTTTGTCGTCAAAGCCGAAACGGGCGAGAATGTGAGCGACAGCCAGAGGATGATGGATATAGGGTTCGCCTGAAAGACGGCGCTGGTTGGCGTGGGCCGCAGCTGCGCGGTCGTAAGCGCGGCGGATCAGGTCTTCGGAGTCGTAGCGGTGCGTCTCGTGGTAGGTGTCGAGCACCAAAGCGAGATGCGCTTCGGCAGTGGGATGCTCGTGCGGGGCTAAAGCGGTGTCGGTCATGTCAGATATTCAGCCTTATTTGTCGTAGCGCAGCAGCGAGAACACATCTCGTCCGTCAAGTAGCGAGGCACCGCTCAGAAAACCCAACTCCACGATGAAGCCGCAGCCGATGACGCTGGCCCCGGTCTGCTCCAGCAGCGAGACGGCGGCTTGCGCTGTTCCGCCTGTGGCCAGCAAGTCATCCACGAGCAGGATGTTTTGACCCGCCCGCGCAGCGTCACGATGGATTTCCAAGCTGTCAGAGCCATACTCCAATTCATAGCTCACAGAAAGGGTCTCGCGAGGTAGCTTGCCGGGTTTGCGGATTGGAATAAACCCCACGCCCAGACGCTCAGCCACGAGCGGCCCCAGAAAAAACCCACGAGCTTCTATGCCCGCCACAGCCCTGATTTCCGCACCTTCCCACCTCTGCGCCAAAGCCCAAGCGCAATCCCCCAAAAGAGTGATGTCGGCGCACACAGGAGTGATGTCTTTGAAAGAAATGCCCGGACGAGGAAAGTCTTCCACCGTGCGAATAGCCGCCCCCAGCCGCTCGCCCAGTGAAGCATGTCGGTCGGAAAGCTCTGAGTTCGGCAGCGTCTGAGCTTCAGGCAGATCTGCCATTGGGTTACTTCTTTTTCTTGCGGGGGCGGGGCGGGTGCGTGCGGGCTGTGCGCACACGGGATTGCGAGGTGACGCTGCGTTTCTTGTCTGGCGAGGGGGCTTTTTTGAGAGACGGCGCCGGAGGTGCTCCGAGCGGCATGTCGGCTGGGCTTTTGGCGGTTCCAGACGCTGGCTCAACCAAGCCGTGCTGAGAGAGTCTGCTACGCACTTCCACCCAGTGAGGTTCCCGCTCTTTTAGGCGAGCAGTGATAGGAGTGGCCACGAACAGCGAAGAATAAGTTCCTGCCACCATGCCTACCAGCAGAGCCACAGCGAATTCCTGCAGGGTTACCGCTCCTAGCAGGAAGCTTCCCACTACCAGCAATGCCAGCACTGGCAGGATTGATGTGATGGTCGTGTTCACCGAGCGCATCAGCACTTGGTTGGTGGCTGACACCACAAGCTGGGTGTAAGTGTGGCGGCGCGAGGCTGAAAGGCGAGACTCGTTCTCTCGGATCTTGTCGAACACCACGAGCGTGTCATATAGCGAATAGCCCAAAATTGTCAGAAAGGCGATGACCGTAGCTGGCGTAACTTCCAGCTGGAACAGAGCGTAAAAGCCCACCGTCACCGCTATGTCGTGCAGCACGGCTACCAGAGCGGCTAGTGTCATTCGCCATTCCAGGCGCAGCCAGATGTAGATGGCTATGAGAATGAAAAACACTATCAAGGCTGTGCGCATGGCGCGGGTTATCTCAGAACCCCACGAAGGCCCCACCGCGCTGTAGGAGATGTCGTCTTCGTTCACCCCGTCAAGTTCGCCCAGTACCTCGCTTACTTCCCTGATCTCTTCCAGATTGGTTTCGGCGACTTCAGCCCTGATGCGGAAAATGTCTCCCCCCAAGCTCTGGATGCGGGCGTCTGCTAGGCCGACTGGTCGCAGGGCGTCTCGGATCGCCTCGGTGGATGTCTCCGTGGATGTCAGCTCCCAAGAGACTCCGCCTTCAAATTCAATGCCCAAGTTGAAGCCCCGCAGCAAGAAACTGCCAGCCGATATGAGCACCAGAAGGAGCGACACCAAAAGCGAGCGTCGCCATATACGGGCGAAATCCACATTGACTTGATTGCGGTATGCCCTGCGCCGCCAGCCTTGCGATCCCATTCTTCGCCAGGCAGAGTCTCGGGAGGGTGAAAACTCGGCATCCGAGGGTTCAGCAGTCTCGGCGACATCAATAGTTTCTTGGGAGTTCATGGCGTTAAAAGTCTGGATGTCAAAATCGTGCGGGCAAGGCATAAAAGCATCAGGTGGCTGGGCATCAGGTGTCGTGGCATCATGTGATCGGGGCGGCTGAAGTAGCCGGATCTACAGCTTTAAGGTCGTCTTGGCTAGAGGGCATACCCATGAAAAAAGGCTTGGCAAGCTTGGAGCTAGCTAGCAGCCGCACGGCGGGACGCAAGAAGAAATAGGTAGCCAGCAAATCTAGCACCGATGCGATAGCCAGCATGATCGCAAAACCTCGCACCGAGCCGACTGTCAGAAGCCACAGAATGATCGCGCCGATGAGTGTGGCCAAGTTCGCCCAGAAAATCGTCTTGAACGCCACAGGGAAGGCTTGGCTCACCGAGCTCAGCAGGGTGCGCCCCCCCACCACCCCCTCCTTCAAGTTCTCAAAATACACCACATTGGAATCCAGCGACACGCCCAGCGACACGATGAGGCCAGTAATGCCCGCCAGCGTCAAAGCCAGTCCTTGCCATTCCGACAAAAACGCCACCACCACCCAGAGCATCGTCCCCGAAAGCGCCAAGCTCAAAATAGCGAGCAGACCGAGCAGGCGGTAGTAGGCGACCATATAGATAGTCACGAGACTCAAGCCCACGATAGCTGCGATGACTCCGGCCCTCAGCGAGTCGCGCCCCAAAGTGGCAGAAACGCTGCGCACCAGCCCGCTCTCGGCTGGGTCGTCAAACTCGATCGGGAGCGCGCCGTAGCGGAGCACGAGCGCAAGATCACGGGCTTCACGCTCCGAGAAGCCACCTGTGATTGTTATCTGGTCTCGCAGAAATTCAGGGGCATTCACGGTCGGGGCCGATTCGACATTGCCGTCCAGCACTATGGCCATTTGCTGGCTGGGGCAAGTGGTATCTCCCCTGAAGCATTGCGATGCCAAGGCGTTGAATCTGTCTATACCTTCTTCGCCTGCTTTCATGGTGAGCGACACAAACCATTCGGCTACTCCTGTGAAAGAGGCACTGGCAGTTTGAATGGAGGCTCCTGTGAGAGGATTGCCCGGGCTGACTTCGGCAGGGCCGAGCAGATAGCGCGGCACCAGATTGGCTAGCACTGGCGTGTCGGGATCTTCCGGTTCAGGCGGGCCGTCGCCGATGTCGCAGAAGATGACAGTGTCGCTGGGATTGGCTGTCTGCGGGTCGCTCGCCGCTCCTGTTGCGAGATTGAGAGGCTGGTTGCTGACCGGAATGGCCTCAGGGCCTGCCTCTGGGTCGGTGATTGCTTCAATGTCTTCGGGGAAGATCTCAATATTCGGACTTTCAGATGACACTTCCCCATCGCCAGTTTCCGCATCTACGGCATCCCCTTCGCCAGCTTCAGGCACGACTTCGCCCTCTTGAGGAACGACCGGGCCTATCGGTGCTTGGGTTGTGGTGGTTGTTGAAGAAGTTGCGGCGGTTGTGGGTTCTGTGGTGGTTGTGTTTGGAGCTTCGGAGGTAGTCGTGGAAGCAGCGACTGCCGAAGTGGTTGTCGTGGTTGAAGTGCTGCTTTCTTGCTCGCCAGTATCTGGGAGAGTGGTTTCAGTCGGCAAAGTGCTCTCAGAAGGCAAGGTAGTTTCAGGCGGCAAAGTCGTTTCAGGCGGCAGGTCGATTTCTGCTTCCTGCGGCTCTTCCTCGTCTGGTGGTGCTGGCGCTCGTCCGGGCGCGCACAGATCGTCATCCACATAAGACGGTCCGTCAAGCACTGGGCGGAAAGTCAGCTCGGCCGTCTGGCCTATCAGGTCTATGGCGCGCTCTTGGTCATCCACCCCTGGCAGCTGAACGACTATGTTGTTGCCCTGTCGGGTGATGTCGGGCTCAGCCACGCCCAGTCCGTCAACTCGGCGGCTGATGATTTCCCGAGCCTGATCCAGATCTTCGCCTTCGTATTCCTGCCCTTCGGTCGGGCGCAGGATGACCTCGGTGCCTCCCTGCAGATCCAAGCCGAGCAGAGGCGAGTTGCCTTGCCAGATGGAAAGGCCTAGCAGCACTCCCACCAGGCCAATGGTGACGGCAAGGGTTGTCCACTTTTTTCTTGGCATGGCAGTGTGCGGCGGCTATTCGGCAGGCGGTTATTCAGCAGGCAGTCATTCGGCAGGGAAGTTCTTCAGCATGAAAGTTGCTTTGCAGGGCATCGGCTTCAAGCTATCGGCATCCAAGTGCGGCTTGATTCAGGAGCGGCTCGGCAGCCAGAAGCGTCAGCCGCGAATCACTTGTCGTTTTCGTGGTCGTCCGTGCCCTCTTCAAGCTCTGGGACTTCGGCATCCCAGTCTTCCCTGTAGGTGATGCGCTGAGTTATGGACGAGCGGGAGATTTTCAAGGTGGTGGTGTCCGACACTCGCAGGAACACGGTGCCTTCGTCAAAATCTTCAATGTGCCCGTATATGCCCGCAGATGTGAGCACCTCGTCTCCGATTTCCAGGTTTGCCATCAGTTCCCGCTGCGCCTTCATCCGCTTTTGCTGCGGTCGGAACAGGAAGAGCCAGATGAGCAGAATAAATCCGATTGGAAGAAGTAATGCTCCCATTGATGCCTCGCGATTCGTTTAGGGGTTTGTGTCGGTAGATTTTCAGTAGATTTTGCGCCAGTCGGCTGATACTGATTTCAGGCTAGCCGAAACTCGCGAGATTTATTGCCATGTCTGCGCGATTTTTTGATGCAGTCGGGCGAGTGACCCATCGGCGATGGCTTGGCGGGCTTGTTCCATGAAGCGTAGCAGCCATGCCAAGTTGTGGAGCGTGAGGATGCGGGCTGCCGTAGGTTCTTTGACCATGAGCAGATGGCGCAGGTAGGCGCGGGAATAGCTTGAGGCTGGGCTTTCGGGGAAATTCGGGTCTATAGGGGTGTCGTCTTCGGCGTGGGACGAGTTCTTGAGATTCAGTCGGCCTTGCGATGTGAGGGCTGTGCCGTGTCGGGCGAGACGGGTAGGCAGCACGCAGTCGAACATGTCTATTCCTGCCGAGATAGCTTCAATGAGGCTGAGCGGGTCGCCCACTCCCATGAGGTATCGGGGCTGGTCTTCGGGTAGGTTGGCGCAGGCTGCGGCTATGGCTGGGAGACGCTCAGAGCGGTCTTCGCCCACCGACAAGCCGCCGAGCGCGTAGCCGTCAAAGCCGATCTCGGTCGTGCGCAAGGCCGACTCTCGGCGGAGCTCTTCGCTGGTGCCGCCCTGGAGAATGCCGAATTGGTAGCGGGGGTGGGTGCTGCTGGCCACATTGGATTGCGTGGTTTCTGTTTCGTAGCTGAGCGAGGATGAGCCTTGGCTGCGGGGGCTGCTTTGAGGTTCTGTTTCGCGTGGTCTGCCCGTTTCGCTTTGGGGCGCACTTTCGGTTTCAAGCGACTGCGATTCAAGCGACCGCAGAAATGCATCTCTGGTTCGCTTCGCCCAAGCTGTCGTGCGATCCAGTGCTTCCCTGAGAACTTCTGGCGAGGCAGGCAATTCAGGGCAAACATCCAAAGCCATCTGAATGTCGCTACCGATGGCGTTCTGGGCTGCCACGGCAGTCTCAGGCGTCATCCAAAGTCGGCTGCCGTCATAAACAGACGAAAACTCCACGCCTTCGTCTGAGACTTTGGCATTGAGGCTCATAATCTGAAACCCGCCAGAGTCGGTGAGAATAGACCCGTCCCAGCCGATGAAGCTGTGAAGCCCGCCTCGCCGAGCGATCAGTTCATGCCCAGGCCGCAGCATCAGATGATAGGTATTCCCCAAGATGATGCCCGCGCCCAGCGATGCCAGATCATCGCTGTCAAGCGTGCGCACCGCTCCCCTAGTGCCCACAGGCATGAAACAAGGCGTAGCAACCTCCCCCCTAGGCAGCAGCAGCCTGCCTGCCCGCGCCTCCCCGCAGGCAGCATCAACAGCGAACGGGATCATTGCCGCTCCACGAGCATCGCGTCGCCGAATGAGAGGAAGCGGTAGCCTTCTGCCAGAGCTGTTTCGTAAAGCTCCCGCCAGCGGGGACCCATGAAGGCTGCCAGCAGCACCAGCAAAGTGGAATGCGGCAGGTGGAAGTTGGTCATCAGCACATCTATTATGCCGAAGCGATAACCAGGGGTGATGTATAGGTCTGATTCTCCGTGCAGGTGGTTAGTGTCGGAGCTTTCGCGAACTCGGTTAAAAGCTGCCTCTTCGGTATCCAGTCCGCTCGAAACTCCACACGGCGGCTCGTGGGCTTCGCAACCCTGCCTGAAAGCCGCCTCTTCGGTATTCGTAGCTGCTCCCGTATCCGCAGCAGCTTCCCTAGAGCAGTGAGCCTTGTTATGCGCCGTCTCCAAAGCCCGCACCACCGTAGTACCGATGGCTACCACTCTCCCGCCTTGCTGTTTGGCCCGCAAGCAAGCCTGCCAAGTTCCAGCAGGTATGTGATACTCCTCAGTGTGAATGTGATGGTCGGCGATGTCGTCTTCGGTGATTGGACGAAAAGTCCCCAGTCCCACAGCGAGATTCAAAGCATAGACAGGTATCCCCTTAGCTGCCAAACCGTCCAGCACACGCTGCGTCAAATGCAACCCAGCAGTAGGCGCAGCAGCAGCCGTAGCG
Organism: Candidatus Hopanoidivoransaceae bacterium; assembly: GCA_965204495.1. Taxonomy (GTDB): domain Bacteria; phylum Actinomycetota; class Acidimicrobiia; order Acidimicrobiales; family Hopanoidiivorantaceae; genus Hopanoidiivorans. Next base: position 2,151,253 of record OZ241989.1, read on the forward strand.
TCTTTGGCATAGACCGACTGATAGCGTTCCGAATCTTCCAGCGGAGTGTGAATATAAGGCGGCAAAGGCACCTGCCCCGCCTGCGCCATCAGTTCTTCCAATGAAGCAGTTCCCACAGGAAAAATTTCACGCTTCCCTTCATCCAGCCTCTCCCCCACCCTCAGCACTGGTCTGCCGTCAGCCAGATGCAACAAAGCCCCAGGCTGCACTCGGCGGCTAGGTCGCACCAAAGCTTCCCACCCTCCGCTTGCTTTCAAACTCTCAGCAATTCCCCGCCCGCCAGTCGAAATCTCCTCATTGTCAGAGGTCTCGCTCACAATCTGCCTGCCGTTACCTTCGTGCATATTGCTATGAGTGTTCTGATCGGCATCACCCAAAGGCCGCAAAGCCAAAACCTCCACCTCCCCGCCAGTAGCCTTCCACAGTGTCATCCGAGCAGCCAGCACCCGAGCATCATTCACCACCACCACATCCCCCTCCAGCAACAACTCAGGCAACTCCACCACCCGCCGATGCTCCACCCCCGTCCCAGCAGCCCCTCCCAAATCCCCACCCCGATCCACCAGCAGCCGCGCCTCGTCCCGCTCCCCCAACGGCTCCTGAGCAATAGCCCTCTCAGGCAACTCGTACCAAAAATCCTGAAGTTTCAAAGCTAGATAAAGAGTGAGAAGGATATATTGATTTGGGCAATTTCTTTTGGCTACGCTGCCACTGCTTCTTCTATCGCTTCAATGAAGTCATTGATGTCATCATTGAGCAACTCCAATGAATAGGCTTCACCAAATAGCACTTCTAGTTCTTCGGCAGTCGTCTTCTTTGTTTCTCTCGCCAAGAACACAGCGTCCTCAAAGTCCTTATCGCGGTGGGCATAAAGTTTCATGGCTAACACATATTGCATGTCAGGCAAGAAAATCGATATATTTTCGCCATTGAATACTTTTATTCGATTTAGCTCTAGTGTCGGTAATCTAATGCCAGTCGCGGCATTGTTCATCCACCGCAGGTGCAGAGCTTGGCGTTCAGCAACAATTTCAATGGCATCGCTGAAATAATGGGGAAATCCATCCACCACGACATCCACATCCCATGTCCGCTTGTCGTTCCACCAAAACGCTATAGCTGCCCCGCCTGCAACCAAAATCTCTGAATGCGGACAACCGTCTAGTTCTTCATCTAGAAGAGCAAAGATATCCAGCAGTTCTTTTTTGCCCAATTGCATCTTCAAGCATCCTCTGCTCCGTCAGTGATTTCATCAGCCTCAAAATACACTCCGTGCTCTGAGCAGGTAGAGGGGGCTTTTCGCCTCACCACCCTTCCGAATTTGCTGTCAGCCGGTAAGCCAGACAGAGTGCGCTCTTCCTCCACGCGCACTCCCATCACCCAACCTGGCACAGGGATTCCGTCTCTGTCGCACAGAGCGTGCACTACCGAAGCCAGAGAGGCGAGAAGGAAAGGATCGCCGCCTGCGGGAGGCGAGTCAGCGATCATCTCAGGACGACGATGAGGCATCCAATTCCAGTCAGCGATGAACTGAAACAGCGGGCGTGTCCTCATGCGCGATCCAGCCGTCTCCATAACAGCTATCATTTCAGCCGCCCTGTTGAAAGGATAATCCTTCGGCGGTCGTCCTATAGTAGCGGTTCGCATATTCGCAATTTTACTTCAATTCGGAGATTTGACGCCTTTGCCTATCAGCTTCTAGATGGTCTTGGAGAAGCGTATGGATTTCCTCTGTGGCTTTGCGTCTGTCAAGCCACCAGTCCGGCGACCAAATCCTGAAAAGTGTCCACCCCCGCCCCTCAAGCTCAGATTGGCGGATTTTGTCGCGCTCTTTTGCGACATAAGAACTGTGATAGGTGGCTCCGTCACACTCCACCCCTGCCAGATATCGGCCAGGCTTGTCTGGATGCTTGATACCTATGTCAATCCTGAAAGACGACACGCCAATCTGCGATTCCACTTCCCAACCCTTTGATCGCAGGGACTTTACTACCTCGGCTTCAAACGGAGATTCCACATCTCCCACAGACCCGTCTGTGGCTGATGCCAGAGCTATGGGCCCTTTATCAGCGAAATCCAAGAAATGCTTTAGATCGGCCACAGCTCTGGCTTCAGTTCGGCTGAGATCCATTTTGTCGGGATTGAGACTAGTGAAAATCAGCATCTGCTTTCGTGAGCGCGTCAAGGCGACATTCAGTCGCCTCTCTCCGCCTTCTCTATTGAGAGGGCCAAAGTTCATATAGAGATTCCCTGCTATGTCTGGTCCGTAGCCTGTGCTGAAAAGAATGATGTCCCGTTCATCTCCCTGGACTGTCTCTAAATTCTTCACAAACACTGGCTCAGGGTCTTCTTCGTGAAATGCCCACTCGATGTCTGGATTGTTGCGTCGTTCCTCGTCTAGCAAGTTTTCTATTCTTCTCTGTTGCTCAGCGTTGAATGTCACTACCCCAATGGTTTCTTGACGAGTTGCTTTGTTAGAATGCAGCAGTCGTTGCATGATCTCATTTACGACCTGTCGCGCTTCCTCATCATTGGTTCTGGATTTTCCTCTGTCATAGACACCATTTGACTCAATTAGATGCAGTCCTCTTTTTTCCTCTGGCGAGGGAAAGGTAATGAGACTGTTATCATAGTAGCGATCATTTGAAAAAGCAATTAGATCTTCTTTCTCTGAGCGGTAGTGAAGGTTCAGTTTTTGTTCTGGAATACCACAAGCCAGCATTTCACTGAGAATACTTTCCAGATCGGCTTCCAAATCTTCTTCATCCAATTCGTCCTCTTGGCGATCAAAGAAATTCGAGGGCGGCATCTGCTTAGGGTCTCCGGCAACAATGACTTGCTTGCCCCTAGCTAAAGTTCCTATGGCATCCCAAGTCGTAATCTGTGAGGCTTCGTCAAAAATGACGACATCAAAATGAGTGTGCTCTGCAGGGAGATATTGAGAAACCGACAAGGGAGACATCATAAAACACGGAGTCAGGCATGTCAAGGCATCACTTGCCTCGCTCACTAGTTTGCGAATAGGGAGATGCCTTTTTAGCTTCTCCAGTTCCCGATTCAATATACTCCAGCCCTGGGTTGTTTGGCTGCTTTTATTCACAAAGATAGAAAAAGCAATTTGACGAGCGATATAATTGGCAGTGGTCTTTTGATACTGGGAATCAAGCTCGCAAAAATTGTGGATTATGTCTTCATGTTCTATCCGAGAAAATCCTTTCAGTATCGGATCTTCTTCAAATAGAGCATCTGTCCACCAGTCAAAATAGGAAGCTTCGAACACATCATCCAAAGCTTGGATGGGTATGTTTCCGTTTTCGACAGAGTCCACAAGAGGCGCAAGTTCAAGCAAAATAAGTGCTTCTCTGGCTGCCATCCAAGCGCACCAATCTTTCAAATCTCCGTCTCTCTTTGACACGCTCTCGGCTGCTCCGGAGATTTCGTTCAGAAGGCTTGAGGACTCAGAGAAAATTTCAATGGCACTTTGTAGACTTGCTTCTGAGAAGTCTTGATCTGATTGACGCAGTTTTTCAAGAGATTCAAGGAAAGAGGTGCATGTAATGCTTAATGGAGTATAAGGAGCAAGAGCGTCATTCTGCTTTTCTATCAATTCAGCAACGGCATCACGCAGATCTATCAAATTTTCATGTGAAGTTGCTATTTTTGCTGTTGCCTCTAAAGCTCTATTTGCTAACTCACACAATTTATTTGCTTCTTCAGCATCAGTCGAATGTTCTTTCCAAATCGTGAGTTCGCTGAGTATTTCAGAAAGTTCGTCAATCTTTTCGCCAGATTTTTTCAAAATAGATAGCAGTGGAGCATCGTTGTTTGGATCTGGTTTGCCAATTGCTCCGTCCTTCTTCAGAGTCGCCCTTATTTTGCGTGTCCTGAGAATTTTCCCAAGCCACCAAGAATTCTGAGCTTCTGACAGTCGCATTTGGAGATCATTTCCGTTCAGTCTTCTCCATGCAAACTCCTCGTATGAACAACTGAGCTTCTTTAATGCAGTCTCATACTCGTTAAGAGCTTGATCTGCTGCCTGCAGGGCATTAAGTTTCGCAGACATTCCCCCGCCCAAGAATAGGTGAGTTTCTTTGCCATAGGAGTTGAGTAGAACTTCGGCGAGTTGCCCGAAGGCTAGGAGCTGGGAGTAATTGATTGCGTTTGATGCGGGAAGATTTGCGGTCTTGCACATATGTAAAAGTGAACTTTCGCAAGTATCGGCGTCGAAAGCCAACTGCTTCGCTTTGTGTTTTATGGATCGCTGCCAGGTAGGGCCCCAATCGGTTGCTGCTACTATCCTAAACGGACTGACTTGCGGATCGACTAGCACTCCTGTTTGAATCAGGGTTTTTATTGCTTCACGCATTTTGTTGAGATCTTCTTTGCTGTGTCCATCCGATCTGCCCCATGATAGTGAGACACGCCAACCCAAGTCTGAGTGCTTTAGTTTAAGCCCAATACCTTCAAAGGCCGAAAATCCATTTTCCCTGCGTTTATGGAGATGCTCTACAAAGTCATTCAAGTTGTTGCGAAGTCGCAATAGTTCCTTGCTTTGGCTTTCTCGCTCGGTCGTAGAGAGCCTGCTAGAAAAATCTCGAGCTTGTTGGAGTTGATTGAGTACATCCCGTTTGCGCGCTTTGTTGGAGTGCAACTCAAGACAGAATCTTCCCAGTCCGATTTCGTTCAAACGCCGATATACGACTTCAAGTGCAGCCATCTTTTCGGACACAAACAGCACAGTCTTGCCTTTTCCGAGCATATTGGCGATGATGTTGGAAATTGTTTGAGACTTCCCTGTTCCGGGAGGACCAAAGATAATGAAGCTATTGCCTCTATCGGCCGCTGCCACAGCAGCAATCTGGGAGGAGTCGGCAGTCAATGGTAAATGTAGGTCTTCGGGCTTGAACTCTTTATCCAGGGACTCCTTTAACACAGGATCGCCAGCACCGTTAAAAGTTTGCAAGTGCGTAAACATCAAATGGCGCACGATATCGTTTGAAGAAGCAAGAGCATCTGATCTTTCGTTGAGGTCGGCCCACATCAGATACTTCACAAAAGAAAAATTGCCTAGCACCACTTCCTCAGTTATCTTGAAGCCTTTTGTTGCAGACACAGCATTTCTGAAAGAATCCCAGATGCTTCTCACATCAAGTCCATGTTCATCAGTTGGCAGTTCTCCGTCTATCTCGTCAACAGTGATACCAAAGTCGCGTCTAAGCATCTCGAGAAGAGTGCTGTTAACACGGGGTTCATCATCACTGGCTACAATCCTAATGCCGTCCTTCACAGACTGCCTTTCCATCTGAACAGGCAAAAGTATCAGAGGTGCTTTGAATGTTCTGTCGGAATCGCGCTCCCTCTTCCAATGAAGGAAGCCGATAGCCAAATACAAAGTCCCGGTGCCGCCTTCCTGAAGGGCAGTGCGGGATCTTCTGAATATCTGCACCGATCTTTTCTCTAGTTCCTCTTCGGGGAGGTCAACAACTACGGCAGTACGAGTTCTATTCAGTTGCTTTAGGGCGAATTCTTCTATTTCTGCTTCATCGAAGTTGTCTACGCTACTTTCAGATTTTGAATCAGAAAAGCCCGAAGAGGGTCTAGCAGCCTCGGAGTCTAGGTCCGTTTCGGTGTCACCTTCGAAATCCAGCTCGGGATCCCTTTCAGGACGCGGAAAAGCCACAATCCGTATCTGGTTGCCTCTTGCCAGCTTGTCTTCCAGCAGGCTGGGATCCGGGCAAACAATTCTGAGGCAGCCCTTAGTGTCTCGATGATTCAGCAGACGGTTGCGGTTGGTCAGGTCTAGCAGCTTGTTCTTCCATGTATCCAGTCGTGAACTGGAAATGTCAGATTCCGGCAGTGTCATTTGTCTTAGGTTAACGCCGTCCGTGCTTTGCTACAGCTTCAGGAGAGGTCGCTGAGAGAGGTCTGGCCTTTGTGGGATGAGTGGGCGGAGGGGTTTTGGGGACTAGGTTTCGGACATCTACTCAAAAGTCTGACAGGCCGGCGTGGGCCAGGTCGGTGGCATCAAGGACGCAGCCTTGTTTGCCACGGTGGAAGTTATCTCGTTTGCCATGGCGCAGGCTTCGTTTAGCTGCTTTATGAGAGCCGACTTCTCCGCAGAGTCTGTTCCGTCCATGCTCTGCAGTTTGTCTTCAAGCGAGCTTATGATCTCGTCCTGCTGGTTTAGAGCCTCCTCGTTCTCGGCAATGCTCACATCCACCAAGTAGGCATCGTAGGCAGCGCGAGAGGCTTTGCCGTTCTTCTTTATCCCGTAGTGCTTGAGGGTCTTGGCGAAGTCCGCGAACTTCAACGGGGCTTCTTGGTCGGGCGAGCAGATTTTGTGGGCGGCACAGCAAAAGTGGAACTCCTGAGAGGCAGATTCACCGCAGCTAGGGTAACTCTCGCCGCATACTGCGTCAGCCGGCGCACGAGATGCCAGCAATCGCTGCACCTTGTCTAAGGCTTCGCTGGACTCAATGGAGTCAACCCGTTTCTTCAGCATGTTTTAAGTGTATTTGATACTGGTTTATTTTCTTCTCGCCAAAATTCGGCAGGCGGACGAGCAGCTTCACGAAAGGTCGCCGAGGGAGGTTTGGCCGTTGGTGGAGTGGGGGGAGGACTGGGGGGACGTGACTGCGGGGGGTGAGAGGCCTAGGTGTGTCCAGGCTTCTAGGGTGGCTACTCGGCCTTTGGGGGTGCGTTTTAGGAAGCCTTGTTGGATGAGGAAGGGTTCGTATACATCTTCTACGGTTTCGGGGGGTTCGCTTACGCTTATGGCTAGGGTGGTTAGACCTACTGGCGCGCCTGCGAAGTTTACGCATAGGGCTGTGAGGATGGCTCGGTCTAGTTTGTCCAAGCCTCGGGCGTCTACTCCGAAGGCCGCTAGGCCCGCATGGGCTAAATCGGGGGTGATTAAGTCGTAGCCTTCGGTTTGCGCGTAGTCTCTGACACGGCGGAGCAGACGGTTGGCTATGCGGGGGGTGCCTCGGGATCGTTTGGCTACTTCCATAGCCGCCTTTTCTTCTATGGACACGCTCAGAATCCCTGCCGCACGGGTGACTATTTGGCGGAGGTCGTCTTCGGTGTAGTAGTCCAGACGCTCGGCTAGGCCGAAGCGGTCGCGGAGAGGGCTTGTGATGAGCGAAGTTCGGGTGGTGGCTGCCACGAGAGTGAAGGGGGCGATATCCAGTGCCAAAGTGCGCGCTGCGGGGCCTTTGCCCAGCACGATGTCTACCTTGAAATCTTCCATGGCGGGATACAGCACCTCTTCCACCGCTCTCGGCAGCCTGTGTATCTCGTCTATGAACAGCACATCGCCTTTTTGCAGACGGGTGAGAATGGCAGCCAGATCGCCTGTGCGCTCTAGGGCTGGGCCAGCGGTTACAAGGCAGGCTGCCTCCATCTCGCGAGAGATTATGTGCGACAGAGTGGTTTTGCCTAGACCGGGCGGGCCGGCGAAAAGCAGATGATCCAGAGGCTGGCCACGCTGCTGGGCGGCTGTGATCATTATCCGCAGACGCTCTTTCATCTCCTCCTGCCCCACGAAATCAGCTAGGCGTTTGGGGCGAAGCTCGTCTTGGACGGAGACCTCCTCTTCGGTCGGGACAGGATCAAGCACTTCTTCGCGGGGCATTGCTTCGGCTCTTGTTGTTTGGGTCTCTGGTGGATTCCTCTGCCGCTCGCTTAGCAGGCACCTACTTGGCCAGCACCGAAAGGGCGGCTTTCACCAAGGTTTCAGTGTCGGCACTGTCTTCAGACGAGACATCAGCCAAAGCAGCTTGGACTTCTTCTGGGGAGTAGCCGAGCTCGCTCAAAGCTTGGCGGGCTTCGGCACGGGGCGAAGACGCCACCGCAGCATCGGCGGGCTGGAAGTCGGTTATGGCGAAGCGGTCTTTCATAGTCGCCATTAGCTGACGGGCTTTCTTCGGGCCGATGCCTGGCACTAGACAAAGCGAATCTATGTCGCCTTCTAGCAGCAGTGTTTGCAATTCAGCAGGGCTGTGGGTGGCTAGCACAGCCAATGCCAACTGCGGGCCGATGCCTGAAATTCCGATCAGGGTGGAAAAGCACATTTGCTCTTCGGAAGTGAGAAAGCCGTAGAGCAGGTTCGCATCCTCGCGAATGACATGCTCGGTGAAGAAAAGGACTGCAGGAACGCTTGCCTGTGTGTTGCCTATAGTTCCAACGCCAGTGCTGTCCCCAGTGCCGTCCACAGTGTTGTCCCCCCGGCCGCCCTTAGATTTCCCGCCTCCGGAACCGGGACTGCTGCCATTTTTTGAAGACAAGCCGTCAGCGAAGCCGTCAGAAAAGCCACGCGAGCTTTCAAAAGCAGCAGACATCAAATAAGCCAAAGTCTGTGGTGTCACATGCACCCAATAGCCGATGCCCGTCGCGCTTTCCCCCGCGATGCTGGCTGTCCCCCCGACTTCCACCAGCACCTTGTCGGAGGCGTGTGCGATTATCGGGCCGCGAACCGAGCCGATCATTGCGTCAGACTTTCGTAGAAGCTGTTGGGCGGCCTGCAGCAGTGCGGCTCGTGGCAAAAGCCAGATGGCACAGAGCGGTAGCCAGAGCATCTGCTGCGTCGGCAGGCTTGGGCAGTTCTCCAAGACCCAGCAGCAGCTTGATCATCCTGGCGATTTCCCCCTTGTCGGCGCCGCCATGCCCAGCCACTGCCAGCTTTATCTGATTCGGCGAATACTCGGCTATCTCGCAGCCGTAGTCTTCAGCTTCAGTTAGTGCCACCCCGCTGGCCTGCCCCACCCCCATCGCGGTGCTGACATTGGCTTGAAACAGCACCCTCTCAACGGCAACAGCGTCGGGCGAGAACTCCGCAATGAGCTCGCGGATGTCTTCTCGCAGCGTGAGCAGGCGTCTCGGCGTGGGGTCGGAAGGCGGCGTGCTGATAACGCCGGCGGTGATGAACTCAGTCGTGCTGCCCTCCTGCCTCACAACCCCGTAGCCGCAACGGGACAAGCCGGGGTCTATCCCCAATACGAACATATGTATCAATTTTACTCGCCAGCATCATCCAGAACGCGGATATAGACGGCATTGCCCGCAGGCTGCTTTGCAGCTACCCCACCGCCAACTCCCCCATCTACTCAGCCATAGCCTCCAGCGCATCGGCCAGAATCTCATCGGAGATGTCGAAATTGGCGAAGACGCCGTTCACATCGTCGTGATCTTCCAGCAGATCAATCAGCCGCAGCACCGACTTGGCATTGTCCGCTGCTTCCACAGGCACAGTCTGCTGGGCGAGCATGGTGAGATCGGCTGTCTCAAAGGCTATGTCTGCTGCTTCCAAGCCTGCCCGCACTGAAGGCAGATCGCTGGGTTCGCAGGTGATCCGCCAGAAATCGCCGTCTGCGCTCAAGTCTTCGGCGCCGGCTTCCAAGGCAGCTTCCATGATGTCGTCTTCTTTCACGCCTTGGGATGCCATGACCACGCCTTTGCGCTCAAACTGCCATGCCACAGCCCCCGGCTCGGCAAGAGAGCCGCCGTTGCGGTTGAAGATCGTGCGCAACTCCGAGCCAGTGCGGTTGCGATTGTCGGTGAGCACTTCCACATACACGGCCACCCCGCCCGCTGCGTAGCCCTCGTAATGCGCCTGCTCGTAGACCACGCCTTCCATCTCCCCCGCTCCCCGCTTGATGGCGCGCTCAATGGTGTCTGTGGGCACAGAGTTGTCGCGGGCTTTTTGATACATCGCCCGAAGGTTCGGGTTGGCATCCAAGTCTTTCCCGCCAGCGCGGGCGGCAACCTCTATCTGACGGATGAGCTTGGCGAAAAGCTTGCCTCGCTTGGCGTCGTTGGCCCCTTTGCGCCGTTTGATGGTTGCCCATTTGGAATGTCCAGACATTTTGCAGCCTCCTTCAGAAACATATTATGCAAGCGATTGTCGGAAGTGAGCTCGGGATGAAAAGAACTCACCAGAATATTGCTTTGACGGCACAGCACAGGCCGCCCTTCAAACTCTGCCAGCACCTCCACCGCCGGGCCGGCCTCGGCCACCACGGGCGAGCGGATGAACACGGCGGGGAAAGCAGGCTGGCCGATGGCTGCGATTTCCAAGTCCACCTCAAACGAGGAAGTTTGACGGCCGTAGGCGTTGCGCTCTACCGCTATGTCTATGGCCCCGAAGGCAATCTGGTCGTCGCGACCGCCGCGCAGCTCGCGAGCCAGCAGGATCATTCCTGCGCAGGTTCCCCACACGGGCATCCCAGCTTTGATTTGTTCGGCTAGCGGCTGGCGCAGATCGTTGGCTTCCAGCATCATTGAGATTGTCGTGGATTCGCCCCCCGGCACTATCAGGCAATGTGTCTGGCGCAAATCGCTAGGCTGTCGCACCTGCTTGGACGCCACGCCAGATGCAGCAAGCATCTCTTGATGCAGACGGACATCGCCCTGCAGCCCCAGAACGCCTACGATGAAGTGCTTGCCGTGCGGAGAGAGGTGCTTGCCCTGCGGAGAGTTTGGGAGACTGCCTGCCGATTGTTTATTTGGCAGGTTGCTGCTGGCTACCATCCTCTGTCGGCTAAGCGGGTTTCCAAGGTTGCGATTTCGTCTCCCGGCATCGGGTCGCCCAGATGACGGCTGACTTTCAGCAGGATATGTGGATCCATGAAGTTGGTAGTGGCTTCCACGATGGCTTCGGCTCGCTTCTGGGGGTTGTCGCTCTTGAAAATGCCGGAACCCACGAACACTGCCTCTGCCCCTAGCTGCATCACGAAAGCAGCATCGGCTGGGGTGGCGATGCCGCCCGCGCAGAACAGCGGCACGGGAAGCTTGCCGGTCTCTCCCACTTCTTTCACCAGCTCAAGCGGCACGCGATATTCTTCGGCTTTTTCATTAAGACTGCCAGGCCCGGCAAGCTTGATAAACTCGGCACTCTTCTGCTCGGCTATCTCAGCCAACCCCGCCAGCTCAGTGAGGATGTCGCGCAGGTGGCGGGTGGCTTCCACTATGTTGCCGGTGCCCGCTTCGCCTTTAGACCTTATGAGTGCCGCTCCTTCGGAGATTCGCCGTAGAGCCTCCCCCAAGTTGGTCGCGCCGCACACGAACGGCACCACGAAAGGATGCTTGTTGATGTGGTTTTCTTCGTCGGCTGGGGTGAGCACTTCGCTTTCGTCTATGAAATCAACTTCCAAAGCTTCCAAAATCTGCGCTTCGGCGAAATGCCCGATGCGCACCTTCGCCATCACCGGGATTGTGACAGTCTGCTGGATGCGTTCAATGACCTCCGGGGGCGACATTCTCGCCACTCCCCCTTCGCGGCGAATGTCGGCAGGCACGCGCTCCAATGCCATCACAGCGGCAGCCCCGGCGTCTTCGGCGATCTTGGCCTGCTCGGGGGTGACCACATCCATGATCACGCCCCCCTCCAGCATCTCTGCCAGACCTCGCTTCACACGGAAGGTGCCGGTTGTTACATTCTCAGTCATAAGTCAAACCTCACATCAAATTTCCGCCAGCAGCCCTACACGACCTTCAAAGCAAGCAGACTGTTTGCGCGGCAGGGCTTGGAGGTGGTCTACGCAGGGTGCCAAATTAGGGATCGGCGAATCCTGCATTCTCTGAAGGGCCGACATCAGGCCCGGAGGGTAGCGGGTCAAGCGAACCGCAGCCAAGTCGGAAGCCAGCAGCGCATGACGCCCTCGCAGGGTTGCGGCGCAGCGTCCCGCCAAGCCTCGCATTCCCAAAGGAGCCAGCACGAAGCCGAACACCACTGCTGCCAAAGTGTCGCTGCGGGCATGGCCTCGCTGGATGCGGCACAGCGCATGAGCCACCACAGCCTCTTGCTCCACCACGCTCAACTGCGAGAAAAAGCCCTGCGACACGCAAATTCTGCCATGCAGCCCGTATGCCAGAGCGGTCGGCGAAGAGTCTTCCATGACCATCAGCTTCGGAACGGCTAGCCCGTGGGTCAAGCAGAGGGATTCGGTAAGACTGAAAAGTTCCGCGTGCTTGTGAGGATCTGCCGGCGTTGCCCCCACCATCCCGTCGCAAAGCCTCGTAGCGGAAGATAGCAGCACCACCAGCATTGCCCCAGCCGCTGCAGCACCGGGACCAGATGCCGTCGCCAGCGGCGCGCCAAACGCAGCGAAGATCACAAAGACCACAGCCCAGATGAATAGCATCGGCCAGATGAGCACTATCGGCCAACGCTTGCGACGCGGAAATTCTTTGTCTTCCAAAAGACGCCTCCTTCTCCTAAAAGTCTAACATCCAGCTTCCAGCATTCAGCGTCTATCCTTCGGCTTTTGGCACTCAGTTTTTACCACGCAGCTTCTACCTCTCAGTGTCTATCGCTTTGCTTCCGCCGCTCAGCTTTTTCGCCCGCTATTCAGTGACCAGCGTCAAGCATTCGGCGATAGATGCGCTCGTATTCTTCCGCCAAGCGATCCATGGAGTATTCGTCTACCCGCAGCGAGCCGTTCGCCACGAGGCTCTGGGAGAGACCTCGGTCGCCCAGCACCTGCATCAGGGCTTCGGCTAGAGCGTCAGAGTCGCCTCTGGGCACCAAAACAGCCTCTTTGCCGTGCTGGGCGACCCTTGAATAAGACTCCAAATCGCTAGCGACTATCGGCGTGCCGGCCAGCATCGCTTCCAGCAGCACCACCCCGAAAGATTCGCCGCCCAAAGACGGAGCGCAGAAGACATGAGACCCCCTCAGCCGGGCGGCTTTCTCGTGTGCCGGGATGCGCCCCAGCCAGCGCAGGCGCGGATCGTGCTTGTAGCGTTCTGAAAGCCTTGCCGTCTCCGAGCCTTCGCCGCCGATCCAAAAACGCCAGTCTTCAGGCAGCTGCCGCGAAGCTTCCAGCAGCACCTCCAAGCCCTTGCGGTCTTCATGGCGACCGATGAAAAAGACAGTCGGCGCTTCGGTCGGCCAAGGGGGAACGCTGCGATGGCTGCGGGTGTCTATGCCGTTGAACAAGACGGTGTATTTGCCGCCCAGCCATCGCTTGGCCATCTGCTCGGCATCGGGCGACACGGCGCATCTGGCATTCAGCCTTGACGAGAGCTTCTTCAGAGCAGGCCCCAGCCAGCGATAGCCCGCGCTGGAACCGGCAGCGTGAAAAGTGCCGACAATAGGGCTGCCTTTCACGAACAGAGCCGTCATAGTGGGGCCGGGCACCATCGGCTCATGCAGATGCAAGATGTCAAAGCGTTCTTCTCTGAGCACCCGGATGGTGCGCAGCTGAGCGGCGGGTTCGGGGGCGATGGGCGCGATAGAGCCGTTGGCCGCAGTAGGCAGGCTGTTGCCCAGAGGCGTCACCCCCGTGTCGGGAGGCGGGCCGTCGCAAGGGCCCAGCACGCGAACTTCCACATCCCGCTGGCGCAAAGCCCTGGCAATGCCCAGAACTTGGCTCTGCACCCCGCCCGGCACGCTCAGACTATATGGACAGACCATGCCCACACGCATCAGACGCCTGCCTTCTTCGTGGATGCCTTCGCCGCGAATTCCCTCTCCAGAAATTCCCTGTCGCTCGGCCAGTTGGGAGACATGAGATGCCACTGCTCCGGGGCCTGAGCAATAAGATGCTCCAAGTCAGTAGCCAAGTCTTGAGTCATGCGCTGCACATCCGAACGGAAGCGGCCCTGGCGCGTGGCGTCCAGCGGGGGCCGCAAAACGCCGAGCTGTTTGTTGCCCTGATAATACACCGCTGTAGGAAGCACTGCCGCCCCGCTGCGCAGAGCAAGAGTGGCAGCTCCGGCTGGCAAGGTCGTCTCCTCCCCAAAGAAATCCACCGCCACTCCTGTGCCTTGGATGTCGCGGTCGCAGAGCAAGCACAGGATGTGCCCGTCCGCTAAGGCTTTGGAAGCTGCCGTGCCCGCATCGGCGTCAAGAGGAATGATGTGCATGTTCATGCGCTCTCTGAACGACATCATCCAGCGAAACAGGTCTTCGTTGTCGCCCATCTCCACCACCACCGAAACAGGAACTCCGGGCACTTGAGCCAGCCACATGCCCGCCCATTCCCAGTTGCCCAGGTGCGGCAGAGCCAAGATCGGCCCGGGGGCGCGGCTGCGAGCGTCTTCAAGGAAATCCCAGCCGATGAAGGTGAAGCCCGAATCCAATTCTGCCAGCGAGAGCTTCGGCAGACGGGCTGTGTCGGCCCAGTAGCGGGCGTATGAATGAAATGCCGACTCTACTGCCGCTCGCAGCTGCCTCGGGGTCGCAGGTTCGGCTGCCCGATGAGTGAAGACACGCCGCAGGTGCCGCTCCATCAGAGCACGCTTTTGCTTGGCGAAGCGAACTGCCAAGTGCGAAGCGATGCGCACGACCCATCGAACAAGAAGCTGCGGCGCGACTTGTATCAGAGATGCGCCGGTGCGGTAAAGAAGAAAAGCTGGATTTGCCACGAAATCGCAAACGGCGAGCAGTTACAGCCAGCAGCTACAGCAAAAAGCTAATCGCTGCTCTTGGCGGCCTGTCGCCAGATATACACAAATCGCTGCACGGCCGTGAAAGACACCAGCACGAGCAATGCCCACAAGATCGGAATGAGTATGACTTCAAAAACCAGCCCTGCTGCCAGCACCACGAACCGCTCTGCCCGCTCCATAATGCCGCCCTTGCCGGTCAGCCCCAGCGACTCCGCCTTGGCCCTCTGATATGAGACGATCTGAGAGACCGCCATCACAGCAATTGCCAGCATGTAGATATTGCCTCCCTCGGTCGTGTTCAGATACCAAGCGATCCCGCAGAGCAGCATCACATCTGTGACCCTGTCGGCCACAGAATCAAAGAAAGCCCCTTGGGTTGAGCTGCTTTGGGCTGCCTTGGCGACCGGCCCGTCCAAGAGGTCGCACAGCCCTGTCACCACCACGAGTATGAAACCCAAGATCAGCCGGCCGGTGGCTACAGCCCACATCGCTGCCGCAGCCGCAGCTATGCCCAAGACGGTCAAGGCATTGGCGGAGAGACCTATCTTGTGCAGCCCCGCTCCGATAGGGTTGGCGATCTTGTTGACCCGAGTTCTGAAATAGCCGTCAAACATATTTAGCCAAAATGTTCAGAATGTTCAGACTCGTCCGGCGGCTCGTCTTCCAGAAATTCCGACCAGTCTTCGGGGTTGTCTTCTTCAAGCATGTCCACCAGCGAGCCGCTTATCCCGTCTAGGCGCACCAGAGCGCGTTTTGATGGCTGAGGCTCATCGGAATACAGCAGCACTTTCCAAGTCGGTTTGCTCAGCCAGCCCCGCCAGCCGAGCTGGGCCGAAGCGTGCCCCACCGAAAAGCCGACTATATTGCTGGCACGCACCAAAGCTTCTTTGTCGTCTATCAGCAGATCCAAGCCGGTCCAGATGTGGTGCGCTCCGAGTGCCAGCAAAGCTATGCCGCACGCCAAGAAGCCTGCGTTCACAAACGGCGAGCCGCCTCCACGCACCACAAACCACACTGCTGCGAAAACGATGCCGCAGAACACATACACCGCCCCGCTGAGCCGCCGACGGCTGTTGTTGGGAATGGTGTACTCAAGATTGGCCGCGCTGGGATCCAGATCTTCAGGCAGGGTGTCGACAGAGTCGTGCTCTTGGGAATCTTGCTGTTCTGACATTTTGGAATTCCTGACTGGCTGTGCTGGCTGTGCTGTTAATTTATGAGCTACGAGACTTCTGGCCAAGCTTCGCGAAGCTTTTGCCAGCTTTCTGCAAGCTCTTCGGGTAGCACGCGTGTGTTGGCTATGGCTGTCATGAAATTCGTATCACCCGACCAGCGAGGCAAGCAGTGCACATGAAGATGCCCAGTGATTCCTGCGCCAGCCGACCGCCCCAAGTTCATCCCCACATTCACACCCTCTGGGGCATAGGCAGTTTTGATGGCCACCACTGCTGCCCGCACAGTTATCCAAAGCTCCGCGTGCTCTTCTTCGCTCAGATCGTCAAGCTCTGTGACTGCTCGCTTCGGCAGAACCAGCAGATGGCCCGAGCAGTAGGGATAGATGTTTAGCAAAGCGAAGCAGGTCTCGCCGCGCCAGACTATGTAGGTTTCTTCGTCTGGCATCTCGGCGCGTTCTATGTCTTCAAACAGCGAATCGGGAGCGCGCCCAGCCTCTTCCTTCACATAGCGCGCCCGCCATGTGGCCCAAAGATGTTCTAGTCCGCTCATCGCAGGGCCTCCAAATCGTCCCCGATGCGTGCGATCAGATCCCCCAGCGGCAC
Source organism: Candidatus Hopanoidivoransaceae bacterium (assembly GCA_965204495.1). GTDB lineage: Bacteria > Actinomycetota > Acidimicrobiia > Acidimicrobiales > Hopanoidiivorantaceae > Hopanoidiivorans. Next base: position 2,167,422 of record OZ241989.1, read on the forward strand.
ATCGCGCTCTTCTTTGTTGCCGCGTGAGTTCACGCCCACGCTCTGGGCTTTCATATCGTCCGCCCCTACCACCAGCACATAAGGTATCTGTTCTAGCTTCGCCGCTCTGATGCGCTTGCCCAGAGGGTCGTCAGCTTCCGCCAAGTCGGCTCGAATGCCGCTGTTTCGCAAAGCGGCCATAGTTTCGCAGGCGTAGCCTGAATGGTCTTTGGCGACAGGCAAGACTCTAGCCTGAACTGGCGACAGCCACACGGGAAGCGCCCCGCCGTAGTGTTCCAGCAGCACGCCGAAAAACCGCTCCACCGAACCGAAAAGAGCACGATGGATCATCACCGGGCGCGAGCGCGAGCCGTCCGCCGCCACGAACTCCAAGCCGAACCGCTCTGGGAGGTTGAAGTCCAGCTGCAAGGTGGAAAGCTGCCAGCCCCTGCCGATGGCATCTGTTACATGCACATCTATCTTCGGGCCGTAAAAAGCGCCGCCTCCCTCTTCCACTTCGTATTCCAAGCCCGATGCTTCCATGGCCGAGCGCAAGCCTTCGGTGGCTGCTTGCCAGAGGCTGTCTTCGCCGACAGCCTTGCCGGGCGGCTTGGTGGCCAAGCAGGCGCTGAAATCATGGAACCCGAAGGCTCGCAGCACCGACAGCACGAACTCCAAAAGCTGCGCCAACTCGCCGGCAATTTGCGCGGGCGTGCAGAAGATGTGGCTGTCGTCTTGGGTGAAGCCTCTGGTGCGGAGCAAACCGTGAAGCGCGCCCGAAAGCTCGTAGCGATACACCGTTCCCAGCTCGAACAAGCGCAGAGGCAGCTCCCGATACGAGCGCAGGCTGCTTTTGTAGACCATCACATGGAAAGGGCAGTTCATGGGCTTGGGATAGTAGCTCGCGCCTTCAAGCTCCATCTCCGGATACATGCTCTCGGCGAAGAAATCCAGATGGCCGCTGGTCTCCCACAGGTCGGCTTTGGCCAGATGCGGGCTGTAGACCAGCTCATAGTCGGCTTCTTGGTGCCGCTGGCGGCTGTATTCCTCCATGACCGAGCGCACCACAGCCCCCTTGGGATGCCAAACAGCCAAGCCCGGGCCGAGTTCGTCGGGCCACGAGAGCAGATCCAGATCGCGAGCCAGCTTGCGATGGTCGCGCTTTTCGGCTTCCTTCAGGCGATGCAGATGAGCCTTGAGCTCTTTCTCGCTGGCCCAAGCTGTGCCGTAGATGCGCTGCAGCATCGGACGAGTGTGATCGCCTCGCCAATAGGCCCCCGCCACAGACTGCAGAGCGAAATGTCCCAGCTTGCCAGTTGAAGGCACATGCGGGCCGAGACACACATCCACGAATTCTGCCGAATTGCGATAGGTGCTGATGATGCCGTCCGAAGAGACTTCGCTGTTGAGAGCCTCGCCTGCCCCCCCGCCGCCAGCATCCTCGCCGGCCCCCCCGCCCGTGTTGGCAGCGGTGCTGATTATCTCCCGCTTGTATTCGTGGCCGGCAAACAGCTTCAGAGCTTCTTCGCCAGAGGTCTCCTCCCGCTCAAAAGGCTGATCAGCCGCGATTATCTCGCGCATCTTGGCTTCTATGCGCTCCAAGTCGTCGCTGCTGAAAGCCTCCCCGTCGGGCAGTGAAAAGTCGTAATAGAAGCCGTGCTCTATCGGCGGGCCGATAGCGAAAGTAGAGCCGGGAAACAGCGAAAGCACCGCCTGAGCCAGCACATGGGCGGTGGAGTGGCGAATAGTATGCAGCCCTTCATCCGTCTGCTTCGTGAAAATTCGCACTTCGTCGCTGTCCGAGAGACCGTGCGAAAGGTCTACATCCCGGCCGTTCACTTCGGCGTGCACGGCGTCCTTTGCCAGCCTCTCCCCTATGGCCAGGCTCAAGTCGGCCGCAGTGGAACCAGAGGGAAGGGTTCGGGCAGAGCCGTCAGGCAGCGAGACGGTTATCTCAGACACAAAGTTAAGTTTAAGACAAGAAGCGATTTAAGACGACAGCCCGCTTTCCAGCAGCTTTGCAAACTGCCTCCGCCATTCCACCGAAGGCTTGTCGGATTGGACATTGACCGTCTCCTTCAAATCCAGCGGCAGCGTGCCGCCGACTTTTTCCAGCATGGCTTTGTCTTCCGCTCCGATAGCCAGATCAAAGCTTATGATCTCATCGGCCGGAGCGGAGAAATCGTCGTTTCGCCACACCACGAAGGTGAAATACGAAGAGAGGTCGTCTCTGGGCGTCGTGAGCAGCAGGAGGATGTGATTGAGACCGCTTCTGTAGTGTATGGTGCTGCGAACCACGAAGGGCAGCTGGAAACCTGTGGTCATCTCGCGCTCCACTATGTCGGTCGCCTCGCCTGAAGTGGCTGAAGCCGAAGCCGGGTTGTTGGCGTTCACGCCGTAGCGGTAGCCGTAGAAATCGTCTTTCAGCGGGCCGAGTTCCAGCTTGGGGATGACAGTCTCTTCTGGGTTGCCAAAGGTGGCGGCGTGAACGAAAGGAAAGTGCGAGAAGTCCATGAAATTGTCGGCCAAGCGAGGCGAAGAAGTCTGCCAGATGTCCACCGGGGTGTTTATGCGGCGATATGAGGTGTCGTCTTCTTGACGGATATAGGGGATCTTCGGGATGCTCTCTAGTTTCTCGCCAGCTTCCCCAGACTGGGTGTTCTCGCCTGCATCCCCGGCTGAGATTTTCGGACGCAGCCAGAGCAAACCGTAGCGTTCCTCAAGCCCGTATGCGGGCATGTGGGCACGAGGCGGCACCGGAAGCTCTGGTTCGGCAGACGGCACCCTCACGCAAACTCCCCCAGAGGCGAAGACCCAGCCGTGATAAGCGCAGGCAAGTCGGCCGTCCGAAACGCAGCCAGCAGAAAGTGGAGCTTCGCGGTGAGGGCAACGGTCGGCAACGGCTGTGAATTCGCCCTCTCCGCTTTGCCAGATAGCATAGTTATTGCCAAGCAGCTGTATGGCTACAGGGCCGGGATTGACATCGCTGGCGCGAGCCACTGGATACCAAAACTCGTCCAGAGCGGGATTTCCCGAAAAGCTGCTCACTGCGTTTTAACATAGCACAGACTCAGACCACGAACAAGAGAAAACCTGAATGCAGAGCACAAAACCTGAAAGCACAGCACCAGAGACAGACGGCACTTAGCCGAAAACCCAAGGCACCCCAAAGAAAAACAGCCAGAAGGAAAGCAATGACAAGCACCACAGGGCGAATTTTTAGCGCCACCACCTACGGCGAATCGCACGGCGGAGGCATCGGCGTGGTGGTAGACGGCTGCCCTCCCAGGCTGCCCTTGAGCACGGAAGAAATCCAACGCGACTTGGATCGCCGCCGCCCGGGGCAGAGCGACATCACCACCCAGCGCAAAGAAGCCGACCAAGTGGAAATCCTCTCAGGCCTCTTTGAAGGCAAGACTCTGGGCTCCCCCATCGCTATGCTCGTGCGCAACTCCGATGCTCGCTCGGAAGACTACGAGCACCTGCGAGATGTCTATCGCCCTTCCCACGCCGATTTCACCACCGAAGCCAAATACGGCATACGCAACTGGCAAGGCGGCGGCAGAGCTAGTGCGAGAGAGACGATCGGCCGGGTGGCTGCAGGCGCGGTGGCGCGCAAGCTGCTGGCAGAAGCCGCAGGGGCATCCGTGCTCGGCTGGGTCAGCAGGATACACACGATAGAGATGCCAGAAGCAGTCGCAGCAGAAGGCGCATCGCCAGGCGGCAGCTATTCGCTGGAAGATGTGGAAGCCTCCCCAACTCGCTGCCCCGACCCTGAAACCGCAAAGCAGATAGAGGCAGCTATCTTGGCAGCCAAAGAAAGCGGCGACTCTCTGGGAGGCATCGTCACATGCGCAGCTCGCGGGCTGCCCGCAGGCTTGGGCGAGCCTGTCTTCGACAAGCTAGACGCTGACCTCGCTAAAGCCATGATCTCGCTGCCTGCCGCCAAAGGCTTTGAAGTCGGCAGCGGTTTCGCCAGCGTGGCTATGACAGGCCGTGAGCACAACGATCCTTTCACTTCTGGGGCAGGCGGCACGCCGCGAGCTGCCACGAATCGGTCTGGCGGGGTGCAGGGAGGAATTTCCAACGGCGAGGAGCTGCTGGTGCGAGTGGCGTTCAAGCCGACAGCTACTATTGCTTCGGAGCAGCAGACTGTGAACCGTGAGGGCGAGGCTGTGACTTTGGCAGCTAAGGGGCGTCATGATCCTTGCGTGGTGCCTCGGGCTGTGCCGCTGGTGGAAGCTATGATGTGTCTGGTGTTGGCGGATCACCTGCTGCGTCAACAGGCTGTGGGGTTGCTTTGAAGTTTTGGGGTTTTGCTATGAGGGTTTTTGCTATTGCAACGGCGGGCAACGGCGCATCTTTTTTGCCTCCGCATTACCCTTTTGCCGTATGGGTTTTTGCGCTAAACCATTGAAGTCGTGCAAAAAAGACACACCGCCCCCCGCCTCACCTTGGAGCCACAGACAATGAGCGATTTTGAGAATAATCACGAGCTTCCGCCTCGACGGGATGCTTTGCCTTCAAAGCGGGCGCGGTTCTTGGCGTTTGCGGGGATCGTGGTGGCGGGGGTTTGCGGGGCGTTGGCGGGATATGCTTTCGGCGACCTTCAAGGCAGCTCTTCTAGCACATCTGCTTTGTGGGCTCTAGCCGGCGGAGTCGGGGCGGCAGTGGGCGTCGCCATCGTCGCTACCTTAATTCTGCGTGCCATGGATGAATGGGAGCAGCGAGGTTAGCAGCAAGAACCCAGATAGAATCGCGAAATATGAAATTACGCCAGAAAATCTGGTAAAATAATTAGCCATGACAAAGATTCTCCTAGTCGAAGACGACTTGAACATCTGCACTGCAGTGCGCTTGCTGTTGGAGCAGGAAAATTGGGAAGTTGAAGAAGCCGCCTCTGGCGAGGAGGGCGTAGCCAAGTTCTCTGACGACACCGATCTGATCCTGCTAGACCTGATGCTCCCTGAGATGGACGGATTTGAGTTCTGCCGATACATACGCTCTCGCAGTTCGGTGCCCATCATCATCCTCACGGCCCGTGAAGACACAGACGATCTGGTGCAAGGTCTCTCAGACGGAGCCGACGACTATGTGATGAAACCCTTCACCCCGCAAGAGCTGATGGCACGCATTCAAGCCTTGCTGCGCCGCGTGGAGAGCAAATGGCTCGAAAGCAGCGAGAAAAAAAAGCCCAAAGGCCTAGTCACCTACGGCGACTTGGAAATAGACCATGAAACCCTCAGAGTTTTTCGCAAAGACAAAGAGATAACCCTCACCCATACCGAAGGGGCTTTGCTGGCTGTGTTTCTTGAAAATGTCGGCGAACCAGTCACCCGCGAAGTCCTGAGCGACAAAATCTGGGGCGATAAAGAAATCTCCACCGATCGCTTGGTCGACATTCAAGTAAGCCGCCTCCGCATCAAATTGGAAGAAGACATTTCCAGCCCTCGCTATATCCGCACGGTGCGTAAAGTCGGCTACAAATTTGCCCCTTAAAACATTTTGAGAAAACATTTTGAGGCAGCAACCTCGTAGCGCACGCCGTGGTCTGGGGCTGTATCGCCGCATTTGGCTGCTGGCTGTAATCATCTCTTTGTTCTGCGTTGTCGGCTTCGCTAGCGTGGCATATTTCGTCACCCGCAATGTGCTGCTGAGCCGCCAGTCGGACGCTATCGTCAATCAGGCGTCTGAACACTCCCGCCAAGCCGAATCCCTGATTTCGAGCGAAGAGCTGATAGCTGGCGGTGAAAATGACGAATTTGAAGCGGCCTCAATCTATAGATTTATGAACTCGCTGTCTTCTTCCGTAGGCCCCAGAATTGCGATCTTGCTGGGCGAAGACGATTGGTTCTCGGAAAATCCCCTCAAGTTCGGCCAGCAGACCCTGCCTGCCGAATTCGTAGAAACCGCAAAGGCAGGCACAGCAGTGCAGATGCGCACACGCATAAGCGGCGACCTGCTGCTGATTGTCGGTATCCCCGTGCCGAGCGCAGACATGGTTTATTTTGAAGGAGGTTCGCTGCAAGATACAGCCGACATTCTAAGCATCCTGCGGGTAGTCATTTTCGTAGGAGGCGGCATAACTCTCGTCATCTCGGCGACAGTCGGCGTTTTGCTAGTGAGACGCTCCTTTGCATCCATCAGGGCTTTCCGCAAAGCGGCTGAGAACATAGAACGCGGAAGCTTCCAGCCGATCACAGAACCAGTGGATCGCGATTTCCAGCAGCTCAAGGAATCCTTCAACAGCATGCAAAGCTCCATAGCCAAGCGCATTGAGCGCGAGCAAAGGTTCGCCTTGGAGGTCAGCCACGAGCTCCGCTCGCCTCTTACCACCCTTGTGGCTTCAGTGGATCTGATCAACAAGCGTCGCCAGGATATGTCGCCTGAAACTCAGACCGCTTTGGATCTGCTAGTGGTGGAAATGGCTCGTTTTCGCCAGCTTGTGCTAGACCTGCTGGAAATTTCTCGTCCGCCCGAAAGCATAAAGCTGGATATGGAAGTCTTGGATGCCGAAAAATTTCTCAAACGAATCGCCTCACGCAGCTCGGCCGACACGCCTGTCTTCGTGGAAAACGGCCCCGCGAGTTTCACAGCGGATGCCAAGCTCATCTCGCAAGTCATAACCAATCTTCTGGAAAACGCTTCTCGCTATGCGGGCGGCGCAACTGCTATTCAAGCGCAAACCCGCAACAGCGATCTGTATATATTCGTAGATGATGCAGGGCCTGGCGTAGCAGAAAAAGAACGAGAGAAAATTTTTGAACGCTTCACTCGCGGCGAAGCGGGCGTCCACAGAAGACAAGGCTTGGGCACAGGCCTGGGGCTTGCCTTGGCGAGAGAAAGAGTGTGGCTTCACAATGGCGAAATATGGGCAGAAGACGCGCCCAGCGGCACAGGAGCGAGGTTCGTGGTGAAACTGCCCATGGAACCCGATCTGGGCGAACATCAGGCTGGACTGAACGACAATAAGGCAGGCAAGGCATGAAACGGCTGGCATCTGCTGGTTTTCGCGCTCTGGCAGCTTCAACAGCGGCAATTCTAGCAGCTGCGATGCTCTGGGGCTGCGGAGTGCCGGAAGATTCATCCCCCCGCCCGTTGAGTTTGGGTGAGCCCGCAGCCGCAGATGATTTTCTGCCTGCAGACCCGAATGTCCTGACGCTGGGCGAAGACGAAGAGTTCGTGACTATCTACTTTGACAATGACCAAGGCGACCTGCAAGTGTCTGAAATTTTGCGGATAGCGGACAAGCCAGTGATACCAGAAGACATCTTGAACCTTCTTCTTGCCGGACCTTCCCCCGAAGAGGCAGAAGGAGGATATGTGAGCTATCTCCCCGCCCCAGAAGATCTGCTGAACACGCGAACGGAGGGAAGCGTTTTTGTGGTTAATTTCAAGAAAGGAAGCCGACTGGAAGAACTCTCGGGCATCCAAATGTATTTGGCTGCTGGGCAGCTAGTGCTGTCTCTCGTGCAAAACAGCGACATTGAAGGAGTGCTTGTTGAGATAGACGGCTCTGCGGTCGTCTTGCCGAGCGATGGCGGCGATCTAAACACGCCGGCTGGCAGAGAAGATTACGAAGACCTGCTTTTATTGCTGATGCCTTTTGATGATTTGCTAGACCCGCCCTTCCCGCCCTCAGATGACGCTTGACAGAGGCAAAGGCGCAGCCTGATGCTCTGGCGCGCAGCCTGATGCTCAAGGCAGCGGCGGGAAAAACACCTTGGCGGTCTCCCATAGCTCATCAGTGATGCCTTTCAAGCCTGCCACTGCCTCTGCCAGCGGCACCCTGGTGATCTCGCCTGATTGAAGCGCAACCATCTCCCCCGCCACGCCTTCATGGACGGCATCTATGGCGGCCACGCCGAACCTGGTGCACAGCACTCTGTCAAAAGCGTTTGGAGTGCCGCCTCGCTGAATATGGCCCAGCACTATGACCCTGGTTTCCATGCCGGTGCGCTTCTCCACCTCTGATGCCACGATGCTGCCTATGCCGCCGAGGCGCACATGGCCGTATTCGTCCAAGCCTTTTTCGGGCAGGTCAAAAGTGCCGGGGATCGGCTGCGCCCCTTCTGCCACCACCACGATGGAGGCAAAGCGGTTGGTTTCGTGACGGTTCTGCAGAATGCTGGCCACATGGTTGATATCGAAAGGCTGCTCGGGCACCAGAATCATCGTGGCCCCGCCAGCTATGCCCGTCCAAGTGGCGATGTGTCCCACATGTCGCCCCATCACCTCCACGATCATCACACGATGATGCGACTCGGCTGTGGTGTGCAGCCTGTCTATGGCATCCACGGCTATCTGCACGGCAGTCTGGAAGCCGAAGGTCATCTCAGTGCAGGCGATGTCGTTGTCTATGGTCTTGGGCACCCCCACGACCGGCAAAATGCCTTCTCTGTGAATTTCGTGAGCCACCGACAATGTGCCTTCTCCGCCTATCACTATCAGAGCGTCCAGCGCGTGCCGCTCTGCCGTCTCTCTGACGCGCTTCACCCCGTCGTCAAACATATAGGGCTGCACTCTGGAGGTGCCGATGATCGTTCCGCCTCTGGGCAAGGTGCCTCGCAGGGATTCTATATCTAGAGGTGTGGCTTCGTCTTCCAGCAGGCCTTTCCAGCCGTCTCTGAAGCCGATCACGGAGTCGCCGTAGTGCCGTTCGGCTTTGCGGACCACGGCTCTGATTACCGCGTTCAGGCCGGGGCAGTCGCCGCCTCCTGTCAAAATGCCGACTTTGAGAGATTGGTCTGTCTCGGGTTTGTTTGCCATCGGTTGCTTTCTCCAAGCTGTCGGGATTGGCAGCAGGGCGCAAACTGCTGATTACTTAAAAGTACTCTAGGAACATGGCGGTAGTCGTTGCACTGGATGCGGGCACCACAGGCGTGCGGGCTTTGGCTATTGACGAGTCGGGGGCGGTAGCGGGATGGGCCTACAGGGAGTTCACGCAGCACTTCCCCCGTCCCGGCTGGGTAGAGCACGATGCCGATGAGATATGGCAGACAGCGGCGGCTGTTCTGGCTGAGCTTGCCGGCAAGATCGCCGAGCCTGTGGCAGCCATCGGCATCACCAACCAGCGTGAGACCGCCGTCATCTGGGACAAGCGCACCGGCCAGCCTCTGGCTCGAGCTATCGTCTGGCAAGACCGTCGCACGGCGGCCCGTTGCGAGCAGTTGGAGGCAGAAGGGCATCTGCCCCTGATCCGAGAACTCACAGGCTTGGTGCTAGATCCGTATTTCTCCGCCACCAAGTTCGCTTGGCTGCTGGAAGACTGCGATACGCCCCGCCAGCATCTGGCTCTAGGCACGGTGGATGCTTGGCTGCTCTGGAAGCTGACCGACGGCGAAGTGTTTGCCACAGAGCCGTCTAATGCTTCGCGCACCATGCTGTTTGACATCCGCAGACGGCAGTGGTCGCAAGAGCTATGCGATTTGTTCGGCGTGCCGATGAGTGCTTTGCCCGAAGTGCTGCCCTCCAGCGGGATTTTCGGTCACACTGCTGCGGGGCTTTTGGGAAGCGGAGCACTGGCAAGCGGAACATCAGGCGGCAGCATCCCCATCGCCGGCATAGCTGGCGACCAGCAGGCTGCGCTTTTCGGGCAGGCTTGCTTTGACCCCGGAGATGTGAAAAACACCTACGGCACAGGCTCATTCGTGCTGATGAACATCGGAGATGCTTCAGGGGAAAGGTCGTCGTCGCAGTCGCGAGGTGCAGCCAAAAGCCCTAGCTCAGCGAGCCTCTCCCCTGCTATGCAGTCGCCGTCTCTATCGCAATCGCATGGCACAGCCCCGCCGGTGCACGAAGGTCTGCTCACCTCGGTCGGCTGGGAGCTAGGCAGTGCTGGCAGTGTTTCCTCAGGCAGCTCGGCAGGCAGCTCCTCAGACAGCTCTGTAGGCAACATCGCCTATGTGCTGGAAGGCGCGATTTTCATCACAGGCGCGGCAGTCCAATGGCTGCGCGACGGTCTCGGCATCATCTCAGAAGCCTCCGAGCTTGAAGGGCTGGCATTGCAATGCGAAAACAGCGGCGGCTGCATCCTAGTGCCAGCCTTCACCGGCTTGGCAAGCCCGTGGTGGGATGCCGAAGCCAGAGGCTCAATCTTCGGTCTCACCTCGGCTGTAGGGCCGCCCCAGCTTGCCCGTGCCGTCATCGCCTCAATGTCGTATCAGACAAAAGATGTAGTGCGCGCCATGGAAGCAGCCTCCGGCCACAAGCTTTCCAGCCTGCGAGTAGACGGCGGAGCCTCTGCCATGAACTTGCTGCTGCAACACCAAGCAGACGCACTAGGGGCAAAAGTGCTGTGCCCCACAATGACCGAAGCCACAGCAAGAGGCGCAGCTTGGCTAGCAGGCCTAGGCGCAGGCGTCTGGTCTTCACTGGATGAGCTCAAAGATCAATGGCAGCTAGACACGGAAGTCTCCCCCGCCTCAGAAGGCGACCCCCGCGAAGAAGAGCTATGGCACCGCGCCCTAGAGCGAACTAGGGCTTTTGCTGGGTAAGTTTTATGTAGCCAAACAAGCTACTGGCTTCTCAGATCGTCTATCTTGCCTTCAACTCGGATGATATGGTCCTCCAGCCGAACAAAGTCTGTCTTCAACTCCGATCTGACATCGGCTATCAATCTGACAAGTGCTAGATGGTCTTCTTCGTTTTTCTTCCATAGGGCAGCCTGCTCCTCCCACCTTTTGTCTTCTTGTTCCCATCTTTGGTCTTGCTGCCTCCACTTTCGTTTTGTTGCTCCCACTTCTCGTTCTGCTGCTCCCACCTGATGTCGTGCTTGGCTAGCTGCGAGGACACAATGATCAGGTAGGTGACTATTACGCCACCGATAGTGGAAGCAACTCCACCTAAAACGATTATTGCGACATCCATGCTCTCAGTTTAGCAGGTAGGTGTTAAATTTCCGACAAGTAGCGATCGAGATTCCGGACCGCTTGGCGTATTCTTTGTTCGTTTTCTATGAGGGCGAAGCGCACATGGCCTTCACCGCCGGGGCCGAAGCCTACACCGGGCGACACGGCAACGCTGGCTTTTTGCACTAGCTGCGAGGCGAATTCCACAGAGCCTAAATCGCTATATGGTTCGGGGATTTTCGCCCAGGCGAACATGGTGCCTCTGGGCGGATCTATCTCCCAGCCGATGCGGTTCAGACCATCGCAGAGAGCATCACGGCGGCTTTGGTATATCTGGCGCACCTCTTCGGGGAAGTCGGAATGCTCGTTGAGCGTGACTGTGGCGGCAATCTGGATCGGCTGGAATGCGCCGTAGTCCAAATACGACTTCAGCTTCGCCAAAGCCCCCACCACTTCCGCATTGCCCACCATGAACGCCACCCGCCAGCCGGCCATAGAGAACGACTTGGTCATCGTGTAGATTTCAACTGCCACATCTTTGGCACCATCGGCTTCCATGATTGACGGCGGCGAGTAGCCGTCAAAGCCGATGTCGGCGTAGGCGAAGTCGTGCACCAGCAGAGTTTCGTGCTCTTTGGCGAAATCCACCACCCGCTGCATGAAGTCTCTGTCTACGCAGGCGGTGGTCGGATTATGCGGGAACGACAAGATGATGACTCTCGGCTTGGGCCAAGAGTATTCGTAACGCTCGCGGAAGTTGGCGAACATGTCGGCGTGGGTGCTGAGCGGCACGCGGCGAATCTCTGCCCCAGCCAGCAAGGGCGCATAAATGTGGATGGGATAGGAAGGCGACGGCACCAAGGCGGCATCCCCCGGCTGCAGCAACGCCCACATGAGATGTGAAAAGCCTTCTTTGGCGCCGATGGTGTTGATGACTTCGGTGTCGGGGTCTAGGGCGACATTGAACCGGCTTTGGTAATAGTCGGCGATGGCTTGGCGCAGTTTCGGGATGCCTCGGCTGGAGGAATAGCGGTGGTTTCTGGGGTTGCGGGCGGCTTCGGCAAGTTTTTCCACTGTGCCGTCGGGCGAAGGCAGGTCGGGGTTGCCGAAGCCTAGATCTATGATGTCATGGCCTTCTCTGCGGCCTTGGATCTTCAGGGTGTCTATCGTGGCGAACACATAAGGCGGCAGCTGGGTGATTCGCCGGAATTCCATTATTTGATGCTACTTCAGGGGGTTGAGGTTTCTTTTGCTAGGAGGGCGGCGCCTGTTGAGCCAGCGGTTTCTGTGTGGTGGGCCAGGGTTAGGGATAGGTTGGGGCGTGTGTCTTGGGTGGTGTAGCGGCGGGTGTGGGCGGCTTTTACGGAATTTAGGAATGGCTGTCCCATTTCTGATAGGCCGCCTCCTAGGACTACTAGCTCTGGGTCTGTTAGGACGATTAGCGTGTTTAGACCTATGGCTATCCAGTCGGATAGTTGGTTTAGGAGGGTTTGGGCTATGTTGCTTTCGGAATGGTGGCTTTCGGAGTTGCTGCTGGCGGGGGTGTCGGGGTAGGTTTCAGCTAGCAGCATTGCTACATGTTCGCCTGTGATTTTAGAGGTGCCAGCCAGGGCGACGAGTTCGGGGGCTTCTCCTCTTTCGGCTGCTTCTCTCGCGTAGCGGCCTAGGGCTGAGCCAGAGGCGTAGAGTTCCCAGCAGCCCTTTCTTCCGCAGGGGCATTCCAGACCGTCGGGCATGACTGTGAGGTGGCCTGGTTCCGAGCCGAAGCCGTGGACTCCGCGCACTAGCTTGTCGTCTATCACTAGAGCGCCGCCTATGCCGGTGCCGAAGCCTACGAATGCCATGTTGCTGATGCCCTTTCCGGCTCCTGCCTTGGCTTCGGCCCAAGCAGCTGCTGCTGCGTCGTTTTCTACTACCACGGGGCAGCCGAGCTTTTCTTCCAACACTTGGCGGAGCGGATAGTTGCGAAGCGAGTCAATGTTGGGCGACTGCACCACCACGCCGTCGTGGGTCACGAAACCAGCGCAGCCGACTCCGACAGCTTCAGGCAGATGCTCGTTCGCTATTGCTTCTATGGCGTCAATCAGCCCCTCGTTGCTCTGGGGGCGCAAAATCTGGCGATGGTCAGAGAAATTATCTGTTCCGCCTTCGCTTGAAAGAGCAACGCTTCTTACCGAAGTCCCCCCGACATCAAAACCTAGGAATACTGACAAAATTCAGACAAGCGAAGCCAAATGCTCGGCGCGGCTTTGTAGTCCGCTCACGGCTGAAGTCACCACTCTGTGCTCGGCTCGCCGCGTAACGAAGCCCGGCAGTCGGGTTAGCAGATCAACCTCCAAGCGGAAATGCAAGTCGGTGGCTTCGGAGTTGCTGCGCATCGGCAGAAATTTGTATTCGCCGTCCATGTTCCTTATGAGGTTGCCCTCAGCGAGCCGCCAAGCCATGCGAAGCGGATTGCTGCCATAGTAATACTCCAAGGTATAGCTGACGCTCCTGCCCATGCCGCCCAGCCTGAAAAACACCCGCCCCGGCCGCCCATCGTCATCACGGCTCAGCACCTCCACCTCTTTCACTTCTTCTATCCACTCCGGATAGCGTTCAACATCGCAGACAACATCAAAGCACAGCTGAGGCGACGCCTCCACACTAACAGAACGGTTCGCACGCTGTGGCATAAGTCTATTTTACCCGCAAAACCTTTTGCAGCCGTTCAGCCAACAGGTCATAAGAGAATTCTCGTTCCGCCCGCAGCCGAGCCGATGCTCCCATTTGTTGCCGCAAAGCAGGGCTTTCGACCAAATCCCGCAAGGCATCCGCCATATAAGCATTCTGCCGATGCGCCGGCACCACGAACCCGGTCTCACCGTGCGCCACAGCTTCGGCCGCACCGCCGCTGTCGCCTGCTATCTGGGGAATGCCCGAAGCTGCCGCTTCCAGAAACACCACACCGAAGCCTTCTTGCTCCAACCCTCCCCATCGTTCTCGGCAGAGCATGGCGAAGATATCAGCCGAGCCGTAGAGAGACGGCAGGTCTTCGTCGTCGACTCTCCCCAGAAACTTGACATTCGCCCCTGCTCGCTTGGCGACTGCCTGTAAGCGCGAGAGGTCTCGCCCGCCCCCAGCGATGACCAGTTCCAAGTTCGGATGATCGCGCTGCAAGCCGGCTGCCGCTTTGATTAGATTATCCATCCCTTTGCGGGGTACGAGACGGCTCACGCTCAGCAGCACCAAAGCGTCTTCGCCTAATCCGAAACGCTGGCGGGCTGCTGATTTTTGCGCCTCACTGTGGGGATGGAAGCGTGCCGTGTCCACTCCGGGAGGGATGTAGTGAAAAGGCGTCTGCGATGCAGCTTTTGCGGTGTTAGAGCGAGAGCGATCAGTATCTGGCTTCAGCGGCGAAGGTGTTTTAGAGGCTGCTTTTGCGGGCGAAACCATGTCGCTCGCCCACTGGCTGGCACTTATCACAAACTCGGCTGCGCCCACCACTCGGTTCATGGCTGAGTGCAGCATGGGAAGCTGAGTGGGAATGGTCGCTTCCGCCCCGTGCAGCACCAGTCCGTAGGGCACCGAAAGCTTGCGGCCTATAATCCCCAGAGGCAGAGCTGGATCTATCAGCACCAACTGGGGCTTCACCTCGGCGATGATCTTCTCTGCTCTGCGACGCACTGAGGGGGTGGGCAGCAGGGGGAAGCGGGTTTCGCGGATGATGCGATAATCTTCGCCCGCGTCAAATTCTTGCGCCCCCGGGTAATCCCTCGTGTAGACGCTCACCTGATCGGCAGGCTGCCTGCGCCAAAGCTCCCAGAGGTATATCTGTATGCCTCCGAGCTTCGGAGGATAGTCGTTGGTGATGAGCAGACAGCTCATGCCAGCATCCTTAAGCAAGCATCTCTAAAAGCGGCAAGGTTTCGAAAGCTGTGCAGGGCGGCTATCCCCAGGTGGCACGGCATGGTTTCGCAATCAGCACGGGTCTAAGAGCGGCAAGGTTCTGCAAGCGGCACAGGGCGGCGGGCTTCTTCGCGAACACGAGCATCGGGGTCGCAGTTCGCGCTCTCAGCGAGATCAAATCGCCCTAGCCGTTGCGCCGCCCAGACTCCGTGCGCTCGCAGCATAGGGTCTTCATGCTCGACCGCCTCTTTCAATGCCGCATTGACTTGCCCAGAAACAGCATTGACTTCCTCAAAACCATTTGCACCGCCATCTGCACCGCCCTCTCTGTCGTCTGCTTCAAAGTGCGAGCAAGCTTCCAGAGGTGAAACATTAGCCAGCACCAGCAAAGCATTCCGCCGCAGATAGCGCGGCTGGCGGCGCGGAATGTAAAAGCGGCCGTAGCGATCCATCAACTCTTCGTCTGTTAATTTCAGAACTTCCAAAACAGGAGCAGAATCCAGGTTCTCCTGAACAGTGCCGCAAGAAGTCTCCTGGGTCTCCAAGGGTAGGCGGGGGACGGCACGTCTTTTTCTGGCGAGTTCTCTGTCTGAGTCCAGAAAAAGATGTGCCGTTGCCCGCCGGTTTCCCTGCGACATTTCACCAAGAGAATTAATCGGACAAACATCTTGGCAGTCGTCGCAGCCGTAGAAGCGATTGCCTAGGGCGGCACGATGTTCGCGGGGGAATATGCCTTCGGCTTGCAGCAGCCAAGCCAAGCATCGCCTGGCGTCAAGCTGGCCTGCAGTATCCAAAGCACCTGTCGGGCAGGCTTGCTGGCAGAGGCTGCAAGTGCCGCAGGTTCGTTCAACGGGCGGGCTCGGAGCTAAGGCAGCCGTGGTGATCACTGAACCCAGCACGAAGCGGCTGCCTTTCTTAGGGATCAGCAGGCAGGTGTTCTTGCCGTACCAGCCTAAGCCTGCCCGCCTTGCGGCTTCTCTGTCCATCAAAGCGTTGTCGTCCACGACCACTCGGGCTTCGTGGCCGTCGTCCTGCAGGCGTTTCGCCACAGCTTCAAGCGCATCTCGCAGATCGCTGTAGTAATCACGCTGAGCATACGAGGCGATGCGCACGAACATCCTCTCGCCGGCAGCCTCGCCATCCCCCTCATACCTGAGCGCACCCACAATCAGCGACTTTGCCCCCGGCAGGGTAACCGAAGGATCGCAGGATCGCTTCGGGTTGCGATAGGTGAACTGCATGCTGGATGCCAGCCCGCGACTGCGCCGCTCTTCCAACGCTGCCTGAGGTTCAACAAAAGGCTCAGCCGATGCGACCCCCACAGCGTCCAAGCCCGACTGCTTCCCAAAGGCGAGCAGCGAACTCAAGTAGTCGCTGTCCGAGCAGTTGTTCGGCTTGCTCATTCAAACAAATCTCATTCAAACAAGTGCAGCAGCTGCGTGACGCTCATAATGGTTGCGCCTTCGTCGTAGCATCGGGAACGCAGTTCTTGGTCGTCACTGACTACTGCTATCTGCTTGCTGCTGGGGTATTCGGAAAGCCGTTTCACGATTACATCGTCAGCGATTTTGTCCGGTGGCGAAAAGACCACTTGTATGCCGCTTTGCGGGGGATATTCTGCTTGGGGGCCAGGATATTTCCCGTCAAACACCAAGCAGATTTGATCCAGATTGTAGGGGCGAAACCGAGCCTCCAGCGACAAAGACTTGTCTATCAGACGATTGCGAAAGACCTCCAAACCGGGCTTGTGTCCAGAATTCTTCATGCTGCCGTCGCGCAGGTGCTCTGTTTCGTCGGGCCAGGCGATGAAGATGAAGTTGTAGCCGTCTACGAACACGACGGCAGTCTTTTTCACATAGTGCTCGGCTGCAGTGCGGGAAAACTGACTGACCCCCTGCGGAGGCGTAATGGGCAAGCGTGGTTCCTGAGGCACCAAGGCATCGCCCCAGATTTCATCCTTCGTGAAACCCCGTCTGCGCTCGTCTGGCGTTTCCTCTGCCTCTGGGTTTTTGAGATGCCGCACTTCTCGCTCAAGCTGGTTGATGCGCTGCTCTCGCTTTGAAAGCGTTTTTCTGAGCTTGTCGTGGTGACGCTGAAGGCTTGACAGACCCTCCGATTCGCTTCTCAGCTCGGTCTCTAGGTTGCGGATAGTCTCTTTGGCAGCTTCATAGTCTCCAGCCAGCCTCTCGGCTTGAGATTCGGCTTGCACCCGTTTGAGCTGGTCTTTTTCAGACTGGGATTTCGTCTTCGCCGCCTTTTTCTTACGCTTGTCCTGCAGATTTTTGACTCGCTGCTGTTCCGTTTCGGCTTGACGGAGCTTGACTTGCATGTCTTTGTTCTCAGCCGTGAGGGTTTGCATCTTGCTGTGCATCATCACGAAGCGGTCGACTTCGTCTCGCCACCGAGGGGGTCGGCTCAGCCACAGCAGAGCCATCGCAGCTATGTGCTCGTTCTCAAATTCGGCCGAGTTTTTCTGCCATTCTTCTAGCACTTTTTCTCGGAAATCGCCGTCAAGGTCTAAAGCTTCTCGGATTATCTCCTGCCCTCGGGCCGGCATCTTTCTGAACTTGGCGAAAGGCGTCATTTGGCGAACCAGATCGGGCGATAAATTCGGCGCGCGAACTGCCAGATCCCACAGATCGGAAAGCACCTCTAGCTCTTCGTCGGGATGTTTGCTTTTGGCGGCTTCTTCTTCGGTGTCTTCGGGGTCGCTGTCTTTTGAAGTGGCTTTGGCATCTTCAGCGTCTTCTATTTCGGAAGCGGCTTCAGGGTTCTCAGCGTTTTCGTTTTCAGAAGCGTTTTTCGTGTCGGTTTCAGGTTCGGTGTCGGTGATAGTTTCAGAGGCGATGTCGGGATCGCCTTCAGTATGTTTTTTATTCTTAGATTCAGGCATTTGCTTGCACTTCCTTTCTGTGGGTTTTGCTGTCGGTTTTGAGCTTATCTGTTCTGCGTCTGTCAGTTGTTCGCTCGGAGAATTCTTGCCACCCCGACAGCACGGACATTGCCTTGCCGCTGTCTATAGACGACGCAGCCATCTCTATGCCTTCCTCCATGTCGGCGGCTAGGTCGGCGACGATCAATCCCGCTGCTGCGTTCAGAGCCACCACATCCCTTTTCGGCCCGTGCTCGCCATTGAGAACCGCCAAGACGCTCTCGGCGTTCGCTCGGGAATCGCCGCCTCTGATTGCGTCTGCCGAGCTGCGGCTGATGCCGAATTTGCTGGGGTCGATCTCATATCTGCTGATTTTTCCTTCCTTTAGATGAATGACATTAGCACTGCCATTGGCAGAAAGCTCGTCAATGCCGTCATGCCCTGTAACCACCATGGCGTGGCGATGCTCCAGACGCTCTAGCACGGAGGCTATCATCTCGGCTACTTCGGAGTCGCCAACTCCGATGAGCTGTCGCCGCACCCTCGCGGGGTTGGCCAGCGGCCCTAGGAAATTGAAAAAAGTAGGGATGCCCAGGTCTTTGCGAACAGGCCCTACATGGCGCATGGCCGGGTGAAACCTCGGAGCGAAGCAAAACCCTATGCCCGTTTCGGCGATGCAGTCGGCCACCTCGCTCGGCCCCATTTCAATGTCTATGCCCAAAGCTTCCAGCACATCGGCCGAACCGCTGGCCGAAGAGACAGCCCGATTGCCGTGCTTGCAGACCTTCGCCCCCGCGCCGGCCACCACGATGGCGGCAGCGGTGGATATGTTGATCGTCTTGTGGCCGTCTCCCCCAGTGCCGCAGGTGTCTATCAGCCCGAGCTGCTCGGCATCCACAGGCACTTGCTCGGCGGCGTCTTGCATGGCTGCAAGAAATCCCGTCAGCTCCTCAGCCGAGGGGCCTTTGGCGCGCATTGCCACGAGCAATCCCGCCATTTGCGCCGGCGCAGCTTCGCCGCTCAAGATAGTGCTCATAGCATCACGGGCGTGCTGCTCGCTGAGGTCGACGCCTGCGAGAAGTTGTTCTAGGGTTTCAGACCATGAAATTTGCGAAATGGGCATTTGAGCAGCCTGCTTATTTTGGAACTTATCTCATTCTACCTTTGCTAGCTTGAAGCACTGCCTTCGCCAGCTTGCACCGCCCCGAACCGCAAAGCCAGCATAAAAGCTATCTTGCCGAACTATTTCGCTAGCCTTATGCACTAGTCGTGCTTCGCTCTTCCCGCTACTCTCGCCGCCCAGTCCCCCGTCGCAGCGGGGGCTCTTTTCTGCGAACCGAAGCCTTGCAACGCCTCAGCGAAGAACACTTTGATGTGGTGATTGTCGGCGGAGGCATAACCGGTGCAGGCTGCCTTCTGGACGCTGCCAGCAGGGGGCTGTCGGCCGCGCTGATAGAAAAAGACGATTTCGCTTCGGGCACTTCCTCCAAGTCTTCCAAACTCGTCCACGGCGGGTTGCGCTATCTTCAGCAGCGGCGCGTGGTGCTGGTGTATGAGGCTCTGGCCGAGCGGCAGCGTCTGCTTCACAACGCCCCGCATCTGGTGCGCATCCTGCCGTTTCTGATTCCGATGTTCAGCACCGACGGGCTCATCAACCCGAAAGCTGCTCGTGCCTTGGGCACCGCGATGTGGGCCTACGACCTCACCGGCGGCCTGCGCATCGGCAAGAAGCACAAGCGTCTGAGCGCGGCAGAGGCATTGGAAATATTCCCGACCCTTCCCCCCGACCGACTGGATCACGGCTACATCTACTACGACTGCGAAACAGACGACGCCCGCCTCACCCTGTCGGTCATTCGCACTGCCGTCTTGGATTTTGAAGCTGCTGCGGCCAACAGAGCGGCGGCCACCGGCATCTTGAAGAATGCCGCAGGCAAATGCCGAGGCGTGTCGGTCGAAACCGCCGAAGGCGACTCTTTTGAAATCAGCTGCGACACGGTCATAAGCGCGGCCGGGGTGTGGTCGGACGAAGTTCGCCGGCTGGACGAAAAAGGCATCCCTGCGAAGCTTCGCCCCGCCAAAGGCATCCATGTCGGCGTGCCCAGAAAGATGTTCGGCAACGAGGCTGCGGCAGTGGTGCCAGTCGGCAGCGACAAGCGCAGCATCTTCATAGTCCCCTGGGAGAACATCACCTATCTGGGCACAACCGACACCGACTACGAAGGCGATATAAACGCGCCTTCCTGCACGCTTGAAGATGTGGAGTATCTGCTCAAGGCGGCCAACTCCAACACATCAGCTGATGTGGGCTTAGACGACATAGTGTCGGTCTGGTCGGGGCTGCGCCCTCTGGTGAAAGACCCCAAATCCCAGAGCACTGCCGATATGTCGCGCCGCCACAGCATCACCGCTTCTGCGGCAGGGGTGGTGAACATAGTCGGAGGCAAGCTCACCACATATCGCAAGATGGCCAGCGACGCAGTGGATGAAGCACTCCAGCATCTGGACAAAAACGATGCCAGAATGAGCCGAACCTTGAACCTGACCCTGCGTGGTGCGCCAGAAGATTCAGACAGAGATTCAAGCTCAAGTGCAGGCTCAGGTATAGATGCCGCTTACGAAAGTCGCTTGGCGATGAGATACGGCACAGAAGCAGGTGAGATTCAAGCTCTAGTTGAAAGTGAGATCTCTTTAGGCAAGCCGCTTCACCCCGATCTCCCCTACTGCATGGCCGAGGCGGTCTACGCCGCCCGCAACGAGATGGCCGTCACCCTAGACGATGTTCTGAGCCGTCGCACAAGAGCGCGCTTGCAAAATGCTCGCGCCTCGGCCGAAGCCGCCCCCGCCGTGGCAAAAGTCTTAGCCAACGAGTTGGACTGGAGCCAAGAGCGAAAGAAACAAGAGATAGAGTCATACCGCCAAAGCATTGAAACCGAAATGCAAGACTGGCGATGAGCGTTCTGGTCGTCCAAAGCGTCCCTTTGGAAAATCCCACATCTCCTTCAGAAGCTGCAAATATATTAAAATCGTAAAAATATGTGTTTTTTAACATATTTTCACGATTTTAAGCGATTTCAGCTATAATTCGTCTTAGCGAAGTGCCAATTGCATCTAGTGAAGAGCCAATAGTAGCCAACCAAGAAGCCAATACCAGACAGCCAAGAATTCAATAGCAGGCAATAATAAGATGGATCCTCAAACGAACCCTTACAACCCCGGAGCAGGCTATCCGCCGCCTGAACTAGTCGGGCGCGATGCCTTGATAAGCCAGTTCAGGATAGCACTCGGCAGACGGATCAGTGGTCGCCACGGCAAGCATATTTTCCTGATCGGGTTGCGTGGTGTGGGCAAAACGGTGCTGCTATATCATGTCCGCGCTTTGGCAAAAGAAATGGACTATGAGGTAATCTTCGGCGAGGCGGCATCAGCTGGCCCTTCTGCGGGGACATTCCCCACCAGGGTCGCCAGAAAGATAGGAGACATGCTGCCGGAATTGACTATGGGGCCAGCTTCCAAGGCTGCGGAGAGAATACGGCGATCTCTGAGGGCGTTCTCTGTCAGTGTTTCCCCCGACGGGGTTTCGCTCAGAATCGACTCCGACCCGAATCCAAGTCATACCGACTACGGATTCATAGAAGAAGATTTGACCGATTTAGTCGTAGCAGTCGGCGAAGCGGCAAAAGAGCGCAAGAAGGGCGTCCTCATAGCTGTAGACGAAGTTCAAGATCTCCACGAAGGCGAGCTGGCGGCACTGATCGCCGCCGTCCACCAAGTCGACCAGATGCAGCTTCCCGTCCTTCTCATAGGGGCGGGTTTGCCGCATCTGCCTGGCAAAGCATGTGATGCCAAATCATACTCTGAGCGTCTGTTCCAATTTCCCGAGCTTGCCCGCCTGTCGCACGAAGACTCCGAAGCCGCTCTGGTTTTGCCTGCCAGCAGGGTTGGCGTTGAGATAGAAAAAGCTGCGCTCGGCCTGATGGTTGAAGCATCAGAAGGCTACCCGTACTTCATCCAGCAATGGGGAAACTGCACATGGGATGTGGCAAAAGACAAAACGATCGGCGAGCACGATGCGAAAGCCGCAGAATCACTTGTGGAAGCAAGGCTGGACCAAGACTTTTATCAGGGAAGAATGGGCCGTCTCACCCAGAAAGAAATCGAATATCTGAGAGCGATGGCGAACATCGGGGCAGAACCCTATAAGAGTGCTGACATCGCCGAAGCCTTGGGCGTACAACAAAGCAGCATTTCAAATCGACGCAAAGACTTGATCAACAAGGGCATGATATACAGCCCCTCGCACGGAGAACTGGCATTCTCCGTGCCCATGTTCGACAAATACCTAAAACGCACAGGAGCCTAAAGAGGCCAAAGCTTTGCCAACGCGGATGCTGGAAGATATATGCTGTTTGAAGATATATGTTGCTGAAGGATTGGGGATGAATCTGTGAGCGTTTTGGTTATAGACGCGGGCACTAGTAGCTTGCGGGTTGCTGAGGTGTTGGAATCGGGCGAGATACTTGCTCGTAGGTCTGTCCCTTCGCATCCTGATAGACCGGCCGACGGTCTTGCCGAGTTGGATGCTCAGAAGCTGGCTGCTTCAGCTTTGGAGATGGCTGCAGATGTCTTGGGCGAGATGCGCTCTGCTGGCCGCGAAGCTCAGGCGATCGGCATCGCCAACCAGCGGGCTACCACTGTTCTATGGGACAGAAGCACGGGGTTGCCGGTGGGTCCAGCACTCAGCTGGCAGGATTTGCGCACACTCGGCGACTGCTTGGTGCTTCAGGCGGAGGGGCTTCGTCTGGCTCCGAACGAGTCTGCCACGAAGCTGGCTTGGCTGCTGGGGCAAGTCTCTTCAACTACATCTGGGGCAGGCAATTCCAGGACTGCTAACACAGCGAAAACCGCCGACACATCTAGCACCGCCGACGCAGCAAACATTTCTAACACAGTTAACACCTCTAGCACAGATCACATTGCCGGCACAGTGAACACCGCCAGCGTAGCGAATCTGCGCTTCGGCACTTTGGACGCTTGGCTTGTATGGCAGCTCACCCAAGGCGGATGCCATGTCACCGACCACACCAACGCAGGTCTCACAGGCTTGATGCTGCCCGACGGCTCTGGCTGGGACATGGCAACAGCAGAGCGTCTCGGAATTCACGCAGAAGTGCTGCCGCAAATCGTGCCGTCCGTAGGCGTGGTCGGCGAAGCCACTGCTCTGCCAGGCAGCCTACCAATCGCAGCACTCTTGGGCGATCAGCAGTCTTCGCTTGCCGGTTTGGGATGTCTGGCGGAAGGCACAGGCAAAGCTACCTTCGGCACAGGCACAGCAGTTGATATTTGTCTCGGCGACCGCAGAGCAGAGTTTGAGCGTCGCGGCGAGAACGGCACTTTCCCGATTATCTGTCGCACCGAAGTCAAACTCCCCCGAGCCGACGGACATAGAGACTACCAAGCTAACGCCGCAAAAGCCAGAGATGCCCGCGCCGAAGCCGCCCAAGCCAAAGCCGCCAAATCCGCCCGCACCGAAGCCGAGCAAGCAGGCCAAAAAGCCGCGATAACTTGGGGTGTGGAAGCTCTAGACCTCTCGGCAGGCACCAATGTAGCTTGGCTGGGCGAGCAGTGGGGCCTGTTCAAAACCCCCGCAGACTCAGAAGCCCTAGCGGCATCCTGCGAAAGCACCGAAGGCGTAGTCTTCGTCCCGGCCCTGGAAGGCTTGGGCGCACCCCAATGGGATTTCGGCGCAAGAGGCACTTTTCTCGGTCTCACCAGAGGCACCGAAGCCAGCCACATGGCAAGAGCAGTCTTGGAAGGCGTGGCATATCGCGGCGCAGAGTTGCTGAGGGCAGCCGAAGCCGACGGCGAAACCCGTCTGAAAAGCCTCAAAATAGACGGCGGCATGAGCCGCAACAAAGTCTTCGCCCAAGCCCTAGCCAACGCCGCCGAACGCCCCATAGAAATCGCCAAAGACCCCGAAGCCACCTCCCTAGGCGCCGCCTACCTAGCAGGCTACGCCACCGGCATCTGGCAATCCCTAGAAGAAATAGCTAGCCTAAGCCAGCCCGCCCAAACCATAGAGCCCGCCGCCCCACCCACCTGGAACCGCTGGCAAGCAGCCATCACCCAAAGCCTCCGCTGGGAAGAGTCCCTCTCAGAAATCGCATTCTGAACCCGCAGACCAGCGCAAAATCTCTAAGTCTCAACTTTAACTTCAATATGCAGGTGACTCTCAGATTGCCGAATATGTCTTTAGCTAGTTGCTTCTTGCTGTTTCAATAGTTCGTAATAAGCGGGCAGTGCCGCAGGGTCTTCCGGCCGGTCGGCAGCTTCAGTAGTTATTCCGCAAAAGCCATTCTGCTTGTGCGCGCTGAGGCTATAATTCAAATTGTGCAGATGGAAGAAGCCGAACGCCGTCTCTCTGGGCTTGTTGCTCAAGGAGAGCATGAAAAGCTCGAATTCAAGCGAGTGCTGCCTCGCAATTTTTCGGAGACTCTGTCGGGAATGGCTAATACTTCTGGCGGCAGCATCCTGATTGGCGTGTCAGACAAAGGCGAGATATTGGGATGGCCTGCTTCCAACAAGGAACTCTCTGCTATAGAAGATCACGCTGCGGGCTGCGAACCGCCTGTAGATATCAAGGTGGATCGACTGGCTGAGTGCGTCTTGGTCAGAGTTGAGGAAAGCGATGGCAAGCCTGTGGCATGCAAAACAGGCTGTTACACCAGAAAGGGAGCGACGACCAGAAGAATGACGGCGAAGGAGTTGCGAGATGCCGCCTTGCGATACAATCCGCCGCAGTTTGACAGGCGAATCTGTGATGGCTTCGTGTTTCCCGGCGATATGGATTTCGAGAAATACGGACAGTGGCTCAACACTGCATTTCCGAACCGCAATTTTCCGCCCGAAGAGCTTTTGCCGAAACTGGCAGCGGCGGAGAAGAAAGCTGACGATCTCCTCGTTAGAAACGCAACGGCGATGATGTTTGCCAAAGAGCCTCATGCCCTGTTCCCCAATATTGATGTCACTTATCTGTTGTTCAATGGCACGCAAGGCACGAAAATCGTGAAGCGCGCGGATTACAGCAGCAGTCCTCAGCAAGCTGTGAATGAAACCATAGAGCAGCTTTCAAGACACATGAACACAGCTTATTTGCCTGCCGGTCCTCAACGGAGAGAAGTTGCGGAATACCCTTTGGAAGCTGTGAGGGAAGCTCTTGTAAACGCTTTGGTGCACCGAGACTGGACGATGCCGGGAACCAATGTCTTTGTGGAATTGCATGCAGACAGACTTGTCGTAAAGAGTCCGGGCGGACTGCCTGCCGGAGTCACAGTTGACACAATGGCTGATTCGTGCGTTCGTCGCAACGAGCTTTTAGCGGACTTGATGCACAGAGCAGGCTATGTTGAAAAAGCTGGCACAGGCATCAACAAAATGATCCAGGAATGCGCCGCCGCAGGCAATCCCCCTCTGGAGTTCACAGCGACAGATGGGTTCGTGCATGTAGTTTTTCGCCCCCACCCAGAAGCAGTCAGAAGCCAACCCTGAACCTATGAGCGTTCTGGTCATAGACGCGGGCACTAGCAGTTTGCGGGTTGCCGAGGTGTCGGAATCGTGTGAGATACTTGCCCGCTTTTCTGATATGATTGGGTCTATGACTGACCAAGTGGCGGGATCAGCTACGAGCCATGAGTCGGGAGAAGAATATCTGCCCGGCAGTGAGTACGAAGGGCTGATAAGATGGCATCTGTCGCTTACGCCTGAAGAGAGGCTAGATGTCTGTGTGAAGCTGCAAGAATTGCGGGGCAAGGCCTCCCTATCTGCCCGGCAGCCCCCAGAAGTGCGCACAATGGAATAGCTGTGAGTTTTGATCCTTCCAAAACTTTCGGCATTCTCTGCGAAAACGAGACGCAGTTTGTGCTTATCGGAGGTTTGGCTGGAGTTTTGCAGGGAACGCCCACCACAACAGCAGATGTAGATATTCTTGTGAAGAGGGATTTAGATAATCTTGACCGCTTGTCTTCCGCTTTGAATCAAATGGGCGCAATGTTTTGGGGGTCATTTCCAGCAACAAGATTGGGTGCTCCAAAAGAGCATATCTGGTATGGCGAAGACTTTTACAGGTGGGATCGCATTGTGTCCGCATGGACGCCTTACGGGCCGTTGGACATAATTTTCAATGCTGTAGGCATAGGCACATACAGCGACATTAGCGACAATGCTCTGCTTGTTGACATAAACGGAGCCGATGTGCTTGTAGCAGACCTCGATGATGTAATCGCTTCAAAGGAGGCGGCGGGTCGCCCGCAAGATGAGAGAGATCTGCCCGCATACTATCAACTTCAGCGACAGTTGAAAGGCAACGCAAAAGAATAACGCCGCTCAAAAACGCATAGGAGCACAAAAGCCTAACTCTTAGATTTAGACTGCTATTGCGGTTTGGGCTGCGGATGCGGTTTAGGCTGCGGGTTTTTGTTGCGCTGAGGCGATGAAGTCTTTGAGGCGTACCTCTAGGCGGGTGTGGTCTTCGGAGAGTTTGGATATGTCTTGCCTTGTCTGTGTTATCTCTACCCGGATCTCTTTGATCTCCTCTTTCACTTCAAAGCGCAGAAGCTCGAATTGCTTGTCGCGGCGGTCGAATTTATTGTCGTGGCGGTCGAAGCCTTCTTTCATCTCGGTGCGTAATGCCTCTAAGCCTCTCTGGAATTTCTCGTCTTGCTTCTCAAAGCGTCTGTCAACCCGGTCGAAGCCTTCTTTTATCTCGGTGCGTAATGCCTCTAAGCCTCCTTGGAATTTCTCGTCTTGCTTCTCAAAGCGTCTGTCAACCCGGTCGAAGCCTTCTTTCATCTCGGTGCGTAGAAGCTCAAAGCTTCTATCGAATTTCTCGTCTTGTTTCTCGAAGCGTCTGTCGACCTGCTCGAAGCGGTCGTCGAAGCCTGTCACTATGCGGACGAAGAACCAGCCCATTAGGGAGAGCAGGCCGGATGCCACGATGCTTAGTAGGACTATCAGAAGTGTCATTTTTGTGTCCTTTCTCTTCGGCGGTGGGGTTGCGATTTCTGGGGTGCGTCTTTGTTGTCTTCGTGGTTTTTAGTTTAGCAGAGGTGGGCTGCAAAGTTGGATTTTGCTTTTTGAGGGGGCGGGTGGCGAGAGGTCGCAGGCACGATGATCTCTTTCCAGACTGAAGGGACAATCTCTTCAGGACGAACCCGAGCCAGCAACTTGGGAGCAGCCCCAGCAGACGATGACGCTGGTTACGATCTGCTCACTGCCGTTCGCCCGGGCGACTTCACTTTCTTCTTCTATCAGGCTCCTCTCGGGGTCACCATCAACTGGGACGAGGACTCGCTCAGGTATTTGCCGGGCCCGGGAGTGTGAGATTTGCTGGGCCCGAGAGTGTGAGTCGGCCTGTAGGCGGGGTTCTGTCTTGGCTTGCGCCATGAGTGGCCATCCATCTAAGCGGCCTACCTGAAGACATTTGACGGGCAGCCGTCTTCTGCTTGGCCTTGCTCCCGGTGGGGTTTGCCTAGCCAGTCTGGTCGCCCAGACTGCTGGTGCGCTCTTACCGCACCCTTTCACCCTTGCCTGTGCTGAAGCTGGCTAAAAGCCGGCATCAGCCATCGGCGGTCTGCTCTCTGCTGCACTTTCCTTCGGGTCGCCCCGACTCGCCGTTAGCGAGCACCGTTGCCCTGTGGAGCCCCGACCTTCCTCAGCGTGGGGTGTTGCCCCGCGCCGCGGCCACTCGGCCGACTCACAGGGTTTAGTTTAGCGGGGGGTTGCTGTAGGCTAGAACAAGCAAACTATCCAAGGAGACACAAATGGCTAAGCGGCGGGACGCTATACGGATGACATCAGAAGAGATGAGGCAGTTCATCTCCGAGCAGAAGAGTCTTCAAGTCGCCACCCTCAACAAAGACGGCACTCCTCATCTCAGCACCTTGTGGTTCGGCATAGTGGATGACGAGATCGTGTTTGAGACATACACCAAGTCGCAGAAAATCGTGAATCTGCACCGCGATTCTCGCATCGCTCTGCTGCTGGAAGACGGCTTGGAGTACGAGAAGCTTCGCGGCGTCACGATCAATGGCACAGCCGAGCTTTACAGCCAGCCCGAGGATGTGCAGAAATACGCTGCCGCTGTGATCGCCCGCAACCATGGCATAGACCTCGCAGACGCCAGCAACGCAGCAGCGGCCTTGGCCAACAAGCGCACCGCTGTGGTGGTCAAAGCTGAAAAAATCATCAGCTGGGATCACACCAAGCTAGGCGGCACCTACTAATGCCTGCCGAGGCGTTCCAACAGCTCCTGCTGGTGCAGGAAGCCGACAAGGAAATAGCCCTGCAGACGCACAAGCGAGAGTCGCTGCCCGAGCGAGCAGCCTTTGAATCTTTAGACGAGAAGCTGAACCAAGCGGTCGCCCTTCAGGAGCGCATTAAAGAGCACTTGGATGAGCTAGATCAAGACCAGGCCAAAACCGAAGCAGAAATAGACGAGACAGAGACGAGCCTGCAAGAGTCCAACACCCGCCTCTACTCAGGCGAAATCACCGGCGTGAGAGCCATAGAAGCCCTTCAAGAGCAGATCGCAGTGTTGAAGCGCCGCAAGCAGAACTCCGAAGAGATAGTTCTGGAAATTCTGGCTCGCCGCGAAGCCATAGAGTCTCAAAGCAATGTGGTCAACGAAAAACACGCTGAAATTTCAGCCCGCCACAGCGAACAGGCCGACCAGCTGAAGACCGAAGAATCCCAAATAGACGAAATCCTGGGCGACCTCCGCCAGCAACGCGCCGACCTGATCGCCGAAATCCCGTCTCATCTTCTAGCCGATTACGAAGAACGCCGCGACCGTCTAGGAGGGATCGGCGTAGCGGCACTGGAAGGCCGCCACTGCGTAGGCTGCGACCTCAATCTGATGCACCCCATAGCCGAAGTAGAACGCATGCGCCGAGCTGATTCTGACACACCCATTGATTGTTCCGAATGCGGCCGCATAATCGTGGTGGCAATCCCAAAAAGTTAGATCACTGCGAGTTCCAAGAGCAACAACCAACAAAGAAAATCACATAAGAAAACACTAAATTACCCACTATGGAAATATCTTGCGGCATAGCCCCGTCACCTAAGACAACTGAACACGCAAAGCTGGCCGAAGAACTCGGCTACGACCGAGTTTGGCTCTTTGATTCGGCAGCAGTCTATGAAGATGTCTGGATGCATCTGGCCCTCTGCGCGCAGGCGACAGAGCGCGTCGGCTTGGGAACTGCCGTGCTGGTGCCGCATTTGCGCCATGTGATGGCCACAGCTTCGGCAGTGGCGACCATGGAAAGTCTTGCGCCGGGCCGCTTGGCTTTGGGTTTCGGCACTGGGGCTTCGGCCCGTTGGTGCTTGGGGCAGCCCCCGCTGACTTGGAAATACATGCTCGCGTACATAGAGCAGCTGCGAGGGCTGCTGCGAGGCGAAGTGGTGACTGTGGAAGGCAAGCAGTGCCAGATGATGCACTTTCGCACGACCGTGGAACGCCCGATTGAAGTGCCGATTCTGATCAGCGCGATGGGGCCGAAGGGCCAGAAGCTCACCCAAGAAAACGCCGACGGCATCTTCGGCATCAGCAGCGAAGATTTCGGCATGGACTGGCAAGTTCAGATGATGAACGGCACGGTGCTAGGCGGAGGCGAAACTCTGGGAGACGAAAGGGTTAAGCTGGCGTTGGGGCCTTGGTATCTGATGATGTATCACGGGGCGTATCAGACAGACCCTGCTGCAGCCGATGGATTGCCCGGCGGGGCCGAATGGCGAGCAGGCCTGGAGTCAGAGCGACCTGAAGGCGAAAGGCATCTCGCGGTGCACGAAGGGCATGTGACAGAAGTGACAAATCGGGACATGCCTCTGATAGACGCAGCCGGCGACATGATCGGCGCGCTCAGCTGGGTAGGTTCGCCAGAAGAGATGCGGGCAAAAGCAGACGAGGCTGCCGCTAGCGGGACAACTGAGCTGCTATACACGCCTGCTGGCCCGGATGTGGCACGAGAACTGCGTGCTATGGCTGAAGCATTGATTTAAATGATTGCCAACAATTTGCAGCATCAATGGTATAGACTGAGATCATGTTCTTCCAGATATTCGGAGCCATAGCCATAGCCGGATTTCTCGGCTATCTATCATGGCAGATACAGCGAGCGAGTACTCGCATGGAAGATCTGTCGGATTCTTTGAACGCTCGCATGGGCAAGCAGACGGCTGACTTGAACGCCCGTATGGACAGGCAGTCGGAGTCTCTGATTGCGCTTATGGACAGGCAGTCAGAGTCTGTGAAGGCTGATTTGAAGGCTGACATGGGCAAGCTGTCGGCTGATTTGATTGCTCGCATGGACAAGTTGGATGCGCGCTTGGACAAGCAGTCGGCTGATTTAATTGCGCGCATGGATAAGCAGTCGGCTGATTTAATTGCGCGCATGGATAAGCAGTCGGCTGATCTCATTGCTCGCACGGACAAGCAGTCGGCTGATTTCATTATCCGCATGGACAAGCAGTCGGATTCTTTGAACTCTCGCTTGGACAAGCAGTCGGCTGATTTCATTCTTCGAATGGACGGGCAGTCGGATTCTTTGAACTCTCGCATGGATCACATCACGCGTGATTTGGGGGCTATAAGAATCCAGCTAGGAGACATGCAAGGGCAGATGGGGGAAACGAAGGGGCAGATAGTGGTTATCAATCAGCGGCTTGACGAGAACGAGAAAGCCCACGCTGCTTTTGCCGAGAGCATAGACGAGATAGCTGCTTTCGTAAAAGGGCTGTAGGCGCAAGGGGGTTATAGACGCAGGGGGGCATCCACTCGGCGGGCACTGACGGATTGTGGGCACTGACGGATTTGAACCGCCGACTTCTTCCTTGTAAGGGAAGCGCTCTAACCAGACTGAGCTAAGCGCCCGGGGGTTGTTATGGGTTTAGTTTATCTTCCGCAGGAGTTCTTCTAGCAGTTCGGGGGTGGCTGCTGCTACGGGGTATCTTCTGGCGTTGTGGTCGAGCACAACCAAGTCTCTGCCTTTGGCTTCGGCTACTGACGCGCCTGCCTCTTGGCAGATGAGCATCGCTGCCATGTAGTCCCAAGGGCCGTGACCTTTGGAGGCTGCAGAGTCTTGAGCCGAGCAATCCACAAAACCGTCCAGCGAGCCTTTGGCCACCAAGCACATGTCCAATGCCGAAGAACCCAGACTGCGATACTGCTTCCAGCCCCAATGCTGCTTCGGATGCCCTGAAAGCCCTACGACTGCTTTGCTGAGATGCTTGACATCAGAGGGCGCGATGGGTCTGCCTTCAAAGTGCGCGCCGCTCCCCCGCTGGGCTGTGAAGCTCTGAGCAGTCACTAGATTCTCCACTCTCGCCACCAGAGGGCCGGCGGCATCTACGGCGCAAATGCTCATTGAGTACCACGGAATGGCTTTTGAGGCGTTTGTGGAGCCGTCTACGGGGTCTATTACTATTGTGCAGGCTGCATCTGGAGAGGCCGGGTTGCCCTCTGTGAAGCCGGATTCTTCGCTGAGCACCGCTAGGCCGGCGTCTTGCAGAAGGTTCAGAGCTGCTTCGTTGGCTACTACATCGCCTATGTGCTGTCCCGGGTGTCCATCGGCTTTGCCCCAGTCGTTGGATTTGCTCAGTGCTTCTCGTATGGCTTCTGCTGTTTGGGCGAAGAGGTGCTGCAGGAAGGCTGGATCCATGTGGGCCCGGTGGGGTTCGAACCCACGACCAAACGATTATGAGTCGTCTGCTCTGACCACTGAGCTACAGGCCCTTGGCTCCGGGGGTGGGACTCGAACCCACAACCCCACGGTTAACAGCCGCGTGCTCTGCCAATTGAGCTACCCCGGATTGCTATTTCAGGCTACAGCGTATTTTTTGATTTGCTTAGGTTTTGAAGGTTGTTGCTATTGCACGGCGGGCAGCGGCGCATCTTTTTTGCCTCCGCATTACCCTTTTGCCGTATAGGTTTTTGCGCTAAACCATTGAAGTCGTGCAAAAAAGACACACCGCCCCCCGCCTCACCTTGGAGTTCGATGGCTTTGTGGGTTTTCTAAAGAGGATGCGGAGCAGATGCTGTCCTGCTGTGCCTCCACCGCCTCGCCTTAGAGTTCACAGCCATCCTTCGGCACGCATTATAAAAACCCAGCCAATTCCCACTATAACCCTTTGCACATGGCAAAAATTACCCTCCAGCAGCAGCTACTCAAGAAAAAGGAAGCCCAAAGAGCAACAGTTAGGCAGGGGACGGCATGTCTTTTTTGGCGGCATTAGCGGTTGAGCCCCAAAGCCCTCTTAGAAAGCGGGTAGCTTCAAGCCAAAAAAGATGTGCCGTTGCCTGCCAGCAGAGACCCACTGGCTAGAGAAATGGTAACAGATGCTTCTCAGCTGCTTTCAGTTTGAAGCTCTCGTGTTTAACTTTTTCCAAAGCTCTTTTCAAATCTGCTAGCAGCTGGGCATTTTCCATTCTCCCAGCACTGTCCCCATGAAAAGCTGACTTCAAAGATAGAGCAATCTCTTCATGGCGGCGGGTGGCTGCGTTGTAGAGGAGTTGGGACCATATGACATCAGGGGATTCTTCTGCTTCTTGAATGGGGTTTTCGACTCGAAGGCGAATGACTTCTTCACGTACATCTGAGTCTAAAGTGCCTTCGGCGAGGATTTCTTCATAGCTTTCGTGGTCGTACAGGGCGCGGATTATGACTTTGTTGGTGGTGTTGGCAAAAAACTTTTCGTCTAGGTATTCTGGAACAAGCTCAGGAGTGTGGCAGGTCCATTGCAGTGCCAAATCTTCTGTGCGCCACCAGCGGTCTTGGAGGGATGGGAGATGTGCTTCGGGTTTTGATTCAGGAGTGGTCGCCCCCCTTCTGCGAGAGGGTGCTCGTTGCACTTCTCTGCGCAACTCGTCTTCGCTCACGACCATACGGACGCTGAGGTCGTTCAAGTATTTGTTTCGCACGGAGGTGTCTGGATGTTCTGCTATGACTCTTGCTGCAGCCAAGGCACGGCTTTGGGCTTGTTCTGGTGAGGCGATATTGCTCCAGTCGACATCGCTGCCTCCCAAAGCTCTGTCTACTCGGAACTGCAGGTATTCATGGCGGTGCTTCGTGGCACCATCGGCATCCTGCGGCGGCTGGGCGAAAATTTGGCGGATTTCAGCTAGCCTTTCGGTGTTCTCATCTGGGGCTTTGCGGAGTTTGAAAAAATTCTCGGCTATGTCGCCGGGGTCGCCATGCTCGGAGAGGTCCACTACCTCCACTCGCAGGCCCATCTCGCTTTGCCATTCGTGGATGCGGGCTGCGGCTGTCTGGCCTGAAGAGTCCGGATCGAAAGCGAGTAGGAAGATTTGTTCGTAGTCTTTGCTTTTGTTCTCAAAGCGGCGCAGGCGTTCAAGGTGCGCTTTTGTTAGAGCGGTGCCGCAGGTGGCTACGGCGTTCGGGAAGCCCATTTCGTGCAGGCCGATTACATCTGTGTAGCCTTCGGCGATGATTACTTCGTTGAGGTCGACTATGGCGGCTTTGGCTTTTTCAAGCCCGAAGAGTTCTTGGCTTTTCTTGTAGAGAGCGGTTTCGGGCGAATTGATGTATTTGGCTACGCCTTCCACCCCTGGCAGGGCGCGGCCGCCGAAGGCTATTACTTCTCCCCTATGGTTGCAGATGGAGAAGATGATGCGACCTCGCTGGACATCTATCAAACCTCCCGAAGAAGATCTTTTGACTAGGCCAGCCTTCATCAGCACCTGCGGGTCTGTTTTGAGATGTTTTTGCAAGCCATCCCAGCGATCTGGTGCCCAGCCGATTTTCCACTTGCGGACTTCTTCTGAGCCGTAGCCACGAGTTCGCAGATAGCTTCTGGCTGGCCCGGCTTCGGGGCTTTTGAGCATGAGCTCGTGATACCAGTTCTGAGCGGCCACCAGAGCTTCCTGCATGGGCTTGCGCGACATAGCCTGCGGCGAAAATGTGCGACTGATCGTAATGCCGGCCCGTTGCGCCAGAAACTCTACGGCCTCGGCGAATTCCAGATTTTCGGTTTTCTCAACGAAATTGAAGCAGTCGCCACTTTCTTGGCAGCCGAAGCAGTGGTACAGGCAATCCTCAGCATTCACAGAGAAAGACGGTGTCCGCTCTGAATGGAAAGGACACAGCCCAAGGAAGCGGCTACCGTTGCGCTTTAACTGCGTTTGTGCGCTGACGAGATACACCATGTCGGTCGCCGCTTTAACCCGCTCGATGTCTTCACGCGGGATGATGCCGGTGCCAGTGGTGCTCATGGCAGCAATCCTTATTTCATTCGCGACCGCAAATAATCTACCACTTCTGGGACGGCTATGCGGTCTTGAGTCATCTCGTCTCGCTCGCGGACAGTCACGCAGCCGTCTTCGGCTGTGTCAAAATCTACGGTCACGCAGAACGGCGTTCCTAGTTCGTCTTGGCGGCGATAGCGGCGGCCGATTGACTGGGTTTCGTCGTAATCCACCATGAAGTGCGGGCGCAGCGAAGCGGCTATTTCGCGGGCAGTGTCGGTGAGAGGCTCTTTGCGCGATAAAGGCAGCACTGCAGCTTGATAAGGGGCGAGACGGTGATCTAGCCGCAGCACGGTGCGCTTTTCGCCCCGAACTTCTTCTTCGTGGTAGGCGGCCAGCAAGAAAGCCAGCATTGCTCTGGTGGCGCCGGCGGCAGGTTCTATGATATGAGGCACATAGCGCACATCTTCGGCTTGATCGAAATACTCAAGGCGCGCCCCCGAATGAGAGGCGTGCGCTGTGAGGTCGTAATCGCCCCGATTGGCGATGCCTTCCAGCTCTCCCCAGCCCCAGGGATAGAGAAACTCCACATCAGCCGTCTGGCTGGAATAGTGGCTGAGCTCGTCTGCCTCGTGATCGCGCAGGCGCAGCATCTCGGCTGGGATGCCTAAGTCTTTGTACCAACTCAGCCGCTCTTGAAGCCAATACTCGTACCACTTTGAGGCCTCTTCGGGCGGCACGAAATATTCCATCTCCATCTGTTCGAATTCTCGCGTGCGGAAGATGAAGTTGCCCGGCGTGATCTCGTTGCGGAAAGACTTGCCGATCTGGGCGATCCCGAAGGGCGGGCGTTTGCGGGCTGCGCCCATCGCGAGATTGAAATTCATGAACATGCCCTGTGCAGTTTCAGGACGAAGATACACTTCCGCTCCGTCTTCCGCCACTGGCCCGGCGTAAGTTTTGAACATGAGGTTGAACTCGCGAGCTTCAGTCAGCTCTCCCGCTGTGCCACAAGACGGGCAGCGGCCGGGCTCTTCCAGATGATCTTCACGATGACGGGTGCGGCACTTGCGACAATCCACCAGAGGGTCGGAGAAGCTCTGCAGATGCCCTGATGCCTCCCAGACAGCCGGTGGCGACAAGATGGAAGCGTCCAGACCTACGACATCCTCGCGCATCTGCACCATGGAACGCCACCAGGCCTGTTTCACATTCCTCAACATCAGCACGCCCACAGGGCCGAAATCGTAAGCCGAACGGAAGCCGCCGTAAATGTCGGCCGACTGGAAAACGAAGCCTCGGCGCTTGCAGAGGTTCACCACTGTGGCCATCTGGTCTTCAATGGTGGGAGAATTTTGTTTGCTCATGCTTCTATCCTAAATTCGGGGTGTGATGAGCATGGCAGCCGATGGGGAAATTTTTTGCTGGCAGCACAGCGAGCATCACGACAAGCATCGCAAAAAGCATCCCAAAAAGCATTACTGGGCCAGGGCTTTGAGCGGCCGCTCTGAATGCATCTCCAGTACTCTTGAAGCCAGCCTCTCCAATTCGCCTGCCGAAGGGCAGTCGGCGCGGGCCAATGCCTTGCGAAGCTTGCCGCCGAGTATTTCGCCTAGTATTTCGACCGATTCTTGAGTCAAGGCTGTGCTGCCGCGATGCTGCTCGCAGCGCAAGCCTCCTTCGGCGACTGCGTAGCTGCTGAGGTGGTCGGAAGAGCCGCATACGCTGCAGGAGCCGACATCTGGAGCCATGCCTTCTTCTGCTAAAACCTTCCAGCTAAAGCCTGCCAGCAGCAGAGGCGAGTCGTCTGCCTCTAAGGTTTCCAAAGCTTGGCGAAGCAGCAGGTATAGACCGGGATGCGGTATTTCATCGTCAGTCACTCTGTCTATTATCTCCAACATGCGCGAGCCTTTGAGAAGGCGGTTCAGATCTTGGCGGATGGCGGGAAATTGCAGCTGAGGCTCAACGCCGCTGACGGTGTAGAGATCGCCACGTCCGCAATGCAGACGAATGCGGATGCAGCTCAGCGGCTCCAGACGGGCACCGAAACGGCTGCCGCTCTTGCGAACCCCTTTGGCGACAGCACGCAGCTTGCCGTTTTCTTCTGAGAGCAGCACCACTACTCTGTCGGCTTCGCCGAATTTGTAGGTTCGCAGCACGACGGCTGCGTCCCAGAAGTTCTGCCCTGGGGAGCGGTTCATTGCCGCAGGGGCGGGTTGCAGATGTTTCCGTAGCGGCGTTCTCTCCGCTGATACTCCTCCACGGCTTGAAACAGGTGATCGCGGCGGAAATCGGGCCAGAGCACATCAAAGAACACGAGCTCGCTGTAGGCCAGCTGCCAGAGGAGGAAGTTGGATATGCGGCTTTCGCCCGAAGTGCGGATGACCAGATCAGGGTCGGGCATGTCGGGCGCGTAGAGGTGACGGGCTATGTCTTCTTCTGTGATATCCAAGGGGTTTGCGTCTTCGCTGCCCATGCCGTTGCTCATAAGGCTTCGCACAGCGTCTACGATCTCGGCTCTGCCGCCGTAGTTGAAAGCCACCGAGAGGGTCATTCTGGTGTTGTTCTGCGTGAGGGCTTCGGCGTCGGCCATCTCGCGCAGCAAGGTCTTGCGCACTGGCTTGCCGCGTCTGCCGATGAATCGCACTCTCACATTGCGCTCGTTCAGTTCGTGCAGACGCTGGTTGAGCAGGGCGCGGGTGAAGGTGAGGAGATATTCCACTTCGCTGCGGGGCCGCTTCCAGTTTTCCGTGGAAAAGGCATAAACGGTGAACCACGAGATGCCCAGATCCAGAGCGCCTTCTATGGTGTCGAAAAGAGCTGCCTCGGCAGCTTCGTGGCCTCTTGTGCGTGGCAAGCCTTGCTGCTCCGCCCAGCGTCCGTTGCCGTCCATTACGCATGCGACATGTGCGGGCACGACTGCTCGCCTTTGGGATTTGTTTTTCATGGCGAGAAAAGTTTCCTTGCGGCTGTTGGTTTCTATTCTAACGATCATCTCGCCAGTAGTCTTTCATCTGGGAGCATCAAGCCTGGGAGTGGGGTTTAGCAACTCGGCTTGGCAGACGGGTTTGGCAGTGGGGCTTGGCAGTGGGGTTCAGCAACCCGGCTCAGCAGCCGAAGCGTTCGGGGCGTTTCTGCCAGTGCTTGTCTATTTTGACACGCAGCGTGAGTTCCGCGCCTTCTGGCAGATGCGGCAGCACTGCCTCGCGCACGGCTTTCAGGTTTTTCCCCTTTTGGCCTAAGACGATAGGGCGTTGAGAGGCACGCTCCACCAGGATGTCGCAACGGACGCGGCCTTCGTCGTCGGCTTCTGCTCTGGTGGCTACAGAGTGCGGCAGTTCCTGGCGCAGCAGAGGCAGCAGCTGTTCGCGCACCAATTCTGCTATCCAGTCTTCCCAGCCGAGGTCGCGTATGATGTCGGGCGGGAAATACTTCGGGCCGACGGGAAGACTTCGGATCAAAAGGTCGCGCAGGGTGCTGAGATTTTCGCCTGTTATGGCTGAGACTGCTACATATTCGTCTAAGCGGTATTCTGAGAGTGCCGCTAGCTGTTCCACTACGGTTGCGGGTTTGGCTATGTCGCATTTGGTGACTACCCCTATGAGGGTTGGAGGCTTAGAAAGTATCTCTGGAGCAGCTTCGCCTTGGGTGTCTGAGACTGCTCTTTTCTTTAAGAGTTCATCCAAAATGAACCTGTCGCCTTTGCCGGCGGGTTGGGTTGCATCCAAGAGGAAACAGACGATGTCGGCATCGGTGGCAGCTGTTTGAGCGTGGGAATTGAGACGCTCCCCCATGGCTGTTACCGGCTTGTGGATGCCGGGGGTGTCCAGAAACACCAGCTGGGCGTCTTCTTGATGCCAGATGCCTCTGTAAGACCTTCTTGTGGTCTGGGGGCGGCTGCTGACAATGCTGATTTTTTCTTCGCAGAGGGCGTTTACTAGCGTGGATTTGCCGGCGTTGGGGCGGCCCAGCATCGCCACGAAGCCGCTGCGATGCTGGCTCACTCTTGGCTCACGCGAACCCTGGCGATGCGCTGCCCGGTGATTCGTTCCACGAAAAATTTGCAGCTGCCTATCTCCAGCCGCTCGCCCTCCTCTGGGAGATGGCCAACTTGGGTGAATATGAGACCTCCGACAGTGTTCCAGTCGCCTTTGGGAAGCTCCATGTCCAGCAGCTGCTCTAGTTGAGACTGCGGAACTCTGCCGTTGACTCTGATGTCGCCGCCTGCGAGACGCTCCACCAGCGGCTCTTCCACATCGAATTCGTCCGTTATCTCGCCTACCAGCTCTTCTATGAGGTCTTCCAGCGTCACCAGACCGGAAGTGCCGCCGTATTCGTCTACCAGCACGGCCATGTGCAGCCGTTGCTCTTGCATCTCTCGCAGAAGGTCGGCAGCCGGCTTGGTGTCGGGTGCGAATATGACTTCTCGCAGCACATCGTCTATGACGCTGGCAGACGAGCTCTCTTGCCGAACGGCCAGCATGAGATCGCGGGCGTGGACTACGCCTATGACATTGTCGGTTCCTTCGCCGACCACAGGGAAGCGGCTGTATGTGGTTTTCAGAACCCGCTCCAGGGCGTCATTGACCAGCTGATCTCGCTGCAGGGTCACCATGTCGGTTCTGGGGATCATCACATCTCGTGCCTTCACATCGCCGAAGCGCAAAATAGCTTCTATGAGGGCGCGTTCTTCGGACTCTATGGAAGCGTCGGCTTCGGCTTGTTCGGCCACAGCCAGCAGCTCTTCTTCTGACACCACGCTTACAGGAGCGGGGCTGCCGTTTGGCCGTCTGAAGAGGCTGAGCTTCGCCATCCAGCGGAACAGACCTACACGCGTGGCCAGATGGAGCGGGCCTGCGAACATCAACGGCAAGACGGAAGGGTTGCGAAGAGCGGTCAGCTTCGGCAGCAGCGACGACACCAGATACACCAGCAGAACAGCAGCTGCCATGGCTATCCAGAAACCACCGGCTCCCCAGCGGTCAAATGCGAAATATCCGATCAGGGCTATGCCGGCAATGCGACTGGCTATGGCGGCCAACAGCACGGCGGCTAAGGCGTGGCTTCTGTTCTCCATCACCAGCAACAGCTTTTCGGCCCTGGGGCGACCTTCTTCGGCGAGGGCTTCCACGCGGGCGCGGCTCAGGGTGGTGAGACCCGTTTCCAGCGCAGCAGCTAAAGTTGCGAAGCTGAAAAATACGACTGCGCCGATGGTGATACCAATGGCTTCGGGTGTCAGGGTCTGTATCTCCTTGTGAGGGGCAGGTTCTGTGCAGCGGGTTCTATGAGGCAGGCTGGCTTGCGGGGCTGGTGTCAAACAGCTTAATGTATTGCTGCTGCAGGTTGAACATTTGAGCGGCTTCTCGGTCTTCGGCGTGGTCGTAGCCGCAGAGGTGCAGCACTCCGTGGACGACTCGCATGGCGATGCCTTCTTCGTCTTGGCACTGCTCGGGGCAGATGACCACATCGCCGATGAGGATCGGGGGATCATCGCCGCTGGGGTTATCCTCGCTAGAGCGATCGTCTCGCCAAGTCTCGTCTATGGGGAAGGCCAAGACATCTGTGGGGCGTTGGCTTCCCATGTGCTGTTCGTTGAGTTCTGCCATGCGATCTTCGTCTAGGAACAGCAAGCTTATTTCGGAGTTTTCCGGGGCGCCTTCGCTGGCGAGCACAGCCGATGCCAGTTTTTGCCAACGGGGTGCGTCGGGTGCGTCGACTGAGACTGTGGCCATGAGTGTCGTCGTCTTGCCGGCTAGTTGCTTTTGCTCGGCGGCTTGGCTGCCTGCTTGCCTGAAGGCTTGCCCGGCTTTTTGGAGTCTGCTTTTTCGTAGGCTCCTACTATCTGCTCGACAATAGGATGGCGCACCACATCGCCTCGGCCGAGATGGACGAAAGCCAGATCCTCTATGTCAGCGAGAATTCGCTCCAAGCCTTTCAAGCCGCTTTCGCCGCTCGGAACATCCACCTGGGTCACATCTCCTGTGATTACGGCTTTGGAATCAAAGCCGATGCGCGTCAGGAACATCTTCATCTGCTGAGGGGTGGTGTTCTGGGCTTCGTCCAAGATGATGAAGCTGTCGTTGAGAGTGCGGCCCCGCATGAAAGCTAGAGGCGCCACTTCTACAGTGCCTCTCTCCAGCCATCTCTGAGCGGTATCGGCATCTACCATGTCGTGGAGGGCGTCGTAGAGAGGGCGGAGATACGGGTCTACTTTCGACATCATGTCGCCCGGCAAAAAGCCCAGCCTCTCCCCCGCTTCAACGGCCGGGCGAGTGAGGATGATCCGCTTGGTCTCTTTGGCGTTGAGCGAAGCCACGGCTAGAGCTACGGCCAGCCAGCTTTTGCCCGTTCCGGCTGGGCCGATGGCGAAGGTGACCGTGTTGTCGCGGATGGCATCCACATAGTGCTTCTGGCCGCGTGACAGCGGGTGGATGGCTCGGCCTCGGCGGGTGCGGATGATTTCTTCGGTCAGGACTTTGCTGGGGCTTTCCTCCATGATCACCATGTCTATGGTCTGCGAAATGCTCTGCGGGTCGGGAGCGTGGCCGTGCTGAAGCAAAGCGATGAGCTCCTCAAAAACGAGGGAGACCTGTTCGGCTTTCTGGCCTTGCACTTCAAGCTGGGTGCCGCGCACTCCGATGTCGGTGTCGGGGAAGGCTGCCTGTATCTGGCGGAGGTGCTGGTCTCGCTGTCCCAGCAGACCGGCGAGCACTGAGTTGTCGGGAACAGAGATGGTGCGCGTGGCCACTTGTCAATCGGTTAATGGGATGGATGCGGGGGCTTCTAGGGCTTTGGCGGGTTCGGGACTTTCATGGGCTTCGCGCCTGAGCTGAATAGTCTTGCGGAGCATGTTGGCTGCTATTACGACCAGCAGGACGCCGAAAAGAACTTCGGAGAGCACTTCGCTCATTCTGCTGGAAACCCAAGCTCCGAAGAGAGCCATGGGAATGCCTCCGATTCCTGCGAACAGACCGACTCGCAAGTTTATGTTGCCGTATTTGCTGTTGCGCAGGGTGCCGGTCGTGCCTGTGGGAACTATCACCAGCAGGGAGGTGCCTTTGGCGATCACGGCGGAGAAGCCGAAAAGCAAGATGAAGGTAGGCACCATGATGATGCCTCCCCCGATGCCGAGCAGTCCAGAAAGAGTGCCGGCCACTAGGCCGGTGGCGATGAAGCCCAGCACCAGCCACAAGGTGAGGCTGTCGTATGCGGCTTCATTTGGATCGTTGTCGCTGCCGAAGAACAGTCGCACAGCCGTGACGACCAGCACAACCAGAAACACATACATCAAAATGAGAGTCTTTATCTTCTTGAGCAGCCAAGTCCCTATGAGGACGCCCGTGAATGAGCCGATGAACACGAGAGCGGCAGCCGCGAAATTTCCGTTGCCGTCGATGACATATAGGGTGGCCCCTGAGAAAGACAAAAATACGCCGGTCAAGAGCGCACTGCCGTGGGCGAGTTTTTGCTGCAGCCGCAGCAGAAATACGAATGCTGGCACGAGCAGCACGCCGCCACCGATGCCGAACAGCCCCGACATGAAACCCACGCCGCATCCGATGGCAGCTGCTTGGAAATCTGATTTGCTGATGGTGTTGAGCAAGGGTTTGCCTAGGCGATCTGTTCGCGTAATCGGTATTTGAGCACTTTGCCAGAAGCGTTGGCAGGCAGCTCAGGCAGGATATGCACGCTGCGGGGAACTTTGTAGTTGGCCATTTGTTTCTTGCACCAGTCTAAGAACTCTTCTGTGTCAATGGCGTGCATGGAGCCGTCTGGTTTGGCGCGGGGCACCAGAAAGGCTGCGCCGACTTCGCCCATGCGTTCGTCTGGAATTCCTACCACAGCCACTTGCGCCACTGATTCGTGGGCGAGGATCAGGTTTTCTATCTCGGCAGGGTAGGCGTTGAAGCCCCCGACTATGAACATGTCTTTCTTGCGGTCGGTGATGGCCACATAGCCGTTCTCGTTCATCACGCCGATGTCGCCTGTTTTGAGCCAGCCTTCGGGGGTTATGGTTTCGGCGGTTGCTTCGGGGTCGTTGAGGTAGCCGGCCATGACATTGTAGCCGCGCACCCATATCTCGCCCGGTGTCATCGGCGGGAGCTCGTTGCCGTCGTCGTCTGCGATGCGAACTTCTACTCCTGGGATTGCTCGGCCCGATGTGGTGGCTATGGTTTCGGGGTCGTCGTCGTGGCGGCACATCGTGGCGATGGCGGAGCTTTCGGTGAGGCCGTAGCCGGTGACTATGGTGCCGAAGGTGAGCTCGTCTCTCATGCGGTGGATTAGCTCTACGGGAATGGCGGCTGCCCCGGTGACGGCCAGGCGCAGCGAGCTGATGTCGCATTCCGAAAGACGAGGGTGGTTGAGGATGCTCTGGTACAAGGTGGGCGGGCCGGGCATCACGGTTATCTTGTGCTCGGCGACCTTGGCCATGATGCGATCCACATCGAAGACGGCGTGTGGATAGACGGTGCAGCCCGCCATCAGGGAAGCCAGCCAGCCGGCTTTGTAGCCGAAGCCATGAAAGAAAGGGTTGACTATCAAGTAGCTGTCGCCTTCTCGGAGACCGACCAGATCGCTCCAGACTTTGTAGCCGCGCAGCGATTGGCCGTGCGTGGTCATCACGCCTTTGGGCATTCCTGTGGTGCCGGATGTGAAGAGAATGTCGGAGAGGTGATCTGAGGTGCGGTCGGCGACGCGAGCTTCTATTTCGCTGTCTGATATGGCGTTGCCTCGCTGCAGGAAAGACTGCCATGTGCTTGCCTCAGCAGCGTTCGCTGCTGGCGGTTGGTCGAATGCGACTATTTCTCGGAGGTTTGGCAGACCTGAGATCGGGTTGGAAGCATTGCCGGTGCCATAAGCATCTGAGAGCAGGGCGACATAGTCGGTGTCTAGGAAATCTCTGGTGCAGAAAAGCATCTTGGCTTCGCTTTTCTCTAGCACATAGCCGGCCTCGCGGCCTTTGAAGCGGGTGTTGAGCGGCACAAGCACTCCTCCTGCGGTTTGCAGACCTAGAGCGGCCACGACCCATTCGGCTATGTTGGGCGCCCATATCGCTGCCTTGTCGTCTGCTTGTATGCCTGAAGCCGCGAAAGCTTTGGCTGCGGTGTTGGCGGCATCTAGGAGTTCCGTGAAAGTCAGCGACACTCCTCTGTCGGTGTCGGCTATAGCTACGGCATCGCCGAATCGCTCTGCGCTGGCTCGCAGAAGCTTAGGGATGGTGCCCCAGAGGAGGTCGCCGCGATCTTCAGTCATTGGGGCTTTGCTCTTTGGCTTTCACGAACCCTGTCCCGAAGCGTCCTTTGATGCAGAGATGGCCGTGCGATACTTCGTGGTCGGAAGGGGAAGTCACTCGCACGATAGTTTCGTCTTGCGTGCGGAGTTCAAGGTTGCAGCCTACGCCGCAATAGGGGCAGACGGTGCGGGTGACTTCCTGTCGTTCTTCGTGCCACTCCCCTGCTTCTCTGAGCTCAAACTCGGTTGTGAATACGAGGGCGCCTGTGGGGCAGACGCCGATGCAGTTGCCGCAATACACGCAAGCCGAGTCGGGCAAAGGGGTGTCGAACTCGGTTGAGATAGTGGCTGCGAAGCCTCTGTCAGCCACAGAGATGGCGAAACTGTTCTGCGCCTCTTCGCCACAGGCTTGAACGCACTTGTAGCAAAGCACGCAGCGCGAGTAGTCGCGCACATACAGGTTGTCCTGCAGCTTGGCTGGCTGAGCCACCGTGGCGCAGCCTTCCGAAGCCGCAGTCGCTTCTTCGCTGAGTGCGTGACGGGAAGGGTCGGCTTCATACTCGTCAATCCAGCGCAAGAGGTCTGGCTCGGAGCGAGAAAGATCCACCGAGGAAGCCAGTAGCTCCAAAACCATCCGCCGACTGCGAAGAACTCTGTCGCTGTGGGTGCTGATAGCCATGCCTTCAGCAGCCCGCCGAGAACAAGAGGGCACCAGCGTCCGCGAGCCTTCCATCTCCACCACGCACACCCTGCAAGTATTCACAGGCGTGAGATTAGGAGCATGACAGATAGTAGGCATATCAATCCCCCGCTCCCGACAAGCCGACAGCAGAGTAGCCCCCTCCGCCACCGAGCACTCCTCCCCATTGATAGTGATGTTTATGGTCATATTGCTCTCAGAATAGGTTGGTGTGGCGGGCGGAGCGGAGGGCGGAGGCGGCGGTTTGGCCTAGGCCG
Source organism: Candidatus Hopanoidivoransaceae bacterium (assembly GCA_965204495.1). Lineage (GTDB taxonomy): Bacteria > Actinomycetota > Acidimicrobiia > Acidimicrobiales > Hopanoidiivorantaceae > Hopanoidiivorans. The sequence goes on from OZ241989.1 coordinate 2,211,463, forward strand.
CAGATGGAGGCGTCTGTCATTACGGCGTCTAGGTCGTCTAGGAGGGCTAGTTCGGATGGTATATCTAGTTCGGAGGCATTGTGTCCGTTGGTGCGGAGGCGGGCTACTGATTCTTGCTGGCGGACGGTTCCTACTCGGCAGGGGACGCATTGACCGCAGGATTCGTCCGCGAAGAAGTCGGTGATGCGGCCTAGGAGGTCGCCCATGTCGGCTTTGGGGTCTATTACGATGACTGCGCCTGAGCCTAGAGTGAGACTGGCGGCTGTGGTGTGTTCAAAGCTGAGGGGGACATCTTGCTGATCTTGGGGGGTGAAAGCTCCTGCTGCTCCCCCAAGTAGAACTCTTGGGTTGTCTGCCGCGCCGGCTGCTTTGAGCAGATCTGATAGGAGCGTGCCCAAGGGGGCTTCGTAGGTGCCCGGGTGCTCGCATCCGCCGGAGACGCAGAAAAGTCTTGTGCCGCGAGACTGCTCGGTGCCGATTTGAGCGAAAGCCTCTGCACCCTCATTTAGGATCAGCGGGATGTTGGCGAAGGTCTCCACATTGTTCACCAAGGTCGGCTTGCCGAAAAGACCTGACTCTGTGGGGAAGGGCGGCTTATTGCGGGGTTCGCCTCTGTAGCCCTCTATGGAGTTGAACAGGGCAGTTTCCTCGCCGCAGATGTAAGCCCCGGCTCCACGACGGAGTTCTATGTGGAAGCTGAAGTCTCCGCCAGCAGGTTTTTCGCCCAGCAGCCCTGCAGTCTCAGCTTCTCGGCAGGCTTGCTCAATACGGGCACAAGCTAGCGGATATTCGTCGCGGACATAGATGTAGCCCCTTTGCGCTCCAGTTGCATAGCCTGCTATCACCATTGCCTCTATAAGAGCGAACGGGTCGTTTTCCATCAGCAGGCGATCTTTGAATGTGCCCGGTTCCGACTCGTCAGCATTGGCCACCACATAGCGGACAGGCTCCTGAGCTTCAGCCACAGCACGCCATTTGACAGCCGCAGGAAATGCCGCCCCGCCCCGCCCCCGAAGCTGTGATGCTTCAATGCTCTCCAGCACCCACTCGCGGCCGTTCTCCAAAGCTGCCTTAAGAGCAAGAAAATCTCCATAGCCCTCCAATGTCGGAGGTGTGGCGTTGATGATGCGCCTAAGCAGACGAGACTCACCGATGCTATAAGCGCGGAGTGTGGAGTTGTGGGCATCCCTCTCCCCTGCTTGGGAGGAATCTGCTCCGAGGAATTCAGTGGCTGACCGGCTGGTGGCATTACAAAGACTGGCACGCGACTCCCCCGTTTTCTCTATGTAGACCGCAGGAGCATTCTCGCACTGCCCCAAGCAAGGGCTTTCATGGACTGCCACCTCACCAGCATCAACTTCACTCCGAACTTCTTCCAAAAGATGCTCCCCGCCCGCAAATCGGCAAGCCATATCCACGCAAACATGCACTGTGCGAGCAGGCTGCGGTTCAGTAGGCAGCAACGCGTAGAAACTGGCGACACCATAGATATCGGCCCTAGGCACTTCCATTTGCTCTGAAATCTCCTGCACAGCCCCCTCGCTGATATACCCCACCTCATCCCGCAAAGCATGCAAAACAGGAAGCAGCAATGTCCGCCGAGACACCCCCCGCCTCCTCAACCGCGGCGAGGACTGTGTGGTACTTTCCCCCAGCACCCCAGCAATAGCAGCAAGCTCTTGAGCAGTAGCTTCGATCGTTCGCGTCAGCAGTTCCATAAAGATCCTTCTAGTCTCTTGCAAGTTCCAAGGTAAGGCGGGGGGCGGTGCGTCTTTTTTGGCTGTCGTTTTGAGCGCCCTTCTTAGCAAAACCCTTCCTAGCAAAAGCGAGAGCAGGCAAAAAAGATGTGCCGTCACCCGCCGTTGCCTTAGCAAAAACCTTCATAGTAAAACAAGCCCCAACTAAAGCTTCTCAATCCGAATAGCCGCAGCCTTGAATTCCGAAGTGCCGGACATCGGATCCCACTCGTCAGGCACCAGCAAGTTAGTATCCACCTGATCCGCGAAATGAAAAGTCAAAAACGCCAGCCCTTCATGCACGCTAGGAGAAATCCGCACCGGAGTTTCCAAACTGCCGCGCCTAGACGCCACCCTCACGACTTCCCCATCCTCAACCCCCAACCGCTCAGCATCCAAAACATTGATATCCAACGCCTCCTTGTCGCGAATCGGAGACTCATACGCCCCCGACTGCACACCAGTGTTGAAGGAATCAAGACGGCGACCAGTGGTGAGACGAATGGGATACTCCTCTGTTAGTTCGTCCACAGGCGGTCGCCACTCAGCGAAGGTAAAAGCAGCTCTAGTGCCGCTCACAGGGCGATCCCAGAGACGCCCGTGAAGGAACAAACTGCCCGGATCGTCATCGCTGCCGCACGGCCAGCGCAGGCCGTTTTTGGCTTCCAAGCGTTCATAGCTCATGCCTGTATGCATCGGCGAAAGAGCACGCATTTCGTCCCAGAGACCTTCGGCTGTGACTTCGCCCCATTTGGTGCACATAGCGTCAGCGACGCCGCTTAGGATGGCAATGTCGTCTCGCGCTTCGCCGGGCGGATCCAAAGCAGCACGCACAAGTTGCACACGCCTTTCGCTGTTGGTAACCGTGCCGGTGGTCTCGGCGAAGCTAGCAGCCGCCGGCAAGACGACATCGGCCATCTCAGCAGTTCGGGTGAGGCGAATGTCTTGCACGACCAGATGATCCAGTCCGGCTAGCATCTCACGGGCATGGGCTGCATTGGCTTCGGAGGCGGCAGGGTTTTCGCCTATCACATACAGGCAGCGCAAGTCGCCCCTTTCCATGGCCTCAAACATCTGCGCAAGATGCCAGCCTGCTTCGGGCGGCACTGGCATGCCCCACGCTGCTTCAAACTTGTGGCGGATTTCAGGGTCTTCCACCGATTGGAAGCCGGGCAGACGATTGGGCAACGCGCCCATGTCGCCGCCGCCTTGCACATTGTTCTGGCCGCGCAGCGGACACAAGCCGGAGCCGTATCGCCCTACATGGCCGCAGAGCAAAGCCAGATTTATCAGCGAAAACACATTTTCAACGGCGGTGTGGTGCTCGGTGATGCCCAGAGTCCAGCAGAGAATTGCTGTTGGTGCTTTGGCGTAGGTTCTGGCTAGCTCGGCTATGCCTTCGGCTGGCACACCTGTGATCTTTTCGGCGTAATCCAGGGTGTAGCGATCCACCGCTGCGGCGTATTCTTCAAAGCCTTCGGTGGCTTCGGCTATGAATTCTTTGTTGTGGAGGTCGTGAGCGATGATTTCTCGCCCTACGGCATTGGCGAGGGCGATGTCGGAGCCCACATTCAGCCCTAGCCACATGTCGGCAAAAGCGGCAGTTGAGGTGTGGCGGGGATCCACCACGATCATCTCTGCGCCGTTGCGCTTGCCTGCCAACATGCGGTGGAACATTATGGGGTGCGCCTCGCGAGCGTTGGAGCCCCACAGCACTAGGAGATCGGTGTTCTCCATCTCCTCGTACGAACTTGTTCCCCCGCCTGCTCCGAAAATTGTCGCCAGACCGACGACGCTAGGAGCGTGTCAAGTTCGGTTGCAGCTGTCTATGTTGTTGGAGCCGATGACAGTGCGAGCGAACTTCTGAGCCAGATAGTTCAGCTCGTTCGTGGCTTTTGAGCACGAGAACATCCCGAAACTGGCAGGCCCGTGCTGGCTGACTGTGCTCTGGAAACCTTCAGCTGCTCGTGAGAGTGCTTCGTCCCAAGATGCTGAGCGCAGGTGTTCGCCCTCGCGCACTAGCGGGGTCGTGAGACGGGTGCCGTTTGCTACTGGACTCGGTGTTGCTGATTGGGCTGCTTTCATTCTGTTACCTCCTTTCTAATTCTTTCGTTGGATAAGTTTGACGCTGTTTTAAAACGGCAAATCCACGACTTTGGCATTGCGATTGCCGCAGACGAGGGTTGCCTGTGGATCAACGGATCTGTGTATGAGTGCTAGTGCAATTAAGCCTAGACGGGGAGACAGGGCAACACTGGTAAGAGTGCCGACTTGACGGGCAGTGTCTGTCTCCTGAAACAGCGGCTCTCCCGCTTTTGGATGAGCGGGGCTTCTCTCTGCATCGCCCAGCATCACTCCCAGAAGACGCCTAGGCACATTGCCGCCTCTGCTTTCCACGCGAGCTACTAGTTCTTGGCCGACATAGCAGCCCTTCGTGAAGCTCACAGCATCTTCCAAGGTGCGATTTCCGGCTTCGGCTGGGATTGCGCCTTCAGTGATGTCTTGACCCATCTGGGGAACTCCTGCTTCTATTCGCAGGGCTTCCAAAGCTGCTAGCGAGCATTCGCGTATCGGGGGCGCGGGCAAGTCTGTACCGAGCAGGTCGAATCCCTCTGTGCCCTGCCAATTGACTGGAGCCGAGAGAACGGGCTGGGAGCTGGCTTGAGAGAGGATTGCCGCTGTGTCTGCTGCTATGCCATCCTGCAATGTGCTTTTCGTCCCTCGGAACGCCCACATCTGCCAGTGCAGCATCTCTAGTTCGCAATCCACTCGGAGCTTGAAGCGTTGCAGACGGGAGAGGGCGGCTTCACCGTGACCTGCGGGAACTTCAAGATAGAACTCGTTTTCGCCTGAGCGGAACGCCCTGCAGTATGAATCCACCTTGCCTGTTGGCTGAAGGATGAAAGACCAGGCAGGTTCGCTGAGGGCCGCGATATCTTGGGAAAGCTGTCCGTCTAGGTAGCTCTGAGCATCGGGGCCGGTTGCTTTCAGCACATCTCGCTCTGCCAGTACCGCACCTACATCTTCGCGCAATGCCCAGTAATCTGTCTCATAGTCGGCCCCATAATCGGCCTCGCCATTGGCACTGTAATCGGCTTCAGACATTGAGGCTTACTGTCTTTCGCGCCGCTGCTGAGCCATGCGCCTAGCGGCAGGCACCGCAGCCAGCAAAGCTTGTGCTTTGTTGCGACATTCCATCTCTTCGTGTTCCGGGACACTGTCGGCCACTATTCCTGCGCCTGCCTGAACGCTCGCTCTGTTGCCCTGGACGATCATCGTGCGAATGGTGATGGCGGCATCTATGTTGCCTGAGAGATCTATGTAGCCGACAGCCCCGGCGTAAGGGCCTCTGGATGCGGGCTCCAGATCGTCTATGATCTCCATCGCCCGCACTTTCGGCGCGCCCGAGACTGTGCCTGCCGGCAGCACGGCTTTGAGCACATCCACTGCGCTGCGCCCTTTGGCGAGCTTCCCGGATACCTGCGAGGTCATGTGCATGACATGGCTGTATCGTTCCAAGGTCATCAGCTCGTCCAAGTTGAGAGTAGAGAAATCTATCACGCGGCTGATGTCATTGCGGGCGAGATCCACCAGCATGACATGCTCGGCTCGCTCTTTGGGATGCTCCGACAACTCCGCTGCCAAGCGAGCGTCGTCTGCTGCCGTCTCGCCTCGGCGACGAGTGCCGGCGATGGGACGAGAGACGACTGTGCCGTCGCGCACCTGCACCAACGGTTCGGGCGAAGAGCCGATGAGGGTGGCTTCGGGCAGAGACAGATAGTACATGTACGGGCTGGGATTGATCTGGCGCAAGACTCGATACACATCCAGCGGTTCAGCATCAAGATTGAAGTCAAAACGCTCTGAGAGGACGACTTGGAAGATGTCGCCCTCCAAGATATGCTCTTTTGCCACCTCTACGGCTCTGTGATAGTCGTCTGCTTGCAAAGACGAAGAAGTTTCAGGCAGCGTCTCGTTCGGGTCGGGCGGGCTGAAGAGAGGCTCGGCCAGAGGTTTCGCGCCGTCTTCGGCGAATTCAGTCAGGCGAAGGGCGGCAGCGTCATAGCAGAAGTCAAGCTCTTCGGCGGTCGCGCCCTCGGGGATGAGCACATTGTCTACCAAAGTAACTCTTTGCCTCCAGTGGTCGAAAGCCGCCATTTGGCCGACCAGAGTCAGCACGGCATCGGGCAGGCCGAGATTATCGGGCGGGCGGGCTGGAAGGTGTTCTATCTCGCGGACGATGTCGTAGCCGAGATAGCCCACGAAGCCCGAGCACAAAGAAGGCAGTTCCGTAATTCGCGGGGTGCGAAGGTAAGGCAGCAGCGCTTCCAACGCTCCGAACATCCCTTTGTCAAGAGGAAAATTTCCCAGTGATGTGACATCGCTATGAACCTTTGAACCGTAGGAACGCAGCGTGGCCAAAGGACTGCGCCCGATGAACGACTGGCTCCCCCATCGCTCGCCGTGCTCCACTGATTCCAGCAGGAAGCCTTTTTGCTCGCCAACGATTCGCTGATAGGCGGCAAGAGGCGTAGTGAGGTCGGCAAGCAGCTCCTGCCAGACGGGAACTATGCGGTGGTTTGCCGCTAGTTCGCGGAATTCTGAGCGGCTGGGCTTGACCCGGATCATGGCGTTTCTATCATGGCGGTGAGCTAAGGGTTTTGCTCAGGGAGCGAAAGATCGGAAGAAGCACGACCATTCTCCCGTATGGCACGCGCCTTTGCCTTCTTGGTCGATCTTGAACAAGAGAGTGTCGCCGTCGCAGTCGTAGAAAGCTTCGCGGACATATTGCCTATCCCCTGATGTCTCTCCCTTGCACCAGAGTTCTCGGCGGGAACGGCTCCAATACCACATGCGCCCGCTCTGGAAGGTTCGGAGCAGGGATTCTTCGTTCATCCACGCCATCATCAGCACCTGGCCTGTGGCTGCTTCTTGGACGATGGCCGGCACCAAGCCATCGCTGTTGTAGGTGACGCCGGCGAGGGCTTCTTCGCTGGCTGGCAAAGGCTCAGCAAGGAATTTACTCAGATTTTCAGGCACAGATTTGAGGCTAGCGGTCAGTCGGCGGTCGGACGCGAATGCCAGCAGACATGAGATGCCGTTTGGCGTCGGCAATGGAGTGCTCTCCGTAGTGGAAAATTGAAGCTGCCAGCAGCGCGTCTGCCTTGCCTTCCAGCACGCCTTGAGTGAGATGTTCCAGTTCGCCCACGCCGCCGCTGGCTATCACCGGAACCTGCACTGCTGAACTGATGGCACGGGTGAGGGGCAGGTCGTAGCCGTCTTTGGTGCCGTCTCTGTCCATTGAAGTAAGCAGGATTTCGCCGGCTCCTCGTTCAGCGGCTTCGGTCGCCCAAGATATGGCGTCTTTGCCTGTGGGGGTGCGCCCGCCGTGAGTGGTGACTTCATATCGGGGTGAGACTTCATGCTGGGCTGAGTTGGTTGCGTCTGTGTTGGCTGCTGGGCCGGCTGTGGCTGTGCTGCGGGCGTCTATCGCCACGACTGTGCATTGCGCGCCAAATTCTGACGAAACCTCGTTGATGAGACTGGGACTTTGAACAGCTGCTGTGTTGAGCGAGACTTTATCCGCTCCGGCTCGCAGCAGCTTGCGGGCATCGTCTACAGAGCGGATGCCGCCGCCGACAGTGAAAGGTATATGCACTTGGGCTGCTGTCTGGCGAGCTAGGCGAACAGTGGTGTCGCGCTCATCGGAGGAAGCTGTGATGTCCAAGAACACGAGCTCGTCTGCGCCTTCGGAACTGTAGAACTCGGCTAGTTCTATAGGGTCGCCGGCATCGCGGAGGCCGATGAAATTCACCCCCTTCACGACTCTGCCGTCATCCACATCCAAGCACGGGATGATGCGGATTACCACGGCTTGATTTGATGCTTTGTCTGTGTTCGCAGGCTCTGTGTCAGCAAGCCCTGCATCTGCAGGCTCTCTGTCAGCGAGCCCTACGGTCATTCCGTCTCCAGCAAATCCGGCAGGGAGACGCTGCCTTCGTAGAGAGCGCGCCCCACGATCACTCCTTCAATGGAACGTCCGCTCACGCTCAGGCCTTTCAAGCCTTGAACATGCTCCGAGTTGCCGATGCCTCCCGAAGCTATGACGGGGATGTCGGTGCTGCCGAGGATTTCTTCGTAGCTCGCCAAGTCGGGGCCTTCTTGGGTGCCGTCTCTGTGAATATCGGTCACGACCACAGCTTCAATGCGGGCTTCGGCGAAGAAATCCAAAAGCTCCGGCACTTCCATGCCGCTGTCTTTGAGCCAGCCTCTGGTGGACACCACGCTGTCGCGGACATCCAAGCTGAGAGCGGCGGGCATTTTCAGGGCGAGATCGAAGAGCAGGTCGGGATCTTCCACAGCGGCGGTGCCGACTACTATGCGGCTCACCCCTGCTTCCAGGAATCTGTCGGCTGCTTCCACCGAGCGCACTCCGCCGCCGGCTTGAACCTTCACGCCTTCTGTGGCGCAGACGCCTGCTATGGCTTCAAGGTTGGTCAGCTCCCCAGAGCGGGCGGCATCCAAATCCACCACATGCAGCCATTTTGCGCCCTGCTCGGCGAAGACGGCAGCCTGGTCGGCCGGCGAGGGGTTGTATTCGGTTTCACGGGCGAAATCTCCTTGCATAAGGCGAACGCATCTGCCCTCAAGGATGTCTATGGCTGGGAAAATTTCCATGGGAGTGTCTCTGATGATTGGCTTCTGTTGATTTGTGCTTCTGCTGATTAGGATTTTGCTCTCTGATTAGAAAATAGCACAGATTCTTCTAGAGTGCCAAGACGAAATTCTCCAAGAGGCGTTGGCCGGCTGGGCCGGATTTTTCAGGGTGGAACTGGGTCGCCCAGATGTTCCCTTCGGCTACTGCGGCAGTGACGGGCGTGGGATAGCGGCAGATGGCTGCTGTGCGTGCTTTGTCGTCGGGCGCATAGGAGTGCACGAAGTACATCCAGCTGCCGTCGAGCCCTTCCAGCATGGGGACATCGGGTTTGGCTGTGCTGGTCACCTCTATCTGATTCCACTGCATGTGCGGGAGCTTGACATCGCCGCTGAGACGGACGACTTTGCCGCTGAGGATGCCTAGACCTGTCACATCTGGGGCTTCCTCGGAGGAGTCGTAGAGCATCTGCATGCCTACGCAGATCGCCAAGAAAGGCGTGCCGCTGGCTGCCGCTTCCTTGACAGGTTCTTCCAAGTCGACTGAACGGATTGCCTTCATGCAGCTGCCGAAGTGCCCCACGCCTGGCAGGACGACCCCGTCCGCTTTGGCTATGCGGCTGGGATCGGCAGTGAGTTCGCTGCTGGCTCCTGCTCTGGCGATGCCTTGAACTGCGGAAAAAAGATTGCCGATTCCGTAATCCACGACAGCGACAGACGGGCTCACAGCACGCCCTTGGTTGAGGGCAGTTCCGTTCCTTCCTGTCGGCAGGCGTCGCGAAGGGCGCGAGCCACGCCCTTGCAGGACGATTCAATGATGTGATGCGTGTTGCGACCACGCACCAGCACTATGTGAAGCGTAAGTGCGGCGGCGGTGGCGAAAGCCCGCCAGAACTCTTCCATGAGCTGAGGATCGAAGGGCGGGTCGCCTAGGATCTTTTCTCCCGGCGGTTCAACCTCGTAGTGCAAAAACGGACGGCCGGAAAGATCCAGTGCCACCTCCACTAGGGCTTCGTCCAGCGGCGCGGCAGCGGTGGCGAAACGGCGCACTCCTACCTTGCTGCCCAAAGCTTCGGCAAAGCACTGACCCAAGACGATCCCGACATCTTCCACAGTGTGGTGGGCGTCTACTTCTCTGTCGCCTTCAGCTCTCACCCTCAGGCTCCAGCCGCCGTGCCTGCCTAGCTGGTTCAGCATGTGGTCGAAAAACGGCAGGCCGGTCTCTGCTGAGACTTCCCCTTGGGCATCCAAGTCTATAGAGACCTCGATCTTGGTCTCTTTCGTCTCTCTGGCTAGGGCGGCGGTGCGACTATCTTGCTGCATACCTTTAAGTATCGCCTAAGTGTCGCCAAAATTGCTTAGAGGGTTATTGGAGAACTGCTGCAAGGGCAGACAAGAAGCGAGAGTTCTCCTCGGGGGTTCCGACTGTTACGCGCAAGCAGCCAGACAGACCGGGCCAGGAAGAGCAATCTCGCACCAGCACCGAGCGGGCGACCAGCCTGCGCCAAAGCGGGTCGCCTTCTGGAATGTCTGCCAGATTGAGGTCTGTGTCGCCTGCCAAAGATTCCGACGATTCTTGCCGTGATGCTTTTTCGCCAAGGTCGCCACGGAAGAGGATGAAGTTGGAGTCGGAGTGCCAATAGTGCACGCCTAGATCGTCCAGCCCTGTGCAGATGCGGGCTCGTTCCGACTTTATGCTGGCAACTCTGACGGCCATTTCTTTTCGGAAGCGGAGGGCGATTTCGCCTACGGCCTGGGTGACGCTGTTGAGGCGATAAGGCAAGGCAGCTTTCTCCAGATCGGCCACAAGCTGCGACGGGCCTGCCAGATAACCGAGACGAGCCGCAGCCATAGCCCAAGTCTTGGAGTAAGTGCGTGTGACTACCAAGGGGCTGCTCTCATCCAGCAGATCCAAAGCTGTTTCAGGAGCGAATTCCGCATAGGCTTCATCCACGACCAGCAGGCCGCCGACTGCCGCTGTCTGTTCCAAGACTGCTGAGACCGACTCGTTGGAGTCAGCTAGACCTGTGGGGTTGTTGGGCGAGCAGAGGAACACGACACTGGGCCTCTCACGGCGGATGAGACTGGCTGTCTTTTCCAGATCCAAAGCAAAATCTGGCATCCGCTCCCCTACGACCAACTCGCTGGAGAGGCTTCTGGCGATGTGAGAGTGAAGCGCATAGGTGGGCTGAAAGACAGCCACCTTGCGGCCGGCTCCGCCGTAGCACATGAGCAGAGTCTGGATGACTTCGTTAGAGCCGTTGGCTGCGAAAATCTGGTTGGCAGGGAGATCGTGGAACTCGCCCAGAGCGGTGCAGAGACTTTGCGCGGTGCGCTGGGGGTATCGGTTCCAAGAAGAGCCGCCGATAGCTTCAGCCACAGCTTCTTCAAAGCCTTCGGGAGGCGGATAGGGCGACTCGTTGGTGTTGAGCCGCACTTCCACATCAAGCTGCGGCGAGTGATAGCTCTTGAGATCCACGATGTTGGGGCGCAGATAGCCGATTTTGGGGTGAGACTCGGATTTGGAGGAGGGGGCTTCGCCCGGTAGATCGGTCAGGCGTGCCAGCACTGCGTCTCGGTGCCCCGTCAGACCTTCAGCCTCGGCCAAGGCGGCCACCGTTTCGCCGACAGCGGTAAAACCTTCTGGGCTTACCGAAATAGTGTGCAGGCGCTTTTGGAAGTCGGTCGGCTGCAATCCGCTCGCAAAGCGGGCCGTTCCGCCTGTGGGGAGAACATGCGAGGGGCCGGCGATATAGTCGCCGATGACCGCAGGCGAGAAGGCGCCGAAGAAAACGGCACCGGCGTTGCGAATGCTCTGCGCTAGATTTTCGGCATCGGCGCACATAAGCTGCACATGTTCTGGGGCAAGCCTGTTGGCTGCTTCTACTGCTGTTTCTATGTCGTCCACGAGCACGCCGTAGCCGCTTTCGCTCAGGGTGGCTTCCGCTTCGCTTCGCCTGGGGCTGGCTGCCAGCTGCTCGGCAAGAGCTTGTTCGACATTTTGCAAGACCTCTTCTGAAGGCGAAATCAGCCAAGCTCTGCCAGAAGGGCCGTGTTCGGCTTGGGTCAGCAAATCGGCTGCTGCGAACTCAGGCGAGGCAGAGCGGTCGGCGATGACGGCGATCTCCGACGGGCCGGCAAAGCCTGAAGCTATCCCAACCAATCCGGCAACCTCTTGCTGCGCCAAGGCGACATAGATGTTGCCCGGCCCTGCTATGACATCCACCGGAGCGACGCTTTCGGTGCCGTAAGCCAATGCCGCTATCGCGCCAGCCCCTCCGATCCGATAGACGATGTCGACACCTGCGATTTCGGCTGCTGCTAGTGTGGCGGGCGAAACTTTTCCTGTGGCATCAGGGGGCACGCATATGGCGATGCTTTCCACGCCGGCGACTCTGGCTGGAATGGCTGTCATCAGCACGGTTGAGGGATAGGCAGCCTTGCCGCCCGGCACATACAAGCCAGCAGACTTCACCGCCACTGATCTGTCTGTCACGGCGATGCCGTCTGCTAGATGAGTGCGAGGCTGCTGAAGCTGCGAGCGTTGGTATTCGGTGATGCGATTAGCGGCAGCTTTCAAGGAGTCGGCTAGCTTGGCCGGCACTGAATTAGCAGCGGCTGAAATCGCTGACGGCGGCACAGCGATGGCGTCTATTTCGGTGCCGTCAAATTTCTTCGCCAGCTCGCGCAAGGCGACATCGCCTCTGCTGCGGACATCTTTGATGATTTCCCGCACGGTTTGTCTGGACTCCTCCAGAGCGGGGGTTTCAAAAGCTGAGGCAGCGAGTTCGTCTATACTCTCGCCTCTGAGGTCTATACGCGTCAGCATGGCTCAGACAGACGCTTTCTTCGCAGCGGCTTTGGAGCTAGCGGCTTTGGCAGTGGTCGCTTTGCCAACCGGCTCAAACTTGAAGGCCGAGGGGCAGAAGTCTTGGCAGACGCACCCCATGCAAGTCGGCTTACGGGCGTGACAAATCTGCCGGCCGTGCAAGATCAGACGAAGGCTGAAGTCGCCTCTTTCTCTTGCGGGCACCATAGGGTTCAGAGCCATCTCTATTTTCACAGGGTCGGTCTCTTCCGTCATGCCCATGCGCTGGGAAAGGCGGCTGACATGGGTGTCCACAGGCAGCCCCGGCAGCTCAAACGCCACGCTGCGCACCACATTGGCTGTCTTGCGCCCCACTCCCGGCAGATTTTTGAGATCGCTCATGGCAGTCGGCACCTCCCCGTCATGCGCTTCCACGAGCCGCTGAGCCATAGCCACTATGTTGCGGGCTTTGTTCTGGTAGAAACCCGTGGAGTGGATGATTTCCTCCACCTCCGAAAGCGGGGCTGCCGCGAGCTCTTCAGCCGTGCCGAATCGCCCGAACAGCACAGGCGTGACCATATTCACCCTCTTGTCGGTGCATTGAGCCGACAAAATGGTAGCCACCAGCAATTCAAACGCATCGCGATGATCCAAAGCGCAAGCGACATCGGGATATTCCTCTGTCAGCCGGCGGTTGGCTTCTCGCGCCCGCCCTTGGGGACTTCGCGGCTTTCCCATAGCATTCACGCTACCTAATTTGCTGATGACAGTCGGGTTCTAGGGCGGAGTTTCGGCAGCTTCAGGGAGACCAACGGAGCATTATGAAGCCATTTAGGTAGGTTGGAGACATGCGAAGCAATGACATCAGCGCGCCAGACAGGGGCTGCTCGGCATGAATCTGGCTGCTGAATCCGCCGACCCGTCGTTCGACTGGACCGGCGAAGCAGGGCCGGGAAGCGATTTGCGGGATTTCGCTGAGCGGCTGAAGCAGGAGGTGGCTGAAAACGGCGGCGGCAGAACTCAGCTATGGGTGCAGAATGTTGAAATCGGGGACGATGCGCGGTTGGCGCAGGCGGGCTTTCGCCCGTATCGGGATTTGTGGAGGCTAGAAGTGGGATTGCCTGCAGAGTTGACCGGCGGGCATGAGGAGCTTGAAAGCAAAGGGTATCGGGTGCGACCATATGGGCAAGCCGACGAAGAAGAGTTTTTGCGTGTGAACAGCCGGGCTTTTGCTTGGCATCCCGAGCAGGGTCGCCTCGCATCCGAGGGGCTGCATGAGAGGTTTGCTGAGCCTTGGTATGACCCTGAAGGTTTTTTGATACTGGAGGCGGATGGACGCATAGCCGGCTTCTGCTGGACGAAGGTGCACGACGACCCGCCCGTCGGCGAGATATACGCTATTGCGGTGGATCCCGACTTCGCAGGCCGAGGGCTGGGGTTGCCGCTCACTCATGCCGGCTTGGAGTATCTGCATCACCAGCGGGGCATGACCACTGGGATGCTCTATGTGGAATCCGACAACGCCCCAGCCAACAGGATTTATCAAAAGCTGGGCTTTCGGCTGGCGCAAGTCAATCGTGCCTACAGAGCCGATATTGCTTGCTGAGATTTGAAACTACGGCAGGAACAGGCAAACTAGGAAAATGCGAAGATTCAAGTGGATCAACACGAGTTTGCCGCAAACACTGCTGATCGCCACATACTTGATGTATCTGGAAGCGGTTTTCGCTATTCTGTTCGGCAGCGTTCGCTCATTGGCGTTTCTCGTCGTCACTGCTGGGTTCATAATCGGCGCATTGGGGGTTTCCAACGAGCGTAAACGAGGATATTACGCTGCCGTAGTCACCGCAGTTTTCAATGTCGCCATAACCGTCTGGCTGCTGCTGACCAGCGGTTTCGGCGTCATCTTCGCGTTGGCCATAGCTATAGCAATTTTGGCCCTGCTGCTGAACCGCCAGAGCAGCAGCTACCAGCGCATCTGGTTCCGATGAACCCAGCAATCAAAGCTGAAAGCAGTTCTTCTGGCAGCAGCTTTTCCGACAGCACGGCACAAAGCTCTCGCACCGCATCGATGCGAGACATGTTCGATCGGATAGCTTCTCGCTATGACTTGATGAACCGTGTATTGAGCCTAGGCTTGGACGCTGGCTGGAGGCGAAAGGCTGTAGCCGGTCTGCATCTGTCGCCTGGCAGCACCGTGCTGGACTTAGCCTGCGGCACAGGCGCGCTTTCCAGAGAGCTGCTGAGGTCAGACATGAAACCTGTCGGGGCGGACATTTCAGAGCAGATGCTGCGGCATCCGATTCAAGGCAAAGCAATAGCAGAGCAGACAGACGGACAAACAGACAAAGCTGTGCCTGTGGTAATAGCAGACTGCCTGCGGCTGCCTATGGGAGATGCAACGGCGCAGGGCGTGATCTGCGGTTTCGCGATGCGTTATTTCGTTTCTATGAAGCCGCTGCTGGCTGAAGCAGCCCGTGTGCTCGTTCCTCACGGACGACTGGTTTTGCTGGAACTTGACGAACCTGATGCTTGGCTGCTGCGGACGGGGCATCGTCTTTACAGCCGTTCCTTCATACCTATAGCGGGCAGAATCCTCTCAGAAAAATCGGCTTATGAATATCTGCCGGACTCTTTGGCTCTCCTGCCTGATCCGGAGCAGCTTGAAGCCGACTTGCGCGAAGCGGGGTTTGCCGATGCCGCTCGCCGCTCTTTGAGCTTGGGGATTGCTCAGATGGTGTCGGCCAGCCGAACTTAGCTGCCGCCCAGTGCTAGCCCAGTGCCAGGCCTACAGCGAAGGTGACTCCGTAAATTGCCAAAAGCGCGCCAGTGGCTTGGAGAATCATCGGGTTGGCATCCTCGCCTTTTAGGACGCGGCGGGCTGGGATGACGGCTAGCAAAGGAGCTAATAGACCTAGGAATGCCCAAGGGCGGGCGATGATGTCGGCGGCTATTACGGCACCAGCAGCTATTATCCAAAAGAGCAGATAGAGACTTCTCGACCATTTTCTGCCGCAGCGGTCGGCGATGATGACCGACAGGGTGCGTTTGCCGGCTTCGCGGTCGGCTGTTATGTCGCGGAGGTTGTTTGCCGTCAGCAAGGCGCAGGCTACTGAACCTATGCCTATGCCGCAGATTACGGCTAGGAGTGTGATCTCTTCGGTTTGGATGTAGGCGGTGCCTGCTGTGGCTACTAATCCGAAGAACAGCATTACTGATAACTCTCCTAGGCCGGCGTAGCCGTAGGGGTGTTTGCCGCCGGTGTAGAAATAGGCGGCGGCTATGGCTGTGGCTCCTATGGGGATTAGCCAGGGGGTTGTCCAGATGGCTAGGATCAGGCCTAGGGTCGCTGCCGCTGTGAAGGATATGACGGCGGCTGTTAGGACTTGGTTGGGGGTGGCGGCTTTGGAGGCTACTAGGCGCGGGGGGCCTGTTCTTGATTGGTCGGTGCCTTTGATGCCGTCGCTGTAGTCGTTGGCGTAGTTTACGGCTATTTGCAAGGTGAGGGAGACGGCAAGCGTTAGGATAAATCGCCAAACATCAATGGACTCGTCTAGTGCTATTGAGGTTCCTACTAGTACCGGGGCTATTGCGGCTGTTAGGGTTCTTGGGCGGCTGCCTGTTATCCAAGTTTTTATCATTCTTTTATAGATTAGCTTGGGGAGGCTGGCAGGAAACGGCACATCTTTTTTGGCTTGAAGCTACCCTGTTTGCTAGGAAGGCTTTTGGGCTCAACCGCTAATGCCGCCAAAAAAGACATGCCGTCCCCTGCCTTGCTGGTGCTTTTTTGGCTTTTCTTTTTCTTGGTGGGGTGGGGGTGGAGGGTGGCTTGGGGTTTGGCACTTGGTTTTTGTGGAGGGGGTGGGTGCTTTTGTGGCTGGGGGTGGGGTGGGGCTTTTTTTCACTAGACTTTTTGGGGTATATGAATCGGTTGGCGGGTGAGGGTAGTCCATACCTTAGGCAACATGCGGGGAATCCTGTGGAGTGGTTTCCTTGGGGGGAGGAGGCTTTTGGGGTGGCGCGGGAGTTGGATCGGCCTGTTTTGTTGTCTGTGGGGTATTCGGCTTGTCATTGGTGTCATGTTATGGCTCATGAGTCGTTTGAGGATCCGGTTACTGCTGGGGAGATGAATGAGCTTTTTGTGAATGTGAAGGTGGATCGGGAGGAGCGGCCTGATGTGGATGCTATTTATATGGAGGCGACTACGGCTATGACGGGGCATGGGGGGTGGCCTATGACTGCGTTTCTTACTCCTGAGGGGCATCCGTTTTTTTGCGGCACTTATTTTCCGCCTGAGCCTCGGCAGGGGATGCCTTCATTCAGGCAGATCATGGCTCGGGTGGCTGAGGCTTGGCGGGAGCAGCGGAGCGAGTTTGTGGAGCAGGCGGAGAAGATTACTGAGGCTGTGCGGAGGTCGTTGGAAACTCAGGAATTGGGGCGGGGTGGCAGTGGGGGTTCGGATAGGCGGAAATTGGCAGGAGGCATCCGAGCGGATGATGACTTCGAGATTGCTGGCAGCTCTGCTGACGATGGCTTTGGCTCTCCTGCTTTCATGGAGGATCTCATAAATGGGGCCGTGATGTCTTTGCGGGCGCGCTACGACCCGGCTTGGGGCGGGTTCGGGATGGCGCCTAAGTTTCCTCAGACTATGAATTTGGAACTGCTGCTGCGGGTCTATTGGCGCACGGGCGACACTGATCTGCTGCAGATGGTGGAAAACAGCTTTGACTGCATGTCTTCTGGGGGAATTTACGACCATCTGGGGGGCGGCTTTGCCCGCTACAGCGTGGATCGCCAATGGCTGGTGCCTCACTTTGAGAAGATGCTCTATGACAATGCTCTGCTGGCGCGGCTGGGGCTTCACCTCTGGCAGATCACCGGCAAACCTAGGTATTTGCATGTGGTGGAAGAAACCATCGGTTATGTTCTGCGAGACCTGCGCCATTCGGCTGGGGGGTTCTACTCTGCGCGAGACGCAGACTCTGAAGGCGAAGAAGGCAAATTTTATGTTTGGTCGTTGGCAGAGATCAAGGAGGTGCTGGAGAAAGCAGGATTGGGTTCTGCGGCTGAAAAAGTCATTTCTTGGTACGGGGCTACACAGCAGGGCAACTTTGAAGGGGCGAACATACTGTGGCGGCCTCAGCGAGGAGACATCCTCCGTCCGCCAGAAGTAGAGAAAGCTCGTGAAGCCATGCTCAAGCATCGCGAGGGTCGCGTTCCGCCGGGTCTGGACGACAAAGTCATAACAGAGTGGAACGCTCTCATGCTGGCAACTCTCGCCGAAGCCGCTGCTGCCACCGCCAATGGCGAGTGGCTGGAAGCAGCTATTGCCAACGCGGAATTCCTGTGCGATAACCTGCGAAGAGAAGACGGTCGGTGGCTGCGAGCGTGGCAGGAATCTACTGGCGATGCCCGCTACCTTGCCTATGCGGCCGACTATGCGGATCTTTGCGATGCCTTCACCCGACTTTACGAAGCCACTGGTCAGAAGCGGTGGCTTGAAGAGGCCGAAAGCTGCGCTGACGACATGCTGGAACTCTTCGCCGACGCAGAAATCCAGAAGGATGCAACAGCCGAAGAAGCATCACAGCAGAGTCTCCGCGCTCTGTTCACCACAGGCTCGGATGCCGAGAAGCTGGTGGTGCGGCCCAAAGACACTATGGACAACGCCCTGCCTTCAGCCAACAGCGCGGCCTGCGCAGCCCTGATCCGTCTGCATCGCCTCTGCCACGATCCTCGCTACATCCAGCAAGCTGCTGCCATCCTCCAAAGCTCCATGCATCTCTTGAAGCAAATCCCTTCGGCGTTCGGACATCTGCTGGGTGCTGCCGATCTCATGGGCTCGCCTCCTAGCGAAATCGTCATAACCGGAGACAGAAAGGATCTGGTAGCGACTGCGCATGCAAGATATCTGCCTCACTCCGTGCTCTCGTGGGGCGATCCGCTCGACTCGCCTCTGTGGGAAGGCCGTGCCTCTGCAGCTGCGGCTTTCGTCTGCCAGAACTCGGTCTGCGATCTGCCTGCGGATTCCAGCGAAGAGCTGGCCGCAAAGCTCGACCGCCTCAGCCTGCACGAGCCTCGCCCCGACAGAGTAGACTAATTGAAATGGCTATTCAGTTTGAAACCAAAGACTGCTTGGAGTTGACAGAAGACGATCTCCAAGCGATGTACGACTTGTGCGACACAACGGACGAACCGGTGTCTCTGGAGTTCTTAGAATCGGAAAAAGAAAGATGGGTGCTCGTGGCTCTCGGCCGCGAAAACGATCGCCTGAAGGGATTTTCTTTCTTCACATTGGATCGCATCGGCGGAACGCCGAGCATAGTAGCGGGATTCGGGTCGGTGGCCTGCTACAGCAAATGCCGCACAGTCATGCGAGGTCTGACAGCCGAGCAGTTCAAGCGGGCTTTGATCTCCTTCCCTGAGGAGGATGTGCTGGTGGGGGCCTGCTTCCAAGAACCCGACTGCTACGAAGTGTTTTGGAGGCTTGAAGACATAGTGCCTCGCCCCGGCTACGACCCGAACGGCGAAGACCGCGCTTGGGGCACAAGGCTGGCCAAGCGCTTCGGCATTGAAGAATCGGCCTACAGCCGCAGAGACTTCCGCGTGAAAGGCTGCAGCGAGACTGCCACTGTCTGGCGATACTCAGCCAAGAACGGTTCGGCGGAGAACGGCGCTGACGATCTGTTTTCAAAAGTCAAAGCCGCCCGCGGCGACAGCCTCATCGTTCACGGCTGGGTCCGCAAAGAAGACCTCGTCAAGTTTTCGGGCTAAAGCAACACGATGACTGAAAATAGCACTGCCCCCGAGCAGATCCCCATAGTCGACTACCTGAATCTCTCCGATCCTCCTTTCCTGCTAGCCCACCAGTGCGATAGCTGCGGAGCGCGCTTCTTCGACAGACGCAACGCCTGCGCCAGCTGCGGAGGGCGTTCTTTCTCAAAAGCGCAGGTGGCATCGCAAGGCGTTCTGGAAGCGTTTTCCATCGTGCACCGCGCTGCGCCCACGATTCCTGTGCCCTATGTTTCGGCCATCGTCAAAACAGATGACGGCACATCGGTGCGCACCAACATAATAAACACTCCGGCCGATCCCGAGCATGTTACATTAGGGATGCGGGTCGCTCTGGCGACATACGAAGCCGGCGAAGACGATAGAGGCACGAAATGCATAGCTTTCGGTTTTGAGCCGCTCGGATAGCAAAGAGCAATAGACCCCGCAAGCATTCACTAAGAAGCATCCGCCAAGAAGCAGCCACAAGGAGAGGAGCAAGCAAATGAGCGACGACCTTTGGATACTCGGAACCCACATGACGCCTTTCGGAAGACACTCCGATATGGATGCCGTCGACTTGGCCTCGCAAGCCGCTCTAGGCGCGCTGGACGACGGCGGAGTCGGAATTACCGACATGGATGTTCTGGCCTGCGGATCGCTTTTCCAAGCCAGCGCAGGCATGGGCCAGCAGCTTCAAGACCAGATAGGCCAGACGGGGATACCTGTCTACAATGTGTCCAACGCCTGCGCCACAGGCGCCACCGCGCTGCGGACGGTCATCATGTCTATCAAGGCAGGAGAATCCGAGATGGGCTTGGCTGTGGGGGTGGAGCAGATGGGCAAGATGGGTCTGCTGGCAGGGGCTTCTCGCCGTGCCGAAGAAAATGTGTACGAACCATCGGGACGCTACGGCTCTGTGATGTCGGCAGACGGAATTCTGGGCACCAACACGATGCCCGGCGTGTTCGCTCAAGCCGGCATGAAATACGCCTATGAGAACGACGGCGTGGGCTTTGAGCAATTCGCCAAGGTCGCGCACAAAAATCACGCTCATTCCACGATGAATCCGCTGGCCCAATACCGGAAAGAGTTTTCTCTGGAAGAGATCATGGAATCGCCGATGACCTCTTACCCCAACACCTTGCTCATGTGCTGCCCCACTGGCGACGGCGCAGCCGCTGCCGTTGTGATAAGCGGCGAGAAACTGCGCTCGCTTTCTTCTGAGCAGCAGAGGCGCGCTGTGAAAATTTCAGCTTCAGTGCTCACAACCGACCCCTATGTGGAGGGAGGCCAAGTCCAGCCGGATGTGAATACTCTCACCCGCAATGCGGCTGCAGCCGCCTATGAGGCAGCCGGCATCGGGCCTGAAGATCTGGACTTGGTGGAGCTGCACGACTGCTTCGCCACAGCCGAGCTCATCCACTACGACAACTTGCAGCTATGCGAGACAGGCGGGGCCGGAGATTTCATAGATTCAGGCGCGCCCTATCGAGACGGCTCTATGCCTGTGAATGTCTCAGGCGGTCTCATCTCCAAAGGGCACCCGATCGGGGCCACCGGCATCGCCAATGTGTTTGAAGTGTCCACTCATCTGCGCGGCGAAGCTGGCGACCGCCAGATCCCCGATGCCAAAGTCGGACTCACCCATGTGATCGGCTTGGGCTCGTCCTGCGGAGTTCACATTTTGGAGGCTGCCGCAGCCTGAGGGGCTGCTAGATCCGGCTCACGCTACACTCCCCCAGCAGCTTCGGAATTTCTGTCAAAGCTTCCTCGCTGACTTGCCTGGAAGTAGCCAGCAGCGATCCGCCGCCCAGGTTGAGCAGCAGATCTACTTCGCCGGGGTTCTCCCAGAGAAAATCTTTGAGAGCGTCAAGGCTGTCTGGCGACAGGCTCTCTTCGCCGCAATGAACGCAAGCCGCAGGAGCTTGCTTCGCCGGAGCAGGCAGCTTCTCGGCGGAGGAGACGATGAGCTGGAACGAATCGCGGCTGCGGTCGACACGGCCTGAAACAGCCACAGCGTTGTCTTCTACGAGGACATCTTGGAACTTGTCGTAGGTTCCCGAGAAGACGACTATGTCGACGGTGCGCTCAAAATCTTCCAATGTGCCTGTGAGCATGGTGGTGTTGTTGCGAGTGGTGCGCACGCTAGCAGAAGTGAGCATTCCAGCCACGGTGTGACTGGAGCCGTCTGAGGTTTCCAGAAGTTCCGCAAACGAAACTGTGCTTTTTTGCCGCATGGCTCTCTCATAGCCGTCCAAGGGATGGCTGCTGATGTAGAGACCGAGCATTTCTTTTTCGTCATGCAGTCGCTGTTCGGGCCTTTCGGGCAGCGAAGGAATAGACGGTCTCACAGCTTCGCTTTCTTCTCCGAAAAGCGACACGAAGCCGCGATCCTGGGCATCACGATTTTGCACAGAGTTCTCGATGATTGCTTCAAAAGCTGCCATGAGGCTTTCTCTGTTGTGCGGGAGGGCGTCGAAGCTGCCGGCTTTGATGAGCGATTCCACCATTCGCTTGTTGAGGCACATCTTCGGCACTCTCTCCGCGAAATCGTGAAAGCTCTCAAACGGGCCGTTTTCGCTGCGTTCTTGGATGAGCATTTCGGAGTGCACTGTGCCTATGTTGCGAACGGCGGACAGTCCGAACGAAATGCCGTCGGCGCCATCAGGCTGGCTCACAACTGAGAAATCCACCTCGGAGCGGTTGATGTCGGGAAGCGAAACTGAGATGCCCTTCTGTCGGCACTCGGCCAGGTAGATTCGCGTGCGGTCTTGATCGGTCTTGCCGCTGGTTAGCAGAGCGGCGAAATATTCCACAGGATAGTTGGCCTTGAGGTAGGCGGTCTGATACGCGAGCATTCCGTAGGAGTAGGAGTGGCTCTTGTTGAAGGCGTAGTCGGCGAACGGCTCTATGATCTCCCACCACTGCTTGCCTAATTGCTCGCCGTAGCCCTCCCTCGCGCAGCCTTCCACGAACTTCTCTCTTTCCTTTCTCATCACTTCGCGTATTTTCTTTCCGCAGGCCTTGCGGAGGCTGTCGGCGTCTTCCAAGCTGTAGCCGGCGAATTTCTGGGCTATGCGCATCATGGATTCCTGATAGATCATCAAGCCGTAGGTTTCTTGCAGGATTTCTTCGGCATCTGGGTGGAGATACTTCACTTCCTCGCGTCCGTTTTTGCGATTGGCGTAGGCTTCGTGCATTTTTGCTTCCATCGGGCCGGGTCGGTAGAGAGCAACCAGGGCGGCGATGTCTTCAAATTCAGTCGGCGCCAAGGAGCGCATGAGAACGCGCATCGGGGAGCTTTCCAGCTGGAACACACCGGTGGTGTCGCCCTGGCGCAGAAGCTCGAAAGTCTGCTCGTCGTCCAGGGGGATGTCTTCTATCGCTAGTTCGCTGCCTTTGGTGCGAGCGATGATCTTCAGCGTGTCGCTGACTATGTCCAAGTTGCGCAGGCCCAGCAAGTCCATCTTCAGTAAGCCCATATCCTCAACTGCGCCCATCTCGAACTGAGTGATGATAGGAGCATCGTCCGGATCTTCGCCGCTGGCCGGTTTGCGCTGAATAGGCATGTAGTCGGTGATCGGCTCTTTGGTCAGCACGACCGCAGCCGCGTGGATGCTGTCTTGGCGGCAAAGCCCTTCAAGTCCCATGGCGGCATCTATGACTTGACGGGCTTCTTCGTTTTCGCTGTAGATGGCGCGCAAGTCGCCCGCTTTGTCAAAGCCGGCCTTGTAGCCTTCTTTCTCCTCAAAGCAGGCATGCAGGGGGGTGTCGCGCCCCAAAATCAGCGGCGGGATGGCTTTGGCGAGTTTGTCTCCGAGCGCATAGGGAAATCCCAGCACTCTGGCGGAATCTCGCACGGCTTGGCGCGCTTTGATTCGGGCGAAGGTGATTATCTGCGCCACTTGTTCGCGGCCATAGAAGTCGGAAAGATAGCGGATCAGTTCGTCTCTGTAGCGGGAGTCGAAATCTATATCTATGTCTGGCATCTGGCGGCGGCCGGGATTCAAGAAGCGCTCAAACAGCAAGTCGTAGCGGATCGGATCCAGATCGGTGATGCCCAAGCAATACGACACCGCGCTGCCTGCCGCGCTCCCTCTGCCGGGGCCGACTCTGATGTTCTGCTCTTTGGCATGGCGCACGAGATCCCAGACGATCAAGAAGTAAGCGGAAAATCCCATGTCTGAGATGACTTTCAGCTCATAGCTGAGGCGATCGGCTATCTCGTCTGAAATTCTTTCGCCCCAGCGTTTCTTGGCCCCTTTCAAGGTGAGGTCGCGAAGGTAGTCGTCTTCGGAGTTTGTGCCTTCGGGAAGCGGGAAGGCGGGCAGCTGCGGTTCGCCGAATTTGATTTCCACATCGCATCGCTCTGCGATCTGGAGAGTATTGTCGCAGGCTTGAGGCAGCTCTTTGAACAATCTGCGCATCTCGTCTGCCGATTTCAGATAGTGCTGGTCGCCGTGGAACTTGAGGCGGTTCTCGTC
Source organism: Candidatus Hopanoidivoransaceae bacterium (assembly GCA_965204495.1). GTDB lineage: Bacteria > Actinomycetota > Acidimicrobiia > Acidimicrobiales > Hopanoidiivorantaceae > Hopanoidiivorans. The sequence continues at coordinate 2,234,919 of OZ241989.1, forward strand.
GGCCACATGCGCGCCTGTCTGCACGCACAGCAGCACATCGTGAGAGACGGCATCGGAGCGGTGGGTGTAGTGAGTGTCATTCGTTGCCAGCAGGGGCACTTCCAGTCGGCGGCCGATTTCCAGCAGGTTTTTCAAATTTTCGTGCTGGGCGGGGATGCCGTGATCTTGGAGTTCTACGAAAAAGCTCTCTTTGCCGAAAATGTCTCGCAATCGGCTGGCGTATCCCAAGGCTTGCTTCGGCGTTCCCTGCATGAGGGCTTGATTGACATGGCTGCCCAGGCATCCCGTCGTGGCGATAAGCCCTTCAGAGTGCTGGCTCAGGACTTCCCAATCCACTCTGGGCTTGTAGTAGTAGCCCTCCAAGAATGCTCTGGAGGCCACTTGGATGAGGTTTTTGTAGCCGATCTCGTTCTCGGCCAGCAAGGTGAGGTGGTAGTAGAGCTTGGCTCCTTGCGAAGTTGATCCTCCTGTGTCGTCTACTTTGCCTCGGCGCACTGGGCGTTCCTTGCGGTGATCGTGGGCCATGTAGGCTTCTGTGCCGATGATGGGCTTGATGCCTCTGTCGTGGCAAGCTCTGTAGAATTCCACCACGCCGTACATGTTGCCGTGGTCGGTTATTCCCAGAGCGGGCTGGCCGTCTTTGGCTGCCGCGTCGACCAGTTCGCTCAGTCTGGACGCCCCGTCTAGGAGGGAATACTCCGTATGGACATGCAGATGAGCGAAGGAGTCTGGCATTGTCGGTCAGTCTGTTTTTTACGCTAGAGGTATGTGCCCGGGGGTTCTGGGAGCTCGCGGTGCTGGCTGCCTGGAGGCAAGGGCGCACGCATATTGGCGAGCTGATTCTGCGCTGCCACTTGCTGTGCGAACAGCGTTGCTTGAATGCCTTGGATGAGACCTTCCAGCCATCCCACGAGCTGCGCTTTGGCAACACGGAGTTCGTCGCGGGTCGGAGGCGTTTCGTCTGTAAAGGGGCTGGTAAGGCGTTCCAACTCGTTTTGCAGATCTTCCGAGACTGATGCGCTGAGCTCGGCTACAGATGCCTCATATATCTCACGCAACCGGCCGCGGCTCAGCTCGTCCAGAGGGTCGGCGCGGATTTCGGCAAGCAGCTGGCGCAGCATCCCGCCGAGACGCATAACCTTGGCAGGCTGCTCAATGGTATCGTCCTGGGATTCTGGGATCAGGCCGGCATCGCTCTGGATAACCTGCGTCTGCAAGACTGCGCCTTCGCCGTCTGAAACTGGTTTGTCCGTTGGGTCGGCGGTTGGATTTTTTGACTGCTTCATCAATTATGAGATTACCCTCTCAGCAGAAGTCTTGGCGTTTTTCTGCTGTTTCTCCAGCAGTTCTTCCTTTGGGCAGTCAGCCCGTCTAGCATAGGCAAAAGAAGAGACGACAGAATTGCAAAGGCGGTATTCACAAAAATGGAGCGCGACGCTGTCCTAGAAGCGGGCCTCACAGCGACGGAGCAGTCGCCATGAAAGTCTCCACACGCGGCGACTACGCCTGTCGCGCCCTGCTATCGCTGTCGCTGCATTCCGAAGGCTCCCCCACCGCCACTCGCGACATAGCCGAGCGCACCTGTCTGCCTCAGCCCTACTTAGAGCAGATTCTGCTCGCCCTAAAAGGCGCAGGGCTGGTGATCTCCAAGCGAGGCGTGGGCGGCGGCTACCTGCTGGCCCGCCCAGCAGAACAGATCACGCTCAGCGAAATCGTAGGCGCAGTGGACGGCCCCATCGTGGCAGGCGATTTCGCCCAGCCCCACACAGACGGAGCCTGCGACCACGAAGGCCGCTGCGTGCTCCTCTCAGTCTGGGCCTATGTGGGCGATCAGATGCGAGACCTGCTCGGCTCCCTAACCCTAGCCGACATAACCCGAATGTCCAAAGGCGAAATCCCCTGGCTGGAGTGATTGAGTATTTTCTACAAGTCCTCGGGTTTGATACCCGAAGCCTTCATAATTGCTGATTGGGTGCCGGCTCGCAGGTCTCTGTTGCCATGCACAGGAACTGAGACGGATTTGAGGTGAGCTAAGCTTTCAGGCGGATCGTAAATATGGTGGCTTCCGCTGATTCTGTTCAGTGCCCACCCCTGCTTGTGCAGAAGCTTGCAGAGGTTTTTTCCACTGACGCTTTTCACACCATGATTTCCCCATACATGGCAGTTTTCTGCCCTGAACAGATGCTGCGAAGCTCGCCGCCGAAAGAGTCTTCCCAGATCTGATAGAAATTATGCAGGACGGCCGAGGCATACTCCCTCTCATCTGGTGAGACATCCAACGAAAACCCCTCCGGCAGAGAAGGGAATCCAGGGGCAGTGCCGTTTGCCAATCGCTCCCGCATAGCAGCGACCACGCCCGAAGCTGCCTCAGCAATATTGTCCCTAGCCTCGTTCCAAGTGTCGCCCTCTGACACGCAGCCCTCCAAAAAAGGAACCTCAGCCCAGTAGCCCCCTTCCTCCGCTTCGTGGATTACTGCTATCAGCTTGATGCCAGATGTTTCTTTCATAAATTGAGAATACCAGATACGACCGTATGAAACTACTATTTCAGAGCTATGAATGTGCCATCATGAGCACTTCTTTAACGCCTGATCTGTCTCGTGAGTCTTGCAAGATCATTTGGCAAAGAGGATGAGAAAGCTAGAGGTTGGGAGGTTGTGGGGTGAGTTAGGGCTATGTGGGAGCTGTGGAGAGCGGGGCGGGTTAAGAGGATGTTTTCAGGGAGGTTATGAGGGGGGTCTTGCGTCAGATTTTTGGGGAGGTCTTTGGTGGCGGATTGCTTGTTGTAGGTTGTGTCGCCTAGGAGGGGGTGGCCTATGGCGGCTAGGTGGACTCGGATTTGGTGGGTTCTGCCGGTTTCTAGCTGGCATTTTATGAGGGCGGCATCGGCTAGGCGTTCTACTACTTCGTAGTGGGTTATGGCTTCCTTGCCGTTGGCTGTGACTGTCATTTCGGTGGGTCTTCGGGCGGAGCGGCCTATGGGGGCGTCTATGGTGCCTTGATCGTTTTGTGGCACGCCATGGCACAAGGCCAGGTATTCTCTTCGGACTTTGTGCTCTGAGAACATCTCTACCAGGGACTCGTAAGTCTTGCTGGTTCGGGCGACTACCATAAGTCCGCTGGTGCCTTTATCTAGGCGATGCACAATGCCGGGGCGGTCTGGCTCGCCTACCCTGGCGATTTCGGGGAACCTAGCCAGCAGTCCGGCTACAAGAGTGCCAGTGGCATTGCCGGAACCGGGGTGGACTACCACATTCGGGGCTTTTTCCAGAACCAGCAGGTCGGTGTCTTCATGGATGACTTCGACGGGGACATCCGGGTCGGCCACCAGCTTGGGGCTTAGATTTTCCAAAGCTGATGCGTCTATTCGCAGGGTTGTCCCTGATGCGAGGCGCGTTGCCGGCACGGTGAGAGTTTTGCCTTTGTGCTGCACGCTGCCTTCGGTGATGAGTTTGGAAGCTTGGGATCGGCTTATGGAAAGCAGAAGAGCCAAAGAGCGGTCTAGCCTTTCGCCTTCAAGTGAGGCGGGCACTTCAATGCTGACTGGATTGGACATCGCCTACCTCGCCTTCTGGAGTATTGCCGGCTTCAGGTCGCTGCAGTTCTGCGGAGAGCAGGTTGCGCACATCGCCAGCCTCGGTTTCAGCAGTATTGCCAATCTCGGCTTCCGTAGTATCGCCAGCCTCTGCTCCCGCCGGCTCCCTGCTCTTCTGTTTTTCAAACATGCGGCTACCCATGAACGCCGCCCCGATAGCCCCTACCACTATGCCGCTGTCGGCAAGATTGAAAACAGGCCATCGGGAGAGATCTATGAAATCCACCACCCTGCCGGACATGAACCCGTCGCCGGCTCTGAAGATTCTGTCTGTCAGGTTTCCCAAAGCCCCGCCTATCACCAGGCCGAGCAGGACTGTCATAGCTTTGCTCGGCAGGTTGCGGCTGTAGAAGAGCAAAAATCCCACCACGACTATGGCCAGAAGTCCCAGCCACAAACCTGACAACGCGTTGATGCCGAAAGCCGAACCGCTGTTGAAGACCAAACGGAAAGATACTGGCCCGATGACATGGTTCGGCCCGTCCGAAAGAGCCGAGAGAGCCCATTGCTTGGTGAGCTGGTCAAGCCCCAGCCAGACAGCGGCTGTGGCTGCGAGAATCAAAAAGTTCATTCGCCGTGCTTTATTGCCTAGAGCAGTGTGGCATTTCCCCGCGCCCCCCTCGTTTTCTGCCATTACCGCAACAGCAGCCCTGTGGCTCGCTGCTCCACTCGCTCGGTCGCCCAAGGTATCGCCTTAAGGCGAGCTATGGGAATAGGCTTGCCGGTTCTTTGGCAAATACCGTAAGTGCCTTTTTCAATGCGAGACAAAGCTGCGTCTATCTTCTCCACTGTCGCCCGCGCTCCTGCACTCAAGATGAGATCTTGCTCACGCTCAATCGCCCAGCTGTCGCCTTGGGCGGATTCTTCGTCAAACTGCACATCTCCTTGCTCACGGGTCTCCAAAAGCTGCTGGGCTTCGGTTTCCAGATTCACAGACGACTGAATGTATTTCTCACGCTCGGCCATGAGCAGCTTGACTTGACGATCTAGGAATTTCTTATCAAATGCCGGCTTCTGTTTGGACGCACTGGCTTTGGTTGCTGCTGCGGCGGTTGGTTTAGGCGCGGCTTTCTTGGCAGATGGCTTTGTTGCTGCTTTTGCTGCTGGTTTGGCAGTCGATTTCGCTGAGGCAGCTTTGGCAGAGGCGGCTTTCTTAGCCGATGCCTTCGGAGCAGCCTTAGCTGAGGCGGCTTTGACAGAAGCAGCTTTTTTAGCTGAAGCGGCTTTTTTGGCAGATGCCTTTGGAGTAGTCTTGGCAGAGGCGGCTTTGGCAGGAACAGCTTTTTTGGCAGATGCCTTTGGAGCAGCTTTAGCTGGGGCAGCTTTGGAAGAAGTGGTTTTCGCTGAAGCAGCTTTTTTGGCTGATGACTTAAGAGCAGCCTTGGCGGGAGTCTTCTTGGCAGATGCTTTAGGAGCGGCCTTGGCGGGAGTCTTCTTGGCAGATGCTTTAGGAGCGGCCTTGGTAGGGGTCTTCTTCGCAGAAGCTGTCTTTGCCTTCGCAGTGCTCGCCTTAGCAGGTGCTTTCTTCGGCGCAGGCTTAGCGGGGGCTTTCTTCTGAGCGGAAGTTTTCGATTTTGCCATTTTTCCCTATATCACCCAGTTTGGCTGAGTTTGCATTATATTTTGGGTTCTATTACCCGCCAACCCGAAAGCAGTGAACCAGCAAGCTCGCACGGCGGCTTCCTCAGAATGCTATCAGGCATATCTAGGTAATCTGAAGTATGCAACTATATCCCCGTGTTGAAGGAAAACCCGACTTTGTCGCCATAGAAGAGCGGATTTTGGCGCGCTGGGCAGAAGAAGACACTTTCGCCCGCTCGGTGGAAGAGCGCGCAGGCGGCGAGAACGAGTATGTCTTCTATGACGGGCCCCCGTTCGCCAACGGCCTCCCCCACTATGGGCATCTCCTCACCGGCTATGTGAAAGATGTCATTCCTCGCTATCAGACCATGCGGGGCAGACGAGTGGAACGCCGCTTCGGGTGGGACTGCCACGGACTGCCTCCCGAGATGGAAGCGGAAAAAGAACTGGGGCTCTCAGGACGCAAGAGCATCCAAGAATACGGCGTAGCCGAGTTCAATGACCATTGCCGCTCATCGGTCATGCGCTACACCGCCGAATGGGAACGCTATGTCGGCAGGCAGGCCCGCTGGGTGGATTTTGCGAACGACTACAAGACGATGGACATCTCCTACATGGAAAGCGTCATCTGGGCTTTCAGGCAGCTCTGGGAAAAGGGACTGATCTATGAGGCATACAGAGTCATGCCTTATTCCTGGGGCGCGCAGACTCCCCTTTCCAACTTTGAGATCCGACTGGACGATGCCACGCGCAGCCGCCAAGACCCTGCCGTCACTGTCGCCTTTGAATTGGAAGAACAGCAAGGAGACCCCGGCCCGCTGCGCCTCTTAGCCTGGACGACCACCCCTTGGACTTTGCCCAGCAACTTGGCTCTAGCAGTTCATCCTGAGATGCACTATGACATCTGGCATGTGGGCGGCGAAGCAGCTGCTGGAACGCCGGCCGTTCCCGAAGGCTACTATGCGATGGCTTCGGAGACTTCAGAGCAGACTATGGCCCAAAGGCAAGGCGAAACTGCTCGCAAGATAGCCACCCTCAAAGGCTCCGATTTCATAGAGCGCGAATATAAACCGCTGTTTGACTTCTTCGCCGAAACCCCGGGGGCTTTCAAAGTGCTGGCAGGCGATTTCGTGACCGCCGAAGAAGGCACTGGCATAGTCCATATGGCGCCCGGTTTCGGAGAAGACGACCAGCAGGTCTGCGAAGCCGCCGGCATCGCGGTGGTGGTGCCGGTCAATGACGAAGGCAGCTTCACATCGGAAGTGCATATGTGGGAAGGGCAAAATGTCTTTGAAGCCAACAGCGCGATCATCTCCGAGTTGCGCAGCCGAGGTGCGCTCTTCCGGCACGATTCCATAGAGCACAGCTATCCGTATTGCTGGCGCACCGACACCCCCATCATCTATCGGGCCATGAACTCTTGGTATGTGGAAGTGACTGCCATCAGAGACCGCATGGTCGAGCTCAACCAGCAGATCAACTGGATTCCCGACCATGTCCGCGACGGAAGGTTCGGCAAATGGCTGGAAGGCGCCAGAGACTGGTCTATCAGCCGCAACCGCTTCTGGGGCGCGCCGATACCTGTCTGGCGCAGCGACAATCCGGATTTCCCGCGAGTTGATGTCTATGGAAGCCTGGACGAAATCGCGGCAGATTTCGGCATTCGCCCTGCCGACTTGCACCGCCCCTCCATAGACGAGCTCGTGCGCCCCAACCCCGACGATCCCAGCGGCAAGTCGCAGATGCGAAGAGTGCCCGAAGTGCTGGACTGCTGGTTCGAGTCGGGGTCTATGCCCTATGCCCAAGTGCACTATCCGTTTGAGAACAGAGAGCGGTTTGAAGCGCACTTCCCGGCTGATTTCATCGTGGAGTATGTGAATCAGACACGCGGCTGGTTCTACACCCTGCATGTGCTGGCCACCGCTCTGTTCGACTCGCCGCCCTTCCGCAACGCCATCGGGCACGGCGTGCTGCTGGCCGCCGACGGCGCAAAACTCTCCAAACGCCACAAGAACTACCCCGACCCTGAATACATCTTCAGCACGCAAGGCGCGGATGCTCTGCGCTGGTATCTCATGGCTTCTCCGACGATGCGAGGAGGCAGCCTGTGCATCAACGAGGAAGACATGAAAGCAGTGACTCGCCTGCTGCTGTATCCCGTCTGGAATGCCTACAGCTTTTTCTGTCTCTATGCCAATGCAGACGGCGTGAAGGCTGAGCACGACACATCTTCTCAGCATGTTCTGGACCGCTACATCCTGGCCAAGACCCGCCAGCTGGTGGAATCGGTCACCAGCAGCCTTGACGCTTACGATCTCGCGGACGCCTGTGCCCAGGTGGAAGAGTTCATAGACGCTCTCAACAACTGGTACATCAGGCGAAGCCGAGATCGCTTCTGGGCACCGAAGGTCAGCACGGAAGGCGGCGAGACGAACCGAGCAGCGGCCGTCGAGAAGCAGCAGGCCTACAACACTCTCTATACCGCGCTGGTCACGCTGGTCAAGACTTTGGCCCCACTGCTGCCGCTCATCACCGAAGAGATATACATGGGACTGACAGGCGATGAAAGCGTGCATCTGGCAAGCTGGCCCGATCCTGAAGATTTGAGCGGCGACGAAGAACTCGTTGCTCAGATGGACTTGGCCAGAGAGGTTTGCTCGACTGCTTTGCGAGTGCGCGAGCAGGCAAAAGTTCCTGTGCGCATACCTTTGAAACATCTGATCGTCGCAGGGGCAGGAGTCGAAAAGCTAGAGGGGCCGAAACTAAAAGACACAGCAGGCTCACCTGATGGGGATTCTGGGGTGGCGCAGCTCATCTCCGAAGAGTTGAATGTCAAGGACTTAGTTTTTGAAAGCGAAATGCCAGAAGGTTTTTCTCTTGTGCTTCGTCCTAACGGGAAGCTGCTGGGGCCGCGCTTGAAAGACCGTATGCAGGCAGTTTTCGCCGCAGCCAAGAAGAGCGATTGGGAAGTGCTGCCTGACGGCACAGCGCAAGTTGGCGGAGAGAGATTGGAAGCAGAAGAATTCGCTTTGGCGATTGAACAGCCTGAAAGCACCGAGAAGTCTGGCGGCAGCGCGGTGCTGCGAGATGCTGCGACTGTCATCGTGCTTGACACTGAAGTCACTCCCGAGTTGCACCGTGAGGGAGTGGCGCGCCATGTTGTTCGTATAATTCAGCAAGGCAGGCGCAACAGCGGGTTGGATGTTTCAGACAGGATTCGGGTTTTTCTTGATTTGGAGGCTGATGTGGAAGAGGCGGTGCGGGAGCATGAGTGGTTTGTCTCGGAGCAGGTGCTGGCTGTGGAGATTTTTTACAGTGTTGAGGGGTGTGACGGGGTTGAGAAGTCGGAGGATGGGAGGGTGTTGTATTGCATAGAGAAGCTATGATAGGTTTCGCTAGGGCAACGGCGGGCAAGGGCGCATCTTTTTTTGGCTGAAACTTACCCGCTTGCCATGAAAGCTTTTGCGTTCAACCAGACACGCCAAAAAAAGACACACCCTCCCCCGCCTCACCTTGGAACTCGATTGCTTTTTGGCTTTGGCCCGCAAACGAGGGGGGGTGGGATGTTAGCAAACCACTACGCGGAGTAGGAGTAGGGCGAACATTATTATTACTGCGCTTAGGTCGAAAGCTACACGGCCGGTTCTGATGGGAGGTATTACTCGGCGGAGGGCTCCCATTGTCGGCTCGGTTAGGCGGTAGAGGACTAGGTAGCCTTTGGCGGCTGTGCCGTAGGGGTCTATAGGGAACCAGCTCATGATCACCCGCAGGAAGATGATCAGCATGTAGATGGTGGCTGCCCAGCAGATTATTGTAGAGATCAAGCTCGCCTGCCGGGATTTGCTAATCGCGAGAATGTTTCGCCGGCAGATTTCGCCGCTGACGGTCTCGGGTTGCTATCGGGTCGCTACTGAAAGCGCTTTCTGTCTTCGGGGTCTATTTCCACATCCGGAGGGGCCAAGAGATACACCAAGTCGGCCACTCGCTCCATCTGGCCGCCCAGAGCGAAGCAGACGCCGCTGGAGAAATCCACGATGCGGCGGGAGATCTCTTGGTTGGTTTCCTGAAGGTTCACGACTATGGGCTGGGCGTTCTTCAGGTAGTCGCCGATTTCCTTGACCTCTTGGAATGTCCGAGGGGTGAGTATCTGGACTTTCGTCTTGGAAGGGGGCGGCATGAGCCTCACCGTGGCTGAAGCTTGAGAAAGAGGGGCGAACCCGGCAGGCGAATCGCTGGCAGGCGCAGAGTACGACGGGGCGGCAGGAGCGATCGGCTCAAGAGGTTCGGAAGGCTCCTCGTCGTATTCGTCATAGTAAAAGCCTTCCTCGGCGGGCTGTTCGTACTCTTCGTCAGCACTCAACCCAAGGTAGTACATGACTTTCTTGAATCTGGCCATTGTGCCTGCTACTTTCTGGGATGCTTACATTATCAGAGTAAAGTTTAGCACACGAATGCGGACGGCGCAGGTGTATTTGCCAAATTTTGCTGAGCATCGCCGCTGGCTGCTTTTGAAGCAAAAATTCCGGAGGCAGCGACCTGCCTTCAGATGTCATCCTAGAACAGCACTCTGCCCAATCTGAGCATCGTGGCTCCGCAGCGCACTGCCTCTTCGTAATCCCCCGACATTCCCATGCTGAGCTCAGACAAGCTGAAGCGGCTTGCCAGCTTCGAGAGCATTTCAAAATCCTCTGCCGGCGAATCAATCCGAGCTATGCACATCAGGCCCTCCACATTCACGGCGGAATTTTCGGCGTGCTCCAAAAGCTCGCCCAAATCTTCCGGCGCCACGCCCGGGCGTTCAGATTCGCCAGAGGTATTGATCTGAATCAGCGCCTTCGCGTCTGGGGCATGCCTAGCCAGCAGATCTACTGCTTTGGGGCGATCCAGAGTCTGCCAGCAATGCACTACGTCCGCCAATCGCGGAATCTTGTTGGACTGCAGCTTCCCCAGATAGTGCCATCTCGGGGCAGGAAGAGCAGAGTCCCTCAGCATCTCATTTACATCATGGCTTTTTCGCAGCAGCTCGTCTGAGTAGTTTTCGCCGAAATCCGACAGTCCGCATTCCAAAGCTGCCAGCACCCATTCGGGCGAACGCCCTTTTGTGACAGCCACGATGGAGACATCCTCGGACGCCACCTGGCGAATTTCTCTCAGACGACTGGCAACATGCTTCGCCTTTAGTTCGTGCGGGCTTGGTTCATGCTGGCTCATTGCGGCCTACCTCAAGAAGGAAGGCACCTCCCATTCGTCTTCTGGGCCGCTGTCGAAGTTGGGAAGCCCGAAATCCTCGAACTCTTCGTCTTGCTCCTCTGCAGATCCATTGGTGGGCAGATGCACGACAGTGGACTCGGCTTCTCTGTCGTGCGTGCGATCAAAGCCTGCGGCTATGACTGTCACCTTTATCTGGTTTTCAAGATCGGGATCCACATACATGCCGAAAATGATGTTGGCATCCTCGTGAGCTACTTCTTTGATGATGGAGGCAGAGCGTTCCATCTCTGTTATGGTCATGTCCTCCCCGCCGCTGATTGAAAGCAGAATGCCGCGAGCTTGCTCTACGGCATCTTCTAGGAGGGGGCTTTCCAAGGCTTTGCGTGCAGCCGTTACTGCGCGTTCCTCGCCCGAAGCATGTCCTACGCCCATCATGGCTGAGCCTGCGTCCGTCATTATCTGCTTGACATCGGCGAAGTCGGTGTTGATGAGACCAGGTCGCGTGATGAGATCCGAAATGCCTCTGACCCCCTGCAGCAGCACTTCGTCAGCGAGAGCGAAAGCCTGAGTTATAGGAGTGTCGTCGCCGCTGCGGTCCAGGAGCCTGTCGTTGGGAATGACGATGAGAGTGTCGACTTTCTCGCGAAGCTTGCCGATTCCGTCGTCAGCCTTGACAGAGCGCGAGCGACCCTCAAAACCGAAAGGCCGAGTCACCACTGCAACGGTGAGCGCGCCTGAACCTTTGGCGATTTCCGCCACTACTGGCGCAGCCCCCGTGCCGGTTCCTCCGCCTTCGCCGGCAGTGATGAAAATCATGTCGGCGCCTTCAAGAGCTTCCTCTATTTCACGACGACTTGTGTCGGCTGCGCTGGCGCCGATTTCTGGATTGCCGCCAGCTCCGAGGCCGCGTGTAAGATCGCCGCCTACAGGCAGCTTCACATCGGCATCGCTTGTCAAGAGGGCTTGTGCGTCGGTGTTGATGGTGATAAATTCCACACCACGCAGGCCATTCAAGATCATGCGATTGACGGCGTTCCCTCCGCCACCGCCCACGCCTACGACCTTGATGACTGCTAGATAGTTGTGCTCTGACATGACTCCGTTCCTGTCTGATATTGCTGTTCAGGCATAGGCGCTTTGCGTGCGTCTAAAACCTGTTTTCAATAAGTATATACCTAATTTTCAGGTTATGCAAATCTAATTTGCAAGTTTAATAACCTTAAACTTAAACTTGACAGTCATACCCTGAAGTCATTGCTGTTGCCAGGGGAGATCTCACATCCAGCACCTGATCGCAGCTAACTCCCACATTTTGAATAACAGTTCTGGCCGAACGCAGCTTGTCCGGAAGGTCTTTTGAGTCTCCCAGCCTGATCCATCCTCCTTGATTCAGATCCAGATAGAGTTCTCCGCTTTCAGCCAGTACTACCGCTCTGACCTGATCGGCTATGTCGGGGGCTGCTCTTAGTCGTTCAGCTGTTTCAAGCACTGGCTCTGCGCTCTGCGTCCACTCCGACACCCCTTCCACCAGAGGGAATTCGCCCTTTTGCGAGACATTTTCCAATATCGTGCCGTCTCTGCTGATCAAAGCGTAGCCCTCTGCTATGGCTTGCACAGCCACAGGCGTTCGTTCTATGACTGAAACGCTTATGTCGCCGCCCCACCAAGATCGGTTGATCTTGACTTCCTTCACCCAAGGAATCTCTCTGATCTTCTGTCTCGCGCTGCCGATGTCGACGCTTGCCAGCGGCTCTCCTGAAAACCCGTCTGTGATGTCGGAGATTTCCTCCCTGCTAGCGTTGGCGATGCCCGAGAATTTGATCTTGTCTACATCAAAGAAGGGGCTGAAATAAACGACCCATATTCCAAGGGATACAAGCGCGAGCGGTGCCAGCACGAGCAATGCCAGCCTGCGAAAGCGTCTCCTGCGCTTGTCGTCTTTGCTTGCCATCAGACCTGTTCCTTGAGTTCATAGGCGTCTTCGCCGAAACCCACAAGCACTGTCTCTGCCTGCAGGCGAATGCCTGTTTTCTTTTCTATGCCTTCAGCCACTTGAAGCATCAGGCGAAACACATCTTCGGCAGATCCGTCTCGGTCTGAAATGATGAAATTGGCGTGCTTGCGCGATATCTGCGCGCTGGCGTGACGGTAGCCTTTCAGACCTGAGTCTTCGATCAGAAATCCTGCCGCTGGGCCAGAGGCAGCAGGGTTTTTGAATACTGAACCGCAGTTCTGACCGCCGGGCTGATTTTCTCGTCTCCATCTCAGAATTTCCGCTATCTCGCGGCGTGAAGCTGCTGGGTCTCCAGAAGACAAAGCGAAGCTGGCATCGCAGATCACTTCATAGGGCTGCACAGCAGAGGTGCGATAATCCAGTTTCAGTTCCTCGGCGGCTATGGTTCGCAACAGTCCTGTGCTCAGATCAAAGCAGGTGGCAGTGAGAATGTTCGCGGAAATATCGGAGCCGTGACATCCCGCGTTCATGCGTACCCCGCCGCCGACAGTGCCCGGAACTCCTACAGCCCATTCAAATCCTGCCAAGCCAGCCGCAGCCGACCTTCTGGCAGCTGTGGGCAAAGCGCAAAAACCCCCTGCTCTGAGGCGGCCATCGGCAATTTCAAAGTCGTTGAATTCCCCTCCTAAGCGAACGACGAGACCGTCAAAGCCCTTGTCGGAAACCAGCATGTTGGAGCCTTTCCCCAGCACGAGAATCGGAATGTCGGCAACGGCAAGACGGTTCGCCAGCCTTCCCAGCTCCACGCGGCTCTTCACGAGCACCGAAAATCTTGCCGGCCCGCCGACTCTGTATGTGGTGTTCTGTCCGAGCGGCCAGTTCTGCTCCACTGCGAATTCTTGAAGCAGGTCTTCAAGCATCTCTTCCGCGTTATCAGACCAGTCGGAGGAAAATGATGCTGCAGGCGATGCTTCTGGCGATGCTTCAGCAGTGGATTCGCGCTGCATGACTTCGTCTATGACCAGGTGCACATCCCCGGCACCGAGAACCAGGCAGAGATCACCTGGGCGAAGCTCGTCCTCAAGGGCTGCGGCCGCATCTTGAAGCTGAGGCAGCCACATAACAGCTATGTCGGGATTGGCCTCAGCCGCCGCGTTAGAGATAAGCTCGCCCGTTACCCCTGGCAGAGGCATTTCATCGGAAGCGTAGATGTCGCAGACCATGAGGCAATCCACGCCTGCGAATGAAGGGCCAAAATCCTGCCAGAGGTGCTTGGTGCGGCTATAGCGGTGCGGCTGAAACACGCAGATGATCCGCTTCGCTTCCAGCTCTTGGGCCGCAGCTATAGCAGCCGAGACTTCGGTGGGGTGATGAGCATAATCGTCAATGAAGGAAGTGCCTTGCCAGGAACCTCGGAACTCGAATCTGCGCGATACGCCCGCAAAACGCTGCAGCGAATCGGCTGCTGTGTCAAGATCCACTCCCAACTCGTGAGCGGCTATGAGAGCGGCGACGGCGTTTTCGTCATTGTGGCGGCCGGGCACAGCCAGATCTATGGCGGCCCATTTGCTGTCGCCGCGGTAAATGCTGCAAGCATCCGCTTCCCATTCAAGTCGGAAATCGGCATCTGGATGCTCGCCGTAGGTGACAGCCCCCTCAAGGACAGCGACGAGCTTGGCTTTGGCTTTTTCGTCTCCCTTGCCGTAGTGATCTTCAAGTTTTGCTTTGACGCCGATGTGAAGTATTTTCTGGCCTGAAACTGTGGCGAGGAAATCGCCGAAGCCTTCGCAGGTGTCTTCATATTCGGCATATCTCGTGTGATGATCCGCATCCATGCTCGTCAGAATTGCGAAATCAGGGGCCAGCGACAGGAACGATCCGTCGCTCTCGTCGGCTTCCACCACGAACCATTCGCTGTCGTCCCAGCAGGCTCCGCTGCCTATTTCGTTCAGGTCTCCGCCCACCAGAAAGCTGGGCCGCAGACCTGCCTGCACCAGAACCATAGAAAGCATGGAAGTCACGGTGGTTTTGCCGTGCGATCCGGCCACAGCCAGCACGCGACGCAATTTGCTCAAGGCTTCAAGCAGCTGCCAGCGAGACCACACAGGCACATCTGCTTCCTGGGCTGCTAGCACCTCAGGGTTGGCGTCGGGAACAGCAGTAGAGCGCACGAGCAGATCTGCCCCGCCTGCCTGCGATGCGTGATGGCCTATGAAGACTTGAATGCCCAGATCCTGAAGGCGTTGCGTTCGGCTGCTTTCTTTCAGGTCCGACCCTCGCACCGAATGCCCCAGCTCAAGCAGAATTTCAGCCAGCGCGGCCATGCCTGCCCCTCCGATGCCCACTATGTGGACTTTTCGCGGCAGACCGGAAAGCGGAGGCGGCGGGGCGGAGTCGGAATAGTCGGGAACCATGAGGCTAGTCTTTCGCGAATTTTTGCATCAGGTCGGCTACGGCCGCTGAAGCATCTGGGCGGGCGTGAGCAGCGGCGGCAACGGCCATTGTTTCCAAAAGATCAGGGTCGCGGGCCAGGCGATCTATTTCGATAGCTAGCCGCTTTCCGTTAAACTCTGATTGGGGGATCACTTCGGCCGCGCTGCCCAAAGCTTTAGCGTTGGCTGTCTGGTGGTCTCCCGGCGCGCCCGGCAGCGGCACCAGCAGCGAAGGCTTGCCCATCACAGCTAGCTCGGACACGATGCCTGCCCCTGAGCGGCCTACCACGAGATCAGCTTCAGCCAAAAGCGCGGCTATGTCGTCGCAGAAAGGCATGGCCGCATAAGCTATGTTTTCTTCCTGGGCTTTGTCGGACAGCAGCTGGAATTGATCCCAGTCTCTTTGGCCTGTTATGTGAGAAATAGAAATATCGCTTCGCCCTTTCCAGCTTGGAAGAGCTTCGCGCACTGCTTGGTTTATGTGCCCCGCGCCCAGCGAGCCTCCGAGCACGAGCACATTGAACGCAGCAGCGGTGCCTTCCGATTCACCTCTGCGACGCTCGCCGTCTGCCGCAGCTTGCAGAATCTGCTGTCTCACAGGATTGCCTGTGAAATGCGATCTAGGCAAATCTGTGCCTTCAAACGAAACAGCGGCAGCTTTGGCGTAGCGGGCTACGACCTTGTTGGCCCAGCCCGGCACGGCGTTCTGCTCAGCCACGACAACCGGGATTCTCAGCAAGCGAGCTGCCACGCCAGCCGAAACCGACACATAGCCTCCCAAGCAAAGAACCACGCTGGGACGCACTCGGCGCAGCAACCTGAAAGCTTGAACTGCCCCCCAACTCAGCTTCGCTGATGCTGCGAAATTTTGCAGCACTGCTTTAGGCTTGAAGCTCCGCTGAATGCCTCGCCCTGAAAGCGTCGCGTGGGGATAGCCGGCAAGCTGCACTGCTTCTTTGCCTATGCCTGCTTTGGAGGTGGCGAAGTGGATGTCGCTTTGTGGCACGCCCCTGCCCAGAAGCTCCTCAGCTACGGCAAGCCCTGGAAAGACATGCCCTGCAGTTCCGCCTCCAGCCAGCACTACTCGCATCACTTGTCTCCCTTCTTGCTGATTGTTTGCTGCATGGCGTCTTTGCGGCCTTGGCGAGCGATGTTGATTATGACTCCCATGGCTGCCATGTTGAACATGAGAGCCGACCCGCCGAACGACAAGAACGGTATGGGAACTCCGGTGATTGGCAGCAGCCCCAAAGTGGCTCCGATATTGATGAAGAACTGCACCACCAGCCAAGCCACAAACCCTGCGATGAGCAGAAAAGCGAAGTTGCTGGGCGCTCTGGTAGCGATATACACCCCGATTCCCGCCAGAAGCATGAACAGCAAGATTGTCACAGAGGCACCGATGAAACCCAGCTCTTCGGCGATAACAGCGAAGATGAAATCGGTGTTGGAAAACGGCAGGTATCCCCATTTGGCCCGCCCGGCTCCCAGACCTAAGCCGTTGAAGCCTCCGGAGGCTATGCTCACCATGGATTGAATGCCTTGATAGTCGGATCCGAACGGATCGTCCCAAGGATCCAAGAAGGCTGTGATTCGCTGACGGCGGTAATCGGCGGTGAACGAGAGCAGCAGCACTCCGGCCAGCCCCAGGCTTCCCCAGCGGAGCAGCGATCCTATGCGACATCCTGCAACCAGCAGCATCGTGAAAACTATGGTCGCCACCACCACCGCGCTGCCCAGACTAGGCTGCCCCAAGATCAGCAGGCCCATCAGCAGGAGTAGTAGCAAGACAGGTCGGATGCTGAGGCGGGGGTTGCGAATATGCTCGTTGCGCGCCGCCAAAAATCTGGCCACCCAGACGATCAGCGCGAACTTGGCGATCTCCGCAGGCTGAAAGATGACAGGCCCGATCTGCAGCCAGCGCGTGGCTCCGTTCACTGTTACTCCCAGACCTGGCACCAGCACAAGGCCGAGAAGCACCAAGGAGAAAACCAGCATAGGTGTGGCGAATTTGGCCCAGCGTCTGTAATCCACAAGCGAAGTGAAGACGAGCAGACCCCAGCCCAGACCTACCCAGATGAGCTGACGATGGAAGTGAAACAGCGCTGAGCCTCTGTTGTCAAAGTCGATCACCATTGAAGAAGAGAGCACCATTATCAGGCCAAGCAAGCTGAAAGCCGCCATGAGCATAAGAACTAACAGCACGATGCCTTTGAAAGGAGGCGGCGGCCCAGCTGGGAAAGGTATGACAGATGCGGGATGGCGGGACTTGGCTGCTTCCAAAGCGCGAGTTGCCTGCTTGCGAGCCGGTGTCGCAGGTTTGCGCGGGCGAGGCTGTGCTTGAGTCATGATCCCGCTCTTTCCGCTGCTGCTTGAGCTTCGCTAGTGAAGTCGTCGCCGCGCTGTTTGTAGTCGGAATACCAATCGTGGGAAGAGCAGGCAGGAGACAGCAGTACCGCGTCGCCCGGTTTTGCCAGTTCGCCGGCTGCCGCTACGGCATGTGCCATGCTGTCGGCTGTTGCGAGGGGGCAATGCCCGGCGAAAAGCAAACCGATCTCGGCAGCAGTCTCGCCGATGGCCACTACTGCCCGGATGGGTGACTTAGCAGGAGAGGCTGCTTCTGCCATAGGAGCCAGATCCAACCCTTTGCTGCGCCCTCCTGCAATCAGCACGACCGACTTGAATCCGTTGATTGCCGCTGCTGTGGCATGGGGAGTGGTGGCTTTGGAATCGTTGTACCATTCGACTCCCCCGCCTTTCGCTACCAGTTGAAGCCTGTGCGGAAGCCCTGAAAAGTTTCGCAAGACTTCGGAGGCGGCAGCGAGGTTTGCTCCGGAAGCTTGAGCCAAAGCCGTGGCAGCCAGAGCGTTAGCCAGATCGTGAGGTCTGTTCCTGGGCATCTCAGATACTTGAAGAAACCGCTCGCCTTGCGCCATCAGCCAACCGTCGCTCACGCAATAATCAGCCTCGACAGCAGAGCCGAAAAACACAGCCCCGTCTGGCGCACGCTTTAAGACTACTGAATCGTCGGCGTTGGCTATAGACGCACTCCCGCAGATACGGGGATGGCCTTGCGAACAGCCCCAGACGAGCGATTTGGAGTCTTCATAGCTCTGCAGCGAGCGATGGACATCCAGATGATCTGGCGTGAAGTTGAGCCACGCGGCTGCTCGGGGGCAAAAGTTTTTAGTGTGGCGCAGCTGAAAAGAAGAAGCCTCAACTGCGAAAAACTCCGTCTCCGTATCAGAAGCCGCAGCCGTCAAAGCCATATCTGTATTGCCTGCAGCCGCAGCTTTTATGCCGCTTTTGCAGAGCATTTCGCTAACCAGCTCTGTGACGGTAGTCTTGCCGTTCGTGCCTGTTATGGCTGCGAACGGGCGGTCGTCCAAGGCTGCGAAGATATCGTATTCGCTGAGCACCGCTTTATCATTTAGCAATTCAAAAAGCATATGGAAATCCGACATTCCCGGAGTCGGCACGACAGCGTCGGCAGCAGCCAGAAGCTGCTTCAAAGCTTTCTCATCCGGAGCTTTCACCAGATCCACCGATAGCTGCTCAGCCGCAACCAGATTTTCAGATGCGGGCTTGTCGTCGAATGCCAGCAGCTCAATAGCTTCAAGCGCAGGCTGGCGCAAAGCTCTGGCTACAGCCTGATTGGCCGCCCCGAAACCGGCTAAAAGCAGCCGGTCGACTTCTAGGTTCGCGAGTGCGCTTCGCTCTTTCATGCTTGCTATTTCTGCTTCCGATTTCTGCGAGCAGTTTTCTAGAGACCTTCGATCTCTATGTAGTCGGCATAGAAAAGCCCGAGGGCAACTGCGGTCAGAAGTATGCCCATGATCCAAAAGCGCACGATCACCCATGTCTCTTCCCAGCCACGCAGCTCAAAATGATGGTGAAGGGGCGCCATTCTGAAAAGACGATAACCCGATCCGCTCATCATTTTGCTTGCCTTGAATACGCCTATCTGCAGCATCACCGACAAGGTCTCCACCACATAGAGGCCGCCTATGATCGGCAGCAGCAGATGGGTGTTGCTGAGCAGGGCTATGCAAGCTAGACCTGTGCCGAGTGCCAGAGAGCCGGTGTCGCCCATGAATATCTGGGCGGGGTGGGCGTTCCACCAGAGAAACCCTATGCAGCCGCCCGCGAATGCTGCGGCGACCACAGCCATGTCCAAAGCGTGAGGCACATCGTAGATGCTCTGGTTGCGGAACATCCAGAAGCAGATCAGCACATAGGCGCCGAAGCTGAAGCTGGATATGCCCGCTGTGAGTCCGTCCAGTCCGTCAGTGAGATTGACGGCGTTGCCGCTGGCCACGATGAGCAGCACCCCCCATCCGACCCATCCCAGAGTGCCGATGTCCAAGCCGATGGAGTCGTGGCGAGTGAATGAGATCGTAGTGTAAGGATCGCCCCAAAGCACCACTCCCCCCAAGAACGCGCCTGCCACAATGAGCAGACCGATCATCTTGGCACGGCGATTGAGGCCGGCGTTGCGCTCACGAGACACTTTGAGGTGATCGTCTATGAACCCGACTACGGCGGCAAGAACGATCGCTCCCATGATCAGCAGTCCGCTGGTGGTGTAGATGCCGTTGAAGTTGTGGCTGAAGACATAGCCCAGCGCGCCCCCGACCACGATGGCGATGCCGCCCATTGTGGGGGTTCCTCTCTTGAGGACATGTCGTTCAGGGCCTTCTTCCAAAATGGGCTGGCCTAACTTCAGCTTCCGCAACAGCTTGATGAGCACCCGCGTGAGAATGAGGGAAGAAATAGTGCCGACAGCGAGAGCGATCAGAAGGCGAATCATTTGCTCTGCCTCCCTGCTTGCGCTGCGGCAGTGCTTTCGCCCCAGAGTTCTCGGCTTTCACGGCAGGCTACGGCTCGGTCGTCAAAAGGCACGGCAATGTCGCCGACCAGCTGGGTCTGCTCGTGGCCTTTGCCTGCTATGAGCACTGTGTCGCCGGGCTTTGCATCCTGAAAGGCTTGCCTGATGGCAGAGCGGCGGTCTAGCTCAATGTTGAAAGGATTATTCGTTATTCCAGCAGCTATCTGCTGTGCTATTTCTGCAGGCGGTTCGCTTCTGGGATTATCGCTGGTGATTATTATCTTGGAGGCCCGCTCGTCTGCTGCTGCGCCCATGAGCGGACGCTTGGCTTTGTCTCTGTCGCCGCCGCAGCCGAACACCACGATGATGTCGCTGCCAGCTGCTGTCTCAGCGCAGTTCTGCAAAGCGAATGCCAAAGCTTCAGGCGTGTGGGCGAAATCCACGATTACCGCCACAGGTTCGCTTCTGACGACTTCAAATCTGCCAGGCAGCTGCTGAGCCGCCGCTAGACCGGCTTTGATATCTTGAAGCGAAGCTCCCATCTCTCGGGCTGCGGTTGCTGCTGTGACTGCGTTTTCTACGGCCATGCTGCCTCTCTGAGCCAGTCTCATCTCCTGGCCTTGCCAGAGAAAGCGAGTCCGAGAGAGCGATATCTCCAGCACTTCGGCTTCCTCGCAGGAGCATGTTGTGAGATGTATCACGGCATCCATTTCATCAACCAGCCTTTGACCGTAGCTGGTGTCGGTGCTGACCACCGCGCAGCTGGTGCGGACAGGGTCAAAGAGCGTCTGCTTGGCGCGGAAATACTCTTCCATGTCGCCGTGATAATCCAAGTGATCTTGGGAGAGGTTCGTGAATACGCAAGCTCTGAAGCGGACTGCGTCCACCCGCTGCTGAGCCAACCCGTGCGAAGAGACTTCCATGACTACGCTTTCGCCTGCCTCAGCCGCCTCATGCAGCTCGGCTTGGAGAGACAGAGCGTCAAGGGTGGTGAGACTGCTCGCCAGAGTGCCTAGAGTGCGCACAGGTCGGCCGGTCTGTTCCAAAATCGCTGTCAGCATGGCCGCTACTGTGGTCTTGCCGTTGGTGCCGGTGATGCCGATAACATCTGTTCGCAGCGAGGGATGCCCATGCAAAGCCGCTGCCATTCGGGCCATCGCGCCTCTCACATCAGCAGTGATAGCTTCAGGCACTCCCAAAGCCAGAGGCCGCTCGCACAGCAGAGCTGCTGCGCCAGCTTTGACTGCCTCTGGTGCGTAGTCGTGCCCGTCATGCAGACTGCCTTTGACGCAGCAGAATATGTCGCCCTTATCTACCTCGCTGGCGTGCTGCGAGATGCCCGAAATGGCCGTGTCGCCAGTGCTCTCGTCTGCCAGGGGCACTTCGGCCTCCGCGCAGAGCTCCCGAAGCAGCATCTCTTTGATCATGAGTCGCTCCCCTGCTGCTTGGGTACCTCTGAAGGCGGAATGTGAAAATGCCTCACGGCTTCTTGGGCCAGCTCAGCAAAGGCTGGGGCTGAAGTCTGGCTGGCGTAAATGCTGTTCTGGGGCTCTTCCAGCACCACGATCAGCGAAATGGCGGGGTTCTCGGCCGGCAAGAAGCCGGCGAAAGCTGTGATGTAGCGGTAGTTGCCGTCTTCATCTTCATAGCCACCGCTGGGAAGAGGTTTGCGCGCAGTGCCAGTCTTGCCTGCCACCCGATAGTAAGGCACTGCTGCGTTTTTGCCTGTCCCGCTCTCCACGACTGTGGTCAGGATTTCAGTCATTTCCTCTGCGGTTTTTTCCGAAATCACGGCTCGTGAGGGCTCAGCCTGGGGCGTGACGCTTGTGCCTGCTGCGCTTACTACTTCGGTGACCACTCTCGGAGGGGCATACACCCCTTTGTTGGCTATAACATTGTAGACGCTGAGCATCTGGAGAGGCGTGACGGCGACGCCCTGGCCCAAAGCTATGGTGGCCGCAGATGTGCCAGACCAGTCATCCACTTCCAGCAGCTGGCCGGGAGACTCGCCGGGCAGCGCGCCTGCCAGCTGCTTGCTGGCCAATCCGAAGCTGCGCAGATACTGGTAGAAGACCGGACTGCCCATCTCTCTCGCCCACAGGATCGTTCCGATGTTGGAAGAAGTGCGAACGATCTCGGTTATGTCCATGTAAAGAGTGGGATGCCAGTCGTGGTCGCTGAAAGTGGCATCGTAGATGCGCAGAGACGCCGAGACCTCTTTGAGAGTTTGCGGCTGGCCCACGCCCGAGTCCAGAACTGCCGAGAAGGTGAGGGCTTTCATAGCCGAGCCCGGCTCGAAAGTCCAAGTGACGGCACGGTTTTCTTCGGAGATTTCGTGGGCGTTTTCATCGTTTCCGGCTTCGTTTCGCACCACCGTGGCCATTGAAAGAATCCTGCCTGTGACGGGATCCATGACGATGGCCGTTCCAGAAAGCGAGCCTGTCTCAGAGGTGTGCTTGAGGAGTATCTGCTCGGTCTGATATTGGAACGGCGCGTCTACAGAAAGGTGCACAGATGCCCCCGGCACGGCAGGCTGTTCTCTGCGAACCCCCGTGGCGATGGGGTTGCCGCTGGGATCGCCTTCCAGATAGATGCGCCCCGGGGTGCCCACCAGCTGGTCGTCGAACGCGAACTCTATGCCGCCCAGACCCTGTTCTTCATTGCCTACGAAACCCACGAATGATCCTCTGACTGTGCGCCGAGTGGGATAGTGGCGGGCGTATTCCTTGTAGCTGTAGATGCCGGGAAGATCAAGTTCTGCTATTCGTCTCTCTGTATCTTCGGAGGCTCTTCTTTGGATGTAAGAAAACGCCCCTGCTGTGGTGAGTCGGGGCAATACATCTGCTGCTTCCATCTGCAGAGGCTCAGCCAGACGCTCAGCTGTGTCGGCAGGGTTTTCCACTCGGCGAGGGTCTGCCCAAATCGTGTATCTGATGAGCGAAGTCGCCAGCAAGCTGCCTTGGGAATCGTAGATGTCGCCTCTTCGGGCGGGCAGTTCTCGTGTCTGGAATCGCTGGTCTTCGCCGCGCTTCACAAGAGCGTCAGCTTGGACGAACTGGAGATCCTGAAGTCGGAAAAAGACCACAGCAGGCGCGGCTAGCAGCATGATCGCTGCTATAGCCAAAAGCCTTCTCCGGCTTGAAAGAGATGGAAACTGCTTGCCCGACATGCTGCCCTCTCACGGGGTCGCCTCAGACACCGAAGGGTTTGCGGGCGAAGCAGCGTCAGCCGGCGCAGCGGTGTCGGGCAAACTGACCGACTGCAGATAGACGATGTTTTCAGCCGGAACCATTCCCAGCTGGTCGCGGGCGATAGTGATGATCCTCTGAGGCGAAACCGCCAGAGAACGGTCGAACAGCAACTGCTGCCGCTGTTCAAGCTGGGCGTTCAGATCTTGGCGCATTTGATCCAGATCGCGTTGGCCGGTCAGCAGATTGGCGTGGAGGAAGACGATACCGAAAGGAATTGCTACCAGACCGAGCAGTCCCAGAGTTATACCAGCGATGAAAAGCTTGCGAAATTTCCTTTGCTGCTGGGGCGCAATGCGCAAATGCGGTTTAGAAGGCGCAGTTTCGGCCTTGGAATCAGCAGTGCCAGCTTTGGGCGTACCGGGGGGACGACTGGAGGGAGTACTAGCGGGGCGGTCGGGGGGAGGACCTTGGGGACGACTAGCTGGACGACGGCCGGGGGGACGACCCTGTGGGCGACTAGCGGGGCGACCGGGGGGACGACCCGGCCTTTTAACCGCTCCTGCGCTGGGGTGCCTGGCGGCATTGGGGCTCATTTCGCGCCCACGCCTTGCTGTGCTTCAGGCAACTGCTCTTCTGCCGCCAGCTTGACGAAGCTGCGCATCCGCGCGCTTGAGGAACGCGGATTGGCTTGAACTTCCTGCTCGGTCGGCTTGCGTGCTCCTCTATGCAGCAGCTTGAGTTGCGGCACAGCACCGCACTGGCAGGGCAACTTGGGAGGGCACTCACAGCCTCCGGTCTCTGCCCGCCTCAGGAAGTCTTTTACAATTCTGTCTTCGCCTGAATGATAGGAGATCAGAACTCCCCTGCCATTCGGACGCAGAGCATCCAAAGCTTGAGGCAGCGTATCTTGGAGAACGCGAAGTTCTTCATTCACTTCAATACGGATGGCCTGAAAGCTGCGGCGGGCCGGATGCCCAGAGCTTCGCCGAGATCTCTGCGGAATTGCCTTCTCTATCGCCTCGGCAAGCCGGCGGGTGTCGTGAATGGGGCGATCGGCGACAATAGTTTTGGCTATTCTGCGAGCGAAACGCTCGTCTCCGTAGGAGGCAAGCAAGCTCGCCAGGCGTTCTTCTTCATAGCCATTGACCACATCTGCTGCCGTGAGCGGCGAGGTTTTGTCCATGCGCATGTCCAAGCGGCTTGCTGAGCGGAAGCTGAAGCCTCTGGTCTTTGAGTCAAGCTGCTCGGAACTGACCCCCAAATCCATCAAAAACCCTGAAATTGAAGCGATCCCACGGCGATCGAGCTCAACGGAGAGAAAGTCGCTGCGGAGCTGGCAAAGCTCAAATCTTTCGCCTGCTGCGGTCAGGTTTTGCTTTGCTCTGGCTATGGCGTCTTCGTCTCTGTCAAATCCCAGAACAGAAATTTCGCTGCGAGAAGCGAGAATCGCTTCGGCGTGCCCGCCGCTGCCTAAGGTGGCATCCACGACCACGCCTGCGGGAATGTCCCGCATGGCTTCCACTACCTCTGCGACCATGACAGGCTGATGCCTCATGCGCAATCAGGAGGATCTCCCCCAGCTTGGCTTAATCCGATATCTCGGATGCCAGGCGCGGTTCTGCCGGGCTCGCGGATACCGAGCGAGAGGCACGAAGACGGATGCTTGGCAGAACAAGCCGCGCAAGACTGCTCGCTCAAGAACGCGCAATCAGCAGAGTCGTCAACAGCGTCGGCCGCAGAGTCATGGACAGAAGGGGCATAAGCGGATGGGTCGTCCCGCAACCGGTGAGCTGTTCGTGGGCTGGTAGCCCGCTCTGATGGTTTGGAGTAGGGGGTTGTCCATCTCTGTGGTCGAGGGACGACCCATCCGCTTTTCTTTTCTGTTGCAGTGTCACCTGCTGGCGAGGCAGTCGTGCCTGCCGGCAGGGTCGCTGGCGCAGGTGAAAGACCGCCTTGCAGAAGCACGAGTCTGGTTGTCATGGCTATAGCCACCTTTCTCCCCGCAGCGAGTCGGTATCGGCTTCAACACCGGCCCACAGATCGGGGTTCCATATTTCAATTCGGGTTCCCACCCCTGCGACTATGGCGCTGTCTTCAATGCGAGCAGCATCTCGCAGCTCCCTGGGCAGCCTGAAGCGACCTTGAGCGTCAAAAGAAATCTCTACTGCGCTGGATGTAAACTGCCGATATTCGTTCTGCGTGGCTTGCCCTTCGCGCAAAAGACCTTCCAGCCGCTCTATCGTCGCGGTGAAGTCGCTAGGCAGATATGCGGTCAGGCAGTGATGCCCCGGTGCCTTGGCTATGTAGCCAGTCTCCTCAAAGGCGTCGCGAAAGGCTGCCGGCATGGCTATCCGGCCTTTGTCGTCTACTGAGCGGTGGTGTTTGCCTAGGTGCATGGCGTTCGTTTTCGGGGTATTTGTAAAGATTTCCTAAGTTTTTAATTGCGGTGTTTTCACCACAAATCCCCATTTTATACCACTCTTCCCCACTTGTCAAGAGTAATTTTGGGTGCTTTTGGAACTCGTTTGTTTTGCTGGGTGCTTTGGAAGTGATTGCTGGAGCAAGGGCAGGGCAACTGCGCATCTTTTGGAACTCGTTTATTTGGGTGGGTGCTTTGGAAGTGATTGCTGGAGCAAGGGCAGGGCAACGGCATATCTTTTTTTGGCTGAAGCTTACCCTTTTGCTAGGAAGGCTTTTGCGTTCAACCAGACACGCCAAAAAAAGACATGCCGTCCCCCTGCTAACCTGTGCTTTTGTGTAAAGTCGCCATGTGGGTGGAGGTAGGAGTGTGACTTGAGGGAATGTGTAAAGGATTTTTACGGAGGGGCGGGACGCATAGCTAGCGGTTGCTTGGTGGAATGCTTGCGAACCACCTAGGGGCGATGCTTCGTGCGTTGTTGCTGGGGTGGAAGGCTTGGAACTCGCTGTGAGAGGATGATTCTGGCTTAGTCTTAAATTGGAATGTGGAAGTTTCGGGAGGTTCAGGCTGGTGTGGAGAAATTTCATGGGATGGAGCACCCCGGTGGGAGAGAGGTTTGGTTGTATTGCTGGGGTAGCGAGGAGCGTGGTGCGCTTGTGCTGGGAAGCTCGCAGTCGGAGGATTTGGTTGATGCTGAAGTTTTGCGGAGGCGGGGGTTGGATTTGGTGAAGCGGCAGAGCGGCGGCGGGGCTGTGTTGGTTGTGCCTGAATCCGTTGTCTGGATTGATGTGTTCATTCCCAGAGATGATCCGCTCTGGGAAGACGATGTAGGAAAATCAGCCCTGTGGCTAGGGAAAGCATGGCAAGCGACTCTTTTTGAGTTCGGCATATCTGCGGAGATTCACCAAGGCCCATACCAGCCGGGCGAGTGGTGCGAACTTATCTGTTTCGCAGGGCGAGCTGCAGGAGAGGTATTTGTTGACGGCAAAAAATCAGTAGGCATATCCCAACGGCGAACCCGCCAAGGCGCACGCTTCCAAACAGCCCTAGCCCGCCAATGGAACATCGCAGACCTCTCTACCCTTCTGAAATTCTCCCCCGAAGACCGCGCCCGTCTAGAAACCGAGACCGCCACCGCCGCCCATCCCCTACCCCTACCCCCCAAATCCGTCTTCACCACTTTCTGCCAAACAATAGAAAGCCTCTAACACCACCCCCAGCCCATCAAGCACCGCGCCCCCACCACAAAAATTCTTTACACATCCCCCCACAGCCACACTCCACCACCCACCCACATGGCGACTTTACACAAAAGCAAAAATCAGCAGGGGGACGGCATGTCTTTTTTTGGCGTGTCTGGTTGAACGCAAAAGCCTTCTTAGCAAAAGGGTAAGCTTCAGCCAAAAAAAGATATGCCGTTGCCCTGCCACACCCCAGACCAGCTTCATAGATCTAAAGCCCCCCTAAAGACGCTAAGACGCCCGCCTAACCCTCTCACGCAAATAAGGCCTCCAAGTATGCGGCACATCCGCAGCCAGCGAAAGCACCCAAGAAACCCGCGAAGGCGCAACCGGCCTCCGATGCAGCTTGAACCCGATCTCAGAAGGCATCCTGTCTTTCTTTCGCGAATTGCAAAGCCTGCAAGCCGCCACCACATTTTCCCAAGTGTGCTTGCCGCCACGACTGCGCGGCTTGATGTGGTCGATGCTGTCAGCCTTGGCCCCGCAATATTGGCAGGTGTGATTGTCCCGAGCAAAGACACCGCGTCGGCTGATAGCGCAAGTCCGCTCGTAGCGTATACGGACGAAATAGCGCAGACGGACGACCGTAGGCACTTTCAAGGTCAGCCGCTCAGAGCGGATCACCTCGCCTCCGCTCTCCACTACATCGGCTTTGCCGTCATAAACCAAGATCGCGGCGCGGTGCCCCGAGACGACGCTCAGCGGCTCGTCCGTGATGTTCAGCACCAGTGCTCGGCTCATGGGTAGTTATCCTATCTGGCAGCAGCCTGAGCGCCGCGTGCTTTCACCAGATTGCTGATGCCCTCGTTTTCATGCGGCTAGCTGCCTGCCAGCACTGCCAGCCAACTTCGTGCTTCAGTGTCAAGGCAATATATTGATGCCAGCGAATATATACTGAGTTAGCTTTAGGATTTATTCGTGACCTCTCTTTCTACATCCGCGCCTGCCTCCGAGATCGGCTTTGACAGCGAAAGCCCGGATGTATCCCGCTTCGTGGAGATCTTTTTCAGAATCACCCAGAACATAGAAAAAGTCATACACGGCCAGCGTGATGCCGTCTATCACACCTTGCTCTGCTTGGTGGCCGGCGGGCATCTGCTGCTGACCGATGCTCCGGGCGTGGGCAAAACCAGCCTTGCCAAAGCGTTGGCTTGCTCTTTGAACTTGGAGTTCAGGCGCATTCAATCCACGCCCGACCTCTTGCCGGCCGATGTGCTCGGCGTAAATATATGGCATCAGGCCAATCAAGAATTCGTCTTCCATCCGGGGCCTGTATTCGCCAATTTGGTGCTGGTGGACGAAGTCAACCGATCTTCTCCGAAAACTCAGTCGGCGTTGCTAGAAGCCATGGCAGAGCAGCAAGCCACCATTGACGGCACTCGCCACAGCTTGTCATCCCCTTTCATGGTTGTGGCCACCCAAAACCCACTGGAGCAAGAAGGCACTTATCCTTTGCCTGAAAGCCAGCTTGATCGCTTTCTGATGCGGCTGCATATGGGTTATCCCGATCCGTCAGGCGAAATGATGATTCTCAACACGCACGGCAAATCGTCAATAGGCGAAGCTATAGAGAAAATGCCTGCAGTGGCCTCGCAAAAAGACCTGCTGGAGATGATGAGAGTGCGTGAACAGATAATGATCGATTTGGAAGTGCAGCGGTATCTCATCAACATCGCCACGGCCACTCGCCAAAATCCGTCTTTGCTGCTGGGCATGTCCCCTCGGGCGACTCTGAGCTTGCAGCGGCTCGCTCAGGCGAGGGCTGCTTCGCAGAACAGGGGCTTTGTGATCCCAGATGATGTGAAATCTCTGGCTCATGTGACTTTGTGCCATCGCCTGATCCTCAAGCACGACGCCAGAAGACTGGGAATCACCCGTGAAGCTGTGGTGGACTCTGTGCTGCAAAGCGTGCCGGTGCCTTTGATCGGCAGCTGAGGCAAATACTTCTAGTCAGATGCTGACACGCAGCGGATGGCTGTTGCTGATCGTCGCTATTGTCGCCCTCGTGGTGGGGCGGGTTCTGGTGCTGGACGAAGTGGTCATTTTGGGTGTCATCGGAGCTTTATTGGCTGCAGTCAGCTTCTTGGCAGTTTGGGCTTTTTGTCCGAAGACCAGAGTTCAGCGTCATCATCCTTCTTCGGTCGTGAGCGTTGATGAAGAAGCCGAAGTGGGCATTCAATTTGAGACACGGCTCTGGCCTCCGGTGAAACTTCCGATTCAAGTGCGGGATTCATTCAAGCACTACAGGCCCAGAGCAGAAGCATGGCTGAACGACAAGACGCAAAGCAGTGCGAAGAAGCAAAGCAAGGACTACGAAAGCTTCACGGTCTCTTTCAATTTGTCTGGGGGGTCGACATCGGTCGCGTATTCTTTCGTTCCCTCAAGGCGCGGTATCGTGCGCTTCGGACCCTTGCAAGTGCGAGCCAGCGACCCGTTCGGGATCGCCCGTCGCAAGTGGCAAGATGCATCTGCGACGGAGATTCTCGCACTGCCGCCCATTGAAGATGTAATCCCGCCGCAGCTTTCGCTGATCGCTGAATCTCAGCAGGAAGAAGCGTGTTCAATCTGGCAAGGCTCTCCCAGCGGCGACTTTTTGACTTTGAGAGAGTATGCGCACGGCGACGACCTGAGGCAGGTTCATTGGAAATCCAGCGCGCGGACAGGCAATCTCATGATCCGCCAGAGCGAACACCGCAGGGAAACAGGGGCGGCCCTGGTGCTGGACACTAGATCATCGGCAGCCAGCAGACAAGATTTCGAGAAAATGGTAGGAGCGGCGGCAAGTTTGTGCGTGGCGTGTCGCAATCACAGAATCCCGCTTCAGCTGGCCACATTCTTGCCGCGCCAGGAGATCTTGCGCTTGAACGATGACGATTCGCTAGAAGAAGCTTTGAGAATGCTGGCTCTGGTGCCTCAGTCGGCAAAGGCGCGGCCGCTTCAGGATTTTGAGATGCACGGTGCGTTAGTCGTCTTGACAGGAGACCGGCTTGAGAGCGATATTGACGGCGGCAGCGGCACCCTGGACGGTCTTAATGTCTGTTTCGGAGAACAGCACCCGCATGTATCGGGAATGTGGGTGCCGCCTGCTGCCAAGTTCTCAGATGTTTGGAACGGCTATTTCTGGGAATCTGGCAGAAGGGATGCTGCTGGCGGTTATTCAGGAATGCCAGCTGAGGTGCTTGGGCGATGAATTCAGCTATGCCGGGCTATTCGTTTGCCGATGCACGAGATTTTTCGCCGGCATCTGCGCTGCCATCTCCTCTTTTCAAATGGTGGCAGGAACTCATCGCGGAGATCCTGCTGCTGTGCATGACTCTGGTCGCCATCGTCAATATCGGTCGGCTTTTTTCTGAATCTCTGTGGATATCGCATGTCATCCTGATTGCGGTCTTGTGCCATGTGCTCTGGAGCGTGACGCGGCGACTGCGCTTTCCCATGCCTATAGCCTCAGTGGTGAACTTCGCTGTCGTCGGCTTCCTTTTCCTTTTCTTGAGATATTCCAACGGCTCCGAGAGATTTGCCGGCGATGAGCCGCTCACAGGCAGTTTGGCATCCGACATCTGGTCGGACATTCAAGCTGCCTCCGCTGTTCTGCAAGAAGAACAAGTGCCCCTGCCTCTGAACACGGGATTACTGATTTTCGCCGTTTTAGCCATTTTCTGTCTCACAGGAGCAGCCGATTGGTCGGCTTTCCGTCTGAGATCTTCATCAGCTGATGCTGTTGTGATCTATGGCGCGTTCTTTCTGGCTGTCATGCTGCTGGGAACCGGCGACGATCGTGCTGTCGCCGCGTTTTGGTTTGCTTTGACTTCCCTTGCTTTCGTGCTGACTCACCGTCTGTTCGCCAATCCTAAAAGACAACGGGTGGGCTTGCCGAGCTTGGCCGCAGTCGGGGCTGTGATTCTGGTTCTTTCTCTGTCTGTCGGAGTGGCTGGGGGCCTGGCATTCCGAGCCGAAGGCGAGGCCACGAGAATTGACCTCTCTTCGTTTCAAAGAACAGAAGGCAACGGCAGCATCAGAATTGAAAACCCGCTTGTGAGCGTCCAAGCTTCGCTTCGCAACCAAAACAACCGCGAGATTTTCCGTGTAACCACTGATACGCCGTCATACTGGCGCACTTCCGTTTTGGATCTCTTCAACGGGACAGAATGGTGGGGCAGATACGACTACACCCCGGCAGGCAGCAGAGTGAGAGCTTCTCTCAGATCTGGCACCGAATCAGAAGGCGCTCCTGTCAGACAAGATTACGAGCTGGGGAATGTCTCCTTGGACTGGCTGCCAGCGGCGTTTGAAGTCACAGGCGTGTCGCAGCCTGAGAACGAAGCTTACGACATCAGTTTCGACTCCGAGACGGCTTCGCTGCTGCTGAAGACAGACGAAAGCACGGCTCAAGGTCTGACCTACTCTGTGGAGTCGGTCATTCCCAGATATTCTGCCGAGCAGCTGTCGCAGGCCAGCTTTGAGGATTACGACAGCTATTTCTCAGCCGATGTTCTGAGCACTCTTTTGGAGTTGCCTGAGGATACCTCTTCTTCTGTTCTGTCTTTGGCCGAATCGGTAACCGAAGGCGCCGAATCGCCCTTTGATAAAGCTCTTGTCTTGCAAAATTGGTTCCGCAGCGAGTTTGCTTACGATTTGAATGTGGCACAGGGGCACTCTATTGAGCGGATAGAAGATTTTTTGTGGGTTCGCAGAGGCTATTGCGAGCAGTTCGCCAGCACCTACGCAATGATGGCAAGGGGACTGGGGATTCCTAGCCGAGTTGCGATTGGTTTTACCCCCGGCGAACTTCAGCAAGACAGCGAACTTCAGCAAGATGGCGAACTCCAGCAAGACAGCGAAATCGTCGCTGCTCCTGAAGATGCTGCAAGCGATGAAGCCTCTGATGCTGCCGGCGAGCAGCGTGAAGGGCCTCAAACCTACATAGTGCGGGGGCGCAACTATCACAGTTGGCCAGAAGTGCTGATACCCGGAGCGGGTTGGGTTGCGATGGAACCGACTCCATCCAGAGGTTCGCCCACCGCAGAGAACTACACAGGAGTTAGTCCGCAACAGGACGAAGAAACTCCGCTACCACCTGCCCCGGACATTTCCCCGCCTGTCGGAGAAGCAGAGTTGCCTCCAGAGCTGCAGCCTGCTCCGCCTTTGCCTGAAAGCCCAGAGAGCTCTGGGAGTTCGTTCTCCATTCTCAGTATCGCTTTGTCGGTGCTGGCTGCTATTGCAGGCTTGGCAGTGCTGGCTTTGGCAGCAGGAGTGCTTTGGCAGCTACGCCGAAACCGCAAGCTCTCAACTACTGCCATCGGCCGGGTCACGCTGGCATGGCAAAAAGTTCAAGCCGAATGCGCGTCAGTGGGGATAAGACGCTCCCCCAGCACCACAGCCCACGAATTCGCAGCCCAAGTAACTCAGAGCAGCATGACCGCAGCCGCCACTCCCCCTAGACTCGCAAGACTGGCCGACATAGTGGCTCAAGCCAGCTATGCTCCCAAAAACCTGACTGACGCACATGTCGCCGAAGCGGAGAAGATAGAGTCGGAAACTCGCTACCGCATTCGGATGAGAAAACCTATATGGAGCCGCTGGCTGCCCACTCATCTGCTGAGCTACCAGCCGTCTCTGATTCCCCGCTCGCAGCGTTAGCTGTCTTTGCGGAAGCGGTCTCGCATTTTTTGGCCGGTGTTGCCGAAGACATCCCAGAGATCGCCCGATCGTTTGCGCTGGGCTTGCTGCTGAAGGGTGGTCTTGCCCAGCTGGCGAAGGCTGTGCTCGAACATGAGGGCAGCCACCAGCATCACCAGAAAGCCTGTGGCAGCCAGCACGAAATGCACGGACAAGGTGAAGATCATTATGAGCAGCCCGGCCACGAAGGCGACAATCGACCAGCGCAGCAGCTTGATGTGCTTGGTGTAGACCGTGGTGGACTGGACTTCTTTCGCCAAGCGGGGGTCGGTCTCATAGAACTGAGACTCTATATCCTCAAGGATCTTTTGTTCGTCCTCTGAAAGGGGCACGGGTAACCTCGCTGTGTGGGGGAGCTGTCGGTTGCTTTCTTGGAGTTTAGCTTACTCAAGCTTGTAGCAATATGCGATGGGATAATATTTTTTAGAGCGATCCTGCTTTTGTGCTCTGGCTGGCTCAGGCGACTATTTTGGATATGGCCAATTCCACGATGTCGCGAGCACCGACATCTCTGAGGGCTGGGATGAGCAGATTGATGTCGGTTTTCGGGACGACAGTCTCAACGGCGAAGCCTTCTTCGTTGAACAGCTTGTTGACGGTAGGCGCTTGCATGGCCGGCAGAATGGCGATCACGCTCTCCAAGCACTCGTTGGGCACATTCATCTTCAAAAGAGCGTTGCCTCTGGCATCTAGCACGCCAGTGAGCAGCGAGTAAATCTGTCGCATGGCGTGGAGTTTCTCGGGGTCTTCGCAGGTTTCAGGACAGGCGATGAGTTCGGTGTAGGAAACGAGAATAGTCTCAATGATTTTCAGCCCCGCCGCCCGCAGCGCGCTTCCCGTTTCGCTGATCTCCACTATGCCGTCGGCGATGTCGGGCACTTTTGCCTCAGTCGCGCCGTAGGAAAGACGCACATCGGCTTCAATGCCGTTGCGTTCAAAGAAGTCTTTTGTGAGCTCGGGATATTCGGTGGAAATGCGCGCTCCTTGAGGGAGATCGGCAATCGAGCTGTAGCCGCTCTGCTGGGAGACGGCGAGCACTACTTTGATCGGGTTGGTGGTCTGTTTTGAATAAGGCAGCTCGCCGAGCGACACGACATTGCTGCGAGTCTCTTCCACCCAGTCGCGCCCGGTGATTCCGAAGTCAAAGGTGCCCTCCTGCACATAGCGAGGAATTTCTTGCGGGCGCAGGATGCGGACGCTTTCTATGCGCGGATCGTTGATCGTGGCGGTGTAGTTGACCGCAGAAGAACGACTCAGCGGCAAATCGGCTTCGCTGAAGAGAGCCATGGTCGCCTCTTCCAGCGACCCCTTCGGCAGAACAAGGCGCAGCACGCTTTTTACTTTACAGAGGCTTGAGGTCTATTCGGAGGTCATCGCCAATTTTTTTGACAGATTGTATCTGCCCGCGCCAGACATCGGTGATGTTCGGCGCAGTTTCGCCGGCTAGGACGGGTGCTCCCTGAGAGCCGCCTGCCAAAGCCGGGGCCAGATAGAAGACATAACGGTCAATGAGTTTTGCCTTGTGGAAAGCAGCAGCGGTGGATGAACCGCCTTCCAGCAGCACAGAGAGAATGCCTCTGCCGGCGAGGTCTGCGAGAATGTCTGGGATGTCGCCGTGCAGTGCTTCTGCTGGCGAGATGTTTTTGGCGGGGTCGGATTCAGAAAGTCTGCTGCCCCTTGGCAGTTCGCCTAGCACGAACCGCTTGGGCTGGACTTGTTCTAGCCTCACATGCGAAGGCAGCGGGGCGTCTCTGACGGTGAGATTGGGATTGTCTCTGCGTGCCGTGCCAGCGCCGATCATTACACCGTCGCTCTGCGCCCGAAGCAAATGGACATCGGCACGAGCTTCTTCGCCTGTGATCCACTGGCTAGAACCGTCTGGCATAGCTGTTCGCCCGTCCAAAGTGGCGGCGAGCTTTAGCGTCACATGAGGCCGCCCGTAGGTGCGATGTGTCAGGTACGGCGCAAGCAGTTCCTCGGCTTCGCTTCGGCAAAGGTCGGTTTCTGCTTCAAGACCTGCTTCTTTGAGGGCAGCCACTCCCCTGCCGTTTACTTTTCCATCAGGATCGCAAACAGCTATGACCACCCGGCCGACCCCAGCCTTGATGATTCCATCAGCGCACGGCGGCGTCTTGCCGTGATGGACGCAAGGTTCAAGAGTCGTGTAAAGAGTCGCGCCTCTGGCTTTCTCCCCAGCTTCACCAAGTGCCACCTGCTCAGCATGAGGACCTTCCGCACCCTCGGTTGCGCCCTCAAACACCGAGCCGTCTGCAGCAACCATCACGCATCCCACCCAAGGGCGAGGAGAAGTGAAGTAGCGCACCGCCTCGGCAAGTTCCAGAGCACGCCGCATGTGCGACATGTCTGCCGTGTCAAAAGAAGATGTATGTGCCAGTGGTGCTGTGATGTCGGAGGGACGGATTTCTGAAGGATAGCGCGATACGCTCAATGCTCAGTAGGCTGGCTCGCCAAGAGTCGCAAAGCGTGAGGCAGCACATCTAGCACGGCTTCCAAGCATTCTCTTGCCCCGCTAGTCGAGCCGGGCGTGTTGAGAATCAAAGTTGTACCGCAGGTGCCTGCTACTCCTCGCGAGAGTCGCCCTAGTGGATTGACCAAGCGCATCGCTTCGCTCAGCCCTGGGGCTTGGCGATCTAGCACCGCTAGTGTACCTTCGGGCGTCAAATCTCGAGGCGTGAAGCCAGTGCCGCCTGTTGTGACTATTAAGCCGGTAAATCCGACTGCCATTTGGCTTAAGGCATTAGCCACAGATTCTGTTCCGTCTTCTGTTACTTGGCGGTCTGCTATTTCATAGTTGGCATTGGCTAAGACTTCAGCCAGAACATCGCCTGATTTGTCTTCTCTGGTGCCGGCGATTACTCCATCGGAGACTGTTAGGATTTTGGCTTTTAGGGGGGATGTGTCGGCTTGGTTCATTGCTCTTTATTTTAGGCTTGCGGGGGTGTGCTGGCAGGCAACAGCACATGTTTTGCTTCTTTGATTCTGCCTGCGAGGGTAGCTGGCAGGCAACGGCACATCTTTTTTGGCTTGAAGCTACCCGGTTGCTAAGAAGGCTTTTGGGTTCAACCGCTAATGCCACCAAAAAAGACATGCCGTCCCCTGCCTCACTGGTGCTCTTTGGGCTTCCTGTTTTCTTAGTAGTGGTTGCTGGAGGGTGATTTGAGCCATGTGCAAAGGGTTTTTGTGGGGATTGCTTGATCCTTTGTGAATGATTGCTAAAGGGTAGCTGGGTGATTCCAAGGTGAGGCGGGGGGTGGTGCGTCATTTTAGGCGAGTTCGCTTGCGTGTCTGAGCATAAAAAGATGCGCCGCTGCCCGCCGTTGCGCTAGCAATCACTTGAATAACTCAGACTAATTGCTCGCCGGGCAGCAGGTTTGCGCCGTTTACCCAAGCTTTTGCAGGCATCCGCGATTTGCCTTCTGCTTGAACCTCCAAGATCTCTAAGGCAGTGCCGTCGCCTGCGCCGGCGAGCAGTATCCCAGAGGCAGCTTCCCAGAGAAGTTCTCCCTGCTTTACAGAAAGCTCGGTTTCTGGAATGGGTGCTGCTTTCCAGATTAGAAATCGTTTGTTTCTGAAGGTTGTCCAGGCTCCGCCGATTCGGATTATTCGGTTCAAGTGGTCGGCAGTCAGGCTCCACTTGATGTGGCGATCTTCGGGTGTGATTTTCTTGGCCCAGGTGGGGTCGCCTTGTTGGGGGGTGGGGTCTTCTAAGCCTTCTTTCAAGGCTGTTATCAGGAGGTCTGCGGCATCTATTGCTAGCCTTTGGCTTAGCTCTTCTAGAGTTTCGTCGGGGGCTATTTCGCACTGCGTTTGGCTGTAGATCGGGCCGGTGTCTAGGGTGGGTTCTAGTGCCATTAGGCAGATGCCTGTGCGGGTGTCGCCAGCTAGGATGGCGCGTTCTAGGGGGGCGGCGCCTCGCCATTTGGGGAGCAGGGAGAAATGCAGGTTTACGAATGGCAGTTTGTCAAGCAGATGCTCTGGGATGATTTGTCCGTAGGCGACTACTACGGCTATGTCTGGTGTGTCTGGTTTTTCAAGTGTGGCTTCTAGGTCGGTTAGGTCGTGAGCTACTGGCAGACTCAGTCGCCTTGCTGCTTCTTTTACTGGCGAGGGGTGAAGTTGTTGGCCGCGACCTTTGGGGCGGTCGGGGTTGGTTATTACCAGAGATATTTCGAAAGTCTCTTTTGCGAGAGCTTCCAAGGCTGGAACCGCTATTTCAGGGGTTCCTAGGAAAACGAGCTTTTCTGGCTTAAGGGGGTTCAGCGAGGCAGCCTTTCTCTAGACAGCCTCTCTCTTAGAGTTCTGCGGGCGGCTTTGCGGGTGTCTTCGTCTAGGCGGTCTATGAGCAGCACGCCGTCTAGGTGGTCTATTTCGTGCTGGATGAGGCGGGCGAAAAGCTCGTCTGCTTCAAACTCCACCTCGTTGCCGTCAATGTCAAAGCCGCTTACATGGATCGTCTTAGGGCGGATTATGTCCCACGAGAGATTTGGCACGGAGAGGCAGGCTTCTTCGTATGCCCACTCCCCTTCGGCTTCGGTGATTACCGGGTTGATCAGCACGCCCATGCGGGATTCCTCAGCCGACTTTGACTTCCTGCGAGAAACGCGGCGCACCGCTCCCTCAGTTCCCTCAAGGTCGTTCACCGCCTCTATGTCATAGACGAAAAACCGCTGCTGGATGCCCACTTGCGGGGCCGCCAACCCTATTCCCTGAGCCGTGACCATAGCCTCATGCATGTGGTCACAGACAGCAAGCAGTTTGGAATCTATGCTGGCGATGTCTTTGGCTGCGCTTCGCAGCACAGGGTCGCCGTAGGTTCTGATAGCGTAAGCCTCCACTCTCACAAGGCTATCTTGGCTTGCGGCTAAAGGGCATTAGGCAAATAGAAAGGGCACTGAAGGCATTCACAGGCGCGGCGGGTCTATTGAGATGCGGACAGAATCGGGGATTTCCGGAACGGAAGCCAAAAAGTCGCAGAGTGTGCTGTGGTCGGGGGCGCGCAGCAGCCAGGCTCCGTCTGGGTCGGGGCCCATTACATCTATATCCGGCGGTAACACCGGCGGCATCACCAGCGAAATCTCGGAGGGCTGTGCGGTTTGCAATTCCGTGAGAAACTGTTCTGCCTCCTCGCCTGTAGCCTTTGCCGCTGCAGCAAAAGGCGGAAGGCGCAGATCACGGCGTATTTGACGGTCATGCTCGCTGAAAATCTCAGGGTCTGATTCAGCAACTGCTCGCAGAACGGGATGTTCAGGCTGCCGTGTTTGCACCAGCAAGCGGCCTCCTGCTGCTCTGGATCCCACTAATCTGGCAGCCTCAGCCAGCAATGCCAGAGCTGTTTCTTCAGCTCTGTAGTGCGGCGATGCCAACAGCATGTCGAACTCTAAAAATGCCACTAGGTCGCAACGGTCTACTCGGCGCAATGCGGCGGTTGTGCCTATGAGGACACGAGCAGTATCGTGGTCGCTGTCTCGGGCTGTGATCTTGCCTACTGGTTCGCGCAGCAGACGGGCAAGCTGTTGGCGGGCTTCTGAGACTCCGGCTCGCTTCACTATGCAGACTGCACGGCTTGCCCCCTGCAGTCGTTTAGTCAATTGGTGCGAAAACAGCCCCACATGCTCCCTCTCGCGCAAGTCCGCTACTGCTAAATCAGCCCAACCCTCTTTTTCCGACCTGCGAGATTGGCAGACTAGCTCGGCGTCTTGCAAGGCTTCCAAAGTGGGCACAGGCGATGTCATCGTCAAAGGCACACAGAGGCGCTTGGCACGCTCGCGGGCGACCTCTCTTGCGTGCCATGTGACCGACTGCCATGTCTCGTGGTAGCTTTGCGAGTGCTCGTCTATCATCAGGATGGAACTGATTTCAGGCATGGTGGCGAAAACTGCCGATCTGGTGCCAACGACAGAGCATTCCCCGCTTGCTGCTTTTTCCCATTGCTCGGGCCAGAGCACGCAGTTGAAGCCTTGCCTGCGAGCATATTGAGCGAGCTTTTTGGCGCGAACTTCCTCCGGAAGCAGGATCAAAGCCGCACCCTCTTCAAGCGCAGCTTTGACAATGGGCCAAACACGGCTGCTAGGGGCAAGACGAATGAGCTTGGCAGTCTCGCTTTCTCTTTGCCCAGAGGCACTCCCCTTATGCGACCTTTCGGACAGTGCCGCTCCTCCCTTGGGGATAGCTTTAGGCAAGCGGCGCACCTGCCTAGGCGGAGATGCCAGATTGTAGAACCTGGCCCTTCTGCCTAGCCATCGCCAACATGCCCAGTCTGCCAAATCCAGCACTTCTTCCGAAGGGCCGATGCCTATGAGCTTTTGCACAGGCAGCGGTTTTATGCCGGGTTCTGGTTCGGGGTCTGTCTCCAGCACCCAGCCGCGAACCGATCTGCCTCTGACCGGCACCTGGACAATTGAGCCGCGTTTTATGCTGTCGGCTGAGCCGGCTAGAGATTCTGGCAGTGAATAGTCAAGAGCTTTGTCAAACCCCAAAATGTAAGGAAGAACCCGAAGCACTCGGCTACAGACCAAGTTCAGAGCGCAACGCGTCTGCTCTGTCGGTCTGCTCCCAGGGGAAGATGTCGCGTCCGAAATGCCCGTAGGCGGCGGTGCGAAGGTAGATCGGGCGAAGCAGGTCAAGGTCTCTGATGATAGCGGCAGGGCGCAGATCGAACACTTGCTCCACAGCTTTTTTGAGGCGGGTCGGGTCGGTTTCTTCGGTGCCGAAAGTCTCTATCATCAGCGACACAGGCTGAGCCTTGCCGATGGCATAAGCCACCTGCAGCTCGCATCGCTCGGCCGCGCCTGAAGCCACGATGTTCTTGGCCACCCAGCGGGCCGCATAGCTGGCGGAGCGATCCACTTTTGAAGGGTCTTTGCCGCTGAAGGCTCCCCCGCCGTGGCGAGACATGCCTCCGTAGGTGTCTACTATTATTTTGCGCCCGGTGAGGCCCGCATCGGCGACGGGGCCGCCCATCACGAACTGGCCAGAAGGATTCACTAGCACTCTTTCTGCGCTTATGGGGAAGGCATCGCCCAAGACGGGATTGATGACATATTCAATGAGGTCGGGCTTGATCGTGCCGTTGCGGTCTATGCCCGGATTGTGCTGGGTGGAAATGAGAACGGTTTCTACGCCTACCGGCCGGGTTCCCTCGTAATTCACAGTCACTTGGACTTTGCCGTCGGGCCGTAGATAGGGAATGACGCCCGTTTTGCGCACTTCGGCCAGCCGCTCCGCAAGGCGGTGCGAGAGGCTGATGGGCAGGGGCATAAGAGTGTCGGTCTCGCTGCAGGCGTAGCCGAACATCATGCCTTGGTCGCCCGCGCCTTGCTTGTCTATGTCGCTTTCGGCTGCGCCTCTGCGCTGTTCCAGCGAGCTGTCCACTCCGTGAGCGACTTCGGGCGACTGCTCTGAGATGCAGACCATCACCCCGCAGGCGTTGCCGTCATAGCCGAGGTCGTTGCGGTCGTAGCCGATGCCGCAGATGGTGTCGCGAGCCAGCTTCTGGATGTCCACCCAAGTGGTGGTGGATATCTCGCCGGTGATGATGCACAGCCCTGTGGCCACCATCGTCTCGCAGGCGACACGGCTGGTAGGGTCTTTCTCAAGCAGCGCGTCCAAGACGGCATCGGATATCTGGTCGGCCATCTTGTCGGGATGTCCCTCGGTGACGGACTCGGAGGTAAAGGTGTGGGTTGGCAATTCGGGCCTCTCAGTGGGAGTTCGGATTTTTCAGTTCTGCGTTTGTGATGCTAGCTGGCATTTGGCAGTTAGCTTTTGGCCAGCAGCTTCAGATAAGTTTATTCATCGTATCGCGGCAAGGCGGTCTTCAACCATATCTAGCAGCACAGCGGCCACTTCTCGCTTGGAAGCAGACGGCACATGGAGGCGATTTATGCTGTTAATGGCCTCAGCGGGCTGGGAGGAAGCGGCAGATTCTGCTTCTGCGCCGGACATACCTGCGTTCTGAAAAAGCACTGCTGGCGACCGTGCGAAAATCACCACTTCGTTGGTGTCGGAGTCGAAGCCGGCATCAGGGGCGACTATGTTGTTGGCCACGATTATGTCTGCGCCTTTTTCGGCTAGTTTGCGACAGGCGTTGGCTTCTAGGTCGTCGCTCTCGGCAGCGAAGCCCACCAGCACTTGCGATGCCGGTTTGTTTTTGCCTAGCTCCGCGAGAATGTCGGCTGTGTGTTCAAGGGTGATGACAGGCACGCCTTCGCTTTTCTTGTGCTTAGAGGCTTTGACTGAAGACGGGCGAAAATCTGCCACAGCCGCAGCCATGACAACGACATCGGCTTCTGCGGCTCTGGGCAGCACGGCATCGCGCATCTCTGCTGCCGACTCCACCAAGCAGAGATCTATGCCTGAGGGGTCTATGCCTTCGGGCAGGTCGCGTACGACTGTAGCCACTAGCGCGACTTCGGCACCTCTCTGCAGAGCTTCCTCGGCAATGGCATAGCCCTGCTTGCCGGAGGAGCGGTTGCCGATGAAGCGAACCGCGTCAATGGCTTCGCGAGTGCCCCCAGCCGTGACAAGGACTTTTTTGCCGGCTAGAGAATTTTGCTGGCTCATGCTGGCTGAATCTTACCGATCTTGCTGTCAAAACTTCTGCGCGCAATCTTGGATCATCGCTGCTGGCGAAGCTGAAAGTCACTCTTTAATCTGCTGAGAGAGCGGCGCATATCTCAGCGATGATGTCTTCTTTCTCAGCCAGCCTGCCCAAGCCGCTGTCGTCCCCAGCCAAGCGGCCTTCGCCGGGAGGCACGATGCGCACGCCTCGGAGTGAGAGGGTTGCGATGTTTTCTTGCACTGCTGGGTGCTCCCACATCTCGGTGTGCATGGCAGGGCAGACGATCACCGGCGCACGGGTGGCCAGCAGAGTGGCAGTGAGCAAATCGTCGCTGATGCCAGCCGCATACGAACCGATCACTTTGGCTGTGGCAGGGCAAACCACGATCACATCCGCGCTCTGCCCCAAGCGAGTGTGAGGAATGGAATGGTCGTCTTCCCAGAGGCTGTGATGGCAGTGCTCCGAAGCTAGGGCGTTCCATGTGGATTCGCCCACGAAGCGAAGCGAAGCTTCTGTGGTGGCTACTGCTACATGTGCGCCGGCTGCGGTGAGGCTTCGGCAGACTTCAACGGCCTTGTAGGCAGCAATCCCCCCGCTTACTCCCAAAACCACGAAGCGTCCAGTGAGATCTGAAGGGAGCATGGCTAGATTCAACTTGGTCAAATGCAGCTTTGTCAATTTGGGAACTTGGCTAAGAGTTCAAAGACTCGCTTGCCGCAAGTCTCAGGGAGAGGAAGCTCAGGGGAGAGGAAGCTGGGACATGAGGCTCAGGAGAAAATGTCCAGCCCTTCTATGTCGGCTTGCAAGTCCAAGATGCTGACCTGAGGTGTTTCCTCTTCTTGGATCACGGCTTCTGCTTCTTCCACTTCGCCAGCGACGATCTTTTCTTCGGCTATCTCGGCGAAGGCGATGGAAAGAGGCTTGTGGGCTATGTCGGACACCTGCGGAGGTATCGTGCGGCCGGTGCCTCGGCCTAGGCCGTTGGCGTAGTCGTTCAACTGGCGGGCACGCTTAGCAGCCAGGCTGACGAGCATGAATTTAGAGCCAGTTTTGTCTAGGAGTTCTTCTAGCTGGTGCGTGGAGATGTTGCTTTGTTCAGCCATGGGGTGACCTCTTTCAAATGGTTGAGCTATTTAATGATACTGGAGATTATCTAATTTGCAGCTTTTCTTTAGTGCGATTTTGCTAGCGCACGGCGGGCAGCGGCACATCTTTTTTGCCTCCGCATTACCCTTTTGCCGTATGGGTTTTTTCGCTAAACCATTGAAGTCGTGCAAAAAAGACGCACCGCCCCCCGCCTCACCGTGGAGCTACCGAGCTTTTTGGCTTGGAACTCCTAGGGAAGCGTCATGACCGGCGGTGGTCAAGGATTATTTGGGTGATGTCTTTTACGGTTTTTACTAGGTCGTCGTTTACTACGGTTTTCATTCTTAGTGCTGCGCTGCGGCGGCGTTCCTGTTTGCTTTTTCTGAGGCGGCGGCGGATGTTGCTTGCCGAGTCGCCTCGGCGTCTCAGACGTTTTCTTTGGTCTAGGTGCGATGGGGTGTCTACGAAGATAAGCAGAGCCTCTGGATGTAAGGCCTTCACCTGCTCTGCGCCGTCTAGGGTGATTTCTAGGAGCACATCTTTGCCTTCGGGGGCTTCTGGCATCGGAGTGCCGTAGAAATTGCCTAGGAACTCGTCCCACTCTAGGAATCCGTCAGCTTCTCGGTGGGCGATGAACTCGTCTCGTTCTACGAACTTGTAGCTGTCGGGCGACTCTTGCGGGCGACGCGGGCGGGTCGTCCATGAGCGGCTCAACCACAAGTCGGGGCAGTTTTTCACCAACTCTTCAGCTATCGTGCTTTTGCCCACCCCGCTGGGGCCGAAGAGCACGATTATGCCCGAAGCTCCTTCAGACATCGCAGCCATGCTCCGCCAACCTGCCCAGCAGTTCCTTTTGCTGCTTGCCTGCCAATTCTCCGAGCTTCACAGTCTCTGCCCACCCCAGATCCCCCAGCAGCCTGCGGCCTCTTACCTTGCCCAGCCCAGGAACGCAATCCATGAGCGACAACAGCTTGATGTCCGCAATGCCCCCATCAGCATCTGTTCGCCTCAAAATCTCCCCCAGTAGCATTTCGCCGCTGTTGATTCCAGCCTTCAGCCCATCCCGCTGTTCTCTCACCTCAGCCGCCTGGGCGAAGACAGCCTCATATTCGGCTGGCCAATCAGAAGTATCTTGCATAGAAAAAGTATAGAGGCGACATTGCCAATCTTTTGACCTCTTGCAATTTTATCGGAGGTGCACGCTTCTCCCATGCTTATCCCCCAGTGGCGCAGCAGAGCATATGATATAGCCCATGAAAGCAAAATTTTGCATAGCGATAGCTCTGGCAACGGCTTTGCTGGCAGCAGCTTGCTCCTCAGACAGCGATAGCGAATCCGGCACGCCGACATCTGCGGCTGAAGCTGTTACGACCGCCATAGCCCCCGCCCCGACCGAAACACCGCCACCTGAGACATCAGGCAATGCTACGGAAACGCAAGATCTGCCGCCCGCGCCAGCAGCAGAAACGACAACCACGACTAGCAGCACAAGCACGACTTCAACTACGACATCTGCTGCGACCACATCTGCTGCTTCTTCTGAGCCGTCTGAAGAACCTAGAGCATCTGAGCCGACAGGCACGACATCTTCAACCACTACGGCTGCGCCGCCAGCAGCAACATCTACAACCACGACGACTTCATCCACGACCACCACGACAACGGCTGCTGTCGCCGAGTCCCCCGCGACGCTTCAGGTTCAAGTGCTGAATGGAAGCGGTGTCGCAGGTGCTGCCGGCAGGATGACAGATAAG
This sequence comes from Candidatus Hopanoidivoransaceae bacterium, assembly GCA_965204495.1. Classification (GTDB taxonomy): domain Bacteria; phylum Actinomycetota; class Acidimicrobiia; order Acidimicrobiales; family Hopanoidiivorantaceae; genus Hopanoidiivorans. The sequence continues at coordinate 2,278,471 of OZ241989.1, forward strand.
CTGTCGGAAGCAGGATATGTGGTTTTGTCGCCAGCAAACGCTCCGCAGAGATATAGTTCTTCGGCTGTGTATTTCGCCGAGGGCTGGCAGGACAAAGCTGAAGAGATACTGCAAGCAACAGACATAGAAGAAATAGACGCTCCGTCAGCTATGCCGCAGATTTTCGCTTCAGAAGAAGCAGCCGTTATAGTTTTGCTTGGAACTGATACTGCTCCTGCGGTTGCTAGAGAGCAAGCTGGTTTGCGTCCGAGACAGCGAAACGATGTGGCTTTGCCTTTGCCAGCGGACATCCCCCGAGACCGATATGTGCCAGGTTTAGCTGCTGTGAATATTTATTCGCAAATAAACGATCAGGGGTCGCTTGATTTGCAGGCGAAGCTGGACGAGCTTGCTATCTTTATGAGATATGTCGGAAACTATCAGCCATATCCTGGAGCTACTGCCGCGAACAGGGACACGAACGGCACTTTCCGGGAAGTAGCGAAGTTGATTGAGGATACTTTGCTGTGGATGGGGTTCACTCCGCAGAATGTGTGCGGCGCGCCGGCGGGATATAGTTTTACTGATTTGTTGCAGCCGACACGGGAATGGTCTGAGGAGTTGAAGGTTTATAGCGGCGATGCTATCTTCACGACAGACAGGTTGTTGGAGTTGCATGGCGGTGAGCGAATAAATCCTGAAGCCAATCTTGATTTCTATATACGGCAGGCTGTGCAGACAGCTTATGATTCGTTGCGTCTTGCTGAGTTGTCTGACGAGATAGAAGCTCCACAAATGATACTATGTGATGCTTGGAAGCTGCCTTCAGGTGAGATACCTGAAGCGGCTAACGGATATTGGTACGCGCTACTGACACCTGGTATACAGCCGCGTGAAAGCCTGATGTCGCAAGGAACATACCATCTCAAAGAAATATCGCGGAACGGCAACAGAGTGCAGATTGTGGTTTGCCATCCAACTCTAGGGTCAAGATATATTGCCGTGTGGTGGAGAGATGCTGGCTATAGAGCTGAAGCGACAGGTTCTACCAGTCTAATCGGCTGCCAAGCCGACTTTGAACAGGACGACTACATCTCTGAACATGAGGATGAACCTTCGTTTACCTTCTCTTTCGGTGAGCGTGTTTTCTCAGCTTCTGACCTGTTAGGTTTTCCTAGAAGCTGAAAATTGGCTAAGAAATAGCCGTTTTGTAAATTGGGGCGGAAAATTGGTCTGATTCTTGGTAATAGGCACAGGAGGTAGTCATCGAATTCCACGGTGAGCGGGGGGGGCGGTGCGTCTTTTTTGCACGACTTCAATGGTCTAGCGAAAAAACCTATACGGCAAGAGGGTAATGCGGAGGCAAAAAAGATGCGCCGCTGCCCGCCGATGCGCTAGCAACAACCTTCTCAGAAAAAGCCCCCAGAAAAAGCCACCGGCAGCATGCCCATCACACCCTGCCCTATTATTTAATGCAGGAACAAAAGGAGGCGCCATGAAGCCAGACATTGAAATCGCACGGGCAGCGGAGATGCAGCCTATGACCGACATAGCTGCCAAGGCCAGCATTCCCGAAGAATGCCTAGAGGCATACGGCACAGGGATCGCGAAAGTATCGCTGGATGCCATAGACAAAATGGCAGATCGCCCCAAAGCCAAATACATCCTCGTGTCAGCCGTCACCCCCACGCCCTTCGGCGAAGGCAAAACCACCACCACGGTCGGTCTAGGCCAAGGATTCGCTCACCGCAGCCGCATGGCTATGATCTCGCTGCGACAGCCCTCTATGGGGCCTACTTTCGGCATCAAGGGCGGCGCGGCTGGCGGCGGATTCAGCCAAGTCGTGCCTATGGAGCTGCTGAATCTGCATCTCACTGGCGACATGCACGCCGTCACCGCTGCTCACAACATGTGCGCGGCCATCTTGGATGCTCACATCTATCACGGCAACAAGCTGGATATCGATCTCCACAACATCACTTGGAGGCGAGTGCTGGACATCAACGACAGAGCTTTGCGCAATGTCGTGGTGGGTCTCGGCACACGCTTGGACGGAGTGCCCCGCCAAACCGGCTTTGACATCACCGCTGCTTCGGAGCTTATGGCCCTGCTTGCGCTTTGCGTCTCGGCTGATGACATGCGTGCTCGACTCGGTCGAGTGGTAGTGGGCTACACCAAAGACGGCGAGCCTGTGACAGCAGAACAGCTTCGGGCGGCTGGAGCCGCTGCTGTCATCTTGCGAGACGCAGTCAAGCCCAATTTGATGCAGACTTTGGAGGGCACTCCCGCTCTGGTGCATACCGGCCCGTTCGGTAACATCGCAACTGGCAACTCTTCGGTGGTGGCCGACCTGATCGGGATTCGCAGCGGAGACTATCTCATCACCGAGGCCGGCTTCGGAGCCGACATGGGCGCCGAGCGGTTCTTCAACATCAAATGCCGCGTTTCAGGTCTGCAGCCCGACGCTGCTGTGCTGGTCACGACTGTGCGCGCCACCAAGAGCCAGTCGGGGAAGCATCGCATTGTGGCAGGGCGTCCGCTGCCGGAAGAGATGCTGGCAGAGAACCCAGATGAAGTGCACGAAGGTTCGGCCAACCTGCGCAAGCAGATCGCCAACATCGCTGTTCACGGCGTGAGCCCTGTGGTGGCTATTAACGCCTTCCCCACCGACCACGACAGCGAGCACCGAGCCATTGCCGAGATCTGCGAGGAAGAGGGCGTGCGCTGCGCTGTGAGCACTCACTTCATGGACGGAGGCGCAGGGGCTGCGAAGCTTGCCGAAGTCGTGGAAGAGGCTGCTGACGAACCTAGCGATTTTGCTCTGCTGTATCCCGACGAAGCCTCTTTGGAGGAGAAGATCGCTGCAGTAGCCACCAAGGTTTACGGAGCAGAAGATGTGTCTTACACCCCGCAGGCTAAGCGGCAGCTCGGCACCTATGAAGCAGCAGGCTTCGGCAACCTGCCTGTGTGCATTGCCAAGACGCATCTTTCGCTTTCCTCAGATCCTGCGCTGAGGGGCGCGCCCACTGGATGGACGCTGCCGGTTCGCGAAGTGCGAGCTTCAGTCGGCGCCGGTTTCCTCTATCCGATCTGCGGCGACATGCGGACTATGCCCGGATTGGGAAGCGCGCCGGCTGCTTTTGACATTGACTTTGACGAAAACGGCGAGATCGTGGGGCTGTTCTGACGAGCAGGGCTGCGTTGATGAATTGCTGGCTGGTCTAAAGTCGGTTGTAATCCTGCAGGGGGCGAACTGTTAAGGGGTGCTGCTGCCATTCACCGATGGCTTCTATAGCGGCTCGGGCTGCTGCCAAAGTGGTGAGCATGGGGATGCTTTGGCGGGAAGCCAGCCGGCGCAAGTCGGAAATTCTGTCGTCTCGGCTGTCGTTGGATGCGGCTATTACGGCTAGCGAGATTTCGCTGTTTTGCAATAGCGGATCTGCTTCGCCAAAGTCCAGCATTTTCTCTGAGCCTTTCAATATCGCTGAGGTTTCGGGGCCGACCATGATTTCAAATCCGAGATCAATGAACCGCCTGGCAAGTTCTTGAGCTTCTCTGGGATTTTGGCCGGGCAGACACAGCAGCACCGTGCCTTCCAGAGGCAGATGCGAGCCAGCAGCCAGCTGGCTTTTCATAAAGGCGCGGCCGAAGCTAGCGTCTATTCCCATAACTTCGCCGGTGGAGCGCATCTCGGGGCCCAGCAAAGTGTCGGTTTCGGGGAAGCGGTTGAAGGGCAGCACGGCTTCTTTGACTGCCACATGTTCCAAATGCGGCGGCTCGGCAGCTAGCATTCCTTCGGAGCGGAGTTCGGCGAGAGTGGCACCGAGCATCACTCTGGCTGCTATTTTCGCAAGCGGCACGCCCGTGGCTTTGGCTACGAAAGGCACCGTTCTGGAAGCTCTGGGGTTCGCTTCAATCACATACACATCGCTTTTCGTCTGTTCCCCACCTCCAGATGCTTTGCTTTTCGCTGTGTCCCTTTCCGCTGTTTGACTTTCTCTTTTGGACACAACGGCATACTGCACATTCAGCGGGCCGCAGACATCCAGGGCGTTTGCGATGCGGGCGGTGTAGTCGGCCATAGTGGCCAGGCACTCTTCGCTGAGCGACCTCGGCGGAAGCACGCACGCGCTGTCGCCAGAGTGCACGCCCGCAGCTTCCACATGCTCCATGATTCCGCCGATGAGCACTTCGCCGCTTTTGTCGCGCACGGCGTCCATATCTACTTCAACTGCGTCTTCCAAGAAGCGATCCAGCAGCACAGGCCGCTCCGCCGACAAGCTCCCTTCTCGCCCCAAAGATCGCTCTATTTCTTCCATTGCCTCTGCTAGCGTGTCTGTGTCGTAAGCCAGCACCATCGCTCTGCCTCCGAGCACATACGAAGGGCGCACGAGCAGGGGGAAGCCGATGTCCTCGGCGGCGGCAAAAGCCTCGGTTTTCGTGGTGGCGGTTCCGCCGGGCGGCTGAGGGATGCTTTCGGTTCGGCACAACTCTGCCCAACGCTTGCGATCTTCGGCAATGTCCACTGCATCGGGGCTAGTGCCTGCGATGAGTTCTAGTGGCAAGTCGTGCGCCAACTTCAGAGGCGTCTGCCCGCCTAAGCCGATTATCACGGCTTTTACGCCGGGGGTTCCGGTTGCTTCGGCCACGCGCTCTTCGGCTGCTATCACCGCAAGCACATCTTCGGTTGTCAATGGCTCAAAGAAGAGCCTGTCGCTGGTGTCGTAGTCGGTTGAGACGGTCTCGGGGTTGCAGTTGAGCATTACGGTGGCATAGCCGGCTTCTCGAAGGGCCATGCTGGCATGGACGCAGCAGTAGTCGAACTCTATGCCTTGACCTATGCGGTTCGGCCCGGCTCCCAAGATGATAACTTTTGGCTTTTCCGAAGGCAGCACTTCGTCGGCGTCTTCGCAGGTGGAATAGTGGTAAGGGGTGAGGGCTTCAAATTCTGCCCCGCAGGTGTCGACTGTCTTGTAGACCGGCTCAATGCCGCAGCCTCTCCGAGCACTGGCTACTTCATCAGCAGAGACGCCCCAGAGCCAGCCGAGCTGCTCGTCTGAAAAACCCAACTGTTTGCCGCGTCTCCAGTCGGCTGTTGAAAGCTCGGGCACCGCAGATTTGCTTTGCTTGCTTGCTTCGCCAGCCTTCGCTGTGCTGCCAGATGCCGAGCCCGAGCTATTTGCGCCCAGCTTCAACTCCCTCAACCGCTGCCGTTCTTCAACTATTGCCAGCATCTGATCTAGGAACCAAGGATCTATTTGGCTGGCTTCATGGACTTCTTCAACGCTCGCTCCCTTGCGCAATGCCGCTTCTATTTGATAGATGCGATCTGGAGTGGGCACAGACATGGCATCCAGCAGTTCGGCTGCCGTCTGCCCGCCCCAAACAGCCTCGGCTGCATCGCAGTTGAGTCCAAGCCTGCCTTGCTCCAGCGAGCGCACAGCTTTTTGCAGAGATTCGGGGAATGTCCGTCCGAGCGCCATGACCTCCCCCACCGACTGCATCGCAGCCCCCAGCACCGGAGGCGTTGCGGGAAACTTTTCAAAAGACCAGCGCGGGATTTTCGTCACTACATAGTCAATGGTCGGCTCAAAGCAGGCTGGAGTGGCTTGGGTGATGTCGTTGGGTATTTCGTCTAATGTGTATCCCACAGCCAAGCGAGCGGCGATTTTGGCTATCGGAAAGCCAGTGGCTTTGGATGCCAAGGCAGAAGAGCGGCTCACCCTCGGGTTCATCTCGATCACCACCTGCCGCCCGTCTTGGGGATTCACGGCGAACTGCACATTGGAGCCGCCGGTCTCCACCCCCACTCTGCGCATGCATGCAAACGCGGCGTCTCGCATGGCTTGGTATTCCATGTCGGAAAGCGTCTGCGCTGGTGCGACGGTGATGCTGTCGCCCGTGTGAACTCCCATCGGATCAAAGTTCTCAATGGAGCACACCACCACGCAGTTGTCGGCTCTGTCGCGCATCACCTCCAGTTCGAACTCTTTCCAGCCGGCTATTGACTCTTCTATGAGCACCTCGCCGATGGGGCTGGCAGAGAGACCTTCAGCCAAAGCGGATTCAAATTCTGCTGGCGTGTCGGCGATGGTCGCCCCTTTGCCTCCGAGGATGTAGGCCGGGCGGATGATCACGGGCAGCCCGAGATGTTCTATCACGGCGCGCCCTTCTTCCATGTTGCGGGCAACCCCCGAAGCAGGCACGGAAAGCCCGATGCCCACCATGGCTTCTTTGAACTGCTCCCGGTCTTCAGCGGTGGCGATGGCTGCCATGCTGGCCCCGATAAGTTCCGTGCCGTACCGCTCCAGCGTGCCAGAATCCGTCAGAGCTTTGGCCAGGTTCAAAGCCGTCTGGCCGCCGATGGTGGGCAGCAGAGCATCGGGGCGTTCTTTTGCGATGACGGCTTCTATGACCTCGGGCACCAGCGGTTCCACATAGGTGGCGTCGGCAAAGCCCGGGTCGGTCATTATCGTGGCCGGGTTGGAGTTGGCAAGGATCACCCGATAGCCCTCTTCCCGAAGCACGCGACAGGCTTGAACCCCTGAATAGTCGAACTCGCACGCCTGGCCGATGACGATCGGGCCGGAGCCGATAATGAGAATGGACGATATGTCGGTGCGGGCTGGCATTGCTGGTGCTGATGGTTTCTTTGGGAGGTCTGATGGCTATTGGAAGAGGTTGGGGATGTTGCTAGTTGCGCGATGTTTCTGGCCGTTGCCAAAGGCAGCGAATGTGAAAGTCATTTGACTGCAGATTCCGCTTTGCGACCGTGAAAGCTTTCAAGCAGCTCGGCGAATTCTGCGAAGAGGTAGCGGCTGTCATGGGGGCCGGGGCCGGCTTCGGGATGATATTGCACGCCGAAAGCCGGTGCGTCTTCTGCTCGCAGACCTTCTACCGTGCCATCGTTGAGATTGAGATGAGTGATGCTGAACGATGCCCTTGCGATGCCGGGCGGGGCGACTGAGAAGTTGTGGTTCTGTGCTGTGATTTCTATCTCGCCGGTAGAGCAGTTCTGCACAGGATGATTGCCGCCGTGATGTCCGAAAGGCAGCTTGACGATCTCTGCGCCCAATGCCTGAGCCAGAATTTGATGCCCGAGGCAGATGCCGAAGATCGGCACCGCGCCTAGCAGCTCGCCGACTGTCGCCGAAGCATAAGGCACAGCAGCAGGGTCGCCCGGGCCATTGGACAGAAAGATGCCTTCAGGCTCGCGAGCCAGAATGTCAGAAGCTGAAGCCGAAGCCGGCACGACTTCAACCTCGGCGATCTGGCTGAGTTGGCGCAAGATCGTTCGCTTGATGCCAAAGTCCAAAGCCACTATTTTCCAGCGGGGCGCAGCAGACGCAGCCAGCCCGAGCCTCTCGTCGGCGAACCAAGGCTCTCGGCTGGTTACCTGCGCCACAAGATCCACCCCCGATGTGCCAGGTTCTCTCTTTGCCGCTTCCAGCAAAACGCTCATGGCGTCAGAGGCATCGGACGGGCCGAAAGCGCCTGTCATCGCGCCTTCGTCGCGGATATGGCGAGTGAGTCGACGAGTGTCCACCCCGCTCAGCACAGCGATACCTGCTTCGCGCAAGCTGGCTTCCAGACTTCGCTCCGAACGCCAATTGCTGGGCAAGCGAGCCAGATCGCGCACTATCACGCCTCGGCAGGCGGCCGACCAGCTTTCGCTGTCATGGGCTGCGGTGCCGTAGTTGCCGATGTGCGGATATGTGAAGGCGATGATCTGGCCTGCATAGGAAGGATCGGTGATAATCTCCTGATAGCCGGTCAAGGCTGTGTTGAACACGACCTCGCCGGCGACAAAGCTTGCTCCACCGGCTGCGTCATCTGAAAGTTCTGCTCCCAGAAGCTCGCCGTGAAACACCTCGCTGTCTCGCAGCACCAGCATCCCCAGCTTAGCTGCTGGCCTTGACGGGCGAGCGAATGCTTTATCGGCTGCAGTCTTTGCCATCTCTTCAGTCTCGCCTAGAGTCTCTTCGTCTGAATCTTCGGTTGCCGCCAGTACTCCCGAAAGCACGCCGTTGACAAAGCGCGACGAGTCTTCTGTTGAATATTCTTTGGCCAGCTCCACTGCCTCGTCAATGGCCACAGCCACAGGTATGTCATCGCAGAAGCGCATCTCATAGACAGCCAACCGCAGCACGGCCAAATCCACCTGCGCCAGTCTCTCGGCCCGCCATTGCTCCGAGTGGGCGTTTATGAGAGCATCTATCTCGCTCAGTCGTTTGCTCACTCCCTCCAGCAAGGCAGTCACGAAATCGGCCGGCGGCACATTTTGCTGCGCCAGCAGATCCAGCGGCGATGTCTGTTTTATCTGAGCTTCATACAGAAAAGCAATGGCTCGCTCTCGCGCACGGTGACGGGTTTTGCTGGGGAGTATGTCCTCGCTCACGCCATTGCCTCGCCCGAACTCGCGGTTTCAAGTTCTGACCGAAAAGCAGACAGATCAAGCGCGGCTCAGATACGAGCCGTTGCGGGTATCTACTTTGATGCGCTCGCCTGTCTCTATGAAGAGCGGCACTTGCACCACCAAGCCTGTTTCTAAAGTGGCAGGTTTGGTAGCTCCTGAAACTCTGTCGCCTTGGATACCCGGTTCTGTGTGCGAAATCACCATCTCCACAGAAGCTGGCAGCTGCAGCTCAATCGTCTCTTGTTTGTGCATCATCAGATGGATGTCGTCGCCTTCTCGCATGTAGTTGGCAGCATCGCCGACAGCAGCTTCGCTCACATGCATCTGCTCGTAGCTTTGGGCGTCCATGAACACGAAATCGTTGCTTTCGCGATAGAGAAATTGCATTTGTCGCTTGTCTATCATGGCGCGCTCCACTTTTTCGCCTGCTCTGAAGGTGCGATCCAGCACCGCGCCAGTGCGGGCGTTCTTGAGAGTGGTGCGAACAAAGGCGTGCCCTTTGCCGGGCTTGACATGTTGGAACTCCACGACCTGCAAAAGGTCGCCGTCAATTTCCAAGGTCATGCCGTTTTTCAGATCGTTCGTGGTTATAGCGGGCATTGATATTTCCTGTCTTGGGTGTTGCGGTGCTATCTGCTTGCCGAGGTCTCAATTTTGGTGAATTTCAGATTAAGGCTTCTTTCTAAGGCTAAAAGGAAATCTTGCCTTATGCATTGAACGCCGGAAGCAGCAGGGTGTCAAGCTTAATTCTCAGATGACAAGCACTTTGGGAGTTTTGGTGAGCGGTCGGCAGCTTGTTTCTGCGACCACTACGGTGTCTTCAATCCGCACTCCCCCGTGCTCGGGAAGGTAGATGCCCGGCTCAACTGTGATGACTTCGCCCTCGCTTAGAACTTCTTCGGTTTTTGCGCTCACGCCTGGGATTTCGTGGATGTCCAAGCCCACGCCGTGTCCTGTGCTGTGCATGAACGCTTCGCCCCAGCCTGCGTCTTGGATGATCTTGCGACAGATTTTGTCTATCTGGCCGGTTTTGGCGCCTGCTTTCACTGCATCAACGCCTGCCTGCTGCGATTCTTGCACCACCTGCCACATCCGCTGAGCTGTCTCAGAAGGCTCGCCTACTGAGATCGTGCGCGTCATATCGGAACGGTAGCCGTCTACCACTGCGCCGGAGTCGATCACCACAAGCTCGCCGGGCTGGATTGCCTTGGTGCCGGGGCGTGCGTGCGGGCGAGCGGCGTTGCTGCCTGCCGCCACTATGGTTTCAAAGGCTTGCTCGCTGGCTCCGTTGAGACGCATCTGGTGGTCGTGAGCGGCTGCGAATTCCTGCTCGGTCATGCCGCCGTTGCGGACAGCCTCAGAGAGTTGCGGCAATAGTTCTTCCAATGAGGCATCAGCTATCTCGGCGGCTGCTTCAATTCGTGCTATCTCGCCAGGGTCTTTGCTGCGACGCAGTTTCTCTATCGCTCCTTTGATTGGAACCAACTCGTCGAATTCTTCGGCAAATGCTTGCTGGCGAGACCAGGAGACATGCTCTGCTTCTAGCCCTACTTTCTTGCTTCCTGTTTTTTCAATGACAGCCTTGAGCAGCTCTTTCTGCTCGGCGACGCTGGCGGAGATCTGAACTTCCACATCTTGTTCTGATGTCTCTTCTGGAGCTTGAAAGGCGTAGCGTCCGTCTGTGATCAAAATCGCAGAAGCAGATTTGCTGCCAATGACCAAAGTGCCTGCCGAGCCGGTGAAGCCGCTGAGCCAGCGGATGTTCGTGAGGTTGGTGACGATGAAGGCATCGCAGTCTTCATCTGCCAAAGCTTCGTGGAGCCTAGGCAGCCGGGCGGACACATCCATCGCAGGCAGGCTGGCAAGCCTCTCGGAAAGTCGGTCGTTTTGCGGCATGGCTTCTACCTTTCTCTCAAAATCGCTGTCATCACGCATCTCTGCCGCTCAGCATCTCAGCCACAGCGTCTACAGCCATCTCGTAGCCTTTGCCGCCGTGCCCCGCGATGCAAGCGTCAGCCACCGGTTCTATCACCGAGAAGTGTCGCCACTCTTCACGCTGCTTGAGGTCTGAAATGTGCAGTTCCACTATCGGCCCGTCAAAAGCTGCCAATGCGTCGTGGATGCTCCAGGCATAGTGGGTCAAAGCGGCGGCGTTGATGATGACGGCATCGTGGGTGCCGCGAGCTTTCTGAATGGCAGTCACCAAGTCGCCCTCGCTGTTGGACTGAAGATGATCCAACCCGAGACCGTGCGCTTCAGCCTGCTGAGTCGCCCTCGCCACATGGTCGTCCAAAGTGTCAGTGCCGTAGATCTCAGGCTCCCGCTCCCCCAGCAAGTTCAAGTTCGGCCCCGACAACAACAAAACACGCCTCATTGCTTTTAATTCTATGAGAAAGCCTGCTGACTCAAGAGTTACTGCAAATATCTTGCGCCAGATGCGATGGTGCTTACCGCACGAGTTCTAGGGCTTTGGTTAGAACAGCGTGGGGGATGCTTTTGACTGGTTCGGGGCCGGTGGGGCCGTCAAGTATGAAGGTTAAGGTGTCTACTGCTTTTTTGTCTCGTGCGAAAAGGGTTACGAGGGCATCGGAATCGGGAATAGCTGATGTCTTGCCGAAGCCTTGGGTGAGCGATGTCGCCAGGCCATAGCTGCTTACTGCTTCGCGGTGCTCTGCGACACGCTCGGCATCAATGCGGCCTAGGAGGTGCGCGACTTCGGCGGCGTATACAAGGCCGACGCCTACTGCTTCGCCGTGGGTCAGCTTGAAGCCGCCTGCGATTTCCAAGGCGTGTGCCAGAGTGTGTCCGTAGTTGAGCAGGGCACGCCGCCCCGACTCTCGCTCGTCGCTGGCGACTATCGCAGCTTTGAAGTGGACGCAGGCTGCGATTTGTTCCGTCAAGGGCATGTCGCGCAGTGCGGTCTGCTGCTCGGCGGTTTGGGATTGTTCGCCAATAGGTTCGGAGGTTTCCGCTCTCGCCTCTGACTGCCTCTCAACCCACATCTCTGCGGCACCAAGAAATTCGCATTTCGCTATTTCGCCGCAGCCGCTGCGGAACTCGCGCTCCGGCAGAGTCGTCAAAGTCTCGGTGTCGCACAGCACTCCAGACGGCTGCCAGAAAGCTCCAACCAAGTTTTTGCCTTCAGGCAGATTCACCCCAGTTTTGCCGCCGATGGCAGCATCCACCTGTCCTAGCAAGCTGGTGGGCACATGCACCACAGGCACTCCCCGGTGGTATACGGCTGCAGCAAACCCTGCCACATCAGTCACCACTCCTCCGCCCACCCCCACGATCACATCTCCACGAGTCAGCCCCCAGTCGGCGAAATCTCGGCACAGCCTCTCCACTGCCGCCATAGTCTTGGCATCTTCTCCGTCCTGAATCAGAAATATTCTGCTTTCCCCTTCCCAGCCCAGATCTTCGGCCCAGCTGATACCCGCCTGCGTCACAAAGGCGGCCCTCTTCGCACCCGCAGGCAAGCACTCACCGAGCTCGCGCCGCACACCTGCTCCCACCCTCACTGCGTAAGAACTCTCCCCCAGATCCACAGGCACTTCTATGACGCCTTCGCTTCGCAATTCGCTCTGGCGGCTTTCTGCTGAACTCATGGCGAATTATTCTCCTGCATCTCTTCTACTATGTCCAGCACGGCATTGACGACAGCAGATTGGCTCATATCGGAGACATCCAATGTGAAATCGGCGACTTCTTCGTATAAGTGCCGGCGTTCGGCAAAGAGATCAGTCAGGGCGGCTTCCATTTCGGATACATCGCCCTTGGGCACCAGCGGGCGAGGGTTGGGGCTTTCGGATAGGCGACGGGCGATAGTTCGCAAGTCGCCTTTCAGCCACACCACTCTGGCGTTGTGAGTCAGCAATCGGCGGTTGTCTCGGCGAAGCACGACTCCGCCGCCTGTGGAAATGATCGCCGGCTCCGAGTCGCGCATCACATCGCTGAGCACCCGATGCTCCAAATTGCGAAATTCCTGTTCGCCGTATTTCTCAAAAATTGCCTCAATGGTCTGGCGCGAATATTCGGCAATCAGCGCATCGCAGTCCCAGAATTTCATTCGGGAAGCACTGGCCGCTTTGCGAGCGACGCTGGTTTTGCCTACTCCCATCATTCCTACCAGAGCAACATGGCGCACAAATTTATTCTAATTATGCTGCCTGGCATCAAGCGATACAGCCGATGCCATAGCTTCAAGCGGAGCAGGCTGGGATGTCCAAAGTTCAAATGCGCGAGCAGCTTGATGAACTAGCATTCCGAGGCCGTTGTGGGCAGCTACGCCTTTATCGCGAGCTTGGACTAAAAAGGCTGTTTCTAATGGGTTGTAGATCAGGTCCAAGACTGTCTGCTCAGGACGCAGCAGCATAGGCGATATCGGCGTTTCGTCTTTCAGCTCGCCCATGCCCAAAGGGGTCGCATTTACTACGAGGTCGAACTCGCCTGCAGCGTCAGCAGGCACGACTTCGCCTTTGTCTCCTGCCAGGGCTGCGGCTTGTTCGGCCCGCTCTGGGGTTCGGTTGGCGACTGCGACACGGGCCGCACCAGCGTTTGCCAGCGCGAGCACCGCGGCTCTGGCTGCTCCGCCTGCTCCGAGGACGAGGCAGTCGGCTCCCTCGGTGTTGAAGCTGGCATCTTCTTGGAGGCTGGCAATGATGCCGTAGCCGTCCGTGTTGTGCCCTATCAGCTTCGTCTCGCCGCCGGCACCTGCTTCGCGCGCCACGCAATTCACAGCCCCCAGCATTTCAGCTTCCTCGGTGAGGCTGTCCAGGGCTTGCGCTACGGCTGATTTGTGCGGCATGGTAACCGATAGACCCGCCACTCCAAAGCGTTCCATGCTCGCCAGAGCTTCTGGCGCGTAGCCTTCGGGCACCTCCCAGGCCACGAACACCCAAGGCAATCCCAGTGCTCTAAACGCCGCATTATGAATGGCCGGCGAAAGCGAGTGCCCGACAGGTGATCCGATTACAGCTGCCAAAGTCAAGGGTGTCGCTCCTTTTTGAGCACTGATTCCGCTGCTTTGCACAACCGAGTCCGAGACTGAAGCAATACCGGTCATAATTCAGAACAACCCGTCGGCTCTGGAACGATTTACTTGGTTCAGGAATTCGTCGTAGTCGTCTGTGAAGAAGTGCGATCCGTCGGCATCTGCCAGCACATAGAACAGCCAGTCGCCTTCTTCGGGATTCAGAGCGGCTTCTAGAGCGGCGCGCCCCGGGGTGGCAATGGGAGTGGGTGGAAGACCTTTGTAGAGGCGTGTGTTGTAGGGCGAATCCATAGCCAGATCGTCTACCGTGAGCTCGGCTGTGTGGCGTTGAATGGCATAGAGGACGGTGGCGTCTATCTCCAAGCGCATGTCTTGGGCCAGACGATTGTAGATCACCCTGGCTATTTTGGCGCGATCTTGGGGCACGCGGGCTTCTTCTTCCACCATTGAAGCCACGATGACGACCTCATACGGGGTGAGACCAGTGCGGGACAGGGCATCCGAATAGCCGAGTTCGGCTGCTACTGCGTCAAACTGCTCCACCATGCGAGCGACTAGTCCGGCTTCGTCTTCAAAGTCGTCCTCTCCCACTTGGTAGGTATCTGGAAAGAGCAGCCCTTCCAAATTGATATTGCCTTCGGGCTGGAAGCCAGAGCGAATGCTGCCCGAATAGAGAGCTGAATTGAGTTCGGCACGATCGAATTCAGGCATAGAGTCAAGCAGGCGATCGGCTATGTCGGTTAGCCAGAGGCCTTCTGGCAGAGTGACTGATTTGCCGGGCAGCACCAGAGGGCCGGCCGCTAGCACGGCTTCGGCTTCAGAGAGCGACATGTTGAGGTTGAACTGGTAGTCGCCGGCCTGATACGGCCCGTCTCCGCGCCAAGCTATGCGAGTAACCAGAGCGTTTGACACGACGCTCTCATCAGCCAAGAGACGGGCGATGTCGTTCGTGGATGCCCCCTGCGGTATAGCGACAATTATTTCTTCGCCGGGCGGCCCAGACGGATCTATCTGATTGCTCACCCAGTTGTAAGCGAGAAAGGCTGCCCCGCCGAGCACGCCAGCAACTACTACGAGAACGAGTGTCAGACGAGCAGCCAAAGGCCAAGGGTTGCGAAGTCGTACCCACACTCCTTCGCTTGCAGAATCTCGGCCTTGAGGCTTTTGCGGCGGTCCTTGCGACGGCTCTGGCTGCGGCTTTGGCGACGGTTCTGGCAGAGGTCGCTCGTGCGGAAGACGCTGCGCTGGCTCATGCTGTGCTGGTCGATACTGTGCTGGTTGATACTGCGCTGCCTCATGCTGCGCTTGAGGTTGCGATGATTGCTCGTCGTCAAACTCTTCAAACCCCAGCAGCTTCTTCCAATAGCCTCCCATAGGCGTAATTTTAGATAGCCGCTGAGCGAGAAATAAACTTTAGGCAGACTGGGCGTCTAGCCAAGATTGAAGCATTATCGTGGCTGCTGATTTGTCCACCGATTTTTTTCTGCGTTTGCGGCTGAGATCGGCTTCCAGCATGGCTTGTTCGGCTATGACTGTGGTAAAGCGTTCGTCATGAGTGAAAACAGGGATGTCCAAGGCTTCGCTAAATGCTGCTGTCTGGGCTTCTGCTGCTCGGGCCGCGAGACCTGATGTGCCGTCTAGGTTCAGAGGCATTCCCACCACTACGGCCTCTGCATTTACCTCTGATGCTATCTCGTGCAATTTTTGACACAACTCTTCTTCGGTCTCACTGGGCTTGCCAGATTTTGCGCTGATCTCAATCGTGGTGTAGGGAGTCGCCACGATGCCATCTGGGTCGCTCACGGCTACACCCACGCGGCGTTCCCCCAGATCGATTCCCATGACTCTCACGCTGCCCGACTCCGAACATTCATGAAGTGTCTCCCCGCGTTCTTGGTCTTTTCAGGTCAGCCAGCAAGTTGTGCCTCCGCAGATCGCCGAGCTGCTTCAATGGCTTCAGGCAGCTTCTCGGCGTTCTTGCCCCCGCCCATGGCAAAGTCTTCGCTCTCGGCCCCGCCGCCCTGAATCAGCTTGAAAGCGTCCTTCAGCATGTTGGAAGCATGAAGACCTTCTCCTGCGGCCACCGCCGCTGCCAGCGATACTCCCCCGTTAGGCGGAGACATCCCCAGAATAACTGCCTTCAGGTCGGCACTGGCCAGCAGCGATTTCGCCAAAGTGCCCAGGTCTTTTTTGTCTATGTCTGTCACGACTGTTGCCAGTATTCCTCCTTCGGCTTGTTTCGCCAAGTCGCCGGTTTTCTCCATTGCTGCTTGGTGCCTGTGATCGCCCAGTTCTTGTCGCAGAACTTTAAGCTCGTCTTTTTGCTTCTGGGCGGTCTCTTCCATATCCTCTGCGGGCACGCCCAAAATGCCGGCTGTGCTTTGGAGCTTGGCTTCGGCTTGGCGCAGGCGATCCATGACTCCTGTGCCGCACACTGCTTCAACTCGGCGGATGTTTGAACCGATTGAGCTTTCAGAGGTGAGCTTCATCAGGCCTATGTCGCCGGTGGCTTTCACATGAGTGCCCCCGCAGAGTTCCAGCGAGTGGCTGCCGGCTTCCAGCACCAGCACTTCATCGCCGTATTTGTCGCCGAAGAACGAGAGCGCGCCCAAGCCTTTGGCTTCTGTGTAGGAAGTTTCAAAATGCCGGCACTGCTCGTTGGCCAGCACGAACTCGTTCACTTTGTCTTCTATAGCTTGAATTTCTTCTGGAGTAAGGGCTTGGAAATGAGAGAAGTCGAACCTCAAGCGGTCTGGGCCGACCCACGAGCCTTGAGGCGTTACATGCTCGCCTAAGACTTCTCTGAGAGCGGAGTGAAGCAAGTGAGTGCCTGTGTGGTGACGGCGGATAGAGGATCGACGGTCCGTGTCAATCTGTGCGAGCACTGTGTCGCCGGGTGACAGAGGAGCCGGCTCGGCGGTGTGGTGCAGATGGATGCCGGGCAGCACATAGGTAGTGTCGGTGATGCGGATATTCGTGCCACTGTCAGGTTCCCCTTGGCCATCTGGCACAACGAGCAAAACCCCAGTGTCGCCCACTTGCCCGCCTGCCTCGGCATAGAAAGGCGTGCGATCCAAAATCACGCCTTGGGCGGTCACGAGCAGCACTTTGGCTCGGGTCGGCTCTATGAGATCGGCGTCTTCGCGGCCTGCGAAAATCGTCTCGCCGTGTTCCTCTAGCACTGCTATTTCAGCCGTCAAGTCTTCGCTATGGGGGAGTTTGGCGAGCCTGTCTTGGCGAGCGCGTTCTTTTTGCTGCGCCATTTCTTCGTTGAAACCCGCCACATCCACTGCCATATCGTGTTCGCCGACTGCTTCTTCTATGAGCTCCAGAGGGAAACCGTAGGTATCGTGAAGCTGGAATGCTGTGCTGCCTGCGAGAATGTCGCCAGCTTTCATCTGATTCAACTCTTCTGTCAATATCGACATGCCTCGCGAAAGAGTGCTGCGAAATCCTTCTTCCTCACGCTCTACCACCTCCCGCACGAAGCGGTGATTGTCGGCCAAGTCGGGGTATTCGCTGTTCATCATTGCCACGACTTCGTCCACCATCTCGGGGCAGGCCACTCTCTGGACGCCGAGCATATGAGCATGGCGAATGGCTCGGCGCATGATGCGGCGCAGCACATAGCCTCGGTCTTCGTTGGACGGGAACACGCCGTCCGAGATCAAAAAAGTCATAGCCCTGGCGTGTTCTGCCAGAATGCGCAAGGAGAGGTCTTTCTGCGGGTCTTTGCCGTATGAGGTTTTGGCAATCTCCGAGGCTTTGTCTATAAGGCGAGCCATCTCGTCTATCTCAAAGACGGAGGTGACTTTCTGGAGAATCACGAGCAGCCGTTCCAAGCCAGCCCCCGTGTCTATGCTCGGCTTAGGCAGAGAGTGAAGCCCGTCCGGGCGCTGCTCGGACTGCATGAACACGAGATTCCAGAACTCCACATAGCGGTCTTCGCCGAAAGTGTGCAGACTTGAAGCTTTGGCGGGGCCGGGGTTGCCGCTTCGCTGGTCGCCCGGGACGGTGTCGAAAAACAGCTCAGAACACGGGCCGCAAGGTCCGAATTCGCCCATTCGCCAGTAGTTGTCTTCGTCCAGCCGCTGGATTCGCTCTGGGGCTACGCCTGCCGCGTCTCGCCAGATTTCGGCGGCTTCGTCGTCCGATGTGTGGACTGTTATCCAGATGTCGTCAGGGTCTAAACCGAGGATTTCCGTGCTGAATTCCCAGCTCCAGACGATGGCATCGTGCTTGAAATAGTCGCCGAAGCTGAAGTTGCCGAGCATCTCAAAGAAAGTGAGGTGGCGGTTGGTGCGACCGACTTCGTCCAGATCGTTATGCTTGCCGCCCGCTCGCACGCATTTCTGGATGCTTACGGCCCGTGACCAAGGCGCCTGCTCCTCACCGATGAAATACGACTTGAACGGGACCATCCCCGCCACAGTAAAGAGCAAGCTCGGATCGCTGGGCACGAGGTTGCCCGATGGCACTTCTGCATGCTCTCGCTCTGCGAAAAACCGCACGAACTCCTCGCGCAATTGCTTGGCTTCCATAGTGCTCTCATTCTATCTGCGAAGGCTATAAGGCAGCTAATGAGCCGGCCTTGGGTTATATTGATGGCAATGCGGAAGAACGCTTCGGGATGCCGGGTATTGGTGAGTTTTGCTTGGGAAAGGGTGCGGGAGCTTGCTGAGCGGCACCCTGATGTGGAGTTTCTGGAAGTGAAGGCATCTGGGCGGCTGGAACGGAGCATGGGCAGCACTGGGGGCACGGGTGATCCCAATCAAGCGACGAGGGGCGGTGGGGTAGCTGAAGCAGCTGAAACCAGAGCCGAGATCGCAGAGGGCGAGGTTTTGCTGACTTCGCCGCAGGGGATTGACGGGTTGGCGGAAATCTTGGAAGGTGGCGTGCGGTGGGTGCATGTGGTGGGCACGGGGGTGGATCGGTTCCCGATGGAAGTGCTGGGCGATCAAATTCTGACTTGCTCTAGGGGTGCTAGCGCGGTGCCTATTTCGGAATGGGCGATGGCTCACATTCTGGCTGAGGCAAAACGCCTGCCTGAGGCTTGGGTCACAGAGAAACCTGAGCGATGGTTTTTCCCTCTGAATCCGGCAAATACCCTCGTGGGGCAGAAACTTGCAATCATCGGGCTTGGCGCGATAGCCACAGAAACAGCCAAACGGGCGATGGCTTTCGGAATGGAAGTAACAGCACTGCGACGCACCAGCAAACCCGCTCCCCTGCCAGGAATTCGCATTACCGCTTCCCCTGAGGAGCTAGTCGCCGAGGCGGATTGCCTGCTGGTGGCTTGCGCTCTTACGGATGCTACAAGGGATCTGGTGGATGCGAAGCTTTTAGCTGCGTGCAAACCCGGTCTGCACCTGCTGAATGTGGCACGCGGCGAAATCATCGACGAAGACGCTCTAAGAGAAGCTTTGGATGCCGGCATCGTAGCGAGAGCCTCTCTGGACACAGCAGTAGACGAGCCGCTGCCCGAAGGCCACTGGATGTTCAGCCACTCAGGAGTCCGTCTAACCCCCCACATCTCGTGGAGCGAGCCGGGGGCTTTGGAACGCCTGCTCCAAGATTTTGAAAGCAATCTGACTCGCTGGCAGAGCGGTCAGATGCTGGAAGGCATCGTAGATCGCGAAGCCGGCTACTGAGACTGGCTATGGCTGGCAGCCTAGCTGAAGCTAACTCGATCTGATGCTAGGTCAGTCTGATGCTAGGTTAAAGCGAATGGGAAGACTTACAGGCAAGACAGCAATCATAACGGGGGCGGCAAGAGGGCAAGGGGCAGCTGAAGCTCGACTGTTTGTGGCGGAGGGGGCGCAAGTAGTGATGGGCGATGTGCTGGATGACCAAGGCGAAGCTCTGGCAGACGAGTTGGGCGAGTCGGCCTGCTATCTGCATTTGGATGTCACCAGCCCCGATGATTGGTCTCATGCCGTGAAGCTGGCAGAGGAGATGGGGCCGCTGAATGTGCTCATCAACAACGCAGGCATTCACTGGGTGCGCCCGATTGAAGAAGAACAGCCCGACAAGGTGATGCAGATGTTCTCTGTCAATGCTCTTGGCACCTTCATGGGCATACAAGCAGTGCGCGAACCAATGGGTCGTGCAGGGGGCGGATCTATCGTGAATATCTCATCGGTGGCTGGAATTACCGGCATTCACGGCCATTCCGCCTACGGGATGAGCAAGTGGGCGGTGCGAGGTCTAACGAAGACAGCCGCAATGGAGCTAGGGCCGCTGGGCATCAGGGTCAACTCCGTTCACCCAGGCCCGATCATCACGGCGATGCTCCCCGACCAAGTGCGAGACAACCCCGATGCTTTCTCGCATCTGCCTTTAGGTCGGGCCGGCGAGCCAGAAGAAGTAGCCCATCTAGCCTTGTATCTGGCTTCTGACGATTCCAGCTTTCAAAGCGGCGGAGAATATGTGATAGACGGAGGCGGCTGGGCCGGCCACCCGCTTCGTAATGCAGATACGGCTGTCCCCGAGTAATGTCCCCCCCCCCGGCTCTCCCGCAGTAATGTCCCCACGGAGGACTGAGACCAGATTGCTCAAACCCTGCCACTGAAAGGAAAATCCATGGAAACAGCAAAACCGCAAGGTCTGCCCGAACCGCCCGACATCGGCGCATCGGCCTTGCCCGCCGGCACATTCAACGGCCAAGTCGTGCTGGTCACCGGCGGCGGCAGCGGGCTGGGGAAAGCTATTGCTTGCGAGTTCGCGCGTCTCGGCGCAAAAGTGGCAATAGCCAGCCGCAAACAAGAGCACTTAGAAGCGGGATTGGCAGCATTAAGTGAAGCCAGCAGCGAAGCTGGCAGTAAAATTGGCAGCGAAGCTGCTTATGCTGTAGCTTGCGACATCCGAGACGCAGAACAAATCTCAGCCGCCTTCAACGAGATCGCCGAGCATCTGGGCGAACCAGATGTGCTCATCAACAACGCGGCAGCCAACTTTCCCGTGCCAGCCGAAGAAATGTCGCCCAACGCATGGCGCACCGTGGTAGACATCACCTTAAACGGCACTTTCCTGTGCGCCCGTGAGTTCGCCCGCCGTCGCTTGGCCGCAAACATGGCCGGCAGCATCGTGAATGTCGGAGCGTCTTACGCTTGGACGGGCGGCCCTGGCTTCGCTCACTCTGCCGCAGCCAAGGCAGGAGTGAAGAACATGACGGAAACTCTGGCAGTGGAATGGAGCCCCTACGGCATAGCTGTGAACGGCCTAGTGCCGGGCCTATTCCCGCACGAAGACATGACAGCCGACATTCGCTCCAACTTGGATCGCACCAACGAAAAAGACCCTTGCCAGCCCGCCATGCGAGTGGGGCGACTGCGCGAACTAGGCTGGGCGGCCACATTTTTGGCTTCTCCCTATGCTCGTTTCATCTCCGGTCACACTCTGGTCGTAGACGGGGCTAACTGGCAACGCCGCGCCCTCACCATGCCTACTGTTGCGACCGTGCGCGAGCAAATGGGTCTAGGGCCCTTTGAACTGCCGAGTGAGTAAAATGCTTGCCGTCCGCCCCGCTGCTCTTGTGCCGTCCGCACAGCACCGGCGCAGCTTTCTTGCTATGAACTTTCAACTATGAGCTATACGCCTTCTAAAGCTGTAACTGAAATCCGCAGCCATCTTGACCACCCGGTCATAGACGGGGACGGACATCACATTGAATACATGCCCTATGTGCGCGACTTGCTGGCTGAAGACGCAGGCAGCAATCTAACGGAAAAGTTCGACCAGCTCATGCGCGGCTCGGCTCTCGTCCGCCAAGTTCCGCTGGAGTCTCGCAGAGCAGCCGGAGTTACGCGCACAGCTTGGTGGGGGCTGCCCGCCCGCAACACTTTGGATCGTGCCACAGCCTTGCTGCCTAACTTGCTTTATGAACGACTGGAAGAGTTCGGAATTGACTATGCCCTGCTGTATCCCACCTACGGTCTCACCGTTACCGCCCACCCGGATGACGAGCTTCGCCCTGCCCTGGCCAGAGCTTTCAACCGCTATTCCGCAGAGGTTTTTGCCGGATTGAGAGACCGCCTAGAGCCAGTTGCGGCAATTCCTATGGCCACCCCCGAAGAAGCATTGGCAGAGCTGGATCACGCGGTCGGCGAGCTGGGGCTCAAAGCTGTGATGATGGCTGGCATCGTGCCTCGCCCAGTGCCCGGCTCCGAAGACCTTCGCGCCGCCCGCTACATAGATACCGTTGGCCACGACAGCCTCTACGACTATTCGCCTGTCTGGGAGAAGTGCGAAGAGTTGCAAGTCTCGCCCACATTCCATGCCGGATCGCAAGGCTTGGGCATGAGAGCCTCGCGAACCAACTATGTCTATAACCATGTCGGAAACTTTGCCGCAGCAGGCGAGGCGGCCGCCCGATCGCTATTTTTCAGCGGCGTCCCTCTGCGCCACAAGTCGCTCAGATTTGCTTTTCTGGAAGGCGGCGTGGCTTGGGGCGCGAACCTGCTAGCCGACATCATCGGGCACTACGAAAAACGCAACAAAGACGACCTAGAGCATTACAACCCCTCCAACTTGAACCGCACTCAGATGAGCGAGCTCATTCAAGAATTCGGCACGGACGAAGTCGCTGGCCGACTGGCTCAGCTTGACGATGCCCTCATCATGCTCAGCGACCCCGAAGAGCTGCCTGAAGGGTTAGACGAGTTCGCCGAAAGCGGCGTAGCATCAGTCCAAGACATCGTTGACATCTTCACCAAACAATATTTCTTCGGCTGCGAAGCGGATGACCCCATGAACGCCGTAGGTTTCGCCGCTTCACTGATACCAGGCGGCAAAACTCTGAGCGCAATCTTCGCCAGCGACATAGGCCATTGGGATGTCCCCGATATGACAGAAGTACTCCCTGAAGCCTACGAGCTAGTAGAAGACGGCCATCTGACCAAAGCTCAGTTCAAAGATTTCACCTTTACCAACGCCGTCCGCCTGTGGGCCGGCACCAATCGGGATTTTTTTAAGAACACGGTAATTGAAACCGCGGTGGAAAAGGCAGGCAACGGCACATCTTTTTTGCACGACTTCAATGGTTTAGCGAAAAAACCTATACGGTAAAAGGGTAATGCGGAGGCAAAAAAGATGCGCCGTTGCCCGCCGTGCAATAGCAAAAACCTGCTAAGCCACAACAGGCACTTTCTCAGTAACCTCCGACCAGCGAATCGGCATCTTGGCATAGCCGTCAATCAAGTTCGACCATACCCTTGGCAAGCTCTCCTGCTCCGCGTCCAGCTCTAAATCTTTCACGCGGGTCAGCAGCTCGCGGAACATTATCTTTGCTTCCATGCGAGCCAAGCTTGCGCCTAGGCAGAAGTGCGGGCCGCCTGCTCCGAAGGAGACATGCAGGTTCGGGTCGCGGGTGATGTCTATGCTGTCGGGGTTCTCAAACGCTTCTTCGTCTCTGTTGGCCGAGCAATACCACATCACGATCGGCTCGCCTGCTGCGATCTTGTGCCCGCCGACTTCGGCATCTTCCAGAGGCGTGCGCTTGAACTGCATCACCGGGGTGGTGTAGCGCAACAGCTCTTCCACGGCCGAAGGAATGAGAGAGTGGTCGTCCAGCAGCATCTGAAATTGGTCAGGATGGTTCAGCAGAGCCAGAGTGCCTGAGGTTATGAGATTGCGGGTGGTCTCCGAGCCGGCATTTTGAAGCAGCATGAAGAAGAGGTCTATCTGCAGCTGGGTGAGCTTTTCGCCGTCAATTTCGGCGTGGAGGATGATGCTGATGAGATCGTCCATCGGCTGCTCTTTGCGGATTTCGCACATCTGGTCGGCGTAGGCGTACATCTTGCCTGCTGCGGCTTGACGCTCATCTGCGGAAACAGTCTGGTCAAAGCCGAAGGTGGCTTCGGTGAGTTCAAAGATGTAGTGGCGGTCTTCAGGAGGCACTCCCACCAGATCGGCGATCACCTGCAGCGGCAATTCAACCGCGATGTCGTTGACGAGATCGCAGCCCTTCTGTCCTGCCACATCGTCTATGAGCCTGTCTACTGTGGCTTGGATTTTCTCTTCCAAATCGGCCACCCGCCTCGGCGTGAAGCCGCGGTTGATGATTTTGCGCATCTTTGTGTGATCGGGCGGATCCAAGCTGATGAGAAACTCCAAGTCGCCCTCGTCCATGCTGCGGCCCTCTTCAGGGTCCAAAAAGGGATGCGGGCGGTTGCTGAAAAGCTGCGAATGGCGCGACACATAGGTCACATCTTCGTGGCGAGTGACATTCCAGTAGCCGTCGGGATACACATCGTGCTGCTGCTTGAAGACGGGGTTGTTCTTGCGCAGGTGGGCAAAGTATTCGTAGTCCACCCCGTTCTCAAACGACTTAGGGTGATGCAGAGGTGCGGTTCGTTCCATTGTGTGTGCTCCTTGTTGCTGACGGGCTTTACAATTTTAGCTCTTCTGAGCGATTTTAGCGGCAGCGGCAAATTGCGGCTGATTACAGCTTGCGGCCCCAAGTGCTCACGGAGAGAGTGCTCAGCATCACCATGTTGGGGCTGCGCACTTGCTCCATAGCCTCTTCGAACTGCTCTTCAGTTATGATACCCGCTGAAATGAGCGGAGGCCCGGCACGCTCCAAAGCCAAGAACCACCACTCGCCAGCCGACTCTCCGGGTCGCATCGCCCACACATCGCCCGCAACATCCAAGTCGGCGAGGCCGCGTTCGGCCATCTTTGCCAGCATTTTGTTGCCTAGGTCTGGGTCGCGCCATGGAGTCGTGGCACCGGAACAGACTAACTTGTGCATAGTCGCATAGGGTTCAGGCAGAGGCTGAGAAGCGAAGGCTTCAAAGTGCCCTTCTTCTACCATCAGAGCACCGCCCGGCGCCAAAGCAGCAATGAACTTGTCCAGCACCTCATCCCGCTCAGGAATATGCTGCAGCACTGCACGGGCATGAATGAGAGAGAAATAGCCTTCCGGCAGGTCGTCTTTAGTGTGGTCGTGCTGAAGCACCTTCACATTCGCAGGCATCGGATCGTGAAACTGCAAGTCAATGTCGCAAGACCACACTTCCCCCTCCTCGCCCACCTGCTCCGCCAACCATGCCGACACCGTTCCCGCCCCCGCTCCCGCCACCAAGCACCGCGACCCTGCCCCCACGCCGATCTCCCGCAAAATCCCAAAAGTCTTAGGATCCCGTGCCGCAGCCAAATGCCTCAACCGCAAATGCTCCAAAGCCGCCTCGTCCTCAGACACCCCATACCGCTCGACAAATTCCGCTTCAACCATCACAAACAATTCTGAGATTGGAAAGCCAATTGATCTGCAGGATTTGCTCCGACCAGCGCAGCCAATATCGCTAAGCCCCCTTGTAGTTCGGTTCGCGGTCTTCTGAGCGGGCGGCTCGGAACTCGGCGAAATCGTCTGAGCGGTTGATGTAGGTCTGGGCGATCATCTCGTCTGCCAGCGAGCGGCGGAGCACGGGGTCTGCCATGTTGCGGATGACCCATCGGGCCGTTTCTACTGTTGCTGCGGGCGAGGCTGCTATTTTTTCTGCCATCTCTCTGGCTGTGCTTTGCAGTTCGTCTGGTTCTACCACTCTTGAGACTATGCCGTAGCCTAGGGCTTCCTCGGCACTTAGTCTGCGCCCGGTTAAAACCATGTCGCTCACTAGGCCGTGCCCGGCGATTTCGTATAGAGCAGCCACTCCCCCGGTGTCCGGGATCACGCCGTGTGTTACTTCTGGCAGCATGAAGCGGGCATCGGAGGAGGCGATGCGGATGTCGCACAGCAGAGCACGCTGGAAAGATCCGCCGATGGCCCAGCCGTGGATGGCCACGATGATCGGCATGGGCAGTTGGAACACTTGCATGATGCCTTCGTGCCCTCGCACCATGAGGTGATGATGCGGCATCCCTGAGATGTTCGTGCCGATGGATCCCACATCTCGCCCAGACGACCAAGACTTGCCTTCGCCCTGCCAGACGACAGCCCGGATGTCTCGGCGGCTGCGAAGCTCGCCCAGAATTTCAAACAGGCGAGCGTCCATCTCGTCGGTGAAAGCGTTGTGCTTTTCGGGGTTGTTGTTGGTGATGGTCGCTATGGGGCCATCAATGTCAAAGAGAACTTGATCCATGTTGCTCGTCTCCTGCGATGGGTGTGCCTGTCTTCTAGAGTAGTTAATGCCGCCAGCCAAGTTTTAGCACGAGTTTCACGGAGACAACTATGACATCTTCTTCCGTTCAAGAATCTGCGCCAGCTGCTATGCCTGCTTCTGGGCTCTCATCTGCTCCGATCACGCCGAGCGAGACCAAGATCGGCTGGATCGGCACAGGCGTCATGGGGGCGGCTATGTGCTCCAACTTGCTGGCAGCTGGCTTCAGCTTGGCTGTGCACTCGCGCACTAAAAACAAGTCCCAGCCTTTGCTAGAACAAGGTGCCGACTGGTGCGACACCCCAGCAGAAATCGCAGAGCAATCGGATGTGATCGTGACGATGCTGGGGTATCCATCTGATGTGCGAGCGATTGTGCTCGGCGATGAGGAATCCCAAGACGGAGGACATTCAGGCTTGCTGTCGCACTGCTCTGGAGGCGAAACGCTGATAGACATGACCACGAGCGAGCCGGCCTTGGCAGCGGAAATCGCCAAGCGGGCCGCAGCAAAAGGCGTGGCTTCTATAGATGCTCCAGTGTCGGGCGGCGATGTGGGAGCACGCAACGGCACGCTTTCTATAATGATCGGCGGCGATGCCGAAGCGGTGGCACGGCTGGAACCGTTTTGGGAGGTCTTGGGGAGCAAATGGGTGCTGCAGGGCGGCCCCGGGGCGGGTCAGCACACCAAGATGGTGAATCAAATTCTCATAGCCTCTACGATGGTAGGAATCTGCGAAGCCCTGCTGTATGCACAAGAGGCCGGCTTAGACGCAGAACAGGTGCTGGAGTCGGTGGCATCGGGCGCAGCAGGCAGCTGGTCGCTCAGCAATCTCGCCCCCCGTATGCTGGCCGGCAATTTCGATCCAGGCTTCTACATTGAGCATTTCGTAAAAGATATGAGCATCGCCCAAGCCGAAGCAGCAAATCTAGGCTCCCCCACTCCCAGTCTTTCATTGGCTCTGGAACGCTACAAGCAGCTCTTAGCCGAAGGGCACGGACGCCTAGGCACCCAAGCCCTGGTGCTGACTATGGCGAAAGAAGCAAAACTGGAGTGGCTGGCGAACTGAGAAAGCAGCAGCAAATCTACTAAATTATCCACTAACGACCATCTAGAACAGAAAACCCCAAGGAGCAAATATGCCAACCGCAACGCTTTCCCATATCACCGCCACTCGTATCGGCACGACTATCGGGGCAGTGGTGGAGGGGATAGATTTTGACGACATCACCCCAGAGACAGGCGAACGCATCAACGAACTGATCCTGGAGCACAGCGTGCTGATCTTTGAAGGCGTGCATCCGACTCGCGAGCAGCAAGAAGCCTTTGCCCGCTCCCTCGGCGAGCCGTATATCTATCCGCTCACGAGATTTACAAATCCCGATGGCGACATCTGGACAGAGTTCATAGACACCCCAGACAGCCCGCCCGATGCCGATGCCTGGCACACCGACCTCACATGGGTGCCAGATCAGCCTAAATTCGGCATCCTCTCGGCATTGGATGTGCCCGAGACGGGCGGCCACACCATGTGGGCCGACCTCTATCTCGCATATGAGCACCTTTCGCCCAAGATGCAAGAGGTCTGCGAAAGTTTGACCCTCATTCACGAGATCGGTTCAAACATCTTGGACCCAGTTGAAAGGCAGGGAGGCAGACAAGCAGCCGATTTTCTTCGCAAGCACTATCCGGGAATCCGCCATCCGCTAGTTCGCACCCACCCCGAGACGGGCCGCAAAGTCTTGCTCTTGGCCGGCGGCTTCATGAAGTGCATTGAAGGCATGAACGCCGAAGAGTCGGCATTGTTCATCAGCTGGCTCAGGAATCACATCAACAACCCCAACTTCCATTTCGGATGGCGATGGAAGCAAGGCGATCTGGGCATCTGGGACGAGCGATGCACCAATCACAGAGGTCTTTCCAACCACTATCCGCAGTATCGGAAAATGCTTCGCTGCACCGTGGAAGGCGATAAGCAATTCTCAGGCATTTGAAACCGAGCTTACGAGCAGAAGCGTCTCCTAAAGCAAGCCAGCCAAAGCAGCCAGCTTTTTGAAAGCACAATTTGGCAGAACAATTTCGTGCTAATCTAGGAATTCATGGGCGCAACGCGTTCCGTGGTGGGAATTCCCCGGGAAATAAAAGACGATGAGCATCGTGTGGCGATCACCCCGGACGGGGTGCAAGAACTCACAGCCCACGACGTGCCCGTCGTGGTTGAGGCAGGCGCGGGAAGCGACTCGGGCATCCCCGACGAAGACTACAAAGCCGCCGGAGCGACCCTGCTGAGCACGCCCGAAGAAGTCTGGTCGCAAGCGACTCTCATCGCCAAGGTAAAAGAGCCGCTGGAGGAAGAATACCGCTACCTTCACGACGATCTGCTGCTCTTCACATATTTGCACTTGGCCGCCTACCCGAAGCTTGCCAAAGCCTTGCTAGCCTCAGGCACATGCGCCATCGGCTATGAAACCGTAGAACGAGAAGACAGCGCGCTCCCCTTGCTGGCACCCATGAGCGAGGTAGCAGGGCGCATGGCTGTGCAAATCGGCGCCCGCTACTTGGAAGCTCACAGAGGCGGACGAGGCGTGCTGCTGGGAGGCGTGCCCGGCGTGCGCCCAGGGAGAGTATGCGTCATAGGAGCAGGCAATGTGGGATGGAACGCAGCCTGGATAGCGGCTGGCATGGAAGCCGAAGTGCTGCTTTTCGACCGCGACTTGGACCGCCTCAGATGGACGGACCAAATCCACAGAGGGCGCATCACCACTCTGGCTTCCAACCGAGGGGCACTGGAGCGCGCCCTTTCAACCGCCGATCTGCTGATCGGAGCAGTTTTGGTAGCCGGCGACAGAGCACCAGTGGTCGTGCCAGAAGAGATGGTGCAGCTCATGCCGCATCACGCCGTCATTGTAGATGTGGCAGTAGATCAAGGCGGCTGCGTGGCTACCACCAAAGAGACCACTCACTCCGACCCCGTCTATGAAAAACACGGCATCGTCCACTATGGCGTGGCCAACATGCCCGGTGCCGTGCCCCACACTTCCACCTGGGCGCTCACAAATGCCACGATGCCGTATCTGGTTGAATTGGCAGCATATGGCATAGACGAGGCGGCAACGCGGTATTCTGAACTGCAGAAGGGGATAAACACCAGAGGCGGCGAACTGATAAACGCTGCAGTAAAACACGCCCTAGAGGGAGACAGCTTCAACTAGTTCGCCAAGAAGAGCATCAGAAAGAAAAGGAGCACACATGTCAGTCATAACCGAACCGAACACGATCACAGGCAAGCAGATCGGAGTAACTTTTGCCGCTGAAGTGGAAGGGGTGGATTTCGCCGATCTCACCGCAGAAGTCACCGACCGGATTTACGATTTGCTGCTGCAATACGGCGTGCTGTTCTTCAGAGAGGCGCACATCACAGAGGAGCAGCAAGAAATCCTGGCTCGCTCTTTCGGGCAGCCGGCGGTGTTCCCTATATCCAGCATCACGCACCCAGAGCGCGAAATTCCTTTCTTGAGCGAGATAACAGACACCCCGGACAGCCCTCCCGATGCTGACGGCTGGCATACCGACATCACTTGGATCCCCAACCCTCCGAAAATCGGCATTTTGGCGGCTTTGGACATCCCTGAGTCGGGCGGCGACACCCTGTGGGCTGATTTGTATGCCGCCTACGATCACCTTTCGCCTGTAATGCAGGAGTTCTTTGAGAAGCTCACCATGAACCATGTCATATCCGATGTGATTCTCAATGCTGTGGTGCGACTAGGCAAGCCGGAAGCAATCAGCTTCATCAAGGAGAAGTTCCCTCCCGTGCCGCATCCTCTAATTCGCACGCACCCCGACACCGACCGCAAGGCGCTCTTCGTGGCTGGGAGCTTCATGCAGAGCGTGGAAGGAATGAAGGCCGAAGAGTCTGAAATGCTGATCAGTTGGCTCATGGAATACATCAACAACCCGAACTTCCATGTGCGCTGGCAATGGCAGGCAGGGGACTTGGCTATCTGGGACGAGCGATGCACCAACCATCGGGCGCTTTCCAATCACTATCCCCAATACCGGCGCATGAGGCGTTGCACGATTGAGGGCGATGCGCCTTATTTGCAATTAGGCAACTAGGGTGTTGATCCTATGGGCTGCCGTCGAGCCCTAGTCTCAGTGTTCGATAAAACTGGCCTTGAAAAATTTGCCAAGGCTTTGACTGCTCAAGGCTGGGAGATCATTGCATCAGGGGGCACCGCTGCTCATCTTGAAAAAGCGGACGTAGCAGTTATCTCGGTTGATGAAGTCACAGGTTTTCCAGAGATTTTGAATGGACGAGTGAAAACGCTTCACCCCAAGATCTTCGGCGGTGTTCTGGCCGACAGGAACGACTGCGAACACCTATGCGAACTTGTGGAGCAGGGGATTCACCCTGTGGAAATGGTGGTTTGCAACTTCTATCCTTTTGAACAACAGCCTTCGCTTGAGATGATAGACATAGGAGGGCCTTCAATGGTGAGGGCTGCTGCCAAAAACCACGAGAATGTGGTTGTGCTCGTCTCTCCCAGCGATTACGGCATCGTTCTGGACGAACTTCAAGCCAGCGGCGATGTCTCCAGCGAGACGCGAAAACTTCTGGCACGCAAGGCTTTTGAAACGACCAAAGACTACGACGCTGCTGTGGCCGAGTGGCTGAGGTGAACATGCCGGACAGCGAGAGATATATTCAAAAGGGAATACCTGAGAGCATCAGCTTTCAGCTTGAAAAAGCCGAAGATCTGCGATACGGAGAAAACCCTCATCAGCAGGGAGCGCGCTATAGATTGCTGGCGGAGGGCGAAGCTGCTGAAAGCAGCTGGTGGGACACAGCCTTGCGGCACGGAGGCAAGCAGCTTTCGTATCTGAATCTGAACGACAGCGAGGCAGCTTGGAAGCTGGCGTGCGCGTTCGGCGGTCGGAGAGAACTCCAGCAAAATAAAGACAGAGCAGAAACCGATGCGCCCAGCAGAGATGCTTCGCACCTTCCAGCCGCAGTAGTGGTGAAGCACGCCAACCCGTGCGGGGTGGCATTGGCAGCCGACATCGGACGAGCTTGGGAACTAGCCCATGCTTGCGATCCGACTTCAGCTTTCGGCGGCGTCGTGGCACTCAATAGCCCTGTGGATGCCGAGCTAGCCAAGAGCATCGCAGAGAACTTTTTGGAGGTCTTGATTGCGCCGGGCTACGAAGCACCTGCTTTGGAAGTGCTGGGCAAAAAGAAAAACCTGCGTGTGATTGAAGCCAAGCAAGCCCCAGCAGCTTCGCCTCACTTTCGCAGCATCGACGGCGGACTGCTGGTACAAGAAGCCAGCCCGCTGCCCGACTTCTCAGAGCTTTGCAGCCAACTTGAGCTGCTGGTTGCGGGAACAGGGTCGGGCTCAGGCGGTGAGCCTCAAAAATCCAGCCAGATGGAGATCGTCACCAAGCGAAGTCCTTCATCTGAGGAGATCAAAAACTTAGCTTTCGCGTGGGTGGTCGTGGCTGCCACGCAGTCAAACGCGATCGTGTTCGCCAAGGATCAGCAAGCCGTAGGGGTAGGCGCAGGCCAGCAGAACCGCCGAGATGCTGCGATGCTGGCATCACACAAGGCCGCCGAGCGAGCAAAAGGGGCTGCCTGTGCCAGCGATGCCTTTTTCCCTTTCAGAGACGGTTTGGATCAAGCCGCCGAAGCAGGCTGCACAGCCGTCATACAACCTGGCGGCTCAGTGCGAGACGAAGAAGTAATCGCAGCAGCCGATGAAAACGGCATCGCAATGATCTTCACACACGAGAGAGGATTCCTGCACTGAGCTTTTGTGATCATCTGATGCCGCTCGCCTCGCAAGACTAGAGCATCTGTCAACTGGAACAGAAAGCTGGCAGTCAGCCAAGCGATATCAAATCACCTCTGCCGGCGTGTATTCGGCGGCATTAGGAAATCGCTTCAGATAGTCTTCGGCTGCGGCCGAAAAAGCTGCGACTTGGCTTTGCGCGGCTCCAGTATGGAGCAGTGGATCCTCCAGCAAAGCTTCAACTTCTGCTTCGGCCAAAGGAAAACCATTGTCGCCCCCCAAACTGCTCGCCAAACCGGTTGCTGAAAGAGCTTTATCAGCCACAAGATACTTGCTTAGCGCAGCGTGAGCTTCTTCACGGCCCATGCCTTTCCCAACAGCAGCGGTGAGCAGGCGCGTGGAGGCTAGATACGGCAAGTTGGCTGCAATCTCGTCCATGAGCGAATCTTCAAAAACTTCCAGAGAGTCCAAAACTGAAATGAAAGTTTCCAAGATGCCGTCGCAGGCGTAGAAAGCATCGGGCAGCATCACTCGGCGCACGACCGAGCAGCTCACATCGCCTTCGTTCCACTGCGTCCCCGACAGCTCAGCAGCCATAGCCATATAGCCGCTCAGAACCACTTTCAAACCAGCTATTCGCTCGCAGAGTCGGGCGTTCATCTTGTGAGGCATGGCTGAAGAGCCGACCTGCCCCTCGGCAAAGCCTTCGCGCAGATGCCCCTCGCCTGCCATCAAGCGCAATGTGACAGCCAAGCTCGCAGGGGCAGATGCCAATCGCAACAGGCTTGTCACAACCTCGGCATCCAAAGATCTGGGATAGACCTGGCCGACAGACCCCATACACGCCTCAAATCCCAACTCCTCCGCAACTCGCTTTTCCAGCTCTTCTACTTTGCTCTGGTCGCCGTCAAACATATCCAGCAAGTCTTGCTGAGTGCCGACTGCGCCCTTGATGCCGCGTAGCTTTTGGCGTTCCAAGAAGCTGTCTAATCCCTCTAAGGCACCCAGCATCTCCTCTCCTGCCATAGCAAATCGTTTGCCCAGCGTGGAAGTTTGAGCAACAACATTGTGAGTGCGCGCAGCCAGCGGAACTTCGGCAAACTCTTGCGCCCGTGCCTGCAAGCGACCGAGCGCAACAGCAGCTTTGAACCGCACAAGCAGCAGCGCATCGCGCACGATGGCTTGTTCTGTGTTCTCGGTGACATCTCGCGAAGTAAGCCCTAGGTGGATGTGCTCATAGCCTGCTAAAGCGCAGTATTCCTCAATGCGAGCTTTCACATCATGGCGGGTGATGCGCTCACGGGCGGCGATAGAAGCCATGTCAACCTGTTCTAAGGTTTCGCGAAAAGCTTCTATAGCTTCAGCAGGTATGGCGATGCCTAAGTCTTTCTGAGCTTCCAGCACAGCCAGCCAGAGCTTGCGCTCGCGT
This sequence comes from Candidatus Hopanoidivoransaceae bacterium, assembly GCA_965204495.1. Classification (GTDB taxonomy): domain Bacteria; phylum Actinomycetota; class Acidimicrobiia; order Acidimicrobiales; family Hopanoidiivorantaceae; genus Hopanoidiivorans. Next base: position 2,311,176 of record OZ241989.1, read on the forward strand.
AAGACTTTAGCTTCTGAAGACCAAAGCGCGACAATTGCCTCGCTCGCATAGCGGGAGGCCAGCACATTTAGCGTAGCCATAATGCAGGCGCAATCATTTCGAGCAACAGCATTTTTTCAAGCACGGCAGCAATAGCTCAGTGCTGAGGAACTGGCAAACGGCGCAATCATTTCACGCGACAGATCTCTTCTAGGCACCATTTTTTGCAGGCAGGAGTTCAGCCATCTCAGGCAGGAGCGACCTCCACCGGGATGCCGTTCACGGCGGCATTGCCTGAAATCGCATCCACAAAAGTGCCCGGAGCCAGCACATTGTTGTTGACGCCAGCGTGCTCGGACGCAATGGAAAGCCTGGCACCCGCTTTGTTGTGCCCCCAGCCGTGCGGCAGGCTGACGACACCTGCCTTGATGCCTTCTGTCACCTCCACAGGCACTTCAATCGTGCCTGCCTCTGACGAAACCTTTGCCAGCGAGCCGTCTGCCACGCCAGTTCGCCGGGCATCGTCTGGATGGATAAGAAGAGTGCATCGGTCTTTGCCCTTCACGAGCACTTTCACATTGTGCATCCAAGAGTTGTTGGAGCGCACATGACGACGGCTCACCAGCAGCAGCCCCTCGCCAGAGCCATTGCTGTGCGCGCCGTCTGCGCCGCCTGCCGTGCGTTCAATGCGGGCTTCAAGACGAGGCAGATCGCCCAAAATGTATTCAGGTGCGATCTCAATCATGCCAGACGGGGTATGCAAGACTTCTCTTGCTCTCGGCACCATCGGCCCCATGTCTATCCCGTGCGGGTTGTCTTTGAAATGCTGCAGGGTGAGACCTTCTGTGTCTTCGCCGTAGCGGTCGCCCCAAGGCCCCACGCGGATCATGAAGTCGGTCATGCGTTCCGGGCCGCCGCTCTCATAGTGCGACAGCACATGCTCGGCATCCAACCCGAAGAACGCGCACAGCCCCGAAAGGAAGCCGTCGTCTATCATGGCCAAGTCGAAGGTTTCTTCGTCCATTCCGCCTATGTAGGCTCCTATGCGGGCCAAAATCTCCCACTCTTCGGGGCGATCTGCAGAGGGCGGGAAGAGGGCAGGCGAGAAGTTGCCTGCGCTTCGCATGGCCCACGACCATATCATCTCGTCGTAGTGGGGCTGCTCCAAAGGCGAAAGCCCCGGCAGAATCACATGCGCATGGCGGGTGGTTTCGTTCAGCCAATTGTCTATGGAAATCATGCACTCCAGATGCGGCAGGGCTTCGTCCAAGGCTTCGGCTTCGGGCGAGCTGATGACGGGGTTGCCGGCTATCGTCACCAAGCCTTTGATCTGGCCTTCGCCGGGCGTTGCGATCTCTTCGCTGAGGCAAGACACTGGCACTTGCCCTAAGACCTCCGGCGCGCCTCGCACGCGGCTGTGCCAGCGGCCGAACTCTTGCTCGGATGGAGGCTCAAAGTTGAGTGTCGCCAAAGACGGGGCTATCGGTTTGCCGAACATCAAACCGCCGGGGCGATCAAAATTGCCTGTAATGATGTTGAGCACATCGGTAAGCCACGAAGCTAAAGTGCCGAACTCTTGATTGCAGAGACCGATGCGCCCATACACCACAGCACAAGGCGAAGCTGCCACTTCACGGGCTAGACGGCGGATCGTCTCAGCCGGGATATCGCAAGTGGCCGACACCCGTTCGGGCGAAAAGGCTTCGGCGGCTTTGCGGAAATCTTCAAGCCCGTTTACTATGTCGCCCACATCGCCGAGATCCACCAGATCTTCCTCAAAGAGAGTGTGAGCCATGGCCAGCAGAAAAGCCGCGTCGGTTCCGGGCACGATAGGCACCCACTCGTCAGCGTGGTCGCAAGTGCCGGTGCGAACCGGGTCTATCACCACGCACTTGCCGCCTCGCTCGCGCACTTTGTCCATTTCGCCCAGCACATCCGCGCAAGCCAGCAGGCTGCCTTGGGAAGCGTGAGGGTTGGCGCCCATCACCAGAAAATACTCGGTTCGCGGCAGGTCGGGGGCGGGGATCATCCAAGAATTGCCGTACATGAGACGACACGACACATTCTTGGGCCACTGATCTACAGTGCCAGCCGAATAGCAGACTTCCATTCCAGAGAGGACTGTGAAAAGCCCGATGTAGCGGCCAAGAGAAAAGTTGTGAGCGGTGGGGTTGCCGACATAGTAGGTGAAAGACGATTTGCCGTGCCGCTCGATCACGCCGTCTATCAGCTCTTTGCATCGGGCAAAAGCTTCGTCCCAAGTGGCTTCGCGCCATTCTTCGCCTTCGCGGATCATCGGAGCGCGAAGTCTGTCGGGGTCGTGATATATGTGACCTAGAGTGGTGCCCTTAGGGCAGATGTAGCCTTTGCTCCAGACATCTTCCCTGTCGGGGCGGATGAGCTTCACTTCCTCGTTCTCAACATGGATTTGAAGCCCGCACATTGCCTCGCACAGCGGACAGGTGCGGATATGGATTTCCCGCTCTGCCACCGTACTGCTCTCTGTATTTGACATGCTTATTCCTTTTGTCTGGGTTTTCCTTTATTTATTCTAGCTAGTTATTCTGGGGGGCTGACAGGCAACGGCACATCTTCCAAGGTGAGGCGGGGGGCGGTGCGTCTTTTTAGGCGAGTTTTCCTGTCTGAGCATAAAAAGATGCGCCGCCCCCCGCCGTGCAATAGCAAAACCTACTGCAGATCACCCCCGAGACTGCAACGCTTCAATCAGTTTCGGCAGCACCTTGTTGATGTCGCCTACGATGCCCAAGTCGGCAACGGCGAAAATGGGCGCTTCTGGATCTTTGTTGATGGCGATGATGTTCTTGGCGCCTTTCATGCCTACTAGATGCTGTGTCGCGCCTGAAATGCCGCAAGCCAGATACACGCTGGGCTTGACTACTTTGCCTGTCTGTCCGACTTGGTAGGAATAAGGAACCCAGCCGGCATCCACGATAGCTCTGGATGCTCCGGGCGCGCCGCCCAATAGCGAAGCCAAGGTATCTATCAACTCGTATTTCTCTGGCGATCCCAGCCCGCGACCGCCAGACACTACTATGTCGGCTTCGTCCAGCTTAGGACCTTGGGTTTCTTCGGCGAAGCGGTTCAGCACTTCGGCTTCGGCTGTGCGACCTGTGTCGCCGATTGGCAGATCTTGCACTTCTGCGGGGCCGCCTCCGGTTTCTTCTGCCACGAAGGATTTCGGCCGCACCAAGAAAATCGGCAGAGAGCCGTTCGCGAAGCGAGTGCGAACATTTACAGTGCCGCCGAACACAGGTTCTATAGCTTCCAGCGAAGCAGAATCAGTGCCGTGAAGCTCAACCACATTGGTGAGCACAGGGGCGTCCAGTTTCACCGACAAGCGCCCGGCCACATCTCGTCCGTCATAGGTGGTGCCCAGAAGCACCGCATCAGGTTTCGGCGTGCCCGATTCCCAAGCTGCTGCCATAGCTGTGGCCACAGCAGGGCCAGGCAGCTTGCCTCCGAGGTCGCCTGTGGCGTGCACTTTCGTCACTCCGTGCGCGCCGAGTTCGGCTGCCACCGCCTGCCCGTCGCCCGCATAGACAGCCTCCACAGGGCCTAGTTCGCGCGCTTTGGCTGCTAACTCCAAAGCAATAGGAGCGACCTTGCCGCCAGACGGGCTGCCAGTCTGCCCGTCAGACGAGCCGCCCGAAGTTTCTGCGTATATCCAAATCATCAGATCACCTTCAACTCTTCCAGGAAAGCGATCACTCTCTCGTGAGCCTCGCCCTCGTCTTCTATGACTTCTCCGGCTTGACGAGCCGGCGCATCTGCAATTTCGGTTATTTCTTGGCCGGCGCCAGCCCAGCCGACTGATTCTGCTGGTATGCCCAAGTCTTCCAAGCTGGGCTGCGACAGCGGCTTTGATTTGGCCGCCATGATTCCCTTGAAGGAAGGAAAGCGAGGCTCCACCACGCCCGCTGTTACCGACACTACGCACGGCAGCGGGCAGGACACTTCGTCATAGCCCTCTTCGGTCTGCCGCTGCACACGGACTTTGCCGTCTTGCACTTCCACCGCTTTGGCGAAAGTAACCGAAGGCCAGCCCAGCAGCTCTGCGATCTGCTCGGGCACTGTGCCTGTGTAGCCGTCGCTGGATTCGGTGGCTGCTATCACAAGATCCGGCGAGGCCTGCGATATGGCGGCTGCCAGAACTTTGGATGTAGCCAGCGAATCGCTGCCGACGAGCCGAGGGTCGCTCACCAGAATGGCGTCTTCTGCGCCCATCGCCAGAGCGGTTCGCAAGCCGTTGGTCTCTTCGTTGGGAGCCATGGAGACGAGAGTGACAGACCCCTCCCCCGCCGCATCAGCTAGCTGCAGGCCGATCTCCACGCCGTAGCTGTCGGACTCGTCCAAGATGAGCTTCACATCTCTTTTGAGTGTTTTGCTCTCCGGATCAAGTTCGGACGGGTCGGCAGGGTCGGGAATTTGTTTAGTGCAAACAATAATTTTCATTTCTAAAGTGTGCTTTGGAATATCTGAAATCGCAACTTCGGCAAAAGCAGCCCGTGTTTCAGGTAGCGTCAAGTAGCCTTAAAGCTCTGAACTTGCTGCTTTTGGTAAATCCGTATGCCTCGGCCGTTTCGCCTCGGGTGCATAAACGAATCAGGCGATTGCTCAGCGAGCATCACTTTCTGGCTGAAGAACTCACTACCGAGCGAGGGCACGCCACCGAGATAGCCAAAAATGCCGCCAAGGAAGGCGCAGAAGCGGTGTGCGTGCTAGGCGGAGACGGCACCTTGAACGAAGTCGCCAACGGATTGCGAGGCACCGATGCGATACTCGCGCCTTTGCCGGGCGGCTCAACCAATGTGCTGGCGCGCTCGCTGGAGATTCCCATGAGCCCAGTGGATGCAGCCGAGCGAACATTGAGGGCACTACGAGAGGGCGAATATTCGCAGGTCGGTCTCGGTTCGGTGAACGAGCGCAGATTTCTGTTTCACGCAGGGGTGGGATTTGACGCCAAAGTCGTGGAGCTAGTGGAGAGGCGCAGCGACTTGAAACGATGGCTGCGACACCCTCTGTTCATCTGGGAGGCCGGTGCGTCCTGGCTGTGGCATTTCGACAAAAAGAACACGCGCTTCACAGCTTCATTCGGAAGCCAAGATGAAAATTCCGATAACAACAGCCACAAGACGAAGAAGAGCCGTGTTTGGGGTTTTGGAGAAGGTCGGGGTCTGTCTTTGGGAGCAGACAAGTGGATGGGAAGAAAGAAGTTCGCTTCAGGGCAGATGGCTGTGTGCCTCAACACCGCCCCATACACATATCTGGGCAATCGCCCTTTGGACATCGCCCCAGATGCAAGCTTGGACGCAGAACTGGTTCTGGCTTTTGTGCATTCCCTGAGCGGAATAGGGCTGATACGCCTAGCGATGAAGGCTCTGCGCGGCGGCGACCGCATCAAGAAAGACTGGAGAGTGGACTATCGCTCCGACTTGAAGTCTTTTTCTATAACCAGCCACATACCTGTGCCGTATCAGGTGGACGGAGACTTCGTGGAATATGCCGAGCGTTTAGATTTCTGCTACGACCCCGAGGCTCTCTGGCTCGTGCGGCCTCGGTGATTTCTTTCCCAGTCTGCTGCTAGCGAGCTTGCCTGCGATTTCACATCAGGCTGCCCCGACAGCAAACCTAGCTACTCTTTTTTGCGCTTCTTCTTTTTCCCTATTTTGTCCACCACTTTGCGGGCGACATCGGGATGGTCGCTCACTATGCCGTCTACTCCAGCTTTTATGTATTGGCGCATCTGGTCGGCTTCGTTGACTGTCCAAGTGTGAACGAGCAGCCCGGCATCGTGGGCGCGGCTCACTAGCCCCTCTGAGATGTTGGAGCTGTGGAACGAGATGACGCTGTGCTCGTTGTCGCAGGCCATCTGGATGCTCTGAGACGCGATGACGGGGTCGAACACCAAAAATCCGGTGGCGATCTCAGGGTCTAGAGCGCGGATGCGATTCACGCTGTCGAGATTGAAGGAGATGACGAGGATGTCTTCGGCATCGCGGTAGGCACGCAGAGTCCCGGCCACCGCAATGGAGATCATGTGCTCGGCGTCATAGCCGGGTTCGTTGGGAAAGTTCTTGATTTCAACCACTACGCCAGTGCCTTCGCAGGCTTCCAGAGCTTCGGCGAAGCTGGGAATTTCAGACGGCAGCTCGCTGCTAGGGGTGTCGGCTATGATGCGCTGATCTGGCAGGTTGGCGTCGTGTTGAACGATGAGCATTCCGTCGCCGGATTTGCGCACATCCATCTCCACCCAGTCGGCGCCCATCTCCACTGCCAGCTTGAATGCTTCAAGCGAGTTCTCTGGGGCGTGGCCGGACGCTCCCCGATGGGCAATGACTTGAACGCCCTCAGCCGGGTCAGCTGCCATCAGGCTGCCTTTCAAGCCGAGCCGAAACCGATGCGGGAATCATCGGACTGCGGGTCTATCTCCACATACGCGAGATTATCAGGCGAGATGCCGTAAGTGCGCCCGTTTCGGTCGGCAACCCACAGCACCCGCACTTTCTGCGTGCCGATGGCCGACTCTATGTTGGCTTTCAGCTTCTCCAGATCGGTGTCTTCGGGAAGTTCAACGATGACTTCGCGGGGCGTTTCAACAAATCCGAACCGTGCTTTCATATGGTGATCCTTTCTGATGTCTTGAAGAGTGGGAGTAGGATAGCGTGGCTAAGGCAGCGAGGCTAGCTGCTGACGACTTTGAGCGCGGGATTGTAGCGACGGGTGGGGGCCAGATCCTCATCTATCTTGCGAGCTAGTTCGCTCAGCACTTTGGCAAGCTCGCTCTCTGGCTGGGAGACCAGCACGGGCTGGCCGGCATCGGCCCCCTCCCGCAGCTCTGGCACCAGCGGCACTTGAGCCAGCAGGGGAACTCCCAGTTTTTCTGCCAGCTCCTCTCCGCCGCCTGCGCCGAAAAGTTCGTATCGGGTGCCGTCGTCGCCTGTGAAATAAGACATGTTCTCTATCACGCCCTTCACTTCCAGGTTGACTTTCCTCGCCATAAAGGCAGCCCGCTGGGCGACTTTCTGAGCCACAGGCTGAGGCGTGGTGACGATATACGCTTCGCTTCTGGGCAGAAACTGCGACAGGGATATGGAAATGTCGCCAGTGCCGGGAGGCAGATCCAGAACGAGAAAATCCAGATCGTTCCAGAGCACATCGCCGATGAACTGCTGGAGGGCTTTGTGGAGCATCGGGCCGCGCCAGATGACGGGCTGATCTTCCTCGGCGAAAAAGCCCATAGAGATGCACTGAACTCCGTGGGCTTCAGGCGGGATGAGCTTGTCGGCCAGGGCTTTGGGCGGGTCGGTGATGCCTAACATGCGGGGGATGGAAAAGCCCCACACATCGGCATCCAAGATGGCGACTTGGCGATCTCTGTGAGACAGGGCTACGGCCAGATTGGCCGAAAGAGACGATTTGCCTACTCCGCCTTTGCCTGATGCGATCAGTAGGCAGCGGGTTTTGCTGGCGGGGTCGTTGAATGGAAGTGTGTCGCTCAGAGTCTTGTCGCTTTCGATTCTGGTTGCCTGTCTGTTTCTAAGGCTAGCTTGGTAAGCGGTTTGTGGGTTTTGCGGTTGGGATGGAATTTGCTTTGAAGGTTGTTGCTAGCGCACGGCGGGCAACGGCGCATCTTTTTTGCCTCCGCATTACCCTTTTGCCGTATGGGTTTTTTCGCTAAACCATTGAAGTCGTGCAAAAAAGACACACCGCCCCCCGCCTCACCTTGGAACTCGAACGCCCCGCCCCCTCCTTGCTTGGTTTGAGTGGGGAGTAGAATTTTTTGTTGGTGCGCCATTATTTTGACCATGCTTCTACATCGCCTCTCCGACCCGAGGGGCGGGAGGCGATACTGGGTGCTTTGGAAGTCTGCGGGGACCCTGGGCGGATTTACTCTGAGGCGTTGGAGGCACGGGTTTTGGTGGAGCAGGCTCGGGAGCAGGTGGCTCGGTTTTTGGAAACGAAGCCTCGTAGCGTTGTCTTCACTAGTGGAGCTACTGAGGCTATTGCTTCGGTTGTGCGGGGGTCGGCCTCACGGGGCAGCCACCATGTGGCCATCTCTATTGAGCACTCGGCTGTGTTGAAGAGCATTGGCGCGGGAGGCGATGAGGCAGGCAGACAGCCGGCCAGAAATTTGGGAGCAACGCTTGTCGGGGTGGATGGCAGTGGTCGTGCGGAGCCTGGAGAGCTGCTGTCGGCTGTTACTGAGGAAACTGCCGTGGTGCATTTGCAGATGGTGAATCACGAGGTGGGGACACTGCATGATGTTGAGACGGCTGCGAGCTTGTGCCGTGAGCGGGGTGTTTGGTTGCATGTGGATGCAGCTCAGGCTGCTGGGCATTTGGATGTGAATTTTGACGAGCTGGGTGCCGATTTCATGTCGGTGAGCGCGCATAAATTCGGAGGGCCTGCAGGCGTGGGGGCGTTGCTAGTCAGGCGCGGGATAAGGCTTGAGCCGTTGCTGGCCGGTGGCGATCAAGAGCGGGCGAGGCGAGCTGGTTTGGAGAATGTGCCGGCTATTGCAGGCTTCGGGGCTGTTTGCGAGTCTTTGGGCTGTCTGGCAACGGCGGCACATGGCAAGTCAACTATCGGCAGTGAGAATGAAGCGAAAGGCGACACGAGCAAACTGAGCGAGAAAGCCGTAGCTGAAAGCGGCACGAGCAAGCTGAGCAAAGAAGCCGTAGAGGAAGGCGGTAAGAGCAAACTGAGTGAGAAAATCGTAGCGAAAGGCGACACGAGCAAGCTGAGCAGTGAAGCTGCTGAGCATTATGCCATGACCGAGCGCATCCTTGAAACTCTTGGCTTGCTGGAGGGCGTAGAACACATTGGTCATCCCACTGAGCGCGCCCCGCACATAGCCTGTTTCCACATTGCCGATGTGGAACCGCAGGCTCTAGTGCTGGAGTTGGATCGCCGAGGGTTCGCAGTGCATTCGGGCAGTTCTTGCTCGTCCGAGTCGCTTGAGCCGTCGCCTGTGCTGGCCGCTATGGGATACGACGGCCAGCGCAGCTTGCGCATCAGCGTGGGCTGGTCTACGACCGAAGCGGATGTAGACGCTCTGCTGTCGGCTGTGCCGCAAGTGCTCAGCGAGTTGCGCTCCCTCCGGCCCAGTTAGATGCTGCAGGCTAGTGGCAAATCCAAGTCCGTGAGCCTGGACTCTTGTGCTAGTGGCGAAAACCACAAAACCCTAGGCTCTCGCACATCCAACCAAACCCGGCGACTTTCTAGTGTCATAAAACACAAAACCCCGCGCCAAGCTTGACGCCCGGGCGGGGAGTTGAGTTTGATTTGTCTCTGCTGTGGCTGACAGTCTTGGCTGGCAGTTCTGCCTTGCCCACCAGCCACAGCAGGCAAGAACGCTAGTTGGCCGCGCTCTTGAGTTTGGAACCCGCAGATACCTTGACGGCGTTGCGGGCAGGAATCATGAGCGATTCGCCTGTCTGAGGGTTGCGACCCTGACGGGCAGGGCGATGCACTCGCTCGAAGGAGAGCCAACCGGGAATGGTCAGCTTCTCGCCAGAGCCAACCTGCTTGGCGGCAAGCTCGAAGAAAGCCGAGAGCACCCTGTCGGTGTCGGCCTTGGAAACGCCAGTGCCATGCGAGATGACATCAACGGCTTCTGTCTTATTCATTGTCTGCTCCTTACTCTTAGGGAGATTCCACGCCAGTGCCCTAGAAACACCAGCTATTTGCCCTGATTTTATAAGACGCGCCATTCCAAAACGGGTATTTCAGATACTTTTTTATCAAGTAGTCAAATCATGGCGGCAAAGTGTCCTCTACCCCTCCTGAAGACTGGCAAGGCTGTGCGTCAGCCGAGCCGATTCAGCTTGTCACCCGACTCTGTCCGAGAGGGTGATGTTGGCTTGGCCAATCCATTTCGGGAAGCTCAGGAGACCCGCCTCATGATACTCGGGGCCAGAATGACTTGCGCATAGATCAGCGACGACTACGGGACGAATATTGCGGTCGGCTAGGTCACAGAGCATGGAGGTGACACAGATGTTGGTGTCCATCCCGCAGACATAGGCAGAAGTGATGTTGTGGTCCGCGAGGTAGGCAGGCAGGTCGGGATTAGAGAACGCCGAATATGTGGCCTTGTGGATTTCAATGGTCGGATACCCTCTGAGTTCTGGTGCTAGATCTGTTTCAGGAGGACCTAGCATCCGCTTCCAGTTAAGTTCTTCTTGATAGAAACCGCCTCGGCCCGGATTGTGAAAGAGTGTAAAAATCCGATGCTCAAATTGATGGCGATCAAGGAACTGCGCTATAGCAGCGGGTAGCGGTGAGACAGCGTCGGCATCCACTCCATTGGCTTGAACCATCTGCCCATTGGCATCAGGCAGGAAGCCCACCTGCATGTCGACTACGATGATGGTGTCGCTGTTCATTGCTCTCTATCTCCAATAATGATGATAGCAGATTGAGGTGCGACAAAGGAATTCGCGACTAAAATTTCCTCCTACGCCGTCTCCTCCAAAACGGCAATTTATCCTTCTCGTTTACTCTCCAAATCTCCTTGGCGTAAAAGGACATAACCAAAAACCACACTATAGCAAAGATACCAGCCGCCAAACCGGTTACATCAAAATCACGAAACACAACTACTGCATTGAAGATGATGCCGATCACTGCTATCATCACAGCAAATATTGCCAGTGCCTCAACGCGAAATTGTGATTTGGCTTGTTCCCTGCTTAATCTCCGATTGTCGCGAGCGAGCAGGGAATCACGCATCCCTTTAAATTTACTTGTCACATGTTCAACTCTGCTACTCTCAAACAGTCCCTCCAAGACGCTGACACTGCTATGCGGAGCCATGGATGAAATCAAGTGTTGCGCGTTATCCGGCGTCCTATGCAGTTCCAGATAAAATTCATCCTTGTCTGGGAGTTCAACTTCGGAGCGCAATTCAGTGTCCATTAGTTTGGCAAACTTGGCACAACGATTCCAGTAGGCCTGCAGCATCAACTCCATCCCCAACAGGCGGCTGAACTCTTCAATCGCTAGTTCCGCTGATTCAAATTTCGAGGTTTGAAGAAGCGTAGACCAATCGCAGCGCACCTCCCATACTCCACTCTCTTCTTGGGCGCAAGGCACGCTCAGCGGTTCCCCCGGTTGAGAAAGTGTGGAATCTGCCAAACTGTCAAAGAGTCCGTCTTGGAAGTCATCCCCTGAACGATTGACGCTGACGAACGAGAACGCATAATCAGGATCAAGCAAATCGTCCCCTACATTTGACTTTTCCTTCAAAACAGCGAACACATCCGAGAACACGCTCCGAGAACCATTGCCAAATCGGTATTGCGCATCATTGATCGCCTTCCTGAGCAGCCTGAGTTCACTTCCGATTGCCAAATGCCTTTGACCATCCATAAAACCCTGCTCATCATCAAACTCCTGCTTGAGCTTGAATCGGCAGATCAAGACAACCGCAGTGCAAGTTCCAACTCCCTCTCCTCTCCTCTGGAAAGCTAGAAGCTTTTCGCCTCCGGTGGGATCAAGCGAGCGAAGCGACACCCCAAGCTCAGCGATTAGCCCCTTGACTTCTTCGGCAGTCAAAATCTCCCCAAGCTGCCACACCTGAAATTCGCTCATCGAGCATTCTTTGATGGACTCGATAGCCTGTTGGCTTGTCATGCTCCCACTGAGATGTAGCCCTGACAGCGTGTCTGCCTCTAAGAGACTCCGCCTCACTTCTGCAACGGTCTCTTCATAGAACAGTTCTACAGGAACAACCGTAGCGATCTGGACAAACAATCCTTGACTTTCTGGGGTGCTATTTTGAGTCATGCTGCATTCCTTTCATCTGTGGGACGAAAACATCACCATACAGCAGAGGTGCTGCACGCTTCGCCCCCTAGTTATCTCTCAAGATAAAGTGCTCGGTACCAGAAGGCTGATATGCTACTCGTCGCTGAGCGCAGGGAAAATAGTGGTGGATTTGTTGAAAGTGGACCAGGCGAACCAGAAGGTGTCTAGGAACTCTTGGGGGACTAGTTGGGCGCCTTCGTAGGTTCCTTCTGTGGCTTTGCCGGCGACTGACCAGAGGGAGCCAGTCTCTCTGTCGCGGAAGCCGCCTTCGGCTGGTTCAAAGGTCAGGGCAATGTCGCCTATCAGGGCAGAGAACACGCCTGTGGTGCCTACATCTTGGCCTTCATAGACCACTCTGGTGTCTATGGCTGAAGTTGCGCCGGGGAGGTTCCACACCACTAGCGGCAGACCGTTGAAGGTCAGCTCCACGACTTGCGTCTCACGCAGATGGGAGTGCCGAATAGCCACTGCTTCTCTCTCCCTGCCGCGCAAGCCGATGACACGCTCTTTGCGAGGCAGACGCTCGTCTATGGCTTCAGACTGAAAGCCGGGGCTCAGCAGGTTTTCAGAAGATTCATAGCCCGCATACGGATTGCCGCCATAGACATCTAGCGAGAAGCCGCCTTCTTCGCCCACCAGCACTTGCCCTTCGGGGTTGTCCCGATTCCATTCGCTCCATGCGATGATCTGAGTGGGATACAAATCCAACTGCGCGCCCGCCAGATGCCCGATCACAGCCTTGCCGTCAAAGTGAGTCCAAAGCGACTGGGTCTGGCGATCGTACATAACCAGAGACGACTGGTAGAGACTGCCTGATGTGCCGAAGTCCAGCACCCGGTCGGCCACACGGCGATCGTAAATCACAGCAGAGTTGCAGAGCGGACAATACGAGATAGTCACAGGCACACCGCCGACAGTGTCATTGACAAGCTCGTGACGGGTAAGAACTCTGGCCGGATAAGCACGAGCATCCCCGTTGATTTCTATAGCGACAACAGCTTCAGCCTCAACCAACTCCTCAACCTCCGATGCTGGTTGAAAGCTCGGGCTGTCAATAGACGGAATGCCATCAGGACGCGGCCCCCCGCTTCTGATCCCAGCAGGATCCACAAGTGCCCGAAACTCAGAATTCCCAGGATCGGCCAAGGCAGACGGCACATCCTCACGACAAGTAGAACTACTGAGAGGCGCACGACCCAAATTTGGCACATCAGACCCCTCCCCCAAGCAAACAACTTCAGGCGCACGAAACGGCACGGTTGTGCTAGTAGAGACTGGACTCTCGGTTGTGCTGGTCTGACTTGAGAGCACAGTCGGATCAGTCGGCTGACCAACAGCAGTCTCAGCTGTCTCGGCCGCAGTAGTCTCGGCTTGCTGGTCTGTTATCTCCTCATCAGCTACCTGCCCCGAGTCCGAAGAAGAACAAGCTGTCAAAAGCAAAGCAACCGAAGCCCCAACCGCGACTGCCTTCCCAATGAACAATATCAAAAAGCGCATACCAGCCACATCTTTACACACACCCAGCCAAAAAAGTTGTCAGCAAGCTCCAAGGTAAGGCGGGGGGCGGTGCGTCTTTTTTGCACGACTTCAATGGTTTAGCGAAAAAACCCATACGGCAAAAGGGTAATGCGGAGGCAAAAAAGATGTGCCGTTGCCCGCCGTGCAATAGCAAAACCACTCAAACCCAAAGACAAAACCCTATGCCAACTAGCCATCCAAAGCCAACCGAAACTCCCTCACCAAATCCCCAATACCTTCAGGAGAAGCACCCTCCAGCATTCGCCGCACAATAGCAGACCCCACCACCACCCCATCCGCAACCCTGCAAACCTCCACAGCCTGCTCCGGAGTAGAAACCCCGACGCCCACAAACACCGGCTTGCCAGTAACAGCCTTCAGTCGCCCCGCCACCACCGTCGCGCTGTCAGCCAGCCGTTCCCGCTCCCCCGTGACACCCAACAGACCGACAGCGTAGACAAAACCTCTGGAACGCTCGGCTATGTCTCGGCAGCGGTCGTCAGAAGAAGTAGGAGCAGCCAAAAGTATCGTGGCGACACCAGCAGAGTCGGCAGCTTCGCACCAAGGCTTGGCTTCATTAAGAGGAAGATCGGCAAGAATAGCTCCCCCTACCCCCGCATCGGCCAGCGAGCCGGCGAAACGGTCATATCCCATATGGAAGGCGATGTTCGTGTAGGTCATCACGATGGCCGGCACGGGCAGAGACAGCCTGGCTAGCTCAGCGATGACAGAATCCGGAGTCGTGCCAGCAGCCAGAGACCTGTCGCTGGCCTGCTGAATGGTCGGCCCGTCCATCACAGGATCAGAAAAAGGTATCCCGACCTCCACAGCGTCAGCCCCCGCTTCCGCAGCAGCTTCAACACATTCCGTCCACCCCCCCAACCCCGCCGTGAGATATGGCACAAAACATTTGCGGCCGTTTGCGGAGAGATTTTGGAAGTAGGTATCTAGGAGCATCTGATTCTCTTTAGTTTCAGTGTATGGCAGGCAACGACACATCTAGTGAGTTCCAAGGTGAGGCGGGGGGCGGTGCGTCTTTTTTGCACGACTTCAATGGTTTAGCGAAAAAACCCATACGGCAAAAGGGTAATGCGGAGGCAAAAAAGATGTGCCGTTGCCCGCCGTGCGCTGGCAAAAACCCTCCAAGAAATCCCCTTCCATCAAGCAAAATACTCCATCATCTGAGCGGCGTCTTTGTCGCCTCGGCCCGACAGGTTCAAAAGCACCACTTCGCCCGACAGAGTTTCTCGCTCACGCGATATCCAAGCCAGAGCATGAGCGGGCTCCAAAGCTGGCACTATGCCTTCTGTGCGTGCCAGCAGCGCAAAAGCTTCAACCACTTCTTCGTCTGTGACCGAATGGTATTCGGCGCGGCCGATGTCGGCTAGATAAGCGTGCTCGGGTCCCACACCCGGATAGTCAAGCCCGGCTGAGATGCTCTCAGCTTCGTTCACTTGGCCGAATTCGTCTTGCAGCAGATACGAAAGCGAGCCGTGCAGCACGCCCGGAACTTTGCGCCCCACAGTCGCAGCCCCAGCAGGCTCCACCCCCACGAGCCGCACTTCGGAATCGCTGGCAAAACCGCTGAAAATGCCCGCCGCGTTAGAGCCGCCCCCCACGCACGCCGCAACAGTGTCGGGAAGCCTGCCTGCCTGCTCCAAGCACTGCTCCCTAGCCTCACGGCCGATGACCCTGTGAAACTCCCGCACCATCCAGGGATACGGGTGCGGCCCCATCACCGAACCCAAGCAATAGTGAGTAGTTTCCACAGTCGCCACCCAGTCGCGCAAAGCCTCGTTGACTGCGTCTTTGAGAGTGCGGCTGCCAGTGGCGGCAGGGCGCACTTCGGCCCCCAGCAACCGCATACGAAACACATTCAGAGCTTGGCGGTCCATGTCTACTTCCCCCATATACACTTCGCACTCCATCCCGAAAAGCGCGGCTGCCGTAGCCGTTGCCACGCCGTGCTGTCCTGCGCCTGTCTCTGCCACCAAGCGGGTCTTGCCCATTCGCTTCGCCAGCAAAGCTTGACCTAGCACATTGTTGATCTTGTGCGAGCCGGTGTGGTTGAGGTCTTCACGCTTGAGCAGCACAGACACGCCCAGCTCTTCAGAAAGACGCTCGCAGACAGTCAGCGGCGAAGGCCGACCGGCATAATCAGCCAGCAAGCGGTCTAGTTCGCTGCGGAAAGAATCGTCCGCCCAAGCCTCGCGAAAAGCCTCTTCAAGCTCTTGGCAGGCAGGCACCAGCGTCTCGGGAATGAAGCATCCGCCGAACTCGCCGAAGCGACCAGCAGAGCCGGGATCAAATGCAAGCAGATCGCGAGGGTGCGCCAGCGTCTTGCCTTCTGACGATTCCTCGGTTTCTGCCTCGTCAGCACTCACCGCTATTCCACTTCCCAGTCATAGGGGATTTCTTCCTCTTCGCCTCCGCGTGCCACATCTGCCTCTTCCCTCATAGTCTGGGCAGAACTCCGGGCAGCATCCACAAAACGCTTGACCAATGTCGGATCCTTCTTGCCGGGGGCAGACTCCACCCCTGAAGAGACATCCACCCCCCAAGGCTGCACTTTGCGGATGGCATCCGAAACATTTTCTGGCGTAAGACCGCCGGCCATGATGACACGAAGATCGCGAGGAGCATTCTCGGCAAGCGACCAATCAAAGACCTGCCCTGCTCCGGGAGTCGGGGCATCCAGCAGCACATACTTCGTGCCGTAACCTCTGAGGCTGCGAGTAGATGTTTCGCCTGCGGCAAAGCCCTTGATCATCATCGGCACTCGCTCTGCTATCCACTGGCACTCTTCCAGCGTTTCGCGTCCGTGCAGCTGAGCGCATCCCAAGCCTGCCTCGGCGACAGCCTTCACCACTCGCTCTTTGGACTCGTTGCGGAACACGCCCACAGTCTGAGCCTCTTTAGGCAAGCGTTTGGCGATATCGCCTGCTTTCGTGGGGCTGATCTGGCGGGAAGAAGGGGCGAAAACGAAGCCCAAGGCGTCTGCGCCCATGGCTATGGCGAGGAGAGCATCGTCCTCATTGGTGATCCCGCAGATTTTCACGAACATGACGCCCTCTCATTCTACAAGCTGAGCCAGACACCACTAGTCATCTGGCGATTTTGACAGACTGCTCGCAGCAAATACAGATCGGATTCAAGCATCAAGCTAGAAAACTAGCCACTGCTTCGGCTGGGTGAGACGATTTGACGAAACTCTCGCCCACCAGTATCGCGTCAAAACCTCCCTCAAAAAGCCTATGGGCATCGGCAGGCTCGCCGATGGCCGACTCGGCCACCTTCACGGCATCTTCCGGGAACTCAGGCAGCAATCTCAGAGCTAAATCGCGGTCTACCTCAAAAGTGCGAAGGTCGCGCTGGTTCACGCCGATGAAGGTGGCACCTGCGATTCGAGCAAGTTCTAATTCTGTCATGGTATGGATTTCCACCAGAGCGTCAATCCCGAGTTCTCTGGCGAGAGACAAGAAATCAAACAGCTCGGCTTCGTCAAGGGCAGAAACTATCAGCAGCACGGCATCGGCTCCCATGATGCGGGCATCACAGATGTCGCGAGCGTCAACTGTGAAATCCTTGCGCAGCAGAGGCAGGTCGCAGCCCATGCCGGCTGCCTTCAGATCAGTTGCCGAACCGCCGAAGTATTGCTGGTCGGTCAGCACCGAAATGCAGGTTGCGCCGCCTTCGGCATATGAACGAGCCAGAGCCAGCGGGTCTAGCGAGGGGCGAAGAGTTCCTTTGGAGGGCGAGCGGCGTTTTATTTCGGCTATGACAGCTCCTCTGTTCGCCCCTGCCTCCGCGCTCGCTCGCCTCAAAGCCGCCTCAAATCCTCTAGCAGGCGGACAGGCCAGAGCTTCTTCTTTCAGATGCTCAAAGGCGCGCTCGTCATCAGCCGCCATCTGCCTGTGAGCGGCAAGTATTTCGTCAAGATATACGGTCACGGCTGCGATGCTGGTGGCGATGCTGGACTGGCGACAATGCTGGACTGGCGGCGATGCGATGCTAGCGGCGAAGACGATACTGCAAATCAGAGGGCTAGAAATCAAAGGTCAAACGGCGTGAGCACCACAGCCACAGTAGCCGGCGATTCTTGAAGCACTTGCTCAGCCGTAGTCCCTAAGAAAAGCCGATTGTTGACACGCCGCAGCTGCGTTCCCAAAATGATGAGATCCGCTTCTTCAGCTTCCCCCGCAGCCAAAATTCCTTCGGCCGCAGTCGCCGCATGATGCACGACTCGGTTCGCTTCCACGCCCATCTCCTGTGCCAGCATGAGAGTCTTTTCCAGTATCTCTTCGCCCTGCTGGACTTCTCTAGCCGTGCTAGAACCTCTTGCAGCCGAACGGCGTCTGGCTCTCTGCTGGGATCGAAGATCGGGGAACAAAAAACTAGCGGGGCTTCTTTCGCTCGTTGAACGCCTTCGCGAGCCTGCCGCAGATTTCTCTTCCACGATGTAAGCCAGCGTCACCTGCGTGCCGAGCTGGGCGCTGATGCTGAATGCCACTTCGCACGCCATGCGCGTGGTGGGTCTGGCGGCGGCAGGCACCAGCACTCTGCTGAAAGCAGCGGGGTGTCGGTCTCCGGGCGGGCGCACGATGAGAATCGGCAGAGTGGAGACAGCCAGCAGCTCTTCCGCCATAGACGAGATAGACAGCACCCCTTCCTCGTTCCTGGCCACCCCCAGCCCGATGACCCCGTATCCAAGCTGGCTTTCGGAAACAATGGCATCCACGACATCAGGGGATCGCACCGTGCGATGCTCCACCTCTCGTTCGTAGAGCACATTGCGAATAGGAGTCACATCTATTTCAGAAAGATCACGAACGGGCTGCTGGCGGCTGTCCGAAGCACGCCCGCTTCCCCCGCCTCTCAAAAAACGACTGAGCAGCCGTCCTTGCGACTGATTCACGGTAAAAATCGTCGCTCCCGCTTCCAGCGGCCAAGCGAATTGCATCACTTGAGCCGCTCCGATTGAAGCCCTGCCTCCGCGAGTCGGCAAAAGAATGCGCGAAGTATTGACCAGCAAGTTTTCGCTCAAGGCTTCCTCACGCTCCAACCGCTCGATTTCGCCAGGGTCGCCTCGCCAGCCTCGCACAATCAAGCGAAGAGCTATAGAGGCGAACAGCGAAGTCACGATAGGCACCAGCACGATGACGGTATAGGAAGTCTCATTGAAGACGCTCAAATCCAGAGCAACAGTCGCTATGACGATTTCCAATGCGCCGCGAGCGTTCAGACCCGCCCCCAAAGCGAGCGCGCCCCGGTTAGTGCGCTCTGCCAGCAACGCCCCCCAATAGGTGCCGATGAATTTCAGCCCCATCGCGACCAAAATGACAACGATTGCCCAAGTGAGCGTATTGGTGTTACCCAGCGCGTCCAAATTGACTCTGAGGCCGGCCAGAGCGAAGAAGAGCGGAGCGAAAAAGCCGACAGTGATATATTCAATGAATTCAAGAGCGCGATGGTCGAAGAACCGCGATCTATTCAGCACAACCCCGGCCACGAAAGTGCCCAACACCGCTTCTACCCCTATGTATTGTGTGGCCACCGCGAACAGAAGCGATGTCACGAACAGCACTGTGAGCGATCCGCTTGCGGGATTTTGTGTGCGTCTCATGCGTCGCAGCCAGATGTTCACGATTTTCTGCCCCAATGTGAATGAGAAAACGCTGAAGAGTGCCAAGCCCCCGACTGTGGTCAGCAGATCCACCGGATCGAATTGCCCAGAGGCCGCCAAGCCGCTGAAAATGCCCAGCATCACCCATCCGACCACATCATTGGCCATGCCTGCAGCCACAGTGATCTGCCCGAAGTCTCTGCGCATCAGCCCCAAGTCTCCCAATATCTTGGCCACCACAGCCAGAGAAGAGACGCTCACCGCAAGCATGATGAAGAGCACGAAGACGATTCTGGGATGCTCGCCCGCAACCAAAAAACTGTCGGGCAGAGCACCCCCCAACACGATTCCGCCGAAGAGAGGCAGAAGCATACTGCCTACAGTCACATGCACTGCCGGCCTGCCCAGCTTGGTGATCAGCCCCAGATCGGTCTCAAAGCCCGTCACCACCAGCAGGAACGCCAAGCCCACCCATCCCACAGCCAAGAGCGCGCCCGATTGCAGCTCTTCGCCCGGCAAGTACCACTCAAAGCCCTCCGGCCAGACCTTGCCGAAAATGGAAGGCCCCAGAATCACCCCTGCAGCCAGCTCGCCGATGATGCCCGGCATTCCTATGCGCCTCATCCCCCAGCCGAGCACCCGTGCGAGTATCACCAGAGAGGCGACTTGCACCCAGAAAACCAGAAGATGGTGCTCGTCAAGAGGGATCAGCATGATGAATTTCTATCAGACTTTGAAAGAAGCCGTAAGGGGAGCGTGATCCGAGGGCTTGTCTTCTCCCCAAGTCTTGCGGGCGTTGCGATCGAGCACGACCCACTCCAGTTGCTCAGCCAGAGGCTGAGATGCCAGTATGTGATCTATCCTCATGCCTTCGCGCCGGTTGAAACGGCCGGCGCGATAGTCCCAGTAGGTGTAAAGCCCGTCGGCGGGGCCGTAGCGGTCGCGGAACACATCGGTCAGCCCCCAGTCGCAGACTTCGCGCAGCTTTGCTCGCTCTGGTTCGCTCACATGGGTGTTGTCGGCGAAAGCTTCAATGTCCCACACATCGTTGTCTTCGGGAGCGATGTTGAAATCGCCCGTTATCGCCACTGGCTCTGTCGGCGACTCCAGCAAATCAAGGTGCGCTCGCAGACTGGCCAGCCAGCGGAGCTTGTAGTGGTAGTGCGGGTGGCCGAGCTCTCTGCCGTTGGGCACATACGCGCTCGCTACGCGCACTCCCCCGCAAGTCGCCCAGATAAGCCTGGCTTCCGGTTCAGAGGAGCCTTCAGCAACGCTGCTGCCGTCCGAGCCGTCCGCGTCTTCCTCTGCTTCCATCATTGGCACGCCAGCCCGTTCGTTAAAGCTGTGAAAGGCGTCCTCCAAGCCCACTCGCGAAAGAATCGCCACCCCGTTCCACTGGCCTTGGCCGCAGTGCACCGACTCGTATCCCAAAGCTGCGAACTCGTCATGCGGAAAAGCCTCGTCCTTGAGCTTCGTCTCTTGCAAGCACACCACATCGGGCTCGGCGATTTCCAGCCACGCCGCCACATACGGCATTCGCGCCTTCAAGGAGTTCACATTCCATGTGGTGATTTTCATGTGATCTCCTAGGCAGGCTGCTTGGCTAGCCGACTGGGCAGGCTGACTGTGCTCACCCTCCTTAGATATTACGCTCCCTGCCAGCCCAATAAGGATCGCGCAGTCTGCGCTTGTAGAGCTTGCCGTTGGGATCGCGTGGCATCTCATCGGTGAAGTCAAGCGAGCGGGGCCACTTCTGCTTGGCGATCTGGTCGTGCAGATGAGCCATGATCTGTTCGCGAGCTTCGTCTTCTGACACATCGGCATTGGGCGAAAGCTCCACCACTGCTTTGATTTCTTCGCCGGTGTCCTCGTTGGGTATGCCGAACACGGCAGCATCGCCCACCAGAGGCGACTGCAGCAACGCCCCTTCTATCTCGGCCGGGTAGATGTTGATACCGCCCACGATGATCATGTCGTTGCTGCGGTCGTTGAGGAACAGATAGCCTTCGTCGTTGAAATAGCCCACATCGCCGACGGTGAAATAGTCGCGCAGACGGGCTTTGCTGGTCTTTTCCTCGTCCTTGTAATAGGAAAAGGTGTTGCCTGCCATTTTCATGTATATGGTGCCGCTCTGTCCAGTCGGCAGCTCTTCGCCCGCCTCGTCCACCACGATGACTTCCGATCCCGGCCAAGGCTTGCCGACGGTGCCCGGATATTTGCGCCAGTCCTGCGGCATCACATAGGTGCCGCCTCCTTCTGTGGCGGCGTAATACTCCACGATGCTGTCGCCCCACCAGTCAAGCATCTTGAGCTTGGTCTCAGGCGGGCAAGGCGCAGCGGCGTGCACCATGCTCCGAAGCGAAGACACATCGTATTTGTCTTTTATCTCGTCCGGCAGCTGCAAGAGCCTGTGGAACATAGTGGGAACCATGTGGCTCTGGGTGACCTTATACCTGTCAATGCGCTCCAGCGCGCCTTCTGGAGTCCATTTGTCCATCAGCACCACCGAGTGTCCCATGTGAAGCGATGTGGTCGTCCAGACATTCACCGCAGTGTGATAAAGCGGAGCCTGTGTGATATGGACATTGTCGTCGTGCGGCATGATGCCCAAGAGCATGAACAAGCCGCCGGACGAAGCCGCCGTCTCGTCGGGATGCGTGTCTGGCAGATCCCTGCGAACCCCTTTCGGTCGCCCTGTGGTGCCAGAAGTGTAGAACATGAACGAGCCTGTGGATAGATCTTCGGGTCGGCTAGCGGGCTGGCCGGCCAGCAAGTCTTGGAACGACTGGCAGCCTTCAACCTCCCCCACCGAAAAGCGGTGCGGCACATCGGTTTCGCTGATCGCCCTCTTCGCTTCGCCGGTGAAGCGGTCGCTCACGATCAAGGCTTTCGTCTCGCTGTCGGAAAGGATGTATGCCACTTCCGGGCCGGCCAGATGCCAGTTGACCGTCGTCACATACAAGCCCGCCTGATACGCTGCCAAGCAGATAGCCACCTGCTCCAAGCCATTGGGAAGCAAGGTCGTAACCTGGTCGCCTTTCTTCAGCCCCAGCGATCTCAGCCCGTGCACAATCTGATTGGTCAGGTCGTAAAGCTCTCCGGCTGTGGTCTCGTTGTAGTCGGGGTCTACCACTGCCAAGCGGTCAGGAGCCAGTTCGGCTATCTTCCAGAATCCAAATGTCTCGGCGATGCTTGTTGTGCCTTCGATTGCTGTGCTGGCTTCTGCGGTGTCGGTCATCGTCTTCTCCTTTGCGGCTTCTGCCTGCTGAGTCTGCGGGTTCTTCCAAATATAGATTAGTCAGCTATGACTAAGATAGAAATAGAGCAAAATCACAGGAGACCGAAATGGCAAATCAACCTTCCACACTAGACCGACTGGCAGCCGTGCCGATTTTTTCCGAGCTGTCCAAAGCCGATCTTCGTTCAATCTCGCGTCTGATGACCGCCACAACCGTGAAAGAAGGCAAGAACCTCACCAGGCAGGGCCAGATCGGGCGAGAGTTCGTGATCATCTTAGAGGGCAAAGCCGATGTGATGATCGACTTCAGAAGGGTGGCTACCTTGAGTTCCGGCGACTTCTTCGGCGAGCTGTCGCTGCTGTCGGGCGATCCCAGAAATGCCACCGTCGTAGCCAAAACCGACATGCTGGCGCAAGTGCTGACCCGTCAGGAATTTCTCGCCCTTCTAGACGAAAAGCCGGTGGTGGCCAAGAAGCTTCTAGTAGGAGTGGTGAAACGCTACCAGAACCTGCAAGACAGTATCCATTCCGCCTCTCGCTCGCCGGTGAGCTGATTGCTCAGTCAGCCGTCTCTGGGCTGGGCTGGCTCTCAGCAGAGCGAGGAACTAATTAGGTATCCAGTCCGGGGAGCGGCGATTCTTGAATTTGGGCTTGCTCAGATTGCGCTGCTTGAGAGGTATCCATCTCAGTCGGCTCAATCTCGTCATTTGCTCTCGGCTGAGTGCTCGGATGATGCGGCTGTGGCAATGAAAATTTGGTGTAGTCGCCGTCTTGCGACTTTTTCTTCGCCATAGTCTGCCTTCTATCCTGTTGCGACTCTGAACCCACTACGCCTCTGAGATACGGGAACTCTGCACACCGACAACTCTGCGAACTCTGCACTACGCGGCGGCAGCTACAGACAGTTTCTGCAAACCGCTCTGCTCCAAAGCCAGCAAAAATTTCTTCGCATCAGCACCCCCTCCGTAGTTGCCGACATCTCCCCCGCTGCGAACCACCCGATGACACGGCACGACAATTGAAATCGGATTCGTAGCCATCGCCGAACCCGCCGCACGAGCCGCACTGGGATTGCCAGCAGCGGCGGCCAGCTGGCCATATGTAAGCGTCTCGCCGTATCCGATCTCACATGATGCTTGCTGCACATCTCTGCGGAAACCCGTTGTGAGACTCCAGTCCAGCGGAATGTCCCAAGTCGTGCGCCTACCGGCAAAATACCCACCCAACTGCTCTGCCACAGCGGTGACTTCAGAAGTCGCACCGCCCACAAAACGAGCATCAGGAATGTGGCTTTTCACCCGTCTCTTCAAGCTAGCTTCGGCTTTGCCTGCTGCATCCGCATAGGAGATAGCCAAGAGTCCTTTGTCGGAGCAGCCGATCAGCAGTCTGCCGACAGGCGTGTCGCAGGTTCCCAGCATCACAGGTGTGTCTGCTGAAGATGTCTCTGCTGTCAAAGATGTCTCATCTGTCACAGATTTCATTGTGCTTCCTTTCTCGGCTTCTTTATCCGAAGGCAAAATACCTTATGTTTCAAATGCTCTAGCTACATCAGAACTTGAATGAAAGAATTATAGACTGCCGCCCCCACTGAGATTTGGCTAAGTTAAACATTCCTATGGCGCAACCAGAAATCTTGGCAACCGACACCCCCGACGGCCAAGACGACCCGTCCCGACTCTCCGAATGGATAACCCACGCCATTCCCAACTGCCGCCCCCCGCTGCGATACGAACTCATAGCCGCCGGCGGCTCAAACCTCACCTACCGAGTAACAGACTCCAACGGTCAGCAGTGGGCTCTACGCCGCCCGCCCATGGCTCACACCCTCGCCACAGCCCACGACATGAGCCGAGAATGGCGCATAATGTCGGCACTAGGAGCCAACAGCAAAGTCCCCGTGCCCAACTGCGTGGCATACTGCGAAGACGCCAATCTCATAGGCGCGCCCTTCTACCTGATGAGCTTCATGGAAGGCAAAATCTTACGCGACCAGCAATCCACCCAAGGCATGACCAAAGCCGAAGCCAAAGCAGCCACCGACTCGCTCATAGAAGTGCAAATCGCCCTCCACACCTTGAATTTAGAAGAAGTCGGCCTAGCCGATCTCGGCCGACACGACAACTATGTAGGCCGCCAGCTAAAACGCTGGAGAAGACAAGTAGCAGAAGGCGGCTCCCGCGAAGTCCCCCTCCACGCCCAACTCCACAAACGCCTTGCAGAAACCATGCCCCCCGAAAAAGAACCCCCCGCCCTAGCACACGGCGACTACAGATTCGACAACTGCGTCCTAGACGACAACTTCAAAATCACAGCCGTTCTGGACTGGGAACTCTGCACCACAGGCAACCCAGTAGCCGATTTCGTATGGTCGCTTCAATACTGGGCCGACCCAGAAGACCAAATGAGCTTCCTAACAGATCCCCCCACATGCAACCCCGCTTTCATCCGCCGCCAAGAATACTGCGACCAATACGCCCAGCAAAGCAACTTCGACCTCTCCGACCTCCCCTACTACCAAATTTTCTCCTGGTGGAAACAAGCATCAATAGTAGAAGGCGCCTACGCAAGACGCCTAGCCGGAGCCGTAGGCGGCATGTCCCCCACAGGAGACATCCACGAAATAGCCACCCGAGTAGACCAAATGCTAGAGATAGCAACCGACTGGGCAGACGAATGGCTATAAAGGTCGTTGCTAACGCAACGGCGGGCAGCGGCGCATCTTTTTTGCCTCCGCATTACCCTTTTGCCGTATGGGTTTTTTCGCTAAACCATTGAAGTCGTGCAAAAAAGACACACCGCCCCCCGCCTAACCTCGGAATCACAGACCTCCACAAAAACCCTTTGCACATGGCAAAAATCACCCTCCAGCAGCCGCCACTAAGAAAACAGGAAGCCCAAAGATCACCAGTTAGGCAGGGGACGGCATGTCTTTTTTGGCGGCATTAGCGGTTGAGCCCCAAAGCCTTCCTAGAAACCGGGTAGCTTCAAGCCAAAAAAGATGTGCCGTTGCCTGCCAGCACACCCCCACCTGCCAGCAACCGGCCCCCCAATCACCTACTCCGGCAAAACATCCACCAGCCGGCGACCCCTCCGCGACCCATACTGCACCTTCCCCGTAACCTTGGCAAAGAGCGTATCGTCCCCACCCTTGCCAACATTCTCGCCAGGGTGGATTTTCGTCCCCCGCTGCCGCACCAAAATAGCCCCAGCCGAAGCAACCTGCCCGCTATGAACCTTCACCCCCAGCCGCTTAGACGCAGAATCCCGCCCATTCTTAGTAGACCCCCCACCTTTAGTCTTAGACATAACAACGCTCCTTTCAGTCAGCCTAGCTACTTCCGAGAAATCCCCGTGATCTCAATACGCGAGAGCCGCTGCCGATGCCCCCAGCGACGCCTCTGATTCGACTTGGACTTATAGGTGAAGCCCGTAATCTTACGCGCCTTCACCTCGTCTTTCACCACAGCCGTGATCTTCACATCAGCCAGCTCCTCAGGGGTAGCCAGCACATCGTCGCCGTCCACCAGCAGCACGGGCCGCAAAGCCACACCCGCGCCTTCGCCGCCCAGCAGCTCCACATCCAAGACCTGCCCGGATGTGACTTTGTATTGCTTGCCGCCCGTCTGGACGACCGCGTATAGTTGATCGCTCATTGAAATCCTTTAAAGTTGTGCCCTGCCGCTAGCTGTAGCGAGGGGCTGCGCACCAGTTTTTGTGATCGTCGCCCGGAAAAGCTTGGCACTCAGGGCACGGCGACTCCGAATCCTCAAACAAGAGATCGAAATTGTCGCCGGATTGCTTCAGAGCGCGTGCTTCTTCGTAGCGGCGGTGTCTTCCCTTCTTCACTGAAAACCTCTATTTCTGCTTTTTTCAGACATTTTAGCAAGGCTTTCGCGATTTCATGGCATCTCATCCATATCTTTGAGCGATTCAATATCAGATACCTGACACAGCTGAACACTCCCCTCAGCCAGCATCTCCAACCCGTCGTTTACCGACCTGCCGCCTCTTGCAAAGGCAGCCTCCAGCGAAGGGAGACAACGCAGCCGCCAAGCCCCGTGAAGATACTGGGGAATGTCGTCTTCTCCTATCGGCAGCACGGCATTCAGGTTTGGGTCAGATGCCAACTCCGAAACCACTTCGCTCACCGCAGAAGCAGAAGCCCAAGGCAGATCGCAAGCCAGCACAACGCAGATGTCTTCATCGCTGCCATCTTGAGCACGGCTGTCTCGCGCTTTGCCATCTGTGTCTTCAACGCTAGGCTCATCAGCATTCGCAGCCCGGTCCAGCGCAGCACCGAGCAGTGCAGCTTGTCCCAACGCAGCTTGGCGCAGCGCGCAGATGATGCCGCCCAGAGGCCCCTCGCCGGGGTGCTCATCTGGCACCGCCCTGAAGCCCATATCAACCAAGGCATCTACATCCCCTCCGATGCTGAAAACCTCCGATGCCCCCGCTTCACGCAGAGCCAGCAACGAAATCTTTGCCAAGGGCGTGTCGTTGAATACATAAGTCGCTTTGTCGCGGCCGAACCGCCTGCTCTGCCCGCCACACAGCACCGCCCCCGAAAATCTTGCTGGCATCACCGGTCTCTCTGGCATCGCCGGTCTTGCTTGCATCACCTGCGCTTTTGAGCCAAGTTCGCGGGTTTCCACCCCGGATCCAACTGCAGCAAGAACACCGCGCAGCGATCGGCTTCTTCTGTTTCGCCGATCATCTCAGCCGTGCGTCTCAGACCTTCCAAGCAGTGCAGAAACCCCTGATTGCCGGGATGCTCCCAGCGAACCAAGCCCGACCCTCGCCAGCCGCTCTGTCGCAGGCGGTCCAAACCTCTGTGGTAGCCGACTCTGAAGCAGGCGTAAGCCTCCACCAGATCACGAGCAGCCTCGCCTAGCTGCGCCCAGCCTTCCAAAAAGTCCGGCCAGCGTGCCACCAGCCCCGAGATAGCCATGTGCCTCTGCATGCCCGCCAAGTTGAGAGCTTCTTCCAGAGCCTGTCTGGATGCCGCCGGCTCAGGCTCCATCACCGTCTCTGGCGGCCCGGAGACCGACAAATTCACCGGCGCTGAATCTGGTGAAGCTTCTGTCATCTGACGGTCACAAGTCTGAACACATCGGTAGCACGAGAATGGCGCGACAGCCCCGCCAGCACCCCCACCACATCGCCCTCACGGATATAGCCCTGCTCCTGAGCCAAGTGGATAGCCTCGCGCACTCGCTCTTCGTAGCTTTCTATGGATGTGCTTTTGATGACCTTCACGCCCCAGCTCAAAGTCAGCTGCTGAATGACGCGAGGGTCGGTAGAGAAACCCAAGATCGGACATTGCGGGCGAAATCGGGCCATAGAGCGAACAGTCCGCCCCGAACCAGAAATGCACAGCAAAGCAGCCAGAGATTTCTCAGAAGCCACTCGCCAGGCTGCCATAGTGATGGCGTCTGTGATAGAGCGGTCTTCTTTGGATGCGGGAAGATGCACTTCTTCCAAAAGCTGCCCCCAAGATTTGTGGTCAAAACCGTCATCTGCTGCTTCGGCGATGCGCGACATAGTATCCAGCACCAGCGGCGGGTCGGCCCCGATAGCGGTTTCGCCCGAAAGCATGACCGCGCTGGTGCCGTCAAACACGGCGTTCGCCACATCCGATGCCTCGGCTCTGGTGGGATTTGGCGACATCACCATGGATTCAAGCATCTGCGTGGCAGTGATCACAGGCAGCCCTTTCGCGATGCATTGACGGATGATGCTCTTTTGCAGCACCGGCACTTTTTGGATGGGAAACTCCACGCCGAGGTCGCCGCGAGCCACCATGATCGCGCCCGATGCCTCCATGATGCTGTCCAGATTCTCTACCGCCCCTCTGGTTTCAATCTTGGAGACGATGAGCGGGCCGTCGGGCGGAGGCTTCGTTCCCAGACGGCGCACATCATCGCCTGAGCGGATGAAAGAAATTGCTACCATCTCTATGCCTTCTTCCAAGAAGGGCTGCAGCATTTCCAAGTCTTCCTCGGTGGGCGAAGAGCTGCTCAGACGCTCGCTGGGTATGTGAACGCCCGGCCTGCCTATCACCCTGCCGCCGTGCGTCACTCTTGCCTGAACCGTGTCTGCTCTCACATCTTCCACTATCAGCTGAATGGCGCCGTCGCCCAGAGAGAGCGTGTCGCCCAGCTGGATGTCTGCCACCAAGCTCTCATAGCCGACTTCTATGGTGTCGGCATCGCTGCCGGAACTGCCAGCCTTGACCGCGACTAAGGAGTCGGTGGCGAAATTGACGCCTCCGCCAGGGAAGGGCGCGGCCCGGATTTTTGGCCCCGGCAGATCAAGCAGAATCCCCACAGACCGCCCCGACTGCTCCGCCACCATGCGGATGAGACGGTATCTCTCCAGCACGCGCTCAACGCTGTCGTGCGCCAAGCTGATGCGGGCCACATCCATGCCCGCGCCGATCATCTTCTCCAGCACCTCCGGGCTGTCGGACGCAGGTCCGATAGTGGCGATTATCTTGGTTCGTCTCATACCTTAAACCTTTGGTATCTCATTTACTTCAGATTAACGGAGAAGCTGGCATCTAACAAACTGATTTTTGGGTAATTCGTGTTTGCTTGCTTAAACCTCAGGGCAACGGCGCATCTTTTTGGCTCACTTGAGCTTATTGCTAAGTTGGCCATTGCTAAGAAAGGCGCTCAAAATGATTCGCCAAAAAGACGCACCGTCCCCCTGCTATCCGGGACGCACCGCACCACTGCTACCATTGCACAAATGCGCGAACTTCCATTTTCTCCTGAACTATACCAGTATCTCATTCAGCACGGCACGCCGCCCGACGAAGTGCTAGACGACTTGGCTACCGAAACCCAGTCGCTCGGAGGTGTCTCGCGGATGCAGATTCCGCCCGACCAGGGAGCCTTTATGATGCTGCTCACAAAACTGATCTCGCCGAAGCTGGCTATTGAAATCGGCACATTCACGGGCTATTCGGCGATCTGGATAGCTCGCGGTCTGCCAACGGACGGCCATCTGATCTGCATGGACATAAACCGAGAATGGACAGACATCGCCCGGCAGTACTGGGAACGAGCAGGGCTAGACGGCAAAATCACCCTGAAGCTGGGGCCAGCTTTGGAATCTCTCGGCGAACTTCCCGATGACGCTCCGGTAGACCTGGCGTTCATTGACGCCGACAAGCCTTCGTATGTGGATTACTACGAAGCTTTAGTGCCTCGCCTCAGCCAGCAGGGGGCGATACTCGTAGACAATGTGCTTTGGAGCGGACAGGTAGTGAATGCCAACAATACCGACCAGGACACTTCAGCACTGCGAGAGTTCAACAAGCATGTAGCTGCTGATCCCCGCACCTCGCAGGTGGTTTTGCCAATTGGCGATGGAGTTTCGCTGATTGCTTTAGCGGACTGATAAGTAATGGTTAGCTTGTCGCCGATTTATTCTTCTTGGGCTTATCTCAAGAGCACTATGCCGTTGGCTATCGCTCATCGGGGTGGGGCGGGTGAGATGCCGGAGAATACTATGGCTGCGTTTGAGAATGCTCGCAGCTTGGGGTTTTCTTATGTGGAGCTGGATGTTCGGGCTACTGCTGATGGGGTTTTGATTGTTTATCACGATTCTGTTTTGGACACTTTGACTGACAGGTCTGGGGGTGTTGCGGAGTTGTCGTGGTCGGAGGTGAGGGAGGCTCGGGTGGAGGGGGAGGAGCCTGTGCCTCGGTTGGAGGAGGTGTTGGATGCTTGGCCTGATTTGCGGGTGAATATTGATCCGAAGCATCCCAAGGCTGTGGGGCCGTTGGTGAAGATCCTTCAAGCTAGGGATTGCGCCGACAGGGTTTGCATCAGCACTTTCTCCGACAGGCGCACTCTGCTGGTTCGCCGTCTGCTTGGGAATCGCTACTGCACTGCTACCACCGTGAGCAATATTGCCCGTATACGAGCAGAGTCGCTGTTGCCTGCCAGGCCTAATCAACTCAACCAGAAAACCGTCGCACCGAAGGCAGGTTGCGCTCAGGTGCCTGCCACTATTCACGGGCGAAGGCTTGTGGATGAAAGGTTTGTTCAAACTGCTCATCGGCACGGCTTGCAGGTTCATGTTTGGACAGTCAACACGGCTCCTGAAATGCACTCTCTGCTGGATATTGGCGTAGACGGAATAATGACAGATGAAATCACTCTCTTGCGCTCAGTCTTGATGGAGCGCAACCAGTGGTCTGGGTGACCTGCAGCCTGCTTCCGCTAAGCTCAGACGAACATGACACTTCCGCCAGTCGTTTTTCTGCACGGCTTCGCCACATCTTCCGAGCGAACTTGGAGAGATACGGGGTGGGTGGATATTTTGGCCGACGAAGGCCGCGAGTCGCATCTCATAGACATTCTCGGTCACGGAGACGCCCCCAAGCCATCCGACCCAGAAGCCTACGCCGATTTGGAAGACTGGGTATGGGAACGCCTCCCGGAAGGTCAGCTAGACGCAGTCGGCTTCTCTATGGGCGGACACCTCCTGCTAGCCCTAGCCTCTCGTTCCCCAGAAAAATTCAGACGACTGGTCGTAGCAGGAGTAGGCAACAATGTGTTCCAGCACGACCCAGAACACGGCCAAATGGTACGAGAAGCCATAGAAGGCAACGCCCCGCCCGACAACCCCATAGCCCAACACTTCTCCTTCCTAGCAAGCTCCCCCGAATCCGACCGCCGAGCCCTCTCAGCTTTCCTACAAAGAGAACGCCCTCCAATAACCCCCGAAACCCTAGCCACCCTAACCACCCCCGTCCTAGTAATCCTAGGCGACCAAGATTTCGCCGGCCCCGCAGAACCCCTAATAGAAGCCCTACCAAACGCAACCTTAAAAACCCTCCCCAACACAGACCACTTCGCCACCCCCAAAAACTTCACCTGCATACAATCCGCTGTGAATTGGCTATCAGTTGAATAGCCCATCCCACAAAAACCCTTTGCACATGGCAAAAATCACCCTCCAGCAGCCGCCACTAAGAAAACAGGAAGCCCAAATAGCACCAGTGAGGCAGGGGACGGCATGTCTTTTTTGGCGGCATTAGCGGTTGAACCCCAAAGCCTTCCTAGAAACCGGGTAGCTTCAAGCCAAAAAAGATGTGCCGTTGCCTGCCAGCACACCCCCGCGACCAAAATCAAACCAACGGCACACTGCTAGGCGTCACAACGCTTGGCAAAAGCGTCTCACCCATCAGCCACAAATCCACAGAAGCAGCACAAGCACGCCCTTCTGCAATAGCCCAGACAATCAAACTCTGCCCCCGCCCCATATCGCCGCAGACAAAAACCCCTTCCACGCTCGCCATCCAATCCTCCCCACGAGCCACATTCCCCCGCTCGCTAAACTCAACCCCCAGATCCTCCAGCAGCCTCCCCCGCTCCGGCCCCACAAACCCCATCGCCAGCAGAACGATATCAGCTTCGTAAGTCTCCTCTGTCCCAGCAATCGCCGGAAACGACATCCGCCCGTCTTCAAAAACCTGCTCCACCTGCACTGTCTGCAAACCCCGCAAGTTCCCTTCTTCGTCGCCCAAGAATTCCGAGGTGTTGATGGCATACACCCGCTCGCCGCCTTCTTCGTGGGCAGAGGAAGTGCGATAGATGAACGGCCAGGTAGGCCAAGGATTAGCATCGGGCCGGTCGTCGGGCGGGCACGGCATGATCTCAAACTGATGCACCGAAGCGCAGCCGTGACGATGGACTGTGCCTAAGCAGTCGGCACCCGTATCGCCGCCGCCGATGATGATCACATGCTTGCCTTCGGCAGAAAAAGGATGCTCGGCGATGTCGCCTTCTTGCACTTTGTTGGCCCAAGGCAGAAACTCCATCGCTTGATAGATGCCTTTGAACTCGCGCCCAGGAATAGGCAGATCGCGCCACGCGGTAGCCCCGCCCGCCAAAACCACAGCGTCAAAGCCCTCACGCAGCTCGGCTGCTGTGACATCCACCCCCACATCCACATTCGTTTCAAACTTCGTGCCCTCTGCTTCCATCTGCTCAAGACGGCGATCCAGCACTCGCTTCTCCATCTTGAACTCTGGAATGCCGTAGCGCAGCAGCCCGCCTATCCGGTCGGCCCGCTCATAGCAGACCACATCGTGGCCGGCTCTGGTGAGCTGCTGAGCGGCTGCCAAGCCTGCCGGCCCCGAACCGACCACCGCCACTTTTTTGCCTGTGAAGTGTTCGGGAATCTGCGGCACGACCCAGCCTTCTTTCCAAGCCCGATCTATGATTTCCACTTCAACTTGCTTGATGGTTACCGGGTCTTCGTTGATGCCCAGCACGCAGGCGGCTTCGCACGGAGCCGGGCATAGGCGGCCTGTGAATTCCGGGAAATTGTTGGTGGCGTGGAGACGGTCTATGGCTTCGCGAAAATGCTCGCGATACACCAAGTCGTTCCATTCGGGGATGAGGTTGCCTAGCGGGCAGCCGTTGTTGCAGAAGGGAATGCCGCAGTCCATGCAGCGCGAGGCTTGCTTGCGGAGCTTGTTCTCAGGGAACGGCTCATACACCTCGCTCCAGTCGCGCAAGCGCACCGGCACCGAACGGCGATGAGGCAGCTCCCGCCCGTGCTTCATAAAGCCCTTGATGTCGCCCATTAGTGTGTCTGCCTTTCGCCTATTCTGTTTCTGCTGGGTCTGCTTCTGTCTGCTTCTTGCTTCTGTGCGCGTTTGCTTTCAGCTTCCTCTGCCAGCTTCCAATTACAGCTTCCAAAGCCTCAGTCCGAGATGGCGGCCATGACCGCCTCGTCCACATCGGCCCCCGTCGCCTCTGCTTCCCGCGTAGCATCCAGCACCCTCTTGTAGTCGCGAGGCATCACTTTCAAAAACCGCGACTGCTCCCTGCTCCAATTAGCCAGCACACGAGCAGCCACATCCGAATCGGTCTCCAGCAGATGCTTGTCCACGCGGTCGTAAAGCCAATCTATGTCGTCTGCGTCCAGAGCTTCCAAATCCACCATTTCGCCATTCACTCGCGTCTGGAACTGCCCGTCCAAATCGCGCACATAAGCTATGCCGCCCGACATTCCCGCGCCGAAGTTGCGCCCCGTGAGGCCCAGAATCACAGCCCTGCCGCCCGTCATGTATTCGCAGCCGTGGTCGCCCACCCCCTCCACCACAGCTATGGCCCCAGAGTTGCGCACGCAGAAACGCTCCCCCACCACGCCTCGCAGATACATCTCCCCGCTTGTGGACCCATAAAGAATCACATTGCCCGCGATGATGTTCTCCTCTGCCACGAAGCCTGCGTCATCGCTCGGGCGCACGATGATCCGCCCGCCCGACAGACCTTTGCCCGTGTAGTCGTTGGCGTCGCCGATGAGCCGCAGGGTGATGCCCTTCGGCAAGAACGCTCCGAAACTCTGCCCTGCCGAGCCTTCCATGGTGATGTCTATGGTGTCTTCGGGCAAGCCTTCCGGCCCCCACGCTCTGGTCACCCGATTGCCGAGCATGGTGCCGACCGTGCGATTCACATTGCGGATAGGCACCTTGAACTTCACGGGCTTGCAGTCTTTTACCGCTTCGGATGCCAGTTCCATAAGCTGCATGTCCAAGGCTTTCTCCAAGCTATGGTCTTGGGCTTTTGAACAATACCTAGTGCTGCCTTCGGGCACTGGCGGGCCGTAGAGAATAGGCGTGAGGTCCAAGCCGTCCGCCTTCCAATGGTCTATGGCGGCTTGGGTGTCCAGCAGGTCTACTCTGCCGATGGCTTCTTCCAGCGTGCGACATCCCAGCTCCGCCAGCAACTCCCGCACTTCTTCGGCCACGAACTCCATGAAATTCACCACGAACTCCGGCTTGCCAGTGAACTTTTTGCGCAGCTCGGGATTCTGCGTGGCTATTCCCACCGGGCAAGTGTCCAAGTGGCAGACTCGCATCATCACGCAGCCCGACACCACCAGCGGCGCAGTTGCGAAGCCGAATTCTTCTGCGCCGAGCAGGGCTGCGATCATCACATCTCGGCCTGTCTTGAGCTGCCCGTCGGTCTGCACCACGATTCTGTCGCGCAGGTTGTTGAGCAGCAGGGTCTGCTGCGTCTCGGCCAAGCCCAGCTCCCAAGGGGTGCCAGCGTGCTTGATGGATGTGAGCGGAGACGCGCCCGTGCCGCCGTCGTGGCCGGAAATCAGCACCACATCGCCGTGAGCTTTGGAAACGCCGGCCGCCACAGTGCCCACGCCAATCTCAGAAACCAGCTTCACATGCACGCGAGCTTCGGGATTGGAATTTTTCAGGTCGTGGATGAGCTGAGCCAAGTCTTCAATGGAGTAGATGTCGTGATGCGGCGGCGGCGAGATTAGCCCCACGCCGGGCGTGGAGTGGCGGGTCTCGGCTATCCAAGGCCAGACTTTATGCCCCGGCAGCTGCCCGCCTTCGCCGGGTTTTGCGCCCTGCGCCATTTTGATCTGCAGGTCGTCGGCTTCGGTGAGATACTGGCTAGTCACGCCGAAGCGCCCAGATGCCACCTGCTTGATCGCGCTGCGGCGATAGTCGCCGTTGGGGTCGCGCACATATCGGCGAGGGTCTTCGCCTCCTTCGCCGGTGTTGGATTTGCCGCCGATGCGGTTCATGGCGATGGCGAGGGTCTCATGGGCTTCAGCCGAGATGGAGCCGTAAGACATCGCCCCGGTGGAAAACCGCTTCACGATCTCCGACACAGGCTCCACTTCGCTGAGCGGCACAGGCTCGCAGCCTTCAGTGCGGAATCGGAAAAGCCCGCGCAAGGTAGCAAGCCGGCGTGCCTGCTCGTCTACCGCGGCGGTGTATTTCTTGAAGATGTCGTAGCGGCCCGTGCGGGTGGAGTGCTGCAGACGGAAGACCGTCTCCGGATTGAAGAGGTGATACTCCCCTTCTCTGCGCCACTGATATTCGCCTCCTTCGCCCAGCTCTCGGTGCGCCCGCTCGGTGCTGTTCTCGGCAAAGGCGACTTCGTGGCGGCGCGCCACTTCTTCGGCAAGGTGCTCATAGCCGATGCCCCCTAGACGGCTATGGGTGCCGGCAAAGCACTCTTCAATCAGCTGCTGTCCCAGCCCGATGGCTTCAAAAATCTGCGACCCCACATACGAGCGAACGGTGGAGATGCCCATCTTGGACATGACCTTCAGCACGCCCTTGTCGCAAGCTTTCACATAGTTGTATTGGGCTTCCTCAAGAGTCATCGCAAATCCGGGTGCCGAGCCGGGTTCAGAGCCGTTGCTGCTCTGTCCGAAGCCGTAGCTGCCTTCTTCCAGCATCTGAGCTATGGAGTCAAAGGCGACATATGGATTCACGACTGTCGCCCCGTTGCCGAGCAGCAGGCAAATGTGATGCACCTCTCTGGCATCGCCCGCTTCGGCCACCAGCCCCACTTTCGTGCGAGTCTTGTTGGCGACCAGATGGTGATGCACTGCGCTTACAGCCAGTAGAGACGGAATGGGAGCAAGCGTGCTGGTGGCTCCCCTGTCGGAAAGCACTATCACATTCGCCCCTGCAGCTATTGCTTCATCCACGCGCTCGCAAAGCTGCTTCACGGCTTGGCGCAGAGCTTCGCCGAGGGCAGCGTCAGTGCCTTCCCGCTCTGCTTCCCGCTCCCGCCCTGTTTGCCCTTGCCCCCCTTCCCCGCCAGCAGCCCCCCCAGCGGCTCCCTCAACAGGAAACAAACACGGCAGCACCGCAGTTGAGAACCGGCTGTCAAAGTCGCGAATATGGATGAGCCGCACAAGCTCCTCGTTGGTGACCACAGTGTGAGGCAGCACAATCTGGCGACAAGACTCGGCTTGAGGATCCAAAAGGTTGCCTTCCGGCCCGAGCCATCCATAAGTGGCGGTCACGATTTCTTCGCGAATAGCATCCAGCGGAGGATTGGTGACTTGAGCGAAAAGCTGCTTGAAATAGTCAAACAGCATCCTCGGCCTGTTGGAAAGCACCGCCACAGGCGTGTCCGTCCCCATAGACCCCACAGGCTCCTTGCCGTTCTGCGCCATCGGAGCCACGAGCATTCGCAGCTCTTCGTGGGTGTAGCCGAAGCAAAGCTGCCTCTGTGTCAAATCTGCCGCGACACCACCATCCCCAATACCGCCCGCCCTTTCCAGCTCATGCGCCGGCAGGTCGTCCAAATCTATCTGGTTGTCGTCCAGCCACCGCTGATACGGCCGTGCCGAAGCCAGCTTGGACTTGATCTCCTCGTCACGAACGATGCGCCCTTCGTTGGTGTCCACGAAGAACATCCGCCCAGGCTGCAGCCGCCCCTTCTCCACCACTTCCGACTGCGGCACATCCACCACCCCCACTTCCGATGCCATGATCACCAGCCCCTCACGAGTCACCCAATAGCGGCTGGGGCGCAAGCCGTTGCGATCCAGCACCGCGCCTATCACCTCGCCGTCGGTGAAAGCGATGGAGGCGGGGCCGTCCCAAGGCTCCATCAGCGAAGCGTGATAGCGATAGAAAGCTTTGAGGTCGGCGGGCATGGATTCGTGATTCTCCCAAGGCTCCGGAATCATCATCAGCACGGCCTCTTGGAGGGAATAGCCGCCCAGATGCAAAAGCTCCAGGCATTCGTCAAAACGGGCGGTGTCGGAGAAATCTGGAGTGCAAATCGGAAAGATGCGCTCTATGTCGCCTGAGAAATGCGGCGTCGCCATAAGCGCTTCACGGGCACGCATCCAGTTCTGATTGCCTTGGACGGTGTTGATCTCGCCGTTGTGGGCGATAAAGCGATACGGATGCGCCAGCGGCCAGGTGGGAAAGGTATTAGTGGAAAAGCGGCTATGCAACAGCACGAGCGCGCTCTGCAGACGCTCGTCTTGAAGGTCGGGATAGAAATCAGTGAGCTGCGGAGTGACGAACATCCCCTTGTAGATGAATGTGCGAGACGAAAAGCTGGGAAAATACACGCCGTCGTGCACAGAAGAACAAGATCCCATAGCCCTTTCAGAATCGGCACTGGCATCGGCACTGGAATCGGCATCGGCAGAGCTTTCTGAAGACTTCTCAACTCCCAGCGACCCAACTCCCAGCGACTCATCGCTGATCTCGTTCTCGCAACGCTTGCGGATTATATATGCCGCCCTGTCCAGTTCAATGCCGCGCAGCTGCCGCCCCGAAGAGTCTTCGCCCGATACGAACAGCTGCGAAAAAGTCGGCATGGTTCGCAGCGCGCCCTCCCCCAGCATTGAAGAGTCTGTCGGCACATCCCGCCACCCCAGCACTTCCAACCCCTCAGAGCGCACGATTTCCTCCACCGCAGCCTGCGCCCGTGCCGCCGCTTCTGAATCCTGCGGCAAAAAGGCAATGCCAGTGGCATAAGCCTTGGCTTCAGGCAGCGGAAAATCCACAACCGCTTTGAAAAACGCATCCGGCACCTGTATCAGCACCCCCGCCCCGTCGCCAGTATTCACCTCAGCCCCCAAAGCCCCCCGATGCTCCAAGTTGCACAAAGCCCCCAGCGCAGTTTCCACAAGCTCACGGCTAGCCCGCCCATGCATATCCACCACAAACCCCACCCCGCAAGCATCATGCTCGTGAGCAGGGCTATAAAGTCCCAGCGGCTGCCCCCTAGACACAGGAGCCTGCGACACAGCCTGCGACACAGACTTTATAACCGAATTAAGCATCCTTTTAGGATACCCGCCCTTCCCCCCAAGCCAACCGCCTGCGATGCCGCAGAGATTTTTCGCCCTGACAACACTCAGCAGCGAGATAAGCGTATAATTTGAGATATGACAAGCGCAGAGCGACAGCTATATGAGACCCCCCCCGCTGTTCAGCTGATGCCGGCGCGGAAACCGCTCTCAATGCCAAAACCGAGGTCGGCTTCACGCTTCAGACGCTCATCGTCATGGCAGTATTCGTGCTCGCAGCCGTAGGAGCAGGCATAGGCCTGATTGCAGTCACCACCTCCTCCAGCGACGACTTTGAAGATGCAGGCAAAACAGGAGTAGAAGAACGCTGCGCGCCCAACGAGGTGAAAGACCCCGAGCTTGAAGCCAGAGGCGTGGCCGGCGTCAATCAGACATACAGAAGACCGGCATACAGTGAAAGCGACGAAATCGTAGCTGACGAAATCGGCTGCAACCCAATCTGCGGCACTTGGGAATATTACGACCCGGGCCTAGCAGCCGGAGGAATTGGCGGCCCAGAAGGCAACGGCGGAATATACAGCACCGACGAAGGCTGCTTCGCCCCCTGCTACTGGTCAATTGGGTACGCCCGTACTGGTGGTTCAAATAGGCGTCCTGGAGCCGCGCATGTAAGAGGATCATATGGACTTAGTCGCTTGCTCTATTTTGACGACAACCGCGCTCCAGTGGTGGATCAAGTCCGTTTGGGCGTCAACTATAGAAGATCCGCTATGCCGAATGATCCCCTTCCCCTCCCCAGTGCAGCGAATCTTTTTGCACAACATAACGATCTGGATTTTCCTGGTAGAGGACGCGACACTACCGGCAAGCATTTCTTTTGGACAAATTTTAGTCCAACTACAGCAGGAATCAGAAATGTAGCCGGAACTCTTCCGCTTCACCCTGACCATATCGCAGCAGGCTTTCCAACAGTCTTCAAACCCAACTGGCACAGATCTGACGACGAGAACTGGGAAGTGCGAGCCGATCCCTCTGAGGGGATATGCTCAATAGTCGACATAACTAACGACCAAGTCATCTGCTCCTCCGAACAGGACAGCTGCCGCCCCTAAACCGCTAGCCCCAACCGCTAGCCCCCAAAACCCTCCAGCCCGCTCTTTCTTCGGCGGCACGACTCCCTCTGAGACTATCCGTCTGCCAGTCTGCCCACCAGCATCAGAGCCGTTAGCAGCAGGCGGGCTGGGCGCAATGCTGATGCCGTAGTGTGGCGAGCGGATTGCGCTGGCGAAAAAATTTTATAATAAATGATGCAATGTGGCAAAAGTTGTATATAATGCATCAATAGCAGCTTTGCTCCGACAGCACAAGGAGATGCCAGCAATGAAGATCGCCGAACCCAAGACCACCCCCCCCCGCTGTTCAGCTGACACCAGCGCAGCCGCAACCGCTCACGCAACCTCAGCCCCAGCCGCCTCCGCCCCCGCCGGCAAGACCGAACTCGGCTTCACGCTTCAGACGCTCATCGTCATGGCAGTCTTCACGCTCGCAGCCGTAGGAGTCGGCTTAGGCCTGCTAGCCGTCAACAGCGCATCCAGCAGCAGCTTTGAAGAAGCAGGCCAAACAGGAGTAGAAGCACGCTGCGCGCCCAACGAAATCTGGGACCCAGAACTTGAAAGCCGAGGCATAGGCGGCCCCGACAGCCAAGGCGGAATAAGAAGCAAACAGGTCGGCTGCGAGCCCTACTGCGGAACTTGGGAATACCTCTCAACAGGCACAAACGAAAACGGCGAATACGAACCAGCAGAATCCCCAGCATCCGCCAGACAATCAAGCATCGGCGGGCCAGAAGGCAACGGCGGTGTCTACAGCCAAAACATCGGCTGCTTCGCTCCCTGCTACTGGGAAATCTCTTACCCCACCGGGGTGTGGCGTCCTGCACCAGGAAATGTAAAGGGGACAACAAGTCTCCTGCGCTACTTTGACGACAACCGCGCTCCAGTGGCGGATCAACTCCGCTTGGGCGTCAACTACAGAAGATCCGCAGACTTGAGCGTTCCCATAGGCGACAATCCGGGCAACCTCCAGAAAAACAACGATCTGCAGCTTCAGCATGCAGTGCGAAACAAGGACGGCAAGCCTTACATTCTCACAAGACGGGATAACCTTCGGCGATTCGGATCCAGGTATGTTACCGGCACACTTCCGCTGACCCCTGAACAGCTTGCTCTCGGACTTCCCACAGTTTTCACACCCAACTGGAGATCCATGGGAGACGACCCCGGCGACACCGCCCGCAACGGCACCACCTGGGAAGACGAGAACTGGGAAATACGAGCCGACCCATACGAAAAGGAATGCACGATAGTCAACATTAACCCGAGCCCCGGCTACCCCGAACTAGTCTGCTCCTCCGAATGGGACAACTGCGAACCCCGCCCCTAAACCCTCCAGCTTCCAAAGCCCCCCCCCAGCATCCAGACCCTCCAGCCCTCTGCATCAGACGGGCTGGGGGCTTCAACCCAGCCTCCCTGAAACCTCCAGCCTCTGATTTTGCCCCAGCCTGAGCTTGGGGAAACCAGCGGGCATTGCCTAGGATTTTGCTCCCGAAAAAATTCTATAATAAATGATGCAATATGATGGATGTCGTGTATAATGCAACTATTGCAGCTTTATATAGAGAGCACGAGGAGACCGCCGCAATGAAGATCGCCGAACCCAAGACCACCCCCCGCTGTTCAGCTGACGCCAGCGCAGCCGCAACCGCTCACGCAACCTCAGCCCCTGCCGCCTCCGCCCCCGCCGGCAAGAGCGAAGTCGGCTTCACGCTTCAGACACTCATAGTAATGGCGGTATTCGTGCTCGCAGCCGTAGGAGTCGGAATAGGCCTGCTAGCCGTAAACAGCGCCACCAGCGACGACTTTGAAGAAGCAGGTCAAACAGGAGTAGAAGCACGCTGCGCGCCCAACGAAATCTGGGATCCAGAACTTGAAAGCCGAGGCATCGGCGGCCCCGACAGCCAAGGCGGTGTACGAAGCAAGCAGGTCGGCTGCGAGCCCTACTGCGGAACTTGGGAATTCCTATCAACAGGCACAAACGAAAACGGCGAATACGAACCAGCAGAATCCCCAGCCGCAGCCAGACAATCAAGCATCGGCGGCCCAGAAGGCAACGGCGGAGTGTTCAGCCAAAACATCGGCTGCTTCGCTCCCTGCTACTGGTCATACACTAACGGTGTAGGGCGGCCTACAGCAACTAATGGAGTTATAGCGAATACTACTAGCTTGCAATATCACGACGACAACCGCGCTCCTGCAGTAAAGCAAGTACGCTTGGGAGTCAACTACAAGAGGACCTCTTCCACTCATGTTAGATGGCAGAGTGATATACAAATCGACAACATTTACAACAATCTAGACGTTGGTAAGCCCTTCATCATAGCCCGCAACGGTCGTGGAAGTGGTGTAGCACCGGGAACTCCACTTACTCCTGCATTAATAGCAGAACTGGCTCCTGCATTCCCGGGAGGAATAGTTCCCACAGTTTTT
The DNA here is from genome assembly GCA_965204495.1 of Candidatus Hopanoidivoransaceae bacterium. Classification (GTDB taxonomy): domain Bacteria; phylum Actinomycetota; class Acidimicrobiia; order Acidimicrobiales; family Hopanoidiivorantaceae; genus Hopanoidiivorans. The sequence continues at coordinate 2,352,478 of OZ241989.1, forward strand.
AAACCCAACTGGAGAACTAACAACCGAGATGCACGAAATCCAGTTACTGACCCTGGAGGCACTGCCCGCAACGGCAACGACTGGGAAGACAACAACTGGGAATACAGAGCCGACCCATACAACAAGGTATGCACGATAGTAAACATAACCCTTGACGATCAAGTCGTCTGCTCCTCCGAAGACGGCAGCTGCGACCCCTAAACCCTGAAACCTCAAAACCCCAACCAGCCAATGCCCGCCGGCATACCCGCCCACCCCAAAGCCACCCCACCAGCCTGCTCCCCCAAACAGGACACCTGCCCCCTCCTCATCAGAGCGGCTAGCAGCAGGCGGGCCGGGCGCAATGGTGCGGAAATGCGGCAAGGGCTGCGTCTGACATCACCCTTCACCCCCTGCCGAAGCAGCAGCAACCGCTAGCAGTGCCAGCACTCGCAGTCGCAGCGAGGAGGCGGGATGCCGGCATTCACATGTCTGAGTAGAAACGAGACGCTTTCGGATGGGGTCTGAAGCTCACCGCAACATGATGTCCGATTTAGCCTGTGCTTGTTCCCGACAATTTTCTCTATGAGAAAAGAGACGAAGCCGATACGCTACGGGCAATGCTAGCCGAGGTACGCATTTCATGGTTTACTAATGATGCTATTCTGCTAGAGTTCCCCACTAATCATGGAGAGCACGCTTGTCTTCCGCTATTGCTGAGGCAGAGACTTCTGATATAAATGCTGCGATAACGCTGGTGAGCTTCAGCTTTGGATATGCCTCAGCAACCAGGGCATACAAGTTTTTTTCAGAAATTATGCCTGTCGTTCTTGCGAGAAATATGGCATCTTTTTTGTCTACTTCCCGGGATGCCGCTATTTTCATCGCCAGAATGCCCCTCTCGTCTGGTGTTTCAACAATCAATTTTCGGCCTGAGAACACCCTTTGCAAATTCAAAGGTATCCCTGTCGGCAAATTGCCTGCTGCTGAATCGTTCACCCACCAATATGCCAGACCATTCCTTTTGGCAACACTAGCTACAGCTTCTTTCAAGTACGCTGGCAAAAGATCCGAAGCGACATCCACATCTTTAGTTCTTCTATCAACAGCCAAAAATGCCATAGAAGCTCCGCCGACTATCACCAACTCGGTGAAAGGGCAATCCAGCAGCTCCTTGTCCAATTCATCAAACAGAACCAGCAATCTGAGCCTATCCAGCATTCTCTAACCAATCTGACGCATCTTCAGCGAAGTACGGTTAAGCAAGTCTTCTTCAAAATACACACCGTGCTTCTCGCATGGACTCGGAGCGACAGCCTTTACATGCTTGCCGAAGGGCGTAGCAACGGAGCCCCCCGAAAGTGTCGCTTCAGGCACCAGACTGACTTCAACTGCCCAATCTGGCAAGGGCAGCCCATCTCGGTCGCAAAGAGAATGAACCACAGACGCCAACGCCGCCAAAAGAAACCTGTCAGCATCATGGGGAGGCTCTCCAGCCAGCATGTCCATACGGCGATGCGGCATGTAATTCCAGTTGTCAATGAACAACAGCAACGGGCGTGTTATCATCATCGAATCCGCCTCCACCATCTCAGCGATCATGTCACCAGCAGCAGTAAACGGCACATCCCAAGATTCCTCAGTCGCCGCTCTCAGATCGGAACTCGCCTCAGCAGCCTGCTTGAACTCCAGAACTTGGCTCTCGCCCTGCCCTGTCAGGTCATCTATCTCGGCGTTGCTGCTCATAATGCAATTTTAGCATGTTCGCCTGCTGATGCCCGCAATCTCGCCCATAAATTAGGCAGGCAATCAATCCCAATGGCAACCGGGCCTGGTAAACAGCCCCCGCCCTTGAAAACCAGCCTTGAAACCTGGAATCAGCCTCTGCCAAGCTTCGCCACGCGGGCTGCCCGCCTGCCTTATCTGCCACCACAGCCAAAGCAGCCAGCCTCTGCGAAGCTTCGCGGCTGCTGGGACGAACATCAACAGCACAGCCACTATCCCCAGTCGCCCCACCAACATCAGAGCGGCTAGCAAGAGCTGTGTGGCATCTCCAAAAGCAACATAGGCAGCAGGTTGCTGTCTCTCAGAATCGGCACGGAAACAAATTGCTTTAGAGATACTGGAGAGCTTTCTTTCTCTGATCCCGCACGAACCGCATCGTTTCGGCTGGCGTTTCCACCATTGAAGGGTCTTCAGAAAACGGGCGAAAAGACTCAGGCAGATCGGCGCGCCTTTGCGGCAAGTCCATCACCGCCCACCTTATGTAGCCTTCGTGGGCTTCTCTGAGGTGCTTCATCCCAATCCCAGCCCAGTCCGCTATCTGCTGCATCTCGCTCCAGCAGACAGCCTGCTCGCTGCCTTCGAGAATGTCTCGGACAGCGCAACAAAAACTCCTTCCGTCCGCCAAGACAGGCATATCTTCGCTATCTATGCTGGCGCAGTCGCCGCATTTCGAATGCCTGGATGCCTCTAGCTCGGACATCAGCTTCAACCGCAGAGTTTCCTGCCAGCGCATACGCTCCAACAACGACATCTCATCAGGCCGTGTTTTCATCATGTCTCCCAGCATATCCCACACATGCAGCATTCGCCGACATCTGCAATATCAGACCAGCGACCTCACGCTTCAAGCCCTCATAGCCACAGCAGTCCTGGTGCTTGATGCCAAGTTCGGCGGGCCGGCAGGTTTTTACACGGACTCTGAAAATGTGAAGCTCTACAAACGGCAAAGCGAGCGGCTTGTCGCTGCCTGAAGAAAACATCGGCGATATCTGATGAACGCTGCGTTCAGATTATCTGAAATGTTTACTTCACCCATGCAACCTTGGTGAACTTGAGTCCGCTGACTGCCTTGTCATGGGCGGCGTCTAGTTCGTCGAACTTGATCGTCACCCAGCGTTCTATATCTTTGGCGAATCTTTCGTCGCCTTCTTCGTCTACCTGGACATTGATGAACCTTTCGCCCCTTTTGTCTGTTCCCCATTCCACCCGATACAAGGATGAGCCACGCCGTTCTATGTGCATATGGCGGGTGCTTTTCCCTGGCGGATGGCGCCTCTCTTTTATGACATATCCCCGAAGTCCGCGCGGGAGGGTATCGCAAACGCAAGGCATCGTCAGATGCTGCTACGCAGGAACGGAAACCGTCTCAAAAGCCGAACGCCACTGCTCGTATGGCATTTCTACAAGCTCCTCGGCGCAGAGAACGGGTGAGATGTGGCTGTCTTCTCCCCAGCAGGCCATCCCGGCATCTACTTTCCATCGGTTGAACCCTTCGGTGTCCCATTTGTCGCAGGGATGCCCCGTCCAGTCGGACATGTCTACCACGCCCGAGCGTCCGTCTTTCATCCACACATACAACTGCCTGCCCGTGGGCGCGGCCTCCACCGCTTTCACAGAGGGCAATTTAACTCGTGTTATAGTCGTTTTCATGCTTCCACTATAGCAGAAACCGACAGGCTCGGCATCTCCTGCTCTGAAAAAAATACTTGACAGCATCTGAGACGGCGAACGAGCATTTGCCGCCTTCAGCCTCTGCGAAGCTTCGCGGCTGCTGGGACGAACATCAACAGCACAGCCTCTGTTTCCAGTCGGCCCACCAGCATCAGGGCGGCTAGCAGCAGTCGGGTAGATCGCCGGCTGAACGCCCGTGCTGAAGTCATGGAATTCGTCCCTCAACTCCTTTGTCACAACCTGCCAGTTAGCGTTGCTATTCGTATCTGTTCCTTATGATAACAAATCCTTCACACTCTTCTCGCAGAGTGGCTGCGTATTTGCCAGCCTGTCTGTCGTTCAAATATCTGGGTATGTAGGCAACAATATGACCTTAGTAGTTTTCGTTATCTGGTTCATCTGGAAGACACAAACCTGAGTTATCTTCATGTCAAGCAGCTTCGGCGAAAAACATTTCTATCTTTGCAGCTATATCTTGCCACGCATTTTTGCTGCCATCAGATATAGAAAGCCCTCCCTCCTCGTGTCTGTCATCGTCCAGATAATAGCCAACCCAAGAAGCCGCTTTTTTCGCCGGGCATACTTCAAGCCTGAAAGTTTTACGCGCTCCGCTCCACTCTGCAGCAAACCCGCCGTTCTCCTCCTGATCCAAGCACACGGACACACCGCCGAGTCGACAGGTTACGCCAAGCAGCCTCAATCCGCCTGTCCGCACAAACCATCCCATGTCAGAGTCGGACACCGGGGTGTAATATCTCCGCGGATCTGGGCTGCCCAGACTTTCCAGCGCGACAAGCGTAGGCTTCGGCAAGGCAAAGATTTCGTAGCCCTCGCCCTCTCTGAGAGTATTTTTTGAGGAATCTATAACTGTCATCGGAAACGCTTTCTCCCTTGCGACCACTTGCTCCCCATTATACAGGATGCTTGTCACTTCTGCCGCACTTCGCAAAACACCAGAAAATGCCGCTCCCAATGCGAAGACGAGGTTGGCTTCACACTGTTGGCTTCACACTTCAGACACTCATAGCCGCAGAAGCCGCCATGTCTCTCGCTCTGGCTTTCGCTTCTGATACCAACTCCATCATCTCTTCCATCTTCTCGTACGCACCCTGCGCCAGCCGACCAGCGAGCTCTTTGTCTCCAGCATCCTCCGCAGCGTCTTCTGCAGCATTCAGATCGCACATGGACTTACTGGCGGCCGCTATGTCATCCGATGCGTCCAGCAAGCACGCCTCACTGAGGTAATCCAGATACGCCTGCTTAGCGTCTTCTCCGCTGACACGAATCTCGTAGTGCGCCAGAGTGTCGCAGAAATGCCGCCACGACAGCGGGGCATCCACCGTAGGGTTCAAAATCTTGTGCGCCGAACAGCAATAGTGAGGCTCCGGTCGGCCGTTGTCGCAGCCTGAGGCATTGCTTCCGCAAGCCAAAACCGCAGGGGCTTGCCTAGCTAGCCTCTCACGGATGTCATCCGACACACCAAAAGGAGCGACCATCGTCCGCGATGTCATACTGGCAGTATAACTCAAACCTGATTGAAAGCGGCATCACATACTATTCGCAGCCGAGGTCGCCTTCACCCTTCAGACCCTCATAGCCCTAGCAGTGCCAGCACTCCCAGCCGCAGCGAGGATGCGGGATGCCGGCATTCACATTTCTGTGTAGAAACGAGACGCTTTCGGATGGGGTCTGAAGGTCACCGCAACATGATGTTTACACGGACCCTGAAATGTGAAGCTCTACAAACGGCAAGGCGAGCGGCTTGTCGCTGCCTGAGGAAAACATCGCCGATATCTACGGCCCGTTCTCCATGTCGGCTGAACAGGAGGCGGGCCGGGCGGCTAAACTCCAAAAAATCGGCGTTGGTTCCTGCGTCTGACATCACCCTTCGCCCCCTGCTGAAGCAGCACCGACTAGCAGCCTCAGCTACTTTTTCCTTTTTCTTCTGCGAAGCCGTTTTTGCTTAGCAGGCATAGGCGGACTTGGATTTTCGCCATGCGGAGGAATTCCAGTTATTTCCCTCCAGCGAACAAGAATTTCTTCTTTGTTTCTATATCCCCAAGCCTGAATATGGTTGTGCAACTGCTCATTAGTGCGTCCCTTGCGGTGTTTCAGCGTCTGAATGCTGTATTCACAGATTTCGCGATTGTGCTCCCACACATGGAAATGAGCAGTGCCGTGATCTATTCTGTTGATGTAAAACCTATATTCTCGCCATTCGTATATCAATACTTTGCCACCCTCATCAGACCGCATGTCTCCGCCCTATCAGAAACGATTTCACTTTTTCAGATGACAGCTCAATGACATCACGCCAGATGATGTCGCCCCAAGGAGCTACTTTAGTAACTCCGTCTGACACCTTGCCGAAATCTTCAGCAGGGAACTCTCTGCCTGTCTTCATGTCCTCTGTCGGACGGAAATTCCCCTTTGTGCCGTCAGGATATTCCACATAAAGCTCGCCCTCCGGCTTGTCGGCGACAAGCGAGGGTGCATCTACTGCCTCTTCAGGCGGATACAGATCCTTCAAGGGAACGCCAGTTATTTCACAATACAGCAGGTCGGCACAGACGCTTACCTCCCAATCGCCCCACATCACCGTTCCGCCCTGTACACGGACACCTCGGAAATAACGGCGCGAACGCCATTTTTCAAAACCCTTGAGGCCTCTCAGATGCGACAAGTTAACGATGCCTTCTGTTCCGTCTGTAAACCGCACAGCGATAGACCACCGCCCCGCAACGGAAACGGCATCCACTACCGGAACATACATCTCGTCTGTCGTTGTCACGCTGAATAGCTTAGCAGCAATTTCGCCTTGCATCACTTTGCAGCAAAGAAATACTGCCTCCGTCTCAGGACTGCGCCACCCGCTCCTGAAAGCACCAGACTGACTCCATCTACCCAGTCTGGCAAGAGTGCCCCCCCCCCGCTTAGCTGACAGCAGCGCAGAAGCCGCTCGCAATTCCAAGAGTGATGTCGGCTTTTCCCTTCAGGCCTTAACAGCCCTAGCAGTGTCAGCACTCGCAGCCGCAGCGAGGAGGCAGGATGCCGGCATTCACATGTCTGAGTAGAAACGAGACGCTTTCGGATGGGGTCTGAAGGTCACCGCAACATGATGTCCGATGTCGACTATCTCAGGCGGCGGAGTGCCATGCGCTTCGCATTCCTCTCTCATCCGAGTTATCCCTGTGCCTGCTTTTTCCATCAAGTCGCCCCGCTGCATCAGATCGGCTAGCAGTTCGTTCCTCCGGACGCAAACACGAGCTATGTTCTCTTCGTTGACGCCTAAAGGGAAACCGCCTGGGCTTTTCACGCAAAGCCTGTCGCTGTGAAGTTCGAAGAACACATTCGCACCGCGCAAATTCCAGTCTCTGTGCACAACGGCGTTCACCAAAGCTTCTCTCACGGCGTTCAAGGGATATTCAGGGATGTTCTCGCGGCGAGGCTTCCCTGTCATCACATAGGCAGTGTTCATGTGCCGCTCAAAAAGCTCCATAACGGCGTCAAACAGCAAAGACGCTGGCATCGCAAAATCTTCCCGCTTCACGATTCGGGTTCCGCTTGATCCGTTGAACAGCAGATATGTGATCTGGCAGTGAGGTACGAATCTGCTAGGTTCCTCCGCGAACATCAGCACAGCGGCATTCCGCAACAAAAGACCGCTGCTGTGCTCCTCGGCTGCTGACAATTTCGGCAGCAACTCCTCAGGCGGCATCTTAGCGGAAGCTGCCCCCAGCGAACTACGCCATGTCTCATAAGCACCGCTATTCATATCATCGGGGAAACCGAATTCCCGACAAATTTTAGAATCAAAAGACGAGGGATTATAAACCGAGTTCATCTCCCTGACCTCTTTCTTCGACATTCTCACATTTTGCGTGCCTCTGCGAATGAAAAAGCCCCATTTGCACACAACAGGCTTCTCCGAACTTTCTTCCACCTCAGCCAGCAGACACCCTCCCAGCCTTTTCACATTCAGATGCACTGGAGGATCACAGGATCTGCTGTGCCCCTCAACTTTGGCCACAGTTCTGTTGTCGGTGTTCACACCAACAACGCTCCCGTCATCAGCGACACCAAGCACTATCGTGCCGCCCGATGCGTTGGCCATCCCGCATATGGATTTGGCCAAGTCTTTCGGGATAGACTGCTTGAACTCCAGAACTTGGCTCTCGCCCTGCCCTGTCAGGTCATCTATCTCGGCGTTGCTGCTCATAATGCAATTTTAGCATGTCCGCCCGCTGATGCCCGCAATCTCGCCCATAAATTAGGCAGGCAATCCAATCCCAATAGCAACTGGGCCTGGTAAACAGCCCCCCCCCCCTTGAAAACCAGCCTTGAAACCTGCAATCAGCCTCTGCGAAGCTTCGCCGCGCAGACTGCCCTCCTTCCTTTATCCGCCGCCACAGCCAAAGCAGCCAGTCAACCCCAGCGAAGCTTCGCCACGACAGGTGCAAACATCAACAGCACAGCACGACTTCTCCGTTGCCCTCAACCGCGGCTGCTACAACAGCCTTGCCCGTAAAGCACACATAAACCCAGCCCACCAACGCCTAGAACACCCATGGCAAAAACCGCCATGAGCCTACAGCACGAGGAATTCGCAACATCATCTCAGCCTTCATATATAATTCCCTAAAATACGACTTGCTCACTCAGCAATTCCAACCGACTGCACAAGAAACGGATATCCCCGTCTATGAAAACCGTTGAATCCCGCATTGACGATTTCCTCTCAGACACCGAGGGGCGACCCCTGCGTGTAGCCGTAGGCTATACGAGCGTCTGGGGCATAGCTTGGCTAGCACGCCGCACACAAGGCAGGCGGGTTGATTTGCTGATAGGAAACTGCAGCCCGCTCTACTTTAAAAATGCCACAGCTGAAGACAGACAGATGGCCTCGAAATTCCTAGATCGCAGCGATGTGCAGGTGAAGAACTGGTACAAGAGACGCGGAGGGGCAAAAGATATGAATGCTAAGGTCTGGATATCTAGAGACTCACATGACAGACGGAGATTGCTTTCAGGTTCAGCTAATTTGACTCGCAAAGGTTTGCGTGAGAATATTGAAGCGATAGGCGAGTATCGCGGAGAAGACCTGCAAAGGACAAGGCAGAACATCAACGAGATTTGCGACGACAAAGCTTGGGACGCAAAAGACAGACTGCGTGAGTATATAAATCGTTAGCCCGTGCTTGCTCCCGATGATGTTGCCTATGAGAAAAGAGACACCACTTTCGCTCTGCCACGCTCGCTAAGGTATGCGCCCCCTAGGAAAAACGACTGTCTGCCCACAGCAGCTTTCATCATGGGCAACCCAGTCTGCGCCACCCGACCCTAGTTGCTAGAAGGCAGATGCGTGCAAATGGGAAATTTTGGCAGTCAGACATTGCGGCCGAAGCGATCCCTTATTTTGCGAATTCCGTCTATGGTTCCTCTGTAAACTCCTTCTTCAAGCCCAGATATAATTTGTGGCACTACGCTATTGGCGATTATTTGCTTATGTCTCTCTAGTTCGTCCTCCCTGCGGTAAGAGTTTCGTCTGCGATGGCGGCGAGAGCGGCTACTGCTCTTTCTCGTTTCACCGACGGGAACATCTTCACGAAATCGTCCACGGTCTCCCCCGACATCAAGGATGTCAGCAAAGACGAAACGAATACTCTACTGCACGGGAACGAAGGCGCGCCATGCAAAATACGCGGGTTTCTCTGAATCGCCGGCTCAACGACAACAGACGAGGGCTTGACTGGGCCAGGCGAAAGAGACGGGAACTCCCACGGTATTGCAGCTGTCTCAGCTGGAAGCTCCAATTCTTCCCCGAACAAACTCATAACGCTGTTCAAAGATTGAACAGACAACTCGCACGCCAACATATCAGACGGAATGCACTCGCCGTCATTCTGCCATTTAATTCTCGGATCCGGCGAAATCAACCTAGCATCCAAAGCAGTCTCTCCGTCCCATGCAAATTCACAGCACAGAGGAAAGAACAACTCTCTTTCCGTATCTAGGATCGCCGAGTGATCCGTCACTGCGCATTTCACAAGCCCCTGAGCTTTTGAACTAGCCTCGCTCGGCAAAAAATATCCCGAATCTAGCCAGAGCTTCAGACATGGTTTCCCCCACCCAAGACCCGACACTCCCGTTTTGGCTCTCCAGAGGAGGCGCGACTCTGATTTCCAAAGACGAACGAAAACCAGCCCCAGAGCTCGCGTCGCATGCGAAAGACACGCCTACCTCGCGTACCGCACCATCTTGGCAGACATGATCCGCCGTCAACTCAACGAAGCAAATACTGCTGTGCTGTCCCATGAAAATAATCATACCACAATCCCGCTTCACCCCCACAGGCACTTTCTTCAAAGTCGCTGCTGGAGGCTCTGTTGAAGGCTAGCGGCAGGCGGGCCGAGTGAACTCCAAGAAATCGGCGTTGGGTCCCGCGTCTGACATCACCCTTCACCCCCTGCCGAAGCAGTGGCGAAACCGCTAGCAGCGCCAGCACCCCCAGCCGCAGCGGGGAGGCAGGATGCCCGCATTCACATGTCTGAGTAGAAACGAGACGCTTTCGGATGGGCTCTGAAGGTCACCGCAACATGATGTTTACACTGACCCTGAAAATGTGAAGCTCTACAAACGGCAAGGCGAGCGGCTTGTCGCTGCCTGAGGAAAACATCAGCGATATCTGATGAACGCTGCGTTCAGATTATCTGAAATGTTTACTTCACCCATGCAACCTTGGTGAACTTGAGTCCGCTGACTGCCTTGTCATGGGCGGCGTCTAGTTCGTCGAACTTGATCGTCACCCAGCGTTCTATATCTTTGGCGAATCTTTCGTCGCCTTCTTCGTCTACATGGACATTGATGAACCTTTCGCCCCTTTTGTCTGTTCCCCATTCCACCCGATACAAAGATGAGCCACGCCGTTCTATGTGCATATGGCGGGTGCTTTTCCCTGGCGGATGGCGCCTCTCTTTTATGACATATCCCCGAAGTCCGCGCGGGAGGGTATCGCAAACGCAAGGCATCGTCAGATGCTGCTACGCAGGAACGGAAACCGTCTCAAAAGCCGAACGCCACTGCTCGTATGGCATTTCTACAAGCTCCTCGGCGCAGAGAACGGGTGAGATGTGGCTGTCTTCTCCCCAGCAGGCCATCCCGGCATCTACTTTCCATCGGTTGAACCCTTCGGTGTCCCATTTGTCGCAGGGATGCCCCGTCCAGTCGGACATGTCTACCACGCCCGAGCGTCCGTCTTTCATCCACACATACAACTGCCTGCCCGTGGGCGCGGCCTCCACCGCTTTCACAGAGGGCAATTTAACTCGTGTTATAGTCGTTTTCATGCTTCCACTATAGCAGAAACCGACAGGCTCGGCATCTCCTGCTCTGAAAAAAATACTTGACAGCATCTGAGACGGCGAACGAGCATTTGCCGCCTTCAGCCTCTGCGAAGCTTCGCGGCTGCTGGGACGAACATCAACAGCACAGCCTCTGTTTCCAGTCGGCCCACCAGCATCAGGGCGGCTAGCAGAAGGCGGGCCGGGCGCAATGCTGATGCCCGCAGTGTGGCGAGCGGATAACACTGGCGGAAAAATTTATAACAAATGCTGCAATATAGCAAGAGATGTATATAATATATCTATTGCAGCTTTATTCCGACAGCATAAGGAGATGTCCGCAATGAAGATCGCCGAACCCAAGACCCCCCCCCACTGCTCATCTGATGCCAGCGTCGCAGCACCTGCCGTTGCCAGCACCGTTGCCGCAACCGCCCCTGCACCTGCCGCCGCAGCAGCCGCAACCCCTCCCACCAGCAAGACCGAACTCGGCTTCACCCTTCAGACGCTCATCGTCACAGCAGTGTTGGTGCTCGCAGCCACAGGAGTCACCGTAGGTCTGCTAGCCGTCAACAGCGCATCCAGCGACGACTTTGAAGAAGCAGGCAAAACAGGGGTAGAAGCACGCTGCCCAGCCCCCAACGAAGTGCAAGACCCCGAGCTAATCGGCAGAGGCGTGGCAGGTGTCAACAAGACATTCAGAGACATCAAATCCGACAACATCGGATGCAACCCAATCTGCGCCACCTGGGAATACTACGACCCGGGCCGAGCAGCCGCAGGAATCGGCGGCCCAGAAGGCAACGGCGGCGTATTCAGCAGCAACGAAGGCTGCTTCGCCCCCTGCTACTGGCAAGCAAAGAAAGGCGCGAACACTTATCGCCCAGACCGTTCCCCCAGCGCTTATTATTTTGTGGCCAACGCAGGGTCTGCTCTGGTCTATGACGACAGCAACAGAGCACCGGGCAATGCAGAAGTGCGCTTCGGAGTCGTCTACTCAGAGACAACTGCTGCAGGCCAGCGAGATCAGATAAGAGTAAGCGGGGCTGGAAGAGAAGTAGTAATTTATCTTCCGCTTAACGACAACCAGCGAATACCCGTAGGGGCTTACACACACAAACCACTGCTTCCAACCGATGGAAGTTCTGATAGAACTACAGATCCTTATTACACCGATGGTTATCACGGCATGGGATCTCACGACATTTCTCACTTCTGGGAATGGCATGTAGATCCCAAAGAAGAGAAGTGCTATGTAATCGACACATCCTTCCCCGACAATCCCACCCGCATAGTATGCACATCAGAGCAGGATTGGTGCGTTGACTCTGGCTACTCTGGAGCTCCTAGCGACGGCGGTCGTCCAACAGCCGGCGGCGGCAGATGGGGCTGGTAAGCACCCCCCACACACCGCCGAAAACCCGCCCTCAAAGCAGCTAATCAGCCCCTGCGGAGCTTTGCAGCTACTGGGGCGAACATCAGCAGCACAGCTACTATTTCAAGCCTGCCTACTAGCATCAGGGCGGATAGCAGGAGGCGGGCTGGGCGGGTGAATTCCAAGAAATTGGATGTGGGTCCGGCTTCGCCTAGGGCAGGGCCCATGTTGGACATTGCGCTTATCACTCCGCTCAGGCTGGTGAGGATGTCTGCGCCCGAAGCGGCTATGAGCGTGGTGCCGGCGGCTATGAAAACCACGAAAAGGGTGGTGTAGCCCAGCACTCTGCGGACTGTCTCTTCGGGCACGATGTCGGTGCCGGAGCGTATGGGGATGACTGCGTGAGGCTGCAGAGTCTGGCGGATGTTGCGCCAGATGTGATTTGTGGCTATGCGGACACGATAAACCTTGAGACCGCCCGATGTTGAGCCCACATTGCCTCCCATCACCATCAGCCCTAGCAAGAGCATCTGGGTGGCCGGAATCCAAAGGGCGAAGTCGCCGATGCCGCCTTCACGGGCATTAGCGAAACCGCCGCTCGTTCCCATGCTCACCACGCTGAAGAAGCTGTCTCTCAACGACACCGCCCAGCCCGCGCCGCCCCACCAGACATTCAGGCACCAAGCCAGCAGAAAAACCCCGCCCAGTGCCTTCAAGAAGAACCGCAAGTCGGCCGATTTCGCATAGGGTTTGAAGTCGCCCCGCACGGCTTGATGATGAATGGCGAAGTTCACAGCGCACACGAGCAGCCCCGCCGCTATGACTAGCTCCACCCAGACCGAGCCGAAATATCCGATGGAGGAGTTGTAGGGCGAGAACCCCCCGATAGCCGCCGTTGAGAAAGCGTGGGCGACCGAATCGTAAAGACTAGGCCCCGGCACCGCAAACAGCAACAGAGCGATGGCCCCGGTGAAACCGCAATAGAGATACCAGAGCCAGCGGGCAGTCTGCTTGACTCTCGGCTCCAGGCGGTCGGAATCTCCCGGGGCTTCGGCTCCAATGAGCTCCAAACCGCCCACCCGCAGGCGGGGCAGCACGCTGACCGCCAGCACCACCATGCCCATCCCCCCGTACCATTGCGTGATCTGTCGCCACATGAGCATCCCCCGCCCGTGCTGTTCAATGTCGGCCAGCACGGTGGCGCCGGTGCATGAGAATCCAGAGACGGATTCGAACAGCGCGCTGTCCCAGCCAGACCAGCCGAACACCGAAGCGTCCAGTACATAGGGCAATGCGCCCACCACCGAGCAGATCAGCCAAGTCCAAGCCACTGTTGCGAAGACGGTGCTGCGAGCGGAAAACTCGGTGCCTGAATATTCCTTCGGGGTGCTGGAGTAGAACCAAAGCCCCAGACCCAGCCCGCCGCATATTGCCGCCGATGCCAGCAGAGCCACCTCGCCGTGCGAAGTGCTGGATCCCCACTCCACGAGCGCGGCCAGCACCATCCCCGGGCACAAGAACAGCAGAGAGATGCCGAGCATCTTCATCTGCAAGCTGTCAATGCGCTTCTTGGAAGAACCTAGAAGCTGGCCTCTCTCCAGTCGCAGAGACTTCATCAGATCGCGAAGAGGCGCCTTGACCCTGCTCGCCAGTCTGAAAGCTTCCGTCATGCCCCTGATTTCGCTCGCCGGAGCCTCGGCTGGCCTTTCGTCCATCTCCTGCTCGCTCGTCTCATGCTCGCTCATCGCCGCAGCCACCTTATTTTCGTCATCAGAGTTCCGAAGATGATGAAGACGGGATAGACGAAAAGCCGCCCCACGAACATCAGCACGGCGAGCAAAACTTGTTCGGGCCGCGACAGCGACCATATATCCGTGGCGGGTGAAAGGTCTCCCAATGCTGGCCCCATCGTGGCGAGCGCGCTGACCGAAGCAGAGATGGAAGTAACCACATCTGTGCCGAAACAGGCCAGCCCGAAAGCCCCTAGCCCCACAGCGGCCAGATACAGAAACTGAAAAGCCTGCATCCTGGCCAGAGGCTCTTCGCCCAAGAAGTCGTGGCGAGATTGCGTGCGACTGGCCGAGGCAGCATAGCCTCGCACTTCCCTAGCCAAATAATGCGCCGCTTCTGTGGCTCGCAAAATCTGGAATCCCCCGCTGGCCGACCCCACCATCGCGCCTGTGGCGATGAGCAGCAGAATGAGCATCTGCAGCCCCACTCCCCAATCCCCCCAATCCGCCAATCGGAAGCCTGTGGTGCTGACGGCTGAAGCAACGCTGAAGAGGGCGTGGCGCAGACGCTCGCCGAAACCTGCCACATCAGCCCAGATCAAGCACACCGCAGAAGCCGCCACGACCAGCCCTGCATACACCTTGAACTCCAGCGACCGCCAAAGCGATCCCGGCGAACCCCGCAGAGACTTGAACAGCAAAGCCCCGTTGATGCCAGCCAAGAACATCCCCGCTATTGCTACCCACTGAACCGCCGAACTTCCGAAGAACCCCGCCGAGTAGTTGCTGAAGCCCCCGGTTGAGACAGTGGTGCCGGAGTGGGTTATTCCGTCAAAAATCCCCATGCCTGCCGCCCAATATGCCGCCGCCAAAACCGCAGTGAGCCCGCAATAGAGCTTCAGGAACGACATGAAATCGTCATCGCTGCGGTGCTTCTGGAACCGCGCGGCATTCAACGAAACCCTGCCATCGCCGCCGCCGCTCTTGAACATGGGAATAAGCAGCAGAGCGAAGCTGATCGCTCCCAAGCCGCCCAGCCACTGCGTGCCCGCCCGCCAGAACAGCACGGTTCTGCTTAAGTCTTCAGGGCGGGCGATCACGCTGAAGCCGGTGGTGCAGAACCCGGCCACCGACTCCACAATGGCTTTGTCTATCTGACGCAGAGTGCCCGAAAGCACATAGAACAGAGCAGACACGGCGATCATCACCAGCCAAGTCAGCCCTGCAGCCACAAACACTTCCCTCTTCGGCACAGCAGCAGGCAGCGCATACCACCAGCTGCCTGCGAGCCCCGCGATGCAAATCGCAATTCCCATGAGAAGCCCGAGCAGAGCGTCTCCCCCGTCGTCTGCGCTGCCGACTAGACCGGCCAGTACCATCATGGCCCCTGCGAAGATCATGCAGCGGCTTATGAGCGCCCGATAAAACTCAACCTTCGCCCGCCGAGACGCAGGAAGCTTGATCAGCAAAGAATGTCCTTCTTCAGGAGGCAGTTGACATTCGGGAGGGAGCGGGCGTTCAGACGGCGGGTATTCAGGCAGCTGGCATTCAGGAGGCAGCAGGCGAGCAGAAGTACTTGGACACCGTGTCTATGTCGTCGTATTTGGCGAAGACCACCAGATGGTCGCCCTCGCGCAGCATGATTTCGCCCCTGGCGATGACGGCTTTCTGTCCGTTTCTGACCATCGCGCCCACTAGAAACTTCTTGCCGAATCCTATGTCTTTGATGAGCTGCCCGTCGGCTTTGCTGCCTTGCTCTACCGTGTATTCCAACACTTCCACATCCATCGTCAAAAAGGTGGCGACTTTGCTGATGCCTACGGAATTGGCTGCGTCGCTGGCTGCGTCATCGGCTGACCCGGCTTTGCTGGATGCGAATGCCGGCGTCTTTTCGCTGTCGGAACGGGAAAGCACGAATTTGAGCACTTCGTTGGCTGCTTCGGTGCGCGGCGAAAAAGCCACATCAATGTCTAGCTGTTCCGCCAGATTTCGCAACGCCACGCTGTGGAGCAAGGTGATCGTCTCTCGCACATCTTTGGACTTGGCGTAGAGACACGCCATGATGTTCGTTTCGTCTTGACCGGTGAGGGCCAGCACTGCGTCAAAGCGATCCATCGGGAGGGTGTCCAAGAAGTCCATCTCGGTCACATCGCCTTGGAGCAGCATGACCTCTTTCGGCAGCGACTTGAGGAGTTGAGCGACGCGCTCTTCCTTTTTTTCCACGAGGCGCACCAGCAGGCCTTTTTCGGCCAGACGGGTCGCCAAGGATTCGCCGGTGCGTCCGCCGCCGATGATGAGGATGCGGCGGTGGCGAGTGTCTTCCAAGCCGAGATCGGCCATGAACTCGGGCACTCTGTCGGCGAGACAGACTGCTCTTACGATGTCGCCTGCCATGATGACGGCTTCCCGCCGAGGTATGTGGGTTTCATCGCCTCTGGAGATGGCGCCTACCAGATAGGGCCATTCGGGTTCGTAGTCTTCGGCGAGTTTGGAGAGTTCCAAATCTGCGAGGCGGGAGTTTTCGTTCACTTGCGCGCCGAGCATCAAAACCTCGCCGTCGCCCATGATGGCGTGTTCGGCCACGCCCGGATAGCCGAAGTCCAGCAGATCTTCTATGGCTGCGGCTACGGCTTGGTCGGGATCTACGACTAGCTCTATGCCGACTTCTTCTATGAGCTTGCTGGCTGTGTTGTTGTTGGCAGGGTTGAGATTTTTCGCTTCTATGCGGGCGACTCGCTTCTCCACTCCTGCGAGCCGGGCGGCGAGGCAGGCGAGAATGTTGACTGAGTCAGATTTGGTGACTGCTATGAGCATGGAAGCTTTGCGCAACCCGGCTTGCTCCAAGACTTCAGGGTGCGACCCGTTGCCTTGCACCACGAGCACATTGTGCTGATCCAGCCGCTTGCATCTGGCTGGGTCTAGCTCTATCACGGCCACATCGTGATCCTCGCTGAGGAGATTGGCGATGTGCGTGCCGACTTCGCCTGCGCCCACGATTATTATTCGCATGTTTCTGCCTCCTCAGCCGCGCCAACGAATTCCTGCAGGGGAGACGACAGCGTCCATAGGGATATCGCGGTCTTTGGCAGCTAAGGGCGAGTCCTGTAATGCGTCTGTTATCTGAAAGTCGTGACAGATGCCGAACAGCACGGGCGGGCGAGGGCGCGAACCTTCGGTCAGGAATGCCAAAGCTTTGTCGTAGTAGCCTTTGCCGCGCCCGATGCGACTGCCGTCTTTGCCGAATGCCACTCCCGGCACTAAGGCTGCGTCGCAGTTTTCTATGGCGATTTCTTTTCCGCCTGCAGGCTCGGGGATGCCGAAGGCGCCTTTCGCCCAAGGAGTGTCCGGCAGCCATTCTACGAAAGCGATGCGAAGAGGGGTTCGGGCGGATGGCGCATCTTCCAGCATCACTGGGGAAAACACCCGCTTGCCAGCTTCCTGCGCCCAGCGTGCTACATCGCTCACATCAACCTCGCCATCGGTAGCAGCATAGACGGCCAGTGTCGCAGCCTCTTGGATCACAGGTTCTGCCAGCAGCAGATTTTTGACAGCCAAAGCAGTCTCGCAAGCCTCACGGGTGTCGACCTCACGGCGCAGACCACGCATGAGCGAGCGGAATTCAGGATGCTGCGGATTAGGCGAATCCAGTCTCTCGTCCACAGCACAAGTCGCAACAGATGCCACTAATTCAGTAGCCTACCTTAACTGAGCCATAAACTTAGCAAGGTTGCATAACCCGAACGCAAAACCCAACCGGAGGAAAACTCGTGAGCATCGTTCCCTATCTGTCAGGCGCCAGCGCGATATTCGCATTGCTGCTGGCTGTGTATTTCTACCGAGTCGTCAAAGCGGCCGATGTCGGCACGCCGCAGATGTCTCAGATCATGTCGGCCATTCAGCAAGGCAGCCGTGCGTTCTTGCGCCGTGAATACACCTGGGTCGCAGGCTTCGTGGTGATCATGGTCGTGCTGATCCTCATCTTCTTGGACTGGGGCCGCCCTTGGGGTGCATTGGCATATTTGGGCGGGGCCGTGCTGTCGGCCCTAGCTGGCTGGGCCGGGATGACGGTGGCGACAATGGCCAACGCCCGCACAGCCAACGCAGCCCGACATGGCCCGCAGAAAGCCCTGCCTCTGGCTTTCCGAGGCGGCGCGGTGATGGGCTTTTCGGTAGCCGGGCTGAGCCTGCTGGGGCTTTCGTTCGCTTATCTGCTGTTCGTGGAATGGCTGGAGGTTGACGATGCCATCCAAGTGGTGACAGCCTTCGGCTTGGGGGCCAGCTCCATCGCTCTGTTCAGCAGAGTGGGCGGCGGCATCTACACCAAAGCCGCCGATGTGGGGGCCGACCTAGTGGGCAAAGTGGAAGCAGGCATCCCCGAAGACGACCCCCGCAACCCCGCCACCATCGCCGACAATGTGGGCGACAATGTGGGCGATGTGGCAGGCATGGGAGCGGATCTGTTTGAAAGCTACTCAGGCTCGCTGATTGCGCCGATGGCGTATCTGGTGTTCGCGGCTGTGTCGGTGGATGCCGGTTTTGACATAACAGCCAGCACAGATTTTCGCAATGTGCTGCTGTTCCCCTTCCTCGTGGCTTTCTGCGGCATGATCGCATCCGTCATCGGCGCGCTCATCGTGCGTAGCGGGCCGAGCTCGGATGTCCACAGTCTCTCGCGCGCTCTGCACCGAGGCACCAACTTGGCGATGTTCCTGACCATCGGCGGCGTGTTCTTGACTAGCGCGATAGTCTTTGACGGCAACGCTTCGTGGGCTTTGCCGCTCGCTGTCGTGTGCGGAATTCTGGCTGGCTACCACATCGGAAAAGTAGCAGAGTTCTGGACGAGCGACCACTATAAACCCGTGCGCTCTATCGCCCAGCAAGCCGAAACAGGCCCCGCCACGACAGTGCTTTCAGGCATATCGGCGGGCATGTTTTCTGTGGCTGCTTCCGTGCTGCTGATAGCCACTGCTGTCGGGCTGGCATGGTGGGCCGGCGACACAGCATTGGGCGGCATGATTCCCGGCTTGCCCGGGGGCGAGTTCAGCGGCGGCATCTACGGCGTGGCTATCTCAGCCATCGGAATGCTCGCCACCACAGGTGTGATAGTGGCAGTGGATGCCTACGGGCCAATTGCCGACAACGCAGGCGGCATCGCAGAAATGGCGGACTTGCCTTCGGAAGTGCGAGAAGTCACCGACTCTTTGGATTCCCTAGGCAACACCACAGCAGCCGTGGCAAAAGGCTTCGCCGTTGGCTCCGCTGCTGTTACAGCTTTGGCTCTGTTCAGCGCATTTGAGCAAGCAGTTTTCAGGGAAGAGGGATTCTTAAACCTAGACCTCACCCAGCTTGATGTGTTCATCGGCCTGTTCTTAGGGGCGATGCTGCCGTTCTTGTTCGCCTCGCTCACCATAGATGCAGTAGGCCGCGCAGCCAACCGCATGATTGAAGAGGTGCGGCGGCAATTCCGAGAAATACCAGGCCTGCGAGAAGGCCAACCCGGCGTGCAGCCCGATTCCGCCCGCTGCGTAGACATCTCAACAAAAGCATCTCTCCGCGAAATGCTGCTGCCCGGCGGTCTGGCAGTCTTCGTGCCCCTAATCATCGGCTTCATAGACGAAGACGCTCTAGGCGGTTTCCTAGCAGGCGCGCTAGTAACAGGCTTCGCCCTGGCGATCTACATGTCAAACGCAGGCGGCGCCTGGGACAACGCCAAGAAATACATAGAAGCAGGCCACCACGGAGGCAAAGGCTCAGAAGCCCACAAAGCAGCCGTAGTAGGCGACACCGTAGGCGACCCCTTCAAAGACACCGCCGGCCCCTCCATGAACATCCTAATCAAAGTAATGACAATAGTATCCCTAATCTTCGCCTCAGCCTTCGTCTAGAAACTTCGGCTTTCGTCAAAAACTTACGCTGAGATCGGCCCTCAGCGGTCTTCGCCTAGGAGAGCACTCTCTGCTCCCAATCGGCCTAGGGATTTCTTCTATGAGTCCGCCTTTTCGTCCGCTAGTCTGTTTCCCGATTTCAAGGCTTTTTGGCGCTATACCGTGTCAGAGACATGGGATATGAAATCTTGGAAGAAGGCAGGCGGTTTCATAGTGGGATACGCCTCGGCGAACAATTCGGATAGTCCGGCTTTGGAAGTTATGCCTGTTGCCCTGGCTAGCAGTATGGCATCTTTTTTGTCTCTGTCTCTTGATGCGGCTATCTTCATCGCCAGCAGCGACCTCTCATCTGGAGTCTCCACGATCAGCTTCCTGCCTGAGAACACTCTTCGCAAATTCAAAGCTATTCCTGTAGGCAGACATCCTGCCGCGTTGTCGTTCATCCACCAATAGTCGAGCCCGTGCTTCTTGCCGACATTGGCTACGGCGACTTTGAGATATGCGGGGAGAATATCCGATACCACATCTACATCTTGCGTTCTTCTGTCGTGCCACAAAAACATCAAAGAAGCCCCGCCGCCTATCACGATCTCTGTGAACGGCGCGTCTGCCAGTTCTTTGTCCAAATCTTCCAGCAGCTTATCTAGCTTGTTTTTGCCAAACATCTCTGATGGCCTCCATTGTGCCCATTTTGCGGAAGGTGCTGTTGAGAAGCTCTGCTTCGAAATACACGCCGTGCTGTTCGCAAACGGGAGGTGCTGAACTTTTGACAGCCTTGCCGAAAGCTGTGTCCAGGGAACATCCCGACAGTGTGGATTCAGGCGAGACTTTCACGCTTTTCGCCCATGACGGCAACTCCAGTCCGTCTCTGTCGCACAAAGCGTGAACCACCGACGCGGTGGCCGCCAGCAGAAACGGGTCTGCGTCTTGGGGCGGCTCGCCGGTAAGCATTTCCTCGCGGCAGAGCGGTTTGCTGTTCCAGTCGTCTACGAACTGAATCAAAGGTCGAGTGATCATCAGCGAATCCGCTGTCAGCATCTCGGCGATCATGTCGCCAGCGGCGACGAACTCCGGGTCGCAGGTTTCGGTCTCGGACGCTGCTTGTGCCATGTTTTCTAGTTTATCGCAGACACCAGACTTGACGAGCACAGCAAGCTCCAAAATTTACCCCGCTGCTGGTGTTGCATTCTGGAAATTCGCTGGTATAGTAGTTTCCCCTGCGGGTGGTGTAGCCTGACTGCATCACCTGCCAAA
Organism: Candidatus Hopanoidivoransaceae bacterium; assembly: GCA_965204495.1. GTDB lineage: Bacteria > Actinomycetota > Acidimicrobiia > Acidimicrobiales > Hopanoidiivorantaceae > Hopanoidiivorans. The sequence continues at coordinate 2,373,497 of OZ241989.1, forward strand.
CAAATTAGAAAGGAGAAAAATATGAAAGAGAAGAGACAACAAGAAAATAAAGAAATAATGACAGATAAGAATAGAAAATGGAGTGACAGGAGACACTGGCCCGGAACAATCCGCTGTCTTGGTCCAGATAGGCAGCACGGAAGGCTTGTGTATCTGTGTTTAGGGCCATATGGATATTTCGTGTCCAGCCGAAAGTCCTATGGACGACTAACCAATAGGACTGCTTCATTGAAGCTAGCTGGAATCCGTCATTCCCAAATAACGCTCGACCTCGCGATCGACCTTATGGATGAGATTGACAAACGCTATTTTAGAAATACTAAATAATACGCGAAGAAGAGCTATTGCCTAAAGGCTTATAGCAACCAAACTGGGCGGGCTAACCTTCTAGCCCGCCCCACAAAATATTCACATCAATGCGCTACCCTCCCAATAGAGAACTCGAGCTAGCCTTAACTGCTGGCTTCTTCTTGGGAGGCTGTTACGCTTTTGACGAAGGGGTCTAGGAGTTTGGTGAACTCCATGGGGAAGATGTATTTGGTGGATGCGCCTTCGCCGATTTTTTGGAGGGTGTCGAAATACTGCAGGCTCATCGTGTTGACATCCACATTTTGCGCTACGCCGTAGATGGTGTTCAGCGCTGTGCTGTAGCCTTCGGCTCGGAGGATGGCGGCTTGCTGGTCGCCTTCGGCAGACAGGATTTCTGACTGCCGCAGACCTTCGGCTTGCAGGATGGCTGCTTGCTTGTCGCCTTCTGCAACTGTGATGGCAGCCTGCTTCGTTCCTTCGGCTTCCAGCACGGCCGCACGGCGCACACGCTCGGCCGACATCTGCCGGTTCATCGCCTCTTGGATTTCTCTGGGCGGCTCGACTTCCCGGATTTCCACTTGGGTTACCTTGATGCCCCAGCGCACCGTCACCTCGTCTAGCTTCACGCGCAGCTCTTCGTTGACCCGCTCTCGCTGGGAGAGCACATCGTCTAGCATCATCTCGCCGATGACGGCTCGCAGGGTTGTGGTGGCGATGCCCACGACTGCCCTGCGGTAATTCACGACCTCCAGCACCGACTTGTCCGCTTGCTCGGACATGACCCTCATATAGACGAGGAAGTCAATGTCAAGGGGGGCGTTGTCGCTGGTGATGTTGGTCTGGCGAGGGATGTTGATGACCTCCTCGCGCAGGTCGATCGTGATGGTGCGATGGAACGGCCAGATGAAGAACCGCAAGCCTGCGTCCTTCAGCCCTACGAATTTGCCGAGCCAGAAAACTCCTAGAAGCTCATATTGCTGGACGACTCTGAAATACGGGATCATTTTGCTATCTCCTTTTTATGTGATTTCTTGCTTGGTTTTTATTTGACGCTGGCTTCTGGGGTGGCTTCTGGTTGATTGCTAGAGTTTGCCTTGTGCTGTGCTGACTTATGTGGTGTTGCCGTCTTGTAAGTGTTTGCTCAAGTTTAGCTGTGGATTCAGGCTGGAGTTTCGGCGTGCGCTTCTGCGGCTTCTGTTCGCTCCATCTCTTCGGCGTTTTCAGAATCTTCTTCGGCTTCTTCTGGAGCTTTTGAAACCTTCACGGTGAACCCCTCTATTTCTTCCACGAGAACACTCTCACCCTTGCTTATAGGCTGGGCGGCTTCTGCGCTCCAGTCTTCGTCTGCCACATGAACCGATCCCACCTCGCCTGGCACAAGATCACTTGCGGCTTTGCCTATCTTGCCCACGATTTCTGAAGTCGTTGAGGGCATGACATAGCGCGGTGCTTGCTTTGCTTCTCGCATGAACCAGAATGTGGCGGCAAGGCAGCCAAACAGCACGGCCGAGACGCCGATGAACGCTGCCGTGTTTATCTCGGTCGTGCCGCCGCCCGGCAACGATCTCTCGCCAGATGTGATGCCGCCGAACAGCAGCAGCCCCCCGAAAACAAAACTGACGGCTCCTCCGAAGCCGAACAGCCCGAACCCCGGTGCTTGCGTCTCAAAATAGAACAACGCCATCGCCAGCAGGATCAGCCCCAGCCCTAGCCAGTTGGCTGGCAGATTCACGAGCGCGAGAATGGCGATGCCAAGAGCTACGAAGCCGATGATGGCGGGAATGAACAAGCCTGGATTCCATAGCTCAACGATGATGCCTGCCCCGCCTACCGCCAGCAGCAAGAAAGCCAAAGTCGGGCTGGCGATGAAATCCACGAAACGCTCAAAGAAGTTTGGGCTGATTTCATAGGTGGCGATGCCGTCCGTTTCCAACACGACGGTTTGCCCAGTGTTTAGGGTTACGCTCATGCCGTCCAGCTTGATGAGCAAGTCTGTAATGTTGTCGGCTGTGATGTCTATGATGCCGATATCCAAAGCACCTTGATGGCTGAAAGCGGAAGCATCTCTGACGGTCTCAGCCAAAGCTTCAGGGTTGCGCACCTGGCTGCCCGCCAAGCTGTTGCGCTCTTCGGCGATGCTTTGCATGAAGGCCACTGCGTCTTCGGTGACTTTGGCTTTGAGGGTGGTGTCCAGATCGCGCCCGTCAAAGCGCACTGGCGAAGCGGCCCCGATGGATGTGGCGGGAGACATGACGGCCACATGAGCCGCAGCTGCCACAAAAGTGCCGGCAGAAGCAGCCTGCGCTCCGGAAGGCGAAACGAACACGACCACAGGGATTTCTGACTCAAAAATCTCGCGCACGATATCTCGCGTGGCATCTAGGCTGCCGCCCGGGGTGTCCATGCGAATGATGAGAAACTGTGCTCCGTCATCGGCGGCATCGTCAATCCCCCGCCCCAAAAAGTTGGCGACAACGGAATCTATGCTGCTGTCCAAGTCAATGATGGCTGCTCTGCCCGATGCGCTGCCAGATGTTCCGCCTCCTGAATCGCCTTCAGATTGGGCACTCAGCGGGTTGAAGCTCGCCAGCAGGCTGGCAATGCCCAAAAGCAGCAGGACTATCGCCGCAAACAGTTTCTTGTTCATATTCTCATTATCGCACAGGGTGTGACGCGTATTCTATTGTGGGCATGGCTTTGGGCTTTTCTGAACAAGTGAGTGCTAGGAGCAAGGCGGGCAACGGCGCATCTTTTTATGCTCAGACAAGAGAACTCGCCTAAAAAAGACACGCCGTCCCCCGCCTCACCTTGGAACTCATCAGACAAGGTTCGCTCAGATCCAACCTGAACCAGCCCCCCGCACCATTCCGAACGGGCCGGACGGCCAGCGGAAGCAGTCCATCATTATCTGGTCTACCTGCTCGTGGGTGGCGACACCTTCTGAAACCACTCTCTGAGCCTCTTGGATCATGGCGAAATACACCCGATTGGAGACATACCCCCAAGCGTTCGCCACATCCTTCACGACCACTGGATTCTTGCCAGCCTGCTGTGCCAGACGGGTGACCGTCTCCACAGTCTCATCGCTGGTGGCATCGCAGCGGACTATCTCGGCCAGTTTCATCACAGGCGCAGGCGATGCCCAATGCCACCCCACCACCTTGTCGGGTCGGTCGGTGGCGGCGGCCAGAGCCTGAATGGGATATCCGCTGGAGTTGGAAGCCAAAATCGTGTGCGGCGGGCATTCTGCGTCTAGCTCGCGAAAAATCCTCACCTTCAAGTCCAACCGCTCTGGCACAGCCTCAATCATCAAATCAGCATCCGCCGCCGCTGCTGCCCTGTCTTGCGAGAAACCCAGCCGACCGAGCGCAGCATCAGCCTCCTCAGCCGACACCTTCCCCCGCTCCACAGCCCCCCGCACCCCGAACCGCCCATCCTCCACATCCTCCCGAGACTTCTCCAACACCCCAGCATCAATGTCGCAAGCCACCACCCCGCACCCCGCCAAAGCCATAACCTGCGCAATCCCCGCCCCCATAACCCCCGCCCCCACCACCACGACTTTCCCCACAGGCTTCCCCTCCACCTCCCCCGCCGCATCGCTCGCTTCGTTCATACCACTAGTTTACCACATAGGCCCGAGCCGCATCCAGAATCAGCCCTGCCGAGACAAGAGCTTTTTCGGCTCTCGCCTCTGAGTATTTGTCGGCGGGCATCTCAATTTTGTCCTTCTCTTTCAATTTTGGATATCTGACATATTCGTTGTAATCGCTGAAGTTTTGGACTTCTCCAGAGATGCCAAGTGAATCAGATTCAGTGACCCTATTGTAGAGCGCTGAAATACGATGTGACTTGTATTCGTTTTCAGACAGACTGCGGCCAACTGCTTTCTTGAAAATTGCCGCCTTTACCGCATTCTCAGCAACTCCCCATGCCAACTCGCAGGCAACAGGATAATTCTCCTTGTCGAACACTGCCCTGCAAGCATCTAGCTTGAGTTCAGCCGTCTGAAGCCATGCTCCTGGAAAACTAGGCGGAACAGTCGTCACAGAGATATCACTTTCCAGTCTTCGTATCTGGAATATGCGAAGTCGTCCAGACTCGACTCAGGCAGGATCGAATCTGTCTCCCATAGGTGAATTTGGATATACAGCTTGTGATTCCCCAAAATCTCACGAGAGATTTCATAGAACTCGTCAAATTCCCTGTCGGAGAACACAACAAGCCCCAACTCATCTGTCAAGCGGGCATCGCCCCACTTGGAAGCACGGACGAACTCTCCTTCTAACATCGCCCTTGTCACCCCCAGTGCCCGCAGCTTGGGAGCCACCCACTCCTCAATCTCCGCCAGGCTGGGAACACACTCGCCGACAGGCGCGCAGGTCTTCACACCCTGCGCAGTCTGAGTAGGCACAGACGCGCCTTGCTCGGTCACAGCGGTTGAGGCGGTCATTGCAGTCTGCGAGGCCATGTCCTAATCCTAGCAGGCACGGCTGCACGAGGAGAGGCAACTCTTTCGGACATTTTTAGGCAGCAGGCGGGCAAGCACTGCTGGACGCCGAGTAGCAGGCTGGACGCGCACTCATCGGCAGGCGCGCATGCCTTCACACTCTGTGCGGTCTGAGTAGGCACAGCCAAGCCAATCTAGGTAAAAGCTTGAAGCTGCTTGACTGCTGCGCCAATTGCGACCACCTAGGCGACATAAGCTCTGGCGGCATCCAGAATCAGTCCTGCCGAGACAAGAGCTTTCTCGGCTCTGGTCTCTGTGTATTTGTCGGCGGGCATTTCAATTTTGCCAGTTCTCTTCCATTCGGGATACCTGATGTTCTCGTCATAGTCGCCGAACTCTTGCACAGATTGGAATATGTTCAATGAGTCTTCAGCCTCATCAGACACCTTCTCATAGAGCTTCCTAATATTGTGATGCTTGTACTCCCTCTCCTGCATCTCGGCGGCACCTGCGTTATGGAATATTGTCGCTTTGACAGCGTTCTCTGCAGCTCCCCATGCCAGCTCGCAGGCAACCGGGAAGTTTTCTGAGATCAAAACCACTCTTGAAGCATCAAGGGTGTACTCGGCAATTTCCAACCACGCATCCGGCAAATCAATGGGGAGACTTCTCATATTGCGAGCACCTTCCAATCCTCAAACCGAGGAAAAGCGAACTCATCCAAAGTCTCCTCTGGTGCGATGAAATCACTCTCGTATAGACGAACCGGGATAAATATGCCGAACTCTTTCGAGGTAGCGTAGCTGATGTCCGTGAAATCGTTGTGCTCCCTGTCGGAGATGACCACCAGCAAGAGATCGTCCGAGAGGCGAGCATCGCCCCACTTGGAAGCACGCACGAACACCCCAGCCAACATCGCCTGAGTCACCCCCAGCTCCCGCAACATAGGCACCACAAACTCCTCAATCTCCACCAGGCTGGGAACGCACTCGCCCACAGTGTCGTAGGACGAGATGCCATTGGCATCTGAAGTCAAGACATACTTCTCTTGGAATTCAGTCGTCTGAGCGGTCATGTCACCCACTCTAGCAGGCGAGGCTGCACGAGAGAAGACAGCTTTTTACAGGGACTTTCGGCAGCAGGCTGGCAAGCCCTGCTGGACGCTGGGTAGAAGCAGTATCAGCAGCACCGTGATAAGATGCAGGTATGGCAACCGCAGTCAGTTCACTTGAGATCATCGGCGTGGATGAAATAGCAATTCGTCTAGCCCCTGTGCTAGAGGATTTGAACGCAGAGACTGCTTTCATAGGCGGCCCCTATGTGCGTGCATTGCGAAACAAGGATCCTCGTGAAGACGATGAGCTGGTAGTCCTTGTCGTGGCAGTTATCTCGGGCAGCTCCCTTGAACGCTCAAAAGCCATAAGACCTGCTGTGAAAGAAGCACTTGTGGGCACAAGCCTCCATCCGAGCATTGTGGCTATCACTCCAGACGAAGCGCAACAAGCTGGCGGAGCAGAAAAAGTAGCCTCTAATGTGCTAGTCGATTGGGAGCGAATTCATGGCGGCTGATGCCAACCCAACCATGACTGAGTATTTTTTGGAGCGTTCTCAAAGAGCACTGGAGTTTGCAAAATATGCCTTCCAAGGTGCTTACTACCCAGAATGCTGTCAAAATGCCCATTTCTCGGCCGAACTCTCTATCAAAGCTCTGAGATTCCACTCAGGTGACCAGCACTCAGAAATCATACGCTCCCACAATATTCCCAGGTTGTATGAAGTTTTGCTGCAACGCTTGCCCAAATTGAGGCTTTTGCTCGACATAGCAAGGCATATAGATGTCTTTGAGGAGTATTCAGAGTATGTGGAATACATTGACCAGACAAAAGTTCCACCCGTTCGCCCCTCAGACAGATACCTGCGGGAAGATGCTGAGGAAGCTGTCAAAGCTGCCACTGTCATACTAGAAGCAGCAGAAAAAATAGTGCAGACCGTAGAGGCAATTGTGAGGGAAACAACCATTCCAGACACTAGGTAGAAGCTGAAGACTACTCGGCTAAAGCAGCAGCAACCGTCTAAGCGACATAAGCCCGAGCCGCGTCCAGAATCAGACCGGGCGGCTGGACTGTCGTCATAGATTCAGCACCTTCCAATCTGAGTAACGGGAGAATGCGAAGTCGTCCAAGCTCTCCTCTGGCAGGATGGAATCGGTCTCCCATATCTTGATTTTGATATAGACATTCAGAGCGGCAGCCAATTCGTCTCGGATATGAACCAAGTCTTTGAACTCTTTGTCTGAAAATACGACCAGTCTTAGCTCATCTGAGCGACGGGCATCGCCCCATTTGGAGGCACGCACGAACTCCCCAGCAAACATCGCCTGAGTCACGCCCAGCTCACGCAGCTTGGGTGCCACCCACTCCTCAATCTCGCCTAAGCTAGGCACACACTCGCCCACGGTGTCGTAGGACGAGATGCCGTTGGCATCAGAGGTCAAGACATACTTCTCTTGGAATTCAGTCGTCTGAGTGGTCATATCACCCACTCTAGCAAACACGGCTGCACAAGAGAAGACAGCTTTTTCGGGAACTTCTAGGCAACAGACGGAAATACTGTGCCAGCCACTCGGGCACTGCCTATGTCATAGGGTGTGGTATCGGCTGCTGGTCTGTCCGTGCCAACGATCATCTCCAAATGATCCACCGTGTATGTCGCATCGCACCCTTGCTGTTCGGGTCTAGCATGTCAGTCGTCATGCGCTGCTTCTCGGCTGTCGGTGTGCCTATCGTAGTAAGCGGCTCTGTTGTCCGCTCGCTTAGACCATTGCCACCAGATCAGCACCCACATCCACGACCAAGCGGCGAAGAACAGCCAAACTGCGTTGCCAGCGATGCCCATTATGGTCGCAACGATTGCCACGACCGCGCTCATACCACATAGAACGCTCAATCCGATGGTGCCTCTCTCGTCTACTCTAGGGCGCTTTGTTTTCATTTTCTTTCCCGTTTCTCGGTGAGAAATCACGAACTGCTCAATCTCGCCTAAGCTAGGCACGCACTCGCCCACGGTGTCGTAGGTCGTTATGCCATTGGCGTCAGAGGTCAAGACATACCTCTCTTGGAATTCAGTCGTGGGAGTGGTCATGTCACTCATTCTAGCAGACACGGCTGCACGAGAAGGGCTAGCTTTTCACGGGAACTTTCGTCAGCAGGCGAGAAGCCCTGCTGGATGCCGAGCAGCAGGCTGGGCACGCACTCGCCGACAGGCGCGCATGTCTTCACACCTTGCGCGGTCTGAGTAGGCATATCCACGCCACTCTGGGTAAAAGCTTGAAGCTGCTTGACTACTGCGCCAATTGCAACCGCCTAAGCGACATAAGCCCGAGCCGCATCCAGAATCAGCCCTGCGGAGACAAGAGCTTTTTCGGCTCTCGCTTCTGTGTACTTATCGGCGGGCATTTTTATCTTGCCTGTGCTTCTCCATTCTGGGTATCTGATGTGCTCATCATAGTCGTTGAATTCTGTAACAGACTCCAGCACCCCAAGTGTGTCTTGAGTTGTCACCCATTTGTAAAGCATCTCCACATCATGTGTTTTATAATCCAGCATTGGCAACTCGTCGCCCTCTGCTTTATGGAACATTGCCGCTTTCACAGCGTTCTCAGCAGATCCCCATGCCAACTCGCAGGCAACTGGATAGTTCTCTGAGCCGAACACCACCTTGGAAGCATCAAGCGTATATGCAGCGATCTCAACCCAGGCATCTGCCAGCCCGGGCGGCTGGACTGTGGTCATAGCTTCAGCACCTTCCAATCTGAGTAACGGGAAAATGCGAAGTCGTTCAAGCTCTCTTCTGGCAGGATTGAATCGATCTCCCATATCTTGATTTTGATATAAAAATTCAAAGCGGCAGCCAATTCGTCTCGGATATGAACCAAGTCTTTGAACTCCTCGTCTGAGAATACAACCAGTCTTAGCTCATCTGAGCGACGGGCATCGCCCCACTTGGAGGCACGGACGAACTCTCCCTCCAAAAATGCTCGGGTGATGCCATGCTCCTTCAAACGAGGAATCACGAAGCTCTCAATCTCCTGCAGGCTGGGCACGCACTCGCCGACAGGCGCGCATGTCTTCACGCCCTGAGCGGTCGGAGTAGGCACAGACACGCCTTGCTCGGTCACAGCGGTTGAGGCGGTCATTGCGGTCTGCGAGGCCATGTCCTAATTCTAGCAGGCATGGCTGCACGGGCTTGGCAACATTTTACGAGACGACTGAGGTGTTCGTTCTGCAGGGGGAGGCGATCTTTGAAAACTGAAGCAAGGGTGTGAATGAGGGTGTATCGTTATTGAAATGTCAACAACGGACCCCCCCCCCGCAGATTTTGGGGACTCCCCTGGTGTTGAGCATTATGAGCATCGGGGGGATACACGGCTCAACAATCCGGATGCTGGTTCGGTTCGGCCCGACACCGATCCCGACCGGGATTGGGAGTTTGGGGAGTGGGCGCGGGTGCCGCACGACCCTCATCTTGACCCGCATCTGGGGATGTCGTATGCTGGGAAGACTTACGAGCCGATGCGGGTGGAGACTCGCAGCTTGCACATCCACGAGCACATCTCCCCTATCGCCTGCATAGAGAATGTCAAAAAGTCCCGCGCTCCCGGCGGGCAGCCATCGTTATTCGGCCCCGACAGACTCCCCGCCGAAAAAGCCATAGAGTTCTACCGCCACTCGGTCGGCTGGGAGAACAGGATGATAGCCGGCGACAGCCTGCTGGTGATGAACAGCCTGCTAGAGCGCGAGCAGATGGCGGGCAAGGTTCAGACGATCTACTTTGATCCCCCCTACGGGATGAACTACAACAGCAACTTCCAGCCGTTCGTCGACGACAAGAATGTGTCTGACAAAGACCGCTCGACTGAACCTGAGATGGTCAAAGCATACAGAGACACTTGGGAGCTAGGCATCCACAGCTATCTGACATACATGAGAGACAGACTTCATCTGTGCAGAGAGTTACTGACAGAAGAAGGCAGCATTTTCGTGCAAATGGGAGACGAGAATTTTATGAGAGTGGGGCTGTTGCTGGATGAGGTGTTTGGAGCGGAGAATAGGGTGACGGTGATTACCTACCAAACAACAGGTTCAAGTTCGTCAGCTGGAATACCAGATGTTTGCAGCTATTTGTTGTGGTATGCAAAGAACAAAAAAGAAATGAAATATGTCCAACTGTATGAGGAGTTAAATCGAAAAGAAATTATTGAGCTGTACAGTTGGCACGCAAAAATAGAGACTTCTAACGGTAAAACACGCAGTATCACAAAAGACGAAAGTGCTAATCCAGAGATAATACCAAAGGGCGATAAAATTTTCTGTCGCCGCATTTTGACCTCGCAAGGCTGGTCTGAGACTGGACGTTCAGAACCTTACGAATACAAGGGCAGAGTGTTTACACCTCGAAGTTCTGAACAGTGGAGTGTGTCTCACGAAGGTTTAGATGCTCTTGTCAGAATGGGGCGGTTAGACGATATTGAGGGAACTGCGAAAACCATCGCTTGGAAAGAATATGAAACAGAAACGCCCGGGAAGGAGATTCATAACAACTGGTCACAACTCATGCGACCTAGCAATAAAAGATTTGTGGTTGAAACTGCTCCTTCTGTGATTGAACGCTGTCTCCTGATGACCTCAGACCCAGGCGACCTAGTTCTAGACCCCACCTGCGGCTCAGGCACAACCGCCTATGTCGCCGAGCAGTGGGGCCGTCGATGGATCACCTGCGACACATCCCGCGTAGCCCTCACATTAGCCCGCCAACGCCTCACCACCTCAGTCTTTCCCTACTACACCCTCGCCGACCCTGAAGGCGAAGACATCTCACAAGGTTTCAACTACAAAACCGTCCCCTATGTGTCTGCCAAGACTCTCGCTTATGACGAACCTCAAACCTTCACCACCCTCTACGACCAGCCCGAAGAAGACAAAAAGCGACACCGCGTCTGCGGGCCATTCACAATAGAAGCCCTGCCACCTCCCCTCGGCCCGCCACAGGTTCGCCCGTTGGAGCAGCCTGATGAAAGCGAACCCGCAGGCGACAGCGACTGGCAGCAGATGCTCTTGGACAAGCTCGTCCGCACGGGCATCAGAGGTCAAAACAACGGCAACATCGTCTTTGCCGCTATTGAGAAGCACCCTTTGCCCAACCTGCACGCAGTCGGAGAATTGGCAGACGGCAAGCAGGCTGCACTCTGCCTCGGCCCCAAACACGCATCGCTTTCCAAAACTGCTGTGGAACTGGCTATTCAAGAAGCTCAGATGCTCGTGCCCGAACCTGAAGTGATGTTTTTCGTGGCTCAGCAGTTCGCTCCCGAAGCCCAGACTGCCATAGACACCAAGCACTGGGGCAGCAAAGACCTCCGCCGTGCCGTGATAGACCCCGACATCTTCATGCAAGACCTCAAAGGAGCCAAGACCGAAGGCGACACTCCTTTCTGGCTAGTAGGCCAGCCCGACATCACGCTTGAAACCAGCGATGACAGCAAGCACATCGTGGAGATCACCGGCTTTGACTACTTTGACCCCGCGCGAGGCACATGCCTCACAGGCGGGGCGGAAAAGGTTGCCGTCTGGCTGCTAGACACCGACTACGACGGCAGAACCTTGCGACCCTCCCAAATCTTCTTCCCCACCAACGACGGCTGGAGCAAGCTGGCAAAAGACCTGAAAGCTGTGATAGCCCTTGATCTCATCGCATCCTATAAAGGTTCAAAGTCGCTCCCCTTTGCCGCCGGCGATTACAAGAGGGCTGCGGTGAAAGTCATTGACAAAAGAGGTGTGGAAAGCATGAGAATCGTGCCTTTGCCCTATACAGAACAGCAGACCGCCGAAAAGCAAGCCTCCGAACCAGCCGATTTGAGCCCCCAAAATGCCTCCTGAACAAAACAGCGAAGTCCGTCCCTCCGCTAACGGCGATATGGGCCTCGTGATCAATAAACCCTACGAATGCCCCGACAAGCATTGGGACATAGACAATGAAACCGGCTGGCCTGTGCAAGTTTCAGGAAGGCGAATTTCAGAATACAGAATTCTCCCGTCAGGGTCTGCTGCTAAATCGGCTAAATCTGGCAGCGGGCAGCTTGAGATGGAGCAAGGTCAGCAGATGCTGCCCGGTCAGGCTCACAGATTTGAATTGGTGGAGCAGCTCCGAAGCAAACTCACCGGCTGGAGGCGAGACGGCTATCCCGAAGCTACGCCTGTGTCAAAGAGGCTACTGCAGCACTGGACGGCTTCCGACCGCAACTTGCCTCTGTTTTTCTGTCAGGTAGAGGCGGCAGAAACCTTCATTTATCTTGCCGAAACCAGCGATGGGGCGAAAATCGCCAGAACCATCAGCGGCAAAGGCGACGGCGGGCCTTTTGAGAGATGGTGCGCGAAGATGGCAACCGGCACTGGCAAAACCGTGGTTATGGCGATGCTGATTGCTTGGCAGACATTGAACCATCACCACAACCCCAGCCACTCCGACTACTCCCGCAGTTTTCTGGCAGTCACCCCCGGGCTAACCGTGAAAGACAGGCTGTCGGTGCTCACCCCCGGCGCAGACGGCAACTATTACGACATGTTCAGTCTCCTGCCTCCCGGTCAATACAGAGAAATCTTGCAAGCCCACGCCAAAATTCTGGTGGTCAACTGGCACAAGCTGATGTGGCAGACAGACGAAGAAATCAAAAAACGCAAAGGCGTAGACAAGCGAGGCGCGCTGTCGGACAAAGCTTGGACGCACTTCCTCTTTGACGGCCGCCTGCCCGATAACGAACCTATTGCCGTCATCAACGACGAAGCCCATCACGCTTGGCGGCTGCCGTCCGACTTGACCGAAGACGCCTACCTCCAAAAAGACATAAAGGAAGCGACTCGATGGATACAAGGCTTGGACAGGCTTCACAAGTCGGTGGGCATTTCCAGATGCTACGATTTCACCGCTACTCCGTTCATCCCTGCTGGCAAGCGAGGGCAGACGGGCGAGCGGATGTTCGGTTGGGTAGTGTCGGATTTCGGCTTGAACGACAGCATTGAGGCTGGCATAGTGAAAACCCCTCGCATTCCTCGCCGCGACAACACCACGCAAAACAGCAACGGCGACCCGCGTCTGCCCGATTCGTATCTGTATCACATCTACAGCGAAGAGGGGGTTCGTGAAGACCTTACGAAGAAAAGGGACGAAAATGTCCGACTGCCCGACAAGGTGGTTGATGCCTACAGGCTGCTGTCGGATTCGTGGAAAGAAACTTTTGACAGCTGGCAGTCCCAAGGTGCGAAGAGCCCGCCTGTGATGGTGTCTATCTCCAATATCACACACACTGCTGCTCGCATTCATCACTGGTTCACAGAACAGGGCGAGGTGGGCATCGCCGCGCTGGAAGACGCCGACACGACCCTGCACATAGACAGCACAGTTCTGAAGAAAGCCGAGCAGAACGACCAGACGGGCAAAGCCAAAGAAACGGGCGAAGCTTTGCGAGAAAAGGTGAAGACTGTCGGCGTGGCTGGCGCGGCAGGCGGAGATGTGCGCCATGTGATCTCTGTGGAGATGCTGTCGGAAGGCTGGGATGCCAAGAATGTCACGCACATCATGGGGCTGCGAGCTTTCACTTCTCAGTTGCTCTGCGAGCAGGTGATCGGCAGAGGGCTGAGGCGAACAGACTATAAGACGAACGAAGAGGGAATGCTGGAGCCTGAATATGTGCGAGTGTTCGGCGTGCCGTTCGTGTTCATGCTGCAACAGGAAGACCCGCCCGACAAAAACCCGAAGCCTCCGGCCCCGCCCCCAGAGAGGATCCACGCCGACCACGCCAAGAAGTCGCGGGAGATTTGGTTCCCCGATATTGAGCGCGTTGATCATCTGGTGAATGAGACGATTGCTATTGGAGTCGAAGACATTGAGGCTTTGTATCTGGACGGAGACGATGTGGTGCGAGAAGCTTCGGTGCATAATGCCATGTCGTGGCTGCAGACAGAAGACGGCGAACAGATCGAGAGCAAAGTCATAGAGGGAATGCGAACTCAGACTTTGGCTTTTCGCGCTGCTGCCCAGCTCTGCGCTGAGCAGCCTGTGTTTTCGCAGAACCTTTTGATGTCGTCTCAACTGGCAGATTTGACTATGAAATTCGCGGCTAGCCCGAAGCTTCGCGTGAGAGGCGATTCTGATAAACGAGAGATAGTGATAAAGCATCGGATGCACAGGGTGGCAAGCCATGTTTCCACGGCGATAATGGAGCATCCGAAGCAGTTCAACAGCGAGACCGCTCTGAAACCTGTCTATCGCGACTCGCACAACCCTGTTCGCAGCACTTCAGAGATGATGCCCTGGGGCACGAGAGCCGACAAGAGTAAGCTCTACTCCGACCCGAAGAAATGCCATCTCAACATAGCCGTTTGCGACAGCGACCTAGAGCACAAAGTGGCAAGAACGCTAGATCGACATAGAAATGTTAAAGCGTGGGTGAAGAACGACCGAGAACACACAGGCTTCAGAGTGCGCTATGTGCACAATGGCATAACCCGAGATTACATCCCAGATTTCATAGTCCACCTAGAAGACGGCAGAAAAGTGATAGTAGAAGCCAAAGGCGTAGCCGAAGACGAAGCCGTCAGCAAACAGCGACACTTAGACTGGTGGATTCAAGCAGTCAACAACGAACGCAGATGGGGCAACTGGCAAAACTTCGGCATGATCTTCGAAGAAGACATCCCCCGCCTAAAAGCCCTGCTGGATGATGGGTAGAAGCTGAAGGCTCTTGGGCTGCTGCGCCAGCAGCAACCACCTAGGCGACATAGGCCCGAGCCGCATCCAGAATCAGACCTGCGGAGACAAGAGCTTTCTCGGCTCTCGCTTCTGTGTATTTGTCGGCGGGCATTCTTATCTCGCTTAAGTCTTCCCACTCGGGGTATCTCACATACTCGTTGTAATCAGCAAATTCAGCTACAGACTCGTTGATTTCAAAGGAGTCATCCCACGACACATTCCTGTAAAGCTCGGGAATACTGTGCGATTTGTAATTCTTATCAGGCACTTTGCCACCCTCCGCCTTATGGAAAATAGTGGCTTTGACAGCGTTTTCGGCAGCACCCCAAGCTAGCTCACAGGCAACCGGATAGTTGTCCGAGCCGAACACCACCTTGGATGCACCAAGCGTATATTCGGCGATCTCAAGCCAAGCGTCTGGCAGACCGGGTGGCTGGATCGTATTCATAGCTCCAGCACCTTCCAATCTGAGTAACGAGAAAAAGCGAAATCATCCAGGGTCGTCTCAGGCAAAATCGCTTCTTTCCTCCAGAGGCGAATATGGATCCACAGCTTGCGGACTCTCAGAATTTCGCTCGTGAACTCGTAAAACTCGTTGAATTCCCTGTCGGAAAACACAACCAGCCCCAACTCATCCGACAAGCGGGCATCCCCCCACTTGGAAGCACGGACGAACTCCCCCTCAAACATCGCCCTCGTCACCCCCAACGCCCGCAGCTTGGGAGCCACCCACTCCTCAATCTCCTGCAGGCTAGGCACGCACTCGCCCACAGTGTCGTAGTTCGTTATGCCGTTGGCATCAGAGGTCAAGACATACCTCTCTTGGAATTCAGCCGTCTGAGTGCTCATATCACCCACTCTAGCAGGCGAGGCTGCACGGGAGGAAGCAGCTTTTTCCGAAACCACTAGGCAACAGGCGGGAAACCCTGCTGGACGCTGGGTAGAAGCAGGATCAGCAGCACCGTGATAAGATGCAGGCATGAAAACCGCAGTCAGTTCGCTTGAGATCATCGGCGTGGATGAAATAGCAATTCGTCTAACCCCTGTGCTAGAGGATTTGAACGCAGAGACTGCTTTCATAGGCGGCCCCTATGTGCGTGCATTGCGAAACAAGGATTCTCGTGAAGACGATGAACTGGCACTCCTTGTCGTGGCGCATATCTCGGGCAGTTCCCTTGAACGCTCAAAAGCCATAAGACCTGCTGTGAAAGAAGCACTTGTGGGCACAAGCCTCCATCCGAGCATTGTGGCTATCACTCCAGACGAAGCGCAACAAGCTGGCGGAGCAGAAAAAGTAGCCTCTAATGTGCTAGTTGATTGGGAGAAAATTCATGGCGGCTGATGCCAACCCAACCATGAAAGAGAACAACCATGACAGAATGGCAGGCTGACAAGCCAGTTTCCCATCAGTCCTGATATTATGGAATGTTAGAAGGCGAACTTGTAAGGAGGACAAAAATGCCGCAGTATTTGAGAACCGACCCAGAAATAATGGGAGGGCGTCCTTGCTTCCCTGGTACACGCGTGGAGTTCTCCACGCTTATTGACTACTTGGTGAAGGGTTATACTTTTGACGAATTCATGGCTGACTTTCCAAGCGTCAATCGGGATGACGCTGTAGCGGCACTTAAAGCTGCCACACCGCTGAATGGTGATGCTGATGTCTCAGGCGACATATCTGACAATATTCGCCACCCACGTGCTAGTGAATCTCTCAATTCGGCATTTCAGAAGATTGAGTCTCAACTTGCGGAGTGGGATAATCCGAAGAGTTCAGAAATTCGAAGCGAGCTTGACTGGCTAAAGGAATCTTCATTGTGCGATTTGCTTCAAGAAAAGCTAGATTGCTCATCTGATGAAGTCATAACTTTGATGTATCTATCCGAAGACGACGAAGCCATAGAAATGGAGTGGCGTGGCAATAATAATATCTTCTCCGTAACTGTGGATTTGATACAGAAAAAAGCACATTGGCATAATACTGATCTGGAGAAACAGAGTGCTGAGGATGGGACTTTACCTCCTCTTGACACAGTTGAGGCGATAAATGAAATACGCTCTCTCGTAAGAGCTACCTTTGGGGAGACAAATCGTGTCCAAGGGTGAACCTTATTTCTGGATACTGATCCCTGAAAGCTGTATAGAATTTCCTATCAACCAACCCAACGGCCCTAATGTTCTCACCAATACAAGCCCATTTCGTCCTAGATACAATGGCATCAACAACAGAGAAGAAGTGTCAATGTGTGACGCTGAGTATGGCGATGTCTCACCTGAGGATACTGCCGAACGCTTGAGCAGCCATCAGAGAGACACAGGACAAAATCTTCAAAAATATGCTGCTACTGCAAAGTTAACTAAAACTGATTTAGAGCGGTGTGGATTTACTATTGAGAGGGATGATGTGCCATACAATGGGCATACTAACGCTTATATTGCAGGAAAGATGAGCGACAGAGAAAACAAGTTAAAGAGGCATCTTCTAATGAATGCTGCCAATCAGAATATCATAATCAGGATTAACCAAACTTGACTATATCAAATTTCTTAAGGTGAAGCATACACTCTTTAAAATTATGATGCAGGTTTAGAAACTTATTCTGAATTGGCTGAATCGTTGGGAGTTTGGTGGGGGTCGGGCTCGTCTGGCCAGATGCCGTCGTCTTCGCCCATTGTTAGTTTGAACATTTTTTTGAAGATTGGTAGGTGTTTGTTGAACTGATCCTCGGAATCTAGAAAAAACCCATATCCATACGGATAAATTCCCTCAAAAATAGCTAAATTCTCAACTTTTGCCGTGACTTCTTCTGACCTACTTAGCATAAAGATTACATAAAGTTTGTTTTTGTAGTCAAAAAAACGCATTCTGTCATATTCTTCGCCATTAATTTGTGAAGCTATATATGTTTTAGTATAATAGAGTTTACTGTCAGTGATTTTCTTTAGAGCAGATTCAGCTAGTGTCAGCTGATCTTCAGATAAGTACTGCAGCCAATAGCACCTATCATATGTAGGAATATTTTTATGTTTCTTTGTAATAGCAAAATGATCACGGGTATCTAAAATCTTCGTAAAACTCAGATATAAGCTGTCATTAATTATGTAAGCAGTGGCATCAATAGCAACTATCGGGATATTATGACTAAAACGATATATAACATTGAAAAATCTGTTGCTTATTTCTTCAGCGACTAAGACAGCAGTGTGCTTGTAATTTGGATATAGTCTTTCCTCAACATCCCAGTATTCTATTGTCCGAAAGATACGCGACTCATCAGTTGTGCCTAACTGCAATTCAACTTCATACCTTTCAGCCTCATTGCCTAACAGCAGATCAAGTCTTCCACCACTGGGTTGACGTCGCTGCCTTTGATATGGTCTTAAATCACCTAAACCAAGAATGCTTGGATTTTTAAAGATTGCATCCTCCAACCAACGCTCATTTATTCCCAGATCTCTCAACCACAGGGGCTTCAACAGGGTGAAGTCTTTGTCTTCGACTTCATTTGCGGCGTTCATTTTGTTTCTTCGTTTTCCGCCATGGCAGGCTCGGCGGCCTCTGTTTCATTGGATTCTGTTGATGCCTCTGCTGTCGGTTCTGCTACTTCATCAGCTTCCATAGCCTCTTCGGCAGCTTCCCCAGCATCATCAGCAGCATCCCCAGCCTCACCATCCGCAGGTTGGGCTTCGCGGACTGCGTAGGTGAACTCTGGTTTTGGATCTGGCTCGCCAGCGGCAACAGCGTCGCCAGCCGCGCTTGAGTCGGAACCCTCCGAAGCAGCACCGCTGAGTTGGTCGGCGTAGTATTCGGCCCAGGCTTCGTCTGAGTCTGAGGCTATGCTGGCTTCGGTGAAGCCTACATAGTTGCCTTCGTCGTCGTAGGCGTGTTCGCCGAAGTGTTCTTGGTATTCGGCTGCTACCACTCCGCCTTCGGCGGCTTGCTTGACTGAGAGGCTGATGCGGCGGCTGGGGAGGTCTATGGATACTATCTTCACCCAGAGTTCTTCGCCGGGGGTCACGACCTGCTCGGCTTTTTCCACATGGGTTGTCGCCAGCTCTGATATGTGCACCAGACCTTCCACCACATCGCCCACTTGCACGAATGCTCCGAAGGGCACCGTCTTGGTGATGCGACCGTAGACCAGCTCGCCGACTTGATGCGTCTCGGCGAACTCTTCCCACGGATCGCGCTGGGTGGCTTTCATGGAAAGGCTCACACGCTCCCTTTCGGTGTCCACTTCCAGCACTTTGACTTTTACTTCGTCTCCCACATTCACCACATCGGTGGGATGACTCACATGCTTCCACGACAGCTCCGAGACATGCACGAGGCCGTCCATGCCGCCCATATCCACGAAAGCACCGAAATGCACTATGGATGCGACCACGCCCGTGCGTATCTCCCCCACCTTCAGGTCGCCGAGAATCTGCTCACGCTGCTCGCGCTGGCTTTCTTGCAGCCATTCACGCCTGGACAACACCACATTGTTGCGGATTCTGTCGATCTCCAAGATTTTGGCTTCAAGTGTCTGCCCTAGATACGGCTGAAGATCGCGCACCCTTCGCAGATCCACCAGCGAAGCCGGCAGAAAGCCGCGCAGTCCGACATCCATGATGAGACCGCCCTTGACGGCTTCTATGACGGTGCCTTTGACGATGCCGTCGCCTTCTTTGATGGCAATGATGCTGTCCCAAGCTCGTTCGTATTGGGCGCGCTTTTTGGAAAGAATTAGCCGGCCTTCACGGTCTTCGCGATGCAGCACGGAAGCTTCAATCACATCGCCGACTTTCACGATCTCGTGGGTCTCCACATCTCTGCGGATGGAAAGCTCTCTGGCGTAGATCACGCCTTCGGATTTGAATCCGATGTCCAGCAGCACCTCGTCTTCGTCTACTTGCACGACTGTGCCTGTGACGACATGCCCTTCGGTGACGGGTATCATCGTCTCCTCATAGGCGCTGGTGAGGTCTTCTTCAGGGTCGTAGGCGACTATCGGGGTGCCTTGAAGAGTTTCGGACGACTCTAAGGCAGCATCAAGAGACGCAAGATCATCTGGCGAGGCTGCGTCTGGAGCGTCCGCATCTGGGGAGACTGAATAGGCTGAGACGCTCGGCTCTGGGTTGGCAGAAGTTGAATTTTCGCCGTTTGCTGAATCGCTGTTTGCTGAATCGCTGTTTGCTGAATTTTCGGCGGAGGTTGTGTCGTTATCAGCGGAAGCTGTGTCGGCAATTGGGTTGTCGGGTGAGGTGTCGGGGGAGGCAGATTCCGAAGCTGTTGTCGGATCTTGGGTTATTGTGTCGGTCACGGGTTGCTCTTGTGTCGGGGACAATGGACGCTTAATCCTACAGGAATTGTCAAGAATTGCCGCACTTGCCGATTTATCATGCTTGATTACCACCCTGCTTGCTTCAATTTGCTTCTGCTTGCTTACCGTACTGCTTGCTTCAATGCCCACAGCTTCGCTTCACCCCCCCCTGCTCGCTTCACCCCCCCCCTGCCCCCTCCTCAACCTTTAGCGTCAGCCCAGGTTTTGCCTGTCGCCACGCTCACCACGAGCGGCACGACCAATTCGTACGCACCAGCCATAGTTTCCCGCACCAGCTCTATGGCAGCCTCCTGCTCGGCGACAGGAACTTCCAAGATGATCTCGTCATGCACCTGCAACACGATGAACCCGGAAAGCCCACGGGCTGTGATCTCTTTATCCACCTTCACCAGAGCGTCTTTGAAAATGTCGGCGGCCAAGCCTTGAATGCCTGCGTTCATTGCTTGGCGGGCAGCGGCGTTGTAGCGAACCGCTGGCATATCGCGTGACAAATCCGGAAACAAGCGACGGCGTCCGTAAAGAGTTTCCGTGTAGCCTCGCTCTTCGGTTTCTGCCACCACATCATCCATGTATCCCTTCACCTTGTGAAACGCGCCGAAGTAGTTGTCCATTATCTCTTGGGCTTCTTCGTTGGGAATGTCCATGCGCTGCGCCAGACCGAAAGCCTCCATGCCGTAAACCAACCCGTAAGAGACGGCTTTCGCCCTTGAACGCTGCTCAAAGGTGACTTCCTCGGCGGGAGTTTCAAACACCCGCGAAGCCACAGCCACATGCACATCGTCTCCGGCGGTGAAAGCCGCTATCAGACCGGGATCGTTCGCCAGATGAGCTATGCAGCGCAGCTCAATCTGGTCGTAGTCGGCCACCACCAGCACCGATCCTTCGGGGGCCACGAAAGCTCGCCGAAACTGCCGCCCTTGTTCTGTGCGCACAGGAATGTTGTGAAGATTGGGAGACTCGGAACTCAGCCTGCCAGTGCGTGCGCCTATCTGGTTGAAGTCGGCGTGGATGCGCCCATCGTCTTTCACTTCTTTGAGCAGACCTTCGCCGTAGGTGGAGCGAAGTTTTTCCACTTCGCGGTATTCCAAAAGCAGCTCTATTATGGGATGCTGACCCCGCAATTTCTGCAAAGTTCCGGCATCGGTGGAAGGTCCCCGCTTGGTCTGCTTCAGCGGAATCAAGCCTAAGTCCTCAAACAGAACCTTCTGAAGCTGCTTGGGCGAGTTAGGGTTGAAGTCGGCGTTTTCATCGCCTGCGGCTTTGTGGATTTCGCCTCGCAGCCGTTCGACTTCGGATTTCAAGTTTTCGTTCAAGCGTTCAAGCTCGGAACGATCCACCCCCACGCCGTGATGTTCCATCTTCGCCAAGACCGGCACCAGCGGCATTTCCACATTCGTGAAAAGATCCGACATGCCCTGCTCTGACAAGGCATTCGCGAGCGGTTCGCACAGCCACGCCACAGCCAAAGCCTCTTGGGTCGCCTTTTGCTTGGCCAGTTCAGCTTCGCACAAGGTCGTTTCGGCTTCTTCCAGCGAGAGCTGGCCGTTCGTCTGCTCGGAAGGGGCCAGAATTTTGCTGGTGTATTTGCGCAGAAGCCGCTCCAGCTTCAGCGAAGCACCCTCCAAGCCGAGCAGGTATCCGGCTATTTCGGTGTCCATGCCGAGCCGTTCTACTTTGACGCCGCGCTGAGACACCGCCTTCATCCAAGGCTTCGCTCGGTGCGATGCGATGCTGCGCTTTGAAAATACCTCGCCGAACAGAGGCTTAACTTTGCCATCGTGGGCGACATCGGCAGGGATCCAAGCCACCTTGCCGGCCTCTTTGTCCAGCACTAGGGCGACTCCTCCCTGGTTCATGCTCACGCAAAGACGCCCTGTGCCATCCCCCCCTGTGCCATCCCCCGCTGCGCCCTCTGTCTCAGCATCCGCCAGAGAACCCAGCAGCTCCGCCGCCTCGCCGGAAGTCTCGCAAACCGTAATATCAGGTTCCAGAGGGTCGCCCGTGTTCATCTGCTGCTTAGAAAATTCCTCTTCGGGCATCCCTAAAGCCGCAGCCAGACGCTGTGCCAGAGTGTGTCCGAACTCCAGAGCCAGAAACTGCTTGCGCACCTCAACATGGTCGGGCGTTTCCAGTCCGAACTGCTTGATGTCTTCAGGCAGCTCCACATCTTTGAGCAAAGTCATCATCTCCCGGTTGAGATACATCACCTCTGCGTTGCCTTCCAGGGACTCCTTCAGCTTCGGGCTTTGCTCGTGGGCGTTAGCCAGGATGCCTTCAATGTCGCCGTAGCTTTCAATGAGTTTCGCAGCAGTTTTCTCGCCCACCCCCGGCACGCCCGGCAAGTTATCCGAAGTGTCGCCTCGCATGGCAGCATAATCCACATACTTGCTGGGAGGAACGCCTGCTTTGTCCATAACTTCTGCTTCGTCCATCAGCACGGGGTCGGTCACGCCCCTGCCAGATGGATACAGCACACGAACATGAGGCTCTTCATCTTTAACAAGCTGGAAAGTGTCTCGGTCGCCGCTCACCACCATGGTTCTGATGCCGTTCTCAGTGGCTTGAGCCGCACAGGTTGCCAGCACATCATCGGCTTCCACCCTGGGTATCTCCAAGTCGGTTATCTGGCAGGCCGCAAGCAGTTCCCGCAGCCACCCCAACTGCACGATGAAATCCGGCGGAGTAGCAGCGCGAGTGGCCTTGTAGGTAGAAACCTTCTCATCGCGGAATGTCGGCCCCGGTGGATCGAACGCAACAGCCAGATATTTGGGCTGATGATCGCGAACAAGCTTCACCAGCATAGACATGAAGTTGTGCACCGCACCTGTCGGCCTGCCGTCGCTCAAAGTCATCTGATCTTTGAGAGCGTGATAGGCGCGGTAGGCCATGGAATGCCCGTCAATGACCATGAGAGTTTCGGGCCTCGCGCCCGCTTCGCTCATTTTGCTAGCCGCGACAGACCGGCCGAGTCAAAGTTCCGTGGTTCACTCTCAGACTGACTCTTACCTGATTTATCGCAACAAAAGATCATCGCTCCGAAACGACTGCCGCTCCTCAGCCCGCAGGGGTTTCAGTGATGTCGGCTTCCAAATCCAGCCCGAAAAAGTCTGCGGGGTTCTCCAGCAGCACCTGCGAACGGATGGAGTCGTCCACTCTTGCGAAAGCATCCTCAATGAACTCTTGCGAGTCGGGGAAAGACCCCACAGAGTGCGGGAAATCGGAACCCCACATGATGTTGTCCCAAGGGATGAGGTCGGGCATGTCAAAGATCACAGGGTCGCGGATGATCCCGAAATGGCAGTGCTGGAGGATCAGCTCGCTCGGTTTGGCCGGCAAGTCCGCCTTGAACCAGTCGTGGAAGAGGTCGTAGTTGTCGTCCATGAAATAGAGGCTGCTGGGAAGCCAGCTTGCGTTCGTCTCGGCGAAGTAGAACTGGATGTTCTCAAAGCGAGTGAAGACGCCCGAGGCTATGAGCTGCGCCATGCAATAGACGGGCGCATGCGAGCCTGCCCTCTGGGTCAAGGCGTTGGCGAACGGCTCGCCAGATGTGCCAGTGCCCGGATTGATGGCAGGCGGGCGGATCTCACCGAAGCCGAAGTGGGGCGAGAGGCGGATGTTGAGGTCTTGCGCCAGCTCCCAGAAGCGGTCGTCTTCGGGGGCGGCATAGCCTGTGCCGTTGGGGAACTGGTAGAACGAGACGCTTCGCAGCCCGCGCTCAGCCACGAATTCAAGCTCTTCCACGGCGTGTTCCACTCCGCTCACGGGCACCACCGCGTTGCCGATGAGACGGTCGGGGGCCGCAGAGCAATAGTCGTCGGCGAGGAAAGTGTTGTAGGCCCGAATCATGGAGCGGTATATCTCTGGGTCGGGGATGCCTTCCAAGAAGCGTGTCACGAACACGGGCGGGAAAAGCACCTCGGCGTCTATGCCGTCAAGGTCTTGCTCTCGCAGGCGTTGGTCGGCCGGGCCTGCGCCTTCGGCGGGGCTGCCGTCTGAGTTGAAGTAGGTGCCGCCTGAGAACTTCACCTTGTCGCGGCCAGCGATGTTCTGCCCGTTGCGCAGCATCGGCTTGCCTTCAATCAGCCAAGCTTCGCCGCCTTCCGGCAGGTGTATCAGACGGGGCGCCCGGTCTTGCCACTCCTCTGGCACATATTTGACGAAGCCTTCCGGCGGTATCTCTATGTGTCCGTCACCTGAGATGACTTGATATTTGCGGCCCATGTCGCCTCCTTTGCGTCGACTTTGAGTCGACTTCGTGTCTAACTGCTTGCTTCTATCTTAGACAGAGCGCGCATCTCAGGTAGGGCGCACTCCGAGGCTATGGGGAAAACTGCTGGAGACCGCTCAGTTGGACCAGATGGTGCTCAGTTGGCCCAGATGGTGGAAATGGGAGGCGGTTCTTTCTGCCAAGCGTCAAACTTGGGCTTGGCTTGCTGGCGGAAGCCGTCGGTGCGGAAGTCGGTCGGCGAGGAGTCGAACTCGGGGATGACTTTCTGCCCGAACAGCTCTATCATCTCCAAGCACTCTTCGTATTCCACATCGTTCGGCACGCCGAACACGAGCTGGTCAATGCCCGACTCGGCAAACGGCTTCATCTGCTCGCAGACCTCATCGGGCGTGCCTGCCAGCAGCAGACCGCCATTGATGAGCATTTCTACCGTGTCCAAATCAAGCTGATGCGGAGGGTTGGGCCACCTGATGGATTCGGGGCCTATCGGGAAAGTGTCGTGATAGAGGGTCACCAAGGTAACTAGATAGCCGCTGCCTTTGCGCACGATCTGCTCGCGGGCGCGCTGTCCGTCTTCGGTGCAGCGCACGGCACTGGTGATCATGAGGTTGTCATTCACGAATTGGCCCACGGCGTTTTCGCTGCTGCAGTTGGCGATGCCTTCTTTGTAGGCATTGATCTGCGGGGCCATGTCATAGACGGACGAGAAGGTGAAGCCGAGCGCGCCGATGCCGTGCTCGCCGGCTTTCTGATAGGTAGCGGGGCTGCCGCAGGCGACCCAGATGGGCGGATGACCGCTGCCTGTGTAGGGCTTGGGGAGGATGTTGTGGGGGGTGTCCAACTGGAAGTGCTTGCCTTGGAAGGTGTAGTCTTTCTGCTCCCACATGCGAGGGATCTCCCAGATCACTTCGTCCCACTCCGAGCGTGTGGAGGAGGTGTCGTGGATGTTGAAGGTGGCGACTTCGTGGCTGCCTGCGCCTCGCCCAGTGCCGAATTCAAAGCGGCCTTCCAAGAGGTGATCCAGCATGGCGACTTTTTCTGCGCTCTTCACGGGGTGATTCACGCGGGGGCTGAGGTTGAAGATGCCGGAGCCCACATGAATCCGTTCGGTCACGCCGCCGAGATAGCCCGCAAAGGCTTCGTTGCACGAAAGATGGCTGTATTCGGGCAGAGCGTGATGCTCGGTGAGCCACACATACTTCCAGTTGTTCTGGTCGGCGCACTTGACCATCTCTATTTCCTTCATGAAGGCGTTGTGCTCCGCCTCTGGGTCGTGCGCTTTCTGGCCGGGCAGATACCCTTGAATGAAAAGTCCGAATTCCATCTCTTGCAACCTCCTCGGTGCGAATGTTGAATGCTCTTTAAGAGGCTAACCCTATTTGCCTCAAAGGTGGCATCAGTTTCTTAAGGTAAAGTCGCTGAGATTTTTGCTCACCTCGCATCTAGCCATTAGTGCCGCCACAAGTCTGCCTAGTTCAGCACTTGCAGTTGACGAGACCGCACGGAGTTGAGCAAGCATCAAGGATGACTACTCTTAGACTTATGCCTGTGGACAAGAACCCCCCTGCTTCATAGTGCTTCCCTTGATCGCCAAGCTGTAGGGGCTGAGAATGCTGCAAATTTCCCGTGTGCGGATTGACGGCTCAGAGGCTGACGACATCGCTCCGCTCGGTTTGTTCGCAGCGGCGGCTGATGCCGATTTTCGCTGTTTCTGGCATTCGCCTGAAGAAGAGCGCACGCTCGTGGGGGCAGGCGTTGCCGCCGAGTGGATCGGAAGCAGGGACTCTGAGCTTTTTCAGGATGCCGGAGCTTTCGTAAGCGAGTTGGATTTTCGGGGAGACACGCCGCTGCTGTTCGGAGGCTTTGCGTTTCGCTCTAAAATCTTTTCGGGCTGCGACAGCATCTGGGGCGATTTCCCTCTGGGAAGGCTGGTCTTGCCTGAGGTTTTGACGATTTTTCCATGGGACGCATCCGAGGGGCATGTGGAAGCTGTCTTGTGCGGTGCGGAAGCTGAGAACCTGCTGGACTCTTTGATTTCAAATGCTGCCAAACTCGCAGAGCGCAAATCTCCCCCTGAGCATTCTTATCCTCCCCGGCTTTCTTCTCCCCCCCGGCATTCTCCTGCCAACCCTGAACCAACAGCTGCTGCAACTTCTGCCGACTCTGAGACTGCCTATCGCAGGCTGCTGCGCGAGGCTGTGGAAGCTGTGAATTCGGCTGAACTTGAAAAAGTAGTGGTGGCCACGCAAGTCAAGCACAGTATCGCTTCTGCCCCCGAAGATGTGATTCATCGCCTGTGCGAAAGAGGCAGGAACAGCACGGTCTTCGCATTCAGTTCGGTCGCAGCGGATGATGCCTCTTTCGGCGATACATCTAGCAACAATGCCCCACGCGGCAATCCCTCTGGCAGAAAAACACTGCAAAGCGTCTTCGCAGGGGCTTCGCCAGAACTGCTGGCGGCAAAATCAGGCGACTGCTTCACAAGCATGGCATTGGCTGGATCAAAACCTTTGGATGAAGCTGATTTGCTGCTCAGCGACGAGAAAGAGCTAGCCGAGCATCAATTCGTGGTTGACCATCTGCGGAATCGCTTGGAGAAGGCTGGCGCAGAACTCGCTCCGACCGACCCTGCTGAAATTCTGCGTCTCGCCAACATCGCTCACCTCTCCAGCCGTGTTTCAGGCATCACCTCAGGCGGAATTCTCAAACTCGTGGAAAACTTACATCCCTCCCCCGCCGTTGCCGGCGTGCCGACCGATGCCGCCCTGGAATTCCTGAGCCAGAACGAACAGTTCGACAGAGGCTGGTACGCAGGGCCTGTGGGATGGCTCACCCCAGACGGCGACGGCAGATTTTATGTGGCTCTCAGAAGCGTTTTACTCAGCCCCGACGAAAGCCATCTGTTCGCAGGATCGGGCATAGTAGAAGGTTCGCTCCCCGAAAAAGAAGAACAAGAAACTCAGCTGAAGCTGCAAACTGCTATGAAAGCTCTTTAGCGATGGAACAAGCTGTTCTGCAATACGAATTCGCCGAGGCGTTTTTCGCTGAGCTGGCAGAGCATGTCGACTCTGTGGTTGTCTCGCCGGGTTCTCGCTCCACGCCTTTGGTGCTGAGCGCTGTCGGATATCCCGTGTTCGCCAAAGCCGCTGGAGAGCAGACATCTGCTTCCCGTTTGAAGCCGGTCGTGGTTCTAGACGAGCGCAGCGCGGGTTTCGTGGCATTGGGGCTCGCCAAAGCGTCTCGCCGGCCTGTGGCCCTTGTCTGCACTTCGGGCACGGCTGCGACCAACTATCTGCCCGCAGTCGTGGAGGCGTATCACTCCCGCTTGCCGCTGGTGGTCATCACGGCAGACCGCCCCGCCTCGTATCACGACTGGGGATCGCCTCAGACCATCTTCCAAAACGGTCTCTATGCCAAGCATGTGAGGTGGGACACAGAAGTGGCTGTGCCCCGCCACAATCCCGCTGGCGGAGGACGTCTCACTGCTCTGCGCGCCATTCAGAATGCTTGCGGCCCGCCCGGCGGCCCAGTGCACATCAACTGGCCTTTGGAAAAGCCGCTGGAGCCGCCTGTCTCTGGTGCGTCAGACGCAGATACTTCAAATCCCGTGTCGCTTGACGCTGAACCATTTGGCACAGAGCTGAACGCTGGATCGCCGAGCAGTGTGCCGTCCGAAACGGGTAGCAGCAATTCAGCAGAGGCAGACGAATTTGCGATCTCGGAAGGGGTGGCAGCTTCGGGAATCGGGCACCTACCTGAAAACCTCCCCTGGCGGCGTGGCAACCTGCGACATCAAGAGGTGGCAGCTTCGGGAATCGGGCACCTACCTGAAAACCCAAGAGCCAGCATCAACCCTGAGCTGCTGCCTCCTGCTTATACAAAAGGGCTTGTAGTCGTAGGGCATGGCAATCTGAGTGCCTCGGAAGCCGAAGCTGTGGCGAGGTTTTCTGAAGCTGCGGGGTGGCCTATCGCTGCTGAGGCATCTTCTGGGATGAGATTCGGAGAGTGGAATTCAAATGTTCTTTCGTGCGCTCATTTCTTGTTTTCCAATCCTTCTGCGGTGCCTCAGCCTGATGTGGCCATTCGTGTCGGCGGGCACCACATAGACAGATCGCTGCCCCGATTTTTGGACTCTGATTTTCCGCAGCACAGAGTTGTCGTGGCCCCGCCGGGCTGCTGGGATGATCCTGCCTTCTTAGCCACCGAATTCATCCACGGCGACATAGCTGCCATCTTCAACCGGGCTGCAGAGTCTATACCTGAAGGTGCTCCCGACCATTCGTGGATAGCTTGCTGGCGAGACGCTGACGACGCGGCTGCAAAAGCATTGGCTGAAGTTCTTGAAACCCCCGAAGCACCCCGCAACTCCCCCAGTTCTGACCGACCAGCTGAATCCTCCGAATCTGCCTCTTCATCCGACAATGCCTCTCCATCCGCCTCCGAGAATCTCACCGAAGCCAAAGCCGTGCACATTCTCTGCGATTTTCTGGGGAACGAAACTCAAGACATCCTTTACGCCAGCAGCAGCCTGCCAATTCGCCATCTGGAGTTCTTTGCCGCTCCTGCCAACAAGCCTTTGCGAGTGCTTGCCAACCGGGGCGCGAACGGCATAGACGGAGTCATCTCCAGCGCGTGCGGGGCAGCCTCCGAAAACTCATCTCCCACGACAGTTCTGCTCGGAGATCTGGCTCTGCTCCACGACATAGGAGGTCTGCTCACGGCTATTCAACTAGGCGTCTCTTTGCGATTAGTGGTGCTAAACAACAACGGCGGGGCCATCTTCTCGCAGCTGCCGATAGCAGATGCTGTGGATGCCGACACCTTCAAAAAATTCTTTCAAACTCCCCATAATTTGGATCTGTCGTTTGTGAGGGATTTCCCCGGCGTGCGTCATACCCGCGTTTCTACTGCCGATGAACTGATGAGCGCACTGCTTGAAACAAATGGAAAAGTCGGTGACACATCTGACATCTCGGATGGAGAACCTGAGAGACAGTGCGAAATAGCAGTCATTGAAATCCAGACCGAAGCATCCGAACACGCTTCGGTGATGAACCGCTGCTACGAAGCTGTCGCGGCGGCCTTGGGCGCGCTATGACATCTCTAAACAGGTCTTGACGCCGCCAAGCAAGCCATGACAGATCTAAACGCTATGACAAGCGCGCCATGACGAAAACACCCGACCCTGTAGTGCTGCTTCACGGCTTCACAGGCTCAGCCGAGGCAATGAACAGATTGAGCGAAGGGCTGCGCGAAAAATTAAGCGAGGGCTTGAGCGATGGTTCGGACGAGGGGTTGATCGAAACTCTTCGCGTATTCGCCGTAGATCTCCCTGGTCACGGCAACGCCGCTACGCCGCACGCGATAGAACACTTTTCTATGGAAGCCACCGTGTCTTGCCTTTGGGATTCCTTGGATACTCTCGGCGTGGAGCGAGCCAGCTTGGTCGGCTATTCAATGGGCGGGCGTGTGGCATTGAGCGCAGCGGTGGCTTGCCTCGAGAGAGTCGCGAAGGTGGTCTGCATCGGAGCATCGCCAGGGATAGCCGACCCGATTGAACGAAACAAACGCAAGCTGGCAGACGAAGCTCTGGCAGATAGCATTCTCGCGGACGGCGTGGAACAATTCGTGGATTCGTGGCTGGCGCAGCCTCTTTTCGCGTCCCTAGCCGAGCGTCTCTCTCCAGCCGATTTTAAAACCACTCGCGAGCAGCGTCTGGCGAACTCTCCCGAAGGCTTGACGCTTTCGCTTCGCGGCATCGGCACAGGCACAATGGAGCCTCTGCACGAAGCACTGGCAAATATGGATTTCCCGTGTCTTTGGATCGCAGGAGCAGAAGATGCCAAATTCGCTGCCATCGCCGAAGAGATGTCCAAAGCGATGCCCAATGGCAGCCACACTCTGATACCGGATGCCGGACACAGCGCGCACCTTGAAAACCCTGCTGCCACGCTGATGGCCATCGCCAGTTTTCTCGCCGAGCAGGATTGAGTGCTTGCTACCGCTTCTGGAGATAGACAATGACATGAAAGATACTGACTGCCTCAAATATCGCTTTGCTGTTCTTTCCCGCCAAGGCATACTCATCCGTCTCCGTTCATCCGATGGCTTTGAGGGTTGGGGGCAGGCTATGCCGCACAACGGCATCCTCACCGGTGCCAATGAAGCTGAAGTCGCCGAAGTAGCTTTGGATGCCGCCCGCTGTGATCTGGCTTCGCAGCAGGCAGACATGCCCCTCTGCGATTGGCTCAGGCGTGAGAGCGGCAATAATCTCCTTGTCGGTGCCGGAGATGCTTCCAATGCCAACGATGCTTCAGATATTGCCGATGCCACAAAGGTTCTGAACGCAGCAACCGCATTCCAAACTTCGCCCAAATCCATCCCGATAAACGCTCTAATATTCGGAGCAACCCCAGAAGAAGTCGCCGAGGCTGGCAACTTAGCAGCTAGCTCAAGGTTCCCTGCCGTCAAGCTCAAAGTCGGCGGAGGCGAATTGGAAGGCGATATCGCCCGTGTGAGAGCTCTGCGAGAAGCAGTCGGCAGCAAAATCGCAATCCGCCTGGATGCCAATGGGGCGTGGCAGCCGCAGGAGGCATTGCAAGCTCTCCGCAGTCTTGCCTCATTTGACATTGAATACATAGAAGAACCAACAGCCGGGCTAGCCGCCATAGCAGAACTAACCAGCCAATCCCCTATCGCTGTGGCAGCAGACGAGAGCATAAAATCCGTGTCTGACCTGTCAAAATTGCCCCAACTCGGAATCCTCGTTGCCGTCGTAAAGCCGGCTGTGCTAGGAAACTTGAAACACTTGCTAGCCACCTGCCGACAACTCGTCTCAGAGGGCGTCAAAGTAACAGTCTCGTCCGCCCTAGACAGCTCAATCGGCATAGCCTGCGCCACCCACTTCGCCGCCGCATTGAACCTCGCCGACGCCCCCTGCGGATTAGCCACTGCCACACACCTCACCCAAGACCTCGCTCCTCCCCTGCTAATTGCCAACGGGCGCATCCTCCTCCCCCACTCCCCAGGGCTTGGCATGACACCCACGCCAGAAGCTCTCAAAAATCTGCGCGCTGAAAGCTGAAATAGCAACAAAGTTCACAATTTATCACTATAATATATCTGAAAACCGAGAGGTCGTCGGTAGGAGATAGCTTTTGGCCTGCTAGCCATCACAAGCTCCGGCGACTTGAAAACAGAAAGGCAAGACCATGAGAACTGTTGCTCACCAAAGAAACCTGCTAGTTGCGACCTTGACCACAGTGGCTCTATTGACTTCCGCTTTAGCGGCTTTGTCCCCAGCTTCACCGGCTCAGGGCCAAGGTGGTTTTATAATTTCTTGGCCTCTTACCGCCTTGGACATCGCTGGCTGCACCGACGGCACTTTCGTTCATTCTGACTACACAAGAATCAATGGCTCAAACAACGATATATTTGACGACTGCGAGACCCTAGTTACCATGCAAAGAGCACTAGCTGCGCAGACATCCAACAATTCCCTTGCTCACGACAATCCTCTTCGCCTTTGGGGAACGGCGACCCAACAAAAACTAACCCTGCCCAGTATTCTTTTCGGCGCAGGGATCTCGGGGTCGGCCTGGGGTGGTGTGACCGTCGGTCAAAGTGGCACCACTGCCAGGATTACCGGCCTCACGCTTTCAGGCATACAAAGCACTGCCATTCCATCACAGCTTGGCAACCTCACTGCCCTCACTACGCTAACGATAAGCGACTCTGAGATCACCAGCCTCCCAACACAAATCGGAAGCCTCACCGGCCTCACAAGGCTAGACCTCAGCGAGAACAGACTCACCACCCTCCCAACACAAATCGGAAGCCTCACCGGCCTCACAAGGCTAGACCTCAGCGAGAACAGACTCACCAGCCTCCCAACACAAATCGGAAGCCTCACCAACCTCACAAATCTCTTTCTCAGCGACAACAGCCTCACTAGCCTGCCAGCACAAATCGGAAGCCTCACCAACCTCCAACAACTCTTACTCAGCAACAATAGCCTCACCACCCTGCCGACACAAATCGGAAGCCTCACCAACCTCGTGCAGCTCTGGCTCAACGGCAACAGCTTCACCACCCTGCCAGCACAAATCCTAAGCCTCGCAGGCCTCCGTGTTCTCCACAGCCAGAGCAATAGTCTCACCAGTCTGCCCGCAGAACTCGGCCAACTGGCAAGCCTTGATTACTTGGATATCTCTGATAACCAGTTGACTGAGTTTACGCCGCTGACTGAATTGCTGTCTGAAAACGGCGGCAGCTTGGATTGGCTCGAATTGTGCTCAAACAGCTTCAGCGGCACAATTCCGAAAGCTCTGTTCGAAGCCAAGGACGACTCTGATAATTATGTGCTGAAAGACCGCCCCCCAGACCACTGCTGGACTCTTTCGCATGAAACTTCCTGGGATGTAGTCTCTGTCACCAGCACAATAGGTTCTCCTGGCGAGTTGGCTGGCAACCTAGGGCTGTCTCCCGACATCGGCTTATACAGATGGGACGCGGTTCATCAACTTTGGATAGACATAGACCTTGCTTCCTCGCTCGCCGAAGGCGAAGCAATCGCATATCGGGGACGCGGACTAGTAGCCGAAGACGATCTGACAGCTCAAAACCTTGGCATAGCCGATGAGAATGTGACAGTGACTCTGAATAGAGGCTGGAATATTCTCAAACCGCCTGAGGTCGCGGGCGGAACGCCCTCTGGCAGCCGCCTATCCGTGTTTGACGACAGCCTGCTCGACTGCTCGTCAATTAGCGGCAACATCATCACTGCTGCCCTTGATGTAGACAGCCTCACCTGGAAATTCAGCCTGCCCTGCCATCCGAGCGTCCAAAGACGACTTTTAGCCAGCCCAAGAATAAGTGCCCTTACCGACATCACAGAAAATGATGTCCTCTACACCTATTTCATCTCCGCACTGCCTATCAGTGTCACATGGAACACGACCATCAACAAATATCAACCATAAAGCTATGGCCTGAGCTAGCTTCGCAACGGCCGCCTTCCGCATTGAACGGGCAACGCCTTATCTGATGCCCTCGTAGCAGTTCTCTTGCGGCTGCGTCAGCGTGCTGTCTGAACTTCCGCGCATCTGCTGCTAACTATGCTGCAAACTATAAGACATCTGCCGCAGTAGCACCAGAGAAAGGCATCTCCATGTTCCCTAAGCATACGCCGCGTGGCAATCTTTTGCCTGACGACAGCCTTATCAAGCCGGGTGCCGATTGGCAGCCGCAGGGCGATTACAGCGACATTCGTTATGGCACTTCTGACGGCATAGCCAAGCTCACCATTTGGCGGCCCGAAGTTCGCAATGCTTTTCGCCCTCAGACTTTGTTTGAGCTGAGCGATGCTCTGGGGCGTGCCCGCGATGACGACCGCATCGGAGCGATAATTCTCACCGGCGCGGGCGACTTGGCTTTTTGCTCAGGCGGCGACCAGCGAATCAGGGGCGATGACGGCTACATCGGAGATGACGAAGTGGCTCAGAAAGGCATCGGCCGCCTGAATGTGCTGGATTTGCAGATCCAGATGCGCCGCACGCCCAAGCCGATAGTGGCGATGGTGGCAGGTTTCGCTATCGGCGGCGGGCATGTGCTCCACATCGTCTGCGACCTCACCATCGCTGCCGACAACGCCGTTTTCGGACAGACTGGCCCAAGGGTCGGCTCGTTTGACGGCGGCTACGGCTCGGGGCTGCTGGCACGGCAGGTGGGGCAGAAAAAAGCCCGCGAATTCTGGTTCCTCTGCAAGCAGTACACCGCTGATGAAGCTCATCAGATGGGGCTGGTGAACGAGGTGGTGCCGCTGGAAGATCTAGAGGTTACGACTGTGGCCTGGTGCCGGCGGATGCTGGAGCACTCCCCCTTGGCCCTGCGGATGATCAAAGCCTCTATGAACGCCGCCGATGAAGGCATAGCAGGCATCCAGCAGCTGGCTGGCGACGCCACTCTTCTCTACTACCTATCGGAAGAAGCCCAGCACGGCCGCGACAGCTATGTGAACAAAGTGAAGCCAGACTTTTCGCAGTTCCCGAAGCGGCCCTGAACCGCTACACCAAAATCTTCTTCAGAAACTGCCCTGTCGCGCTTTCTTCGCACTTGGCTACTATTTCGGGCGGGCCTTCTGCCACTATTTGCCCGCCGCCTGCTCCCCCGTTCGGGCCTAGGTCTATGATCCAATCGGCTGTCTTGATCACATCTAAGTTGTGCTCTATCACCAGCACGGTGTTGCCTGCGTCCACCAGCCGGCTGAGCACGCCCAAGAGCTTGCGGATGTCTTCAAAGTGCAGGCCTGTGGTGGGTTCGTCCAGCAGATAGACAGTGTGGCCAGTGGCGCGTTTGGAAAGCTCGCTGGCCAGCTTCACCCTTTGCGCCTCGCCGCCCGAAAGCGTGGGGGCGGGCTGTCCGAGGCGTATATAGTTCAGCCCTACATCCGCCAGGGTCTGCAGATGGCGGGTGATGGCGGGCTGGTTCTCAAAGTGCTCCAACGCCTGCGAGACCGACAGATCCAGCACTTCGGCGATGTTTTTGCCTCGGAAGGTCACATCCAAGGTGTCTCGGTTGTAGCGTGCGCCCTGGCAGACTTCGCAGGGCACATACACATCTGGCAAAAAGTGCATCTCTATCTTGATTGTGCCATCGCCCGAGCAGGCTTCGCAGCGTCCGCCTTCCACATTGAACGAGAAGCGGCCCATCTGATAGCCCCGCACTCGCGCTTCGTTGGCGGCGGCGAATAGCTTGCGGATGTGAGTGAAGACGCCGATGTAGGTGGCGGCGTTGGAGCGGGGGGTGCGTCCGATGGGCTGCTGGTCTATGTTGATGACCTTGTCTATGTTCTCAATGCCGTCCACGCTGCGATGGAGGCCTGGTGCCATGCGGGATTTATAGACCTTTCGCATCAGCGCACGATAGAGGATGCTGTTGACCAAAGTGCTCTTGCCCGAACCCGACACGCCCGTGACTGCCACGAAGCAGCCGAGCGGGAACTCCACATCTATGTTTTGGAGATTGTGCTCTCGTGCGCCGTTTACCACGAGCCATCCGCCAGATGCCGGGCGGCGCAGGGCGGGGGTGGGGATTTCGCGGCGGCCCGCCAAGTAGTCGCCGGTTAGAGATTCTTCGTTGGCGATGAGGTCTTCCACCGTGCCAGAATGGACGATCTTGCCGCCGTGCTCGCCTGCGCCGGGGCCGATGTCGACCACATGGTCGGCAGAGCGGATGGTTTCTTCGTCGTGCTCCACGACCATGACGGTGTTGCCGAGGTTTCGCAGGCGGGTGAGCGTCTCCAGCAGACGGGCGTTGTCGCGCTGGTGCAGGCCGATTGAGGGTTCGTCCAGCACATAGAGCACTCCCACCAGTCCGCTGCCGATCTGCGATGCCAAGCGAATGCGCTGCGCCTCGCCGCCCGAAAGCGTGCCGGCCGAGCGGGAGAGCGACAGATATCCCAGCCCCACATCCACCAGGAACTCCAAGCGCAGGTTGGTTTCTTTGAGCACGCGCTCGGCGATGAGGCGGTCTCTTTCGCTGAGCTTGAGCTTGGCTAGCTGCTCGGCTGCGTCTTCAATCGGAAGCGAGCAGATTTCGTGGATGTTGCAGCCGTCCACCGTTACTGCCAGCGGCAAAGGGCGCAGGCGGGCGCCGTCGCAGGCGGTGCAGTCCACCTCTCGCATGTAGCTTTCTATGCGCTCCCTGTTGCGGTCGGAGGTGGACTCCTGGTGCCGGCGGCGCAGCATCGGGATGACGCCTTCGTGTCGCGCGTCATAGACACGGGAACGGCCGTAGCGGTTCTGGAATCGCACTGTGACTTTCCCGCCTAGGCCGCCGTTTAGAAAAACATCTTTGGCGTCGTCTGGGAGGTCGGCCCATGGCACTTGCGTGGATACCTGCAGCTCTTCGGCAACGGCGTCAATGAGCCTGTCGTGCCAAGACATATTGCCTGTGGCCCAGGGCGCGATGGCTCCTTCGGCGAGGGATAGGTCTTCATTGGGAACCACGAGGCCGGGGTCTACTTCAAAAACCGTGCCGAGACCGTCGCATTCGGCGCAAGCCCCGTAGGGCGAGTTGAACGAGAAGTTGCGAGGTGCCAGCTCTTCAAACGATTTGCCGTCGCTGGGGCGGGCCAGGTGCTGGGAGAAGGTGAGGAATTCGGTGTCGTCTCCCAAAATCTGTATCTGCGCCACGCCCTCTGCCAACGCCAGCGCGGTCTCAATCGAATCGGTCAGTCTGCGCTGCAGTCCGTCTCGCAGCACGAGCCGATCCACCACCACGGCGATGTCGTGCATCTCGTATCGCGCCAGCCCCAGCTTGGCCAGCCCCTCCTCGTCCACGCCCGCCACCTCTGCCAGATCGTAAACCTCGCCGTCAATGAGCACCCGCGAGAAGCCGTCATCCGCAAGCTTCTGCAGCAAGGTGTGGTATGTGCCCTTGCGCCCCCGCACCACCGGCGCCAGCACCTGAAAGCGAGTGCTCTCTGGCAAGCCAAGCACCCGATCCACTATCTGCTGCGGCGTCTGGCGGATAAGCTCCTCTCCCGTCTCGGGATCGTGCGGCACCCCGATGCGGGCGAACAGCAGCCGCAGATAGTCATACACCTCGGTAATCGTGCCGACAGTGGAACGAGGATTCCGCGAGGCGGATTTCTGGTCAATGGAAATCGCAGGCGACAGCCCCTCAATGAAATCCACATCGGGCTTGTCCATCTGCCCCAAGAACTGCCGAGCATAAGACGACAGCGACTCCACATACCGCCGCTGCCCCTCCGCATAAATCGTGTCAAACGCCAACGACGACTTCCCCGACCCCGAAATCCCCGTCAGCACGATCATCCGATCCCGAGGCAAATCCACCGAGACATCATCCAAGTTGTGCTCCCTCGCCCCCCGAACCACAAGTCTCTCAGCCATCCATTTCAGGCTAACCCGAAACCCGCCTCAGCAGAAACATCTACCCGAAATCCTGCTGTGCTCGGAATGCCCGAAGACTGCTGGCATGGCAGCCTGATACCGGTTTATCGTGTCCGCCCTTTTCTTCCCAGCTTTTGGGTTTTTACGCCTCTTCGTGGCTTGCCATACCATGAAATTACACTGAGACCCGAGATGCTCAAAGAACGCCTATAGAACTCTTCATCATGGGTAATGACAGGCTTGCCTGAGACAATAGACGCAGCCGCTATGCGTCGGTCACGGATGTCTGAGCGGGATTTCCGAGGGAAAGCTCTCGCCAATTCGCTGCTTTCAAACTCATTCTGCATTTCTTCTGACCATTCCAAAAGCCTCGAGCCGCTTGAAGCCAGCAACGCCCGAATTTCGCCATACAGCTTTCTTCCCCCCTGCCGCTTTAGAATGTCGGCGAGTTCTCGCTCTATGGTTTTGGTGTAATACCAAGAGTATTTGCCCGACTGCTCAGCATAATATCTCTTGATCGGCTTGCTCTTGCCTCGTGGGAGGGGGTCGGCCAAAAGAGAGATGACATTGGAATCCAGAATCGCAGAAAGCTTCTCGCTTGGCAACGGCTAGCCTTTTTGCTTTCTCTGCTGCAGCACTCTGAAGCTTTTCAACTTCACGGGCAGCATCATTGATGGCAGACATAAGCTCTGCTCTTCCCTCACCCCCATTCTCCAAAACCGCATCAAGCTCTTCATCCAGACGAACGATTTCGGTGTCAAGTTCTTCCATCTTCGGCGACACTTCCGCTATGCACGACCGCAACAGATACGCCCTGTGGGCATCGCCAGCCCTGCGCTCGAACAAGCCACCCGCCTTGAAGTGCTTCAGAGTTGAAGAAAACTCGGCGAAATTCAAAGGAGAACCACCACTAGGCTCGCATATCTCCTTGGCAGCACAGCAATACCGGAATTCCCCATTACTGCTGGGCAGACAGCCTTGAATCATCTCTTCACAGCCAGCCTCCGCCAATTTGATGCGCACCCTCTCCAGAGCTTCGGCATCTCTATAAAAGTTCGCTGTCTTGGCCATACGACCATTATATCCTGCCAACATAAAACCATAGCGGATGATGACCAACCCTGTTCCTCGCCAATGCTGCGTTTTGCTCAGCTTTCAGCCTCCTGAACACCCTGAGCTTCACTTCGTCTCTAGGACTGTTTCCTATACAGCTTCGCGCATGTGGCGGAGTTCTCTTTTTAGTTCTTGGATTTCGTCTCTTACTCTGGCGGCGTACTCAAAGCGGAGGGCGGCGGAGGCTTCTTGCATTTCTTCTTCTAGGGTGCGGATCAGGCGTTCTAGGTCATCGCTGGGGAGGCCGGCGATTTCTTCTGCTACTTTGGCGGCATCTCTTACTTTGCTGCGCTGGCGGCCGCCGGGGAGGGGCGCTGCTTCTTCGGGGCGGAGCATGGAGAGGATGTCTGTCACGGCTTTGCGGACGGTTTGGGGCTGAATGTCGTGTTCGCGGTTGTGCTCTTGCTGTAGCTGGCGGCGGCGATGCGTTTCGGTGATGGCGCGGCGCATGGAATTCGTCATTTCGTCGGCATACATCACCACTTGGCCTTCCACATTGCGGGCTACTCTGCCGATGGTCTGGATGAGGGAAGTCTCGCTGCGGAGAAAGCCTTCTTTGTCGGCATCCAGTATCGCCACCAGAGAGACTTCGGGGAGGTCCAAGCCTTCTCGCAGCAGGTTTATCCCTACCAGCACATCGAACACGCCCAGCCGCAAATCGCGCAGGATTTCTATGCGCTCCAAAGTGTCTACCTCGCTGTGGAGATAGCGGACTCTCATGCCCAGCTCCAGCAGATAGTCCGACAGATCCTCAGCCATTTTCTTGGTGAGAGTCGTGACCAGCACGCGAGCATCGCGCTCCACTCTGTCTTTGATCAGCTCCACCAAATCGTCTATCTGCCCCTTCGTGGGCTTCACAATGACTTCGGGATCCACCAGCCCTGTGGGGCGGATTATCTGCTCCACGATTTGCGCCGACTCGCTTCTTTCGTAGTCGCTGGGAGTGGCCGACAGAAAAACCACTTGGCCGAGCTTGCCCATAATCTCGTCAAACTGCAGAGGGCGGTTGTCGGCGGCTGAAGGCAGGCGGAAGCCGTGCTCTATGAGGGTGAGCTTGCGGCTGCGGTCGCCTGCGAACTGGCCGTGAAGCTGCGGGACCGCTACATGCGACTCGTCAATGATGGTCACGAAATCGTCTGGGAAATAGTCCAGCAAGGTGAACGGCGGGTCGCCGGGGCCGCGCCCGTCCAGAGGGGCAGAGTAGTTTTCCACGCCGTTGCAGAAGCCTGTCTCTTGCAGCATTTCCAAGTCGTAGCTGGTGCGCATTCGCAGACGCTGGGCTTCCAAGAGCTTGCCTTCGGCTTCAAAAAAAGCCAGACGCTGCTGCAGCTCCGCCTCTATGCGATGGATGGCAGCCTCAAGGCGTTCTTGGGATGCCACATAGTGGCTGGCGGGATAGACCACGACCTCTTCCATAGTCTGCAGCTTTTCGCCTGTCACCGGGTCTATCAGCGCCAGTCGCTCCACTTCGTCGCCGAACAGCTCCACCCGCACGAAGGCTTCCTCGTAGGCGGGGTGGATGTCAATCGTGTCGCCTCGCACTTTGAATCGGCCTCGCTGGAGGGTAGTGTCGTTGCGCTCGTAATGCATGTCGACCAGACGGCGCAGGGCCGCACGCTGATCTATGATTTCGCCCTGTCGCAGCAAGAGCATCTGCTGCTTGTATTCGTCGGGCGAGCCCAGCCCGTAGATGCACGACACCGAAGCCACCACTATCACATCGCGCCGAGTGAGCAGGGCTGATGTGGCGGAGTGGCGGAGGCGGTCTATCTCGTCATTCACGCTGGAGTCTTTTTCTATGTAGGTGTCGGACGACGGCATGTAGGCTTCGGGCTGGTAATAGTCGTAGTAGCTCACGAAATACTCCACCCTGTTGTCGGGGAAGAACTCTCGCATCTCGTTGGCGAACTGGGCGGCGAGCGACTTGTTGGGCGCGATCACGAGAGTGGGGCGTTGGATCTGCTCTATCGTCCAAGCGACGGTCGCGCTCTTGCCGCTGCCCGTGATGCCCTGAAGGGTTTGGAAGCGGAAGTCGTCTTGGATTCCTTGCGACAGCTGCTCAATGGCTTTGGGCTGATCGCCCGCCGGCCGGAAATCCGACACCATCACGAATGGCTGCTCGCGGCGAAGCAAGCTGGCACTGGCTGAAGCGAAATCTTGGGCAGAGTTTTGAGTGGCTGTGCTTGTCATGGCTGATTTGAGATTGCTGATTTAAGTTTGGCTTGATTTGCCGCTAACTGGTTGAAGACTTCGACTCAGCAGCTAATTCCATTATCCAGTTCCAGCAGCGATCCACTTCGGCTTCCAAGGAACTCAGCGAGCCGCTGTTGTCTATCACGAAATCCGCAATCGCCAGACGCTCTTCGTTGCTGGCTTGGTTGTTTATGCGGCTTTTGGCATCTTCTTCAGAGACGCCCCTGCCGAGCAAGCGATCCATCACGACTTCGTGGCTAGCCGCAACCACCACTATGCCAGCGAAATTCGGCTGAGGCGGAGCATCGGCGTGGGCTGCTGCTTGCTGTGCTGGACTAGATGCTTCCTGAGCTGCTTCATTACCTGCTGCTGCCTTGTCCGCCTTGAGACGGCTCTCCACCAGCAGAGGAATTTCCGAGATCACCACGCTCCCCTGCTGCAGATGCTCGTCTCTCCTTCGCTGCATCTCGGCCCGCACTTCAGGATGGACTATCTCGTTCAGGGCTTTCAGATGAGACTCGTCATTGAACACGATGTTGGCAACAGCTTGGCGGTTCAGGGTGCCTCTGTCGCCCACGATCCCTTCGCCGAAGCGTTCCACCATTGCCTTGAAGACCGCCCCGCCGGGCTGCTGCAGCTCATGGACGATGGCATCGGCGTTCAAGTGCACAGCACCCTTGGCTGCCAGCATCTCGGCAACGGTGGATTTACCCGAGCCGATGCCGCCTGTTACTGCGATGTCCAACATTTCACGCCTTTCAAGCTGTCGGCAATAAGTTTAAATCTACGCATACACAGAGGCAACAAAGGAAGCTTCACCGAAAATCACCCAAGCATCGCAAAAACCGCATCCCAGCCGCACCCCGCCGCAATCTTCTTAACCATACCTCCTGCCAGAAAGACGCTCCCGATCTCCATGCCAGCAGCCACATCCCAATGGAGCGTCTTCCGCCACCGAGACTTCACCCTCTTCTGGTCGGCCGCTCTCGTCTCCAACTCGGCTCAATGGATGCAGCAGCTGGCCGTGCCGATCCTGATGTTCGAGCTCACCGACTCCAACACTTGGGTGGGCGCAGCAGCATTCTCCATTCTCATCCCCGGCTTCCTCCTGAACCCAGTGGCAGGGGTCATCGCCGACCGGGCCTCCCGCAGAGTAGTGATGATGTTCACCCTCTCGGCGCAGACCTTCGTGACTATCGGCTTCGCTATTCTCTGGGCGAATGACGCTCTCACGCCTTGGGCGATACTCTCCCTAGGGCTTTGCCAAGGGCTTGCTTCGGGCATCCAGATTGCCGCTTGGCAGTCGCTCGTGCCGCTGCTCGTGCCGCCTGAGCATCTGCTCACCGCCGTGCGCCTCAACTCGGCCCAGTTCATCGCCGCTCGCGCCTTGGGGCCTCTTGTGGGGGCAGGAATTTTGGCTCTGGTAGGAATAGGCACGGTCTTCATCGTAAATGGGGCCACCTTTCTGATACTTGTCGGTGTCGTGGCGATCATCAGACCTCGCCAGACTGCGCCGCCTTCAACAGAACCTCCCATGAAAGTGTTCAAAGAAGGGCTCAGCTATGTGGCAGCACGCCGCCCCTTGCTGCAAGCCATCTGGGTGGGATTCACCATTTCGTTCTTCGGCCAAGCCCTAGTGCAGATTGCCGCAGGGCTGGCCCGCCAAGACTATGAGGTGGGCGAAGTCGGACTGGCAGGGTTCTACACCGCTGTGGGCATCGGCTCGGTCATAGCCTCTCTGGTGCTGATCGCTGTCGGCGACAATCTGCCGAGATCTCGTGTGGCTCTGGCTGGCTACGCAGTGTATTCGGTAGGCATAGTCCTAGCAGTAGCCACCACAAACTATGTGGCTGGACTAGGGGGATTCTTCATCATGGGAATAGCTCATGTAACCATCGCTATCTCCGTGAACACTGCGGTGCAGATACAAGTCTCAGAAGCAGTGCGCGGGCGGGTTATGTCCATCTACCTGATGGGCATTTTCGGCGGCATCCCTCTCGGAGCCTTCGCCTGGGGAAGCCTAGGCGACATCTTCGGAATGCGCTGGGTCTACCTGATGTCTGGCTTTATGATGGCGATTTTCCTGCTCTTCGCCGTCTTCGTGCTCAGAGGTCTAAAAGAAATAGACGCCAACGAAGACGCGGCAGAGCAAGACTTTGAAGACTTTTCGCAAAAAGAAGATTTTTTATAGCGTTGCTACCGCATGTGTCAAATAACGATAATGACTTTATAGCAGTTTAGTTGTGGAGTGTGATGGTATGAGTATCACTGTCTATTCAATATCGGATACGACATTGATGGTAACCGAATCTGAAGCAGAATTTCCAGAGTCGTCGGAAACTGTAACCGTGATCATCTGTTCTCCCCACTCAAGATCTGCAATTAATTCACCGACACTAGGCTTCCCAGTCACGCTACCAAGCAAACCGCTCAAACTGCTATGCCATACAAAATTCAGCTCTTCGCCGTACTCATAACCAGTAACAGCGGCTACCAGTGTGAAAAAGTGCCCCCTTCCATATGAAGCACCATCTTCTAGTTGCAGAATATTCACTGATGCCGTGTTAGTGACGGAAAAAATCTCGGATTCTACATAGGTAGATTGCGTGCCATCGGAGACGGATATCATCAATCTACCTTGATCTGTATCGTGAAAAAAGAAGATTTTTTCAAAAGAAATAAATGTATTTTCAGTTTCAAGTTTAACAATATTATAGTTTTTGCCACCATCACCGGAAAATAAAACTCTGTATACCAAATTATCGTCATCCATGTCATAGCCAGTCCATGAGATCTCAACTATTTTGTCAGAAAGAACTTGGCCAGCCTTTGGTGTCAAAACGGAAACTGTTGGCGCGTTTTTCGATTTGTCAATCTTTCCGAACAAATTACTATCATTTGCAACGCTTTCGCCTACAGAATTTCCATTGTCATCCACTTGTATAGCTAGAGAATTATATTCTGGTGGATTTGATATAAAAGACAGAAAAGAGCATCTAGTTGGAAACATAGATTGCATTAGAGTTTCTAAAGCTTGGCCTTCGCCATCATCAAAATAGTCTGAATGTCCACACCAAACATTTATTGGCACTTTTTTAATGACACTGTTCTCTTTGCTTTGAAATACTAAATTATATTTTGAATTATCAGGAGGATCAGGAAAATTTTTTC
Source organism: Candidatus Hopanoidivoransaceae bacterium (assembly GCA_965204495.1). Taxonomy (GTDB): domain Bacteria; phylum Actinomycetota; class Acidimicrobiia; order Acidimicrobiales; family Hopanoidiivorantaceae; genus Hopanoidiivorans. The sequence goes on from OZ241989.1 coordinate 2,417,006, forward strand.
TCCCTGTCAAGAAAATTTCATCAAATTCGGCATTCACTACGACATCATCAGGGTTGAATGGTTTATAACCTGCCGCAAAATATACATAACCACTAACGGAAAGCGTAGGAATCAAGTCAGATGTTGAGGCAGCATTTTCCGTGAGGTCGTTTTCCTCAATAGATATCTCACTGTCTTCCAACTTCATTTTCTCTGAACTATCACTGTTTTCAATCGGCTTATCGTTGGCAGTTGTGGTAGTAGGCAAAGTTGCCTCAACTGGAATTTCACTGATCGCTTTAATTTCAATATTATGCGTAGCTGTCGCCACCATTCCTGAAGTGTCTGTAGCTTTGACAGTGATGTCGTGTGTGCCAGGTGTCAATTCCTCTGCGGAGAGTGATATATTGTTCCCTTGTCCGAGTTCGCCATCAATACTGCTGTGCCACTGAAATGCGCTTGAAGGTAAAATCGAATCTTCTCTGTCATAGCCACTAGCATTCAGCAAAAATCCTTGTCTGCCTACGAAAATTCCGTTATCACTAGGTGTTATAATCCGCACACTTGGCGGATTAGCTTTGACTGAGAAGGCGGGAGATTCAGAATAAGTTGACCTAGCTCCATCTGAGACAGATACTTTGAACCTAGCGTTATCAGAGCCTGGTAAAATGCTCCTATCTAATGTTAGTGATGTTTCAGTTGTATCCAGTTCTACAACATCGTAACTTTCACCATCATTGGCAGAGTAAAACACCCTATAAGTGAGAGTATCGCCATCAGCATCACTTCCTATCCATGAAAGTTCAACTTTATCTCCTTCAAAAGTTTGACCAACTTCTGGAGTATCAATTGACGCAGTAGGAGCATTATCTGATATATAAATTTTTCCGAACACATTATTGTCATTTGCAATGCTTTCGCTTGCAGAATTTACATTGTTATCCACTTGTATTGCTATAGAATTATATTCTGGTGGATTTGCAACAAAAGATAGGAAGAAGCATCTAGTTGGAAACATAGACTGCGTTAAAGTTTCTAAGGCTTGGCCCACTCTATCATCAAAATAGTCTGAATGGTCACACAAAACATTTATTGGAATTTTTTTAATGACATTCTTCTCTTTGTTTTCAAATATCAAATTATATTTTGAATTATCAGGAGGACCAGGAAATTTGCGTCCCCCTGTCAAAAAAATTCGATCAAATTCAGCATTTACTACGACATCATCAGGATTGAATGGTTTATAACCTGCCGCAAAATACACATAACCACTAACGGAAAGCGTAGTGATCTGGTCGGATTTCGATGCAACATTTCCCGAAATGCCATTTTCTTCAATAGACACCTCACTGTCTTCTAACTTCATTTCCTCTGCTGTATCATTGTTTTCAACTAGCTTATCACTGGAAGTGGTAGTAGTTGGCAATGTTGTCACAATTTGAAAAAGAGATGTGCTGGTAACAGTGGAAGTGCTAGCTGATTCAATCGTTCCATCAACACTCTCATTTGAGCCATTGCACCCAAAAGCAAAAATTGACAGTGCTGCGCTAACAACTGCCAATCGGAACGTCAAAGGTTTTCTCACGATGCGCATAGTTTCAATCCAAACTACCTTGAGTCGATACTATTACTTCTGTCGTCTTCTCCTAAAATTACATCATTCTCTTCAATATTGTCAATTGTGTCAGCACCAGAATTGCTGCGGATAGTGTCTGATCCTTTTCCGCCGTTCAATGTATCACGACCATCGCCACCTCTGATCTGATCATCGCCTTCATTGCCTTCAATGGTATCGTCTCCATCATTTCCATACAGGGTATCTGCTTCTGTACCTCCGTATAGATTATCATTGCCGTTGCCCCCTGTGATTGTGTCGCTACCTTCCTCTCCAAAGATTGTGTCATCTCCGTTTCCTCCGTTTAGTGAATCATTCCCTTTGCCACCCCATATTTGGTCATTTCCATTACTGCCCCTAATGCTATCCTCGCCTTCGTCTCCTTTAATTGTGTCACTCCCATGTCCTCCATTGATTTCATCGTTTCCTTCATTTCCTTCAATAATATCATTTCCATTTCCACCGTATATACTGTCTGCACCAGAACCGCCATAAACTAGGTTGTTGCCTGTATTGCCATATATAGTATCTCTATTTTCACCACCGAAAAGTTTATCGTTGCCCCTGTTGCCGGAAATCTCGTCTTCGCCTATTTCTCCGTATATTGTGTCATCGCCTGGACCTCCGTATATGGTATCGTCACCTTCGCCTCCCCAAATGATATCATTTCCTCCACTGCCTCTTATGAGATCATCGCCACCTAGCCCACAGATTATATCATTTCCTGATGTCCCAGACAAAGTATCAGCATTCTCAGTACCAAGAATTGTGCACTCAGACAAACCTACATCTATTGTCAATGTAGCCTCCGAGCAGCGATCGATGCCATCACATATCTGATATTTCAACGAGTCTTTTCCACGCGTGTTACCAGAATATTTAATTGTCCAAATAAATTCTGGTGACAATTCAATCTTGGCATCACCTAATTCAGGAGCTTCAGTTATTTCAAATAAAGAAAAGTTTACATCACCCTCACTGTCTATGTCATTGTATAGTACATTGATATACTTAGTTTCATTCAGATCCACTGCTGCAGTATCTGAAATAGCCTCTGGAATTTCACTAACTAGTTTAATTTGAATATTCTGCACAGCAGTCGCCACCATTCCTGAAGTGTCTATAACTTTGACAGTGATTTCATGTGTGCCAGGTGTCAATTCCGCTGCGGAGAGCGATATATAACTCCCTCGTCCGATTTCGCCATCAATACTGCTGTGCCACTGAAATGCGCTTGAAGGTAAAATCGAATCTTCCCTATCATAGCCCATAGCATTCAGTGCAAATCCTTGGCTGCCTGTGAAAACTGCGTTACTACTAGGTGTTATAATCTGCACACTTGGCGGATTAGCTTTGACCGAGAAAGCAGGAGATTCAGAATAAGTTGAACTAGCTCCATCTGAGACAGACACCTTGAACTTAGCGTTATCAGAGCCTGGTAAAATACTCCTATCTAAAGTTAATGATGTTTCAGTTGTATCTAGTTCGACAACATCGTAACTTACACCACCATTGGCAGAGTAAAACACCCTATATGTAAGGGTATCGCCATCAGCATCACTTCCTGACCATGAGAGTCTAACTTTATCTCCTCCAAAAGTTTGCCCGACTTTTGGGGTATTAATTGACACAGTAGGGGCATTGTCTGATTTTTTTACTTCCGCCAGAATTGATGAAGCACTTGTTTCAGCACCAGATACAATATTATCACTATTTTCTGTGTATTCAACAAGTGCGAAACTTTTGTATTCTGGCGGATTTGACACTTCAGCAGCGAAGAAGAATTCTTCAGAATCTTCTTGAATATTTAGATGTCCTGAATTTTCGCTACCCCAGAGATTGACAGGTATGCTCACAAGAGTATTACCCAAATCATCATACATCTCCAAATGAAGCCTTGAACTGATTGGTGGTGGTCTTAATGTGGAACTATGTGACGAAAACATTGGGCCAAAAACAACATCAGCAAAAGTTCTTACACCAGGAGTGGAAGTTATTGGATGACTTTGCACTGTTCCAGAAATAAAAACAACAGGGAGTGTAGTTGTAGTCGGTGGAATTCCAGGGAATGGAATCGGTGGAGTTGTAGTGGTGGTAGTGGTAGCTCTATTTTCCATTTCACTAATAATTCTGTCATAGTGAAAAGCGTCCATCCACAATCTTTGAGAAAGTGAACTGGTAACTATGCAATAACTCATGAATGATGCATTGTGAGCAGGATCGACAGAGGTTAATAGAGCTTTAATTATGCCATAAGAAAAATGCCTATTTCCAAGATTTAGTTGAGCTAGTCGAGTGTCAAAACCCCAAATTTCTGATTGGCTTGAACCAGTTGGGCCAATTGCTGGCAACCATCCACCTTCTAGAGAAGAAGATGCCACCTGATGCGGATATGGATCATCTCCTGCAAATCCTTCAGCACCGCAAAATCCAGCAGGAGGGGGCTTGTCCCCTACTTGAGAAGCCACTCTGGCAGGATGTCTTTGCTCAAACAAATGACCAATTTCATGACTAGCAGTATTGCGATCATATCCATACGATATATTGCCTTTGAGATTTCCATCAAAAGTTACAGCAGCATTGTCAAAATAATTACTTGGTGATGAATTTTCATTGAGTTTAGCTTTGCCTCTTGGAGTATTCCTTGGCGGCGCTCCAGAAATTATTCCAAGGATTAATGAATTGGGATCACGGCTAGTAGTCCTCATTAACAAAGTAAGTAAAGCATTGTTTATTGTACTTAAGTCATTTGTATCTTTGACATGATACGAACCTGATAAAGTACTCGGTATATATCTTGATTGTGGAAAAGGCATAAGAGATTGAATGCGACTATACTGTTCATTCAAATCATTCTCGGTAGGCGGATTAACTGTTCTGATATTAGGTTCAGTTCCTGTTGTTATTGTAACTGGAGCAAAATAAATTTCAGTTTCAGGTACATATGTATAAGTTACACTAGTGCTGCAAAGACTGCAATCTAATTGACTTACTCCAGTTGGAACGAATCGAAAACTCACACTAGTGTCTCCTTCAGTTGTTGAGAGAATAGTAGCTGGAATAATAAAATTCAATGAGGAATCCGGGTTGTTTCTGCGTGCAGTTACATTATTCAATACAATTATTTTACCTCCGTAATTCATGGGACTAATTGGCTGACTTTCGGTCTCTCCAGCAACTGTGTAATATAAAGCGCCGGAAACTTCACTTCTAGCTGAAGTGCTGCCTACTGTTTCAATAAATACTCTTGCAACAGCTTCTTTTCCCCTAACTAATTTAATACTATTGCGCCAATCTTGAATTCCTTGGGTAACTTCAAATGCTACAACTCTTGTAGATGGCGTTGATGTCCCACTATATGAAATACTTTCTACACTATTTTGCAAAGATGCACCCATGTTATCACCTAGTCCTGTGGAAATATATGAATTTCCGGAAAACGCTCTGTTTGTGGTATCTGAGTAGTGCTCAATAATTGAACAACCGTTGAACGTAGACTCAATACGATCCCTCCAATAGCCTTTAAGAGTGAGAACACCTCCATCGCAATTTTCACCCAAAATTGTTAATGATGGTGGCGTATAATGTAGTCCATCGAAATGCATCCCAATAATAGTCTGAGATCTAGCTTGCGCTCCTGAAACTGAACTGCCGATACTAAACTGCTCTACCCCGTTTTTCTCCTTGAAGCACCTCTCATTTCCGGGTAGCAATCTTTCTGGTTGTGCTGCATCGGATGTGACATGGGCAAAACAATAGATGTACTCCCCCCTGTCCTCCATTGAGCCGAAGGCAAAAACACGCGAGTCTGGGAAACCGCCACCTCCGCTTGCGCCAGACTCCTGGGCTTCAGCCTGCGCTGAGACGGCGATAAAGCTCAAACAGCAGATAACCGTAAAGACGGCAAGAACGCGAGTCGCTATGAATCTGTGTCTGACCTCTGGGGTGTGACTTAGGTTCATTTCAACCGCCTTGTGCGCTCAGTGTCAATTTACCACATTCTAGCCTTGCTGTCAAGTCGGACTGGCGTGCCGGTCTTCCGCGGGCGTCACGGGCGTTACCCCTGCGGGCAGCACTTCGTAGCGGTCGTGTTCGGAGGTGAAATAGCCTCGGCCGCCTGTTATGGAGCGCAGGTCTATGGCGTAGCGGACTAGCTCGGCGGTGGGGACTATGGCTTGGATTATTATCTGGCTGAAATCGCCTGCGTCGGTGCCTTGCACTACGCCTCGGCGGCTGGAGATGTCGCCCATGACATCGCCCATGCATTCTTCTGGGATGACCACTTCTACCTGCGAAAGCGGCTCTAGCACCACTGGGGCCGCAGCGTCTAGAGCGGCTTGGAAGGCCAGCTTGCCTGCCATTTTGAAGCTGAACTCCGATGAATCCACAGAGTGGTGCTTGCCGTCATATACGGCGGCTCTCATGTCTACCACCGGGTAGCCGACTTTGCCGCCGTCTTGCATGGCTTCGGCTATGCCGGCTTCCACCGCAGGGATGTATTGGCGCGGGATCACTCCGCCTGAGATTTCGTCTTGGAACTCAAAGCCTTCTCCCCTGGGCAGCGGCTCTATGCGAACCGAAGCTATGCCGAATTGCCCGTGCCCGCCGCTTTGCTTCTTGTGCTTGCCCTCGGCGGAAGACTGCCTCGTGATGGTCTCTCTGTAGGGCACTTTCACATCTATGGTGTCTACGCCCACATTGAATTTTCGCTCTATTCGCTTCAGCGTCATCCGCAGATGCGTCTCTCCCAAGCCCGAAAGCAAAGTCTGGCGGGTTTCTTCGTTGCGTTCCAAGCGCAAGGTCGGGTCTTCTTCGCAGGCTCGGCGCAGCGACATAGAGAGCTTGTCTTCATCGGCGCGGGTGCGGGGCACCACGGCCACCGATAGCATCGGCTGCGAAAGCGGCCCCATTTCTGCTCTGACCGAAGAACCGGAAGCCGAGAGCGTGTCGCCTGTGCTGGTGTCGCTGAGCTTGGCAGTGGCTGCTATGTCGCCGGGTGCTATCTCGGAAAGGTCTATGCTGGTCGCACCCTGAAGAGTGAGCAGGGTCTTGAGCCGCTCGGAGGTTTTGGTGCGGGTGTTCGCCACTTCGGTGTCGGTCTTGACAGTGCCCGTGACCGCCTTGAACAGCGACACCGTGCCGAGATACGGGTCTATGACGGTCTTGAAGACGAACAGCAGCGGGTCGGCATTGGGATCGGGAGTGAGCATCACTTTCTCTTCGCCCACGCCGATGGGCATGCCTCTGGGTTCGGGGCCTATCTCGCAGATGAAATCGCAGAGACGATCCACCGCCACAGGGCCAGTGGCCGAACCGCAAACCACAGGGAACACCGAAGCAGCAGCCACGCCTTGGCCGAGCACCGACTCCAAAGTGGCCAAATCTGGCACTTCGCCTTCCAGATATTGCTCTAGGAGGTCGTCATCGGCCACCACGATGCCTTCCACCAGAGCTTCGTGCACTTCTTGCTCTTGTGCTGCCATGCTCTCGGGGATTTCGCCCTTTTCGCCTTTTCCGCTGTCGTAGATCCAAGCTTGGTCGGTGAGCAAGTCGGCGATGCCGTGAAACTCAGGCCCTTCGCCGATGGGCAGCTCCAGCGGGGCCACGCCTGAGCCGAAGCTGTCGCGTAGCTGGTTGAGCACCCTGTCGAACGACACGAACTCTCTGTCCAGCTTGTTCACGAAGAACATTCTGGGGATGCCCGCCTCTGCTACCTTGCGCCAAGCCAGCTGGAGGCTGTGATCCACGCCGCTGGTGGCATCCACCACCAGCACAGCGAGGTCGGCCACGCTGAGGGTGGCATCCATCTCGCCGGCGAAGTCTAGGGAGCCGGGAGTGTCCAGCAGGTTGATCTTGTGGTCTTCCCATTCAAACGATATGAGCGATGTGACTTGCGAGCTGCGCGTCTCCTGCTCTTCGGGCGAGAAGTCGCTGACTGTGTTGCCGGCTTCCACATTGCCGATGCGGTTGAGCACGCCGGCACGATAGAGCATGGCCTCGGCAAGCGTGGTTTTGCCGCTGCCGGGCGAGCCGACGAGCACGACATTGCGTATTTTCTCTGACTGATATGTGTTCACAGGGCTGGCTCCTCTATGTGGTCTCTTCGGTTTCCTGGGTTCTTGAATGTCTCTTCGGGGTCGTTCTCGGCTGGCAGGCTTTCAGTCTCGGCAGTCTTGAAGCGACGGGCTGCCAGCCACACCACGAGGCTCAGAAACAGCAGCGGTCCGGCCACCAGCAGGAACTCGTCCCAGCCGCCTTGATGCGCCAGTAAAAGACTTCTCAAAAGACTGCTCATCTGCTGTTTGTTTCAGGGTGTTGATGCTTAAGGTCTATTAGCTCAGGTTAGCGTATTTGTGATGAGGCAATTCCGCGCGCCAGCCCTGAGCGTCACCGCTTTGCTGACTGCTGTGAACTTGGCGGTGTTCGTGCGAGGGCTCATAGCCTCCGGCAGCCTGTGGCCGAGCAGAGTGACCCAGTTTGAAATTGACTACGGTCTGTGGGGGCCGGAAGTAGGTTTGACAGAGGATACCTTGCTAGTTGACAGATTAGGAAGAGTGATTGATCTAGTAGGCGACGAATGGTGGCGGATATTCACAAGCGGCTTCTTGCATCACGGCATCGCCCACATCGGCTTCAACATGCTGTTTCTCTGGCTGCTCGGAAACAGAATGGAAAAAGACCTAGGCGCTTCCAGATTTTTCTTCTTGTATTTCGGCGCGCTGGTGGGCGGAGCTTGCGGCGCGCTTTTGATGGATCCCAATGCTGTGACGGTCGGCGCCTCTGGGGCGGTTTTCGGCTTGATGGGGGGCGCGCTGGTAGGCAAGCGGCTGTTCGGCAATCTGGCAAGAGAGTCGGGGCTGCTCGGCCTGCTCGTGCTGAACATACTCCTCTCATTCTTATTGCCGGGCATTTCCATCGGCGGGCACCTAGGCGGCCTAGCAGGAGGCGCGATAGTGGTTTTGGCTTACTCGGCCATCAACAAATGGACGCAAGACAGCTACTACCGCCAAAGATCGCGGCAGCCCAGCACTTGGCAGATAGAAGCGGGCGAAACGGGCCGCCGCCGAGCCGCTTCTTTTGACGCTTCAAGGTCTTTCAGACGCTGGCGGCACATTGATGTCTGGCTGAGCTGCCTGTCGGCAACAGTAATCGGCACTGGCTTGTTCTGGCTAGCGATACTTTTAGCCGAAAGAGCTTAGCTTTGGGCTGAATGAGCCTAGCTTTGGGGCTCAGGCCCAAACTCTAGCCCTTGTCTTCCTCAATCAAGCTCCCCCGATACACGGGATTCCGCGTGCTGTCTATGCTCTCGTGCCGTTCTTTGATCGCTTCGGCGAACACTTCGTCTGTCCAGATGTAGAACTGGTTGGCTTTCACGGCGTCAAACACCAGATCGGCCACATAGGGCGGCTCTTTGGCGTTGGAGTAGATTTCGGAGACTAGCTGCATTCGCCCGGCCATGTCTTCTGTGACTTCGGGCGGAATGAACGGGCGGCGAAGATGCTCAGGGCGGTTGCGCTCGGAATCTATGATGTTGGTGCGCACGATGCCAGGGCACAGCACCGAGATGCCGAGCGTGGACTTTTTCTCCGCCAGCTCCGCATAGAGCGTCTCCGAGATGGTCACCACGGCGTGCTTGGAAGCGTTGTAGGGAGCCATGTTGGAATACGAAGTCATCCCCGCCACAGATGCGGTGTTGACGATGTGCCCGTCGCCGTGCGAGAGCATGTGGGGGTAGAACACCCTCAGCCCGTGGATGACGCCCCAGAGGTTCACGCCGAGTATCCATTCCCAGTCTTCGGTGGTCAGGTCTTCCATTGAGCCTCCCCCGCCTACGCCGGCATTGTTGAACAGCAAGTTCACCTGCCCGTGCTCGGTCAGCACCTGATCGGCCAGAGAGTCCATCTCTTTGGCTTTGGACACATCGGTCTTGACGCCGGTGGCGGAGATGCCGGCTTCGGTCATCTCGTCTACCGCAGCGTCGAGCGCGCCCTGCTCCACATCGGCGATGACTACCTTGCACCCTGCCGAACCGAACCGCTCAGCGAACGCCCGCCCCATCCCGCTGGCTCCCCCAGTCACCACTGCTACCTTGCCTTCAAACGATTTCATGCTTTTCTGCCTCCTGCTTTGCGGATTGTTGTGCCATCCACAAAGTTAGCAGAAGTGTCGGAGGGGGGACTTGAACCCCCACGTCCTTATCGGACACATGGCCCTCAACCATGCGCGTCTACCAAATTCCGCCACTCCGACTTAGGGTGTTTCGGTCTCTGCCGTGGGATATGTGCTGCTGAGCAGTTGCCGCTATGTTGTTGCCGCCGTGCTGTTGCCGCTAACCGGTTGCCGCCAACCAGTTGCGCTAAACGGCGTCTATCATCAACGCCAGCGCCAAGGTGGTGAAACCGAAGATGAGGGCGCACACTACGGTGAGGCGGTCGAGATTGCGCTCGACCACAGTGGAACCCGCTGCGGTTACGCCGAGGCCGCCGCCGAACATGTCGGACAGCCCTCCCCCGCGCCCGCTGTGGAGCAGCACGAGGATGACTGAGATGACGCCGGAGATGACCTGCAGGCAAAGCGTGAGAACGAACATAGAGAGACTAGCTTATCAGCAGTTGGCTAGTTTGTGCACTTGCTTGAGACATTTGCTGGATATAAAGCACGCTCCTGACTTTACGCAGAAAATCTTGCCCTATAGCAGCAACTTGAGACTATGCAGAGACTAGGATGAGACTATGCAGACTGGGATTGGAATCATGATTCAGCCACTACTTAGAAAAGCAGCCGCTGCAACTCTAATCGCAACCCTGGCAGCCACAACCCTCATCGCTGTTTTCTCTTCATCGCCAGCCTCCACCCAGAACCCGCTTCCGCTCCTATCAGCAACAGGCTGCACAGACGGCACCTACGTCGACACCTCAACCTACCCAACTGTTGCTGGGGCGAATAATGATCTTGTAGACGACTGCCAAGCCCTTGTGTCCATCCAAAAGCACTGGGCCGCCAACAACCTTGGAAGCAATCACCCTCTGAGAAGCTGGGGCACGACAACACAGAAAATAGGCACTTGGGCTGGCATCACTGTCTCCTCCAGCAGAGTTTCAACTCTCAACCTCACTTCAAGCAACCTCACTGGCAGCATACCCACAGAAATAGGCAGCCTCGCAAACCTAACCAGCCTCTACCTTGACGACAATCGTCTCAGAGGCAGCATACCCGCAGAACTAGGCAACCTCACGAACCTCGCCGTCCTCAACCTCTCGTTCAACAATCTCACAGGCAGCATACCCGCAGAACTAGGCAACCTAGCCAACCTCGCCAGCCTCTACCTCTCCCACAACGATCTCACAGGCAGCATACCCGCAGAACTAGGTCGTTTGACGCCATCTCAAGGCGGGAAAATTAGGGTTTTCACTATTTGCCCAAACAAATTCACAGGAACCGTTCCAACAGCATTACGCTCGTTGTTCTTGATTGACTGCGTCTCAAGCCCTACACCGCCACCGCCTCCTCTTCCCTCCTTTATAACCATTCCCGTGTTGTCTTCAACAAACTGCTCCAATGGGACTTTCGTGGACACGACTGCCTATCCTGTTGTTCCTGGAACGAACAATGATTTAGTAGATGACTGCAAAGCCCTAGTCGCCATGCAAAATCACTGGGCAATCAACGCTAATGCGATAGGGAACCGCGAGCAACTATCCTCAGATCACCCCCTGAGAGAGTCGAAGCACCCTTTGAGGGTTTGGGGCACAACTGCACAGAAAATAAATACTTGGAAAGGAATCACCGTAACCTCTGGCAGAGTCTCGTCTCTAAACGTCCGCGATGCCAGCGACTCCCAGTTCTTTGCGTTCTATGGCAGCATACCCGCAGCAATAGGCAACCTCACCAACCTAACCCAGCTCCACCTCGGTAACAGTGAGCTCGTTGGCCGCATACCCGCAGAGATAGGCAATCTCACCAAACTAACCTTGCTCTACCTCTCCGACAACGATTTCGCTGGCAGCATACCCGCAGAACTAGGCAACCTCAAAAACCTAACCAGCCTCTACCTCGCCCACAACAGTCTCACCGGCAGCATACCCGCAGAACTAGGCAACCTCATCAACCTATCCAGCCTCCTCCTCGACAACAATCGTCTCACTGGCAGCATACCCGCAGAACTAGGCAACCTAGCCAACCTCGCCGTCCTCAACCTCTCGTACAACGATCTCACAGGCAACATACCCGCAGAACTAGGCAACCTAGCAAACCTCACAAGCCTCTACCTCGCCCACAACGATCTCACAGGCAGCATACCCGCAGAACTAGATCGTTTAACACCATCCCAAGGCGGGAAAATTAGGGTTTTCACTATTTGCCGTCAACGATTTGCCCCATCAGATTCACTGGAACTCCAATTCACAGGACCCGTTCCACCAGCATTGCGCTCAGTGTTCTCCTTTTACTGCGTCTCAAGCTCGACGACCACCAGCTCGACGACGACTACCAGCACGACGACCACGACCACTACTACCAGCACTGTCCCGGGTGGCGGTGGGGGCGACAGTTCCCTGTGGAACACGCTCACCATTGAACGAACCGGCACCACGCTATCTCAAATACGACAGACGCTAGGTCTCGCTTCCAACCAAGCCATCTACGCCTGGGACACACAAACACAAACCTGGCAACGACTAACAGACGCCAGCAGACCCATCCCAGCCGACACAATGCTGACATTCCGCACCGAACAAGCAATATCGCGGGAAGACCTAGAAGAACTCAATCTAGCAAGAGGCACACGGCGAACCACACTAGCCGCAGGCTGGAACATCATCAGCATCCCCGAAGCCATCACAAGCGGCAGCACAGGATTCCTTCTAGCAGACGAACTCACAGACTGCGACGCAGACACAGCCATCTTGGCCATAGCCAACTACAGCGCCCAAACCCGAGCATGGCGGATCTGGCTGCCATGCAACTCAGCCGCACAAACCCGCCTGACAACAGGCACAAACCCTCAATACCGCCCCCTCACCGCTATTGCCCCCTCAGACACAACCTATATCTACTCCAGGTCAGCACAAACCATCGCCTGGAACTCCGACACCCGAACTTACCAAACCAGCACAAGCTAGCCGTCAAAGCTAGCCGTCAAAACATCTAGCTAACCCTCATACCGATAGCGGACGATGCGGGCGAAATCTTCCGCGTTGATGCTGGCGCCGCCTACTAGCGCGCCGTCTATGTTGGGCTGCGCCATCAGCTCGGCTATGGTTATCGGCTTGACCGAGCCGCCGTATTGAATGCGGATTTTCTCGGCTGTGGCTTTGCCGCAGTGCTCGGCGAGCTGCGAGCGGATGAAAGCGCAGACTTCTTCGGCGTCTTCGGCTGTGGCCGAGCGGTCTGTGCCGATTGCCCAGATCGGCTCGTAGGCGATGACCAAGCTGGCGCATTGGTCTTTTTTGAGGTCGGCTAGCGCGCTGACAAGCTGGCCTGCGACTTTGCTTTGCGTGGAGTTTTCCATCCGTTCTTGCATGGTTTCGCCCACTGCGAGGATGGGCACCATTTCGTGGCGGAAGACGGCTTGGAGTTTGGCTGCCACATCTTCGTCGGTCTCGCCGAAAAGCTCTCGCCGTTCGGAATGGCCGACTATCACATAGCTCACGCCCAAGGCTGCCAGCATCCCCGCTGAGACTTCGCCTGTGAATGCGCCAGCGTCGTCAGCGTGGCAGTTCTGCGCCCCCAGAGCTATGGGGATTCGGTCGGCATCTAGCACGGTCTGCAGGGCGCGAAGGGCGGTGAACGGCGGATGGACTGAGACTTCCACGCTGGCGTGGTCATCAGGTTCCAAAGCGTAAGAGAGCTGCTGGACTAGCTGGATGGCATCCCTATGGTTGAGGTTCATCTTCCAGTTGCCGCTGATGAGCGGCTTGCGGCCGTCGGCCTGCGGGCTGGCAGACGATTCGTCGGCTTGGGCGGCGGCTTTGGGGGCTTTTTTGCGAGGCAGTTTCATATTGAAGACGGCAGGTGAGCAGATGCCCCATTTTCGCTGCCGCATATCTGCCAAAAGTTGTGAAGGGCAGCCCAAGCATACATGTTGTCTTCAGAATTGCCGATGAATTTCAGATCTTCAGGCAGCCTCAGAAATCTCTCTGCTTCGCCTCTTTCCACTCGTTCCTTCCGCACAGCCAGAGCCCCTTCAATTGCTTCCGTGATGTTCGCTCGCGCTTCTTGAATGGTTTCACCCTCTGAATAACAGCCTTTTAGACAAGGCACCTCTACCCAGTAGCCGCCCTCTTCAGCTTCGTGCATTACGACGATCAACTTCATGGCAGATGCTCCCATCAATCACATTCTACTATCAAGACGAGAGAACAGCCAAGCCGGGGAGGGTGCCGTGCTCTAGGAGTTCTAGGGAGGCTCCTCCGCCGGTGGAGGTGTGGTCGAAATCTGAGGCGGCTGCGTTAATGCTTTCTTTGGCAAGGCTTTCTGCGGCGAAGCCGAACGCTTTGGCGGCGGCTGCGGTGTCGCCTCCTCCTATGACGGTGTAAGCGGCGGTGTCGGCGACAGCTTCGGCTACGGTTTTTGTGCCGGCGGCGAAGCGGTCGTCTTCAAATACTCCCATCGGGCCGTTCCAGAACACGCAGCCTGCCTCGCTTATCTCGTCGGCGAACTCTGCTGCTGTGCCTGGGCCGATGTCAAAGCCAGCCCAGCCTTCTGACAGGTTCACGCCAGTTTGCTGGACTTGGCCGTCTGGGCCTTTTGCTACAAGGTCGGTCGGCAGCAGCAGGCGGACATCGCTGGCTAGCAGCTTGGAGCATTCTTCCACGAAATCCGGCTCAAAAAGCGAAGCGCCCACATCATGCCCTTTCGCAGCCAGAAAAGTGAAAGCCATCGCCCCTCCGATTAGCAAAGCATCTACCCGCTCTGCCAGCGACGACACCACACCCAGCTTGTCGCTGATTTTCACGCCCCCAAGCACGGCAACGAACGGACGGCTAGGCTTCTTGCGCAAACCCAACAGCACTTCGGTTTCTCTAGCCAGCAGTCTCCCCGCCGCAGACGGCAGAAATTGCGGCGGGCCGACAATGGAAGCATGGGCCCTGTGCGAAGCTCCGAAGGCATCGTTTACATAAAAGTCACGACCTTCAATCAGCTCGGCCACGAATGCAGGATCGTTGGCAGTCTCCCCAGAGTTGAACCGCAGATTTTCCAAAACCGCAAGACGACTGCTAGGCAAATCCGGCATCTGCTCAGCCAACAACTCCCGCAGCCGCGCTTCCACAGGTGCCATAGACAACGACTGATCTTCCCCCTTCGGCCTCCCCAGATGCCCGCAAAGCAAAACATCCGCCCCCCGCTCCAGCAACCAAATCAATGTCTCCAAAGAAGCACGAATACGAAAATCGTCCGCCACCTCTCCATCCACCAACGGCACATTAACATCCGCCCGCAAAAGCACAGATTTCCCTGCCACTTCCCCCAGAGATTCCAACGGCTTCATCCCCTAGCCACGCCCAATCAAAGCCACAAGATCAACAAGCCGATTGGAATAGCCCCACTCGTTGTCATACCATCCAAAAACCTTAGCCAAGCTCCCGTGCGCCATAGTCAAAGGCGAATCAAACACGCAAGAAGCAGGCGACCCCACAATGTCGCTGGAAACCAAAGGCGCATCCGAATACTCCAGCACCCCGCTCATCGGCCCGTCAGAGGCAGCCGCAGCAAAAGCCGAGTTGATGTCGTCTCTGCTGGGTTCGGCGTTCAGCACGGCTACGAAATCGGTGATGGAGCCGTCAGCCACAGGCACTCGCAAAGCCGCGCCGTCCAGCAGACCGCTCATAGCCTGAAGCACCAAGCCCGTAGCCCTAGCTGCGCCAGTGGATGTCGGCACGATGTTGACGGCAGCGGCACGGGCACGGCGCATGTCGGAATGCGGGCCGTCCACTAGCGACTGGTCGCCCGTGTAGGCGTGGACGGTGGTCATAAACCCGTGCTGCACGCCGAAGGCGTCGTCAAGCACCTTCACGAGAGGCACGAAGCAGTTGGTGGTGCATGAAGCGTTGGAGACGACATGGTGGTTGCTAGGGTCGTAGTCGCCGTCATTGACGCCCACAACAAAGGTGGCATCCACATCGCTGGCTGGGGCTGAGATGACGACCTTGCGGGCGCCGGCGTCCAAGTGAGCGGCAGCCGTGCTGCGCTTGGTGAAAATGCCTGTGGATTCCACGACCACATCCACGCCCATATCGCCCCAAGGCAGTGCTGACGGGTCGCGCTCGGCCAGCACTTCCAACTTCTCGCCGCCGATGCGGATAGCAGTGCCATCCACCGAGACTTCGCTGCCCAAGCTGCCGTGCACCGAGTCGTGCGCCAAGAGGTGCGCCATAAGCTCAACCGAGCCGAGGTCGTTCACTGCGACTATCTCCAGTTCAGCGTCTCGCTGCTTTGCCGCCCTGTAGAAATTTCGCCCGATGCGGCCGAAGCCGTTGATGCCGATTCTCATTTGCGTCTCCTTCTGGGTTTGCTGTGTTCTGCTGGATGTTGTTTGGAATGATTGCTGGAATTGGTGTGCTGGCAAGGTTGTCGTTTTGACTAGATTTTTTGCGATTTGCTGCCCTGCTTCAAATGAGTTTTATCACTCCCTTAGCCGCTATTTTGATTTTACTCCGATAAGACTATGTGCTGTGAGCCGCAAATCTGAGCAATCACCGACTAAAGCACAGAATGCATCTGCCGAGCCGCACCACGCTCTGCCGAGGAGCCTGCCTTGAAACACTGGCCATCTGGCAAGCCCACCAGCAGCCGCAACCTCTGCGCCGACGAAGAGACTGTGCGCCGATACACAGAAGCAGGCTGGTGGGGCACCGACACTCTGAGCGACATAGTGGCGCGCCACGCTGCCGCTCAAACTGACTCCGCCGCCTCTCCTCAGCACTCCTCTCACTCTGGCTCTCCCCAGCATTCAAACAACTCGCCACGCCCTGCCTCTCAGACTGCTACCTCCCCAGTCTCCCCCAAAGGCAATCACCTCGCCTTCATTGAAGAAGACCGCTGTTGGGATTGGCGAGGCTATCACACGCTTTCAGGGCGGCTGGCTATGTTTTTCGCCAAGCTCGGGTTTGAGCGCACTGAGCGGATAGTGGTGTTCTTGCCCGACAGCGGATTGCTGCACGCTGTGTATCTGGCTGCTGAGCGGGCTGGTTTGATAGTGGTAGGCATCGGGCATCGGGCGGGGCGGGCAGAGCTTTCGCACCTAGTAGGACGCTGCGAAGCTGTGGCATTCGTGGAGCTTCTGGAGGAAGAGACAGGCGACTCCCCTGAAAATTTAGACACCCCTGAAAGCCTGTTTGAGAGCCTTCGCGGAGAACACCCGAAGCTGCGACATCACATCAGGATCGCTGAAGTTTTAGACACAGCAAACCGAAATGATTTCAACCAAGATGGCATTGCTCAAAATGACCTGCCCCGAAACAACCCGACACCAAATGACCTGACCCAAAATGACCTAGTCGAAGGTCTGCTTGTCTCGGTCGATAACAAACCCCCTGAACATCTTCAAGCTGACCAGAGAGAACTGGAAGCACAGCGGCGCAACCTACCTCTAGTCGACAAAAAACCCCCCGAACATCTTCAAGCCGACTCCCGCGAAGATCATAACCCAGCAAATGGGATGACCAAAACCGATCCCCAATTCCCCGATCGCCTAGGTCCGTCTGAACTGTTTCTGCTCAACTCCACATCGGGCACTACCGGGCTGCCCAAATGCGTGATGCAGACGCAGAACCGCTGGTTCTATTTCCACCAGCTTGCCGAGGCATACGGCGCGCTCACGCCCGAAGACCGCTTTTGCGTGGCGGTGCCCGCACCGTTCGGATTCGGGCTCTGGACAACGCATTTCACACCCGCCGCTCTAGGCATTCCCACTATCCTCATGCGCCGCTTCTCCCCAGAACTGATGCTGAGACTGATTGAGCGCGAGCGAGCCACTGTGCTCTGCGCCGTGACCACCCAGTTCATTATGATGCTCAACTCGCCCGACCTCCAGCGACACGACCTCACCTCGCTTAGGGTGCTGTTCACCGGCGGCGAAGCCATCCCGCCGCAGCGAGCGCAAGAGTTTGAAAAGCAGACCGGGGCTGTGTTGCTCAACTTCTACGGCTCCAACGAGACAGGCGTGCTCACAGGCACTCGTATAGACGACTCCCAGCAGGTGCGTCTCAACACCGGCGGTCGCCCCGTGCCAGAAATGAATGTGCGACTGCTTCACCCCGATACCGGGGCGGTGCTTATGCGGTGGGAGCAAGGCGTGCCCGCTTGCCGAGGCCCTGCGACCACCCTCGGCTACTACGATGACGATGCCGCCAACGGCGAGCTGTTCACCGAAGACGGCTGGATGCTAATGGGCGACATAGTGCGCTTCACCGACGGCTGCTTGCAAGTGGTCGGGCGCACTTCGGATTTCATCATCCGAGGCGGCAAAAACATCTCGGCCCCCGCCGTAGAAGCCGAAGTGATGACGCACCCCGCCGTTCGCCTAGCAGCAGCCGTGGCTGCCCCCGATGAAGTCTTCGGCGAACGAGTAGCTGTATATGCGGAACTGCGTGAGGGAGCGACTTTGGATCTAAAGGGTTTGACTGAACATCTCAGCAGCCGAGGCGTGAGCAAAGAATGGTTTCCCGAGCACTTAGTGATAGTAGACACCATCCCCCGCTCGTCTGGCGCAAAAATGGCGAAGGGTGAGCTGCGTGAGGATATCGCTCGGCGACTGGAAAGCTGAGCTTTTGCTTAGCTAGGTTTTAGCTAGGAAGGTTTTTGCTATTGCAACGGCGGGCAACGGCGCATCTTTTTTGCCTCCGCATTACCCTTTTGCCGTATAGGTTTTTTCGCTAAACCATTGAAGTCGTGCAAAAAAGACACACCGCCCCCCGCCTCACCTTGTAGCTAGATGGAAGTAGATTTACAAAAGAACCTTTTGGGAGGCATATATGGCGTTGCGACATACTCAGATACTTTTTCGCAGAGATGATCTCGTTGAAGTTTTGGGGAAGATGGGGGAGATCGCCGAAGCGACTCGTGATTCTAAGGCGCACAGCTGGATGAACTTCAAGCCTTGGTTTGACGAGGACGACAACGACATGGTTTGGGACCCGCCTCTTCGCAAGCTTTTTTCGGCTCGGGGGCCGCATGTGCCGTTTGCCACATGGGTGCCATCTCACCAAAAGCGCAGTCGCACCGAGCCTATGGTTCTCGGACTTACTCACCCCAAAGGCCGCTACGCAGTGAGACAGCTAGCCGCCGACGGTCTGCAGATGCCCGAAACATGGCATGTGCGCCAAGACCACAGCCGCAGAGGCATAGTAATAGCCTGCGATCTTGACGCCACTTGCAGCGAAGCACTAGAGTTCCTGCTGGATGCCTCAGTCCTGCTCTCAGGAGTAGAACTAGACGGACGTTGGGTAGGCGACATAGTAGAAGGATTTTAAAAACAGGTATCTAGCTCCAAGCATTTCAAAGTCGCTAGGTAGAATAGCCGTTTGTGGAGTTCATCTTGGTGCGGCACGCTCTTCCCTTGCGCGTGGAAAATTCCGACACCGTAGCCGACCCAGCGCTCAGCCCCATCGGTTTGGAACAAGCCCGCCGTCTAGCCGCTTGGCTGGGCTGCGAGCCGATCACCCGAATAGTCTCCAGCCCGAAACGCCGAGCAGTGGAAACCGCCACGCCGCTAGCCGAAACTCTGGGGCTGGATGTTGAGGTGATCCAAGAGTTCTCCGAGATAGACCGCTCGTCCGACACCTACATACCTGTTGAGGAGCTGCGCAAAGAGAACCACCCCATCTATCAGAAGATGAAAAACAGGCAATGGGACGACCTCGGCTTCATGGATCCGGAATCCTTCTGGAAGGAAGTGCAAGCCGGCTTCGTGCGGCTGAAGGAAAGCTGCGATGAAGACGACACGGTTGTGATCGTCTCGCACGGAGGCACGGTGAACGCCATCGCTACCCATGTGATAGAACTCGGAACCATGTTCTTCTTTGAACCCGCCTACACTTCCATCACTCGCCTGCGCACCAACGCCTGGACAAACACCCTTCGCCTCTCAACACTCAATGAAACCACGCACTTGCATGCCGTGAGAGACCAGCTTGAACCGCTGAGCGAAGCGTGCTGACAGAGCAAATCTCGCCTGCGCGCCCTTTGCGGGTGCTGGCTCTGGCGAAGCAGATACCCGTCTTCCAAGAGATGCGTCTCGGCCCCGATGGGCGGCTGGTGCGAGAAGGCGTGCTGCACATGAACGACTACTGCCGCAGGGCAGTGGCCAAAGGGCACGAGATAGCCGAAGCGAGCGGCGGCACGATGTCGGTGATGACTTTGGGGCCGGATTCCGCCGACACGGTGTGCCGCGAGGCTTTGGCTTTTGCGGCTGCCAGCGGCTACCCCATGAGCGGCATTCATGTGAGCGACAGGGCTTTCGCCGGTTCCGACACTTTAGCCACAGCCCGTGCGCTGGCCGCCGCTATCCGCCATACGGGGCCTTACGACCTGATTCTCTGCGGGCTCAATTCGCTGGATGCAGACACAGGCCAAGTGCCGCCACAGATCGCCGAGCTGCTGGATTTGCCTTTTGCCGCTGGCGTGCGGAGGTTGGAGTTGGATGACGAGACTTTGCGCTTGGAGCTAGAGCATGATGACGAGCGAAGCTTGGCTGAGGTTGGTTTGCCGGCTTTGCTGTCGTGCGCCGAACGGCTTTGCGCGCCTTGCAAGGTAAAAGAGCCAGAAGTGTGGGCAGAGCAGGACGGCAGCCTGATCACCAAGCTCAGCGCGGCAGACATCGCCGATGAAGCTTCGGCTGGCACCGGGGGGACTGGCACTGAGGGGACAAGCACAGGGGGGACAAGCACAGGGGGGACAAGCACAGGCCAAAGCAGCCCATGGGGGCAAGAAGGCAGCCCTACCTCTGTGGGGGAGGTGCGGATTGTGCAGAACGAAAGAGAGAGGCTGATCGTTTGGACAGGTGACGATGGCGATGTCGCAAATGACGAGGGCGCAGAAGGAAGTGCCGAAGATGACAATGGTTCAGATGGCAATGTCGCAGACAGCAGCAGCGAAGATTTGGAGGCGGCGATTCAGAGGGCTGTTCGGCATTGCGCCGAGCGAGGAGCCTTGGAAGCCAGCAATGCTGATGCAGACAGTGCTGGTTCGGACAGTGCTGCTTCGGGTGCCGAAGAAAACCGAGCAAAAGTTTCTGCGACTCAGCAGAACTCAGCCGAGCACGACCCATCGCTGCGTGAACCACTGCCAGCCATCGGCGTGATAATTGAGCCTGATCGCCTGCGGGTCGCCAGAGAATTGCTCGGGGCTGCCGCTGGGTTGGCTTCTAAAATCGGCGGGAAAGTCGTGGCTTTGGGTCCGCATCTGCCCGATGCCCAAGAACTGGGTTCTTTCGGAGCAGACGAAGGGGTCGTATTTGAGGCGGCAAACTCAGCCCCTCTGCTGGAAGAAGACATAGCGGCTGGGGTTTCTTGCTGGGCAGAAAAAGAGTCTGTCTGGGCACTGCTTGCTCCTAGCACGGAGTGGGGGCGACAGGTAGCATCGCGTGTTGCCGCCAAGCAGGAAGCCGGTCTCGTGGGCGATGCCATCGGGTTGGATGTGGGCAGCAGTTTCGCGGTATCTGAAGACTCTTTACTGAAGCACCGTCTCGTCGCCGACAAGCCCGCCTTCGGCGGACAGCTGGTGGCTGAGATTTTCTGCTCTTCGCCCCTGCAGATGGCGACTTTGCGAACCGGCGTGCTGCCTCTTCTGACACCCCGCGAAAGCGAGCCAGCGACCATCTCCGCCCAACCCTGCACTCCTCGCAATCGCATCAAGCTGCTTTCTCGCCAGCGCGACGACAACAGCGACGAGCTAGCCAACGCCGAAGTGGTGATTGGCATCGGGCAAGGCGTAGACCCGGCAGACTATCCCCTGCTGCAAGATCTCAGCAACCAGCTAGGCGCCACCCTGTGCGCCACCCGCAAAGTAACCGACAAAAGCTGGATGCCCCGCGCCCGTCAAGTCGGCATTACGGGCCACACCATCTCCCCTCGTCTCTACATAGCCGTCGGCCTCGCAGGGAACTTCAATCACACTGTGGGGGTGCGCACGGCAGGCACTATCGTTGCCATCAACACCGACCCCGAAGCCTTGATTTTCCAAACCTGCGACATCGGGCTGGTGGGCGACTGGAGAGATCTGCTGCCCCCGCTGGCGAAGGAACTGCTCAGCCAGATGCCGTAAAGCTGAATTTCCCCAAATCTGAATTCTCGACGCTGCCCCATGCTGAATAGCAGATGCCAAGCAAGCCCAGCATCGAGCAAGCCAGTCGTCTCAAACAGCCGTCTCCCACGCCGCAGCAAAAGTCTCAGCAACCCACGTCCAGCACCGGGCAAGTTAGCTGCCTCAAACAGCCGCCCTGAATTCCCAGCTGTCTCCTGCTGAGCAAATGTGGCCGCAGGTGGGGCCGCCGAAATGAGTGCCGAAGATGGTCACATCGGTGTCGCCGTATTTCTTGGCGAAATCTCGTCTGGTCTGAGTGGCCATCTGCGGATTGTCGTCTGCGTCCATGCCCCATTGCGGCTCGGCGAACTGAATGGGATGGTGCGCCATGTCGCCTGTTATGACGCCTTCGTCTCCTCCAGACGAGAGATGCACGCTGGCATGGCCAGGGGTGTGCCCCGGCGTGGGTTCAAGCCAGACTTCGCCCGTGACTTGAGTGTCGCTTTCCACTAAATCCGCCAGCCCAGCATCCACCACGGGCTGGACGGCATCGCCGAAGGTGAAAGCGAAGCCTTTTTCTTCTGTGCCCGCCCAAAACTCGTATTCTTGCTTGCCGAAAAGGTAGCGGGCGTGAGGGAATGTTGGCACCCATTCGCCGTCTTTGAGCATGGTGTTCCAGCCCACATGGTCAAAATGCAGGTGCGTGCAGACGACAGTGCTGATGTCGGCGGGTTCGTAGCCGGCGTCTGAGAGGGCGGTGAGGAAACCGTCGCCGATGTTGCTGATTCTGTCAAAGCCGGGGATGGTTCGGTTGCCCAGACAGGTGTCTACCATTATCGTCTGGCCCTCGGATTCCAGCACGAAAGCGTGAATGGACAAGTGGAACAGCCCGTTGTCGTTGAGGAAATGCGGCTTGAGCCAGTTTGCGTGCTTGGCCACATCGTCTGCGTTGTAGCTTGCGTGGAACATCTGGGCTGGGTCGGTTTCCGACAATATTTCTCGCACCAGAGTGATCTTGATGTCGCCGAGCTGCCATTGGAGATTGTTGTTTTGCTGGCTGTCTGACATTTTGCGCTCCCTTGCTGCCGTGCTTTCTGTGCTTGTGCTTTGTGTGTCTATCTCCCAAACCCCTGCTTGCTGTGCTTTCTGCGTCTGTGCTCCTTTTGCTACGCCTTTTTGCTATTCCATTTTTCTGCGCCCCCTTGCGATGCCTTCTTGCGATGCCTTCTTGCTATGCCTTCTTGCTATGTCCTCTTCGGGTGGGATTAGTTTAGTCGGGGTATCGGGCACCCTTCAGTCGCGTTCCGGGGGGAACTTCAGCCCAGTCTGCCACCACGCTGTTGCCCTCAATAACTGCGCCTTCTCCGATAACTGCGCCTTCTCCCACGATGGAATCTTCGACTACAGCTTTGCTTGCCACTCGGCTGTTCGGCAGAAGAACCGAGCGTTCCACTACAGCATCTGCTGCCACCTCTGCGCCTCGCATTTGTCCGCTGTCGGAGACTAGGAACTGAGCTTTGATGTAGCTTTCTGGAGTGCCGACATCAAGCCAAGCCGCCTCGCTCTGGCACGCGAACAGAGTGCCTTCTGCTGCAAGCTGGGGGAAAACTTCGCGCTCCAGCGACACTGGGCGGCCTTCTGGAATTCGTGCGAGCACGGACGGCTCCATCACATATATGCCTGCGTTGATCCATGTACTCGGGGCATCGTCTTTAGGCGGTTTTTCCACGAAGCTCAGCACGCGACCGCCTTCATCGGTCACTACCACGCCGAACTGGGAAGGGTCTGGCACAGAAGTCAGAGCAATGGTGGCTTCGGCCCCGCTTCGGCGATGCTGTTCAACGATGTCGGCGCAGGAAATTCGGCAGAAAATGTCGCCGTTCATCGCCAGAAATGTGTCGGCTATGTTGCCTTGTGATGCAGCGAACCTGAGTGCCCCTGCCGTGCCTAGCGGTTCCGGCTCCACAGCGCAGGTGAAGGGCATGTCGGCGCAGATGTTGCCGGGATAGGCGCGGATTATGCTGTCGGGCTGGTAGCCCATTGAGAAAATCGCCTCGTCAATGAGAGGCGGGTGTCGGCTTTCAGGATCTTGGCTTTTTTGGCTGCGAAGCCAAGCCATGATGTGCTCCAGCATCGGACGATCTCCGATCGGGAGCATGTGCTTCGGACGAGTGAGCGTGAGAGGGCGAAGCCGAGTTCCGAAACCCCCGACTAGCAAAACGGCTTTCACAGGCTGGCTTCAGCCTTCCGTGGTTGTCGGAGCTTCCGTAGTTGCTGGAGGTTCGGGGGCACCTGTGGTGGAAGAAGCAGTAGTAGCCGGGGCTTCTGTCTCTGTCTCATCCTCTGCCTCAGTTACTGCATCGGGATCAAAGTCTTCCGTGCCGTAGTCTTCGGTGCCTTCCACATTCGGGTCGATCACGCTTTGCGGGCTGAGATTTCGCCCGAGCTCCACGCGATCCTCTGGCGGAGGCGGAATGTCTGCGCCTTCAGGGGCGCGAGCGAACACGAACGCCTCTTGGTCGGCTAAGAACCTGACATCCTCCAGGTCTTCGGTGTAGATCACCGGGTCTCTTTCCAGCTGGGAAGAGCGATGCCAGCGGGCGATCTGGATGATCACGGGGTCTCCGTCGCACTCCACAGGCACGGTCTCCGTCTGCTCATTGCCGTCTTCATCCAAAACTGGGTTGCCTTCTTCGTCAACGATTGTTCGCTCTTCTTCAATGCCGAGTATTCTGCCGTCGGGCATTTCAATGCCTTCTTCCGATATCGTGCCGCCCATCTCTCTCATAAATGCCCGCACCTGAGCATTCCTTCCGGCAGTTCTGTCAAAGAACGGATGTATGTGTATCACGCCGTCCTGATGCGAGTGGATGCCTTCTTCGTCTCTGCTGGAGTCGAAAACCGGCTCAAAAATCGGGTCATCGGCGGTTCCGCCATTCACGCAATCCCAGACGGCATAGGGCGAGTGCCAGTGGTCTTCGTTCTGGCGGGGGCGGGCTGCTGTTTCTCGGTTGTTAGCGGCGAACGCCACCAATGCCACGCCCAGAACCACGATTATGGCGATAATCGCCGGGAAGCCCAGGCTGGGTCGGCGGAAACGCTTGGCCGCTCCGCTTTGCTCGGCTGTTCGCGCTGCTCGGCGCACTGCACGCGAGGCGTCTTTTTGAATATCGGCTGCTGTGCTGCCTTTGTCTCTTCTTCTTGCCACCGCGCTTATCCTATCTTTGAAGCGGCTGATTTCAAGCCTTGAAGCGAGATTATTCTGAAGCTTGAGGCAGGCGGAGTTTTGCTAGGGCGGCCAGAGCTTTGAGAGACTTGGCCTTGGTTCCTAGCTTGCCTAGTTTCCAGATTGGAAATCAGCTTGCTTCAGAGCGAAGATGGACAACATCGCCTGCTGTGACTTCAAGCTGATGCGCTGGTTCTTCTGGTGTGGCATCTGCGGACACCAGCAACGAGCCGTTGGGCGTGATGTCTTCGGCGATTCCTCGGATTTCGTTTTGAGCGACACTTGGAAAGTCTCCCGTTGGCAAGGTCATCGTTACCGAAACACGCCTGCCTAATGTGGCCGACCGCTGCTTTGCTTCTGCTCGCAACTCTGCCGACCAGTCGGGCTGGCCGACGCGGGCGTAGCGTTGCTCTATATTGCAGAGCAGCTTGACAAGCAGATCGGCTCGATCTGGCAGCTGGCTTGGCAGTTCGGCAACCGAGTCAGTGCTTTCGGAGGTTGGGCTTTGCAAGTCTGTGTTTTGTGAAAGACTGCTCTGCTCTGCTCCGCGTTCGGCCAAAGCCTTCAATGAGACAGGCACATTATTGAAACCTTGCGGCTGCGACTTGGCATCGGGCCAAAGCACATTCACCCCTATGCCTAAAATCACCGCTTCAGGCACCACTTCAGCCAGCACCCCCGCCAGCTTCATGTCGTCCACCACCACATCGTTCGGCCACTTGAGGCGAGCCTCTGCGCCTGTGGTCTCTCGGCAAACATCTGCAACTGCCAGACCTGCCATTGGCGTCAGCCACGCAAACTCTTCTGGCGGGCATTTCGGGCGCAGCAGCATAGACATCAGCAGAGACGCTTTGGGGGGTGATTCCCATTTGCGATCTCGGCGACCTCTGCCTCTGGTTTGGTAGTCGGCCACCAGAACGATGCCTTCAGGCGATCCTTGGTCTGCCCGCTCGCGCAGGTCGGCGTTGGTGGAACCGGTGCGCTCCACCCACTCCACTTCGCTGAAGCGTGTTTCTCCGAGTTGCTTCAGGTTCATATTTGCCAATTCTGCCTAGATTGCTTCAATTTGCCGTAGGATAATTTAGCCGCCGAATTGGAAGCGCAAAACAGCCGAAGACCATAAATCAGCATCAACCAGCATCAGAACTATGAAAACAGCACCATGAAAAAAATACTCGTCGCCAACCGCGGAGAGATAGCAGTCAGGGTGATTCGCGCCTGCAAAGAACTCGGCATCTCCACAGTGGCGGTCTATTCCGAGCTCGACCGCAACGCCTTGCATGTGCGCTTGGCGGACGAAGCTTACGCCCTCGGCGGCCAAACTGCTGCAGAGAGCTATCTCCGCACCGATGCCATCTTGGATGCCATTTCGCAGAGCGGGGCCGACGGCGTGCATCCCGGCTACGGCTTTTTGAGCGAAAACGGCGATTTCGCCGAAGCCGTCACCAGCCAAGGCGCGATATTCATCGGCCCGCCGCCCGATGCCATCGCGATAATGGGCGACAAGATCTCTGCTCGCGAGGCAGCCGAGAAAGTGGGCGTGCACAGCGTGCCCGGCATGACCGACCCTGTCACCGAAGCTTCGCAAGTTGAGGCGTTCGCCGAAGAGCACGGCTATCCAGTGGCGGTGAAAGCGGCTTTCGGCGGCGGCGGCAGAGGCATGAAAGTCATCAACGAAGGGGAAGACATTGACGCTGCCATAGCTTCGGCCGCTCGTGAGTCGCTGTCTTCTTTCGGGCGTGATGAGCTGTATCTGGAGCGTTATCTCAAAGCTCCTCGCCATGTGGAAGTGCAGGTTCTGGCGGACGCTCACGGCAACTGCGTGCACTTGGGCACCCGCGACTGCTCGGCGCAACGCCGCCATCAGAAGCTCATAGAAGAAGCCCCTGCGCCGGGCATAGAGCCTGAGATTCTGGAAGCGATGGGCCAAGCTGCTATAACAGTGGCTTTGGGCTGCGGCTATCGCAACGCCGGCACGGTGGAGTTTCTCTACGAAGACGGGCAGTTCTACTATCTGGAGATGAACACCCGCTTGCAGGTGGAGCACCCCGTGACCGAGATGGTGTTCGACATAGACCTCGTAGCAGAGCAAATCAGCATCGCCCGAGGCGAGCCGCTTTCGCTCACTCAGGCGGATGTGCGGCCCAGAGGCCATGCCATTGAAGTCCGTGTCAACGCCGAAGACCCTGCTGGCGGGGCATTTCTGCCTTCGCCTGGCACGATCAGTTCGCTGCGCCTGCCCGACGGCTACGGCACTCGTTTTGACACCGGCTACGAGGCAGGCGACGAGGTGTCCCCGCTCTACGACAACCTCGTTGGCAAGCTGGTCTGCTGGGGAGCCGACCGCGAGATCGCCAGACGGCGCACCCTGCGAGCACTGGAAGAAATGTCGGTAGAAGGAGTGGCCACCACCATCCCAGCCGCCATAGCCATCCTCCAGCACGACGACTTCGCCAGCTTAGCGCACTCCACCAAATGGGTGGAAGAGACGCTGGATCTGAGCCACATAACCGCCGCTGCGCCGTCTCCGCCCGACGGTGCCGACGCTTCCGCAACACCTAAAACGCTGTCGGTAGAAGTGGATTCCAAAAAGTTCTCAGTAACCGTCTGGCTGCCAGACGCAACTCCCGCAGATCAAGCAGTCCGAACCCGACGAGCCTCAGCAGGAGCATCCCTGGCAGGAAGCGGCAGCGGAACCATCACAGTCCCGATGCAAGGAACAGTCATCTCCGTGCTGGTAGCAGTCGGCGACGAAGTAGAAGCCGGCCAGCCCCTGCTAGTGCTAGAAGCAATGAAAATGGAAAACAACATCAACGCCGACAAAGCCGGCACAGTAAAAGAAATCAAAGTCTCAGAAGGCGACTCAGTAGGCAGCGGCGACACAGTAGCCATCATTGAATAGCCTCCTGAGCGGTTTGCCTCTCGAGCGGCCCGCCTCGGCTGGCCTCTCTTACCAGTCTGGCAAGACTTGACTTGCTGCTTGATGTGTGTTATTATCTAGTGGCATGAGAACATTCGGAGCAATTTTAATTAAGCACCGTTTCAGTGTATCTGTTCTCGTCATAGCAGCACTAACAGCGACAGCCTGCGCTACTAGCAGCGACAGCACACAACCCGCCGCACCGACTGAGACACGAGCAACGACAGCCTCGCCCAGCACTACTGGGACCTCCGAAACTCCACCACCTGAGGTGTCTGCCACCCAGCCTCCAACTACCACAACCAAGCCACCTATAACAACTACAACCTCCTTCAGCACAACCGTAGCATCGGACACTCAGCCGCCGACTACCGCAACAGCACTGCCGGCAACCACGCTACCGCCACCGCTATTGGACAATATCGCTGTGGTGACTTCCAATTTCAGTTCTTGTTCACTTCACAAGGACGGTTCTGTCTATTGTTGGGGAGCTTATCCTAATAGCGATAGCGGCAACAGGGTAATATCTGATGATGACATTCCCAGCAAGCAGGCTGGTATTTCTAAAGCGATAGCAATAACAGCGGGCACACATCGTAAGTGCGTTGTGCATGCCAATGGAACTATCTCATGCTGGCAAGGCAATTCAGCACCAGTTGAAGTCGCAAACATTGCTGATGCCATAGGTGTCAGCGCAGCTAGTGAGCATACTTGTGCTGTTCACGCAGATGGCACTGTGTCTTGCTGGGGCAGTGACCAATTCGGACAGTTAGGTAGCGGGAACACTATTAATTCTTCTGTTCCTGCATATGTCGAAAACCTCTCTGCTGGCATTGATAACACTATAGAGGTGCCTTATTCCTATGTTCCCGTAAAAGCAAAAGGCATTTATGACGCGATACAGGTAGCTACTGGTGGTAGACATTCTTGCGCTCTTCATGCGGATGGCTCCGTGTCTTGCTGGGGCAGCAACGGAAGCGGACAGCTAGGAGACGGCACTACTGACGATTCTGCTACACCTGTCAAAGTAACAGGCATCACAGATGCTATCTCAGTGGCAGTTGACCACGAATACTCTTGTGTTATTCACGCAGACCGAGGCGTTTCCTGCTGGGGCAGCAACTTATTCGGAATTTTAGGATATTACCTTAGGAGTGATGATTACGATTTCTCTATAAGCCCAGTCTCCTTAAATCGTATTTCTACTAATCCCATAAGAGTGCCCGAAGTGAGCGGAGCCATGTCTTTGCACACCAATTCTCAATTTCTTTGTGCTCTGAGAATCGACAATACGGCTACCTGCTGGGGCTATGACAAATACGGTGTATTCAACTGCCTCCATGACAATTTCTCAATGTGGCTAGAAGGAAGTATAGGAAGAGACAACAAATACAGTGTGCCAGACTGCCGCGCTGAGACTTGCCCGCATTCAATCCACCTTGAGGGACTAGAGGCAAATCCTGAAAATGAAGGATGGCCAGTGTGCAGTACTCTTCCGACTGAACTTATCTACACTCGCAAAATAACTTCTATGTCTACTCAAGTGGGTTTCATTTGCGTAACACACACAGACACTACTGCTTTTTGCTGGGGTTATGATATTGTCATCCAAAATCCAGAAGGGTCTCTATTCAGCGGCAAATCAGGCAGAACCTACACAGATCCAAACACGAACCTGGCCTATATTATCGCTTCACCAGTCTGAACTCACCACCTGAAATTCTATTCCATCAGAGGCTATAGTGTCCAAATTCTCGCGTTCAAATCTGGCAAGGCTTGACCTTCTCTCTGTTGCGTGTTATCGTCCAATAACATGAGAACCGCTAGGGCAATATCAATCAAGCACCGGCTAAGCATACCGGTTCTAGCCATCGCGGCACTAACAGCAACAGCCTGCGCCACCAGCAGCGACAGCACACAGCCCACCGCGCCACCTGATACCATTGTGACGACAGTCGCACCCAGCACTACTGCGCAATCTGCTATACCAACTCCCCGGCCGACTCCGACAACAACAGCACTGCCGACTACTACCACAACGCTGCCTCCACCGCTTTTGGGTAATATAGCAATCTCAGCGGGCAGTATCAGTACTTGTTCCCTTCATAGGGATGGAACCATTTCATGCTGGGGAGGATATATCGAAGATCCAACAGAACAGGAAATTGCTTATTTGTCCATCCCTAGGAAAATACCAGGGATCACTGATGCGACTGCAGTATCTGTAGGCAGTGCACATGCATGTGCTTTGGTAAACGATGGGAGAATATACTGTTGGGGAACCAACTACTATGGAGAGTTGGGAAATGGAAGTACTGAAAATTCAATAGAGCCGGTGAAAGTCAGTAATATTAGTGATGCAACCGCTATAACTAGTGCTTTCGATCACTCTTGCGCTCTTCACTCTGATGGAACAGTCTCATGTTGGGGAAGAAATCAATACGGTCAGCTAGGAAATGGGACATTCAGTGACACACCCATAGCTACAAGAGTAATCGGAATCACTGATGCTATTGCTGTTTCCTCCAAATATGAGCACACTTGTGCCTTGCATAATAATCGCACAGTATCGTGTTGGGGACGCAATTACTACGGAGAACTAGGAAATGCCGCATACATAAGTTCGGCAAATCCTACAGATGAAAACAATTCATCAATTCCTGTAAAGGTCGTGGATATTGAGGATGTAGTAGCTATTTCAGCTGGCCTGTCGTACACTTGTGCACTTCATATTGATGGAACTATTTCATGCTGGGGCAGCAATAGGTATTCGGGAAAACTTGGTGATGGTACTACTAAAGGTTCTTCAATACCTGTAAAGGTTCTTGATATAGATAATGCAACTAGTATTGTAACTGGAAGCACATTTGCCTGCGCTTTCCGCACAACGAGTACAGTAACCTGTTGGGGTGATAACAGTCGCGGGATTCTAGAAGCTACAGAAATTGGGCCTTTTTTCTTTGATTTGGATGAAAGTGAAAAAATAGTATCACTTTCTCCGGGTTTATACTGGTATATATGCGCTCTATACACAGATACGACAGTTCACTGCTGGGGGATAACTAATCAACTCCAAGAATGGGAAAAAGGACGAATTGGCAATAACTTTGTCGACCCCGCCAGAAATGTTGCTTACATTATCGCTCCTGAAATAGACAATTAGGAGAAAATAACTGTCAGCAGTACATACCGACAAACCTGTGCTCGCTAGGAGCCAACCTGAAAACAGGTGGCAACAGCTATTTTCACATTCAAATGGGGAGACAGTGCCAATATAGAACAATCCTCACAGCCCAAAGCCGTCCGACGGTGCCGATGCTTCCGCCAGGCCTAAAACGCTGTCGGTAGAGGTGGATTTCCAAAAGTTCTCAGTGGCCGTCTGGCTGCCTGACGCAACTCCTGCAGATCTACCTTACCGTTATGTTCACAGTTCTGGGCGCAATTGCTCCAGAGCTATCTGTTGCGGTCACCTTTATTCTGTGAGACCCGGTTGAAAGATCGCCAGCTGAGAGAACAACGAATTCTCCGATGCCTAGATCGCCGTCAATGCTGCTTTCCCATCTGTACGCAGAGAACGGCAAAATTCCATCTTCATTGTCGTATCCAGTCGCACTCAGTACAATGCCTTGGTTTGAGGTGAATACATCGTTGTCCAGGGGATCGTCTATCCAAACTTGGGATCTGTTCTCAGGCACTGAGAAAACTACTGAATCTTGAAATGTCGAACGAGTTCCGTCTGAAACAGATACTCTGAAACGCGCTTCATCAGAACCAGGCCAATCATCTCGATTCAAACTGAAACTTGTAACAGCAGTATCGCTTAGCACAAGCCTGAATGTATTGCCGCCATCAACTGAATAATACAACTCATAGGTTAAATCGTCTCCGTCGCTATCACTTCCGCGCCAAGCAATATCGATCGTATCACCCTCAAAAGCATGATCAGGTCTCAATGGGGAGATTATTTCAACAGAAGGTGCGTTGGGAGACAGAACTGCAGATGCCAATTCTCTGCCTTCCACGACTGCGTCTTCTGTTGTCAATTTTGAAAAGTCGTACTCAGGATAGGGATCCCATATTTCTCTCCCGCCGATAGTGACGGCAAAACTTTCATATTCAGGAGGATCATACACTGGAACATCAAAAGAAAATTTGAGCGGGGTGGTTTCTGCGCCTTCATCTATAACCGGGTTGGATATATCAAAATACGCTTTTCTGACTGAATTGCCAGAACTGTCTCGCAATTCTATGGCCAATCTGTCATAGTATAATGTTTCAGGATTCCCTTGGGCATCAAAACCTTCCACTGAAACCGTTTTAGTGTCAAAAGAACCTTCACTTTTAACCCCCATTATTGAAAATAAAGAGACGAATTCAGCTTTTTCGGGAAAGACAGACTCATTGAAAGTAATGTGCCCCGAAAAATAATCTACTGGAACTTTTTCTGCTGTTGAATCTGCTTTCAAGATTTTGTCGCCAAAACGACTGTTGATGTTATTGATAAATTTTTCGTGATGATACTTATCCATCCATGTGTTCTGGGCGGGTGGTGAAGAAATTTGGCATGGCCCAGCTATTGTAAGAACAACATAAGGATTAATCACTATGCTTTCTGACAAAGAATCATCCTGCGATGCCAATGCTGCAAATCTTACATCCAACCCCCATATCTCAGAGTTCATGTCCCTTGTGGGAGCGGAGGCGCTTGGGCTTATAGGCCCGATGGCTGGAACCAAATCACCTTCCAATTCTTGGAAGTAAGGGTAGTCTGGAGAGTCGCCCTCTTCAGGATATCGAGTCCCGCACAAAGGCACTTCTTCAGGATGCTTCAAATGAAGCGAGCCGAGCAAATGTCCGAATTCGTGAGCACCCGCGTTGCGCGTTATCTCAAAATCAAATTTGTCTGGTGCCCTGCTTGTGAACGATGTGCCATAATTCCCATCAAATTCTGCTATACCAATTACGCCACTGGGATTAGTTGAAGAACCATTTAAAATACCGAGAACCAATATATCTCCGTCAAGTGTTATGACTTCACCATTTTCATCTAACAACTCGCTTTTGCTGCGTTGCTTTCCCAATTCAGACAATACCGACGACAAATCTACATCTAACGGAAAAGCATTATCTAATTCTTTCTGCACGGTAACAATTTTAGGAGTTATATCGGGAAGGGGGTTGATATCTTTTATGCGATGCCACTGTTCTATGCTCCGCTCAATGCTTGGCAGCACATAATTTCCATCTTCTTCAACTGGCACTCTCATAATATAAACATTCGGTCTCGCTATTTTATGGAAAATTACCTCTGCCTGGCAAGAATTATTAGCATAAACAGAATCTTGGCAATCTATTTCGCTATCAGAAATGGCAACTCTGAAATTTCTTGTCAATTCGTCTTCATTCTCGTTTAATGTCAAAGAATGCGGAATGACGAAATTGAGAGAAGAATTGAATTCAGCGCGGTGCTCTGCCACACTGCTCAATAGTTGAATTGATCCATCAGGATTGATCGGGGAAAGTCTCTTGAGCAATCTCCCTTCTCCGTCTTCTATATCAAGGTGACCTGTGATCTTTCCAGAAGTTTCGCTGTCAAAAGCTTCCACGAATACCCTCACTGCGGTTTTTCTGCCTTGCACGAGAGTTACGCTGTTCATCCAATCTTGCACGCCTTGAGTTACTTCAATTCCAACTAATCTAACTTTTTGAGGCAAATTTTCAGCAGATGCCCCTGCTGTGATACCTGAAACGCCTATAGCCAGGCAAGCCACAGCCAGCAGCAGCGCAAGAATTCTTCTGACTGATCTGCCTGCCATGGAGTTCATTTACTGCTTTCGGCGGAGCTGCCAGCGGCGGAGGCGTTCGCGGTCGGAGCGGACCATTTCGGCTACTAGCTCGCCGAAGCTCATTTGGGGCTTCCAGCCTAGTTTTTGCTGGGCTTTGGAGGGGTCTGCGACTAGGTAGTCCACATCGGAGGGGCGGTCATAGGCGGGGTCGTGGCGCACATAGCTTTGCCAGTCTAGGCCGGCTTCGGTGAATGCCAGCTCGCAGAAGTCTCGCACGGAATGCGCTTCGCCTGTGCCTATCACGAAATCTTCCGGCTCGGGCGACTGCAGCATCATCCACATGGCCTCGGCGTAGTCGCCTGCGAAGCCCCAGTCGCGGCGGGCGTCCAGATTGCCTAGATACAGATGCTCTTGCAGGCCGGCTTGGATGGCCGCCACTGCGCGGGTGATCTTGCGGGTCACGAAGTTTTCGCCTCGGCGAGGGCTTTCGTGGTTGAACAAGATCCCGCTGGCGGTGAACATGCCGTAGGCTTCGCGGTAGTTGACGGTTACATGATGGGCGTAAGCCTTGGCGCAGCCGTAGGGCGAGCGAGGGTGGAAGGGAGTGTTCTCGTTCTGCGGCGGCGACGACTCTCCGAACATCTCAGAAGACGACGCCTGATAGAACTTCGCGCCGGGGCAGACGGCACGCAAAGCCTCCAGCACTCGCAGTGTCCCCAAGGCCGTGACATTGGCGGTCTGCTCGGCCACTCTGAACGACACGCCCACATCGCTCTGGGCCGCCAGATGGTAGACCTCGTCGGGCTGGACTTCCTCCAGATGCCTCAGCAGCGAGGCCGAGTCGGTCACATCGCCGTATCGCAGCCTGAAGCGTTCGCGGCTGATCCCTTCCAGACGCCATGCGGAATGCTGCGGGGAAGAGGAACGGCGCAGCAGCCCGTGCACCTCGTAGCCTTTCGCGAGCAGTAGTTCCGCCAGATACGATCCGTCTTGGCCGCTCACGCCTGTTATGAAAGCCCTTTTCGGCATGAATTAAAGCTATCTGAGTAAAGAGCTAATGCAAGGAACCTTTGAGAAGCTTTTGAAAAGCCCGACCAATCCTTGCGTGGCAACCTACATTAATGTCATTTAATCGCTTGCAATGCTCTTGAAAGCAAATACGATTTAGATAACAAGCTATGTCTTCTCTGCCCGCACATCTGAAAACCCGCGCACGCCTAGCAGCAGCGTGCCTTGCCGCCATCAGCGTAATTGGCACTTTGCTGGTGCCGCTCTTTGCCACGCCCTCCAGCGCGCAGACGGTCACCCCCATCGCCACCCGCTTGGCATCAAGGCAGACAGACGATTTGATTTCCAGACTGGCCAACTCAGGCAGCAATTCCACTCAGATACTCCAAGCTCTGTACCCGAGCGCTTCGCTGGCTTCGCTGCCTGCGCCATATCCTCGTCCTCGCTTGTTCTTGGGCGAAACAGACGAAAGCGTATTTCGCCCGGAAGGCGCCAACAGAGTAACAGTTGACGACCAGACTCTGTTCCGCGCCGACCCCGGCTCCGACATCCGCATCGCTCTTCGCCAGAACCGCTGGCATGTCTACAACCCCGATCCTTTGTGCCCCGCAAACGGCTGCGACGGCGATGTGCTGAGAGTGCTTTTCGGCACGGCTACTTCGGTTTATGTCTCGGCCACTGGCAAAAGCTACTTCCACGGGCGATTCACGCTGTTCAAGTCTCGCTCCAACTCGTTCAGGATCGTTTTGGACTATCTGAGGCTGGAAGACTACCTGAAAGGTCTGAATGTCTCAACTTGGGCTTGGCCGAGGGAAGCTTTGCGGGCACGCGCCATAGAAGCTCGCACGCAGGCGATGGCAACCTACAACTCCAGAACAGACAGCCTCACTTGGCAGGAGCCGTTCGATCTGTATGCCGGAACCCCTGATCTGCCTTATCTGGGCGACGATGTGGAGCGAAACAGCGCAGCCGGGCCTTGGCTTGACGCAGTGACTGCTACCGCCGGCACTGTATTGTCCAGCACGGGCGGAACGCTCTCGCCGCCGACCGCGCCTGCGCCGGTGGTCACCCCTGCGACCCAGCCGCCTTCCCAGCCTCCCGCCACTCAGCCGCCTGTCACCACTCCGCCTGCCATCACTCCGCCTACCAGGCCTCCCAGCACCGCCGCTCCGCAGACAAGCACTTCAGGCACTCACATAACTTTCTCTGGGCGAGGCTGGGGGCACGGCGTGGGCATGAGCCAATACGGGGCACGAGGCCGAGCGGCGGCAGGCCAAAGCTATTCGCAGATACTGGGCTTCTACTATCCGGGATCCACCTTGTCTGTTCAGACTGTGCCCATCAACGATCTGCGCATATTCCTGCGCACGGCCACCCTTACCACATTCACTCCTAGAGGCGGCGGCAGCCTGCAGCTGGACAATCAGATCATTACCCAAGTGTCGCCCGGTGCGCCTATTTCGGTGCGGCTGGGCGGCAACAACTGGCACATATCAGTAAGCGGCACGAGCTACTGCCCAGCCGCAGGCTGCGTCGGCTCAAGGGTTCATCTCAACTTCAACACCGGCTCATCAATGCATGTGCAAGCTATGGGGCGCAGCTATCAGCACGGGCGCATCACCTTGAGCAAACTCAACGCTTCCACCTACCGCATCGTGCTCGACAGCGTCCGCATGGAAGACTATCTGCGAGGCATAGCCGAAATGCCGACCGACTGGAGCCTGGAAGCGCAAAAAGTGCAGGCGGTGGCGGCTAGGTCGTATGCCTATGCCGTGGTCTATGCCCGCCGCAACGACCCGAGCTGGACGATGCCGTTCGACATCTACTCCAGCACCAACGATCAGAACTACATTGGCGACACCCGCGAAGCCAATCCCAACTCTGGGCCTTGGTTCCAAGCCATCGCCAACACTTCCAACCAAGTGATGCTCTACAACGGGGAGCATGTGGTGGCGCACTACAGCTCCTCCAACGGCGGATACATGAGCGAAGACACCTTCCGCAGCCTCGCCAACCGCAAGCCTTATCTGAGGGCAGCCCCCGACCCGTTCGACAGCTACACCAACCCGTTCGCAACTTGGCAGGTCACTTTCTCTCACGCCGACATCAGCAGATGGCTCAACTCCTACAACGACACTTCCATAGGCACTCTCGTGAGCGTCTCCATAAGCGGAACGAGGGAGACTTCGGGGCGGGTCAATCCTGCGACTGTGACACTGACGGGCACCTCGGGCACCAAGTCCGTGAGCGGTTCGCGCTTTTACGCCGTTGTGAACGCAGGCAGCCTGCGCCAGAGCAACAACTTCGCCAGGACGCTGCGGTCTACCCTGTTCAATGTCGGCAGTGTGCCTCCGTCTGTGCCCGACAGCGCAGATCCGACCACACCGACTCCGACCACGCCGCCCCCGACCGTTACTACCCCGCCGCAGCTCGGCCCAGAAGACACGATAGCCCTCAGAGGCAGCTTCGATTCGCTGAGATTTGAAGGCGGCACCATGTATGCTTCGGGCACGGCTGTGGCGATTCCGGCAGAGGATCTCTCCATCTCGTTCCTGATAGACGAAGAGGCGGTTGAGGCGGGCCAGCTGAACCAGCAGCTTACCGTCCAGACCAGCAGCGGCAGGTCGGTAACTGGCAACTACGCCTTCAGGAATGCGCTGCAGCTAAGCCGTGGGCCGCATTCCGTGTGCGTCTTTGCCAGCGACGGCGAGCAAGAAATACTTCTGGGGTGTCGCACGATCGGCATGCAGCCGCAGCTGCCCGCAGCCGATTTCGTGACGCTGGAATCCCCCGGCCCGGGCCAGATAAGAGCCAGAGGCTGGGCTTATGACATAGACGCTATAGATGAGCCAGTCGCAGTGAGAGTGCTGATCCGCCGCCTCCCCGACGGCACAGCCTCTTACCTGCCGACTCTGCGAGCCGACATGGAATATGCAGCCTTCACAGAAGATGTCAACAAACTAGCCGGCCAGCGAGCCTGGGAAGCAACCCTGACCGATGTGAATCGCGGCACCCACGAAGTCTGCGCCTGGGCCTCCGACACCGACACCACCCTAAGTCGCTCCACCTTCATGGGCTGCCAACGAGTGACGGTCAGATAGAGAAGTTACTGCGGGGGAGCCAGAGGGACGGGGGCGCATAGGCCTTCTAGATCGGCTATTTGGATTCTGTCGCGGTTGGCCCAGGTGATCTGGTTGTTGGGGTCGGGGTGGATTTTGTATTCTTGGAAGGTCATCTCGGTGGCGTCGAAGGCTAGGATGCGGCCTATTAGGGGGTCGCCGTAGCCTAGGATCAGCTTTAGGGCTTCTATGGTCTGGAGGGTACCTACCACGCCTGGGAGGGCGCCTAGCACGCCGGCTTCGGCGCAGCTGGGTGCCAGTTCGGCGGGCGGGGCTTCTGGCACCATGTCGCGGTAGGTGGGTCCTTCTTGGGGGTGGAAGACGCTCACCATGCCTTCAAAGCGGAAGATGGAGCCGTGCACTACGGGGATGCCTAGCTTCACCGAGGCGTCGTTCAGCAGATAGCGCACTGGGAAGTTGTCGGCTCCGTCCACCACTATGTCGTACTCTTTGATGACATCCATCACATTGCTGGCTTCCAGGCGGATGTCGTGGAGCACTACATTCACATCGGGGTTGAGAGCCGTCAATGTCTTTTTGGCGGAATCCACTTTGCGCTCGCCGATGCGATCCAGATTGTGGAGGATCTGACGCTGCAGGTTGGAAGCGTCCACCACATCCATGTCCACTATGCCGATGGTGCCCACTCCTGCTGCGGCCAGATACAGGGCTGCGGGCGAGCCGAGACCGCCTGCGCCCAGGCACAGCACTTTGGCGTCCAACAGCTTCTGCTGACCCTCTTCGCCGACTTCTGGCAGCAGCAGATGGCGGTGATAGCGGTTGCGCTGCTCCGGCGTGAGCGAGGCGGGCACTGCCCAGTCGCGGCCTTCGTCTTTCCATTTGTTGAAGCCGCCGTCCATGGACACCACATCTGCGTAGCCGAGCTGCGCCAAGCTCTCTGCGGCGAACGCCGAGCGCACTCCCCCGGCGCAGAAAGCCACTATGGGCGTGCTTTTATCGGCGATGCGGGCTTCCACGCTGACTTCCAGCATCCCTCTGGGGATGTGGATGGCACCGGGGATTGCGCCTTGCTCGTATTCGTCGGCTTCGCGCACATCCAGCATGATCGCGCCTTCGTCGCGCAGGCGGTTGCCTTGGGCGGTGTCGACCTCGCGGATTCGGGCTTTGGCTTCTTTGAGAATGTCTCTAACTGTGGGCATGTTTAATACTCTACCAGACTAGTCAAGAATTGACACACCCAGAAATCGGTACAGCTACGAATCGCCGCATCTTGCTAATTCACGATCTGGGGCAGGACTTCGCTGGTGCTGCCGTGTATCACCACCGTTGCCAGATCGTCCATCATGGTCGGCTCGGCGTTAACGATGATCACATCGGCTCCACCGCTCTGGGCGATAGGCACGCAGTCGGCTATCGGATAGACCTGCAGGCTGGTGCCCACAGCCAGCAACAAATCGCAAGCCTGTGCTGCAGCTTCAGATCGCATGAGGTCTTGAGGCACGAGGCTCTGGCCGAAAGAGATAGTGGCAGACTTCAAAATGCCGCCGCACATGAGACACGGCGGGTCTTCTTCGCCGGCTCGCACCCTTTCCAGAGCTGTTTCCATCGGATTTTCGTCGCCGCATGTCAGGCAGCGCACGCGGCGGGTGGTGCCGTGTATCTCCACCAGCAGCTCAGCAGATGTGCCGGCTTGTTCGTGGAGGCCGTCTATGTTCTGGGTGA
This sequence comes from Candidatus Hopanoidivoransaceae bacterium, assembly GCA_965204495.1. GTDB lineage: Bacteria > Actinomycetota > Acidimicrobiia > Acidimicrobiales > Hopanoidiivorantaceae > Hopanoidiivorans. The sequence goes on from OZ241989.1 coordinate 2,456,583, forward strand.
TGAGGGTGTGGAGCTTGCCTTGGCGTTCAAGATCCACTAGGGCGCGGTGTCCGTCGTTCGGCTCTTTGTCGGCCCAGATTCTGCCTTCGGTGTAGCGTTTCCAGCTGCGCTTGCGCACTTCAGGGTCGGAGACATAGTAGGAGATGGTTGAAAGCTTTTCGGCTTCAGGGTCTTTCGTCCAGACTCCTTGAGGGCCTCGGAAGTCGGGAATGCCCGAATCGGTGGAGATGCCTGCGCCGCTCAGCACCACCACCCGCTCGGCTGCGGCAACGAGACTGCGAGCGCGGTCTATCTGCGGGGCATTTTCTGCGATTTCATTTCCAGCCATGAAAACAGCCTAAGCATTCGTGCAGCACCTCTGTTGTAAAACGGCTTAAGAAACATACGCAACCGAAAGGAGCAAACAATGACAATAGCAACAGCCACAGCCACAGACGACGCCACAACCGCCGCAACAGCCACAGCAACCCAGCCGGTCGCAACAGCAGCCCAGCCGCCGCCCGCAGCCGCAAACCGCGACACGCTCTGGGTGGAGCCTTGGGACGACCCCATCACCGACCCCCTAGGGCACGACCCCGTGTCGCAGTATGCCGAACTCTTCTGGCTGCCGGTCTTGGGGCCTTCCAGCCTCTGGCTGCTGCGCCGAGTGTCGCTGATGCTGCAGGATTCCCCCAGCGGCTTCAGCGTGAAGATGTGCGACCTGGCCCACGAAATCGGCTTGGGCAACTGGCGTGGGCCGCGCTCTCCGTTTCAGAGGGCTCTGGACAGATGCTGCGACTTCCAGCTAGCCGTTCGCCGAGAAGAGAGCTTCGTGTATGTGCGCCGTCGCATGCCCGCTCTCGGCAGGCGGCTCGTGCATCGTCTCCCCCAGCGACTGCGGGAGCTGCATGAAAACTGGAACGCGGCAACCGAAAAAAGCCTAGACAGCAATCCCCTGCTGCGTGCCCGAAACCTGGCTTTGGCTCTGCTTGCCACCGGCGACACCCCAGAAGCCGCCGAGCAGACCTTGCTGGCATGGGGGCTGCACCCTGCTATAGCCCCCGATGCCGTGGATTGGGCTAATTCTCGTCTTGCGGCTCAGGAAGCGTGAGGTATTGCCTGCGCACCGCCAGCACTTCTCGCAGCCTTGTGACCATATCTGTGAAGAAGTGCTCGCGGTAGTCTTTGTCGGTCATCGTGGTGACCACGAATTGCAAGCTCGCAAAGGAGGCGATGAAGCCCGACACGGCAACCAACTGCCAAGTGAGCATTATCTCGCCGCCGAAAATGTAGCCTGTCCATATTTCGCTAATGTGATCGTCTCTCAGCCACTGCTCTATCACGACTCTGCGAATTGCGAATACGCCGAGCAGGAAAAAGAACACGCCGATGACCAATCCAGCCATCAGAAAGCGCACCACTTGACTCAAGAGCAACAGCAGCTCAATGTTGGAAGTAGCCCCGCGGCTCAGAGCAACGCCTGCGAATTCCTCTTTCGCGATCTCTTCGTCCAACTCCACATCCGCTAGGGGCGAATCGGTATTTGACACTATCTCGCGCACCTCTTCCCAAGAGTGGAACCGCTCCAACGACATCACCTCATCGGGGATGCGAGTGAAAATAAAGATGAGACCGCTCACCACTATCATGCCGATATTGATCGCATAGAAAAGCGGAGTGTAGTCTGACGCAATCTGCCACATTTCTGTGTTCAGGAAGAAAAATCCGGCAAACAGCAATGACATCGGCAAAGACCTGGCGATGAGACGAACCATGTCTCGAGCTTGCGCCCACATGAACTCAAGCGTCCAGCGCAGCATCGGCACCACTCCGTAGCTAGTGAGCAAATAGCCGCCAGCAACCAAGATTATGTTCAAAATCGCCACAGTTACAAAGCTGTAAACGACTCTGTTGGTCGCTGAAATCATAGAGAGCAGCGAAGGCACCAGAATGAATACCCCTATCTCTAATGCGCCCACTCTTCTTGGCAAAGCAAAAATATGCCTCTTTTGAATCAGGTTGAGCGCCACCCCGCTGCCTATGGAAACCAAGAAGAATATGCCGATTATCTCTGCTTGCGCCCAGCCGCTGAAGCGATTTCCGAAGCCGAATCCTACCTCGGCGAAGAACACGATTATCAAAAACGGCGTCATCCGCGTGAAGATGTCTTGCGTGGCCGAATAGTCATCTATGAGATGCGGAAGACCTTGGCGGGTGAGCCAGACTTCGGTATCAGCCCTGATATCTTCTTCCTCGCCCGTGGGGTCTGTCTGAAGATCCATCTGATCTCTCTCTCGGCGCTCTTTGGCAGCGCGCCTCTTCCTGAAAAATGCCATAGGTGTCATTGCTGGTTCTGCTGTGCCTGCTTTTCTGGGGCTGTTGTCTGCTGTGCCTGCTTTGGCTATGTCTGCTTTGGCTGTAGAAGTCGGAAGATCAAGGGGCAGGGGCCGGCAGAGTCATGTCCGACAGAGCCTTATGTATGCCTCTTTTGGCGAACGGCGTTTGCTGAGCACAGCCCAGACCTCTTCGGCAATAGGCATGCAGACGCCGTGCTCCCGCCCCAGCTCCACAGCTGATTCGGCAGTGCGGATGCCTTCTGCTACTTGTACGGTCTCTTCGGCCACTTCATTGAGGGCACGGCCCGAGCCGATCTCGGTGCCGAAATGAAGATTGCGGCTCTGCTGGCTGAAACAGGTGGCTATGAGGTCGCCGATGCCTGCTATGCCGGCGAATGTTTCGGCTTTGGCGCCCATAGCCACGCCGAGGCTGGCGATTTCGCTGAAGCCTCTTGTTGCGAGAGCGGCTTGAGTGTTGCGGCCCCCGCCTTGGCCGACTGCTATGCCCACTGCCAGCGCGACCACATTCTTGAGCCCGCCTGCTAGCTCCACACCGATTATGTCGCTGGTTGCGGAGACTTGAAGAGTCTGGTTGGAGAAAAGTTGTTGCAGATCGGCGGCGACGGCGAGGTCTCGGCTGGCTATCACCACTGAGGTGCTGTGCCCTACCATGACTTCTTTCGCCAAGCTGGGGCCAGACAGCACAGCCAGCGGATTGGCAGGCAGGGTTTCGGCGAGCACTTCTGACATGCGCAGATGCGTTCGCTGTTCCAAGCCTTTGGTGAGACTTACCAGCACGGCATCGGACGATATATGCGGGGCGAATTCTTGCATCACAGAGCGCATGGCGTGGGAGGGCACGGCTACGGCTACCGTCTCGGCGGAAGCTGCGGCCTCTCGGATGTCAGCGGTGGCGAGCAGGGCTTCAGACAGAGGCAGGCCCGGCAAGTAGCTTGGGTTCTCGTGGCGCGTGTTTATGGCTTCGGCTATCTCGGAATCGCGGCACCAGAGGGTCGTAGCCGTTTTGGAAGACAGCTGCGAAGCTATCGTGGTGCCCCAAGAACCTCCGCCTATTACAGCGACTTTCATTCAAACTACTTTAGCTTGCTCAGCCTCTGTGTAAAACTAAATTTTGAGCGGAGCTGTCAAGAAGAGACGCGAGGATGTGGGCAGGCAGTGAATCAATGAGCACTGCTTCGGCAGCCCGACTGCTCTAGGCTTTTAGCATGCACAAGGCGCAATCGGCTGGCGTGGTGGTGCCTGTCAAAGCTTTTTCACAAGCCAAGCAACGGCTTTCCCCTCAGCTTTCGGCTTCGGAGCGAGCAGATCTGGCCCGTCTCATGGCCACCCATGTGGTATCTGTAGCTTCGCCGTTTGAGGTTTTCGTGGTGTGCGACGACACAGAAGTAAAAGAGTGGGCCAGAGCCTTGGGGGTGGGCGTGGTGATGTGCCCAGGGGTGGGCTTAAACAGGGCTGTGGCGCAAGGCGTGGAGCATCTGCGGCAGCACGGCTTTGCCCGTGCCATAATCGCCCACGGCGACTTGCCCTTCGCTTCAGGATTTACGCGCTTCGCAGGCGAGGGGGAAGCGGAAGGGAGCAGCAAGGAAGCTGTAGCCTACATCGCCCCCGACCGCTGGGAGAGCGGCACCAATGTGCTGAGCATCCCAGCTGGCACCGATTTCGCATTCAGCTACGGGCCAGGCTCGTTCGTCCGACATGTTGAAGAAGCCAGACGCCTAGGCTTCAAGGTTGAAATATGCCGAGACGCAGATTTGGGGTGGGATATAGATCTGCCCCGCGATCTCAAGCCAGAGGTGTTTGAAACCCTAGCACTTTAGGTGGTCACGCAATGTAAGAACGCTTGCAGGAATCGGAATCGCTTCGGCTTGCCCTGACAGGCTCCTGTCTATGGAGTCTTCCCAGCGACGGATTAATGCCTCCCTGCGCTGCTCATTGAAGCTGCATATCTCCTGAGTGAGAATGCAAGCTCCGTCAAGGGCTATGACTGTGCCGTTTCCTCTCAACTCAAAATTGCCGAAACCGGGATCAGTCTCTGAATAGACGATTTGGCCGAAGTCATCTTGGGTAAAAATTGCCTTGGGGGGATTGGCGGGGTCGACGGTCCCAGTTGCGGGGACTCGCAGATTGGGGTTATTGTCAGCATCAACCAGCCAATTCCATTTTTTCGCTCCATCGTTATTGAATCTCGCATAGCAGCGAGTCTGGCATGTGCCTGCTTCGCCGCTCACATTCAGCACATATTCCTCATGCAGACCGCATCGCCAGGTGTAGCTCAGATTGCCCAAGGGGTCTATCACGCCGTGCTGTTGCTCACGCGCCTCAATCTCGCTATCGGATTCTGCCAGATTGCGTTCGTTGCTCCGAGAGAGCGCGATGAATATAGCGGTCGCGCCCACAGCCACCAGCACAAGCACGGCTGTGACGATCAAGGTCTGAAGAGTGAACCCGCTAGCCGAGCGGGCTGTCGCCGCAAGGCGATGTCTCAGCATAAATCCGACAGTTATGGCCGCAAAGATAACTGCTGCTGCGACTGCTATTGTCATAGTATTCTCCTTGGCTGCTAGATGAATTGATCTCTATGCAAAATTCTAGCTTACAGAATACATTATATCGCATTTTTGCTTATTCGGGCTTTTTGCCCCGCAAGACTTCTTCGCCTAGTTCCGGCTCAATAAAGGCAGTGAAGACAGGGCCTCGGCGAAGGCTGTGACCGCCGTCTACATTGATGATCTCGCCTGTGATCCAGCGGGATTCCGGGCCTATCAAAAACCTTGCTAGGTGCCCCACATCTTCGGGCTGGCCGACATCGCACATAGGAGTGTTGTCTATGTAGCTGTCATACACCGGGCCTTCGCGAGGTATGTTCTCCATGATCTCGGTGGCGATGAAACCGGGGCGGATGGCGTTGAAGCGGATGTTGGAGGGGCCGTATTCGTCGGCGGCGTTGCGGCAGATGGCTTCTATGCCAGCCTTGCCTGCGGTGTAGGCGCCGAACCAGAGATGCGTCTGATGCCCCGCAATGGAAGACATCCCCACGAACGAGCCTCCGCCGGCATCGGCCATGTAGGGCACGGAATGCTTCACGCAGAGCATCGTGCCGAGCACATTCAGATGCAGCACCCGTAGGTATTCGTCGGTGTCTTGCACATGATAGGGACCCATGCCGCCGCCTCCGCCGGCATTCGCCACCACGCCGTTGAGCGTTCCAGTGGGCTCGGCTGCCAAAGCCACCGCTGAAGCAACCGAGCTTTCGTCGGTCACATCGCATATGGCATACTGCACGCTTCCGCCGTTGGCGACTTTGGCTTCCAGTCGCTCGGCGGAATCTGCCAGAGTAGCCTCAGTGCGCCCGCAGATGGTAACAGCCGCCCCGTCTGCCACCAAAGCCGCCGCACAAGCATGTCCGATCCCCGTGCCGCCCCCCGTGACCAGCACGCCGTAATTCTCCAATTTCGCACCCATCAGAACCTTCCTTTCAGAGCTTCGCTGTGGCAAGTTTGCCCTACCAAGATTACCACAGAATCGCCCTAAAGCAAATTCCAAGGTAAGGCGGGGGACGGCGTGTCTTTTTTAGGCGAGTTTTCTTGTCTGAGCATAAAAAAGATGCGCCGTTGCCCGCCGTTGAGTTAGCAAACACTTTAGAATCTCAAAACAAATAACATAGAAATACAAACACTAAAAAAGGAGCAACCCATGACCCAGACCCAAACTCCCCCAAGCCAAACCACCCCAGTGCCCCCCAACTCCCTAGACGCCTTCCGCCTAGACGGCAAAGTAGCCGTGATCACAGGAGCAGCCAGCGGCATCGGAGCTGCCACCGCCGAGCTTTTTTCGCTGGCAGGCGCACGCATCGTAGGCGGCGACATCAACGCCGAAGCCGGTCAAGCCACGATAGCGCGCATCACAGAGCACGGCGGCGAAGCCGTGTTCGCCCCGACGAATGTGACCAAGCGCGAAGATGTGGACGCACTAGTGGATCGAGCTATCGCAGAGTTCGGGCGGGTAGACATCGTCGCCAACATCGCCGGCGCCATGTTCCCGGGCCTGATAGAAGATGTGAAAGACGACCAGATAGACGCCGGCATAGACCTCAACCTGCGCAGCGTGATCTACGGCTGCCAAGCGGCTGTGCGGGCTATGAAAGACCAAGGCTCAGGGGTGATAATCAACATCTCGTCCGGAGCGATAGATGTTTCCTATGAAGGCATCGGCATCTATGCTTTCACCAAGGCTTCGGTGGCCATGCTCACGATGACTCTCGCCAAAGAGGTAGGCAAATACGGCATCCGCGTGAATGCTCTGGCCCCCGGCAGCACCCTCACGCCTTTCACCACCTGGCGTCTCTACAAAGACGACGGCTCAGTGGATCAAGCTGCCTATGACGAGTTCATAGAGTTCGCAAAAGGGATGTCGCCCTTGGGTGTCTACGGCGAAGCTCTGGATCAGGCGTATCTGATGCTGTATCTGGCTTCAGACGCGGGCCGTTTCTGCCACGGCAACATCTTCCGCAGCAACGGCGGCCAGACGATGATGTGGTAGCGGGCTGATGTGGTAGCGACGCAGCAGCCGGCTAGCGGGCGATGGTGTCGGCAAAGAGGACCCACCAGCCTTCTGAGGCAGAACCTTCTATGCCGATGGAATAGTCGGTTACTTCAGGCGGCGGGCGCCCGACTCCATACACATAGAGCTGACGGTTGTCTCGATCTGAAATCTGAGGCTCACGCGAGCACAGCGTATTCGGGTTTGATTCAGCCGCCAGGCCTTGGCATCCCACGACTAGCTGATAGCCAAAAGTCTCAGAGGGGTGGTGGAGCAGATAGTCCTTCAAGGCGTCTTCAGCCGTGGGGCTCGGGTCGTCCATAGTAGGCCACAACAGGACAGGCAAAGTTGGGATGTCTGCGGGCAAGGTGGGGGTGACTTGAAGAGCTGCTGTGCTGGCTGCTGTAATGGGCACCGCTTGCGGGGCGGCCTCTGGGGAAGCAGGCGATTGGGATTCTTCTGCTTCGGCAGTCGTGCTGGTAGCTTGCAGAAGCTCGCTCTCGGGATCCCCCGTGCTAGAACAAGCCGCAGCCGCTACCAGAGGTACTAGAAGCAAGATTGCAAACAATCGTTTCATCTGCACCCCATACTATTAGCAACCCTGCCGCAGACCAAGCATCCTAAAGCAAGTTTCTAGGCAAAAAACTGCTCTAGCAAAAACTCAAGGCACTTGATACAGCTCGTCAGGCTCGCCTAGTTCCAGCGGCCCTCCAGCTTCCTCACGGAGCCTAGTGGTGCGATGCTTCGGTTCTTTATCAAAGTGCGGAATCACATGGTCGCCGAACAGCTTTACGGTCTCCAGGGCGTATTCCATAGGCAGCTGCACGGGCATGCCGAAGGCCACTTGATCGCAGCCTATGTCGGCGTAAGCCTGCGTCTGCTTCAGCACTTCGTCGGGATCGCCGCAGAGGAAGAAGCCGGCGTCTATCTGCTCGTTGATGGTTGCCAAATCTGGATCAGGCAGCAAGTCTGGCCAAGTGGGGATGCCTTCGGGCTTGGGGAAAGTGTCGTGGTATTTGAACACCAGCGACTGCAGATAGCTGATTCCGTAGAGGTTGGCTGCCACTTCGCGGGCTTTCTGGCCGTCTTCTAGGCAGATCACGCCGTTGGTGATCATGACATTGTCGTTCACATAGTCGCCCACGGGCTCTGCGTTGGGGATCGCATTCTTGTATGCCTTCACATGCTCTTCCATCTCAAAGATGGCGCTCACATTGAAGCCCAGCACGCCCATTCCGTGACGGGCCGCTTTTTCGTATGTGGGGGTGTTGCCTGCGGCGACCCACATGGCGGGGTGCGTGTGCGCATAGGGCTTGGGCAGGATGTTGAAGCCTCCCCAGGTGCCCTCTTCCGGGGTTTGGAAGGCTGTGCCGTCGTGGGAGTATTCTGTCTGCCCCCACATCTTGCGGAACTCCCAGACCACTTCTTCCCAGTTGGCTTTGGTATCTTCCTGGCGGATGCCGAAGCCGCCTATCTCGTGGCTGCCCGCGCCTCGTCCGGTGCCGAACTCAAAACGGCCTTTGGAGACATGATCCAGCATGGCGACCCGTTCGGCGAGCTTGATGGGGTGGTTCACGATGGGATTCAGGTTGAAAATGCCTGAGCCTAGGTGTATCTGCTGGGTCTGGGCGAAGGCGTAGGCCATGAAAACCTCGCTGGCTGATGTGTGCGAGTAGTCCTCTAGGAAGTGGTGCTCGGAGACCCAGACATACTTCCAGTTGTGCTGGTCGGCTACTCGGATGATCTCCAGATCGTCCATGAGGCTCTGATGCTCCCAGTAGGGGCTGCGAGCACCGCCTCGGCGAGGATGACCTTGAACGAAAATTGAAAATTCCATGAGAGTTTGCTTTGCCTTTCTTTGGTGTGAGTGTCGTTTATGGTTAGAGATTTTGACTTCGGGATACAGCAGCTTTGGCTCGTGGGCTGCCTCGCCTATAGCAGGCCCGCAGCAGAGCAGCCGATAAGCAGACTACCCGATGACAGTGGGATTTATCGGGCAGCCGGTGGCCCCCGGTATGACGAGAGGCGAGACGCACATGAAGCCTTCGTAGCATTCGTCGGCTGCCATCTCCGCGAAGTTCAGAAATTCCAGCATGTAGACGCCTGCGCCCACGAGGAGCACTTTGTGTATGCCCAGAAAGTCGTTTCTGTCAAAGGGGACGACTTCAACGGCTGCGTTGTCTGCCCCGACTGCTACGACATCTTGGGACACCAGCCATTCGGCGGCGGAAAAGCCGATGCCGGCCTGGGCGAAGGGCATCTCGCCGGGATAGTTCTCAAACCACATATCCAGATAGCCGGTGCGGATGAGGGCGATGTCGCCGGGGCGCAGCTCGGTGCCTTGGGCGGATGCGCAGCTTTGGAGATCTTCTGCGGTGATGTTGCGGCCGAGTTCCACCCATTTCTCGTCGCCGAAGTGCTTCACCATGTCGAACAGCACGGCTCGGCCGGCGATGGCGCGCACTTTCTCAATGCCTAAGTGCTGCGCTCCCGTCTGGGTTTTCATCACGCCTGCTTCAAAGTTGTTGTAGTGGCGGCTTTCGCCGTAGACATGGCAGAGGGCGTCCATGTGGGAGGTGGTGTGGGAAGCGAACACCAAGATGTCTTCGTGCGCGCCCGTGCCCGGCAGGCAGCCGAAATCGGCATACATGCCTTCGTCCAGCTCGTTCTGCAAGGTGAGGCGCATCGGAGTGCCCCTGTAGTCCATGAGCGGCACGCCTTGCGACTGGATGGGAATGCCGAGGCTGTAGACCTTGCCCGTGGTGATGGAAGCTGCCGCTTGCTGGATGACTTCGGGAGTCATCAGATTTAGGGAGCCTCGCTCGTCATCCTCGCCCCAGCGGCCCCAGTTGGTGGCTTGCCAGTTTTTCTGTTCCGCTTGGGTCATTGCTCTCCTCCGTGATGCTGGTATTTTAATGCCAGTATTTTCTTACATTAGCAAATGCTGCTGCTTGCATGCTCTAAAGCTAAAGCCTTCTAAGCCTGCTTCTTCTTGCGCGCCTTGCGCTGTGCCCGTTTCTCGTCCCAAGCTTTTTCTATGCGTTCCGTGCGTGCCTCAAACAGCTTCATCAAGCCGGGGAACTCCGGCACTTCCCGCAGACGGCGAACCAGATACCACACGCTCAGCCAGAACACCACCAAACCGGCGGGCCAGTTCACGATGAGGCGGATTATCACATAGCCGTTGGCGTCGTTGTTGTTGTAGAGCCAGATGTCGAAGCCTGCGCTTATGGCGTAATAGATGCTGGCGGCATAGGCGATTTTGTCCAGAGCGTCTTTGAAGACGGGGTGCGAGCGGGTTGCTTTGTCAAACTCAAAGATGTAGGGCACAAACATCGCAAGCAGGTTGCGTCCTCGCCATGCCATGAACGCCACAGCAACGGCGATGCCGAACTTAGTGGCGATGCCGATGCCGAAATACACAGCCGCGCTGTCCATGACTATGCCGATGACGCCGCGAGCAATGAGATACGCCGTAACGATCGGGATGAATTTGCCGATAGGAAGACGGCGACGGCGGCGGCTGACTGCCACCTTCAGCGACCATAAAGTGGCTGCTCCGATAGCCCAGCCCAGCCCCAGCCAGCTGTTGAAAACCACGAACAGGACAGCCACCATGACGGCATCCAGCCCGGCGAACAGGTTCTCGGCTGATGCTTCTGGGAGCTTCAGTTCTGACTGGTCACTCGTCTCAGCTTTCAATTCAGTTTCGGCTGATTCGGACTCTTCGGGGTCTATTACCCCGTCTTGACCTGCTTGAGTTTTATCGGTCATGGAGTGATGCAGTCGGGTTTGTCTTTGCTGGGTTTGCTTTTCTGGCTGGATACAGATGGGATTTCAGCGGGAGACGGCGGCCCATTGCTCGGCCAGCTCACGGCTGCCGAACACTTCCAGGTCTAGGCTGTCTAGGCCTCTGCGTTCCCAGATGAACAGAGCCAAGTCTGCTGCTGGGCCGCGAACTGCCGCGTCGCCTTTGGCGTGTTCCAAGCTCACCGAGATGGTGCTGCCGTGAGGTGCTATCGTCCATTCGCCTTCGCCGCCGATGCGGTGCAGATGAAGCGTGCCTTGCGGGATTTCTCGTTCCCAGTTGGCAATGGTGAAAGGCAGCACGACTTGCAAAAGCTCGTCTATGTTGTCGGCTGCCAGATCGTCATCCAAAGGCTGCGTTTCGCCGACAGCGTTCTCGGCGTCCCAGCGGTGGATGAGCGTTTCGTGTGCCATGCGCCGGTGATAGAAGCCCCCGTTCTGATATGGGTCTCCCGCCCACGACCAGACTGGTTCGTCTGCTTCTATTCCTTCCAAAGCCGAGGCCACATTGCCCAGGGCATCTTCGCACCAAGCCAGCACAGCTTCGCCTTCTGGAGGCTTCGGGATTTCTTCGGCAGGCACCACTTCTGAAGCGCGGCGCACCACATGTTCTCGCACCGAACAATAGACCCGCCCTAGATGCCCGATGAGGCGGTGCGCATCCCAGCCTGGGCACGAAGTCACCGAAGCGGCGAGGTTTTGAGATGCTGCAGCGATAGCAGCTGCCCCGTCGCGGCGGAGAGCAGCGATGTATCGCTCTTTGGCGAGGAGTGTGTCGGAAGATGCCATCAAGCGAATTCTAATTGGCTTGTGCCGTTCGGCGATTGTCTTATGATTGGCTTCTCTGACTCTTTGCAGGCAATCGCCGATGCCAGCGCCGACTATGATGATGAACCATGACGACAATAGCAATCACAGGCTCGGCATCGGGCATCGGTGCCGCCACCAGAGAAATCCTTGAAGCCAAGGGCAGCCATGTAATCGGCATTGATCTGCGAGACGCGGAAATCGTGGCCGACCTTTCTGCCCCCGAGGGGCGCGAGAAGGCAGTGTCGGAAGTGCTGGAGCACGCTGGCGGCAGCCTTGACGGGCTGGTGACTGCAGCCGGCCTCGGCCCGCCGAATGACCCGCACAAGATGCTTTCGGTGAATTGGTTCGGCACTTTGGCTCTGCTGGAAGGTCTGCATGGTGCTCTGGCAGCAAGCGAAGGCATCGCCAAAGCAGTGGCAGTCTCTTCCAACTCCACCACGACCGTGCCCGACATCCCCGCCGAGCTGGTGGAGCGATGTCTGGCAGGCGATGAAGAGGGCGCGCTGAGTTTGCTCGACGGCTATGGCGAAGCGGCGCAGAACTACGCCTATGCGGGCGGCAAGACTGCTGTGGCTCGCTATGTGCGCCGCAATGCTCCCCAAGAAGCCTGGGCAGGATCAGGGATTCGCCTAAACGCCATCGCACCGGGCGCGACTCTCACTCCGCTTTTGCAAGCAGGGCTGGACTCAGACGAATTCGGCCCGATGATCAAGGCTTTTCCTGTGCCCACTGGCGGCTTTGGCACCCCCCAGCAAATAGCAGCCTGGATAGAGCACATGATGAGCGAGGATGCCGACTTCTTGTGCGGCTCCGTCATCTTCGTGGACGGGGGCACGGACGCTCTGGTGCGCCCGGATTCGTGGCCCGATACCTACGAGATGCCTTCTTGAGTGTGGTTGCTTGATTGGGCTTGCTTGACTGTGTTTGCTTGACTGTACTTGCCTAACTCATTCGCCTCTCGGAAATATCCCGCTGTGACTTCCGCAAGACCATCCTCAAGACAACGCCCGCTCTCGTCTAAACTTCTTTCAAAACTGATATCCAAAAATGAATTGCTAGGAGGCAGAAAATGAACATCTTGGCCAGCGAACACGCGACCTTTGCTCTTGACTTCGACTCAATCCGCACATGGCTGCACCTGATAGCGATTTTCGTGTGGGTCGGCGGCCAGATCACGCTCGGCCTCTTAGTGCCTGTGCTGCGCAAGATTGGAAGCGATGCCCCCGGGCAGGTGGCAAGGAGGTTCAACCGCTTTGCTTGGCCGTTCTTCGCTCTGGCTGTGCTGACTGGCTTGTGGAGCATGGGATCGGAATGGGCGGATTCTGAAACCAGCTGGAAGGTATGGCTGTTCATCAAGGTCGCCGTTGTAGCCCTGACCGGCTACACCGCATGGCAGCACACTCAAGCCGCCAAAAAAGCCGACCCCGACAAAGCCAAGGCATCCCGCGCTGTGTTCGGCGCAGCCACATTGCTGCTGTCGCTGTTCGCCGCCCTGCTCGGCATCGGCCTCAGCGCAGTAGGCTGATCGCCCTGCCAGCCTTGCCAAGCAATAAGTTCCTGTGAAATCTGAAACTCCCCTCCCCCAGATATTCCCCAGACATCCCAAAAGCAAGGAGACGCTTACATGACACCAGAAGAGATTGCCGACAGGATCGCCATTGACGATTTGATGACCCGCTATGTGGATGCCATAGACACCAAAGACTGGGACCTGCTGGACACCGTCTTCACTCCAGATGCCGTCTTGGATTACAGCACCTCAGGCGGCCCGGATGCCAAAGGCCCATATCCGCAGATCAAAGAATGGCTGCAGGGTGCCTTAGCCATTTTCTCCCTCACCCAACACATGATCGGCAAATCAGCCGTGGAGCTAGACGGCGACACCGCTAAGTGCCGCACGATCTTTCACAACCCCATGATCCTGCCTGTAGACGAAACCGGCCGCTACAACCCCGAAGGCACCGGACAATCGGTGTTCGTAGTAGGCGGCTGGTACATGGACACCTGCCAAAAAACCCCAGACGGCTGGCGCATCACCCACAAATACGAGCAGCAGGCATTTATGAGCGGCGACTTTCCTGAAGGGTTTGCAGTTCCCTCCGACTGACTTTAAAAAATCAAGAATCAGGCAAGGCGGGGCGCCATTGGACGCCGTTTATGTGGCCGCCGCCGTCTACGAAGAGGGTGTTGCCTGTTACATAGGCTGAGTCGTCGGTGGCTAGGAAGAGGGCTGCGCCGCCTATGTCGGCTTCGGGGTCGCCCATGCGGGGGATGGGTTTTTGCTGGTTTAGCTCTTCGGCTAGCTCTGGGTTGGCGGAGCGGAATGCTTCGTAGGATTCAGTGGCTGCTGCTGGGCAGATTATGTTGCATCGGATGTTGTAGGGGCCCCACTCCACCGCAGCGGTTCGGCTGAGGGCGCGGATGGATTCTTTGGCTATGTTGTATTCCACGGTGAACATGTGGGCATTCACGCCGTTCAGCGAGCCGAAGTTGATGATGGAGCCTCCCCCGGCGGCTTTCATGTGAGGGAAGGCCGCGCACATCGCCCACCATGCTGCCAGCGGGCCGACGGCGAAAGCGTGCTGCATGCCGTCGTCGTTTTTGGACTCCACTCGGCTCACTTGCCCGCCGCCCCAGGCGTTGTTGACTAGCACATCAATCTTGCCCCACTCCTTCACGCAAAGCTCCACTGAGGCTTCGGCTTCGCTGCGGACAGAGACATCACCATGGCAGAAAATCGCCTCTCCTCCTGAATCGTTGATCTCTTGTGCTGCTTTTTCTCCCGCTTCAGCTTTGAAATCATTGACTACCACCTTTGCTCCCTCCGCTGCGAACCGCCGAGCTAGTCCCCGTCCGATCCCTAGCCCCGCTCCAGTTACTACGGCTGTCTTGCCTTCAAGTCGTCTGCTCACTGGTTTCTCTCCTTTGTTTTGTCGGAATTCCCGCCTGCTTTGTTTGCTTTGCGCTCGCCTTTCAAGAAAGCGTCTCTGGCGGCATCGCCCTCGCCTTGCAAGTTCAGCTGGAATGTGAAGCCCTGTTCAAAGCGATAGCTGCGGGTGACATTCACTGGGTCTATGCCGTTGAGCGAGCGTTTGGCTGCTCTTATGACGGCAGGCTGCTTGGATGCGATCTCTGAGGCCAAGCTCTCAGCTTCTGCCAGTAAATCGTCTTTGGGCACCACTTTCCAGACCGAGCCGTAGCCTGCCAGTTCTTCAGCTTGGGCGGGTTCGCAGGTGTAGAGCATCTGTCGGGCGCGATGCTGAGGCACTAGGCGGCAGAGATGGGTGGCTGCACCTAGCGCGCCGTTGTCTACCTCTGGCAGCCCGAAACCCACGCCTTCGGCAGCGAGTATAACATCGGAGTTGCCCACTAGCCCGATGCCTGTGCCTAGGCAGAAGTCATTGACAGCAGCGATGACGGGCACAGCGCACTCATAGACCGCACGAAACACCTCATAGCAGGATTCGTTGGATTTGACGATGCCTTCGTTGTCGGGCATGGCTTGCATTTCTTTGATGTCCACGCCGGCGCAGAAGCCTCTGCCTGAGGCAGTGAGTATCGCCACGCGCACATCTTCACGGGATTTGTAAGAATCCAAAAGCTCTGCCAGGCGGTAGGTGTCGCCGATGTTGAGGGCGTTCACCGGCGGGTTGTCCATCGTGAGAGTGGCTACTCCGTCATTGAGAGTTTCATGGATGGGCATGGCTGCGATCCTTGCTGAGTCCCCTAGCGCGTCACTATCACCGACGAGCCGTGGCCGTACATGCCGTGGTTGATGGAAAGCCCTACTTTGGCATCGGGCACTTGACGCTCCCCCGCCTCGCCGCGCAGCTGCCATGTGAGCTCGCAGACTTGGGCTATGGCTTGGGCGGGCACAGCTTCGCCGAAGGCACCCAAGCCGCCAGAGGGATTGACAGGAATGCGCCCGCCCAAAGAGGTGTCGCCTGCGTGAAGCAGTTTCGTGGCGTCGCCCCGGTCGCACAGGCCGATGTATTCGTACCAGTCCAGCTCGTAGGCCGAAGAGAGGTCGTATACCTCGGCGCAGTCCAAGTCTTCAGGGCCGACTGCGGCTTCTTCATAAGCTCGCCCTGCGATGGCGGCTTTGAAGCTCTCGTCTTCGCTGCCGACTTCAGCCCATGAATCAGAAGCCATATAAGGCAGCTCAATGACAGTGTTGGGATAAGCAGGGCTGACGGTGGAGATGCCCGATACACGCACCGGCGACTTGACGCCTTTGCTGCGCGCATACTCCAAGCTGGAAACCACTAGTGCTGCTCCGCCATCGGAGGTGGCGCAGATTTCCAGCAGTCGCAGCGGGTCGGCCACCATAGGGGAATTTTCTATGTCTTCGGGGTGATATTCCTTGGTGTAGCGGGCGTTGGGGTTGGTTACGGCGTGGCGTGAGTTCTTGACCTTGACTTGGGCGAAATCCTCTGGCGTGTCGCCGAAAAGCTCCATGCGGCGGCGGGCATAGAGGGCGAAATAGGCGGGGTTGGTGGCGCCTAGCAGTCTGAAGCGAAGCCAGTCGGTGTCGTCGGGGCGATCGCCGACATTGGGGGCCAAAAAGCCTTTGGGGGTGGTGTCGGCGCCTACCACGAGAGCGACATCGCAGACTCCTGCCAGTATCTGCGCCCGTGCGATGCTCAGGGCTGTGGCGCCTGAAGCGCAGGCGGCATAGGAGCTGGCCAGCTGGCAGCCTGTGAAGCCCAGAGCATTGGCGAAAGTGGATGCCGATACATAGCCGGGGTAGCCGCAACGGATGGTGTTGGCACCCGACACGAACTGGATATCGCTCCAAGCCACATCTGCATCGGCTAGGGCATCGCGGGCGGCTTTCACCCCGTATTCCACGAAAGGGCGGCCCCATTTGCCCCAAGGGTGCATCCCCACGCCCAATATCGCCACATCTTCCACTGCGGCTGTGTCTGCTGCGTGAGTTGCTGTGGCTGTTGCTGCGTTAGCCATCGCACGGCCTCCATTCCCACGAGATGTATTCGTGTTCTTCGTCTTCGTATAGAGTCGTCAACCCTAACTCCACCTTCATGCCGATGCGCATATCCTCCAACGACACTTCATCGGCCATCGGCCCCAGTATCACTATCTTCTCCGGCAGCTCCACCGCAGCCAGCACGAACGGCTCCCAAGGGTCGCGAGTCACCACATAGGGGGCGGGGGGCGGATAGGAGGCTGTGGTGTAAGACCAGACTGTGCCGGCGGAGCTCAGCAGCACCTCTTCACGCTCGGGGGTTCCCAGAGCAATGCCGGCGGGGTCGGCCCCGGCCAAGTCTTTGGGGAAGAAATAGCTCTGCTGCCCGATGCCCTTGCCTCCGATGAGACGGGGATCTTGTTCGTCCATCGTGAAAAGGCCTTCCACGGCTGGAACTCGGGTTTTAGCTGCTGTTGTAGCTGTGGTGTCGGTTGTCATGGCTTTGCCTAGTTTAGCAGTATGAGTTCAGCAGTTTTGCCTTAGCAGCATTGCCTTAGCAGCATAACCTCAGCGGCCTGCCAAGTCATCTGCTGCCAAATCATCTGCTGAGCTTTCGCTGTCGCTCGGGCTTGCGATATCGCCCGATTCTTCGCTTTCCAGATTGTCCGCTATGGAAGCCAAGGGCACAAAACCCACTCCGGAAGAGACGGTCTCGGTGGCAGCCACGGCTCTTTGGATAGCCCCTGCTCCGTATCGGGAGCGAATGGAGTCTATGGCGCGATCCAGCTTGGCGTCTGAATCTCTTTTGATGCTTCGCAGTGTGGGATCTGCGCCTATGCCTTCGCTACTGCCCTCATTGCTGCCCCCATAGCTGAGAGATTCACCGAACGAAAGCTGAGCGGAGCCGTCGTCAGTCAGCTCCGACACCTTAACGCCGACCAGACGCACTCCCATTGAAACATCGTGTTTCTCCAACAGGGCCATCGCCTCGGCTGCTATGGCTTGAGTGCTCTGAGTAGGCACTGGAAGCTTCGTGCCTGTGGTGTAGGAAGTGAAGTCGCCGTGCCGCACTCTGATGCCCACATGACGAGCGTATTTGTCGGCCGCTCGCAGCCTTGTGCCCACTTTTTCTGAGAGCTGCCAGATCGCCTTGCGGATTTCATCATGGGTGAAGCGATCTTCCAAGAAGGTCATTTCGTGGCTCATGGACTTGGCTTCTTGCTTCTCGGCAATCGTGTTGCTGTCTATGCCTCGGGCTAGCTGGGCGATGTGGGTGCCGTGCGACTTGCCCAGCGCGCCCACAAGGGTGGCTACTGGCAAAGCGGCGATATCGCCCACCGTCTCGGCTCCGAGCTTGCGCACGGTTTTTTCGGTGGCTGGGCCGATGCCCCAGAGCGCGCTTACTGGCATCGGGTGGAGAAACTCAAGCTCTTGCCCCGCCTCCACCAGCACCACGCCTTGACCCGGCTTGATCCCGTCTATCGAGGGCTTGGGCTTGGCTGCTTTGGATGCCAGCTTTGCGATCATCTTGTTGGTGGCCACCCCTATGGAACAGAGCACATTTTCCTTCTCTTGGACGGTTCTGCGGATGAGCTTGGCCATCTCCAGCGGATCGCCGAACATCTTTTGACAGCCCCTCACATCCAGAAACGCCTCGTCTATGGAGATCTGCTCCACATCGGGCGTGAAGCTCAGCAGCACCTTCATTATCTTCCTGCTGACCGTGGCGTACAGATCCAAATCGCCCGACAAGAAAACCAGCTCGGGGCAGAGCCTGCGGGCACGGGTGGAGGGAGTGGCCGAGAAAACTCCGTAGGCGCGAGCTTCATAGGATGCCGCAGCCACCACTCCTCTGCTTCCGTGGCTGCCCACCACCACAGGCTTGCCGCGCAGCTCAGGACGCCGGTTCAGCTCCAGCTGCACGAAGAACGCGTCCATGTCTACATGCATGATGTTGGTGAGGGGTTCAGGTTCAGTCATTGCGGCACCGCCTGTAAATCGCCTACAATAAGCCGCCGATAAATAAGCCGCCGATAAATAAACCGCCTGCAAACTGCGCCCTGCCTGTAAAATGACAGGGTCGCCGCAAATCACAGCATTCCTGCTCTGTCCGCCATCCCAGAAATGAACTTCTGACCATGAATTACAGAATACGCAGGGGTGTGACAAGTATGCCTTTCGTCATGCCTGCTGTCAACCATTCGAGCGGTCAGGGCGTCTTAATTGTGCATGAGGGTTTTTGAATATGAGCGAGCTGGATACAAGCAAGCACTTCAAGCATTTCGCAACCTCGGAGAACTCTGCTTCAAGGCAGCATCCTCAGGTTGTCCAGCTTTCAGTGGTGCAAGACAAGCTGAGCAAAGATCAGCTAGTCGCCCTCTACAACGAACATTACGACGCTCTCGTGCGCTTGGCCTCGTTCTTGCTGGATGATACGGAGAGCTGCGAAGAAGTAGTGCAGGACGCTTTCGTGAAGCTTTTTACCGTTGCCGAGCCGACTGTCGGCAAAGAGGCCGCTTATCTGCGGACGGTGGTGATGAATGGCGCCCGTTCGCGTATGCGCAGGCGTTTCGTGCGCAGGCGTTTCGTTCACGAGCTGCCTGAGCCGACCGCTTCGGCGGAAACCGATGCCCTCAGCCGCCACGAGCGGGAAAATGTCATCCGTGCGCTGCGCCGCCTGCCTAAACGACAATCTGAAGTTTTGATGCTGCGTTTTTACAACGACCTAAGCGAAGCCGAAATAGCCGAGACTCTGGGCATCTCCGCAGGCTCGGTGAAGACCCACACCAGCCGAGGGCTTGCCAGCCTGAGAGCTTTTGTGACACACCCCGATTGAAGCAAGACACCCTGACCATGACGACTCCCGACCACGAAGCACGCCGACAGGAGACTGAGCAGCTCCTGCACAAGGCCTTGCATCAGCACGCCCAGCGAGTCGAGCCTTCGCCGGATGCCTTCTTCAAGATCAACCAGCGCATCGCCCGCAAGGAAGAACGACTCAAGCTGCCTGCAATGCTTAGGGTGCGCCTGCAGCCTTCCATGGTGGCCAGCATCGTGCTGCTCATCGCACTCACCGTCGTGACCACTTTGCTATTGACCAGAGACGACAACTCTTCGCAGCCGGTAGACATAGCCTCTACGCCCTCTTCTGCCGCTCCTGAGCCGCAAGAGAATCCGCCTGTTACGCAGCCTGCGAACCCGGCGACCGACCCTGCGCGAGGCGAGCCGGGCGAGCAAAGCAGACCGAGCGAGCCGGGCAGCCAGCCGAATTCAGGCAATCAAGGAGAGACGGGCAGCGGAGCTAGCGGCGGAGCAGAAGCTGGATCAGGCGGCGGAACAGGCGGCCAGGTCGTCACTTCTACTTCACCAGACAACACGCCTGATACCACTTCTGAACCAACCTCTCCTCCTGCCACCGCTCCTGCTCCGACTACGACGGTGGAAGAACCGCCGGCAACCGACCCTCCCCCGCCGTCGGAACTCTCCTATGCGATACGCCCGTTGCAGGTTGCGAGCAAAGGACAAGTCATCGTCTATAAGGATCACGACACCAGCAGCGAGCAGCTTGGCGTCATACCTGTCTCTTCAGGCGCGGACGACTATCTAGCCACAGGCATCCGAGCAACGGATTACAACGGCAACCATTGGAGCGAGGTGCGCCTGCCCACCGGCGAAACTGGCTGGGTGGGGCTGGAAACTGTGGCCATCGTGCCTTCTGCCTTGAGCGAAGCAGACGAGGGCAGCATGATTGCAGCCGGGTATCAGCTGCTAGGCGTGGTTGCTGCTAACGAAATCGCCGCAGAAGACGCTTCTGAAGCCAATATCTTTCTGCCGAACACCAGCTTGAATGTGTCCAGTCGCGGAGTTTATGTCGCTTCAGTGTTCGGCCCTGGCGCTGTGTATGGCCGCTACAGCCCGAGCGAATTTCTGGAGGCTTTCGGAGCAGAGGAAGCTGCAGCGAATCAGCCCAGCATCGCTTCTCTCTATTCGCAGCTGGCGTGCTTGGCGGGCAATGCCGATGTGCTTTCTGGGAGCGTCTCGGATATAGCTCCTCCTGCTGCTATGCAGGTGCTTCCCTATGTGGCGATAACGAGCCCCGAACCGGGCAATGCCTGCCGCGTGCTCGTGTATTTCGACTATCTCAGAGGTCAAGCAGAGATCATCGGCTTTTCAGTGCATAACTGAGCGAGCGCATAGAAGCATCTGAAGACTGGTCGGGCTGCCGGGATTTGAACCCGGGACCTTTGGTCCCCCAGACCAACGCGCTAACCAAGCTGCGCCACAGCCCGATAATTCGATGCTATCTGGGTCGCCTCAGATTTTGCTTGTCGGATTTTGCTTTCGTGCTTGCTGCTCTAGCGGCATTGTTGCTGGAAAATCTTGCTAGAAAATCCTGAAGCCGAGCTGCACGAAACGCCAGAGCAGATAACCCGCCGTAGCAATGCAGAGCAGCCAGAAATGCCAAGGCACCTTGGCAGCTTGCTTTGCTTCTTCTGCCGCCTCCCCCACTAGCTGTCCGCAGGCTGGGCAGTTGCCTTCAGGCGTGAGAGTGTTGGGATTATAAAACTGCTCGCACGGCTGGCACCAAGGCATAGCTCTATGTCTCTTCTCCCGCCTCTTCCGGCTCGCCTGTCCAGCGAATTGCGAAGATGGAGAGATCGTCGTCTATGCTGCCTAGAGCGAATTTCTGGGCTTCGTCGCGCAAAAGCTCGCACAACTGCTGAGGGTGCATCGTCGGGTCGTTGCGCATGAGCTGCGCCACTCGGTCTTCGCCGAACAGCTCGGCCCCTCGCATCTCGTCTGGGGAAGTCTCCCGTCTGGCTTCCGTCAAGCCGTCGGAATAGAGCACTACGGTGTCGTCGGGATGCAGAGGTATCTCTCTGCTGAAGTACGAGGCGTTCTTCTCCAGCATCACCAGAGGGCCTGTGCGCCGAAGCGGATAGGCCTCTTGCTCGTGCCAAAGCCAAACGGTGGGGTGCCCTGCCGAGGCATAGCGAAAGGTCTCGGCTTCGGTGTCGAACATGAGCACGACCATGGAGATGAACTCTTCGGGTCGGTCGGTCAGATACATCTGGTTGTGAAGCTCTTGCAGGGCTTGGGCGGGATCGCGGAATTCCAAGAGCAGAATGCGCACCAAAAACTTCGCCAAGAACGCCGTGATGGACGATTCCACGCCGTGCCCCGAAACATCGCCGAGCACGGCTGCCGTTCGGGTGGGCGAGACTTGGTAGATGTCGTAGAAATCGCCCGCCATGAGCCCCGATCCTGCCTGATAGACGCGCCCTGTTTGAAAGCCGGCGAACTGCTCCAGCTTCTCGGGCGAAAGCCGCTCGGCCCAGGCCTTGGGTGCCGACTCGGCCTGCGAGAGAGTTTCCTCGGCTTTCACTTCTATGGCGAAGCGCTCGCGCAGCAGCAGGGCGTTTTTGAGCGACTCTCTGCCCCACCACAGAGCCGACACCAAAGCCGGCACCACCACCAGCAGATATAGCATCGCCCAGTTAAGGTTGTTCGTGAAAGCCACTGCAGCCGAAGCCACAGCCAACACGAAATACAGCACAGCGGCGTGGGTTTCTTTGAGGAAGTTGGTGCGGGCTATCTTCTGGGCGTCTTGCTTGCGGCGGGCGGTGGCTTCGCTGTCGTCTTCCTTCACCACATCCCGCTCCACGCGGCGCATGTGGTCGAAGCGGTAGCTGGCCGAGCGTCCCCACACGGCAGCGGCGATGACGCACGCTACGGCAACGATGGCTAGGAAGAAAGTGACCATTGAAAGCTATGGTACTCAAATCACGAGGAACGGAGGCGCACTCTCATGCGAAGAGGCGCGGCGCCGAAGCTGAATTCTTCCCGCAGCTTGCGCTCCAGATAGCGCACATAGGTAGGCGGAAGCTTGCGATTCACGAACAGCAGGAAGGTGGGAGGGTCGGTTGCTCCTTGGGTGGCATAGAGCACTCTCGCCCCGCCGGGCGCGCTGTGGGCGGCTTGTGCTGCGCGGATGGTTTTGTTGACGAGACGGGTGGGGACGCGCTTGCGATAGTCTTCAACCACTCCGCTGAGGGCTGGGAGTATCTTGTGGGTGCCTCGGCCGGTGAGTGCCGTTATGGGAAATATCGAGCCGTCGCCCACGAAGCTCAGCCGCCTTTGCGCTTCTTCTCGCATCTCGGCTCGCTGTTCGGTATCCAGCAGCTCCCATTTGTTGAGCAGCAAAAGCACAGGGCAGCCGGCGTTGTCCACCCGCTCGGCCAGACGGAGATCTTGATGGGTGACGCCTGCTGTGGCGTCTATGACGAGCAGCACGATGTCGGCTTGGTCTATGGAGCGCAAGGCTCGCAGGGCTGCGTATCGCTCGGTTTCTTGGTCTATGCGGGCTTTGCGGCGCAGACCTGCGGTGTCTACGAAGCGGATAGGGCCTAGATCAGTCTGGGCGATGGAGTCCACAGAGTCGCGGGTGGTGCCGGGTTCGTCATGGACTACCGAGCGGGCCTCGCCCACGAGCTGGTTGAAGAGCGTGGACTTGCCGACATTGGGCATCCCAACGATGGCTACCGAGACGATGGGTTCGGACGGAGTGGCTGCGGGGAGGATGTCGCTGGGGGTGCTGTCATTGATACTGATTTCGCCGAGGGTGCTTTCGCTGGGCGTGCCGTCATTGGGGGTGATTCCATTGGGGATGCCACCGAGCGCGTCTTGCGAGGTCTCAGCGGAGTCAGATGCAGCGGGAGACATAGCAGCAGACCCAGCAGCACCGGGGCAGACCCGCTTCACTATTTCGTCCAGCACATCGGCGGTGCCTCTGCCGTGGAGCGCGCTGAGCGGCCACGGGTCGCCGAAGCCTAGGTTCACGAATTCCCAAGCCAGAGCTTCTTGCCTCGGGCTGTCGGCTTTGTTGGCCACGAGCAGCACCGGCGCATCTTGTCGGTGGAGAAAAGCTGCCATGTCGGCGTCTTCTTGGGTCGCTCCAAAGGTGGCGTCCACCACGAAAAGCAGCAGGTCAGCCGTGTCTATGGCATGCTCGCTCTGGGCTGAGACTTTGTGGTCTATGTCGCTGCCTGCCGTCAGCCATCCGCCCGTGTCTATGAGCAGAAACTCCCAGCCCTGCCAATCCACGGCCACTTCTTTGCGGTCGCGTGTAACTCCGGGGCGGGCTTCCACGATGGCAGCCCTGCGACCGGCGATCCTGTTGAGCAAGGTGGACTTGCCCACATTGGGGCGGCCGACTATGGCAACTCTCGGAAGACGGCTGTTCTGGTTGTCGCCCATGATTTGAGGCTAACTTTAAGGGGCGGATATCGGCTTTGAAGTGCTGCCTGAGATGCCGAGATGCTTCAACCAGCCGCTATTTTGCGCTAACCTGTGAGTATGGAAGCCAGCATGAACGGCCACTCCTCGCAGGTAGAAAAAATCCTGCTGGCCGCGCCCAGGGGCTTTTGCGCTGGCGTGGAGATGGCAATCAAGGCTTTGGCGGTGCTGGTGCATGCTTTTGAGCCTCCGGTCTATTGCTATCACGAGATAGTCCACAACAAGCTGATAGTCCGCCGTTTTGAGGATTTCGGGGTCATTTTCGTGAACGACATAAAGGAAGTGCCCGAAGGCTCGCCGCTGATGCTGAGCGCGCACGGCTCGGCCCCTGATGTGGTTGAGCACGCCCATGCTGTGGGCGGCTATGTGGTGGATTCGGTCTGCCCGCTCGTGACGAAGGTTCACCACGAAGTCAAGGTGCGCTCCAAGAAGGGCTACCAGATCGTCTATATCGGCCATGTCGGCCACGAAGAAGCTGCCGGCACCATTGCGGTGGCGCCCGACACGATGCACCTTGTGGAATCGGTAGACGATGTGATGAACCTGCCTCAGTTCGAAGAGCCTGTGGCACTGCTGGCGCAGACCACCTTGAGCCAGCGAGACTGGTGGGATGTAGCAGCCAACGCCCAGCGGCGTTTTGAAGACATGTGGATGCCGGGCCGCAGCGACCTCTGCTTCGCCACCACCAATCGCCAAGCCGCCTTGGAAGAGATCGTGCCACTCTGCGATGCCTTCGTGATAGTAGGCTCGGCTAATTCTTCCAACACGCAGGCACTGCAGAAGCTGGCCACGCAGCTGGACTGCGAGCGAGTGTTCCGCATCAACACCGCAGAAGAACTGCCGTCTGATCTGCGCGGAGTCGTGGGTGTCACTGCCGGGGCATCTGCTCCTGACGAGCTGGTTCAAGAGGTGGTGGATCTGCTCAACCCCGCTCAAGGCACCGAAGAAATCTCAGTGATCTCCGAAGACGAATACTTCCCTCCCCCAAGACAGCTGCGAGACCTAATAAGCGCGATCACCAACTGGTCGTCAAGCATGGTAGGAGGCGACCTAACCGACGGCGTCAGCGGCGACCGCAAAGTAGACGCCAGCACCGTGCTAGAAGCTATGGCTACTCGGTGAACTGGGTCTACTCGGCGATTCTTCGCCATACGCTCTGAGAGCACAAAAACCAGTATTCAATGTATCCAAGCTCTCTTTTAGAAATTAGCTTTAGAGCGGTTAGGGGAAATGATCCTGATAAGATCGGTGAAGAATTATACAGATCTTTAATGAAAAACAAATACGGTGCTGATTTCTAGCACGCAGTTTCGCTTTAGGGTGTTGCACCTAGGTTGGCGTCTGTGTGTTTCAAGGTGTCGGGAGCGGGTGAATATCCCTTGGCTATCTCCAAAATACGCGAGCCTGCTTGCCTGTGCTCTTGAACGGCATCAAGAGTTCCATATCTCTCCTCTGGCAGCGTATAACTCTGAGTGCTGGGTTCATAAGCAGGATATTCGTAGAGATCATGGTCACCGAAGATCTCTGCTAAACCGCCAAGCCCAACCAAGCCTGCTGTCACAAGGTCTCGGCGAATCAGATTGTCTGCCAGCGCAACAGCGGAATGACCTCCATGCTTAGGATGTCTGCCTTCGCTCTTAGGCGCAAAATAATTGACTGGAGCACCAGCGCGCAAGAGCATACTCTTCAATGAAAGTTCTGCAACAACGGCCCAATGACGACACTCGACAGCAAACCAGCGAGCCTTCTGGCTTGCTTGGGCTGCTTCGCCCTCCTGTTTCGCTACATCTGCTTCATCAGATCTGGCTAGGGCATGCGCTAGCCAGATGTCTGCTGGTTCTAGGTCAGACACCTGCGCTGACTCTCACAGGAACATAGGATTCGTATAGTGCTGAGGCATATGCTTCTCCGCCTCCAGCACCTTCTGCTTCCTCAGTGGTTCTGACATCCAAAGCGAAATACGCGCCAGAAACACGGGCAGCTTGATAAAGATCACGGTGTGATCTCATTCGCTCGTACCAACTCCCATCGGGATGCTCGGGAGTGAATACCAACAGCGTCAAATCATCAGCAGGGTCACGGTCGTCTTCACTGAACCCTTCATCATTGCTGACAAGAAAAGCAAGATCGTCAGCGTGATTGGCAGACAGCAACCTTCCCAACTCAGAATAGAGCTCGCCCATGCACGAACCCTCGCTCCACCTGCCTAGAGACTTCATATTATTCATAGTAGCTATTTTATCACCACTCACTGACAACGCCAAGCCTTTCAGGAGGTTGGGGCGGCATGACAAGACCTAGACTGTCAATTCCCGTAGCACAGACAGGCAGACTTCGGGGCGGTTCATGGAATAGAAGTGGAGGCCGGGGGCTGATTCTGCTAGCAGTTCTTGGCATTGGGTTATGGCGTAGTCGGTGGCTATTTTTTGGCGGTCTTGGGGGGTGGCGGGGGTTAGGCGGTTCCAAAGCTTTTGGTCTATTTGGGTGCCGTTCATTTTGGCGAAATGAGCTATGCGGTCGGGGGATGTTACGGGCATGATGCCGGGGATTACGGGTTTGTGGCAGCCTTGGGCGGCTAGCTCGTCTCGCAGGCGGAGGTAGTGGGTTTTGTCGAAGAAGAACTGGGTTATCGCGAAGTCTGAGGCTGCTAGTTTTTCAGCTAGATAGCGGCGGTCGGTTTCACGGCTGGCGGAGCGGGGATGGACTTCGGGGTGGGCTGCCACGCCGATGCCGAATGCGGCTGGGTGGCTGCGGATTTCGGCTACTAGTTCTGAGGCGTAGCGGAGAGTGCTGCTGGGCGGCTCTTCCGATTTGGCTTTGCTTTTGGCACTTCTGGATCCCATGCTTTGCTTATCGGCTTCTTTCTCGGCATTCCCTGCCTCTTTTTCTGAATTCAATTGCTCTGAGACTTCTCTCTCTAAAGCTGCAACAGCTTCTGCTTCTTTTGGGGGGTCGCCTGCCAGTGCTAGGATGTTGGAGACTCCGGCGGAAGCATAGTCATCTAGCAGGGTGCGTATTTGGGGTCGGCTGTGCTGGGCGCAGGTCAGGTGCGCCATCACTGGGAAGGGGTATTGCTGCTGCATCTTGGCGACTAAGTCTCTGGTGGTGTCGGCTTTGCTGCCGCCTGCGCCTGTGGTGACTGACACGAAGGCTGGGTTCAAGGCAGACAGGGCTTCCAGTGTGCGATTTAGCTGTTCTGAGCCTTTCTGGGTGGCTGGCGGGAAGAACTCGAAAGAGAGCGTGCGCCCTTTGTCCAAAAGATCGCCGATTTTTGCTGAACTGCTGGGTGACATTTTCTGAAACTCGCCTGCGCGCATACTGAACGATTGCTAATGCCTGACTACCACTAATATCTGCTCGCTGGCAATTCCCGCTCTAGCAACTGCCTACTTCGCCACGAAGTATTTGGCTTGGGGGTGATGGCAGATTAGGGCGGATGTGGTCTGTTCGGGTTGGTATTGCCAGCTGGTGTCTTCACCTACCCTTATGCCTAACTGGTCGGCGCCTAGCAGGTCGGCGACTTTGGCATTGTCTTCTAGGTCGGGGCAGGCTGGATAGCCCCACGAGTAGCGGCCGCCTCGGTAACGCTGTCGGAACAGGCCGGCTGTGTCGCCTGGGTCTTCATCGGCGAAGCCCCACTCTTCTCGCACTCGCAGATGCCAGTATTCAGCTAAGGCTTCGGCCATCTCCACGCCTAAGCCGTGCGTGTAGAGATAGTCTTCGTAGCGGTTCTCGGCAAACAGGCTCTGAGCTACCTCGGTTGCCTTCTCCCCCATCGTGACGATGTGGAACGCCGCATAATCCATCTCGCCTAGTTGTCTTGCGGATTGCCCTGCTTTTCCAGCTTCTGATGCCCTCGCTTCTTTCTGTGCCTGACTTACTGGCTTCTCCCCCGTCCTCTTTTCGCCTGCTGGTCTAAAGAAGTCGGCTATGCAGAGCCACGGCGATGCAGTCTGTCTAGGGAAAGCGAAGCGGGCCAACTCTGAACTGCGGGTCTCGTCTGCCCAAACGATCAGATCGTTTCCTTCGCTATTGGCACAGAAATAGCCGTAGACAACGCCCGGTTCCAGCCAGCCTTGCTCTTTGGCTTCAGCCAGCTTGCGCCTCAGCAGGGGACGCAACCGCTCGCGGAACTCGCCGTCTGTCTCGCTCTTTTGAGGGCGCATCTGCCATTGGTTGCGGAACAGGGCGGTTTCGTTGATGTATTCGGCGATGTCGTCTATGGCGATGCCTTTCACTACTCTTGCCCCCAAGAAAGGCGGTTCAAAAATCGGATTGTCGGTTGCCACATCGGACGATCTGCTCGGCGAAGCTGGGGGTATCGCAACTCCCCTGTCATCCCCCGCTACTCCCCCGTCTTCAACTATCACCCGCCCTTCCGGTACCATCCCGAAGTCGGGGTCGCTCACTTTGCCTTGCTTTATCTCAGCCAGCCGATCCATCACCCGCAGACCTTCAAAGGCGTCTTTGCCGTAGAACAGACGACCCTCATAGACTTCCCGCAGGTCTCGCTCCACATAGCGGCGCGTCAAGGCTGCACCGCCCAGCAGCACGGGCAGGTCGGAGAGGCCTCGAGAGTTCAGCTCTTCCAAGTTGTCGCGCATTATGAGAGTGCTCTTCACCAGCAGGCCGCTCATGCCAATGGCATCTGCGTCCACTTCTAGGGCTTTCTCAATCATCTCGTTTATGGATATTTTAATTCCTAGGTTGAACACCTCATAGCCGTTGTTGGTGAGGATGATGTCTACCAAGTTCTTGCCGATGTCGTGCACATCGCCTTTGACAGTGGCTATCACCAGCTTGCCTTTGGCCGATGTCTCTCCGCCTGCTGCTCCTGCCTCTTTCTCCAGATGGGGTTCCAGCCACGCCACCGATGCTTTCATCGTCTCGGCAGAGAGCAACACGAAAGGAAGCTGCATCTCGCCCGAGGCGAACAAGTCGCCGACTGTGCGCATCCCCTCCAGCAGTATTTTGTTTATGACATCCAGTGCGGGAATGCCGTCGCCTAGGGCCTCTTGGAGGTCGTCCTCCAAGCCGTCTTTGTCGCCGTCTACGATGCGGCGGGCCAGCCGCTGGTCTATCGGCAGGCTGCTGCGGTTTTCCTTGGGGGCGGAGGCGGTTTTGCGGTCGGCGAACAGCTCCAGCAGCTTCGCCAGAGGGTCGCCGTTGGGGTAAGCGTCGTTGCGGCGATCCCAGATCAAGTCCCTGCTGGCTGCTAGTGCTTCGCCTTCTATGCGATGGAGCGGCAGGATGCGGCTCGGATGGACTATCGCCGAATCCAGCCCGGCCTCAAGGCATTCTTGCAGGAACACCGAGTTGAGCACATGGCGGGCGGCAGGGTTCAGACCGAATGAGACATTGGACACGCCGAGCGTGGTGAAGACGCCGGGCATCTCGGCTTTGATCTGGCGGATGGCTTCTATGGTGGCGATGCCGTCTCGCCTAAGAGAATCGTCGCCTGTGGAGAGCGGGAATGTGAGAGCGTCAAAGATGAGGTCGCCCGGTGCCAAGCCGTAGCGTTCGGTAGCCAAGGCGTAAAGACGGCGGGACACTCGCATCTTCCATTCCAAGTCGCGAGCTTGGCCTTCTTCGTCTATGAGCAAGCAGATGACGGCAGTGCCGAACTCGCGGGCGAGCTTGAAGACTTTATCGGCACGCGAGCCTTTGCCATCGCCGTCTTCCAGATTGGCCGAGTTGAGCACTGAGCGGCCGCCTATCCAGCGCAGCCCGGCATCTAGCACTTCAGGTTCGGTGGAATCCAGCACGAGCGGGGCGGCCACGCCTGTGGCGAAGCGGCGGGCTAGCTCGTCCATGTCGCTGGTGCCGTCTCGCCCCACATAGTCGACGCAGAGATCAACGGCGTGCGCTCCTTCTGCGGCTTCTTGGCGGGCCATCTGCGTGCAGGCGTCCCAGTCTTCAGCGACCATCAGCTCTCGGAACTTCTTTGAACCGTTGGCGTTGGTGCGCTCTGAGATCATCAAAAAGGCATTGTCCTGCTGAAGCGTTACCGGGCTGTAGATGGATGTGATTGAGGGTTCTGCATCGGGAGTGCGAGCAGCAGGGGTTAGATGCGCGCAGCGGTTGATGACTTCACGCAGGTGCTCTGGCGTGGTGCCGCAGCAGCCGCCTACCACAGAGATGCCGAGCTCGGTGATGAACTGCTCGTGATAGTCGGCCAAGTCTTGGGGGGATAGGTCGTACACGGCCTGCTTGCCTTCCACTCTCGGCAGCCCCGCATTGGGGAGACACGAAATCGGCATGTCGGCGGTTTGCGAAAGCACCCGCAGGTGCTCGCTCATCTCGGCTGGGCCGGTGGCGCAGTTGAGACCGATCATGTCTATGCCGAGGGGGGCCAGGGCGTGGAGAGCGGCTGGGGTTTCTGTGCCCGTGAGCATGCGTCCGTTGGTTTCTATGGTGATCTGAAGTTGGATCGGCAGGGTTTTGCCGGTTGTGCGCATGGCTTCACGGCAGCCGTTGATAGCGGCTTTGGCGCCGAGCAGGTCGTAGACGGTTTCTATGAGCAGGATGTCTACCCCGCCTTGAATGAGGGCTTCGGCTTGCTCGGCGAAGGCGTCACGGATCTCTTGGTATGCGATCTGCCCCAAAGAGGCGAACTTGGTGCCCGGCCCGATGGAGCCTGCCACCCAGCGGGGCTTGGAGGGGGTTGAATGGCTGTCGGCGGCTTCGCGGGCGATGCGGGCGGCTGCGAGGTTGATTTCGGCGGCTCGGTGGGCGATGTCGTATTCGCCTAGAGGCACGGCGAAAGCGCCGAAGGTGGCTGTCTCAATCGCATCCACGCCGATTTCCAAGAACTCGTTGTGCATCTCTGAGATGATTTCGGGGCGGGTTACGGCTAGGAGTTCGTTGCAGCCTTCTAGTTCGGGGCCGCCGAAGTCGTCTGCTGAGAGATTGCGAGACTGGACATAAGTGCCGAATGCCCCGTCAAAGACGACGACCCGCTCACGGGCGGCGTCTAGGTAGGGGTGGGTGGCGAGTTTGGAAGACATGGCTAGGAGGTTGCAGTGTTCGGCGTGCCCGCCCACTCTTGAGCTTCGTCAAAAAGGGCCTGGAGGTTTTCTGAAAGATTTTTGGTGAACGCGTCTCGCGCCTCGCGGGAAGCTCGTGCTGAGCCGCCTGTTGTCGAGCCGCCTGCTGCCGAGTTACCCGCTACCGAGCTGTCGGTTGCCGAGCCGCCTGCTGCCGACTCGCCCGCTGCCGAGCCGCCTGCTGCCGTGTTACCTGTTTGAGGGGGTGGTATCGGTTCGCCTAATATCATGCGGATGCGATGCGGGCGAGGCATTATTTTGCCGATAGGCATGACCTTCTGCGAACCGCCGATGCCTAGCGGCACTACAGGCGCGCCCGTTTTGGCAGACAGCCATGCTACGCCTACGAACAAAGGCTGAAGTTTCGGCCCTTCCTGTCGGGAGCCTTCTGGGAACACGATGAGCACATCGCCACGCTCCAGCACTTCAACAGCAGTTTCCAAGGCTCGGCGGTCGAGCTTGTCGCGAGCTACGGGGAAGCCGCCGAAAGCCCTGATGAACGAGCTCCAGAAACGGCTCTTGAAGAGAGAGTCTTTAGCCATGTAAAGAGGCGAACGGCGCACAGCCATGCCCACGAGCAAAGTGTCCAAGTTGGAGCGATGACCTCCCGGAGCCACAATGACTGGGCCCTCAGCAGGCAAGTGCTGTCTATTTTTAATTCTCTGGCGGAGGTAAGGGCCGCTGATGAGCAGGCACAACCTTCGGGCAGTGGAATAGAACATCCGATTGCCCAGACTGCGCTTTGTGCCGTAGTTTTTGGCTGCTGGAAAATCGTAGGCGGAGAAGTCTTTGCTGGCAACTCCCCCTGCTGCTTGGGAGGCGATCATTGAAAGAACTCTTTCAACTGTCTGCTCAACGGTGAAACCGGTGGTGTCTAGTTCTATGGCATCGGCGGCTTTGCGCAGGGGGGAATGCTGGCGGCTCTTGTCGGCGGCATCTCGGCTTTGAAGCGTGGGCAGCACTTGCGTTTTCGTGGTGCCTGTCTCGTCGGCTCGGCGAGTGGCTCTTTCTTCAGCCGAGGCTGTGAGATAGAACTTGTGGCGGGCTTCGGGGAATACATCTGTGCCGATGTCGCGTCCTTCCACTACCCCGCCGCCTCTAGCTTCGGCCCAGTCGCGCTGAAGCTGTCGCAGGCGTTTTCGCACCGCAGGATAGGCAGCCACGATAGACGATGCAGCAGTAACTTCTGGGCTGCGGATTGCCTCGGTTATGTCGGTATTGCCGACTTTCACCTGCGTAGGCTGTTGTGGCTGTCTCTCTGTTCGGTCTGCCGATTGATCTGACGCTTGGGCAACTGCTTCGTGCGCTGCCTGACCTGACCCTTGAATAGCTTTTTGGGTCACGGCTTTTTGGCTTACTTCTGCGCTCATTTGAGCCAGCCCGTGCCCCGCGCCTCCATCTACATGCACCTCAAAGCTTGCAAGCAGTTCTGCTACTTTCTCAGCGTTGGTCGGCTCCACCCCATGCTCCAAGGCAAACCAAGCCACTGCTCTATACATGGCTCCCGTGTCGAGCACTTCGCCGCCCAGCCTGCTGGCGACCTCTCTGGCAATCGTGCTTTTGCCAGAGCCTGAGGGTCCGTCGATGGCGACTATATAGTCCACAGGTTTAATTCAACAGGGGCATCCGCCTGACTGCTTGCGCGTCGGCTAGGAATCTCGGATAGCTGGTTGCCACTGCTTCCCAGCCGTTGACTGCGACTTCGGCCCCAGCAGGCATCGCCATAGCAGCAACGGCAGCCGACATCGCTATCCGATGATCTCCCGCAGCATCCACTTGGCCGGGGCGCAGGCCGCCAGTGCCTTGAACTGTCAAGGTGTCGCCGTCTGCTTCGGCTTGGCCTCCCAAGGCTTGGAGCATGGCGCAGATGGCTGTGACTCTGTCGGATTCTTTCGTTCGCAACTCCCCCACTCCGTGAAATCTCGTGGTGCCTTCGGCGTGGGCGGCTGCTATGGCGAGCACGGGTATTTCGTCTATCAGTCGCGGGACTTCCTGGGGGCTTATGTCAGTGGCGATGAGGCTGCTCGTTTGGGCTTTGATGCTTCTTGACGGAGAGCCGGGAATGCTGCCCGCAGGAGTTCTAGAAGTCCCACCAGTAATAGTTTGGGAAGCCCCGCCAGCAATAGTTTTAGAAGCCTCGCCCACAATACTTTCAGAAGCATCAGCAGAAGCTTCGCCTGCATCTCTGGGCGCAAACTCAACCCTGCCGCCCATGCGCAGCAGTACATCCACAAACCCCTCACGGCCGGGGCCGAGATAGATATTTTCCACCACGACTTCGCTGTCGGGCGTGCATAGTGCTGCCACTATCCAAAACGCTGCCTGCGACGGGTCGGCGGGGATGCGCCAGACATGCGGCTGGATTTGGCTGGGGCGCAATTTGGTCGTCTGATGAAACTCGCCTCCACGAGTCACCTCAATGTCGGCCCCGCATTCGGACAGCATCTCTTCTGTGTGGGCACGGCTGGGGAGGAACTCACGCACGACTGTCTCGCCTCTCGCTCTCAGACCAGCCAGCAAAACTGCGCCTTTGACTTGTGCGCTCGCAACTGGAAGCGTGTAATCAATGCCAGAGAGGTTGCCGCCTGTAATGGCTATCGGAGCGGTAAGGTTTTGCGGAGCATGTGAAGCGAGTTTCGCAACACGGGAAGCCTCCTGAGAACTAGCCTGCGAATCGGCTGCGGTTGGCTCTGCGGCATGGGCATCAGCCGACTTTGCGACCGCTGCCCCCATGAAGCTGAGAGGCTCGGCTATTCGCCCCATCGGACGGCTTCGCAGGGATTCGTCTCCGTCCAGAACCACATTCATCGGATGCGCTGCGCAAACCCCCGCAAGCAGCCGCATGGAAGTGCCGGAGTTGCCAAGATACAGAGGCTCTGCAGGCTCGCTGAGATGCCGGCCTGTCACACGAACTTCTGCTTCGGCTGAACCAAGGTCGTCTGGCAAGCTGATCTCGGCACCCATCGCAGATAGCGCAGAAGCGGTATGCTTCACATCTTCGCCGTCTGAAAGTCCGAATATCAGCGACTCGCCTTCAGCCAGAGCCGACAATATGAGCGCCCTGTGAGAGATGGACTTGTCGCCCGGCGGTCGCACGCTCCCCCGCAGCGGCGAACCGCCTTCTATTCTCATCGCTCCACAGGGCGGATGGCGCAGCGGTCGCCTGCTTCTTCCAACTGCTGCTGCAGCTTGGCGGCTTCGGCGGCATCCAACAGCATCACCAGCACGCCCCGCTCGCCTTCGGGAGAGTGGGCTATCTCCAAGTCTCGGATGTTCACCTGCAGGTCGGAAGCTATAGCGGTGAGACGGGCTATCTCGCCGGGTCGGTCGGCTATCACCACCCGAAGCTCCGCCATCTCGTCTGCCGCCCCGACCGTGCCGGGCAGGTTGAGACGGGCTGAGCGGGCTTGGCTGAGGTGATCCATCAGGTGCGCTCGGTCGGCTTGCGCCACGGCGTTGCGCACTTTTCCCAGGGCTGCTATCAGGCTGTCCAGCCCTTCGCAGATGGCATCGCTGTTTTCTATGCAGATGTCGGGCCAGATGCCGGGGTGCCCGGCTGCTATGCGGGTCATATCGCGGAAGCCGCCTGCTGCCAAGCGTTGCAGCTGCTGACGCTGCTCGGCGTGCTCTTCGGCTAGCAGCATCAGGGTGGCTGCAGTGAGGTGAGGCACATGAGAGATGAGGGCTACTAGCTCGTCGTGGCGTTCGGGGGACAAGGTCACGATTTCGGCGCCCATGCCGGCAATGGCAGAGCGCACAGCTATGTAAGCATCATCGGAAGTGGCAGGAGTGGGCGTGAGCACCCAGATTGCGCCTTCAAACATGTCGGCTCTTGCGCCTGCGATGCCTTCCTGCTCGCTGCCTGCCATCGGGTGGCCGCCCACGAAGCGGGGATCGTTCATGTCGGCCAGCAGGGGGGCTTTCACGCTGCCGACATCTGTGACCCAGCCCGATGTGGCTGCCAGGGCTTCGGCTACTGCTTCGTGTATCTGGCTGACTGCTGTGGCGACAAAGGTGATCTGGGAGTTCGGGTCTATGCCCGTTCTGTCTATGGCTCCGATGGCTTGGGCTTGGGCGAGGCGGTCGGGGTCGGTGTCGGCGCCGCTCACATGCCAGCCTGCCTTTCGCAGAGCCAAGCCGACCGATCCTCCGATCAGACCGGTGCCTATGACGGCGGCGCGGGCTTGAGCGTGAGGTTGCGTGCTTGGCATAATCGGACAGATCGGCCTTGGGAAGTATCAGCTTGGCGAGTCTGAGCTTGCTGAGGCTGAGCTAGACAGGTCGGCACGCAGGGCTGCTGCGCCTTCCAGATACATGGGGCGAAGCTCGGACGGCGACTTCGTGGTGTAGAAATGCAGCAGCACTCGCACGCAGAGGGGGGTGGCATCGGTCACGGACAATTCTTGCGCTCCCAGCAGCGGCACATCGCTGAGACCGAAGCTGCGGGCTGCTGTGGCAGGGAAGCCGGATGAGATGTCGTCGGTGGCGGTGAAGAAGACGCTCACTATGTCTTCTGCGGCGATGTGGTTGTGCGACATAAGAGCTTTTAGCAGAGCGGCGACCCGTTCTTCCATCTGCTGGGTGGTGTCTTCTTCCAGCGTGGTCGCTCCGCGCAAGGCTCGCAGCATCGTCTGTTCCATATGCTTGATGCTAGCTTTGCGGTGTTGCCGCCCGCTCCAGCGCACGCACTTCTTGGGTGGTCAGCTCGCGCCACTCCCCCGGTGCCAGCTTTTCTGCTGTGAGCGGGCCGAAGCGGTGTCGCACTAGGCGAACCACAGGGCAGCCGATGTGTTCGCACATGCGTCTCACAATGCGGTTGCGCCCTTCGTGAATGGTGATGCGCAGCACATCTGGTTCGGGAAGCGAGACTTTAGCTGGGGCCGTGATGCCGTCTTCCAGCGGGACTCCTTCTCGCAGCAGCCGCAGGTCGCCGGGGCTGGGACGGGCGGAGAGGTGGGCGGTGTAGCTTTTCGGCACGCCGTAGGAAGGGTGGGTAAGACGGTGGGCGAGGTCGCCGTCATTGGTGATGACGAGCACACCTTCGGTTTCCATGTCTAAGCGGCCGACAGGAAACACTCTCGGCTCTGGCGGGAGGCTATCTAGCACGGTAGGGCGGCTGTGGGTGTCGGAGGCGGTGGTCACTACTCCTGCAGGTTTGTTGAGCAGGTAATAGACGAGGCCGGGGCGCACCGACACCGCCACCCCGTCTACTTCTATGGCATCTGTTTCGGGTGAGACCCTCTGGCCGAGCTTGGCTGCTTTGCCGTTGACCGTGACTTTCCCCGCCGCGATGAGATCGTCACAAGCTCGGCGGCTGCCGAAGCCTGCATTGGCCAGAACTCGCTGCAGGCGAACTGGCTCTCGGGGTTCGGTCACAATTCTCTTCTGAGCTTCTGTTGAGCACCATTCGCCGAGATGCCCTCATGTAGAAGCGGCGAACAGCGATGCCTCCAGAGCTTCTACGGTCTCTTTGTCGGGGGCGAACTGGCCGAGCGGGGCCAGCTCTTCCACCGAATCTATGCCCAAGCGTTCCAAGAACAGCTTCGTGGTGCCATAGAGCACGGCTCGGCCGGGGCCAGGGTCGCGGGCCACCTCTGCCACCAAGCCTCGCTGCTCCAAGGTGCGCATCACGCCGTCCACATTCACTCCCCTGATGGCTGCGATCTGGGTGCGCGAGACGGGCTGGCGGTAGGCGACAACGGCGAGGGTTTCCAAGGCGGCGGCTGAAAGTCTGCCCGACTGGCCGCTCAGCAGAAACTGCTCCACATGGGAAGAGAAGTCGGGGTTGGTCTGGAAGCGATAGCCGCCGGCCACACGGGAGATCACGAAGCCTCGCTGTTCGGCGGCCAAGTCGGCGGCTAGTTCGTCGCAGAGGCGTTCGGTTTCGGCGGGCGAACGGCCGATGGCGTCGCCGAGAGCACGAGGCGGTATCGGTTCGTCTGCCACGGTCAGGATGGCTTCTATGACGCGGCGGGCCGTGTCGTCATCCAGCGGGGTGCCGGGGGCTGGAACGGGGGTTTCAAGCCCGAGAGCGGCAGCCACGATGTCTGCCCCTTCTGCTGCGATTTCTTCAACTGCCTTCGCCATAGTCTTCTATCTCTATCGCCATGCCGCCTCTTTCCAACTCGCCGCCCGACCATTCAATCGTGATGTCGCCGAAGGTGTGGATTTGACGGAGTTCCACATGCCCTTGCCGCCAGAGTTCCAGCACAGCTAGGAAGTAGATCACGAAACCCGTGCGGCCGGGGAAGCGGCGGGGCACATCTCGGAACAGCATCGTGCCTGAAATAGGCAACTCGTAGCAGAGATGGTCTAAGGCGTCAGCGACCCTGAATCGGATCGGCGCCAGGTGGCTCACATCCACCTGCGGGTCTACTTCTTTGTCGGATGTGCGGAGGTAGGCTTCCAGCAGGTCGGCAGGGGTGGCGCCTTCCAGCGGGTCGGGGTAGAGACCCCAGTAGCGTTCTTCCAAGGCGACTTTGCGGGGGATGGAACGGGCTGCGGATTCCATGCGATTCTGCATGTGCTGTGAGGCGTGGCGGAAGGTGCGGCATTCTATGAGGCGGGCCAGCAGGAGGTCTTTTTCTTCCCAGCGATAGAGGTCGTCCAGCAGGTCTTCGTCGGCGTCTTCGGGCAGCAGACAGCGGCTTTTCAGCTGCATCAGAGTGGCGGCGACGACTAGGAAGTCGGTTATCTCCTCTAGCGGCAGGTCGTCCAGCTGGGCGAGGTAGGCGTCTATGACCTCCACGATGCGAAGCTCCAAAATGTCGAACTCGCCGTCTCGCACGATGTCGAGCAGCAGGCGGACGGGGCCAGAGAACTCTTGCCCGTTGGACGACATGGCTTTGACTTCCAGCATCGCTGTGATTTTAGCCGATGGCGGCGCGGTTTCGGGGCATCTTCCAAAGGCGAAAAAGCTATGCTCTGAGAATGCCAAGAAAATGCTATATTAAAACAACTTTCTTGCTATAATAAATGCAACCTATCCTTCTGGAACTCTAAGAAAGGTCAAACAAATGATTCTAAAGATACAAAGAGACCAAGGCACGAATGCCTGGTCGGTCGCTCAAGCAGTGGCGTTCGTGATCGCTGTGGCCGCGTCGCTCATCCTGCTGTCGCTTGCCTTTTATTGGGGCGTGCCTGTCAATCGCATAAACGCTGACGGCATCCCCGTAAA
This sequence comes from Candidatus Hopanoidivoransaceae bacterium, assembly GCA_965204495.1. Lineage (GTDB taxonomy): Bacteria > Actinomycetota > Acidimicrobiia > Acidimicrobiales > Hopanoidiivorantaceae > Hopanoidiivorans. The sequence goes on from OZ241989.1 coordinate 2,494,521, forward strand.
TGAAGCTCGCGATCTGGCATCCAGCCGCATTGCTTTGCTGCTTCTGCTGGGCGTCTGGGCTCATGTCCTCGCTCAATACGCTATGAGCCGCACCAACCGAAGCAGGTCTATAGGGGAATCCAGCACGGCTTAAAGTCGGGAAGATGCGATGTCTTCGGGGTAGTATCGCTTTGTGGCTCGCGTCTTTTCCGGGATACAACCTTCGGGGGACATTCATCTAGGCAACCTGCTGGGGGCGTTGCAAAACTGGGTGGCCGAGCAGCATCGCCACGAGGCGGTGTATTGCGTGGTAGACCTGCATGCGCTCACTCACAAGCACGACCCCGAGCAGCTGCGGTCGGCGACCGTGCGGCTCTCGCAGATGCTGCTGGCTGTGGGGCTAGACCCGCAAGCTTGCACGCTGTTCGTCCAGAGCCATCTGCACGAGCACGCTGAGATGGCCTGGCTGCTGCAATGCACCGCCAGCTACGGCGAGCTGAGCCGCATGACCCAGTTCAAAGCGAAGTCGGACGAGACCGATTTCGTGTCGGCGGCGTTGTTCACATACCCTGCGCTGCAAGCCGCCGACATTCTGCTCTACGACACCGACATAGTGCCCGTAGGCGACGACCAGCGACAGCACATAGAGCTGACCCGTGATGTGGCCATGAGGTTCAACCAGCGATACGGCGAAACTTTCGTTGTGCCCGAACACCAGATACCCCCTTCTGGGGCGAGGGTGAAGGATCTGCAAGACCCTGATGCCAAGATGTCCAAGTCGGCTGAGACCGCTGGGACTATCGGCGTGCTGGATGACCCGAAGGCGGTGACCAAGAAGATCATGCGTGCCGTGACAGACAGCGACACCGAGGTGAGGTATGACCCCGATGCGAAGCCCGGTGTGTCTAACTTGCTGGAAATCCTGGCTGCCGCGACAGGCGGTTCGCCTGATAAGGCTGCGACGGGCTACGAGAGCTATGGCGCGCTGAAAAAAGCCTGCGCCGAAGCCGTGGTTGAGATGCTGGAGCCGATACAGGCTCGCTTTGCCGAACTAGCCGCCGACGAAGCCGAGACAATGCGGATTCTGGATGCAGGGGCTGACAAGGCTCGTGAGCGTGCCGCTGCGACTTTGGCACGGGCTAAGGAGAATATTGGGCTGGCGGGGTTGTAGTTGCGTGTGCTGAAGCAATAGCAAAATCTGCAGCCGCTCAGCCGCCACATACCTCTTGGATCAATCGTCTGACCTCAGCCATGTCCAGTCCGCTCTGCGGTGAATCTTGAGTCGTCACCAAGACTGCATCGCCATTCCTGTTTTCTTCATAGGGCAATATGCCGTTTGAGCGATACCAAGACAATTTCTTGTTCCATGACTTCACATAGTTTTCGTCGTCCAACATCCCCAAATGCTCCCAATAGACAGTTCGCCCAGTGATCTCATCAGAAATCGTAAAGTCTGGGAAATAAGTTTTGCCTCCTCGCTGCAGCGGCTGCTCATATCTGAACGGCACATCCATGCTTTCAAAAGCCTCAGCAATCAGCAATTCCGACTTGGAACGCACGGCTAGGCCATTTCCAGTGCGATGCATAAGTCCATCTTCAAGGAACACGTTACCTCTTTCACGACGAACCTCATACATCTCACCCGCAGCGAACAAATTGGTGCGCCTGCGAGCAATCTCGCTACGATGTGGTTCTGTAAGTTCTTTCAAGTGCACAAGAGATCCCTGATGCATCACCACCACTCGCCTGCGATGCCTCGTCAAAGCTGTGTATATGAGCTCTCGTGACATGATTCTGTGCTCCTTGGGTAGCACAAGAATAACCAAGTCAAACTGGCTCCCCTGTGCCTTGTGGACTGTCAAAGCATAGGCAAGTTCTAAATCAATAGGCAAGTTGCCATTTGGATCAAAGTCATAGACAAATTTGGGCTGTGATGAAAATTCCACTTTGATTAAACTGGGAGGCGAGCCGCCTTCACCTTCTTTGAGTTGCCCGACTAGCAGACCTATCTCCCCATTAGCAACATATTGAAGAGCATCTTCTGAAGGCAAGACATCAGAACGAGGATGGTTCCTGGTGTTTATGATTTTGTCACCATACACAATCTGCTCAGCTCCATACGGTTTTGGGATCAGTCTTGCTCTTGATAATTTATTGGCGTTTCTGATGTATTCCGCTCTAAATGTCTTATGAATTTGCAGGTTTATGTCATATATGCCAAAGGGCATACCTTTCAGTGGGCTCAGTACCTGCCATTTATCAATCATTGCTACGGATCCTTGTCCGCTATCTCCAGTAGGAATGAACTCGTCAAATTCTCTTTTGCTAGGTCTCGCACCAAGAGCTTTGCGATTAAAGCCTTTAGCGTCCTCTTTAGCAGTAAGTTCAAGTTCCTCAGCCAAAATTCCAATAAACTTCTTTTTGAAGTCATCAGGTTTGTGCCACTCAACAAATCGTACGGATGATGAATTCTGAATTGGGTGTGTGAAGATACTGTCGTCATCTGGCCTTGGTGTGAGTGAACTGAACCAGTTGGCAAGTTGTCTTGCTGTGCTGTCATCACCACTTTGTCTTCGCTCAACTGTCAATTCTGCATAGCCATTTCCAACTCTGGGAAATATACTATTGGTATTAGGTGGCCTCAATTCATTCACAATATCTACAAATGGTCTGCCAGCTCCAATGGGAGGCAACTGGGAGGGATCTCCAATGAGTATAAAGCGGTCGACATCTTTAACTGAATCAAAAAGAGCAGCCAACATATCTTCGGTAAGCATGGATGCCTCATCTACAATAACTGTTCCATATGCATGGGGATGGCTGTAACTTAATCTATAAATATTAAGGTCGGGATCGAATCTTTCACTTTTGTACAGATGCTGGGCAACAGTCATCGCTCTTACTGCTCCACCAGCTAACTCTTCCATTCGCACTCTGGCTTTTCCAGTTGGAGCCAACAACAAAATACTTCGTTTTCTAATTTCTTCCTCCGAGCAAAGGATCTTCAGTAAAGTAGTCTTGCCTGTTCCAGCAGGCCCAATCAAAACAGACATCTGAGAATTTGCTATCTCCTTTAGGGCAGCTGCTTTCTCCCGCTGTGCTTGAACTTCTTTGCTTTCTTCAGCCTTGCCAAACTCAGCCTCCAATCGATCTGCCCAATTGATTTCTAAATCTAGCCGCCCATTCATTGTTCCTAGTACTTTGTCGCAAATAAGTTTGTCATAGTCGTGATACCTTTTGAGTTGAATGTATGTTTCATCGTGCATATTTTGAATTTTGAGCACTTCTGGCTGCATCATCATTATTGAGGTGCTCAAAATATCTGGGCTGACAGGACACTTTGGTGCCCCAGGTATTTTGTTCACTCTCTCAGCGAGTTCGATGAGAGACTGGACTGTGTGTCCGTCTGATGCTGCATCTTCCAATGCGGAGATTGTAAATGCCTTGATTCTCCTCGGATCCAGTCCTGAATAGAGGCCAATAGTAGTAGATGCACTCTCATCTCTGCTTTGTATGAGTATGACACCTCTGTCAATCGTTAGCAGAGGAATGCCATCTTTTTCTCGTCGCCCAGCTTCATAGATGATATAAGGGTTCCAAAGAATTGCAGCATCCTCAACTTTTTCACCAGAAGCATATTTTAGCCCTTTATTGATAACGGCACTAGCCTGCTTTTCATTAATTTCAAATTGGCTCAACAACTTTAACAATTTCCTTCGCTCGGGAGTTAGATTGTTCCACAGTTCTTTTTTCTTAACTATATCTACTCTCAGATCTTTCGGCAAAATGCTCGGGTCTTGAAATGCTTCAGCAACTTTAGGCCAAGGATCTTCGTTTCCACCAATCTTGCCTTGCAGTTCTATGGCAACAGGTAATCCTTTGGTTATTTCGATTGCCTGAAGAACTGATCCAAGACCAGGAAATGAGGCCCGAATTGTGCCCAATCGAGCAAGTTCAACACCAATCCACCTTCTATGACGCTGAACATCGAAATCAAGATATTGGCAAATCACAGGATCCTGCTCGATTTTTGTCAAAGAATCGTCAAGAGAGATAAGTGCTGCTATTGCCCCATCGTTGCTCACAAGCTCGCTTCCGTTTGAAAATTCTTCGCCAAGTTCTGGAGAGATCATGGCTAAGTAGGGCTCTATTTCTATTCCCAATTCAGTATTTTGTTCTGCAATCTCCAGAATTTGGTGATATGGCAATAAGAAGCCATCTCTACCATTAGGACGAATCGAGTGCTGGATAGGCATCTCCCATGCCCTTCCTTCTGGGCCGTTTTTCCTTGGACCGTCCCTTCTTGGTTCGTAAACTGTCAAGTCTGGAAAATCTCTTGAGATCCGCCCGACTCCAATAAGAACTTTTTCTTCTCCTTCAATGAATGGGACATGTGTGGCATAGATGAAACACAGAGAATTCTGTGGCTCCAAATGAGCTTTGAAAGCTCCCAAGATTTTTTCAATATTATCAGCATCGTTGAGCCACGATGAGTCGAAGTCTGGATGCGCCTCTCTAGATATATCTAAATCAAGCCTGAGGTTTCTGTTGAATTCTTCCAGGTTATTCTTCTTCAACCAACGAAATGGCTTGGTTATCAAAGAATGCGGTGGAATATTAAGCTTTGCAGGAAGAAACCCTAGCCAATAAGCTTGGTCGTGCTTTAGATTGAAATCCATTGGAAACTCTGCCATGAAAGCCGAATTTTCTTGAAAACAATACGGAACTTCCCCCCTCAGAAGATTCTCGTAACTCTTACCTGCTATCCTCACCTCTACCTCATCCTTTTTCTCTCTGCCGATACGTGTGATCTTCGTGCATGCCCCATTGAGATGGGGAGCTTTGCAGACTTTGCCAAGCCATCTGTCATCGTGCCAGGGAACTCGGACGGAGAGGTGATGCAGCGGATACCTTCTCGCTTGCATCTCTTCTTCGGACTGTTCCAGTGCGGTCTCCCGCTGGCCCGAAATCACCCTGTCGCTTGGAGTCGTGCTTGCGCTGATGCTCGAACTGCTAGAGGGATCTGATTGGCTCATGGTGGAGTCGACCTGAAATGCTTCCCGTTCAGCACCACTGCCTCTGTCTGCGATGTTATCTGATTGGCTTCTGGCGGTATCAACCTGAACTGGTTCAGGGGCACGCTGCGTGTCATCTGCCACCTGCTTCGGTGCTGCCTGAGGCTTGCCTGCTCTCATAGACCACCTATACGGGTTAGAGCGATCTCGTTTACGCTTTTTTGGCATTTTGCTGTCTCGTCTCGTTTCTTTTGTCAATGGAGAAATAAATTATAGTCAATTGCTCCATAGCGATGCTGCGACAAGTCTTCAACCGCTTGTCTCGTCAGTCCCCTCTGTCCAGTCCCCTCCGTCTCCGTTCTTCACAACCTCCATTATCCTGAAATCAGGGAGGAGGAGAACCATGCTCTATTTCACTAGCGACCATCATTTTGGGCATGCGAATATCATTGGGTATTGCAATCGGCCGTTTGGGGATGTGGAGGCGATGAATCGGGGGCTGGTGGATAACTGGAATGATACGGTTGGGGCGTCTGATGAGGTGTGGGTGCTGGGGGATGTGGCTATGGGGCAGCGGGAGGAAACTTTGAAGCTGGTGCGGGAGCTTCACGGGCGCAAGCTGCTGCTGCCGGGCAATCACGACAAGTGCTGGCGAGGGCACAAGAGTTGGGATTTGCACATGGCGCTGTATTACGAATGCGGCTTTGAGCATATTTTCGGGGGCGACACGACCTTGGAACTGGCTGGCGAGGAGGTGCTGGTGTCGCACTTCCCCTATCGCAACGACGGCCCCAATGACGAAAGCTTCGCAAAGTTCCGCCCTGCCGACCGAGGCGGCTGGCTGCTGCACGGGCATGTCCACGACAGCTGGCGGCAGTGGGGCCGCATGATCAACACCAGCGTGGAGGCATGGGATTACCGCCCCGTGTCGGCCGAGACGATTGAGGGGCTGATTCGGGCTGGGCCAGCAGAGGAGGTTGTGGGGGTGGGTGTGCCGCTTGTGGGTTAGCCGAAAGCGGGGCGCGTTTTGGGGGCTGTCTTTTACTGATCTGCGTTGGGGCGCGGGCAGCCCGCCAAACTCTACGAAAGTGGGTCGTGCTTTTGGGGATGTCTTGACGCTGCCAGATTTATCTGACTAAGTTAGTCTCTGCCTGCTGAGTTTGCCGTTCCTGAGTTTGTTCTTGCTCAGCCCGCAGTTGCTGGGCGGCACACTGCTCTGTGGCACTGCCGTTCATTTTGCGAGCGTACTCTCTGGCAGTCTTCTTTTCATAGTCGGCGAAGTATCTCATGTCGTATTCCATGTCGCCCGTCATTATCGGTTCGTACAGCTCAGGGTCGGGATCGATGTCCACAGGCCCGTCGCCGAAATCGACCACGATTTTAGTGCCAGTCATGTGCGCCACCAGGTGGGCGTGTTGAGCGGTCTTGATGGAGCCGTCCAAATTTGGGAATTTGAACTCGTCCTCAGTCTCTGGGGATGCCTTTTCCTGTCTCTCATCCGTCACTGAAGTATCCTCCTTCTTCAAGAACCATCATACCCTGCATTTGATCGTATTTTCTCCAATAATCCACTCTGTGTTTGTAGATTTCATCAAAATTCTTTAGCCCAGCATGGAATCTGCGACGGATGACTTCCTCAGGTATGTGATGCCCGCCTTGGCTTACTCGCTTTGCAACCCGATTTATTGCCTGCTCAGGTGTCGGTAGAGATAGAAATGCCAGCCCTACTTTGTAGCCTTCGGCGCGCCACTTCTCTATTCGCCTCAGAAATCCGCGACCTGCTAAAGTCGTCTCAAAGGCGAAGCTCTGCTGCTGACGGACGAGAGCATCTATTCGTCTGAGCATCAGCCTGGCGGCTTCAACGGCAACAGCTTCGGGCTGACTCGGCTTCAATTCAACAGCTATATGATCAGCGTTGACAAATATCTCAATCCCAAAATCTTCCATTAGGTGCTCGTAGGCAAAGGTGCTCTTGCCAGCACCATTGGGCCCTGCGATGATGAGGATGTGTTTTTGAGCCATTGGGATGGAGTGTAGTGCCGAGGTGCTGCAATGGCTGAGTCGCGATTGCTGGCATCTAGCTACCCCCTAGGTGCTTTGCGTCACCAGTTGCTCCCTGAAGACCAAAGACAGGTCGGACACTCGCAGGCAGGCCTGCGCTACACGGATTACTACATCGGCCAGCGAATCGTCTGAACCGCACACCGCAAAAATCTTTTCATCGCCAAATTCAACCCCATGTGTGCGACAGGCATTGGCTATAAGTCTGTCTTGCTCTGGAGGGCGAGCTTCTGTCCCACCTTGGCAAAAGAGCCATCCAGTGGTCTGGCAAAGGTCGGTCACCAAGATAGCATCGCCCTCTTCCGAGCAGCGAAGGGTGATGACATCGCCGTCTGGATAAAGCAAGGGAGTCTCAATCCAGAACTCGTCGCCTCTCGCCTCGCAGGAGAACAACTCGGCAAGTTCGTTTGACAGGGTTTTGTGAATGTCGTTGCGAATCATCACGCCGTCTCCTCCGATCTGCCTTGGGGCGGAAGCATCACACCAGTATGTTCTATGTTAGCTTCTTCGCAGAACTGATCCCACACTGCCAGCGGCTCTGAAGCTGGAGCGGTTATGTCTACTGGGACATATGCCTCTCGTTCATCCATGTATTGCTCTGACCAAAAGTGTTTGTGGAGCGTGCCGACAGGCTTGTTCTGAGCGTCTTTATGATTACGCCCCATATCAAGCCCGTAGATGCGCCGTGCGCTTTCATGGATCAAGGCAAATGTGAGACTTGGCTTGTCGGGTATGTAGTGCCCATGCATCACTAGTTCTTCGCCAACCTCGGATTCAACTGCGATTTTGAAAATCAGGGCGGTTCGGGTTTGATCGCGCCACTCCCATGTGATGTCGCCCTCTATCAGCTTGCTGCCTTCCATGATAGCTGCGAACTCCTCGTCTGTAGGTGCCATGTTCAACCTCCTGCGGTCTGCTGCTTTCCCTTTACAAAGCAGTCGCAGTGATTATAAGCAGGAGGTGCTGCACGGCAGGCTGAGGAGGTTTGAGCTAGGCAAATTGCTTGGCAAGACGAGTGGCTTGCCTGCGGAAGAAGGCAACGGCGGTGAGGCTTGAGATTATCGGGCTGGGATTACCGCCCCGTGCCGGCCGAGATGCTTGGGAATCTTATTCGGACTGGGGAGACAGGCTTTCTCAGGCATGGTTAAGTCGCGACGGCTGGCGTTCAGGTCAGTCTGTTGCGAGCACTGCTTCTTCAACCTTGAGTATTTTGAGAAACTCGTCGGGCTCCGACCACTTGGCTACTGCCGAAAGCGGCTCTAGCATCTTGTAGCACTCGTCTTTCCATTCATAAAGATAGCTGATATCGTCAAGCAGCGTGACGAATTGTGCTTGACCTCCGTTTTCCATCAAGTGTCGCATCTCTTGATATTTTTCAACAGCCAATTTTGCCATGCGCACCGCATCATCGGGAGTAATCGCATCCAAAGCCACGACATAAGAATCAACCCCGCCTGCCGTTACATGAAAATCGATGTCTGCCCTGTCTGTGAAGCGTTTTGGGTATCTCAAGTATCTAATGCAATGGACTTTGCGGGCATCCAAAAAATCAGCTACATCATCCTGGAATGTCCAGTTGCGAGGGTAGCCAAACGACTTCATATAGCAAGATGCCTCCATAATAGTCTGAACTGTACTTGCTATCACCCACTCCAGCGAGTCGCCCGGACCGCAACGGGCTTGGAATTCGTTTTGCTCAAACTTCACATTGGAAGAATGACAGATTCGAGCAATGCTTTTTTCATAGTCCACAGGAAATCGCACGCCAGCCAAGGCAGAATTGATCCAAAAATCAAAATCCTCTCGGTCGGTTATCAAAATCGAATCGCCATCTGCCCAAAAGTAAAGACCCAGCACGGTACCGTCTGGATATACATAGGGAGTAGAGACACCGATGCAGCCATCATTACCGTCTGCATCTGGCTCATCGATCTCAAAAAGCGCGCCATAGCCCGACTGCCCGAAGCAGCAACGAAGCGTCTCACGCAGTTCAGCTTTGTTCATAGTGATATTCCTTTGCTCGTGGTCGGGGATTTGCAGCTTAGAATGGAGCATCAATAGACAAGTCTAGCCTAACCACAGAATTGCTCCAACAAGGGTTGAGTCTAACGACCGACTTCTTGCCCTGCAAGTGCGGGCAGAACACAGCCTAGCTGGAAGCGGCGAGGGATGGCAAAGCCGTTGCCGTCTCTGGCTGGGTGGCATGGAGAAAGACTGCGAGTTGAGCTAGGTCAAGGCAGAACTCCTAGTCGTAATCAAGCGAGCTGCCACAAATTTAGCCAAAATCTTCTGGGGCAGTAGTCTTAGAGGCACCTACATTAGTATTTTGCGAAACTGGATCCACAACATCTGCTCCGGTTCCACCTCTCGCACCCTAACCCGCCATGACTATCCACACTTTCCATAACATTCATCACTGAAGTGTAGTATCCCATCCCATCACAGTCAACACTTAGCAAATCAATCTTTCGAAGACATTTTCAAATCAATCTTTCGAAGACATTTTATAGTGATGTCAGAAAGAATACTCTAAGTCTATACAAGTTTCTTCAATATGCACCTATAATTCAACTAAACCTGTGCTTACAGCAGCAGCATTAGTCCAAGCAAGAATATTATCAAGTAATTTCGGATCAATAGAATTGCAAATTCCCACAATCCGGCAACGATCAAAAATAATTCCAGCTTTACGAGTATTTTGCTTCCAAGTAATGTCTCTACTCAAAGAATCGGCAATATAGAATAACCTAACAGGCGGATCTTGGCGAAAATCTTCAATCCAATTATCGCAAAAAGCATCAGGCTGCAAAATTCCTAAAGAATCTCTATAATGGGTGCCAGTTTTACATTGACCAAATCCAATAAATTTGCCATGTTCTCCATCTGGAAATGGTATCCACACAACTATATCCAAACCATCGTCAACAGCAGTTGTAGAAGCACCTTTTTTGAAACCATTTCCTTGAGCAATTTGCGAAGTAAGATTCTCGATCTTGTCCGGAAATCTTCCAAAATCCCTAGAAAAAGCAAGTGATTTTGCTCCATCGCCAAAGTAAATCTTGGCAACCTCTGCCGAAAGGTCTTCAAATAGCAAGGTACCATCAAACCCAGCATGGACTCTATTATTTTTCATATTCATTCTAGTCGCAAGTAATAGAAACAGATAAATAACATGAGTAGTATTTGAAGAAGTAGCATTAAAACTAAGAGTAGTACCACTTTGATTGAGATTAAAAGGATATCCTGTTTGATATAAATGACTCCTTCGTTCTAATTCAAAAAAGGCATCCTCAACATAGCTTTCACATTCGTTATCTTCTAAGACACCGTCTGAATAATTGTTATCGTCCATAATTTCATAACTTCCGACTATTGAGGTATGTGATGACAAGAACTTGCCCCAAGCTTCTAACTCTGCATAATCAGCAAGTTCAGAAGCAGTAGCTCTGGAAGAGGGCAACCCCGGCCATTGTGATGTCAATTTTCTTCCACCAATCTTGTTTTGTTGTCATTAATTTTGACTCTTTCCATCTCCCTATATAGATCGTCCGCCAAATTAGCAATTGAACCAGCGGTGCGAAGTAAATCTTCAGATCCTTGATAACCGTCAGTTAACATTGCTCTTGCTTTTTGTAAATTTTGCTTAGCGTCAATAAGTGATGTTGAAAATACATTGGCTGGTGAGAGTCGTAATTCATGGGCTACAACTAGTGGATCGCCCTTTCTCAATGATATCAGTGCTTCAGTATTCCCAAGAGTTTCTTCAAGTCGTCTTAAATCGGGGTTTTGTGACTGTATAACCGGCTGAATATTTCTTTTTTTACTGCCATATAGCCAAAGACAAAATTCACCCAGTTCTTGCATATGAGTTTTAGGAACTGGAGTTTTAGATTCCTCCATTTCTGGGCGTAAACCAAGGAATTCGCTAATATTTGGATAAGTTATACCTACATACAAATGGGAAAAGGCAAAATGTTTTTTTACTATATCTTCAAGGTTAAAAATATCATTCTCCTCAGCTTGCTTTATAACCATTAGTCCGCGAAAAAGCCTCTGTACAGTCTTGTGCGTATCACCAATTTGCCGTGCAATTTCCTGCAATTCAATACCATATTTAAAATGAACATCTGCTACATATTTTGATTTAGCATAACTGCCCCACTTAGCAGGGCCATTTACATGTTTGAATCCAAGAAATTTCCACAACTCTTCACGTTTTTCAAAAATCACAGGAACTTCAATAAGAGTTTTTCTGATATTGTCGGGAATATCCGGTATTTTAGCCTTCAAGTTAAGTTCATCAGATTTGGCTGGATGCAGGAGTAGTCGCATTGCTGCCAAACGCCTATTGCCCTCTATTACAACCTTCTCTCCATCACTTGAATCTACCATTAATGGCTCGTGGGGAAAAAATCCACTGGCAGCCATAGACAGGATCAACTCTTGAACATCCATTTCTTCGTACAAGAACTTGATAATTTTATCTTCGCTTGATCTTGGGGCAGGATCATCCCCAAACAAAAGTGCTTTTTCATACAGACGTGGATTGTTAGAATCAAAGCATAGATCCTTTGAAGGGCATAGAGTGAAATGATTATTTTTCATGTTCCTAATCCAAACTGATCTAACCAAATTTAATTTCACTAAGTTCAGGTGTCCGCAAGTTAATTGGCAAAATAATCAGTTCATATGAAGAAATCCTTCTCTGTAAACTATATCTAAGAGTAATTTTTTGAATGTTAAAGTTCGAATATAAATCAGTAATAAAATCTGTGACATCATACGAAATCATCCACTGCAAAATCTTTTGAGAACAAATATAAGTTGCTAATTCTTTATGTTTTTTTTCATTAAAACTATCAAGGTATAAACGATTCCCATTTGAATGATACGGTGGATCGAGATAGACAAAGACACTACTTCTTCTATTGCTCATGGGAAGATTCGATCTAAGAAATTCATATGCATCCATGCAAGTAACTTTGATATTGTTTCTTTGCTCTCCAATAATTGTCACCCTTTCTGCTAGATTCTCCCTGTTGAAGCGAGCATCCATCTTCCATTCGCCTGCCTGCTCATAGCCTCCGATGGGGCCGGCACCCGACAGCACCCCTGATCGGTTGCATCGGTTCAGATAGAATGTAGCAAAGCCGTAATCGAACAAGTCATTGGCAGCATCACTGCCCCCCTGATATATTTCCCGCTGCCTCTTCCACTCCTCGATATTCAGAGGCACCCCCATGATGGCTTCAGCGAACCGCTCGGGCTGGTCAAGCACCGTTCGCCAGAAGGCAGCTATAGCGGGGTCCAAGTCGTTGAGGTGCACCTCAGAGACAACGCCCTCCCGCAGCAGGCGCAAGGCAGCACCTGCTCCCCCTGCGAACGGCTCGTAATATGGGCACCCCTCAAGACCGTTCAGCTTGATCGTCTGAGCGAGGAGTCCAGCCAAGGAAGCCTTGCCTCCTGGGTATCTGAGTGGGCTGTCGTGTGTCATGTCATTGGTGCCTTACTGAAATCCTATCATATCATAAATGGCTGCATGAAGCATTTGCAAGTCATTGCAGCAATCCAGCAGTCTAGCGAAACCTGATAGGCAGGCGGCTTGCTCAGGAAGAGAAAGCCCGAAGGCGTATAGGTGCGGTCAGCGAGCCTGTCAATCTGGGCGAAGCTGATTTTCCCAGAGCTCTCACATCCCTCAGCGGTCTCTGGCTTGACATTCACCTTGCCAGCCAACTCCTCGTGACTGAGGCTCGCACGCTCGCGTGCCCAGCGCCGCACCTCAGGTGCGAGTGTTATCTTTGTGCGTCTGCTGGACATACGGACTGCCTCCTTCGGGATGCCAGAATTCTACTAGCAACGGCTGCACGGCCGCACAGCGATTTCAGAATCAGTGCCTCGGCCCGACCGACCTCTTTTGAATTCTCAGAGATTGGGGAACCGGTGGCACTCTAGTCGCCAGCCTCGCAGCCCTCGTCTAGTGGCTGAAAGTCTTCAAGATTGACATCTGGTAGGTTGCGGCCGCCTCTCGCACACCCAGCTTGTCTGTGACCACATCAGCAATCAGACGAGTGCATATCAAGTGTGGATTGCTATCATCTAAAGTCGTAGTCTATTCCATCAAATTAGAATCAATCAATAGAAAATGATTTTGCCAATTCATTCACATGCTGTCTATGTTTCTCTTGCCTAGCCTGCTCTTCTGCTTCTTCCCGTTCAACTCTTTGCCTCCTATTTTTGTAGTCTGCATTAGTCTTGTCTATTACAAGTTTTAAAGTTTCCTGGTGCACTTCCTTTACTTCCTCTATGGTTGTCCCATCGAGAATTAGTTTGTTGTCATAAAGTCTAGCTATCCCAGGGCGGTGCTTAAAAGTAAGCCTCGGAGGAACATCCCAATTGTGAATAAAAATTTCCGTCCACTCTCTCGGTGGAACAGATGAAAGTAAAAATGGTACCTTATATAATGCACTTCCCCGAGTTCCGTCATTTCTTGGCACAGTTACCTCTTCAGTAATAATTTCAATAATTTTGATATCTTCGAATTCGGAAATGCTACTATTTTTATTGTGCACTGGTCTTTTTTTCGACACCGTTCTTTTTGCCTTTGGTTTTTTGACTTCTGGTGCTTTAGGCCTTATTTCAAATACAGTGTCTAAAAGCTCATCGTAGGATGATTGAGAATAAGGGCTTCCTGATAAATCAATGTATTTTTTCCCAGATAGCCATGAAGGAGCAGACTTACTCCAAGAACCAGTTCTCAAAATGGGAATAAATTTACGATGATTTTTAGTGCTCATTACTTCTGCCGTCATTATGTCACCCTCATAGCCTACACCCCCCTCTCGGGCTTCTGATTTTCTTTTGTATGTTGGGGTGCAAATTATCAACACAAATTGATTATCGGCAATTGCTTTTTCCATAAAGTGAGTCAATTGATCACCCAGCACTAATTCCCACTGGTCAAGCACTGCTTCAACCCCATCTGAGCGGAGTCGAGCAGCGAAATCCCTTACCCAATTTTGATGCTTTGTGTTGCCCCATGAATAGGAAATAAACACTGACGGGTTCATCACAGCACCTCCGTTCCTTCGTTTAGTATAGCCAGATATTCGCTATATGCAAACAGCCGTGCTCTGCGTCTGCCTGTGAATTCTCTGGCTATGCCTTGCTCTGCTAGGATGTCCATGGCTGCTGAGGCAGCGGGGAAGGATAATCCTGTCAGTTTGCGTATGCCTGTCAGCGACAGAATTACCTTGTTTGCCAAGGCTTCGTGCACACGCAATACCGATCCCACCCGGCGCCCCTGTCGCTCTAATGTCTCTCTGTCTGTATCCAGCATCGTCAACAGCCGGTGGGCGGTGTCTACGGCGGCTCCTGCTGTCTCTATTACTCCTTCCAGGAAGAACTCCAGCCATGTTTCCCAGTCGCCTGTCTCTCTCACATGTGTAAGCAAGTTGTAATAGACTTCCCTGTGCTGCTTGAAATACAGGCTCAGATAGAGCATCGGCTCAACTAGCACGCTATCGTTGCAGAGTTGGAAGGTGATGAGCAATCTTCCCACACGCCCGTTGCCGTCTAGGAAGGGGTGGATCGTCTCAAATTGCACATGGGCTAGACCAGCACGGATTAGCGGAGGCAAGCCGTCATGTCTATCGTTCAGGAATTTTTCGAAGGCAGCCATGCAGTCTGGCACGGCCGAGTGGGGCGGAGGCACGAAATGGGCGTTGCCTGGGCGAGTTCCGCCAATCCAATTCTGAGAGGTGCGAAACTCCCCCGGCGTCTTGCTGCTGCCTCGCCCTCTTGACAGGAGTTCGCCGTGAATCTCGCGAATCAGTCTGCTGGCTAGAGGGAAGCCGCCGTCTAGCCGCTCCAGCCCGTGCTCCATGGCAGCGACATGGTTGGAGACTTCCACCACATCATCAATAGGAGAACCCGGCGACTCCTCTAACTCATAGAGCAGAAGGTCGGACAATGACGACTGGGTGCCCTCTATCTGAGAGGAAAGCACTGCCTCTTTGCGGACATAGGCATATAGGAAGCGGTCGGGGTCGGGCAGGAGCGATGAGATGCCGTCAAGCCTGCCTAGAGCTAGCATCGCCTCGGCGAGGGCTTGGTTGAGCGTGCCGTCCATCTGCAGGGGCGGATTGGGCGGCAGGGGGTGGGGCACGAAGGCGCGCACAGGCTCATCGCCTGTGTCCGTGATCTGGAATTCTCCAATTGGGCCTCGTTCCATGATTCTCCTGCTGCCTTTGTGCCTCCACTATGAAAGGTTGTTTAATAGTGAGCTGCGACTACTAAACATTTTAGCTAAAAGTTTAGTGGTCGTGTGCTGATATCTTGATTTTCAGGGCAATTTGAGAGTCTTGCCCCTAGACCCCCTACATGGCACTAGCCAAGGAACAAGCTTGGGTTGTCGTAGGTGGCTTCGAAGACTTTTTCTTGTAGCCAGGCTTTGAAGATTTCGTTGTCTGTGAAGAGTTTGAATAGCTGGGACTCGTCTTCCATCATTGATGTCATTACTTTTTCTAGGGCTCTGTTGTGTTCTACTTGGGCGTTTTGGCGGTCGGAGTGCTGGCGGGCGTTGGCGTATTTTTCGTCTTTGGCTACTTGCGAGGGAATGTAGACGGTCAGCGTTTCATGGACTCTGTCTTGTCTTCCCAGACTATGTTGCCGAAGAGGTTGTTGAAATCGGCGATTATCTGGGAGAGCCGTTCCATTTCTGCTTCGGGTTTGGCGCCGCCTGCTTCGGTGGGGACGGGGGCGATTTCGCCGTGCTCGTCGGGGAGTGCCAGCTTCATGGCTGTGCGGCGTTCCACTCTGTAGCTGTCCATGTCTATGGCTTGGAGGATGCCTTGGGAGAGGTCGTCTTCTTGGGGGGCGGGCAGCTTCGGCACCAGAAATCTCAGGAAAATAGACCGCTTCTCCCAGTCTTCGTTGCTGTAGGGCAGCACGGACGCCAAGAACTCGTAGGTGCGCACGAACGCTTTGGCTTTGCCCTTGAAATCCACTTGGGCGTCTTCGCTGAGGTCGTGGCGGTATCGCTCCACGCAGGTGTCCAGCAGCGGGTCTAGCTGGGGGCGATCTTGCTCGCTGCCCTCTAGATAGCGTTTTACTAGCTCGTCTATTTCTTCTGGCAGATACACTTCGCTTTTGTCCAGGTCGGCTTGGAGGTCGTGGAGTTTGTTGGGGTCGGTTTCTTCGGCGAGGACGGTGGCTCGGTAGTAGGGTTCAAACGCTTCTTTGATGGTGTCGGTGTCGTTCATGAAATCCAGCACGAACACATCGCTTTTGTGCGGGTGCGCCCTGTTGAGACGGGAAAGCGTCTGCACCGCCTTCACGCCCGATAGGGTCTTGTCTACATACATCGTGTGGAGAAGCGGCTCGTCATAGCCTGTTTGGAATTTGTCGGCGCAGACGAGAATGCGATACGGGTCGTCTTGGATTTTGCTTGCAATCTGCGAAGACGGAAAGCCGTTGAGGGAGGCTTCTGTGACTTGCTGGTTGCCGTAGGTGTGCTCGCCTGAGAATGCGATTATCGCTTGGCAGCGGCTGTTGGTGCTTTTGAGATAGTCGCTGATGGCGTGGTAATACTTGATGGCTCGCTCCACGCCGTCGGTGACGACCATCGCTCGTGCTTTGCCGCCTATTTTGCGGGCATTTAGCACTTGTTCAGCGAAATGATCCACCATTATCTCGGCTTTGAGACGGATGGCGTGTTCGTGGCTTTCCACATAACGGCGCAGCTTTTTCTGAGCCTTCTTGGCATCGTATTCAGGGTCGTCCGACACGACTTTGGCCAAGAGATAGTAGCTTTTCACGGGCGTATAGTTGGCTAGTACATCCAAGATAAAGCCCTCTTGGATGGCTTGTTTCATGGTATAAGAATGGAAGGGGAGATGACGGATTTTGCCGTCGGGCTGCGGGGCAGGTTTGCCGAAAATCTCTAGAGTTTTGTTCTTCGGGGTGGCTGTGAATGCGAAATAACTGGCGTTTGCTAGAGGTTTGCGGGCATCCATTATCTCGTTTATTTGGTCTTCAAATGTGGGGGCGAGGTCGGAGGTATTGGAGCTGCTGTCGTCGGGGTTTTCGTCTAAACTGCCGTCTTGATTTCTGTCTATGTCGCTGTTGTCTCCAATGTCTCCCCCGTCAATTTCGCTTCCATCTGTCTCGTCTGCTCCATCTCCTCTGCCAGCAAGTGCCTTGCCCATAGCCGCAGCCGTTCTGCCGCCTTGACTTGAATGAGCTTCGTCAATGATGATGGCGAAGTTGCGACCCCTGTGTTCGTCGCCGATTTCTTCCAAAATGAACGGGAACTTCTGAATAGTGGTGATGACGATTTTCTTGCCCTCGGCGATGAACTTGCGCAGGTCGCCCGAACGGTCGGCGTGCCCGACAGTTGCCCGCACCTGCGTGAACTGCTTGATCGTCTGATTGATCTGGCGATCCAAGATCACTCTGTCGGTCACCACGATGACGGTATCGAACATCGGCTTATCTTCGTGGCGGAGATCTATGAGCCGATGCGCCAGCCACGCGATGGAAAACGACTTTCCGCTGCCAGCAGAATGCTGAATCAGATACTTCTCCCCCACGCCGTTGTTTCGGGCATCGGCGAGCAGTCGGCGCACCACATCAATCTGGTGATAGCGAGGCCAGATGCCTGATTGCGCATAGTTCTCCAAGATGTCGGCAAAGCTAAGACGGGCAAGCACCTCCCGCCAGAGATAATCGGTCTTGATGCCATCGGGATTAGGCGGATTGCCCGCGCCGTCATCCACCCCCTTGTTGAACGGCAGAAAGACCGACTTCTTGCCCTGCAAGTGCGTGCAGAACATAGCCTCGCTGTCGTCCAAAGCAAAATGAGCAAGACAGCGCCCCTTGGCAAAAAGCTTCTCCCGAGGGTCTCGGTCATTCTGATATTGACGGACAGCATCATGGACGGTTTGCTTGGTGAGACTGTTCTTGAGCTCAAAAGTCGCCACAGGCAACCCATTCACGAACAGCGCAATATCAAGCGCAAACCCAGTGTTTGCACGGCTATAACGAAGCTGACGAGTAACCGAAAACCGATTGGCATCAAAAAGCTCCGCAGCCTTCGGATTCCCCGCCGAAGGCGTAGGAAAATAAAACTCAATGTTATGCTGCCTATGGCTGATCCCATTCCGCAACACATCCACCGTCCCCCGCTTGTCAATCTCACTACCAATCCGAGCCAGCAACTCCCGCCGAGCAGGGCTGTCGGCGGCGAGGGACGGTAGGGCTGCTGCGGTCTCGGGTTGGGTGGCTTGGAGGAAGGCTGCAAGTTGGGCTAGATCAAGGCAGAACTCCTTGTCATAGTCAGACGGGCTGCCGCAAACCCAGCCAAGTCCTGCTGAGGCAATGGCATCCGAAGCAACCGCATCTGCAACTCCCCCACCATCAGCACCGCCCACCCCACTCGGCTCGCACCCCACCCCTGTCAAGGCCTCACAGATAAGACGCTCTAAACCACCCTCGGTGATGTCAATGGTCATCGCGCACGCTCAATTTCGCCCATCTGTAAATGATACCCAAATTTGTGCCAACCGTTTCATTAATTGTCATTTGATGAGGCGACAACTAGCTAATCGCTGGGACTAGGTAGCCTAGCATACCAAACAAAGGCATCGAAGAAAAATTTTCAGTTAAGTTTTTCCCTTCATTGACTAAATGAAATCTGAAATAAGCCCCTGAAAACCCTTTATTTACAAGGGATTCAGCCTATTTCGCCGTTCTGTACGGTTAATTTCAACAGTTAAACAGATAATTATACAATCAAATAAGCACTCTCTGCTGCATCTTGACGCAAGCTGAGTTGGCAAGGGCAAACAGATTTTTCCCAATCATTTTGCTAGAGGAATAATTGCGCTTGAACTCAAACCACTCCTTCTCTGTGCGATTAGCTCGCAATCTGTCGATTACCTCAATAAGTCTGTGTGCCATCGCATGATCCAATCTTTGACCAAAGTCTATCTTTAACGAACGCAATTACACCAGTTTTATAACTGAATCCCCAGCACATCCACCAGATCATCCAAGTTGGCACCGTATATCTCAGTGAGGTTGTACGCTTCACGATATGGGAGACGGCCTCCTTCGGCAGCCCACACTACGGAGGTTGCGAAATCTGTGCCCAGTTGCCACTTGGGGTGCATCCAAAAATCGTCATTGCTCCGACTTGCCCGACGCTTTGCCTCTTCCGCTTTGAAAGTGTCCATCACTTGGGTAAATGCCTCTTCATCAACCAAACCTAGATCCGCGGCTCGGCGGGCACATACAAGACTGCCTACTTTGAAGCGTCGTGCCGCTGCTTTGAACGGGTCTGGCTGTGACGCGGCTGTGGACCAAAAGTCTCGCAGGTGCTGCACGGGCACCAGAAATTCCATTGCTACCTCATGGCAGAACCGCTCCACCTCGTGATCGCTTGGCACCAGATTGCCGAAACTGCACAGACCTGACTCGCCGACAAGAAGATGTGCTAGCTCATGCACCAATGTATAAATCTGGGCTTCTTTGAAATCTGCGGCGTTGATAAAGACTAGTGGGGCATACTCATCCACAAGAGCGATGCCTTGAAACTCGGCAGGGTCAAGCTTGCGGTCGGTCCTGCCTCCGACTATGCCACTGAAAGCCACCATCATGCCAGCTTCCTCAGCGAGATCGCGCAAAGCCTCCAATGCGTCTTCCCCTGCCTCTGCTACGTCCGCCAAGCTTTCAGGCAAGCCGAGAAAATCTCTCATCACCTGTGCTGCTTGCTGAGGATTTGTATCCAAACCACACTTCCCGACTAAATCAAGCGGCTCAGACCCTCTGCAAAATACTTCGCAGCGCATCCACGACTGGCGACTCTGCATTTTATAGACAGTATCCAGCAGATTCGGGCTTGGGCGAGGCGATGGTGAGTTGCTGCCAGTTCTGTAGTCGGTCATTGACAAGCTCTCGTCAAGCGGTTCGCTCAGGAAGAGAAAACCCGAAGGCGTATATGTGCGGTCGGCCAGCTTGTCAATCTGGGCGAAGCTTATCTTCCCAGTGCTCTCCCACCCCTCAACTGTCTCTGGCTTGACATTCACCTTGCCAGCCAACTCCTCGTGACTAAGGCTCGCACGCTCGCGGGCCCAGCGCAGCACCTCAGGTGCGAGTGTTATCTTTGTGCGTCTGCTGGACATCTGGGCTGCCTCCTTTGATATGCCAAAATTCTAGATCAGCCCATGACACTTGTATCGGCTGGCGATTCATAGTCCATGAAATCGGAAGTGTGGCTGATGTCTGCCACACGAACTACAGCCTGCGCCACACGAGTGATCGCGTCTGTCAAGGAATCACCCTGACGGCAGTGTGCCCGAAGCTCGCAGTCGTCATACTCAACCCGAAGAGGACGACAGATATTTTCAATGATTTGGAGTTGGCGTGGAGTGGGGACCATCGGGCCGCCCTGAGACGACAGCCATCCGAATGTCTCAGCTTCATCAGTTATCAGGATGGAATCCCCGTCAGCTTTACAGCAAACCGCAACGAAGCCGCCGTCGGGATAGCGAAATGGTGTGCCGACCACACAATGCCCATTCAGCTCTCTGAAGCTGAATAGATTGTTGAGGTCAGACAAGACCCTCTGTTGCACATCGCTTTTATCCATGACGGTTCCTCCTCTGTGATTGAAGCTCAGTCGGAGATGGGAGATGCATCACTCCATTGTGTTGAATTCTAGCTTCTTCGCAGAACTGATTCCACACAGCCAGCGGATGAGAGACTGGGGAGCCGATGGCATTCTAGTCGTCAGCCTCACCACCCTCGGCTAGTGGCTGAATGTCATCAAGGCTGACATCTGGCAGGTTGGCGGCCGCCTCTCGCACATCCAGTTTGCCTGTGACCACATCGGCAATCAGTCGAGTGCGGTATTCCTCCAGAAGTTCAATCTCACGGCGGGTGTGGGCAATGGCCGCGTCTATGTCGGAAGTGAGTTTATCTAGGTGAGTTACTATGGCAATCTGTTCATGGGGAGGTGGAACTGGTATCACCAGAGCACCGAATTTCTCAGCGGTAAAGTGGGCTATAGTAGCCTTGTTGTTTATGGCTTCAAACCAGCCAGTGCTTGCTATAGTACTCATTACATACTGCAAATATTCATTCTTCGACTCAGCTAGAGGCCTCACTCTATGAAGAGCATTTTGGATAATGCATCCTGGAGCAATATCTTTGACAAGCCCTGCTCTACCGCCTTCTCCACCTTCGCATACTAGTAAATCTCCAGAACAAATTCCGAATTGCACAATATCACGGGGGCTAGCCCACATTGTAGGAGGATCGTTTGTATCCACTGAAAACCATTGAACATGCTGAGCTTTAAGATATGGAACCTCAGTGTCTGAGGGTTCACTAGCTGTGTTTTGGAGCATCTTGCCAAGTTGAATTGAATAATGTCGCTTGACTTGAGAAGCCTCCCAATGCTCTGGAATATCCCCAAGCCACTCAACCCCAGAAGGTTTGAGAGGCACATCAGGATCAATCCCGCGAGTAACAGCCTGTTGAATGACAGCCCGCTTGTACTCCTCAACCAATTCCACCAATTTCCACTTCTCTGAAAGCACTTTCGTAATGTTTGAAGTTATGCGATCCAGTAATTCAGAAATAAATTCTTGCTCATTTAAAGCGGGCAATCTAATTGGGATACCATCCATTGATTGCTGTGTCAATTTATCACGAGTTGAGCCACCAATAAAACTACTATAGTCGACAACATTCAATGCATAGCAAAGAAATTTTGGAACAACACGGTCATTACATCGCAAAACATGAGTATGATTATTCACCCAAATTTTACCTTCAACATAGAAGGCTATATCCTTGCTTGGATCAAAAAATGGTGCCCCATCTTCCCCCAATAGAACGAGAGGTTCATCAAAAATCCAATCATCAATATAATCAACAATATTATTTGCTCCCCAATATGGAATATCTCCCTGCATTTTACCCCTTTCGTCAGCACTAAGTGGAATTCTCATGCCGTCAAGGCATGTGGCAAGATAACGTAGAGGAATCGTCTTCCACCCGGCAGGAAGAATGAAATAAGACATAACATACAAATCCAACAAAAATCTATCTTTATCAAATCTAGTTACACAATTTATTAATTGAAACAAAAAGCTGCGCGAATCTATCTAGTTCTCTCTCATCTAAGCTTGAACAATCAAATTCTTTCATAAAATATTCTGCGGGTCGATAATGATTAAACCTGCCATTTCTTGCTGATAACGCATTTGAAATACTTGAATCTTTGCTTGCTAACTTGGATAATCTGTCAAGTATTCTAATTTTATTACTCTGTGGCAATTCACCGGCTTTAAGTGAAAGCCCAAATACTTCATTGATAAGCTTCAAGTAAGTTGATGGATAAAATAGATCTTCGATACTTGCCTCCTTCATCTCAACGAACCTGGAATAAATTATGACATTATTTTCTTGCAATAATTTTTGTTTGTATAAGTTTTCAATTTGATTAGCTTCCTTATGAGAATAATCTAGCACCACTGCAATGTTTAAATCCTTTTGATATCCTAGTAATGAAACAAAAGTAGATACTTTACTAATACCTCCAACTGGTGTTATAGTCCAAATGTCACTTAGACCTGGAAAACCTCTACTTTGAAGAAATGCTGACACACTTTGAAGATAAAGCATGTCAGAAACACCTTCGACAACTAAACAATGAGACCCGATAAACAGTGATTGGGTAATTTCATAACCAAGGGCACCTTGAAGTGGAAATATCGCTCCGCTATCAGCCTCAAGCACATCAGAAATAATTTCAGTGCCACTTTTCTTTTCAATATCTTTAGGTAAACTAGTTCCAGTGATACTATTCTGTACAATTCTAACTCTATCAATTTTTTTAGGATTGATCATGAAAGGTGAATGAGTTGTATAGAGTATTTGATGATTTTCATTGAGTTCGTTTTCAAAATAAGTCAATAGATCACTCTGGGCACTAGCATGAAGCGATAATCCAGGTTCATCTAGGAGCAAAATTAAATTACTATGATCAGTGCATAATTTTCTATACCAAGTAAGAAAGGAAAAAAACCAAAGAAAACCTTTTGATCTTCTACCAAGTGATGTGCTAATATCATATCTAGTATCGACAATTCGAAAAAATATATTGATGCCATTTTGCAATTCATGTGGATCATTACCACGACCCTGCTGTATCCTAATCTGCAGTTTAATGGAATCATTCTGAGACCAATGTTCAAGTATCTTATCTTTTATCTGTGCCGCGGCTACTTCCAATTTATTAATTATCCTCTCATTACTTCCATCATGCAAAAGTTCAGTAATGTCCAGTTCAGCTAATTCAAGTAAGCCACTTAGCGGATAATCTGAATCTTCTAATTCACTATTATCTACTCTTGCGGCTAATCTATCAAGATTTTCCTGACCTTTAATTTGATAATATTCATCAAAATACATGAATTTAGGCAAACACCATTCTAATATAGTATCATAAACTACTTTTTCAACACCATTTTCAGATATGCTTTCAATTATTTCAAGTGTTTCATGAATATCATATGTGTCGTAGTTACTATGAATAAAATTATATACTTGAGTAAAATTATTTTCATAAGCTAAAGCATCAAGTTCTTCATCATTAATTCCTGTCATTTCAATGAGGTGTTTGAGCACTGACACTTCGTCTATCTCTATTCCACATATTTTTACATCATTGTCATATCCTTTTGTCAACTCTACTTTTTTATTGTCTATTGCCAGGGAATGTTCTCCAAACATTCCTCCTAAGATATCAGTGTCACATTTTTCTAATTCAAATATCGCCTCAATCACTGGAATGCCATCATTATCTAGAATGAATTGGCTATAATTTGATCTGGGATAGTCAATATCTGGATTGAAATCACCGTGTTCAGCGATAACTGGATTCAATTTGTATAGTGCCTGCAATATAGCTGTTTTCCCAGATTCATTTTTTCCAACAAGGCATGTAATATCCTCTGTTGAAAACTCTTTAGAATCCCTGATACACTGGAATTCTTTGATTCGGACTTTTGTTAGCTTCATGATATAACCTCCGCTCCTTCATTCAGTATAGCAAGATATTCGCTGTACGCAAACAGCCTATCTCTGTTTCTGTCAATGTAGTTCCCTCACGCTCAGCCTCCATTCGCTGAGGAATATCCAAACACATCAGCATCGCAGACTTGACGATATTGCATCTGCGATGAGACCAAGCCAGATTGCCAACTAGATTGCTTCCTCCCCATCTGCTTGGCAACACATGATCTATAGCTGCTTCTTCCTCAGAAAATATCGGAGTGCAGCACAGGTAGCAATCCGTGATACCTATGCCAGCATCAGACATCAGCCTTCTCAGCTTGCTACTTCCGATACCGTCAGCATCATCGTTAGCTTGCTTCGCCATGTCAGCCACTTCGCCTCCGCAAACTACAAGCTGAGACTCCAGCAGCGCATCTGGCACTCCTAATCCGCAGTCTCTGGTGCGACTCAACCGCCAGAAGACAGCCTGAGCAGTTATCTGCGAGTGCGACTGCCGACTGCGACTCTCCCAAGCTAGCAATGCTGATATCTCATTATTTGCTAGCTTCGCTGTATCCATCATGTCGCATCTCCTCGGTTCTGGCTTTCTCAGTTTGAGTTAAGTCTATCATAGCACGACTGATAACTGCGATAGGCATCATCGCCAATACCTCCGCCAATCCAGTCCGCCGCCACTTGGATATTGCTAATTCTGATGCCCCTCTGGGACTGCTGCTTGAGATGGACTGCGCAAACGTTGAAACCAGCCTTGATCGCAACCATGCTTCCCAGTCGCCTGTCTGGCGTATATGGGATAGCAGGCTGTAATAGGCGATCTGGTGCTGCTTGAAATAGGTGCTCAGAGGCAAGAGCGGTGTGCTGATGAGCTTCTCTTGGCATAACTGGCATACTATCAGACTTCTGCCTACTCTGCCATTTCCGTCAAGAACTAGGTGGATGCCCTCTATCTGGGAGGAGGCTGTAGCTTCTTGGCGGACTAGGCGGTCGCGGAAAGATTGCTGGTCGGTCCGATGTCTCCAATGCATGATTCAGGTCGGCAAGGGACTGCCTCGATTGATTCCAGTGCCTGCTGGAGCGAGGCGTTCAAGACGACAGGCGTATTCGGCGACAGTGGGTGGGGCACGAAGGAGCGGACGCTTTCGCCTGCGATTCTGGTTGTCTCGTAGCGGCCCATTTCACCGCGCTTCATGGCTGCTCCTTGATGTGGGAGTTATCTTCAGGCAGAGCTTGAAGCCTTGCGAGGCCAGTCGGCTGGCTAGAGTGCGCTATCGCACTGAACGACAGGGGCGCTTCTGCCCGAACCCCCACTCCCTTGAAAGATTACAGGTTATTTCATTGTATGCCAGAGTTCTGAGCGAAACTGGTATTTTCAAGACTTTCTTGGGCTGGCGATCTTCTGCAACAGCGTCAGCAGGGTGGAAATCGCTGAGGTAGCCACGGTGTGGAAAGTGAAACACCCAGCAGATTGCCGCTGTCGTCTCATTGCAGCAACTCTTGAGGGGTCGCTCAAAAGTAGGTCAATCAAGCTGGAAATTTCAGTCCGCGACATCCTTTCAACATCAATGTCATAGACGCCATTCTCTTCAAGCAGATCGTTGGCATAATCTTTTTGTCGCTCAGTGGCTGGCTGATTACCACCATAGCGTGAAGTTTTTTGCAGCATCTCAGGGGTCGGATTCATGCCCTGCAGAAGCTGAGAGAGTTCTGCGCTGTCAGGTGCTATGAACATGGAAGCGTCAGCAAAGATACCCCTAGCATTCAGTTCCGCTATTGCCTGTCTTTTTAGCTTTTCTGAAGCAGGAGATACCAAACGCTTAGGGGTTTCTAGGCGGGGCTTAGTTGGCATGGAGTCTGAATCGGCGTTTTGCCAGATCAACGAGGCTGGACTAAAGTGTTTCTTGTACCATTTGTGGTGTGTCATCCTCAAGATTGCTGCTGCTACACGGGCATCTGATAAAGCAGAATGGGCTTTCGGTGACGGTATTCCGTATTTGTTTGCCACTGTAGTTAGTTTATCTCCTGTCAGTTCAAGAGTGCAAACTCCACTTCCAGGATTAATCTGCCCGCCGTGATGAGAGATGTTATCTACCAATTTCTCCTGGTCAAATTCTAGATTGTGAGATACTAGAATTTTCCCATTCAAATGCTGGCGTATTTCATCTGCTAAATCTTTCAGAATTGGGGCATTTTTCAACATATTCATGTCTATCTCATGTATATCTGTTCGGCCTACTGTGTTTTTGATAGTGGGTTTAACCAGAGAGTGGAATTCACTCAGTGTCTCGAGGGTGACAGGGTGTAAGACTACTATAGCAATCTCCAAAATGTCGGAACCCCAGTTAAGACCGTTGGTCTCGGTGTCTACAACGGCGAAGCTTGACTTCATCTTTTCCTCCATGTTTTAACCACTGTGAGTATAATTTACTGATTGACAAGTATGACAGTTTCTATTCAACATAATATAACCATCCGTCGTTAACTTTAGCCTGAGCATTGTTTCTAAGTTTCTTCGCGATTTTTTCAATCTGATTACTAGCTGAAAGGTGAGTAAAATCAATCAAAGCGTGAGCTGGCGATGTAATTGTGGGGTCAGGGATTACTGGCAATCCAAGCTTCTTGCACTGGGCCACAGTTACAGCCATGACGCCTTTGGATTCAAGACCTTCAATTTCTGTATAATGAATCCATGCTTCCTCTGGAGTAATTTTATCACCATCATATACAGAAAGATAGCCCTTGTCACTTTCAGATGGAATAAACACTGTTTTCCATACTACACTACCAGAAATAGCTCTGGGATGTATCTGGCGCAGGAGTAGGGTATCATCGTTCATACTTAGTCTACAGTCTTACTTAGAATTTCAGATACTAACCATTTCCACGATTCTTCATCATCTAGTTGCAGAGTTCTTTCCTTTTCATCATCAGAATTATGATCAAACCAAAACCACCTACCCTGGTGTGTCTCCAAATCTATTTCAAAAGAAATGGCATTATTCTTATGCGCCCATTCCATTTCAATTCCACCTTCCAGAGTTGGAAATATATTGGGTAGCATAATATCGTTAGGAACAAATTTATCATAATGCTCAGATAGCCACTCTAAATCAGAGATGGCAGGTGCTTTGCCTTCACCATCATACCATCCATCTTTCATATCTCTAAACCTGCTCAATTGATTAGCGACATCCAAAGGGTTAAGTTCGGTTATACTGCTTATTGTGTCAAAAGAAGCAATAGGTTCATCGCGTCTATGAGTTCCAGCACCAACGATTAAAACTTTTCCATTGCTCGTATATGAATTAAATGCGTCAATTATTTTTTGGAAATGGGTTTCAGATACCTTTCCAATAATTTTTCTTCCTTCTAGTGATCTGAACTCAAATGTCATTTTTTCCAGGTTTAATTCGTAAATTGCACCCCTAAGATTAACATTTTCTTGCGTGTCCTCAGGAAGTTTGATGGTAGTATCTAATTGACTTGCGGAATCTTTAGTCAATCTAGCCGGTGATTTTTTTGTTTTTACAGTATAGTCGCAATACTCGTTTTCAAATAATTGTCCCGAAATTTTTTTGAGATATTTTACCATAGCCTCTATGTTTTGATCTATTTCAAAATAATCTCCAACTTCATTTCTTTCAATTACATCGTAGATATAATCTCTTGCGTTCACTAATTCCGGTGGAATTGCGCTACCCATACCAGACAGCTTTTGCTGCCCATTCTTTGGAAGACATTCAAATTGTAGCACGGAACTTCCCTTCTGGAATCCGACTATCTTTATTGCATAATCATCCATAAACCCTTTTGGGACCCTTGTGTGGTCTGGATTCTCAGCAAAATATCGGGCTTTTGCTACCCTTACAATTAACTCCCCTATCTCCAGCAGATCTTGCGCTAAAGGGCATTCCATCCCTGGCTCAGAGAATCGCCCCCCGCTCAAGCGCAGTTGTAGAAATTCTGATTCTGACATTTTTTGGACCTCGTGGTGGTTAGGTGTTGATTATCTTTCCTATTATACCTTTGGTCTTCTCCTCTAACTCTATTATATCATCTCGGATTTCTTCTAGGGGGCGTAGGGAGGTGGGTTTGTAGAAGTGGCGGGTGAAGCTGATCTCGTAGCCTATTTTAGTGCTTTCGGGGACATACCAGGCATCGGGGGCGTAGGGTAGGACTTCTCGGTGGATGAAGGCTTCTATGCCGCCTTTTTCTAGGAGGGGGATTTGCTCGGTGTCGCGGAGGGTGGGGTCGGGTTCGTATTCTACTGTGGCGGGCTTGCCGTTGATTGTGGCTGAGAAGAGGCCTTGGATGGGGTTGGGGGCGGTGTCTTTGAAGATTTTTTTGATAACGGGGTGGGGTTGCGGCGAGGGGTCCGTATCTGATGGCATGGTGCTTTCGGCGGGACCCCCCCCCGCAGGTTGTCGGGTCGCTGCGTCTTCAGGATTTTCAGAAACAGATTCGCCGTCCGACTGACTGCCTGCTGGCTCATCTGGCACTGCGTCAGCCCGTCCGTCTGTCTGTCTCTCCTTCTGTTCGTCTCGCAGCTTTTTGATCTCGCTTGCCTTGTACATCCGCTCTGGGTCTATGCCCTCCGCCCGCAGGGGGCGTTCTACTTTTACTTTCCAGTAGCCGAAGGCTTGGTTGGGGAAGATTTTGGACTGCTCGGTTTCTTCAAATGCCATGAAGGTGTCGCAGATTTGCTGGACTTCGGCTTCGCCTAGCTCGCAGTTTTTGTTGCCTAGGTTTTTGCGGAGGGGCTGGTGCCATTCGGTGGCGTCTATGAGTTGGACTTTGCCTTGGCGGTGGGCGGGTTTGCGGTTGGTGAGCACCCAGATGTAGGTGGCGATGCCGGTGTTGTAGAACATGTTGAGGGGGAGGGCGACTATGGCTTCAAGCCAGTCGTTTTCTATGATCCAGCGGCGGATGTTGCTTTCGCCTTGGCCTGCGTCGCCGGTGAATAGGGAGCTGCCGTTGTGGACTTCGGCGATGCGGCTGCCTAGGGGCGTGTCGTGCTTCATTTTGCTGAGCATGTTTGCCAGGAACAGCATCTGGCCGTCGCTGGAGCGGGTGACCAGCGAATATTCGGGGTCGTCGGCGTGGTTGATGACGAAGCGGGCATCGTGCATGTGCTTTTTGCCGCCCATGCGTTCTAGGTCGGTCTTCCAGCTTTTGCCGTAGGGCGGGTTGGAGAGCATGAAGTCAAAATCCATTGTCGGCCAGGCATCGTTGGAGAGGGTGGAGTGCTCGGGGCCGCCGACTATGTTGTCGGCGTCTTCGCCTTCGCCTTTGAGCAGCAGGTCGGCGATGCAGATGGCGTGGGTTTCCTGATTGATCTCTTGGCCGTAGAGATGGACGGAGACATCTTTGCCGCGCTCGGCGGCTAGGCGTTTGAGGGTGTCTTCGGCGAGGGTGAGCATACCGCCTGTGCCGCACGCTCCGTCGTAGATGAGATATGTGGAGGACTCGATCTGGTCGGCTACGGGCAGGAAGACCAGGTTGGCCATGAGCTTCACGGCATCGCGGGGCGTCCAGTGTTCGCCAGCCTCTTCGTTGTTTTCCTCGTTGAAGCGGCGGACTAGCTCTTCAAAGATCGTGCCCATGGCGTGATTGTCTAGACCGGGGTGCTTGACGGAGCCGTCGGGGTTGAGCACGGGGTCGGGGCTGAGGTTGATATCGGGCGAGGTGAGCTTTTCTATGAGGTTGCCGAGGGCATCGGCTTTGGAGAGACGGGGGATCTGATTGTGGAACTCGAAGCTGCTGAGGATGTCTTGGACATTCGGGGAGAAGCCGAGGAGGTATGCCTCAAAGTCGGCACGGAGCTGCTGCTGGTTGCCGATGGATTTGAGGTCTTTCATCGTGAATCGCGATGTGTTGTAGAAAGGGTGGCCGGAGGCTTGGCGGAGTGGGCCGTCTTGGTGGGCTATGCCTCTGTCGTCTAGGATTCGCTTTTGCGCCATGACATCTTCTTTGGTGGCTTCCAGCACGGCGTCTAGGCGGCGGAGCACTGTCATCGGCAGGATCACATCGCGATATTTGCCCCGCACATAGAGGTCGCGGAGCACATCGTCGGCGATGCCCCAGATGTAGTTGGCGATCCAAGCTAGGTTGGGGGGACTTGAGCTAGGCGAGTGAAGCCCCTGCTGTTTCATCAGTCAGCACACCGCTTCAGACTGTTCCTTTTCCTGGGCGCGAAAGAGCGGCAGCAAGTCGGAAACCCTCATGGCGGCCTGCGCCACGCGGAGAATGACCTCAGCAAAGGATTCTGAAGATCCGTCTGCCTTCCAAACAGCCGATATCTCGTTCTTCTCGAAACTGACACCGTGGAGATCGCAGGCATCCTGGATGAGCCTGTCTTGCTCTGGTGACCGGCTGTCTGAGACCATCCGCAACCAGAGCCAGCCAACGGTCAATGCCAAGTCGGTAACCAAAACCGAGTCTCCTCTATCTTGGCTGAACAACACCACTGCATCGCCGTCTTGGTAGAGGAACGGAGTTGTGATTCTGTGATACTCGCCCTCATCCGAGCAGGCGAACAGAACGGAAAGCTCGTTCATAAGGATTTTGTTGATGTCGTGGGTGTGTTTCACTGCTGCCTCTCCTTGGCTGGCTCAGCTTCTGTGTCTGGTGCAGGCATTAGCATCGCTCCATCGTGATTAATGTTAGCCTCAGCGCAGAATTCTTCCCACGCTTTCGCGGGCTCTGCCACAGAAGCGGTGATATCGCTGGGAACATACACATTCTTGGCATTCCCTTTTTCTTCTAACCAGCTGTGCTTATGCATCGGCCCTTGCCTAGCCTTATCGTGGCGATGTCCATGAGGATGCCCCATGTCCAAGCTGTAAATTCTGCCTTCGGTTCGGTGGATGATCGCATAGCTCAGGCTTCTAGCTGGAAGTTTGAAATGCCCGCTAACGAAAATAGGACTGGTTTCACCGATATAGATGTCTGCTCTGAAAGCGTAGGCGGACAGGGTCTGATCCCGCCATTCCCAAGTGATGTCGCCTGATATGACCTTTGGGCCTTCCATGATTAGGGCGAACTCTATGTCTGTGAGCACTGATTCTTGGGCTGGAACGGCTGCTTCAGGGTCTCGTGATTCTGGGCTTGACATGGCTGACTCCTTTCTGGCTTCTGAATTCGGATGTTCTGGGCACATAGTATGCCGCAGGGGCTGCACAGCTTCCAAGGGGGTTTTCATCCAAAGTGCGGAACAACCGATAGCCCCCTTGAACTGCCTCTGCAGGGACGGCTACGAGCCGAGAATCGGATCTTTGTCTGGGGCTTCTAAGTCAATGGGAGCATTGAGAGCAATCAGGCCATCATGGTCGGTGATGCTGTCAGTGCCATTCTGGGGTCGTTCTAATCTTCGTTATCCATCTGATGGCGAAATGCTTGGCGGACTAAGCTCATCACATAGGGTATTTCGTCAGGTTCGCTTAATAGCAACTCTGCTTCTCTTCTGCCCCTATTATAATTGCTAGGTATCTGCAAAGTAATTTCTTTGGGATCATGGAGTTCAGCATAGGGCATATATAGACATATAAGTAGACCGCTCGTATCAGGCTGAAGCATGGCAAAAATTTGTTTTGCGCTATAGGTGGCATATAGCTTAACAAATTTTTCAGACACACAAGAGTCAAGATTCATTATTTCCTCAAGGATAGCAGTGTACAACTCGTGCCAATTCCCACCTTCATCAATTAATGGATGGTCGCTCAATGAATATTCAGTGCTTTTTTGGAAGCTATAACTATATTTCTCTCTTTCCTCACTTTTCGTTGGAGTATAAATATTCTCATTCTCAGTAGATAAAGTGGGATAAGACCACACCTTCAATGCTATTTTTCCAAGGCGATCTGCGCGATTTATTATTGTTGCTTCATTCCAATCACTCATACTACCTACATCACTGTTCAATGTCAACGGTGACTTAGAAAAACCTCCTTCCATATCACGTTTCTCAGAAAAAGGTTTGTCACTGTATTCTGAATTATAACCTGTAAGGGTTAGGTTACCAAGTGTATGCAGATATTCACTGTGTATTCGCTGCCACTCAGATCCAAGAGAGCTTTTCCATTCAACTGAAAGATTTTCATTTTGTGGCATAATGTGCTCAATAGTATACTCATTTACAGGAACCGGCTCCTTACGCTCATTATTTTCTAATTTGCGCAACAAGTACGCGCATCTTTGAAAATTGTAAACATCCCTTTTGATAAGACTGTCAAAAAATTCTTCATCTACGGGCAATTGTCTATAGTATTGCAAAGAAATAAAGTTAACTTCCACACTTTGCACATAATTTGCTTTGTCAATATTCTTTGCAAATGAGGCAAATGTGTTGTTCAGCGAATTTGTTGGAATACCACAAACCGCCCGCCTAAAGACATAACACTCGATGAGCCTCACTAACTTCAATAGTTCCTCAAGATCGATTAGTCCATCAATATAGTCATCATAGAATTCCAAGAGCAGCGGATAGCTGACATTTGCCCTCAACTGGCGCAAATCCTCAAAAGCCAACGATAACTTTGGCTCATTTTCTTTTCCTAGAGCAAACGCGCAATAATGCTTTGCATATTTACAGATATCAATCATTAGATCTTCAATCTCATATTCACTTGTGTATTTCTGGGCGAAAATCTGGAATTCCCTATATACTTCACGCACTTTAGGCAGGTTTCTGTTCTTTACTGTAAGATAGTAGCGCATAAAATGGTTGAAATCACTCTCATATGCCTCTTGACCAAATTCTTTTTCCATAGATCGCCAATAATGTTTGTATAGAAGATCTTGCTGATCTTCTTCTAGTCCCATTAGAACAAAATTTCGAATTAAATCAGCCTCAGATAGATCTAAACCAGTTGAATTCATTGATTCATAAATTAGTTGAGGATTGTCATCACCATGTGTGAGTGCTATATCCACAATCACCAATTTTGTCAAACCTAGACACACAGCTTCGTAATCTCCATTTAGGCTACTAAGCTGCTTCATAAAGAAATCAAAATTTCCTTTTAAATGCAATGAACATTTATCTGGAAGTTTCATTTCATCAACTAAAGCCATCAAAGTCAATCTGTCAGTTTGCGTGAGAAGCAATTTGTATCGACGATTACGTCCACTTGCTGTATTCAGCAAATAATCTTCTCTCAATTCTCTTGCCGAAAAACCACTTAATGGTTCTTCGGAACCTACAGACCTTGCCAATGCTTCAATCAGTAGTATCAGAGTAGCCAATCTTTGTTGTCCATCTATAATTTGAAATTGGCTTCCGTCTATATACACGATCGAGCCGAGAAAATGTGATTCTACATTATCATCACTCCCTGCTCGCAATATATCATCCCAAAGGCGGCTACATTCTTCCTCCGTCCATGAGTACATTCTCTGAAAAATAGGAACTGAGAATTGCTCTGCTTCTTTAAGAAACTTAAGCAATTGCGTATCTGTGGCTTTCATACTATATCCTTAGTGTTTTTTACTTCGCCAACTCTGCAAATCGGCGAATTTCACCTATAAACCAATGCCAGCTTTCATCCTTGTCCAAGCTCATGTGGCGCTCTTCATCGTTGTCGTCACAGAATTCGTCTGTGAAGTCTGAACGATGCCAATAGCTTGTGTGCGTTTCGAGATCGATATCAAGGCTGATCTCCTGAACCCCTAATGACCATTCTGCTTGCACTCCGCCCTCTGGGGTTGGATACAGATATGGCCTAGGAAGGTCTCTTGGATAGCGACTATTGAGGGCTCCTGCTAGCCAGTCAAAACCAGTGTGGCTTGGTGCTCTCGTCTCACACTTACCTCTGTTCGGGAAATAGCTGATGCCATCGGCCCAGCCGTCTTCCAAATGGCGCATGGAATCAAGCTGCCTGCGGAAATCAAGCTCTTCTGGCTGCACTTTTAACTCACCCCCGCAGGCTCGTCGTCCAGTTCTATGTCTAGCATTTGGGCGGCGTTGCCTCGTACTATTTTCCATAGGGTGTGCTCGTCTAGGTGGCCCATCATTTCTTCGGCTACTTCTAGGGTGTTGGGCCAGGTGGAGTCGGTGTGGGGGTAGTCGGTCTCAAAGGTGACATTGTTGATGCCTACTTTTTCCAGCGAGTCTAGGCCGTGGCGGTCTCTGAAGAAGCAGGAATACATGCTTTGGTAGTAGTAGGTGGACGGGGGTTCGGGCACTATATCTCTTACGCCGCCCCAGGCTCGGTGTTCCATCCAGACATCGTCCGCCCGCTCCAGAATGTAGGGCACCCAGCCCATCTGGCCTTCGGAGTAGGCGATTTTCATCTTCGGGAAGCGCACCAGCACGCCAGAAAACAAAAAATCGCTCATGGACGCCATGGCGTTGTTGAAGCTTAGGGTGGCAGCCACGGCGGGCGGGGCATCGGGCGAGGCGGCGGGCATCTTGGAAGACGACCCTATATGCATGCACACGACCGTGCGGGTCTCTTCGCAGGCGGCGAAGAACGGATCCCAATAGCCGGTGTGGATGCTCTCCAGCCCCAAGTTGGGAGGTATCTCGCTGAAGCAGACCGAACGGCTGCCCCGCTCGGCGTTGCGGCGCACCTCTTTGGCGGCCTCTTCCACATCCCAGAGCGGGATAATGCACAGCGGCAGCAGCACTCCCCCGCTGTCGCCGCACCACTCTTCAACCATGAAATCGTTGTAGGCCTTCACGCAGGCGAGCGCCAGCTCTTTGTCGCTGGCTTCGGCGAAGGTCTGACCGCAGAAACGAGGGAAGGTGGGGAACGACAGCGACATGTCCACATGGTTCGCCAGCATGTCTTTCACTCGCTCTTTGGGGTCGTAGCAGCCGGGGCGCATCTCTTCGTAGGTGATGGGCACAGCTTCCATGTCGTCTCGGTGGAAGCCCACAGCAGCCACATGGCGCTTGTTGGGATAGACGAGATCCTCGTAGAACCACACATCGCCCCAAGGCGCATCGGGGGCGTCAAGGTCGTATTGATACATGGCAGGGCCGCCGACATATTTGATGTCGCCCACTCTGCGCCGCTCCACGCGGGGGCCGCGCTCTTTGAACTTCTCGGGCAGCCATGCCTGCCATAGGTGTGCCGGCTCCACGAGGTGGTCGTCCACGCTGATGATCATCGGAATGTCGGACGAGCCGTTGAAGGCTGGCGGATCGCCCTTGAATGCTACGCCCGGCGTTCTGGGGATTGCTCCGTTTTCTGACATCTTGGTTTCCTCGCTTTTTGACGATGGTTGCTGGCTTCTTCTATTTTACTCGCTTTGGCACAGACCGACTTAGGCAATGCGCTCCGGCAACTACCCCAGTGCACGGGGGTGGGCTTGCTCGTAGACGGAGCGAAGGCGGGCGGTGGAGACTTTGGTGTAGATCTGCGTGGTGCCGACTGAAGCGTGGCCTAGCAGCTCTTGGAGGGTGCGGACATCGGCTCCGTGATCCATCATGTGGGTGGCGAAGGAATGGCGCAGGGTGTGGGGCGAGAGCTTGCTGCCTATGCCTGCTGCTTTGCCGTGCTTCTTGACTATGCCCCATGCTGCCTGGCGGGTCATGCGGCGGCCGAAACGGTTGAGGAAAACGGCTTCGGCATCGTCTCGGGAGTGCCACTGCTCGGGCTCCATCGCACCTCGGGCAGTGGGGGCAAACCATTCTTCCAGAGCGTTGAAAGCCATGCGGCCCAATGGAATGATGCGCTCTTTGGAACCTTTGCCGAACACTCGCATGAGACGCTGCTCGCCGTCTACATCGCTGGTGCTGAGGTTGATGAGTTCCGAGACTCGCAGTCCTGCCCCGTAGAGGAGTTCAAGCATTGCTCTGTCGCGGAAGTCGGCTGGCTTGTCGCCCGATGCGGCTGCTAGCAATGCTTGGACTTCTGCCTCTGTCAGCGGTTTCGGCAGGCCCTGGGGCACATGGGGCATCTCCACATCACGAGTGGGATCGTCGGGGCGCATCTGCTCTGTGGCCATGAAGCGATGCAGACCTCTGATGGCGACCAGCGAGCGGGTGATGGACGCTTGGGCTCGGCCGAGGTCGTGCTGGGCGCGGACATAGCTGGTGATGAGCCGCGGCTGGACTCGGGCGAGGTCGGAGTTGTGCTCGGAGAGCCAGTGGCAGTACGCGGCTAGGTCTATGCGGTAGGAGTCTGTGGTGGTGGAGGCTCGGCCTTGCTCCACAGTGAGATAGACGAGATAGTCGCTGACTTCCGGCGGGGTGGGGGCTTTCAAAGCTGTGCTCATCTTGACTTGCCTTGTTTTTACTTGTCGCTGGCCGAGATCAGAAACTCAAGCAGTCTTTCAGAGAAAGCCGCTAAGGAAGAGCCTCCGAGCTTTCCTCTTCCAAACCGAAGAGCTTGGGTTTGCGGGATCTGGCTCGCTCTTTGGCAGCTTCGGTGAATGCGGCAAACAGGGGCGACGGGTTGTTGATGCGGCTTTTGAATTCGGGGTGCGCCTGAGTGCCTACCCAGAAGGGGTGATCTTTCATCTCTATGAACTCCACTAGCCGGCCGTCGGGCGATTCGCCAGAGCAGACGAAATTGCTGCCTTTGAAGTATTCGCTGAATTCTGCTGTCAGCTCGTAGCGGTGGCGGTGGCGTTCGTTGGCTTTGTCATCTCCGTATGCCCTAGCCACTTGCGAGCCTGCTGCAAGCACAGCCGGGTAGCTTCCCAGTCGCATTGTGCCGCCTAGGTTGTGGATGTCTCTCTGGTCGGGCATCAGGTCTATAACAGGGAAGCTGGTTTGGGGGTTGAATTCGGTGGAGTTGGCGTCTGTTTTGCCTAGCTCGTTGCGGGCGTATTCAATCGTCATGGTCTGCATTCCGAGGCACAGACCGAGACAGGGCAATTCGTTGCGACGGGCGAAACCTGCTGCATTGATTTTGCCTTCCACTCCCCTGTGCCCGAACCCGCCGGGCAGCACGATGCCGTCGAATTCCCAGAGCGACTCGGGCGGGGTGAGGCTTCTGTGTTCTTGCGGTAGAGCGTCTTGAGGGGAAGCGTCTTGCGAGAGAACATCTTCAGGGAGCAAATCTTCTGGAGGCGCATCTTGTGGTAGAGCGTTTTCCGGGGCTGCTTGCTCTGGGGAAACATTTTGCAGGGAAATCATGCCACCGTTGGGATTTACAATCGCTCCGTCTGGCTGCACCCATTCGGCTTCTATCCAGTCGATATGAACGCCTACGCCGCATTTTGCTGCTCCGTGCTGTATGGCTTCGGCTACCGACAGGTAGGCATCATGCAGCCTCACATACTTGCCCACGATGGCGACGCGCACTGTCTCTTGGGGCGACTTGAGCCGATGCAATGCACGCTCCCACTCTTCCAAATCGGGGTCGCCAGCCAGCCCGCAGTCGGCCAAGCCGAGACAGCCGCAGACCACATCGTCCAGCCCTTCTTCGTGGAACACCAGCGGTATTTCGTAGATGCTGCCCACATCTGCTGCGTTCGCTACGGCATCCACTGGCACATCGCAGAAATCGGAAATCTTAGACTTTAAATCGGACGGGAGCGGGCGGTCGCTGCGACAGACGATGGCATCGGGCTGAATGCCGTAACTGCGCAAGACGGTCACGGAATGCTGCGTGGGCTTGGTTTTCTGCTCGCCAGTGGGTGCTATATAGGGCACGAAAGTGACATGCACGAAGCACACATTCTCACGCCCCACATCTAGGCGCAGCTGGCGGATGGCTTCTAGGAAAGGCAGGATTTCTATGTCGCCGACCGTGCCGCCTACCTCCACGATGACCACATCCACATCGTCGGTGCCGAGCTTGAGGATGCGCTGCTTGATCTCGTTGGTGATGTGCGGTATCACTTGGACGGTCTTGCCGAGATAGTCGCCCCGCCTTTCGGCTTCCAGCACCGAGAAATAGATGGAGCC
This sequence comes from Candidatus Hopanoidivoransaceae bacterium, assembly GCA_965204495.1. Taxonomy (GTDB): domain Bacteria; phylum Actinomycetota; class Acidimicrobiia; order Acidimicrobiales; family Hopanoidiivorantaceae; genus Hopanoidiivorans. The sequence continues at coordinate 2,532,519 of OZ241989.1, forward strand.
TGATGTGGCGTTGGAGTCTTTGGTGAGGTTTTCGTCTATGAAGCGTTCGTAGTGGCCGAGATCCAAGTCGGTCTCGCCGCCGTCGTCGGTGACGAACACCTCGCCGTGCTCGAAGGGGTTCATCGTGCCGGGATCGATGTTGATGTACGGGTCGAGCTTGAGCATCGTGACGGATGCGCCGCGTGCTTTGATCAGCCGGCCGAGCGAAGCGGCTGTGAGACCTTTGCCTAGCGAGCTTGAAACCCCGCCAGTCACGAAGAGGAACTTGGTGGGCGAAGAGGGCGGGGCGACTTGTTGGCTTTCCCCCTTGATTCCCGCCTCAGTCTTCACGGGATTTAATCTTACCGCTATAGGTGCTGAAATTGGGAACTTGCGGTAATTCGAAATTTCTTGCTGTGGAGCTTCGGTGAATTACTGAATGGTTCAACATCAAACCTGAGCGTGCAGCAGCCTGAGATTACTCATGGCGAGCGTTGGCTATTTAAGCACTCAGCAGTTCTCGGGCGTGCTCCTTGGCGGTTTGGCTTTCGGGCGAGCCTGAGAGCATTCGGGCCAGCTCTTGTTCTCGGTCGGCGCCTTCTAGGGAATGGACTGCCACTCCTGCGAATTCGTCTGAAGCGTCTGGTTGTTCTTTTGAGACTCTGAGATGCTGGCTTGCCAGGGCTGCTACTTGCGGGAGGTGGGTTACGACGAAAACTTGGCGGTCGGCGGCAAGGGCAGCCAAAGCTTCGCCTACTGCCAAAGCAGAAGTGCCGCCTACGCCTGCGTCTACTTCATCAAACACGACTGTGGGCGGGGCTTGGCGGCAGACCAGCTGGATCGCCAGCGTGACTCTGGAAAGCTCGCCGCCTGAACCGACCTTGCGCAGAGGGCCGGTAGGCAGCGGCGGGTTGGCCGACAGCAGAAACTCGACATCGTCGCCAGGATCTTCGCCGACCTCGGCTTCAAAGCAGGCATTGGGCATGGCCAGACGGGAGAGATGGTCGGTGATTTCCTCTGTGAGATGCTCGGCGGCTTTGCGGCGAGCATTGCCGACTTTGGCGGACAGCTTTTGCTTTTCGGCCTCTAGCTGGGCGAGTTCGGCTCGGATTTCGGCACTGCGCTCTTCTGTTGATTCCAACTCTTCCAACTCTGCGCCGATGCGTTCGGCATAGGCTATGACTTCGGCGAGCGTGGAGCCGTATTTGCGGCGCAGGTCGGCCAGCAGGCTTCGCCGTTCCACGATTTCTTCTAAGCGGGCAGGGTCGGCTTCCAACTGCTCCGACAGCAAGCGCAACTCGGTGCCGGCTTCGCCGAGTTCTTCTGAGAGTCGGCGCAGGCGGGACACCGGGTCGGCCAAGGATTCGTAGGGCTCAATCAGAGCGAGTGCTTCGGCTAGGGCTGTTGCGGCTGAGCCGTCACCGCTGGTGATGTGGGCGGCTTCTTGGACGGCTGTAAGGCTTTCGGCAGCTTCTGCTAGTAGCTTTTCTTCGGTTTGAAGCTGCTCGTCTTCGCTTGGGTCGCTGAGGCGGGCGGCTGAGATTTCGTCTATCTGGTGGCGGAGCATATCAAGCGTGCGCTGGCGGGCGTGCTCGTCTCCGCCGAGAGATTCAAGCTTGGATTTGAGGGCTTTGATGCGAGAGCGGACTTCACGGAGGGGGGCTAGGTCTATGTTGCCGAAGCTGTCTAGGGCAGCTCGCTGAGCCGCCGGGCGCAGCAGAGACTGATGCAGATGCTGCCCGTGAAGGTCGACTAGATGCTCGGCTGTTTCGGCGAGCGATTTCGTGGCTGCGAGTTTGTTGTTGATGTATGCTCTTGAGCGGCCCTTGCGGGCGATGACACGGCGGATGATGATTTCGCTGGGTTCTTCGGCCCCGCTTCCTTCTACAACGAATCTCCCTTCTACTTCGGTTTCGTCTGCCCAGGGGCCTATGAGCATTGGGTCGGCTCGGCCGCCTAGCAGGAGCGACACTGCTTCGGTGATGAGAGTTTTGCCTGCGCCGGTCTCGCCTGTGAGAACGGTCATGTTGTTTTCGAACTGCAGGGTCATGTCTTTGATGATCCCTAAGTTGCGGACGGCTAGTTCGGTAAGCATCGGCTTCTGCTATCTGTCGTTGAGGTCGAACTTTTCTTTCAGCACGGCTAGGAAATCTCGCTCGGCGAAAGTCACTAGGCGGGCTGGGTGCGGAGATTTCTGGCATAGGAGGCTGTCGCCAGGGGCGAGGGAGGGCTGCTTCTTGCCGTCGGTAGCGGTTTCGGCGGGGCGTCCTTCTAGCACTTCAATGCTGATCTTGGCATCGGGAGGCAGGATGAGCGGGCGGTCGAAGATCATGTGGGGCGAGACGGGCGTGAGGATGATGGCTTCGTGCGACGGGGCGACGATAGGGCCTCTGGCGCTCATGGAATAAGCTGTGGAGCCTGTGGGGGTGGCGAGGATTATGCCGTCGGCTACATAGTTGGTGAAAAACTTGCCGTTCACCGACACGCTGAGCTGAACGGTGTGTCCGCTTTGAAGCTTTTCCAGCACGACTTCGTTGAGCACGCCGCCTAGGTTCATTGTTGCAGTTGATTTTCCGCCGCCACGATGGAGCGACACCGACAGGCGCATTCGCTCTTCTATGGCATATTCGCCGGCTTGGACGCGCTGGAGGGCTGCGATGGCATTGTCGGCTTCTACCTCGGCCAGGTAGCCGAGCTTGCCGTAGTTCACACCGAGAACGGGAACATCGGCATCGCCTACCAGTCGCACTGCTCGTAGCATGCAGCCGTCTCCGCCCAGGCTCACGGCTATATCAAAAGACGAGGCGTCTATGTTGGCTCCGGCGAGGTCAGCTTCTTCGGGTTCTTCGGGGAAGTCGTCCAAGTCGGCGGCTGTGACCGATATGCCTTCTGCCTCCCACCAGCTTGCGATCTCCTTGGCACTGGCGCGGGCCGCATCGGAGGGATGCACGATGAGCAATGCCGACTTCATAATTTTCAGATTACTTCACAGGTGCTGCACAGCAGATGCAACGGCTGAACGCGCTAGGGCGGCATATTTAGCGGAGACAGCATTTTCCGGGCGAGCATCCTGCTGAGATTGCTTTGGAGTTTGACTGAGCGGTTGCGGAGCAATGTCGCTTTCTTCGCGGTCGCTTTCTCTGCGGTTGTTGTCTTCGCGGGAAACTCTGCGTGCATGCATCAGGAACTCTTGATTGGCATTCAGCTTGGGCGCAGGCGCGGGAATAGCATCTAGCACGGTTAATCCGCAACTTTCTGCCGACTCAAAAACCTCGGTCAGAACCCTTTGCCAGATTTCGGGGGAACGGATGACGCCTCGTCCGCGTGATGCTTCCTCTTTGCTGGATTCGAACTGGGGCTTGACGAGAGCGATCAGGTCGCCGTCGGGTCTTACTAGCTCGGCCAACTGCGACATGACTGTTCGCAGGCTGATGAACGACACATCTGCGGTCACGATGTCGGCAGGGCCGCCGAAATCGCTCGGCGAGGCGAAGCGGATGTTGATGCCGTCATGGGCGGTAACTTTAGAATCGGCTAGCAGGCTTTCGTGGAGCAGGTCTCGGCCGACATCCACGGCTGCCACATGGCTTGCGCCGTGCTGCAGGAGGCAGTCGGTGAAACCGCCGGTTGATGCGCCGACATCTATGCAGTCTTTGTCGGCGACATCTACGGGGAAGCGCTTGAGAGCCGCCAGAAGCTTATCGCCTCCTCGGCTCACGAACCGAAGAGGGCGGATGACATCAACCACATCGCCCTTGCGAACGATGCGAGCTGGTTTTTCGGCGATTGCGCCGTTCACAGTCACGGATTTGCTCTGGATCATCCTGTGGGCTTCGCTGCGACTTGCTGCCAAGCCCAACCTCAGAAGCTCTACATCAATGCGAGTCATAGAGTTCTCGCTTCCTCCCCTGTGCCTTCAGCTACTCCCCCGTCGAGTCCCCCAGCTGCCGCCTCGCTGGCGACAGAAATGAATCCCAGCAGTCTAGTGCCCAGGCTTATGCCACTTCCCAAGTCGTGCGGGAGCGCAGCAGTGCTTCCAAGTCGCCCGGGCCGCCTGCGACTTCTTGGCTGTAGGCAACTTGGCGTGTCATCTCCTCGGCGTATTCCTGGCGTTCGACCGCTCGGAACACTCCCATCGGCGTGGGCATGAACGGCCCTGAAGCCAGCCGAGCCAGAGCCATCGCCACAGACGGGTTCTCAAGTTTTTCGTCGTGGCGCAGCAGAGCGTCTTCGCCCACTTCTGCCACATCCACGATTTCCAGCATTCCGCTGTCGGGCGACGGACTGCTGCCTCGTGCGCCGGCCAGCATCACGCCTTTTTCCATGTCTTCTCCGAAACGGATCGGCTCGCCGTGGTTGAGGTGGATGAGCATCGAGTCGCGCTTGTCTTTCTTGGTGATGAGGTCAAAGGCGCCGTCGTTGAAGACATTGCAATTTTGGTATATCTCCACGAGGGCTGCGCCGTGATGCTCGTAGGCTCGGCGGAACATGCTTTGCATGTGATTGCGATCCATGTCGTGAGTGCGGGCGATGAAAGTGGCTTCTGCCGCCAACCCGAGAGAGATGGCGTTGAACGGCTCTTCCAGCGAGCCGAACGGGGTGGATTTCGTGACCTTGCCGACTTCGCTCGTGGGCGAATACTGGCCTTTGGTGAGACCGTAGATCTGGTTGTTGAACAGCAGAATCTTGATTTTCACATTGCGGCGCAGGGCGTGGATGAGATGGTTGCCGCCGATGGAGAGCATGTCGCCGTCGCCGCCGATGACCCAGATGTCCAAATCGGGGCGCGACATCGCCAGCCCAGCCGCAATAGCCGGAGCGCGGCCGTGAATGGTGTGAAGCCCGTAGGTGTTCATGTAATACGGAAATCGGGCGGCGCAGCCGATGCCAGAGATGAAGACTGTGTTCTCCACTCGTGCGCCAAGCTCGGGCATAAGCAGCTGCACGGCCGTCAGCACCGAATAGTCGCCGCAGCCGGGGCACCAGCGGGGTTCTTGGTCGCTCGTCCAGTCGGCTTTGGTGGTGACGGGGGCTTCGCCGCCGGTTTCACCGTTCCTGCCGGGGGAGGCGAGGAAGGTGGTCATGCTGTCAAAGTCAGCCATTTAGAATCTCCAGCATTCGCTCGGTGAGGGCGCCCGCTGAGAACGGAACGCCTCGGATTTTGTTGATAGTTTCGGTTTTCACGAGATATTTAGCTTGGATGAGCTGGCTGAGCTGGCCGTTGTTCATCTCGGGAACGAGGATGTTCTTATAGCGGCTCAGCACTTCGCCGAGGTCTTCGGGGAACGGGTTGAGATGGATGAGATGGGCGTGATCCACCTTGTGGCCCTCGGATCGCACTCGCTTCAGCGCGCTCGTGATGGCCCCCCATGTGGAGCCCCAGCCGAGCACCAGCAGGCCGTGGTGGTCTTCGGGGTTTTCATCGGGGATGTCTTGGCCGTGTCGGTCTTTGCCGTGCGTGTTTACCCATGTAAGGGGGATGTCTTTGGCGATGCCAGCGATTTTGTCGGCCCGGTAGTGCGTCATCATCTCGTGATTGAGCGGGTCGTATGAGACATTGCCCGTGCCGTCTTCTTTTTCCAATCCGCCCTTTCGGTGCATTAGCCCTGGCGTGCCGGGGATGACCCAGGGAGTTGCCAGAGTTTCGGAGTCGCGCTTGTAGGGCCAGAAGTGCTCGTTGCCGTCTTCGTCTATATGGTTCGGCTCGGTTACGAAATCGGTTGAGATGTCGGGCAGGGTTGAGACATCGGGGAGTTTCCAAGGTTCGGTGCCGTTGGCGATATAGCCGTCGGAGAGCAGAATGACGGGGGTTTGGTATTTGATGGCGATGCGCACGGCTTCTATGGCGAGGGTGAAGCAGTGGCTGGGGCTGTAGGCGGCCAGCACGGGGACTGGGGATTCGCCGTGCCGCCCGAACATGGCGATCATCAAATCGGATGCCTCGGTTTTGGTGGGAAGACCAGTGGAAGGGCCACCCCGCTGGACATTCACCACCAGCAAGGGCAGCTCCAGGCTCAGTGCCAACCCGATGGCTTCGCCTTTGAGGGCTAGGCCGGGGCCGGATGTGGTGGTGATGCCGATGTGCCCGCCGTAGGATGCGCCGATGGCTGCGCACACCGAGGCGATTTCGTCTTCGGCTTGGAGGGTGCGGATGCCGAAGTTCTTGCGTTCGGAGAGTTCGTGGAGGATGTCGGAGGCTGGCGTGATCGGATACGAGCCGAGGAAGAGCGGCCGCTTGGCTTGCTGGCTGGCGGCGACTAGACCCCAGGCCAGAGCTGTGGTGCCGTTGATGTTGGTGTAGGTGCCGGGTTCCAGCTTGGCGGGACGGACTTCGTAGGTGTAGTCGAACAGCTCTGCTGTCTCGCCGAAGGCGTTTCCTGCTTTGAAGGCGGCTGTGTTGGCGGCGATGACTTTTTCTTTGCCCTTGAACTTGGCTTCAATCCAATCCAGCGTGGGTTCGGTGGGGCGGTTATAGAGCCAGGAGACGAGTCCTAGAGCGAAGAAGTTCTTGGAGCGGTCGGCATCGCGGGGTTTCACGCCGATGGCTTTGCAGGCTTCTTTGGTGAGCGATGTCATCGGCACCAAGATGGCAGTGAAGTTGTCTAGCGAGCCGTCTTCCAGAGGGTCGGATTCGTAGTCGGCTTTCTCTAGGTTGCGTTCTGTGAAAGAGTCTGTGTTGATGATGACTGTGGAGCCGATCTCCAAGCGAGGCAGCTCGGTCTTGAGGGCGGCTGGGTTCATGGCCACCAGAGCATTGGGTGCGTCGCCGGGAGTGGTTATGTCGTGCTCGCTGACATGAATCTGGAAAGCGGAGACCCCGTAGAGCGTGCCGGCGGGGGCTCGGATTTCGGCGGGGAAATCCGGGAGGGTGGCGAGGTCGTTGCCGAAGACTGCGCTGGCGTTGGTGAAGCGGTCGCCGGTGAGCTGCATGCCGTCGCCTGAGTCGCCTGCGAAGCGGATGACGAGATTTTCTACTTGGGTGTTCTTGCGGGCGGCAGTCGTGCCGTTGGCGGTTTCGGTGCTGGTGTCGGAACCGGCGACGGTGGCGGTTGTCGCGGTCGGGGCAGTTTCAGCTATGGTGTCGGTCACTGGAATTCTTCTTTTGGGTAGGCGAATAGGGGCGACAGAAAATCATCAAGGGGTGCCGTCAGGCTGCGAGGGAACTGCGTGTCGTGTCAGTGATTGAAAATCAATTTATATATCGCATATAGTGTCGCAAGATTCAGTCTAAGTCTGTGCATTCGGATTTCACGCATTTCGGCGAATTTGAAATGCCTTCGCTGCGATATCCGAATCTGCGTCTGATCCCTGTCTGAATCTTCAGGCGACCGTCACCTCTGGGGCGAGATACACATCTTGGATGGCGTGGAGCAGCTCTATGCCTTCGGCGCGGGAACGCTGGAAGGCTTTGCGGCCCGAGATGAGGCCCATGCCGCCGGCCCGCTTGTTGATGACGGCGGTGGCAACGGCTTCGGCTAGGTCGCTCTCGCCGGAGGATGCTCCGCCTGAGTTGATGAGGCCGATCTTGCCTGCATAGTTGTTCATAACTTGCCAGCGGCAGAGGTCTATGGGGTGGTCGCTGGTGAGCTCGTCATAGACGACGGGGCTGGTTTTGGCGAAGCCGATGTCGCGGAAGCCGCCGTTGTTCTCGGGCAGTTTCTGTTTGATGATGTCGGCTTGGATGGTGACGCCCAGGTGGTTGGCTTGGCCGGTCACATCTGCGGCTAGGTGATAGTCTTGCTCTGGGGTGGAGAAGGCGGAGTTGCGGGCGTAGCACCAGAGCACGGTGAACATTCCCAGAGCGTGGGCTTCCTCAAAGGCATCGGCTGTTTCTTGGAGCTGTCGGCGGGATTCTTCTGAGCCGAAATAGACGGTCGCCCCCACGCCGGCTGCTCCGAGGTCGAAGGCTTGCTGAACCGAGCCGAACATGACTTGGTCGTAGCTGTTGGGGTAGCTCATCAGCTCGTTGTGGTTGATCTTGACGATGTAGGGGATGCGGTGGGCAAAGCGGCGTGAAGTGAGGCCGAGCGCGCCGAATGTGGTGGCCACGGCGTTGCAGCCGCCCTCAATGGCCAGATCCACGATGTTGGCAGGATCGAAATAGTCGGGATTGGGAGCAAACGATGCGGCAGCCGTGTGCTCTATGCCTTGATCCACAGGCAGGATTGAGACATAGCCCGTGTTGGCCAGTCGGCCGTGCGAGAGAAGGGATTGCAAGTTGCGCAGCACTTGCGGGCTGCGGTCGCTCTGCTCCCAAACTTCTTCTATCGTGTCGGGGCTAGGCGTGGTGAGCATGTCAGACGAGATGCGCGGCGTAAAGCTATCCAGCAAGCTGTCGGCGTGGCTGCCCAGCAAGTCTCGGATCTGTTCAAAGTTGAGATTTGGCGCTGTCATGTCATATCTGGGGTTTGTCGGGGTGATACTCGTACCATTTTTGCTGCAGAAATCTGACCTTTTCTGGTTTTGTCAATTCTCTTTTCAAAGCTTTGAGCTTTCTGGGGTGAACTTCGCCTTCCAAAATTATCCATGTTGTGGAAATAGCTATGGAAGCATAGTAGTCGCCATATTCGGCGTGGACATGAGGTGTAGTGTGCGTCTCTCGTGTCCGGATGCGAATTGAGACCTCATCGATGGTGTCAACTAACGGCAACGCCGTTGACCTTTGCTGCGAGGGCTTCTTCTGTCATGCCGTAGATGTCTTCAAAAGAGCATCCAGTGAGGCGCATATAGAGCAGATTGGGGCAGAAATCTATCGTGTCTCCCCAAGCCAGAGAGCCGCCTTCTAGCTTCATGCTCTCAAAAAATGCTCTGTCGTCCCAAGAAGTGAAGGATCCGCCTTCGTCGCGAAACTCAGACATGTCTAAAACGCCCTCGTTGCCATCGGCGAATTCCATCCAAACTGTGTGGCCGTCTCGGACCTCGGCAGCCACTATGCGCCTCGGATTGCGTGGTCTTGATTTGAAGATTCCCATGATGTGCCTCTTGATAATTATAGTGTAGTGCTTGGTGTGGCAAACGGATAACTAAAACTCAAACAAAGGGTCTAGCCTCCGAGGGTCTAGCCGCCGAGTTCGCGGAGGCGGTCGGCGGCGTCTACGAAATCGGGGTCGCGGTCGGTGATCCAGCGGAAGAGGGCTGTGGCTTTGGGGGTGTCGCCGGTGCGGTCGTGGAGGTCGGCGAGCATGTAGACGAGGCGCAGGGATGTTTCTGGGGAGCACTGGGCTGGGGCTGTCTTGCTTTTGCGGCCTTTGCTCTTTTGGGCATCGCCTTCTGAACCGCTGGCTGATTTTTCTGTTGCTCTGCCGGTGCTTTTGGCGGATTTGCCGAGCGGCAACCAGTTGCTTTCCAGCAGCGCTATGGCTTCGGCGAATTTGCCTTGGTCTGCTAGCGCGCCGGCATAGACGATGCGTCCTTCGGCTGCAAGATCGGGCGACGGAGCAGGTGATGCCATTTGGAACTCTTCCCAAACCTCTTCCACTTTTGCCCAACGCCCTAAAGCCCGGTAGCAGTCGCAGAGCACGGGATGCTGCTCTAGGGTGTCTCCAGCAAGACTGCGAAAGGCTTCAAGCTCGCGGATGGCTTTGCGCCAATGCCCCAGTCGGTACAGCACCAAGCCGTAGAGTTCCCGCACCTCTGCCACATCGGGAGCTTGGGAAGCTATGGGAGCAAGCAGCTTCACCGCCTCTGGGTGCCTGTCTGACCCGAATAGCGACCCTGCTTCGCGCACTTGATTCCACAATCGGCTGCCTTTCTTCTCTCCGAACAGCCGCAGGAGCTGCTCCTCGGCACCTGTCTGCTTCTGGTCTGCGGGGTTTCCAGCTTGCGAAGGCATTATCGCTCCAAGCTACACAGTCACCTCTGGCGAGATGAGAGATTGCAGAATTGATCTGACAGCTTCTGCCAGCCAGCCTTCCATATCGCTGGAGATGAGGTCGTCCATTCCCAAACAAACCGGATACATGTCTCCCTCGCCACCAGCCCCTATCCATGCTCCTGCGATGTTAGCACAAGATGCCTCCTGGCTCACAGGAGTGCCGCACTCTCTTGCCAGCGGCTGCGTGACAGACGAGTCATGGGGCAGCTGAGTATTGATCGCACAGGCGGCGAGAAGCGACATCTCAGACCAAAACGACCAGTGCGATGAGCCGAGCCTGCCGTCAGCGGATATAAACATAAGACTGCCGATGCCTGCTGGAAAGTGCTCTTCATAGCATGCGTCATTTATCTGGCTGTTGAAGGAGTCGTCATCGTCATCATCTGTGGAAAAAATGATTTCATCCAAAGCGCGGGCACCACCTCGGAGATCGCCGGATGCTACCAACTCTTCTAATTCGGGGTCGCTCCCTTCGGGTCCTTCGTTGCCTCTGAAACATCCGATCATCCCTGCTGAGTAATCTTGCCAGAATCCGCACCACAACTCAGTCGGCGTAAAAGCGGAATTCGGATATCTGGCTGCGATGTCGTCGCACCACTCCTGTTGAAAATAGATATCTGCGGGCTGGGTATCCAGATTGAAATCGAATTCAATCGGAGCGGCAGTGCTAGGCGGCGGGGCGATTGTGGATGGAGGAGCGGTGGTGGGCGGAGGGCTGGTGGTGGACGGAGGCGCAGCGGTAGACGGGGGTGCTGCAGTAGACGGCGGGCTGCTGGAGGAAGGGGATCCAGTCGGCGGCGCAGAAGTGCCGTCAGAAGCCAGACCTTCTGCAGACGGCGGAGGTTCTGTGGTAGCTGGCGACTGAGAAGTTGCACTGTCGGGCGGAGTGCTGCCAGAAGGAGGCAAGCCAGTGCTAGACGGCGAAGTGTCGCTCTCCGAAGGCTCTCCCAGCTCACCGTCTGGAGATGAACCCTCCGCACGCTCCTGCGATGTCGCAGGTTCTCCTGATTGTTCTTCGGCAGTCGTCTGCACTTCAGCAGTCGGCTCAGCAGAACTTGCGGCTGGAGTGTCAGTAGCAGTGTCTCCCCCGCCGCAAGCCGCCGCCACTAGAGCAACCGCCAAAACTGCTGCTAGCAGCCATATATGTGATCTGCGCCGTTGAATGCTTTCATTTTATTATGAAGAGATTGCTTCGAGGAGAATCCTTTTGCGATTATCGCCTCAGCAAGCATCTGGGCTATAGCTTTTATCCGCTTGCTCCTGATTTACCGCTCCCCTCCACTCGTCAGCCCTCCCATCCAGTCTTTGCCCTGTTCCCACATACACGACGCGCGTGTCTGCATCTGGCCTGTGGTCTCGCAAGGCTGCTCTCCTGTGAACAGCCAGAAACCCGCGTAGAGCAAGCCCAGCAACAGAACGACAACCAAAGACAGCTTTAACGCCGCTTGCGTAGTCATCATCGGCACTTCCTCTGAAACCTGCCCCCCCCCCACGAAGCGTGAGAACATTCTGCTGCGCTCCGAATTGCTCAAGTCCGATCATACTTGACCATAATATCAGCAGTTATAGGAAATTAAGCGATGTTAATTTCCTATAACTCTCTAAATAGGGGAAATTAGAGTGCTACATTGCGAGATTCATGCAAGACGGCATTGGATTCAGAGCAATGGCCATGCGGGCGCACGGAACAGAGCTTTCGGGCTTCCGAGTCCAAAAGCACGAAAATGCTGAACCGTGATGATACAACTGTTTTAGACGCAAAGGAGCAAATCAATGACAGAAAGACGCAGCAAGCTTCTCCTAGCCGCTTTCAGCACTTTGCTTGTGCTCTCAGTTTTCTCGTTGGTGTTGGCGGTGCTGGCTATGAGCACTCAGACGCAAATCAGCAACAGCCACGAAGATCGCCTCCAAAGATACCAACTCGCAGACGAGCTGCGCCAGTCGTCTGACGACCTCACACGCATGGCACGCCTGTATGCGGTGACCGGCGATGAGCGATACCGAGACTACTTTCAGCGAATACTGGATATCCGCCACGGAGACGCACCCCGCCCCATCAGATATTCCGGCATCTACTGGGATTTCGTGACGGATTCTCACCGCCATCCGCCAGATCGCACAGGGACGGAATCTGTCGCTCTGCGAGAACTGATGGAGCAGGCTGGCTTCACCCCTGATGAACTCGCCCTGCTAGAGAAAGCTGAAGACAACTCCGACGCGCTGGCCGAAATAGAGACCGCCGCCATGCAGGAATCGCCCGAGGTGCTCATGGCCTCCCTTGAAACCCAGAGCGACGCAGTGAAAGACCTCCACGGAGCCGACTACAACCGCATCAAAGCCCAGATAATGCAGCCCATAGACGAAATGCATATAAGCCTCAACAACCGAATGACAGCAGATATCCAGCAAAAAACAGACAGGCAGGATGTCATATTCCCGTTGCTGCTAGCCCTGCTCTCGCTGGCGATTTTGCTGAGCACAGCGGCTTTGGTCAGAGTGGTGCAGCTTCATAGATCAAAGCACGCGCAAACAGAATCTGAATAGAGGCTAGGGCGCGGGTCGTATGGCAGAACATGAAGAACAGCGCATGGACTCTAAGGCACGAGCATTCTGGTTTCTCTTCCTAGGGGTATTCTTTTGGTCGCTGATGCCCTTGACAGTGGCGGTGTCGGGGGCTGGGGATCGGCCGTTCCTGTTTGCGGCAATTTTTAGCTTGTTTTCTGCTGTCGGACTAATCCTGTATCTCGTCTTGTTCAAGCGGGATTACCTGCACATTGGACTTGGCGAGCAGTTTCAGCAACAGATCAAACCTAAGTCGACAAATCCTAAGTCGGCAAATTCGGCTTCAGTCAATGGAGTAACCGCTAGTGGCGAAGGTGTCACTGACGGAGCCAACACCGACGAGAATATGAGCTTTTGGGATAAAAAGGTATTGTGGCTGACCTTTATCGGCAGATTTGAAGTGCTGCTGTTTGCTTGGTCAACGCAGTTCGTGGACACTGCGGTAGCGACCATAATCTACGAGTTGTGGGTTATCTGGTTTGTATTTTTCAGAAGCAGGTCGGTCAATCGTGATAGCGGAAAGCAAAAGATAGCCAGCCAGTCATGGATTTATCTGGCTCTCGCTGCCGTAGGGCTGATTTTTGTGAATATCGCTCAAAACGGAACTATATCGAGCCTGGCATATCAAGGCTTAGCTTTGGCATTTGCTGCATCGATCTTGGCCGCGCTGCAGATTGAACGGCCTTTGAGATACGGAGAGATCGCCGCTGAAAGACATCTAACAAAACAAGCAAATTTGAGATATGGAGAGATCGCCGAGAAAAGAGAGCTAACAGAACAAGCGAGCCAGCCTCAAGCAGCAAATACGGCAACAGATCCCTCAGCTAAAGACAAAGAAGGCGATATAGCCCTTGTCCATACGCTGTTCGTCATAATAGTCACAACTCTAATTTCCTCTGTCGTCAACGCTGCTATATTCTTGTTTAGACTTGCCAACGATTCTAGCAAATTTGACTACACAACCAGCCAGATTACATGGACAATAGCCGGCGGTATTGTAATCGGCTCCGCAGTGTTTATATTCAACCGCAAAGGCAACCATCTGGCAAAAGAAGCACCCGACCTCAACGCCATAGCCTATGCGACACCAGTGCTGGCAATAATTTGGCTGCTAGCGTGGAACAGAGTTGACATCGCTCGTTTTGACATGTTCATCATGGGAGCAGCTCTTATTGTGGCAGTGAATTTAATGATCAACTTCAAAGCCGATCTCAACCGCGTCGGATTTCAGTGGCTTGTGGTGTCAATCTGGATAGCAGGAGTAGCCATCTATTTCAGAGACTGGGTCGGATCGCTTTCCAGCGTCAGCTGGCTTTGGGAACATGAAATTGTGGACTATTACACCATAGTGGCTCTATCTGTGACTGTCTTTACTTTAATTTTAGCATTCCGTGCGTCTCGCCTAGTTCAAAGAACACAAGATGAAGAAAAGCTAGCATTTTCGCTTTATAGAAACTTAGAATCATTAGGCGAGCAGGAAGCCGCTGTTCAGATTGTTGAAATTGACAAATCGCAGTCAATAGACGAGCTAGTAGAATCTCACAGTCAGGTCAACAGCGCAATTGGCGAATTAGACGACAGCCTTTTGCCTATTTCAGAAAAAGCAAAACTGCAAAGTGATTTAGACTCATTGGCAACAAGCAAAACAAGGAACAGGGACTTGTCTGAACCGATTGTTTTGATCATTTTTGCCTTCATCGCTGTTTCCCTCACAGTCTTTACTCGCCCGATTGTGAGCAATAAAGCAGAGGAATGGGTCGGATTCTTGCTGGAGTGCTTTTCTGTACTGTTCTCTGCCACAATAATTTTCTTGACAGTCAATCTATTTGACATTATGAACGAACGAAAAATATCAATCTTTGAAATGTTTCATACAAAGGCAAACCCGCATTTAAAACGAGAAGAGATGTCTAAAACTGACTCTGGGCTTATCTCCAGCTATATTTGGCAACGCAGAATTTCTGCATTCCTAGTCTTAGGCATGGTAGCCCTGTTCGGCCTGCTCCTATGGAGCAAGTGGCTCGGAGCAGATTGGCTGGTGGATGTAAATCTGATCCCAGCCGGTATTGCAGTTGATGACGTTTGTTTTGAAATTCCAAAATGCGGAGCTTCCTTAAAATAGAAATTGTTAACTACTTCAGTGCTTGCCACAAGACTTTGCATTTTACTAAATTATTTGGGAGTTTGGAAAGTTGTCTTCACTTGTGGATACATCTGTGGTGATAGTTGTACCTCCATTGTCGTTACCTACCTTATCTCTATTAGATTTTGTCCCAAAAGTGAAACCAAATAGAGGAATGGTAAATACCTTTGAGATGACTGTCGTTGCTATGCGACGGATTAATATGACAGTGCTGTGAGCTTTGGCATAGAGAAGTTCATCAGGTGATCTTGAGACCTTTTGGTTTTGTGCTGCTGTTCAGTTCGAGTGTCAGTCATTTGGATGTTGGGGTAAGTGGAGGAGAAAGAAAAAACTCGGCGACATCCTGCCCTCCCAAGGCGTTTCCGCCTCAGTACATCAGCACTGCTGGGCTTAAACTTCCGTGTCCGGGATATGACTCCACCACTATGGTCACCGAAAAACTTTGCGGTGGTGGAATTTAGCCGTTTTGCTGCTCTCTGTCTGTGAGGGTTTTGGGATGCGGGCGGAAGACGACTGTCACAAAGGTGTCCTCTTGGAACTCTGGCTCTGGGTAGCCCCGAGACAAAGCCTCCACCCGCATCCGTTCTATGCCTGTGCCCGCTCGCCCCAGCAAGCCCCACTCTACCCAACAGGTCGGCTACCAGCGGGTTGCGACGCACAGCAGCCTGCCCAGCGTTTCCAGGGTCACGCCTTTCTATTGCGCTTCCTTTTGCGCAATCTTCTCCGTTTTCGTGCTGCGGGCATGGGATGCTTAGGTTCGCGTTGGGGCAGATTTGGGTCTGTTTGCCTATTCCAAGCTTCCTGCAATTCTTGCTGTCTGGGATAAGCCCACTTTCTGACTCGAATGTCCAACCCTTTTGGGGGTTGACGCTTGTCAATGCATTCAATGGTCTCTATGGAATACCTGAACTTTCCTTCCTCAGCGATCGCTGTGAAGTGAGGTCTGGGATGATCGTTGAAATAAATCCTGTACTCCACGCCGCGATCACGGCCTACTAATGCTGAGTCCCCCATCGGGTGCGCTCAGCTTCCAGATCCGTTCAAAGACGCTAGTATCGCCTCGGCGCTCAGTTCAGATTTGTTCTTCCAGAGCACATTGCCCCAAGGTGCCGGATGCGTGTTGCTGGCGAATTCAGGATGCGAAAACTCCTCGCCTGTCATCAAGCTGTCGCACACCTTCACATAACCACTGGTGCCATCCTGAAACTCCACATGAATGCTGTCGCCTGAAGCGTCACGAGCTTTCACCACTCTAGGCCTTTCAGGGCGAAAGTCTATCATATCTTCCCATTTGGCCCCCGTTGCTCTTATGTAGAGGTCGGTCGGACTGTAGTCAACGATGTCTTCGCCCACTACCCAAGAGGCAGTCCCGTCTCGCAATTTCACATTTCGAAATTCTCGCCTGTTCCTCCAAAGCCCCGTTGATCCGTTGCGTGAGACATCAGACAGGTCTGCCTCCCCAGACTTGCCGTCAGCGAATTCCAGCCACAGACGATAGCCCTGTCGTGGCTTCAACGCGGTTACGACAGGATAGTCTGTCGCGATTTCAGATTCCATAACTCTACCATATCACACAAATACCGGAGTCGCAATGTCTAGCGAATTTAAAGAGAAAATCCAGCGACGTCCTACTCTCCAAGGTATCTCCGCCCTAGTATCCTCAGTGCTGGTGAGCTTAACTTCCGTGCTCGGGGTGTGCCCCCACCGCTATGATCACCGAAAAACTTTGATGGGTCTGGGGTTTAGCCGTTTTGCTGCTCTCTGTCTGTGAGGGTTTTGGGGTGCGGGCGGAAAGCGACTGTGACGAATGTGTCTTCTTTGAACTCTGGCTCTGGGTAGCCTCGCGACAGAGCCTCCACTCGCATCCGTTCTATGCCTGTGCCCGCTCGCTCCACCAGTCCCGCTCTTGCCAGCAGGTCGGCTACAAGCGGGTTGCGGCGCACAGCAGCCTGCCCTAGCGTTTCCAGCGTCACCCCTTCGGGGAAACCGCCAGGGCTTTTGATCTCCAGCCTGTCCGACAAGATTTCCACATGGACATTGGCGCCAGTGAGATACCAGTCGCGGTGCATCACAGCGTTCAGCAGTGCTTCGCGAACGGCCTCCATCGGATACGCCAAAATGTTCTCGCGGTAGAGCGACTTGATCTCATACGCGACCCGAGTGTTGCGCTCAATGAAATTCATGCTGTCGTCTATGTCAGACAGCATCCCTCCGCTGAAGTCCTTGCGGTCGATGATTTTTACCCGCTCTGTGCCGTTGAACAGAATGCAGGTGATGACAGCATCAGGGCAGAACCTGCGAGGCTCGCTAGCGAAAAACATGACTCCCGCGTTCCTCATCGCCAACTCGTTGTCTGTGCCTTCAGCAACATCAACATTGCGCAGCATCGCTTCCGCAGGCTGCGTCGTGCTGAGACCAGCCCGTTCCAGCCAGCCATGATAATTCTCCCAGCTCATATCGTCTGGGTAGCTGAACCCCGCAGCAATCAGCGAACCATACTCAGGAGATGGATACCGCTGGAACTCCAACCTCTCGTGATCGCCCTCAGCCAGCAGTGCCGCCAAGCGACTACTGAGATCGCTGCCTTCTTCAAGACCTGAAGCCACACCAAAAAATTATACAGCAAGCCGCCCTGAAGCCCTAATCGCAGGCATGGCAAAGAAATTCCGCAGAAAGGCTTGACAAGCTGCAATGCGTGTGCTAAGCTGAAGCGCATGACAAATACAAAAGCAATCACCCCCCCCCCATCTTCTCGCATACTTCGCCTATTAACGGGAGAAAGAGGAATAGAGATTGCTACAATCAGCATGTTTCTCGCGGCACTATTTTGGTCTCTCGTGCCATTAGTTATTGAAATTTCAGATGCTGGGAACCATACTTTAGTCTTTTTTGCAATTTTTGGATATGGCCAATCATTGGGATTAGGAATCTTTTTATATATTTTCTACCGTAAATTTTTTAATAAATCTGAATTATATAATTTTTTTCAAGCTATGAAGGGAAGCTGGTTAAATATTGAAAAAAAATATGGCGGCAAAAGTAATATGTATTTGCAAAATTTTAGAAACAAATATATTTTTATTTTAGCTCAAATTGGAAGATTTGGGGTATTATTTTATGCATGGTCTACTGAATATATCGACACAGCTGTTGCTGCTATAATTTTTGAATCATGGGTAATTTGGTTAATTTTACTACGAAGATGGGATAATAACAGCCAAAACAGAGCAGGCGAAGTCACAACAAACAAAATTTTGAGGTTTGGAAAACAATCATATATTCTATTACTTTTTGCTTTAATCGGATTGATGTTTGTGCAGATTTCTCAAGCGGGTAGACTATATGGAACAATAAATTGGGGAATTGGTTTAGCATTATTAGGTTCCTTTTTGACGCACTAAACATTGAAAGATCATTGAAATTTGGTGAAAACATTGCTTGTGTCGAATTAGGGGAAAATACAATTGACGAGCCTAAAGGGAAAGACACGCAATTAGCTCATACTATTTTATTACTTATAATTACAAATTTTATAACAGGAGTGGTAACTAGCATAATTTATTGTACACAAAATATAGTCAATGACTTGAATGTTCTACAGATTTCAAATTTTCCAATTGAGGTATTATATTGGACAGCTCCTTTTGCCGTTGTCTTCTCTGCAGGTTCATTAATTTTATTAAGAATAGCAAATATTACAGCAACATCTCTAGAAATAAACTCAATACAGTATTTCACTCCAATATTCGCTCTTTTATGGCTTTTAATGTTCACTCAAATTGATGTGATAAGGCCTGATTTATTTGCAATTGGCACAGTTATAGTCATAACAGCAAATATGCTTTTGAATGTTCACACTGGTGAACTACGATTGGGTATGAAATGGATAATTTTATCAATTTGGAGTGCTGGAGTAATTGTGTATTTTAGAGATGCTTGGTTAGGAACTACTTTAGAGCAAGACTGGTTATGGGGTGGAAGCACTGATTATTTTGCTCTACTTGGATTATCAACTACAGTGTTTATTCTTATACTATCTTTCAGAACTTTAAGACTCATTGAACGTACTAGACTAGAACAGCAATCCGCATTTAGCTTGTATTGGAAAATAAGATTACTCAAAGGATCTGATGCTTCGGAACTTGAACTCATCAAAACTATAGACAAATCAGCGCCCGGTGAACAATTGGACAAAGCCAAAATGCAATCACTCACCCTGCTTAGTAAACCTAATGAAAATATTCCAAAGCTTGAACAAGCAGAGATGATTGGAGAACTTGACGCTCTTACACATAGTAAATCTCAGGGGCACGACACTACTGAACCTATGGTACTCATCGCATTTTCTTTAATTACAATTTTACTCACATTAACAACAAGACCCCAATTTGAATCTTGGAATGGATTTGTAATTGACGGTTTTTCTGTTCTTTTTTCTGCCACAATTATTTTCCTAACACTTAACCTATTTGATTTAAGGCGAGAACGCTCAGAATCTATATTTGATGAAAAGCATTATCCAGCAACAGATAATGCAGAAAAAAGTAGCATTAGTACTGAAAAAAATATTACTAGTGTTAATTTGAAAAGTACTTGGGCGGATATTATAATGCCAATTTTTTTGATTATTCTTCTTTTATTCGTATTCGGATTATTATTGTATGGTAAATGGCTTTCTGATTGGAGTTGGGCTGCAGAAGTAGCACCAACTGTAGGACTAACTGAATGTCTCTCAATTTGTTCGGCTAGCTAGCGGCCAGCTAGTGAGTTCATTGAATCTTTATAAGTTAGCAAATGAGAGTTTGGTGACACTGCTTCCTTATCCCAAGCATCCAGATCCATTCAAAGACGCTAGTATCACTTCGGCACTCAGTGGGGTAATCTGTCGTAGTATCAGATTCCATAACTTCATCATATCTCACAGATGATAGAGTCGCAATGTCTAGCGAAACTAAAGAAAAACCCGGCGACGTCCTACTCTCTCAAGGTGTCCCCGCCCTAGTATCTTCGGTGCTGGTGAGCTTAACTTCCGTGCTCGGGGTGTGGCTCAGCATTTGGTGCACGAAAGTCTTGCTCGTCAGAAGGCCGTTTCTATCAAGCTCCGCTCTTTGGCTTGGTCTGCTTCGTGAGCTATTAGGAATGCTGTGTCGTCTTCTCGGAATGATGGTTGGCTGGCTTCTGGTCTGTCTAGCAATTCTCTGGTCGCTGTTTTGACTCTGTAGCTGCCGCCTTTGACACGGCCTCCTTTTGTGAGTGCGTGCTGAATGGATTGCGCGTTGGCAGCTAGGAGAAATGCGGCTAGGGGCATCTCGCCTATGCCATCTTCAGAAAGTCTGGGGTGGATCACCGGACTGCTTGGAGTCACGAGATAGCAGGAGTCTCGGAGGTGCGGGATTTCTTGCTTGCATTTCGCTAGGCTTTTGCGGTTGTGGCTTGGGCTTGAGCCTATCTCTATGCCCAAGATCCCTTCGCCGGTGCTGTCGTATATGAAGTCGATCTCGTATCTGTCTTCCAGTCGCCAAAAATTGAGCATCACTCCGGCATTGTCTGCTAGCTCCTTGATGGCGGCACCAGCCAAGTTCTCATAGCCCCAGCCCTTCTGCTCGTCGTCGTTTACGCTGAAGACGCCTGCTCTGCGGATCGCTGCTGGCATTGCCGTGTCGCGGAATACCAGCTTTTGGTTTTTCGGAGTGCCTTTAGCTGCCTGCTCCTCGCCGTCGCCCTCTCCTCCTTCGCTTCTGGACGGAGTTTCCAAATGAGCGTGCAGGCGGAAGATCAGAGACGACCTCTCCAAGAGTTCCATGTAAGCGAGAGTCGTCACGGCATTGCTGATGTTAGCGGCCTTGCCGATTTTGCTTATCGTGGTCTGTCGGCACATGCCTCTCGCGCAAGAATGCAAGAGGCGCATCATTCTCGGCGTGTCTTTGATCGGCTGCGTCGTTGGGATGTCTTGGTACGCCACCCTTTCTGCTATCTCCCGCAGATAGTCGTGGGCATCTTCAGTTCTGTCCGCCTCATCGGTCATCTCTGCGTATTTGAAATCTGTGATGCATCTCGGATATCCGCCCAGAAGCATCATCTTCCTAAGTGCTTCGTGAATGCGGGGATCCAGTACGGTGTTGGGAGGTACGGATTCCAGCCGTTCCTTCAGAGACCGGCATCTTGTCCAGCACCAGGCTGGCAGCATGTTCGGGTCGGCGAAATGCATCTCTAGGAATTCCAAGAAGTTGCAAGGCATGAGCTCGTGCTCCTGCCATCTGTCGATTCCGCTGTCATAGCCTTCTTTCGCACGGGAGTATGCGAACGCACTGGATGATGCCAGTATGCGCAGGGGCTTGCTGCTGTCAGAGAACATCTTCAGCCACCCTCTCCAGTCGGGTGAAAGGCCGATCTCGTCGATGAAGAGGAACAGCGGGTTGCTATGAGATGTTGCCGGGGCCAGCTCAAGCAGGGTTTCAACCAAGCCGCCTATAGGTTCTGGTCTTAGCTCCGGGTGATCCATTTGGAAGTAGAAAATCTGCTCGGACGGGATGCCATATCTCTCCAGCAGCACCTTGACGGTCTGCCACAGCAGCGTGCTCTTGCCAGACCTGCGCGGCCCCTTGATGAGATGGTAGAGGTCTGTGTCTCCATCGACCATCAGGTGAGGCAGTATGCGCATGAGATGCCGCTGATGCTGCTTAGCCTTGCGATCGAGGATGCCTGGGCTTGCTTTCCAGCGATTTTGGTCTTCAGCAAGTATGTGCTGAAAGCGAGCTGATGTCAGTTTTTGCAGAGGCACGGCATCCTCCTGAATATATGAAATTTAGATATTCTGCTGTTTTCTATATCTATAGATACAGATATTCTACAGAAACATAGCAAAATCACAACAGATTTTCAATATACGCAGAATATTGAAAGTCTGATTTAGAAAACAACAGAAATCGCAGGTGGGCACCCAGCTTTTTGCGTTGGCCACTAGGCGCATAGATTTTGAGGGCGGTGGGGTCTAGCCGTTTTCGGTGGTAGCCTCAAATCACAGCATTTCCCCAGATTATTAGAAGCTTGGAAAGTTGCCTTCGTTGATTAATGTGGTGGAGGTAGTAGTGAATGAAGAGGAGGTGGTAGTAGTGCTTGTTGATGTTGTGGTGGTACTATTGTCATCGCCATACCTTGTTTCAATTTGGTCTCTGCCCCATAAGGCTAACCAGATGAAGAAAATGGTGAATACGATTGAGACGACTGCCGAGGCTATGCGGCGGATCAGTATGACGATGCTGTGAGCTTTGGCATAGGGAAGCTCATCGGGTGATTTTGGAGCCTTTTCTTTTTCTGTAGGCTGTTCGGTTTGGATGTCAGTCATTTGAATTTTGGGGTGGCCGTGGGAGAAATAAAAATCCGGCGACGTCCTACTCTCCCAAGGCGTTTCCACCTCAGTACCATCGGCGCTGGTGGGCTTAACTGCCGTGTTCGGGATGGGAACGGGTGTGACCCCACCGCTATGGTCACCGAAAAACTTTGAGGGAGCCTGTGCGGTCTAAGACCGCACATCAGGGCAAACCCGAAAGGGCGACCCTCAAGAATTCCATTGCGAGTACGAAGGCTGAATAGATAAAGTCTAACCAAACTGCGAATGCCATAGCAAAAGCTACCGCAAACACAGCTGCTTTCAACAACCACTCTTCGTTTTGAAAAGTAAATCAAGCCCTCGGCCGATTAGTACCGGTCAGCTGA
The DNA here is from genome assembly GCA_965204495.1 of Candidatus Hopanoidivoransaceae bacterium. Taxonomy (GTDB): domain Bacteria; phylum Actinomycetota; class Acidimicrobiia; order Acidimicrobiales; family Hopanoidiivorantaceae; genus Hopanoidiivorans. The sequence goes on from OZ241989.1 coordinate 2,554,793, forward strand.
ACATGTTGCCATGCTTACACTTCCGGCCTATCAACGTGGTGGTCTGCCACGGGCCTTACCCGGTTGTCCCGGTGGGAGATCTCATCTTGAAACAGGCTTCCCACTTAGATGCTTTCAGCGGTTATCCCTTCCGCAGGTCGCAAACCAGCCGTGCCCTTGGCAGGACAACTGGCACACGAGAGCTGCGTCCATCCCGGTCCTCTCGTACTAGGGACAGCTTTTCTCAAATCTCCTACGGCTGCAGAGGATAGGGACCGAACTGTCTCACGACGTTCTAAACCCAGCTCGCGTACCGCTTTAATGGGCGAACAGCCCAACCCTTGGGACGTGCTTCAGCCCCAGGATGCGATGAGCCGACATCGAGGTGCCAAACCTTCCCGTCGATATGGACTCTTGGGGAAGATGAGCCTGTTATCCCCGGGGTACCTTTTATCCGATGAGCGACGGCGCTTCCACACGCTACCGCCGGATCACTATGCCCAGCTTTCGCTCCTGTTCGACATGTCTGTCTCACAGTCAAGCTCCCTTGTGCCATTACACTCGACGACTGATTGCCAACCAGTCTGAGGGAACCTTTGGGCGCCTCCGTTACCTTTTAGGAGGCGACCGCCCCAGCCAAACTACCCGCCTGACACTGTCCCCGACCCGGATCACGGGCCTAGGTTAGATGCCCAGCATATGAAGGGTGGTATTTCAAGGTTGACTCCACGCAAGCTAGCGCCTACGCTTCCAAGTCTCCCACCTATCCTACACAGCATAGACCAAACACCAATAGCAGGTTGTAGTAAAGGTCCACGGGGTCTTTCCGTCCTTCTGCAGCTAACGAGCATCTTTACTCGTACTTCGATTTCGCAGGGTCTGTGGTTGAGACAGCGGGAAAGTCGTTACGCCATTCGTGCGGGTCGGAACTTACCCGACAAGGAATTTCGCTACCTTAGGACCGTTATAGTTACGGCCGCCGTTCACTGGGGCTTAGGTTCAGAGCTTCGCTCGAGGCAAGCCTCTCGCTAACCCCTCCCCGTAACCTTCCAGCACTGGGCAGGCGTCACAGCGTATACATCGTCTTACGACTTGGCACGCTGCTGTGTTTTTAGTAAACAGTCGCTTTCCCCTGGTTTGTGCCACCTCTTCGGGCTTGAGGCGCGAGGCCTTTCACCCTATTGAGGTCATCCTTCTCCCGAAGTTACGGATGCAATTTGCCGAGTTCCTTAACCACAGTTCTCCCAATCGCCTTGGTATGCTCTACCTGCCCACCTGAGTTGGTTTGGGGTACGGGCGCCAAAAGACCTCACTAGTGGGTTTTCTCGGCAGCATGGGCTCAATGACTTCACCTGATTCGGTTCGGCATCGCGTCTCAGACTTTATGGGGAGCGGATTTACCTACGCCCCGTCCTACACGCTTACCCCGGGACAACCATCGCCCGGGTTCACCTACCCTTCTGCGTTTCCACTTCGCTGACAATTCCGATGTGGGTCGGTTCCCTGCGACTCTCCTGGCCCGTAGGCTTCAGAGAGCCACACATCCCCTTAGCAACAACGGTCTCGTCTTGGCGGTCTTTCGGCGGTACTGGAATATGAACCAGTTGTCCATCGACTACGCCTCTCGGCCTCGCCTTAGGTCCCGACTTACCCTGGGGGGATTAGCCTTCCCCAGGAAACCTTGGGCTTACGGCGGAGGGGTTTCTAACCCCTCTCTCGCTACTCACACCAACATTCGCACTCGACCACAGTCCACATCCGTTCACACGGCTGCTTCACTCCGAGATCGACGCTCCGCTACCACTCCGCAGAACCCGTAGGAACTGCGAAATCCGCGGCTTCGGCTCCGAACTTGAGCCCCGTTACATTATCCGCGCAGGATCACTCGACCAGTGAGCTGTTACGCACTCTTTCAAGGGTGGCTGCTTCTAAGCCAACCTCTTGGTTGTCTTTGCAATCCCACTTCGTTTACCACTTAGTTCGGAATTAGGGGCCTTAGCCGGCGGTCTGGGCTGTTTCCCTTTCGACCCCGAAGCTCATCCCCCGGGGTCTCACTGCCGTGCTCTGGAATCATGGCATTCGGAGTTTGGCTGGGGTTGGTAAGCTTGTAGGCCCCCTAGCCCATCCAGTGCTCTACCTCCATGATTGAACGCACGACGCTGCACCAAAATGCATTTCGCGGAGAACCAGCTATCACCGGGTTTGATTGGCCTTTCACCCCTATCCACAGGTCATCCGCCCAGTTTTCAACCTAGGTCGGTTCGCGCCTCCACGGAGTCTTACCTCCGCTTCACACTGCCCATGGATAGATCACCCGGCTTCGGGTCTACAGCAAGCGACTATACGCCCTATTCAGACTCGCTTTCGCTCCGGCTTCCCCTCACGGGTTAACCTCGCCACTCACCATAACTCGTTGGCTCATTCTTCAAAAGGCACGCCATCGCGGCTTGCAGGGCGAACCCCGCAAACGACGCTTTGACTGCTTGTAGACCAACGGTTTCAGGTACTATTTCACTCCCCTCCCGGGGTACTTTTCACCTTTCCCTCACGGTACTAGTTCACTATCGGTCATCTGCCTATACTTAGCCTTACGAGGTGGTCCTCGCAGATTCACACCAAATTACACGGCAATGGTGCTACTCGGGATCGCCGATCAGAGACTGCGTGGTTTTCGCATACGGGGCTCTTACCCTCTATGGCGTGCCATTCCAGCACACTTCTGCTAACCAGCAGTTTTGTAACTCTGTGCGAAGGCCGGCGCCCTCGCCATCGGATCCCACAACCCCGCCTGTGCAACGCCACCGGGCTATCACACACAAACGGTTTAGGCTCTTCCCTTTTCGCTCGCCGCTACTCGGGGAGTCGCATGTTGCTTTCCTTTCCTACGGGTTACTGAGATGTTTCACTTCACCCGGTTCCCTCTGCCGACCCTATATATTCAGGCCGGAGTGACACCCCGTTACGGGTGCCGGGTTTCCCCATTCGGACATCCACGGATCAACGCTCACTCGACAGCTAACCGTGGCTTATCGCAGCCAGTCACGTCCTTCATCGGTAGCAGATGCCAAGGCATCCACCGTTGGCCCTTCGTAGCTTGACATAAGTGCTGTTCGCCGAAATGCCTTTAGCAAATGCTTTCGCAGTATGCTTTGGCAAGTTCGGCAAGAGCAAATTCAAAACGAAGAACTATTTTGTCTACTTTCTATCTGCTTAAATCTATTCTAATGCTCGTACTCGCAATGCAATTCTCAAGGGTCTGAGCGAAGCGGCGTGCTGGCACGGTGACGCTGGCACGGTGACGCTTCGGGGCGGTCTCGCAAAAGAGACATCCCTCAAAACGGAAGAGACGAGAGCCAGTGGTCAACTTGAGCTTTTCGGATCTGCCTTAGGCATTCCAAAAGTGCTCTCCTTAGAAAGGAGGTGATCCAGCCGCACCTTCCGGTACGGCTACCTTGTTACGACTTCACCCCAATCGCTAACCCCACCTTCGGCAGCTCCCTCCCTTGCGGGTTAGGCCACTGACTTCGGGTGTTGCCAACTTTCGTGGTGTGACGGGCGGTGTGTACAAGGCCCGGGAACAGTATTCACCCCGGCGTTGCTGATCCGGGATTACTAGCGACTCCGGCTTCATGGAGTCGAGTTGCAGACTCCAATCCGAACTGAGACCGGCTTTAAGGGATTCGCTTCATCTCGCGATGTCGCAGCCCGTTGTACCGGCCATTGTAGCATGTTTGCAGCCCTGGGCGTAAGGGGCATGATGACTTGACGTCATCCCCACCTTCCTCCGAGTTGACCCCGGCAGTCTCCTACGAGTCCCCGGCATTACCCGCTGGCAACATAGGACGAGGGTTGCGCTCGTTGCGGGACTTAACCCAACATCTCACGACACGAGCTGACGACAGCCATGCACCACCTGTGCAGGGCCCATAAATGGACACCATATCTCTATGGCTTTTCCCAGCATGTCAAGCCCAGGTAAGGTTCTTCGCGTTGCCTCGAATTAAGCAACATGCTCCGCCGCTTGTGCGGGCCCCCGTCAATTCCTTTGAGTTTTAGCCTTGCGGCCGTACTCCCCAGGCGGGGCACTTAACGCGTTAGCTACGTGTACGGAACCCGTTGACAGGGTCCCACACCTAGTGCCCACCGTTTACGGCGTGGACTACCAGGGTATCTAATCCTGTTCGCTCCCCACGCTTTCGCTCCTCAGCGTCAGTTATGGCCCAGAGTGCCGCCTTCGCTGACTGGTATTCCTCCCGATATCTGCGCATTTCACCGCTACACCGGGAATTCTGCACTCCTCTACCAAACTCTAGTCATGGCAGTATCAGATGGCGTCTCCAAGTTGAGCCTGGAGTTTTCACATCTGACTTACCAAACCGCCTACGAGCCCTTTACGCCCAGTAATTCCGGACAACGCTCGCCCCCTACGTGTTACCGCGGCTGCTGGCACGTAGTTGGCCGGGGCTTCTTCTGCAGGTACCGTCATTTTCGTCCCTGCTGAAAGTGGTTTACAACCCGAGGGCCGTCGTCCCACACGTGGCGTGGCTGCGTCAGGCTTTCGCCCATTGCGCAAGATTCCCCACTGCTGCCTCCCGTAGGAGTCTGGGCCGTGTCTCAGTCCCAGTGTGGCTGATCGTCCTCTCAGACCAGCTACCCGTCTAAGCCTTGGTGAGCTTTTACCTCACCAACAAGCTGATAGGGCATGAGACCCTCTTGGAGCACCTGAGTATTTTCTTGCCAAGTCATGCGACTCGGCAGGGATATCGGGTATTAGCCTCAGTTTCCCGAGGTTGTCCCCGTCTCCAAGGCAGGTTTCTCATGTATTACTCACCCGTTCGCCACTCGATTTTCCAGTGCAAGCACCGGAAAGCCTCGTTCGACTTGCATGTGTTAGGCCCGCCACCAGCGTTCGTCCTGAGCCAGGATCAAACTCTCCGTTGAAATCTCTGACTTCGCGACTCTCGGGGAATAACCGAGAGCTTGGAGGCGAAGCCCAGAATCGTGTTGCACGATCCCCGACGATGCGCTTGGCTCCGACGGGGTTCTTGCGAAGAGTGCTTGGGCTAGGGTTTGCCGCCGGGCCGGATGGCCTTGGGCGGCTGTGTGCCCAAGCAGGAATTGAAGGCAAATGCTTCGCTAGCTAGCTCAGCATCTGCCCGCACTGGCTTTGTTTCGTCTCTTCCGTTTTCAAGGAGCAGTTCTGCCGCCGCCTGGAGGCGCAAAATGAGGCACTGATAAATCAGGCCGATTTCGGCTGCCTAGGCAACGGGCGGAGAGGCAACTGCTGAAGCAGCCCTCAGAACCGCGCCCCTCACCAGAGGTCTCAAAACGAAATCTCTGACGAGGTGGAAGTTAACTATAGCACATGGGTGTGACAATCACAACCTCTTGTGCAAGAAATTTTTAGGGATTTTCTTGGAGGGTTTTTGCTAGAGCAACGGCGGGCAACGGCGCATCTTTTTTATGCTCAGACACGCAAGCGAACTCGCCTAAAAAAGACACGCCGTCCCCCGCCTCACCTTGGAGCTCGCAGAGTTTGGAAATTTCGGGTTGAATTAGAGGAGTGACTTCTCAACTGCTGGAAGAACTGGGTCGGCGGCGGCTTTGCCACGACAGCACTGACGCTGCGGCTTTGGGGGCGATGCTGGACGAAGGGCCGCAGACGCTTTATCTGGGGTTTGACCCGACGGCCGACAGCTTGCATGTGGGGAGCCTCTTGGGGGTGGTGATGCTGCGGCGATTTTTGGAGGCAGGGCACAAGCCGATTGCGCTGGTGGGCGGGGCTACCGGGATGATCGGAGACCCAAGCGGAAGGTCGGACGAGCGCAACCTTTTGGACGAAGCGACCTTGGAAGCCAATCTTGGCGGCATCGCTTCACAGGTTCGGGCATTGCTGGGCGAGGATGTGGAGGTCTGCGACAACAAAGACTGGACAGAGAGCGTCAGCATGCTGGAGTTTCTGCGAGATGTCGGCAAGCATGTCACGGTCAATCAGATGACAGCCAAAGACTCTGTGCGGTCGCGCCTGGAAAGCGAGGCTGGCATCTCCTACACCGAGTTCAGCTACATGCTTCTGCAGGCTTTTGACTTCTGGTGGCTGCACGAGCACAAGGGATGCACCCTACAGCTAGGCGGCTCCGACCAGTGGGGCAACATCACCGCCGGCATAGACCTCATCCGCAAGCGCAGCGGAGCAGCAGCGCACGGTCTCACTTGGCCGCTGCTTACACGGTCGGACGGGCAGAAGTTCGGCAAAACGGCCGAAGGCACCGTCTGGCTTTCTGCCGAGCGAACGATCCCGTTTGACTTCCACCAGTATTTCCTGCGCAGTGACGACCGAGATGTAGAGACCCTGCTGGCGCAGCTCACCTTGCTGTCGATGGCAGATATTGAAGAGGCGATGAATGAGCATCACAAGTCGCCAGAGCAGAGAGCGGCTCAGCGAGTGCTTGCCGATGAAGTCACGAAATTCGTGCACGGCGAAAACCATGTGCGAAAAGCCAACGATGCCGCCCAAGTGCTATACGGCAACGCCGAGTTGACAGCCGAGCTGCTGGAGTCCACCCGAGGCATAGTAGGGGAAGTGCTAGTGAGCCGCAACGACTTAGAAGGCGAAACAGCATTAGAGACGCTTCTCACCCAAAGCGGCCTATGCTCCTCGCTCAGCGATGCCCGCCGCCAGCTAAGCCAATCAGCAGTCCTGATAAACAATGAACGGCTAAGCCCAGCCGCAGCAGAAGCACCAACCCACAAGCTGACCGACAAGCTCCTAGGCAACTACCTGCTCCTACAACGCGGCAAAAAAGAACGCCGCCTAGTAATCGTGGAATAGCCAATAGCCCCCCTGCGAATTCCAAGGTGAAGTCTGGGGAAAGAGACAGCCTCAAAACGGTGAGTGACTCCAAGGTGAGGCGGGGGACGGCGTGTCTTTTTTAGGCGAGTTCGCTTGCGTGTCTGAGCATAAAAAAGATGCGCCGTTGCCCGCCGTGCCCCAGCAAAAACCAACCTAGAAAACCCCAAGCAAACCCAGCAAGATACGCGTTTCCCGCCGTGTAATAGTAAAAACCCTCTAAAAACCAAACCAATTAACCGGCTAGCAACCCACCTCTAGCTAGCCTTAAAACAGTGCGGCGAACTTTCGTAGCAATAGCTTCAGCGGCGGCAACCCTCGCTTTGCTAGCCGCCGGCTGCTCTTGGACGACTAGCGCGCTCACGGTTGAGCCGCCGCCCATCGCTCTGTCGTCTTTCATCTACGACAAAGACGGCGAGCAGATCACTCTCTTCCGAGGCGAGCAGCATCGTGTGAATATTGAAACCCTAGACGAGGTGCCCAGCATCCTCCAAGACGCCGTGATCGCCATTGAAGACGAGCGTTTCTGGCAGCACAGCGGCATTGATTTGCGAGCCATCTTGCGGGCGGGGCTTTCCAATCTAAATGAAGGCGGCGTGTCGGAGGGCGGCTCCACCATCACCCAGCAGTATGTGGGGCTGGTGTTCTTGGATCGCACCGACCAGTCGGCCAGCCGCAAGATTGAGGAGCTGGCTCTCGCCCGCCAGTTTGAAGATCAATACACCAAGCAGTTCATTCTCAAGGAGTATCTGAATCTCGTCTATTTCGGCGAGGGCGCATACGGGGTGCGTGCCGCAGCGGATGAGTATTTCGGCAAAACCCTCGCCGACCTGACCATCAGCGAAGCCGCCATTCTCGCCGGCCTCATCCAAGCTCCGTCCACCTATAACCCCTATGACAATCTGGATGCCGCTCTGCTGCGCCGCAGACAAGTGCTCGACCGGATGCTCGTCAACAACTACATCTCGCAGAAGGAATACGACCAAGCCCGCACCGAACCTGTCCGTCTCGCGCCGAGAGTGGAGGTGCTGGAAGCCACCTATGATGCCCCGTATTTCGTGGAAGAGGTGCGGCAGTGGATTCTCTCCAATCCGCTTTTCGGCGAAACCCGACAAGACCGGGTTGCCCTGCTTTTTGAAGGCGGGCTGCATATACACACCACGGTTGACCGCCAGCTTCAAAGGCGAGCCGAGGCAGCCGTGAGGGAGGTGCTCACCGACGAAGTCACCTCTGGCGACCCGGCCGGCCCCGAAGCATCGGTGATCTTGATTGAGAACGACACCGGCTATGTGAGGGCTATGGTCGGCGGACAAGACTTCTTCGGCGACGACCCCTCGGCGCGCTTCAACCTCGCCACCCAGGGCGGCCGACAAGCCGGCTCAGCTTTCAAACCGCTCATCTTGGCTGCCGCTCTGGAGCAAGGCATCCAGATGGGCGCTCAATATCCCGCCCCTGAGGAGATCGTGATAGAAAACCCGCCACTGCCCGAACCGTGGGAAGTGGAGGGCGGCGCAAACGGAGGCACCGTGAGCTTGGCAGAGGCCACAATCCGCTCCATCAACACCGTATATGCCCAGCTCATGGAAGATGTGGGAGCGCAGGCAGGCGTGGATATGGCGAACCGCTTGGGCGTGGAATCGCGGCTGCAGCCTGTGCTGTCGGCCGTGCTCGGCACCAACGATGTGACCGCTCTTGACATGGCGAATGCTTTCTCCACCATCGCCCGCAGGGGAATTCGCGTTGAGCCGGCTTTCGTATCAAAAATCATCGGGCCGGGCGGCGAGATCATCTACGAGCATTCGCTGGATAGCCAAAGAGTGCTGGAAGCCAGCATTGCCGACCAGATCACCGATGTGCTGCGCCAAGCTGTTGCGACCGGCACTGGGCGACGGGCGCAGCTGCCCGGCCACGAAGCGGCTGGCAAAACCGGCACCGCCGAAGATTTCCGTGATGCCACTTTCTCGGGCTTCACCAGCGAATACACTGCCTCGGTCTGGGTGGGCTTTCCTCAAGGCCAGATAGAGATGGAGCCTCCCAACACGCCGATTGAGGTCTATGGCGGCACATATCCCGCGCTGATTTGGCAAGGAGTGATGTCGGCGGCCCACGATGAGGCCGCTGGCGGCGCAGCCACGAGGTCTCTGCCTCGTCCGCCCGTCACCATCACCACGATCCCTGAGAACCAGCAGACTGCCGTGCCGGATTTGGCAGGTTTGACGGAAGCCGCCGCCCGACAGAGAGCGCGGGAAAGCCGACTGGTGCCTTATGTGACCTATTTCTTTTCTGCCGATGCGCCCGACAGCCAGATAGGTCGTGTGAGAGCGCAGGCGCCAGAGCCGGACGAGATAGTAGACGCCGATGGCTGGGTGACGATACAGATTTATACCGACTTGCCAGCAGAAATTCTGCCGACGCAATCAGAAGTGCCTGGAGGTCTTGACCAAGGCAACGCTCAGGGCGGCGCGCAAATCGGACCGCAAATAGACTCACAGACTGGCGCGCAAGACGGCGTCTTTCCTCCGCCGACCATCCCCAACCAGCCCCCAGAAATCCCCGGTGATGTGCTGGTCGGGCCAGGCAACACCCCCACAATTCAGACGCAATAGCATGATGAGCGAGGAAACCGAATCAGGAGCCGATACCCCGATCCACAAGTGGCGACCAACCTATCTGCTGATCGTGGTCGGCTTCTTGGCGATGGCAGGCTTCTGGATATGGGCATTCTCGCCCTTCCCCACAAGAGGCCACCCGGACACTTTGGACACCTCGGACGGCAAAGCATTCACAGTAAATGCCGAGTCTCGTTGCGCCACAACCATGGAACGACTAGATGGCCTCCCCCGCAACTTGAACATAGACAATCCCGAGCAATTAGCAGAGCAAGTCTCCGCTGGCACCGAGCTTTTAGTGCCACTTGTAGCCGACCTGCGAAATCTAGCCCGCAGCATCAACGACCCAGATGAAGCAAGAAAAGTCAACCTGTGGCTGGACGACTGGAACATATACATAGCCGACCGCGAAAGCCTAGTAGCCAAACTCCGCCAAGGCGAGCGAGCCGAATTCACCTACACGGCCAGAGACGAAGTGCAGATAGCCAGAATAGTCGACCGCTTCGCCGAAGTAAACAACATGACTTCCTGCGAAACCCCAAAGGATATCTAGCTGCCTTCGCTGTCGTTTATGGACGGGAGACATGGGGGTTGTCGGGGATATGCCATCGCCAGGGGAGGTCGGACTTTACGCCGATGCGGGTGGTTCGGGCTGGAGACTTGGGCGGGGGTGTGCCGTCGTCGTGGATTGTGATCGACATCTGTTCTGAAGCCTTAGGGGAAATCAAGTCAATGCCGTTTTGGTCGCCTGTGATGCCTAGGGCTTGAGTTAGCTTGGCGGGGCCGCTGCAGAGGTCGGTTTCTTTGCGGGCGGCTGGGCGGGCTTGGAACATTTCTTCTATGCCCGCAAGCGGCTCTATGGCGCGGAGCAGCACGGCGGCGCATTCGCCGTCTTCGCCGCAGACCACATTGGAGCACCAGTGCATTCCGTAGGTGAAATAGACATACAGATGCCCTGGCGGGCCGAACATCACCTCGTTGCGTTTGGTTTTGCCGCGATGCCCGTGGCTGGAGATGTCGTCTACACCGCCGTATGCTTCCACTTCAACGATGCGACCTGCTCGGATGCCGCTGCACCTGGCTCGCACTTCGCCATGCCCCGTCTTGACATCGCTTTCTCTGCCATCCCCTCTGTTCCCTGACACACCGAATGGCTGACAGACGAGCACTTTGTCCAGCAGCTTCAACGACAGATCTATCGGGTCGCAACTGTAGAACGACCTCGGCAGAGGCTCCCCTAGCTCCAGCAAAAACTCATCCTGCCCGTCAAAACGCTTACCTCTCAAAGCCCTATCCCCCAGAGGCAAGTCGTTCGTCTGACCACCTGCGGGCTTCGCTTTCGCAGCTGTTGTAGTAATAGTCTGCTTTACCCTCCCCGACAAAGCGGGCGCATTGGGATTTCACGCTGGCTAACCAGCACTCGGACAGGCTTGGCTCTCCTACGGGTTCGCCGCATCTCTCAGAAGCGGTATCGGCAATGATAAGAGCTTGTGTCCGAGAAGGCAATCCCGGCTCGCTGTCATCGCTGCCACATGCCCCTGCTGCGAGAACTCCGAAAATTAGCATCACACAGAAGATAGCGGTCTTGGCAGGCATTGCTGGTTCTCCTCAAATAAGAGTTTGGTTATGGGTTATGTCAAGGCTTGAATTGGAAGCAGTGATGACAGATGAGACGCTGAGTCTGAGACACGCTTCGGTCGGCTATGCCAGAGCTTGAATTCTGGCGGTGTCGGCGCGGAGCTGGCTGGCGAACTGCTGCATCTGTTTGGCTACGGCTTCGGGGCCGCCGCCTCCGGGGCTTTGACGAGCTGATAGGGCTGTGCGGATGTCGCAGAGTTCGGCTGCCTCCTCGCCGAGGTCGGGATCGGCTCGCACTAAGTCTTCAAATGTTTTAGACCCTAGGGTGTCGGCATCTGTTTCGCTATCCAAGTATCTAGCCACCAGACCTGCTATGCGGCGATGCGCTTCACGGAAAGGCACGCCTTTGCGGACTAAGAAATCTGCCAAATCCACCGACACTAAGGTGGGGTCGCTCGCTGCCACTGCCATCTTCTCGTAGTCAAACTCTATAGTCGCCACCAGCCCTCGCATTGCAGCTAGCCCTAGTCGCACTTGCTTGAACGAATCAAACATCGGTTCTTTGTCTTCTTGCAGGTCGCGATTGTATGCCAATGGCAGCCCCTTCAGCACGGCCAGCAGACCTGTGAGATTGCCGATAAGACGACCAGACTTGGCGCGGGCCAACTCTGCTATGTCGGGATTTTTCTTGTGGGGCAGCATGGAACTGCCTGTGGAATAAGCATCAGCCAGACGGATGAAGCCTGCCTCTTGGGAAGCATAGAAAATGATCTCCTCGCCCAAGCGTGAGAGATGCACCCCTAGCAAAGCCAGCACGAACAAGCACTCGGCTGCGAAATCGCGGTCGCTCACTGCGTCCAGCGAATTCTGAAACGGCTCAGCAAAACCCAACTCGGAAGCCGTGAAAGCGGGCTGCAGCGGCAGTGATGTGCCCCCTAGCGCGCCGGCACCCAATGGCGACACATCCAAACGCTCGCGGGCAGCCAAGATGCGATCCACATCTCGCGCCAATGCCCAGCCATGCGCCAGCAAATGATGCGCCAGCAGCACGGGCTGCGCACGCTGCAGATGCGTGTATCCGGCGATTACCGCATCGCCTGCATCGCGGGCACGCCCGAGCAATACCTCTTGCATCTCCAACACCGCCTTGGCAACAGACAGCATCTCGCCTTTGGCATACAGACGCAAATCGGTCGCTACTTGGTCGTTGCGGCTGCGACCTGTGTGCAGCTTCTCCCCCACTTCGCCTGCCAGCTGCGTCACGCGACGCTCAACGGCGGTGTGGATATCTTCATCTGTAGCAGCAAAAACAAACGCCCCCGAAGCCAACTCCGCGCCGACTTGATCCAATGCCTGCAGCAAAGTCTGCGCCTCAGCCCTATTCAGTATCCCCACATGCTCCAGCCCGCGCACATGCGCGCACGAGCCAGCAATGTCAGCCTGCGCCAGTTGCCTGTCAAACGGCAGACTGGCCGTGAACTCCATCAGCTCGTCAGACGGCGGCTCGCTCATGCGCCCGCCCCAAAGAGTGCTCATGGCTCCACCTCGCCAGTTGCGCTTTCTTCAGTTGCGCCCTCACCAGCCAGCCCGCCCCCAGCACCACGCAAAGCATGCAACCTCAACCTCAAAGCGTTCAGCTCTATGAACCCCGTAGCATTCGCCTGGTCGTACACGCCTTCGTCTTCTTCAAAGGTCACGACCTTCTCAGAAAACAGCGACTTCTCCGAGCGTCTTCCAGTCACTTGCACACCGCCCTTGTAGAGCTTCAGTCGCACTTCGCCATTCACTTCTCGCTGGGTGTGGTCAATAGCAGTCTGCAGCATCTCGCGCTCGGGGCTCCACCAGTAGCCGTTGTAGACCAGCTTCGCATAGCGGGGCATCAGCTCGTCTTTGAGGTGCGCCACCTCGCGATCCAAAGTCAGCGACTCCATCGCACGATGCGCCTTCAGCAGGATCGTGCCGCCCGGCGTCTCATACACACCACGCGATTTCATCCCTACATAGCGGTTCTCCACGATGTCGGCTCTGCCCACGCCGTTCTCTCCGCCGATGCGGTTCAGCTCGCCCAGCAGCTCGGCGGCGGACATCGCCACGCCGTCTATCGCCACCGCATCGCCCTGTTCAAAAGTGAGCACCATTTCTCGCGGCTCATCGGGCGCAGCAACGGGCGAGACAGTCCAACGGAACATCTCTTCGGAAGGTTCCAGCCACGGGTCTTCCAAAATGCCGCCCTCATATGAGATATGCAGCAGGTTGGCGTCCATGGAATAGGGCGGGCGGTCTCCCTGATCCATCTCAATCGGAATTCCCTTCTCCGCCGCATAAGCCAGCAGCTTCTCACGGGAAGTCAAATCCCAGACGCGCCAAGGCGCGATCACGGCGACATCGGGCTTCAGGGCGTAGGCGCCAAGCTCAAAGCGTACTTGGTCGTTGCCTTTGCCGGTGGCGCCGTGAGCCACCGCGTCTGCCCCGCATTCGGCGGCGATCTCCACGAGACGCTTGGCGATGAGCGGACGGGCGATGGATGTGCCCAGCAGGTATTCGCCCTCATAAAGCGCATTGGCTCGGAACATCGGAAAGACGAAATCCGCTGCGAACTCTTCGCGCAGGTCGTCAATGTAGATTTCTTTCACGCCCATCGCTTCGGCTTTGGAGCGGGCCGGGCCGAGCTCTTCGCCTTGGCCGATGTCGGCTGTGAAAGTCACCACTTCGCAGTCGTAAGTCTCCTGCAGCCAGCGCAGGATCACCGAAGTGTCCAGCCCGCCGGAGTAGGCGAGGACGACTTTATTGACGGAAAGCTTATTGACAGAGTGCTTTGACGGAGTCATGGCATTAGACCTCAAGGGGTTGCTCGTTGTGCTTGCCGAACGGACTGCTGTCGCCCGAAAGCCCTGCCAGCTTGCGCAAACCGGCCAGCAGACGGGCTGGGTCGCTTTCTTCTTTGGCGATGACCAGCACGGTGTCGTCGCCACCCAAGGTGGCCAGCACGCCGGGGTATTTGCTGCGATCCAGAGCAGCCGCCACCACATGGGCCGCGCCAGGGGCAGTACTCAAAACCAGCAAGTTGCCAGATTTGTTCATGTCTCGCACCCACTCGCCGAAAACTTTGCGCAGGTGCACTTCCACACCTTTCGGCGAAGTCTGGGCTTGCTCGTCCAAGGTGTAGACAATGCTGCCGTCTCCGCTGCGCACTTTGAACGCGCCTATCTCTTTGAGGTCGCGCCCGATGGTGGGCTGGGTCACGCTCACGCCCTGCTCCAGCAGCATCTCCACTATCTCACGCTGGCTGGCGGTGGCTTGCGACTCCAGCAGCTCGGCGATGGCGCGCAGACGTTCTTGGCGATTCATGCGCTCGCCTCGCAGCAAAGCACAGCCTTCTGGTTAGCTGCGTGCTTCATGGCAGTGTGTTTCATGATCTGGCCCCCATCAGCCAGGCCAGCAGGCCTCTGGCTGTGTGCATTCGGTTTTCGGCCTGTCGCCAGACGCGCGAGCGCGGCCCTTCCAGCACATCGTCGCTCACTTCTTCGCCTCTGTGGGCGGGCAGGCAGTGCAGAAATATGGCTTCTGGCGCAGCCTGCCACATCAGCTCTGTGGTGACGGTATAACCGGCAAAATCCGCTCTTCGCTGGGCTGCTTCGCCTTCCTCGCCCATAGAAGCCCACACATCGGTATAGACCGCGTCGGCCCCTTGAACAGCCTCGGCAGGGTCGGACACGCTGTAAGAAGCAGACGGACTGGGCTGAGAAGCCAGCACCGAAAGCACAGGCGCCACATCTTCGGAGTTGAAGCCGTAATCGGGAGGGCAGGAAATGCAGAAATCTGCCCCCACCATGGCGCATCCCAAAGCCAGCGACCTGGCCACATTGTTGGCGGCTCCTATATATGCCACCTTTTTGCCTGCGAAACCCGCTGGCATGTCGGCTGGCGACAGACCCCACTCCTGCGCCAAAGTCATAAGGTCGGCCAAGGCTTGCAGCGGGTGCGCCTGATCCGACAGCAGATTCACCACAGGCACGGGCGAGGCAGCGGCGAACTCTGCCAGCATCTCGTGGCTGAACACACGCAGCCCCACGATGCTGTGATAGCAGCCGAAAGTGCGAGCGATGTCGGCGATGGTCTCTCGCACGCCGAGCTGTATCTCGTCTGGACGGATGACGAGCGGATGCCCGCGCAGCTGCACAACCGCCATCTCCACAGAGTGGCGCGTGCGAGCCGACGGCTTCTCAAACACGAGCGCGCAACTGCGCCCCTCCAGCAGCGGCGGCAACTGACCGCTCATAGACAGGCGCAGCACTTCCACGAGCTCGGCGGGCGTGAGGTCGTCAATCTCCAGGAAGTTGCGGGGCTGGACATTCATAAGGCAATTTTGCTTTTGGTTTCTCTTTGTTGCGGGGTTTTGTGGTTATCGGGTTGAGACTAGGAGTGCGAGGCGTGCATCTATCCTGCGACAACTTTGCCGAAAACGCCTACAGCTTCGGCGATGTCGTTTTGGGTGATCACGAACGGCGGTGCCCATCGGATAGCTGTCGGAGTGAGTGCATTGACGACTAGACCTGCCCCTAAGCACTGCGATGCTATCTCGGCTGCAGGGCGGCCGTCTAGGGCTTCAGGCTTCAGCTCGCTGGCGAGCAGCAAGCCTCGGCCTCGCACTTGCGCCACTTCTTCCATGGACTCAAGCTGGGCGCGCAGCTTGGCACCCATCTGCTCGGCGACTGCGGGAGCGTCCATCTCTTCCATTGTCGCAAGCACAGCACGGGCTGCCGCAGTAGCTAGCGGCTGTCCGCCGAAAGTGGTGGCATGGTCGCCGGGGCGAAAAACTGCGGCCACTTCAGCTTTGGCCCAGCAAGCCCCTATGGGCATCCCGTTGCCGAGTGCTTTGGCCATTGTTACCACATCGGGTCGCCAATCTGCGCCCGAGTCTGCGCTGGCTCCGCTGCCGTTTTCGTGCTGGTGAGCAAACCACTTGCCGGTGCGCCCTAGGCCAGTCTGCACTTCGTCTAGCATCATCAGCAATCCGCGCTCATCGCACAGAGCACGAACCTCTGTGAGATACCCTGCAGGCGGCACTATCACTCCCCCTTCAGCCATAATCGGCTCTAGGAACACAGCGGCAGTGTGCTCATCCACGGCTCGTTCCAACTCGCCGATGTCGCCGTAGGGAACATGACGGAAGCCTTCGGGCAGCGGCTGGAACGGCTCGTGTTTTTCGGGCTGCCCCGTGGCGTGGAGCGTGGCGAGAGTGCGCCCGTGAAACGAGCGAAACGCGCTTATCACCTTGTATCTCCCGTGCCCGGCCCAGCGGCGCGCCAGCTTTAGGGCAGCTTCGTTGGCTTCAGCCCCAGAGTTGCAAAAGAACACTTGCCCGCTCTCGCTGTGCCCTCCCCCTTGGCCCCCACCTCCAGCTAGCAAGCGGTCGAGCATAAGTGCCACTTCGCCATTGTGCTCGGTGGCGAAAAGGTTGGAGACATGCTGCAGCTTGCGCGCCTGTGCCGACACCGCTTCGGCAACTGCAGGGTGGCTGTGGCCAAGGCTCACCACCGCCAGCCCAGAGAGGAAGTCCAAATACTCCTTGCCGTGCAGATCCCAAAGACGACAGCCTTCGCCCTTCACGAACATCACGGGCGGCGCGCCATAAGTGGGCATGATCGGGCAGGCGTCCATCTGTTCGGGCGCGCCGACTGCTTGACTGTGAGGAGACACCCCAGGCATCTCTCTGCTGTCTGCCTTGTTCACTGTTGCTTCTGCTTTCATGTCTCTATTGTCCTCAAGGGTGCGACGAGCATTCCCTACTGTGCCTGTTCGCCTGCTGAAACCCCGCCGCCTGCTTTGCCGCCCCCTGCATCACCGTCTGCCGTGATCATCGTGCCTGCGCCGTCATCGGTGAAAATCTCTATCACCAAGGCGTGCTTCTGGGTGCCGTTGATGAGATGCGCCGAGACGGTGCCTCCTTCCACAGCGATTTTGGCGGCATCCAGTTTCGGCAGCATCCCGCCTTGAGCTTGCCCGCTGGCGACGAAATCTCTTAGCTCGCCGACCGTGACTTTTGGAATGCGGCTTTGCGGGTCGTCTACATCGGTCAGCAGCCCGTCTACATCGGTCAGCAGAATGAGTTTTTCGGCACCTAGGGCTGCTGCTAGCTCGCCTGCTACCATGTCGGCGTTGATGTTGTAAGCCTGCCCCCTGTGAGCATGCACGCCGTCACCCGCGCCGATGCTGGCGATCACGGGGATGAAGCCGTCATCGGTGAGGCGCGCCAAGATGTCGGTGTTCACGCCCACAACATCGCCCACGAAGCCTAGCTGCTCGTCTCGCTGGGTGACTTTCAGCAGGCAGGCATCCTCGCCAGAAAGCCCGACGGCGTGCTCGCCGAAGCGGTTCAGCGCGCCCACGATGTCTTTGTTGATCTTGCCTACCAGCACCATGCGCACCACTTCAAGGGTGTCGGCATCGGTGATGCGATGGCCGCCGATGGCACGGGTCTGGATGCCGAAGCGGCCTAGCGACTCGTTTATCTGCGGCCCGCCCCCGTGCACCAGCACAGGGCGAATGCCCACAGAATGCAGCAGGAACACATCGTCTGCGAAGCTCTGTCGCATCGCCTCGTCTTGCATGACCGCCCCGCCGCATTTGATGACCATCGTCTTGCCTGCGAACTTCTGGATATACGGCAGAGCTTGGACGAGCGTTGCGGCTCGCTGTTCGTGCGGTGGGCTAGGCGATTGGCTGTTTGACTCGTGCGACTGGCTGGCAGACTGGCTGGTCGGCTCGTGCTGCTGGCTAATCGGCTCGCCGGCTTGGGTTTTCTGGTGCGCCGCCATCAGCTTGTCCTCATGTTTTCGGCGATGTAGCCGGGCGTGAGGTCGGTGGTGACAACAGTAGCCTCGCCCTCGCCTTGGCCTAAATCTATGCGAACGAGCAGCTGTCTCCCCTGCATATAGTCGCGCAGGGCCTTGGCTTCTGAAGTGTCTTGGGAAGGGTTGCTCGCAGGCAACTGCTGCGGCTCGCCGTGGCGATACACCACATGATCGCCGTAGGCAATAGTGAGCGTGTCGGCGTCAAATGCCACGCCCGACACTCCGCATTCGCTGGCGATGCGCCCCCAATACGGGTCGCAGCCATACCACGAGCATTTGACGAGCTGGCTGTTGGCGCAGCGGCGGGCGACCGTGGCTGCCTCTTCAGCTGTGCCTGCGCCGGTCACATGCAAAGTGACCGTTTTGGTAGAGCCTTCGGCATCGTCAGCCATCTGAAGGGCGAGGCTGGCGCAGACTTCTCGCACAGCCTCGGTTAGCTGCTCTTGGTTGTCGGGCGGCTCGGCTTGGGCGCTTGCCAGCAGCAGCACTGTGTCGTTGGTGGATTGCGCTCCGTCGGTGGTGAGACAGTTGAAACTGGTCTTCACCGCCTCGCTCAGGGCTCGCTGGAGCATGTCGGCTGAGGCTGCGGCATCGGTGGTGAGCACGGCGAGCATAGTAGCCATGTCGGGCTGAAGCATGGCTGCGCCCTTCGCCATCCCGCCCACACGGAAGCCGTTTGCTTCAACGAGGGCTTGCTTGATGACCGTATCGGTGGTCATTATCGCTTCGGCTGCTGCCGGGCCGCCATCGGGCACGCAAGCTGCGACTGCTCTGGGGATGCCGCTCTCAATGGCATCCATCGGCAGATTGAACCCGATGAGTCCAGTGGAGCAGACAAGCACCTCTTCGGAGTCGCAGCCGAGCTCTTGAGCCGTCAGCTCGCACATTCGTTTCGCATCGGCTATGCCCTGGCTGCCGGTAGCGGCGTTTGCGTTGCCGCTGTTGAGCACTACAGCGGTTGCTGAGCCACGAGCGGCAAGGTGTTGGCGCGAAATCACAACAGGCGCAGCGGTGAGCTTGTTGGAAGTGAAGACGCCCGCCGCTGCCAGCGGTTGCCAGATTGCTGCGCTGTCAGCATCGCTTTTGTCGCCGTTCTCGCCTCCCCAAGCCTTCACATCGCTTCTGACGACAGCAAGGTCTAGCGGGCCAGAACCAAGAAGGCCAGCACCGTCATCGCCCTGCGCGCCATCGCCCTGCTTGATGCCGCAATGGATGCCAGTAGCAGCGAAGCCTGCCACATCTGTAACGCTCATGGATACACCCCCACAGCCGACAGCCCTGTGTCTTCGGGAAACTCGCAGATGAGGTTGGCGCACTGGACAGCCTGCCCTGCCGCACCCTTCCCAAGATTGTCAATGGCGCAGAGCGCCATCACATAACCAGTGCGAGAGTCATAGCGAGCACTCAGATGTGCCGCATTAGATCCTTGAACTGCTTTCGTGGCGGGCGACTGCTCGCTCACAACCACAAAAGGCTCGCCATCGTAGGCTTTGCGATAGCAATCCAGCAGATGCTCCGTGTCAAGGCTGTCAGCGACTAGGTTGCCTTCGCCAGCAGCAGGGCGGGCATAGCAGGTGGCCAAGATGCCTCGGTTCATCGGAGCTAAGTGAGGCGTGAACATCACCTGCGCTCCCAAAGCTTGCTCTATCTCAGGCGTATGGCGATGGTCGCAAAGTCCGTAAGCCGTGAAGTTCTCATCGGCAGCCGAGAACGAGGTGTTCTGCTGAAGCGAGCGACCAGCCCCAGAAACCCCGCTGGCTGCATCCACGATTATCCCATCCGCTGCGATAACCCCTGCTCGCAGCAAAGGCGCAAGTGCAAGCGCAGCAGCCGTCGGGTAGCAGCCCGGTGCCGCCACAAGACTGGTAAGAGACGAACGAAAAAGCTCAGGCAAACCATAAGAGAACTGCCCCAAAAGCTCAGGAGCACTATGAGCCTGCCCATACCACTGCTCGTATTCGGCAGGGTCGTTGAGGCGGAAATCGGCAGCGAGGTCTATGATCGCTGGGCCACCTCCGTGAGACTTGCCTCGCCCCGCTCCAGATGCCGCAACTGCTATTCCAGCCTTGTTATCCCCATCCCCATCAGGCATTTTCGCTGAATCGGCTACCGCGTCTTTCTCCGCCAAAAAGTCAGCACCCAGCAACTCAGGCACGATCTCCTGCGATTTCCCATGCGGCAGTGCCAAAAACAGCACATCCAACCCCTTCAAATCCTCCGGCAAGCCAGCCGCAAACTGCTGCCCAGGATAGCTGGCAGCCAAGCTTGGATAGAGATCCCCCACCGCTTCCCCAGCAGCCGAGTCGCCCCCCAGAAATTCCACCTCAAAGCAAGGATGCCCAGCCAGCAAGCGCAGCAGCTCGGCCCCCGCATACCCAGAGGCTCCCAGAACTCCAACGGAGCACTTATTACTCATATTGCCAATTATACAAGATTATTTATAAATGACAACCCCATTTCGCGGGCAATATCTCGGCGGCCCAACCATGCTCCAACCCCAGCACAATCCCCGCCGAACGACGAACTCGTCACAGCCGTCATTGCGCGAGACTGCTTCTTTCTCTACCAGCGATCTACTAGGCTTCCCTAGAGACAGATTTCCCGACTCTAGAATTGCTGTGTGTCCATCTTCTCGCCGAAACAGATGAAACCAAAAATTTTATTTGCTGTAGCTTCAACAGCAGCTCTGCTGGCAGCGGCCTGTTCGTCTGGTGGCAACGACAGCAGCCCAGCAACGACAACTGCCTCTGATGCTGGCACGACAGCCATCACACAGCCTGACACAGCGACAACGAATACACAAGCTGACAAGGATGTGGTGGAAGCGCAAAGTTTGCCGCCTGCGCCAGTGGCAGAGACAACAACCACAACTAGCAGCACGAGCACGACTTCTACTACAACCACTTCTACGACCTCGGCTGCGCCGACTGAAACACCCGAACCGCCCACCACAACCACGACTTCCACGACAACTTCAGCTTCGCCGCCAGCGACAACCACCACAACTGCGCCTGTGGTTGAGGATCTGTCGCCTTCTGAGCTTGTGGTTCAGGTGCTGAACGGCTCAGGTGTTGCTGGTGCTGCTGGCAGGATGACAGATAAGCTTTCGGAAGCGGGATATATGGTTTTGTCGCCAGCAAACGCTCCGCAGAGATATAGTTCTTCAGCTGTGTATTTCGCTGAAGGCTGGCAGGATGAAGCCGAAGAGATACTGCAAGCAGCAGAAATAGACGAGATAGACGAACCTACAGCGATGCCCCAGCAGTTCGCAACAGAAGAAGCTGCCGTTATCGTATTGCTTGGCACAGATACCGCTCCTGCGGTAGCCAGAGAACAAGCTGGTTTGCGGCCGAGACAGCGAAACGATGTTCAGCTTCCACTGCCCCCCAGCACACCCAGAGACCGCTATGTTCTAGGTCTCGCCGACATCAACATCTACTCTCAGATCAACGATCAAGGCTCTCTCGATCTGCAAGCAAAACTTGAAGAACTATCCATATATCTCCGCTACATCGGCAACTACCAGCCCTATGTCGGCGCGATAGCCGCGAACAGAGACACAGCCGGAACATTCCGCGAAGCAGCCAAGCTCCTAGAAGATACTTTGCTGTGGCTCGGGTTTACCCCGCAAAACGTTTGCGGCGCGCCAGCAGGATATTCGTTTACGGATCTGTTGCAGCCGACACGGGAATGGTCAGAGGAGTTGAAAGTGTATAGCGGCGACGCTATTTTCACAACGGATAGATTGTTGGAGTTGCATGGCGGTGAGCGGATAAACCCGGAAGCCAACCTTGACTTCTATATCCGCCAAGCTGTGCAAACAGCGCACGATATTCTGCGTTCTGTTGAATTGTTAGACGAGACGGAAGCTCCGCAGCTTATATTGTGCGAAGCGTGGATTTCTCCTTCAGGTGAGATACCAGAATTCGCCAACGCTGCATGGTACGCGCTTCTGACACCGGGTATACAGCCGCAGGAAAGTCTGCTGTCACAAGGCACATACCATGTCAAAGAAATATCAAGGAACGGGAACTTCGCTTATCTTGTGGTATGTCATCCGACGATAGGTGCTAGGTTTGTAGCGTTGCATTGGAGAGATGCGGGCTATAGAGCAGAAATTGTGGAAGACATCAGAACCAGCGGCTGCCAAGTAGCATTCGAAGAATACGATGATTACTTCGCAGGAATAACACCAGATGGTTTTGGTAATTATTTTGCGGAGGACACTTTATCTTTTTCTTTCGGTGAGCGTGTTTTCTCAGCTTCTGACCTTTTAGGTTTTCCTAGTGGCGAGAGACGGATTTCGTTTTCGGGTTAGAAGTGAAAATCGCTTTGAAATAATGCTGCTCTGCTTCGAATGCCGGAGGTTCGCAGCCTTCGTCTTGGCATACCTTTTGCATTTTCTTTATGCCAGATCCGACACGCTCCGCTAGCCCTGCTCTTTGCAGAATATCGCATACCATCGGATTCCTGCGGATGCTGACATTCTCTATGTTTTCCAGCGTCACGCCTGCAGGCAGACCGCCGGGGCTGATCACCTGCATTTTGCCTGGGAACATTTCCACTGTCACATGCCCGCCTGTTTCCGCCCAGTTCCTGTGGGCGCAGGCATTCACCAGAGCTTCTTTGACGGCTTCAGGCGGAAATTCGTAGATGTCGGTGCGATAGCGGTTCTGTATTTTCTCCGCTACCCGCATGTTGCGTTTCACGAATTTAGCCGCCGCTTCAATGTCGGCTACGATCCCGTCTGTGAAATCCTGACGGTCGACTATCACAGCTTTGCCTCTCCCGTTATAGAGCACGCAAGTGATGAACGCGTGGAGGAAAAACTTTCTCGGATCGGAGGCGAAGAACAGCGCCGCGGCGTTGGTGAGTTTCAGTTTCCTCCTGCTTTTCTCAGCGAGACCTAAATTCCGCAGAATGTCCTCCTCTTTCAAGCTGGGAGACAAGCTGGACATTTCCCGCCAGACGGCGAACTTCTCTGAACTGAAATCGTCAGGGTAGACGAACTTTTCGCATATCATGTTCTCGAAAACAGGCGGGAAGCTTTTCCGCATCATCGTACCGACCTCTGCCTGTTCTAGCTTTCGCGTCTCTGCGTTTTCTCTGACGAAATACCCTTTGCTGCATTGAACAGGCTTCGTCAGCGACTGTTTCACATCCAAGACCACGACATTCTCGTTCCGAAGATGAGAGATATCCATCTTCACAGGCGGGTCGCAATCACGAGCAGCCCTGGACAGCGCCGCCCGCTCCGAGTTCTTCAGCGCACAGCCTACGATCTGGCCGCTGTCTGACACGCCGAGAAGTATTCTGCCGCCCCCTGCATTAGCAAAACCCGAAATCACAGCGGCAATGTCGTTTCCCGGCCGTTCTTTGAACTCCAAGCGGGAATGCTCGCCTTCGGCGATAAGAGTCAGAAGCTGAGACTTCTCCATATGCAACAGGATAGCAGGACTATGGAAAGCAGAGGGCCGTTCCGCGATATTTCTTTGACATGATATGTCGCCGTCTAGGTCGTTAGGCGGAGCGGCTGGCGCGGATCGGAGCAGTCCAGCCCCCGCATACCCAGAAGCTCCCAGAACTCCAACGGAGCACTTATTACCCATATTGCCAATTATACAAGATTATTTATAAATGACAACCTCATTTCGCGGGCAAATTGCAAAGGCACGCTAAGCGGGGATGACACTTAGCCTTTACCAGACTTTCGGTATCTCATCTATCTGCCCGATCCGTGAAAGTGCCTGTTCAACCGAGGCTTCGCTCAGCGAAGGCAGCCTCGTATACAAACGGAACACTGACGGGAACATCACTTCTATTCTCTGGAAAATCTTGTCGTGAGCGATCAACGGCATCTTGTGTTCTATAGCACAAGCCGCTATCAGCATGTCATTGTAATCTTTCCCTTGTCGGCCAGTAAACCCCCAGATGATTTCATAGCAAGCTGACAGATAACCTGCTATACGGTGCGTTTCATCAGATACTTCAAGGCGAGGCAAACCTTCCATTCTTTCCGCCGCTAGCAGTACAGCCCTGACATCGGATATCTTGCCTCCAGCAGTTAGTTCACGAAAATACCTTCTCACCTCAGGTATAGAAACGGAACAAACGAAAACCTGTTTTCCCTCGTAAAATCTCGTATATTCCGTGTCTTTGGTTACAGGAAAGCCAATAAGCACAGACGAATCGGCTATCCTGCTGCTGTCATCGAGCTTCACAATGCAAAGGTTCGTAAATATAGTTGATCAGGTCGGACAATTCCCTAGTGGAATCGTTCAGCATCTGCGTACCAGCCTTTTGCTGTGCCGAGGAGACATCCAAACCTAGCATGTCCATCCCCTCTTCGCTGCGGTCAAACAACTCCGCAACCCTGTCTCTGTGCTGCTCCATGCGGACATCTACGAGATAGTTGCTGTAATATTTTAGGGCTTCATCGTAAGACAGACCCGATTGTCTGGCAAGTGCCACGAATTCGCTTTTGGCGACAGGCGGGCTAGAGCGAAGTTCTATGCACGCCAGCACATCGCCAGCACCGGTCTGGCGGTTCCCGCAACCCAGCCCGCTGGCTTTCAGACGGCACAGCAGATCATTAGTCCAATCCGCAGGCACCAAATCTAAACCATCGGCAGTAGCAGGCGGCATCTGTGCTGCTTTCATGTTTTGCAAGTATAGCAAAACTATGACGCTTTTACATCTAAGGCAGCGGTAAACACGGGCGACGGGGATGGCTGCCGATCTGTATGTGCTGTCTGCCCCTCTCCTATGCGCCGCTTAGCCCTCTCGCAGGGATGCTCCTGCTGTTTTGGCGGCTTCTATGCATCGTTGGCGGGCTTTGGCTACTTCTTCGTCGGTTAGGGTGCGGTCGGGGGCTTCGAAGCGGAGGCGGAAGGCTAGGCTGCGCATTCCTTGGCCTAGTTGTTTGCCTCTGAAAATATCGAATAGCACTATGCTGGCTAGGCACTCTCCGGCTGCTTCTTCCAGCACTGCTTTTAGGTCGCCGGCTGGCATTTGGTCGGACACGGCGAAGGCTAGGTCAATGTCGCTGGAGGGGAACTTGGTGGGCGCGGCATAGGGAGGGGTGTGTTGGTGTTCTATGGCTTCTAGCACTCTGCTGAGGTTGGCTTCAAAATAGGCGACGGGCGCGGGGATGTCTAGCTGTTCCAGAACTTG
This sequence comes from Candidatus Hopanoidivoransaceae bacterium, assembly GCA_965204495.1. GTDB lineage: Bacteria > Actinomycetota > Acidimicrobiia > Acidimicrobiales > Hopanoidiivorantaceae > Hopanoidiivorans. Next base: position 2,579,836 of record OZ241989.1, read on the forward strand.
CGGGTCTATTTCGCCTATCACGCCTACTGCATCGCCTGCCACGCCTACTGCATCGCCTACCGCCCCTACTGCTGAGGCAGCTTTGCGGCTCCCTTCTCCGGCTGCGATCAGCAACTCGCCTGAGCGGGTTGGGTGCAGGCCGGGTTGTTCCCTGTTGCGAACCGAGGCGCCGGCCACGCCGAGCGAGCGACAGAGTTTCAGCCATATTTCTACTGCTTCGCCGGCTTCGGCTCCGCAGAGCAACACGCCTATATGCTCCGACTCTTGCGGCAGCGAACCGCCTTCGGAGCCTCTTTCCCCTAGCCCTTCGCCCCCAGCAAAAACCTGCGGAAATTCTGCCGAGAACACATGGCCTATTTCAAAGAGGCGGGCATCGGCGATGCGGCGGGCGTGGTTGTAGGCGGCGATTTTCGTCATGCCTTCTCGGAGCGATTGACGCATTACCGACTCTTCAGACACCAGCGGATTCGTCACCACGATGGCATCTGAGCGGTCTTCGTCTCGCAGGTCTTCAGGTGCCAGAAATGGCAGCGACATGACTTCCGACAGACCCATGCCCACTAGCATGTCTGCGGTCTTGCGGCGCAACTGCTGACTGGGCGACAGACCTCCTCGCTGGTCGAACAGCGGCACGACTTTTGCTATGCGGGAATAGCCGTGTGCTCGGCCGACTTCTTCTACTATGTCTATTTCGGTGGCGCAGTCGGGCCGCCATGAAGGGATAGAGACAGACAGGATTGCCTTTTCCCCGTCTGCCCCATCGCCTTGTTCATCTCCCGCTATCGCCGAAACATCCTCTGCCGCATCGTTTTGCTTCACTGACGCTATTCCAGAAGCACCATCCGACTCCCCGCCTTCGCCGTCAGACCGGCCCACCTCAAACCCCATCGGCTCTAGCAGCCCCGCCATCTCCTCGCCTGCAAGCTCCGTGCCTAGCATCGCATTCACCCGATCCACCCGCACTCGCACTGGCAAGCTCGCTGGCTCGCTGCCTTTGGCTATCACGGTGCCGGGCGCAAGACTGGCCGTGCCGACCTGCGCGGCCAACTCGGCAAAACGCAGCAACGCCAACTCTGCTATCTCAGGATCAACGCCGCGCTCGAAACGAGCCGAGGCTTCGCTTCGCAACCCTAAACGCCGAGATGTGCGACTGACGGTCATCGGATCCCACCAGGCGGCTTCTATAAGAGCGGTCTTGGTCGCCTCGGATATCTCAGTAGATGCGCCGCCCATGACCCCTGCCAAACTCAGCGGCTCGTCTTCGCTTCCCACTATCAAGCCGTCTTGCGCGCTGAGCGTGCGGGTTTCGCCGTCCAGCGTCACCAGCTGCTCGCCATCCCTCGCCATGCGCACTGCCAGCGTGTTGCGGTTGATGCTGTCAAGGTCGAAAGCGTGCGAGGGCTGCCCCAGCTCCAGCATCACGAAGTTGGAGATGTCGACTATGGAGTTCACCGGCCGCATCCCCAAAGCCAGCAAGCGTCTCGCCAACCAGACAGGCGAGCTTCCTACCTGCACATCACGCATCGTTCGCACGGTGAAATGTCGGCAGAAATCCGGCTCTTCAATCGTTATCGTCACTTGCTCTGCCGCCGCGCCGACTTCGGCGACCTCAGGCTGAAGCATCGCAAACGGCACGCCGAGGCGGGCAGCCAGATCGCGAGCCACCCCAGCCACCGACATGGCATCGGGGCGATTGGGATTGACTTCCAAGTCAAACAGCACATCGTGCTCCAGTGCCAAAGCCTCGGCTACATCGTTTCCCAATTCGGCTGTGCTGGGCAAAATCAAAATCCCCGGGTCTTCGCCATCGGCACTGCTGTCTGGCAGTTCTAGCTCTTCAGCCGAGCACAGCATCCCTTCCGACCACTCGCCCCGCAGCTTGCGGCGTTTGATCTTCAGCCCGCCGGCCACGACTGCGCCGTCGGTTGCCAGCGGAACCAAGTCGCCCACTTGCATGTTGAACGCTCCGCAGCAGACTTGGCGGGGATTGCCCGTGCCGTCGTCCACATCCACAAGCTGGATGCGGTCTGCATCGGGATGCGGGCGCAGGGCGAGCACTTTGGCCACCACGATGCCGTCAAACGCGGCTCCCAGAGTCACCATGTCTTCCACGCTGAGGCCGAGGTCGGACAAGTGCTCGGCGAGGACGGCAGGATCGTGCTCCAGGAGATCGCCGGCGAACTCGCCCAGCCATGAGTGAAGGACTTTCATCGCGATGCCTCGCTTGGCCTGCCCGCTGGTCTGCCTGCTTTTGACTTGCTCATAGATGCCACCTCAGAACTGCCGCAGAAATCGCATGTCGCCCGACCAGAGGTCGCGCAGGTCGTCTACCCCGTAGCGGATCATGGCGAGGCGGTCTATGCCGAAACCGAAGGCGAAGCCTGTCCATTCTTCTGGGTCTATGCCGCAGGCTTCCAGCACATTCGGATGCACCATGCCGCAGCCGCCTAGCTCCAGCCAGCTGCCGTCGGGCCGCTGGATGTCGAACTCCGCCGAGGGTTCGGTGAATGGAAAGTATGACGGACGCAGCCGCGAGCTGAACCCCTCGCCGAAGAACGCAGTGGTGAAGGCTTCTATCGTGCCGGCGAGGTGGCCGAGGCTGATGTCGCGGTCTATCAGCAGCCCTTCTATCTGGTGGAAGACGGGCATGTGTGTGGCATCGGCGGTGTCGCGGCGGAAGCAGCGGCCAGGGGCGACTACCGCAATGGGAGGCGGCTGCGATGTCATCGTTCGCACTTGCACCGGCGAAGTGTGCGTGCGCAGCATGGTAGACATCGGCTCGCCCCAATTCACATAGAGCGTGTCGTACATGTCACGGGCGGGATGGCCGAGCGGGAAGTTGAGGGCGGTGAAGTTGTTCCACTCGGTGTCTATCTCTGGGCCGTCGGCTACGGCATAGCCCATCCCCACGAACAGGTCTTCCAAGGCTCTGCGGGTTTGGGTGATGATGTGGGAGTGGCCGGCGGCTATATCGCCGATGACTTCGGTGAGGTCGGCCCGCTCGGTCTGCAAGAGGGCGGCTCGCTCGGCTTTGGCGAGTTCGCTGTGGCGGGCGTCCAGCAAAGCTGTGATCTCGCTGGTGGCTTCTTTGCAGGCGCGCCCGGCTTCGGGGCGGTCGTCTGCGCTGAAGCTGCCGATGGCGCTCCGCAATGCTGCCAACCGGGACGACCTGCCGAGCAGATCTGCTTTGACTTCGGCGAGAGAGTCTGTGGAATCGGCGTCGGCAACGGCGGCTCTGGCTGCTGCGAGGATTTCAGCAAGCTCAGAGGGCAGCTGTTGAGGCGAGACAGTTTGCTTGGATGTCATCGGGAAGCTCCCTGACGGCGTGCTTCAAAGCAGATTATCGCGGCAGCCATAGCGACATTCAGAGATTCCGTGCCGCCAGACAGCGGGATGTGAACCCAGTCGGTAACGCAGCTTTTGATAGCTTCGGGCAAGCCGTGTGTCTCATTGCCCATGAGTATGACCGCTCCGTTGTCATAGCTGAACTCATAATAGGGATTTCCTCGGTTGGAAGCAGTTGCTATTACTTGGCGGTCTGATTGGCGCAAGTTTTGCAGAAAGGCTGCTGCGTCGGGCTCTCGTCTAGGCGGCATCCGAAACACCGATCCGGCACTGGCTCGCACAGCCTTCGGCCCCCAAGGGTCAACGCAGTTGCCAGCAAAAACCACTTCGCCAGCCCCAGCCCCCTCAGCGCATCGCAGCAAAGCTCCTGCATTTGACGGGTCGGCTATTTCTACAGCTGCCAATGAAAATCCTTCGTCTGCCAGTCTTTCGCCGCCTGCCGCTACTTCCTCGCTAGCCGCTCCCTCCCCGCCTGCCAGCCTTTCCTCTTCTGTCAACACTTCTGCCACGCCCATATGTCCATCCCTTGCCATGCCCGAATTCTGCCCGCCCGAATGCTGTCCCCCAGAAACCCCGCCCCCAGGAATCTCAGCCACAGCCAAAATCGGCGGCGGAGTCACCGATGCGCCTATCCGCGCCAAAGCTCCATCCGCCACCTCAGCGCAAACCGCACCTTCTCCCCTAGCCCGCTCTGCTGCAGCTTTTTCAGCCTCCTCTGCCCGCCCGCGTTCCAGCAGCACTTCATTCACTCGCAGCCCGGCATCCAGAGCATCGTTCAACAGCACCGCCCCTTCAATCAGGAACTGCCCGTCTTTGCGCCGTTCGGCCGGATGCTGCGCCAGCCGCTGCAGGTGCGCTAGGCGGCGACGCGGCACCGCCTGCATCAGGCAGAGTTCGCCAGTGCCGACTTCGCTCGCTCGGCAAGCTGGGCGAACGCTTCAGGTTCGTTCACAGCCAAGTCGGCGAGCATTTTGCGATCTACCGACACATCCAGCGATTTGAGACCAGCGATGAATCTGCTGTAGCTGATGCCGTGCAGACGGCAGGCGGCGTTGATGCGCTGAATCCAGAGGCGGCGGAAGTCGCCTTTGCGAGCACGGCGGTCGCGATATGCGTATTGGAGCGAGTGCATGACTTGCTCGTTCGCAGCCCGCCACGAGCGGCTCTTGTTTCCGTAATATCCCTTGGCTCTGGAAAGCGTCACCTTGCGGCGTTTTCTGCTGGGCACCGAGCGTTTCACCCTTGCCATCGTCTGCTCCTTGTTTTCTCAGGTTTCGTTGCTTGTTGAGTTGCCTGCGGTTTGGGGGCTGGAAGACTTGGCTGCTGACTGCTGAAAGTCTTAGCTGCTGAAAGTCTCAGCTGCTGGCTTAGCTGTTAGCTGCTAGCTTCCTGCGCCCAAACTTGTTGCGCCCAAACTTCCTACACGCCAAGCTGTCGCCGCACCTGCGAGCGGTCGGCCGCGCTGACCTCTCCGTCTCGGCGGTACTGACGCTTGCGCTTGGGCGATTTCTTCTCCAAGATGTGATTGTTGTGCGACTTGCGGCGGCGGATCTTTCCACTCCCGGTGACTTTGAACCGCTTGGCCGCTCCCCGATGCGTCTTCATCTTGGGCGATTTGGATTTAGGCATTGCTCCAGTCTATTGCGCGGAGTTCAGTTTGAGGTGCTGTTGTTTTGATCGCTGACGGCTGTGGTTTGTTGCTAGGTTTGTTCATCGGTTTGCTGCTGTGTCTGCTCCGATGTCTTTTGCCGAGCTTGTTCTGGTGCCTGCTGCTGCGCTTGTTCCCGGGCTTGTCTCGGCGTCTGCTGTTCCTCTTGTTCCGATGTCTGCTGCTGCGACTGCTGCTGCGCCGGCTTCTTTTTCGGCACCAGCATCATCGTCATGTTGCGCCCGTCCATCCGGGGCGTCATGTCTATCTTGGCGTGCTCGGCCATCGCTTCGGACACTTCGTCCAGTATCCGCCGCCCCAGTTCGGGATGCTGCAGCTCTCGGCCTCGGAACATGATCGTCACTTTCACCCGGTTGCCCTCCGAGAGGAACTTCTCCACTTGGCGGGTCTTGGTGTCATAATCGCCCCTGCTGATCTTCGGGCGGTATTTGATCTCCTTGATGACGGTCTGCGAGCTGTTGCGCCGCGACTCCTTCGCCCGCTGCGCCTCCAGATACTTGAACTTCCCGAAGTCCATGATGCGGCACACAGGCGGCACGGCATTCCCCGCCACCTCCACGAGGTCGAGACCCTGCTCGTCGGCGATGGCAAGCGCCTCGTCCAGCGATTTGATGCCGATCTGCGCCCCGTCCGCCCCGACAAGACGAACCTGCTCAGACTCAATCTGCTCGTTGACCCGCTGGTCAGTCTGCGTTGCTATAGCGGGCACCCGCTGAGCATGCTCATGGTCGTGTCATAGATTTCGGTCTCGCTGTTCTGTCGGTTGTCTGTGCATCTATTGTAAGGCAAGGCGTGCGCCTCACGCGGTAAGTCTATAGGATACACCATCCTCGCGCACATGTGCTGCACGATTATTTCTGCTGCACGATGACCGACACTCGCTTCCAACGACATACCTTCATAATCGCACAGTGGTGCTGCACTACGCAATTGGCAATTTTCAATAAAGACTGCCTTTCAATAAAAACTGCTAAATAAGAACTGCTTGTTAAAGAAAACATGCTAAATTAGAAGTGGTTGTTAAAGAAAACATGCTAAATTAGAAATGAAGCTCACTAGGAGACCATACCATGTACTCACGCTCGCTCAAACTCCCAGACCCGGGCACCAAGAGCTTTTTCCTGTGGGGGCCAAGGCAGGTCGGGAAGACAACTCTCCTGAGAGCCACCTACCCGGATGCTTTTTGGGTTGATCTGTTGTCGGAGGAGTCGGCCAACCGCTTTGCCTCACGCCCAGATGAGCTTCGCGCAGAACTAGACGAACTAGACACCCCCTCTGCTTCGCATGGCCGTCAAGTCGTCATAGACGAGATACAAAAAGTGCCAGCCCTGCTAGACAGCGTGCACTGGCTCATAGAAAACAGAGGTCTGCGCTTCGCCCTCTGCGGCTCAAGCGCACGCAAGCTTCGGCGAGGCGGCGTCAATCTGCTGGGCGGTCGGGCGGTGAACCGCGAGCTCAGAGGGCTGACAGCCATAGAACTAGACGACGACTTCGACCTCACGCGCCTGCTGAATCACGGCTACATCCCTCAGACCTACATGTCGGATGAGCACGAAGAATCTATCGAAGCCTATGTCTCCAACTACATGACCCAGGAAATCATTGACGAAAGCGTCGTCCGCAATGTCCCAATCTTCTCCGATTTCCTAGACGCCGCAGCCCTGCGAGACGGCGCGATCGTGAATTTCTCGAACATCGCCAGAGAGAGCGGCGTCTCCTATCAGACCGTCAAGAGCTACTACACCATCTTGGAAGACACCCTGATGGGCCGCTGGCTGCCCGCCTACAGCAAACAACCCAAAGGCACCGAGCGGAGGTCGCGCAAGTTCTACTTTTCCGATGTCGGCGTGGTAAACCATCTGGCTCGGCGGGGCGTGCTGCGGCCCGGCTCGGCTGAGTTCGGCAAAGCCTTTGAGAACTGGGTGTTCCACGAACTCACCAGCTATGTGGCATACAAAGGCATCATCCGCGACCGCCTCTCCTACTGGCAGCTGAAAAACGGCAACGAGGTAGACTTCATCCTCGGCAGCCAGCTGGCTGTGGAAGCAAAAGCATCCACCGTCATAGCCCACCACCACATGAAAAGCCTGCGACTGCTGCTAAGGCACCACCCCGACATCCAACGCAGAGCGGTAGTAAGCCTAGTACCCCGCTCGCAGAAACACGACGACGGCATCCTGGTTTTGACACCCGAAGACTTCGTAGACCGGCTTTGGGAGGACGAGCTTTTTCAGTTTGCGTGAGAGCTACTTATACAAAGCTGGGTAAAGCGTGATAGATTTTGCGCTATGAGCATTTGGACGCCTAGCGGGGAGCATAAGGTGCCTCGTGATACCTCGGGGCAGGGGGCGGAGGGGGCGGGACAGCATTCTGCAGGGGGAACTCAGGGCGGTGAAGCGCAGGCTTCGGTGGGAGACTTTGGGGCGGGGGATTTTCAGACGGTTGGGGCTGCCGACCCTCTTGCCCAGATGGACGGGGCGCATATTGACGGCTCGCACATGGACGGCGCAGACCCTCAGGCTCTTGATCCAGAGGTGCGGGCAGAGCTTGAGGCGCAGATGGCGGAAGTGCGCCAGCGCATCTTGGAGACGCCTGTTGAAGCCATGGTGGTGCAGCATCTGATTGGTCTGTTTGAGATAGCCGCCATCCACCTAAACGCCGAAAATCCCGACCTCTCGTCTGTCCGCTTGGCCATAGACACAATGGAAGGCGCGCTCAGTGCCGCCGAGGGGCGACTGGGCGATGCCGAAGAAGCCATGCAGCAAATGCTTCACCAAGCTCGCATGGCTTATGTGCAGGTGAGCCAGAACACGGCAGCTAGCCAGAACTGAGTTTCACTTCTGACAACTCGGGCACCAGGTGGTGGTGCGGGCGTCTATGACTTGCTTGCGGAGAGGGGTTTGGCAGCGGGGGCAGGGATGGCCGGCTCGGCCGTAGCATCGGAGCTTTTTCTGGAAGCTGCCTGTGCTGGCATCGGGGGTGCGGTAGTCGCGCAGCGTGGTGCCGCCGAACTTCAGGGCTCGGTTTAGCACCTCTTTGATTGCTTGGTGCAGGGTTTCGCATCGGGTAGGGCTGAGGTTTCGCCGGGCGGGGTGGATGCCCGATTCCCATAGGGCTTCGTCGGCGTAGATGTTGCCTAGGCCGGCTACCGGGCGTTGGCTGAGCAGTTGGGTTTTGAGGGTGCGACGGCTTTGGCGCAGGCGGGCGTGTAGCACTTCTGGGGTGAAGTCTTTGGAGAGGGCGTCGGGGCCTTGGGCTGCTAGAGTCGGGGCGGTTTCGTAGCAGCCTGCTGGGACAACTCGCAGACGTCCGAAGCGGCGGATGTCGTTGAAGATCAGCTGCGAGCCGTCGTCTAGCCACCATCTTGCCCGGATGTGTTGGGCTTTATGGGGCTGAGCTTCAGAGGGCTGTCCGTATATTCGGGTCGGCACTGCTATTTGCGAAGCTGCGGCTTTTCGCGAACTCGCACCGCCTGCTTTGCCGCTTTTGTCTCTTCCAGTAACTCCTGAAGCTTTGACCGAGACGCTATCCACTACTACTGCTCCGCGCCCTTCTTGGCTAGAACCTTCTGCTCCATCCACGACCAGCAGCGAACCTGTCATTCCCAGATGGACTATTAATTCTCGCTCGCTGTGTTGCTTCTCGCTGCGCTGCTCCTCGCCATCCTGCCCATCGTCGCCCAGCCTGCAAATCAGATACTTGCCTTTGCGGGTCAAAGTCTGAAACCTCGCACCCGTGACCTCTCTGGCTGGCAAAAACTTCTCCGACCAGTGGCTCGTCGCTTCCACGCACCTGCGACCCTCCACCAGCGGCACTAGCTGTCGGCGGATCGTCTCTACTTCGGGAAGCTCTGGCACCGTGATGCATCTTAACCGCGATGCATCTTGAAGTCGCCGCCCCGATGTCTAGCTTTGGCCTCAAGTCTCGCCCCTCCCCTGTCTCTCCCCCATCTCCTCCACAACCGCCACCCTAGCCAAGCAGCCCCGTCTGCAAGTCTCGCCGCTTTCCTGTGATGCCTATCACACCCCTTTGCTAATGTAGATTAAGCAACTAGACACAAAAACTATCAACACAATCAAAAGGAGCTACCAATGTCAGTTTCATCTTGGGACGATTTCCCCGTCCATCAGACTTCCGAGTTCATCAGGCACCCTGCCACCAGCGACCGCAACTTCTACGACCGCTACTACTTCAACCTTCACGGCTCCAGCGGCGAGGTGTTCGCCATCTTCGGCGTGGGGCAGTATCCCAACCTCGGCGTGACCGATGCGTTCGTGTGCGTGGCGACCGAAGAGCGGCACCGCTTCATTCGGGCGTCTCGTCCGCTCACCGACCGCATGGATGTGTCTGTCGGCCCCATCCGAGTGGAGGTGATCGAGCCGCTGCAGAGGCTGCGTGTGGTCTGCGAACCCAACGATTTCGGCATTGAGATGGATGTGGAGTGGAACTCATCCATGCCGGCGGTGGAAGAACCCAACCAATACATCCGCAACGAAGGGCGCATCGTGTTCAACACTCAGCGTTTCGCCCAGCTCGGCTCGTGGGAGGGCAACTTGAAGGCGGGCGGCGACTCGTGGGAAGTCACCCCCGACCGCTGGAGCGGTTCGCGGGATCGCTCTTGGGGCGTGCGGCCTGTCGGCGAACCCGATGGCGACGGCATCCGCCAAGGCTCAAATGTCATGGCCGGCATGTGGAACTATTTCCCGATGCGCTTTGACGACCACGCCATCTTGTATATGTGCCACGAAGACGACAACGGCGTTCGCCATCTGGAAGAAGCCCGCCGCATCTGGTCTGACCCGTCTCGCCCCACCGAGCACCTCGGCCGCCCCGAGTTCACCCACAAGATGCAATCGGGCACTCGCATCCTCGGCCACTCCACCGTAGTGATGCCCGAAGCGCCTGAAGGCAAGATCACCATAGACTGCGAACCGCTGCTTGTGAACTACCTCAGCTTCGGCACTGGCTACGGCATGGAAGAAAACTGGCGGCACGGCATGTATCAAGGCCCCGACCTCGTGGTTCAAGGCGACGACCTGCCTGTTTCCGAGGTCGCCGGGCTGGGGCAATACGGCGTGGTGGATCAAGTCGGCAAATTCACTTACAACGGACATGTGGGCTACGGCCTCTACGAGCACGGCTTCTTCGGGCCTTTCCACAAAGTCGGCTTGACCGACGGAGCGGCGGTGGCGCCTTAGGGAGTATCGCCGCTGCTGATAACCGCAAATACTCGGATGCTTTAGGCAGATGAAAGGGAAAACAACGGGGGAATTCGCGGCGCGACACATCGGCTCTTCGCTAAGCGACCAGCAGGAGATGCTCGGCTTCCTAGGCTTGGCATCGCTGGACGAATTGGTGGAGCAGACCGTTCCCGATGTCATTCGCGATCATAATCCTCTGAATCTTCCAGAGGCGCGAACCGAATACGAGACTCTGGCAGAGCTGCGTGCGCTGGCCGACCGCAACGAGGTGTTCACATCTCTCATCGGAATGGGCTATTACGACACCATCTCGCCGCAAGTAATCATCCGCTGCGTGCTGGAAAATCCTGCTTGGTATACCGCCTACACCCCGTATCAGCCTGAGATATCGCAAGGCCGACTGGAAGCCCTGTTGAACTTTCAGACGATGGTCTGCGACCTAGCAGGCATGGAGATAGCCAATGCTTCGCTGCTTGACGAAGGCACAGCCGCAGCCGAAGCTATGACTCTGCTCTCACGGATGAGCAAAAACGAAAGAACAGCTTTTTTGGTGGATGAAAACTGCCATCCGCAGACGATTGCAGTGGTGGCGACCCGCGCCGAGCCGTTGGGAATTCGCATGGACATCGGCGACCCATCGGAAGTGTCCGAGGAGCACTTCGGCGTTTTGGTGCAGTATCCCGGCACTCGTGGCGAGCTGCGCGACCTCGCTCCGATTGCCGAGACCGCTCACGGCTGCGGCGCGCTCGTGGCTGTTGCTGCCGATCTGCTGGCTCTGTGCGTTGTTTCCGACCCTGGCAGCGCAGGTGCCGATGTGGTGGTGGGCAGCACGCAGCGTTTCGGGGTGCCGCTCGGCTTCGGCGGCCCGCACGCCGCCTACATAGCCACTCGCGAAGACTACAAGCGCAGCCTTCCCGGCCGTCTGGTGGGAGTTTCGCAAGACGCTCACGGGCGGCCGGCTCTGCGCTTGGCTCTGCAAACCCGCGAGCAGCACATCCGCCGAGAAAAAGCCACGAGCAACATCTGCACAGCCCAAGTGCTGCTGGCTGTGATAGCTGGTTTTTACGGCACATATCACGGCCCCGACGGTCTGCGCCGAATAGCCAGCCGAGTTCACAGCCTCACGATTTCTCTCGCCGAAAAGCTGCGATCCGGCGGTGTGGAAGTTGAGACTGAGGCGTTTTTCGACACTATCTCTGTGCGGGTGCCGGGGGAAGCCGAAGCTGTGGCAGAGAAAGCTCGCCAGCGGCGCATCAACCTGCGAGTGACAGACGCTGACACGATAGGCATTTCGCTAGACGAAACGACCACGCCTGAAATCGTTGCCGATGTGCTGGCGGCTTTCGGAATTGAAAGCGGGGTTGCCGAGGAAGGAGCGTCATCCCTTTCGGCATCATCTCTTTCTACCTCATCTCTCCCAGCCTCCTCCCCGATCCCGCAGCAACTCCGCCGAACTTCGCCGTTCATGGAGCACCCCGTGTTCCACAGCTACCACTCGGAAGTGTCGCTCACCCGTTACATCCGCCGTCTAGCCGACCGCGACATCGCCTTGGACAGAGCCATGATCCCCCTCGGCTCATGCACGATGAAACTGAACGCCGCAACTGAGATGGCAGCAGTTACCTGGCCCGAGTTCTCTCGCATCCACCCCTTCGCCCCGAGCGACCAGTCGGAAGGCTACCTCCAGATCATCGGCGACCTAGAGGCAGCCTTGGCAGAAATCACAGGCTACGATGCCGTCTCGCTCCAGCCGAACGCCGGCTCCCAGGGCGAGCTAGCCGGGCTGCTCGCCATCCGTGCCTACTACGCCGAGCGGGGCGAGACCCAGCGCAATGTCTGTCTGATCCCGTCTTCTGCTCACGGCACCAATGCGGCCAGCGCGGTCATGGCGGGGATGCGGGTGATAGTGGTGGCCTGCGACAGCGAGGGAAATGTGGATGTTGACGACCTCGCCGCCAAATCCGAAGAAAACGCCGACACCTTGGCAACCCTCATGGTTACCTACCCTTCAACCCACGGGGTCTTCGAGCCTCGCATTCGTGAAGTCTGCGACATCATCCACCGCCACGGCGGGCAGGTTTATATGGACGGCGCCAACCTCAACGCTCTCGTGGGCATCGCCCGCCCCGGTCTGTTCGGCGCGGATGTCTCGCACCTGAACCTCCACAAGACTTTCTGCATCCCTCACGGCGGAGGCGGCCCCGGCGTCGGCCCGGTGGCTGTACGAGCGCATCTGGCCCCGTTCCTGCCCAACCATCCGCTTCGCCCCGATTGCGGCCCCGCCACTGGAGTCGGCCCGATATCGGCTGCCCCTTGGGGTTCGGCTGGCATCTTGGCGATCTCGTGGGCATACATCCGCCTCATGGGGCCAGACGGCCTCACCGCTGCCACAAGAGCCGCCCTGCTCCACGCCAACTATGCTGCAGACCGCATCGGCGAGCACTTCCCCGTTCTGTATCGGGGCACTAACGGCAGAGTCGCCCACGAGTGCGTGATAGACCTGCGTCCCATCAAAGAGTCGGCAGGCGTGACGGTGGACGATGTCGCCAAGCGTCTCATAGACTTCGGCTTCCACGCCCCCACCGTGTCTTTCCCCGTGGCGGGAACCATCATGGTTGAACCCACCGAATCTGAACCCAAACAGGAAATAGATCGCTTCTGCGATGCGATGACAGCCATCGCGGGCGAAGTCGAAGCCATAGCAAAAGGCGAAGCCGACCCAGAAGACAACCCTCTGTGCAACTCCCCCCACACAGCAGCAGATGTGGCAAACGACGCATGGACGCACCCCTACAGCCGCGAGCAAGCCGCCTTCCCTGCCGCCTCTCTGAAATACGACAAATACTGGCCCCCCGTAAGCAGAATTGACAACGCCTGGGGCGACCGCAACCTAGTCTGCTCTTGTCTGCCCCCCGAAGCCTACGAAGCTATGCAATAAAGTCTTCCAACACTAAAAAGTCTTTTAAGCACTAAAAACTCAAATGTGACCGAAACCGAAGCGTCCCCCAGCACCCAAATGTTCCCAACCCAAATCCTCAACATCCGACCATAAGAAAGGCAAACCATGTCAGACGAAAACAGCGCAGCCGTCGAGCCGCACGCAATCATAGAGCGAGAAGAAGGCGTGATGGTAATCACGATGAACCGCCCGAAACGCCTGAACGCCCTGTCGGGCGCAATGCTCGTCAGAATGCTGGACGCCTACCGCGAAGCATCGCAAGACGACGACACCAGATGCATCATCGTCACCGGCTCGGGCGGCAACTTTAGCTCCGGCGCCGACCTCAAAGCCATGAGCGGCATGGAAGGCGATCCCGACCCAGGCTTCACCGCCGAAGAACTCCAAAAGCGCATGGCCGAAGACCCAGACCTCGCATACAAAGCACTGCTGCGCCACTATCGCCCCACCAAGCCCATAATCGCGGCCGTTGAAGGCGTGGCCATAGCAGGCGGCACCGAGATTCTCCAAGCTATGGACATCCGAGTGGCCGGGGAGGGCGCCAAGTTCGGCGTGTCGGAAGCTCGCTGGTCGCTCTATCCGATGGGCGGCTCGGCCGTGCGTCTGCGCCGTCAAATCCCCTACACGCACGCCGCCGACATCCTCCTCACCGGCAAGCACATTTCGGCTCAGGAGGCTCTGCAGATAGGTCTCATCGGCCATGTCGTGCCCGAAGGCGGTGCTCTCGCCAAAGCCAAAGAGATAGCAGCCACCATCGCCGAGAACGGCCCGCTCGCCGTGGAAGCCATCCTGCGCACGCTCCACGAAACCGACGGCATGACCGAAGAAGAAGCTCTGGCCCACGAGTTCGAATACGGCATGGAAGTGTTCCGCAGCGAAGACGCCAAAGAAGGCCCGCTGGCTTTCTCAGAAAAACGCAAGCCGCAGTTCAAGAGGCGTTAGCCAAGAAGCCTTAGACGCGCGGCGCAAACCACCACAGGAGAAGCAAATGGCCTGGGATTTCAGCACAGAACCCGAGTTTCAAGAGCAGCTAGATTGGATGCGCGACTTCGTAGACAACGAGATCGCCCCCCTGAGTCTGTTCTTTGACGACATGAACCGGCAGTCGTGGCGGGAAGCCATCCGCCCACTCCAAGACGAAGTCAGAAGCCGCAACCTCTGGGCTTGCCATCTCGATCCCGAACTAGGCGGCCAAGGCTACGGGCAGGTCAAGCTGGCATTGATGCATCAGATACTGGGGCGTGTCGGCATAGCCCCTATCGTCTTCGGCAACCAAGCTCCCGATTCGGGCAACAGTGAGCTGCTGGCAATCGGCGCAGACAAAGAGCAGAAAAAGCAATGGCTTGAACCGCTGCTGCGAGGCGAGATCACCAGCTGCTTCTCCATGACCGAGCCTCACAACGCTGGCTCCGACCCCACGATGATCTCAACCACAGCCGTGCGAGACGGAGACGAATATGTCATAAACGGCCACAAGTGGTTCGCCTCCAATGCTTCTTCGGCCGATTTCGTCCTCGCCATGATCGTCACAAACCCCGACAATCCCCCGCACGCCGCAGCCTCCATGATGATCATCCCACGCGGCACGCCGGGCATGAACATCATCCGCGATGTGCCCACGATGTCGCATCCATATCCGGGCAAGTTCCGCTCAGGCGGCCACGCCGAGATCAAGTTTGAAGACTGCCGCATCCCTGTCGCCAACAGGGTCGGCGAAGAGGGCGAAGGTTTCGTGCTGGCGCAGAAGCGGCTCTCGGGCGGACGCATCCATCACGCCATGCGCTGGGTCGGCCAGTGCGAAAGCGCCTTTGACATGATGTGCGAACGGGCAGTGTCCCGAAAAGTGCGAGGCGCGATTTTAGGCGAAAAGCAGATGGTGCAAGATTTCATAGCCCAGTCGTCAGTGGAAATCCGTGCCCTGAAGCTGCTGGCTCTGCACACAGCTTGGCTATGGGACGAAAAAGGCCCGTCAGCCACACGAGTAGAGATAGCCGAGCTAAAGTTCTGGGGCACAAGCGTGCTTCACGATGTGATAGACCGGGCTATCCAAATCCACGGAGCCCTAGGCTGGACAGCCGATCTGCCTTTAGCCGGCATGTATGTGAACGCTCGCACAATGCGCCTGGCAGACGGAGCCGACGAAGTCCACAAGTCTTTCGTGGCAAGAAAACGCCTGAAAGACTATTCCCCAGTAGAAGGCTGGCCGTCCGAGCACATCCCCACCCTCCACGAACAGCACAAGCAAAAGTTCGCCCATCTGCTAGAACAAGAAGTGCTGAATAACTGAGCTGCCCCTGATGCCGTCTCGCCAAATCACTTCAGCCACATGATTTTCGCTGAGCGACTTCAGTTGAGCAACCCCAGCACGTTGCCTGCCCTGCCGATTTGCCTTCCACCGCCTGCTGTAGCAACGCTTCCATAGTCATGCCGACCCGACAAATCACAGCCCTGATAGTGCCGATAGACGGAGGCGACCCCAGCGCGACCATAAAAGCTATAGACACCGCCCTGCGCGGCCACCCCGGAGACCACACCATCTTGGTCGTGTCGCCTGAAGACAGCCCTGCTTCAGAAACCGCTGTTGCTAAAGAAGTCAACGCAACAAAAGACAGTGCCAAACCAGCCAAAGACATGGCAACAACCGCCGCTTCCGACAGCCCAGCCTCCGCATCTCAAACCCATCTATCACCCCAAACTCGCCTTATCTGGGAGCAACACCCCGCCCTCTACCCCCTGCGCCTAATCGCAGGCTGGCGGTTAGCCGTCAAGCAACAAAGCGACCTGATCTTCACCACCGACGATTCATGGCACCCCTCCCCCGCCGAAGTCACAAAATTCCTAGACATCTATGAGTCAGGCGCCCGCATAGTAGCCGGCCGCCGCCCCGAAACCTCCCTCCAAACAACCCTGCACCGTAAATGGACAAAGTTCAAAACCCGCTCCCGCCTGTCCGACCCCTCCTCCCCCATCCGCCTCTACGACCGCAAAGCCCTGAAAACCATCCTCCAAAACCTCCCCGCAAACCGCTCACCTTCAAAAACCAAGCGTCCTAACCTCAACGCAAACCCAAGCCAAACCCCCCACCGACTCCAAGCCCAAACCATCCCCACCCTAGAACGCCAATCCGGCTTCGCCACCAAAGAAACCCCCGCCACCTGCTAACCGCTGCCCTCAGACGGAGTGGCATTTGCAAATTGACACTCTGGAGCAAATTTTGCTATAGCATATTGTTGAATATGACAGCAGTCCTTAAACGGCTACCCCCCCCCCGCGATCGGTTCCTTGCTGAACCACCCGCGGAACGCGAAGTCCGTGTTCGTCGCAACCATCGCGAATTTGACGAACTAAGCTATCGCAACCCAAACCATCGCTCACTTCCTCATGTAGTAAAATTCTCTGGCGGCCGCTCCTCGGCTGCCATGACTTTTCTTCTGGCCGAGCAGGGGATTTTGAATCCTCAGCGTGGCGATGTGGTTCTATTCGCCAACACCAGTGCAGAACACCCCGGTACCTACGAATTCGCTGCCGAATGCACAAGGCGACTTGAACAGGAATTTTCTCTGCCAGTTTTCTGGTATGAGTTCTGCACCGTAGAAGATGCCATAAGAGGCGCATACCGCAGACGACGCTCATACCGCCTAGTCAAACCCCTCCCAGTAGAAGAAGACCCTAACGGCTACCGCTCAGCAGGCGAGGTCTTTGAGGAGATGCTCTCATTTCAGGGAATGCTTCCAAACCCCCATGCCCGTTCCTGCACTGCAAAACTGAAGCTGCACCCCGGCCATGCCCTGCTGTCAGAATGGCTCGCCAAAACCGATGGCCCAGCTCACGACGGACATCACCGAGGCGAATCCTACATAGACCTTGAAAAGACGGCCGAGATCTATCTGCGAAACGGCGGCACAGCTCCTGCCAAAGAATACATCGCCCAAAAGCAATACATGATGAAGATGCCAACTTCTCGCCCAAAACAGAAATGGCAGGACTTCACCCGTGCCCCCATCACTTGCAACAGCCACCCAGTAGCAAGATTTTCGTCCGATAGACGCTCAGGCAATATCCGCCTATTCGGGCCTGATCCGACACATTTCGTAACCCTTCTGGGGCTGAGAGCGGATGAGCCCAGAAGAGTAGAAAGGGTGCTGTCACGCACCCTTTTCGCTGAAGGCGCCGGCAGCGCAAAATGTCAAATCAGCAACCAACCTCCAGGCGAACACCCTTACTTCCCTCTCTATGACATCGGAGTCACTTCTGATGATGTCAAAGCCCTCTGGAGCACTAAGGATTTCGACCTCGACATCCCAGAATGGGCTGGCAACTGCGTCTTTTGCTTTATGAAAGGGACAGAAGCAATAAGAGACGCAGGGCAATCGCCCGATGAACGCAGAAAGCAGAATTCCCCCTCTGACATCTCTTGGTGGAACGATATAGAACGCAGATACAGGCGTGAAATCCCCTCAACCAGAGGCGAAGGAAACTCAAAGTTCGGTTTCTTCGGAGTTTCTGGCCCAAGTTTCGCCCAACTAGCTGCCATGAACGCTCCCAGAGCCACCCGCTATTCTCACGGCACCCCAGCCTGCGACTGCACGGATTGAGAGACATTGATGGGCACGCTAATTTTCCCGCATGGAGCAAGTCACAAGGGTTTCACCGACCCTGTGACCAGCAGCAGTCGCAACACGCCTGAGCCAATCATCCGAGAACTCCTGCAGAACTGCCTTGACGCTGCCGAAGATACTGGCCTCGATGCTGAAGGCAAGTCCAACCCTGCAGAAATTCACTTCACAATCTCGGAGCGCGAGATTGACGACATCCCGGGCATCCATAACTACAGAAGTGCGTTTGAAAAGGCATGCAGCGAAAGAAGGCTTCGTCAAAAGCAGGGCGAAGACGAGAAGCGCATAATCAGACGGATTGACAAAGTCCTCAACAGTGACACAACCAAAGTTTTGTTCTGTAGAGACAACGGAATAGGTCTGTGTTCAGAAAGAATCACATACCTCCTCTGGCCTGGCAACACCACCAAAGAAGAAGGCCAGGCTGGTGCTTTCGGACTTGGCCATCTGTTCGCCTTTCAAGCATCCGACCTGCGCTATGTGCTCTATTCAGGCAGGAGCAAAAATGAAAATCTACAGGAGTTTACGAGCGGACACGCAATCCTAGCTGCCCACCCCGACGAAGATGGGGACAGATGCGATCCAGACGGGTTTTGGGTTGAGGGAGAAATGAGCCAGAAATTCAACGAGGACCCTGTCTATTCAAAAGAGGTTCCGAATCTGCTGAAAACACAGCTAGAAGCTATCTCCAATTCCGCCAGCGGAACTGGGGCTGTGATCTCTGTATTGGGTTTCAATGATTTCCTGACTGAAGAACCGGGCGGGGCAACTGCAGAAATTCGCGATGCCGCAGCCAGAAACTTCTTCGCTGCCATCTACAACGGATTTATGCGCATCCACATCTTGGATGAGACAGACGGCGGTAGCTCATTTGAACTCAACAAGGACACCGTTGAAAAGGCACTCAGCGGAATCCAATCAGAACAGCGGGCTCGCCTGAGTGGTTTCTTAGCAGGCAGGAGGGCCTATGAAGCATTCCAAACTCTGAAATACGGGGAAGAGTTTCAAGTCGCCGATGCCAAAATTATGCTTCGGAAGATTGACGATTCGGAAACCCGCAAACAAAGAGAGATAAATCTGTGTCGCAATGGAATGTGGATAACCCACACTATCCCTGAATGCGGAACTTCCGACTTTGCCCAAACCCGTCCGTTCAATGCCGTGATTCTGCTGGATGACAAAGACGGAGAACTTCACAAGCTTGTCCGAAACGCCGAAGGCCCCGAACATCGTGAGATAGACAAGAAACGCCTTGACAAGCATGAAAAACAAAAGATGACTGGCTTGCTCAGAGATGTAGCTGCCAAAATCAGGGAGGAGGCAGGAGAGGTTGACGACTCAGACGATTTCCGACCACAGGGGTTTGCCATTGTTCAAAACGCCGAAATCAAACAAGCCGCCAAACGCAAGCCTCTCCGCCCGGCTGGTTCGCATCCCAGCGGGCAGTCCCGCAAACCCAGCAAACCAGGCAAGAAAAGAGAGAAGCGCCAAAACGCTCCGCCCAACCCTGGTGCTGCAACCCCGACTCACATTTCTTCAAGACCCGTGCGAAAAAATGGCTCGGTCAAACAAATTCTGGCCTCTTTCTCTTTCCCCGACGGAAAGCCTGTATCGCCTTATCTCGGAGTAAGAGTATATCTAGAAGGCGGCAGCGACGAATCCTGCGAGCAGCCTTTCAGGTTCCAGCCTCTGAAGCTAGAAGAAATTTCTTCCCAAGCAGGGGCAGAACTTGCCACTAAGTCAAACCCATGGGAGATCTCAATCCCCACATCTGACATCGCCACCTCTGACGAGGGCAGTTCAGAGGGCACACATCCAACAACCCAGTCTCTGAGGATCACCTTGGAACAGCCTCTCAGCATTCAAGAAGCCTCAGCCACTAGGATTGAGGTCTATCGCAGAAAGAAAGCAGCAGCATCAGAAGATGATGCCGAGCACACTGAACTGGAAGAAACAGAAACATGAGCTACCCGCAACTGCTTGAAGACGGCACTAGGCTTGACTGGCCCCAAGCAAGGTATAAGTGCAAGACGATTCCTTCGCTAACGAGCGTGTCAGTTGAAAACATCATCTCAGACGCTCCGCAACTAGAAGAGTTGATAATCCAGGGAAATGCCGTCTGGCAACTTGAAGTCCGCTGCCCGTCAACGCTCTATTCCAAGACCGAGCAGTCCGCTGAGCCTAAGTTCCACCTTGATTGGAACAAAGAAGATGTGCGGGGAACTCTATTTTTCTTTGCAGGGCTGTATGCCTCTAATGACATCACTTTGACCCCTGCCGGGCTTTCTCCGCTCTGGCAGGAAGCAGCACCCGTGGAAATCCCGCGAGGGTGGGAGCTTGTCCGTGCCGATATGACGGCCAGTGAGACCGAGGCGAGCTCATTATTGGCTTTCCGACAAGAAGAAGGGCTTTCCGAAGGAACGCTGCGAGTTCAAGAAGATACATCGTCTGGCTCGCTTCAATTCATCGTCAATCTAGCTCCCGACATCAGAAAGACAATTGAGACCGACCGCACACTGCAAGTAGCAGGTCTCATCGCTGCTCTGGGAAGCATAAAAGGCAAAGAATACGACGAAGCAGATCCCCCTTATCAAGCATTGAAAAATTTGTTCGAGCAGCACGGCATCACACCTTGGAACGAAGATGACTTTGACCCAGGGCTGGCAGCCACCACAATTGAGCGGTTCATCCCTGTGAGCATTGATGAACAAGACGGAGAAGACGAATGACTACGGCACTCCAAGAAACGAGCGGTCAGACTTTTTCAGAGTGGCAAAAACGACTCGTCAAATCAGCCGATGAGGAGAAGGAAGCTCTCCAGCAAGAATTCATTGACGCGATTAGCGGTGGCCCCCGGACACTTACTTCCTATCTCAGAAAGGAGCTGCAGTTTGATTCTCTCCCCAAGATTCCCAGCCTCCACCGCGAGCTCACCGCAAATGAGGCGTTCACACCTCCAGCACCTGTTGAGATAGAACTATGGGAGCACTGGGAGCATGTTGGCAGGCAGCTTATCCGCCCTCATGATGCTTCACTGCCGATTTTCTGGTATGCGGCTTACATCACTTGGATAGAAGAAGGCTGGCTGAACGAGGATTTGCACGCCACTCTCATTTCCAGCACAACGAAGTCCCTTGACAGTCAGACTAGGACAGCCTTGCGAAATCTCGGCGGACTTCCAGAAGCCAGAGGCAGAGTGAGCGTCTTCAGCGACTGCCCGCTGGCGAGAGTCTGGTGGAGATGTCACATAGCAGAAGATGCTGCGAAGCACTCAGAAGGCCGGCTGACTTTCCAGCAGGCACACAGTGCCCTCTACAAAAAGGCCTTCCGCGGCGAATACTCAAAAGATCTTTGGGAGAGCTTCGTGCTGAACCCCATTCAGCGTGTCACATCCATCAACGACTCAAGACTAAGAGCAGCCATCATCCAGTATCTGGGTTCCCCCGATTGCGCCATTTCCACAGACAAACAATACACCTCTTTCGCGCAGAACATAGCCCGCCGAATCCGCTTCTATTCGCCCCAACTTCTAAGTCGGGACACGCTGCAAGATCTAATTCAAGAATCCGCTAAATCGATTAGCGAGACAGACCAGGACAAGAACTGATTGGCTAGAGTCAATCACTGCCTCCAGCAGGGCTGGCGCACGAAGCATCCCACCACCGAGGCAGAGAATTCATATCCCCGCCCGCGATGCTGTTTGACAAATAAGTGAGATCCCAAATCCTTGTCAAAGCCTGGCCGAACAAAATAGCAGCCTCAGCCAGCTTCTCAGGTGCAGTCTCAAGATACACCTCCCCGTAATCCCATTCCACACGACTCTCCTTGACAACACGCTGAAGCAGCTCCCCCCTCCTGCCAGCCTCTAGCGCATCCACATCGTCATAGATACTGATGCGCATATAAGTGAACCCTCTGTCTGAGAGACGGATCAGCCCGTTCTCAGCCTCCATGAGCTGTATCGGGAAAATGTCTCCGTCAGGAAGGCGAAACGGAGTGTCCAGCATGACGGCTCCGTCATAATGTCGCCGCTCAACTTTCACTGCCTCTCCAAGGTGCTTGCAGAGATGCTTTTGCAGAAGGTCTATATCTAGTGCCATTGAATCATCCTCCGAATGTGGGATGGAATATGAATGTCGCTTAAATTGAAGTCATAAATTAGACAATACACGGCTCCCTGAAGTGTGTCAAACCTATCAGTCGCGTCCACTTCCAACTCGGGTGTCTCGACCTCGTCAAAAGACTGAGGTGTTAGCCAGTGAATATGCGGACGGTAGGCAATTTCGCCATGCTTGTGGTTTTTGCCATCATATCTAGCCAGCACCAAGGATTGGCCGCCTGTGGCCACATAGCTGATCCCGCACGAAAAATCACCCTCCACTATAAGCCCCATGCGAATATACACAGAGAATTCAGCATCCCCGAATTCCGGTGTCCATTCCCCCCTGAACACCAACCTCCGCTGGACATGCCGAGAACGGACCGACGGCTTTACCAGCCACGGCTCTTGAAGCTCAGTCTCATGCTTCGGCATGGAACGAAGCAAGGCAAGCTCCTCCTCTGTGAAATTCCATAAAGTCATCAAACGCAGAATAAGCGCGACCTGCTGCACGGAGGCTGCGCCAATCACCAAGTGCTGCGGAACTGCCGACCCCGTAGTGCATTGCTCTGGCAGATTGCCTCTTTGAGTAAAAGTCTGAACCCTTGCGCCACGCCCCATGCACTCCAGCCAAACCAGTTTGCCCGGCTTGCAGCACGGGAAAACTAGAGCGAGAACTTTGGGAGCAGCCGCCTTCGCCCAAAACCTAGCGGAGATATGCTACTTGACCATATGCCCTTGCCGACTGTCACTGCCTCCAGCAGGGCTGGCGCACGAAGCATCCCACCACCGAGGCAGCGAATTTACATCCCCGCCCGCGATGCTCTTGGACAAATAGGTGAGGTCCCAAATCCTGGTCAAAGCCTGGCCGAACAAAATGGCAGCCTCAGCCAGCTTCTCAGGTGCAGTCTCAAGATACACCTCCCCGTAATCCCATTCCACACGGCACTCCTTGACAACACGCTGAAGCAGCTCCCCCCTCCTGCCAGCCTCCAGCGCATCCACATCGTCATAGATGCTGATGCGCATATAGGTGAACCCTCTGTCAGTGAGACGGATCAGCCCGTTCTCCGCCTCCATGAGCTTGATCGGGAAGATATCGCCGTCAGGAAGGCGAAACGGAGTATCAAGCATGATGGACCCATCTCTCTCAAGCATAATGACTTTTACACTCTCACCGAGGTGCTTGGACAGGTACTTTTGAAGAAGATCAGCGTCTGGTGCCATCAAACATCCTCCTTATCTGAGACGGAATGCGTATTTCACTGAGATTGAAGTCTTCAACCAAACAAAGTGTTGCACCATTTAGGCTATCAAATCTACTGGTTGCTGATACTTCTAGTTCAATAGGCGTGCCAGCCAACAGCACGCGACGAGAAAGCCAGTGGATATGAGGTCTCCCGATGATTTCACCGTGCTTATGCCTCCAACCGCAATATCTAGCAAGTATCAGGGATTCCCCTGAGCCGCCAAGATACGAAATTCCGCAAGAAAAATCCCCTTCTTCAAAAAGCCCCCTGCGAATATACACAGAGAATTCTGCATCTCCGAATTCTGGCGTCCATTCCCCACTGAACACCATCGTGCGCTGGACATGCCGAGGACGTGTCGGCGGCTTTGCCAGCCACGGCTCATGCGGCTCAGCCTCATGCTTCGGCATGGAACGAAGCAAGGCAAGCTCCTCCTCTGTGAAATTCCATGAAGTCATCAAGCGCAGAATAAGCGCGACCTGCTGCACCAGAGGCTGTGCCGATCACAAAGCCGCTGAACTGCGCCCCCCAAGTCATTGCCCAAATTGGGTTGCTTCTGACCAAAAGTCCGAACCCTTGCGCCCCCTCCCCCGCCGCATCCAGCCCAAGCAGTTCGCTCGGCTTGCAGCACGGGGCTGCTTTCGGGACTAAAATATGGTGGTAGCAGCCAGGTGCTGCGAACAAGCAATAGCCAGACACACCGCAAGGCCTCAAGCCCAGCAAGTAACAGACACTGCCGGTACAAGTAACAGACACTGCCGATAAAGGACATCATCATGCATCTTGAACTCACACAAGCTCAGAAAGACCTTCAGCAGGAGCTGCGGGAATACTTCGCCGATCTGATGACGCCAGAAGTGCGAGCCGCCATCCGCCATGACGAGGCTTCCCCCAACGAGGAATACAAGAAGCTCATCCGCCAGATCGGGTCTGACGGCTGGCTCGGGGTGGGATGGCCGACCGAATACGGCGGCAAGGGCTTCACGCCTATTGAGCAATACATCTTCTTCAACGAGTCCAATGCTGCCAATGTGCCGATTCCGTTCCTCACCACCAACACTGTCGGCCCCACCATCCGTGAGTTCGGCACCCAAGAGCAGAAAGACCGCTTCCTGCCGAAAGTCCTCGCAGGCGAGGTTCATTTCTCCATCGGCTATTCCGAACCCACCGCAGGCACCGACTTGGCATCCCTCAAGACCAAAGCCGTGAAAGACGGCGACGAATGGGTCATCAACGGGCAAAAGCTCTTCACCAGCCTGGCTTGGGACGCCGACTACATCTGGCTTGCCGCCCGCACCGACCCAGACGGCCCAGCCCACAAGAGCATCACCATGTTCCTCGTGCCGACGGACGATCCCGGCTTCTCCATCCAGCCCTTCACCACCTTCGGCTCTTCCCACACCACTGCCACCTTCTATGACGATGTGCGCGTCCCCGAGACCAACATCGTGGGCGGAGTGAACGAAGGCTGGCGGCTCATAACCAACCAGCTCAACCACGAGCGAGTGTCGCTGTGCGCTGCCGGCGGAATCAAAAATCTGGTGGAGATGGCAATTGAATGGGCCAAAGACACCAAGCTCGCAGACGGCCGCAGAGTGATAGACCAAGAATGGGTTCAGATCATTCTCGCCCGCTGCTATGCACGAGTGGAGTTCTTGGATCTCTACAACTGGAAGGTGGCCTTTGACAACACCGAAGGCCGCATGAACCCCGCCGACGCTTCGGCCATAAAAGTCTGGGGATCGGAAGGCATGCACACCATATTCACAGAGCTGATGGAAGTGGTCGGCGCGGCCGGGCACCTCAAGGAAGGCTCGCCCGGCGCAGAGTTGGCTCACATTCTGGAATCTCGCTATCGCAGCAGCTGGGTGCTCACATTCGGCGGCGGCACGAACGAGATTCAGCGAGACATCATCGGCATGGCTGGACTAGGGCTGCCACGCGAAAAGCGTCGCAAAGAAAAGTAAGCCAGCCGCGAAACCGCCCCGACCGAGAAGAAACGAGAGGAAACAAAGACAATGGATTTCAGTCTTGACGAAAGTCAGCAAGCAGTGGCCGAATTGGCCGACCAGATTCTGGAGAGCCGTGTCTCGCCCGAAGGCATCAAAGAGATGGAAGACGCAGGCGACTGGTTCGACCGCGACACCTACGCCGAACTCGCCAAAGCAGGTCTCTGCGGCATCGGCTTGAGCGAAGACATAGGCGGGGGCGGCATGGGCATCTTGGAAGCGGCGCAGGTGATGGAAGCCATGGGACGACATGTGACGCCGCTGCCGCTCTGGAGCTGCTCGGTAGCAGCCATGGCCATAGATCGCTTCGGCACAGACGAGCAGCGGCAGCGAGAATTGCCAGGCACAGCAGACGGGAGCAGTATTCTGACGGTGGGCATTCAAGAGTGGCACAATGACGACTACCTCTCCCCCGCAATGCAAGCCACTTCTACTGGAGCGAGTTCGTCAGAAAACAGCTGGCGGCTGGACGGCACGAAAATCGTGGTGGAATTCGCGGAAGAATCGCAGAAAATCTTGGTGACGGCCAGAGCCGATGAAGGTATGGGTCTGTTCTTGGCTTCGCTGGATGATGCTGGGATTTCAAAAGAACCCGGCACCTCCATTCGGCTGCAGCCAGTGCATGAGATCGCCTTCAGCGATGTGTCGGCAGAACTTGTGGGCGAAATCTCCCAGCCCGGCAGCAGTAGCTCAGTGGTGTGGCTAACAAGGGCCGCGACCGCCCTGCTGTGTGCCACCCAAGTCGGCGTTTTGGACAAAGCCCTCAAGATGACAGCCGAATACACCAGCACCCGTGAGCAGTTCGGCCGGCCGATTGCCACCTTCCAAGCTGTGACACAAAGCCTGGCCAACCAGTTCATGCATGTGAACGGCGCAAAACTCACCGCAGCCAGCGCGCTTTATCTTATGAGCACTACCGAAGGAGACGCGGCAGACGGCGGAGAAGCCAGAGGCGAAGACATAGGCAGTGACATCGATAAAGCCCTGCATGTTGCCAAATGGTATGCCTCGCACTGCGCCCACGAAGTTGCTCACGCCACACAGCATGTGCACGGCGGCATGGGAGTCGACCGCGACTACCCCCTACACCGCTACACCCTCTGGAACAAGCACATTGAAACCTCCCTAGGCGCAGGCACCCAGCAGCTGCGCAGACTGGGCGAAATTTTTGCTTCTAGCTAGAAAGGCTCTCGCCCAAAGCAAGCACTTCAGCATCTTTGCCAGCAACTAGGCAGGCATAGTCATGCCGCCGTCTATGCAAATCACCTGACCGCTCACCATAGCCGCGTCTTCGCTCGCGAAAAACACAGCAGCCCCGCACATATCTTCAGGCTGAATCTCCCTTTTGATCGCCTGCATCATCATCAAGAGACCTTGGGCTTCTTCAGGCACGACTGTCTTCGTAGCCTCCGTGAAAGTCAGCCCAGGAGCGATGGCATTGACGGTGATGCCCCAACCGCCTAACTGCCCCGCCAGGTATTTCGTCATCCCGATGACGCTCCACTTGCTGAGCTGATAGGCGCTGTTGCTGAGCCCGGGGAAATCCCCGCCCGCCGGCACCATCGACTGATACAGATAAGCCGCAATGGAAGCTTGATTGATAATCCGTCCGCTGTTCTGATTCGCCATATGCGGAGCAACCGCCGAGGCCATGATCCACTGCCCGTAGACATTCACTTCAAACACCGTCTTGAGATAGTCCAAGCTCTGATTGGTGATGTCCAAGTCCATGTAGATGGCGGCGTTGTTGAGCAGCACATCCACTCGGCCGTAATGCTCCATCGCAGCATCAACGCAGGCTTGCGCGGAGTCGGGATCGGCTATGTCGGTCTGCACGAAGATGGCGTCGCCTCTGTCGCGCACGCTGTTGTGCCCGATTTCGCCTCGCTCGGCGTGAAGCTCGGCCATCACGACCTTCGCCCCTTCGTCCAAAAACCGTTCGGTGTATGCCAAGCCGATGCCTTGACCTGCGCCGGTTACGATGGCTACTTTGTCTTCAAGTCTCATGGTCGTCCTTTCTGTGAGTTCTACGCTGTGCCGCAAGTGCGCACTTCTGAGATATTACCCCGAAAGCGATCACAGATACGGAGCGGGATCCACGGGTATGCCGTCCTTGCGTATCTCAAAATGCAGGTGCGGGCCTGTGGAGAGGCCAGTGGAGCCTATCTCGCCGATCTTCTGCCCCGCCTCCACGACTTGGTCAACCTCCACATTGTAGGAAGACAGGTGGGCGTAGAGAGTAGTGAAGCCTTCGTTGTGCTGCAGAATGATAGTGCGCCCGTAGCCGCCTCTCCATCCGACCAAAATCACGATGCCGCTACGCGAAGCAATCACAGAATCGCCTGTTTGTCCGTCATAGTCTATGCCTGCGTGGAGCCTGTAATAGCCCAGAATCGGATGCAGACGGTTGCCGTAGACCGACACCACATTCCCCGACGCTGGCCGCACGAAACCGCCGCTTCCCGACAAAGCCAACTGAGCAAGTCGGCGGCGTATCTCTTCACGAGCACGCTCTTCTTGGATAAAGGCTTCTAGCGCACGGTCTTCGGCATCCAGGTTGGCGCGGGCTGTCCGCCATTCGCTGGCAATTCGGTCGTATTGCTCCTGGAGGGCTTCCCACGAAGCTCTGCGCTCTTCCAGCAAGGGCAGAGCCTCGGTGAGTTCACGATCCAAGTCGGCCATTTCCGTCAGCAGCCGCTCCGACTCCTGCTGAGCCAACCGCAAATCGTCGCTCACGACCCTTGCTTGCTCGGCCACATCGGCTGCGTTGCTGAACAAAGTCTCGGTGAGGGCGGCCAGCGAAAGCCCTTCTCCTACATCCACATTTGAGAAAAGAATCTCTACGGGATCGGTGCGATCTTGCAGATATCGCTGCACGACGATGTCGGTTTTGACTCGGTTCAGCTCGTCCAGCTGCGTCTGAAATGCCGCTATGTCTTCCTGAAGCTGCAGATGTCGCAGAGAGGAGGCGTTGCGAGCTTGGCGAACAGCCTGAATCTTGGCTTGCTGCTCCTCAAAGGCTTGGCGAGCTTCGTTGCGCCCTTGCAGAATTTCTAGCTGCTGTCCGCTGATGTAGGCGATCCTGTTGTTGACATCTTGTCGCTCTTCCTCAATCTGCTCCTGACGCTGCTCGGCTTCTTGAATCGTTTCCTGAGCAGCAACCGCCGTGGTTGCGCCCAGCAAACCGGCGAGCACCAAAATGCTGCCAGCCAATAGCCAACTTCTGAGCCGGCTTTTGCGAATCATAGCCAGCCTCTGCGAGTCATACGACTTCAATTTTAGCAATCAACCTCAGACATTCTTCAGAATTAAAGCAGATTGTTTCTAAGAATTCAATACCTGAAGCTAAGCTTGCCACTAATGAGAAAATGTCTTGCCGCTTCAGCAAGCAGATCGCCCAAACCCGGCGCCAACAAGCGTGCTTCGCTCTCGGCGGTGCTGGCCGTCGTTTGCATCGCCTTGTTTGCGGCATCCTGTGGAGGGCCGAACCAGGCCACCGATGCCCCCTCCGACGGGCTGGTGCCAGAGCTTGTGATAAGCGGCGTGCCCGACCAAGATCCGTGCCGGCTGGAAGAACGCTTCAACTCTTTCGCCCAGTACCTCGCCGAAAGCGACCTCCTAGGCGGACGCGACCTGCAAGTCAGCTACAGGCCCGCTTCAAACTACTCGGACATTGTCGCCAATTTCGGCAGCGGCGAAGTCCATCTAGGCTGGTTCGGCGCACTGGCCGGAGTGCAAGCCCGAAATCTGGCAAAAGACTCCCAAGCCATAGCCCAGCGCGAGGATGACGACAAATTCCGCTCGGTTTTCGTGGTGCGCGCCGACTTGTCCGTCACCACCCTCACCGACCTGGCTGGCTACAGATTCACCTTCGGCGATGAAATCTCCACTTCAGGCCGCCTCATGCCCGAATACTTTTTGGGAGTGGAAGGTATTGAAGACACCGAACGGTTCTTTTCAGAAGTCGGCTACTCGGGTTCGCACGACCGCACTTGGATGCTCGTTCAAGAAGGCGAATACGATGCTGGCGCGCTGAGCAAAACAGTCTGGGACAGAGTCGTAGCCGACGGCAGCGTGGATCCTGAGGCCGTGCGTCTTTTGACCATAACCCCCAACTATCACAACTATCATTGGCTGGCTCATCCGTCAATTGACGAAAGCTACGGAGACGGCACCATTGAGCGTCTGCAGGAAATCATCGTCGCGCTGGACGACTCATATCAGAGCGGCATGGCTGGCATCTGCGACGAAGGCACATCTGTCGACATCTTGGAAAACTTCAAGACCTCCTCTTTCAAGCCCACCCAGAACAGCAACTACCAGCCGATTACGAGCTTGGCAGAGAAGCTGAACCTATGGCAGACCTGAGGAGTGCCAGCAGTGGGGCGCATCAGAGAGAGCCAGAAGTACCCGAGGTGGGACTTGAACCCACACGACCGTGAGGTCAAAGGATTTTGAATCCTCCGCGTCTGCCTATTCCGCCACTCGGGCTAGAGGGGCTTTCCCCATTCATGCTATGATTGTCTTTTAGAATTCCGACCGCTTACTCAGTTTCAAAGCTCAAATCCCAGAGAACTTAAATGATCATCTTCACATATCCGGGCCAAGGCTCGCAAGCCCCAGGCATGGGAGCGGCTTGGCAAGAGCACCCCTCGTGGGAGCTTGTCGCCGAAGCGTCCGAAACCACAGGGCGCGACCTAGCGCACCTGCTCGTGAGCGCCGATGCCGATGTGCTCCGCCAGACGCGCAATTCGCAGCTGGCCACATTCCTCACCTCCCTCATCGCCTTGGACGCTCTGGCTCTAGTGGGCATCTCGCCCAGCGCGCACGCAGGCCACAGCCTCGGGGAATATTCGGCCCTGGCTGCTTCAGGCGCGCTCAGCTTCGCCGATGCCGCCTCGCTGGTGGCCGAGCGGGGCGAAGCGATGCAGACAGCCTCTGAAGAACAAGAAGGCACCATGGCCGCAGTGCTCGGTTTGGCCGACGAAGAAGTGGATGCAGCCTGCGAAGAGACCGAAGGCGATGTGTGGGTGGCCAACTACAACTCGGTGGGCCAAGTAGTCATAGCAGGCGCGCCCGAGCGAGTAGCAGCGGCCGGCGAAGCCGCCAAAGCGCGAGGTGCCAAGCGTGCGATGCCTCTGCCTGTCGGCGGCGCTTTCCACACGCCTTTCATGGGGTCGGCCTCCGACCGCCTCGCAAAAGCCATAGACAAAGTGGAGTTCCGCGAGCCGGATTTCCCCGTCTATGCCAATGTGGATGCAGCCGCCCACACGAATCCCGCCGATTGGCCAGATTTGCTGAGCCGCCAGCTCTGCAGCCCTGTGCGCTGGTGCCAGCAGATGCGCCATATCATCGCAGACGGCGGCAGCACCTTCGTGGAAATCGGCCCCGGCAAAGCCCTCACCGCCATGATCAAGCGGATAGACAAATCCAAAGAGACCTACTGCATCAACACCCCCGACGACATAGATGTGCTCCTCAAATCCCTCGGCACATCCGATCTGGCACTAGGCGAGCACCTCTATGTGCACGAACGCATCGTGGTGAGCCCTGCGGCCGGGATTTTCGCCGCCAGCGAAGACATCCAAGCAGGCCATAGCATTTCTGTAGGGTCGGTCATCGGCAAGGTCGGCGATCAGGAGGTCTATTCCCCCTTTGCCGGCCAGATAATGGGCTTTCTGGCGCACGACACCGAACGGGTCTTCGCCAACCAGCCGCTGGCGTGGCTGCGCACGGAAGAGCCGCAATAACAAAGGAGGCGCAAAATGAGCACCAAGATGAACCGCTACTCCCGCGTCACCGGCTGGGGCATGGGCATACCCGAGAGAGTCGTCACCAACGACGAGCTGTCGCGCACCCTAGACACCAGCGACGCTTGGATCACAGAGCGCACCGGCATCAAGGAACGCCGCATCGGTGGCTCCACCAAAAGCCTCGCCGTGGATGCAGGCACCAAAGCGATGGAAATCGCAGGCTTGGCCCCAGAAGACATCGACCTTCTAGTCCTCGCCACCACCACCCCCGACCGCACCATCCCCGCCACCTCCGCTTCGGTGCAAGAAACTATGGGCCTGAGCTGCGGAGCGATGGACATCAACGCCGCCTGCTCGGGTTTCGTCTATGGGCTTTCGGTGGCGCACGGGCAGATCCTCGGCGGCGCCGAAAAGGTGCTGCTCATCGGCTCGGAAACCTTGAGCCGCTTTTTGGACTGGGAAGACCGCAGCACGGCCGTGCTCTTCGGCGACGGCGCAGGCGCGGTGGTGCTGGAAGCCTCCGACAATCCCGGCGGGCTGCTCAGCTACACGATGCACGCCGACGGCTCGCTGGAGCATCTCATCTACTGCGACCTGCCGGGAACGATCCATATGAAAGGCCGCGAAGTCTTCCGCAAAGCAGTGCAGGCCATGGAAGACGCCTGCCGCATAGCCTTGGAGAGAGCCGACTGCTCGGCTGAAGACATCTCGCTGCTCATCCCCCACCAAGCCAACATCCGCATCATCTCCACCGCAGCCGACCGTCTCGGCATCGGCTCTGAGAAAATCGTGGAGGTGCTGTCTTGGACGGGCAACACCTCTTCGGCTTCCATCCCGACCGCTTTGGTGGACGCTGTAGAAAAAGGCCGAGTTGCCGACGGCGACCTCTTGCTGCTGGCAGGCTTCGGCGCAGGCATGACTTCTGCCGGGGCCGTCTTGGAATGGGGCGCGTGATGCTGGCGTGCTATGATGTAGCGGCGGAGCGCAAACCGCTTTGAGCCGAGTCGCCCTAGTCACTGGAGGCGCAGTAGGCATCGGCTTGGCCTGCGCGGATGCTCTGGCAGCCAGCGGATGCCGAGTCGCCATAACCCACCACCACTCCCCTGCGCCCGACCGGCACTTTGCGGTACGCTGCGATGTGACCGACACAAGCGAGGTGGACGCAGCCTTTGAGAAAATAGAAGCCGAGCTGGGCGCGCCGGAAATTCTGATATCCAACGCAGGCATCACCCGCGACGGCCTGATGACGCGCATGAAAGAAGACGACTTCGCCGATGTGCTGGATGCCAACCTCACAGGTGCATGGCGAGTGTCGCAGCGCGCCCTCAAGGCCATGAGCCGTGCCCGCTGGGGGCGCATCATTTTCGTCTCTTCCGTGGTCGCTCTGGGCGGCAACGCCGGGCAAGCCAACTATGCCGCTTCCAAAGCCGGCCTCTGCGGGCTAGCCAGATCGCTCGCCAAGGAATACGCTCGGCGCAGCATCACGGTCAATGTCGTAGCCCCCGGCCCGATAGAGACCTCCATGCTGGAGAAGCTCAGCGAAACCCAGCGTTCCGCCATCGTGGATGCTGTGCCGCTAGGTCGCTGCGGCTCGCCCGAAGAAGTGGCCGCAGCAGTCGGGTTTCTGTGCTCCGAGGAGGCCGGCTACATCACCGGGGCGATCTTGCCGATTGACGGCGGAATGAGCATGGGCTAGCGTAAAATAAAACGCAGAACAAAAGGAGATTCAGCCATGAGCGATGCAAATTTTGAAAAGATGAAAACCTGCGCAGTGGAGATGCTGAGCGTAGACCCCGAAAAGATCACGATGGAAGCTCGTTTCATTGAAGATCTCGGCGCCGACAGTCTCGACATCGTAGAGTTCGTCCAAGCCCTGGAGGAGGAGTTCTCCGTTGAGATCGACGAAGACGAGCTGGAAGACATCGCGACTTTCGGCCAAGCAGTCGAGCTGATTGCGGCGAAAACCCAAGGATGACGGCCCCTCGCCGTGCGGTCGTAACCGGAACCGGCATCATTTCCGCTGCTGGCATAGGCAGCGAAGCATTCTTCCGAGGTCTTCGCAGCGAACCGCCTGCCCCGCCGCTGGTGGTAGACAGCTTCGACCCCTCCCCCTTCTTTGAAAGCCCCAAGGAAGTCCGCCGCCACGACCGCTTCGCCCAGTTCGCTCTGGCGGCAGCAGCCGAAGCCCTGGAGCAAGCCGGCGACTTGCAATGCGACCCCGACCGCATCGGCGTGCACATCGGCACAGGCGTAGGCGGGCTTTCGTCCATTGAATCGCAAGTGCTGGTGAATGAGAAAAACCCGAGGCGAGTGTCGCCTTTCTTGGTGCCGATGATGATGCCCAACGCCGGCTCTGCCGCTGTGTCTATGCGCTACGGCTTCACAGGCCCGTGCGAAACTTCCACAACAGCTTGCGCGGCCGGCACCCAGAGCATCGGCAGCGCATTCAACACGATCCGCTCGGGACGTTGCGATGTGATGGTGGCCGGCGGCTCAGAAGCCTCCAACACCCCCACCGGCACGCAGAGCTTCATCAACATGACGGCCACATCCTCTGCGGGCATCTCTCGCCCGTTCGACTTGGAGCGAGACGGCTTCTTGCACGCCGAAGGCTCTGCCGTGATAGTGATGGAAGAGCGAGAGCACGCTCTGGAGCGCGGGGCAAACATTCTGGCTGAGGTCATCGGCTATGCCACCAACGCCGATGCCCATCACATCACTGCTCCCTCGCCCGGCGGTGTCGGTGCAACTGCCTGCATGGATCTGGCTCTGGCCGATGCCGGCATCGCGGCCAGCGAAGTCGTCTATATAAACGCTCACGGCACCTCCACCCCCCTGAACGACGCCAACGAAGCTGAGGCCATAGTAAAAGTGTTCGGCACTCCCGGCCCGGCTGTGGTTTCAACCAAGGGCGTAACAGGGCATCCGCTAGGGGCTGCCGGCGCGATGGAAGCGGTTGCGGTGTCGCTGTCTATGCAGCATCGCGTGCTGCCCCCCACCGCCAACTATCGCACCCCCGACCCCGACATGGCGCCCATCCATGTAGTAGCCGAGGAGCAACCATGGGAGCCGGGCATTTCGCTTTCCAACTCCTTCGGCTTCGGCGGCCACAACGCCACCCTAGTCTTCGCTCCGCCGAGCTAGCAGGGTTTTCTCAAGCTGTGGGCCGCTCAAGCTGCGACCCGCAGCCACCTTCAAGCTGCCACCATCACAAACATCAGCTCAGCTTCGCAGGCTTTCTCGCCCCCCACCGAAGCCACCCCCTGAGCCTTCCCCGATAGCGCAGAAAGCTTGATGGCTTCCACATGCAAATCCAGCCGCTCCCCCGGCACAACCTGACGCCGAAACCGCACCTTCCCAATCCCCCCGAACAAAGGCAGCTTGCCCTGATACCGAGGAGCCTGCAGCACCAGATAAGCCCCCAGCTGCGCAAGCGACTCCACCATAATCACCCCCGGCAAAGTAGGCCGCCCCGGAAAATGCCCCCCAAAAAACGGCTCGTCTCCAACATCCCAATACCCCGTGGCGTGCTCGCCGTCAACCACCTCGGTAACCTCCGTAAGAAACAAAAACGGCGCCCGATGAGGAATAACCTCCTCCGGTGGTAAAAGCATATGATTTATCTCCTAATTATGCTCTCTTGACAGTCACCAAGGGTAGCAGGGGGACGGCGTGTCTTTTTTAGGCGAGTTTTCTTGTCTGAGCATAAAAAAGATGCGCCGTTGCCCTGCGGTTCACCCAGCCACTATGCCG
This sequence comes from Candidatus Hopanoidivoransaceae bacterium, assembly GCA_965204495.1. Classification (GTDB taxonomy): domain Bacteria; phylum Actinomycetota; class Acidimicrobiia; order Acidimicrobiales; family Hopanoidiivorantaceae; genus Hopanoidiivorans. The sequence continues at coordinate 2,614,490 of OZ241989.1, forward strand.
CTTCCAAAGCCGCCAACAGCTTCACAGGCGTATCCTTCGGGCTTATCTTGTAAAACGCCTCAGCAATCTTCCCCTCTTCGTCAATCAAAAAAGCCGACCGAACGATCCCCAAAAAGCTTCGCCCATACAGCTTCTTCTCACGCCACACCCCAAACGCCTCGGCAACTTCATGGTCGGGATCGCTAAGCAGCGGATACCCCAGCGAGTGCTTCTCGTCAAACTTCTTCTGCTTCGCAGGCGCATCCCCGCTGATGCCCACGATTGCAGTCGCTTCAGAATCCAGCTTTTCCGCAGCTATGTCACGCATGCCGCACGCCTGATTGGTTCAGCCAGGCGTAAGAGCCTTCGGATAGAAGAACACCATGAGCTTGCGCCCGGCAAAATCCGAAAGCGCAACTTCGTTCTCGTCCTGATCCAACAGACTGAACGCCGGAGCAGGATCGCCTTGACCTAAAGAGTGCGTAGTTTTAGCCATACAAGAAGCTTAGACGCAGCAAGCCGCTTTCAGACTTGGCTAGCCAAGCTGCCCCCCTGCGACTTCTACCGCTTGGAACTCTGGGGCGGCGGCATCAGCGGGAGTGAAACCGAAAATCTGTCCGAAGAAAGACAGCTCGGCTTCTTGGGCGGCAATCTGGGAAGCGGCGTTGCGGAAGCCGTGCCCTTCTTCGGGAAATGTGAGATACGCATAGGGCAGTTTGCGCTGCTTTAGGGCATCCACCATCGCTTCGGCTTGCTGAGGCGGAACCACTTTGTCTTGCAAGCCCTGAAGTATCAGCATCGGACACGACAGCTTCTCCACATGGTTTATCGGCGAACGCTCTATGTAGGTGGCTCGGTCGGCGGGATAGGGGCCGACTAGTCGGTCAAGGTAGCGGCACTCAAACTTGTGGGTGTCGCGGGCCAGGGCTTCCAAGTCGGCGATTCCGTAGCGGCTCACTCCTGCTGCGAAGATGTCGTGGAAGGCGAGGGCGCAAAGCACGCTGTAGCCTCCTGCGCTGCCGCCCTTGATGGCGAGGCGTTGCGGATCGACATCGCCACGATCGCAGAGATGCCGGGCCGCAGCGATGCAGTCTTCCACATCCGCCACTCCCCAGAGTCCGTCCAAGGCGTTGCGGTATTTTCGCCCGTAACCTGTGCTGCCGCGATAATCCACATCCACTACGGCAAAGCCTCGGCTAGTCCAGTAGCGGCGGCTCCAAGAGAGTTCTTGGCGGGCGGCCCCAGTCGGCCCTCCGTGCGCCACCACGATAAGCGGCGGAAGGGCATCTTGCGGGCCGGCAAACTCAGGATGCGCCGGTGCAAAATAAAGGGCATGAGCGACTTCGTGTGCGGAATTGACTTCAGTTTTGGAATCTGCTGTGCTTGATGATTGGGAATTTGGGGAACTGCCTTCTGAACTGCCAGATGCAAAGTAGTTCGTTGAACCTTCGGCCTCTTCCCTGTTCAATTGCTGGGTAAGCACAGAACTGCCCGTTGCGAAAGTAATCATTTCTGGGGGCGGGAAGAACCCCTTGTCAAAATGCGGCCCCGAAGCAGGTCGGATGACTTCTTTAGCGACACTACCGCCCTCTTTCGTTAGCAGCACGATTTCCGGGCTGGAATCCCACCGACCAACAAGAGCCACAACGCCTCCACGCCACGCCTGCACCGAGACGACCGAAGAGCATTCATTGAACGCCACCCCTGCTCCGAAGTGAAGCTCGTCTCGCCCTGCCCGTGTCGTAGCCCAAGCTAGACCTGTCTTGGCGTGGGCATAGCGCGACTGCCCGAAGACCCAATGCGGCACTTGTATCTCGGCATCCCCATACTCCACCAGCCTGCGCGGGGCCGCTGCTCCGCTAGGAGAAAACTCAGCCATCCACAGCGAAGACCAGCCGCCTCTGTCGGAAACGAAAGTCAGAGCGTAGCCGTGCCACTCTGGTTGAAACACCCATTCGTCCGCCTCGCTGTGCTCGCTGCTTGCTGGGCTGCTATGTCTTCCAGCCAGACAGCGGGGGTTGAACTCTTCATTATCACGCAGCTCAGCCGCCCAAAGATTAGTGTTGTCCCAGGGCATATCAGGCAGATCCCAGCTCAGCCAAGCCAGCCGGCTGCCGTCAGGCGAAGGTCGCGGCGCAGCATAGAAATCCGCCCCGCTCACCAAAGTCACGATTTCACCCGAACCGTCAGTCGCCACCGCAGCAATCTCGTTTGTCGGCATCAGGTGAGCAGCTTCTTCAGAATCACGCGATTCGCCTTCTAGCTCTGCTCCGCTCTCCAGTGCTGCTCCACGCCCCGACTCTGCTCCGCCCCTTGACTCTGCGCCGCCGTCCGCAGCAGAAGTTTCCGAGCATGCTTCTGTAGTTTTTGTGCTGTGCCGTTCGCGAACGCACACAAGCCAGTTGCCATCCGGAGTGAGACGCATGTCGGCCCAGCGGTCGGCAAAGTCTGGCTCGTTTTGAGTCAGCAAAACAGGCTCTGCAGTTTCGGATGCCCCACTATTTCCGCCATCACTCCCACCATCCCTGCCGTCCCTCCCGCGCACCACTATCTTCCGCAAGCACCCATCGGAATCGTCGCTGTAATAGCACACTCCTCCCTCGGCCCACCATGCTCCGCCGCCGTATTCATGCACACGGGTGCGCACATTGGCTTCGGTCGGCGTGGCTTGAAATGCCTCGTCTTCCCCAGCGCAGAGATGCATGATGGCAGTGCTGCCGGTAGAAGGCCGATGCTCCGACCACCAGAGGCAGTCTCCGTCCGGCACCACCTCCCCCACGCTCGTTGTGCCTTCTGAAATGACTCTTGCCGTTATCGGCGACGGCCACTCCCCATAGGGGCGAACTTCAGTCATCCTCCGAGCAGCTCGGCGAGCCGATCCATCCCCTCTGCGAGAGCGTCGTCCCCCAATGCGAAAGAGAACCGCCCGTAGCCCGGCGCGCCGAACGCCTCGCCCGCTACGAATGCGATCTTGGCTTCTTCCAGCACGATGTCGGAAAGCTCCAGAGTGGTCTCAGCCTTTTTGCCGGCAATCGTCTGCCCCAGCACGCCCTCAAACGAAGGGAAGGCATAAAACGCACCCTCCGGCTCCATGCAGCTCACGCCCTCCATGCCGCTCAGCTTGTGGTGCATCACCTGACGGCGGCGGTCAAACGCAACACGCATCTCAGCCACGGCATCCAGATCCCCCGATACAGCAGCCAATGCGGCCCGCTGCGCCACATTCGACATGTTGGAAGTCTGATGCGACTGCAGCGTAGTAGCCAGCTTCGCCACCTCCGGCGGAGCGATGAGCCAGCCGATGCGCCAGCCTGTCATGGCGTATGTCTTGGCCACGCCGTTCACGATCACGCAGCGTTCGCTCACTTCGGGCACTTCAGCGGGCATGGAATAGTGCTTGTGGTCGCCATACACGAGGTGCTCGTATATCTCGTCGGTGATCACCCAGATACCGTGTTCGGCAGCCCACTCGCCGATAGCCACGATCTCCTCACGGGAATACACCGCACCGGTAGGGTTGCAAGGCGACACGAAAATAAGAGCTTTGGTGCGAGGCCTTCGGGCTGCCTCCAGCTGCTCCACGCTCACCCTAAAGCCGCTTCGGTCGTCAGCCAGAATCTCCACGGGCACTGCTCCGCAGAGACGCACCGGTTCGGGATATGTCGTCCAGTAGGGTGCCGGCAGTATCACCTCGTCGCCAGGGTTCAGCAAGGCGGCGCAGGCGTTATAGACGGCGTGCTTGCCGCCGCAAGTCACCACCACATCGGTCGGCTTCACCTCCAGCCCGGAATCGCGCAGCGTTTTCTGAGCGATGGCTTCGCGAAGCTCCATGATGCCAGCGGCAGGGGTATAGCCGTGGTTGCGAGGGTCGCGGCAGGCTCCTACGGCTGCTTCTACGATGTAGTCGGGGGTCGGGAAATCGGGCTCGCCAGCCGCAAAGCCGATCACATTCTCGCCGGCTGCTCTGAGGGCTTTGGCTTTGGCGTCTGTGGCTAGCGTGGCGGACGGCGATATCGCCCCGACCCGTTCTGAAAGACTGCTTCCCATATATTCAGTATGCCGAGATTTGGTTGGTTATATTTGAAAGCTGGATATCGCAATTTTGTTGGGTTTTTGCTTCTACATTTATGCGTAGGAGGGGTTCTGTGTTGGAGGGGCGGATGTTGGCGCGCCAAGTGTCGGCTTTTATGGTTAGGCCGTCTATGCGTTCTTGGGGGTGGTGGCTGTAGGTTTTGGCTAGGTGTTCTATCACTTTGTTTGGGTTTGGAACTGAGATGTTGTGCTCGCCGGAGGCTGCGTAGCGTTCGTTGGTTTGGCGGAGGTGGCTTAGGGGGTGGCCTGTGGTGCATAGATGTTCTAGGAGCACTAGGGCGGCTATTACTCCTGAGTCGGCTCTGTAGTTGCGGGCGAAATAGAAGTGGCCGGAGTGTTCGCCGCCGAAGGTGGCTTGCGTTTCGGCCATTTGCTTTTTGATGTGGGAGTGGCCGACTCTTGTGCAGACGGCTTTGCCGCCTAGCTCGGTTATGATTTCTGGCACGGCCTGCGAGCACACCGCGCTGTAGAGCACGGTTGCGCCGGGGGTGCGGGCTAGTGCTGAGGCGGCGAGAATGCTCAGGGCGGTGGAGCCAGACAGGGGCGTTCCTTGTTCGTCTATGAAGAACACGCGGTCGCCGTCGCCGTCAAAGGCTATTCCCGCATCGGCGTCAAGCTCGCCGACTCGCTTTTGCAAATCAACGAGATTGCTGGCATCCATCGGGTCGGCCGGGTGGTTGGGGAAAGTGCCGTCTAGCTCGGTATACAGAAACTCCGTCTCAAAGGGCAGTCCTTCGAACACGGCAGGGGCTACGAGACCGCCCATGCCGTTGGCGCAATCCACCACGACTTTAAGCGGCTTCAGATTGCTCAAATCCGCAAACGAATAGGTATGTGCTACGAATTCTTTCAACACATCACATTTGGTGATACGGCCTGAAATCTCAGAGGCTTCTGGGCTGGGCTCAGCAAAGCCCGCTGCCAGCTCCTTCACCCGTTCTAACCCTGTGCCCATGCCGATGGGGACTGCGCCTTTGCGGCAAGCTTTTATGCCGTTGTAGGCGGCAGGATTGTGCGAGGCAGTGAAGATAACCCCGGGCGCGTCCAGCCAGCCGCTGGCGAAATACAGCATGTCGGTAGAGATAACGCCGAGGTCAAGAACATCCAGACCTTGCCTTGCCGCCTGCTCCATAAAAGCCTGCGACAGCTCTTCGCCACTCGCCCGCATATCGCGCCCGCAAAGCACCTTCACCACAGAAGGGTCTTCCTCTTGCCAGAGCCGCGCAAACGCTGCCCCGAACCGGGCAGCCAGATCAGCATCCAGATCATCTGGCACGATGCCGCGAATGTCATACGACTTGACTATCCGCTCCAACGCATCCTTCATCAGCCACCCTGCCTTAGCCGCGCTCGTAGGCGCCTTTGCGAGCTCGGCGAGCTATCAGCGCAGAGTCCCGAAGCGTGTCAAAGCCGTCGCGCCAAGCTCGCACAGTGGAAGTCTGCCGCTTCTCCGCAACCACATCTATCGTCTCAAACCGCACACCCCAGATTTTCATAATCAAAAAAACCTCTATGTCAAAAGCGAAGCGGTCTGTCTTCACAGCGGCAAAAATCTGCTTGGCAAGATCGCCTTCAAAAGCTTTTAGGCCGCATTGGGTGTCAAAGTCTTCGCCCAGCAATTTGCGTGTGCGCCATTTGACGAGCCTGCTGCCGACCTTGCGAAAAGCCGTGCCTGTATCCACTTTGCGCTGACCGACGCAAGCAAGCGCACCCTCCTGAACCGCTTTCACCGCCTCCCCTATGACTTCAGGCCCATACGAGAGATCCACATCGGTGAATACCACGATTTCCCCGTTGGCCGCCAGCACTCCTTCTTTCACAGCCGCGCCTTTGCCCCTGTTGCGAGGCAATTCAATCACCAGATCCGCCCCGGCCTGCCGCGCCTCAGCAGCGGTGTTGTCCGCAGAGCCGTCATCCACCACGATTATCTCCAGCGGGTCATAGCTCAACTCGGCACGCAGCCGTGCGATACTGCCCCCCGCTGTGGTGCTGCCCCCCACACCGGCCGCATTGTAGGCAGGCAGAACGACGCTCACAGACTGAGTCACAGAAACTAGCTCTCAATCACGCAGGCAGGCAGTGAACCGCAGAAGCAGGCATTGAGCCACGAAAGCAAGCACAGCTCAGCGGCGGGTTCGCCGCACCCTCACGGGGTTTCTCCCCCAAGGTATCGCAGACGGCTTCCACAACAGCAGCGCGATCACCAGCACGCCCGCGCCAGTGAGCAGATAGCTCAGAACATCCACTGGCGTCCAGCCGTAGCTGAGCGTCACATCTTGCGAAGTGGGAATGACGACCATGAGGTTCGGAGCCACCCGCCAAGGCCCGTCCGCCCCTGAAGCCTGCCAGTTGGGGAAGTAGGAAGCCTTCACCAGCACCGGCTGGCCCACCCTGTCTACCGAGAAAGAGATGCTGTCGTCCGTGGTGTCTATGTCAAAAACTTGCACCACAGGCAGTCGCTTGCGGGGAAAGTTCTGCTCGCCGACTGGCACTCTGGCCCAATCTTCAGGCCCCGAGGCTGCCGGGAACACAGAGCGGTCATAGCTGTTGTAGAAGGTGGCAGAGTGAGGCAGCCAGTCTTCTTGACTGTTGCCGATGCCGTCCCAGACGACCGGTTCGTATTCCAGCGGCACCACCAATTCAGAGTCTTCCACCAGAAAGATCGTCCAAGGCCCAGATGCCGCTATCTCGGTGAGGTCGGGGTGGGCGCGGGCCTCTAATTTCGTTCGCTCCGACCCGTCCGGTTCTGTTGCAGTCATGTAATAGCGCACGCCCAAGAGCTGCATATGCTCCACGCCTCGGGGTATGTCCAAGGGGCTATAGACATTGGGAATGCCGAATTTGTTGGCTCGCATCGGTCGGCTCGGCCCTTCCGACAGCTCCGACTGGTTCAAGAAGTGATACGGCACCGTCGCTGACGACTCAAAATAGAGCCCTTCCATGGAATCAATACACCCGTCGCTCCAATACGGCAGCAGCATGGGCGCCATCGGCGTGCCATAGGGATCCAGAACATCCTTGTTGTATTCCCACATAGCCCTGCCGCAGCCATAGCTCTCGCCCACATCCTGCATGGTACGCAGCATCTCTTGGTATTCCGGGTATCCCGCTCTGCCTTCATAGCCTGAGAAGTTGTAGGCGGCCCAGAAAGGCACCACATTGAAAGCGTGCTGCTTGCTCTCATCGGTGAATTGGTAGACATTCCAGTCCCATCCGAAAAGAGGAAGCCTGAAAGCGTAATATTGCCTGTTGTCTCTGGCAGGCAGGCCGCTCTCCTCAAAAACAATGTTGCCTTGGTCATCCCTCTCGTCTATTTCCACTGTTCCCGACTCTCCGAACTCCCACAAGGCCCTTGCGGGAGTGGCCAGCGAGACGAAAAACACCAGCGAAGCCACCAGCACCGCCGCAGCCGCAAGCTCTCTGCCCTGTCTTTCGCTGAGGCGGTATATCCGCAGCCAATATTGAGCCAGCTCCACTCCAGCGAATATCAAGCCGCCCCAAGCCAGCAGCCTTATGAGCGTGGAAAACTCGCCAGCCAGCCGTTCGGCTTCCGCGCTGCTGGTGGAGAGAAAAGTCTGGATGTTCCATTCGGCGAAACCGCTGCCGAAGTAGCTGTCTATGGCAAAAATCGCCACCGAGCCGCCGATGACCCCGAAGGAGCCGTAATAGATGTTGTCGCCGAACTTGCCGAAGAATTTCTTCACAGGGTCTGTCACATATCTGCCTAGGTGCCGCAGCAGTATGATTAGCAGCCAAGCGATCAGCAGCATGATGTCCAGCCAGACCGGCATCCCCAAGCTCAGCAATATCGCAACCAAGGCCACCAAGGTCACCCCGTAGGCGAGTATGTCGTACCATTTCAAGACGAGCTCTCTGCCTGCCGTCTCTTGCGCTGCTTCTTCTCGCACTCCTTGGGCGAATATGCCTCTGATGTTTCTGCCGAAAAGCCGCCAGATGAGAACCGCAACGCCCAAAGCTGCCAGAAGCCAGAGCGACAGGTTGTAAAAAGGCGTAAGACGGGCATTCCAGAGCCGGTCTCCGGGAAATCGCAGCCATCTGAACAGGCTCGCCCACAATATCAAATTGCCGATCAAGAACCACCCCAGCCTGATCCGATAGATGATGGTGGCAGTCGCCCCCGCTGCCGCCAGCACGATCATCCACCGCCAGTTGTCTTGGAACAGCAATTCCCAGTAGATATTCGTTCGCTCCCAGCCCATGTCGTTGAAATAGTCGCGTCGCACCCAGAACGGCAAAGCCCAGAAAGCCCCCAACAGCCCAGCCAGCGGCAGCACCACAGCCAGCCAGCGGGCCGCAGCACCGCGATTTTTGTGGACTATCAGCAAAATCATCAGCCCGCCGAGCACGAAGAACGCCATGATGAGATGGCAAAGCCCCACAAGCGCGATGGTTATGGCCCCGACAATCCTGTATCCCCCTTTGTGAATGCCGTGATAGGCGATGCCGAAAGCCAGCACCGCCAGCGACAGAGCGATTATGGATGCGAACTCACCTGCCATCAGCGAAGGCAGCGTGCCTCCCCATATGTGCGTGTATATAGCTCCGGCCGCGCCTCGTGCGCCGAGATCGTTGAACAAGAACGGCAGGGTGGCCAAGGCGAACAGCGCGGGCACCGGAAAGCGCAGCCGCATGAGCCGAGCGCACGCCCAAGCCGCCACAGGCAGCAGAACGGCCCCCGAAACCGCCACGATCTTGAACGCCACGCCATAGGAGATGAGCGGCGCATAAGACAAAAGCACGATGGCCAGATACGGAATGACCATATAGAAGTGAAAGGCCGGGAAGCCTGCATACCAGTCGGGCGCCCAGCCGGTCAGCCGCCCCCACGACCACATGTGGTCTTTCAGATATTGAGGCCCCCACACATGCGCGCCCATGTCGCCCCCTGTGGGCGTGTTGGTTCTGAAGATGAGGTTGGGCTGCAGCTGCGAGAACACGAAAAGCGCGCTGCCAGCCACCAGAATGATTCCGACCACCCAAGACAAAGCCCCGACTTTGCCTTCCGATCTTCGGCGGAAAGCTTTCTTGATGCGCTTGAAGCGGTCAGGAATCAGGGTAAAAGTTTCTGTCATGCGAGAAGCCGGTTGTGCGATAGGTCGGTTGTGGGAGAAGCCAGTTGTGCGATAGGTCGTTTATGCGAGAAGCCAGTCATGTCGCGAGCAGAGCAACGACAGTCACGGCGTTGAACCCGACATGCGCCCAGATTGCCACCCCGAGGCGTTTTGTTTTGTAATACAATACACCCGCCAAGACGCCGAACAGCAGCAAGCCCGGATATTGAAGCACCTGTCCCAAATGAAAAGCCATGAATATCAGAGAAGTCACAGCCACCAAGACCCAAGGCTTGCATCTGTCTTTGAGGGTGGCGAACATGACTCCCCGGAAGAAGATCTCCTCCACCAAGGGCGCGCCTATCAGCACTATCAGCACGAGCAGCACTATGCCGAGCGGGTCGTTGGCCCTGTCGGTGAGCGCACGAGCCGGTTCAGACAGGTCATAGGAATCTATCAGCGGCGAGAGCGCCAGATACAACAGGGGTATCACCAGGAACTGCGCCACCGCCCCCACAGCCAATCCGATAGGGATATCGCGCACTTTCTGCGTGAAAGCAGTGGCCCCCGCAAAACTCATGCCCCGCCGCCGCAGCATTATCCAAGGAAAAACCAGCAAACCCAACCACAGCGGCATCTGCAGAACAAGCGTCTCCGTAAGCGAGAAACCCGGCGCGCTAGGCGTTGCGCCAAGCTCCAACTGCGCCGCGACCCGTCCCAGATAGGCGCCTTCTCCCGTCGGAGCAGCAGCACGGCTGCCGATCACAACAAGAGCTACGGCCCCCGCGACAATTGTGGCGAAGATAGCAATCACCATAGCCACAATCGCTTCCCACAAATACCAAGCAGGCTTGACGGCTGTTCGCTCCACAGATTGAGTTTATCTTCGCTCGCCCCGCGCCCTCTAAATTCCGTTATTGCCCTTAGAATTAAGCAATGGCACCTAGCCGAGCATTTAGACACCGCTCGGATTTTTGATCTGGCCCAATGTCTTCTCCAGCGACAGCAGTCAAGAGATCCTCTTCGGCGATTTTCTGACGAGGGCCGAAAACGGCGAAGTAGAGAGCGTTGAGATCAACAACAACAACGGCAAAATCAAAGGCAAGCTCGTCTCCGGCGAAGACTTCCGCACGACCGGTCCGCTGGAGCTTCTGCCAGAAGACCGTGCCATCATCGCCAACATCAGCCAGAGCGAGTTCAAAACGCCCGGCGGCAGCTTCTGGAGCACATGGGGGGTGGTTCTGCTGCCTGTGCTATTGCTCATCCTGTTCTTCGGGTGGATGATGAGGCGCACTCAAGGGCAGATGCGGGGCATCATGTCGGTCGGCCGCTCCAGAGCCAAGACCTATTCCACCGAA